>CAWGEI010000001.1:0-19653 GCA_963821585.1 uncultured Acidobacteriota bacterium
TGGCTCAATTAAAAAAAAGGGCGAGACCGGAGTCCCGCCCCTTCCGTGACGGCTTGCGGATTACTGCTGCTGGAAGCGTCCGCCCGTGCGCTGGCTCGGCGAGTCGAACGGATCGACCGGGGCCCAGAAGACGTCGATGATCTCGCCGTCCATGACCGGTTCCTCGCCGGGATGATGTCCGTCATGGTCGGGAGCGACGCGGCGGAAGAAGACCGTCGGACGGCCTTCCGGATCGAACGCGATCGGCTCGCCCCACTGCTCGGCCTTGGCCATGAACTCTTCGATCTTCGTCGGGCGCGTGGCGTCGGCGGTCAGCTCGTCGAACGGCAGCGCGACCAGGTCGAAGTGGTTGTAGATCGCGAGCAGCTGGTCGTAGTCGTGCGCGTTCGGGTACTCGTTCGACAGACCGTAGTTGAAGCCGCCGACGACGCCGCCGGCCGGGGCGTTCGTATAGTCCATGCACGAGCCGGTGTTCACGTTGGTGAAGACCTCGTTCTGGTGGGCCAGGCCGTAGTCGTGGCCGACTTCCTGGCAGAACACCAGGCGGCGCCACGCCGGCGTGTTGTACTGCACGGTGTTGTAGTACGTGTCGTTGAGCTTCGTGTAGCCCTTGGTGATGTGACCGCCGCTGAGCGAGATGCCGGCGATGCCCAGCCAGCCGGTCGTGCCGTACGACGCGTTGCAGACCTCGATCCTGCCGGTGGCCGAGGTGCAGGCCGTGCGCGAGGAGATGGCGCCGAAGCTCCACGGGCTCTCGATGACCGTCGAGGCGTTCCAGTCGGTCATGACCCGCGACGCGTAGCCCGTCCACGCGCTCGTGAGATTCATGGTGACCGGTGGTGTCACCTCAGAGGTCGTGCGGCGCCAGTGATAGGTGCTCCAGGAGTGACTGCCGAAGACGGGAACGGCTGTGACGAGAACCAGAACTGCCAAAGCAAGGCGACGATGCATGGCGTTTCTCCTTAGTCGATTGCGGCCTGTCCGACCGCGGTGCACCGGTCAGGAGCAATGCAGCCGCCACGGCCGCGTACGCGCTAAGTCACGCCTTTGCCGTGTTTACCTTTTCCATGCGCCTGACCAACGGGTCAGCATTTGCGCATTGTTTCCGTCCTTGACCCACACGCTGGGTGACTTTTTGACATCTTTCTCGCTGTACGGTTCCACACATCTCCACCCTGAGCCGTCCCCGGCCTCATCAATCGGGCACGCCGACCGCCTTCTTTCCGCGACCTCCAGGCCGGCTCGTGTACGCGATGCCCAGGGCCAGGAGGATCAGTCCCGCGGCGGCGCCGAAGGTCATCCGCATGCCTTGGGCGATCGCCACCGGCGACGCCGACGCCATGTCCGTCGCGCGCGTGGCCGTGGCGAACACCGCACCCATCGCGGAGGCTCCGGTGATCAGTCCGATGTTGCGCGACAAATTGAGCAATCCGGAGATCACGCCTCGCTGCTCGGACCGCACGTGGACCATCACCGAGGTGTTGTTGGCCGCCTGGAACAGCGCGTAGCCCGCCGTCAGCGCGACGAGCGGGAGGACATAACCCGCGACGCCGAGACTCATGGGCATCGCCGGAAGAACCAGAGAGGAGACGGCCATCGCAACGAGGCCATAGATGGTCACCCGGTACGGGCCGATCCGATCGACGAGACGGCCCGCCGGCGCGCCGGTGAGCGCGGCGACGATCGGCCCGCACGACATCGCCAGTCCGACGTGCGCTGCGTCGAGGGCCAAGGCGCCGGAAAGGTAAAACGGACCGACCACCAGCGTCGCCATGACCACCGTGGTGACGAGAGCACTCATCGCCAGCCCGCCGCGCAGAACCGGGTCACGGATCAGGTCGAGGCGGATCAGTGGAGAGTCGGCTCTCGACTCGGCGAGGATGAAAAGTCCGAGACCCAGAACGGCCACGACGCCGAAGGCAGCGTTGATCGCGCCGAACGTGCCACGACCCGTCGTCACTGCCAGCGCGTAGCAGGACAAGGTGACCCCGAGCAGCAGAGTCCCGGCATGATCGAAGCGGCCTCGGGTTTTTGCGGTCGCGCGCGGGCCGGCCGGCAGATGGCGATGGGCGAGGATGATCGTGAGAATCCCCGGCGCGACGGTGGCGAAGAAGACGGAAGACCAGCCGAATCTCGCCGTCAGGACTCCTCCCAGCGACGGGCCGAGTGCGGTGCCGACGGCCGACATCGTGCCCAGCAGGCCCATGGCGCTGCCGGTTTTCTCTCTGGGCACCGTCTCGCCGGCGAGTGCGATGGCCAGCGCCATCATGATCGCGGCGCCGAGGCCCTGAGCCATGCGCGCCGCGATCAGGAGCGGCAGCGACGGAACGAGTCCGCAGACCAGCGACGCGACGGTGAACAGAGAGATCCCCGCCAGGAGGAGGCGGGTGTGCCCGACGAGGTCTCCCAGCCGCCCGGCGCTGACGATGACGGTGGTCGTCGTGAGCAGATAAATGAGGACGACCCACTGCACCTGCTGAAACGGGGCGGCAAACGCCTTGGCCAAAGCCGGCAGGGCCACGTTGGCGATGCTCGTGCCCAGCGAGGACAGCAGCATGGCCAGGGAAAGGGTCACCAGCATCCAGCGTGTCGACGGAGACCGCGAGATGGCGGAAGGCGACGCATCGAGAACGGCCGGCGTAGTCATGCGCTCGAATGTAAGGACCTCCCGTGCGAAGCGGAAGACGCGCGGAGCGCACTGTATTTGTGCATGTAGCGCCCTGTCTCGCGCGCTGGTATGGTCGATCGGTGCCGGGACTCGATCTCAACCTGCTCGTCGCGCTCGACGTGCTGCTCGCGGAAGGCAACGTAACGCGCGCCGCGCAACGGCTGCGGCTCAGTCCATCCGCCATGAGCCGCACCCTGGCGCGATTGCGCGCGGCGACGGGCGACCCGTTGCTGGTCCGAGCCGGACGAGGACTGGTGCCGACGCCGCGCGCGGCCGGGCTGCGCGAGAAGGTCCGGCAGCTCGTGGAGGACAGCGAATCGGTGCTGCGTCCCGCCGGGAAGCCGGAGCTTGAGACAGTCGCGAGAACGTTCACGCTCAGGACGAGCGACGGCTTCGTCGAGAACTTCGGCCCGGACCTGGTTGCACGGGTCGCCGCGGAGGCTCCCGGGGTGCGGCTGTGCTTCGTGCAGAAGGTGGACAAGGAAAGCGCGCCGCTTCGCGACGGGATCGTCGATCTGGAAACCGGTGTCGTCGCGAGCACGACCGGTCCCGAGATCCGCGCGCAGGCGCTGTTCCGGGACCGGCTGGTCGGCGTCGTCCGCGCCGGGCATGCGCTGGCCGCCGGCGAAATCACGCCGGCACGTTACGCGTCAGGGCGGCACGTTCTCGTCTCGCGCGAAGGTCTCCGGGGCGGAGCCGTCGACGAGGCCCTCCTGGCGCTCGGCCTGGAGCGGCAGATCTCCGCGATCGTCGGAGGCTTCGCGAGCGCGCTCGCGCTCGCCCGCGGCACGGAGCTGATCGCCACCGTTCCCGAGCGGCACACCACGCGGCTCCGCGATGGGATGTACAGCTTCCCCCTTCCTTTTCCGGCCCTCGAGGTCACGGTTTCGATGCTGTGGCATCCGCGGCTGCATGCCGACCCCGTACACCAGTGGCTGCGGGAATGCGTTCGCGCCGTCTGCTCGGCGGATCGCTGACGCGCGGCGGATCTGCGCTGAGACGCCCACGCGGCGCTCGCAGAAACTCGGGCGGTGCGTCGGTGCCGCCGCTCAGAGCACGCAGAAAGGCCTCGAGCTGTCTCAGCTCCCGGGCATTCAGTTTCAGCGGCCTGAGCTCCGTGTGACCGCCCGGCGCCGCCGGCGCCTGGTTGTAGTGATCGAGCACGTCGGCGAGCGTTGCCAACTGGCCGGCGTGCATGTACGGAGCACGCTCCGCGACGCCGCGAAGCGAGGGAACCTTGAACGCACGCTCCAGCTCGTGGCCGTCCGCCTTCAGGAACTCGAGCTCGGAGCATTGCGCGGCGGTTGCGTCACTCCAGCGGCTCCGGCAGTTGAATTCGTCGGCGAGGACGTTCTTCGCGCCCTCGATCCGACCGCGGTCCCGCGGCACGGACGCATTCGCCCGGACCCCCGTGTTGTGAAACTCGTTGTTCGTGAGCAGCGGACCGTTGTGGCACTGCGTGCAGTTCGCCTTTCCCACGAACAGGCGGAGCCCGGCCACTTCGTCGGGACTCAGGACGTCCGCGGGCGGCCGGCCCGTGCTCGTCAATCCGTCGACGTAGCGATCGAACCGGGCGGGCGCATGCCGGATCGTCCGCTCGCACGCGGCCATCGCTTTCCCGATGTTGACGAAGACGCGCGTGACGGCTTCCCGATCCCGTTCCGGCATCGCGCTCCATGCTGCCGCGGACCTCGGATCGCTGACCGGTCCGGCAACGGCCGGCACCCGGCTCAGGTCCGGCAGCGCACCAAAGACCCGTTCGTACGAGGCCCGATGGCTCTCCCCGATCACGTGTGCATACTGAGCGCGGGATCCGCCGTGCTCCACGGGGCTCTCCAACGGCCCGAGAGCCTGCGCCCACTGGCTGTCTTTCCGACCATCCCAGAACAGAAAGGGCGAAAAGGCGGTTCCGGCGACAGGCATCGTGCGGCGGTTCGTCGTCCCGACACCGTGCGCAAGCGCCGATCCGTCCTGAAAGTCCCGGTCCGGTTGATGACAGGTCGCACACGAGACCTTCCCGTTGGAGCTCAGTCGCTCATCGAAGAAAAGCTGGTGGCCCAGCTCGGCCGCTTCGGGATCGTCGGCCGCCCGATTCGTCGGATCGGCGGCCGGCTTGCCGAGCCCGCTGATCGAGAGCCTGCGAAGCTCGTCAATCTGTTCCGTGCTCCAGCGATCGGTCTGCTGACGTGCGGCACACATCCGTGCCGACAGCAGGACGAGCGGGAGGAAAATGAAGAATCGCCTGGCAGTCATGCTCGTGCCTCCACGCAGAACTGGTCCGTTCAGAGCGCGAGATTGAAGGTGACCGTATCGGTACCCTCTTTGCCCGCGATGGCGAGCTTGAGCTCCCACCAGCCGCCCATGTTGAAGCGGACTCCCTCGATGACATATGCGCCATCGCCCAGGGCTTTCGTGACGCGCGGCCGGGTGGGAAGCCCGTGGCCGTGTTGCGGCATCCCTCCGTCGATCGTAATCACGGCTCCGTCGACGGAGTGGCCGTTCGCGTCCGTCACCGCGACCTGCACGGTTTGCAGCTTTCGCGGACGCAGCGACTCCGCCGGTTGCAGCGTCGCCGTGTAGAGTCCCGACGAGGACTGGCGGGGTCCGAGACCGAATTCACCCGGCGCCGGCTTCTGCGCGCCCCCGTGGACCATCGTCATCACACCCGAGCAGGCCGTCAGTCCGCCGATGGTGAGGAGCGCTGCCACCAGAACACCGATGATTCCCAACCGCTGCTTGCCGTACTTTTCCATTTTCTTCCTCCGTCAATCCATTCGTTGGTCGCCGGTCCATCGGCGATAGGCCCAAGATCGGTGGAGATCCGGCAGAACGGTTGAATGGACCGGTCGGAGTTCTTGAACAAACCGGCTATCCTCTTCCTCGTGAGCCCGGAAGAAGGCGAAAGGACCGGCCCGGCGTGGACTGCAGCACCCCGGTGGTACTTGTGGGAAGGCGGCTTCCTGCTCCTCGCCGGCAGCGTCGGAGTCGTGCCGGCGCACTCCCACCACGCGATCCAGGTCGTCATCACCATGCATGGCGAAGCGGCGATCGCCGGCGGGGACGGCGCGTGGCGGTCCGGCCGCGGGATCATCGTTCCGCCGAACCTCGAGCACAGTTATTCCGGGCAGGGCTCCTACGGCGCGATGCTGTTCGTCGATCCCGATTCCATCGAAGGAGTCTGGCTGCGGGCGACCATCGGGAACAGAATCACGATCGTCCCCGAATCGCGGGCCCTGCCGGCAGCCGCCGCTCTCCGCAGATTCTGTGAGACCCCGCTGGAGAGCCCGGACGTGGGACCGCTGATCCGCTCCATCGTCGAATCGCTGTGCGCCGGCGCTCCGCCCGCGCGGCGTCCGGATCCCCGAATCACGAAGGTACTGGACCTGATCGCCTCATCGGCAGACCTGCGGCTTCCGCTCGAGCGAGTCGCCGCGACGGTGTTTCTCTCGCCGAGCCGGTTCCAGCATCTGTTCAAGCAACAGGTCGGTCTCGCCTTCCGGCGCTACATCCTGTGGCGCAAGGTGACGCGGGCGATGGTGACGATCGCGCGGGAGCGCACGCTGCTGGCCGCCGCACAGGAATCCGACTTCGCTGACGCCGCTCACCTCACGCGGACGTTCCAGCAGATGTTCGGCCTGCCCCCGTCCGTCCTGATGCAAGGCGAGCTGTTCGTCATTGCCTCACCGTTCGACCTGATCGGCAAAGCTGCCTGACGACCGCCTGCCCGGACGCCGCGGCCCCCGCTCGGTACCGCCGCCGGGATGAACCACGGCGCGACCGCGAGCGGCTCCATGGACCACAGCTGCGGCCTACCCGCGGCACTCGCGTGAACTACCCTCGGCATGCAACGCAGATGCGGGCAGCCTTGACGGAGGAAGGCGTGCCGGAACGGGACCCGCCGTGCCGTCGCACCCGGTCTAATCGACAGGCGGGTAGTGGTAGGCCTGCAGGAACGCGCTGTCGTCCGCAAGCGCGACGACCGTCGAAGGCTGGATCTCGTTGAAGAGAATGTCGGCGACGTAGTCCTCCAGGGACGGCGCCTGCAGGGCCGCGGCCTGATGCCGGATCGCGCGAAGGACGAAGATCGGAATCCGCCAGCAGACGCGCGCCGGACGGAACGCCGGAGGAATGGAGCGCACGGACTCGGGGCCAAGCGCGTCGAGGATCCGTGCACGCGGCCAGGCGTCGAAGAGATAACCCGCGGCTTCGCCCCATTCGACGGCATCGCAGCGCAGCGCGACGCCGTCCGAGCGCAGAATGTCCCGCACCTGCTCCACCTGTGCGTCGAGCAGAACGGCGAGCTCGGAGACGGGAACGTGGTCCTGCCGATCCCTGCGGAAGAAGCCGGCGAGCGTTTCGGGGTGAGGAAAGCGAGGGACGGGCATACCGGCGTGTCTTTTAGCGCGCCGCAAGAAAATGCCGCCTGTCATTTCATAGGGATGCCGCACGCGGGCAGCGGATTGACTCGCATAGGTTCCTTATCGACCCGCGGCACTGTCATTTCTTAAGCTGGAGGTAGGAAACCGCGGCATGGCGACACACCGGAAAGAAGAGGAGATGCAGCCGCCCCACAGCGAGGCGAAGCGCGAATCACCGGCGCCGGAGGTGGGCGGTAACGGTGCGTGCGCGGCGTTCGAGGAGGTCTACTTGCGGTACGCGCCGAGGTTGAGGAGAGTGGCAATCGCGAAGTTCGGGATCGCACCGGACGACGCGGACGGACTGGTGCAGGACGTCTTCGCCACGTTTTTCATGCACGCGGCGCAGGTGGAGCAGGTCGAGCGGTATCTGATCGGGGGAATCTGCAATGCGGCGCGCAAGCACTTGCAGCGGACCGGGCGGACCAATGCACTGTTCCGCGGCGGCGACCCGAGCGAAGCCACGGCCGACGACGTGCTGCTGCGGCAGCTCGAGCGAAAGCAACTGCTGGCGAAGGTGTTCGCGCGGATCGGCTCGCGCTGCCGCGAGCTGCTGCGCCGCTACTACGTCCGCGGCGAGAGCACCGAGTCGATCGGCGAGAAGCTCGATCTCACCCGCGGCTCCGTCGCGGTGACCCTCCACAAGTGCCGCAAGCGCGCGGTGCAGGCGTACCGCGCCATCACGGAGAAGAGCTGACGTGGCCCACAATCACCTTCCCGACGCGGAGCTGGCCCGGTATGCAACCGACCCCGAATCCCTCCCCTTCCAGCGGCGGCAGGCGATCGAACGGGCCACCGCGGCCTGCGCGATCTGCCGGACCACGTTGGACTTCTATTCGGTCGTGACGCCCGGCGACCTGGCCGACCCGGAGCTGTGGGAACCGAGGCGGAGCGGCGGGGACGAGCGGATGCGCGCGTATATCGAGCGCATCGAGGCAGAGGACCGCAACGCGGATGAGGTACTCGCGGAGAGGAAGCTGCTTGAGTCCCCGATCAGGACCGCATGGGCAGATCTCGAGCGCGACCGGCGGCTGCTTACCGGGGGCGTTGCGCGCCGGTTGACGGCGCACGCGCACGACATTCACGAGAACGAGCCGCTCGCCGCGGTGACGTTTGCGGACGCTGCGATCGCGATCGCGGAGGCGTTGCCCGATCACGCCTATCCATGGAATGCGGTGTATGAACTGCGCGGAACCGCCTGGAAAGAGCGGGCGAACGCACTGCTGCGGCTGGGCAACTTTCCAGCAGCGCTGGAATCGCTCGTCCAGGCAGAATGCGCCTATCTGCGGCTCGAATCTGCCGGGTGCGTCTGGACATCGCCGATGCGTTGCTCGCTGCCGGCGAGACGAAGCAGATCACCGGCATCGCTTCGCGCTTGTTTCGCGTGTTCAGGAGCGCGGGAATGATCACGGGAGCATTGACCGCCATCGCCTACATCAAGGAAGCGGCAGCAGCGCGCAAGCTGACGCCGGCCGGTGTCGATGCGGTGCGCACGTATTTACGGCGGGTGGAGCGGCAGCCCGAGCTGGTGTTCGTGCCGCCTCCCCAACCTTCGCGTTAATCAATCGCCCGAACACAGAACCCTCGAACCAGCCCAGCGACATGCTGGCGCAGGAGGGGTTATGCGATCGGTTTCAAAGCGACTCAGCGGCGGTCTCGTGCTACTGGCACTCGTCGCACTGGTGGTGCCAGTGGCGTATGCCGGTGACCCGCAGTTCCCACAGCAGTCGCACATCCGGCCGCCGGGCGGTGTGTCCTCGCAGGGGCGCATCATGCCGCCGACGGGCGCGCCACTGCCGGATGACCCCACGACCGATGCGCCGATCAACCCGCCAGGAGGCGATGACGCGCGAACTCACTCGCCGGGCGGTGCGCCGCCCGAGGAGTCGACCTTCTTCGGGCTCATGCTCGAGTGGCTCCGCGCGCAGGTGCGCAGCCAACCACCGGTCGCTTGAGCCGGGGACGCGCAGGGCAACCTCGCACCCATCGCGATCGACATTCCGCATTTTCCTGCCTCGGCGGGTAGGGATGTGTCTGCGCCACGTCACCCCCTCTGTGACTGGACGCCGAGACATGACACGCAAAGACGCAGCCCCGTGCACCTACACCCGTACCCGCCGCCAGCGGCTCGCCCGCGCAACGGAGCACTACCTGCGCAAGTGCTATCGGTCCACCAGCGCCGCCCGGGCCTCGGAATTCGCCTTCGAGCTGGGCCTGACGCCCGAGTACGTGAGCGCTCTCGCGTCCGAGCTCTTCGGCAAGTCCCTGCACGGCTACTTCCGCGAGAAACAAGTCCGGTACGCGGCCTGGCTCCTGCGGATCCTGCCGAGGGAGATCACCCTCGAAGAAATCGCCCTCCTCTCCGCCTTCGGTACCCCCCGCACCTTCCATCGCTGTTTCGTCGAAGCCTACGGCACCACTCCCGGAGCCTTTCGAGACCATCAGGGCGGGCGCCCAGCGCCCGCCCCATGACAGCACCTACTTCCGGACGGCCACGGCCACCGAGGCGTTCAGCAGGCGGGTGAACCGTTCACATTTGCAGTCCGGTCCGCAGACGTCCGCCGCACCGGCAGGGGCTGCGTGCTCGTGCATGCCGCCCGCGTCGTGCGAGTGATCGTGCCCGGCGCCGGCGGTACTGTGCTCCGGGCAGTAGGAGCCGTCGATGTAGACGCCGAGGTGCTGGACGCCGGAGATGCCGGAGTCGTCGAGATGGATGTGGGCCAGGCCACCGTGGACGACCACGCCGACCGCTTCGTCGCGCACCTGCGCGAGCTTCGGCTCCCTTGCTTCGAGTTGCGCGAGCAGGCGCGCGGGATCGAACTTCAGCGCGATCGAGCCCCTGAGCTCGGCCTCCTTCGGCACGTCGCCCGGCGTTACCCGCGCGACGAGATCGGCGAGATCGACCGCCGGCGCGATCAGGCGTGCGAACGAGCGCGACGAGGAAATGGTGCCCGAGAGCACGTCGGGCCGGACGTCGATCTTGATCTTCTCGCCGCGTTCGACGACGTCCTTCGCGGGAGCCAGTTCGAGGCGCAGCCGCGACGCCGCGTAGATGTTCACGACGACGGTCGAGGACTGGTTGCCGCTGCTGTTCGTCTCGGCCGCCCGGACGTCGAGCGCGTGGCGCTGAACGCCGGCGATGGCGCGGGACGGCGTGGCGAACCGCTTGTCCTGCTGTTGCAGCAGGCGCGCGTGGCGCGGCCCGCGCACCGGGCCTGCGGCGACAGGGATCATCAGCTCGCTGATATCGAGCATCAGCATCGCGGAGAGGTCGCGGGCACGGTACGAGATCATCAGAGTCCACTGGCCGACCCAGGTCGACGTGGGAGCACTGTCGCGTTGCAGCATCAGGGACAGCCGTCCGTCGCCGCGGAGCGCGGTCACGTGCGGCAGGCGGCCGTGCGCGGCCGGTCCGGCGTGTCCATGGGCCATGCCACCCCAGACCACCGTGCCGTCCGGCGCCTCGAGGTGATACGACCAGTTCGAGTCCTCGAAGTCCATCCCCTGCGCCGTGATTAAGAACCGCTCCTCGGCCGACGTCGCGTAGAACTCGAGATGCGTGTGCTCGCCGGCGTACATCTCGACGACCGGGTCGAAGATCGTGGTGAAGCCGATGGCCTTCGCCAGCGCGTTCGAATAGAACTTGTCGATGACGCCGGCGTTCTCGCCGTGGAACACCTGTGAAAAGCCGAGGGTCTTGCCCTTGGCCACCATGCTGGCGAGCGTGGCGTAGTCGACTTCCGCGGGCGTGCCGAAGCCGAGGGCGAAGATCGCGGTGTTCGGGAAGGAGCCGTCGGGGATCGACGCCAGCGGCGCGCCGGACGTCAGCATGCCGTCGGTGAGCATGGCCAGGTAGCGCTGCTCCTCCGGCGGCACCCAGCCGAACGGCGGCTCGACGAGCGTGCTCTCCACGTCATTGAGGGCGTCGGCCAGCGGCGTGCCGCCGCCGGGGGACATCCCGGCGGCCGCGGTGTCGAACGCGCTCTTGCTGTACGGCGTGCCGGTCTTCACCAGACCGTACGGCGTGCCGGCGAAGACCGGTGCGAAATCGTTGGCGAGCAGGCTGCGGAACGTCTTGATGCCCGCAGTCACGTAGATCGCGCCGCTGGTCTGCACGGTCTCGCAATCCTGCAGGAACGCGGAAACGCCGCGCGTCGCCGCCTCCCACTTCGTCACCGACCCCATGCCGGTCATCGGATCGGGCGTCAGCCCGTTCATGCTGCCGGTGCGATCGAGTCCCACGCCGATCACCGCCAGGGTGTCGTACGTGTAGCCGTACTGCGTGCGGAAATCGAGTGTGTCCTGGTTGAGGACCGGGCCGAGCGCGCTGAAATCCGGCATCACGATCGGGCCGAACGCGATGTTGGTGTGGTAGAGCGGCGTGTCGGCGCCCACCCAGGGATACATCGCATCGGTCGGAGCGTGCTTCGGCTTCGCGCCGGCGGCGGGATAGGTCGCGGCGTGGCCGTCGAGCTGCCACATCGCCCACAGCCGGTCGATGTTGCAGTGATGGAGATAGAAGATCGGATCGAACGGCGAAGCGGTGGGATTGCTCATGTGACCGCCGATCCAGCCGTGCAGGCCGTTGTGCATCTGATGACCCGACGGGAGGCCCGTACCGCTCTCGACCGTGTTCTGGAACGTCGAGTAGGTCGTGCGCGCCAGCGTCGTGGTCATGTCCGCGACGGACGGAAGGCCGCCCAGCCCCGACAGATTGCGCGTCAGCGCGCCTGCCCAGACGCCGAACGCGGAATGCAGATTCCAGCCATCGAGGCTCGCCGGCCACCAGCCCGGGAGCACAGTCAGGTTTCCGCCGGTGCCGGGCTTGCTGGGCGCGAAGTACCCCTGGCTGACCACGTTCGTGCCCGCATCGCCGTCCGGACCGAGGAAGGTCGCGACCAGCACCGGCGAGAGATCGGTCCAGTCCCAGTACGGCAGATCGAACGGCGTGCCCGCCGGAAGATAGCTGCGGAGCTGGACCTCCAGTTGGTGAAGGAAGTAACGGTGCCAACTGAGGAAGCTGTACGAGCCGAGCCCCCCGTGGCCGAAATTGACGTTGTTCGCCGGGTTCGGCGGATCGACGTTGACGTTCTGGATCATGCGGTGGAGAGCCACGAGCTCATCCCACCGGCTGTACTGATCCGCCGCGGGCGCCATCGGATTCACGATGTCCGCCTTCATGAGGACGCAGGCTTTGACGAAGTTCTCGCGCTCGGTCGCGGACAGAAATTTCACGTTTTTCCGGACACCCATTTCGCACTCCTTTTCGAGCTCACTACCGGGATAGTGAGCCGGGGTGTCCAACCATTACAAAAAAGAGGGCGACCTGGGGTTTACGCGCGGTCTGCTCCCGCGGTCATCGACAATCAGGATGTCCGCAGGCGCACTTTCCGCCTTCCATGCGGCTGTCCCGGCAGGAGTCGGAACAGTAGCCGTCCGGCCGTACCTCAGCTCCGGTGCAATGACAGTGTTCGTGCCGGCACTTCGTCTCTTCGTGGGCCATCAGTGGCTCCTTCCGCGACCGTTCCCAGCAAGAAGAGCGCCCGACGGACGCCTTCGCGCGAAGGCGCCCGCGGCCGGCAAGCCCTATTTCCCAGTGTCGGGATTCGGTTTCGCGGCTGCCTCGGAAGGCGTGGCGCATCCGGTGGGCTGGGCCGTCGCCATCCCAGCAGCCGAGGGCTCTCCCCCGCCCCCACAATCGACAGGGCAGCTCTGGGCGGTTTCGCCGCACGATTTCACGCACTGGCCGTCGCCGCACCGGCCACAGCGAGCGGTGGCAAAGGCGGGAACCGGCGCGGGCGGCATGGCCGCGGCGACGCGGTCTTTTCCGGCGTCAGCTGAGGCTTCGGCTGCAGGGACGAGAGGGACGAAGAAGACGGCGGACAGCACGGCGGCGAACAGCATGCGAAGCAGTCTGTGAGGCATCATGATTCCTCCTTTACATACTTCCCGACTCTATCGCAGAAGAAGGACCGGGCGCGCCGAAGCGCGCCCGATCTTCACATCTTTACTGCGTTACGACGGGTTGGCTGGTTGCGGCGCTTTCGCGGGATCGGCCGCCGGCGGTACCGCGGACTTCACGCGACGGCGGTCGTACTTCGGCAGACGGCTCATCGTCTGGACGTGCGGCAGCAGATCGGCATGATCCTCCTGACGCACGAGCTGACGGCTGACGCTGTACGCCTGCAGAGCCACCAGTCCGAGACGATGACGGCGGACGAGGTTCGCCGCGGCGATTCCCTGGAGCATCGAGCGCATCTCGGACTCCACGATCGTCCAGCGGGCGACTTCATCCTCGGCACGGTGCAGTTCCTCGGGCGTGTTGCCGATGACGGTCTGCACGACCTCCGACGTGCCGACGGCACTGATGGCTTCCCGGGTGAAGTTGATGTTCACCCTCGCCGTCCGCCGGATCTTCTGCATCTGGCGGTCGTTCGGCAGGTGCACGAACCCCGGGATCTGTTTCCGCAGCGCGCGAAACTGATCGAGCGCCTGCTCCGGTGAGAGCATGGGCAGATCCGTTTCCGCAGTCGCGGTCTTCGAAAGAGAGCTTTCCACGATAGACATGGGGGTATCACTCCTGTCCCCTTTCGTGGGGACGGTTGTGAACCGGCGCCCGCTGGCCGCGCGACCGCCGACTCGATCGATGATCCCCGAAGACCGGATCTCCGGGAGCCTGACCGGCAAACGCCAAACGGCACGTCCGCCGGTTTCCGCGTGGGAACAGGCGCTGGAGGAGCTCAGCTCAAACTCCACGTGGACGCGGCGGGTCCAAAGACTTTCGCCGAATCACGCTTGTTTCGGGACGTACTGATCACCCGTCGGTGCGTTCCAGTCCCTACGTCGAGGATTTGTGGTCCCCCATGGGAGTCAAGCTCAACCAGGTTCGACGATAACCCGAAAAGATAGTGCCGCAAGGTTATTCTGTCAAGGTGATTTTTGTAAGTTGTTGAGAAAACGCGTGATTTTGTGGTTCGGGGTGAGGCTCCGTGCAAGCGGGATCTTCGAAAATCAGGGCGTGATTCCCGAAAATCACGGTGTGAACTTCGATCATCACGGTGTGATTTTCGGAAGTCAGGCTGTGGACTTCGAAAATCACGGTGCGATTTCAGGAAATCACCATGTGGACTTCGAAAATCACAGTGTGATTCGCGAAAATCACGGCGTGAACTTCGATGATCACGACGTGAACTTGGAAAATCACGACGTGAACTTCGGAGATCACACCAGCCGATGACCACGACCATCGATCGGGCGTACTGGCGCGACGTCATCCGGCGCGGAGAAGCGACCTTCTTCGTCGGCGCAGGCATTTCCGCGCCGCCGCCTGCCCGTCTCCCGCTTGCCACGGGGCTCGTCGCGAGCCTCATCGATCCGGTCCTGCAGCCGCTCGCGCTGCCCAAGGGTCTCGCGCGCTCCATTGCGAGAGCCCTCATCCGGCTGCGCCCCGAGGTGATCACCGACGTGCTCCTCGAACACCTCGGCGTCGCTGCAGTCCGGCCGCTTCTGAACACGCTGCACGCGCCGCCGAATGCGTGGCACGGCTTTCTCGCCGTCGCTCTCGGCGCCGGATGCTCCGTCATCACGACGAACTTCGACACCCTCATCGAAAAAGCAGCCGCTGCCATCGGAGCTCACCACGACACCGTCGTCGGCACGGCCATCGGCGAGAACGTCGCAGCAAGATCGATCCTCTTCAAAATTCACGGGTCGATCGGCGGGAACATCAACGATGCGCTGTCGTCGATCGCCCTCGCGGTGCGTCAGGTCGGCCTGGGACTCTCGCTGCCGCAGACGCAGCTTCTGCGCGCTCTCCTCGAAGACCGTCCCCTCGTCGTCCTCGGCTACTCCGGACGCGACGACTTCGACATCCTGCCCGCGCTGCTGAATCTCCAGCGAACCGCGGCCGGCGTTTGGATCGTTCACGAACCGGACATGCCTCTTCGACCGCTCGCCGGTCCCGCGCGGCGTTCGTCCAAAGCGCGACCCGCCGTCGCGTGCGCGACAGCCTGGCCCGGCTCGCTCGACCTCTTCGCCGGCGAGACAGGCGAGATGCTGGACGTCCTCCGTCCGCGACGCGGCTTCGGCCGATTGCGCGCTGATGCGATGGACAGTGAAAGGCCGTCCGTCGATGCCTGGCTCCCCGCAAGCGACGCGTCGACCGTCGCCATCCTGTACGCCCTGGTCGAAGCGCGCGCCTTCGGACTCGCGACACAGCTGCACCAGCATGTCGCGAAATCCGGTACGTCATCGCGCGTCCTCGTCGCACGCGCGGTCGTGCTGGAGAAATACGGGACGGATCTCCGCGCTGCCGCGAAAGTCGCACAGCAGGCGCGGGCCGCCTCGAAGAAGGAGCCTCCGGACATGCGCGCGCTCGTGTTCGACCAGAGCGGCGTCATCGCCCGCCGCCGCGGCCTTCACGGCCTCGCGCTGCGCTTCTACGATCAGGCTCTGACGATCGCAACCCGGTCGAAGTGCGAGGAATGGCTGGTCATGCAGATCCGCAGTCATCGCGCCGTCGCACTCGAATACCTCGATCGGCGCGCCGAGGCCCTCCGCGAGCACCGGCGCATCGCGGAGTACGAGAAGCGCACGGGCGACCTGCGTGGCTTCGCCAAGAGCCTGAACAACATCGGGATCGTGTACATGAATCAGAAGCAGTGGAAGCCGGCCATCGCCGCGCTCGAGCAGAGTTGCACGCTCAAGCGCGACCTCGGCGATTTCCGCGGCATCGCCCAATCCCTGCACAACCTCGGCAAGCTGCACTACCTCCGCGGTGATTACGAGTCGGCGGAAAAGACCTTTCTCGAAAGCCTTCGCATCCGCCTCGGCCGCGGCCGCGACGAGCACGGCGCCGCGCAATCCTTCGTCGCCCTCGCCCACGTCGCGCTGAAAACGGGCAACCTGCAAGACGCCGAACGTCACGCGGCGCGTGCCCTCGAAGCGCACGCGAAATTCGGCGACCAGCGAGGCATGGCCCAGGCGCGGAGTCTTCTGGGAGCGCACCCATGAGCGAATACCAGTATTACGAGTTCCAGGCCCTCGACCGCCGCCTCACCGCCGCCGAGATGGCCAAATTGCGCGCCGCTTCCACGCGCGCGAAGATCACGCCCACGAGCTTTGTGAACGACTACGAATATGGCGATTTCAAGGGGGACGAAGACGCCTGGATGGACCAGTACTTCGACGCGTTCCTCTATTTTGCGAACTGGGGAACGCGCGTCCTCAAGCTGCGGCTCCCCTCCCGGCTGCTCGACGGCAAGACTGCGGATCTTTACTGCCTGACCGACTCCGTCTCGGCGCGCGAGCACAAAGGGAACACCATCCTCACCTTTACCTCCAACGATTCATCGCGGCGGAAGAACCGGGGCTGGCGATCGACCTCCAACGCCTCATCGGCCAGCAGAACGTTATGCCCACACCATCTTCATCGAGAACCGTCGGCGAGTTGCTGCGCGCCGCGGAGGAAGCCACCAACGAACACCGCCGCGCAGCGGCAGCGCGAGCCGCAGCCGAAAGGCAGCGACGCGAGCACGAGAAGGCAGTGGCACGCTCGCAGTACCTCGAGAAGGTCGCGGGCAGAGAGCCCTCCGTGTGGGCCGAGATCCAAGGCCTGATCGCGACGAAAAAGCCCGCGAATTACGACCACGCCGTCAGCCTGCTCGTGGATCTGCGCGACATATCCGTCGCGCGCGGTGATGAGTCGAGTTTTGTGGAGCGCCTCGAGGCGCTGGAGGCAGAGCACGAGCGCAAGCCGTCGCTGTTGGCGAGGATCCAACGTGCCGGTTTGCGGGGTTTGTGAAGGTGGGTGCGCCCTTCGAGCCGCGCAACTCGCGCCCCGCGCACGGGATCCACGTCGGGTAGATCCGCACTGACATGCGTGGCAGTACATCCTGACGGTGGGTCCACTTGCAGACCAGGCCTCTCCCGTCGTTGCTCTACGCGTCGTGGACGAATCACGGTGACACACTACAATCAATGCTATGCCGTTCGCTGCAGGCCCCGAGCTCGTCATTGGTCTCGTCGGCGCGGTCGGCTGTGACCTCCCCGCCATCGCGGACGCGTTTGTCACGTCGCTTCGCGACGTAAACTACGACGGAGTCCCGATCCGGCTCAGCCACCTCCTGCACGACCTCGAACCGTACGCCCCCCCTGCCCGCCATCCACGATCAAGAGGACTACATCTCCGGCCACATGGATGCCGGAAACGACCTTCGGCAGAAGACCACCAACGACGTCATGGCCCGTCTCGCCATCACCAGGATCCGGGTCGCGAGACAACGCGACGATGAGGAGGAGAGCGAGAACCTCCCGCGCCCGCGAGTCGCCTACATCTTCAACTCCCTCAAACGGCCCGAGGAAGTGACCAAGCTTCGCGAGATCTACGGCAGTGCGTTCTTTCTGGTAAGTGCCTACGCCTCACGCGAACGGAGACGCGATGCCCTCGCCGCGCGCATCGCCAAGTCGAGGAACCTCGAAATGCGCGAGTGCATCTGGCGGGCGGAGAAACTCATCGAGCGAGACGAGATCGAGAGCCGCGTCGCCACCGGACAAGACGTCCGCGACACCTTCCCTCTCGCCGATGCCTTTCTGAATGCCGACGACAAGGCCGCCATCGAGGCGTCGGTTCACCGAACGATCTCCATCCTTTTCGGCCACCCCTTCGAGACACCGACGATCGACGAGATGGGGATGCAATATGCCTACAGCGCCGCGCTTCGATCGTCGGATCTGTCACGGCAGGTCGGCTATGCCGCCTGTACCGATGACGGACAGGTTCTCGCCGTCGGCACGAACGAAGTTGCGAAGGCCGGCGGCGGCTTCTACTGGCCGAATTCGCCGGAGGACGCGCGCGACTTCCGTGTCGTGGAATCGGATGAGCCGAACGCGGAGATGAAGCTCGCGATCCTCAAGGATCTACTCGAACAGCTGCGGCCGCACGGGTTGCTGTCCGTCGACGGCGAAATCACGGACGAGTTGGTGAGCAAGGTTGCGAAGCAACTCAAAAGCAGCCGCTTCATGGCCATCACAGAGTACGGGCGGGCCGTTCACGCAGAGATGGGTGTGATCACAGACGCCGCGAGACGCGGCGTCGCGCTGCACGGTTCGACGCTTTACGGCACGACGTTCCCGTGTCACAACTGCGCAAAGCACATCGTCGCGTCCGGCGCGAAGCGGCTCGTGTACATCGAGCCGTACCCGAAGAGCCAGGTGGCGCGTCTGTTCCGCGACTCGATCGCCCTCGAGAGTCCGGCGCCGCGGAAAGTGCTGTTCGAGCCGTTCGTCGGAATTGCGCCGCATCGCTTCCGCGAGCTGTTCATCCTGCCGGATCGAAAAGACGAGAATGGCCGTATCATCGCCTGGGATGATGTCAAGCGGTCTGCCCAACCTCGGATCCAAAGCGATCCGGACTCCTACCTTCGGAGTGAACGAGAGACCATCGAACAACTCGGCAAGACTCTGGCAGATGCTGGTGTGACGTTTCGAGAGACGACATAGAAAGCGAGTGCAATGTGACGAACGCGGAGAAGATGAAGGCAGTCATCGAGCGCGCGAGCCGCCAATCTTCGGATCCGGTGTGGTCGAAACGACTCGACCAATCGCGTCCGCCGTCATCGCAGCGGACGCCTACCTCGCAGCCGAAGCACGAGACGCCGAAGCAGCGGTGATCGGAGTCGGACGAGACAGTCCTTGTCAGAACCAGCGTTCGTAACGACAGGACGTCGAACCTGCCGCGTCACCTTTCGCGACGTTGCACGGTGAGCAGAGCAGTTGAATGTTCGTCACGTCGTTCAACCCGCCGCGCGACAGCGGGACTATATGGTCGTAGTTCTGTTCCGGCTCGACGGTGACGAGCCTCGAAAGATCCCGCTGACACAGCGCGCACATGCCTCTGTCACGAAAGAACACCGCGTGCTTTACCCATTCCGGAAGCTCGCTGCGCCGCAGAACGCCGGCCGCCGCGAAGTACGATGCGTGCTCGGCGTCGACTTGATCGGGACCGAGGTCTTTCACGACGATCTTCGCCATCAACTCGTTGAACGCGAGCAGACATGAACGATTGCCGAAGAGATGGAAGAACACCTCTTCCACGATGTTCGTCGCGAGCTTCTCAACGTCTCCCACGAGCACTGCATGGCCGCCTCCCCCCGGATGGACTGCCAACCTACGGCTTCGTTGGCGGCTTCAGACCGCCCTTTGGCTCCCGGCGCGGACAACAGTCGATTCAATGTTGACCACGCGGCGGCGCATCTGGCCAGATCAGCCTTCCGCGCCCGGCATCCCCGCATCACGGTACTGGGCCTCACGGTTGTTCCAGAACGAAGCGGGAACGCCGAGGACGCGTTCGAACTGGAGTGCGGTCTCGGTGGTAATCGTCGTCTTACCCTGGATGATCTCGTTGATGGTCTTCAACGGACGTCCCGTGCGCCGTGCCAGCTCGGATTGGGTCATACCGATGGCTTCAAGCGTCTCCGCCAACGTCTCACCGGGCGGTGAGACATGCGCGGATGTGTATTCATTTTTCACCATGCGCTGGCTTGCTGTGCGTAAATTCTAACTTTCGCCGGC
>CAWGEI010000002.1:0-24513 GCA_963821585.1 uncultured Acidobacteriota bacterium
GAGCCGTAGCCGAACCACTTCAGCTCCTGCACCGCGGTCATGACCGCGGCCGCCGCGAAGAGCAGCGTCACGAGCCAGATGGCGAAGATGGCCTTCCCCTCGCTGCGGTACTTCGTCACGAGGATGTGGTGGATGTGGTTGCGGTCCGCGGTGAAGACGCGGCCGATGCGTTTCGCGAGCGACGTCTTCTCTCCCGAGAAGCGCTGCTGCATGACGATCAGCGTGTCCAGCACCGGCAGCGCGAGCGCGAGCAGCGGGCCGATGATGATGAGCGCCGTCGGCGACTTGCTCGGCTTGGCGATCGAGCCGGCCGCGAGGAGGAGGCCGATGAAGAGGCTCCCCGTGTCGCCCATGAAGATCTTCGCCGGCGGCTTGTTCCACGGATAGAACCCGGTCAGGCTCCCGGTGAGCGCGATCATGACCACGAGCGAGAAGTAGTCGGCGCGCAGCACGGCGATGACGGTGAACGACGGCCGCGATCGTCAGCGACACGACGGTCGCCAGCGAGTCCATGCCGTCGATGAAGTTCATCGCGTTCATCACGCCTACGATCCAGAGAATCGAGACCGTCGCGCCGAGCCAGCCGAGGTGGAAGTTCCGGCCGGCGATGGAGACCTCCTCGAACGAATACCCGAACGTCACCAGAATCGCCGCCGCCGCGAACTGGATGGCGAACTTCTTCGGTGCGTTGGTGCCGAGGAGGTCGTCGTAGACGCCGAGGCCGATGACTAGTGCGCCGCTGGCGAGGACAGCGAAGAGGTAGGAGAGGTTTTTCGAGACCAGGTCCACCGCCCGCGGGTTCGCCGCGAGGAGCAGCAGCGGGAAGCCGAAGCCGAAGATGATCGCGATCCCGCCGAGCCGAGGCGTGGCAATGCCATGCAGTTTGCGGTCGTCCGGCACATCGACCAGGCCGATGTGCTGCGCGGCGTGCTTCACGACAGCCGTTGCCACGTACGACGTCAACGCACTGCAGATGAACAGGAGAATCAGTGGCGCGTAGTACTCGGTCATCGCGCGGCCGAAGGATAACAGGAGCGCAGAGCGCAGAGCGCAGAGCGCAGAAGCCCCGCGCTTTTCTCTTCTGCCCTCTGCGCTCTGCCCTCTGCGCTCCATTAGAATGCGCCCGGCATTTCTGCGACAGGAGCGAGTAAGCAATGGCCGAACTTCCCGGAATCGAGCGTGAGACCCTGGATGTCGACGTCGTCATCGTCGGCGCGGGGCCGGCCGGACTCGCCGCGGCGTATAAGCTCGCGGAGCTGATCCGCGTCCACAACGAATCGGATGCCGAAAAGAAGCTCGAGGGCATCTCCATCGCGCTGCTGGAGAAAGGGAAGGAGATCGGCTCGCACGGGATCTCCGGCGCGGTCATGGATCCGCGCGGCATCGCCGAGCTGATGCCGGACTGGCTCGAGCGCGGCTGCCCGATCGAGTCGCCGGTGACCACGCGACGCGTTCTGGTACCTCACCGAGTACGAAGAAGATTGTCGCGCCGCTCAACCCGCCGCCGCTGCAGAACCACGGCAACTACGTCATCTCACTCGGCGAGCTGGTCCGCTGGCTCGGCCCGATCGTCGGCGAGATGGGCGTGGACCTCTTCGCCGAGTTCGCCGCCTCACGCGTGCTCGTCGAGGACGGCCGCGTCGTCGGCGTGCGCACGGGCGACAAAGGCATCGACAAGAACGGCGAGGCGAAGCCGAACTTCGAGCCGGGCGTCGACGTCCGCGCGAAGATGACCATCCTGGCCGAGGGGCCGCGCGGGACGCTGACGAAACAGCTCGCGGAGATGTTCGACCTGTACGCGGGCAAGAACCCGCAGGTGTACTCGGTCGGCGTGAAGGAGCTCTGGCAGCTTCCGGACGACCGCTACCCCGCCGGGAGCGTGATCCACACGCTGGGCTTTCCGCTGGACATGGACACGTTCGGCGGCGCCTTCATCTACGGCATGAAGGACCGCATCGTCGACATCGGACTGGTGGTCGGTCTCGACTACAAGAACCCGACGCTCGACCCGCACGACGAGCTGCAGCGCCTGAAGCTCCATCCGGAGATTCAGAAGATCCTGCAGGGCGGGAAGATGATCTCCGCGGGCGCGAAGGCGATCCCGGAGGGCGGCTACTACTCCATGCCCCGCCTCCACGGCGACGGCTTCATGATCCTCGGCGACAGCGGCGGTTTCCTGAACGGCGCGCGGCTGAAAGGGATCCACCTGGCGATCAAGTCCGGCATTCTCGCCGCGGAAGCCGCGTTCGCCGCGCTCCTCGGCGAGGACTACTCCGCGACGCAGTTGCGGCAGTACGAGGAGCTGTTCGAGGCGTCGTGGGCGAAGGAAGAGCTCTGGAAGGAGCGCAACTTCCACCAGGCCTTCCATTGGGGCCAGCTCTCCGGCCTGATCAACGCCGGGCGCGGGGATGGTCACCGGCGGCCGCGGCTTCGGCGTCGCGAACAAGCTCGAAGGGCACGCGGGCCACGAGCGGATGGTGCGTATCAAGCGCTACTTCGGCTCCGACGACCCGCACCCGCCGGCGAAGGTGAAGTACGACAACCAGTACACGTTCGACAAGGTGACGAACGTCTACAACGGCGGGGTGCTCCACGAAGAGAACCAGCCCGCGCACCTGCTGATCTCGGACACCGAGGTGTGCATCACGCGGTGTACCGAGGAGTACGGAAACCCGTGCTTCCACTTCTGCCCCGCGCAGGTGTACGAGCCGCAGGAAACAGCCGACGGCCGCGGCCGCGTCCCGTTTCTCAACTTCACCAACTGCTTCCATTGCAAAACCTGCGACATCATGGACCCCTACCAGGTGATCACCTGGGTGCCCGCCGGAGGGCGGGGGGGGGCCGAATTACAGGAAGTTGTAGCGTGTTATCGTGACGGCATGAAAGTTCGTCCGATCCTGCGGCCGATCACGGAAGGCACTCATGTGACTCTCGCAGAGGCACGTGCCGTGTTTCGCGAGTTGAAGCGGGAACAGGACGCCCTCGTGAAGAAAAAAGCTCAGACCCGGCGCAAGTCCGCCGGGAAGGTGCGATGACGCAGGGCCGCGACGTCTTCATCAATTGTCCGTTCGATCAGCAGTATCGCCCTCTTCTGCACGCACTGCTGTTTGTGGTTCATGACTGCGGGTTTCACGCGCGGGCTGCTCTGGAAGTGGAAGACTCGGGTGAAGTCCGCGTCCAGAAGATCCTGAGAATCATCGGCGAGTCGCCTTACGGCATTCACGACATCTCTCGGGTGGAAAGTCCTCGATTCAACATGCCGCTGGAGCTCGGCCTGTTCTCGGTGCGAAAGCATTCGGCGGTCCCGAGCAGCAAGAGAAAGGCTGTCTGATTTTGGACGAGGAGCCTTACCGGTATCAGACGTACTGCTCGGACATTGCAGGGCAGGACGTACGAGCACACGGCGGCAAACCGAGTCTTGCGATCGAGCTCGTACGTAACTGGTTGTCAACCACGCCGGCAGCACGAGGGTTGATCCCGAGCGGTTCGGTGCTTGCGAAGCGTTATCGATCCTTCCGTGCGGCCCTCCCGGCCGGGTGTCAGAAGCTGCAGTTGAATCCGCGAAAACTGACGTTTCGCGATCGCCGGACGCTCGTCGTTGGGTGGCTGGACGAGAATCCGTGGACACCGGCCTGAGAGGCCGTCCCTGGCGCCGTCAGGCTTTCCTTCCGAGCCGCTCTTCCCCACCTGCGGGATGACACCGGGCACGCTTTTCGTTACCTTCCGTCACGGCGCCCGTAGAGAAGATTGAACCGATGAGCACCGAACCGCTTCCGATGTCGCGGTCCCTCGACCGCATCACCGCCCTGCAGGCCAACGTCGAGCGTGTCATTCGCGGCAAGTCGGAGGTCGTGCAGTTCTGCATCGCGGCGCATGCTCGCGAAGGGACACATCCTTCTCGAGGACGTCCCTGGCGTCGGCAAGACCACGCTCGCGCACGCGCTCGCGCGGTCGCTGTCGCTGGAGTTCCAGCGCATCCAGTTCACCAGCGACCTGCTTCCGGCCGACATCGTCGGCGTGACGATCTACAACCAGGACCAGCAGGAGTTCCAGTTCGTCTCCGGCCCGGTCTTCACGAACGTCCTGCTCGCGGACGAGATCAACCGCGCCACGCCGAAGTCGCAGTCGGCGCTGCTGGAGGCGATGAGCGAGGGGACGATCACGATCGAGAAGCGGCGCATGGCGCTGCCCGATCCGTTCCTGGTCATCGCCACGCAGAATCCGATCGAGCACGTCGGCACGTACCCGCTGCCGGAGTCGCAGCTCGACCGCTTCCTGATGAAGCTGACCATCGGCTACCCGAGCGCGAGCGACGAGAAGAAGCTCCTCCGCTCGGGCGGCGGCGCAGGAGGCGCTGGATCACCTCGAGCCGGTGCTCGACGGCAACGGAAGTGCGCGAGCTGCAGGCGCAGGTCGAGCGACGTCCACGTGAGCGAGGCGCTGGTCGAGTACCTGATGACGATCGTGCAGACGACGCGCACGCACGGCGAGGTCGCCCTCGGCGTCTCGACCCGCGGTGCGCTGACGTACTTCAAGGTCTGCCAGGCGCTGGCGATGGTCAACGGCCGCGACTTCGTCATCCCCGAGGACGTCAAGCGCCTGGCCGCGCCGGTGCTGTCGCACCGCATCGTGATGAAGGACCGGCGCCTGTCGCCGCGGCGATCATTCCCCCGAAGTCGAAGTTCATCCAGCGCGCTGGTGAACGAGATCGCGTCCCGAGGTGAGTCCCGAGATTGACACTGCCAGAACTGGCAGTTCAACGGCGTCGTCCGGTTCACGAAAGTCGGCACGACGTACCTGACTCGCGACGGTGGTCCTGGCCATCGCCGCGATCAATACCGGCAACAACGCCCTCTACCTCGCGCGTCTCGCTGATGCTCGGGTGCTGCTGCTGTCGGGCATGGCGTCGAAGGGTGGGCCTGAAGCACCTTCGCGTCGAGATCGCCGGCATGGAAGACGCGTGGGCGGGACGTCCGGCCGACGGCATGCTGCGCGTGCGCAACGACTCGCGCGTCTGGAACGTGCGCGACGTCGATGCTGACGTCTCGAGGCGCTGGCGGCGCCGGTGCTGATCCCGGTGCGTGCCGCGGAGGCGAGCGTCGAAGTCGCGGCGGCGTTCCTGTTCACGCGGCGCGGGCTGGCGCACGTCAGCGCGATCGACTCGTACACGCGCTATCCGTTCGGCTTCTTCCTCAAGAAGCGCCGCGTGCAGATCTCCAGCGACGTCGTCGTCTATCCGCGCATCCTCGCCGAGGACGCGGCGCACGACCGTTTCCGTCCGCTGTCGGGCGAGCAGAGCGTGGCGGACCGGCCCGGGCCGGGCAGCGAGATCCACGCGTTCCGCGAGTACGTCCGCGGCGATTCGCTCCGCCATCTGCACTGGAAGAAGTCGGCGAGCCTCGGCCGCTGGATCATGAAGCAGACGGAGGCCGACGCCGCGCGCTCGCTGCACGTGGTCGTCGATCCGTACAAGCCGCGTGGCTGCCGGCGACGACGGCTTCGAGGAGATGATCTCCGAGGCGGCGACGTTCGTGTGTAACGCGGTGCGGCAGAACTCGACGTGACGCTGTCGCTGCCGCGCGTGACGCTGCGCGCGCGCGAGCACGAGGCGGCGCGCACGCTCTTCCGCGCGCTGGCGCTGCTCGACGCCGGTGTACGAGCCGGTGCACCAGCTGCTGGAGCGCAACTCGGTGCTGTTCTCGGTGGCACCGGAGGGCGGCATGAACCGCGACCCGCAGGCCGCGCGAGCTCGAGACGCTCCTGCTGGCGATGTTCGCGGCGGTGCCGCTGTACTTCACGTACGCGATCTCCGTCGTGCCGCTGGTCGATCTTCCACGTCGCCATGGCCGCGATCGTGGTGCGGGTGGCGACGGGACGGAGTCCGCGAGCTGCTCCCGGCGCGGACTGATGCGCTGGGTGGCGATCGCCTACGTGCCGTTCTACTTCATCGACTGGCGGTGTTCGTCGTCGGGACAGCGCGATCGCCGCGTCGACGCACCTGGTGCTCTTCATCGCCGTCGTATCAGCCGATCGAGTCGGTGCAGCGCAACAACCAGGCGCAGCGGATGCTCACGGCGGCGCTGATCTTCATGGCCAGCCTGGCGACGTCGACGCACCTCACGATCGTCCCGTTCGTGCTCATCTTCGCGTTCTTCATGTTCCGGCAGCTGATGTACGTCAGCCATCTGGAGACGGCGCGCTCGGTCGAGCGGCAGTACACCGATGCGCCTTCGGGGCGGGCGTCGGCGTTCTATCTGTCGGGCGCGATCCTCATCGGTGCGCTGCTCTTCCCGGTGCTGCCGCGCCTGCGTAATCCGCTCGTGCGTGGGCTCACCGGGCCGCTTCCCGGCGCGACCACGGCCCTCAGCGACACGATCAATCTCGAATCAGCGGCGCTCGACGCCGAACGACGCCACGGTGGTCGCGCGGGTGTGGATGGACCGCGACGCGCGCGCGTTCTTCACGCCCCTCCGCCTGCGCGGCACGATCTACGACCGCTACGAGGCGCGGCGAATGGCAGCAGTCGCTGCGCGGCCTGCGCGCGGTGGAGCAGAACGGCGACACGTACGTGCTGGCGAAGGCGAACGGCATCGACCGCGAGGCGGTCGTCGAGCATGCGCGCGCAGAAGGGGCGGCTGTTCCTGCCGGTCGGCTCGTACGCGCTGACGGGACTGTCGACGCTGTACGAGGGGCCGACCCGCGAGTCGTACTTCACGTACGACGACGGGATGCTGACGGTCTCGGTGCGCATGGCCCAGGAGGCCGAGCCGCTGCGGCTGGCGCGCGCGCGGATGTCGGGCTACCCGATCTCGCCCGCGGTGGAGACGCTGGCGCGGACGATCGTCGGCAGCGAGGAGAGCCCGCAGAAGCGCGCGGAGCTGATCGAGCAGTACATGGTCCGCAATTTCCGCTACCTGCCGAATGCGGGGACGCGGGACGCCGATCTCGCTCGAGCGGTTCCTGCTGCGCGAGCGTCAGGGGCATTGCGAGTATTTCGCGGCGGGGATGGTGGTGCTGCTGACGCCGCTCGGCGTCCCGGCGCGCATCGCCGGCGGGTTCTACGCGGGGCAGCTCAATCCGCTGACGGGCTACTACGCGCTGCGGCGCGAGGACGCGCACGCGTGGGCCGAGGTGTGGGACGGCACGCGCTGGCTGACGTTCGACTCAACGCCGCCGGACGCTGCGGCCCGGCGCGGCGCAGAGCAGCGCGGTGGGCGAGTATCTCGCGGCGCTGACGGACTCGCTCACGTTCTTCTGGGACCGCTATGTCCTGACCTTCGGTCTCGGCGACCAGATCGCTCTGTTCATGGACGCGTTCGACTGGGCAGGCCGGTCGTTCGCGACGGTGCGCAGCAAACTGTCGACCGACGCGCGGAACCTGGTGTCGGGCGACTTCGAGGTGCTGCTGACCCTCCTCGCCGCGATCGGGTTCGTGACGGTCCTGATCCGCCGCCGGCGCCGCCGGACGTTCGATCTGCTGGCGTCCTATCTCGCGGCGCAGGGGCATCCGACGTCGGCCCGGCGATGACGATGGAGGAGGCGCTGTGCGAGCTGCGCGAGCAGCACGCGGAGGCGGCAGAGGAGCTGGAGCCGCTGATCGCGCTGTACGAGGCGGAGAGCTTCGGTGCGAAGCGTGACCGCGCGAAGGTGCGGGAGCTGCGCAGGCGCCTCGCGGAGCTGAGAACGTAGGGCGTGGCTTCGAGCCCGCCCACCCCCAGGGGAGGCGGGCTGAAGCCACGCCCTACATCACTTCACGGTGGGCAACCGCCGCGGGTGGCGCATCAGGGCGGCCATCTCGCGCACCGCCACATCCAGCCCCACCAGCGCCGCTCGCGAGATGATCGAGTGCCCGATGTTCAGCTCCTCGATCTCCGGGATCGTGACGATGCCGTCGATGTTGCGGTAGGTGAGGCCGTGTCCCGCGAGGACGACCAGGCCGAGCTTCTTCGCGGCGCGGGCGGCGGTGGCGATCTTGTCGAGCTCCGCCGGCCAGTGGCCTTCCTTCCACGCGTCGGCGTACTTGCCGGTGTTGATCTCGATCTTCGGCGCGCGCAGCTTGTGGCACTGGCGGATCTGTTCGAGGTCGGGATCGACGAAGATCGAGACGTCGATGCGCGCGTCGAGGAGCTGCGCACGACTTTCTCCACATTCCCCGCGTGCAGCACGACGTCCAGTCCCCCCTCGGTCGTCACCTCGTCGCGCCGCTCGGGCACGAGCGTGACCTGGTGCAGGCTTGATGGTCTGGGCGATGCGCACCATCTCCGTCGTCGACGCCATCTCGACGTTGAGGTGCGTGGTGACGGTGCGGCGGAGGAGCTCCACGTCGCGGTCCTGGATGTGGCGGCGGTCGCCGCGGAGGTGGACGGTGATGCCCTGCGCGCCGGCGAGCTCGCAGATGGTCGGCCGCGGCGACGGGATCGGGCTCGTCGGTCTTGCGCGCTTCGCGGATCGTGGCGATGTGATCGATGTTGACGGCCAGTCGCATGAGTTAAGGTTAGCAGGGTGCCTGGGCGTCATAGATCCGTTGTCATAGTCATCGCCGTCCTGGTGGCGCTGGCGGCGTTCGTCGCGCTCGGCCGCGGCGTCTGGGTTCCGCTGCTGTTGCGGATCACCGAACCGCGCTCGGTCGCCGACGTCGTCGCGAAGTACGGCCCCGCCGCGCGGGCGCGCCTGCTGCCCCACTTTCAGAAAGCGGGGGTGACGTGGCCGCCGCGGGAGATCGCCTTCCTCGTGCTGAAGCAGGAGCGGCGGATGGCGGTGTGGGCGCGCAATGGCGCATCGTGGAAGTACATCCGCAGCTATCCGATCCTCGCCGCGAGCGGGCACGCGGGGCCGAAGCTGCTGCAGGGCGATCTGCAGGTGCCGGAGGGCGTGTATCGCATCGAGCATCTGAACCCGAACAGCAGCTACCACCTGTCGATGAAGGTCAGCTACCCGAACGCGTTCGACCGCCGCATGGCCGCGCGCGACGGCCGCACCCGTCTCGGCGGCGACATCTTCATCCACGGCAAGAACGTCTCCATCGGCTGCGTCGCTCTCGGCGATCCCGCGATCGAGGAGCTGTTCACCCTCGTGGCGCAGACGGGCCACGCGAAGGTGAAGGTGATCCTCGCGCCGAACGACCTCCGCGTCGCCGGCCCGGTGTTCCACGACTCCCCGCCGCGGTGGATCCGCGACCTCTACGCGACCGTCGCCGCCGCGCTGGCGGAGTTTCCCATCTCGATGGAGTCGGACAACGCCATCGACGTGCGCGGCGGCGGCAAGATGCCGAAGATGGCGAAGTAAAGCGTCAGTGCCGGACGCCCCTCCTTCGCTCCCCGTGTACGACGAACGCGGACTCGATGGTGTAGTCGTACGCGTTGCCGGAGACGTCCTCGATGTGAATGGCGATGTCGATCGGCGTCGCGGTCTGCGTCACCGGCGTGAGATCGGCGCGGTAGGCGGTGCCGACGGGCACGTGTCCGAGGACGTCGAATTCCTCCTGGCCGTTGGCGATTTCGTGGCCCGCGATCGTGAGCGGGAGCGTGTGCCACCCGGTCGTGCCGTGCGGACGCCACTGGAGGCGGGTGGCTTCGACGACGACGGAGCCGCGTTTCGCGCCGCCGTCGGGGGCGGGGACGCGGTCGATCGCGGAGAAGAGCAGCGCACCTGCCTCGCGAGCGCGGAGGCTCGCGGTCACTCGGCCGGTCGCATCCAGCAGCCGCAGCGAGGTGAGCGATGGCGGCGCGCCGTCGATGCGGCGCGTGTCGAGCGTCGTGACGAGCCGCACGCCGGGCTTGGTGACCTCGAATTGATAAGCGCCGGGTGTGACCGCGGCCGGCGGGAGAGACTCCTTCGCGGATCGCACGACGTTGCCGGCTTCGTCGCGCAGGACAAGGTCCGCGCCGGTGATCTCGCCGCGGCGCTCCTCGTCGAGTGAGCCCAGGAAACGCGCAGTCGTCAGAAGCTCTCCTCGGTCCACCCAGCCGGTCGTTTGCGGATGCGAGAGGCCCGCGCCGAACGCGAGCACTTCGTCCTGCGCGGCGACGTAGGTCGTCGGCGCTTTCGTCAGATACGGCCAGAGCCACGTGCCGTCGCTGGTGTTCCCTCGCACGGGCGGAGAGCGCAGCGCAGCCGCGAACGGCGACTCCTCGGCTCCATTCAACGCGAGCTCCAGGCCGGTGATGGCTGTGATCGTCGGATGGCGTTGGCGCGTCACGAACGAGGTGCCGTTCCACGCTCCGGAGCTCGCGGGCAAGGCGCTGCCGAGGGATGACGTGTAGGTCCAGTTTGCGCCATGCCACATCCAGCCGGCGTTCAAGCGCACGCGCGGCGCAGCGGCAGTCTCTGGGATGGGCACACGCAGCGGATTGCGCAGCCATTCGGATGGCTCGAGCGTGCGCGTGACCGATGCGTTGATGCCCTGGATCGGCTCGAGCTGCGCGGAGTACGCGAAGTTGCGCCCGTAGTCGAGACAACGCTGGAACGGCACCAGCGTGAAGCGCTCGCTCATCGGCGTCACGAGGAACCCCTCGCGTAGCGGGATCGACATGGCGGACAGGGCGAGCGCCGAATGCGGCGGCCAGGTCATGACCAGCGACTGCTGGCATTGGCCATTGCCGCGCGCGATGTTCTCGAGCGGCAGTCCGCGCTCGTCCTTCACCGTGCCGATGATCTCGAACGACGCGGCGTTTGGCGACAGCGTGAACGTCATCGCGTTGTCGACTGCCTGCTTCTCGAGCACGATCACCCGGTACCGCGGATCGCCCGTCTGGAACGGGAACGGCGTGATCTTGATGTCGTACTCGCCCGCGGGCACGGTGGCGGTGCCGGTGCGCTGCCCCGGCTCGACGAGGATGCGTGCGAGCGCCGTCGAATTCGTGTTGGCGACGAACGCCTCGTACGGATTGTCGTCGTCGTACACGATCGTGACGACCGCGGCTTTCACGAAGGCCCATGGCACGCGGAGCGGCATCGCGCCGCCGGTGATCGTCACCACACCGGCGATGGCCAGCGAGCCTTCCACGGGCGACGGCACGTTCGCGTTGTCGACGTCGAAGCTCAGCGTGATCTCGCGCGTCTCGCCCGGCGCGAGCGTGACGCTCGTCGCACTCAGCGTGAGCGTGACGCCGTCGCGCGGTGACGGCGCGGCAAGCGCGAGCGTGCGCGAGGTCGTTCCGCGATTGACGAGCGTGAACGTCTTCGTGGGAGTCCAGTGCGTCTGCGCGACGTCGTCGCGTCCGAGGCTGAGCGTGCTGGGTGTAGCGATCACGTCGGCGCCGGCGGCGCGCAAGGCGTCGACGCGTCCCCCGCCCTGTTCCATCACATCCGCATCGAGCGGCACGGCCGTTCCGACGATCGCGGACTTGACGTGCTCCACCGGCCAGTCCCGATGGATGGCGCGCAGCAGCGCGGCGACGCCCGCGACGTGCGGCGTTGCCATCGACGTGCCGCTCGCCGCGAGCGTGCCGCCGCCCGCGCGCGCGGAGACGATGCCGACGCCGGGCGCGACGACGTCCGGTTTGATCGCAAGCGTGTTCGAGACCGGTCCTCGCGAGCTGAACGCCGCGATGGTGTCGTCGAGCGCCGTCGCGCCGACGGAGATCGCGGCCGGCGCATTGCCCGGCGAGGCGATCGTCTGGTACGCGCCGGCGTTGCCGGTGGCGATGCAGAAGATCACGCCCGCAGCCGTCGCGGTCTCGACGGCTTGCGACACGGGATCGTCCGGCGTGCCGGCGCCGCCGAGGCTGACGTTGGCGACGTCGGCGTGATCGGCGGGATTGCCGTCGCCGTTCGGATCCGCGGCGCGCTCGATGCCGCTCAGGACCACCGATGTGCTGCCGCTGCCCTGGGCGCTGAGCACCTTGAACGCGAGGAACGTCACCTCCGGAGCGACGCCGAGGATGCCGCCGCCGTTACCGCCGACGATCCCGGCGACGTGGGTGCCGTGGCCGGCGTCATCGATCGGATCGGCGTCGTTATTGATGAAGTCCCATCCGCCGGCGACGCGGTGTCCGGGGCCGAAGCCTCCGCCGAATGCGGGATGGTTGTAGTCGATGCCCGTGTCGATGACCGCCACGACCACGTCCTTGCCGCGCGTCCCGTACGCCGCCCACACCTCCGGCGCACGGATCTTCGGCACGCTGTGGTCGAGGAATGCTTCCATCGGACGATCGACGTGTACCGCGCGGACGTAGTCGAGCTTGCCGATCCGCTCGATCGCATCGCGGCTCGCGGTGACCGCCGCGCCGGCGAACGTGCGCGAGTAGCGCGCGGTGATGCGCGAGGGGATGCGCTCCGCGGCGTTCGCCGCGATGTGTGCGCCGTCGATGCGCGCCAGATCGCGGTCGAGCGCGGCGAAGCGATCGTCGAACGAGCGGATCGCTGCGGCGCGTTCCACGGCGTTGCTCGCGAGCTGCGCGCGGTTACGCGCGAACAGCGGGACGTCGCGGAACTGAACGATGACGGCGACGGTGTCACCGGCCGGCGCGAATGCCGCGGGGAGCGCGCGGCCGTCGCGCGTGAAGTTGTGGATCGCGGGATCCGCAAATGCCAGGAGCGACTGCAGGACGACAGCGGCACAACACCAGACGCGGAATGTCATGAGGCCGTTAATAATAACTAAATCGACTCCCCTTTCCACCAGGGAGTGTGGAGGGCCTCCGACGTGTTCACGCTTCGACACCATGCTCTACCGCTTCGATAACGTCGAAAAAAGCTATGGACCTCACGACGTCCTCAAGGGCGTCACTTGGCAGCACAACCCCGGGGAGCACGTCGGCCTGGTCGGCCGCAACGGCGCCGGGAAGACCACGCTCTTCCGCTTACTCCTCAAGCAGGAAGAGCCGGACCGCGGTCAGATCATCCGCGCGTCGGGGATGACCATCGGCCACGTCGGCCAGCACCTGGAAGCGGAGCCGGGGATGTCGCTCTTTGACTTCGTCGAGACGGCGTTCGCGGACGTGCTGCGCATCGACCGCCGCATGCGTGCGATCGAGCACGACCTCGCGGACACGACCAAGTCCGAGGCCGAGCACGCGAAGCTCCTCGAAAAGTACTCCGAGCTGCAGCACGACTACGAGCATGCGGACGGCTACACGCTCCACGCGCTGGTCGAGCGGGTGCTGACGGGCGTCGGCTTCATGGACAAGAACGAATGGCAGCGGCCGATCCACGCGTTCAGCGGCGGCCAGCAGAACCGGGCCATGCTCGCGCGCGTGCTGCTGACGAAGGTCGATCTGCTGCTCCTCGACGAGCCGACGAACCACCTCGACCTCAAGGGCATCGAGTTCCTCGAAGAGTTCCTGCAGGAGTTCAAGGGCAGCTATCTGCTCATCTCGCACGACCGGACGTTCCTCAACCGTACGGTGTCGGAGATCGTCGAGCTCGCGCACGGGAAGCTCAACGAATATCCGGGCAACTACGAGAAGTTCCTCCAGCTCCGCGCCGAGCGGATGGAGAAGATGGCCAAGGACTACGAGCGGCAGCAGGAGTACATCGCCGAGACGCAGGACTTCATCCGCCGCAATCTCGCCGGGCAGAAGACGAAGCAGGCCAAGTCGCGCCGGAAGATGCTCGACAAACTGGACGAGGTCGAGCGGCCGGAGACGGACGAGACGCTCGCGAAGTTCAACCTCGACGCCGGCGGCCGTTCCAGCGCCGTGGCGATGACCATCGACCGGCTGAGCGTCGGCTACCCGGACAAGCGGGTGGTGGAGAGCTTCTCGCTGCAGATCCGCCGCGGCGAGCGGTACGCGATCATGGGCCCGAACGGCTCGGGCAAGTCGACGCTGCTCAAGACGCTCGCCTCGCGCCTCCCTGCGCTCGACGGCGCGGTGATGTTCGGCCACGCCGTGCAGGTCGGCTATTACGACCAGACCCTCGGCGACCTCAAACCCACCGGCTCGGTCATCGATGAGATCTGGAACCTCGACGTCACGCAAACGGAGGAGCAGGTGCGGTCGTATCTCGCCCAGTTCTCGTTTTTCGGCGAGGACGCGTTCAAGAAGACGCGCGACCTCTCGGGCGGCGAGAAGGGACGGCTGGCGCTCGCGAAGATCATGCACCAGGGCGGCAACGTGATGCTGCTCGACGAGCCGACGAACCACCTCGACGTCTACACGCGCGAAGCGCTGGAAGAGGCGCTGGAGAACTTCACCGGCGCGCTGATCGTCGTCTCGCACGACCGCTACTTCATCGACCGCGTCGCGGAGAACATCATCCTCGTCGAGGATGGAGTGGCCGAGGTGTACCGGGGGAATTACTCGGAGCTGGTGGAGCAGATGAAGGCGGGGGCAGCGGCGCCGGTCGCGCCGCCGGTCCTCGAGAAGTCGACGAGTCGACGAGTCGACGAGCCGGCGAGCGGTAAACCGGCACCCGCGACGACTCGACGGGTCGAAGACTCGGCGACTCGCGAACAGCAGAAGCAACGCGCGAAGCGCATCAAGAAAATCGACGAAGAGATCGCCTCGCTCGAAGCACGCATCGCCGCGGCCGAAGCCGAGCGCGAGCGGAACGAGCTCCTGCTCTGCTCGCAGGAAGTGTTTCGCGACGGCGAGCGCGTAAAGAAGATCCAGCAGCAGCAGTCGGACCTGAAGTCGATGATCGACCTGCTGTACGGCAAGTGGGAGACGCTCTCGCGCGAGAAGGAAGAGGCGAGCTGACGGTCATCACTCTTGCAACGGGGGAGGGTCATGATCGCGACTCTCACCCTTGCAGTCGTCCTGCTCGCCTCGGGCAGTCCGCAAACTCCTGCCACCGCCTGTAAGCCGCTCGAAACGCGGCAGCCGAACGCGCCCGCGCAGCGTCCGACGTTCACGGGACAGACGCGCGCGTGCGGTGTCACGTCGAACGTCGCGTTCGACGTGGTCGTGCTGGCGCGGAACCTCGCGCATCCGTGGGCGGTCGAGCCGCTGCCCAATGGGGATCTGCTCGTCACCGAGCGTCCCGGCCGTCTGCGTGTGATCTCCGCGGCGGGGAAGGTGGGAGCGCCGATCGCGGGGCTGCCGGCGGTGATGGCGCGCGGACAGGGTGGCCTGCTCGACGTCGCGCTCAGTCCCTCGTTCTCGACCGACCGGATGATCTACTGGAGCTACAGCGAGCCGCGCAGCGACGGCAACGCCACGAGCGTCGCACGCGGCGTCCTCTCCTCGGACATGCGCCGCGTGAGCGACGTGCGCGTGGTGTTCCGCGCGATGCCGTCGTTCGACGGGACGATGCACTTCGGCTCGCGGCTGGCCTTCGGGCCGGACGGGATGCTGTACATCACCCTCGGCGAGCGCTCCGAGATGGTGATGCGTCCTCAGGCGCAGCAGATGAACAGCCACATGGGAAAGACCATCCGCATCCGCCCGGACGGCTCGGCGACCCCGGAGATCTGGACCCTCGGCCAGCGGAACGTGCAGGCCTCCGCGTTCGACGCGCAGGGCCGGTTCTGGACCGTCGACCACGGCGCGAAAGGCGGCGACGAGTTGAACCTCATCGAGAAAGGGAAGAACTACGGCTGGCCTCTGGTGACGTTCGGCGAGGAATACTCGGGCGCGCCGATCGCGAATTCGGTCACGACGCGCGAGGGCTTCGCCGATCCGGTCTACTACTGGGATCCGGTCATCGCCCCCTCAGGCGCGCAGTTCTACACCGGCGACGCGTTTCCAGCGTGGCGGGGCAGCCTGTTCATCGGGGCGCTGAAAGAGCAGCGGCTCGTACGGCTGACGATCGAGGGCGAGCGCGTGACGGGTGAGGAGCACCTGCTGGCGGATCGCGGGAAACGCATCCGCGACGTCCGCCAGGGTTTCGACGGCGCGCTGTACGTCGTCACCGACGAAGACGACGGAGAGCTCTGGAAGATCGTGCCCAAACGGTAGGGGGACGGAGGATGTGCGACGATGGCTCAGCATGAATACCGCCGCCATCATCGCCATCGGCTCCGAGATGCTCGGCCCGACGCGCGTCGACACGAACTCGCTCAAGATCACCAGCACGCTGGAGACGTACGGTGTCCCCGTCGTACGCAAGTCCGTCGTCGGCGATCTGCTCGCGGACCTCGTCGCGGAGATCCGCTACGCGTTCGGCCGCGCCGGGCTCCTGATCATCACCGGCGGCCTCGGGCCGACCGAGGATGACCTGACGCGGGAGGCGCTGGCGGAGGCGTTCGGGCTGACGATCGAAGTCGATCAGTCCATCATCGACTGGATCGAGGCGCGGTTCGCGGAGCGCGGCTGGAAGATGCCGGAGGTCAATCGCCGGCAGGGGAACGTGTTCGTTGGCCAGACCACGCTGCGCAATCAGCGCGGCACCGCGCCGGGATTCCACATCGAGACCGGCGGGAAGCACGTCTGGGTCTTCCCCGGCGTGCCGCACGAGCTGGAGTGGATGCTCACGACGTACTTCACGCCGTGGCTCGCGGAGACGACCGGCGGCCTCCCGCGCATCCGCCGCGTGCTGAAGGTCGCGGGGATGACCGAGTCCGCCGTCGAAGAGAAGCTGAAGCCGTACTACGAGCGCCATCCCGGCGAGCTGGTGACGATCCTCGCCTCGGGCGGCCAGATCGAGATCCACCTCAACTCCGACACACGCGAGTTCATCAACTCCCGCGAGGCCGAGCTGCGCGAGCTCTTCGGCGTGCGCCTCTTCGGCGCGGACGACGACACGATGGAGAGCGTCGTCGGCGCGCTGCTCCTCGCGCGCGGCGAGACCGTCTCCACCGCCGAATCCTGCACCGGCGGCCTCCTCGGCTCCCGCATCACCGACGTCGCCGGCAGCTCCGCCTGGTTCCTCGGCGGCGCCATCTGCTACACCGCGGCCGCCAAGACCGACTTGGCAGGCGTCGACGCCGCGCTCATCCGCGAGCACGGCGAAGTGTCCGAGCCCGTCGCGCTGGCCCTTGCCCGCGGCGCGCGCTCCCGTTTCAACACCACCTGGGGCGTCGGCATCACCGGCATCGCCGGCCCCACCGGCGGCACCCCGGACAAGCCCGTCGGCACCGTCCACATCGCCGTCTCCGGTCCCGACGGCGACCACCACCGCAAACTCTTCTGGCCCGCGCCGCGCCCGATGGTGAAATGGTTCTCCACCCAGGCCGCGCTCGACCTCCTCCGGCGCACGATGTTGACCGATACGCACAGTTGACCGATATTGTGTGTATGAAGCGCACAAATGTAGTTTTGGATGAGGACTTGTTGGAGCGGGCGCGACGCGCGTTGGGTGAGAAGACCTATTCGGGCGCGATCACCAAGGCGTTAGAGAAGGTCGTGAAGCAGGAAAAGTTCTGGGAAGCGTATCGGGAATTTGAAAAGCTCGCCCACAGTGACGAAGGGTTCTTCGATCCCGAATATCTGAAGGAGAAGGCGGCGAAGACGATGAAAGGGCCGAAGCAGCGCGTATCGGCTCACGACGCGCGCATACTCCGGGAAAAGAAGCGCAGTGGTCCTCGTTGATTCGAGCGTATGGATCGAGGTGCAACGGGGCCGGCTCAGCCTCAGCACCCTCGTCGACGACGAAGTGGCCGTGTGTCCGATCGTCGTCATGGAAGTTCTGCGAGGTGCGCGCGATCTGAAGCGCTATCACAGGGGTCGTGAGATGTTCTCATTCGTGAGACTTCTCGATGCGCCCACACCCATGGCGCGTTTCGAGGATGCGGCTCGGATCTACCTACAGTGCCGTGATGCCGGCGTCACACCCTCGACCGCGGACTGCCTCGTTGCCGCGTGCGCCATCGCGCACGAAATCCCACTACTCCATGACGACGCGGACTTTCGCCACATCGCGCGGGTTGTTCCCGAGCTCACGCTCCTCTAACCGTTCTTGAGCCGCAACACGTTCGAGATCACGTCGTTGTAGAGCACCACCAGCATGAGCGTCGCCAGAACCGCGAACCCCGCCTGCTGGATGCGTTCCTTCACGCGGATGGACAGCTCGCGGCGGGCGATGCCCTCGATCAACAGGATCATGATGTGGCCGCCGTCGAGGACGGGGATGGGGAGGAGGTTCATGATCCCGAGCTGGAGGGAGATCATGGCCATGAGGCCGAGGAACTCCATGAAGCCGCGGCGGAGCATCTCGCCGGAGATGCGGGCGATGTTGATCGGGCCGCTGAGCTCCTTGACGCTGCCTTCGGACCGGAAGAGGCGGCCGACGGCGGCGAAGGTGAACTTGAGCATGCGCCAGTTCTCCTGGACGCTGAAGCGCAGCGCCGGGAAGAACGAGAATTTGAGCAGTTTGGTCTGGGGGACGATGCCGCGGGTGGTCAGCTTCGGATCGTCCGGCGCCGCGACGCGCAGCGTGAGCTGTTCCGTGCCGCGGAGGATTCCTACGGTGACGGGCGCCTTGCCTGCCTTGTTCGCCGCGTCCGCGTACTCCTCCAGGGCGTTGACCGGCTTCCCATTGAGGCTGACGATGCGGTCGCCCGCGCGGATGCCCGCGAGCGCGGCAGGCGTGCCCGGCTCGACGCGTCCCACGACAGGCTCGAGGCCGTACCGGATGCCGGCCCGTCCGACAGGACCGAATTCCCCGTCCTCGCGCTTCGGTGTCAGCGTCGTCGTGTGCTCCACGCCGTTCCGCGCGTAGACCACGCGCAGCGGCGTGCCGGCGTTCATCGAGACCAGCAGCCGGATCTCGTCGAAGTCGTCGATGACTTCGTTGTTGATGCGGACGATGCGGTCGCCGGTCTGCAGTCCCGCTTTCGCGGCGGCTTCGTTCGGCACCACCTCGCTGATGACCGGCTTCGTCACGATCTGCTCGCTGCCGACCATCGCCAGCGCCGCCACGAACGCGATGGCGATGATGACGTTCATCGCCGGGCCCGCCACCAGGATCAGGAACCGCTGCCACTTCGGCTTCGACAGGAACTCCTCGGGACTCCCCTCGGTGTTCTCTTCCGGGTTGTCGCCCGCCATGCGCACGTAGCCGCCCAGCGGAATGAGCGAGACGCGGTAGTCCGTGTCGCCTTTCCGGAAGCCGAACAGCCGCTTCCCGAAGCCGAACGAGAAGACCAGCACCTTGACGCGAAACAGCTTCGCGACCATGAAGTGCCCCGACTCGTGGGCGAAGATCAGGAAGCCGAGGACGATGATGACGGCGAAGAGATTTGTGGCGATATCGGCCATGAGAATCGGTCAGCGCCTGACTGCAACATCGATTCCGCGTGCTTCGTTCCGGGCCCAGGCGTCCCAGTGCAGCGCGTCCTCGACAGAGGAGATTGCACGGACATCCGCCGAGTGCCGGTCGAGCACGCGTCTGACGATGTCTACGATTGCCGTGAACGGAAGTTCTCCGGCCAGGAACCGCTCCACCGCAATTTCGTTGGCCGCGTTGAGGACCGCCGGCATCGAGCCCCCCAGCCGGCAGGCCTGCGTATGCGAGCTCGACCGCGGGGAAACGGTGGGCGTCGACCGGGAAGAAGTCCAGCGTCCGGATGCGCGCCAGGTCGAGCCGCGCGAACGGCGCCGGCACGCGCTCGGGATAGAGCAACGCGTACTGGATCGGGAACTTCATGTCCGTCGTCGAGAGCTGGGCGATGATCGACCCGTCCACGTACTCCACCATCGAGTGCACGATCGACTGCGGGTGGATGACGATGTCGATCTGATCCACGGCATGGTCGAATAGATGGTGGGCCTCGATGACCTCCAGCCCCTTGTTCATCATCGTCGCGGAGTCGATGGAGATCTTGTTGCCCATCCGCCACGTCGGGTGCGCGAGCGCCGCCTCGATGCTGATGTCGTCGAATGTCGAGAGATCGCGATTGAGGAACGGGCCGCCCGACGCCGTGAGGATGATCCGCTGCACCTCCGGGTGCGTCCCGCAGCGGATGGCCTGGTGTACCGCGTTGTGCTCGGAATCGACAGGCAGGATCTCCCCGCCGTACTCGCTCGCGGCACGGGTCATCACATCGCCCGCGGCGACGAGCACTTCCTTGTTCGCGATGCCGACGCGCTTCCCTTTGCGCAGAGCCGCGTACACCGCGGGGATGCCCGCAGCGCCGACGATCGCGGCGATCACGGCGTCGCACGAATCCAGCGTCGCGACCGCGCAGGCGCCCTCGATCCCCGGGATCACCTCGACGCCGGGAAACAGACAGCAAGGAGCTGATGACCATGAAGGGCGGCGACGGCCGGCCGCTGTTCGACGGCTGGCAGGGCGTGCCGTTTCGGCATGGTGTTCGGCAAAGACGGGCGCCTGGCGTTCGCGGGCATTTTACCAGTTCGCCGCAATTTCAGGACGCGCATTATAAATTCATGACCGGACTGACGAAAGAAACGTGCGCAAAATAATCCAGGATTGATCATTGGCCTTCGCCTGCGTCGCGCCGATGCTATTTCTGCTGGCGCACCACGCCCACAACCCGGACAGTGCCGAGATGATGAGCACCGCGCTCTACGGCGGCGTCATGCACCCCAGCGGCATGCCCCTGCAAGCGTGGATCAATCCGCTGTTCGTGCGCCTGTCGGCCGAATTTCCGGTGTGGGGTTTAAGTTTCTTTTCGTGGCTGGCGCATTTTGCCAGCGGTTTCGTTTTGCTGCGCATTTTGCGGCGCCTGAATTTTGTGTTCGTGGCGCGCGCCTTCGCGCTGGTGCTTTATTCCTATTACCATTCGCTGTGGTACCTGGCCCTGCAGGCCGAGAAGTACACCCTGCTGTGCCTGACCATTTTGATTTTGTTTATCGGGCCATGCTGACGGCGTCGGCCAAACGCGGGCCGCGCCCCATCTGCTGGTCGCCTTGGCTTTCGCGATCGCGGCCGCGCAGCACACGGCAAGCGTGATTCTGCTCCCGGCGGTGCTGATCGTGTACGCGCACGCCTTTTGGCGCGAACCGTGGCGGCGCCGGCTCGGCGTGTTCGCTTCCGGCATGGCGCTCGCGGCCGCGGTCGGCGGATTTTTTTACGTGAGCCTGCTGTGGCTGCCCACCGATCACCCGTGGCCCGACTGGGGCCGCCTGACCACCCTGCGCGACGTTTGGAACCACCTGATCCGCCAGGATTACGGCATCACCACTTTGCACCGGGTGGGCGGCGACACGTCCCATCCCGCTTTCGGGATTGGACGCGCTCAACAGCGGGCTGAAAACGCTGCACGTGGCTTTGGTTTTTCTGGTGCTTGGGTTCTGGCGCCCTCAGCCGCGGGCTTATTTTTTAGCCGTCACCGCCTCGCTGGCCGCCACGGTGTTTTTGCTTTACCGCGCCCAGCTGCCGTCTTTCGACGTGCCGACCGCTACCGGTTTTACCGAGCGCTACCAAACCCTGGCGCTGCCCTTTTTGATTTATTTTTCGCCGGCGGCGTGCATTTCCTGTACGTCAAGTTGCCGCGCCGGGCGGGTTACGCCCTGGGGGCCGGACTCGCGGTGCTGCTCGGGGTTTACATCGAACAGGGCCTGAACGTGGCGAGGCGCGTGGACAACGACCTGGTGGAAATTTACCGGCAGGAAGTGGCGCGCGAATTTCCCGCCGGCGCCCTGTTTCTGGGCACCAGCGATCTGGAATTATTTTACGCAATCCCCTGCGGCGGCAAAATCTGCTATCCCTTGCAAAGTCTTTTTGTATACGACTGGTACCGCGAGGGCATCGCGCCGCGCCTGGAGCCGCGCTGGTGGAGATCTTCAAGAACATGAAACCGCCCTGGTATTACCTGGATTTCCTGCGCTTCGCCATTATGAAGGGGTACACCGTGGCCACCACCAGCGCCGCGCACCTGAAGGATCACCCGGATATTATGGAATTCGCCGAACAGCGCGGCCTGCTGTGGGTTTTGTCGAAAGACCAGCCCCGGCGCCGGTATTCTTCGCATATCGCCGTGAACATGGCGCGCCGTGTTCCGAGCTGGTGAAAGCCGAAAAAGGTTTACCGAAAGAAGGTTTGTATCTGGCCCGCGAGCCCTTCGAGAACATGCATTACGCGTTTAACGGCGCGGCTTGATTTTTCAAACAGAACCGGCGCTGGACGGTGTGCAAAAAGCCGTGAACGTGGCCAACAACCTCAAAGGTGGGCAAGGATCCGGCGGATTGGGCGGCGCCCTGCCGCGAGTATATGACTTTCGTACAGAGCCTGGTGGTACGTTAGTCCAGTTGCTCAAGGAAATTAGCTACATACGTTTTAATCCACATCATAATGACCGAAAAGAAGACTGAAGAAGGGGACCTCTAATATGAAGAAGTCTTATTCAAGTTGTTATGTGGACTGCCGTCGCAATCACCACTTTATCCTGTTCCGGCGTGAACTTCCGGTCGCCGAGCGGCGGTGGCGGAACGGCTAAGGGTAGGCGAAGGTCCCGATTGCACCAACGGCGTCGGTTACGCCTGGTGGGAAAACGGCTTCGGCGCGTGCTCGAAACCCTGCGGCGGCGGAACGGCCACGAAAGGGGTGGAATGCCGCCGCAACTCCGACAACGTGGTGGTCGCCGATATGTTCTGTACCGGCGTTAAACCCGCTTCGACCAAAACTTGCAACGCGCAAACTTGCACCGGCACTTACAACTGGAACATCGGCGTTTACGGCACTACCACGAAGACCTGCGGCGGCGGAACGCAAACGCGCACCGTGGTTTGCCAGGACCAGAACGGCGCCATGGTTGCCGACAACCTGTGCCCTCAGCCCCGAAACCCGACGTCAGCCAGCTGTGCAACACGCAAGCCTGCCCGCCCGATTCTTACGCCTGGCAGGTGACTCCCGGCCATGTTCGAAACCCTGCTGCGGCGGCACCGCCACCGACGTGGTCGTGTAAGAAAAACGACGGCACCACGGTCGCCGACTCGTTCGTAGCGCGACCCCAAGCCGCCCACCACGCGCACTTGCAACACCGACGCCTGCCCGCCGACGCCCTTCACGTATGATTGGGAACCCGGCGCGTGGTCGGTGTGCTCGAAAGATTGCGGCGACGGCGTGCAAACCCGGTCGATCGCCTGTAAGCGCAACGACGGCGCTTACGTTCCGGAAAATCTGTGTAACCCCGCGACCAAGCCGGCTTCGCAGCAGGCGTGCAAAATAAAGAATGCCCCGTGGGCCGCAAGGTCACGCAAGTCGTCACCGTACAGCCCGGCGCCAATTCGCTGGATGTCATCATGATCGTGGATGATTCCGGCTCGATGAAGGCCGACAACACCAAGCTCGCGCAGCGCATGTCCACCCTGCTGGACGATCTGGACGCGATCAACATCGACTACCAGGTGTGCATCACGACGACCGACTTAAGCTCGAGCGGCGCCAAGGGATCCCCCTTGCGCTGGCAGGGCCTGAATTCGTTTATCATGACGAAGTCGAGCCCGAACCGCAGCCAGGTGTTCGTCAACACGATCGACGCCATCGGCGCCGATCCCACAGCTCCGACGAACAGGGCATCAAGGCCATGTACCTGATGATCCGCGACTTCCGCAACAGCGGCTGTCTGCGCCCGACGGCCGCGCTGTCGCCATCCTGATCTCGGACGAAAACGAGCGCAGCGTGGGCGGTAACCGCTCGTGGTCGGAAAGCCAGTTCCGCGAACTGACCGCCGGAATATGCCCGACACCCTGATCAATTACGTGAAGACGCAATCAACACCGCCACTTTCACCAAGCAGTTCGTGTGGAACTCGATATCCTGCGCCCGGGCGACACCGTCTGCGAAGCCGAGCAGGACCGGCAGTCGAGCCCCGGCTTCTTCGGGAACGCTGTACGCGGATTTGTCAAATAAGACCGGCGGCTTTGTCGGGAATATTTGCGACACGACTACACGCAGAATCTGAAGTTCATCAAGGACCGCACCGTCAACAGCCTTTCGGGCATCACCATGGAATGCTCGCCGCTCGACACTCCGGTGGTCGGCACGTTCGACCGCCCGGTGACGACTTCGATTTCGGTGGTCGGCAACAGAGCTCAGTCTCGCCGGCCCTGCCCCGAAAGGTCGTGAAAAGTTACCGCGACCTACACTTGCCCTAATTAAGTTCATGTCGTTATGAACCCGTGAAGGATAATTAAAGTACTACACGGGTTCTTTTATATTCACGTTTTTCGGCCTGGTGGTCGGATTCGTCGTCGGTTACATCTACACCGGCAAGCCGGTCGCCGGTGGCTTGTCGGCGCTGTTTCTGACTTTTGTCTTAAGCATTCTTGAAGTGTCCCTGGTCTTTCGATAACGCCGTGGTGAACGCCACGGTCTTGGCGAAATGACGCCGCTGTGGCGCCACCGCTTTCTGACCTGGGGGATCGCCTGATCGCCGTGTTCGGCATGCGCATCGTCTTCCCGCTCGCCATCGTGTGCATCGTCGCCAAGTTAAACCCGTGGAACGCCCTGGTGCTGGCCGCCATGAAGCCACAGGAATACGCCGAGATCATGCTCTCGTCGCACGTGGCGCTGGCCGGTTTCGGCGGAGCCTTCCTGCTGATGGTGGCCCTGCGCTATTTCTTCGACAAGGAAAAGGACGTCCACTGGATCCAATGGATCGAGCGGCCGCTGGTCAAGATGGGCAAAGTGGAAGCGATCGAGCTGGCTTTGTGCCTGCTGTTCTTTTACGTCCTCAGCCGGCTGCTTGATGATCCGGCCACGCAGGTGACGTTACTGGTTTCG
>CAWGEI010000004.1:0-1125027 GCA_963821585.1 uncultured Acidobacteriota bacterium
ACTCTCTCTCTCTCTCTCTCTCTCTCTCTCTCTCTCTCTCTCTCTCTCTCTCTCTCTCTCTCTCTCTCTCTCTCCCCCCCCCCCCCCCCCCCCCCCCTTTTTTTTTTTTTTTTTTTTTTTTTTTTTTCTCCCTGGCCGGTGGTGCTCGGCGCTGGCCACGACCGATCGCCCGTCGGCGGTGACGACGTCGGCGGAGATCAGGTTGTCGAGCGAGAACCCGAGACCACGACACAGGTAACCGATGCCGCCGCCGAGGGTCAGGCCCGCGACGCCGGTCGTCGAGATGATGCCGCCAGTGGTCGCCAGTCCCGATCCATGCGTCGCGTCGTTGAAGTCACCCCACGTCGCACCGCCTTCGGCTCGAGCGGTCTTGGCCTGCGCATCGACCCGAACATCGCGCATGCCCGAGAGATCGATCACGACCCCGTCGTCACACGTTCCGAACCCGGGCACGCTGTGACCGCCACCTCTCACGGCGAGGTCGACCCCGAGTTCACGCGCGAAGTTCACGGCAGCGACCACATCGTCGGCACCCGCCGCGCGCACGATCACCGCGGGCCGTCGGTCGATCATCGCGTTATAGACCGCGCGGGCATCGTCGTACCCCGCGTCGCCTGCGGCGGTGACGGAGCCTCGAACCTGCTCACGGAGTTGGCCGGTCGTCGGTGCGCTCATCGTTCTCCCCTTCGGTCAAGCGGGCACGGGCAACCGTGGTCCGCAATTCTGTCGTTCGCGAGGCTAGATGCACGCCGTGTGAGGGACCGTGTGAGACGCTGGCCGACCCTTGCCTGGATCGCCGGTGACGCACAGGATGAAGGCCGTGGCTGTCATGGCGCAGTTGCTCGGTCCCCCGCTCTTGACCCGCGATGGCGTGGTGTACGCGACGCCCAGGGGCAAGAAGGTCTGGGCACTGTTCGCCTACCTGGCGTTGTCGGAGCGTGCCCCGTCGCGTCAGCTCCTGACGGACCTGCTCTTCCCCGACGCCGAGGATCCAGCGAGCGCCCTTCGCTGGAACCTCTCCGAACTCCGACGCCTGCTGGGCGGCCCCGACACGATCGGCAGCGGCAACTCGGTGCGTTTGCGATTGCCTTCTGCTTCCTCGATCGACGTCCACGTGCTGCTGGACGGAACGTCGGCAGCGGCCGTGGAGTTGCCCGGCTTGGGACGTGAGCTGATCGAAGGCATCAACGTCGAGGCGAGCCCGGGGTTCGACGCGTGGCTCCTGGGGGAACGGCGACGCTTGCTCTCGATCGCCTGAGCGGTGCTGCGTGAGGGAGCGCTCCGTGCCATCGCAGCGGGGGACCACCGAGCGGGGGTAAACCTGGCGACGCGGCTCGTCGGGACCGAGCCACTGGATGAAGACGCCCACGTCTTGATGGTGCGGGCGTTCGCGGCCACGGGGGACGAGACAGCGGTGCAACGCCAACTCGACGCCTCGATCGACCTATTCCGCCGTGAACTGGGTTCCGACGTTGGACCCGAGCTGTACGCGGCGGCGCGGATGGACATGGGCGGACGATCACCCGGCCACACGCTCAGCCGAGCTTCGGCCCAAGCATTGCTCGAATCCGGTGAGGCGGCGGTCAGCGCGGGAGCCACCGAGACCGGCATCGATGAACTGGAGAGAGCCACGGTCGCCGCGCGTGACGCCGCCGAACCCGAGCTGGAGGCCGCCGCGCTCTTCGCCTTGGGGTCGGCGCTGGTGCACGCCGCGAAGGGTCGGGACGAGGAAGGGTCGGCGGCGTTGCACCGCGCGATCGCGGTGGCCGAGAGCACCGGTGAACGTCGGATCGAGGCCGCCTCCCATCGGGAACTGGGGTACGTCGAACTGCTGCGGGGCGAGTACCCCAGAGCGAACGTCTGGCTCAAGAGCGCCATGGGCCTGGCCGACGGCGACCCCTTGGAGATGGCGCGCATCCGCTCGGTGGTCGGCGTAGGGTTGAGCGATGTTGGCCGCCATGAGCAGGCCGAGGTGGAATTGCTCGCCGCGATCGACCTGGCCGCCTCGGCCGACAACGGCCGCCAGAACGCATGGGCCACGACATGCCTCGGACGAACACGGTTGCTGTGCGACGAACTCGAGGCGGCCGAGGAGGTGTTGGGTGAGGCCCGTGAGATGGCGCGCGCCGAACGCTGGACGGCCTTCATCTCATACCCCGAGGCGCTCTTGGCGGAAGTGTGGGTGCGCATGGGTCGATCCGAGCTGGCTTCCGAGGCGTTCGAGCACGCGTTCACCCTGGGGTGCTCGGTCGATGACGCGTGCTGGGAGGCGTACTCGGTCCGAGGGCTCGGTTTGCTCAAGGCCGCCGGTGGGAACCTCGAGGGTTCGGTCGAGCTCATGGAGGACGCGCTGACCCGGTGCCTGCGGCAGCGCGACACCCACCGATGGATCCGGGCGTACGTGATGGACGCGCTGTGCGCCACCGCGATCGCCGTCGAAGCATCCGCGATCGGCCGCGTGGGTCACCGACCTTGCCGCGCTCGCCGGGCGCTGTGGCATGCGGCGAGTTCTCCGTCCACGCGTACCTGTATCAACGCGATATGGGTGACCCGGATGCCCTCGACGCGGCGAGGGTCTTGGCCGAGGGCGTCGAGAATCCTCACGTCCAGCGGTTGCTCGCGTCGGACGGTCCTCCGCTGCTCGACGATCTGCTGGGCAGGGTGTGAGGGCTCGTCGGTCCGACGGCCCATTGAGGGTCGACGGCGTTCAGGGTCATAGTGACGGCATGGAACACCGCGAAGCCCACGTTGGTCCTCCGTCGTGGTTCCTCGTGGTCGCGATCGCGATCCCGATGGCCGGACTCGCCTTGCTGCTCGGTGTGCCATCGCTCGACGTGCATTGGGAGCACCATCCGTCGCATTTCTGGTTGGTGTTCGGCGTCGCGATCGTGAACGTCGCCCTCGGCCTCGTCGTGAGCGAAGTCGCGCGCCGAAGCGACGATGAGCGGCTCTTCCTGGTGTCGATGGTGCTGCTCACGAGCGCAGGATTCCTGGCGTTGCACGCCTTGGCGACGCCGGGGGTCGTGCTGAGCGGACCGAACGGCGGGTTCGTCCTCGCGACGCCGATCGGCCTGCTCCTGGCGTCGGGGTTCGCGGCGCTGTCGTCGATCGAGATGGACGCGCGAACGGAAGCCTCGCTGCGCCGCTGGCAAGCCCCGATGCGGATCGGCCTCGTCGTCGTGCTCGTGGTGTGGGCCGTCGCCTCGATCGCCCGCGTCGCGCCCCTGGACCGCGTGATCGAATCGGAGCGCGCCCCGTGGCTCCTGATCATGGTGCCGTTCGGCGTCGTCGCCTACGCGTTCGCTGCCTGGCGCTATCTCGCGATCTATCGACGGCGCCGGCGCTCGCTGCCGTTGGCCATCGCGGTCGCGTTCATCTTCCTCGCCGAAGCGTTGGTGGCGATCGCGTTCGGCCGAGCATGGCAGGCGTCATGGTGGGAGTGGCACCTGCTGATGGCACTCGCCTTCGCGACGATCGTGGTGGCGGCGCGTCGTGAGTACCGTGCCGCGCCCTCGATGTCGGGCACCTTCGGCGGTCTCTACCTGGAGCGAACCCTCGAACGGCTCGACACACGCCAATCGACCGCCATGGCGGAACTGGTCCGCGCCGATGCCTCAGGAACCCTCGGCACCACGGCCGAATCCTTGCGCGCGCAAGGATTCAGCGGGGACCAGGTCGCCGTCATGACGGAGTCCGCGCGCGAACTCGCTCGGATGGACGGACTGCTCCGCCGGTACGTCGGGCCGCACCTCGCGGACCGACTCGGTGAGGACCCCGACCTGGCGCAGCTCGGTGGTCATGAGCGGGACGTCACTGTGCTGTTCGCCGACCTCTCGGGGTTCACGACGTTCGCGGAGGGCCGATCCGCGACCGAGGTGATCGAGATGCTGAACGCCTACTGGGGTTCGGTGGTCCCGGTCGTCGTCGATCGCGAGGGCGGGCTGATCGAACGGTTCGCCGGTGACGCGATCCTGGCCGTGTTCAACGCGTTGGGCGATCAGCCCGACCACGCGGCACGAGCGGTCCGCGCCGCGATCGCGATCCGCGACCGGTCGGCGCAGGTGCGAGAGTCCGATGACTGGCCACGGTTCCGCGTGGGCGTCAACACCGGCATCGTCGTGATCGGCAACGTGGGTGCGGGGGCGCAGCGGTCCTTCTCCGCGATCGGTGACACCACGAACGTCGCTGCGCGCTTGCAGGGTCTGTCCACGCCGGGGCACATCACGATCGGGAGCCGGACGCTCGATGAAGCGAACGCGGAGCCGGACGTCATCATCGACGTGCGACCGATGGGCTCGGCCGACCTCAAGGGGAAATCCGAACCGATCGACGCGTTCGAACTGCTCTCGGTCAGCTCGACGCGCTAGCGTCGTCAGGACCCGGCGTGCCGGTTCGCTTCGCGATCTCCTCGCGGACCACGGGCGCGACCTCGGTGCCCAGCAACTCGATCGATCGCATGATCTTGGCGTGCGGCATCGTGCCCACGGTGAACTGCAACAAGCAGCGATCGTGGCCGAAGATCTCGTGCTGGAACAGGATCTTCTCGATCACTTCCTGCGGGCTCCCCACGAAGTTCGCGCCGCGCAGGGTCGCACCACCGTCGTACTGCTCCCGCGTCATCGGCGACCAACCCCGTTCGCGTCCGATCTTGTTCATCATGTTCGCGGCGTACGGGAAGGAGTCGTCCAGCGCCTGTTGCGAGGTCTCCGCGATGTAGCCGTGGGAGTTGATGCTGACCGGCGGCGTCGGATCGTGGCCCGCCTGCGTCGCGGCATCGCGGAAGAGTTCCACGAAGGGCGCGAACCGCTCGGGCATGCCGCCGATGATCGCGAGCGCCATCGGCAGGCCGAGCGTGCCGGCGCGGAACGCCGACTCGGGTGTGCCACCCACCGCGATCCAGATCGGCAACGGATCCTGCAACGGCCGTGGGTAGACGCCCTGCCCTGTCAGGGCCGGCCTGTGGGTGCCCGACCACGTGAGGTGCTCGTCGTCGCGGAGCGCCATGAGCAACTGCAGCTTCTCGCCGAACAGGTCGTCGTAGTCCTTCAGGTCGTAGCCGAACAACGGGAAGGATTCGGTGAACGAACCGCGGCCCGCCATGATCTCGGCGCGACCGTCCGACAGCAGATCGAGCGTCGCGAAGTCCTGGAACACCCGCACCGGATCGTCGGAGCTCAACACCGTGACCGCGCTGGTGAGGCGAACGTGCTCGGTGCGCTCCGCGACCGCGGCGAGCACGACCGCCGGCGCCGACACGATCAGGTCGCCTCGGTGATGTTCGCCGACGCCGAAGACGTCGAGGCCCACCTGGTCGGCGAGTGCCGCCTCCTCCATCAGGTCGCGCATGCGCTGGTGCGGGCTGATCATGCTGCCGTCGTGCGGATCTTCCTGCAGTTCGGCGAACGTGTAGATCCCGATCTCCATGGAGGAAGTATCTAAGAGTCGACACCCCTACGGCGACCACAGGTTCGACACCGACACATGGAGAGGCCGTCCCGCGATCGTGCCGGTCAACGTGCCTGGCCGCGTGGGACCTCGCGTCCACGCACGCAGGTGCACGATCCCATCACCGTCGGGCGCGTGGACCCGCAGTGTGCCCCGGAGCGAACCCGATGGACGCAGCAACATGACGCGTCCATCGATCGCCACATCGTCGGCGAAACGAGCGCCTTGGAACGTCACGACCAAGGGCTGTGTATGGCTGTAGTACGGGCCTTGGGTCGAGAACGAACCGCCGCGCAACCCGACCCCGCCCCGATACGTCACGTTCCACCAGCGAGTGAACGCGTCCCCCACCGTCTCGGCGACGACCCACGCCGTCCGTCGATCCGCGGCCGTGGAGCCGTCGCCCGGCTCGGCTGTGGCTTCGGGAGCCCCGTCGCGAGCCGGGGAACGTATCGACCACATGGATCTGGGGTGTTCGCCGTGCGCACGAGGTGTCACCTGCGTCGAGCGTCCGGATGAACCGGCGGACGATCCTGGAGGCGCACCCTTCCACGTCGTACAAGGCGGTGATGTGGATCTCGTTCGCGACCTCGCACGAAGGTGGCGTCGGGCCATGCCGGGCGGCGGTGCGCGCGTTGGCGACCGGCGTCGTGATGTCGAACTCGCCGTTGAGGACCAGCACGGGCAGGTCGGGGTGCGGCACGCCGTCGGCACGGGCGGATCGTCGAGACCGGGAACGGGTGCCGGCCAGCCGAGGCAGCCGTACACGAGTTGGTATTCGTAGACCGACCCCAGCCATGCCGCGTTCGGGAACGGCGCGAACGCGTCGTCGGGCAAGCGCGGCGATCGCCTCGTCCAGTTGCGCGCGACGTTCCTCGGGCGTGCCGGACCGATCCCAGATCGTGGGGTAGTCGTGGCACGCGACGGCCGCATAGGCGCCTTCGGAATACGACGCGGGCGTTCCACTCCGCCGCCCAGCGAGCCCAGATCTTCCGCGGCGAGTCGCAGGAAGGGCGCCGCATCGCCCGATCGCAGCGCATCGATAGCCGCAGGGACGTCGCGATAGATCGTGAACGTGTAGGCGGCGTCGTACAGCAGCTGCGCGAAGTCGGCGTCGGTGACCGCACGTGTTGCCGGTCGGCCTGCCCCGTCGACGCCCGACGCCGACGAGCGGCTCCATCGGCGAGCTGCTCGGCCAACGAGCGGATGTCATCGAGGATGTCGGGACACGTCCCCGCCCGCCGGCACAACGTGGCCCACGATCGTGCCAGCGCCGCGGCGGCGTCCCGAGCGAACGGATCGAATCCGTCGTCGTAGGCACCGTCGAGCACCAGCGACCGGACCTGTCCGGGTGGCGCAGCGCGAATACCTGCGCCAGATACGTGCCGTAGGAATCGCCGTACACATCGACCCGATCCGACCCCGAGGCCATCCAGGATGGCAGCGAGGTCATCGGCGGCAGCCGCGCTCCCGTACGTGTTGGCGTTCTCGCCGAGCTGCTCGGCACACGCCGTCACGGCGTCGGCATAGTCGCCACGCCCTGCTGGAGCGCCGGGCAGTCGATCGCCTCGGAACCACCGGTCCCTCGTTGGTCCATCAGGATCAGATCTCGCGTCCGCAGCAGCGGCCCGAACAGCATCCGATAGCTCGCCGCCGACCCGATCGAGCCGTACCCCGGCCCTCCTTCCATCGCCACGATCGGCTCTTGTGTCTACCGCGTCGGGGTCGCGCTGTTCGATCACCCGGAACCGCACCCGGATCGTGGATCCGTCGGGATGCGACCAGCGCCGAGGTGCGTCGATCGAGCCGCATCGATCCAGCCGGCTCGTCGGCGCACGGATGGACACGGAACGCCCGTCTGGGCAGCGACGATGCAGGCGATGACGATGGAACCGGCGGCTGTGACGGCGTCACCGTGGGCGACGTCCGCGTGCACGACATCGTGATGGCGACGAGACGGCGATCACCGCGAGCACTACACGACGAACCTTCAACGGACCCTCCACCTTGCCTGGGCACTGTCTCGTCATACGTGTAGGCGAACTCATCACGGAGGCCAGGGACGGCACCCGCCACGATCACGGCACGACGACGATTCAACAGACCGCTCTCCTTCGCCAGCTGGTCTCGAGGCACTGTCTCGTCTTACGTGCGAGGGAACAACACGGCGTGACTCGTTCGATCACGCGAGGATGCGGTGACCCGAGCCACCTCGGCATCGAGCGCGCGCGTGGGCACCCGACCCCACAGGTTCAGGACCGGTCGCCCCGTCGTCGCTCGGGTTCCCAGACCCCCACGACGCGACCGCGGAAGAGCACCACGCGGCTGATCCAACCCGCCGCTCGCGAGACGTCGGCCTTGTGCTCGGCGGGGATGAACGCCGCCGAGCCACTCGCCGGGCCCAGCACGTACTGGTCGAAGTTGCCGAGGAGGCGAACCTCGTCGGATGGACTCGCCTTCGTGATGGCTGCGACATCGCCGCGCAGCGCCCACAGCACCTGACCATCGACGTCGACCGGCACGATCGCATCACCCAGCGCCTCGAACCATGGGCGGACCTTGCCCGGCTGCTGGCGAGCCCACCAGCCGCCGAACTGCGCGGGTTCCGCCGGACCGAAGGCGCCCAGGTACCAGCGAACGACCTGGGGCCCGGCCTCCTCGGGTTCCGGCCAGGTCCAGCCGTCGACCCACGCGTCGGCGCGGACGAAGGTCACGGCGCCGCCGGGTCTGGGTGGACCCTGCAGCAGGACTCCTGCCCAAGCGGCCGGCTTGAGCAACTCCCCCCACCCCGAGCCGATCTTCTCGCGGACGGCCTTCGAACGGATCCGGGAGGCAAGGGCCGCCTTCAACTCGTCGCGGCCGATGGGCTCGGCGTCCAGGATCTCCCCGAGCAGATCGATCACACGCTCGACGTCGGTGGCACTCGACGCCGTGGTAGCGCTCCCACGCCTTCGCTCGCCAGAGTTCCAGGCGAGACAGGGACGACAGGACGGTGGGCGCCTGGTCCGCGGCCATCAGGTGCAGCGTGCCCGCGCACCCCCCAGGTCTTGACCAATGACCGAGCGCGGATCGCGCGTTCGACCTGTCCCCGCTTGGGCGAGCGCTGGCGAGCGGCGACCGCGAACGCCGCTGCCGAGGCGACCTGGGCCTGCACACCGCAGAGTCGGCGCGCCACCTCGACCGCACCTCTTCGAGGTGCGCGGCTCGAGGAACTGGCGCTGCATGCGGAAGGCCAGCACCTGGTCCCACGTGAGGTGGGCGACGGGCTCCGGTGACGCGGCGCGGGGCACCTCACCAGCCTAGCGTCGGTTCAGGCGGCGTTGAGCGTCTCGCGCGATGCCCGTCGGCCCAGCCCCGGATCGCCTCCCAATCCCGGAAGTCACCGCTCGGTGCGTGCACGGCTTTCATGATCATCCGCTCACCGAAGCTGAGCGACTCGGGGTCGAGCGCCCCGAAGAAGACGACATGGTCTTCAGGTTCCAAGAGCTCCCGCAACTCGTCGAGTTGCTTCGGTTGTTCTTCGTCGTCCTTCACCTCGGTGCCGAGCGGCCCGCTGCTGAACAACCAGACGGGCGACGGCTGCATCGTGGTCGCGAACGCGTGGACGAAGGACATCGCGTCCTTCATCCACGACCCGGCGTAGACGGCGCTGCCGAGCACCACTCCGTCGACGCCATCGAGACCGTGCACATCGTGGACGGGCCGAGCTTCGGCGTCGATACCTCGTTCACACAATCGATCGGTGATCGCACGTGCGATCCCTTCGGTAGCGCCGTGTTTGCTTGCATACGCAACGAGTGTCGTCATGTCAACGCACCTCCTGCCCACAACGTAGACGGCGCGGTACATCGGCGTGTGGCCCGATGGGACCACGATGGCCAGGACTTTCGACGAGCAGGGACCGACTAGGCGATGTCGCGACGGTCGACCATCGCGGTGCCGATACCCACAGACGAGCGCGGCCCAGCCGGCGAGCAGCAGCCCACCGACCACAGGGGTGATCGTCGATCAGTCCCAGCACGGCGTCGGCGGTGTGCCCGGGCAGGTACTTCGCGACGTCCGAGGCCAAGCCACCGATGAGCCCTTCGGCGACCAGGAGCCACATGAGCGAACCTACGATCGCGGCGACCTGGTGTTGGACCGCGACACCGATACCCACGCCGAGCACGGCCCACAGCGATGCCTACGAGCATCCCCTTGCCGCCGATCGCGAGCAGCGAACCCCACGCCACCGTCAACGTGGCGCCCTTCGCGAGGATCCACACAGCGGTGAACCCTGCGCCGACGGCGAGCGCGACCAGCGTGAAGACGATCGAGCACGCCGCCGTGACGATCACCTTGGCCGCCACGACCCGGCGGCGATGCGGGTCGGCGAGCAACGTCGGCACGATCGACCCGTGTCGATGCTCGTCGGTGTAGGAACGGATCCCAAGCACGAGGACGAACGCCGTGACGATGTAGAGGATGCCGATCGCGGGCATCGCCGCGACCAGTCCCGCGCTCGAGGCCGCGGCGCTCGGACTCCGCCATCGCACCCCAACTCGCGAGCAGCGTCAGGGCGACCGCGCCGGCGAGCAGTCCGCCCGCGGTCCGGGTCGTTCGAACCTTCCGGAACTCCGATCTGATCTGATCTGCCAACGTACCCTTCATCGTGCGACCTCCTCGGTGAGTTCGAGGAACGCGTCCTCGAGACTGATGTCTTCGTGCTGCAGGCGAGACAGGGGGACCTGCGCCGCCAGCGCGATGCGGCCGATCCGCTCGGCGTCCTGCTCCGACGACGATCAACCCTCTGAGCCGGTCATGCGCCTCGACACCGGCGAGCCGAGAGCGCCTCGCGTGAGTCGCTCCATCTCTGGCGAGGCGATCACCAAGGAACCGGCGCCGGTGAGCTCGGCCACGGTCCCCTGACGGATCAGCTTCCCGTGGTTGACGACGATGATGTCGTCCGCCATCTGCGCCATCTCCGACAGCAGGTGGCTCGACACCAGGACGGCGTTGCCCTGGCCCGCGAACCACTGGAGCAGCTCTCGCAGCCACCGGATCCCTTGGGGATCGAGGCCGTTGGCGGGTTCGTCCAGGATCAGGATGCCCGGTTCGCCCAATAGGGCCCCCGCCAACCCGAGTCGCTGACGCATGCCGAGGGAGTACTTCCCGGCCTTGCGATCGGCCGCGTCGGCGAGACCCACCTGCGACAGGACTTCATCGACTCGGCCTTCGGGGATCCCCGCCGCCGCCGCCAAGACGCGGAGGTGGTTCCGACCCGACCGCAGCGGGTGGAAGCTCTGCACCTCCAGGACCGCGCCGACGGTCTGCATCGGGGTATCCAGACTCGCGAACGGCATGCCCAGCACCGTGGCCGAGCCCGAGGTGGGCGTCACCAGCCCCAGCACCATCCGCAACGTCGTGCTCTTGCCAGCACCGTTCGGGCCCGAGGAAGCCGGTCACGTGCCCCGGCCGCACCTGGAAGCTCAGGTCGTCGACCGCGGTGAGCGAACCGAACCGCTTCGTCAGGTTCCTCGCGACGATCGCCGGGGAACCCACGGCATCGGGCACCCGAACCTCATCGAGCGTCGTCGTGTTCGTCATGGTGGTTGCCTCCTTCGAGCGGTCGTCATCCATCGACGAACACGCTAGGAGGCGGGACCGGGTTCGGCGTCATCCGCGGGGACCGTTCCCGTCTCATCCTGCAGGAGGAGGCCACGAGCGGACCACCCGTGCGGGCGTGCTACGAGCCCGGCTGCACCAGCCCCGACTCGTAGGCCAACACCACGGCTTGCGCACGGTCGCGGAGGCGGAGCTTGGCGAGCACATGCCCGACGTGCGTCTTCACCGTGGTCTCGGCGACGAAGAGCTCCTTCGCGATCTCCGCGTTCGAACGACCGCGCGCCATCAGGACGAGGACCTCGCGCTCGCGCTCGGTGAGTTCGGCGAGTTCGGCGGGAGGAGACGGCGCTTCCGGCCGGTTCGAGAACTCCTCGATCAGCCGTCGCGTGATCGAGGGCGCGAGCAACGCATCGCCCGAGGCCACGACGCGGATCGCCGCCACCAGCTCCTCGGGAGGACGATCCTTCAACAGGAACCCGCTGGCGCCGGCGCGCAGCGCCTGGAAGACGTAGCCGTCCAGATCGAACGTGGTCAGGATCAAGATCTTGGCCGCCGGGTCGGATCTGGGTGATGCGGCGGGTCGCTTCGATGCCGTCCATCGTGGGCATGCGCACGTCCATCACCACCACATCGGGGCGCAGCCGTTCGAACCCCCGCACCGCGTCGGCGCCATCGATCGCCTCGCCCACCACGACCAGGTCGTCCTCGGCGTCGACGATCATGCGGAAGCCCCCTCGCATCAGGGCCTGGTCGTCCGCGATCAGGACGGAGATCGTCATCGAGCCTCCACCGGCGCCAACGGGATGTGCGCCCGGACCAGGAACCCGCCGCCCGGTCGAGCCGATGCCTCGAGCGAGCCATCGAACATCGCGAGGCGTTCTCGCATGCCGATCAGTCCGTTGCCGCCGGTCTGCGACCGTGTCGGGCATCGGTCCGTGTCCGTCGTCGGCGATCTCCAGGTCGAGCGCCTCGGGCAGGTAGCGCGTCATCACGCGAGCATGCGCGCCCTCGCCGGCGTGCTTGATCGCGTTGGTGAGCGCTTCCTGGATCAAGCGGTAGGCCGTGAGGTCGACACCTGGCGAGAGTTCCCGCGGCGTGCCTTCGACCAACGCCTCGACCGGCAAGCCCGGCGTCGCGAACCGTGGTCAAGAGGGTTTCGAGGTCACGCAGGCCGGGCTGCGGGGCCAAGGAGAGCCCTTCCGACTCGTCCTTCAACACGCCGATCAGACGGCGCATCTCCTCCAGCCCGGTCCGCCCGGTCTCTTCGATCCGTCGCAGCGACTCGGCGGCCCGCGCAGGGTCCCGATGCACCACGGTTCGGGCGGCACCGGCCTGCACCACCATGACGCTCATCGCGTGCGCCACCACATCGTGCAACTCACGGGCGATCCGCGCTCGCTCCGCGATCACGGCATCGTGAGCCGCCCGCTCCTGCTCCCGTGCGATCCGGCGGCGCCGGTTGAACCCGATCCGGCCGAACATCATCGGGATCCCGACGCCGAACGTGACCTGGACGAGACCTTCGGTCCAGTTCGCTCCCCCGTCGTGGACGGCGATCACCACGGCGGCCGCCACCGTCGCGGGCAGCGCGATCGCCACCACTCGATCGCGTTCGGCGTGTGCGGCCGCTGAGTACGACGCGAGGATCAACGCGAGGATGAGATCGCCCGAGTAGTCCAGCGCCGCGTAGGCGGCGCAGGCGATGGACACGACCACCGCCACCGCCAGCGCATGCCGGCGGCGCACGATGAGGGGCAGGCACGCCGAACAGGCCAGAGCGAACGCGAACACATCCGCGTCGCGGACCGGTCCTCCCCCTTCCCGGGGAGGGTCCACCACGAGCACGGCGATCGAGAACGCCAAGATCGCGAGCGCCAGCAGCGTGTCCCAGATCCGGGGGTCGACGCGGCGGAGCCGCTCCCAAGGGGAAGCCATGGGACGACGGTAGACGTCCGGCGGGTGCCGTGACGTCATCCTGGGGGAGGATTCGGCCGAGTCGATCGGCCAGCGAATCGGCGGAGGATCAGATGGCGCGCATGCGGTTGTTGCGAGGGTTGTGCTCGACCTCGGCGAGGCCGAGGACCTCCATCACGGGCGGCATGTAGTTGCCGAACCGACCTCGATAGCCCTTCCGGAGCCCGTACCAGCCACCGACGGGGTTGTCGGTCGACCTCGCCCACGCTTCGACGGTGCCTTCCTTCGCCGGCTTCTGCTCATCGGCGTTGCCGAGCGGCATCCAGTCGCCGTGTTCGGTGAGCATCGCGTGCAGATCCTCGAGGCAGCGGAGCTGATAGCTCAGCTTCGTCGTGCCCACCACGCACATCAGCGCCGGCGGATCGGCAGCCTCATCGCGATAGACCGTGAACTCCGACTGCCCGGGAGGTGTGGTCAACACCCACGGATCGTCGGGTGTCCCTGTCCCCTTGATCGTTCCCGCCATCGTGGACCTCCAGTCCCCGGTGGAGCCTCAACCTAGCCCAACGAAGGTTCGGGCGGAGGCGCGAGCGGGAGTCGGACCTGGAACGTCACCCCCGCGCCGTCTCCTCGGGGTCGGTCTCGAGGACGGCCACGCTGCCGCCGTGCGCATCGACGATCGCGGCGACGATCGACAGCCCCAGGCCCGCGCCACCGGTCTGACGTGATCGCGCGGGGTCGCCCCGGTAGAACCGCTCGAACACCCTCGCCGACGCCTCGGGCGACAGACCCGGACCTTCGTCCGCGACGGTGAGCACGACCGCCGTCGATCCTCGCCCTGCACCCGAACGTGGATGGGCGTCCCTGTCGGGCGTATGGACCCGAGCGTTGTCGAGGAGGTTGTCCACCACCTGTCGCAGACGGCCGCCGTCGCCGACCAGGTCGACCTGGCCATCCACCGTCGACGTCGATCGGCGCGGTCCGGATCGACCGCGCGTGCGGCGTCGGCCGCTTCGCCGGCGATCGCCCCGAGGTCCACCGGGTCGCGCTCGAGCGGTCGGCCTTGGTCCAGTCGAGCCAACAACAGGAGATCGTCGACCAGCACTCCCATGCGCGACGCTTCCGCCTCGATCCGCGCCATCGACTTCTCCAGATCCTCCGGCCGGGTGCCCGCGCCACGGCGGAACAGCTCGGCGTACCCCCTGATCGACGTCAAGGGTGTCCGCAACTCGTGCGACGCGTCGGCGACGAACCGGCGGAGGCGCTCTTCGGACGCGCGCCGTTCGTCGAACGCCGCCTCGATGTGGGTGAGCATCGCGTTGAGCGCGAGCCCCAGGCGACCCACCTCGGTGCGCTCGTCGGCGGGAGAGACCCGCTGGCTGAGGTCTCCCGCCGCGATCGATCCAGCCGTGTCGCCGATGCCTCTGAGCGGCTTCAGTCCCAGCCGAACCAACCACAGCGCGAGGGCGGCGGTGGTGGCGAGGACGGCGATACCCACCGCGACTTCGATGCGGAGCAGCCGCCGCAACGTGGCGTGCACATCCGTCGAGTGGGATGGCGACCAAGAGGGTGCCGCCGTCGGACAGGGGCGTCGCCATGACCCGGTAGAGCGGGAGCGTCGCCACCGACCCGACGTCGTGAAGGTGACGGGAGCCGTTGCATCGCTGCTCGAGGCCGGGGATCGGGTTCGGGAGTTCGGGCAGCTCGCCGCCGGAGACAGCCCCACGGCTCTCCTCGGACCACGGTGCCGTCGGGGCCTCGGTACTCCGGGTAGATCCCCGGCGGGAGCGACACCGTGCTGTCGGGAGGACCGAGTCCGACGCGCTCGCGACAGCTGCTGGCAGCGAACGGTCGAGAGGCGGCGAACTGTTCGTCGACCTGATCCAGCAGGAACGACCGCGTGAAGTGGAACGTCGCGACGCTCGCCGCGAGCAGACCGACCGCCACCAGCGCGACGGTGACGATCAGCAGTCGTGCGCGCAGCGACATGGCTACTCCGGCGGCAGGCGCAGCACGTAGCCGACGCCGCGCACGGTCTGGATCAGGTGCGGCTCCTGGGTGTCCACCTTCTTGCGGAGGTAGCTGATGTAGGTCTCGACGATCGATGGATCGCCGCCGAAGTCGTACTGCCACACGTGGTCCAGGATCTGGGACTTCGACAACACCCGGCGAGGGTTCATCAGCAGGAAGCGCAGCAGGCTGAACTCGGTGGCGGTGAGGTCGATCGCCCGGCCGTCGCGGCAGACCTCGTGCGCGTCCTCGTCCATCTCCAGGTCGTGGAACCGCAACCGGTCGGAGGCCGGCGTCGCGCCCTGGGCCCGCCGCAGCACCGTCCGGATCCGCGCGATGAGTTCCTCCAGGCTGAAGGGCTTCGTGACGTAGTCATCCCCACCGATCGTGAGGCCCTTCACCTTGTCTTCGGTCGCGTCCCGCGCCGTCAGGAACACCACGGGCGTTCGACGACCGTCGTCGATCAGTCGGCGCTGCACCTCGAACCCGTCGAGGTCGGGCAGCATCACGTCCAGCACGATCAGGTCCGGGCGGAAGGTGTCCACCAGAGCCAGGGCCGCGCTGCCCGTCTGCGGCATCGGCGACCTCGAACCCCTCGTAGCGCAGCGCGGTCGCGACCAGGTCGGTGATGTTGGATTCGTCGTCGACCACCAGCACGCGAACGGGGTCCCCGTCGGATGAGGACGGGGACCCCGGCGTGTCGGCCATGTCTCGCTGGTTCATGGGGTCAGGCGGTGGGCGGCGTGGGTTCGGTCGGCGGCAGGGCGTCGATGCCCGTGCCTCCGAGATCTCGGAAGCGCTGCGTGAACTCTTCCCGGCTCATCTCGCCGCGAGCGTAGCGGACCCGAACCTCCTCGATGCGCCATCGTGTCGGTCACCGCTCGCGACGGCAGGCCGAAGGCGGACCCTGATCGACGTGGACGTGTGAGCCGGAGAACGGCCCAGACGATGACGCCGATCAGGATCGCGAACAGGATGAGCGGAACGACGTGCCAGCCACCGCTCGCCCACCACGAGTGGTCGCCGAACGATGGACCATCGGGATGGAACGGCATGCTGATCACCTCCGGTCGTTGCGCCGCCCCCTCTGAGCGGCGCGTTCGACCAGTGGAACACCCGAACCTGTGACCTACCTGTGAACGCGCTCGGCGTTCCGGGAGAGTGGTTGACAGACGCCGCCGACGGTTTCCAGCCCGTAGCGCTCGATGTCGGCGTCCAGGTTCAGCGGGCGGAGCTTCGTCTTGGCCTCGACGCGTCTCCTCGTCCAGGAAACGTTCGGGCACCAGCCAACACACCTCGAACTCGAGCCCGTCGGGGTCCTTCGCGTACAGCGCCTTCGTGGTGCTGTGGTCGGTGGCACCCACCAGCGCGCCGGCGTTCGCGAGCGCAGCGAGATCTCCTGCAGATCGCCCAGCGTCTGGACCTCCCAGGCGATGTGGTAGAGCCCCACCGTGCTGCGTCCCGCCGTGGAGTCGCCCGCCTCCGCGCCGATCGAGAACAGCGCCAGGTCGTGGTCGTTCGTGGAATCGGGCGCCTGCAGGAACTTCGCGCCGGGCATCTCGCCCACCACGCGGAACCCCAACACGTCCCGGTAGAACTCGTAGGTGCGCTCGGCGTCGCGCACGTACAGCACCGCGTGGTTCATCCGCTTGATCGCCATGGTCGCGTCGCTCCTCGTGGTCGTCCTGGTCGCTCGTATCGGTCTTGCGACCAGGAACACCTCGGTGCCGTGAGGCTATTCCATCCCGACGCGGTCTGCGCCGTAGGGTGGAGTCATGGACCGACCCCGGCGCTCGACACACGACGGTCGGGTCCGACGGTCCCCTGGTGGGAGCGATCGGGCTCGGGTGCATGCCGCTGAGCTTCGGCTACGTCGACGCCCCGTCCGAGGATGACCCCGTGGCGCTCGTCCACCGTGCGATCGACCTGGGGGTCAACGTTCTTCGATACCGCCGACGTGTACGGACCGTTCACGAATGAGGAAGCCGTCGGGTCGGCGCTGCGGGGTCGCCGGGATGAGGTGACGCTCGCGACCAAGGTGGGGTTGCTCGTGGGTCCCAACGGGGGCTACCCACTCACGAGCGACGCGCGCCCTGAGCGCATCGCCGTCGAGATCGACGAGTCGCTCCGACGCCTGGGCACCGACCACATCGACCTGTACTACCTGCATCGCGTCGACCCGAATGTGCCGTTGGAAGACTCCTGGGGCGCACTCGCCGCGCTGGTGCGCTCGGGCAAGGTCGGCGCCATCGGCCTGTGCGAGGTGGGCGTCGACCAGCTCGATCGGGTGCAGGCGATCCATCCCGTCGCCGCGGTGCAGTCCGAACTCTCGTTGTGGACGCGCGATGCACTCGCCGAGGTCGTGCCGTGGTGCGTTGCCAACGGTGCGGCGTTCGTCCCGTTCTCACCGCTGGGGCGAGGGTTCCTGACGGGCACGATCACCGATGTCGACGTTCGATGCCGCCGACTTCCGATCTCGCAACCCCCGGTTCACGGCCGAGGCCGTCGACAGCCAACCAAGCGATCGTGTCGACCGTGCGGACGGTGGCCGAAGGACTCGGCGCGACGCCTGCGCAAGTGGCGATCGCGTGGACGCTCGCGCAGGGAGATCACGTGATCCCGATCCCCGGGACGAAGCGGCTGCGCTACCTCGAGGAGAACGCTGCTGCGGCAGCACTCACGCTGCGCGCCGACGACCTGGCGACGCTGGACGCTCTGCCCGAGCCTTCGGGCGCGCGGTACTGACCTCGGCGGGTCAGGCCGACGGGACGAACGCCAACTCGAACTCGATCGTGCCGTCGTCACCGACGTTGACCGGCCCGAACCGTGGTGGCGTCGATCCCGTAGTCGGCGAACACGATGTCCAGGCTGCCGGCCACCTCGATGCCTCCGGAGGTCCAGCGCGCGGTGACGGGCACGGTCACGTCGTTCGTGACCCCGTGCAGCGTCAACGTGCCGGTGGCGTCGCTGTCCACCTTCTCCCCTTCGCCCGGCTGCTCGGCGAACGAGATCGGCGAGGTCAACGTGAAGGTCGCCTCCGGGAACGAATCGGATTCCAGTCCGATCGTGTGGATGCGCTCGTCGCGGAAGTCTTCATCGCTCGTCGAGCGTGGTGAGGTCGGCGGTGACCTCCACCGGGTTCACATCCAGCCCCGTCACCGTGAGCGACCCGGTGACATCCGACGTGCGCCCGACCGCTTCGTTGGGCGCCGGCAACGACGCCAGCTTCTCCCGTACGCGATATCCCACGAACGATCGCGACGGCGTCCAGGGTGTAGTCCCCTCCAACGTGTCGGCGGTGAGCCCCGCATCGGGCAGGGCGGAGGCCTCTCCATCCGAGGGAAGCGCGGCCGCCGCGCGGGGCGTCGTTCGTGCGTCAGCGCGAAGATCGCGTACCCCCCGATGCCCACCACCAGGACGGCGACGACGAGCCCCGATCACGATCTTCTTCGTTCGGCTCATCGTTGGAGACTACGGACGGTTCCTGGGGATGGGCTGGGAACAGCTCGGACCGGCGGTCAGGGGATCTCGATGCGTCCCTGGTCGTCGATCGGGAAGAACGGGTTCCACGCGATCTCCCACGGGTGCCCGTCGGGATCGGCGAAGTAGCCCGAGAACCCTCCCCACTCCGCGCGCTCGGCCGCCTTCAACAGCGTGCCGCCGGCGGCGACGGCCGCGTCCAACCCGTCCAGCACGCCCTGTTCGGTCTCGACGTTGATCGCCATCGTGATGCCGCCGAACGGCGCTTGCGGTTCGACCGGCAGGTGCGCGTCGCGGGCGAGCGGCACACGCCCGAACACCCCCAGGTAGGAACCCGACACGCGGAACCACGCGATGTCGTCGTTCGACGAGTCGCATCGGGGCCACCCGAGCGCACCGTAGAACGCCACCGCGCGAGCGACGTCGTCGACCCCCAGGGTGACGATGCTGAGACGGGCAGGAACCGGCATGGAATGTCGATCGTAGCCGACCTGGCCCTCGCGAGCGCGTAGCCTGAAACCCATGGACCGACGCCCAGCGAACTGCTCACACGACTCGATCGGTACTTCGACGCCGTGCCCACGAAGCGTGACGCGGACCGAAGAGATCGGCCCGTTCACGCTGTTCATCAACCAGGGCGACGGGTGGCGCTACTACGCTCGCCCGCGACCCGGCGAGACGTCGTTCGCGGGCGATGACGTGCGCATGGTCCTCGAGCCCGCCAGCGAGAACTCGAGCAACCTCGGCAATTCGAATGGGTCATCGATATCGCCCCGGGCGTTGGCGCTGCAGCCGCCGAGGCAGGGCTCGAGATGGAGGACCGACCGTTGATGGCGATGCCGGCGCGGGACTTCGAGCCCCGCCCACGCCGGCCGGAGCCGAGATCAGGATCTGGCTCCGGATGACGACATCGCGACCGCCACCGCGGTGGCGATGATCGGGTTCGGCGAACGCGGGGACCGGGACGGCGAAGACAGGCGTCGACCGCCTTCCAGCGGTTGCGGCCGCGATCGACGCGCGCACCATCGAGTTCGCACGGACACGCATGGCGGCGGGAACCACCGCCCTCGCTGTCGCGTCCGTCGATGGGATCCCGGTCGCCAGCGGCAGCCATCAACCCACCGGTGGCGTTACCGAGGTGACCGGCGTCGCGTGCTTGCCCACGTTCCGGCGACGCGGACTGGGCGCCGCGGTGACCTCGGCGCTGGTCGCCGATGCACTCGCGGAAGGCGTCGAGACGCGTGTGTCTGTCCGCCGGTGACGACGAGATCTCCAGGGTGTACGCGCGCGTCGGGCTTCCGCGAGGTCGGGCGTGTCGGTGAGGCCGTCATGCCACCCGATCCGTCGCCTGGTGTGGCAGCTGGCGACTAGGCTCTGGCCCGCGATGCCCATCATCGAGATCGACGCATTCCGACCGGCCGAACCGTTCGACCTGCGGGCCGCGCTGACCGACATCACCACGACCGTCGCGGCGTTCCTGGGCGAGGAGCCTCGGGGGACCTGGGCGATCTTCCACCCGGTGGCACCTGGACATTTCGCCGAAGGGGACGACGCGCCGGACGTGCAGCCGGACGGCACCCACCCCGCGATCGTTCGCGTGTTCGCCAACCGGGAGCCCGATCAGATCCAGCCGCTGCTCGAGGTCGTGGCCGACGCGGTGGTCCGCGCGTTCGGGCTGCAGGAGGGCAACGTGTTCGTGCGGTGCGAGCCGGCCGACCCCGCCCGGATGTATTGGGGCTAGCCGGCCGCGTCGCTCGCGACGGACCTGGGTGCGTACCGAATCCGTTCGAACGGCCACGCGTCGCTCGCGAGCCACTCGCTCACGGCCGTCCACAACGCCACGTCCAGCTCGAGCGTGGGAGACCCGAACCCATGACTGCACCTGCACATCGTACTGCGGATCGCGCGACCGGGTAGATGTACACGCAACCGATCACGTCGCCGTCCGAGGGGTCGAGCACCGTGTAGGTGAACCCCTCATGGTCGCGGAAGTGCCGCGCGTGCATCTCCAGGTCGCTGCATGTTCTGGGCCGACGTCATCTCCCGTGGCCACGGCTCGGTGTCCTCGGGATCGACCGGCTCGTCGAATCCGGGAGTCGCATGGATGTGCTCCATGCTGGAGGACCACGCGGCGTGATCGGGTTCGTTGTGCTCGGGTCCGAGCGGTTCCAGGACGAAGTCGGCCGTCCGCAGTTGCTGAGGTGGCTCGAAGTCGGCTGGGACGAAGGTATCCGGCATGGTCCACGGACCTTACCGGCTGGCGTCAGTCGACGCAGCCCAGCACCGAGTATCGCCACTGACCCTCGGCCCGCACCACGTCGATCCGCGCCAGGATCTGCGTCCTCTCGCAGCACGCGATACACATCGCTCGCAGGCGGGTAGGACCGGAACCCCGACTCGGGGTACCCGGCACGTTCGACGCGGTCGCTTCGGACGAGCCCGTCATCGACGAGCCCTGCTCGGATCGCCCGCTCGGGCGCGTGCTCGTACGCAGGCTTCAAGACCCCACGCCATGAGCACCCGGGGACGATCCCGCCTCGGGGTTCGTGGGCACGTAGACACCATCCGGGTCGAGCACCGTGAAGGCCGCGCCGGACCCGAACGTCGGGGCGAACCCCGGGTTGATCGAGCATGCGACATCCCAGTTCGCTCGGGTGCAGCGGCAACGGGGCCTCGGTGGTGCCGCGCGCCAGCACGAAGCGGTAGCCGCGCCGTCGGCCGAGGTGAACACGACGGTCTCACCGCGGTGCCCGGTCACCGTGGTGGACACACCTGCGTCCCCGGCATCCACCGACGAGGCGCCCACGGTGGCGCCGTCCTCGGTGCACGTCACCTGCTGCTGGGCCGACGTGATCGGTGCCGAGTCTGCGCGGTCGGTCACGAGGGCATCGGTTGCGGGAGTCCTGCGTCTGACGCGAGGCCTGGAGGAAGAACAGCACGACGCCACCGACCATCGCGACGGCCAGCGCCAGGATCAAGGTGAGTTCCATCGTCGAGCTTCCACGTTGAGAACGCAGCATCGAAGAGGCGGTGCACCCGGGACATGGCTCACCATCGACGCCTAGCCGAGAGCGCTTGAGGCAGGGCCAGTGTGGTCCACAGCCAGCCCGATGCGATCGATCGTGGCCCGCCACGCCTGCACGTCCGGCTCCTCGAAGTTGGTTTCGAAGATCGACGGGCACGATCTCGCGAACCTGCCACCCATCCGTGAACGTCGTCTCGGATCTCCTGGCTCACTCACGCGGCGCGGACCAGGGCCTGGAGGCTGGCGTTCGCTGAAACACAGCATGTGCAGGGACCCGCCGGGCCGCACCACTCCCGCCACGCTGGCGGCGTAGACCGGCCGCTCGTGGTCGTCGAACACATGGAACAGCCCGCAGTCCAACGCCACGTCGAACGTGCGCCCCAGGCCCTCCAACGCGAACACGTCCGCCACCAGGAACTCGGCCGACGCGCTGAGCCAACGGTCGCGAGCCTTGCCGATCGCCTTGCCGACCGCGCGAGGGGAGGCGTCGATGCCCAGGACCCGTGCGCTCCTGCGGTCGCCAAGGCCAGAGCGTTCTCGCCGGTGCCGCTCCCGACGTCGATCACGTCACCGACGAACGCGCCTGCCTCCATGAGCGTGAGGACCTCGCGCTGAGCTCGTCCGATGTCCCAGGGCGGCACGCCCTGATACGAACGCGTCGAACCCTCGGTCGAACGGTTGGCTCCCCACGGGCCAGACCCTAGACCAGGCGCCGTCCTATCGGGAAGGCGCGGCTAAGCTGGGGCGGTGACCTTGTTCCGGCTCCTCGACGACGTGCCCACGCTGCGCGCGCCCATCTTGGTGGGTGCGTTCGACGGATGGATCGATGCGGGAGGGGCCGCATCGACCGCCGCCGAACAATTCGCCGAGGGCGCCACCACGATCGCGACCGTCGACCCGACGCGTTGTTCGACTACCGCTCCCGGCGACCGGTGCTCGACGTCGTGGACGGCACCTTGCAACACCTGGATTGGCCCGAGCTCGTCGTCGTCGCACCTCGCCCTCGAGGAACGAGACGTGCTGGTGCTCCACGGGCCGGAGCCCGACTTCCGCTGGCAGGAACTGGGGGACGAAGCAGCCGAGGTGGCGGTCCGACTGGGCGTGCTGCAATGGGTGAGCCTGGGTGCGATCCCCGCCGCGGTGCCCCACACGCGCCCGGTGCCGGTGTTCGGGACGGCCTCGGCCGACGGACTGCTCGCGGACGACATGGAGAAGGGCCCTGCCGGGACTGCTCCGCGTGCCGGCGGCAGCGCTTGTCGGTGATCGAGATGGCGATGGCTGGCGCAGGCATCCCCACGGTCGGGTTCTACGGTCAGGTGCCGCACTACGTGGGTGGGCCGTTCGCGCCGGCCGCGATCGCGCTGCTGGACCAACTGGGGCGCCACCTCTCGGTGGACCTGCCGTTGGGTGGATTGGCCGACGAAGCCCTCGCGCAACGCACCCGGTTGGACACGGCGGTGGGTGCCGACGACGACGCGCGGCAGTACCTCGAGCGCCTGGAGTCCATGGGCGGGGACGACGGCAGCATCCCCAGCGGCGACGAACTCGCCTCCGAGATCGAGCGTTTCCTGCAAGGCGAAGCCGGCGGGGACGAACCGCCGCGCCTCGGCTAGAGCCGGTCCGGACCTAGATCGTCGGGGAAGGCGAGGTGACCGCGGTCGGCGACAGGCTGGGTGCCACGGTCGGGGCTGGCACCACGGACGGCGCCACCGACGGTGCCACGGTGGGTGCGACGGTCGTGTCGCTCGACCACGTCGATCACCGAGGTGGTCGGCACCAGCCGGACCACGCCTGCGCCCAACGGCGGCACCGAGACGACGGTGCAACCGGCGCCGCTCGCGACCGTCGGCGTGCACACGGCGGGTGTTGCGTCCCCGACGGTGATCACGACGCTCATGTAACGAGCGCCCCGATCCAAGGACACGGTCTCGCTGATCGGCGGATCCTCCCGATGGGTCACCGGTCGTGGTGATGAGGCCGATCAGTACGCCCTCGCTCGTCTCGCTGGGGTACTGACGGATCTGGATCGACACCGGTTGGTCGGTCGGCACGCCCTGGGTCTGCACGTCGACGGTCGCCGTCACGATGCGCTCGCTCGCATTGAACGTGATCGCGGCGGCGGGCACCGGGGTCTCCGAGGACAGGATCGGCGGCACGATGCCGACCGCCAGCGCCACCGCGAACACCACGCCCATCGCGACGGTGGCGTACCAGAGCATGTCGATGCGGCTGTCGTAGTGGCGACGCAGCGCGAGGGTGTCGTTGCCGTTGCCGGAGCGTCTGGGACCTGGACGCCATCGCGACGAGGCCGATCGCGATCGCGGCGACGGCCGAGGGTGATGGACAGGCCCAGCCACATCGGGGTCTCACGCGCGGCGAACGCCAGCGCGCCCGAGATCCAGGTCAACACCAACAGCAGCGCACCGATCGCGAGGGCGCCGACGATGGCGATCCCCAGCCGGCGCTCAGCGCGCCGCGCAGGGAACGGCAGGACGGCGTCACGCTGCGCGGCGCTGTTCAGGGCCGGTTTCCGAGCCCGGCCGCGGGGGTGCCCAGCACCTCCACCGGCTCCACGGAACCGTCGCCCGAGAACACCACGCGAGTGTCGGCGTGGGCGGTTCGCCCGTGGGGACGGGACACTCCACCATCACTCGCCAGGGGCTGGGTGGCGTGCTGCGGTGCCGAACCTGCGCTCGGCGTGTCGTGGACCGCCTCGACGATCGCGGCTTCATCCCGACCGGCCGCGGCCAGCCGCGAGGCGAGTTCGAGCACGGGGAACACGCCCTGGGGCAAGCACGGTGGCGGTCTCGACCCGCTGGGACTGCTCCACCGTGAGGCGTCGGAGGACACCCCGGTTGGATCAGGGTGCCGTCGGGGCGGATCGTGCCGATCTCTTCGCGCAACACGACGACGTCCTCGGACCCTTCGCGGGAGAGGCCGGGCTGGGCGTAGCGATCCAGCAACATCGCGATCGACCGCTCTGATCGACGCAGTTCATCCATCTCGTACAGACCGGGTGCCCTGGGCACGCGATCGCCCGCGACCAGGATCACCGGCACGTCGAGCGGCGCCGTGGTGCCGGTCAGGATGCGGCGGACGTCGGCGGCACGGAGGTCAGGGTCGTCATCGGGAAGTTCGCGTACGCGTCGCAGGACGTCGCCGGTCTCGGCGAGGTAGGCGGATTCGCGCGGCAAGAACTCGCGTTCCAGTCGCACCTGGGCGGTCACGTCGATCGAAGCGGGGTCGGCGCCGAGCCCGTGGCTCGGGTCGGCGCAGAGGTATCGGGTCATCGGGGGAACTCCTTCGGGGCTGAGCGATGTCGTCGGTTTCGTGTCAAAGGAAGGTATACCTTCGGCCGGGGACCTGGATACCCCACCGCCTAGGCCGAAAGTCGATTGTTCGTTGCCGACACCTCCGGCTCCGCGGGTCACATCGACGGAACGCAGACTCAGCGCTCGTCTGCTAGCGTGCGGAACGCAACGCGTCGAACAGGCGAAGCCGGTCAGATTCCGGCGCTGTCCCGCAACTGTAGGCCGTCGACCGAGCACTTCGGTCCGTCGGCGAGCCAGGCCGCCCTGCTGCGACGCATGGCTGAACGACCCTCGCGGAAAGGGAATCCGGCCGTCGGCGGCCCCGGCCCGACGACACACCTCCTCTTCCGGTCGGTCGTTCTCGTTGGGCGCGCGGACGCCCGGAAGGGAGCCCATCGTGGGCCGGATCACCAGGCGCCTTGCCGCCTCGCTCCTCTGCATCGCCGTCGTACTCCCGCTCTCCGCTTCAGCTGCATCAGCCGTCACCGACCAGGAACGCGCCGCTGCCGGCATCGGCTACCTGCGCACGGTTCAACTGCCGGACGGTTCCATCCCCGCGTTCTCGCCGATCGGATCCACCGCCGACGCCGTGCTCGCCGTGTACGCCGCCGGCAGCGGGCAAGGGCGTGCAGACCAAGGCGATCCGGTTCCTGACGGCGCAGGTCGAAGCCGGCAACGTCGACACGATCGGCCTGCAGGCGAAGGTGGCGCTCGCCGCCTCAGCCGCCGGGATCGATCCGCGAGACTTCGGCGGGAAGAACCTGATCAACCCCATCAGAGCCGCGATCGGCGATGACGGGCACATCGGTGATACCGCCGTCTTCGACCAAGCGCTCGCCGTGCTTGGCCCTCGAAACGGTGGGCGCTCCCCCGTGTCTCGACGACCACCTGGCTCTTGGACGCCCAATGCCCCGATGGCGGATGGGCCTACGACGCCCCCTACAACGAGGCCACCGATGACGACGCACTGTTTCGACGGGACGGTCACGGACTTCTTCACGTCCGACACCAACACGACCGCCTACGTGATCCAGGCCTCTGGAGTACAGCAACCGTGACGACTACGCGGTCGATCCCTTCACCTACTTCACCGACGTCCGCGACCCCGATCGCGGTGGGTGGGGCTACACGGGTGGCTTCGGCACCGATACGAACTCCACGGCGCTGGTCTTGCAGGCCTACGCCGCCGACGAGCAGGCGCTCCCGGCAGGTTCTCGCAACGCGCTCGAGGAAGCTCCAGTACCCGAAGTGCGGTGCGTGGGCGTTCACGTGGACGGATGACGGCAGGGGCGATCCCGACCCCGGCGCGACGATCGGTGCGATCCCCGGTGTGCGACTGACACCGCTGCCGATCCCGCTCGACGACCCGATCACGCCGGCAGCCACACCCAAGACGCCTGCCTGCTGAACCACGTGAGGAAGCTCCTGCGCTTCTCACTGGCGCTCGCTCTGTCCGCGGCCGTGTTCGCACCGGCCGCGGCAGGGTCGGCGCCGGCGTGCGCAGCTGAGGCTTCGGGTGCACCCCACGCCGCGCTGGTGGTGGGGACCGGCGGCGGCACCACGACGTACTGCGTCGCGCTCGACGCCTCGAGCGTGAGCGGGATCCACCTGATCCAGCTCGCGGGGAGTCAGTTCGGGCTGCAGTACCGATTGGGGTTCGGCGGCCAGGCCGTGTGCCAACTCGCGGGCGTCGGCCCGAGCGGAAGCGACTGCTTCGGCGACTACCCGGACTTCTGGGGCTACTGGCATGGCGATGGCCGAGGCGGGTGGAGCTGGGCGGGTTCCGGCGCCGGGTCGGCCTCGATCAGCGACGGCGACATGGAGGGCTGGACGTGGGGCTCGGGTGATTCCGGCACCACCCACGCCGCCCCACCGGCGCTCGCCTTCGACGACGTGTGCGAGGACATCGAGCCATCGCCGACACCGACCGCAGCCGCCACCTCCGGCGGAGGCGGCGATGGTGACGGTGAGCCGGAGGAGGGGACGGAGGCGGCACCGGCGGGGGCGGCGACCCGAACCCGGGAGAGACCAACGGCGCTGATGAAGGAACGACCGGTTCATCGAACGAGGGTGGTCTCAACGGCGGCGACGGAGGGAACCGAGACGATCGGAGTACCTCACCAGCGTCGCGGATGAGCCCACGACGGGCACCTCCGCGACGCCGGTGACCGCGCTCGCCGCAGGGCTCACCGACGATCCCGAACGATGGCGGTGGGCCACCGCTGGGTGCGCTCCTCGCCGTGGTCGGGGTCGCCGCGCTGGGCGCCGGTGGCTGGTTCCTGCGTCGGCGTCAACTGGGCACCGGGGGCGACTGAGCCGTGCACCCGGCCGCCTGGCTCGTGTGGGCGACCTGTGCAGGCCTGGTCACGTTCACCACCACGGATCCCGTTCTACCTGGCGTTGGTCGTCGCCGTGTCGTGGTTCGTCTACGCGGCCCAGCGCATCCCAGGTGAAACGTCGCGGTCGTTCCGGGTGTTCGCGATCGCGGGGCTGCTCACGATGGTGGTGCGCACGACGTTGGTGTTCTTCGGAACGGTCGATGCGTCCAGCGTGGCGTTCGCAGCGCTGGAGGGCGCCCGGCTCGCGACCTTGCTCGTCGTGTTCGGCACGTTCAACGCGGTGACCGACCCGTTCGGCGTCGTGCGCCTCGCACCCCGGCGGTTCCACGAGCCTGCGCTCGCCGCGGCGCTCGCGCTGTCGATCGCACCCCGCACGGTGTCCATGGTCGGCCGGGTGCGCGAAGCGCAGCGCCTCCGCGGACTGCAGACCTCGCGCTGGCGAACGCTCCCCACGCTGGCGCTGCCCGTCCTCGAGACCGGCATGGAGGAGGCGGTCACGCTCGCCGAGTCCATGGACTCGCGCGGCCATGGTCGCGGGCGACGCTCCCGCTACCGGCCGGCACGGTGGACGGCCGGCGCCGTCGCCATGACGGTCTGCGCGTTGCTGGCGGCAGGCGTGTTCCTGGTGGCGGCGTTCACCGAGCAGGGTGGACTGCATCCCTCGACGTTCCCGCTCTCCTGGCCCGAGGCCGACCCGGTGCTGTTGCTCACGATCGGCCTGCTCGCGGTGCCGGGTTTCCTGCCGCATCAGCGTCCGCCGACCGAGGATCCGCGATGAACGAGGCCGTGCACTTCGAGGGCGTGTCGTTCCGCTACCCCGACACCGCGAAGGCAGCGCTCGACGACGTCACCGTGTCGATCGAGGAGGGAACGTTCGCCCTGGCGGTCGGGCCGACCGGTGCCGGCAAGTCGACGTTCCTGCGCGCCGTGAACGGCCTGGTGCCGCACTTCACGGGCGGCACGTTCCGGGGGCACGTCACGGTGGGCACGCGTGACACGCTGGACTTCCCGCCGCGCAAGCTCGCCGACGTCGTGGCGTTCGTCCCCCAGGACCCCGGGCGCGTCGTTCGTGCTCGACCGCGTGGAAGACGAACTCGCCTACGGCATGGAGAACCTCGGCATCGACCCCGCGCACATGCGGCGACGCGTAGAGGAGATGCTCGACCTGCTCGACATCGAACCGCTCCGCGCACGCAGCGTCCGCACGCTGAGCGGCGGCGAACGCCAACGCGTCGCGATCGCCGCGGCGCTGGCGGCGGGCCCTCAGATCCTGGTGCTCGACGAACCCACCTCCCAGCTCGATCCCCAAGCGGCCGAACACGTGGTGGCCGCGCTCCAACGCCTCGTGCACGACCAGGGCGTCACCGTGCTCCTCGCCGAACACCGCCTGGAACGCGTCGCGGGATTCGTCGATCGCGCGTTGGGGTTCGACGCAGGTCGCGTCTTCGACGGCGAGCCCGCGGAGGTGATCCGACGACTCGCATTGGGGCCGCCGGTCGCGCGGTTGGGACGGCTCGCCGGCTGGGACCCCGTGCCCCTCACCGTTCGCGACGCCCGGCGCATGGGCGGCACGATGCCGCCGCCCGCGACTAGTCTGCTGCAGACTAGCTCGCGCGAGGACACCGCCGCACTGGTCGAGGTGCGCGGCGTGGAGGCGCGACACGGCCGACAGGTCGCGCTCCGCGGCATCGACCTCGCGATCGCGCCCGGCGAGATCGTCGCGGTCATGGGTCGCAACGGCGCGGGCAAGACCACACTGCTCCGCGCGATCGCCGGCGTGCATGAACCCGAGAAGGGTTCGATCCGCAGCGGACGGCCACGCGCCCGAACCCGGCATCGACGTGGGGCTGTGCCCTCAGGACCCCGAGACGATCCTGTTCGCCGAGACCGTGGGCGACGAGGTGCGCGCCACCCTGAAGGCTCGGGGACTCGGCCAAGGCCCCGAACCGGTGCTGGACGCGCTCGGCATCGCCGAGCTCATCGATCGGCATCCGCGAGACCTGAGTGCTGGCCAACGCCTGCTGGTCGCCACCGCCGCGGTCGCAGCCGCCATGGCGCCGGTGATCGCGCTGGACGAACCCACCCGAGGCCTCGACCCCGACGCGAAGGAACGGCTGATCCGGTTCCTGCGTGGTGTCGCGGCCGACGGTGGGGTCGCGATCGTCGCCACCCACGACGTGGAACTCGCCGCCGCGGTCGCGACCCGCGTGGTGATGCTCGCGGGCGGTGACGTCGTCGCCGATGGCGCACCCGGCGTGGTGCTGGGCGACTCGACCGTGTTCGCACCGCAGATGACGCGCGCGTTCGGCGCCGGGTGGCTCACGCCCGAACAGGTCGCGGAGGCGCTCGCATGATCCGCACCGCCGACCGTCGAACGACACGCACCGGCGCCGATCGAACCCGCCGAGCACCGCGGCGCCTACCGCGAACGCACCCGGATCCGCATGGCGGTGCTGATCGGCGTCAACGTGCTGGGGCTGCTCGCGTTCCTGTGGCCGTTCGTGCTGCCGCTGGCGCCGGGCGTCAACGAGAACCACCACGCCGACGGTCCGCTGATCCTGGTCGTCCTGCTGCTCTGCCTCGGCTCGGTGCTGTTCGTCGAGCTCGGACGAGGCGGACTCGGACCGAAGACGATCGCGCTCCTCGGCGTGCTCGGCGCCGCCATGGTCGCGCTGCGGCTCCCCGGGTTCGTCGCGGGGTTCAGCGCGATGTTCATCGTGGTGTTGGTGGCGGGCAACTCGTTCGGGCCGGGGTTCGGGTTCCTGCTGGGCATGGTGGGCACGTTCGCGAGCGGGCTGTTCCTGGGCGGGCTGGGGCCGTGGCTCCCGTTCCAGATGGTGGCGGTGGGCTGGGTCGGCATGGGTGCCGGCCTGCTGCCGAAGACCACCTGGCGGGTGCGGATCGGGTCGCTCGCGGCGTACGGAGTGGTCAGCGGCTACCTGTTCGGCGCGATCATGAACCTGTGGTCGTGGCCGTTCCTCACGGCAGGCACGGCGATCAGCTGGGATGCCGACGCGGGTGCGGCGACCAACCTGCGCCACTACGCGACGTTCTACGCCGCGACGTCGTTCGCGTGGGACACGTTCCGCGCCGTCGGTAACGCCGTGCTGGTGCTGGTGCTGGGCCGTCCGTTGCTGGGTGCGCTCGACCGCGCAGCACGACGCATGCGCCTCGACGTGGGTCCGTGATACAACGGCCGATAGGCGTCACCGCACGACCACCCACCCGGAAGGAGCGTTCCGATGGCAGGGTTCCCTCCCTCGTTCTTCGAAGATCCCAAGGCCTTCGAGCCGGAAGAGATCCGAGAGGTCGAAGAACACGAAGCGCACGAGGATCACTCGGACCACGAACACGGTGAGGGCTGCGGCCACGAAGCCGTCGCCGCACGACGACCACGTCGACTACGTGCACGACGGCCACCGCCACTGGTTCCACCACGACCATTGGGACGAACACTGACGTCGAGGTCCGCCTGGAGAGCCGCGACGCGTCACGGTCCGGGTAGCATCCGACGATGTCGACCGAGGCCCCCACCCCCAGAACCCGTGTCCGCAGGATCCCTGAGCTGGGTGTATACGAACGCGAGCAGGTCCACGCGATCCTGGATGAGGCGCTCATCTGCCACATCGCCTACACGGGCGAGGACGGCGATCCGCGCGTGATCCCGACGATCCACGCACGGATCGGCGACACGCTGTACCTGCACGGGTCCCGGGCGTCACAGACGCTTCGCGCGTTGCGTGACGGCGCGCACGTCGCGGTGGCGGCGACGATCATCGACGGCATCCGGTTCGCGCGCTCGATGTTCGAGCACTCCATGAACTACCGCTCGGTCGTGGTGTACGGGGAAGCCACCGAGGTCACCGACACCGACGAATTGCGCGAGGTGTTCCGCACGATCACCGATCACGTTGCGCAGGGGCGCGGCGACGATGCCCGCATGCCGAACGACGACGAACTGCGTCAGACCCTGTTCCTGAAGATCCCGCTCGACGAAGCGTCGGCGAAGGTCAGCACCGGCCAGGCGGAAGACCCCGAGGCCGACTACGAGTTGGACGTGTGGGCGGGCATCCTGCCGCTGCGCACGGTGCCGGGTGAACCGATCGCCGACCCGCTCAACAAGCCGGGCGTGCCGACGCCCACCTACCTCACCGACTATCGACGACCCGGCGAGGACTGAATTCGCCCCTCGCGACGGGTCAGTCTCGAGACTTCTTGCCCGACTTCTTCTTGGAATGTTTCTTGTCGGGTGCTGAGGTCGGTTCCTGGGTCGGACCTGGGGTCGGATCGTCGGCGAGGGCGAGTTCAACCGGTTCCTCCGGTGCGATGGGCTCGCCGAGCCGTTCCAGCATGGCGGCGACCTGCAAGATCGTGAGATCGCCGTCGGACCCCAGGGCGACCAACGCGACCAGGTCGCCTTCTTCGGCGTTCAGTTCTTCGCCGTTGAGGTTCAAGAAGACGGCGGTGGCGAGCAGCGCCATGCGCCCGTTCCCCCGATGGAACGGACCCTCGCGCATGATCGCGAGCAGCAGCGCGGCCGCCTTCAGGTGCAGGCCCGGGTAGACGTCGCGGTTGTCGTCGGTGCGCAGCGGCTCTTCGACCGCGGCTTTCAATCGGTCGATGTCGACATCGACGTCGGGGCCGAGTTCGGCGTCGCCGATCGCGAGGACATCGTCGGCGGTGAGGACGGTGAGCGCGGCTACAGGTCCCCCAATTCGTCCAGGGGTGCGCGCAATCGCTCCCGCGCCCGGCTGGTGAGTCCGTCGACGAGCGCCCGATGACCGGCCCCGTCCATGTACTGGAGCAACGCCCGTTGGACGTGCACGTCCGATGGCTCACCGCTCACTCGCGTGAGGGTCTCGAGGACGTTGCCGACCTCGCGGGGGATACGGATCGTCAGTTTCGGGATGGGGGGTACCTCCACCGACCATGGTAGGGCCGATGTGGTCGCGCGGTCGACCCCCATCCGCCCGCCGCGTCAGGGTTGACGCACGCGGTGACATGTCGGGTAGATATATCGAGTCGATATATCGAGTCGATACGACTCCGGAAGGATACCTACGACATGTTGGAGCTCGCGATCCTGGGATCGCTGAAGGAACGTCCCATGCACGGCTACCAACTCTCTCGGGAGATGGGCGAAGCGCTGGGCGGCCTGTGGCGCGTCTCGTACGGCTCGCTCTACCCCACCTTGCGGCGCCTCGAGCGCCAGGGTGAGGTCGAAACGGTGCCCGATGAGAGCGCCGGTTCCGGCCGTCGCAAGCACGTATACCGGATCACCGAGAAGGGTGAGACCGCCTTCCTGGAACTGCTGCAGGAAGCGCCCGGGGACACCAATTCCGAGGACACGCGGTTCCGGGTTCGCTTGGCGTTCTTCCGGTACCTGCCGCCCGAGACCCGCATCCGGTTGCTCGAACGCCGCCGTGCGGCGCTGCAGGAACGACTCAACACGATCGCGGATTCGCAACGGACCACGCGGCCGCGAGATGATGACTACACGAAGGCGCTGATCGAACACGGTCGAAGCGCCACCCGATCCGACATCGAATGGCTCGACGCCCTGATCCTGGCGGAGCAGACGAAGTCGGCCAACGGCGATCTCCGCCAGTCTTCTGGCCGGGAGGGGAAGGAGCGTCGCACCTCGACGCTTCGAAGGAAGGAGCGCACATCATGAACGAGGTTCGGATCGCGATCGTCGGCGTCGGCAACTGCGCGTCGTCGCTCGTCCAAGGCTTGGAGTACTACAAGGACGCCAACCCCGAGGACAGGGTTCCCGGGTTGATGCACGTCGACCTGGGCGGCTATCACGTCCGCGACGTGAAGGTCGTTGCCGCGTTCGACGTCGACGCCAAGAAGGTCGGTACCGACGTCGCCGAGGCGATCTTCTCCGAGCCCAACAACACGATCAGGTTCGCCGACGTGTCGGCGACCGGCGTCACGGTCGATCGTGGGCGCACGCTCGACGGTCTCGGCACCTACTACCGCGACGTCATCACCGAGTCCGACGTGCCCGAAGCCAACGTGGTGCAGGTGCTGAAGGACACCCGAGCCGACGTGCTCGTGTGCTACCTGCCGGTCGGATCGGAGCAAGCCGCGAAGTACTACGCGCAGTGCGCGATCGATGCGGGCGTCGGCTTCGTGAACTGCCTGCCGGTCTTCATCTCTTCGACCCCCGAGTGGGCGAAGAAGTTCGCCGACGCGGGCGTGCCGATGATCGGGGACGACATCAAGTCGCAGGTGGGCGCGACGATCACCCACCGGGTGCTGACGAAGCTGTTCGAGGACCGCGGCGTCAAGCTCAACCGCACCTATCAGCTCAACTTCGGCGGCAACATGGACTTCATGAACATGCTCGAACGCGAGCGCCTGACGTCCAAGAAGATCTCCAAGACGCAGTCCGTGCAGTCACAGTTGGAGAAGCCGCTCGACAAGCAGCAGATCCACATCGGGCCGTCGGACCACGTGCCGTGGCTCGAGGATCGCAAGTGGGCCATGATCCGGCTCGAGGGTGAGTCCTTCGGTGGCGTCCCGCTCAACATCGAGATGAAGCTCGAGGTCTGGGACTCCCCCAACTCCGCGGGCATCGTGATCGACGCCGTGCGGTGCGTGAAGCTCGCGAAGGACCGTGGTGTCGGTGGACCGTTGATCGGGCCCAGCGCCTACTTCATGAAGTCCCCGCCCGTGCAGTTCAGCGACGAGGGTGCGCACGACATGGTCGAGGAGTTCATCGTCGGCACCGGCGAAGCATCCAGCGCCGACTGGACCGCCTTCTTCGACAACCAGACCGCGTAATGGCGGCCTAGCCGCTGGATCGAGGAGGCGCTGGACGGGCGCGAGGTCGAACGGGGTATCGCCGGTCGTGCCGAGGCCCACGATGAGGTGCTGCGCGCCGGCGTCGAGGTAGGCGTCGACCTTCTCGACGTCCTCGACACCTGAGATCAGCACGGTGCGCTCGATCTCCGCGGGGTCGCGGCCGATCTTCTCGCACCACTCGGTGAGGATCGCGTTCTTCTTCGCGTAGTTCTCCGGAGGACCGAAACTGTTCCACAGGTTCGCGTGCTCGGCGACGATGCGCAGGGTGACCTTCTCGCCGCCGCCGCCGATCATGATCGGGAGCGGCGACTGCACCGGCGGCGGGTTCAGAGCCTGCAACCGGGCTTCGATGCGCGGCAGGGCCGCTTCCAACGCGCGAAGGCGGCCGATCGCGGTGCCGAACTCGAACCCGTACGAGTCGTAGTCGCGTTCGAACCACCCGGCGCCGATCCCCAGGACCAGCCGTCCGCCGCTGACGTGGTCGACCGTGCGCGCGATGTCGGCGAGCAGGTCGGGGTTGCGGTAGGAGTTGCAGGTCACCAGCATGCCGAAACGTGCCTGCTGGGTGTCGCACGCCATCGTCGCGAGCATCGTCCACCCTTCGAAGTGCGCCCCGTCAGCCTCGCCGTACAACGGGTAGAAGTGGTCCCAGGTCCACACGGAGTCCACGCCCATCGCGTCGGCCTCCCGCCAGCCGCGACGCAGGACGTCCATCGATGTGTGCTGCGGATGGAACTGCGCGCCGACCTTGAATCGAGCCATCGCGGGAACTATCCCACGTGGATCGTCGAGACCTCGGACCAGGAGGCTTCGCCGCTGCCCAGGCCACGCATCCGGGCTCGGAATCGATACGTGCCCTTGCCCGCGTTCGGGGTGAAGCCGTCCTGGCCTTGCGTGGTGGCTTTGCGCCACGACGACCAGGCTTTGCCCGGTCGCTTGATCTGCACGTCGTAGACGTAGCCGGAGGGAGCGGCGGTGCTCGCCCAGGTCGCCGTGAACGTGCGATGGACACCCCCGTGTGAGGGTGCGACGCGCATCGGGACGGCGACCCGTCCGACCATCCCTTCGGACACGTGCGGGGTGCACACGAATCGGTAGGACCCGGCCGCGACGAACGTGAACGACGTGCTCGGTCCTCCCGCGGCGACCGAGCCCGAGTCGAACAGATCCATGCCGGTGCCGTCGGTCGCGGTGTGATGGGACGGACCGACGAAGTCGAAGATCACCGTGTCGCCGCGGCCGATCGAGAGCTGCGAGTCGTCGAACCGGAAGTCCAGCACGTCGACGTGGATCGCCTGTCGTGCGGCGCCGCCGAGCGGCGCCTGCACCCGCGTCGCGTTCGCCGATGGCGCCGCGAAGGACGCCGCGGCCACGACGGACGCGACGAGCACCTTCGCGATGATCCCCCTCTGGAAGCGTCGCACCACTTCCTATCGGCCGTGGCCAGCCGTTCCCGAAGTCCGGCCCCGTAGATTGCAGGGGTGAGCGCGCCGGGAACCCGCGAAGGCAGCGTGCGAGATGCCTTGCGGCACCATGACTTCCGGCGGCTCCTGGCGATACGCCTGATCAGCCAGAGCGCCGACGGATTCATCCAGGCGGCCTTGGTGGCCTCGATCGTGTTCTCCCCGGACGAGCAGACGACCGCGGCGGGATTCGCGCTGGCGTCGGCGATCGTGATCGTGCCGTTCTCGCTGATCGGTCCGTTCGCCGGGGTCTTCATCGACCGATGGTCGCGGCGCCGCATCATGGTGATCGCGCCGTTGATCAGGGCGGCGCCGGCGTTCTTGATCCTCGCCGACCCCGGCTCGTCACGCGGTGTGGTTCTACGCCGCAGCCCTGTTCGTGACGTCGGTGAACCGGTTCTTCCTGGCGACCGCCCAAGCGGTGGTGCCGCGATTGGTGCCGACCGAAGATCTGTTGGTCGCGAACGGGGTCGCGACGGTCGGCGGCACGGTCTCGTTGCTCGTCGGGGTGTTCGCCGGAGGCCTCATCTCCGACGCGTTCGGCAACACCTGGATCGTGGTCGCCGCGGCGGTGATGTGGGTCGCGACGTCGTTCGTCGCCTCCAGGATCCGCAGCGACCTGGTGCCTCACCTGTTGCCCGAGGCGCCCGAGCTGCTCCGTCACCAGCTGCGGCGCGTGGGTGTGGAGTTCACCGACGGCATCCGCGCGCTCGCGCGGACCCCCCGGGCCGTCGCGCCGATCACCTCGATCGCGCTCGACCAACTGGGTCAGGGCCTCGTGCTCGTGCTCGCGCTCGTGGTCTTCCGAGATCGGTTCAGTCAAGGCGTCGGTTCGTTCTCGTGGTTGATCGGTGCCGGCGGCGTGGGCGTGATGTTGGGGCTCGCGACCGTCAACTCCCTGGACCGCCGGTTCCCCAGGGAACGGATCGTCGCGGCATCGTTCGGCCTCGGTGGGATCGCGGTGTTGTTCGTCGCCTTGGTGCTGAACCGCTACACCGTGTTGATCGCGAGCTTCATGGTCGGGCTGACGTTCGCCTGGAAGAAGGTGCCGATCGACACGATGGTGCAGGAAGCCGTCCCCGACGGGCTGCGCGGTCGCGTGTTCGCCGTCTACGACGTCGTCTACAACCTGGCGCGTCTCGTCGCGGCGATGCTCGCCGTCGTCCTGCTCCCGACGGTCGGCGAACGGGGAGCGGCGGCGCTGGTCGGCATCGCGTTCCTGTTGTGGGTGCCGGTGCTGCCGCGGTGGTTGCGGCGAGCGCCGGAGATCCGGTTGCGGTTCGCGTCCGGTGCGGCCGAGGGAGGTCCGCCGACCGCGGTCATCTGGGGCGGCGTCGAGGAGCCGGTCTCGGTGCTCGACCGGTGGACGCGTGCCGAGGGATCCACGACACGAGCCGGATTCACGCTGGCGCTCGAGGACGGCACCGAGTTGGACGTGAGCCATGACGAACCCGAACGGGCAGTGGCGGATCGACCGGGAGCGATGGCGGAGCCGGGTCCCTAGAACCACGTACGTCGCGGTACGTAGTTCTCCTTACGTCCTGCGCGGTAGACAGGTTCCCCACGGCTCGGGTATCGACCTGGGCGCCGACCCCGGGCACCATGTGCCCCACGGTACGACGACGGAAAGGGTCGGCGAGATGACAGCGAACGCACACGTCGAGGAGCGGAACCTCGACCGCCTCATCCGCCCTCGCCGGCCGGTCGTGACTCCGTAACGAACATCGGTTCCTCACCGACGTTAGCCCGGGATCCCCCTCGCGGGCTCACGGAGGCCGGAGCGACCGGGAACGCGGCATCGCCGACTCCCGCGACCTCCGGCCTCTTTCGCGTCCGGATGTCGCCGCTATCGAGCGGCGACGGCAGGCGGTGCGGTCGTCTCGAGCCCTTCGTCGTCGAGGGCCTGCGCTCGGTCGGATCGCACGCGCCCGATCGCGAGGAGAGCCAAGCCCCAAGCCGAGCGCGACGAGACCGCTGAGGATGAACCCCACCCGCGCGCCGAGGTGCTCGCCGATCACGCCGGCGATGGGCGCGCCGATCGGCGTCGACCCCAGGAACACGATGCCGTACAGGGCCATGACACGGCCGCGCGCCTCGGGCCGCGACGTCAGCTGCAGCATCGTGTTGCCGGTGATCATGAAGGCCATGACCGTGTAGCCCAGAGGGATCATCGCGACGGCCGCCAACGCCAACGTGGGTGAGAGGCCGGGCAACACCAGCGCGACGCCCATGGCCACCGCCCACCATGCCAAGCCTCCGAGGTTCGGATGGGCCGACCGGCTCGCCATCGTGATCGCACCCAGGAACGACCCCACGCCCGCCAACGCCGACAGCGCCCCGAACGTCCCGGCATCGCCGCCGAAGGTGACCTTCGCGAGGAGCGGCACGAAGACCGCGAAGTTGAACGCGAACGTGAAGACCACCGCCATCGCGATCAACGGCCGGCGAAGATCGTCGGTGCGCCACACGTACTTGATCCCCGCGACCAGGTGACCCCGATCGCGCGTGCTCTTCTTCTGCGGGTGGAGTTCACCGGTGCGCATCAGCAGCAGCGCGATCAGCACGGCGATGTAGCTGACGGCATCGATCAGGAAGCACGTCGCGATGCCCACGGTCGCGATCAGCAGCCCCGCGACCGCCGGCCCGACGATGCGTGAACCCGGTGAACGCGGCACTGTTGAGGCTGACCGCGTTGCGGACGTTCTCCTCGCCCACCATCTCGACGTAGAAGCTCTGGCGCGACGGGTTGTCGATCGCCGTGACGATGCCGGATGCCACCGACAGCAGGTAGACCATCCACAGCTGTTCCGAATGCGTCGCGACCAACGTGAACAGGATCGCCGCGACGACCCCGTACGCGACACTGCGTCGCCATCAGGATGTGCCGCTTGTCGAACCGGTCGGCCAAGACGCCGCCGTACGCGCCGAGCAACAGCACGGGCAGGAAGTACAGCGCCACGTTGGTGCCCAGCGCCGTGCCGCTGTCCGTCAGCTCCAGCACCAGCCACGCCGAGGCGGTGAAGTTCATCCACATGCCGATGGCCGAGATCGTCTGGCCCGTCAGATACAGGCGGAAGTTGCGCGACTCACGGAGCGACGAGATGGTCCGCGAGAGGGCGGCGCTGGCACGGGAAGTCACCCTTCGATGGTAGTGCCCGACGCCGGGACCGACCCGTTCGTCCCGGCGGCTGCACGGGTTCGCCACGGGTGGCCGGTATCGTGCAGCCATGGCCGACCGGAACGGGGAACGGGAACGGGCGACACGCGCCGAGCGGGGCCGCCGCTCGACGACGCAACGCGTTGATCGTCGGCGCGATCGTTCTGGGGGTGCTGGCGTTCGGGGGCGGCTACCTGCTGGCACGCAACGGTGGCGACTCGTCGGCATCGCCGAGCCCATCGGTCTCGCGCTCGCCCAAGCCCACGAAGGAACCGACGGTGACACCGAGTGCCTCGGCGAGCGCGAGCGCCAGCGCGTCTGCGAGCGCGTCGCCGAGCGGAAGTCCCGTGCTCGATGACGGGCGGCACTTCGTCTACATGAAGGAGGCGGTCGCGGAAGGGTCGTGGTCGCTGACGTTCGACCTGGCGTACTTCTACACGGACCAGGACGCGATCGACGCGTGTGGTCCGGACATCGCCAACGGGTACTGCATCGTGAACGACAACCCCAAGTTGCGGACGCTGGGGGTCGCCCAGGTCGTGTCCGTCCGCTACATCCCCACCGATGCGTGTTGCGCGCTGAAGCCCGGCAACTTCCCGGCCCTGGCCGACGCCGTGAACGAGACCGCGCAGACCGACTACGACCCGTCGGCCCCCTACTGGATCACGGTCCAGGGTGGTCAGATCACACGGATCGTGCAGCAGTTCTTGCCCTGACCTGATCGGAGCGAGTTCCGCGTGGGCCGATAGCCTCGGGTCATGACGACCGAGGGCCCGCGCGAGTGGGACGCCGACACGTACGACCGGCTCCCGATCCCCATGACCGCGTGGGGCGCGGTCGTCCTCGAGTGGCTCGAGCTGCAGGGTGACGAGCGCGTGTTGGATGCCGGATGCGGCACCGGTCAGGTCACGTCGCTGTTGCGCGATCGGTTACCGCGCGGGTGGGTGATCGCGCTCGACGGGTCGGCAGCCATGATCGAACGCGCCCGTGAGCGGCTGGGCGACGATCGGGTGGAGTACGTGGTCGCCGACCTGGCGTCCCCGTCGCCGCTACCGATCGAGCCGGTCGTCGATGCGGTGCTGTCGACGGCGACGTTCCATTGGATCTTGGACCACGACGCACTGTTCCGTGGCTTGGCGGCGGTGATGCGCCCGGGGGGCCAACTGGCGGCGCAATGCGGCGGAGTCGGGAACATCGCTTCGATCGAGGAGGCGCTGGCGGAGATGGGTGAAGACTTCCGAGGGCGGAAGCATTTCGCGACGCCTTCGGCGACCAGCGACGGCTGGTGCGCGCAGGGTTCGTCGAGGTGGAGTGTTGGCTCAGCGATGAGCCGACCGAGCTGCCGGCGGGTGACCTGGAGCCATACCTGGAGACGATCTGCCTCGGCGATCACGTCACGGGGATGGATCCTGCGGCGCGGCGGGCGTTCGTGCGCCAGGTGGCGGCCCGAATGCCGGGGCCGGTGATCGACTACGTGCGGTTGAACATCCGGCCCGCGGGGCTGACGGAGGCGGCGGGTCGCCTCCCGTCGCTTCTTCGCGCAGGGACTCGTTAGGACCCTCACGATCCGATCGCAGGTGTTTGTCGTTAGCCCCCTAACGACCCGCGCGAGAGAACACCGGGATACGCGATACCGCGCCTCACCAGCCCAGGAGCCCCTTCACCACCAGCCCGGCGACGGCGCTGGCAGCGATCACCGGCACGACCTTCCAGCGCAGCTTCCACAACCCGACGAACGCAACGCCGGCGACCACCACCGCGAACAGATCGACGCTCGCCCACACCGGCCACACCACATCGAACCTGCCGAGCACCCGCTCGACGCGCACCTCGGTGAACAGCGTCGACAGCGAGAACGTCAGCGCGAGGTTCCCGATCACCCCGACCACCGCCGCGGTGATCGTCTCCAGCGCCGCCGCCAACCGCCGGTTCCCCGCAAGCTCTCGATGTACGGCGCACCGAGGAAGATCCACAGGAAGCACGGCGCGAACGTCGCCCACACGACCACGATCGCGCCCAGCACCCCGGCCACCAACGGCGAGAGATCGCCGGGGTGCTGATACGCCCCCACGAACCCGACGAACTGCAGCACCATGATCAGCGGCCCCGGCGTGGTCTCGGCCAACCCCAGCCCCACGACCATCTGCCCCGGCAGCAGCCAGCCGTACGTCGACACCGCCGCCACGTTCACGTACGCGAGCACGGCGTACGCGCCGCCGAACGTCACCAACGACGCCCTGCTGAAGAACCACCCCATCTCGGTGAGCGTGTCGCCCGGACCTCGCCACGCCGCCACCAGCGCGATCGGCACGAGCCACAACGCCAGGCCCACGACCAACGTCACCACCGATCGGAGCACCGTCGGCTTCGTGTGCTCGGCGCGAGGTCCGTCATCGGCGATCGCGGTGCGTTCTTGGCGTTCGAGTTCCTCGACCGACACCCACCTCGAACAGGTCGGGTCGAAGCGCGCCGCCGACCAGCCCGATGAGCCCCGCACTCAACACGATCACGGGGAACGGCACGTGCACCACGAAGATCGCGAGGAACGCGACGATGGCGACCGCGACCATCAGCCCGTTGGCGAGGGACTTCTTCCCGAGCCGGATCATCGCCGACAGGACGATCGCCACCACGGCGGGCGCGAGCCCCGCGAGCATGCCCGAGCACCCACGTCACGTCACCATGTGCCACGTACAGCCACGACAGCCCCAGCATCACGAAGAAGCTGGGCAGCACGAACATCACGCCGGCCACCAGACCGCCGCGCACCTTGTGCAGCAGCCACCCCAGGTAGATGGCCAGCTGTTGCGCCTCGGGCCCGGGCAGCACCATGCAGTAGTTCAGCGCGTGGAGGAATCGACCGTTCGAGACCCAGCGCCGCTTCTCGACGATCTCGTCGTGCATCAACGCGATCTGGCCCGCCGGTCCGCCGAAGTTGATGAAGCCCAGCTTCACCCAGAACCGGGCGGCCTCTCGGAACGGAACGTCGTGGACCGGCCGCTCGTCGTCAGACACGACCGGAGTCTAGGTCGCCGGGTCTCAGATGAACAGCGAGACCGCGGCGTCGCGCATCTCGGCGATCGCGGTGGCCGCGCCGATCGGCTCTTCGAGTCCGTCGAGCAGGTCGTCGTGCTTGAGACCCAGCAGATCCATCGTCATCTGGCACGGGATCAACCGAACGCCGAGTTCCTGCGCGGTCGCGATCAACGTCTCGGGCTTGTCGACCTGGTGATCGTCGGCGAGCTTCTTGAACATCGTCGGGCCGCGCACCCGCGAAGTGGTAGCGCGACAGCTTCGCCTTCTGCGCCGAACCGGGGTTCATGGCGCTCATCATCTTCTGCATCCAGTTGTCGCCGGTGATGCGCACATCGGGCTTCACGATCGCGAACAGACCCCAGAACGTGAAGAACACGCTGGACTCCATGCCGCTCGCCGCGGCGGTCGTCGCCAGGATCGTGGTGGGCCAGATGCGATCGAGGTCGCCGCCCCACGCGATGATCGTCATCTTGTTCTTCTGCTTCACCGAGCCCTGCTGCGCGGCTTCGAGCGCTTCGATGCGAGCGAGCAGCTCGGCGTAGGTGGGGGCTCGGTTCGGTGGCGACGGTCTCAGCAGCCATCGTCGTCACGCCTTCCTGACCAGGTAGCGGAACTCGCCTCGAGGACTCGGACGACTCCAGCAGTTCGTTGCCGCTGATCTCGGCCCAACTGGGCACGTCGGAGCGCGAACCGGGGTCGGTCGCCAGCAGCTCGAAGAGGTCACCGCTCTCGGCGTCCTTCAGCGCTTTCGCGAGCGAGACGAGCGGACCGGGGCAGGACTGCCCTCGGGCGTCGACGGTGGTGGAAACGCTGGTGGAAGGAGACGTAGACACGGGTGCACCTCCGGTGCGGTGGGGGGGACGGGTGGAACGAGGAGATCGCGGCGCGCTGGCCGCCCCTGGTCAACAGGAACAGCAGATGCGATCGGGGATCATGGCCCCCACGATGCCGGCTTCGCGTGTGCAGATCATTTGCAGGTGCAACACCATAACCCACGCTAGACTTCCCGGCACGATGACGAAGCGCTGACCCCGCCCAGGACCCAACCCGCGCGCCGCTGCGCGCCCGTCCTTTCCGGAGTCGCCGTATGGCCTTCGCCTCGTCCCGTTCCCAACTGATCGCTCGTTCCGTGTCGAAGTCCCATGGTGGCTGCCGTCGTGCTCGATGACGTGAGCATGGTGGTCGCACCAGGTTCGCGGATCGGACTGTTGGGACCCAACGGTGTCGGCAAGTCGACGCTGTTGAGGATCCTGGCCGGTCTCGAACACGCTGACGGCGGGGAGCGTGCAGCGTTCGCCCTGCCTCGATGACCGTGGGCCTGCTCGATCAGGAGCCCGGAGGTGGGCCGGGGACGACGATCCGGTCGTTCCTCGCGGGCGCGACCGGGGTGGGTGATGCCGACGACGAGCTGCGCCGAGCGACCGAAGCGATGGCCGAGGACCTCGACTCGATCCAGCGGTACACCGATGCGCTCGACCGGTTCGACGGCTCGGAGGGCACGACTTCGAGGCACGCGCGGCGGCCGACGGCCGCCGAGCTGGGGTTCCCGTCACTCGACGCCCGCCTCGACGAGCTGTCGGGTGGCCAGCGCACCCGGGTCGCACTCGCGGCGATCGAACTCGCCCGGTTCGACACCCTCCTGCTCGACGAACCCACGAACAACCTCGACGCCGAAGCCCTCGAGCGGCTCGAAGCCTGGTGCAGCGGGTTCGCCGGCGGCGTCGTGGTGGTCTCGCACGATCGCGCGTTCCTGGACGCATGCGTGAACCGATTCGCTCGAACTCGACCCGTTCACGCGGCGAGCGACGGAGTTCGTCGGGTCGTGGACCGAGTACGTCGCCGAGCGGGAGCGGCGACGTGAGACGCCAAGGAGGCGCACGATTCGGCGCGTCGCCGAGCGAACCCGGCTCCAACGCAGCGCACAGAAGATCCGCCAGGACTCGACGGCCGCGGTCGGGCGCGTCAAACGTTCGGACGAACCAGACAAGTACGTGCGGTTCGCCAAAGCCTCCGGCGCACAGAACCACGCGGCGGGTGCCGCCAAGCTCGAACGGAAGACTCGAGCGCATCGAGGTGCCTGATGCTCCTCGCGATCGCTGGACGCTGAAGATGGACCTGGCGCCGGCATCGCGAGGCAGTGACGTGGTCGCGCGCCTGGTCACATGACCGTGGACCGAGGATCGTTCCGGCTCGGCCCGCTCGACCTGGATATCGCTCGAGGCGACCGGCTCGCACTCGTCGGCCCCAACGGCAGCGGGAAGTCGACCTTGCTGCACGCCATCGCGGGCGACCTCGCGGCTGTCGAGTGGTGCCAGGACGCTCGGGACCAAGCGTCGTTGCCAGGCATCGTCGATCAGGACCGAGACCCGTTCATGCCGGGCGAGGACCTGCTGGCGATGATCGCGCGGACGACGGGCGCGAAGGGCGCCGACGCCAGATCCCTGTTGGCCAAGTTCGAGCTGGGCGCCGACGACGTGCAGCGGCCCGCGACCGAGCTCTCCCCCGGCGAACGCACCCGGGCCGCCCTCGCGATGCTCGCCGCACGCCGCACCAACCTGCTCCTGCTGGACGAACCCACGAACCACCTGGACCTCGCGGCGATCGAGCAACTGGAGGAGGCGCTTCGCACCTACCCCGGGACGTTCGTCATCGCGACCCACGACCGTCGGCTGCTGGAGACGATCGGCATCACCCGCACGATCGGGTTCGGTCCCGGCGGCTCGGACTAGCCCGGGGTCGGCGGCGTGGTCAAACAACCCTGTTGACGGCCCAGGCGTTCCAAGCCCTTCGAGATCGCCGGCGCCGAAGTCGGTGACCCCACCGCCCGAGGGCTCCATCAGTTCACCGGTGCTCTTCACGTGATCGAGTCCCATCACGTGCCCGAGCTCGTGCAGCACGACGGGGCCTTGCGCGCCGATGAAGTCGAAGCCCGGCGGGTTGGGGTCGCGCAGGTTGATCGCGACCCACCCGCTCACCAGGATGTCACTGCCATCCGGAGGGATCATCGGTGCCGCGACACCTGCCGCGGTGTGGCCTCCGCGCTGAACGAGATATCCGTGTCGTCGGGATCGACCCAGGCGATCAACACCGGCGCCCATCGATCGCCGTACCGATCGGGTTGGTAGGCGAACCTACGGCGTCAGGGATCTCGTCGCTCGGCCCGTCGTAGTGGAACTCGATGCCGGTCGCGGCCGACACACGGCGGACCGCCTCCTGGACGTCCTGCATCGAACCCTCCGGCGCAAGGCCCAGGTTCACGACGTAGTGGATGGGCTCGCACGGGTTCCAACGGATCGGGTCGCCACTGGATCGGTATCCAGGAACATGTACTCGTCGGCATGCTCGATGGGGTCGTATCGCGGGTCAGAACGACACCAGGCGGCGGCGGCCATGAAGAAGATCGTGAGCACTGCAGACCCCACGACCCATACCGGGAACCGGCGACGTGGCGACGGCTCTGGGGTCGTGGGCGACCATGCCGGTGACCACTCGCCTAGGTCGGGCCTCGGTGGTACCGGTGGGGGAAGCGGCTGCACCGATGCTCTCGTCGTGTCCTCAAGGACGGATCTGCATCGGCTCAGGTTGCCGAAGCTACGGATCCGGCGGCGGCGGTCCTTGGGCCAGTAGATCAGGACCACCTTCGCCTTCAGTTCGTCGCCCGTCACGCTGCCGAACTGCCGGCTGTCGGTCGAGGCGGCCGCGAAGTCGCCCTCGACCCAGTACTCGTCGGGGCCGAGGACCCGACTCCTCGGCGACACGATCGCCGGGGACGCCGACCAGGCGCTTCACCATCTCGTAGCCCGGGACGGCCCGGGTGCTCCACCACCACGACGTCGTCGCGCTCGAACCGAGGTGGCGCGATCACGAGCGCCCAGTCGCCCGGGAGCGCAGGAGCGGCGCCATCGAGCCGCCCTCGATCGCAACCCGCGACGGCTTCCACCGCAGGCACGCCCACGCCACGCCGGCGGCCACCACGACGCCGGCGACGGCGCCCGACAACGGTTTCCGACCACGGTGGTAGGTTTCGGGTTCAGGGTCGATCGGACCCTCATCGGACGAAGGAGGCGGTTCCATGTTGGAAGCATTCCTCAAGCCGCGACGTACCGTCCACGCTCACTGCGACCTTCCGTGCGGCGTGTACGACCCCGCGCAAGCGCGCATCGAAGCCGAATCGGTGAAGGCGTGCCAGGAGAAGTACCAGGGCAGCGACGACGCGATCTTCAAGGACCGCGCCGTGTCCATCAAGGAAGAGCGCGCGGACCTGGTCAAGGAGCACCTGTGGGTGCTGTGGACCGACTACTTCAAGCCCGAGCACGTGGAGAAGTTCCCGGACCTGCACGACAAGTTCTGGAAGGCCACCAAGCTCGCCGGCGAATCGAAGAAGTCCGTGGACCCGGCGCAGGGCCAGCAGCTGCTCGACGCGATCGACGAGCTCGCGAAGATCTTCTGGGAAACCAAGTCGTAGATCTGAAAGGCCCGGTGGGCGGGGCCGTCGGATCCCCACCCACCGGGACGTACGTCGCCAGACCTGCTCGAACCGGTCGACAGCGAAACGGACCCGGCGGAGTGAGGTGGGTCTGGCGGCACCCCACCCCGCCCGGTCTCGATGACGACATCGGCATCGCGAGGCCTGGTGGCGCACCCGCCGAAGGGCTCGATGTGTGGGCCGAACGGTGGATGAAGGCCCGGTCGAACGTCGTTCGCCGAGTGGGCACCGCACCCCCTGCTAGGCTCGCCGACCGTGAGAGACATCGGGTTGGTGGGCATGCCGTTCAGTGGGAAATCCACGCTGTTCACGGCGATGACCCGAGCCGGTTCGCACGGCGGACAGGCCAACATCGCCGTCGTGCAGGTCTCCGATCCGCGACTGCAGGTCCTCACCGATCTGGAATCCTCGGTCAAGACCGTGGCCGCGCAGGTCCGATTCGTGGACGTGCCGGGCGGCGTGTCGAGTGCCCAAGGGTTGGCCAAGCTGCGGGAGGTCGACGCTCTCGCCGTGGTGCTGCGGTGCTTCGGCGCCGACGCAGCGCCGGCCGATGAACTGGAGTCGGTCCGCGCGGAACTGTTGCTCGCCGACCTCGGGGTGATCGAGAACGCGCTCGAGAAGGCCGAGAAGAAGTCACGCGGCAAGCCCGGCGCCGAGGTGGAGGCGCTTCGCCATGCCAAGGAAGCGCTGGATGCCACGACGCCACTGCGCGACGCCGGTGTGTCCGATGAGGACGCGGCTCACCTGCGAGGGATCTCGCCGCTGACGCTGAAGCCGGAAGCGGTCATCGCCAACCTGGAGGAAGGACTCTCGGTGCCCGACGAACTCGTTGCGGTAGGCGCCGTCGGCGTGTACGCCTCGATCGAAGCTGAAACGGCCGAGATGGAACCCGAGGAAGCACGCGCCCTGCTCGAAGAGTTCGGCGTCAGCGAACCGGGATTGGAAACGGTGATCGCCGCGGGCTACCGGGCGTTGGACCTGATCACGTTCCTCACCACCGGCGAGGACGAGACGCGCGCGTGGGAGGTTCGCCGGGGCGCGAAGGCACCGGAGGCGGCCGGCGCGATCCACACCGACCTGGAGCGCGGGTTCATCCGAGCCGAGGTGATCGCCTACGACGACCTGGTGTCCGCCGGTTCGATGGCGGCCGCGAAGGCTGCCGGCACGGTTCGCCAAGAGGGCAAGGACTACGTGGTCGCCGAGGGCGACATCCTCAACATCCGCTTCAACGTCTAGGCAAGAACCGTCGCGATGGACGCCCAAGACCCTCACCCCCAACCCGAGGCCTGGCTTACGCCGGGCGTCCGTTCGATCGGACTCGCGAGCTTCCTGTCTGACGCAGGACATGAGATCCCCACTTCGCTGCTGCCGAGTTTCCTGACAGCGACGCTGGGCGCGCCCGCCTCGGCACTCGGACTCATCGAGGGGATCGCCGACGGTACCGCTGGTCTCGCGAAGCTGGCAGGTGGCGCCCTCGCCGATGATCCTCAGCGGCGGAAAGCTGTCGCGGTCGGCGGATACGTAACGACCGCCATCCTGTCGAGCTCGGTGGGGTTCGCAACCGCCGCGTGGCAGGTCGGTGTACTGCGAACGGGCGCCTGGGCGGCACGCGGGCTGAGAGGTCCCTCCCGCAACGCGATCCTGGCGGACTCCGTGCATCCCTCCGCGTATGGTCGCGCCTACGGCTTCGAACGAGCAGCCGACAACCTCGGTGCGATCGTCGGACCCCTGCTCGCACTCGCGTTGGTCTCGATCGTCGGCGTGCGAACCGCGATCTTCATGTCCGTGATCCCCGGGTTGCTCGCAGCACTCGCGATGTTCGCGGCGGCGCGCCATGTACGCGTCGCCAGCACACGCGAACGACGACCGATCAGATTGCAGGTTCGACCGGTCTTGCGAGGGGGAACGAGGCGGCTGTTCATAGGCATGGGTGCATTCGAGTTCGGCAACTGCGCGGCGACCTTGCTCATCCTTCGCGCTACCGAGCTTCTGACGCCCGGGCGCGGCGAGCACGCAGCCACGCAGATGGGCTTGCTGCTGTACGTCGCCTACAACGTTGCGGCGACGCTCTCGAGCATCCCCGCCGGCCACCTGGGTGATCGCCGTGGCACCAAGGTTGCGTTGCTCGGGGGTGCCGCGGCGTTCCTTGCCGCATACGTGCTGCTGGCGACGACGGGGGCGAAACTGCCGGTCTTGCTGGTCTCGTTCATCTTGGCGGGCATCGGGATCGGGTTCGCCGAAACCGGAGAGACTGCAGCGGTAGCGACCCGGGCACCCGAGGCGATCCGAGGATCGGCGTTCGGCCTGCTGGCAGGCTTGCAGAGCGCCGGGAACCTCGCCGCGAGCGTGATCGCCGGGGTGCTGTGGACGGCGGTGTCACCGCAAGCCGCGTTCCTGTGGCTGGCCTCCTGGATGCTCGTGGCGATCATCGCATTCATGACGCTCGACGAACACCGACCGACGGCGCAGGAGTAACCTCCGGGACCATGACAGACAGCTACCGGATCGGTGAAGCGGCGAAGACCCTCGGCGTGCGTGTCGAGACGCTTCGGCGTTGGGAGCGCGACGGCAAGCTCCACGTCGATCGGACCGAGGGCGGGCAACGGACCGTGCCCGCCGCAGAGGTCGCCCGCCTCCTCGCCGAGCGTCGCGACGATGAACCCATCGTGGCGGCCAGCGCTCGCAACCGGTTCCCCGGCGTCATCACCGAGGTTAAGCGCGATGGCCTGGCCGCCACCGTGGAGATCCAGGCCGGCCCCCATCGTGTCCTCGCATTCATCACGAGGGAGGCGGCCGATCAACTCGGCTTAGAACCCGGCATGGAGGCGGTCGCCACCGTGAAGGCGACGAGCGTCATGGTGAATCTCCGGGAGGACTGACGAGGCGGCCTGGGGGTATGGTCAGCAGTCGGATGCCTGTCCAGGATGCGACGCGCGCGACCCCGCCGAGGCCCCTCGGGCCCGAGCAGACCGCAGCCTTGACGGCGGTGGTCCAGGATCTTGCGGGGGAACTCTCCCTGCGTCCGCTGCTCGAACGGATCCTCAGCGATCGACGGAACTCCTGGGGGCGATGCCGGATCGATCTGCCTGGTGGACGAAGCCGCCGGGGTCTACCGCAAGGAGGCTGACATCGGCATGGCGTGCCAGTCGGGCAAGGTATTCCCGCTCACCGAGGGAATCACCGGGGCGATCGTCGCGGGTCGAGGACCGGTGATATTCGCGAACTAGCCGAGATGTTCCCGGCGGTCACGTCAGTCCCGAGGACCGCGACGCTTGCGGGGCGTGATCGGGGTCCCGATCTGGTGGAGAGGGCGATCGTCGGCTCATGCGTCGTCTTCAGCCGTGACCCCACCGGATCTTCAGCCCGAGGACGCAGACCTCCTCGAGCTGTTCGCGAAGCACGCCGCGATCGCGATCACGAACGCTCGGCTCCATGAGGCCGCCGAGACCAACGCCCGGGCCGAGGCGGCGGCTGCGGAGCGCAACCGGATGGCCCGCGAGGTGCACGATACCGTTGCAAAGGGCCTGGTCTCGGTGCTGCTCCACCTCCGTGCCGCGAGCCGGCCATCGACGCGGGACATGACGATGCCGCGACGGCGACCCTCGCGCGAGGCACGCGAGGCTGGCGAGGTCGCGCTTGGAGGAGACGCGGCGGAGCGTGCTCGGGCTCGCCCCTCGCCGTTGGAAGGTCGAACGCTGGAGGAGGCCCTGAGCAGGGAGCTCGGCGTGGGCCAACCGCACCGGCATGATCGACGCGCGATTGGTCACCGCGGGGGCCCATCTCGAACCCGGCCGGAGGTGGCGCACACGCTGTTCCGGATCGCGCAAGAGGCCCTCACGAACGCCATCCGACACGCGGAAGCGACCTCGGTGCGGGTCGGGTTCGTGTACGCCGACGACGGCGTCACCTTGCTGGTCCAAGATGATGGCGCGGGCTTCGATCGAGCGGATAGCGCCCATCCAGACGAGCAAGGTCTGGGCCTGGAAGGGATGGCCGAGCGGGCACGGCTGCTGGGCGGAACGTTCGAGCTGGACTCGACCCGGGTTGGGGAACCAGGATCCGAGCCCGGATCCCTCTGCCCCCCCATGACATGGGGTTCCTCGAGCAGGAGGCTCCCGCGTGCGGGTCCTGGTGGCCGACGACCATGACATCACCCGTGCCGGGATCGTCCAACTCGTGGCCGACGCAGAGCCGGGGATCCGGCGTGGGTGAGGCGGCGTCGGGCCGTGAGGCTGTCGAGCGGTGGCGCGCGTTCCGCCCAGATGTCGTCCTCATGGACCTCCACATGCCCGACGGGGGTGGCCTCGAGGCGATCGCGACGATCCGAGCGGAAGACGCCGACGCGGCCATCGTCGCGGTCACCGCGTTCGCAGACGAAGGGTCCGTCGCAGGGGCTCTGCGTGCGGGAGCGACGGGTTACCTCGGCAAGGAAGCGTCCCCTGACGAGTTCGCCAGGACGATCCGCGCCGCCTCCCGCGGCGAGATGGTCTCTCGGGCGGCGGCCGAGCGACTCCATGCACACCTCAATGGCCGGGGAGACCTGGCCTCTTTGACGGACCGCGAGCGCGAGGTGTTCGGCCTGCTGGAAGGTGGCTCAACGGACGGGAGATCGCAGCGGCGCTGATGATCTCGGTCAAGACGGTCGAGAAGCACGTCGGTTCGATCCTCGCAAGCCCGGGGCCCAGAACCGGACCCAGGCGGTGGGCAGCGGCCCGCACTCACGCCGTCGGGTAGGAGAAGTCCCCATGCCGAAGATGGGGGATTCCCTCGATACGGGGATCGCTCTCCTCTCACTAGCCTGGCATCGTCCCGAACCGCGGAGGGTCCCGTGCCCGTCGTGCCCACTCAAGGACATCCTCGACCGTGCGTTCGAAGAGCGCTACGGGGTCGCCGCGTTCAACATGGTCAACGACCTGACGCTGGAGGCGGTGCTGGCGGCCGCCGTCGAGCTCCGGGCGCCGCGTCATCGTGCAGACGTCGGTCAAGACCGTCGATCGATCGGCCGTGACGTCCTGTACGCGATGTGGCGGCGATGACCGCCGGCGATCAGGTGCCGGTCACCCTCCACCTCGACCATTGCCCGACACGTGACGTCATCACGACGTGCCTCGACGCAGGCTGGAACTCGGTGCTGTTCGACGCCTCTGCCTTGCCGGTGGAGGAGAACCAACGGCAAACCGAAGAGGTCGTGGCCGAGGCCCACCGCGTCGGGGCCACGTCGAGGGCGAGATCGAAGGGATCAGGGGCGTCGAGGACGGCATCGGCTCGGACGAAGAGGTCGACCCACAGTCGCTCGAGGTGGCGTCGGGTTCATCCGAGCCACCGGGATCGACTGCTTCGCGCCGGCGATCGGCAACGCGCACGGCATGTACCACGGCGAACCCGAGCTCGACGCCCAGCGCATCACCGACATCGTCGATGCTGAACCGATGCCGATCGCGCTCCACGGCGGCAGCGGCATGACCGAGGCGCAGTTCGCCGACCTGATCCGCGCGGCTGCGCGAAGGTCAACATCTCGACCGCGCTCAAACGGAACTTACATGCAGTCGAACCTCCGGTTCCTTCGCGAGGCCGAAGCGCGACAAGTGGGACCCGCCGTCCTTGTTCTCCGCGGTCCGCGCCGACGTGGTCGAGATGGCCGCGGACCACATCCGGCGGTTCGGCAGCGAGGGCAAAGCCTGGTGACGGCGCTCATCTTCGACTGCGACGGTGTGCTCGCCGACACCGAGCGGTTCGGGCACCTCCCGGCTTTCAACCAGATGTTCAGCGGAGTTCGGCGTGCCGGTCCGATGGTCCGAGGAGGAGTACGGCGTGAAGCTGCAGATCGGCGGGCGGCAAGGAGCGGATGGCGAGCCTGCTCACGCGACGGGTTCGTCAGCGAGGCCGGCCTGCCGACCGACGCCGAGGCCCAGGCAGACCTGTCGCCGCATGGCACCGGCGCAAGACCGAGATCTACACCACGCTCGTCGCCGAGGGCGCAACTGCCCGACGCGCCCGGGCATCGCGCGGATCACCGAGGAGGCGCTCGATGCGGGCTGGACGCTGGCGGTCGCATCGACCTCAGCCGAGGCGTCGGTGCGGCCGTGCTCGAGCATGCCGTCGGGGCTGAGCAGGCCGCTCGCTTCACGCCGTCGTCGCCGGCGACGTCGTGGCCCGGAAGAAGCCGGCGCCCGACATCTACGAGCTGGCTCTCGAGCCTGATCGGCGCCGAACCGGCCGAAGGCGTGGTCGATCGAGGACTCGCGGCAACGGACTGCTCGCGGCGGCGGCGCCGGCCTGCGTGCGTGGTGACGGTCAGCGGCTACACGGAGGACGAGGACTTCGACGAGGCAGCGCTCGTCGTCTCGCTCGCTCGGCGACCCGGGCGGCGAGACCACGCACGTGCTGTCGCGACCGCGGCCGCGTGGACGTCGGACCACTGCGTCCGGCTGGACGATCTCGAGGCATGTATCGCTGCCTCGACGTGCACGAGAACCTGAGCGATCGGGAGGTGTCGATGACGGATCAAGTCTCGACGCCGTCGAGCTGGTGGTGCGGACGATCGCCGAGACCGCGGTCGACGAACGAGAAGTACTTCGGCGACCTGGACGCCGTCGTCGGCGACGGCGACTTCGGCTACTCGATGGCGCGCGGGTTCGAGATCGTGCTGGCCGACTGGGACGCGCTTCGACCGCACGCGACATCGGCACGTTCCTGAAGAAGGTCGCGATGATCATCACCAGCCGCGTCGGCGGCACCTCGGGGCCGATCTGGGGCACGGCGTTCCTGCGCGCCGGCATCGCCGCCGGCGGCAAGACCGAGCTCACGGCGAGGACGTGATCGCGATGCTGCGGGCCGCGATCGAAGGCATCAAGAAGCGCGGCAAGTCGGACGTCGGCGACAAGACGCTGCTCGACGCGCTGAGCCCGGCGATCGACGAACTGCGAGCTCGCCTGCGAGGCAGGCGAACCGGCGCTGACGCGCTGCCATCGAGCCGCGGTCGACGGCCCGGCGAGCACGGCCGAAGCGACCACCGCGATGTCGCCAAGCGCGGCCGTGCCTCGTACACCGGGCGAGCGCGAGCATCGGGACGCTCGACGCCGGAGCCGATCGCGGTCGCGGTCATGTTCGAGCGGGTCGCGAGCCGACGTGGCCCAGTCGACCGGATACCGGAAGGAGAGCAACGATGAAGAAGTTCGTCAACGACCCCAAGGATTCGTGCCGGAGATGCTGAAGGGCATCGCCCTGGCCAACCCCGACACGCTCAAGTACGTGCCCGAGTACAACCTGATCATGCGCACCGACGCGCCGAGCGACGACAAGGTCTCGATCGTCCAGGGCTCGGGCTCGGGCCACGAGCCCGCGCACGTGATGATCGTGGGCAAGGGCATGCTCGACGCCGCGTGTCCCGGGCGACGTGTTCGCCGCCCCGCCGATGGACTACGTGCTCGAGACGACGCAAGCTGCTGGACTCCGCCGAAGGGCGTGCTGCACCTCGTCAACAACTACACCGGCGACCGCATGGCCTTCGACATGGGCGCCGAGATGGCCGAGGCCGAGGCATCACGATCGGGACAGTCATCGTCGACGACGACGTCGCGGTGAAGGACACCACCTACACGGTCGGCCGCCGCGGCGTGGCCGGCAACTTCTTCGTCATCAAGGCGCTCGGCGCGGCGGCTGAGAAGGGCGCCGAGCTCGACGAGCTCGTGGCCCTCGGCGAGCAGCGTCAACTCCGTCACCCGGACGATGGGCATGGCGCTGACCTCCTGCACGCCGCCGGCGAAGGGCTCGCCGCTGTTCGACCTGGGCGACGACGAGATGGAGATGGGCGTCGGCATCCACGGCGAGCCTGGCCGCCGCCGCGAGAAGCTCGCCAGACGCGAACGAGATCGTCGACGAGCTGCTCGAGGCGATCGTCGTCCGACCTGCCGTTCAAGAAGGGCGACGACGTCGCGCTGATGATCAACGGCCTCGGCGGCACGCCGATCAGCGAGCTCTACATGCTCTACGGGCGCGCCCACGAGCAGCTGGCAGCGGGCATCACCGTCGGCCGCAGCTACGTCGGCGAGTACTGCACGTCGCTCGACATGGCGGCTGCTCGCTGACGCTCGTGAAGCTCGACGACGAGCTGACTGACCTGCTCGCAGCACCTGCGGAGGTCGCAACCAGGGTCTTCTGAGATCGCAAGCTCCAGCAGATATATCAACGTTCATACGCTTGTTAGCCAGGTTGGCCTGGCTTTATCGAGTTGAAACCTGGATATCGGAGTTGCCGCGGAACGCGCGGTGGTGTTCAATATCGCCACTCGCGATCCTGCAGAACGCGGGTGGCCCTGCGCCCTAGGCTTCCAAGTGCGCGGAATCCTTCAGCGTTAGCCCGGTGTCTCAGGGCTGCTCTACGTGTGCACGTAAGACGGGGTCAGTCCGTGCCGATCATCACGTCCGTGGCTTTGATGATCGCGGTGACCTGACCACCTTCGGCAAGACCGAGGCGTTCGGCTGAGTCCTTCGTGATCGCGGCGACCACCTGCTGGCCCCCGACGTCGACCACGACCTCGGCCATGACCGCGCCCAGGCTCACGCTCACGATCGTGCCCGACAGTTGGTTCCGTGCGCTGGTTGCCATTCCCATTTCCCTTCTCTCGTGAAGCTAGCTTCCGCTACCGCCATCGCTAGCATTTCTTGGTGGCCTTTCATCGGAACCACTATGCTACGCGCCTCAACCACGGGAGGTACGGCCCCTTGAAACGACTACTCATCGCCTTATGCTCGCTCTCGCTCGTGCTGGGTGCGTGCTCCTCATCCGACGATGACTCCGACGCCTCATCGAGCTCGACCCCGCCGGCCGAAAGCAGCGAGCTGACCGTCTTCGCGGCCTCGTCGCTCACAGCGGCCTTCGGAGATGCGATCGGTCCGGACTTCGAAGCTGCGAACGACGGCGTCACCGTCACGTTCAACTTCGCGGCTTCTGACGCGTTGGCGGGGCAGATCCAGAGCGAGGGAACGGCCGACGTGTTCGCGAGCGCGAGTGGCACGTGGATGGACGCCGGTGGAGGAAGATCCCGGGTGTCAGCGACCGCACGGACTTCGTGACCAACAAGCTCGTGATCATCACGCCTCCCGACAACCCGGCGGGCATCACCTCGATCGACGACCTCGGCCAACGAAGGTGTCCAACTCGTGCTCGCGGCGGAAGGTGTCCCCGTGGGTGACTACGCCCGGGAGTCGCTGAAGAGCGCGGGCATCCTCAACGAGGCCGAAGCCAACGTCGTGTCCAACGAAGAGGACAACGCGAGCGTGGTCGCCAAGATCACCGAGGACGAGGCCGACGCGGCGATCGTGTACGACTCCGATGTTTCGGAGGCCGCAGGCAACGACGTCAACGCCGTGGAGATCCCCGAAGACGTGAACGTGCTCGCCACCTACCCGATCGCGGTCGTGACGGGCTCGACCAACGCCGACCTCGCGGCGGCCTTCATCACGTACGTGACCGGCCCCGACGGCCAGGCGACGCTGGAGACGTATGGGTTCGGTCCTCTAGGCTGACCGAACGATGCACCGACGGCTGCCCTGGGGCTTCGCTGCACTCGGCGCCGTCGGTGCCGCGTTCGTCGCTGTTGCCGCTCCTGGCGCTCCTGGTACGGGCGCCGTGGGGCGATCTCGCCGATTCGTTGTCGGGCGCCGGTGCCGGCACGGCGCTGCGGCTCTCGATCCAGGTCTCACTCGCCGCGACGGCGATCTCGTTGCTCCTCGGCGTGCCGCTGGCGTGGATCCTTGCGCGTTCGAACATGCCCGGGCGCTCGATCCTGCGAGCCGTCGTCGTCCTGCCGGTCGGTATTGCCCCCGGTCGTGGGTGGGATCGGTCTGCTGCAAGCGCTGGGACGGGGCGGCGTCGTCGGCAGGTGGCTCTACGAGTCCGTGGGGATCCAGTTGACCTTCACGATGTGGGGGGCGATCGTCGCCACGACGTTCGTCTCGATGCCCCTGGTCGTGCTGGCGACGGAGGCGGGGCTTCGGTCCCTGGACCCTCGATACGAACGGGCCGCCGCGACCCTGGGCGCGTCGTCGTGGTACACGATGCGCCGGGTCACCCTGCCGATGCTTGCTCCCGCAACTCGCCGCCGGCGCCGTGCTGTGCTGGGCGAGGGCGCTGGGTGAGTTCGGCGCCACGATCACCTTCGCCGGCAACCTCGCCGGACGCACGCAGACCCTGCCGCTGGCCGTGTACGAGGCGCGACAGACCGACCCGGGTGGGGCGATCTTCCTGTCGTTGCTGTTGGTCGTGCTCTCCGTTGATCGTCTTGGTGGCGATGCGCGACCGCATCACGCAGGCAGCATGAGCAGCGCGACCGCGAGCTCCGGGTCTGGCTCGCCGAACTCCTCGTCCGACGGGACGACTTCGAGCTGCGGGTCGACTTCTCGTGTGAGGCCGGGGCGACGCTCGCGCTCGTCGGTCCCAACGGAGCCGGCAAGTCGACGGTCGTCGACGCGCTGGCGGGCCTGGTGCCCCTCACGGAGGGCTCGATCGTGCTCGACGGCGACCCGACATCGAGGACCTGCGCCGCCGAACGACGTCCGGTCGGGGTGTGCTTCCAGTCGGATCTGCTGTTCCCGCGATTGAGCGCCCTGGAGAACGTGGCCTTCCCCCTGCGCGCCCGGGGCACCGGGAAGGCCGACTCGATCGCCCGAGCCCGCGACGAACTGGAACGGCTCGCGCCGGACATCGACCCCACCGTCGAAACCCGGCGCGGCTATCGGGAGGCGAGCGTCAGCGTGTCTCGCTCGCTCGAGCCCTGGTGAGCGAACCGCAGCTCCTGCTCCTGGATGAACCGCTCGCGAACGTCGATGTGTCCGGGCGCGCCGAGATCCGGGCGCTGCTCGCGCGACATCGCCCGCCACTTCACGGGCGTGATGGTGCTGGTGGCGCACGACCCGACCGATGCCCTGACCCTGGCCGACCACGTCGTGATCCTCGAACGAGGGCGCGCGACCCAGCGGGGAACGCCGGACGAGATCCGGCGGACACCGCGGAGCGCGCTACGCCGCCGACCTCGTCGGCGTGAACCTGTTCGAGGGTTCGCTCCACCCACTCGACGACGGCGCGGCGACGCTCCGCACCGCCGACGGCGCATTGACCGTGGCGCCGGCGACACCGGTCACCGACGGAACTCGCGCCGTCGCGACCCTTCGGCCGGTCGACATCTCGCTGCATACCTCGCGCGCCCGAGGGATCACCGCGCAACGTGCTCCACGGGTCGCATCGGCGAGATCGCGGTCGACGGCGATCGAGCGCGGGTGCGACTCGCGCACCTCGCCGCCGCTCACCGCCGAGATCACGGCCGGCTCGGTCGTCCCGTCTGGGTCTGTCGATCGGTCAAGCCGGTGTGGGCCAGCTTCAAGGCTGTGGAGGTGTCGTTGCAGGTGGAAGGCAGCGGGGACGCGGCGCCTGCAGCCGGTACCCTTGGCAGGTGAAGACGACAGAGCGGGAGTCGCTCGAGGCTCCCGAGCCCGAGTCCGCGCCCCAACCCCACAAGCACAAGAACCCGGTCCTCCAGTTCCTCGGAGAGCTCCCGGGCCTGATCATCATGGCGTTCGTCTTGGCGTTGCTGATCAAGACGTTCCTGGTGCAGGCGTTCTTCATCCCGTCGGGGTCCATGGAACCGACCCTGGTGCCCGGCGACCGGGTGCTGGTGCTGAAGGTGCCGTACTACTTCCACGACCCGCGCCGCGGCGACGTCATCGTCTTCGAGGACCCCGATCCGTCGAGTGAGCCCGACCGCAACATCGTGAGTGGCTTCTTCCACTGGATGTTCCAAGGGCTGGGTGTGCAACAGCCCGACAACGAGGACTTCATCAAGCGGGTGATCGGCTTGCCGGGCGACACGGTCTGGGCGAAGGAAGGCGACGTCTACGTCAACGGCGAGAAGCTGGACGAGCCCTACCTCACGCAGACGACCGCGAACTTCGACAAGACCACTGTGCCCGATGACCAACTCTTCGTCATGGGTGACAACCGAGGGAACTCCCTGGACTCCCGGTTCGGGTTGGGGTTCATCCCCCTCGACAAGGTGATCGGCAAAGCGGAGGTCATCATCTGGCCGCCGGGTGACCTCGGAACCCTCTGAGCTAGTCTGCGCCAGACTACTTCTGCGGTACCGCGCGGTTCCTGGGTCCTACGGGTTGCGCCGCCCGGCACGAACAGCCGCGCGAACGACCACACGATGGCTGCGATGCCGAACCCCGCGAGCCACACGACCAAGGGCGGGTCGTCCAGCGCGAAGAACGTCCTGGCTGCGGCCCCCACGTCAGCGCGATGATGAACAGCCCCGCCATGGACCAGATCAGCGCGAGCCGCGCGCGGGTGAGCGGCGCCGACAGGATCGTGAGCACCAGGAACCCGATCCAGGTCAGCACCATGACCGCGGTGGTCTGCGCTTGTTCCAAGCGTGACGCCCGGTTCGTTGATCGCGAGTCGATACGACAGCAGGGTGGCGATCGCGGCGAGCGTGCCCGTGGGGATCGCGAACCGAAGCACGCGGTTGACGAACCCCGGCCGGAAGCGTTCGGTGTTGGGAGCCAGCGCCAGGAAGAACGACGGGATGCCGATCGTGAGCGCGCCGATCAACGTCAGGTGCCGGGGCAGGAACGGGAACACGAAGCCCGCGACGCCGGTCGCGAGCGAGATCAGCATCGCGTAGACGGTCTTGTTGAGGTAGAGCCCGCTCGTGCGCTCGATGTTGCCCAGCACCCGCCGGCCTTCGGCGACGACCGGGGGCAGCGCGTCGAAGTTGGAGTCGAGCAGCACCAGCTGTGCCACCGAGCGGGTGGCGTCGCTGCCCGAGCCCATCGCGACGCCGATATCCGCATCCTTCAGCGCGAGCGCGTCGTTGACGCCGTCACCGGTCATCGCCACCGTGTGGCCGTGCGCCTGGAGCGCCTGCACCATGGCTCGCTTCTGTTGCGGCGTGACGCGACCGAACACGGCGTGGGTCTCGAGCATGCCGGCCAACTCGTCGACGTCGTCCGTCGACAGTTCCCGAGCATCGACCGGGTCATCGGCATCGGGCAGCCCGAGCTCCCTCGCGATCGCCCCCACCGTGCGTGGGTCGTCTCCGGAGATCACCCTCACCGTGACGTCCTGCTCACGGAAGTAGCGGAGCGTGTCGGCGGCGTCGGGGCGTGGCAGATCGCCCAGGATCACGAGAGCGACGGGGTCGAGGTCACCCGGCAGGGTGTCGCCGGTCAGGGCTGCACCTCGTGAGAGCAACACCACGCGCTTGCCCTCGTTCGACAGCTCCTCGACCCGCGCCTGCAGGTCGTCGTGTCCCCCGATCGAGGCGAGCACCACGTCGGGCGCACCGAGGACCCATGCTCCATCGGTGCCGAAATCGGCGCCGCTCCATTTGCGAGCGCTCGAGAACGGCACCGTCGAGCCGCGCCTGCCACGCCGGGTGGCGAGTCGAACCGCTCCGCGATCGCGAGCGTCGTCGCGTTCGGCGACGGGTCGGCGGCGGCGAGCGCGGCGAGCGCCGTCTCGGCCGGCGCCGCGTCGTCGGACCCGGCAGGTTCCACCGCTTCGACCGACAGCTTCCCCTGCGTGAGGGTGCCGGTCTTGTCGATGCACAGCACGTCGACCCGCGCGAGCCCTTCGACCGCGGGAAGTTCCTGCACCAACACCCGTTGCTGTGCGAGGCGAACCACGGCCACCGCGAACGCGAGCGACGTGAGCAACACCAGACCTTCAGGCACCATGGCCACGGTGCCCGCGACGGCCCCCGAGACCGCCTCCCGCCAATCACCGTCGCTGGCGCGGATCTGGGAGAAGAACAGCAGCGCCGCCGTGGGGATGATCGCGAACGTGACGTACTTCAGGATCGTGTCGATGCCGCTGCGGAGTTCGGACTTCGTCAGCGTGAACCGTCGCGCATCCTGCGCGAGCTGCACCGCGTAGGCTTCCTTGCCCACCTTCGTCGCCCGGTACCGACCGGACCCGGCAGCGATGAAGGATCCACTCATCACCTGGTCCTCGGGCTGCCTTCTCGACCGGATCGGATTCGCCGGTCAGGAGCGACTCATCGACCTCCATGCCTTCGGCGGACAGCACCTCGCCGTCCACCACGATCTCGCTGCCCGGCCGTCACCTGGAGCACGTCGTCGAGGACGACGTCGCCGACGGCGAGCTCCACCGGCTCACCGTCGCGCAGCACCCGTGCCTTCGGTGCGGTCAGGACGGTGAGCTGATCGAGGGTCTGCTTCGCACGCAGTTCCTGCACGATGCCGATCAGCGCGTTCGCGATCAGCACGAACCCGAAGAGGGCGTCCTGGAGCGGGCCGACCACCAGGATGATCGCGAGCATCACGCCCAGGATCGCGTTGAACCGCGTGAAGACGTTGGCCCGCACGATCTGGCCCACCGTGCGCGTCGGGGCGGCGGGCACGTCGTTGACCTCGCCGCGTGCGACGCGCTCGGCGACCTGCGCCAGCGGTGAGCCCGCGCGAAGGGTCGACGTCAGACCCTGGTTCGGCCATGCCGCGATCCACCTCGTCGCTCATCCGGGGGAGCGTAGCGGGCTTGACCCTCACGTAGCGGAAGGCCCTACGCTGGCCGACGATGACCCCGGAGACCAAACTGCTCTCGATCGGACAGGTCGCCCGCCGCACCGGACTCACGGTGCGTGCGCTGCGCCACTACGACGAGATCGACCTGCTCCCGCCGCACGATGTGGATCCCGACACCGGGTACCGGCGGTACACCAACGAGCAGGTCGAGCGGGCGGCCACGATCCGGAGCGCTCCGGGAACTGGACGTGCCGGTCGAGACGATCCGCTCGTTCCTGGACGCGACCGACGCCGCGGCGGCCGCCCAGGTCATCTCGGCACACCTCACCAACGTGGATGCCCGCGCATGGCGGCTCCACGGCATCCAACACCGACTTCGCATGATGATCGAGGAAGGAGCCACGATGGCGACCGACGGCCAGACCGACGCCGGCGCGAACGACGACAACGAACGCGCGCTCGCGATGGATCTGTTCAACGAGACCTGGACCTTGCTGGAGACCGAGGACCGTACCCACGACCAGGACGAACGCATGATCCATGCGGCGCATGCCTCGCGCTACCACTGGGAACAGGCCGGCGGCCCGGAACAACTCGCGGTCGGCGACTGGCAGGTCTCACGCGTGTACAGCGTGCTGGGGCGTCCCGAACCCGCCCTGCACCATGCGAACGAGAAGCCCTGGCCCGGGCCGAGGGCGCCGACGTGCCGACCTGGGTCCTCGCTTCGGCCCACGAGGCCATGGCCCGAGCCTCGGGCGTGGCCGGGGACGTCGATGCCGCGCGCGAACACGCCGACCGCGCTCGGGCGCTCGCGGCCACGATCGATGACGCGGAGGACCGCCAGGTCGTGATGGACGACCTCGCGACCCTCAGCCTTTGAGATCGCGCTCCGCCGCCCAGGCATCCAGGAGTTCGAAGGCTTCGGCTTCGTCGACCGGACCGCGTTCCATGCGCAGGTCCATGAGGTAGCGCAGCGCTTCGCCCACCGCGGGGCCGGGCTCCAGCTGCAGGTGCGCCATGACCTGCGCGCCGTCGAGCGGGGGCCGCAGGGCGTCCAGGTTCTCCTGTTCGGCGAGCCGGGCGATGCGCTCTTCCAACTCGTCCTGCAGCCGTGCGAACCGAGCCGCCTTCTTCTCGTTGCGGGTCGTGCAGTCGGCCCGCGTCAGCTGGTTGAGGCGGTCGAGCAGCGGGCCGGCGTCGCGCACGTACCGGCGAACGGCGGCATCGGTCCATCCGTCACCGTCGCCATACCCGTGGAACCGCAGGTGGAGTTCGACCAGCGTGCGCACGTCGTCGATCATCGCGTTGGGGTAGCGGAGTTCGCGCATGCGCTTGTCGGCCATGCGAGCGCCCACCATCTCGTGATGATGGAACTGCACGCCGTCGGGGGTGATCTGGCGCGTCGCCGGCTTGCCCACGTCGTGCAGGAGCGCCGCGATCCTCAAGGTCGTGTCCGGTTCCGTGCGCTCGACCACCGCGTAGGTGTGGTGCAGCACGTCCTTGTGACGATGCACGGGGTCTTGCTCCAGCTGCATCGCGCTGAGTTCGGGCAGGAACTGGTCGGCGACCCCCGTCTCGACCAGCAGCTCGAGCCCCTTCGCGGGGTGATCGCCGACCAGCAGCTTGTCGAGTTCGTCACGGATGCGTTCGGGCGAGACGATCTGCGAGGCGCTCGCGCATCGAACGCATCGCCTCGATCACGCGGGGGGCCGGCACGACATCGAGCTGGCCCACGAACCGCGCCGCACGCACCATGCGGAGCGGGTCGTCGGAGAAGGAGATCTCCGGATCCAGCGGGGTATCGAGCACACGGGCTGCGAGATGACGGATGCCCCCGTAGGGGTCGACGAAGCCGCCTTCGGGCAGGGCGATCGCCATCGCGTTGATCGTGAAGTCACGGCGGGACAGATCGGTCTGGAGGTCCTTGCCGAAGGTCACCGATGGCTTGCGATGCTCCTCGGCATAGACCTCCTGACGGAAGGTCGTGATCTCGAGGCGTTGGCCGTCCTTCAGGGCGCCGACGGTTCCCCATCGGACGCCGACCAGGTATTGGCGATCGGCCCAGCCGCGCAGGAGCTGCGTGGTCTGCGTGGGGTGGGCACTCGGTGGTGAGGTCCAGGTCGTTGGCGGTGCGGCCCAGCACCATGTCCCGCACCGATCCACCGACCAGGTAGAGCTCGTGCCCGGCCGCGACGAAGCGCTCGCCGAGTTCCTTCGCGATCGAGGGAACATCGAGGGTCGCGGCGGGCGGGGTGTTGCGGGTCCGGCCATGACGCGAACGAGGATAGCCCCGAGCGTGGCGCCGCTCCGTGCGAGGAACGGCTACGCGTCGACACCGTGCCCACCTGGCTCGGATTCATCTGGACCTCACCGAACACGCTGATCGGCCTGCTCCTCGGCGCGCTCACGTTCCACATGCCACGACGATCCGATGGCGCCCTGATCTTCGATCGGGTGCCACCTCGTGGGTTGGCAGCCCTGATGCCGCACGCGAACCGGGCGGCCATGACGGTGGGCTTCGTGATCATCTCGGCCCAGCCGGTGACCGGGCGGCTGCTCAAGCACGAGCAACAGCACATCCGTCAGTTCTGCGTATGGGGACCGTTGTTCATCCCCGTGTACTTCCTGTTGGCGATCCCGTACGGCTACCGGCGCCATCCCATGGAGGTCCGGGCACAGATCGCGGCCGGGGAACGCTCGCGAGGAGGACCAGCCCGACGAGCCAGCTAGAACGGCAGGCCGGTCTCGGCGCCACCGGACATCGACGACAGCCGATCCAGGACTCCTCGCAACTGCAGGTCGAAGTCGTGCGGGTTCGTGGCAGCGCGACGCGCGTCGTCCTCGGTCACCAACTCCTCCCGAACCAGCTTCACCAGTGATTGGTCGAACGTCTGCATGCCGTAGAACTCGCCCTCGGAGATCACATCCACGATCTGGTCGGTGATGCTGGCATCCACGATGCGATCGAACACACGTCCCGTGTTCACCAGCACCTCCACCGTGGGTACACGGCCCTTGCCGTCTGCCTTGGCCACCAGCCGCTGCGACACGATGCCGCGCAGCGACCCCGCGAACGAGGTGCGCACCTCTTTCTGCTGGGTGCGGCGGGAACAGGTCCAAGATCCGGTTGATCGTCTCCATGCAGTCGATCGTGTGCAGGGTCGAGATCACCAGGTGGCCGGTTTCCGCGGCCTGGATCGCCGACAATGCGGAGTCGCCATCTCGGATCTCGCCGACGAAGATCACGTCGGGGTCTTGGCGGATCACGTGCTTCAGAGCGTTGGCATAGCTGTCGGTGTCGATCCCGATCTCGCGTTGCTGCACGATCGAGAGCACGTCGTCGTGCACCACCTCGATCGGGTCTTCGATCGTGACGATGTGGGCGCGACGTGACCGATTGATGTGGCCGATCATCGAGGCGATCGTCGTGGTCTTGCCGGTCCCGGTCGGCCCCGTGATCAGCACCAGTCCGCGCGGCGAATCGGCGAGCGTCTCCATCACCGGTGGCAGTCGAAGTTCGTCGAAGGTCGGCACTTCGCTGCGAACACGCCGGATGGCCAGTCCCACCACACCTCGCTGACGGAACACGTTCACGCGGAACCGACCCACGCCGGTCAGCGTCGTTCCCAGGTCGGCTTCGCTGGTTTCTTCGAACTCGCGCTTCTTGTGGTCGGACATCAGGGCCTGCGCGAAGATCTCGGTATCGGCGGAGGTCAGCACGTCGAATTCGGTGGGCGTCAGTGCCCCGTCGACGCGGATGAACGGGACGTTGCCGACCTTCAGGTGAAGGTCGCTGGACCCGCGTTCCACGGCGAAACGGAGGAGTTCGTCGATCTCCATGTCCAGACCATCGGTCGCCCCAGGGTCTGACCTGAGCCTGCGGGACCACCCTGGCACCTAGAATCCCCGCGATGGGCGACGAGCAGCCACCCCCCGGCCAGGAACCGCCCCCGCGGAAGCGACGCAGACGACGGCGTCGTCGCAAGCCGAGCGCCGCGGCGGCCGCAGCGGTCGGCACCACCGGCGATCCCAAGCCGGCCGCCGAAACCGAAGCCGAAGCCGCAAGAAGAAGCGTGCGCCGCGCAACCGCACCCCCGTGCAGAAGGAGGTCTCGGCCGGTGGCGTCGTGTACCGCCGTGAGGGCGAGGAGATCGAGGTCGTGCTGGCGTCACGCCGAACCAGGAAGGGCGAACTCGCCTGGGGCCTGGCCAAGGGCGGCATCGAGGCGGGAGAAACCCACGAACAGGCCGCCCTCCGCGAGGTCCGAGAGGAGACCGGGTACACCGCGGAGATCGAAGGCTCGCTCGGGGAAACCAAGTACTTCTACGTCTGGGAGGACACTCGCATCCGCAAGACGGTGCACTTCTTCCTGATGCGATGCACCGGGGGCGACCCCGACGACCGCGACGACGAGATGGAAGAGGTGCGGTGGTTCCCGCTGGAACGCGCCCTGAAGCGCGCCGCCTACCGCGGTGAGCGCGAGGTGCTCGGGCGCGCCGCAGAACAACTCCGATGACCCTGCTGGAGGGCCTCGTCGGGATCGCGGTCGGGTTCGTGTCCGGGGTGCTCAGCGGCCTCTTCGGGGTGGGTGGTGGCATCGTGATGACGCCGGGCATCCAGGTGTTGATGGGCGCACGCCCCATCGTCTCGCTGGCCACGCCGCTGCCGGCGATCCTGCCGACCGCGCTCACCGGCGCCTACACCTACCACCGGGCCGGCCAGGTGGACGTGCGGGCCGCCGCGTGGATGGTGGGGCCGGGCGTCGTGGGCGCTGTGGGTGGCGCGGCACTGACCGATGTGGTGAACACCCGTCTCTTGCTGGTCGTCGACCGGCGTGCTCTTGGCGTGGCAGGCCGTCGGCATCCTGCGAGGCGCTCGTCCACGCGAACGTGAGGACGCCTCGGGCGACGGGATCGCGCCGGGGAAGTTCCTCGGTGGTCGGGTTGGTCGGCGGGGTTCGTGAGCGGGCTCCTGGGCATCGGCGGCGGCACGATCATGGTGCCCTTGATGGCGGGCTGGCTGAGGATGCCGCTCAAGGTCGTGTTGGGAACCTCACTGCTCACGATCGTCGCCTTGGTGATCCCCGGCACCGTCGTCCACATGATGCTGGGGCACATCGACTGGGCGATCTTCGTGGTCCTCACGTTGGGCGCAGTCCCCGGCGCCCGGGTCGGCGCCGCCTTCGCCCTGGGGACCAAGGAGCGCACCTTGCGCTTGATGGTGGGTTCGTTCCTGTTGATCGTCGCCGGGCTTTACGGCGCCACGGAGGTCACCTCGCTCCTTCGAGGCTGAACCCCGGTCGTTACGATGGGACTCGCTGGCATGAGCATCCACCGCGCCTTCCGCGCACTCCTGGCTTCGTTCTTCGTCGATGGGTGCATGCATGCTGCCCTGGTCCGGGCCGGCGCAGGCTCAGGAACCCGGGGTGCGAACTCTCGCTGGTCTCACAGACGCCCATCACGACCCAGGACGATCCGCTCCTGCAGATCACCGTGCAGGCGACGAACACCGGCGAGGTCACCCTTGATGCCCTGTCCCTCGGTATCTCGATCGGTGCCGAGATCGATTCTCGGTTCGTCTACGAACGGTCATTGATCGACGGGCCCGGCCCCACGCTCGAACTTCGTCACCACCCGACCGCAGGAAGGAACCCTCGAACCCGGACAGCAACGGCTGTTCGACATCAACCTGAACATGGTCGAAGGGGTACCGGGTCTCGCGAGCACCTTGGACTCGGCCGTCTACCCCGCCCAGATCGACATCCGCTCCGACGGTGTGGTGCAGGCGTCACTGAACACGCCACTCATCCATCTCGTGCGGGCGCCCGAGCAGCCGATGCTCCTGTCCTGGTGGTCCGAGCTCACCGGACCAATCGCCTTCGGCCCCGACGGCCGCCTCAACGATCGCACCCTCGAGACATCCGTCGCGCCCGAGGGCGCACTCGGAGCACAGGCGGCGGCGCTGCTTCGACTCGTGGACGACCCGGAGCACCAGGGTGCGATCGACCTCGCGGTCGAACCGGCGCTCCTGGATCAGCTCGCACGCATGGCCGATGGCTACGAGCGATCCGATGGCTCGGTCGTCGAACCCGACCAGCAGCCCGCGACCGACGCGGCCGCCGTCCTGCGGGCCCTGCGAACGGTGGCCTCTGACCCCAACGTGCAGATCTCCGCGATGCCGTTCTCCGCGCCCCTGATGCCCGCGATGCTGGCCGGCGGCCTGTCTGTCGACCTCGACGAACAACGGACGTTGGGCGATCGCACGGTGGTCGAGGTGTTGGGTCAGGCCGCCCAGCCCACGACGTCGTTCGAACGGCCACCGGCGGGCGCGATCGACGACGCGACCTTGGACGACCTGGCGATCCGCGGAGTTGGCGCCGTCCTCGCGAACACCGACGCGGTCGATCGGACCGCGCAGCTCAACGACTTCGCGCCGCTGCCCGCGGCCAGCCTGACCCTGCCCTCCGGGTCGTCGATCGACCTGGTACTGCCCGACGTAGGGGTCCAAGCGCTCTTGACCGACCCCGCCATGGTGAGCGACCCGGTTCGGGGAGCACAAGCGGTGTTGGGTGAGCTCGCCACCATCTGGCGCGAGCAACCGGTGCCCGCCGACCAACCCGACCAGACCGAGACCATCCGAGGCGTTGCCGTCGCTCTTTCGTCATCGTTGCCGCCCGGGATGTGGGCGCCCATGACGCGCCGGCTCGCCGAAGCGCCGTTCTTGGCCTCCAAGCACCCGCAGGACTTCGTCGAGACGGTGAACCCACTGCAGCCCGCGATCGCGTTGGCCGCACCGTCTGAGGTTCGGTTCGAAGACGACTACGCGGAGAAGATCCGGAGCGAGCGAAGAGACGTGGAAGCCTACCGTTCGATGTTGGCGGAGCCCTCGACCACCCCCGACCGGCTCCGCAGAGATCTCCTCTATGCCGAGGCGGGCGTCTACATCGACGACCCGGCCGCCGGGCGCCGCTGGATCGATCAGGTCAATGCCTTCACCGACGACGTCTTCGCCCGGGCTCTGCCCGCCGATCCGCAGGCGTTCACGCTGACCTCCGGGGAGGGACAGGTGCCGCTGCGCATGGGCGACCCTGGTGACACTCCCTTGATCGTGCAGATCCAGCTCCGTTCTTCTCAGTTCGAGTTCCCGGATGGCAACGAGCAGACGGTGACGCTGCGGGAACCCGATCAGATCGTGACGTTCACGGTTGAGGCGAAGACCTCGGGCACCCAGACGATCCGGATGAGGACCCGGGCGCCGTCCGGACGACCACTGGACGAACGGAACCTGGCAGTGCGAACGACCGCGGTCAACTCGATCGCGCTGATCATCACCGGCGTGGCGGGTCTGCTGCTGGTGGCCCTGTGGTCCAGGAGGTACATCAAACGTCCGAGATCCTGACGCCGCCGCCGGCCGAGCTGCCGGAACAGGATTCGCGCGCCGCCTACGCGCGCAACACCGCGGTCATGACCGTGGGCACGACCCTGTCCAGGCTCACCGGCTACGTCCGCATCGCCGCCCAGACCGCGGCGCTCGGGGTCACGATCGGAACCCTTGGCGACACCTTCACCCGTGCCAACACCACACCGAACATCGTCTACGAACTGATCCTGGGCGGGATCTTCACCTCGGTCTTCGTGCCGGTGTTCGTCGAATGGCGCCAGAAGCACGGCGAGGAGGCCGCCTGGGATGTCGGGCCGCCGGATCCTCACGCTGGCGTTGGTCGTCCTCAGCGTGATCACCGTCGTGGGCATGATCTTCGCCCCACAGATCATGGGTCTGTACCTGTCCTTCTCGAAGGCTCCCGATCGCCAGCAGCAGATCGAGCTCGGCGCCTACCTCCTGCGGTGGTTCATGCCCCAGATCGTCTTCTACGGGATCGGGGCCATCGCCGGGGGTCTGCTGACGGCCCATCGGCGGTTCGCTCCACCCATGTTCACCCCGATCCTGAACAACCTCGTGGCGATCGTCGCCTTCTTGGGTTACGCCTTCGTCGCCAGCGGTTCGACGCCATCGGTGAGCGACATCACCTCTGGCGAGAAACTGATCTTGGGGGCCGGCACCACGCTGGGGGTCGTCGCGATGACGGCGGCGCTGTGGCCTTCCCTCCGTTCGCTCGGCTTCCGATGGCGGCTCACGGGAGGGTGGAACCACCCGGCGGTACGCCGGCTGGTGAAACTGTCGGCGTGGGTGATCGTCTACGTGGTCGCCAACCAGATCGCCTTCCTGGTGGTGAACCTGCTGGCCGGGGGGATCGGGGAGGCCAGGTTCCAGATCTACGCCACCGCGTTCATCATCTTCTCCCTGCCGCACGCCATCTTCGGTGTGTCGATCTTCACCGCGCTGCTGCCCGGCATGGCCTCGCAATGGACCGAGGGGAACCGCGACGGCGTGGTGACCTTGCTCTCGCGAGGCATCCGCGACACCACCGTCGTCATCGTGCCTGCGGCCCTCGCCTACCTGGCGATCGCGACGCCGATCGTCGCGTTGCTCCTGCAATACGGCGAGGCGAAGCCCGTGGACACGGAGTTGATCGCACGCACGTTGCAGGGTTTCGCGATCGGTCTGCCCTTCTTCTCGATCTTCCAGTTGCTCACGCGCACCTTCTACGCGATGCAGGACAGTCGCACGCCGGCGCTGATCAACATCGGGGCTGCCTTCGTGATGATGGGGGTCGATATCGTCCTGGTTTCCACGATCGGTTGGGACGTTCCCGCCCTGGCCCTGGGCCACGCGGCGTCATACGCCTTCGCGACGGCGGTGGGCCTCATCGTCCTTCGACCTCGTCTGGGGTCCTTGGATGGAGCCCACATCTGGGGCACGATCGCGCGGGTGATCCCCGCGGCCGATCGTCACGGCGGTCGCGGCCAGGCTCGTGGCGGACGGTGTCGCGAACGCTGTCGACACCCAGGCCGTGATCGGGCGGGTGGCCCAGGTGGCTGCCGCGACCATCGCGGGACTCGCCGTCTACCTGATCGCGGCGCTCATGTTGCGCATCGAAGAGGTCGAAGAGGTCAAGGGCGCTCTCCGAAGGAGGTTCCGCTCATGAAGCGGGCTCTGCAACTCCATGGAGACCAGCGTGGTCTGGTCGGCAAGATGATGATCGTCTGGCTGCTCCTGGTGGCCGTGCTCGCCGTGGGCGCCATCGACGCCGGCTCGATCGCGTTGACGAAGTTCAAGCTCTCGAGCGTGGCGGTGGAAGCGGCCAGTGACGGCGCGGTGGCCTACCGCAACGGCGCGGACGCCGAAGGAGCATGCCTGGCCGCCCAGGCAACCGTGACGGCGACCCAACCCGACCTGCACATGGGCCGCAACTTCTGCGAGGTGAACCCGACCACGGGGCAGGTGACGATCACCCTCCGCACGACCGCGGGCACCATACTGGCCGGCCGCGTCGAGTTCACGAAGCACTACACGATCGTCGTGCAAACGGAGACCAACGGTCCGTCCGGCGTGTAGCGTCGGACCGTGAGCCAGCCCGAACCCGACCACGACCTGGTTCGGCGTGCCGCCGGAGGCGACCAGCGACGCCTTCGCACGGCTGGTGCAACGCCATCAGGACCGGGTCTATCGCCTTTGCCTTCGCGTCATGGGCAACCCCGACGATGCGCATGATGCCGCGCAGGACACCTTCCTCTCGCTGTTCCGCAAGCTGGATCAGTTCCGTGGCGACGCTGCCTTCACGACCTGGCTGCACCGCGTCGGCGTGAACGCCTGCTACGACAGCTTGCGCGGAAGAAGCGAGCTCCGCTGCTGCGATCAGTCGGCGATGACGACGCGCCGACCCCAGATGACGGTCCCGCCACGCTCGACCACGCCGATGAGGTGGTCGGCACCGTCGACGTGGCCCGGGCCCTGGCGCAGATCCCCGAGGACTACCGGGTGGTGTTGGTCCTCGCCGACGTGCAGGACCTGGCCTACGACCAGATCGCGATGGTCCTCGACGTCCCGATGGGGACGGTGAAGTCTCGCGTGCATCGCGGCAGGCTGGCGCTCGCGAAGGCGATGGGCACTGGACGACGCCTCCGAGCGGGAACCGGGTCCACGTTCGACGCGTCGGAGGAGTCACCGTGACCCATCCCACCGACCAGCTGGCTCGCCTACGTCGGACGGCACCCTCACGCCCAGCGAGCGAGCCGCAAGTCGACGCCCACCTCGCGACGTGCGCGCTCGTGCCGGAACGAGGTGGCGGCCAGCGCCGCGGTCCGGGACGCTCTCGCGTTCGATGACGACGCCGGCGACACCCACGGACCTCGGGGCACCGCGCCATCGCCGAGATGCGCCGCGCGACCGACGCGAAGGGCGCACCGGGGTGGGCTCGATTCACTCCGTGGCTCGTGGCCGCGGCGGTCATCGCGCCTGCTCGCCGTCGCCCTGCCCCGCATCGGTTCCAGCGGCAACGACGCTGCAACGATCTCGGCCGAGGCGGCGTCGCGATGCCGTCGACGCCCAAGGATCTCCGACTCGAGATCATCGCCCAGGACTTCGATCCCGGATTCGCTCGAAGCGGCGGCGCGTCGAGTTCGTCGATGCCGCCCGCAGCCGAAGACAACGGTTCCGACACCGCGGAGCCGGCGGAAGGGTCGGCGGCGGCCTCCGCGGCGCAGGTGCGCGGCGCGGGCAAGGGCAGATCGAACGCGGCGCTGCGATTGCCTGCGGACCGCGGTCCCCGAGCTCCCCGGTCGGCCTGTCCGATTGGTCAAGGCGTCGTTCCAAGGCACCCCCGCCTACCTCGGCTTCGTGCTCGAAGGTCCGGGCGCCGGCCAACCGGCCGACACGGTGACCATCTGGGTGGTGTCGGCCAAGGACTGCTCGGTCCTGTCGCTCACCTCGGCTGCCCTGTAGCGGCGCCGAACGTAGGCACCGCACCATGCGTCGTCGGGAACAACTCCGGAATAGGCGGGCGTTCCAGCCTATGTAGGAACGAGTTTGAGAGGATTCTGTTCCATGAGTGACGTCCGCAACGTGATCGTGATCGGTTCGGGTCCCGCCGGGTACACGGCTGCGCTGTACGCGGCGCGTGCGAACCTGAAGCCGCTGGTCCTCAAGGGCCTGGAAGCCGGTGGTCAGCTGATGCTCACGACCGACGTCGAGAACTACCCCGGCTTCATCGACGGCATCATGGGGCCCGAGCTGATGGAGTCCGTTCGAGAAGCAGGCCGCGCGGTTCGGCGCCGAGATCCTGCCGGTTCACGTCACCTCGGTCGATCTGTCCGTCGCGTCCCTACACCGTGCAGGCGGGCGATCAGACGTGGCAGGCGCAGACCCTGATCATCGCCACCGGCGCCAGCGCCAAGTGGCTGGGCATCCCCGGCGAGGAGCAGCTTGCGCGGTCGCGGCGTCAGCGCCTGCGCGACGTGCGACGGCTTCTTCTTCCAGGACCGCGAGCTCGTCGTGGTGGGCGGCGGGGACTCCGCCATGGAGGAGGCGACGTTCCTCACGAAGTTCGCGTCGAAGGTCACGATCGTCCATCGTCGCGATGAGTTCCGCGCCTCCAAGATCATGCAGGACCGAGCGCTGGCGAACCCCAAGATCGAGGTGATCTGGAACGCGGCGCCCGACGAGATCCTGGGCGAGGACGCGGTCACCGGCGTCGAAGCTGCGAGGACACGGTCACGGGCGAGGAACGGGAGCTCGCCACCGACGGCGTGTTCATGGCGATCGGACACACCCCGAACACCGCGCTGTTCGGCGACGCGATCGACCTGGACGACGGCGGCTACATCGTGGTGCGACGAACCTCGGACGGCGACGAACCTGAGGGGTGTTCGCGGCCGGCGACGTCACCGACACGATCTACAGGCAGGCCGTGACGGCGGCCGGCCAGGGATGCAAGGCGGCGATCGACGCCGAGCGGTTCCTGGAGGAACAGCGCCACGCCGGAGCGTGAGCCGGGAATCCCCTGGCCGAGCGGAGCGTTCCAGACCGCGGCGACACCCTGCACACGATTCGAGACGAGCGCAAGGAGCACGACGACATGAGCCAACCTGGGAGACGTGAGCGACCAGGAGTTCCAGACCTCGGTGCTGGACTCCGAGACCCCCGTGCTGGTCGACTTCTGGGCCGAGTGGTGCGTCCCGTGCCACATGGTCTCGCCCGTCGTGGAGGAGATCGGTCAAGAGAAGGGCGACGGCCTCAAGGTCGTCAAGCTGAACATCGACGACAACCCGCACGCGACCCGCACGTACGGCGTCATGAGCATCCCCTCGATGATCCTGTTCAAGGACGGCCAGGAGGTCGCCCGCGTGGTCGGCGCCAAGCCCAAGGAAGCGATCCTGCGCGACCTCGAACCGCACCTGAGCTGAGCCCGTCGGCCTGACCCGCGCCCACCGGCGCGGTTGCCGCCCTCACCGGCGCGGCGCAGACTGGAACGCGTGCGCATCTTCCGACTCGGAGACGCCGGGCCCGAGGTCGGCGACATCCAAGAACCGCTTGACCGCGCTCGGCGTCACGATCGACGACGCCGAGCGCGGAGGTGCCTTCGGCCCTTCGACCGACGACGCCGTGCGCTCTTCCAGGGTGAACGGTTGCTCCGCGTCGACGGGCTGGTGGGACCCGACACCTGGGGCCAGCTGGTCGAAGCGGGCTACCGCCTGGGTGACCGAACCCTGTACCTGCACTCCCCTCTCTATCGAGGCGACGACGTGAGTGCCTTGCAGCGCAAGCTGAATGCCCTGGGGTTCGACGCCGGGCGGGAGGACGGACTGTTCGGGAAGAACACCGATCGAGCGATCCGTGAGTTCCAGCGCAACGTCGGCGAGGAGCCCGACGGCATCGTGGGGCTGCACACGATCTCCACCCTCGAACGGATGCGCCCGACGAGACCGGGCCGAGCCGCGCCATGGTTCGCGAGGCCGAGGAGCTGCGTGACATGCGTGCCTCGGCGCACGGGCAGGTCATCGCGATCGATGCCGGGCGCAGCGGGCGCCGATGATCCCGACGATGTCGCCGCGCGCGCGATCGCGGAGGCGGTCTGGATCACCTCGCGGCGATGGGATGCACGCCCACCTCGTTGGGCGCCGACGAGGGTGCCCCGGCCATGGCGTCGGCGCGCGCGCAGGAGGCCAACGCCATCGGCGCCGCCATGTGCATCTCGGTGCACCTGGCCTCCGGACTGCCCGAGGCATCCGGGCCGACATGCTCCTACTTCGGAAGTCCCAGGACCCACTCTCCCGCCGGCATGTTGCTCGCCCAGCTCATCCTGGACGAGCTGGAACACGAGTTGGGCGTGCGAGGGCGCCTGCAGCGCCTCACGGGCGCGATGCTTCGTGAGACGCGGATGCCGGCGGTCCAGGTGGAGCCCGCATTCATCACGAACGCAGCCGAGGCCGCCCAGCTCGCGGACCCCGCTCATCGGGATCGGGTAGGACGGGCGATCGCGGCCGGGCGTGCGGCGCTTCTTCGGCGGTAGGGACCGGTCAGGCAGCCGGCCGGCGCGCGGGCGTGCGAAGACGGCCATCGCGAGGCCCAGCAGGAAGCCGAACGTCACGGCATGGATCGCGCGTTCGCGCTCGGTAGGCGGCGTCCGGGCGGATCGGTCCGGACGGAAGCTATGCTACCCCCGATGATCGACCGAGGCAGGGTGGTGCTGATCACCGGCGGGGCCGGCGGCATGGGGCGAGCGATCGCAGCCCGGTTCATGGACGACGGGGAACCGTCGTGCTGGCCGACCGCACCGAGGCGGCCCTCGCTGAGGCGGCGGAGCCGTACCGGGCGTGACACCGTGGTGGCCGACGTCACCGATGTTCAGGACTGCGAGCGCATGGTCGCCTCGACGGTGGCCCTCCACGGGCGTCTCGACGTGATGGTCTGCACTGCAGGTGTTTGGGTGGAAGGCCCGACCGCTGAGATGACCGAGGAGCAGTGGGACCACACGATCGACGTCAACCTGAAGGGCACGTTCTTCGCGTGCCGGTTCGCCATCCCCGCGCTGATCGAGCGCGGAGGGCTGCATCGTCGTCGATCTCCAGCGACTACGGCCTGGTGGGGGGCCCGGCGCCGCGATCTACAACGCATCGAAGTTCGGCGTGAACGGCATCGTGCGATCGCTCGCCTTGGAACTGGCGCCCCACGGGGTTCGCGTCAACAGCGTCTGTCCCGCCGACGTCGAGACGCCGATGTTGGCGGGCCAAGCTCGGGACTTCGGCGGCGGCGACGAGGCCGGCTACCTCGCCGCGTTGCGGTCCACGCTCCCCCAAGGCGAGCGTGCACGGTTCATCAGGCCCGACGAGATCGCGTCGGTGGTGGCGTTCCTGGCGTCGGCCGAAGCGGCGCCGATCACCGGCGTGCTGCATGCCCGTGGAATGGGGCGTCACCGCGGGTACTGAGCCGGCGGAGGCTTCCGAGGGTGCGACCTGGGCCGATGCTAGGCTGAGCCCTTCCCATGGCCGAGTTCTCCATCGATCGTTTCGTCGACCTGTACGCGCAGCGCGACCTCCGGTATGTCCGCCTCCGAGGTGCGCGCGCTGTTCGCGGTGGCGTCGCGTCCCGAGGTCGTGTCGCTCGCGGGCGGGATGCCGTACGTGCAGGCGCTGCCGCCCGAGCGACGTGCTGGACGTCGTTCGGCAGGTGCTGGCGACGCACGGCATGGCATGCGCTGCAGTACGGCGGTGGACAGGGGCTGGCCTCGCTGCGCGAGCGGCTCGTGACGCTGATGGCCGACGGAGGGCGTCGACGGCCGACCCCGAGGACGTCGTGGTCACCACCGGCGCGCAGCAGGCGCTGGACCTGGTCGGCGAAGATCTTCATCGAACCCGGGCGACCAGATCGCGGTCGAGGCGCCGGCGTACGTCGGGCGCGCTCACCGCGTTCAGCGCGTACGAACCGCGCTACCTGCAGATCGACCTCGACGACGACGGCATGATCGTCGATCAGCTCGAGGAGGCTGCTGCTGCGCGGCGAGCGGCCCAAGTTCGTCTACACGTGCCCGAACTTCGGCAATCCCGCAGGTGTGACGATATCATACAGCGACGGGAGCAGCTCGTCTCGCTCTGCCGCGAGGCCGGATCCCCATCATCGAGGACAACCCGTACGGCATGCTCCGGTTCGAAGGGGAGCCGCTGCCCTGCCTGCGAACCCTCGACCCCGAGAACGTCATCTACCTCGGCACCGTGTCGAAGGTCTTCTCCCCCGGCGTGCGGGTCGGCTGGGCGCTGGCCGAGCAGTCCGTGGTGCAGCGACTGGTGCTGGCGAAGGAGGCCGCCGACCTGTGCGGCTCGTCCTTCACGATGATCGCTCACCGAGCGGTACTTCGCCGGGCGATCGGTGGCAGAGCCAACCTGCGCGCGCTTGGTCGACATCTACCGGTCGCGGCGCGACGCGATGCTCGAGGCGCATCGACGAACACTTCCCCGACGGCGCGATGTGGACACGTGCCGGCGGGTGGCTTCTACGTGTGGGTCACGCTGCCCCGAGTGGTTCGACACCCAGGCGATGCTCGCGGCCGCCGTGGAACGCCGGGTCGCCTACGTGCCCGGCACGGCCTTCTACCCGGACGGCCGCGGCAAGAACCAGATGCGCCTCGCGTTCTGCTACCCGACCGAGGACCGGATCCGTGAGGGGATCCAGCGACTCGGGTCGCTGCTGCGAGGACGAAGGACCAGCTCTACCGGAGCCTGCACCCATGAAGATCGCGGTGCTCGCCGGCGGACGGACGCCGGAGCGCGACGTCTCGCTCCGCAGCGGCCAGCGGGTCAAGGTCGCCCTCGAGGAACTCGGGCACGACGCCTCGGTGCGTCGACCCGGGGGAGTGCGCCCTGGTCGAGACCCTCGCTGGAGACGGCGCCCGACCTGTGCTACCTGGCGTTGCACGGCAAGGAGGGCGAGGACGGCACCGTCCAGCGGCTGCTGGACCTGCTCGGCGATCCCCTACACCGGCACCGCCGCGTTCGACTGCGAGGTCGCGTTCGACAAGGTCCTGGCGAAGGATGCGCTCGCTCGCGCGCAGGTCCGCACGCCCGAGTGGGTCACGATCGAGGGGTGGGCGCTGCGCGACCTCGGCGCCGGGGCGGCGCTCGGCGACGGCGGCGGAACGGGTCGGCCTGCCCTGCGTCGTCAAACCCTCGAGGAGCGGCTCGGCGCTGGGGGTGGGGTTCGTCGAGCGGGAGGCCGATCTCGCCGCGGCCGTCATGGCGGCCCTGTCGTTCAGCGGAGCCGTCGTGATCGAGACGCAAGATCGTCGGTACCGAGATCGCCGTCGGGCTCGATCGGCTCGCCGCCGGAGCCGCTTCCCTGCGTGGAGATCGTCCCGAAGGGCGGCGTGTTCGACTACGCCGCTCGCTACACGGCCGGCGCCACCGACTACTTCGCGCCGGCTCGGGTGGGGGACGAGGTCACCGCCGCCTGCACCGCCATCGCCACGACGCAGCCGGTGCCCTGGGCCTTCGGGACGTCACGCGCGTCGACATGATCGTCGACGCGGGCGGGCAGCCCTGGGTGCTGGAGGTCAACGTGTCGCCCGGGATGACCGAGACGAGCCTGCTCCCGATGGCGGGGCACGCCGCGGGCATGTCCTTGCCGAACATGTGTGACCGCATCGTACGTTCGGCGGTCGAACCGCCGGAGCTGACGCTACGGGCCTCGGCCCGCGGTGTCAGTCGGGAGAGAGGCCTGGGCCGGATCCGACGATCTCCGACACGATGCGCTCCAGGTCGTCCGGCGATCCGAACTCGATGATGACCCTGCCCCGCTTCTTGTTCATCTGGATCTGCACACGCGTGGCCAACTGTTCGGAGAGGATCTCCTCGACCTCGTTCATGCCGACCCCGCCGCCGTCACCTTGCCGTCGGGCTGGCTCCTTCTCGGCTTCGGCTGCGGCGGGTCGACGTAGCGGCGCACCAACTCCTCGGTCTCGCGCACCGAGAGATCCTCGGCGGCGACCCGCAGCGCGAGCGCGTCCACCGCCTCGGCGTCACCGAGCGACAGCAGGCTCGCGCGTGGCCGGCCTGGATCTTGCCGTCCGTCAGCAGCTGCTGCGTCGCGAGGGGGAGTTGGAGCAGCCGGATCGTGTTCGCGATGTGTGACCTCGACACACCGACGCCGATCGGCGAGCGCCTCCTGTTTGAGGCCCGAGTTCCTCCAGCAGCTGACGGAACGCATCGGCGAGCTCGATCGGGCCGAGGTCCTCCCGGTGGATGTTCTCGATCAGGGCTTCGCGCAGGAGGTCGGAGTCCCCGTGTCGCGGAGCACCACCGGGACGGTGGCGAGACCCGCGACCTTCGCGGCGCGCAGGCGCCGTTCACCGGCGACCAGTTCGTAGCCTCGCCGGACTTGCGCACCACGATGGGTTGCAGGATGCCCACCTCGCGGATCGAGGCGGCGAGCGACTTGATCTCCTCGTCGTCCCAATGGGTCCGTGGCTGCTTCGGGTTGGGCCGCCCGGCGCCTGGACGCCGTCGAAGGCGTTCGGGGCGGACTTCGTCGCCGAGCTGCCCGGCGTCTTCGTCGGCGAGATCCGCCCGGCGGGCGTTATTTCTAAGCCCCGATCCGCTCCAGCCGCAGCAGCGGCCCGTCGATCTGTCGGGATTCGCGCAGGTCGATCGAGCCGATGCACCGCCCAGAGGTTGTCGCCCTGCGGGTCGAGGAGGGTGTGGGCGACCTCCCAGGTGCGCTCTCCGGTGGGGCGGATCTGGGTCCACTGGTGGCGGCGGGCTTCGGGGGTGAAGACGAGCTCGCCGTATTCGGCGAAGAAGGGCGCGAGGGCCGCTCTCGAAGCGCTCGGGGTCCCAGAGGCTCTCGGGATCGTCGGGCTCCTGGCGGACGGTGGAGACGGCTTCCTCCCAGTCCTTGTTGGCGAGGGCCCGCACGAGGAGGTGCATCTCGGCGCGGACGCGGGCGGCGAAGACCTTGGGGTCGTGGAGCGAGCTCCTCGATCCACAGGGTCTCGGTGGCGGTCTTGCGCTTTGCGCGCCGCGCTGCAGCACGCAGCTCGGGGTGGAGCAGGCTCTCCCACTCCTCGAGCAGGCTGGTGTCGGTGTGCTCGAGGAGGGTGCGGAAGAAGCCGAGGGCGTCCAGCACCGGCTCGTTCTTCGACAGCTCCGGGACGCTCTGGTTGAGCGTCTTGTAGAGCTGCGAGAGGTAGCGCAGGAGCACGCCTTCGCTCCTCTGCAGGCCGTAGCGCTTCACGTAGTCCGCGAAGCTCATGTAGCCCTCGAGCATCTCGCGGCCGATCGACTTCGGGCGGATGTCCTGGCCGCCCACCCAGGGGTGCTCGCCGCGGAAGCGGTTGAAGGTGCCGTAGATGAAGTCCGAGAGCGGCTTCGGATGGGTGACCTCGTCGAGGCGCTCCATGCGCTGCTCGTAGTCCATCCCCTCGGCCTTGAGCTGCGCGATCAGCTCCTGCTTGAGCTTGTCGACCTGCTTGCTCAGAGATCACGTCCGGATCTTCGAGGATCGACTCGACCAGCGTGATGAGGTCGAGCGCGTAGTCGGGCGAGGCGGGGTCGAGCTGGCCGATCGTCTGCACCAGGTAGAGCGACAGCGCGTGGTGGAGCGAGAAGTCCCACTGCAGATCCTCGGCGACCACCGCCCAGCAGGTAGTCCGTCGGGTGTCGCGCTTCATGCGGATGATGCCGGCGCGGTAGAGCGAGCGCACCAGGAGCGCGGCGTGGCTGAGCAGGCGCGCCTTGCTGCCCTCCTCCTCGTGGCAGCGCCGGATCAGCTCGCGCAGCGAATCGAAGTTGCGGGGGTTGGCGTCGTCCAGCTCGGCGTCGTGCTGGAGCAGGTTGAGCACCATGCCGTGGGTGATCTGGAAGCGCGACTTGAGCGTCTCGGGCGGCCGCGTGATCAGCTTCTCGAAGGTCTCCTTGGTCCACGAGACCTCGCCCTTGGCCGGCCCCTTGAACGCACCTTGGGCTTGCTTGCCGCTCGATCTCGTTCTTGCGCTTCTCGATGATGTGCTCGGGCGCCTGGGCGACCACGCTGCCCTGGACGTCGAACCCCTTGCGGCCGGCGCGGCCGGCGATCTGCTTGAAGTCGCGCACCGAGAGGATCGCGGTCTTCTTGCCGTCGAACTTGGCGAGGCGGGTGAAGAGCACGGTGCGGATGGGGATGTTGACGCCGACGCCGAGGGTGTCGGTGCCGGCAGATGACGCGGAGCAGGCCCTGCTGCGAGAGCTGCTCGACGAGCAGCCGGTACTTGGGGAGCAGGCCGGCGTGGTGGACGCCGATGCCGAAGGAGAGGAAGCGCCGGAACTCCTTGCCGTACGGGGTGTCGAAGCGGAAGCCGCGCGATGCCGTCGCGGATCTTCGTCGCGCTCCTCGCGGGTCGCGACCTGCATGCTGGTGAGCGCCTGGGCGAGCTCGGCGCACTCGCGCTGGGTGAAGTTGACGATGTAGATCGGCGCCTTGCCGGCGTCGAGCAGCGTCCTGCGATGGTCTCGTGGAGCGGCGTCTCGCGGTACTCGAAGTCGAGCGGCACCGGCCGCTGCTCGCTGCTGACCAGCGCGACCTCGGTGCCGGTCCGGCGTCTGCGATGTGCTCGGCGATGGCGGTGACGTCGCCGAGGGTCGCGGACATCAGCAGGAAGCGGGTGCTGCGGCAGGGTGATGAGCGGCACCTGCCAGGCGCACGCCGCGCTCGCGGTCCGAGTAGTAGTGGAACTCGTCCATCACCACGTACGGGGCGTCGAGCCCGGTCGCCCTCGCGGCAGCGCCCGGTTGGCGAGCACCTCGGCGGTGCAGCAGATCACCGGCGCGTCCGGGTTGATGCTGGCGTCGCCGGTCAGCATGCCGACGTTGCTCGGCGCCGAAGTCGTCGCAGAGCGAGAAGAACTTCTCCGAGGCCAGCGCCTTGATCGGGCTGGTGTAGAAGGAGACGTTCCCCTCGCACAGCGCCTTGAAGTGGAGCCCGAGCGCGACCAGCGACTTGCCCGAGCCGGTCGGCGTGTTGAGGATGACGTGCTTGCCCGGCCATGATCTCGAGGAGCGCCTCCTCCTGGGCCGGATAGAGCTCGAAGCCCGAGCTCCGCCACCCAGTCGAGGAAGAGGGTCGAGGATCTCGTCCGGATCGGCGGTCCCCCCGGCCGGGATGCGGGAGATCAGGGAAGGGCGGGGGCGGGAGGGCTCGGGGAGCGGGAGGGCGGGTTCGGCCATGGCAAGTGGGATTGTGGCACGGGTTGCGGGGTGTCCTGCTATCATCGCGAACCGATGAATCCCCAAGCGGCGCCAACGGCGGGCGGCTTCCGGCTGCTCGACATGAACGGCTACCAGTGGACGGTGCTGTTCGCCGCCTGGCTGGGCTGGGGCTTCGATATCTTCGACGGCCTGCTGTTCAACTACGTCGCGCCGAACTGCCGTGCCGGCGCTGCTCGGCCTCCATCGGCACGCCGGAGGCCAAGGCGGCGACGCTGCAGTGGACCGGCATCCTGACGTCGGTCCTGCTGATCGGCTGGGCGGTCGGCGGCATCATCTTCGGGCGCGTCGCCGACCGCATCGGCCGCACGCGCACGCTGCTGCTGACGATGCTGCTCTACGCGCTCGGCACGGCGGCCTGCGCGTTCGCGCCGAACATCTGGCGTGCTGGTGTTCTTCCGCATCATCGCGCAGCCTCGGCATCGGCGGCGAGTGGGCGGCGGGCGCGGCGATGGTGGCCGAGGTCGTGCCGGAGAAGCGGCGCGTCGAAGCCGGCGCGCTGCTCTACACCTCGGCGCCGGTGGGGCTGTTCCTCGCGACCATCGTCACCTATCCAGATGCAGGGCGTCTACTTCACAGGCAGTCCGGAAGTCGCCTGGCGCTATGTGTTTCTGTGTCGGCCTGATCCCGGCCGCGGTGGCGTTCCTGGTCCGGCTGTTCGTCAAGGAGCCGGAGCGCTGGAAGACGGCCGCCGCGCCACGCCGCGCCGCCGCGATCTGCCGAGCTGTTCACGCCGCAGTACCGCGCGCATCACGCTCAGCGGCTTCTGCATGGCGCTGGTCGCGCTGATCACGTGGTGGAGCTGCAACGCCTTCATCCCGGTGGTCGCCACCGGCCTCGCCGCAGGCCGACGCGGCGAGCTGCGGGCTGGACCGCACGGCCGACGCTCGCGCTGGTCGAGGGCTGGAAGGCAGACGCCACCAACTGCTTCAACCTGGGCGGGCTGATCGGCACGCTGCTGACCGTGCCGGCCTCCAAGTTCCTCGGCCGCCGGACGATGTTCGCGATCTACTTCCTCGGCTCGGCTGCCGCGATGCTCGCCGCGTTCGGCCTGCCGACTGGAGCCGCACACGCGGCTCTACATGTACTTCCCGATCGGCCTGACCGTCTTCGGCGTCTTCGGCAGCTTCACCTACTACCTGCCCGAGCTCTACCCGACGCGGCTGCGCGGCAACGGGCGCCGGCTTCTGCTACAACGTCGGCCGGCTGATCGCGGCGGCCGGCCCGTTCCTGGTCGGCGCCATCGCCGCGCGGGGCGCGAGCGCGCTCGGCGGCGCGCTCGAGGTCCTGTTCTACGTCGGGTTCGTGCCGCTCGCCGGGCTGCTTGGTCCTGCCCTGGGTGATCGAGACCAAGGGACGGACGCTCGAAGACTGATTTGACGGCTGATTGACCTGGGGGCCGGCGACGGATAACCTCGCGGCCGGCCTCGAACGGCCCTTCCGGAGGGATCATCCCGTGCAACTCGGCATTCTCGGTCTCCCGAAGTCGGGAAAGACGACGCTGTTCAATACCCTGACCGCCTCTCGCCAGGCGACGGACAAGTACGCCACCTCCAGCCAGACGAACATGGGGGTGGCGACGGTCCGCGACGTGCGGCTGGAGACGCTCCGCGACCTGTTCAACCCGAAGCGCTACGTGCCGGCGACGGTGCAGTACGTGGACATCCCGGGCATGAAGCAAGGGGGAGAGCGCCGAGAGCCTCGACCTCGCGAAGCTCAAGATGGTCGACGCCCTGGTCCACGTGGTGCGGGCGTTCGACGACCCCGAGATCCTCCACCCGGAGGGGAGCGTCGATCCGGCCCGCGACGTGTCGACGGTCGACCTGGAGCTGATCCTCGCCGACCACGACGATCGTGGAGCGCGCGGCTCGAAAGGCTGGAGAAGGCGACCAAGCGGGGCTTGAACCCGGAAGAGCAGCGCGAGCGGCAGATCCTCTCCGAGATCGTCCTGCCGGCGCTCGAATCCGAGAAGCCGCTGCGCGAGGTCGAGCTCGACCCCGACGACGAGAAGCGCCTGCGCGGCTTCCAGCTCCTCTCGGCCAAGCCGATGCTGATCGTGATCAACGCGGACGAGTCCCGGGCCGCCGACGCGCCCGAGGCGTTCGGCATCGAGCCCCGGCCGGCGGTGCGGGCGGTGACGGTGAGCGCGCCGATCGAGCAGGAGATCAGCACCCTCTCGCCCGAGGAGCAGAAGGACTTCCTGGCCGACCTGGGCCTCTCCGAGCCGAGCCTCGACCGGGTGACCCGGGCGAGCTACGACCTGCTGGGGGTGATCTCGTTCTTCACGGTGGGGGAGGACGAGGTGCGGGCCTGGACGATCCGCCGGGGCACCCGGGCCCGCGAGGCCGCGGGCGCCATCCACTCCGACATCGAGCGCGGCTTCATCCGCGCCGAGGTGGTCCACTGCGACGACCTGATCCGCCTGAAGACCATGGCCGCCTGCCGCGACGCCGGCCTGCTCCGCCTGGAAGGGAAGGAGTACGTCGATGAAGGACGGCGACGTGACCCACTTCCGCTTCAACGTCTAGCAGAGAACAAGAGACAGCGGACCCTGGAGTCGCGTTGTCCCTCAGGTCCCTTGTTTCGGCCTACCGCCGCGCCGACCCGTCAGGAGCGATCAGGTTCAGCCGTCCCGTGCTCTGGATGCCCGGGCGGTAGTAGACGCCTCCGGGCGGCGGGGTGATGACGGGAGCGGGCTGATCGCCGTCCCTCGTCCACCATCTCATCGGAGGGGACTTCCTGGACCGTCGGTTCCGGCCGGTTCCACTCGCGCAGACCGCGCGACGAGCGCGCTGGCGCACTCCGCCGACGGACGGCGGCCCCGCGCGCCTGCGGCTGTGCCTGGCCCGCGGCGTTGCCGCGGTCGAGGTCCCGCTCGCGCAGCACGGTGCGCCGCCCTGTCCCTGTTGTCCCGGCGGAACTGCGCGCCGGACGGCGCGCCGCGGGACGGCCGGGAGCGGGCCTGGGCGGCCTGCTCCTCCGGCCCGGCGGCGTCTCCCTGGGCGGGAGCGGGCGCCGGCACCAGGAGGGAGGCGATGCGCGCCGCGGGTCGTCGTAGATCGGCGGGCGCATGAGGCCGGACGAAGTCGTTCTGGTAGGCGCGCAGCATCGCCTGGGTCACCAGCTTGTTGTCGACGATGTGGGCATTGACCTCGGGGAAGGCGAGCTGCGGGTCGAGGGCGAAGGCCTGCGCGTAGGAGTCGACGGCCCGCGATCGCTGCCTCCAGGCCTCGTAGGATCGTGCCGAGTCTGGTAGTGGGCCCAGGCGTGGCGGGGCTCAGCTTTCACCACCCGCTGGTAGAGCTGCGCGGCCTCGCGCAGCTCGCCCCGCTGCTGCAGCAGCAGCCCGAGGTTGAACAGGGCCGACGACCTTGTCGGGGTCGAGCTCGATGGCCGTGCGGTAGGCCGCCTCGGCCTCGGCCGGCTGCGGCACGAGGAGCAGGAGGTTGCCGAGGTCGTTGAAGACCGCGGCGTCGTCGGGGCGCTCGACGGTGAGCCGGCGCTGCGCCTCGATCGTCTTGGTGAGGTTCGGGCGGCACCGCCGCCGACGGCGGCGATGGCCACGACCGCGGCCAGGGCGACGAGGACGGAGACGAGGATCCAAGAGGTCCTTCTGACGCACTATGATTCTCCTTCTAGGAGCCCTCGCGGGCTGCGACAGGGCGGGCTTTGAGCTTGATCTTGCCATCCTCGGAGGCCAGCCGGAACTGCACTTCGTCGCAGCCCGTCTTCTCGCGGATGGCGGCCACCTGCCGCGCCAGGTAGGTCTGGAAGCTGTCGAGATCGAAACGGGGGGCGTCTCCCGGAGAGGCGGCGAGACCCTGGTAGAGCGCTTCGGCGCCTTCCGGGTCGACGCGGTCGCCGAAGACGATCCCCTGCGCGGGGTCGTAACGGCGGGGGGCCGGGGGCGGAGCCTGGCGGGCGGCGGGGTGACGGCCCTCTTCGCTGGTCGCGCAGGCGGCGGTTGAACAGCTCGTTGTAGCTGTTGAAGCGGGCTTCCAGGTCGCCCAGCCGGAAGTTGTCGGCGGCCGCGGCGCAGGGCTGGAGTTGCGGAGAGTGCGGATCTGCGCCTGGACGCGGCTCGCGCAGCTCCTCCGGCGGGAAGGGCAGGGCGCCGTTGAAGAAGCGCTCGAAGTCGATGCGGAGCTGCTGGACGTCCCGGCTGAGCTGATCGAGGGCCTCGCCGAAGCCGGGACGGGCCGGCGCGGCCGGGCGCGGCGCGCCCGGACGCAGGATCCCGGCGCCGGCGCCCCGGCTTGGCGGACCCTGCGACGCAAGGGGCCGGGCCGCGCTCTCGGGTTTCGCTTGGGGTCCACGGATCTCCTAGAATGCTCGCGGCTTGATCATGAAAGACTCTGAATTCTCTCGACGCCCGGCGCGGGCTGCCGTCCGCTGGACCGGTTGCTGAGCCATCCGGCGGTTGCGCTGCTCTCATCCCATTATACGGGCGGGATCAGGTAAGGGTCCAAGCCCGGCGTGTGGTCGATGAGCTGCGGCGGCGGCTGGCCGCCGATCCGCCGCTCTCCGGGACGGAGGTGGAGAGCGCGGTGGCCGCGCTGCCGGGCGCGTCGCCGCCGGCGTCGAGGCGCGCCTCGGCCGCCCCCTGCGCCGCGTGCTCAACGCCACCGGCATCTTCCTCCACACCAACCTCGGCCGGGCTCCCCTGCCGGAGAGCGGTGGCGCGGGGCCTGCCCCCCCTGCTGGACGCCTACTGCGACCTGGAGATCGACCTCGAGACCGGCCGGCGCGGGCGAGCGCAACCGCCGGGCCGAGCGGCTGCTGACGGCGCTCACCGGCGCGGAGGCCGGCGCTGGTGGTCAACAACAACGCCGCGGCCCTGGTGCTCGCGCTCGCCGCCCTGGCCCAGGGCCGCGAGGTGGTGGTGTCGCGGGGCGAGCTGGTGGAGATCGGCGGCTCGTTCCGCATCCCGGAGATCATGGCCGCCGCCGGCGCCCGCCTGGTGGAGGTGGGGGCGACCAACCGCACCCGGCTCGCCGACTACGAGGCGGCTGTGGGGCCGGAGACGGCGCTGCTGCTCAAGGTCTTCCCCAGCAACTTCCGGCATGACCGGCTTCGTCGCCTCGGTGGAGCCGCGGCAGCTCGCGGAGCTGGGCCGGCGCGACGGGCGTGCCGGTGCTGGTGGACGAGGGAAGCGGGCTGCTGCGGCCGCACGCCGGCGCCGCAGCTCGCCGGCCATCCGAGCCTCGCGGAGCTGATCGCGCAGGGCTGCGACCTCGCCTGCGGCAGCGGCGACAAGCTCCTGGGCGGTCCCCAGGCCGGGCTGCTGGTGGGCCGCGCCGACCTTCTGGAGCGCTGCCGGCGCCATCCGCTCTACCGCGCCCTGCGCCCCGACCGGATGGCGCTCGCGGCGCTCGAAGGGGTGCTCCGCCTCCATCTGGCGGAAGTTCCCCTGCCGCTCGACCGGCTCTGGCCCGACCCCGAGGCCCACCGCGCCCGCCTGGAGCGGGCCGCCGCCGCGCTGGGGGCCGAGATCGTCCCCGCCGAGGCCTTCCTAGGCGGCGGCTCGGCGCCGGAGGCCCCCATCCCCGGCGAGGCGCTGGCCCTGCCCGGGGACGACGCCCTCCTCGCCCGCCTGCGCCTGGGCGATCCGCCGGTCGTCGGCTACCTCCGCCAGGACCAGCTCCATCCTGGACCTGCGGACCGTGGCCCCCGAGGACGACGACGCTCTGATCGCCGCCGTCCAAGCCGCTGCGGAGTCGCCGCCAATCCAAATCACCTTAAATGGCCCTACCGGCCGCATCCTGATCGTCGAGGACCGCGACTCGCTGCGCCGCATGCTGGAGCGGGCCCTCGGCCAGGAAGGGTACGAGGTGGCGGCGGCGGCCGACGGCCGGTCCGGCATCCAGCTGCTCGCGGAGCGCCCCTTCGACTCTCGTGCTGACCGACCTCAAGCTCCCCGACGTCTCCGGGCTCGAGGTGCTCGCGGCGAGCCGGGCGGCCCAGCCGCGCGTGCCGGTCGTGGTGCTCACCGGCTACGGCACGGTGGGCACGGCGGTCGAGGCCATGAAGCTCGGCGCCTACGACTTCCTGGAGAAGCCGCTGGAGATCGACGACCTCTCGCGGCTGATCGAGCGGGCGCTCGGCGAGCGCGGCGAGGCCGCCGTCTTCCAGGCTCCCGGCGCGCCGCCGATCGTCGGCGCGCCACCCGCGGCTGCGGGCGGCGCTCGCGCCTGCTCCAGCGGGTCGGCCCCACCGAGAGCACGGTGCTCCTGACCGGCGAGAGCGGCACCGGCAAGGAGCTGTTCGCCCGCGCCCTCCACGCGCTCTCGCCGCGCCGGAGCGGCCCCTTCGTGGCGCTGAACTGCGCGGCGATCCCCGAGTCGCTGATCGAGAACGAGCTGTTCGGCCACGAGAAGGGGGCCTTCACCGGCGCCGACCGCCGCCAGCCCGGCCGCTTCGAGCTGGCCGAGGGGGGCACCCTGTTCCTCGACGAGATCGGCGAGCTGCCGCTCGGCGTGCAGGGCAAGGTGCTGCGGGTGCTCGAGGAGCGGACCTTCGAGCGGGTGGGCGGCGGCGCGGACGCTGCGGGCCGACGTCCGGCTGGTCGCGGCCACCAACCGCGACCTCGCGGCCATGGTGGAGGAGGGCGAGTTCCGGGCCGACCTCTTCTTCCGGCTGAACGTCTTCCCGATCGAGCTGCCGCCGCTGCGCGAGCGGGCGAGCGACATGCCGCTCCTCGCCCGCCACCTCCTGGAGGAGATCGCCCGGCGGCACCGCGTGGAGCCGCCGCCGCGGCTCGACGAGGACGCCGCCGGGCTGCTCGCCGGCCAGCCCTGGCCGGGCAACGTGCGCGAGCTGGCGAACGTCCTCGAGCGGGCGGTGATCCTGGCCGAGGGGCCCGCGCTCCGGGCGGCCGACCTGCGGCCCCTGCTGCGCCCCCTCGCCGGCTCGGGCGAGCGCGAGCGGATCCGGCGGCGCTGATCGAGGCGGAGGGCGACAAGCGCCAGGCGGCCGAGATCCTGGGGCTGAGCTACCGCGCCGCTGCTCCGCAAGGTCAAGGAGCACGATCTGGAGGGGGTGCCGAAGTACCGGAGTAGGCGTGAGACAGGTCCGGCGCCCACACCAGCGGCGTCCTGACGGCCTGCGCCGCGGAGCGAGCTACGGCGGGGACGGACGTCCGCTCGGCCTCTGGTCCGGCGAGGCGACGTTGATCGGGAAGCCGCGGACCTCGAACTTCGCCTCGGCGAAGGTGAAGACCCCCGGGAAGATGGCCCGGAACTCGACCGTGCCGTCGCGGCTGGATGGAGGTCGAGGTCAGGCATGCCCGGGCCGTCGCCGACCCGTCGCCCGGTCTCGTTGATAGAGCTGGACCGTCGACGCCGACGCTTGGTCGGCGATCTCGGCCGGTCGTGTTGCTGCAAGGCTGCCCCGCGATCTCGATGCCGTCGCCGGCGGGGCGGTCCAACCGCTTGCCAGTTCGCTGACGACCACGAGCCGCGCCGGCATGGCGCCGCGGCCGGCCGCCGTCGCTAGCCGCCGCCGCCGGCTTGGCTGCCGGCGGGCGCGGGCTTTGGCGGAAGTCCTTGTCGGTCAGCACGGCGAGCTTCTTCTCGGGGCCACCGGCGGCTGGCGGCGCCGCGGCCTGGCCTTGCGCTTCGGCGGTGACCTTCGCGCTGGCCGTCGAGATCCACGTCCGAGAGCCGCAGCGAGGCGAGAGTGCCGTCTCGGCACGGGTGAAGACGACCAGCTTGCCCTTCATCTGCCAGGGCCCCTGGTCTCCACCCGCCCGCCGTCGCGGGTCACCAGCCAGTCGGCGCGTGCCGCCGGGGCCGCCGCCAGCAGCAGCCCGCCAGCGCCAGGGCGGCTCCGATGGACGATTCCGAGCCGTCCGTCATCGCTCAATGCTCCTTCCAGTTCTCTGGATGATACCGATCGGGATGCGTCGCGTACCGTTCGTAGCCCGTATCGGAGCGGATGCCGCTGACGCTGATCCAGTAGTTGCGCGAACTTGTACCCGCGGGGTAGAGCTTCTTAGCGACTCCATGATACCCCTGCTGCGTCCGGCGTCCAGAGCCCTCGCCGAGTTGGTTGGTGCCGCCAGGCCGGCGCCGGCGGTTCTTGGTCGCGCCCTGCTCGACGTAGGGGTTGGTGACGAACTGGCCGACGACGCGGAAGCGGCTCGGCTCGCCGCCGGCAGCTGCATCGACCGAGTTGCCGTTGTTGGCGTAGACCACGAAGATGTGGCTGGTGCCGCCGCGGGCGCAGACCGCGGCCGGGTCGGTGCTGCCGAGTCGTCTGCGGCTGGAAGCTGGAGAAGATGACGACCCCCGAGAGGCCGAAGGCCTGGGTGATCACCCGCTCGTCGGCGTCAGGCTCAGGAACCAGCCGCTGGCTCGTTGCCCGGTGGGGTTGAGCACGAAGTCGGCCGATGACGTCGGCGTCGGCCGCCGGTGGCGATCGATCGGCTGGTAGTCCGCCTCGTCGCTTGGGCAGGTCGCCCGAAGCACCTGGGCGGCGGTGAAATTGTCGTCGAGGATCACGTAGAACCGGCCTTCCTCGGCCGTCGAAGTTCCAGAGGTCCTCGCGGTCGCCGGTGCCGAAGGCGAGGGCGAAGCGGCTGAGCGGGCGACGTAGAGGCGGTCGGGGGCCAAGTAGATCGGCCGGCCGGCGGTGTTGAAGATCGGGAACGGCTCCCAGGCCGGCGTCGGTGATCGCGCGTTCACCGTCGGACGCGGCAGTCGAGGTTGCGGCAGAGCCTGCGTCGTGTTGATCGTGACGTTCTGCAGCGTCCCCGGAGAGCTGATGTCCACCTTGTACAGGAAGCCGGCGGTGGTGCCGATGTAGATGCGTGTCGAGATAGCCGTCGAGGTCGATGTCGAGCGCCGGCGGGATCGGCGGCGCGCGGCGCCCGCCAGGAGCTGGCGCTTGTAGATCGTCTTGCCGGTCTCGATGTCCACCATGTAGAGCCAGTTGCCGCGCTTCGGGCTCAGCTTGTTGTCGGCGTCCATGCCGCCGCCGAAGATGGCGACGAACTTGTCGACCCGGTGCCGCTCCTCGATCACCTTGATGCGGCCGATGGTCGGCACCGACCAGGTCTGGCCGAGGTCGGCGAAGCCGTTCTTGTCCTCGTCGAGCTGGGAGGCCGCGATGCGAATCGGTGAACTCCCAGAGCACGGCCGGGAACGGCAGCGTGCCGCAGCCGGAGACGGTGCTGGTTGGTCGTCGAGCAGGCAGCTCGGAACGACGTCCGCTGGGTCGGGTCGGTTGCCGCCGGTGGAGACTGTCGGGCTGCGTGATGTCCAGCGCGTAGTAGCCGCTGACGAAGTCGGCGACCCGGCCGCCGCCGTCGATGGCGCCGCCCTCCCGGAAGCCGCCGATGGCCACGGTGCGCCACTCGCGGTGGCCGGCGTGGCGGGGTGCCGTTGTGGTCGGGGTCGATGAAGACGTCGTCGATCCGCGGCGTGCCGTCGACGCCGAAGATCTGGCGGTCGCCCTCCGACCTGGCTCGCGCACGATCGGCAGGACGAGGCGCGGCATGTAGGAGAAGAGCTCGCTGCCGGTGCCGTCGGTGAAGGCTTCTGCGTCGGCGGTGTTCCAGACGCCGGCGTCGAAGGCGTGGAGCTGGCCGTCGTTGGCCGCCACCAGCAGCATCTTGCGCCGCCGGCGGTGCTGCTCCGCGTAGCACTGGTAGCCGGGGTTGTTGACTGCAGTCGGTGGTCGACGGTTGGCCGTAGAGGTTGGCCGTGTAGAAGCAGAAGTTGTTCGGGCGGTCGACCAGCACCGGGTCGGCGTGGAAGATGTCGCCGAGCACGTAGCTGATGTTGCGGTCCGGCAGCCCGGCGGCTGGATGGTCGGCAGCTCTTGATCACCAGCGGTTTCCTTGATGATCTTCGTCGACGCGGGTCTTGGTGTCGGCGGAGTCCCGGTCGGTGAGCGGGATGGTCAGCTTCAGCCCTTGAAGAGATCGGTCCAGTCGCGGGTCGGGTGTCTTCGGATCGCCGCGCGGCGGCACGAACAGCCGCAGGGTGCGCGGGCACGGTGCCGGCGTCGCCGCCTTCGGGGTAGAAGACCCGGCGCTGGTCCTCGCCGTGCCGAGCCGGAGCGTCGGTCAGCGTCGACGGTCGCCGGCGACCTCGGCCGGCGTCGGAGCCTGGGTGAGGAGGACCTCGCCGGCGTCCCAGAGATGGCAGCTCGACTGCCCCGCCGACCGCCAGCGCCGGGCAGGCCCGGGTCGCGGTCCGGCTTGCCGTCCTTGAGGGGGAGCGGCTTGAGGTAGGCGTCGAGGTGGCCGTCCCAGACCGACGGCGTCGTTGAGCGGCGTGAAGCTCGAGAGGTAGATGCGGTCCGCGACCTCCGCCTGCACCGACGGCACGGCGGCGGAGGCGAAGGTGCTCGCCTGCTCCTTGATCTTGCCGAGGGCGGTCTTGAGGTCCGCGACCAGCTCGTCCTTGGTCTGCGGATAGAACGGTGTGGTGCCGCGTCGCGCCATGCAGTTGAGCGTGTTGCCCGTCGGTGGCGGTGACGCCGAAGGCGACCACGAAGGTCGTCACGTCCGTCACTGGTCCGTTGAGCAGGTACTCGGGTGTACCGTGCAGGGGTCGCCGCCGGCAGGTCTCGTCGCCGTCGGTGAGGACGAGCAGGAACTTCTGGCGGCACTGGAACGAGGTGTCCTGCCGCCCGCGATGGCGGCCCAGCCGCCCAGCGTGCCGCAGGTCATTGGCCGAACAGCCGCTGTACCAGGTGCGGAACTGCTGGACCGAGGCGCCGAGCGGCGTCGAGCCGCTGGCGATCAGCGGCCGCTGGTTCTCGTTCTTGAGCCGCAGGAACGTCTCGGCGCCGACGCGGTCGTTCGCCAGATAGGGCGCGATACGAAATCAGGCGACCGTCGAGCTGTCGACGTAGTTCGGCGCCAGCCGCTTCAGGATGTCGACCTTGTGGTCCGTCTTCCAGTCCAGGGGGATGACGTCGCCGAGGGTGAACGGAGTCCCCGCGCGGGTCGCAGCTGTCGGTCGGCCAGCGCAGGCTGTAGCCGTTACGCGTTCTTGTCGGCGCGCGGTGTCGGTGTTCGGATCCCAGCCGGCGCAGGAGTTGTTGGCCGACCGAGTCGACCGCGACGCTGGTGTAGTAGGTGATGGTCGGATTGTTGCGGTCCGTGTTGCGGTGTCCGCGTTGTCCCAGGAGACGAAGTCGCTGACCGGCGTGAAGCTGACGGTCGGCGTGCCGACCGACGTGGTGTTGGAGCACGCGGCGTTGTTGCACTTGAGGACCGGTGACCTTGACGTGATGTTACCGCCGTAGCCGCTGCCCCCGTTGGGCGTGTAGGTCACCTTGTAGGTGACGCCGGCGCTCGCGGATGTAGAAGGTCTGGACCGGGCGACGGCGAAGGTCCGTCCCCCCTTGGGCAGGCGCTGCACGCGGGTCAGCTCCCAGGCGTCGTCGAGATCGGCCGGCGCCGCGGCGTAGCAGCCGATCTCGTTGTCGCTGTTGCCGGTGTCGCAGGTCCAGGGGAACCGTTGCCGAAGACCTCGCGCGACCCGACGGCCGGGAAGAGGTGCTCCCGCCGGTGAGCGACACGCCGTCCTGCGTCGCCTGGTAGAGCCAGTGCTTCTGGGTGCACGGCGAGCTGGTCCTGGTTGTAGGTCGCGAAGCCCAGCGCCACCTTGGGCAGGCCGGGATCGGTCAGCACCTCGTAGAGCGCCTCCTTGGCCTGGTAGAACTTGGAGCCCGGGTCGTCGGCGTGCAAGGGCACGAAGCAGTCGCCGGACGGGCAGGGGTCCCCCTTCGGGCTCCAGTTCATCGAGCCCGAGGTATCGAGCAGGATGAACAGGTAGGGATCGGCGATCGTGGTGCGCAACAGGTCGCGGTCGTCGCCGCGCGCGGCGGCGGGGCCGAGCAGCGCCAGCAGCGCGAGCGCCGCGGCGGCCGCGGACGAGGATCCGGACGATCGCGGTCCGGCCGATACACCAATCTCTGGGCGACATAGGGGACTCTCTCGAAAGAGCTGCGTCTAGAACTTGATCTGGGCCAGCACCGCGGGATCGTCGGGGATCGAACTGGGATCCAGGGGCCAGGGCTCGAACTGGAACATCGCGCTCAGGGTCTTCTGCCCGAGCAGCGTCGCGTCCGCCGGGGGAGCGCCGCTGCCGGTCCAGGCGACCCGCTCCGCGTTGGCGCTGACGGCGTGATTGACCCGCCAGAACTTCTGCTTGCCTTCCTCGGACTGGCAGAGGTCGCAGCGCACGTACTGGATGGGGACGAACGCCGAGATGGTGACCCGGTCGGCGACGTTGGTGGACAGGTTGCTCCCGCCCCCACCGAGACCTTGTTCAAGATCACGGTCCTGGAGCCGGGCAGCGTCGGGTTGTCGGGGTTGTTGTTGACCAGCAGGGCCTCCGCCACGGCCACGCCGAGGCCGGAATCGGCGGCAGTAGAACATCCGGCTGACCGTCCTCTCGTTGGAGCCGACCTGCACCTCGGTCTGGGTGATCAGGGCGAGCGACAGCGCCAGGATGGTGAGGACCACGAGGGCGAGCAGCGTGATCGACGTAGGCGCTGCCCGCTTCGGAACGAATCTGCGTCTTCATCCAAGATTCCTCATGTCGATCACGGTGCGCAGGATGCGGCGGCGGTACATGCGCTCCTCGTCGGAGTTGAACGACGTCGTCTCGGGCTTGTCGTACTTGTTGTCCTCCACCCGCACCAGCGCCGGCGACTGGTAGTCCTTGTCGCGGCGATCGGTCCGGGCGAGCGTTGAGAGCCGGATGTAGTAGAGCGTTGGAGCCGGCGAAGAGCGCCGAGTCGGTGGTCGCCTCGCCGTTGTACATCCAGTCGTCCGCCTCGCCGTCCGCCGATTCGTAGATGCCGCAATGCTTCGTCGTCGGACCGGATCGTGCCGGCGGCGCAGGCGCCGGCGGTGGGATCCTTGGCCAGGGTGTCGAGGCCGAGCGCGACCTGGAAATCGAAGATGTTGTCGGCGATGTCCGTCCGCCAGTTGGCGTCGTCGCGCGTCCCAGACGGCCTGGTGCCGGGATAAACGCGGGCGCGCGACAGCTTCGGCGCCAGGTCGGAGGTCTTGTCGCCGGCGATCGCGTGCTCCCGGCGGACGTAGAACCGGTACTCCTCGAGCAGGCCGACGAAGCTGGCGGCCTTCAACTCGGGCGGGAAGACGCCCGGGCCCGCGGAGGAGGATTTCGCGTAGTCGGCGGTGTGCGTCCCCGCCGACATCTTGAAGCCGATGGTGAACTGGTTCGGGTTCGAGACGTTCGAGTTCGACGGGTCGAGCTCGACCACGGCCCAGACGTCGGAACCCTGGCTGCCGACCAGCAGCAGGGCCTCCGGCCGCTGCTTGTCGACCGCATCCTTGAGCGCCGTCAGATCCTGCGGGATGCCGGTGGGCGTCTTGATATCGAGTGCCGGACCGTGCCGTCCGGTCGGCGCGACCGGGGGGGTAAGGGTGAACGCCGCGTCGTCGGCCGTCTTGACCTGGTAGATCGGCGTCGAGAAGACGCCCCGGACGGTCAGCACGTCGGTGCCGGGCACGACCTTCGGGGGAGTGGCGTCGCCGATTTGGGCGTGCCGTCCGCCACGTTGTTGGCGACCACCACCGCCGGCCGTTGGCAGGTTGCCCAGCGGCAGGCCGCCGCGGCCGGCCATGCGGATCAGCGCGCAGGAGTCGTACTGGGCGACGCGCAGCGACTGCTGCATGTCGGCGACGTTGGTCTGCACGCGCGTAGCCTGGTTGCTGAAGTCGAACAGCGCAGGACCGCCGAGCGAGGACCTCGATGGTGACGATCAGCGAGATGAGACCTCGATCAGGGTGAAGCCGGGCTGCCGGCGGATCGCGCTGGCATGGGTTGACGATTTTCATCATGGTGGTCTCCGCCTCAGAAGGGCTTGATAACCTGCAGGGTGATCTGCTGGCCGGCGCCGAACAGGTTCCTGCTCTCGGCGTAGCTCCACCATGACCGTGACCTCTTTGAAGTGCACGAAGGTGGCGTCGGTCCCCGCCGGCTTGGCGTCGGGTCGTTGAGCAGGCCGTCATCGAAGTCGCTGACGGTGTACTGCCGGACCTGGGACGTGCGTGTCCAGATGACCGTGCCGTGGCCGGCGGACGGCCCACCATCCCTCGTCCTTATCGCCGTGTCTTGCTGGGCGCCCGCCGATAGGAGCGTCTTGACCTCGGCGTGGTGGGCCGGCCGGGATCGCCACGGTCGTTGTTGAACGGCATCTTCAGCAGCCCTCGACGGGTCCGGCTGCCGTTGCTCGCCTGGGTGGAGTCGTTGCCGCTGGCGTTGTCGCGATCGAGCGGGAGAAGAGCGGGATCATGCCGAGCGCGATGATAAGCAGGATGGCGGTCGCGATCAGCGCCTCGACGATCGAAAAACCCGCCGCGCCATCGCGCCCCGCCGGGAGATCGCTTCAGGCTGTGCATCCTCTCTCTCCTCATTTCCATATCCAGGTCTGGCCGTTTCGCCGTTGGGCGACGTACGTGCCGTTCTCACTTGCGCAGCTTGATCCGCGCCGTGGCCTTGGGCACCACCCGAACCTCCAGCTGGTCCCCGCTTGGGGTCGGCGAACCGGAAGGCGCCCGATCAGCGACGATCGAGCCGTCGCTGCTGGAACACCGCCATGTTCGGTCCGCCGGCGGCGGCGGCGCTGAATTTATCGACGAGTCCTGTCGAGCAGTCCGGCGTGCCTCGAACGGCCACCCCGCGTCGGCAGCGAGAAGCTCGTCAGGACTGCGACTCGCTCTGGCGCTCCAGTGCCGTCGTGGTTGCGAGTCCGAGAACGCCTGTACGAAGCGAGCATGGTGCTCGGGCTCGACAGGGACGACCGCACCACCGTCTGGGTCGAGGTCTTGATCGCTTCGAGCCGCGCCAGGCCGCATCGCGCATCGGTCGGTCTGCTGGACAGCCCCCGCATCTTCTGTCGCTGGAGCGCGTTCTGGAGCGGCGGAATGCGTCAGGACACATCAGGACCGAGCATCAGGCCGAGGACGACCAGCAGCTCGATCAGCGTGAAGCCGCGCCGGCCACGCCGGGCATTGGACATTCATGCGCGAGCCCTCAAGAGCAAGGGCGGTGCCATTCCCGGCCGGTGCGTCGGAACGACGCAAGTCTACTGGAATGAGAAGGTCTTTGACGACTCGGAATCAGCGTCGACGGAGCTGGCTGACGCCGCTGCTTCTGTTAGCTCTTCGGTAACAATTGTGTCGCGGGGGAAGGAGAGCACCGCCCGCGTCCCGCCCCCCGGCCGGTCGTCGAGGCGGATGCGGCCGCCGTGCAGGACCACGATGCGGTGGGCGAGCGCGAGGCCGAGCCCGACGCCGCCGCGCCGGCCGGTGGCGAAGGGGTGGAAGAGGCGCTCGCGGATCTCGGGCGGCAGGCCGCGGCCCGCGGTCCTCGATGGCGAGCGCGACGCCCGTCCGCCGCTCTCCTCGATGCGCAGGTCGACCGGGCCCTCGCGGCCGGCCTCGCGCTCGGCCTGCGCGGCGTTGTGCAGCAGGTTGCGCAGCGCGCGCTCGAGGAGCTGCGGGTCGCCGCGCAGGGCGATCTCGCGCTCCGGTGCCGAAGACCCGCACCTCCACCCCGGCGAGCGCCGGATCGGCGGCGGCGCGCCGAGCGAGGCGGTCGAGCGAGAGCTCCTGCATGCGCGCGCGTGCCCGGCCGCGCGAAGGAGAGGAAGTCCTCGAGCACGCGCTCCAGGTGGTCGGCTCTCGCGCGCGGATCTCGGAGAGGAAGTCGGCGATCGACTCCTCGTCCGGCCGGCGCTCGATCAGGGTCAGGTAGCCGCGCAGGGTGGCGAGGCCGTTGCGCAGCTCGTGGGCGACGCCGCCGGCCATCTCGCCGAGGCGGGCGAGGTCTCGGCGAGCCGGCTCTCCTCGGCCCGCCGGCGCACCTCGGTCAGGTCGGCGAAGAGCACCAGGTGGCCGCGCACGCCGCCGTCGTCGCGGCGCAGGGGGTGGAGGGTGAGGCCGAGCGGTCAGGGCGCGCCCGCCGGCCGAGCTGCACGGCGCACTCCTGGCGCTGCGGCGCCTGCCCGGTCGGCCACCGCCGCGGCCAGCAGCTCGCGGAGCTCGGGCTGGCCGGCGCAGCACCTCGGCGAGCGGCGTCCCCGGCTCGGGCGGCGCGATGCCGAGCAGCTCCGCGCCCACGGCGTTGAGCGCCAGCACGCCGCCCTCGCGGTCGAGCAGCAGGAGGCCGCTCTGCAGGCTCGCCGAGAGCGTGCGCTCGAGGGCGGCGATGTCGTCCTCGGCGCGCCGCCTGCGCGGCCGGCGAGAGCGTCGCCAGGGCGCGCTCGAAGGTGGAGAGCAGGAACTCGACCTCGTCGCCCGCGCCGCCGCCGCCGGCGCCGCCCATCTGCCGGGCGCGCTCCAGCAGCGTCTCCCAGGGCGCCAGCAGGTGGCGCAGGAAGAAGAGGACCAGGAGGACCCGAGCGCGGCGTTGATCGAGAGCACGAGGGCGGCGAGGATGCTCAGCCGACCGGCGCTGCGCCGCGAGCACCGCGGCCGGCGAGGTCGACCCGCACGAGCGCCGCCCGGCCGGGCCCGCGCAGGAGGCGAAGCCGGCCACGGCGCCGGGCAGCGTCTCGGATCGGGGCCGAGGCCGAGCGGCCGGCCCGGGCAGCCGGCCGCCAGCGGGGTCGAGCAGGCGGCCCGGCGAGCGGCTCGCCGGCGGCGAGCAGCACCGCGCCCGCGGCGTCGGCGACCACGAGCGACGCGCGCGCCGCGGGCACCGGCGGCGCAGCGGCAGGCGCTGGGCAGGCGCGCTCGGCGCGCCAGCCGGTCCGCCGCCTCGCCGGCCACGCCGGGCCGGCCTCCGCCTGGCGCTCCTCGACCAGGCGAGCATCGGCGTTGCGGTAGGAGAAGAGGGTGAAGGTCGAGAGCACCACCAGCAGCAGCAGGGCGACCGGCAGCAGGATCAGGATCTCGCGCCGCAGCCCCAGGCCGGCCGGCGCGCTGCCCGTCCGCGGCGCTCGCCGGCGCGTCATAACAGCCGCGCGTAGGCGCCGACGAGCGGCCTCGCCGGCGAAGAGCGCGATCAGGCCGCCCAGGGCGAGGAAGGTGCCGAACGGCAGCTTCGAGCCTTGCAAGTCGAGGCTCGCCCCAGCGCATCAGCGCGAGCCCCACCACCGACGCCCGCGAGCGCGCCGAAGAAGAGCGTCACCAGCACCCCCTGCCAGCCCAGGAAGGCGCCGACCATGGCGAGCATCTTGACGTCGCCCAGGCCCATCCCCTCCTCGTGCCGGATCAGATACCAGGCGCCCCAGACGGCGAGCAGCACGCCGGCGCCGAGGCAGGCGCCGAGGGCCGCCGCGCGAGCGCCCGCAGGGCCGTCCACGAGCGGCGCCCAGGAGGGCTGGAGGAGCGAGCCCAGCGCGATCCCCGGCAGCGTGATGCCGGTCGGGCAGGATCATGTGGTCGGAGTCGATCATGGCGAGCGCCAGCATCAGGGCAGCAGAAGAGCGGCGGCGACCGGCGCCTCGCAGGGAGAAGCCGAAGCGCAGGCACGCAGGCGACGAAGAGCAGCGCCGGTCGCCGCCTCGATCAGCCGGGTAGCGCCAGGAGATCGCTGCGCCGGCAGGGCGGCAGCGCCCGCGCAGCAGCAGGAAGGAGAGCACCGGCAGGTTGTCGACGGGCGCGGATCGCGGCGCCGCAGCCCGGGCAGCGCGAGCGCGGGCATGACGGTCGAGAGCCCGAGCGGCAGCGCGGTAGATGACCACGTTCAGGTAGCTGCCGACGATCAGCCCGAGGAGCGCGGCGTAGACGCCGAGGAGGATCTGGAGCGGCACGGTTCGGGATTCTACGCCAGCGCGGCGGCGCTCGGCCGGCGAGGAGAAGGCGGCCCCGCAGACCGCGAGCGCCGGCAGGGTGACGCGCGGCGCCGGCCGGCCGAGCAGCGGCTCGTGGTAGTCGAGGAGCGAGCGCGGTGCTCGCCCGCCGGCAGCTCGACGCCCGAGCTGGCCAGGCCGGCGGTCAGATAGACGGCGCACCGGCGCGCCGTCGCACCGAGCGCCCGCCATCCCGCGTCGAACGTGGTCGCCACGGCGAAGAAGGCCGCGCCCGACGGCGCGCGGTAGCGCAGGCCTGATCCGCCCGCCCTCGTCGACCAGGCGCAGCACCCGCGGCCGCGCCGGAGTAGGCGGCCTCGGCCGGCGGCCGCCCCGCGCGCACAGCGTGCTCGTGGCGGGCCGACGGCATAGCGCTGGCTGCGGGCGCGACGGCAGAGCGCCGAGCCGATGCTGGCGTGGAAGCTCACCCGCGGCACGAAGCGGAAGCGCGGCAGGAGGTAGGTGTTCGTCACCAGCGCCGCGACGCGGCGGCGCGCCCGGCAGTCCGCGCCGACCGCGGCGGCCCACGTCTCGGCGGCTCGCGCAGCAGCAGGGTGCCGACGTTCCAGGCCCCCAGGTAGCGGTAGGCGAGCTCGCGGCTGCGTCCTGCTCGGCGTCGAGGATGGCATGCGCCTGGCGTCCCCAGCCGGTGAGCATCAGGTCGTAGTCCTGTTGAAGGCGTAGGGCGATGCCCCAGAGCAGCCCGAGTAGGGCTCGAGGCGGGCGATGAGCGTGCGGACCGGCGCGAGCCGCGGATCGCCGCCCCGGCGCGCAGCACGAGCTCGGGCTGCGCCGTCCGGCCGGCGCCTGCACGACAGACGCGGTCCCCGGCGGGCACGACCGATGCCGGCGAGCGGCGGCGGCACCGTGTAGTCGGCGGCCGGCAGCGTGCGGCACCAGGCCGTGGCCGTAGTGCCAGAGGTCGATCGCGAGCAGCGCGACCGCCAGCCGCCGTCGAGCAGGCGCCGGGAGGGCGGCGCGCAGCGGCAGAGGGCGAAGCAGGCACGGTCACCGCCGCGGCCGTCGCCACCGCCGCCCACGCTCTCGCCGCGCAGGTAGGCCAGGGCGCGCGGCGTGCCGCCGCCGGCGCAGGTCGGGAGCCGCCGTGGCGGCGGATCGAACCAGAGCGCGGCCCGGGGCAGCCGGGAGCAGGAGCGGCGAGAGCGAGCGGCGGTGGCGAGCAGCACCGCGGCCAGGCCGAGCGGGAAGTCGGCGGCCGGCCGCGCGGCCGGCCGTCCCGCTCGTCGATCAGCCGCTGCCAGCCCAGGGCGCCCGGCGAAGACCAGCGCAGCGACGGCGAGGAGCGGCGAACTTCTCGGGGAAGCGCACCACCGCGAGCAGCGGCACCGCCTCGCGCAGCGCCTCGTAACAGCGGGTTGTGGCGGCCGAGCGCCAGGAAGGCGCCGGCCAGCGACGGCGAGCGCCCAGGCGGCCGCGGCGGGGGATGCGGCCAGCGCGAGCAGGGCCGCAGACCCCCAGCACGGTCAGCAGCAGGCCCGGATAGAGCGGAGGCGACGTAGGGATAGTCGCGGTCGTGCAGGTTCCAGCCGAAGTAAAGCCCCTCGGGCTGCGGCCGGCCGGCGTCGCCGAAGAAGCGCGGGAAGGCGAGCTCGACCAGACGCGCCGGGCGGCATCGACCAGAGCGGTCGCATGCGCGCGCGTCGAGCCCGCCGGCGCGCGGCGAGTCGGCGAGCGCGCCCAGGGTCGGCAGGAGCTGCACCGCGGCGAGCGCGAGGGCGAGCAGCGAGCGGCACGGCGAGCGCGGAGCAGGCCGGCGCAGCGGGCGGCCGGCGCGGCCGCCGGGCGGCCAGGGCCAGAGCAGGCCGAGGCCGCTCACCACCACCGTCGACCGGCTCGCCGTTGAGGAGCTGCAGCGCCGAGCGCGCCGCCGCCGAGGAGGGCCGGCCGCAGCCAGGCCGGCGCCGCGCGCCGCGAGGGCGGCGTCCCCCCAGGCGAGCACCCAGGGGAACCAGGCCATGCTGCAGAAGAGCGTGAAGGCGCTGAGCAGCGACAGCGAGGCGCCGCCGCCGGTGTAGCCCAGCGCCGCGAGCGCCGCCGCGCCCGCGCCCGGCGCCGAGCCGGCGCGCCAGGAGCCAGGCGCCGGCGAAAGCGACCGCGGCGTGGAGGAGGACGAGCAGGCTGAGCGCGTAGGCCGGCGGGACCGCGAAGACCAGCCAGCTCGGCGGGTAGAAGGCCGCGTAGTTGGGGTTCGACAGCACCGGCTGGCCGCCGTGCAGCCAGGGGTTCCACACCGGCGGACCGCCCGCCGCCAGGCGGCGGAAGGCGGCGCGCAGCGGCAGGTGGAACAGCGGGATGTCGCGGCTGGCCAGCGCCCGGCCCGGGGACGAGCAGGGCCGAGCAGGCGAGGAGCCAGCCCGCCGCGAGCACGGCTGGCGGGATCGCGGCAGACGCGCGGTGCATCCGGCGAAGAGATCTACTTCTGCGGCCAGCGGACCAAGAAGCCGTCGGCCCAGACGATGTCCTGGTCGTAGTCGGTCGGATCGAACGTCGTGACCGTGTAGGTACCGGCCGTCGCGTCGCCGCGAAGTCGCGGCCGCGCTGCGGATCGCCATCACGTGCCGGCTGAGCGGGTCGGTCGGGGTTGAGGTAGTAGTCGTAGGGATACTTCCAGCCGTCGAGCTACGGGATGAACTGCGATGTAGCTGCGGGACCAGCAGGTCACCGTAGCAGCCGCGTCGCGCGATCGCCGTACGAGGCCAGGTCGACCTCGTGCTCGCCGCCCCGGCCGCCGCGGCGCCCACCTGGTCGGACAGCCACGAGAACATGGCCGTGCCGGTGATCCGCATGTCGGCCATGGTCCGCTTCTGCTTGGCCTTCTGCATGGCGTCGAGCAGGTTGGGGATCAGCATCGCCGCGATGAGGCCGATGATGGCGACGACGATCAACAGCTCGATGAGCGTGAAGCCCTTCTGTCACCGCGAGTCTACGCTCTCAGATCATAGGCATCCCTCTCTCAGAGATTTAGATCGGCGAGCACGTTATATCAAGGCAAGGGATATGCCAAGCATGCGGCGCTCCGTCAAATCACTTGATATCAATAACTTGCGGTGATACCCATAGAGCCTTCAGTGACAAAAAAAGTCACCGCTCGGGCACTGGGTGTCACTCGCCGTCCGCTCCGACACCAGCCTGCCGAGCGTAGAGCGCGTCAGGATGCGGCGCATGCGCTCGACGCCGCGGTCGATCTCGCGCGAGCGGGATCCGCTCGTCGGCGCTGTGGATGCCGCGCGAGTCCTCGGCGGCTCGAGCGTGAACGGCGAGATGCCGTAGGCGGGGATGCCGCGCTCGCGGAAGAAGCGCGAGTCGGTGAAGCCGGGCGATGAAGGTGGGCACCACCGGCGCCTCGCCGCCGAGCACCTGCTGCCATCGCCTGCGTAGATGCGGCCGGAGGCCGGCGACGGCGCCGGCGCGGCGGGGAGGTCACCAGCACCCGCACCTCGAACTCCGTGCCCAGCGCCGCGCTGACCTCGGCGAGGAAGGCGGTGGCATCGGTGTCGGGCAGCAGCCGGATGTCGAGCCGCGCCGCGCGCCCGCGCGGGGATGACGTTGATCCGCTCGCCGCCGTCGCAGCACGGTGACCTGCACGGTGTCGAGGAAGAGGTTGGCCATGCCGGGCAGCAGGAACTCCTTCGGGCCGCTCTCCGCGATCACCCCGTCGATGTCGAGAAGCACCCGGCGCCAGTGGCTGGTTGTGCAGCGGCGCGATGGCGTGCAGGTAGTCGCGGGCCGGGGCCGTCACCCGCCAGCGGACGCGGCCGGTCGAGCAGCCGCGCCAGCGCCCTGCACGAGCTGGTGGTTGGCGCTCTCCGGGTTGAGGCCGGAGCCGTGGCCGCCGCGGCCCGAGGTGGAGACCTCGAGCCAGAGCGGGCGCTTCTGCGCCACCTCGATCCCCCACCAGAGGAGCTTGCCGCCGGCGCCGACCTGGCTGCGCCCGCCCTCGCCGATCACCGCCTCGACCCCCTGGAAGAGCTCGGGGTGGTCGGCGAGCAGCCAGCCGGTGCCCTGGCACGCCGCCGTTCTCCTCGTCGGCCACGGCGAGGAAGATGACGTCGCGCTCCAGGCGGCATCCGCCGGCGCTTGAGGTCGACGAACGCCGCGAGCTGGGCGATGCCGAGGCTCTTGTCGTCGATCGCGCCGCGCCCCCAGAGCGGCCGTCGCGGACCAGCGCCGGCGAACGGCGGGGACCGTCCAGCCCGGGCCGGGCGGCACCACGTCCATGTGGTGCAGCAGGAGCACGGCCCGCCCGCCGCTCCGCGGCGAGCGAGAGCCGCGCCCACAGGCTGGTCCGCCCCTCGGGGGTCGCGATCGTCCGCGACGGGATGCCCTGCTCGCTGGAGGATCGCCGGCCAGGAAGGCCGCCGCCCGCTGCTCGTTGCCCGGCGGGTTGGTGGTGTCGATCCGCAGGTATTCCTGCAGCCAGCCGGGCGGCTCGGAAAGGCCGCGGGCGCGGCGGGCGGCCGGCGCAGAGCAGGCCGGCGGCAGAGATCGGAGGCGAGCAGGCAGCAGCGGCGAGGACGGATCAGGCGCTGTCGGAGCGTCGACGACGGGTGCCGAGACTGTAGCGCGAGGAAAAAGAAAAGGGGCGCGCCGTGTCGGCGCCCCGTCGAAGACCGTCGAGCGGAGCCTGCGGTCCTACGCGCTGCTTAGTGTCTTCTGCGGCCAGCGGACGAAGAAGCCGTCGGCCCAGACGATGTCCTGGTCGTAGTCGGTCGGGTCGAAGGCGGTGACCGTGTAGGTGCCGCGCGGCGTCCTGGCGTTGCGGCCCTGGCTGCGGATCGCCATGACCTGCTGGCTGCCAGCGGGTTCGCCGTGTTCAGGTAGTAGTCGAGGTCGTTCTTCCAGCCGTCCGGCTGTCGGGACCTCCTGCAGGTACTGCGGAACGAGGACGGTGGTCAGTACCGCGATGGTCGATCTTGGCCGTGCCGTAGTTGGCCAGGTCGACCTCGGTGCTGGCCGCGCCGGCGGCGGCCGCGCCGACCTGGTCGGTCAGCCACGAGAACATCGCCGGTGCCGGCGTTGCGCATGTCGGCCACGGTCCGCTTCTGCTTCGCCTTCTGCAGGGCGTCGAGGAAGTTCGGGATCAGCAGGGCCGCGATGATGCCGATGATCGCGACGACGATCAGCAGCTCGATCAGCGTGAAGCCCTTCTGCCGGTTACGGATCTTGCTCAACATGTTGTGGGTCTCCTCCCCCTGGGGTTTCGAATGACTGTCCTCCGGATCATCCGCGAGGCGTGTCGGTGCTGCGATAAAGCAGGAGCGATGCCAGGGTTCATCGCGTAACTCCTTTGTTTCCAAGGGCGTGCAGATTCCGTCACGACAAAATTTGACACCGTTGCCGGGGATTAGCACGAAGTGTCGGAGAGTCGAGCCAGGCGGCGCACCAGCTCGCGTGTAGACGTCGACGCCCTCGACGAAGGCGGGCAGGGCGAAGCGCTCGTTGGCGCGGTCGACCTGCAGGGTGTCGGTGTTCATGATGAGAAACGGCGAGAAGCCGTAGGAGGGGATGCCGGCGGCGCGGAAGAAGCGCGAGTCGGTCGCCGTCCAGGGCAGGAAATAGGGCCCGGCCGGCGCGTCGGGATGAGCGCTCGCGCGAGGGTCGCCTGACGATGCCTCGAACACCGGGTGGTCGAGCGGGCTGCCGCCGCGGGCGGTCGGCGGCTCGTCGAGCAGCGTCGAGAGGCCGAAGAGCAGCCAGGCGGGACCAGCTCGTCCCGCACGTCGGCCAGCTCCACGCCGGGCAGCAGGTGGAACTTGATGCGCAGCTCGTAGCCGCCGCCCGGGCGCCTCCTGCACGCGGAACGGCACGGCCTCGTTGCGGAACAGCGACTGCATGTAGCCGGGCAGCTTGCGGAAGGCGGTGATGTCGCCGATCGGCTCGTCGGGGTGGGTCAGCGCTCGGCGCAGGTCCTAGCGGTCGCGGGTCGGGCCGTAGGCCGCGAGATAGGCGCGCACCTCGGGCGTGAGGCGCAGGTCGGTCAGGGTGGGGCCGCGCCTCGAGCGTCTCGCGGAGCTCGTCGAGGCGCTGCGCGGTCGGGGCCGCAGACCGATCAGGTCGGCGTAGCGCTTCTGGGCGAACTCGGTCCCCCAGTACTTGATCTCCTCGCGCGAGCGGGCCTCCACCACGCCGCCCTCGGTCAGCACGGCCCAGAAAGAGCGCACCAGCTCGGGGTGGCGGCGGATGATGCAGCGCACGCCGAGGCGGCTGCCGTGCTCCTCGCTGCTGGTGGCGAGGAAGAGCACCGAGCGCGCGAGCGGCTTGCCGCTCTTCTTGAGGTCGATCACGGCAGCAGCTGGGCGATGGCGACGCTCTTCATGTCGAACATGCCGCGGCCGTAGATCCAGGGCAGCTCGATGCGCGCCTCGAACGGCGGCGAGAACCAGTCCTTCGGCTCGACCGCCGCGACGTCGATGTGGTTGTGCAGCACCAGCGGGCGGGGGTCCGCCCCCGAGCAGGGCGTAGAGGTTGGCCTTGCTCGCCCAGCACCTCGATCCGCTGGGGATGCCGACCGCGGCGAGCTGCGCGGCGAGGAAGCGCGCGCCGGCGATCTCGTCCCCGTCTTCTCGCTGGTGTCGATCCGCACGTACTCCTGGAGGAGCTTGACCTCGGGGCGGTTGGGGTAGTCGGGTCATCCAGGCCCGGTCTTGCCGGGAAGTCGGGGGCGGCCGGTCGCAGGCTGACGAAGGCCCAGGTGAGGCCCGCGACCAGGGCCAAGCTGCCGTAGAGGGCGACGCGAGCCGCGAGCCGCCGGCGGCGCTTCGAGAACCATGAAGGAGTCATTAGGCCCGCGATCATAATAGGCCGATGTCCTCGATCTGATTGCGATGCCTCCGCCGACGCCGCGGCCGCTCCGGCTCTGGCTGCTCGCGGCCGCCCTCCTGGTCTGCCTCGCGCTACCTCGTCGCCGAGATCGTCCGTCCTCTCGGTCGACCTCGGCTTCCCGCTCGACGACAGCTGGATCCACCTGCAGTTCGCGCGCAACCTCGCGGCAGGCCAGGGCTGTCCTACAACCCCGGAGAGCTGGTGACCGGCTCGACCTCGCCGCTGTGGACGGCGCTCCTGGCGCTCCTCTTCCTGCTCCCCGGGAGCGTGATGGTCTGGACCAAGCTGCTGGGCGTCGCCCTCCACCTCGCCGGGGTCGACGCCACCTGGCGCCTCGCCCGCGAGCTGGGCCTCGGCCGCGGCCTCGCCGCCCTCGCCGCCGGCCTCACCCTCGCCACCGGCTGGCTCGCCTGGTCGGCCCTCTCCGGGATGGAGATGCCGCTGTTCGTCCTCCTCGCTCTCAGGGATGATCCTGCACCTGCGCGAGCGCGGCCGCGCCGGTGAACGCCCGCCGCTCTCGCTCGCCCTGCTGGCCGTCGCCGCCCTGGCGCGGCCGGAGGGGCTGCTGCTGCTGGCGCTCGCCGCGCTGGACCGGCTGCTGGTGTTCGAGAGGAGAAGCCGAGGGAGTCGCGCTGGCGGCGGCCGGCCTCCGGCGCCCGCTCGCTGTCGGCCTCGCCTCGCCGCCTGCGCGCTGGTCGGCCCCTTCCTCTTCTACCGCTGGGCGGGCGGCTCGTTCCTGCCCACGACGTTCGCGGCCAAGGGGGGCGCGATGCGCCAGCCCTGCCCGACCTCGGGTACGTCTACGTGGTCTTCGGCATCTTCTTCCGGCCGCAGCCCTAGATGACGCTGCTCGCCGGCGCCGGCGTGCTCGCCCTGGTGGAGCGGCTGGGCACGCCGCGCGACCGCGGCCTGCTGCCCGCCCTCTGGCTCCTCGCCGTGCCGCTCGCCTACTCGCTGGTCAGCCCCCGGGCGGCGCGGTGCTGGGGAACTTCGGGCGCTACTACTTCCCGTTCTTCCCCTTGCTCGCTGCTCGGCGTCCTCGGCCTCGAGCGCGCCGCGGCGGCGCTCGGCCGCCGCGCCTGCGGCGCCGCTGCGCGCCTGCCGCTGCGCGCCCTGCTCGTCGCCCTCCTCGCCTGGCCGACGGTCTGCATCCTGGTCCAGGGGGCGGCCGCTACGTGCAGAACGTCACCAACGTCGCAGGACAGCGACGTGGCATGGCGCGCTGGCTCGCCCCGCGCCTGCCGCCCGAGGCCGTGCTGGCGGTCAACGACATCGGGGCGATCAAGTACTTCCTGCCCAACCGGGTCGTCGACCTGGCGGGCATCGCCAACCCCGAGATCCGCCGCGAGCCCGCAAGCCGGCACCGCCGGCATCCCCTGGGACGAGGCCATGCTGGGGGCGCTCGAGCGCCGCCAGCCGGACTACCTGGTGATCTTCCCGGCCTGGTTCCCCCACCTCTCCGAAGACCCGCGCTTCCGGCGCTCTACGCCGTCGCGATCCAGGACAACATCACCATGGGCGGGACCGAGGTGGTGGTCTACGCGACGCCCTGGACGCGGACGCCGGCCTCATTCAATCCACAGTGACTTTCATTTTTTTGACGTCCGAGCCGCGCAGCACCGCCAGCGCGGTCCCGGAGGCGGTCTCGGTGGACCGGGCCACCAGCAGTCGCCCGCCGACCTGCTGAAACGTGAACGTCTGATATTGCGTCGCCGTCAGGCCCGGCAGCCGGAGCTCCGCCGTGCGTTCCAAGGCCAAGGGCGCGGCAAGCCGTCCGCGTCCAGCCAGATCTTCGCCTCAACAACCGCGGGTTTCGGCTCGCCTCCCCTGGACTCCTCGAGCTCCGCGGGAAGATCAGACGGCCGGATCAGCAGGAGCCGGGCCGCTCGTCCCTCCCAAGTCGCCATCTGATCGTCCACCAGGTACCGAGTCCATCCAGGAAAGATCCGATCCATCCGGCCGGATCGATCAGCGCCTGGACGCCGGCGGCATCGATCAACGGATCTGGATCGGTCTCTTCTTCAACCACCAGAACAAAAAGTGGGAGGTGCTGCCGGCCCGTTTCTGCTCCCGCCGCCGACACCCCAGGGGCCGGCCTCAATGATGACCCGCCCCCGCTGCTTGTCAGAGTTCAAGTGCAGCGGAGCCGTCCCCTTATGCTGGAGCTCGACATCCACCTTGACCCGGATCGGCTGATCGCTCCGCATGGCGGCGAGCCGGTCCTGGAGGTCCTGCAGCGGCTGAGCCGCCAATGCGCTCGAGCTCAACAGCCCCCTACTATCGCGATCTTCAAAGCCTGTCTGTTCATGATTTTTCTCCTCGGGATTCTCGCTGAAAACTCCGGAGTGCAAAGCGAATGCCCGCCCTTCTGAAGGACCATAAGGGCGGAAAACGCCAAACCCGCTCTGAAAATGTGGACAGGCGTGACAGTTTTAGTGGACAGACTTTATTCCGGTCAAGAGGACCGTGCCCATACCACTTATGAATGGATCAGGTACTCGATCACGGTCAGGGGCTGCAACAGGATCTCGACGTGCGGTACGGTAGCCTCGGCGGTAATCTCGGTCATCTCATCTGCTCATGACATCGGGAGCGATTCGTTCAGCCAGCACAGCGCAAGCCACTCTGCTGGAGAAACTCCGGCGGACGAGCAACCGTAACGGGCCGGAGCCTCTCCAGCACAAAAATGTTACTGAACGACGACTACATGGTCATTGCTGGGATCGAGCTCGAAGTAAGCTCCGGAAGCATGCGGCGCGGGGACGACCACGACCCGGCGGATGCCAGCGCTGTTGTGGCGCTGGACGTAGACACCAGAATGCGCCAAGGTACCATTCTCGTCCTTGAAGAGAATCTCCACTATTCCATACCGTTCCCGGTAGGATCATTCGGCAACGAACGAAAACCCCGGAAGGGGAACGATGAGAGGGGTAGTGGCCTGGGTGGTGGAGCTGGTCATTAGGGCCGCGCCCACGAGAATAGACGAAAGCAACAGACGACGATAAAGCATCGCGCTCCTCCTGAAGATGGCTCCCTGAAATGGAAGGCTCCCATCTTCAGGCATGAGCGACAGGGATGTCAAGGTTCATATAATTGATAGAATGATTTCAAATACCGCGCTGGCGATGGCTCCTACTTATTGTTATCCACTGGGATTTGCTCTCTGACGCGAGCGGCGGCCAAACGGCCCAACGTCCGACCAGGAGCAGCGTTTCGGGGTCGACGCGGCTCTCAACAAGTGCGGGTAAGGGTCATTACCCTGGACCTAGCGAGGCTGGAAGAGCGTGCCGGAACAGTTGGAAGTCGGACTTCCCAGCTACTCGCTATCCGTCGGCAGCTCGTAGCCGGCCGCGGTGATCAGGTCGCGGATCAGTGGATCGAGGCGATCGCGCAGAACATTGCCCAGAATGGCGCGGATTTCGGTCGGCGCGTCGGGCTCGCTCTCCAGATCCTCGGCAGAGGTTTCCTGACTCGTCGGCGGGATGCTCTCCTGAATCTCCACCAATTGGTGCCGGATCGCCCGCAGGCTTTCGATCACCGGTCCAGTTGCTTCCTCGCCAGCTCCACTGCGGTCATTCCTTGATTCCTTCCATGGCTTGAGCCTCCTGGGTCCTCCAGGCGGAGCTCGTGAAGGCGCGGCACTCCGGACAGCCGGCGAGGAGATGGCGGACGACCTCGCGGGTCTCGGCCCGGGTGGTCTCCCCGCATCAGGAACAACGCGACAGCAGCTCTTCGGACGGGTGGTGCCGCACGCGGAGGATTCTCGGCCTTGGCTTCCGGATTTCGAGCCGCTGCTTCCGAACCTCGCGAAAATTCCTGTTCCGGCAACACGGGTTCCGTCAGAAGGCATGCGCGTCACCCCGGGGCGTGTCACGATCGGGGCTTCCGGAGCACTCGATCCTTTCAGGAGGTGGTAATTTCTTGCTGGGAGGAATTTGATGCCGCACCGCTCCGTCCGTTGATCCTCGCCGTCCTCGCCCTTTGGAGGAACCTCTCCCAGAAGGAGATCGGGGCAGGTTCCGGGATTCCCCAGAAGCAGGTCTCGTATCACCTCAAGAAAGAGGCGCTCGACGATTCCGTCTATGACCGCCTGCTCCGGGGAGTCCGTGGACGGCCCGCGGAGGTCGACGCCGTGACCGCCTGCCTGGAAGCGCTGGAGGCCTTGAGCCAGGACCAGGAGATGACCTCCGAGGAGCGCGACGCGGTCGAGGCGGGGATCCTGGAAGGCACGCGGGTGCTGCGGAAGACCTTCGCCAAGGCCTCCGGCGGTCGCGCGCTCTCCCGCCAGTGGATGGCTATCCCCGGCCCGCCGAGCCCGCTCGAAGCGTCCCGCTGGCAGGCCCGCGAGCTCTGGTCGCGGCTGGAACCGCTCTCCGAAGGCCAGCGGGCTCGCGGTAGTACGGGTGGCCACGGAATTCCAGACCTGGGCACTGGTCGAGCGCGTCTGCGAGGAGCGAGGCCAAGGCCTCCCGGAAGGTCGAGTGGGCGGCCTCCCTGGCAGGGCTTGCCCAGGAGATCGCCGAACGAGTCCAAGGGCCGGAAGGGTGGCGCAGTCGCATTCGGGGCTTCGCGCTGGCCCACGTGGCCAATGCTCTGCGAGTGGCGGGGGAGTTGAAGGCGGCGGATTCAGTATTGGAAGAGGCCAAGCAGCTCTGGCTCTCGGGTTCTGATGCTGACCATCTGGTGGACCCAGGCCGGCTACTCGATCTGGAAGCATCGCTGCGCCGAGACCAACGCCGATTCGAAGAGGCTTTGCCCCTCTTGGACGAAGCGCTGAGCGTGGGACGCTGCCGGGAGCGCTACCTGATCAAAAAGGGGTTCACCCTGGAAGTCATGGGCGAGTATGAGCGTGCCCTAGAGACTCTCCTACAGGCGGAGTCTCTCGTCGAGCATCAGGGATGAGCGCCTGCTCTATATGCTGCGTTTCAACCTGGCCGTCATCTTTTGCCAGCTTGGCCGGTATTCGGAAACCGGTAAGCCGATGCAGCAGGTTCGGGATCTCGCGACCGAGAGAGGCGATGACACAGAGCTTGTCCGCATTACTTGGCTTGAAGGACGCATTGCCGCCGGGCTGGGCCAACCCGAAGAGGGCCGGAGATTGCTGCGCCAAGCGCGGGGGGAGTTCGTCGCACGGAAGATGGGGTACGACGCTGCGCTGGCTCTACTGGAGGAAGCGGTACTGCTGCTGGACGAGGGCCGGCCGGCCGAGGTCCGCGCCCTCGTCCCGAATCTGGCAGAGGTCTTCGAGTCCAAGGGTGTGCATCGGGAGGCCTTGGTCGCCTTGCGACTGTTTCAGGAAGCGGCTGAGCGTGAGGAAGCTACCGCCAAGTTGGCGCGTCACGTCCTGGGCTACCTCTTCCGGGCTCGTTATGACCAGGGTCTCCGGTTCACTGTTCTATGAAGCCTCAGGGTCAACCATTGGGATCGGCCCCGCCGCCCGCATCCGTCGAGGGCTGCGTTTTAGGGATACACCTGCCGGAAGGATCCATCCCACAGCCTGCATCGGTCTTAGGCTGCACGGCCGGAGCACACCGGCCGCTAGGGTCCATTCCGCAGCCCTCCTTTTCCATGGCTCCGCTCCAGAGCGAGGAGAAAAAGGCCCAGAGCGGATCGAGCACAGTGGCATGGCTGGCCCTGGGGACCAGGAGGAAGGCTGCAAAAGTCGCGGCGACGAGAGATCTACGCATGGGATTCGTCTCCCGCGCGGCGCCGGCGCGAGCCTTCATGGTCCGCGTGGGCCGCGCATGTCGCTAATCATGGTGCTTTTTCGGGTGAATACGCGCGAAATTTCCTCACTCCATGCCAGTAGGAGGATCGGATGAGACCCAGGAACCGGCTGGCACGGCTGTTCGTGCCCTTTCCGGAGAGACGCAGAAGGACTTCGCCGAGAGGACCGACGTGGACCTCTCCCTGCTGGCCCGCTATGAATTGGACCAGGTGGAGCCCGGCCTCGATCATCTGGCGAGGCTGGCGGAGGGCGCCGGTCTCACGGCGGCAGATGGCGAACAGGTCTTGCGGCTGGTCAATACGTTGGGCGACCCGCGAAGACGGACGGGAGCCGGAATCGAGGATCTCGGCCCCGAGCTGTCCGCCGTGCTCGCCGGCACCTATCAGCGCCTGCTCCGGCTGACACCCCCCGCCGATCCCCCACAGGCCGAGGATCGCGAGCACGCGCGGGAGCTCTGGTCGCGGCTGGAGCCGCTTCCAGAGGACGAGCAACTCGCGGTGGTGCGGGTGGCCCGGGAATTCCAGAGTTGGGCGCTACTCGAACGCGTCTGCCAGGAATCGGTCGCTGAAGCATCCCTCGAGGCCGGGCGGGCCGCCTCCCTGGTGCGTCTCGCCAGGAGATCGCCGCCCGGGTTCGGGGGCCGGAGGAGACGACTCCTCGATCCGGATAGCGTTCTGTAGATCCAGGGAGCGTCACCCTCCCTCGTTACGACGGCCCGCCGTATCCTTACGGTGGCCTGCCTCCACCTACGACGGTTTATCTCCAGCAACGGCGGTCCCGCGTATCGGTACAGCAGCTCTGCGCACGGTACGACGCTCTGCCTCCCGCCTACGACGATCCGTCGACCTCACGTCGGTCTGCCTCCACGTGCGACGGTTGTCTCCAGCTACGGCGATCCGTCGATTGGTACAGCGGTTCTGCGCACGGTACGACGATCTGCCTCTGGCTACGACAGCCCGTCGTACCCTTAGACAGTCTGGCTCTACGTGCGGCGGTTCACCTCCAACTGCGGCGGCCCGTCGTATCGGTACAGCGGTTCTGCGCGCGGTACGACAGTCTGCCTCCGTCCGCATCACAAGACACCGCTCCCGCATCGCGATACTCTGCGGCCGTGCCGACCCCAACACGAGCCGACAGCCTCCTCTCCCTTTGTGTCCTGGTGATCAAGACGCCGGTGGCCTCCCGCGAACGCGTGGCGGACCGGCTTGGCGACCGGCGACGGCTCGCGGGGCAGGTGGAGAACGCGGCGCTGGAGCAGGAGCGCACTCTCGACACCCTGCAAGAGGCCCTGGCCCGCCGGGGCGTCACGCCGGTTACGGTCTCGGTCGATGCCATCGACGCCCGGGCCCGCCGCGCGCTCGCCGCCGCCCGCCTGGTGATCTCGGTCGGCGGCGACGGCACCCTGCTCACCGCCTCGCACTGGATCACCGGGGCCGCCCTGCTCGGCGTGAACTCCGCGCCGCGGTCGAGCGTGGGCTATCTGACCTCTACCCGGCGGTCGACCCTGGCGCGGGATCCTGGCGCGGATCGAGCGGGGGACCCTGTTGCCGCAAGCGGTCGCCCGCATCGAGGTCGAGATCGAGGGCACGGCGGCTGCCACCGGCGCTCAACGATGTTCTGGTAGCGCATGAGCAGCCGGCGGCGACCAGCCGCTATCACCTGCGCCTCGGCCGGCGGGGAGGACCAGCGCAGCTCCGGGCTGTGGGTGTCGACGCCGGCGGGCTCGACGGCGGGGATCCGCTCCGCGGGTGGCGAGCCGATGCCGCCTCGGCGAACCGGCTCCAGTTCCGCGCCCGCGAGCTCTACCGCGCGCGGGGGCGCCGGCCGCCCTGGAATCCGGCTTCGTGGAAGAGGGGCAGCAGCTGGTCGTCGAATCAGCCATGGAGGCCGGCTGGCTCTTCGTCGACGGCGCGCGGAAGGCGACCCGGTTCCCCTTCGGCACCCGCGCCACCTTCCGCGTCGCCGAGCAGCCGCTCCTCCTCTTCGCCGACCCCGCGCGGTGGACGTCGGCTTAGCCGGCCTGGGAGAGAACAACAGATTTTATCGAATGAACGCGTATCGGGCAGACGCCAGCCTTGGCGATAGGATCGAGCTCGCGATGGTCGACTGGTACCAAGGTACCTTCTTCCCGGATCGCCAAGGCGAGCGCAAAGCAGTCAGCCAGTGAGACCCGCCGCCACTCAGCCTTGAGCTTGCCGCGATCCTCCACAGATCCGAAGGCATCGATTCGAAAAGCTCAATTCCATATTCGGCAAAGAGTGCCTCCAAAGTATCTGCATCTTGCGTATTTCCACGACGGCAGAGATCGTAGTAAATCTCGCAGGCATTGATAGCGTGAATGAGACAGCGATTTTGCGGGCTCTTGGAGAAGATCCTCCACGACTTCGGCACCCGGTTCGTCCCCTAGGTGGCAATGAGGGCACAGGCGTCGAGGACGAAGACTGGCTCAGCGGCCAAACTTTCTATCTCACCTCGATTTCTATCTCCTCTAACTTACGTTTCGCGAGCTCCTCGCTCCCGAAGTCAGCCCCCGGCCCACCCCCCGGAGACGACCTAGCCGCGCTCGACGTTCTTCCGGAGCCAACGCTCGAAAGGGTCTCGGGTCTTGGGCCAGTTCGGCAGGCCCAGCGCCGCAAGGCGCCCGCGGCCTTGCGGCGGAGCCTCGGCCTGCTGCCCGATTTCTCCCCGCGGCGGCACGAGCACGATCAACTCCACCGGTCCGGAAGGAATCGTCGCCGGAAATTCAATGGTCGCCCGGTGATTTTCCGGAACCACGACATGAATTCTGTGCGCCTGCATGGTTAGGTCTTTCTCATCTTCGTTATGCAATCTACCATAGCGCGCTGTACCTCCCTGACCTCACGACCCCACCGGCTTCAAAGGCACGCCGGTCTCCCCGGCCTCGCGCACCTGGGGATCCGGAACCAGCCCGAAGCCGTCCGCCATCGGGGAAGTAGTTGAAGATGGCGATCACATGCGCGGCCTCCAGCAGGCCCTGGTCGTCGAAGCCGAGGTCGCGCAGAGGCTGCCAGTCGGCGGCCGTCATGCGGGTGGGCTCCAGGGTCATCTTCTCGGCGACGGTGCAGAGGGCGCGCTGGCGCGGCGTCAGGTCCGGCAGATCCCGCCAGCGCCGCTGCTTGATGGCGTCGACCAGGGCGGCGTCGTTGTGCTCGACACGCAGAAACTCTGCGTGAGACTGCGTTCAGTATTGGCAGTCCTGGGCCGCGGAGGCGACCGCCGCCAGCATCTCCCGCTCGGCACGGTCGAGCGCTCCCGGCGCGAACATGATCTCGTGGAAGACGGCCTGCATGGCGCGGCCGATGCGCTCGTGCGCGGCGAGCAGGCGCCCCATGCCGGACGGATACCCGAAGTTGTAGGAGGAAGGCCTCGGGCCGGCCGGCGTGCCCGCAGTTCCTCCGGTGTGGGCAGTTTGATGAACGCGTTCTGAGGGTCCTCGAACATGGAGATCCTCCCTGGATCCTCCCGCGGCGCGGCGCGCGCTCGCGGGAGGCCAAGGATACCAAGTCAGTGAGGGCAGGACCCGATAGGCGGGCAGCGCTCTATGACGCCGTCGCACTCGACGGACCGAAGATGGACCTGACAGCTCACGTTGCCGGAGCAGGAGATGGTCACGGTCCCGCCGCCGCAGATGCACTCCAGGGAGACCGTGCAGCTCGTGCGCTGGATCGGCGCGGGAGAGGTTTCCGCGAGCCCCGCGAGAAAGACGCTGACCTCGGGCACCGGAGCGGACCGCGGGCTCTGGGGCGTCTCGGCGCTCGCGACCCTCAGAGAGAGCATACAGACCACACCGGCGATCAACATGAGCTTTCGCATCGGTTCTCCTTGGCGTTGGTGGTTGAACGTCCTGTCTCCTCGCGGGGTGAATCCCTGTCGCGATTCGCCAGCGGCCCACCCGCGAGCTCTGCACTGAAAATCTATAGAAAGGGTATCACGGAGCCCGCTTACGGCATTTTGCCCGGCGTCCGCGCGCCCTGTCCCAGCCGGATCAGCCGGTCGGTGGGAGCGAAGTCGTCGGTCAGAATGGGGATGCTCGCGGTGTCGAGGGCGACCTCGCCGCGCCAGGTTGCGAGGGTGGCGAGCGGGGGCGAGAAGCGCATCGTGCGGTCGAGCTCCCGGCCGCGCTGGACGAGCTCCGCGCTCGACAGGACCTCGGGGTTCAGGGTCGCCACCACCAGCGCGTTGAAGGAGCCATGGACGCGGAAGAGGTAGACCGAGTCGAAGCGGTCCCGTACGGTGCGGTAGATCGCCTGCGAGAAGGGATCGGAGAGCCCCCCCGCCAGGTTGACCGCGAAGGCGCCGCCGGGGGTGAGGTGGCGCTTGACCTCGTCGAGGAACTGCACCGTGGTCAGATGGAACGGCACGCTCTGGCCGATGTAGGCGTCGCCGTAGATCAGATCCCATTTCTCGGCGGAGGCGTGGAGGAACTGGCGGCCGTCCTCGACGGTCACCCGCATCCGCGGCCCGGGCTGGAAGAAGAAGAAGCGCCGGGCGATCTCGGGGACCGCCGCGTCGATGTCCACGTAATGGATATCGAGCTCGGGGTCGCGCGACTGGAGATAGCGGCCGACCGTGCCACCGCCGAGGCCGATCATCAACGCCCGCCGCGGGTGCGGACGGATCAGCAGGACGGCCGGAGCGGCGCGGTTGTAGGGCATCGTCGACTCGTGGTCGGCGAGGCTCACCGCCGCCTGGGGCACGCGGTCCCCTTTCAGGGTGCGCACGCCGTCGCGCTCGTACACCTGGAGGGTCTGATAGGGGGTCACCCGCTCGTAGATCAGATCCGAGGCGCCGCGGGTGGCGATCGACGCGGCCGGGATCGAGAAGACGAGGAGCAGGACCGCCAGCGCCGCCGCCGGGGCCTCGGAGCGGAAGGAGCCGGCGAAGGCCACGCAGGCGGTGAGCGCGGTCGCCGCCGTGAGCAGCGCGAGGGTCTGCCGCAGCTCCAGGAACGGGATCAGGAGGAAGGTGCAGGCGAGCGTCCCGCCGAGACTGCCCAGGGTGGAGAGGGCGAACAGGCGCCCGGCGGTGTTGCCCAGATGCCCGAGGTCGCGGGCCGCCAGCCGCACCGCCCAGGGGGAGACGGTGGCGAGCAGCACGCTTGCCGGCCCGAACAGCACGGCGGTGGCGAGCAGGGTCCCCGCCGGGTTCCCCCCGGTGAAGGCGGCGAGAGCGGCGGCGAGCCGGGGACCGAAGAGCAGGAGGAGGGCCTCGCAAGCGGCCGCCAGCGCCACCATCCGCCCGAGCGCCGCCATCGATGGCTGCCGGTCCGCCAGCCGCCCGCCCAGCAGGTAACCGAGCGACAGCGCCGCCAGGAAGACGCTGATGATCGAGCCCCAGACGTAGACGCTGTTGCCGTAGTGGGGCGCGAGCACCCGGCTCGAGAGGATCTCCAGAGCCATGAGGACACCGCCGCAGACGGCGACCACCCAGTAGAAGCGCAAGCGAGGAAACATTGGCGGGGAAGTATGGCACAGGCGGGGTGGGTGGAATGGGGGGCAACCGGATACAATCCCGCCCCGTGAACGTCCCCATCCTCGACCTCGGCCGTGTCCGCCAGCGCATCGCTACCCAGCTCGACGAGCGGTGGCGGCGCATCCTCGACCAGACTTCCTTCATTCTCGGTCCCGAGGTGAAGGAGTTCGAAGCCGCCTTCGCCTCCTATCTGGGGGTCGAGGCGTGCGTCGGTCTCGCCAACGGCACCGACGCCCTGATCATCGGCCTGCGCGCCCTCGGCCTCAAGCCGGGGGACGAGGTGATCGTCCCCGCGTTCAGCTTCTTCGCCACCGCCGAGGCGGTCGCCTGGCTCGGCGGCAAGGTCGTCTTCTGCGACGTCGATCCCGAGAGCCTGAACCTGTCGCCGGCGGACGTCGAGGCGCGGGTGACGGAGCGCACGGTGGGGATCATCGGCGTCCATCTCTATGGCCGGCCTTTCGACGTCGACGCCCTCGTCGACCTCTGCGCAGCGGCGCGGCCTCTGGCTGCTCGAGGACGCGGCGCAGGCGCACGGGGCCGAATGGAAGGGGAAGCGGGTGGGCGGCTTCGGCCAGCTCGCGGCGTGGAGCTTCTATCCGACCAAGAACCTCGGCTGCTTCGGCGACGGCGGCGCGGTGACCGGCAACGACCGCGCCCTGGTGCAGCACGTCTTCAGCCTCGCCAACCACGGCCAGACCGTGCGCTACACCCACCACGAGATCGGCACCAACAGCCGGCTGGACAGCCTGCAGGCGGCGGTTCTCAACTGCCGGCTGGAGCTGCTCGACGCGGACAACGCCCGCCGCGGCGAGATTGCCTGCAAGTACCATGGCTGCCTTCGCCGGCATCGGCGATCTGCGGCTGATTCCCGATCCGCCGGGAACACGCACGGTCTACCACCAGTTCACCGTCCGCACGTCGCGGCGGGACGAGTTGATGGCCCATCTCAAGGAGCGCGGCATCGCCGCCGCCGTCCATTACCCCTCGCCGCTCCACCATCAGCCCGCGATGAAGGGTCTGGTGGAGGTGCGCGACGGGGATCTTCCGGTCTCCACCGCCGCCGCGCTGGAGGTGCTCTGCCTTCCCGTCTTCCCCGAGCTGACGAACGCCGAGGTCGAGGCGGTCTCCGGGGCGGTGCGGGAGTTCTTCGGAGCCTGACCGGTGGCCACGGTCCACATGGTGGACGCGAGCCCCTATATCTTCCGGGCTCACTTCTCGCTGCCGTCGAGCATCAAGACGCCGGACGGCCTCCCGGCCGCCGCCTCCTACGGCTTCGCCTCGTTCCTGCTCAAGCTGATCGCGGACGAGAAGCCGACCCATCTCGCGGTGGCCTTCGACCGCAACCTGAACGGCAGCTTCCGCAACGAGATCTACCCCGCCTACAAGGAGCAGCGGGGGCGCCGCCCCCGAGCTGGTGGCGCAGATCGACACCTGCCTGGAGATCGCGTCGGCGATCGGCGCGGCCACCTTCATCGACGACCGCCATGAGGCGGACGACCTGATCGGCGCCCTCTGCGCAGGGGCTGGAAAGGGCGGCCACGGCGCCGTGATCGTCACCTCGGACAAGGACCTCGCCCAGCTCGTGGACGAGCGCGTCACCCTCCTCGACTTCGGCAAGGGGCTGCGCTCTGGACGCCGCGGCCGTGCTCGAGAAGTTCGGCGTGCGGCCGGACCAGATCACCGACTATCCTCGGCCTCGCCGGGGATACGGTGGACAACATCCCCGGCGTCAAGGGGATCGGCCCCAAGTCCGCGGCCGAGCTGCTCGCCTACTTCGGCCATCTGGAGGACCTCTACGCGCGGCTGGAGGAGCTCCCCTGGCTGTCGAAAGAGATCCGCGGCGCGAAGTCGCTCCACGCCAAGCTCGCCGCAAGCCGGGAGATCGCCTTGCTCTCGAAGCAGCTGGCGACGGTCACCCCGAAGGTGCCGGGGGTGAAGGCCGACCTTGAAAAGCCTGGAGTACAAGGGCGCCGATCCGGCGCGGATCGAGGAGCTCTTCGAGCGCCTCGGGTTCAACAAGATCCGCGAGCGGGTGCCGGCGCAAGAATAGCGAGCGGTCCCAGCAGGTTTCTTGCATCAGGTATAATCGCGAGTCCGCCGCACGGCGGCATGCATCTGAATTCGCTTCCACCGGAGTACCTCACATATGGCCAAAGCCCGCGTAGCCGTTCTGAAGACCAAGCCCGAGACCGTCCTGGAGGACGTCGGGCGGACCATGGAGCTGGCCGAGGTCCGGCAGCACCTCGCCCCCGGCGCCACGACGATCCTCAAGGACAACATCTCCTGGCACTTCCCCTTCCCCGGGCGCCAACACCACGCCCTGGCAGCTCGAGGGGACGATCCAGAAGCTGCGCGCCGACGGCTACACGGACCAGGTCTGCGTGCAGAACAACACGGTGGTGACCGACCCCAAGAAGGGCGAGCGGCTCAACCGCTACCTGCCGGTGCTCGACAAGTACGACGTGCCGGTGCGCTACAACTGCTTCGCCGACGACCTGAAGTGGATCACTACAAGCCGAAGGGGAAGATGCTGGTGCTGCCGAAGATCTACCCCGAGGGGATCACCATCCCCGAGTTCTTCCTGGGCAAGAACATCGTCCACCTGCCGACGGTGAAGTGCCACATCTACACCACCACGACGGGCGCGATGAAGAACGCCTTCGGCGGCCTGCTCAACACCCGCCGGCACTACACCCACTCGCTCGATCCACGAGACGCTGGTCGACCTGCTGACCATCCAGAAGGAGATCCACACCGGGATCTTCGCGGTGAAGGACGGCACGACCTGCGGCAACGGCCCGGGGCCGCGCACGATGATCCCGGTCGAGAAGGACTTCCTGATGGCCTCGGGCGACCAGGTGGCGATCGACGCCGTGGCGGCCAAGATGATGGGCTTCGACCCGATGTCGATCAAGTACATCCGGCTGGCGCACGAAGCCGGCCTGGGGGTCGGCGATCCGCGCGACATCGAGGTCGTGGGCGAGGACGTCTCCAACTGGAACTTCCACTTCACGGTGGGGGACAACGCGGTGTCGCGCTTCGGCGACCTGGTCTGGTTCGGGCCGCTCCACGGCCTCCAGAAGCTGCTCTTCCGTACGCCGCTGGTCTACTTCTTCGTCTTCGGCTCGTACTTCTACCACGACTTCGCGTGGTACCCCACGATCGGCAAGCGCCGCATCGAGCAGTACAAGAAGACGAGCAAGTGGATGCGCCTCTTCGAGCAGTACCCCGAGACCGTCCAGGAAGCCGAGAAGGCCGCCTGAGCCCGACGCCCCGTCTCTCGAAGAGCCAGCGCCGACCCGGAGCCCCTCCCCGCCGGATCACCGGCGGGCGGAGGCACCGGGCCTGGAGCGGCTGGGCCGGCGGCTGCTGGTGCCGCTGGCCCTCGGCGTGCTCGTGGTCGTCGGGCTGGTCCTGACCGCGAACCCGCGGGAGCTCGCCCGCAGCCTGCGCGGCTTCGACCTCCGCCTGCTCGTCCCCGTGTCTGGCGCTCTCGCTCGTCAACTACGCCCTGCGCTTCGTCCGCTGGGAGGTCTACCTCGCGCCGGCTGGGGGTGCCGCTCTCCCGCGTGGCGGAGCCTCGCGGTCTTCCTGGTCGGCTTCCTCCTCTCGGTGACGCCGGGCAAGGCCGGGGAGCTGGGCAAGGCCTGGCTGGTGCGGGAGCTGGGGGGCGGGCCGGCGCTGCGGGTGGTGCCGGCGGTGCTCGCCGAGCGGGTGACCGACCTGCTCGGGGTGCTCGTTCTGATCGCCGCTGGGCGCCCTGCCCTTGCCGGGCGGACCCTGGATCGCCGCGGCTGGCCTCGCCGGCGGTGGCCGCGACCGTCGTCCTGCTCACCTGGCGGCGGGCGGCGGACTGGGCCTTCGCGATCCTGCGCCGGCTGCCGGTGGTGGGCCCGCGCGTGCCCGCCCTGGTCGAGCTGTACGACCGGCTGCGGGAGCTGCTCTCGCCGGGCCTGCTGCCATGGCGCGCTGGTGGCCACGGTGTCGCCTGGGGCGGCGGAGGGGGTGGGCTTCTTGCTGGTGGTGCGCGACGTACGCGCCGAAGGCGGGCCTGCTCGCCTCGGTCTTCAACTACACCGCCGCGAACGTCCTCGGCTCGCTCTCCATGCTCCCCGGCGGCCTGGGCGCCGCCGAAGGGCTCCCTGCCGCCCTCCTCCACGCCCAGGGCCTGGACACCGCGGACGCCAGCCTCGATCACCCTGGTCATCCGCGGCGCCACACTCTGGTTCGCCGTCGCTCTGGCCTGCTCGCGCTGCCCCTCGTGGCCCGCTGGCTAGCGGCGCGGCGCGAGCCCGGGGTGAGTTAGAATAGGATCACTAAGTCAGGACGGAGAAGATGACCAAGACGATGCACGCGCGATTCGACGGCACGGCGTTCTATCCGGAGGAACCTGTGTCCATCGCTCCCAACACGACCGTACTCCTGACTGTGGAGACGGAAGATCCACCACTGGAGAAGAGCACGGATTCCATTCCCACCCAGGGAGAACCCTACTCCTTCTTAAAGCTCGCGATGTCCCTGAATCTGGAAGGTCCGGAGGATTGGTCGGAAAATCTGGACGATTATCTCTACAGGGACAAAAAGCTTCCCGATGACTAGGGTATTTCTAGATACCTCCTACGCAGTTGCCCTCGCTTCTCCCAGAGATCACCATCATTCCAAAGCCGTGGAGCTTGCCGGACGGCTCGAACGCTGGGGCTCCCAGATGGTGACGACGCGAGCCGTCCTCTTGGAAATCGGGAATTCTCTTTCCAAGCTACGCTATCGGTCCTCAGGAGTCGCTCTGCTGGAGTCCCTCGAAACCGATCCACGGGTGGAGATCTTTCCTCTTTCGGAGGATCTATACCGGAGAGGATTCGAGATGTTCCGGCGGCGGCATGACAAGGAGTGGAGCCTGGTCGACTGCATGTCCTTCGTGGTCATGCAGGACCGCCGGCTCCAGGAATCCCTTACTACCGACGAACACTTTGAGCAGGCAGGCTTCCGGTCCCTCCTCCGGGAAGCCTGACTCGCGGGAAAATCAGGCCGTCTTCTGCCCGCACTCCGGGCAGAACCGCGGGCTTCCTTCCATCTCCGCGCCGCAGCCTCCGCAGTGCTTCTTCTGTGCTGCCGTCGGGGTGCCGCACTCGGGGCAGAACTTGGCGCCGCCGGTCTTGGCGCCGCAGGACTTGCAGGTGGCGCCGGTGACCTGGCCGAGGTTCCGGTTCTTCATCCAGTCGACCTGCTGGGCCTTCTCGAAGGCCTGGTTCTTCGCGGCCTCGGCCTGGGCGGAGGCGATCTCCTCGTCGAGGTCCGGCGCGCACCACTCGCAGAGGCCGGCCTGCTTGTTGAAGCAGATCGGCTCGCAGACGTAGCGCCCGCAGCGCGTGCACTGCTTGAAAGGGGGCGGATCTCCTCCGTCGCCTCGCGCAGGGCGGAGTCGTGGGCCGGCCCGCCCACCGCGCGCTGGATCTGGTAGGCGGTATCCGAAACCTTCCCGAAGAGCCCGCCGAAGAGGCTGCCTGCCACCTCGGCGGCCGAGGCGGCGAGACCGAGCTTCGAGCTCTGGAAGGTCGACATGTAGCCGTTGCCGCACTTCTCGCAATAGAACTTGAACTGGTAGCCGCGATCTGTGGACAGATCCTCGTAATTTCCCGTGAAATCGACTTTACCCATCGTCAGATCCTTCTTCGTGCCTCGGTTGAGAGTGCCGCTAAGGGTACCACGGAGGGGCGGGCGCTTCAGCCGGCCGAGATCCGCGCGAGCAGGGTGGGGATGTCGTCGTAGTCCTCGACCCAGATGGTCTTGACGCCCATCGCCTCGAAGAGGTTGCGGTCGTAGGAGTCCGCCTGCTCCAGCACGGAGAGCACGGCCTCCTGGAGCTCGGGGATCTCCTCGGGGGCGTCGATCTCCATCTCCTTGCGGAACCGCCGCGCGCGGTCCCGGATGTCGCGCAGGACGTTCCGCATCTCGGCCCGCGCGATCTTGTGCCGCCGCTGGATCTGCCAGTGGGCGGGGATGTCGCCGAAGATGTGGCTGGCGTCGAGCAGCCGGCGCAGGTTGGGATCGAGCATCGAGAGACCGATGAAGAGGACCCGGTTGTGCCGGAGATAGTTGACGATGGCGGTCAGGGCCCAGTGGAAGATCGACGTCGTCAGGCTGTGGTAGTCGTCCTCGGTGAAGACGAGTTGGCAATCCTTGGCCTCGCCGTCCTGCGGCAGGAAGCCGTGCGGATGGAGGATCGGCAGCTTCTTGTCGCGGCTCCGCCGGGCACTCCAAGACGGCCCGGAAGTCGACCTCCCCGGCGAGCTTGCGCTCCAGCAGGTCGTCGTAGTTGAAGGAGACGACGGCGGCGACCCCGGAGTCGGCGCTGGACCGCTTGATGAAATCGGCCACGGCGGTAAGCGTGGTCGGCTCGTGAGGGGTGGGGGGCTCCTTGGGATAAAGGTGCTCGCGGACCTTCTCCAGGAACAGGGCGTGCGCGTCCTCCCCCTTCCGGGAGCGGCTCGCCCGGCGGCGGATCTCGTTCTTGACCACACGGGCGAGGATGATCGGATCGTAGTCGTAGTAGTCGACCAGCCAGGCCGCGAGGGAACGCCGGAACGTCAGGTCGATCGGCTCCAGCCGGCGGGCCACGTCGGTCTGGTCGAAGAGGATCTCGAGCACCAGATCCTTCCAGGTGGGGATGCCGTAGGGTTTCGAGACCCCGGCGCCCAGGAAAAGCACGAGGTCCTTCTCGGCCCAGGCGCGTTGCAGCCCCTCGAGGTCGCTCCGGTTGACCTCGCTCCGGCCGACCTTCACCTTCTCGGGTTTCCTGCGCTTCGTCCCCGTCCCGGATCGCTCGCTCACATCCTGTCTCCGTGCTGAATTTGTGCCAGAGTAACCGATCCATGAGTCTCCCCGCGCCGCCGTATCCTGTTCGCCATCCTGGCGCTGGCGCTCGTCCTCCGCCTTGCCCATCTGTGGGCGGTGCGGGACCAGCCCTTCTTCTCCTGGCTGGCGATGGACAGCCAGGAGTACGACCGCTGGGCGCAGGGGATCGCGGCCGGTGACTGGCTGGGCTCGCGGGTCTTCTTCCAGGCGCCGCTCTACCCCTATCTGCTGGCCGCCGCCTACACGGTCCTGGGACACAGCCTGGCGCTCGTCTACCTGCTCCAGATCCTTCTGGCGGTCGCCGGCTGCTGGGCGCTCTACCGCGCCGGCCGGGAGATGGCGGACGAGCGGACGGGGCTCGGGGCGGCGCTGCTCGCGGCCGTCTACGGCCCGTTCCTCTTCTACGACGCGCAGCTCCTCAAGGAGTCGCTGGCGGTGACGGCGACCAGTTTCCTGCTGTGGGCGCTGGCGGCGGCGCGGTCGCATCCAGGCCTCAGGCGGTGGATCGGCGCCGGAGCGCTCCTCGGCGTCCTGGCGCTGCTGCGGGAGAACGCGCTCCTGCTCGTCCCCTTCCTGCTCCCGCTCGCCTGGAGCCGGAGGATCGCTGGCCGGGCCTCGTCCGCCGGGGAGCGCGCTGGTCGCCGGGCTGGTGCTCGCGCTCCTGCCGGTGGCGCTCCGCAATGGAGTGGTGGGCGGAGAGTTCCTGCCGACCACCTCCCAGGGCGGGGTCAACTTCTATATCGGCAACAACGCGCGGGCCGACGGCACCTACCAGCCGATCGTCCCCGGCAAGCAGATCCCGGAGTTGGAGCGCAGGGAGCCGGCGCGGCTCGCCGAGCAGACGCTGGGGCGGCCGCTCTCCCCCGGCGAGGTCTCCCGCTACTGGCTGGGACAGGCGCTGGGCTGGGCGCGGGAGCACCCCGGCGATTTCCTGCGGCTGCAGTTCCGCAAGCTGGGCATGTTCTGGAGCTGGTACGAGTGGCCGGACGCGGTGGACTACTACTATGTGAAGACCCTCTCGCCGGCGCTCCGCCTGCCGCTGCTCGAGTTCGGCGGCGCCGTGATCCTGGCGCTCGCCGGGCTCTTCCTGGCGCGCCGCCGCCTCGGCGCCTTCGCGCCCGCCCTCCTCTTCGTGCTCGGCTGGATGGCCTCGACGGTGATCTTCTTCCTCTTCTCGCGCTACCGCCTGCCGGCCGTGCCGGCGCTCCTCGTGCTCGGCGGCGTGGTGCTGGCGGAGATCCGGAGCAAGAGAGCGATCGCTCTGGCGGGGGTCTGCGCGGTCGCCTTCCTGCTCCCGCGCGTGGCCGGCTTCGGGCCGCGGATGGATCTCGTGCACTACAACCTCGGCCGCCTCTACGAGGAACAGGGGCGTCCCGACGAGGCCGGCGAGCACTACCAGGCGGCCCTCGCGCTCAATCCGCGGGATTTCCTCGCCTGCCTGAACCTGGGAAACCTCGCCGCCCGCCGGCGGGACTGGCCCGCGGCGCTGAACTTCTATCAGCAAGCGGCGGCGCTGGAGCCGCGTTCGGACGATGCCCAGAGCAACCTGGGGGGCGCCTGGCTCGCGATCCGGGATTTCTCCCAGGCCGAGGAGCACCTCGACCGCGCCCTCGCCCTCAACCCTCGGAACCTGCCGGCGCTCCAGAACAAGACGCTTCTCCTCGCCCGCCGCGGCGACCTCGTGGCCGCCCGGGAGCTCAACCGGCGCCTGCTGGAGCTCGACCCGGAGAACCCGGCCGGATTGCGGCTGAAGGAGCGGCTGGAGAGGGCGCCGTAGGCAAATTCGGCAGGAACTCGTAGACCCGGTTCGTCGGGTTCTCATAGCGCAGGGCGAAGAGGCGCGGCGACGAGTCCGCCCATTGCCGCTCGATCGAGAAGTGGAACTGCGGGTAGCGGCTGAGATGGACCCAGCGGATGCCATGCTTCGCCAGGTTGATCACCCAGGCCCGGGGGTCGGGATCGACCCGCGGCTGGCAGAGCGGATAGTCGAGCGCGCGGTGGTCGGCCGCGTTGATGTTGATGTAGCGGGACTCGCGCTCCAGGCGCGGCCCCATCGCCGGATAGACGAAGTAGTTGTTCGGCGTGCTGGACTGACGGCCACGGTGCCGTCGCCGCCGTAGACGTCGAGCCAGCACCAGCCGCCGGCGAAGAAGCGGGTCGAGGTGATGTGGGTGGTGTACTCCTGGCCAGCGCGCGCGCCGCGGTCCGCGACCCGGAACCGGGTGAGGAGGGGCGCGCCGAGGGCGCGCCAGCGACGCCGGCCGGCGGCCAACGGCCACGCGCCGGCGCGCGGGCAGCGCTGCCGCAGCGCCGGGCGAGAGGGCGAGGGTCACGGCGCGCGAGGTCGGCGAGCGCGAGCGCGATCCGCACGCCATGCGGCATCTCGGCGTGGAGCTGGAGGAACCCCTGGAGCGAGAACGGCCAGGACGATCCCCTGCATCCAGAGCGTCGCTAGCCGCCGCCGCTCGGCCGAGGGCGACCCCCCGGCGAAGGCCAGATCCCACCGCCGGTATCAGGTAGCGGACGTTGGCGAAGACGTGGAATTGTTGGCGAAGGGCACCGCCAGCCAGAAGGCGAGCTGCGGCCCAGATCTGCGCGCGCACGACCAGCGACCGCGCCGCCGCTCGCGGCCCGAGGCCGAAGGGCAGCAGGAGCGCCGCGAGCAGCAGGACGAAGACCGGCGGCCCGAATCCCAGCTCCAGCGACAGCGGCCGCGTGATCCCCAGGAAGGCGTCGACCAGCCCGCCGCTGCGATCATCGGCGCCCGAGGTCGATCACCGAGTTCTTGCGCGGCATGGTCGGCGTTTGCGCGTTCACCGGACCGCTCGCCGTGTGCTCGCAGGCGAGGGCCAGCGGGCCCCCCCCCCAGCGCGATGTTGCGGATGTAGAAGAAGCTGCCGAGCAGCGCCGCGACAGCGCCAGCGCCGCCGCCAGCTGCGGCAGCGCGCCGCCGCCGTGGCCCGGGCGAGCGGCACGGCCGGCGCCGGCCAGGGCCACGCGCATAGGCGACCCCAGCACCTTGGCGCCCGCCGCGAGCCCAGGCCGCGCCGGCGAGCACAGCATCCCCCAGCGCGCGCTCGCGCATCCAGCGCAGGGCGAAGAAGGCCGCCGCAGCAGGACCGAGCCCAGGAAGATGTCGACGTACTGGGCCGCCGCGAAGCGCACCACCGTCGGCGGCAGCAGCATCGGGAACGCGGCGAGCGGCCAGTGCCGCCCGGCGCCGAGCTCGCGCGCGACGCCGCCCGCGGCGAGGCCGAGCAGCAGCCAGTGGGGAAGTGAGGCCAGGTTGACCCAGAACTCGCTGTGCGACGGCGCCATCCACCACCAGAACCAGACGCGAGCCGTTGGCCGGCACGTAGCCGTAGTAGTTGATCGGGATGTTGCCGAAGACCGGGGTCGAGGTTCTGGTCGCGCAGCCAGGTGCCGGCGAGCAGCAGGTGGTACATCAGGCTGTCCCAGGAGAGCGGCGGGCGCAGCAGGCCCGCGCAGCGCCTCGCTCCCGACCGCGTGCAGGGCGACCAGCGAGAGCGCCGGGTGCTCGCGCAGGATCGCCCAGGAGCGCCGCAGGATCGTCCGGGCCGGCCCGCCGATCCCGCCGGGCGGCGGCGCCGGCGGAAGCGACAGCAGGAGCAGCGAGAGCAGACCGCCTGGAGCGCCAGGGCGAGGTCGATCCGCAGCAGCCCCGAGCGCGCCCAGCAGCAGGCCGATCCCCACCGCCTCGGCCGTGGTCGCCAGCAGGAGCGAGGCGATGGCCAGCGCCAGCGGATCGCGGACGGCGTTCCTCGCCCAGCAGGCGCAGGGCCGCCAGGTACCGCCCGAGCAGCAGGAAGCCCAGGGTGACGAGCGTCAGGGCCGCGCCCAGCAGATCGGCCAGAAACATGGGCGCGATTGTTAGCACAGGGCGGCGGGCCGGTGCTAGCATCCGCGCCCGATGCACGACTCTTCCTACTTCGAGCGCGAGTACTTCCAGCTCCATCCGGGCAAGGTGAAGTACCTGCGATTACCTGGTGGGACTCCTGCGGACCCACGGCGTCCCCGGCGGCCGGGTGCTCGACGTGGGCGCCGGCTACGGCTTCTTCCTGGAGGCGCTGGAGAAGGGGGGCTACGAGGCGGACGGCATCGAGATCTCCGACCACGCCGTGGAGCAGGCCCGTCGGCGGACCCGCGGGCAGGTGGTCGTGCAGGGGGCGGAGGAGCCCTTTCCCTTTCCGGACGACCATTTCGACGCCATCACCCTGCTCGACGTCATCGAGCACCTCCAGGACTACGCCGGTGACGCTGGCGAGCTGCCGCCGTTGCCTCAAGCCCGGGGGCAAGCTGTTCGTCATCACCCTGAACGCCCACAGCCTGGCCCGGCCTCTGCTGGGCAAGCGCTGGGCCTGGTACCAGGACCCCACCCACGTCCATATGTTCACCCCCCGCATGCTGCGTGAGGGGCTCGAAGGAGCGGGGCTGGAGGTCGAGAGCCTGATCACCGAGTCGAATTTCTGCTCGGTCGGCGAGGGGACGAAGTTCCTGAAGCCGCTGCGGGTGATCGGACGGGTGGTCCACACGCCCGGCCTTCGGGGATTCGCTGCTGGCGGTGGCGCGGAAAAGCGCTGGGTGACTCAGACGCTTTTGTAGGGGCGCAGCATGCTGCGCCCGCTAGACTGATCCCGCCTCTTCGGCAACTTCCCGAGATCAGCTCCAGCGTCGTCTCCACCACGGCCGCGAGCGGCCCCGCATCGGCCAGGCCGCGGCCGGCGAGGGCGAAGGCGGTGCCGTGGTCGACCGAGGTGCGCAGGAAGGGGAGGCCGAGGGTCCAGTTGGTGGCGAGGCCGAAGGAGGCAGTCTTGACGGCGATCAGCCCCTGGTCGTGGTAGAGGGCGAGCACCCAGTCGAACTCGCCGCGGCGGGCACGGGCGAAGAGCGAGTCGGCGCTCTCCGGGCCGCGGACGTCGAGCCGCGGTCGCGGGCCGCGGCCACCGCCGGCGCGAGGATCTCGCCTTCCTCGCGGCCCAGCAGGCCCCCTCTCGCCGGCGTGGGGGTTCAGACCGGCGAGGGCGATCCGGCCGCCGGCGTGGCGGTCCAGGCAGTCGAGCGCCTCGCCCACCGCCCGCGCCGGTGATCGCCGTCCAGGGCCTCGCGCAGCGGCAGGTGGACGTTGAGCAGGGCCACCTGCAGCTCGGGGGCGAGGAAGGCCATCAGGTAGTCGCGGCCGTAGCGCTCGAGGCCGCAGGCCTCGGCCAGGTAGTCGGTGTGCCCCACGAAGCCCGGGAGGTGCTGGCGCGCGATCGACTCCTTGCTGACCGGCGCGGTCACCAGGGCGTCGGCGGCGCCGGCGCGGACCAAGGCGATGCCGGCGTCGAGGGCCGCCATGGCGCCGGCGGCGTCGGCGGGGCCGGAGTGGCCGAGGGAGGTCGCGCGGCGGGAGCCGCACCGGATCGAGCACCGGGATGCCGCCGGCCTCCAGCTCCCCCGCGTCGGAGGCGCGCGACGAGCCAGGTCAGGCGATCCCAGGGCGCGTCCGGCAAGGGATGGCGGAGCGCCTCCAGGGCGGCGCGCTCGGCCACCAGCAGCGGCTGCCAGGCGGCGGGCGCGGGGATCGGCCCGGACGAGCTTGAGGAGGATCTCGGGGCCGATGCCGGCGGGATCGCCCTGGGTGAGGGCGAGGATGGGACGCGCGGTCGAGCTCAACGGTCGGCGATCGCTCTCGCGCGTTGGTCCGCTGGGCCCCGGCGCTGCCTCAGCTCCTCTTCCTTGAACATGTAGCGGATGAAGTGCTTCTGGATCAGGAGGTTGGGGCCGTGCGTGGCGGTTCAGCTTGATCGCGCCCTTGTCGTACCACTCGATCCAGCCGCGCAGCTCTTCGCCGTCGGTCGAGGATCACCACCATCGGCGTCTTCGGCCGCCATCTGCTTGAGGTAGTAGAACTCCTCGGCGTTGGTCTGCTCGGGTGGCGTCTGCTTGCGGCGCACGCTGCGCGGCGGGGAGCTCCTTCTTGAGCTCGTTCATGTCCGGGCGTATCAGTTTGCGGTTGGCCATGTTGGGTTCCGTGGGTGCATGAGATCTCTAAGCCGTCGCTGGTACCGCAGACCGGTTGTCCGGGTTCCGGTTCTTGTATTCCTCGTCCTCGTAGGCCAGGCAGCAGAGCAGCCGGCCGCACTGGCCGGAGATCTTCGACGGGTTGAGGCTGAGGTTCTGCCGCTTCGCCATCTGGATGGAGATCGGCCGGAAGTCCTTGAGCCAGGTGGAGCAGCAGAGGGTCCGCCCGCAGATGCCGATGCCGCCGACCAGCCCGGCCTCGTCCCGCGCTCCCACCTGCACCATCTTCACCCGCACCGAGAACCGGCTGCGACAGGTCGCGCACCAGCTGGCGGAAGTCCACCCTGCCGTCGGAGGTGAAGTAAAAAGTCGCTTTCTTGCCACTCAGGGCGAAATCGACCAGCGAGATCTTCATGTCGAGCCCGAGGGCGCGCGCCCGCTCCTGGGCGAAGAGCTTGCCGCTCTGTCTCGCTCTGGCAGCTGCCGGTCGAAGGCGGCGAGGTCCTCGGCAGTCGGCCGGCCGCAGGATCGGCCGGGCGCTCGACTTCTGGCACGGCTTGAAGACCGGCATCGGCGACTGCTCCACGTGGCCGAAGGCCGGACCCGACTCGAGATCCACCACCACCTTCTCCCCGCGGGCGTAGATGCGCCCGCCCGTGCGCGCAGAGCGTCAGATTGGTCTCTTCACGAAAGCGCACGCCGACGAAGGTGTCTTCGACAGCCGTCGACATGCCTTTGAAAGTGCAACCGTTGCATCCGCCCATTGTCGATTACCTATCTATCTACGACAGCGGCCTGAACGCTCTATGCACGAAAAATACCAGCCACTCCAAGAGTGGCGAGCTCAGGTCGACGGATTGTTCCAGGACGGTATCACGGCCCGCTGATCACGGCCCGGTTATTACGGCCCAGTAGCGTCCGGCCGCCGGCGGGATCGAGCAGGCGCCGCCGATGTCGTGCCGGTAGACCTTGCCCGGCCAGTCGACCTCGCGCGACGCGCCGCGTAGGCGCGGCGCGAGCGCGTCCCGCAGGTCGGGCGCCGAGGGCGCAGACGGAGAGCACCCGCCCGCCCGCGCTCACCAGCTCGCCGTCCGCCGAGCGCGGTGCCGGCGTGGAAGATCTCGCACCCCCTCGGCAGGCCGCGGCGCGGTCGAGCGCCGCGGATCGGCTCGCCCTGGAGCGGCCGGCCGGGATAGCCGGGACTGGCCAGGACGACGCACGCCGCGGCCTCGTGGCGGAAGGAGAGGCGGCGGGCGTCGAAATGGCCGGCGGCGCCGGCGGCGAGCACCGGCAGGAGATCGTCCTCCAGCCGCAGCAGGATCACCTGCGCCTCCGGATCGCCGAAGCGGGCGTTGAACTCCAGCACCCGGGGCCCCTCGGGCGTCAGCATCAGGCCGGCGTAGAGCACGCCGACGAAGCGGGCGGCCCTCGGCGGCGAGGCCGGCGACCGCCGGCCGCAGGACGCGTCTCGACGACCTCGCGCGGCGGTCTCGGCCGACAGCCCGCCGGAGGGGCTGTGGGCGCCCATGCCGCCGGTGTTGGGGCCGGTGTCGCCGTCGCCGATCCGCTTGTAGTCGCGGGCGGTGGCGAGCGGTAGCACCCGCTCGCCGTCGCGAGAGCGCCATGAAGGAGACCTCCTCGCCCGGCAGGAAGCGCCTCGACCACCACCCGGTCGGCGCTGGCGCCGAAGCGGCGCTCCTCGAAGAGGGTGCGGAGCGGCCTCGTCGAGCTCGGCCTCGTCGCGCGGCGATGAGCACCCCCTTGCCGGCGGCGAGCCCGTCCGCCTTGAGCACCACGGGGAAGCCGAAGCGGCCGGGCCTCGGCGAGCGCCGCCGCGGCGTCGTGGACGACCGCGAAGGCGCCGTGGGGATGCCGTGCCGGTCCATGAACTGCTTGGCGAAGACCTTGCTCCCCTCGATCTCGGCGGCGCGCTGGGTGGGGCCGAAGATGGCGAGGCCGCGGTTGGCGAACTCGTCGGCGATGCCCAGGGTCAGCGGCAGCTCGGGGCCGACCACCGTCAGGTCGATCTTCATCTCGCCGGCGAAGTCGGCCAGCCGGTGGACCTCCTCCGCCGCCATGCGGCACCAGGTCGGCCACGCTCGGCGATCCCGGGGTTGCCGGGAGCGCAGTAGAGATCCGTGAGCAGCGGGCTCTGCCGCAGCTTCCAGCACAGCGCGTGCTCGCGGCCGCCGCTGCCGACGACCAGGACTTTCATGCGTGATCCCCTCCTGGCTTCCGCCCGGCCGCGTCCAGGGCGGTGACCGCGATCACGTCGACGATGTCCTCGGCGAGCAGCCGCGCGAGAGGTCGTTGAGCGGCGCCGCGAGCCCCTGCAGCAGCGGGCCGACCGCCCGCGCCCCGGCGAGCCGCTCGGTCAGCTTGTAGGAGATGTTGCCGGCGTCGAGGTCGGGGAAGACCAGCACGTTGGCGCTGGCCGGCCACCGGGCTGCCCGGCGCCTTGCGCGCCGCCACCTCGGGCACCAGGGCGGCGTCGGCCTGGAGCTCGCCGTCGACCGCGAAGCCGACGCCCCGCCGCGCGCAGGACTCGGCAGCGCCGCCCGCACCTTCTCGACCCGCGGGTGGCGGCGCTCCCCATGGTCGAGAAGGAGAGCAGGGCCACGCGCGGCTCCTCGTCGAGCAGCACCCGGCAGCTCGCCGCCGCCGCCTCGGCGATGTCGGCGAGCTGCCTCGGGTCGGGGTCGGGGACCACCGCCGCAGTCGCTGTAGATCAGGCCGCGGCCGCCGCGATCTCCGGCAGGACCATCAGGAAGCAGGAGGAGACCACCTTCAGGCCCGGCCGCGGACCGATCGCCCGCAGCGCCGCCCGCAGGGTGTCGGCGGTGGTGGCGAGGGCCCCCATCACCGCCCCGTCCGCCTCGCCGCGTCGGCGACCCGCAGGGCCGCGTAGTGGAGAGGATCGGGGCCAGGGTGCGGCGAGGGCGGGATCGAGCCCGCGCGCCGCCAGCCGCTCGGCGAGAAAGGCGGCGAGCCGCGGCAGATCGGGATCGGCGGCGGGATCGAAGACCGGCACGGTCAGCGCCACCCCGGCCGCCGCCGCCGCGCTCTCGACCGCCGCGCGCGCCCCCACCAGCGAGGCCCGGCAGAGGCCGAGGGCGGTGGCGCGCTCGGCCGCGGCGACGACCCGGGGGTCCCCCCCTTCCGCGAGGACGATCGCGGCGGGGCTCGCCTGGCCGAGCCCGCGCACGCAGGCGTTCGAGAGGGTTCCGCGCTCTCGGACACGAGTGGGTCTATGCCCCTTTGAGGACCAACGTCCCCGTCGGCTGCGGCACGCCGCCCGCGGGGCTCGACCGTCACCGCCCAGGCCTGGATCTCGCCGGACGTCCGCCACCTGCTCGACCCGCAGGCGGCGGTGCCGCGCGGATCGACCGCGAAGATGCCGGCCGAGACCGGCTTGCCGTCGGCGATGAACCAGAGCTGGTAGGTCTTGTCCGGCGGCAGGGCGGGCAGGTCGAAGGCGTAGAAGAGGGCGTCGTGGGTGCTGCGGATTCGACGTAGGTGTGGCCGGCGGCGTCCGGGGTCGGTCCCAGGCCGGCCAGGGCCACCGCCTGGACTCCCGGCGCGGCGAGCACCTGGAGGGCCTGCTTCGCCTGCAGCGCCTCGGCGCGCATGCGGGCCCACCTCGCGGTCGAGCGCCTGCCGACCTGCCGCCGAGGCGCTCGCGCTCGCGCGTCCAGGCGCTGCACCTCGCGCTCCATCCGCACCTGGCCGGGAGCCCCCAGAGGGCGAGGGCGAGCAGGGCCGACGCCGCGGCCGCCATCTCCAGGAGGTCCGGCGCGGCGCCGGCGCCAACGCGGCTGGCGCGGCCGGCGCGGCTGGTATGGCCGGCGCGGCGCCCGCCAGGCGCAGGACCCGCGCCCGGGTGATCTCCGACGGCTCGACCGGCGGCACCGCGGCGGCGAGCTCCTCCAGGTCCCCCTGCCAGAGGGCGAGCTGGCGGCGGCACTCCGCGCAGCCGCCGGCCAGGTGCTCCTCCAGCTCGCGAAGCTCCTCGCCGTCCAGCGCGCCCAGCGCGTAGGCGGGGAGGAGCTCCTCGATGCGGGGTGTGTGGGTACGTTCATGATTGTGCGCTCAGTGCCTGCCGCAGCTTGTTCATCCCCAGCAGGATCCGGGATTTGACCGTGCCGAGCGGCGCTTCCAGCCGCTCGGCGATCTGCGTGTGGGTGAGCCCCTCGAAGAAGGCGAGCTCGATGCAGCGCCGCTGGTCCGGCGACAGACACCCCGAGAGCGGAGGTGACCTGGCGTTTCCGCTCCAGCGCCTCCAGCCGCTCCGTGCCCACCGGCGGGATCGCCTCGTCCCGCCTCTTCGCCCGCCGCCTCTTCCCGGCGCCGCGTCGAGTCCCGCCGGCGCAGGCGGTCGAGGGCGCGGGAGCGGGCCAGCATCAGAATCCAGCCGCGCGGCGTGGAGCGGACCGCGTCGTAGCGGTCGGCCTGCGTCCAGACCTGGAGGAAGACCTCCTGCAGCACCTCCTCGGCCTCGCTCCGCCGGCCCAGGATGCGGCAGGAGCACTCCCAGCGCCAGGGCGATGGACCTCGAAGAGCCGGGCGAAGGCTATCACCGTCCCGGGCCGCCACCCGGCTCATGAGATCGCGATCCTCGGTCTCCCTCTCTTCCATCGCTTGGGGAAAGCTACCTCCGTTCTCGAAGAACGCTATCGCGAGGGGAGGGCAAAGTCAAAGAGGCCCAGAAGCTCTCCCAGTCCGCGCCCGCGTCCGCCGGGGCCGGAATCATGTGCACCGCCTTGACCAGCCAGAAGCCCGGCCGGTCGAGGCGCAGGGCGGCGCGCCCCGCTGGGTCCGTGCGGCCCGACCACCTCTGTCGGAGCGCCCGCGCTGGAGCGCCATCACCAGCGCGCCGGCGAGCGGCTTGCCCTCGTAGAGCAGCCGCACGCGGCAGCTCCCCTCCCCCGGCTGAGCGTATAAGGGTTCTTCTCCGGCACCAGCTCCAGCGGCGGCCGAGGAGGCGGTCGAACCCGGGGCCCCCGGCGCCGCCTCCCACCGCGACCAGCGCCTTGGCGCAGCGCGAGAAGACCTCGTTCGCCCCGGAGGCGCTCTGGCCGCGCTGGCGCGCGCGGCGCTGACCGCCTCCAGCCCCTCCTCGTTCAGGTAGGTCTCGAACTTCGCCGCGTCGAGCTCGACGGGCGAACGGCCGCTGTCGTAGACGATCGTATAGAGCCCCGGGGCGGCGAACGCCACGAAGCCGGCCGGCTCGGTGTTCGGCACGCCCGGGACGGGCGCCTCGCCGCCGGGCCCGACCGCCGCGAACCGCTCGATGCAGATTCGGATCGCGGGGGACCGGATCGCCCTGGAAGCTCTGCCCCGACCCGCAGCCGCACGGCCACGCGCTGGCCCGGGGCCGGCGTGAACGTCGAGGGCTCGATCCAGAAGTCGTGCGCCCGGAGAGCCGGCGCCCAGAGGGCGAAGAGGGCCCAGAGGAGCAACGCCACGGCCGAACGACTCACGAGACCGTCGCATTCATTCTCCTCGAAATAAGCCGGCGAGCGGCGGGAAACCACTCGCCGGCAGGTGAGCCGAACCGCGCTGAACCGATGTTACGTCAGGGCGATCACTCCGTTGACGCCGTTCGGCGAGCCCGGGAGCGGCGTCCGCAGATAGGGGAAGATGGTGTCGAACTGGCTGGCGTCCTGGAGCACCTGTCGGTGAACGGCAGGGTGCCCGAAGGCGCGTCCGCCGGGGTGCAGAAGACGCCCGGGAAGGCATGGCAGAGCACACCCATCGCCACCCGCAGCTCGATGTCGACCACGTCGTCGCCCGGCCGGCGGCCGTTGGGGAAGCCGGCGTTGTCGCCGCCGAGCACGCCGAGGTTGTTCTGCTGCGCCGGCGGCATGGCCGCGATGAGGTGTTGAGGCGCATCATCTCGTGCGGCTGGCCGTCCGAGAGGAAGTTCAGCCCCTGGATGCCGGTGGCGAAGGCCGCCACCAGGTCGGTGCGCGGGAAGTTGTTGGGCGCCCGGACGCCGGCCGCGCCGAACAGGATCTGGAGGATCTCCGGCAGGGTCGGATTGGTGACGTAGGTGGCGAGCGCCGCGTCACCCTTCGGCGTGGCGGCGTTGAACAGGTTCTTGTCCTTGAGGCCGATCACGACCTCGTTGACCAGGGGCATGCCGAGCCGGGAGACCTGCACGAAGTCGCCGCTCTGGTTGGACGGATCTGACGAAGGTCGGGTCGTTGCGCAGCACGCGGTTGCGCGGCAGGGGGCCGTCTGCCAGCCGCCGATCACCGGGTTGCTGGCGTTCTGCGTCAGGCAGGCCGCCGGGACCTCCAGGGCGAAGGTGGTGATGTTCTTGTCCTCGAGGGGTTGGGCTCGGCGTTGCGGGCGCCCAGCGGATTGAGTGTTGACCAGGTCGAAGATCTCGCCGACGTTGACCGCGAAGGGCTCCTTGCGCTGGCCGACGAACACCCGGCCGATGGCGTTGCCGCCCTGGCAGCCGGGGAACGTTGAAGTCCTGGATGAAGTTGGCGGCGTAGGCCTCGTAGTTGGGGATCGACTTCTGGCCGATGTTGTCCGCCGGCTTGCCGAAGCGGGTGCTGCCCGAGCCGGGACTGGTGGCGAAGTCGCCGCTGTTGCCGCGGCCGTGACCGCGCCCCGGATCACCCACAGCGTGAAGCTCTCGAGGACGTTCAGGGTCGGCGACCGGATCGCCCGGCGCGCCGGAGATCGGGCCGACGTTGTATCAGCGGCACGGAGACCTGCTGGCCGCCCACCGGCAGCTTGATGTCCGCCAGCCGCGGCGCCACGCGGAACTGGAAGGTGATGTCCTCGACGCCGTCGCCGGTGTTGTCGATGTGGATGCGGTAGAAGGCGTCCGGATCCAGGAAGAAGTAGTTGGGGCCGCCGAAGGGGTCCTGGAACGGGATGGTAGTCGGCGATCAGGGTGACATAACCCGCACGCCCGGCCTCGTAGCTGTTGAACATGTAGAGATCGGTGCTGTCCACCTTGGGCGTCTCGGTGATCCCCGGCGCCTCGCGGTGGCTGGACGCCTGGGCGGGGACCAGGCCCACGAACGCCGACAGGATCAAAAGGGCGAAGACAAGACGAATCCTCACATCCTCCTCCTTCTCAGTAAAGAAGCAGCTCGTTGATAACTCGCCCGGTGGCGGATCTGACAGTCGGGGAATGGCGGCGACCTTGCCGCCCGCCCGGCCGGGCCTTCTGTCAGTGGTTACGCAACGGGGTTACCGGACGGATGACCGCGCCGCCAGAATTCCCAAGCCGGATACAATGCGCGCCATGAGCTCCATAGCCCCCTCCCCTCCGTCCCGACGGCCGTCGCCGCCGACGCCCTCCGCCCGGTCCGCATCGAGACCGGCGTCCTCAAATTCGCCGAAGGCTCGGCGCTGATCTCGAGCTCGGCGACACCCGCGTGCTGGTCGCGGCGAGCGTCGAGAACCGGGTCCCCCCTTCAAGAAGGACAGCGGCGAGGGTTGGCTCACCGCCGAGTACTCGATGCTGCCGCGCGCCACCCACACCCGCAACCAGCCGCGAGGTCTCGCAGGGGAAGCCCTCGGGCCGCACCGCCGAGATCCAGCGCCTGATCGGCCGCAGCCTGCGCGCCGCCATCGACCTGACGGCGCTCCCCGACCGCACCCTCACCCTCGACTGCGACGTGCTCCAGGCCGACGGCGGCACCCGCACCGCGGCCGTCACCGGCGCCTACGTGGCCGCCGTCCTCGCCCTCGGCCAGCTGCCGCTCCAGCGCGACATCCGGCCTGGCCGATCCGCGACCAGATCGCCGCCGTCTCGGTCGGCATCGTCGGCGGCGTCCCGCTGCTCGACCTCGAGTACGTCGAGGACCAGGTGGCCGAGGTGGACATGAACGTGGTCGCCACCGCCAGCGGCGCCCTGGTGGAGATTCAGGGGACGGGAGAGAAGCGGAGCTTCCGCCGCGAGGAGATGGACGCCCTGGTGGACCTCGCCTTCAAGGGCATCGGCGAGCTGGCGGCGGCGCAGAACGCGGTCCTCGCCACGACCCTGGAGGAGGTCACCCAGGTCCTCTCCCGGGATCGCCGCAAGCCCGCGGCTCCGAAGTCGGAGAGGAACCTGTACGGGCGGCCCTGAGTCAGGAGTCCCGCCGCACGAACGCGATACCGGTCGCGCACCCGCCGGGAGACGAAGCTCCCCTTCGAGGGCGCCTTCAGGAGAGCGCGGTAGACCTTCTCCGGGACCTGGAGATAGTCGTAGACGGCGCCGCTGCTGAACTCCACCTCGAGGACCGCGGAGCGCTCGTCATATCCGACCGAGGAGATGGCCGAAGAAGAGATGTGGGTCCTGTGCATCGCGGGTTCCTTCCAGAGAGAACACCGGACTCGCCGGAGTTCGTCCAGAGCTGAACGGAGACCATGTGCCAAAAAGAACGGCTACCGAAGCGCGCTTTCGTGCGCGAAGCGACCCCTTTAGCCGACGATCCCCTTGACCTCGACCTCGATGAGTCGGCACCTTCGGGCTGTCGGTGTGGATGACCAGCTTGCCGAGGAACGGCCCCTTGGCGAGATCGGGGTTGAGGATGATCCGCACCTGGTACTCGCGCCCCTCTTCCAGCGTCTCGAGCTTGGCGTCGATCCCCTTCGGCAGGTTGGGATCGACGCTCGTGACCTTGATCGGCTCGGTCGCGAAGTTGCGGATGTTGAGCGCCTTCTTGAGCGGCTCCTTGAGCTCGATCTTGCCGAAGTCGGCGACCGGCGGCGTGATGGCGACCACCGGCCGCACGAAGCCGGAGACCGGGATCTGCACGATCTTCTGCTTCGGGTGGTTGGTGTGGACGGTCACGTAGTCCGGCGAGCGGTCCCACCTTGGCCTGGTTCGAGAGCTTCATCTCGACCTTCCACTGCTTGCCCTTGGCGTCGGGGAGCCGCTCCTCCGGCTTGGCCTCGTGGAAGGTGACCTTAGGAACGGATACGGCGAGTCGACCTCGGTGATGTCCCACGGCGGTCGCCGTCCGGCGCCCAGAGCGTCTGGGCGATGTTCCCCTCCAGCGGCTCGCCCTGCACCGTGATGTAGCGCGCGTAGCCGGGCTTGATCGAGATGTAGGGCTCGACCTTGGCGTGGACCGTCAGCTCGATCTGCGGGTGGTCGGGATCGTTGGTGAAGACGCTGACGCCCTTGGAGATCGGGCCGTTGAAGGTCGACGTGTCGACCACCGCGTGCACCTTGCCGGTCTGCCCGGGGCGATCGTCTTGTCGAAATCGGCGACCGTGCAGCCGCAGGCCGGCTGGACGCTCGGTGATCTGGAGGTCGGCGTCGCCCTCGTTCTTGATCACGAAGTCGTGGACGATCTTGTCGCCCTTCGGCACGGTGCCGACGTCCTTGAGCGGCTCGGCGAGCGACGGCCTTCGGTTTGCCGGCGGCCAGAACGGTGGCCGCGACCAAAAGGGCGGCGCAAAGTGCCAAAATGGCAGTCTTCGATGTGACGTTGCATACGGCCTGCTCCTTCTACGAGATGGATGAAAGCTCCGGGAATGCTACACTCCCGACCCCTGAAACGAGAAATATCCACGAGAAACTCCGCCTGTGAATTCTTCCAAGCTTGATATCTACTGCATGGCGATCGGTGGTACGGGGATGGCGCCTCTCGCCTGCCTGCTGCAAGAGCAGGGCCACCGCGTCCGCGGCACCGACGGCCCCCTCTATCCCCCGATGAGCACCCTGCTCGAACGGGCCGGGATCCAGCCCTCCACCGGCTACGATCCGGCCCACCTCGAGCCGCGGCCGGACCTCGTCATCATCGGCAACGCCATCCACCGCGACAACCCCGAGGCGGTCGCGGCCGAGCGGCTGGGCCTGCCCATCGTCTCGATGCCGCAGGCGCTCGCCCGCTTCTTCCTCGATCATCACCGCTCGCTGGTGGTCGTCGGGCACCCACGGCAAGACGACCACGACCGCCATGGCCGCCTGGGTCTACACCGCCTGCGGCCGCGATCCCGGCTATCTGATCGGCGGCGCGCCCCGCGAACCTGCCGGCGAGCTTCCACGACGGCGCCGGCGACCGCTTCATCATCGAGGGGGACGAGTACAACGCCGCCTACTTCGACCGCGGCCCGAAGTTCCTCCACTACCAGCCCGAGACGCTGCTGCTGACCAGCGCCGAGTACGACCACGCCGACCTCTACCCGACGCCCGGAGGCGCTCTGGGACGCCTACGCGCGGCTGCTCGCGCTGCTCCCCGCGGACGGCTTCCTGGTCGCCTGCGGCGACACCCCCAAGGTGCGCGAGCTGGCCGCCGGCGCCCGCTGCCGCGGCCTGTTCTACGGCCTGGAGCAGGGCAACGACCTGCATCCGCTCGGCGAGATCGAGGCGCTGCCCGAGGCGAGCCGGTTCCGCGTCCACGACGAGGAGGCGGGCGAGGTCGAGATCACCCTGCCGCTCGCCGGCGGCCACAACGTCGTCGAACGCGCTGGCGGTCTGGGCCGCGGCCCGCCGCGACGGCATCCCCGCGGCGGAGCGTCGCCGCCGCCTTCGCCCGCTTCCAGCGGCGTCAAGCGGCGCCTGGAGGAGCTCGGCACCGCGCCGCGGCGTCACCGTGGTCGACGACTTCGCCCATCATCCGACGGCGGTCGAGAAGACCCTGGTCGCCCTGCGCCAGCGCTACCCCGGCCGGCGCCTGGTGGCGCTGTTCGAGCCGCGCAGCCTGACCGCCGGCCGCGGCTTCTTCTTCGAGCCCTACCGCCAGGCGTTCGCCGGCGCCGACCGCGTGCTCTTCGCCCCCACCTTCCACAACGGCCGCCTCGCCGCCGAGGAGCGGCTGGACTTCGGCGTCCTGGCGGCCGAGCTGACGCGCCGGCGGCGTGCCGGCCGACCTCTGCGCCGAGCACCGACGGGCTGCTGCGGCAGGCCCTGGACGAGGCGCGCGACGGCGAGCGTGCTGGTGACGATGTCCTCGGGCTCGTTCGAGGGCATGCCCCACCGGCTGATCGGCGGCGCTCCAGGCGGGCTGAGCTCGGGTCGGTCTTCCGAGGACCTGCGCCGGCCGGGCAAGCCGGCGAAGCTGTCAGGGCCTCCCAGGCCACCCCGAGGACCGCCTCCTCGGGCACCAGGCCGACCACCTCGGTCTCGATGACCCGGGTCCCCAGCGCCGCGGCCTCCTCCTCCACCCGCTCCAGCGCCCGCAGGATCGGCGTCCGCCGGTAGTCCACCAGGTTCATGCTCACCTGGGCGCGCCCGCGGCTGGCGAGGTAGACCCCCATGGCCCGCACCGCCGGCAGCCCGCCCCCCGACTCCCGCACCCGGCGGGCGACGGCGCGGGCGACCCCCACGTCGGCGGTGTCGAGCACGGCGTTGAAGGCGATCAGGAAGAAGCGCGCGCCGATCACCGTCGACGCCGGCCGTGGGGTGGACCCGCGAGCCGGGCCGAAGTCGGGCGCCCAGGCGGGATCGGCGAGCTTCGCCGGCGAAGCCCCTCGAAGCCGCCGCGGCGGATGTCGGCGAGGGCTGTCCGCTCCGGCCGCCGCGCCGCCCGCTCATAGAGGTAGACCGGAAGCCCGAAGCGCCGCGCCACCTCCGGCGCCGAGCCGCCCGGCCGCCGCGACCGCCGCCGCCATCGGCGTATCTCCCAGGGGGACGAACGGCACCACGTCCACCGCGCCCACCCGCGGGTGGACCCCCTGATGCCGGGTGAGGTCGATCTCGGCGAGCGCCGCCTCGTAGAGCGCGAGGAGCGCCCGGTGGAGCCCCTCCGGCTCGCCCGCCAGGGTCAGCACGGAGCGGTTGTGGTCGGGATCGGACGAGACGTCGAGCAGCCGCACCCCCGGCGGCGAGGATGACCGCGGCGGCCAGCCGCGCCACCACCTCCGGCCGGCGGCCCTCGCTGACGTTGGGGACGCATTCGAGCGGGAGCACGGCGGCAGAGTGTACGACGGCGTTGGACGCCGGAGACATCCTCTGCTACGATACGTCTCGATTTTTCAGAATCATCACAAACGAACGCCAGAGATGAGCTACTCCGGTAATCCTGCTCTTTCGCCCGACGTCAAGCAGCGGATCCTCAGCACGTTCGACCAGACGCTGGATCTGGCCCGCGAAGGGAGCCGCCAGGAGGCGCTCCTCGGCTGTGACTTCGTGCTGCGGATGGACCCCCAGTTCCAGCCCGCTCACCTGCTTCAGGAGCGGCTCCGCGCCACCACCGGTGCCGGTCCAGCGTGGACGACCTCGACGGCACGCCGGCCATGCCGCGATCCTCGACCCGTTCGCGGACCTCTCGGGCCTGAGCCTCGACGATCTCGCCCGACGCTCTGCCCGACCAGTGCCGGCCCAGCGGCTCGTCGCCCTGCGCGCCGAGTTCCAGGCGCTGCTCGACCAGCGCCGGTTCCCGGAGCTGATGGCCGCCGCCAGCGGAGCAGGCCGGCGGTGACGGCCGACCCGGAGCTCCAGCGGCATCCTCGGCGTCGCGCAGGAGCGGATGGAGGCCGAGCCCTACGTCCTCAAGTTCCTGGCCTCGGCGCGGCAGACGCTGCAGTGCGGGCGACGCCGCCGAGGCCGCCCGGCTGCTCGACAAGGCCCGCGCCCTCGATCCCGACCATCCGGGCATCGTCGAGCTCGACCGCCGCCGGGCCTCCGGCAGCCGCGCCTCGTCCGCGGCCGGCCGAATCCCGCCATGACCGATGAAGATCCCCGAGCCGATCAAGCCGGCCGGCCGATGCCGGCTGAGCCTCGCCTTCGGCGGCGGCGACTCCGAGAGCGACCGCCGCATCCGCGAGCTGCTCGACGAGGGGCAGAGCGCCTTCGACGCCGGCGATCCGCCAGGGGGCGATCGACTCCTGGTCGCGCATCTTCCTGATCGACATCGACCACCAGGAGGCGTCGCGGCGGATCGAGACGGCGCGCAAGCTCAAGGCGGAGAGCGAGCGCCAGGTCGAGGAGATCTTCCACGACGGCGTGGCCCGGCTGGAGGCCGGCGATGCCGCGGGCGCCCGGCGGGCGTTCCAGCGGGTGCTCGAGATCCAGCCCGGCTACTTCGCGGCCCGCGAGTACCTGCAGCAGCTCGACGCCGGAACGGCGCCGCTCGCGAGGGGTATGGCGCCCGTGATCGCCGAGCCGGTCGTGCCCCCCTCCCCTCCAGCCGCGAGGTGGCGGGGCGACGACCTGAAGGAAGAAATCCTGGTGCCCCCAGAGCCGTTCGAGCCAGCGGCCCCTTTCGAGCAGCGGCCGGTCAAGAAGAAGGGGGGCAGCGCGGCGCGCGACAGCGGACGCGCCCGGCGGCTCTTCCTCCTGGTGGGGGGAGCCGTACTGCTGCTCGCCTTGGCGGGAGCCTGGTTCCTCCTCCAGAACCGCGAGCAGCTCTTCCCCAATTCGCAGGAGACAGAAGCCACGCCCCCGGCGGCGGCCGCGAAGCCGGCGACAGACCCCATCAGCCGCGCCGAGCGGCTGCAGAAAGCGGGCCGCACCACCACCGCGGTGAGCCAGCTCAAGCGCATCCCGCCCAACGATCCGCATTACGCGAAGGCCCAGACGCTGATCGCCCAGTGGACCGGCGGCACGGCGCCGCGGAGCTCCCGCGGCCGCGGGCGCCGCCCCGGGGACCCCGGCGCGCGGCACCGGCGGTCCTCAACGCGGAGACCGCCGCCCGCCGCGCGGCCCTCCTCGCCGCGGCCCGGCAGGCTTCCGCGCAGAGCAACTACGTCAGGGCCCTCAGCCGGCTGGAGCAGGCCGACGCGCTCTCCAAACTCGACGGCGCCGATGCCCAGCTCCTGGCCGACACCCGGAACCGGCTGGCGCCGCTCGCCAGCCAGATCGATCTGTTCCGTCAGCACGAATGGGAGCACGCCCTCCCCGACCTCTGGCGCATGCACGACGCCGATCCGGCCAACCGCGACATCACCCAGCTGATCGTGGATTCCTACTACAATCTGGCCGTCCGCGACCTGCAGCGCGCGGATGCCAAGAAGGCCGGCGAGAACCTCAAGGAGGCGCTCAACCTCCAGCAGGACGACGAGACCTTGAAGCGTCACTACCTGTTCGCCCAGACTTACCAGGAGCGGCAGAAGGACTTGCTCTACCGGATTTACGTCAAATACCTGCCGTACCGCTGATGCGACGCCCGGGGAAGCCCAACGATCCCGAGGAAGAGCCGCTGCTCTTCGATCTCCCGCTGTCCGCTCCCGGCTCCAGGGAGGAGCCGGACGAGCCTCCGATGACGCCTAGGCGCTCGCAGCCGGAAGCCCGGCGGCCGGCTCCCGCCCCTCCTGCCGCGACGCCCATCGCACCCGCACGCGCCAGTCGCTCGGGACCGGTGCCCGTGCCGGTGGCCGAGGTGGAGGAGGATGCCGAGCCCGTCGCGGCCGCCAGCGAATTCGCAGGCAGCGGCAAACGGCTCGCCGCCGGCCTCGCCGATCTGGTGGTGCACGCCGCCATCGGCGTCCTGGCGCTCCTCGGCTGCCGCGGCCTGGGAGTGCGGCCTGACCTCCGCGAGCTCCCGGCCTTCGTCGCCTTCCTGCTGTCGTTCTCTTTTCTCTACACCGTGCTCCCCCTCGCCTTCTGGGGGCACACGCCGGGCATGGCCTGGGCGGGCATCACCTCCCGTGGCATCACCTCCCATAATGCCCCCCGGAACGGCGAGCCGCTGACCTTCGACCAGACGGTTCGCCGCTGGCTGGGAGCGATCCTGACCTCCGCCCTGGCCGGCCTGCCGCTCCTCCTCGCCTTCGGCGGACGGACGCTCACCGACTGGGTCAGCGGCTCGGCGACGTATCCGTTGGAAGAAGAGGACGACTAGCCCCGATTCACACGATTTCTTACTGGACATGCGCGCCCGAATCTGCTCCTCTATTCCTCAGAGCGAGAATCTTGAGGAGGAGGAGCGATGAGGTCCCCAGTCCACGACGAGTTCGAGATCGATGCGTTCGCGCGGTATTACGAGCCCCTATCGGACTCCTTCATCGATATCGGCGGCGCGGCGCGCTCGCTGATCGCAAACCTGCGAGAGGGGGAGCGGGTCTTCGAGATTGGCCTGGGGACCGGATACTTCGCGGAACAGCTCCGCGACGCCGGCTGGCATGTGTCGGGGATTCAGCCGGCCGACAAGATGCTGGCCCTGCTGAAGCGAAAGCGCCCGGACATCCCCATCGTCGAAGAGAAGCGGATCGAGGAGTATCTGTTCTCCGCCCCGCTGGACGTGATCGTCTCTCACAGCTCGGTTTTTGGTTTCACGAGGCTTGAAGCGGCAGTGGGCTCGCACGGTGAGAGCGGCTCATCCCTGGTGTTTCAATCGTTCATCCGTGAAAAGCTTCGAGTGTTCGCTAATCTCGCGAAGGTCCTGGATGCCCTCTCGCCCACCGGCAGATTCTTCCTGAACGTCCAGACGAACCCTCTCCCGATCGCCGAGGTGGGTCCTCCCGAAGACCCTTTCATCTATGAGATGAGATGCTGCTCCTATCACCTGGACCTGGAAAGAGTCGAGAAGACATTCCGCACGACCTACCGCGCGCAGACGGACATCCTTGACGCGGCCTATTACTGCCAGCGGTATCCGGATTTCAAGCGGTGTATCGAGACGATCGGAGGGCGAGTGGCCCTCACGGACGACCGGCAGTGGGTCGTCCTGGAGCGCGCGTAGCTCTCAGGATCCCGATCCCCATCCAGAGGTTCCCCGCCGCCGTCGCAGCCGCGAAGGCTAACAGGGGGTTGCCCTCCGGCCAGAGGGCGACGAGGCCGCCCAACTGATAGAGCAGGCCGCAGGTACGGAACGGCGGGAAGGCGAGGCCGCCCAGCATGTAGAAGGAGTGGCCGAGCAGCAGCAGCCAGAGCCCGGGGAGGACCCAGGTGAGATCCTGCCAGACCAGCAGCGCCGACAGGGCGATGGCGACGAAGGAGAGGTTCCCTTGCAGCCGCAGCACCCAGGCGGCGAGCGTGCTCCCGGTCGTTTCCTGGTCGAAGCGCTTGGCATTGCGCCGGATCCCCACGATCTCGACCATGCCGCCGAGCAGGATCACCGCCGACCAGGTGAAGAGGACGCCAGCGGGACCGAAACGCGCGAAGACCAGCGGCGTGGCCAGCGCCGCCCCGGGCAGCAGAATGGCCCAGGTGAGCCAGGAAATGGGAGATCGCAGGAAAGGGCGGCTAGCCGCCTGGAAGAGATCCCGAACCGGCTCGAGGTCGTCGGCGCCGGTCCGGGTGGGTGAGAACAGCGGATCGTATTCGGTCAGGCAGCCCGCCCCGCCCCATGATGGGCGAGGATCTCACGCTGCGCCTGGGCGGAGCGGAGCACCCGCTGGCGGGCCTTGAACTCGGCGTCGGTCTTCATCGGCATCCCGTGGGCCTCGGCGAGCTGCCGCTCGACGTCCGCCGGCTTGATCTCCTCGATCCGCTTGGCCACCTCGGTCAGCAGGGTCAGCCGGTTCTCCACCATCTGGGCGAAGCCGCCGTCGACGAACAGGATCTGGTTGCCCTGCGGGCTCTCGACCCGCAGCTCGCCGGCCCCCATCTTGAACAGCAAGGGGGCGCGGTGGGCGAGGATGCCGACCTCGCCGTCGTGCGCCGGGAAGGCGACGAAGGTGGCCTCGGCCTCCAGCATCGCCCGCTCCGGAGTGATGACGCTGCAGTGGAAGGTGTCGGTCCGCGCCATGATCGTGATTCCGGGCTAGGTGCCCTGGGCGGCCAGCTTCTCCGCCTGCGCCGCCGCCTCCTCGATGGTGCCGACGTACATGAACGCCTGCTCGGGCAGGTGGTCCCACTTGCCGTCGCAGATCTCGTCGAAGCAGCGGATCGTCTCGGCGAGCGAGCGTGTAGCTGCCCGGCGTTGCCGGTGAACTGCTCGGCGACGAAGAACGGCTGGCTGAAGAACCGCTCGATCTTGCGGGCGCGGCTGACGATCAGCTTGTCCTCTTCGCGTCAGCTCGTCGACGCCGAGGATGGCGATGATGTCCTGCAGGTCGCGGTAGCGCTGGAGCATCTTCTGCACCTTGCGGGCGACGCGGTAGTGCTCCTCGCCGACGATCTCGGGCGCGATGACGCGGCTGCGGAGGCGAGCGGGTCGACGGCGGGGTAGATGCCCTTCTCGGCGATGCTGCGCTCGAGGTAGATGAACGCGTCGAGGTGGGCGAACGCGTTGGCCGGGGCGGGGTCGGTCGGAGTCGTCGGCGGGGACGTAGACGGCCTGCACCGAGGTGATGGCGCCGTTCTTCGTGGAGGTGATCCGCTCCTGCAGCTCGCCCATCTCCGTGCGCCAGCGTCGGCTGGTAACCGACGGCGCGACGGCATGCGGCCGAGCAGCGCCGACACTTCCGAGCCGGCCTGCGTGAAGCGGAAGATGTTGTCGATGAACAGCAGCGTGTCGGCGCCGGTCTCGTCGCGGAAGTACTCGGCCATCGTCAGCGCCGAGAGCGCGACGCGGAGGCGGGCGCCCGGCGGCTCGTTCATCTGGCCGAAGACCATGACGGTCTGGTCGATGACGTGCTTGCCGGTGTTGCCGATCTTGGCCTCCTGCATTTCCAGCCAGAGGTCGGTGCCTTCGCGGGTGCGCTCGCCGACGCCGGCGAAGACGGAGTAGCCGCCGTGCTGCTGGGCGATGCGGGCGATCAGTTCCTGGATGACGACCGTCTTGCCGAGGCCGGCGCCGCCGAACAGGCCGGCCTTGCCGCCGCGGAGGAACGGGCGTGAGCAGGTCGATGACCTTGATGCCGGTCTCGAACACCTCGGCCTTGGGCGTGAGGTCGACGAACTCCGGCGGCTCGCGGTGGATCGGCCGGCGCTCCGTCGGCGTGCGACCGGGCCGCGGTTGTCGATCGGCTCGCCGAGCAGGTTGAACACGCGGCCGAGCGTTTCCTTGCCGACGGGCACGGTGACCGGCGCGCCGGTGTCGACGACGTCCATGCCGCGGCGCAGGCCGTCGGTCGAGCCGAGGGCGACGGCGCGGACGCGGCCGCCGCCCAGGTGCTGGGCGACCTCGCACCAGAGGTGTCGGGCTCGTCTCGCCGAGCACCGTGCGCGGCACCTCGACGTTCAGGGCGTTGTAGATCGCGGGCAGGTGGTCCTCGGGGAACTCGGCGTCGAAGGTCGAGCCGATGACCTGCGTCGACTTTGCCGTAGTGGCGTTCTGACATGGTTTCCATTCTGCTTTCCAATTCTCTTGAAGGGCTCTCCGGGATCTCAGGACAGCGCGTTGGCGCCGCCGATGATCTCGGAGCTCGCTGGTGATCTGCGTCTGCCGGGCGCGGTTGTATGCGCGTCAGCGACTTGATCATGTCGTCGCGGCGTCGGTGGCCGCCTTCATCGCGACCATCCGGGCGACCTGCTCGCTGACGGCCGCGTCGAGGAAGCACTGGAAGAGCCGGACCTGAACGGACCGGCACGATCTCTTCGAGGACTGCTCGGGGTCGGGCAAGAATTCGTACTCGACCGCGGCTTCCGGCTGGCTCCTCCGCCCGGCCGTCGCCTGCGGGCTGCGAGCGGCAGGAGCTGCACGACCACCGGCCGCTGCTGGCCGGCGGAGACGAACTGGGTGTAGGCCACGTCGACCGGTCGATCTCGCCCCGGACGAACGCTCGATGAGCGGTTGGCGAGCGGCTCGACCTGCGTCGAACGCGGGCGGTCCTCGAACCGGTAGGTCTGCTCGGCCACCGGCCCGCAGGAACCGGAAGTAGGCGATCCCCCGCTTGCCGACGATGTGGACGTCGGTCGTCGATCCCGGCCGGCTGCTCGTCGAGATGGCCGGTCGCCATGCGCAGGACGTTGCCGTTGTAGCCGCCGGCCAGGCCGCGGTTGCTGGTCAGCACGAGCAGCGCCGAGCGCGTTGACCGTCCTCGTGCTCCTGAGCAGCGGGTGATCGATCTCGCCGGCCGCGCGCGCCGAGGTCGGCGACCAGCTCGGCGATCTTCTCGGTGTACGCCTCGGCTCGCCCGGCCCGGTCGAACGCCTTCTTGAACCGCGCCGTGGCGATCAGCTCCATCGTCCGCGTGATCTTGCGGATATTCTGCACCGACTTGCGGCGCTTGACGAGGACTCGCCGGTTGGCCATCTCGGTGTCGCCTTAGGCGGCGACCTCGCGGCCCTTGCGGAGCGGCCGCCTTGTAGGTCGCTGCGACTTGAACTCGCGGATCGCCTTGCCGATCTTCTCGGCCAGGTCGTTCGACAGCTCCTTGTCGGTCGAGCTCGTCGACGATCTCCGGGTGCTCGATCGCGGAAGTACTTCGAGCATCCCGCCTCCCACCGCGAGACCTCGCGGACCGGCACGTCGTCGAGGAACCCCTGGTGCCGGCGTAGATCGACATCACCTGGTCGACGACGGCCATCGGCTGGTACTGCGGCTGCTTGAGCAGCTCGACCATCCGGTAGCCGCGGTCGAGCTGGCGCTGGGTGGCCTTGTCGAGCTCGGTGCCGAGCTGGGCGAAGGCTTCCAGCTCGCGGAAGGCGGCCAGGTCGAGCCGGAGCGCGCCGGCGATCTTCTTCATCGCCTTGCTGCGCGTTGCCGCCGACGCGGGAGACGCTGATGCCGACGTTGATGGCCGGGCGGACGCCCGCGAAGAAGAGGTCGGGCTCGAGGTAGATCTGGCCGTCGGTGATCGAGATCACGTTGGTCGGGATGTAGGCCGAGACGTCGCCTTCCTGCGTCTCGATGAGCGGCAGCGCCGTCAGCGAGCCGCCGTGTCCGGGAAGCGGTGGACCCGGTACTTGTCGGCGTCCGGCAGCGTCGCCAGGAACGCCTCGGCCTTGTGGCTGGCCGTGCGGCCGGTGGAAGATGCCGTTGACGTCGTCCGGCCGCTGGTCCTCGGGCGCCTCGAGCCCCTCCGGGTGCTTGACCGCCATCGATCGGTCTCGGCTGTCGGCCGGCGTGTTCGTCGGGCACGACCACGTTCTCTTCGCCAGCTTGACGCTGCGCTCCAGCAGGCGGGAGTGGAGGTAGAAGACGTCGCCCGGGTACGCCTCGCGGCCCGGCGGGCGGCGGAGCAGCAGCGAGAGCTGGCGGTAGGCCACCGCCTGCTTCGACAGGTCGTCGTAGACGCAGAGGGTCGCCTTCCCCTCCTGTACATGAAGTACTCGGCCATCGCCGCGCCGGCGTAGGGGGCGATGTACTGCAGCGGGGCCGGGTCGGCGCGCCGGGCCGAGACGACGATCGTGTAGTCCATCGCGCCGTCCTCGCGCAGCACCTCGACCAGGCCGGCGACCGTCGACTCCTTCTGGCCGATGGCGACGTAGACGCAGATCACGTCGCCGCCGCTTCTGGTTGAGGATCGTGTCGATCGCGATCGCGGTCTTGCCGGTCTTGCGGTCGCCGATGATCAGCTCGCGCTGGCCGCGGCCGATCGGGATCATGGCGTCGATCGCCTTGATGCCGGTCTGCAGCGGCTCGTTGACCGGCTGGCGCTCGGCGATGCCGGGGGCGATGAACTCGATCGGCCGGCGGTGCGGGGTCTTGATGGCCCCTTGCCGTCGAGCGGCTGGCCGAGCGGGTTGACGACGCGGCCGATCATCGCCTCGCCGACCGGGACCGCGAGCAGCTCGCCGGTGCGCGTGGACGTCGTCGCCCTCCTTGATCCCCAGGTAGTCGCCGAGGATGATGGCGCCGACCGAGCTCTCCTCGAGGTTGAACACCTGCCCCTGGGCGCCGTTCTCGAACTCGAGCAGCTCGCCGGCCATGGCGCCGGTGAGGCCGTAGATGCGGGCGATGCCGTCGCCGACCTCGAGCACGCGGCCGACCTCGGAGAGGTCGACGCTCGGTGCGGTAATTGCCGATCTCTCCTCGATGACCGAAGTGATCTCGTCGGCTCTGAATTTCATGGCAGCTCCTTGGCTTCAGCCTACGAGACGTAGGCCTTGCCGCTATGGATCTCACGCGAGGCGCGCGCCAGCAGCGCCTCGCTCAAATCGTGCAGCCGGGACGCCACGCTGGCGTCGATCTTCCGGCCCTCGACCTCGATCACCAGACCGCCGATCACCGCCGGATCGATCTTCTCGATCAGCGTCGGCTTGCGGCTGGTGGAGGCGGCGAGGACCTGGTTGAGCCGCTCGCGGAGGGCGGCGGTGAGCGGCACGGCGGTACGGACGACGACGTCCATCCAGCCGCGCAGGTCCCGCAGCTCCTTCCGGTAGGCCACGGCGACGGCGCGGAGCGCGGAGAGCCGCCCCTTGCGGTTGATCACCAGCAGCGAGTCGACCAGCAGGTCGCTCGCCTTGCCCCGGAAGGCGCGCTCGACCGCCTGGGCGCGGGGCCCCTCCTCGATCAGCGGGCTGGCCAGGAACTGCTGGAGCTCCGCGTTGCCGTCGAGGTACGCGATGAGCCCGTCGAGCTCCTCGAGCAGCTCTTCGGCGTGCCCGCCCTCCTCGGCGACGTGAAGGATCGCCCCGGCGTACAGGCGGCCGATCTCCCTGTCCTGTTCGTCGACGTTGGCCATGACTAGTTGGGCCCCGCTCCCGAGCCGCTCTCGATGCCGTCGATGGCCTCGGAGATCAGGCGCTCATGGTCCTTGGCCGTGATCTCGCGGCCGAGGACGCGCGCCGCGAGGTCGGTCGCCAGCTTGGCGGAAAGGTCATAGAGCTCGCGGGTGGCGGTGACGGTGGCGAGATGGACCTCGCGCCGGGCGCGGTCGATCATCTTGTCGGCCTCCACCTTGGCCGCCTCCTCGATCTTGCGCTTCACCACCTCGGCGTCGCGCCGACCCTCGTCGACGATCGCCGTCGCCTCCGCCCGCGCCGAAGCCAGCCGCTCCTCGTACTCGCGCAGCCGGGCCTCGGCCTCGTACGGTCCCGCTTCGCCCGTGCGAGCGCGTCGTGAATGAAGCTCTCGCGCGCCTGCAGGGCGTTGAGGAGCGGTCCCCAGGCGAACTTGCCGAGGACGACCAGGACGAGGACGAAGATCGCCACCGTCCAGACGACGTTACCAAGGTCGCCCGCGAAGAGGTTCGGCGGTCCTTCCGCATGGCCCTCCGCCGCCTCCGCGGCCATCGCCGGGACCGCCGCGGCCATCAGGGCCAGCGCAAACGATGCTCTTTGGGCTATCTGCTTATAGCTCATGCAAATACTCGCGTTCGAAGCCCCTGCCCTGGATCGGGAAGGGGCGGACTGTCGAGCTCCCGCGATCACCAGCGCCGCGATCAGAGGACCGCCAGGATGCCGATAACCAGGGCGAACAGGGCGGCGCCCTCGATCATGGCGGCGGTGATGATCATGGCGTTGCTGATCTGGCCGGCCGCCTCGGGCTGCCGGGCGATCGACTCCACCGCGCTGCCGCCGATGCGGCCGATGCCGGCGCCGGCGCCGATGATCGCCAGGCCCGCGCCGATGGCGCCGCCGAGCTTACGGGCACCGTCTGTGGTCAGGAAGCCGCCGCCACCATCGCCATTGGTGGCCGCTTCGGTGCCGACGCCAGCCTGGGCGTGCGCCGGAGCCGACGGAGGCGAACATCAACACGAAACCGAGGGCAATCATCGTCAACGCGAGTTTGGCCGTTCTCTTGCTCATCGAAAAAGATCCTTTCCTAGGGTCCTTTTAAGTGGGGATCGATCGTGGATCGATCGATCGAAGTCAAGCCTCGCGGCCGCGTGCCCGGCGCTATCCGGGCATGGCGATCGCAGAAGTGCGCATCGTGCTCATGTCGTCGTCGTGGTGATGGAAGACGATCGACTGGCCGATGAACAGGGTCGTCAGGAAGGTGAAAATGAACGCCTGCAGCAGGGCGACGAAGAGCTCCAGCAGGTTGATCGCGACGCTGCCGAGCAGCACCGGAACCGCCACGCCGAGCGCGACGAGAGCCCCCTTGGCCGCGGCGGCCGAGAAGATGAAGCTACCAGCACGGCCAGCAGCACGTGCCCGGCGACCATGTTGGCGAACAGACGGATGGTGAGCGCGAAGATCCGCGAGACCAGGCCGATGATCTCCAGCGGCACCAGCAGCGGCGACAGCCAGAGCGGGCCGGGATTGAAGTGGGCCAGGTACTGCTTGCCCCCCAGCCGCAGGCCATTGACGATCACCATCCCGAGAGTGATCAGGGCGAGGGTGGCGGTGATCCAGACGTTGCCGGTCGCCGCGCCGCCGATGTTGGCGCCGAAGATCCGCGCCGAGTTGATCGGCAGCAGGCCGAGCAGGTTCACCGTGAAGACGAAGAAGAAGACCGTCCAGATGAACTTGATGAAGCTGTCGGTGTAGGGACCCAGGGCCGGGCGCGCGATCTCCTGGCGGAAATACTGGCAGATCGCCTCGATGGCGTTGCCGGCGCCGGTCGGCACCATGGCGTCGATCCCCGCCTTGCCACGCCGCTTCCGCGCCCACGCCGGGACCAGCGCCAGCAGCAGCGCCGCGGCGATCAGCATCATCACGATGTGGCTGTCCAGCAGGGTGATCTTGCCGCCCGGGGTGAGAAACCCCAGGTTGGCCGGCCGCTGGATCATCGGATGCCGCACGATGTGCTCGAGCGGGTTCTCCGACAGCATGAGTAGAGCGAGCATCGAAAAGTTCTCCGTACCTTTTTAAAAGCCCCGTGTCGCGTACCGGGTATCGACCACCAGCTGAGCGATATATCCGATCGCGGTCCAGATCAGCAGCGGCCGCCGCTCGAACCAGCCCGAGAGCGCCACCGAGGCCGTGAGCGCGAAGAGCACCAGGAGCCGCAGTCCCATCGACGCCAGGGTCGCGGTCAACCGCTCACCCGGGCTCCCCCGCCGCGCCAGGACGATCGGTATCGCCCCCACCGCCGAGGCCAGGACCCCGAGCGCGCATCCGGCGACCATCGCGCGGAGCGCCCCCGCTCCGCCCAGTTGCCGCGTCGGCGCGTACCCCAGCAGGATCACTCCCGCCGCGACCGCGACCGCCCAGGCCAGGAACCGTCGGTACTCCGCGGCTGGCGATCCGGAGGCGGTCATCGCTCTCTGTCGCCGTTCGTTTTCTTGATCTCGGGCTTCGCTCCCGGGATCCAGGCCTGACGGATCAGGTTGTACATCCCGCCGATTCCGCCGAGCAGGGCGCCGATCAGGAGCCCCCAAGGAGCGGTGCCGAAGTACCGGTCCCATCCGTAGCCGATCAGCGCGAACCCCGCCACCGACGCGACGAGCTCGAAGCCGATGCCAGACAGCCCTCTGGGCTTGACGTCCGATCTTGGGTCTTCGGGCATCGCGGGAATCCGCAGGGACCGCGCTCCGGACCTCACACACCCCCTGAGCGCAGGCGCAGTCTAACAGGTTCACCCGAGCTTGTGAAGACCTTCACAAGCGGCGGGCGGAATCCCTTCAATGGGTCTGGGCGCTGGAGTCGTCGCGCACCCGGTAGAGGATCACCTGCACCGGCTCCAGCGTCACCAGCCCCTCGGCGACCATGGAATCGAGGTCCGGCAGGAAGGCCTCGACCTGCTCCCGCTGGTCGACGATCTCGATGACGATCGGCAGGTCCTCGGCGAGGCGCTGGATGCGCGCCGTATGGATGAAGTTGTGGGCCCCGAAGCCCTCGATGCCGCGGATCACCGTGGCGCCGGCGAGCCCCTTCTCGCGCGCCCGCTGCACGATCGCCTCGTAGAGCGGCGCCCCCTCCCAGCGGTCCGACTCGCCGACGAAGATGCGCACCAGCAGTCCTTCGCCCTGGAGCTTCATGACGCTTCACCTCAGGTCGGATCGAAAAGAGTAGAAAATTTCAGTCCCGGATCACGGGCAGCAAGGGGGCGATCCGGGGCGCGAGGTCGAGCGGGATGGAGATCCGGTGGGTCAGGATCTCGCGCTGGCGATTGACCAGCTCCTCGAGCGTGGTCTTGTCGAGGATGCGCTCGACCGCCGTCTTGACCTCCAGGAAGACCTCGCGGATGGCGCAGAACTCGGACCCCACGTCGATCGTGCAGGGGAGGGCGAGGATCTGGTCGATCGCGGTGGTCTGCCCCTCGAGCGTCACCATGATGTCGCGCAAGCTGATCTGGGCCGCCGGCCGGGCGAGGACGTGCCCCCCCTGCGGGCCGCGGTTGGACTGGATCAGCCGGTCCTTGGAGAGCTGGGCCAGGATCTGGCGCAGGTAGGGCTCGGGGATCCCCTGATGACGGGCGATCTCGTGGCTGGTGACCGGGCCCTGCTCGATTTTCATGGCGATATAGAGCATCGCCCGGATGCCGTACTCACCTTTGGTGGAGATTTTCATGCTTTGTTCCCGGGAAAGACATCAAAATTCTACCACACCCCCGGCCCACTGCCGGCCCGCCCGGCCGGCCCGCTCGGCCGCGACGAGCCCCGGCAGGGCGGCGAGATCGCGCAGGTCGCCACCCCCCGTGTTGCGGGTGAGATGGAGAGCCTTCATGCCCACCGCGACCGCCCCCTCGACGTCCTCGAGGCGTCCGTCCCCGACGTGGAGGGCCGCCACCGGCTCGACGCCGAGCTCCTCCAGCGCCTGGAGGAAGATCCGGCGATCGGGCTTCTCGGCCCCCGCCTTGGCCGAGTAGGCGATCGAGCCGAAGAAGCGGCCGAGTCCCGAGGTCGGCGAGCAGGCCGGGGAGCCGGTGGTCCCAGTTGCTCACCACCCCCAGCCGCAGACCCTGGCGTGCCAGCGCGGCGAGCGCCGCCGGCACCTCCGGATAGACCTCCCAGGCCTCCGCCATGCCGAAGCGGTGGAAGAGCTCCGCGGCGGCGAACCGCGACGGGCGGAGGCGCCCCGCAGGAGCTCGCACATCCGCTCCAGGAACCGCAGCCACCAGCCGCGCTCCCCCTCCGGATGGGTGGCGAAGCGGTCGCGCCCCGGGTCCGCGCCGCACGAGAACTCCTGCCAGACCACCAGGATCAGCCGGTGAGCCTCCTCGGCGCCGATCGCGACGCCATGCCGGCCGAGGATCTCGGCGTAGATCTCACCCAGCCGGGGGCTGTGGATCAGGGTGTGGGTCACGTCGAAGGTCACGGCCTGGATCATGGAGGGAGGATAGCGGATGAAGCCGCCCCGGGGCTTGAGGTCGTACCTCTACATACGCCTTTGTTGGTTGGAGCGGCTCCGCCCTTCGAGGCCTCACCCTCGATCCCTCTCCACTTTGTGGAGAGGGAGGGCCCGCGTAGAGAAGGAAAGAGGATGCCGGGGAGCTTTTTTCCTCTCCCGGAACGGGGGAGGCCAGGAGGGGGTGTTCCGAAGTCCAAGACGTCTCCTTGTCTGGGGCGCCCCCTCCTAACCTCCCCCTGAAGGGAGAGGAACCCACCCTCCCAATGACCTCTTTTCTTGCCTCCATGGGCCCTCCGAGGGTGAGGCCTCGAAGGGCAGGACGCTCCAACCGGCAGGGAGTCTGTAGCGGCACAGCCTTGAGCCCGGGCGAGGGCGGTGATAGCTTGCCGCCGATGCGATCCCCGACCCTCCGCGCCGCGCTCGCCCTGACCCTCTTCTCGGGATGGCTGGCGCTGCTGTTCTGGGGCTTCGCCTTCGGCGGCGGGGTGCACCTGCTGCTGGCGGCGGGACTGGCGCTGTTTCCGTGGCGGGCGGCGAGGGCCTGAGGGCCTACTCCCGCCAGGCCTCCACCGGATTCGCCAGTACCCCCACCCCCGAGACCTCCACCTCCACCCGGTCGCCGTCCGCCAGCGGCCCGACGCCCGCCGGGGTGCCGGTGAGCATCACGTCCCCCGGCTCCAGGGTCATCATCCGCGAGACGTAGGCCAGCAGGTCCACGATCGGGAAGGCCATCATTTGCGTGTGGCCGCGCTGGCGCTCGGCACCGTTGACGCGAGTCACGACCTCCAGATCCTCCAGATCCGCGCCGACCCGGATCGCCGGCCCGATCGGGCAGAAGGTGTCGAACCCCTTGGCGCGGGCGAAGCGGCCGTCCTTCTTCTGCAGGTCGCGGGCGGTGACGTCGTTGGCGCAGGTGACGCCGAGGACGGCGTCGCGCGCCTCCGCCGCCGAGGCCCGTTTCAGCCGGCGGCGCAGCACCACCGCGATCTCCCCCTCGTACTCCACCCGCTGGCTCTCCGGCGGCAGCACGATCGGCGCGCCGGGGGCGATCATCGCCGAGGGGGCCTTGAGGAAGAACAGCGGCTCCTCCGGCAGGGCGTTGCCGAGCTCCTTGGCGTGCTCGGCGTAGTTGCGGCCGATCGCCACGATCTTGCTCGGACGCGCGGGGTTCAGGAACGACGCGGTCGCGCGGTCGACGTCGCGGCCGAATTTCCAGTCGCCGGGAGGCGTCTCGAACGGATCGGAGTCGAGGATACGGAGCCGGTCCGGAGCGTCCGGATCGGCGGCGGCCCAAAAGCCTTCGGGAGCGATGCGATAGAGGAGCATGGCGGCGATTCTATCCATACCTTCTCCGTTTGCGCGGCGGGTGGCGTACGATTCGACTCCGGAAGGGAGAACGATGGCGAGACGGCTTCTGCTGATCAGCAACTCGACGAATCACGGTCAGGGGTACCTGGATCACGTCCTCCAGGAGATCGACGGCTTCCTGGGACCGGTTCGCCGGCTGGTCTTCGTCCCCTTCGCCCTGCAAGATCGGGAGGGGTACGGCGCCAAGGTGCGGCAGCGGCTGGCGGCGATCGGCGTCGAGGTGGCGACCCTGACGGCCGACGAGGCGGGGCGCCGGGCGGCCGCCGAGGCGGAGGCGGTGTTCACCGGCGGCGGCAACACCTTCCGGCTGCTGAAGACGCTCCAGGATGCCGGCCTCCTCGCCATCCTGCGCGAGCGGGCGCTCGCCGGCATGCCCTACATGGGCAGCAGCGCCGGCACCAACATCGCGGCGCCGACGATCCGAACGACCAACGACATGCCGATCGTCGAGCCCGCCTCCTTCGCGGCCCTGGGGCTCGTCCTCTTCCAGCTCAACCCCCATTATCTGGACCCTGACCCCGGCTCGACCCACATGGGGGAGACCCGCGAGCAGCGCCTCAAAGAGTTCCACGAGGAGAACGAGACCCCCGTCGTCGGCCTGCGCGAGGGGGCCTGGCTGCGGATCGAGGGGGACCGCGCCACCCTGGGCGGAGCCCGGGGGGCGCGGATCTTCCGGCGCGGCGAGGCGCCGGAGGAGCGGGGTACGGGGGAGTCGCTGGACGACCTGCTGTAGTTGGGCCTACCGCCGCCGCGCCTTGAATTGGCGGCCGGACAGGTCGCCGCGGTCCGCCCAGACCACCACAAACCGGCCCTCGCCGTTGATCGCCACCCATGGGTACCGCTGAATTCCGCCGACCCTCTGTGGCACGGAAAAGGCCGGCCGGAGCGGTACGCCAGTGGCCGGGAACACCTGGGCGAAGACGTTCTGATCGAAACCGCCCGGGCCTGGAGAGTCCCAGGCGATTACGAAGCTCCCATCCGGGGCCACGGCGAGGGCCGTGTAGCCGGTGACAAAGGAGGAAACGAGCGGCAGCGCCGCGCTCAGGGGCGCTCCGGCGGCCGAGAACCTCCGGCCATAGATTCCATGCGGACCGCCGCCCCCCGCGTTCGGCACCTCGCTCCAGATCACCAGGAAATTTCCGGCGCCGTCCTTGGCGACGTGAACGCTCCCGCCATAGTGATCGCTCACCTGGATCTTCTCTCCCCGGGGGCGGCTTCCCGGGCCGTACCTCTGCGCCTGGAAGCTCCCCAGCGGGCGGCCCGAGGACGGATCGGTACCGACGAACGTCAGCCAGACGACGACGAACTCGCCCTGGGGCCCCATGGCGACCCGCGGGCCGAACTTCAGCCCGCTGCTGGTGTCAGCCGTGACCACCGGCCCCAGGGGAGCTCCCTCCGGGCTGAACACCCGGGCGGAAACCTCGCCGCTGAAGAGGCTCCAGGCAACCACGAACCGGCCGTCACTCCGGGCGGAGATCGACGCCTGCGGGACATACGGGGAGCCGCCGGCTACCTGCTCGTCCAGCAGGAGGGTGCCGTCGGGCGCGAAGCGTCGGACCTTCAGGGCGCCGGAGACGGAGAAGACCGCCAGGAACGAGCCGTCGTCCTGGATGGCCATCTCCACGTTTTCGTTGGTGGAAATGACCTGATCGGCGACCCGGATGTCATCCGTCGCGGGGCTGCCGTCCGGTCTGAACCGGCGGGCGTGGAGGATCCCCCCTCTGGAGTCGCCGAAGCCGTACCAGAGGACGACGAAATCGCCGCTGGCATTGGTCGCCACCCGAGGGCTCATCAGATCGGGCGTCGGATCGGGGTTGACCCGGAATTGCGGCCCCAGGGGGAGCTGGGCCACAAGGGCGGCGGGGATCAGGAAGAGCAGCAGGACGGGGAAGGACAGACGAAAGCGTTTCATGAGGATCTCCCTACCGTTTCCGATACCGCTGGGCCAGGATCTCCCTGCCGATCCCCGACCAGACCACGACGAAGTTGCCGTTGGCGTCGCTCGCCACCAGCGGCCCGGCGCTCCCCAAGGTATCCACTTGCAGGACCGGACCGAACGGCGTCCCGCCCGCCGTGAAGCGCCGCGCGAAGACGCCCGGGCTCGCACCGGTCGCCGACGCCCAGGCGACGACAAAGTTGCCGGCCCGGTCCATGGCGAGGCGCGACCCCTGCGCTCCGAACCCTGCCACTTCCAGCACCTCCGTCAGCGGGGCGCCGTCCGCGTCGAAGCGCCGGCCGTAGATCCCCTGCTCGGTCCGCGGGCGGGCTCCCGCCGGCCGGAGCTCACCTTCCGCCCGCCAAAGGACGAAGAAGTTGCCGGCCTCGTCTCGCGCGACGGAAAGACCGCCGATAACGCCGTGGAACCGCCCCTGGACGGCGATCCGCCCCCCCAGAGGCTTGCCACTGGCGTCGAACCGCTGCGCGAGGATATAGAGATCGAAGAAATGGGGGTCCCCAGTGGCCTGCTCGCCGACCCAGGCCGCCACGAAGCCCCCGTCCGGCCCCGCCGCGACCGCCGGGTGGTCCCCCTGGCCGAGGCGGCGCTCCGGCCCGGCCGGCTGGCCGTCGGCGCCGATGATCCTGGCGACCAGCGCGAGTTGCTCTCCCGTCTGGCGCATCCAGACTAGGGCGAAACCTCCGTCCGGCCGGGCGGCGACGGCGTAGCTCCCGCGCAGGAGACGGCGCGCGACCACACTCTCCCCTTCGAAGCCGCCATCCGGCCCATAGCGGCGGGCCACGAGGTCGGGAAAGACGGGGAAGACGACGAAGAACGAGCCGTCCTCCCTAATCACGACCTCGGCCGGTTGGTCGTCGGCGGGAAACTCGGCGACCTGGATCTCCTCAGTGACGGGCATGCCGTCGGCCGCGAACCGCCGCGCGACGATCGTGCGCGGCTCGGTCCCGTCCACCGGCACGTTCACCCAGGCGACCACGAATTCGCCGCGCGCGTTCATCGCGAGAGACGCCGGCGCCTGGAGGCCCGCCGCCTCGACGTTGACCTGGAACCGCGGCCCCAGGGGCCGCGGGCGGCGGCGAGGGTGGGAACGGCGAAGCCCAGCACGACGGCGATCAGAAGATAGAACCCGCGCAGCTTTGACATCTGGATTTCCTCTTTACTTCCTCAGATAGCGGCGATCGAAAACGTTGCTGAAGCTCCGGTCCGGCGCGAAACTATCCCAGACTACGATAAAGCCGCCGTCGGCGCCGATCCCGACCCGCGGGTGCTCCTGGGAGCCCTGCTTGCGCACGTTGACCCGCAGTTGGGGGCCGAGGGGGAGACCGTTCGACTTGAAGCGTCGCGCGAAGACGTTGGTGCCGTCCTGGGCGCCGGTGCCCGGAGCCTCCCAGACCAGGACGAAGTTGCCCTGCCCGCCCATGGCCATATCGTAGTCGCCCCCGGCCGCAGCCGCAGAAGGCCCCCGATCGGGGTGGTGTCCGCCTCGTACCGCTGGCCGAGGCACGGTCGGACCGGTGCCCCAGACGATCAGGAAGTTGCCGCTTTCGTCCTTGGCGATGTGAAGGGGCTGGGGCGCCGTGTCCTTGGAGACCACGAAAAGCTGGCTGGCCTGGCCTTGCGGCGTGAACCGCCGGCCCAGGATCTTGCCGTTCCGCCAGGCCACCACGAACGCGCCCTGGGGCCCCACAGCGACGACCGGATCGGTGCCCGCCGGATCGATCACGATTTCAGAGCCCCCCGCGTGGCTCGGCTCGAAGATACGGGCGCGGACCGACGGCGTGCTCCCTTCCCAGGCCACCACGAACCCGCCGTCCCCCTGCGTGGAGATCGAGAAGTCCGGGGACCAGTTGCGCGTCACCAGGGCGTCTTCCCCATCCGGATGGCCGTCAGGACCGTACCAGCGGGCCACCAGGGCCGGAGTGGCGAGGTCCAGATCCGGAAAGACCACAACGAAAGAGCCGTCGTCCATCATCGCCACCGCGGAATTCGCGGCGAGGTCGAGAGCCTGATCGGCGATCAGAAGCTCGCCGGTCGCGGGCGTTCCGTTGGCCTTGAATCTCACCGCATGGAGGGAGGTCTGATCATTGATCGGATTGGTGACCACCCAGGTGACCACGAACTCGCCCGTGCGGTTCGTCGCCACATGAGGGAACTGCTGCAACTCGCGGGAATCGATGCTCACCCGCACCTCGCCGCTCAAAGGCCGTTGAGCGAGCAGCAGAGAGGGAACGATGAGAAACAGCAGCATCAGGCTCAGGACACGAAAAGTTTTCATAATGCCTCCTTTGGCGCGGCTCCCAGAAACGGGAGCCTCACGGTGGTACCGCATTCCAATTAGAGGAGGCGTTTTCTGATTGAAAAGGACGTCAGGTGGAATTAGCCACACATCTCGCGATTGGAACATTCGTGGCCCGCGACCTCAACCCCTATCCCCTTCTCCTGAAGGAGAAGGGGGACGACTTCGCGACGGGTTGCCCGTCAGGCCCTCCCTCTCCTTCAGGAGAGGGACCGAGGGGTGAGGTCGCAGGCCACGGACGCTTGATGCGGACACCCCCACGCCCGCCCCGGGTATAGAATTCGCTACGGCCCAGGGAGTCGCGCCCAACCGAGCCGGAGGAAGCCGCCATGATCCCCGTCAAGCCCCAGATCGCCGAGCACGCCCACATCAAGAGCCTCGCGCAGTACCAGGAGATGTACCGCCGCTCGATCGAGGAGCCGGAGGAGTTCTGGCGGGAGATGGCCGGGATCCTCGACTGGTTTCATCCGCCCCGCAACATCATGGACGTGGACCCGGAGGAGGTGGACTTCTCCTGGTTCTCCGGCGGCCGGCTCAACGCCTGCTACAACTGCGTCGACCGCCACCTGCCGACGCGGGGCGAGCAGACGGCCATCATCTGGGCCGGCGACGAGCCCGGCGAGTACCGGCACATCTCCTACCGCGAGGTCAAGCACAACGTGGCGCGCGTCGCCAACGTGCTGCTCGCCCACGGGGTCGAGGAAGGGCGACCGGGTCTGCATCTATCTGCCGATGGTCCCCGAGCTGGCCTACAGCATGCTCGCCTGCGCCCGCATCGGCGCGGTCCACTCGGTGGTCTTCGCCGGCTTCTCGGCCGAGTCGCTGCGCGACCGCATCCTGGACGCCGGCTGCAAGGTGGTGCTCACCGCCAACGAGGGGCTGCGCGGCGGCAGGCGCATCCCGCTCAAGGCGACGGTGGACCAGGCGGTCGAGGGGCTGTCGCTGGTCGAGAAGGTCTTCGTGGTCCGCCGCACCGACAAGGACGTGCCGATGCGGGCCGGGCGGGACCTCTGGCTGGAGGAGGAGACCGCGAAGCAGCGCTCGACCTGCCCGGTCGAGTGGATGGCCGCGGAGGACCCGCTCTTCATCCTCTATACCTCGGGCTCGACGGGCAAGCCGAAGGGGGTGCTGCACACCACCGGCGGCTATCTTCTCTACGCCGCGCTGACCCACAAGTATGGTCTTCGACTACCACCCCGGGGACATCTACTGCTGCGCCGCCGACATCGGCTGGGTCACCGGCCACAGCTACATCCTCTACGGGCCGCTGGCCAACGGCGCGACGACGGTGATGTTCGAGTCGATCCCCACCTACCCGGACGCCGGGCGCTACTGGCGGATGGTGGACGACCTCGGGATCAACATCTTCTATACGGCGCCGACGGCGATCCGGGCCATCGCCCGCGCCGGCGACGAGTGGGTGAAGAAGCACCGGCGCGACCTCGCTGCGCATCCTGGGCTCGGTGGGCGAGCCGATCAACCCCGAGGTCTGGCTGTGGTACCACGACGTGGTGGGCGACGGGCGCTGCGCGGTGGTGGACACCTGGTGGCAGACGGAGACGGGCGGCATCCTCATCACGCCGCTGCCGGGCGCGACGCCGTGCAAGCCGGGCTCGGCGACGCTGCCGTTCTTCGGCGTCCGGCCGGTGCTGGTGGACGAGCAGGGGAAGGAGCTGCAGGGCAACGACGTCTCGGGCAACCTCTGCCTGCGCGGTACCTGGCCGGGGCAGGCGCGGACGATCTACGGCGACCACTGGCGGTTCCGCGAAGACCTACTTCTCGCAGTTCCCCGGCCTCTACTTCACCGGCGACGGCTGCCGCCGCGACGAGGACGGCTACTACTGGATCACCGGCCGGGTGGACGACGTGCTGAACGTCTCCGGGCCACCGGCTGGGGACGGCGGAGATCGAGAGCGCCCTGGTGGCCCATGAGGCGGTGGCCGAGGCGGCGGTGGTGGGCTTCCCGCACGACATCAAGGGCACCGGCATCTTCGCCTACGTCCACCCGACGCCGGACTACGAGAGCTGGGACCCGGAGGAGCTGATCGGCACGCTCAAGGAGCAGGTGCGGCACGCCATCGGCGCCATCGCCGCGCCGGACCGCATCCAGGTCGTCTCCGGGCTGCCCAAGACCCGCTCGGGCAAGATCATGCGGCGCATCCTGCGCAAGATCGCGGCCGGCGAATACGAGGAGCTGGGGGACATCACCACCCTGGCCGACCCGTCGGTGGTGGAGAAGCTGGTGGACGATCATCGCTCGCCGCTCCGTATAGAAGGAGGGGGTATGTCCCACGCGATTGGATCTGTGCTAGACTCGCTCCAGTCTTTTTTGGAGGCCCCATCTCTCCGGTCTGGCACGGCCCCGGCGGATGAACCGTCTACCCACGTATTCCATCCTTTTAGCGTAGCAAATATCGAGCCATGGGCTCTGGAGATCGGAGCCCGGTCCTCGTCGTCGTCGTCCCCGGAGTCTCGGCGGATCTGCTCCCGCGGCAATCCTTCCAAGACAAGCGGTCGCTCTCCTCGCTGCTCGCCGCCGTCCCGGCGCTGGCGCGTGGTCAAGGCTTCCACTACATCCGCGAGGTTCAGGTCCCGGCACCCGGCTGGGTGCGGGTGCCGCTGGACCTCGCCGCCTTGCAGCACATGGCGCCGGAGGGGGCCGACCTCCACGTCTTCTCTCCGGGCGGCGGGGACGTGCCGGTCCGGATCGAGCCCGCCGCGCCGCGCAGCGAGCGCCGTCCCGTGGTGGGGCCGCGCGTCCGGAGGGATGGCGCCGGCTGGTCGCTGCTCCTGGACCTGGGGGCCGAGCCGCATCCCTCACGAGCGGCTCTTCCTGCAGACCGGCCGGGCGCTCCTGCCGCCGCCGGACCGGATCGAGAGCAGCCCCGACGGCGCGGACTGGCGGCCTCTCGCCTTGGGAGAGCCCGGACGGGAGGTCGAAGCCGGAGACGGGTGGGCGCCCCTCTCCTATCCGGTGAGCGGCGACCGCTAGCTCCGCCTCCATTGGCCGGCGCCGGCTGAAGCTGCCGAAGATCGCAGCGGTGGAGGTGGAGGCGGTGACCGGTCCCACGCTGTCGGTCGGAGACCCGGAACGCCGAATGCGAGGGGGGGCGGCCGGGCGCGGCCTTCTGCACGCTGCTCCTGCCGGCCTCCGGCCAGATCGCTCCGGCGCCTCACGGCGAGATCGAGGGAGAAGGGGAGGATCGGGGTACCGCCTGGACCGCCCCGCGAGGAATGGCGTTGGCTGCCGCTGGCGCAGAGGAGGTCTGGCAGCGCAGGGCGGGCCGGACCCGGCACCTGCTGCGCCGGGCGAGCGGAGCCGCTGGCGGGCTCCCTTCTCCGGCTGGAGCTCCACGGCTCCGGCGGAGCGGCCGCGCCTCGCGGGCTGGGGCGTGCCGAGCTCACGGTGCAGACGGTGCTCTTCCGGGCCGAAGCGGCCGGGCGGTACGTCCTGGCCTATGGCGGCGCCCGCGGCGGGCGCGGCAGCCGGCCGCGGCCCCGGAGGAGCCGCGCGCTCTGGCTGGAAGCGGGCGCGCGAGACCGAGCACGGCCCTGCCTGCCGCTGCCGGCCGCGGCCACTCCGGCCGTCCGTACGCCGGGACGGCGCCGGCTGCGGCGGCCTGGCGGGTGATCGCGCCGCGGCGCGAAGCCGGGGTCATGGTGCGGCTGGAGCTTCCGCCGCTGTCTACGGCGCCGCGCGGGCCGACCTCGGGGAACCTGCGGCTGGTCTCCGGAGACCGCCAGATCCCTTTCCAGCCGCTGGTCGCCAGCCGAGCCCGCGCTGGCGCTCCACGGATCGACCTCGACCCTTCAGGGAGCGGCCGCCGGCGGTCGGGGGAGAGCGAGGTGGAGATCCGCCTGCCTCGAGCCGGCCTGCCGCTGACGCGAGCTGGACTTGACGGCGCCGGCCCGCGCCGCTGCGCCGCGCCGTCGGTGGCGCGCTACCTGGAGCCCGCCATCCGCCTTCGGCAAGCAGGGGGGTGGCGGAGACCGTCCTCTTCTCGTCCGCCACACCTGGGAATGCCTGCCCCAGCCACCCCTGCCTTGCCGCGAACGGCTGGCGCTCCCCGGCCGCGCGCCCTCGGTCTCTCGGTGCGCTTCCACGACGGCGACAACCCGCCCTCTGGCGGAGCTCGACGCGGCCGTCTGGCGGCGCCGGGACGTCCTCCTCTTCGTCTGGCCGGAGGCGGAGGAGCCTGTCCGGCTCGCTGGCCGGGCCGGACAACCTGAGCGCCCCCTCCTACGACCTCCAGGCCCTGGGAGACAGCCTGCTGAGCCGCCCCTGGCAGCCGGCCGAGCTGGGACCTCGAAGGCGGCGCTCCCGCCGGAGGCGATCCCTGGTGGGGCCGCTGGGTGAGGCCGGTCATGCTGGTCCTCGCCAGCCTGGTCGCCCTGGTCTTCCTGCTGCGGCGGATTCTTTCCGAGACCTGATCTTCGAGAAAAAGAGGCCGCCCGCGGATGTGGGCGGCCGAGATACAGCCTCGAAGCGGGATGGAAGTCAGTTACTGCACGACTGATACATCGTGCCGCTGTACGGCGTGGGGCAGGGCGCCCCCTTCGAAAAGCAGGAGGTGTAGGTGTACCAGTAGGAGATCTCTTGCGTCGAGGTGGTCCCGTTGCAGTTGGTGGTCTTGCGATACTGGGTATTCTTGATCGTGTACTGGTACTGGGCGTAGCCGTAGTTGCCGCCCGCCAGGGAGTGGTAACAGCCGGAGATGCCGGTGTACTGCGAGCCGACGACCGCCTGGGTGGTGTAATCCTCCACCTTCTTCGGGTCCTCGCAGATCATCGGGCAGTTCAATAGGGTGTCGTTGTAATAGATGTAGCAAAGCGTGCAGTCGTCCCCCCGGGGATCGCACCGCTGGTTGAGGCAGAAGTCCAGCTCGGCCTCGCACGCCGCCACACAGTCGGGGTCCCTGTACACGCCTTTCGCCATGAACGGCTCGGAAGCCTGAGCGCCGGGCTTCGGCCGCGTCTGGGCGTAGCTCTTCACCTCCGAGGGAACGACCACCGGCCGCAAGCCCGCCTGCCGGATCTCCTGGCTGTGGCGGAGGAATTCTCCCCATGTGAGCTCGCTGACGGCCCGCCCGTCGAGGAGCACGGTAACGGTGAGGAAATGGTCCGGCCGGCCCGCCTTCTCGTACACGCGGTCGCGCAGGTCGGCGGCCAAGGCGAAGAGCTCCACCGTCGGGGCGCCCTGGCTACCGGCCAGGCGGAACGTCTCGTCGGCGAACGGCCGGCCGTCGAGGCTCACCCGGATCACGAAGGACTTCCGCGCGGCCTTCAGGAAGCCCGCGGGAAGGCGGTAGAAAAGAAGCCGGCCGCCGTCGAGCGGAGAGGCTTTCGCGGCGGCCTGCGAGCCGGCCGGAGCCGGAGCGGTGAGCTCCGCGGGAAGGACGGCCGATTGCGCCGCGAGAGAGGCGGCGCCAAGCACGAGACCCAGGATGGACAACTTCAAAGCTCGCATATCTTCTCCTAGCCCTCGGGCCCCAGCGGCCCAAGGACGTCAAGATCTAAGGTTAATACCAGCCCGGGACTTCAGTACATTTCTTCTTTCCAGCTAGCTGAGTAAATTATATTTATTTTACGCCGGCTGTGCAAGCAGAATCGTAAACGTAGAATGCGGGCATGGGAATGATCCTGGCGAAAAAGCGGCTGCTGCTGGTCGGAGCCGGGCATGCCCATCTGGAGATCCTGCGCCGGCTGATCCTGGAGCCCCTGGCGGAGGTGGAGCTGACGGTGGTCTCCCTCGGCCCTCTCCATCACTACTCGGGGATGGTGCCGGGCTACCTCCAGGGGACCTACCGAGAGGAGGAGATCGCAGTGCGGGTGCCGGAGTTGGTGGAGCGGGCGGGGGGGCGCTTCGTCGCCGGGCGGGCGGTGGGGGTGGACCCCGGGGAGCGGCGGGTGCGGGTGGATACGGAGGAAGAGAGGAGCCGGGAGGTCCCCTATGACCTGGTCTCCTTCGCTGTGGGCTCCAACACCGCCGGCGTCGACTCGCCGGAAGTGGCCAGGCAGGCGCAGCGGATCAAGCCGCTGGAGCGCGTTCACGCCCTCCGCCAGCGCCTGCTCGACCTCGCGGAGAAGGAGGTTGCCGTGGTCGGCGGCGGGGCGGCCGGGGTCGAGATCGCCCTCGCCATCGCCGCCGTGCTCGAGCGGGCGGGGCGGGCGCACCGGATCACGATCCTGGAATCTGGCGAGGAGATTCTGGCCGGCTATCGCGACCGCTTCCGGGAGCGCGCCCGCAAGATCCTGGCGAAACGGGGGATCGCCGTCCGCACCGGCCAACGGGTCGCCGCTGTCCACGTCGGGGAGGTCGAGACCGAAAGCGGCATCCGGGTGCCCTCACGCCTCACCGTCTGGCTGACCGGCGCGATGGCTTGGCCGCTGTTCCAGGATTCCGGACTGCCGCTCGACGATCGGGGATTCCTGCTGATCGACGACGCCCTGGCGCTCGGCCTGGAGCTCCGCCGCGCTGGCACTGCTGCTGCTCGTCGTCCTGCGGTACCGGCGCCCGCGAACCGCCTGACATGTGTGGAATCACTGCCATCTTCGCCTACGGCGGCAACGCCGCGCCGGTGGACCGCGATGAGCTGGAGGCCATCACGGAGAGCATGCGCCTGCGCGGTCCCGACGCCGGCGGAACGTGGATCTCGGACGACGGCCGCGTGGGCCTGGGCAGCCGCCGCTTGGCGATCATCGACCTGAGCGACGAAGGCAAGCAGCCGATGTTCGGCGTCGCAGGGGACGTGGTGATCGTCTTCAACGGCGAGATCTACAACCACCGCGAGCTGCGCGCGTCTCTGGAGCGCGGCGGCGCGCAGTTCCACTCGCACACGGACACCGAGGTCATCCTGCAGCTCTGGCGGCGCGACGGGCCTGCGATGCTCGGACTGCTCCGCGGGATGTACGCCTTCGCAATCTACGACACCCGCGCGAAGACGATGTTCGTCGCGCGCGATCCGTACGGCCTCAAGCCGCTCTACTTCGCCGATGACGGCCGCACGATCCGCCTGGCCTCGGAAGTCAAAGCCCTCCTCGCGGGCGGCGCGGTGTCGCGCACGATCTCGCCCGCGGGCGCGGCGGGCTTCTTCCTCACCGGCTCCGTGCCCGAGCCGTTCACCATCCGCGAGGACGTGCGCCTCATGGAAGCGGGGACGTCCTTCACCATCGACGGGCACGGACGTTCCGAGGCGCAGACACACCTCTCGATCGCGTCCGTGTTCCGCCGAGGGCAGACACAGCGCGGCTTCGCCGGCCTCACGGAGCCGGAGATCGTGTTCCATGAGCGGGTCGAGGAATCGATCGACCACCACCTGGTCTCCGACGTACCGGTGGGAGTGTTCCTCTCCGCGGGCATCGACTCGTCCGCGCTGACGTCCATCGCCGCGCGGCGCTACCGCGACCAGCTGCGCACGTTCACCCTCGCCTTCGAAGAGTTCCGCGGCTCGACCGGCGATGAGGCGCCCCTCGCGGAGCGTTTCGCGCGCGAGTTGGGGACGCTGCACCGGACGCGCATCGTCACGCGCGAGGAGTTCCGGAGCGATCTCCCGAAGATCTTCGCCGCGATGGACCAGCCGACCATCGACGGCGTGAATACGTGGTTCATCAGCAAGGCCGTCCACGAATCGAGCGTGAAGGTCGCGCTGTCGGGCGTCGGCGGCGACGAGCTGTTCGGCGGCTATCCGTCGTTCGCACGCATCCCGAAGATGACGCGCCTGGCGCGCTCCCCGCTCGCGCCGCTCGTGCCGATGGTCAGCCGGCACCCGAAGGCGAAGCTGATCGGCACGATGGGCGGCACGTACGCCGGCGCATACCTCCTCCAGCGCGGCCTGTTCCTCCCTCACGAGCTGCCCGCCATCCTCGGCGACGACATGGCGCGCGAAGGAATGGAGAGGTTGTCGCTGATGACGCTCGTACAGAACGCGATGGCGCCCGATCCCGGGTCACCGTTCGCACGCGTCGCGGCAATGGAAGCGTCGCTGTACATGCGCAATCAGCTCCTGCGCGATACGGACTGGGCGTCGATGGCACACTCCGTCGAGGTGCGCACGCCGTTCGTCGACGCCGCGCTCCTCCGCCAGCTCGCGCCGTTGTTGCTGAAGACGGGCCGGGTCGGGAAAGAGGTGCTGGCCGCGCGCCTGCCGGACTGGCTACGCAACCGCTCGAAGACGGGGTTCTTCGTGCCGATGCGCGAGTGGGCCGACCTCCCGCCGGATGGCACGAGCACGCGCATGCGGAGCTGGGCAAGAGTGGTGTTCCAAGCCTTTGCACCCTGAGGCGCGAAGCGCCGAAGGGTCAATGGAGCCCTCACGAGACACGCGCCATGGACGCTTTCCCTGAGGGCACCGCTGACCCTTCGGTCGCTTCGCGCCTCAGGGTTAGAATCGGGCCGTGTGCGGCATCGCTGGCTTCTGGGACTTCGCGGGCGGGCATCCCGAGGAGCTGCGCGGGCGCGCGGGGCGGATGGCAACGTGCCTGATTCATCGCGGCCCGGACGACTCCGGCACGTTCGCCGATCCCGCCGGCATCGCGCTGGGCTTCCGGAGACTATCCATCGTCGACCTCTCGCCGGCCGGCGCGCAGCCGATGACCTCCGCGAGCGGCCGGTACGTCCTCATCTTCAACGGCGAGATCTACAACTTTCAGCGCCTGCGCACGCGCGTGACGGCGCAATGGCGCGGCCACTCCGACACCGAAGTCCTTCTCGCCTGCATCGAGGCGTGGGGCCTGGAGCGCACCCTCGGCGAGTGCATCGGCATGTACGCGTTCGCGCTATGGGACCACCACGAGCAGACGCTCTCGCTCGTTCGCGACCGCGCCGGCGTGAAGCCGCTCTATTACGCGCTGACACAAACGTCGCTGCAGTTCGCCTCGGAGCTCAAAGCCCTCGACGTTGACCGCACCATCGACGCCGAGGCTGCGGCGCTGTACGCGCGCTACCGCTACGTCCCCGCGCCCTGGTCGATCTACTCGAGTACGAAGAAGCTGCTGCCCGGCAGCATCCTCACCATCTCGCGCGACGGTTCCTCGAAGCTCACTCGTTACTGGAACCCCGCCGAAGTCGCGGAACGAGCAGCCGCGAATCGCTTCCACGGCGATGCTGTCGACGAACTGGAAAGCCTCCTCGGCGACTCCGTCGCCCTGCGCATGATCGCCGACGTCCCTCTCGGCGTCTTCCTCTCCGGCGGCGTCGACTCCAGCCTCGTCGCGGCGCTCATGCAACGCCACGCGTCCGGCCCCATCCACACCTTCACCATCGGCTTAGAAGACCCGCGTTTCGACGAAGCCCGTTACGGCCGCGAAGTCGCGCAGCACCTCGGCTCGCGCCACGACGAGCTGTACGTCAGCCAGGCCGACGCGCTCGCGCTCGTGCCGAAGCTCCCGGCCATCTACGACGAGCCGTTCGCCGACTCGTCCGCGCTGCCGACGTATCTCGTGTCCCGGCTCGCGCGCGAGACGGCGACCGTCGCCCTCTCCGGCGACGGTGGCGACGAGCTCTTCGCCGGCTACCACCATCACTTCCTCGGCGCCCGCCTGCAGCGCCGCGTGCGCGCCGTGCCGCGATTCGCGCGCGGTCCTCTCGGCCGCGCACTGCAGTTCGTCCCCCGCACCCGCAACCTCGGCCGCGGCCTCGTGGAGAACGATCCCCTCGCGCGCTACCGCGACACGATGAAGCTCCACCCCGAGCTGCCGAAGCTCGACGACCCCACCGAGATGGCGATGTTCCTCGACTTCATCACCTATCTCCCGGACGACATCCTCGTGAAAGTCGACCGCGCCAGCATGGCCGTCAGCCTCGAAGCGCGCGAGCCCTTCCTCGACCACCGCGTCGTCGAATTCGCGTGGTCGCTCCCGTTGTCGATGAAGATCCGCGACGACCGCGGCAAATGGATCCTCCGGCAGCTCCTCAAACGCTACCTGCCCGAGAGCCTCGTCGACCGCGAGAAACAGGGCTTCGGCCTCCCGCTCGCACAATGGCTGCGTGGGCCCTTGCGCGAATGGGCGGAAGACCTGCTCCCTCCGCACGCGCGCGGCCTCTGGCAACAGCACCTCGCCGGTGTGAATCATGAAGGAGAGCTCTGGACCGTGTTGACGTACCAAGCGTGGATGCAAACGCAATCGAAGCCCTGAGCAAGCGATAGCGAGTCGAAGGGCCGCGTTAGCATCTACGGGATGCGTGCCGCAGATGCTAAGTTGACCCTTCGACTCGCTGACGCTCGCTCAGGTTAACCCCTAAATGAAAATCCTCCTCCTCTGCACCGACGCCTACGGCGGCCACGGCGGCATCGCCCTCTACAACCGCGACCTCGCCGAGGCTCTCGCTGCCCGCGAGGACGTCGACGAAGTCATCGTCGTCCCGCGCGTCATCCGCTCCGAGGTCCGGGACGTGCCGGCGAAAGTCACCTTCCACGCCGACGCCGCGAAAGGTCCTATCCAATACCTTCGCGCCATCGCCAGAGCGCGCGCCGCGAAGCCCGACCTTGTCATCTGCGGGCACCTGAACCTCCTTTCCGTCGCCTGTTCCCTGGCCCGCCAGCCGCTGCTGATGGTGTACGGCATCGAGGCCTGGAAACACGCATCGCCGCTGATCAACCACCTCCTGCACCGCGCCCGCGCCATCGTCTCGATCAGCGAGATCACCCGCGACCGGCTCATCGCCTGGTCGAGCTACCGCGGCCCGACGCACATCCTCCCGAACGCCATTCACGCCGAGGACTACGGCATTCGCGAGAAGCGCGCCGACCTGGTCGCGCGCTACGGGCTCGCAGGAAAGCGCGTCCTCCTCACCGTCGGCAGACTCGCCGCCGAGGAGCAGTACAAGGGATTCGACGAAGTGATCGAGATCCTTCCCGGTCTGCCCGACGACGTCGTCTACATGATCGCCGGCGGCGGCAACGACGCCGTACGCCTGCAGCAGAAAGCCGTCCAGTGCGGCGTCGCCGACCGCGTGATCTTCACCGGCCTCTTCCCCGACGAAGACAAGCCCGACCTCTATGCCCTCGCGGACGTTTACGTCATGCCCAGCCGAGGCGAAGGCTTCGGCTACGTCTTCCTCGAAGCCCTCGCCTCGGGCGTGCCCGTGATCGGCAGCAAGCACGACGGCGGACGCGAGGCGCTCCTCGACGGCAAGCTGGGGCTGCTCGTCGATCCCGCGAATCCCGCGGAGATCCTGGCCGCGATCCGCGAGGTCCTTGACACACGCGCGCCGCGCACGATCCCGCCGCTGCTCGACTCCTTCTCGTTCGGGAGCTTCGAGAGCCGGCTGAACGTCATCGCCGACGAGACGCGCATTCTAGATTCGGCGCGCTGATGCCCGCTGAGCACAGGAAGTACCGGCCCGACATTGACGGTCTTCGGGCCATCGCCGTCGTCGCGGTTCTCGGGTTTCACGCTGCCCCCGCGTTCTTTCCCGGCGGATTTGTCGGTGTCGACGTCTTCTTCGTCATCTCGGGCTACTTGATCACGGGACTCATCGCTGCCGATCTCACGGCCGGCACGTTCACGTTGCGCCGTTTTTACGCGCGCCGCATCCGGCGGATCTTCCCGGCACTTGCGGTCGTCCTCGCCTCAGCATTGCTCGTCGCCTGGGTCTGCCTTCTTCCTGACGAATGGCGACAGTTCGGCAAGCATCTGTTCGCAGGTGCCGCCTTCGTCTCCAACGTGGCGCTCGCGTGCGAAGGCGGCTATTTCGATTGGAGCGTGCATTTCAAGCCCTTGTTGCATCTGTGGTCACTGGGCGTCGAGGAACAGTTCTACTTCATCTGGCCCCTCTTCCTGGCTGCTCTGTGGCGAGCCCCCCGGCCGAGCCGGGTGGTGATCCTCATCACGGCCGCCCTCGCGTCCTTCCTGCTCAACATCGCTGCAATCGACCGATATCCCGCCTACACTTTCTATCTCCCCTTTACCCGGCTCTGGGAGCTTGGTTTGGGCTCATGGCTCGCCGTGTCGCCTCGAATCGAACGGTCCCTTCGCGGCCGCAAGGGGGAGCTCGCCGGATGGGCGGGAATCGCGCTGCTCGGTGCATCCATCGTGATGATCCGGGAAAGCGAGCGGTTCCCAGGGTTTTGGGCTCTCCTTCCGACGATCGCGACTGCTCTGCTCATCGCGGCGGGGCGTGATGCAAGCATCAACCGTCTGGTTCTCTCCAACCGCGCGATCGTGTTCGTGGGCTTGATCAGCTACCCACTCTACCTATGGCACTGGCCGGCCTTGTCGTTCCTGCGGATCTGGCGCGGCGGAGAGATCGATCGACCTGCCACTCTGCTCGCCCTGCTCCTGTCAGCCCTGCTTGCGTGGGCAACCTTCCGATGGATCGAGCTTCCGATTCGGTCCCGGCCGCCCGGGTCTCTCCCCCTTCGGCTGACTTGCGGGGCCATGATCGTTCTCGCGGCGGTCGGCGCCGGAGTTGCCGCGCAGCGAATCGAGCCACGGCTTTCGAATCCGGACATCGCGGCCGCGCTGGCAGCGGCCAACGATGGGAGCTATCCGTTTGGAAACGATTTCAGCAGGAAACAGGACTTCGTCGTGTCCACCGTACCCGGAACCGAGCCGCGTGCCGTCCTTTTCGTGGGGGACTCACACCTCGAACAGTACTGGCCAAGAATCCAGTTCCTGACGTCAGGCCGAACCGGGCCGGAATTGCGGTTCGCTACGAGCGGCGGATGTCCACCGCTCCCGGGCCTCAAGGTCGGTCGTGGCGACGTATGCCGCCACTATCTCTCGTTCGCTTTGCAGGCGGCCCGCGACGCAAAGGTGACGACGGTGGTTTTCGCTGCCTACTGGACCCTCTATCTCGAGGATGCAGGCGACCCGCAAACCGCGGCATCCGTCACGAGCTTCGCCGCAGAGATCCGCGGGCTCGTCCGTAGCGGCAAGCGCGTGTTCGTCATCCTGGCCAGCCCGGCATCGCCCACGTTCGACCCACGCCGCAGGATCTCCCGCTCCGACGGCCGGCTCGACCTGCGCCCCCTGTCGGTCCGTGAGTTCCTGGCCACGGCGGCACCACAACTGGAGGCGGTGCGACGGGCCGTTCTCGCTGCGGGTGCCGAGGTCATCGACCCATTGCCGGTCCTCTGTCCTGAAGGGATCTGTCCGGCTGTCTCTTCGGATGGGCGGCCGCTTTATCGGGACTGGAGCCACATGCGGCCTTTCTACGTGCGGGACCGCGCAACGTATATGGATCAGGTCCTCAAGTGAGCCGCTCGACGAAGAGCTCGCGGATCGGCAGCAAACACGACGGCGGACGCCAGGCGCTTCTCAACGGTAAGCTGGGTGCTCGTCGACCCCGCGAATCCGGCGGTAATCGTCGCCGCGCTCAGGGAGATCCTCGACTCCCATTCTCCCCGCACGATCCCATCGATGCTCGGCTATTTCTCGTTCGCAAATTTCCAGACGCGGCTGAACGCGATCATCGACGGGACGCGCATGTTAAATTCGCCGCGCTGATGCACACCGTCATCAAACGTCGCACCGGACTGGCGAGCCTGAACCTGCGCGAGCTCTGGGACTACCGCGAGCTCCTCGGCTTCCTCGCCTGGCGCGATGTCGTCGTCCGCTACAAGCAGACCTACATCGGCGCCGGGTGGGCGTTCATCCGCCCGTTCCTGACCATGGTCGTCTTCACCGTCGTATTCGGGAAGATCGCCAAGCTTCCGTCGGACGGAGTGCCGTATCCGATCCTCACCTTCGCCGCACTCCTGCCGTGGCAGTTCTTCGCAACCGCATTCGCGGAGACGGCCGGCTCGATCGTCGGCAATGGGCACATGCTCACGAAGATCTACTTCCCGCGCCTCATCCTCCCGCTGACTTCCATGGCCGTCGCGTTCGTCGACTTCCTGGTGTCGTGCTTCTTTCTGGTAGCGCTGATGCTGTACTACCGCGTGGCTCCATCGCCGCGGATCCTCGCGCTGCCGCTCTTCACGCTGCTCTGTATCGCATTCACCGCCGGGCTCGGGCTCTGGTTCGCCGCGCTGTACGTGCGCTTCCGCGACGTCCGCCACTTCATTCCGTTCATCACGCAACTCGGGCTCTTCATCTCGCCCGTAGCGTTCAGCAGCTCGATCGTGCCGGAGCGGTGGAGGCTGCTCTACGCGCTCAATCCGATGGTCAGCGTGATCGACGGGTTCCGCTGGTCCGTCCTCGGCACGGCGCCGCTCTACACACCCGCCGTCGTCATGGGCACCGTCGTCTCGCTGTTGCTCCTCGTCACCGGCGTGTACTACTTCAAACAGACCGAGCGCCTCTTTGCGGACGTGATGTGATGAGCGACGTCGTCACCGCGCAGGGAATCGGAAAAGTCTATCGCCTCGGCGGCCAGGCGACCGCGTACAACGTCCTGCGCGAGAGGATCGGCGAGATGCTGCTCTCACCCTTCCGCAAACGCACGCCGGCGCAGGACGAGCAGACGTTCTGGGCTCTGAAGGACGTCGCGTTCTCGGTTCGCGAGGCGGAGGTTATCGGCCTGATCGGGAAGAACGGCGCCGGCAAATCGACCCTGCTCAAGATCCTCAGCCGGATCACCGACCCGACCGAGGGTCAGATCGATCTCGATGGCCGCGTGGCCAGCCTCCTCGAGGTCGGCATCGGCTTCCACCCCGAGCTGACGGGCCGTGAGAACACCTATCTCAACGGCGCGATCCTCGGCATGCCGAAGAGCGAGATCCGCCGTAAGTTCGACGAGATCGTCGAGTTCGCCGGCGTCAGCCGTTTCCTGGACACGCCCGTGAAACGCTACTCGTCGGGCATGTACGTGCGGCTCGCCTTCGCCGTGGCCGCGCACCTCGAGCCGGACATCCTCATCGTCGATGAAGTCCTCGCCGTCGGCGACGCGGCCTTCCAGCAGAAATGCCTCGGCAAGATGCGCAGCATCCGCTCCGAGGGCCGGACGGTGATCGTCGTGAGCCACAACATGAGCACCGTGTCCTCCCTGTGCGAGCGCGTAGTCTGGCTGAAGGAAGGACGGGTCGAGGCCATCGGGCCGACGCAGGAAGTCGTGCGGCGATACCTGTCCGAGGGCGTGGAGAACGACTTCACCTGGTCCCCGCGGCATGGCGTGTTGAGCGCCTTCGAATACCGATCCATCAGCGTGACGCGCGGCGATGGCCGAGCGCCGGGCGACGGATTCCCCGCAAATGTGGCGATCGAGGTGATGTTCGACATCACGATCCACGACCAGTTCCCCGCCGGCCGCATCGAGCTGCGTCTGTTGAACGACCTCGGCGACCTGCTGTTCACGTCCACGAGCGCGGACCCGACCGAACGCCCGTCGCACGACTGGGCCCTCGGTCCGCAGACCTTCGTCTGCCACATCCCTGCGAATTTCCTGATGCCCGGACGCTACTTCATCACCGTGACCGAACCGAACGGAACGTACGACATCGTGCGCGAGAACGTGCTCACGTTCAGCGTGACGGAGGAAGGCAGCCTCGCGGCGCGCGACCAGCGCCAGGGAAAGCTGGCCCCGGCGCTGGAGTGGGCGGTCCGGCCGACATAGCGGAAAAGTGTCGTCTGTGTCCCTCCGATGGGCATGCGCAGATTGTTGGTGTGCTCGCTCCTGCTCGGGTTGCCGCTGTTCGCTCAACCGAGGATCAAAAGCGTGACTCCGTTGCCGCTGATCGCGGGGGAGACGATCACTGTTGTGGTGGAGCGGGGTGAAGCGAAGGCGGCAAAGATCGATCTCCATCCGCTTCCGAAACAGCCACCACAAGTGAAGCCGGCGCTAGACATCGCCGTCACGACCGGAGGCACGGCGGGCGTGGACCGTCACTACCACGCAATTCTTCCCGATGGGCTTGTCCCCGGCCGCTATCAACTGTCTCTCAGGTACGACGCCGTTCAACTCATCGCGCCAACCGTCCTTCGCGTCGTACACCCTTCTCTGTGGTGGGTGGAGCACGCATGGCTGTTCGGCGTCGCCGCCGTCCTGCTCGGTCTCTCGGTCGCGATCTTCATCACCCGGTGGCGGGTCTGGAATCTGTGGCGCGGCGAGGACGGCAAGATGAGCACGTCCAAGTTTCAATTCGCCCTGTGGACCGCGGTGGTGCTGTTCACCTTCACCACTTACGCGGCGCTCTACCTCCTCTACTCCAAGACGATCAACCCCGACGCCGACTGCGGCGTCCCCCAGAACATCTGGATCGCGCTTGGACTCAGCGCGGTCACCGCGGTCGCCGCGAAAGGGATCACCGTCGGTCACATCACCACCGGCCGGCTCACGCAGCAGACGTCCGCCGGAGGTCTCGTCACCGGCGGTAACGGTGAGCCCGATCTCATCAAAGTCCAGTTACTCACGTGGACGTTCGTCGCGATCGGCGTCTACCTATGGCAACTCGCGAACAGCCTCGGCGACGTGACGCCCGCGTCGCTGGCCACCTCGCCGGCGTGCCACATCCCGGACATCGACACGACACTCATGGTGCTGATGGGACTGAGCCAGGGCACGTATCTCGGCAAGAAGCTCGTTACGACCGACACCGCGCGCATTCAGAGCCTCAATCCACTCACCGGCATCACCGGCGCGACGGTCAGCATCCTCGGCGCCGGTTTCGGAGACGCGCAAGCCGGCGGCCGCATCCGCATCGACAATCAGGATATACCGGTGCCGGCGGCCAACTGGGCCGACGGACAGATCTCTTTCCCACTGCCCGCGAACATCAACGGCCTCGCGCTGACGCCCGGACCGCACACGATCTCGCTGATCGTGAATGGCCGAGGGAGCGTCGGCACCGCTGCGTTCATGGTGCTCCCGAACCTCTCGGGCGTTCAGCCCTCCAGCGTGAAGATCGGCACCCTGCCGCAGACGATCACGCTGAACGGAAATACGTTCGGCGCGACGAAGGGCACCGTCCTGTTCGATCAGATCGCGGTACCTGCTCAGGATGTCACAAGCTGGAACGACAACCAGGTCACGATCCAGCTCGGCGCGCAGCATCCAGCCGGAAAACCGTGGGCGGTTGGGAAATCGACGATCGCCGTCAGCGCCGGAGGCGCCGTCAGCGCCGGAGGCGCCGTCAGCGCGGCGAAGGAGCTCGACGTCCAACCGTAATACGCCGCAACGCGCTCATTGCTTTCCCCACGATGAATCCGCGCGCGCGGCGAAAGCGAGTCATCCCGCGCGGCCCGAGGAGGTGAGCGAGAAAGGCAGGGTTACGAAGAGAGCGCTGCTCACGCCAGGCAAGCTCGAGTGCCGCACGGGCACCGCCCCACGACTCGCGGCGCATCGCGTCGAGCGCCACGGCATAGAACGTCTTCGCGCGAGCCGACGGCGTTGTCGCGGCAGGGTCGAAGAACACCGCGTCGTACCGCTGCAGCATGCGCGCGAACAGCTCGTCCTTGTCGCGGCCGTAGCGCGACTCCGTGCGGCTCCCCGCCTCCGCGTGCTGCCGGACCTGGCAAAGCTTCGCGTCGATCCACCAGATGGGATCGCGCTCCAGAAGACGCAGCCACATCTCGAGGTCCTGCGTCGTGCGATTCTTCTCGTCGAACGGGCCGGCGGCGGCGAACGCATCGCGATGAATCATCAGCGCGCAGCCGAATACCCACGTGTCGAGCAGCTCCAGTCCCGTGCGCACCGCGTCGATCGACGTGCCGTACTCGCCGGTGATGGCACCCGTCTCGTCGATGATGTCGAAGTTACACGAGATCACGCGCGCGAACGGATGCGCAGCCGTGAACGCGATCTGCGCGGCCGTTTTCTGCGGCAGGAAGCGATCATCATGACTGAGCCAGCAAAACCACTCGCCGGTCATTTCCGCGATGCCGCGGTTCAGTGCGGACGACACACCACCGTTGGTCTTGTGGACATACCGGATACGATCGCCGTACGAGCGCGCGATCGTCTCCGTCGCGCCGCCGTCGGTCGAGCCGTCGTTTACGACCAGCACCTCGGTGTCCGGATGCGTCTGCGACAGCGCGCTGTCGATCGCTTCGCGGAGATAGTTGGCGCCGTTGTAGACCGGAATGACGATCGAGACGCGCATCACGCGCCCCGCCGCAGACGGGCGATGCGCTCGGCCACGGGCACTTGCGCGAGCTCGTAATAGCGCTCGACCGCGGGAGCATTGGCTCCCCGGGTCTTCTCCGGCTGCGGCGCGTGCCAGAGATGGACGATAGGCAGGTAGCCGAAGCGGTTCACACGCCGCGTCTCCGCACGCTCCCACAGCTCGACGTCCTCGCCGCCCCAGCCGACGAACGTTTCGTCGAAGCCACCGATCGCGTCGTAGGCGTCCTTTGTAATGGCGATGCTGCCGCCGCGGAGGTTCTGGATCACGCTCTCGCTGCGCGCCTCGCGCGGCACGGCGCTGGACTCCATCGCCCGGGCGGTGTCCTCGGGTGTGAGATAGAAGATGAAGCGTTTCAGGTCGAGCACTTCGTCGCCACCACGCATTTTCGCCGCGAGCTCAGCGGCGTAGTGTTCAGGCACGAGCATGTCGTTGTCATGCAGGACGAGCAGCGGCGCACGCGCGGCACGCGCGGCCTCATTGAACGTTCGCGCCCGCGCATACGGCGCGTTGGCCTCGGCCGGCTGGTGGAGGTAGCGGACCCATGGCGGCAGCGCGCGCTCGATCTCGCGTTCCGCCGACTGCTCGATGACGATGCATTCGATCGCCGCATCCCGCTGCGCCGCGATCGTGCGCAACGTCAGCAGCAGGTGCGGCAGGCGCGCCAGGCCGCGATGTCCGATGAGGAAACTGACCAGGGGCTCGCCACTCGGAGGGGGCGTATCCGCGAGTGCGATCGGCCACTCGCGCAGCGCGGCCTGCATCAGGCGGGGGGCGTTGCGCGGAAAGAGGTCGCAGACGCTCAGCGACGACGTCCACTTCCACTCGCAGCGTACGCCGCGGCCGGAGGGCTCGAAGGTGAGCGCTTCGCCGCGATTGTGAGTGCGCTCCCAGCGTCCGCGGAGATTCCTCTCGAACGCCGGCACATCCATCAGCAGAGCGGCGGCGGTTGAGCGGAGGCGTCGCATGTGTACCGCGCTTATTCTAAACTCGCCGCCGATGCAGCCCCGGCGCTGTCCGCTGTGCGGATCGAACGAGCAGGAGACGGTCGTGGAGCTGGAGGCGGACGCGTTCTGCCGCACGAACTGGACCTACTCGCCGGATTTCCGGGCCATCCTCGGCGTCGGCGACCGCGCGCTGTTCCCCATCGTCCGCTGCCGCCGGTGCGCGATGGTCTTCGCGTTGCTGCTCCCCGACGGCGAGTTCCTCGGCGCACTGTACGACCGCGTGATTCAGAAGACGGAGTGCATCACGGGCTCGGAGAATCGCCCCGGCTACGCGCGGCGCCTGCGCTACGTCGCGGAGCTGCTCGAGCTGGCGCCGCCCGCCGATCCGCTGCGCGCGCTCGACTACGGCAGCGGCCTCGGCGTTACGCTGCGCATCCTCCGCGCGTGTGGCGTCGAGTCGGCGGGCTACGATCCGAGTGCTCTGCGCAACGACTACGTGCGCGAGCACGACCTCACGATCGCGGGCACGCGCGAAGCCCTGGGCGGCACCTTCGGCGTCATCGTCCTCGACAACGTCCTCGAGCATCTGCCCGATCCGGCCGAGACGATCGAGTGGCTGCGCGGCATGACGGCGCCGGGGACGGTTGCGTACGTGAGCGTACCGCCCTACGAACCTGCGTTTCTCCGTACGCAGATCGACCGCCACCGCAACGGCGAAGCCATCGACATGACTCTCAACCCGTGGGAGCACCTCAACTACTTCTCGCTCGCACATCTCGACGCGCTGCTGGCGCGAGGAGGCTTCCGGCGGCTCGAGGCGCGGGAGAGGACGACACCGCCGGCGGTCGGACTGCGGCCGGAGCGCGGCGCCATCAGCCGCTCGAAGAACGCCGCCGCGTCGATGGCGCGACTGGCACGCTACACCATCCGCGGCGACGTCCTCGCCACTGCCGAACATGCCTTCTATCGACGCGAATCGTGACCGGGTGCTGCGTCTGGCGCTGGCGGCGATGTTCATCGCCGGCGCGCTCGTTCTCGCAGCGGCGGCGTTGGTGCCGCGCGAGCGGTTCGCCGCTCTCGCCCCGGATGGAACCGTGAGCGCGGAGTACGTGGCCGCGTTCCGGCGGCGGGCGCTCATGTGCGCGGCGGGTGTCACGGCGGTGGCGGCACTCGTGTGGAGTGCCAGCCTCCCGCCCGCCGGCATAAGAACGTCCGGCTTGCGCCCCGACGCTGTGCTGGCCATCATCACGTTCATCGGCGCGATCGCACGGGCGCTGCTGCTCGCGCACCCGCTCCACTACGACGAGGCCTTCACCCTCACCGAATATGCCTCGCGCTCGCCGCTGTTCTTCCTCACGCGCTACACGCACCCGAACAACCACGTGCTGCACACGCTGCTCGTGTGGATCACCACGCGCATCGCCGACACGTCGTGGATCGCACGCCTGCCCGCGTTTCTCGCCGGCGTCGCGGTCGTGCCCGCGGCGTGGCTCGCGGCCGCGCGGATCGATCGCCGCACCGCGCTGATCGCGGCTGCGCTCGCGGCCGGAGCGACACCTCTCGTCGAGTACTCCGCGCAGGCGCGCGGCTACACGATCCTGGTGCTCTGCGTACTGCTCCTCTACGCGCTTCGTCCCGGGCCGCTCGGAGCCGGCTTGCTGATTGCGGCCGGCGCGTGGACGATTCCCGTGATGGCGTACGCAGCGGCCGGCTATCTCGCATGGCGGTTCCTCGACGACCGCGGCACCGCCGTGCGCACCGCCCTCGTGGCCGCGGCGGCAACGTTCGTGCTCTACTTGCCTATTCTCGTCGTCAGCGGCCTCGGCTCCATCGTCGCGAACGGAAACGTCCTCCCCGTGCCCTACGGTGTCTTCTTTACCGAGCTCCCGCGGTCGCTTGCGACGATGTGGCGCGACTGGAATCTCTCCTTCACCTGGGCCGGAGGGCTCGTTCTCGCCATCGCCGCCGCAACGCAGCGCAGGTTCGCACTGCCGCTGCTCGTCGCGATCGCGGCCATCGGAGTGATGCTCGTCGTGTCGCACCGTGTACCGTTCGCACGGGTGTGGATCTTCCTTCTACCGCTGTTCCTCATCGCCGCCGCGCACGGTTTGTCGCGCATCGTTCCCGAACGCCTCGCCGGGGCGATCGCGATCCTCGTCGCTGCGATCACCGCCGCGAATGCCGTTCGCCTCACCGCGCGCGATTCCTTCTTCGAAGATCCCGCGTTCGCGCACACACGCGAGATCGCGCAATTCGTCGCACGGGACCACACCCCACTTCTGATCGTCGGCCCGCTCGACGCGCCGCTCGGCTATGAGCTGCGCCGCGCACCGATGCTCATCCTCATTCATCGTTTCGACAGCGACCCCGCCGCCACCCGCGCCGCGCTCGCCGCGCTTCCCTACGCTCGCGTGATTGCCAGCCGCTCACCGGACGGGCAGCGTCAATGGCACACGCTTGCGCTCCCCAGGGCCCGCGCCGCACACTCGTTTCACGGCGCCACGCTGTACGAGGTGCGGCCGTGATCCCCGGCCTCGTCTCGGTCATCGTTCCGGTCTACAACCGCCCGGACATGCTGCGCCAGGCCGTCGCCAGCGTGCTCGCGCAGACGTATGCGGATTACGAGATCATCATCGTCGACGACGAGTCGACCGACGACACACCGCGCGTCATCGAAGAGCTCCGCGCGCGCGACCCGCGCATCCGCAGCCTTCGCCGCCCGAACGGCGGACCCGGGCTGGCGCGCGAGGCCGGACGTGTAGTGGCCAGGGGAGAATTCATTCAGTACCTCGACAGCGATGACCTGCTGCTGCCGCGCAAGCTCGAGCTGCAAGTCGCCGCTCTCCGCACGCACCCGGGTGCCGGGGTCGCCTACGGCCCCATCGTCTATCGCGATGCGCACGGCCGCGCGATCGATTGCGACTGGAAGCCCGCGAATCAGAACGTCACGGCGATCTTCCCATCGTTCCTTCTCGCACGATCGTGGGAGACCGTGGCGCCGCTCTACCGCAGCTCGGTAACGGACGCCGCCGGTCCGTGGACATCACTGCGCCTCGAGGAGGACTGGGAGTACGACGCCCGCATCGGCAGTCTCGGCGTCGAGCTCGTCTTCGTCGACGAGCCGGCCGGCGAGCATCGCGATCATCCGGAAGAGCGCCTGTCGCGCGGTGGGGGCAGCGAACCGCGCCGTCTGCGCGACCGCGCGGAAGCACATGTGCGCATTGCCGGTCACGCACGAAAAGCGGGGATCGATCCGTCAGCGCCGGAATTTCAGACCTTCGCGCGCGAGCTGTTCCACCTCGCGCGGCAATGCGGCGCGGCGGGACTCCCGGCAGACTCAAAGCGACTGCTTGCCATCGCGCGCGGGATCACCGATCGTCGCGACCTGAAGGTCTACGTATTCACCGCCCGCATCCTCGGGTGGCGCAACGCGGGACGGTTGTCGGCATGGCTCGATCGGACGAGAGGCGCACGATGAAGCTCGAAGACGACAGCGTCTGGTACGCCATCGCGTCCGCCGCGCTGCTCGTCGTCGCGGCAGCCATCCGCTATCCGCACCTCGATATGACCCTCTTCGAAGACGAGGTATGGGTGGCGGAGCTCGTCCGGCGCGGTGGCTGGGTACCGCATTCGCAGGCCACGCCGCCGCTGTTCTACGCCCTCTGCCGCGGATGGACGTCGCTGCGCGGCTTCTCCGACGCCGCCCTCCGTGAGCCGGCCGCGTTCTTCGGGGTCGCGCTTTGCGCGGTGCCACTGTTCGCACCGCTGCCGCGTCTCTCCCGCTTCGTCTGGTCCGCGGGTCTTGCGTTCTCGAGTCCGCTGATCTTCTACTCGTCCCGCCTCAAGCAGTACACGCTGGAAGCGTTCGTCGCGGCCGTCCTGCTCGTGCTGTTCCTGCGGTGGTGGGACACGCGCTCGCCGAGCGTCGCGGCAGCGCTCTTCGTGGTCGCGGCGATCGGCGTGACCGGGCTGCACGCTACCATCATCGTCGTGGGAGCGATGGCCGCCGTGTGCGCCGTGCGCCCACGCATGCTCATCGGCTTCGCGGCGATCTTCGGATTGTGGGCCCTCGCGTACTGGGGCTGGCTGAAACCAGGCGCCGCGAGCACCGTCCTGCACGGCGACATGGACGCATTCTTTGCGATGCACGGCCGCTGGGTGACATCCCCGCGCGCGCTCTTCGATGGAACGGTGCACTGGGTCGGCCAGTCGCTGAACCTCGTGCGCTTCTGGTGGCTCGGGATCGCCCTGGCGGTCACCGTCTGGCTGGCGAAGGAGCGCAACGCTGTCGTGCCTGCACTGGCGATCATCCCGGTCGTCGCCGTCGCCGCCGCCAGCACGCTGCACCTCTATCCCTATGGCGAAGTGCGTCTCATGATCTTCGCCTTTCCGGGACTGTTCCTGCTCGTCGCCTCGGCGACAGGTGATCTCGCCCGCCGGGCTCCCCTGCTGCTGGTGCTGCTCGTGCCGTTCGTCTGGTCCGGCATTGCGCGCGATCCGTACAACCGGACCTACATGCAGCTCGGCGATCTCCGCCAGATGTTCGCCACCGTCGCCCGGCCGCCCGGGCCGGTGTACGCCGATCCCTCGTTCGCTGCACCGCTTCGCTACTACTATCCGGAGCTGGACGTTCGCGCGGGAGCAGTGCCGGGGCCCGCGGCCGCCGGATGGTACGTGCAGCGTGCCGGCACGTTTACACCGGATGGCGCCGCGGTAGTCATCCGCCAGGGCAACGTCATTGCCGCGCGAGTCGAGCGTTAGCCACGAGTATCATCTCGCCCGTGGACTACTGGCCGGAGCTTCCGCCCGTTTCCGAGCTCCCGGCCGGCTATCGTTTGTGGGCCTGGTGGCTGCGCAACGGGCCCCGCCGGCAACAGGGGACGGTCGGAGGGAACGCTCTTTTCCGGCTGCTCCGCCGCACGAGCGCCGTCGTCAGGCCGCATCGTGATCCGTATGTGACGCTCCACGCGCCTCCGCGTCCCGCCCTGACCATCCACCTCGACGATTTCGAGAGCTTCCATCACGCGCTTCCCGTCTGGTACCGCGGGGACGTCGAAGCGACGATCGTGCTGCGGCTTCTGGAGAACGGACATTCGTACATCGACGCCGGCGCCAACTTCGGGGTCTATGCCTTGTATGCGGCCAGCGGGGCGAAGGACTCGAGAATCTGCGCGATCGAGCCGCAACCGCACCTGGTCGCAGCCATCCGGCGCAGCGCGCGGGTGAACAGCTTCGGCAATCTCATCGTGGTGGAGGCGGCGGCCGCACAGGAAAACGGCAGCACCGACCTCGTCGTCGGCGCCGGCGGCTCAGGCTCCGCATCGATCGACACCACGCGCGCGGAGCCGTCGGCGCGCCACCTCCGCGTCCGTACGGCGACCCTTGATACGATCATCGCTGATCACAACCTGGCGCCGGTGGGCGTGCTCAAGATGGATGTCGAGAACGCCGAGGCGCTCGCGCTGCAGGGTGCGCGCGAGCTGCTGGCGCGCGATGCGCCGTTCGTGATCTTCGAAGCAGGCGCACAACAGCCACAGGACGAGGTCTTCGCAATTCTTCGCGGCGCGGGTTACCACACGTTTTGCGACGAGACGTCCGTTACCGAACAGAAGCTCGTCCCTCCGCAGTTGGACCGGACACTGACGAATATCGTCGCCGTACCGCACGGGCGCGATGCCGGGCGCATCCTGATCGACCGATGAGAGACGTGAAGATCTCGGTCGTCATGGGCGTCTACAACGCCGGCCCGGAGCTGCGGGAGACGCTCGACTCGATCCTCGCGCAGACCGAGAGCGATTTCGAGGTAATCGTCGTAGACGACGGCTCGACGTCCCCCGGCACGCTCGCGCTCGACGAATACACCGCCCGCGATGCCCGCGTGCGCGTGCTGCGCCGCGACCACAACCTCGGGCTGACGCGGTCACTCATCGAGGGCTGCAGCGCGGCGCGCGGAATCTACGTCGCGCGTCACGACGCCGGCGACCTTTCGCACCCGGAGCGCTTCGCGGAACAGGCTCGTCTCCTCGATGAGGGTGCGACCTTCGTCTCCTGCGCGACCGAGTACGTCGGCCCCGCGCTCGAGCCGCTGTGGATCGCCCATCCGACCGGAGCCGCCGCGAGTGGTCCCGCCCTCGTGCTCCAGCCGGATCGCGAGCCGGCCCTGATCGACGGGCCGACGCACCACGGCTCGGTGATGTTTCGCCGCGACGCGTATGAACGTGCCGGCGGCTATCGCGCGGCGTTCTACTACGGACAGGATTTCGATCTCTGGTTCAGGCTTGCCGCCATCGGTACGTTTCAGTCGCTTGCACGAGTGTTGTATCGCGCGCGGATCACGCCGGAGAGCATCAGCAGCGGCGCGCGTGAAGAGCAGCAGCGCCTTGCCGCCATCTCCCTGGAGGCCATGCGGGCCCGGCATCGCGGCGAGCCGGAGAGCGAATGGCTGGCGGCCGCGGCTGCCGTCGGGAAGAGTAGAGCCCGGCCGAATCCGGCGCACGGTCTTTACTTCATCGGCGAGGCGCTCCGCCGCAATGGCAACCCCCGGGCACGCTTCTACTTCCGGAAGGCGATCGCGGCCGCTCCTTTCTCCGGCCGCGCATGGCTTCGCCTTCTGCAGTCGGCTATGCTGGCGCGCTGATGTCACGCAACGTCCGCGCGCTCGATTTCGCGCACAGACTTCTGAGCAGATCGCCGGTCATCACGCGGGCGTCCATTCTTCTCCGCAATCAGTGTCGTGCCGTGATCAAGTACCGCCTGATGACCACGCACCAGATCGAGAAGAGCGGCGAGGAGTGGCTCATCGCGCGGCTCGCGCCCCATTGCAGAACGGTCGTCGACGTGGGCGCGAACCGGGGAACGTGGACCGCCGCGGTGCTGCGGCACGCGGACCGGATCGAGCGTGTGATCGCATACGAGCCGGGGCGACGCGCGGCGGCGATCCTCCGCGAGCGCATCGGCGATCGCAGCGAGCTGCTCGTCGTCGAACGGGCGCTCTCGGACCACTCCGCGGAATCGGAGCGCTTCTATGAATTGCCCGACGGCGGCAACACGTCTTCCTTCTCCCCTCCGGCCGAGCCCGGTGCCGTCGAAACCGCGGTCGTCGTCTCCACACTCGACGCCGAGGCCGAGCGCCTCGGCCTGGAGCAGATCGACCTGTTGAAGATCGACGCGGAAGGATACGACCTCCCTGTCCTTCGCGGTGCGCGCCGGCTGTTTGCCGAGAATCGCGTCCGCTTCGTCCAGTGGGAGTACAGCGACGCCTGGATTCCCGGCGGTGGCACGCTCGCTGCCGCACTCGGATACCTGAACGACTACGGCTACCGCTCCCTTCTGCTGAAGGGCGACGGCCTGTACCGCTTCGACTACGACGTTTTCGGCGAGTTCTTCACGTTCAGCAACTTCGTGTCCATCCGCGAGCACGACGTGCACCTCGTCGGGCACGTTCGCGAGCTCCTATGAATCCGACACGGAACCTCCGCAAGCTCCTCGACCGGCGCTGGGTGCGCCAGAAGCTCTTCCAGGCTTATCTCCGGGCTGTCACCGACCCGCCGCAGTCCGGTGCCATCGAGGGGTTCCTGCACCCGATCGAAGAGCAGTGCCTTCAATGGGCCGCCGCGCAAGTCCCGAAAGGAGGCACGATCGTGGAAGTCGGGTCGTACCACGGGAAATCGGCCGTGAATTTCGCGCACGCAGTCAGAAAGAACGGCAACGCGGCAACCGTGTACTGCGTCGATACCTGGCGCAACGAGAACATCGAGCAGGCACGCAACCTCGACGTCTTCGACCGTTTCATGGCCAACACCGCGCCGTATGCCGACGTGATCGTGCCGATGCGCGGACGCTCCGAGGAGGTCGGCGTACGCTGGGACAAGGGGCCGATCGACGTCCTGTTCATCGACGGCGATCATTCGTATGACGGTGTGGTCCGCGACATCAAGGCGTGGATGCCCCATCTCCGCCGCGGCGGAATCGCGTTGTTCCATGACACCGACCTCGCGGACGTCGAGCGCGGACTCGAGGCGTCGCGAGATCTCATCCGTCCGACGCGCGAGCGGAAGGCCTGGTCGATCCGGGTGTTCTGGAAAGGGTGAGCGACTCGGTCGTCTTCCTCTGCGGGAGGGACGAGCTCGACAAGGAGCGCCGCGGCTATGTGCGCGCTTTCGAACGACGGGTACGCGTCGTCTGCACGCCGCCCGAAGAAGGCGGAGCATGGCGCGAGACCGTCCGTGCGCTCCGCCCGTTATTCGTGGTCAACCCCGACGGACGCTGGTGGCTGCCGGAAGGGATCGAACAGCTCGACGTTCCCACAGCCGTTTTTCACATCGATACGTTCGCCGGCACACCGCGGCGGATCCTCGCTGCGGCGCTGTATGACCACGTCTTCGTTTTCCACCCGGGTTTCGCCGGCCGGTTCCACCATCCCGGCACGCAACTTCTGCCACATGCGGCAGACGCCTCCATGCTGAGCGATCCGCGCCGGCCGCGCCACTACGAGGTGGGATGGGTCGGGCATCGCGGGCGATCCATCTACAAGCGACGGGACAGCGTGCTCGAGGCGCTCCGGTCGAGGTTCACGATCAACGACGTCGACCGCCTCTATTCCGCCGACGAAATGGCGCAGCTCTACGGCAACTCACGGATCGTCGTGAACATCAGCCGCGACGACTGGCCACAGGACGCAAACATGCGCTGCTTCGAGGCCATGGCTGCCGGCGCGCTCCTCGTCACGCGCATCCCGACGGAGTTGACGGAGCTCGGCTTCCGTCCGGACGTTCACTTCGCCGGATATCGCGACGGCGAGGACGTCGCCGATGTCGTTGCCCGTCATCTCGCGCGAGACGACGAGCGTCTCGCGATCGCCAGCCGCGGCCACGCGCTCGTCGCCCGCGAGCACACATACGACAGGCGCGTCGAGACGATCCTCGATGCCGTACGGCAAGGCGCGCGCGCGCCGGCCCGGGACTGGCCTCCCCTGCGGGCGTGGCGCCGGCACTACGAAGTCCACGTCGAACAGGGGGACATCCGGAACAGCGTTCACTGGCTGAGGAAGATCGGCTCCGCCTCGCTTCCGGCAGCACTCGCGAATGCGCCGCGTCTCGCTCGGCTCGCGGCGAAAGTCGCCCGCCGATCGCTCCTGCGGAGATCGGCGCGATGAGGGTCCTGATGATGGCGGACACGCCCGCCGATCCGAATCGCGGCGCCGCGGGCACGGAGGTACAGACCGGGCGCGCGCTGCGCGCCCTGGGCCACGAAGTCGACACCGTCTGGTCGAGCGACCTTGGCCGCCGCATCGCGCACGGCAACCTCCACCTGCTGTTCGAATTGCCGAGGGCATATGAGCGCGAGGCGATCCGCGCGTTGCGCGCCGGGCGATACGACGTCATCCACGTGAACCAGCCGCAGGGCTTTCGCGCCGCGCGGGCGGTCCATCGCCTTGCACCTGGGACCGTCTTCATCCACCGCTCTCATGGATTCGAGCTGAACGTCGAGGAAACGCTCGCGCCGTGGCGGGCGCAGTATGGCGACGGACCGCGGTCTGGCGCGCGGCGGTTGGGGTCCGCCGCGCTGGCTCGCGCGATCGCCCGTCACTCGCGTGCGATCGCGCGCGAGGCGGACGGACACATCGTGTCCTCCACCCTGGATCGCGACTTTCTCGTGCGACGCCTGAGTGTCGACCGGGCGAAGATCGCGGTGATCCCGCAGGCAGCGCCCGACGACTACGTCAGCACGTCCGCGCCTCCGATGACGCCCCGCCGCCATGCGCGCGTGTTGCACGTCGCGCAGTTCGCGTTCTTCAAGGCACCCATGATCACCGCGCGCGCCATCGAGTTCCTGAAGCCGTTGCAGGTGACGTGGGTGTGCGACCGGGCGCACCACCCGGCCATCCGCGCGATGCTGAGCGATGAAGCGAACGCGCGTCTGGAGCTTCTCCACTGGACCTCACAGGACGAGCTGCGCGCGATCTACGACGCGCACGGTTTCTTCCTGTTTCCCTCGTTCTTCGAGGGCTTCGGCAAGGCGTTTCTCGAAGCGATGTGTCGAGGACTTGTGGTGATCGCCACGGACGTCGGAGGCATGCGCGACCTCATCCGAAACGGCGAAAACGGCTTCCTCGTCCCTCCCGGCAATGCAGAGGCGCTCGCCGGCGCGGTGCAGGCCGTGGATCTCCAGCAAGCCGTCCGCATCAGCACCGCGGCTGCGCGAACGGCGCGCGAGTACACCTGGGAACGCGTCGCGCGAGAGACTGCCGCGTTCTATGAATCGCGGCTGCGCAGCGCGTCCAGATAAGATGGGGTCCCGATGATAGTCCTGACGAAACTCGGCGCCAAACTCCGGAATCTGGATGCGCGGATCTTCGGCGTCTCATTCACGCAGTATCACCGGCTGCTGCGTCCCGAGATCGTGGGGCATTGCGAGACTCTGCTCGACGTCGGCTGCGGCGAAAACTCACCCGTGCACAAGTTTGCCCGCGAGGTGACGTACGCCGTCGGCGTCGACTCCCACCAACCGTCGATCGACAAGAGCCGAGCCGCCTCCATTCATAGCGACTACCGGTGCACGAACATTCTCGAGATCGGGAAGGAGTTCGCACCGCGTTCGTTCGACTGCGTCATCGCCCTCGACGTCATCGAGCATCTGACGAAGGAAGACGGCCGCCGCCTCCTCGACGCAATGGAGTCCATCGCCCGCCGCCGCGTGGTGATCTTCACCCCGAACGGCTTCCTGCCGCAGCCCGCCACGCCGGACAACCCGCACCAAATCCACGTGTCCGGTTGGACCCCGGACGAGATGCGCGCGCGCGGCTACCGCGTGATCGGCGTGGGCGGATGGCGTCCGCTGCGGGGACCTTACGCGCTACCGCGCTGGCCGCGGTTCCTGACGGAGAGACTCTCGCTATTGACGGAGCGGGTTCTGGAAGCGCGGCCGGGGCATGCACTGCAGATCCTGTGCGTGAAAGACATCTGAACTTCGTGGAACATGACTCGCTGCCACCTCGCTGTCGTCGCCTCGCACGTGATCCAGTACCAGGACCCCTTCTTCCGCCTGCTCGCGGCTGATCCGGAGATCGAGCTGACGGTGTTTTACTGCTCGCGCGCAGGCGCCGAGGTGTACCGCGACGCGGACATGCAGACGTCGCTGAAGTGGGACATCGAGCTGCTGCAGGGATATCGGCACGCCTTCCTGAGCAACTTCGGACGCGGCGAGGGCTACACGCGACTGATCAATCCCGGTGTGATGGCGGCGATCACACGCGGGAACTTCGACGCCGTGTTGCTCTTCCTCGGATGGGGCACGATCACCTCGCTGCTCGGGATCATCGCGTGCCGTGTGACCGGCACGCCGTTTTTCCTCTACGGAGACAGCAGTTTCCCGCCGCCAGTGGACACTTGGCGCGCACGCCTGCGGGCGGCGTTCATCCGCGGGGTATTCGCGCTCGCGAGCGGGTTCATGGTCTCGGGGAAGCTGAACGCGGATTACTACCGCCATTACGGCGGCGATCCCCGGAGGTTCTTTCTGTTGCCGTGGGCGATCGACAACGAACGGTTCGCGAGCGCGAGCCGGTTCGAGCCAGGCGAGCGGGAGGCGATGCGCGCGCGATTCGGCATCGCGCCGGAGCAAGTCGTGTTCGTCTTTTCGGCGAAGCTGGTTCCGCGGAAGGATCCGATGACGCTGCTGCGCGCGATGGCGCGGATGCAGCACCGCGACCACGCGGCCGTGGTCTTCCTCGGACACGGCGAGTTGCGCGAGCAGTTGGAGGCGTTCGCACGCGAGCATGCTCTGAACGTGAAGTTCGCCGGCTTCGTCAATCAGGCCGACCTGCCTAAGCATTACGCGATGTGCGACGTGTTCGTGCTGCCGTCCACGTACGAGCCGCGAGGCGCGGTGATCAATGAGGCCATGGCCTGCGGCCTGCCGGTGGTCGTCACCGACCGCTGCGGCTCCCTCGGCGACATCGTGCAGGAGCACGACAACGCGTTCGTCTATCCCGCGGGCGATGCGGACGCGCTCGCACGCGCTCTCGACGCGCTGATGGACGACGACCTGCGCGGGCGCATGGGACGTCGCTCCCGCGAGATCATCGCCACGTGGGACTACGCGCGCGGCGTGGACGGTGTGAAGGAAGCGCTGATGTCATCCCGAGCGTCGAGCGAGGGACCTGGGCGGGTGGGGCTCGAAGCACGTGCCGCGAGCCCCACCCGCCCAGGTCCCTCGCTCGACGCTCGGGATGACAAGGGGCCTCGCCGATGACGATTACCATCGCCATCCCCACGTACAACCGCGGCGCGATCCTCGTCGAGACGATCGAGCGCCTGCTGACGCTCACTCCCCGCGCGGACGCGATCCTCATCGCCGATCAGACGAAGCAGCACCCCTTAGACGTCGAACAGCGCCTGCACGCATGGCACGCCGCAGGCGCGATCCGGTGGATGCGGCTGGAAGAGCCGTCCATCCCGAAGTCGATGAATGACGCGCTCGTTGCAGCCACGACGGAGCTGGTGTTGTTCTTCGACGATGACCTGATCCCTGATGGGGGGATCGTCGCGGCGCACGTGAGCGCGCATCAGAACAACGAGATCTGGGCTGTCGCCGGCCAGGTCCTCCAACCCGGCGAAGAGCCAGACGTAGGGCGTGGCTTCAGCCCGCCCCTCCCCGGGGGAGGCGGGCTGAAGCCACGCCCTACATTGAACTTCAAATTCAACAGCTCGCACGGCGCCTTCATCACGAACGTCATGGCCGGCAACCTCTCCGTCAAACGCGACCGCGCCCTCGCCATCGGCGGCTTCGACGAGAACTTCGTCGGCGCCGCCTACCGCTTCGAGACCGACTTCGCCATGCGCATCGCCGCCGCGGGCGGGAAGATCTGGTTCGAGCCGAAGGCCTCCATCCGCCACCTCCAGCTCTCCACCGGCGGCCTCCGCAGCTACGGCGACCACCGCAGCGCCCCCGTCCCCGCCCACTCCGCGGGCGACTATTACTTCGCGCTGCAGCACATGCCGCGCTTCTGGAGCTACGCCGCGCGGCGCATCGTGCAGAACGTTGCCACGCGCTATCTCGCCACGCATCTGTGGCTGATCCCCGCCAAGCTCATCGGCGAGACCCGCGGACTCCTCCTCGCCCGCAAGCTCCACCGGAAGGGACGTCGCCTGCGCGTTGTTCCGGCGAGGAAACCGTGATGATCCTCGCGCTCTTCGGAGCGGTCCTGCTCGTCTCGATGGCCGTCGCCTTCACCAACTGGCGGCACGGCTGGATCGCGGCCGTCATCTGCGGCGTCCTGCAGGACCCGGTGCGCAAGCTGACCCCGGGTACCCCGGCCGCGCTGACGATGAGCATCGTCGCCGTTTACGCGGTGATCATCTTCGTCGCCCTGGCCGCCCTGCAGCTCAACCGCGTCGACTTCTCGAAGCGCTTCCCGAATCTGTACTCGACCATCACGCTCTTCGTGGTGATGCTCGTGTTCGCCGCGATGAACGGGCTCGCGACGTTCGGCCTCAGCGCCTGGCAGGTACCGGCGCTGAGCCTGCTCATCTACATGCTCCCCATCCCGGCCGTGCTCCTCGGCTACGCGTGGCTCCAGCGCGAGGACCAGCTCGCCCGGTTCTTCGTCTTCTACGCCGTCCTCACGTCCATTGCGCTGATCGGCACGCCCCTCGAGTACTTCAACGTCCAGTCCTCCGTCCTCGGCGTCGTGGCCATGCCGGGCGGCTACATCCGCCACCTGCCCGGCATCCAGATCCGCGTGCTCTCCGGCATCTACCGCGCACCCGACATCATGGGGTGGCACGCGGCGACGCTCACCGCCGTAGCAGTGATCCTGGCGGTGCGCGCGCGCGTCTTCGTGCGCGCGTGGCCCTGGGTGCTCGTCGCGAGCTGGGGCTTTCTGAACTGCATCATCAGCGGACGCCGCAAGGCGATCTACATGGTGGCGGTGTTCGGGCTGGCGTTCCTCTGGCGCTACGCGCGCCGGCTGACCACCACCCAGATCGCGCTGATCGCCACGCTCGGTCTGGCCCTCGGCTTCGTGGTGAAGGAGATCGGCTCGCGCGAGGAGTCGCAGGTCTACACCCAGGGCGCCGCCACGACTTCGTCGGAGATCTTCTCGCGACTCGAGGGCGGCATGTTCAGCACCCTTCAGGAGGGCTCGTTCCTCGGCTCCGGCCTCGGCTCGGCCACGCAGGGCGTTCGTCACGTGAGCGGCCGCGCCGCCGATTTCGGCTGGCAGGAAGGCGGCCTCGGGAAACTCGCCGCGGAGCTCGGGCTGCCCGGACTCCTCGCGGCCGCCCTCCTCGCGTGGACGATGCTCCGGATGATGGTGCGGATCACATCCATCGGCGACATCCCCGGCACCTCGCAGTTGATGCGCGTGGGACTCTTCGCGCTCGTGATCGCAAACATCGCCAACTTCCTCACGTCCGCGCAGGCGTACTCCGATCCCGTGCTCACACTGATGACCGCGTTCTTTATCGGTTGCCTGTTCGCGACCGCAGCGCTCGATGAGCGTCTGCCCGCGGCCGAAGCGCCCGCACCCACCGCACTCGCACCGCAACGCGCGTGAAGATCCTCCACGTCGTTCCGACTTACTTCCCGGCGCGGCGCTACGGCGGACCGATCGTCGCCGTTCACGGACTCGCCAGGGCGCTGGTCGCTCGCGGGCACGAGGTCCACGTCTTCACGACCAACGTCGACGGGGATGCTGTTTCGGACGTCCCCACGGATCGCGCGGTCAACCTCGACGGCGTGCAGGTGCACTATTTTCCCTCGCCGTTTCCCCGGCTGTACTGGTCGCCGGAGATGCGGCGCGCCTTGCGTGAAGTACGGGACTACGACGTCGTCCACATCCACGCGGTCTACCTCTGGCCCGGCGTCGCCGCCGCACGCGCGGCGCGCGCGGCCGGCGTACCGTACGTGATCTCGCCCCGAGGGATGCTCGTACCGGAGCTGATCCGGCAGAAGAGCCGGGCGATGAAGACGGTGTGGCTGCAGCTCCTGGAACGGCGCGGCTTCGCAAACGCCTCGGCGATTCACTTCACGTCGCAGCTGGAGTGGGAGGACGCGAAACGCGTCGGCCTGCCGCTGCCGTCTCCATTCGTCGTGCCGAACGGCGTGGAGATCCAGACCCGTCCGGACGTCCCGCGCGACAAGCGCACCCTCCTCTTCCTCGGCCGGGTGAACTGGAAGAAGGGACTCACGCGTGTCATCGAAGCACTGCCCCGGCTGGAGGCACGGCTGATCGTGGCGGGAAACGATGAGGAGAATCTCACGCCACGACTCCGTGAGCTCGCCGATTCGCTTGGTGTCGACGTCGAGTTCGCAGGTCCGGTCTACGGCACCGCGAAGGATGAGCTGCTCGCCCGCGCGACGCTGTTCGTGCTCATGTCCGATTCGGAAAACTTCGGCAACGCCGTACTCGAGGCTCTGGCGATGGAAACGCCGGTCGTGCTCTCATCCGGCGTGGGCGTGGCGGAGGAAGTGGCGAGCGCAGGTGCAGGCGTGATCGGTCTCGACGGCGTGCCGGACCTGCTCGAAGACGCTTCCGCACAGGAACGGATGGGGAGGAATGGACGCGCGCTCGTGGAATCGCGCTTTGCATGGCCGCGCGTCGCGGCTCAGATGGAGGAGGCCTATTGCTCGATCAGATCACACCCGTGATTCTGACGCGGAACGAGGAGGCAAACCTCGAGCGGACGCTTGCGCAACTTCGCTGGGCGGATGATGTCGTCGTGGTCGACAGCTTCTCCACCGACGCGACTGTCGACATCGCCCGAGGATTCCCGAACGTGCGCACCGTGCAGCGCGAGATCGACACGCTGGCGGGCCAGACCAACCACGGGCTCGCGCAGGTGCGTACGCCGTGGGTCCTGCTTCTCGATGCCGATTATTTCGTACCGCAGGAGCTCGTCGACGAGCTGCGCACGCTCGACCCGCCCTCCGGCGTCCGCGCATACCGCGCCGAGTTCACGTACGCCGTTCATGGACACCCTCTCCGGGCATCGCTCTATCCCGGACGAATCATCCTCCTGCACAAGGACCATGCGAGAGCTTGGCAGGACGGTCACGCGCACCGCGTGCTCGCCGACGGTGACCTGCTCACCCTGCACACGAAGATCATCCACGACGATCGCAAGAGCTTCGCGCGTTTCGTCGAACGGCAGCGGGTCTACATGCGCCAGGAAGCAGTGAAGATCCGCGAAGCCGATGCGCGCGGACTCCCCCTCTCCGGACGCATTCGTAAACTGATCTTCGTCGCACCGTTCGCGGTGCTCCTGCACACTCTGTTCGTGAAGGGACTGGTCCTGGACGGCGTCGCCGGCTGGCGTTACGTGTGGGAGCGCTTCGTGGCGGAGCTGATCCTCTCGCGCGAGCTGCTCCGGCGGCGACGCTGACCCAAAACAGTCCCCTCTCCCCGCGCGGCGGTGGGTGGGGTGGCGCGGGGAGAGGGCTAGGGTGAGGGGCGGTTCATGGCGCGAGGCACGGCCCCTCACCCTGACCCTCTCCCCACGCCACCCACCCACCGCCCGCGCGGGGAGAGGGGACTGTGACGGGCGCCTACTTCGTCTTCAACTTCCCATACAGCGTCGACGGGCTGATCTGCAGCAGCCGCGCTGCCTTGCGCACATTCCCCTCCGTCGCCTTCACCGCCGCCGCCACGTACGCCTCGAGGACCTCCTCCAGCGGGCGGATCTCCCATTCCGTCGTCGGCTCCCCGTTCCCCGATGGCGCGCCGAGGGACGTGGAGCCGGGGTTTTCGATCACCAGATCCTCGCTGCGGACCTCATCGCTCCGCATCGTGATCATCGCCCGTTCCAGCACATTCCGCAGCTCGCGCACGTTACCCGGCCACGGATATCCGCCCAGCTTCTTGATCGCCGTCGGGCTCACCTTGGGCAGCGGCCGGCCCATGTCCTTCGCGAGGGGCCGGACGATCTCCTGCACGAGGATCGGCAGGTCCTCCATCCGCTCGCGCAGCGGCGGCATGCGCAGGCGGACGACGTTCAGCCGGTAATACAGATCCGCGCGGAAACGCCCCGCCGCCACTTCCGCCACCAGGTCGCGGTTCGTCGCCGCCAGGAGGCGGAAGTCTGCGCGCAGATCGCGGATGCCGCCCACGCGGCGGAAGCGCTTCTCCTCCAGCGCCTTCAGCAGCCGCGCCTGCACCGTCGGCTCCATCTCCCCGATCTCGTCCAGGAACAGCGTTCCTTCCCCCGCGATCTCGAACAGTCCCGGCTTCGTATTCGTCGCGTTCGTGAACGCCCCGCGCTCGTGCCCGAACAGCTCCGACTCCAGCAGCTCCTTCGACAGCCCCGCGCAGTTCAGATCGACGAACGGCGCGCGCGCACGCGACGAGCGGTGGTGGATCAGGCGCGCCAGCACGCCCTTGCCCGTGCCCGACTCCCCTTCCATCAGCACCGGCGACGGCGCATTCGCGATGCGCCCGAGGATCTCGTTCAGGTACGTGATCGCGGGAGAGATCCCTGGGAGGCGCTCCACGCTCCCTTCCGCGCGCCGCAGCGCCACCACCTCGCGGCGCGTCGTCAGCATCCGGCGCACCTGCTCCAGCGTCGCCGCCAGCATCCCGTAGTCGAACGGCTTCTGCAGGAACGTCTCCGCGCCGAGCTTCATCGACTCGATCACCACGTCGTGCGTCCCCTGCCCGGACATCATGATCACCGCCGCCGCCTCGGAGTACATCTTCAGCTGGTGCAGCAGCTCGATGCCGGTGGTGTCCGGGAGCTGGACGTCCAGCAGGACGACGTCCGGGGAGAACTCCGCGAACGTCGTGATGGCCGTCCGGCCCGTGCCCGCCGAGCGGACTTCCCACTCGTCCTCCAGCAGCGCCGTGAGCCCGGAAACGATCATCGGGTCGTCGTCAACGATCAGAATGCGGTCACGAAGCGTTGTCATTTCGTTACGAATCGTACACGTGTTCGGATTCCGGACACACGATTGTTTGGAGCCGTACAGCTAAAGCTATTTACTTCCAGCACTTAACTCAATTTCGAACAGTGGTCCCGTCTTTGGACTAGGGAGACGCGAGTCCAAATCGGGAGAAACCACTATGTTGGCAGCTGTTGTCCTCACCCTGGGAGTCAGTATTTCGGTCGACCTCGCCGCGCTCTTCAAGCATTACGAAAAGCCGAAGGCGCCCGAGGTTACCTGCGGAATCAAGGTCGTCGGCTACCACATCGCCGGACGGCCGGGCCAGCAGTTCGGCTACGCAGGCGAGAACTTCACCATCCCGCGCGAAGGCTTCATCGAAGTCATCTCCCTCCCGCGCGTCAAGCACTACAGCGTAGACGGAAGGAAGCTCCCCCTCGAGGACGGCGTCAGCCAGCTCGACGGCTTCAGCTTCCGATGGATCACATTGCCGGCCTCGCCGGTCCAAGGAGGAATCGAAAATGAGTGAGCTCGTAAACCGCACCGTCCAGGATCTCCGCGCCGGGCGTACCAGCTGGCGGGTGTTGATGATTCTCAACGTCCCCGCCTTCGTTGCCGGCATCCTCGCCGGACTGTCGAAGGTAGGCTAACGCCATGCCGGAAGGACGTCTCACCCTCGTGGCCCGCCACACCCACAAGCCCGACATGGACTGGAACTACCGCGCCCGCGACCGCGAGCACGGCACGTCGGTCGCCTTCACGCAATCAGCCGCCTCCCTCCGTTTCGCGCTCAGCGCCGGGACGGAGATGGGCTTCGACATCGGCCGCGTGATCGTCGACCGCGCCGGCACAGCCGACGAGTTCCTCGATCTGCTCGCCGAGCTGCCCGCCGAATACATCGGCGACGTGCTCTTCATCCGCGACGACGGCTCCGGCGTGCTCAGCGCGACCGGGCGCGGCGGCGATCGCGTCCTCTACTCACTGACCGTGCACGACATTCGCTTCTACCTCGAAGCCCAGAACCTCGTTACCGGCCGCGTGGCCATGGAGATGACCGCATGAACACCAACACCCATCCCCTGATCACCTGTACCTTCTGCAACGCCGAATACCACGACGCCTACGTCGAGTGGTGTGAGTGCGAAGGCTTCACCTCCTCGCCCATCTGCCCCACCTGCTGGTTCTGCTGCTGCGACGCGTCGTTCAGTGTGGTGGGGGTCAGACCGGCTTTGCACACAAGTGCCAGCTTCTAGCCGCGATCCCCGGCACTGGTACCTCGCCCTTGCTGGACATGGTCGGATACGTGGGCGCCGACTACGCGGCGAGAACCTCGGCGATTGCGCCTGATTGCGCCGGGTAGCCGAGAACGACGGACTGCTCGGATAGCACCGCGAGATCATCCGTACGGTAGAAGTCTTGCCCGCTGTCGAAAATCGTAACGAATTGATCGTGCGACCTGATGTCGTCCGGGAGCGCGTGCCACCGGCGGAAGACCTCGTTGATGATCCCGTGCGCGGCGAAAGCGTTTCCGGTCGCAACGGTTTGTACCAGCGATACGACCGACTGCCCCCGCACCTCGAAGTCAATCTCGACGGGCGCGTCGAACCGGCCCTCCAGCGCAACCTGGGGGCGGTAGATCAGCCCGGTGAGCTCAAAGAACTCCTCAACGTCTTCTTTGAAGCTATTCGCGGCGCGGAGCCGTTGCGTGAACGCCAGATCGGCGACACGGATGCATGCTTGAGCTAACCGCACGATCATGCCTGAAACTTGCGGCAACTCGCGTTCGGCCAGGTGAATCACCAGCTCGCCACCATTGAGTAGAACGTCGAGCCGCTCGCAGATGTCTTCTACCGCCTGCTTCCGCTTCTTCGTGGTCCAAAATTTAACGTTCAAGTCCAGCAGATACGCGGTCGTCTGCCCTTTGTCAGAAAGGATCAGGTCGGTTCCCACCTGGCCACGCGCCGGTCGGCCCAGGAATAGGTCGATTTGCGATCCATCTGGGTATTTGAACGGCGTGGACATGCGGAGGAACCCGTCGCGTGTCTGATCGCACGCTTCGACGAGTGAGTATCCTGCGACGAGTTCAGCCAGCTCTAGACAAGTCGTCACTCTGCGCCCTCCGGATCAAAGAAGTTGCCATCGTGACGGATATGCACCCTTTCGCATATCAGGTTCCATGCCTCGCGAGCGGTAAGGCCGTCGAACTCCGGCACCGCGTCAGCAGTGGGCAGGTTCTTCCGTGGGTCGTCGTCGTGACGGAGGCTGTGCTTGTGCGTTCGGCCGACGGGCTTATGAATAGGCCCGTTGATATCCACGCGGCAGATCGGTCCTACATTCGGGATCGTGAAGTTGAAGGTGAGGGATGGGATCTGTGGTTTGTAGGTTCCGTTCACGCGAACGGCCCATCCGGCGGAGTTCTCCAACTCGATTCCGGAGAACGTCAGGTTCGGGTCGGTTGCCTGAGCGGGAGCGAAGCGTACGTCCGCCGCTATCCGCTTGTCCGGTAGGTCCCGGAGCAGCTCGAACTCCCGCCTGTTCACGAAGAAACAGCCTCCCGCGTTCGAAGTGTAGCATTCGAGCACAGCCCGCCGACTTTATGTGCAGGTGGGCGTTTGTGGGCAAAGCCGGTCAGACCCCAACCACAGACTCCTATGCCGCCGCGGTGACCCTCGAGATCGCGTCGAGGAGGACGCCGAGCTCGTAGGGCTTCATCAGCGAGACGATGCCGGGCCCCTCATCCGAATGGCCGATCTCGACGTGGCCCGTGGACAGCACGACCGGCAGGTTCTCCTGGCCGGCGCGCAGCAGCAGAACGAGATCGGCCCCATTCCCATCCGGCAGGTTCATATCGATGATCGCCACCTGAGGCTGCACGCGGCGCGCGGCTTCGCACGCGTCGCCCGCCAGTTGCACCCACGTCGTCTCGTACCCTTCCGCCTGCAGCAGCGCTTCCAGGCCGGTGCCGGCCGAGATGTCGTCCTCGACGAGCAGGATGCGCCGGACCGCGGGATTCGCTCGCACGACCGCCGGCTGCACCGCCCGAGGCTCCTCGTACACCACCGGCACGAACACGTGGAACGCCGAGCCGCCCGTCCGCCGGTTCTCCGCCGTCAGCGAGCCGCCCTGCCGCTCCATGAGCCGCTGCGCGATGGCCAGGCCGAGGCCCGTGCCGTTGCGCTTCGTCGTGAAGAGCGGCTCGAAGATGCGGTCGGCCATTCCCGGCGCGATACCCGGACCGTCGTCGCACACCGAGATCCGCACCAGCCCCTGCCCCGTACGCGAGACGTTCACCTCGATGGTGCCGTCCGCCCCGATCGCGTCCCGCGCGTTGAACACGAGATTCGTGATCACCTGCTCCAGATGCTGGCAATCACCGCGGACGAGATGAACGTCCGCATCCATCGAGCTGTCCAGCGCGATCGACGCCGGCAGAGTGGCGGAGAGATCGTCGAGGAACGTCGGCAGCCAGGTGCGCACGTCGATCGCCGAGAGCTGCGGCTCCTTCGGATTCGCGAAGCGGAGGATCTCCTGCGACGCGCGTTTACCGCGGCCGATGGAGCGCGTGATGTGACTGAGGGACTCGGAGACGCGCGGCCCGCTCGGGTTGCGCGCGATGACCTCGACGAACGGCTGAATGCCCATGAGCACGTTGTTGAACTCGTGCGCGAGCGACGCCGCGACCTGCCCGAGGCTGCTCATCCGCTTCGCTTCCTCGAGCTTGCGCGCGTTGTTGCGGCTCTCCGTCACGTCGCGGGCGATCCCGACCGTTCCGGCCACGACTCCATCGACGTAGCGAGGCTGCGACGACAGTTCCAGCGTCACAACCGCGCCCGACCGGTCGAGCATCTCGTACTCGCCGATCTCTCCGGCGTCACCGCCGGAAGCGCGGCCCTGGAACAGCTCTGAGAACGGCCGTCCGATCCACTCCTCGGCGTGATACCCCGTGCTGCGCTCGAAGCTCCGGCTCAGCGACACGATCCGGCCTTCCTCGTCCACCGTGTACAGGATCTCGCTGACCCCTTCCACCAGCTCGCGGTAGCGCCGTTCCGACGCCTCCAGCGCCTGCTCGGCGCGCACGCGGTCGGTGATGTCGCGCGCGATGACCTGAATGGCGTCGCGGTTGTCGTACCGGAGCGGCAGCGCCGCCACTTCGACGTCCACCAGCGAGCCGTCCACGCGGCGGAACTTCTGGCGGACGTACGGCACGTTCTCACCGGCCGCGAGCCGCGCGAGCGTCTCCTCCATGGACTCGTGATAGGCGGGATCGAGGATCGACAGAACCGACCGGCCGACGATCTGCGGCTCGTTGAGCGCGCCCAGGAGCTCCACGAAGGATTGATTGACGTAGAGGTACTGGCCGTCGGCGTGGACGCCGATGCAGTCCGGCGAGAGCGCGACCATGCGGCGGAAATTCTCGCGGCTCTCCTTCCACGCCAGCTCGGCTTCGCGCTCGCGGGTGATGTCGATCATGATGCCGAACAGCTCGATCGGCTCGCCTTCGACGCTGTAGACGTTGATGTAGTCGCGGATCCAGACGACGCGGCCGTCGGCGGCGATCATCCGGTACACGAGCTCATGGTTGCGGCAGGCCAGCGTCTCGTTATGGCAGAGCCTGACGACGTGCCGGTCCTCCGGGTGGAGGTGCTGGCTCCAGAAATTCGGCTCTTCCAGCCACCGGCTCGCCGGATACCCGAGGATCTTCTCCGCGGCGGGATTGATGTAGTTGAAACGAAACGTATTGGCGGAAGCAGACCAGGCAATCGCCGGCAGCGCGTCGAGCAGACGCGACAGGCGATCGTCCTGCTGCAAGGCAGGATGCGACGGCACGATGTTCATATTCTTCTGGACCTCTGGACCAATCGCATTATGGCACAGCGGATGATATATTGCTATCCGGGCCTGCGGAATGCCGCACTAAATTCATTGTTACCATTCGTGCAGGGCCGACCTATGCCCGAAGGAGGAATGAATGCCGTACGTAGCGTTGGAGTGGGATCACAGAATCGGCCGCCCGTTCATGCAGTGGCTGGTGGTGCAGTGCGCGAGCGTCGGACGCAAGTTCGGCGGACCGCAGGCCCTGCCGCCGCGCCATGACGTCGCCTACTTCGTCGAGCCCGCTACCGCCGAGCGCGACGCCAAGGCATTCGCCGCGTACAAGACGAAACTGGAAGAGAACGGCGGAGACGCCGGGGAACTGGCCACGGCTCAGGCCTACAGTAACAACCACGCCGCGTTCGCCTGGGACCACGACATCTTCCAACCGCAGGTGAAGTGGGCTGTGCTGGAATGGAACGGCGAGGATCCCACCGGCGAGAGTGTCCGCAAAGACGTCGCGTACTTCCTGGATCCCGAGACCGCCGAAGCGGACGCGAGGGCTTTCCGCGTGTTGCGCGACGAGCTCCTCAACGATCCCCTCCGGGAGAGCTCGGTCGCCTGACCTTTCACCCTGCCACGACGAACGCCGCTCCCCGGGAGCGGCGTTTTTTTTGCCCGCTTGTATTTTTCCGCTGCTGCCGCGGACTCCCTCCACGAAGGAGATGCAAATGAAGAGAATGGTTGTTCTGGCAGCAGCGGTCATGATGGTAGCGGGCGCGGCGTTCGCGGAGACGAGCTCCGGCACGCTCACGGTCACCGGCACGGTGGCGAGCTCCATCAACCTCACCATTGAATCAGCGGGCGGCACCACGAGCGGTACCGGTACCGCCGCTGCGACGTCGGCCCTCGGCAGCATCAGCAAGTTCAGCGCGGCACCGGCCGGCTTCACCCTCGCCCGCAGCGCCTCGAACTGGACGATCTCATCCAACGTCGGCGTGAAGGTCGACAAAGCCAACCTCACCAGCACCGACTACACCCTCACCGCGCAGCTCGGCTCCGCGCCGGCCAGCGGCATCGCCTGGAAGCTCAACGGCTCCACCCTCAACGACTCCTCCGCCACCACCCTGACGTCCACCGGCACCTACGGCTCCACCGGCTCCTACTTGTGGGACATCGTCGTCGCCGATAGCGCCGCCGCCGCGGCCATCGACAACGCGATCAACTTCACCGCCACGTCCAACTGACGTCGATGAGCCTGCGTACCTGTTGCGCCGTCGGAGCAGTCTTGCTCCTTGGCTTCGGAGGAGACCGCCCGCGCGTGCTGGCGGTCTCTCCCCCGTCCACCGGCCTGGAGCTCACGTTCGTCAGCGCCCCGGACGGCGTGATGGACGCGGGAACGATCCAGTGGCGGGGAGGAGCGAAGAAGACGACGGTCACCACCCGCACGGTGCGGTTGCGCATCGGACAGCCCGCAGCCGAGCCGCGCGGCACCGCGACCCTGAGCGCGTTTCTCGAGACCGTCGACGCCCGCTGCACCGTGCGCGTCGACGGCGTCGTGCTCACCGCCGCGCCCCGCGTCATCCAGCGCAACGCCCCGATCGGCATGACCGTCCCGCACCGCATCGAGATCGAAGTCCCGGTCCACGCCGCCGACGGTCCGCTGCTCACGTCCATCGGCTGGGAGATCACCACGCAATGAACACGATGATGCGCACTTCGCTCCTCTTCCTCCTCTTGACCGCCCTCTTCGCAACCGCGGCCGAGGACGGCGCTCTCTCGCTCAGCCCCGCGGTGGTCATGCTGCGCGGCGACTTCGGCCAGAGCGCATCCCAGACCCTCACCTTCGTGAACGGCACGTCGCGGGCCTTCTCGTTCGACCTCGTGGCCCAGGACGTTGTCGTGCGCGACGGCAAACGCACCTTCGTCGACGCCGGCGTCGTGCCCGGGAGCATCGCGGCCACCGCCGTCTTCTCGCGGAAGCACGTCGACGTCCCCCCCGGCACCACCGTCGCCGTGCAGATGACGGTGACGCTTCCCGCCGCGACACAGCAGCGCGCGGTGGTGGCGATGTTCCGCGGCACGAACAAGGTCATGAGCGGCAACGTCCCGATCTCCGCGTCCCTCGGCACGCTGCTGACCTTCGCCGTCTCCGACGACGTGCAACTCGATGCCGCGCCGGTCGCGTTGCGGCCGCAGACCGCCGCGACGAATCTCGGCTTCACGCAGTCCTGCACGAACGCGGGCCGCGAGCCGCTCGTGGCGAAGGGCGTGATGGCGGTGCTCGACGCGAAAGGAGCGCTGGTCGGCAAAGCGATGCTCACGCCGCACCGCCTCATCCCCGGCGAGTCCGCCACCCTCGGCGCCGAATACGCCGGCGAGCTCGATCCGGGCCGCTACCGCGTCTTCGTCACCTACGAATATGAAGGCCGCACGGCCAGTCATTCGGCCGAGGTGGAGATTCGATGAGGGTTGCGGCCCTCGCGTGCCTGCTGTTTCTGCTCGTCGCACGCGCCGCCGGACAGCCGTCGTTCGCGATGTTCGTCAACGAGACGCAGACGGTGCGCATGCTCGGCGTGACCGCGGCCTGGGCGATCGACCCCGCAGTCGTCGACGCCTCGGCGCAACACGACGGCGTCGTGCTCTCCGCGCGCGCGCCGGGCGCGACGAAGGTGGTCGTGATCAGCGTGACCGGACAGCACACATACGACGTGACCGTCGCCGCGCGCGCAGGCTCCGGCGCGCCCGCCGCCAGACCGCGCACGAGCGGCGGGACGGCGGAGGTGCGGTACTCCAGCGCGGTGCGCGAGATCCAGAACAGCGTCACGCTCCGGCGCGAGAATCCGAAGCAGAGGACGGAAGTCGAGGTCCGCACGATTCACCAGGCAGGCGGCGACCGCCAGGCCGGACGCGCGCAGACTAGCGTCGCCACGGCCTCGGTGCGTCTCTTCCGCCGCAACCGCGAGCTGACGCTGCTCGACCGCGACGTCGACCACTCGCCGCTGACACTCGCGTCGACGCCGCTGCGCGGCATCCACTACGTCGACGAGCACTGGCGCCTGCACGCGGGCGCGACCGCGTACGCGACGTACCGCTCGTTTCTCGTCCCCGTCGAGCGGCAGTTCGTCGCCGGCGGCGGCTACGCCTTCCGCGCGGGCGCGCGGTCCACGATCACCCCGTCCCTGTTCGCCGTGCGCGGCGAAGGCACGGTGGCGTCGTTGCTCTATGACTACAGGGACGCGGACCGGCTCTTCGTACGCGGCGAGGTCGGCTTCAGTGACGGCCTCGGCGCAGCGGCGGAGCTCGCGTACGACAGCGACGACGACCGCGTGCTGGCCAACGTGCGCTACCGGCCGGACGGCTTCGCCGTCGCCGGCAGCGCGACACCGCGCGGCTTCTTCGGCGACGCCTCGTGGACGCACGACTACGGCCGCGGCTCGACCTGGTCGGCGTCGTCGTCCGCCACCGACACCTCCGGCCTCCGCGTGATCAGCGCGGGCACGGACGTCGATCACCGAATCACGTCGCACGTCGCGCTACTCGGGGGCGCGACGTGGGCGCAGTTCGGCAATGCGCGCACGATCTCCATCCCCGCGGGCGTGCGCTTCGACTTCGCGCGCGGCGGCTTCGGCGCGCTCTACCGCCACATGCGCTCGGAGACGAACGAAGGCGGACACGGGCTGCGCCTCTCCGGTCGCGTGAGCCGCGGGCGGTTCTACGCGAGCGCGTACGGCGATCACCAGCGGAACGCGCCGACGCTGGACGTGATCTTCTCCGAGCGTCCCGACCTCGCCCTCGCGCTGGCGGAGCTCGGCATCGTCGCCACGTCCCCTGCCGATATCGCCCGCGCACTGCGCGAGCACGCCGTGCTCGCGGAACTCGGCTTCATCGAAGGTGTGACCCTGGAACTGGCCCCGTCGCGGACGCAGCTCGGGCTGGAGATCGCGTGGCTCGGCGACGCGCGCTCGCGCCAGCAGCTCCGCGCGCGCCTGCTGCGCAACGTCACCGAAGGCGTCTCCGCGCGGACCACGACCACCATCGCCTCGCTCTCCTACTCCCGCGCCCTCACGTCCGCGACGGACGTCTTCGCGTCGTGGACGTACTGGCGCACCGAGCTTGCCGGCGGCGACGCGCGCGTGCAACCGTTCCTCGAAGCCGGCCTCCGCCAGCGCTTCGACGGCTCCTTCCTCGGCGGCACCGGCACGATCAGCGGCGTGGTCTTCGCGGACGAAGACCTCGACGGGCGCCCTGATGGGACGGGCATCGCGGCCGGTATCGTCGCTGACGTAGAGCTTGACGGCGCGCGCATCCAGAAGACGCGCACGGACGGGACGTTCACCTTCGCCGGCGTCGCGCGCGGACCGCACCGCGTCGTCGTGCGCGTGCCGCAGCGTCCCGAGGCGTACTTCACCACGCCGTCGCGCGTCGAGGCGGAGACCGGCGACCGGGTCGCCTTCGGCGTCGCGTTCACCCCCGCGCGCCTCATGGCCCGCATCGTCGACGACGCCGGAGACGGCATCGCCGGCGTGCGCCTCCTGCTCGAGCGCGGAGCCGGCCGGCTGTCCGCCACCTCCGAGAGCGACGGCGAGCTCGCCATCGCCGCGCCGCCGGGCGAATGGGAGCTGTCCCTCGTCCCCGACTCCATCCCGCCCGGCTACGCGGTCACGGGCACCGAGGTGCGCACCGTGATGCTCGACCGCGCGCAGGCCCTGCGCGTCGAGCAGGTGCTGCCCGCCCTGCGCACCATCAGCGGGCGGGCCGCGCCGCGGGCGCAGATCGAGCTCCGCCCCCTCGCCCGCCGCGTCCGCGCCGACGAGGAAGGACGCTACATGATCCGCTCCCTCCCCCCCGGCGCAGTGACCCTGGTGTGCGGAGGAGGCGAGCAGCGCGTCGACGTCCCGCGCGGTCCCGCCGCGCTGACCGTCCACTGCGGCGCCCCGCCGGCTGTTCGCGAGGGTGCGTACGTCGTCCAGATCGGCGCCTTCCGCGTCCAGGCCAACGCCGCCGCGGCAGCCGCACGCGCGCGCGCCGCCGGCATCGAAGTCCTCGTCGAGCCCGACGGCGCGCTGACCTTCGTCCGCACCGGCAGCCTCGCCTCCCGCGCCGCCGCCACCCTCATCGCCGGCAAGCTCACCCGCGCCGGCGTGGAAGCCGTCGTCGTCGGGCACTGAAGGTCTGACGGACCGCCGGCGTCCCGCCAGCTGTTCGGGCGTGCGTCCCGCCGCCCGGGCACTCGGGAGGACGGAGCCCCCCGCCCACCCGGGTGGCGGCGCGGGACGCCGCCACATCAGCCGGCGAGGACGCCGGCGGTCCACATGACAGCCGTCCGGAAACCGGACACCTTCGCGGGATCCGCACACCCGCTTTTCGCCTCGGCCCTTACAAATCAGACACTTACGCCTGGCCCGCTCATTGATCTCTCCCCGCCCAGAGAGAGGTCCTTCATGAAAATTCTGATTGTCGACGACGAGCCCGCCGTGGTCTCGGGGATCGAAGCTTTGCTCGAGCTCAACGGCCTCACCTCCGTGGGCATCTCGGACGCCGCCACCGCCGAAGCCCGCATCGCGGAAGAGTTCTTCCCCGTCATCCTCGCCGACCTGCGCCTGCGCACCGAAGAAGACGGCCTCCGCCTCCTCGACGCCGTCCAGCGCCTCAGCCCCCGCTCCCGCGTCGCCTCCATGACCGGCTTCGCCGACGCCGCCACCGAGCAGCGCCTGCGCGACCGAGGGGTCCACACCGTCCTGCACAAGCCCGTCGGTGAAGAAGTCCTCATCGCCGCCCTCCGCGAACTGCTCGCCGCCGTCGAGACGGCCGGAGAGACCTGCGCCACCGACGAAGAGCTCTACACCGCCACCGTCGACCGCCTCCACGCCATCTCCCGCGGCCGCTTCGGCTTCGACCGCGGCGACGCCGCGGATCTCGTCCAGGAGACCTGGCTGCTCTTCCTCGAGAAACGCGCCGCCATCCGCACCCCCGCGACCTGGCTCTCCGGCACGCTGGCCAACCTCTGCCGTCAGCAGATCGACCGCCGCATCCGCGAGCGCGCCCGCGAGGGTGACCTGGTGGAGCCCGGCCGCATCGCCGCCACGGAGAGCGTCATCACCGTCCAGCAAGCCCTGGCCCGCCTCGACGACCGCTCGCGCCAGCTGTGCACCCTGATCGGCCTCGAGGAGTACACCTACGACGAAGCCAGCGCCGCGCTGGCTATCCCGCTGGGGTCGGTGGGTCCGTCGTACATCCGCGCGAAATCGAAGCTGCGAGACCTATGCGAGAACTGACGAAAACTTCGTCAGTACCGACCAGTTTTTCGCGACTCCTGACGAAAACTTCGTCAGTACCTGCCAACTTTTCGCGACTCCTGACGAAAACTTCGTCAGTACCGGCCAGTTTTTCGCGAGTACTGACGAAAACTTCGTCAGTACCGGCCAATTTTTCGCGACTCCTGACGAAAACTTCGTCAGTACTGACCAACTTTTCGCGACTCCTGACGAAAACTTCGTCAGTACTGACCAACTTTTCGCGAGTACTCACGAATTCGCTTTTGCGCAAAACGTCTAAAAATCAAACGCCTGTCTGGGAATCGACCGGGGTCGAATCCACGTCGTTTTTCGCAAGTCCCTGTAAACAAGTCACTTCGCGGATTCCTCCAACCGGCACGCCGCACGCGTAAGGGACGGCCCATGACGTCATGGCCTTCTTCCCTTGTTGACGATCCGCCGGGCGGCGGGTACGGGGTGCTCGGCATCAGCACCTCGGACGACCGGCTGCAGGCTCTGCTGAACGACTGTCCGGTGGGCACGTTCCTCAAGACCGAATACGGGCGGTACGTGTACACGAATGAGGCGATGTCGCGGCTGGTCCTGTCCTCGGAGCGGGCCGCGGCGGTGCGGGCGGCGGATGACGAGGTGCTGCGGCGCGGCGCGCCGGTGCAGGCGGTCGAATCGCACCGGACGCTCGAGGGGGAGGTCCGGCAGTTCCTGACGTGCCGGTTCCCGGTCACGACGGAGGACGGCTCGCGGTACGTGGGCGGGATCGCGGTGGACCTCACGGAGCGCCTGGAGCTGGAGCACGAGCTGGCGCGGGCGCGGGACGAGGCGGTGGTCTCGGCGCGCCAGAAGTCGGCCTTCCTGGCGAACATGAGCCATGAGATCCGGACGCCGATGAACGGCGTGATCGGGCTCCTGGGGCTGCTGCTGGACAGCCCGCTGAACGCGGATCAACGAGACCTGGCGCAGACGGCGCGAAGCAGCGCGGAGGCGCTGTTGACCATCCTCAACGACATCCTCGACTTCTCGAAGATCGAGGCGGGGAAGCTGGATTTCGAGACGCTGGACTTCGACGTGCGCACGCTGTGCGAGTCGACGGCGGACCTGCTCGTGGACTCGGCGCAGCGGAAGTCGCTGGAGATCGGGTACGTGCTGGACTCGGACATCCCGCAGGTGCTGCGCGGCGATCCGGGCCGGCTGCGCCAGGTGCTGCTGAACCTGATGAGCAACGCCCTGAAGTTCACGCAGGACGGCGGCGTGCTGCTGCAAGTCGACCAGCTGGAGCGGTCGGAGGACTCGGTGCTGCTGCAGTTCCGGGTCACGGACACGGGCATCGGCCTCTCCGCGCCTGCGCGGGAGTCGCTGTTCCACCCATTCACGCAGGGCGACGCCTCGACGACGCGCCGCTTCGGCGGGACGGGCCTGGGCCTGGCCATCTCCAAAGAGCTCGTTCAGATGATGGGCGGGGAGATCGGGGTGGAAAGCGAACAGGGCTGCGGCTCGACGTTCTGGTTCACGGGGCGCTTCGGCTGCCAGCGGCAGGAGTCGGCCGAGGCGGAGATGCCGGGGACGGGGGACGCGCCGCACGTGCTGGTGGTGGAGGACAGCGTCACCAGCCGGCACACGATCGCGATGCAGCTGGCCGCGTGGAACGTGAACTACGACACGTCGGACGACGGGGTGAGCGCGCTGGCGATGATGCGCACGCGGGCGGTGGAACGCGCGCCGTACGACCTGGTGATCGCGGACCAGCACCTCCCCGGCATCGACGGCACCACGCTGGTCCGCCTCGGCGTCGCGAACCGGAAGGACTTCGGGTCGCCGCGCTTCGTGCTGATGACGGCCAGCCATCAGCCGCTCGATACGGCCACGCTCGCGGAGCTGGGCGTGGGGACCTGCCTGCGGAAGCCGATCAAGCCGGCGTTCCTCTTCTCCGCGGTGTTCGGCCGGAGCATGGAGGATCGCCCGCCGGCGGCGCCTGCTCTGACGGAGACTCCGGTGCGTCACGGCAGGGCGCCTCGGGTGCTGGTGGCGGACGACAACGTCGTCAACCAGAAGGTGGCCCTCCGCCAGTTGCAGCGCCTCGGATACGCGGCGGAGACGGTGGGCGACGGCATCGAGGTGCTGGAGGCCATGAGCCGGATCACGTACGACCTCGTGCTGATGGACTGCCAGATGCCGGAAATGGACGGGTACGAGACGACCGCGCACATCCGACGGCTGGATGAAATGCGCGGGACGCACGTGCCGGTCATCGCGCTGACCGCGAGCGCAGGCGAGTCCGACCGCCAGGCCTGCCTGAACGCCGGAATGGACGACTTTCTCCCCAAACCCGTTCGCGAGAACGAGCTCGCGGAGATGCTGCAGCGCTGGCTGCCGCATCCCGCAATCGAAGACCCAAAGGACAACTGATGAAAAATACGTTCGAACCGGTGGGCCCGAAAGGCTACCGCTGCTATCACTGCGCCGAAGTCAACAACGACGGGAGCATCGAATGGTGCCTCTGCACCGGCGGCGATCACACCCTGGTCTGCGCGCGGTGCGGCAAGTGCTTCTGCGACGCGCCGGCCGCGGTGCGGCAGGACTTCTGGCGCGCCGCGACGCCGGAGCTCGTCGCCCGCCGCCGCGACCATCGCAACACACGGGAGCTGGCGACGGCCGCGGAGTCTGTGCCCGTGCGGCCGGCGATCCTGCTCGTCGACGACGACCCGATCGTCCACGCCGTGGTGACCCGCGTGCTGGCGGCGTCCGGTTTCTCCGGAACGCTCCTGCACGCCCATGACGGACGCGCCGGCCTGCAGCTCGCGCAGAGCGCCCTGCCGGACCTGGTCCTCACCGACGCGCTGCTGCCGAAGCTCGACGGCCGCGACATCGCGCGGACGCTGAAAGCGGATCGGGGAACCAGGCACATCAAGGTCGTGATCATGACCGCGCTCTACAAAGGAACGCGCTACCGGCTCGAGGCCCTCCGCGACTATCACGCGGACCGGTTCCTGGAGAAGCCGGTCTCCGCGGAGACGCTGCGCAACGTCATCGCGGAGCTGCTGCCCGTGCGGCAGGAGGCGGTGGCATCGTGACCGTCCTGGACGACACGATCCTCACCGAGCTCCGGGCCATCGGCGACGACGCGTTTCTGGCGGAGCTCTTCGATACGTATGCCCTGCACGCGGAGAAGCAGCTCGCGCTGATGCGCGGGGCTCTGGCCGCCGCCGACCGGATCGCGTTCCGCCGCTACCTCCACGCGATCACCGGCGCGAGCCTGAACATCGGCGCGACCGGTGTGGCCACGGCCTGCCGTGCGGCCGAGGAGGCGCTGAACGACAAACGCAGTATCCCGCGGTATGACCAGCTCGTGGACGTCGAGACGGAGATCGGCAACGCGATCGTGGCTCTGGCGGAGATCGCGCCTGCGGTCGAGGTCAGGCAATGAGCGGGCGCCAGACCATCCTGGTCATCGACGATGACCCGGGCATCAACGACGTGCTGGCGATGCTGCTCGACCACGAAGGACGCACGGTCATCCTCTGCGCGGATGTCGAGTCGGCCGAGCTCGTACTGGCGCGGCATCCGGTGACGCACGTGCTCAGCGACGTGCAGTTCTCCGGACCGTTCAGTTTCGAGGGGCTGCAGTTCCTGACGCGTACCCACGCGCAGCGGCCGGCATGCCGCATCGTGCTGATGACGGGCCTGGTCAACGAGTCGCTGTCCGGCGTGGCCATGGGCTTCGGCGCCGCGGCGGTGCTGGGAAAGCCATTCGGGCTGCAGGAGCTCGAGGATGCGCTCCTCCTGGACGAGGGAGCGGAAGGCAGCTTCGAAGTGGTCCGCGTCGCGGCGCTGGACGACGTACTGCACAAAGGGATTCTCACCACCGTGTTCCAGCCGATCGTCACGCTGGACCAGAAGATCTTCGGGTTCGAGGCGCTCTCGCGCATTCGAGGATCGTGGGCCGCGGGCGGAGTCACGGAGCTGTTCGACTACGCGGCCAGGCGGCAGCAGCTCGCGGAGCTGAACATCGCCGCACTGCGGTCTGCACTGATGCGCGGCCGGACGCTCCCGCAGGAAGCGGCGCTGTTCATCAACGTGGACCCGTCCACCTTCGACGGCGGCGACGTCGTGGGCGTCCTGCGGACGGCGGCGTCGGAGAACCGGTTCCCGCTCTCGCGGATCGTGCTGGAGATCACCGAGCGCAGCGGCTTCGTCGACGACGCCGCGGCGCTGGGCGCGTTCGACCGGTTGGCCGCCGAGGGAGTGCGGTTCGCGCTGGACGACCACGGCTCGGCGTACTCGCACCTCTCGCTGATCGACCGCATCCGCCCGGCATTCGTCAAGATCAGCCACACCTTCGGCACGGCGTTCGACGAGGACCCGATGCGGACGCGCGTGGTGCGGCACATCGTGGCCCTGGCGCACGACTTCGGCTGCCGCACGATCCTCGAAGGCATCGAGACCGCGTCGACCGCGCGCGCGGCGGCGGCGCACGGCATCGACCTGGTGCAGGGGTTTCACTTCGGCCGGCCCCTCGAGGCCTCGCACTGGAGCGACGCAGCTATGGAGTGCGGCGACGGCGAGTCGCCGCTTTCCTATCTTCGAACGGCCAGCGCGCAAAGATTGAAAAGCGGCGACTCACCGTCGCCGCACTCCATAGCTATCTCTGGATCATCAGGTCGCCCATCACCAGCAGGTCCATCTTCGTCCTGAGGAAGCAGTCCAGCGCCTCGGCCGGCGTATTCACGACCGGCTCGTTCTCGTTGAACGACGTGTTGAGGACCAGCGGGACGCCGGTGAGATCGCGGAAGGCTTCGATGAGGTGGTAGTAGCGCGCGTTCTGCGCCTCGGTGACGGTCTGCAGCCGGCCGGAGCCGTCGACGTGCGTGACCGCGGGGATCAGCGGACGCTTCTCTTCGCGGATCTGGTAGACCTGCAGCATGAACGGGACGTCGTAGTCGGTCTCGAACCACTCCCCTACCGCTTCGCGGATCACGGACGGCGCGAAGGGACGGAACGACTCGCGGCGCTTGATCTTCTGGTTGAGGATGTCCTTCATGTCGGCGCGGCGCGGATCGCAGACGATGGAGCGGTTGCCGAGCGCGCGCGGGCCCCACTCCATGCGCCCCTGGAACCAGCCGACGACGTTGCCTTTCGCGATCTGCTCCGCGGTCAGGCGGCAGAGCTCCCGCTCGTCCTGCACGCGGCGCAGGACGCAATGCGCCGCGTCGAGGTCCGCGCGGCGCGCCTCGACGGCCTTGTCGACCGCGGCGTCGTCGTACTCCGGGCCCCAGTAGGCGTGGTCCATGACGAACGAGCGCGGTCTGCCCAGCTCCTCGTTCCACACCCAGTACGCCGCGCCGATCGCGCCGCCGGCGTCGCCGGCCGCGGCCTGGATGTACTGCTCGCGGTACGGCGAGCGGTCGAACACGAGCCCGTTGGCGACGCTGTTGTAGCCGCAGCCGCCGGCGAGGCAGAAGTTCGGGACTTTCGTCTTCTCGTACAGCGAGTTCGCCAGCGCGAAGTACGCCTCCTCGAACATCGCCTGCATGGACGCGGCGAGGTCCATGTGCCGCTGCTCCATCGGATCACTCGCCGCGCGCACGGGCCCGAGCTTCTCGACGAGCTTCTCGGAGAACACGGGGCCGATCACCGGCGAGCCGCCCTGCCAGACCATGTCCAGGCCGACGGTGTGGTGCGTGAAGTAGTCGAGGTTCAGCGCGAAGCGGCCGTCCTTCACAAGCACGATGTCCCGCATCGCGTCCAGGAACAGCGGCCTGCCGTACGGCGCGAGGCCCATCACCTTGTACTCGTCGCCGTAGTTCGGGAAGCCGAGGTACTGGGTCATGGCCGTGTAGAAGATGCCGAGCGAGTGCGGGAAGCCGACTTCGCCGAGGACTTCGATGTGATTGCCGCGCGCCACGCCCCACATCGAGCTGACGAAGTCGCCGAAGCCGTCGATGGACAGCACGGCCGCCTCCTCGAACGGCGCCACGAAGAACGCCGACGCCAGGTGCGCGCGGTGGTGCTCGACGTTGTGCAGCTTCGGATCAAGGTGATCGAGCTTGAAGGTCTCCACGATCTCGGTGCGCAGGTCCTTGATCTTCGAGCGGTTCTCGAGCCGCCGGCGGATGGCGGCGACCGAGGGGCGCCTGGCGAGGATGAACTTCATCCGCTGCAGCAGGCGCGCATTCGGGTCGCGGTTGACGGCGATGTGGTCGACCTCGTTCAGCGAGACGCCGGCCGCGTCGAGGCAGTACTTGACGGCCGCGCTGGGGAACCCGGCCCAGTGTTTGACGCGGCGGAAACGCTCTTCCTCGGCGGCGGCGACGAGCTTTCCGTCGACGACGATGCATGCGGAGGCGTCGGCGTGGTGGGCGTTCAATCCTAGAATGATCATGCTTGCGTCGCGTCGCCTTCGTGAATCGCTACTTCCATCCCGACCATTCTGCAACAAGTCAGATGGCGTCGGACCTCGCGTTCCACCTGGCGTCGCAGCGGGCACGAGGTCGTGGCCATCACCAGCCGGCAGCGGTATGACGACCCGCGCGCGCGGCTCCCGCGGCGCGAGATTGCGAATGGCGTGCACATCGTGCGGATCTGGTCGACGCGCTTCGGCCGCGCGGGCCTCCTCGGCCGGGCGATGGACTACCTGACGTTCTACGCGAGCGCGTATTTCGCGATCCGGTGGGAGCGCGACGCGATCGTCATCGCCATGACCGATCCGCCGCTGCTGTCGGTGATCGCGGCGCTGGCGTCGAAGCGCGTGGTGAACTGGGTGCAGGATCTCTTCCCCGAGGTGGCGGAGGCGCTGCGGATCCGTATGCCGCTGGTGAAACGGGTGCGCGACTGGTCGCTGCGCCGCGCGAGGGCGAACGTCGTCCTCGGCGACTTGATGGCGGCGCGCGTGCCGAAGGCGGTGGTGATCCATAACTGGGGGGCCGCGGCGCTCGCGCCTGTGGAGAAGCCGGACGGCCCTTTTACAGTCGGCTATTCGGGCAACCTCGGGCGCGCTCACGAGTTCGACACGATCCTGGGGGCGATGAAGCGCGTCCCGGAGGTGCGGTTCGTGTTCACCGGCGGCGGCGCGCAGCTCGACGCGGTGAAGAGCGCGGCGCCGGAGAACGCGGAGTTCCGCCCGTACGTCGCGCTCGACCAGCTGAGCGAGAGCCTGTCGGCGGCCGGCGCGCACTTGGTCTCGCTCAAGCCGGAGTTGGAAGGGCTGATCGTGCCGAGCAAGTTCTATGGGATCCTGGCCGTCGCTCGTCCGGTGCTGTTCATCGGCGCGCACGACGGCGAGCTGGCGAGGCTGATCGAGGCGTATGGTTGCGGGATGGTGATCGAGCCGGGTGACGTGGAGGGACTGGTGCGCGCGATCGAGACGCTCGCGCGGGACCGGGAGGCCGCCAGGCAGATGGGCCTGCGCGGACGGGAGCTGTATCTGCACCGTTTCGCGCCGCGCCATGCGTTCGCGGCGTGGGAGCGGGTGCTCGGAGACGCCACCGCATGAGCCGCCTCTTCCGGCAGGGGATGCTCGCGCTCGTCGCGGCGGTGTGCGCGGCCGGGCTGACGATCGTGCTGCTGAATGGCGATCTGCTGCGCAACGCGCAGCCGCCGGCGACGTTCGACGGCGCGGCGGCGTGGCTGAAGGACCATCCGGCGGACTTTCTCGCCGCGACGGCGGTGGCGGACGGCGCGCTCGACGCGAGCACGCCTCGGCGCGTGGAGCTGTGGCGCGCGGCGTACGCGCATGCGAGACGGCTCGCCCCTTACCGCCCGAACGCGGACGGCGGGTTCGTGCGCGCGGGGCTGTTCCACTGGTATGAGCTGGCGCCCGCCGATCGCGCGCGGGTGCTCGACGCCACGGAGCCGCTGCTGCGCGAGCCGGCGTTCTTCGCGCGGATGCTCGTGCCGCTGTGGCAGCTGACGCGGGACTTCGCGTGGCTGCACGCGAACGCGCCGGAGACGATGGAAACGCGGGTCATGCTGCGCGACCTCGCGGTCACGCGGGGCCTGTTCGGCGAGTATCGCGTGCTGCGCGAGGACATCCGCGCGCGGCGCCTGCAGCAGCTCGCCGCGCAGCGCGGTAACCCGGACCCGGCGCCGCTGTTCGCGCTCGTGCCGGATCGACTCACGGCCGCGGACGAGCCGTTGGTGCGCGGGATCCTGGAGGAGCTGGACCGCAAGCCGTTCGTAGCCGAGCAGGTCGGTTCCGCCGCGGAAGTCCTCGTCGACTACGCGGTGCGCCACGACATCCAGCCGCTGACCGGCATCCTCCCGCTGCTCGAGATCCCGGCCCCGCTGCGGGACGTGACGCGCGCGCGCGCCGCGCTGGACCTGCACAACGCGAACGCCGCGTCGCGCATCGAGATCACCAGTGCGGTGACGGGAAAGCCGGAATGGGAGGCGTACTTCACCGACCGCGCGGTCTTCGAAGCGCGCCGCCGCGAGTCGGCGGCCGCGGACTCGTACCTCGTGCGCGCCGCGAGCCAGACGCCGGCGATGAGTCTCTCGCTCCTCGCCGCCGGCGAACAGGTGGCCACGCTCCTCGGCAACGCCAGAGCGGCGGCGGACTATCGGCAGCAGCTGGAGGCGCACGGGAAGGGAACGTGGTGGACCGGCTGCGGAGCCAATGAGCTGTGCAGCACCCCCGCCTGGCGCGACGAGTATGTCGCCTCGGAGCCCCTGCGCATCGCGCTGACGACCACGCAGAGCGACGAGATCGCGCCGTATGTCGAGGTGTACGTCGACGACGCGCTACGCGCCGAGGGAGAGGTGCGGGAGGCGCGCGTGTTCGAAGTGCGCGCGCCGCGGGGGGTGCACCGGGTGGAACTGCGGCTGGTGAACCCGTACACGCGGAACGGGACGTCGCGGAGGGTGGGGATAGGCGGCTGACCTCAACAGTCCCCTCTCCCCACGCAGGGGTCGTGCAACGTGCGCAACTTCAGCCCCTCACCCTAGCCCTCTCCCCGCGCCGTCCACCCCTCCTCTGCGCGGGGAGAGGGGACTGTTGGACGGTGATTCCTGTTCCGACGGTCGCGATCGACCGACGCTACCGCCGCGCCTACGATGGCCGCGAGGGTGGCGGGGTTGGCGGGGATGTAGAAGTTGAAGTCGAACAGCGCGTGGAGCATGGCGATGGTGAGGCTCAGGAGCGCGGCGGTCTGGTAGGCGCGGCGGACGAAGGTGAGCTCGTGCGCCCCTTCGCCGAACGTCTGGCGCACGAGCCACACGTAGCCGCCCACGAGCGTCACCATCGCCACCACGAATCCCAGCGTGCCCGTCGTCGCGGCGAGCTCCGCGTAGTCGTTGTGCGCGTGGTGATAGATCCGGCCCACGTCGTGGTCCTGCTCCATCGACACCACCCGCGCGAACGTGCCGGCACCGCTGCCGAAGACGGGGAAGCGTTTCCAGATCTGGCCCGCCGTGACCACCGCCTGCCCGCGGCTCACCGACTGCTGGCCGAGGTCCGTCGGAGCGAACCGCGTGATCGTGCGCTCCGAGCCGAGGAACAGGGCCAGCGCGATGATCAGGACCACGCCCGCGGACGCGGCCGACGCCATCCGCAGCACCCGCCGTCCGGGCAGCATCGCCGCCACCACCAGAGATGCGGCGCCGAGGGTGGCGAGCGCGGCGCGCGATTGCGAGAGCAGCATGGCCGCGAGACACGCCAGCGCGGCCAGCGCGGTGAAGCCCACCGCCAGCGCGTGCCGCTCCAGCAGCATCACGATCCGGCGCGCCAGCTTCTCCTCGCCGCGCCCGCTTTCACGCCACAGTGACGCGAACAGGAACAGCGTCAATGGCAGCACGATGGCCAGGTAGTGCGCGAAGTGGTTCGGGTTTACGAACGTCCCGGTCACGCGATCGAAGACCAGACGATTCACCCACCCCCAGATCTCATACCGCTGCAACGCCGCTTCGCGCAGTCCGTACAGCGACTCGAACACCGCCGCGAGCGCGAGACACAACGCCAGCGCCTGGCGGCGCACCTGCGTGCGGACCAGCAGCGCCGAGGTGGTGAACGTCGCGAACAGCGCGGCGAGGCGCAGCCACTCCACCAGCGACGCGCGCGGATCGACCGTGAGCGTCCAGGCCCGGCGCGGCGTCACGCCCGCGAGCGCCGCCACCCGCGACGCCGCCTCCCAGATCGCGTGCGACTCCGACGACAACGCATGCAGCACTCCGGGCGCGAGCGGCACGAGTTGCAGCGCGCAGACGCCGAGGAACGCGAGCGCGCCGATGCCCCAGATCTGCCACGCGCGCGTCGGCCGCGCGGTGTTCGTGCGGTCCCGCGTCGCGTACAGACGCAGCACACACGCGATGAGACACAACGCGAGCGGCGTCGCGATCAGCGGCAGGCGTGCACGCTCGACGACCGAGCCGAATGGCAGAGGCAGCCAGGCCAGCCATGCGAAGAGGATCGTCAGGCATCCGCGCTCTGCGAATCGGACCGTGCGGCTGGCCTGGGGCATTCGTGTAATCTCATTGTAAGGGGGAGACCGTATAAAACCGTGCGTGCTACACTGCGTTCGGTCCAGCGCTTTTGTTAGAGGTGTGTGTGTGATTAAGCGCATTTTATCCATAATTGCCATTACGTCCGGCTTTGCCGTCGCTGCGTTCGCCCAGCAGAACCAGACGCTGAGAGATCGCGACCCCGATCTCGACGCGGTGAAGAAAGTCGCCGCCGAACTGCAGCAGGCGAGCTTCCACAACGGGGCGTTCTATCTGTGGTCCCGGTTCCGCATCGCCGACGCCGGCTTTTCCCAGGGAGCATACGTGCCGACGGGTGACAGCGAGGGTGGCCTGTCCCTCAAGGTCGAGGCGCCGCAGCGCCTCTATTTCGTCCCGCGCAAGAAGACCGTATACAGCCTCGAGGTCGTTCCGGGCTACGCCTTCTTTCAGGAAGGGACGCGGCAGGGCCAGTTCGACTATCTCGTGCGCGCCGACGCGCAATTCCTGCTGAACCATCTGTACCTCGACGTCTACGGACTCCGCTCGGACCAGCTCCAGGCGCACGTCGCGGACATCAACCGCGTCGCCACCGCGCGCGATGCTGAGTACGGGGTGTCCGGCGAAGTGAAATACTCGAGCCGCACCAGCGGCCTGTTCACCGTGCGCCTCCGCGATACCGAGTATCCGGAAAATCGCTTCCAGCCCGATCCCGTGGGCGATCACATCGCCGTGCAGGTGCTCGACCGGCGCGAGAAGAACGTCCGCCTGTCGATGCTGCACAAGACTTTTCCGCGTACGTCGCTGTTCGTCGCCGCGGAAGGCAGCGACTACGAGTTCGACAACAAGGCTTCGTACGCCAGCCGGCGGACCTACGTCGGCGGCGGCCTGCAGTACGACGCCGGCCGCACGACGGTTCGGCTCGAAGCGGGTCCGATGAAGCTCGACTTCGACGATTCCGCGATGACGGATTACGAAGGGTTCACCGCGCGCCTGGCCACCACGCGGACAGCCGGCCGCATCGCCTATCACTTCAACGCGAGTCGCGACATCGGCTTCAGCATCTTCGTCGACAACGCGTTCTACGTCGCGACTCAGGCAGGGATCGGCGCGGACTACGCGGCCAACCGGCGCGTGACGTTGCACGCGCGCAGCGCCTACGAGCGTGACGAATTCGAAACGCCGGTCGACGGGAAGCTCCGCACGGATACCGTGTCGTTCACGTCTGTCGGTCTGACGTACGCATTCCGCCGCGCCGCCATCGGCGGGGACGTCGGCTGGTACGAGAGGGAAACCACGGCGTTCGGGGATGAGGCTTCAGGAATACGGTACGTTCTCCGATTGTCATTTGTGCCGTAAGTGTCGGTTATTTTTAGTGTTAACTTACCGTGACGCGGTTGGGTTTCACGCGCCACTGACGGTCACGGCAACGGGCCCGTCACATTGGAAACGGTACCGTCGCTCATCGGTCCAACAGTCGAGGGGGAGCGGTTTCGTTCGGCATACGGCCGGCGCGGCTTTTTCATCTGGAGAAACGATGAAGGTTCAGGGAGTTCTGTTCACAGTCCTGATCATGATCGCGGCCGGCGCCGTTGCGCAGGAACTGCCGATCCTGTCCGCGGACGCTCCCGTCGGTCCCAAGGACGTGATGGAGATCAAGATCCTGGAGGACGCGAATATCGGCGGCCGCAGCACGGTCAACGACGACGGAACGATCCAGTTGAACGTCGTCGGCAAGGTGCAGGTCGCCGGTCTGACGTCCACCCAGATCGAAGCGAAGCTCCGGGCGCTGCTCGAGGCCGACATCCTCACGAAGGCGACGGTGTCGGTGCAGGTCGTGGAGTTTGCCAGTAAGCCGATCTCGGTGGTGGGAGCGGTCGTGCGTCCCGGACGCATCGGTGCGACCGGCAACACGACTCTGATCCAGGCCATCACTCAGGCGGGCGGTCTCGCCGCCGGCCACGGCCGTGAGCTGTACGTGCTCCGTACCGGACGGAACGGTCTGTCCGAGCAGGTCGCGATCAACATCGACCAGCTCATGGTGCAGGGCAAGCCGGAGCTGAACATCCCTCTCTCACCGAACGACCTGGTCAATGTGCCGCTGGATACGCCGCTGTCGATCTACGTGATGGGTGAAGTCATGCGCCCGGGCAAGGTCGACTTCCGCAGCTCGCAGACGCCGACGCTCCTGCAGACGATTGCGGCAGCGGGTGGCCCGACCGACCGCGCGTCGAAGCGGGTGGTGGTGAAGCGCATCGTCAACGGGAAAGAACAGACCATCAAGATCAACTACCGCGACATCCTCAGCGGCAAGCGGAACGACGAGATCCTCCGCGACAACGATACCGTCTTCCTCCAAGAAGCCATATTCTAGGGAGTAGGCAGTCCGCAGTTGGCAGTTAACAGGAGAGGGCTCCTGCAAACTGTCAACGGCAAACTGTCAACTGTCATGGATCTCAATACTCACCAGGAAGTCCACCTCTCCCACTACTGGAACGTCATCCGGAAGCGGTGGAAGATCGCGGCGGCGATCCTGATCGTCGTGATGACCGGGACGTTCCTCGCGAGCTGGTTCTCGAAACCGCTGTACCGCTCGCAGATCCGGATCCAGATCGAGCGTGAGTCGAGCGCGCCCACGATCGAGGACCTCTTCGGCATCGCCGCGTCGGATCAGGAGTTCCTGCAGACCCAGTACGTCCTGCTGCAGAGCCGCGGCCTCGCGTTGCGCGTCGTCGACGACCACAAGCTGTACAACGACGCCGAGCTCCATCCGGCGGGCATCGCCGGCAAGACGCCCGCCGAGATCACGCAGATCAAGGAAGGGATCGCCGGAGGACTGCTGGGCGGCATCGACATCGCGCCCGTGCGCGGCACGGCGCTCGTCGACATCGGCTACATCGGCGCGTCGCCGCGCCTTGCGCAGAAAATCGCGGACGCATGGGGCGAGTCGTACGTACGGATGAACATCGCCAAGAAGCTGCAGTCGGTGCAGCAGGCGAGCGAGTTCCTCACCTCGCAGATCGCGACGGTAAAGGCCGATCTCGCCATGACCCGGAAGGAGCTGACGGACTACAGCCGCAGCCACGGCATCGTCGCGGTGGACGAGGGCGCCGAAGGCGAGAGCGTTGTGATGTCAACGCTCACGCAGATCAACGCGGATCTGCAGGACGCACAGAACGCTCTCTACGAACGTCAGGGGCGATACAACTCGCTGCAGCGCACGGCGGCCGAGGCCGTCGCCTCCTCCGACCCTCTCGTCCTGCGGCTTACGGACGACCTCTCACGCCAGCAGCGCGAGTACAGTCAACAGCTCGCCACGTACCGCGAAGGCCATCCGCAGATGAAGGCGCTTTCGGAGCAAATCCAGAAGACCCGTTCCGAGCGCGGTTCGGCAATCGCGGCGGCCTATAACAAGGCCGTCGAGACCGCCCGTGGCGAAGTCAGCGCCGCCGCCGCGCGCGTCTCCTCTCTGCGCGACGCCTACGGCCGCCAGCGCGGTGAAGTCCAGCGCCTCAACGTCGACGCCGCGAAGTACATGGACCTGCGCATGTCTGTCGATTCGAAGCAGACCATGCTCGGTGCGCTGCAGAAACAGCTCAACGAGACCCAGGTCGCCGCGCGCCTGAGCGGCCACGCTTCGTCGAACATCCACATCATCGACACAGCCCAACTCCCCGGTGGCCGTCACAACCTCACGATGAAGAAGAACCTCCAGCGTGCGTTCCCGCTGGGCCTCATCCTCGGCCTCGGCGCGATCTTCTTCCTCGAGTACATGGATCGCTCGGTGAAGACGCCCGAGGACCTGGAGCGCGTGACGCACTTCGCGCCGCTGGGCGTCATCCCCGCGGCCGGCACGATCTCGCGGCAGTACGGCTACACCAACAGCTATGGCCGCGCGACGCCGCGCCTGCGCGCCGTCGAAAGCGGCGAGAAGGAACCGGGCGTCGAGCTCATCCCGCACACCGATGCGCGCTCGCCGATCGCCGAGGCGTACCGCGCGCTGCGCACGTCGCTGCTGCTGGCGTCGGCGAGCTCCCCGAAAGTCATCGTCATCACCTCGTCGTTCGCGCGCGAGGGAAAGACCACGACGTCGGTGAATCTGGCCACGGTCCTCGCGCAGATGGGCAAGCCCGTGCTCCTGCTCGACGCCGACCTGCGCCGCCCGCGCCTCCAGAAGGTCTTCCAGGGCAAGATGAACCTCGGCCTGGTCAACTATCTCGCCGCGAACATCCCGCTCGACGACATCATCCAGCCGACCGAGGTGCCGAACCTGTCGGTCGTGCTCTCCGGTCCCAATCCGCCGAATCCGTCGGAGTTGCTCGCGTCCGACCGCATGAAGCACCTCATCGAGGAAGTGCGCGACCGGTTCGCGTACGTGATCTTCGACTCGCCGCCGGTCCTGGCGGTCACGGACGCGATCGTCCTCGCCGCGAGTGCCGACGGCGTCGTGCTGTGCGTCCACGGCGGCAAGACGCCCCGCGACCTCGTGCAGCGCTCCGCCGAGCGCCTCCGCCAGTCGAACATCCCCGTCCTCGGCGCGATCCTGAACAATCTCGATCTGCACCAGTACGGGTACACGTACCGGAAGAGCTACTACGACTATTACGACTCGGCGGACGACGAGACGGCACGCGCGCGGAAGAGCGTGTGATCGACATCCATCACCACTGCCTGCCGGACGTCGATGACGGCCCGCGTGAGTGGGACGAAGCGGTGGCGATGTGCCGCGCGGCGGCCGAGGAAGGGATCGAGACGATCGTCGCGACGCCGCACGTGCTGCGCGGGCGCTGGAAGGCGTTCAGCATCCCCGAGCTGGAGTCGCGCATCACCGAGCTGCGCAAGCGTGTCGGCGCAACACCCCGCCTGATCCTCGGCTCGGAGTACTTCTTCGCGCACGACGTGGTGGAGGTGCTGAACGCGCGCAATGCGATCGTGCCGCTGGCGGGGAGCCGCTACGTGCTGGTCGAGCTGGCGGCGAACAGCGTGCCGCCGCTGATCGAGCAGCCGCTGTTTCGCATGCAGCTCGAGGGCTGGGTGCCGGTGCTGGCGCATCCGGAGCGCAATCTGGTGTTCCAGGCGAAACCGGACGCGCTCGCGGCGTTGCTCGACCACGGCGTGAAGACGCAGGTGACGGCAGGGAGTCTCACGGGCGAGTTCGGTGCACAGGCGCAGCGGGCCGCGGAGACCTTCCTCCGCCGCAGTCTCGTGCACTTCATCGCCACCGACGCGCACAATATGACCAAGCGGCCTCCGCGGATTCGGGAGGCGAAGGCCGTGCTGGAGGAGCTCGTCGGGAGCACGGTCGCGGACGCTCTGATGGTCCGAAACCCGCGCGCAGTCGTGGAAAACAGGGCTCTGGACTATGATCCGGAGCCGGTCGCCGAGGCAGAACGCGGATTTTTCACACGCCTGCGCTCGTTTTTCGGACGGTAAACGCCGTACAATCAAGGGCCGAGGTCACCATGAAAAGCCGCCTGTTAGCTGTCGTTGCACTCGCGTCCGTCGCCCTGATGGCGTCCGCCGAGATCAAAAATGGCGTCGAGCACACTTCACCGGCATGCATCCGCGCCGGGGAACTGCCGCTGCTGCAGGTCAAGACGACCGGCGAGGGCGAGCTGCGAGGCTACTTCCGCCGCATCAATACGACGGACTGGTGCTCGGTCGAAGGCACGAACGAAGGCCCGCTCTCGCGAGTGGTCCTGCCGAAGTTCGAGAACGGCGACGAGATCGAGTACTTCTTCGTCCTCATCGACGGCGTGCGCGTCGCCGCCCGCAGCCCGCGCATCTACCGCACGCGTGTGTCCATCGAGTGCCAGAGCCCGTCCGCGCGCCACCTGATCCGCCTGTCCATGAACTGCGGCGACGACGCCCAGGGCATCCCCTCCTCCCTCGGCGCCGGCTTCCTCCTCGGCGACGAGATCGTCCGCGGCGACCCGCCCCAGATCTCGCCGGACCAGCCGGTGATCACGACGACCAACGGAAATTAGGGTCCTACCTCTCCATAGGACGAATAGGACCCATAGGTCCTATCCGTCCTATTCTCCGCCTCTCAGTGCGCCTTGGCCTTCTTCACTTCCTCGGTCAGGGCCGGGAGGATCTGGAACAGGTCGCCGACGACGCCGAGGTCGGCGACGCGGAAGATGGGGGCCTCGGGGTCTTTGTTGATGGCGACGATGTGTTTCGACGACGACATGCCGGCGAGGTGCTGGATGGCGCCAGAGACGCCGGCGGCGATGTAGAGGTTGGGGCTGACGACGCGGCCGGTCTGGCCGACCTGGTGCTGGTGATCGATCCAACCGGCGTCCACGGTCGCGCGTGACGCGCCGACGGCGCCGCCGATGGCGTGGGCGAGGTCGCGGATGTAGGAGAAGTTGTCGGCTTCCTTCAGTCCTCGGCCGCCGGAGACGATGATGTCGGCCTCGGCGATCGTCAGCTCGCCCGCTTCGGGGATCCTGGTCTCGACGACTTTCACGCGATCCGTGGTGTCGGCGCTGACGTTGACGACTTCCGCGGCGCCGCCGCCGGCTTCTTCGGCCGGGAAGGCGTTCGGGCGGGTCGTGGCGATCGCGGGATTGCTGGTCACCTCGACGGTCGCGAAGACCTTGCCGGAGTACACCGGACGGCGCGCGCGCAGCTTGCCGTCGACCCATTCCAGGCGGTCGACGTCGGAGGCGACACCGGCGTTGGTCCGTGCGGCGACGCGGGGGGCGAGATCGCGGCCGTTGGACGTGCCGGCGAACAGCACCACGGCCGGCTGCACGTCCTTCACCACCTGCGCGAGCGCGGCGGTGTAGGCCTCGGTCGTGTACGCGGGGATGGCGGCGACATACACCTTCTTCGCGCCGTAGCGGCCTGCTTCGTCCGCGGCCGCGGCATCGCTCGCGAATGCGACGAGATCACCGCCCGCGGCCTCGGCCAGCTTGCGTCCGATGGAGAGTGCTTCCCGGGACGCTTTCTTCAGCTTCCCGTCTTTGATTTCTGTGAATACGAGAACACCAGGCATGAGGTCTCCTACAGGGCCTTCACTTCGTCTTTGATGTACTTGAGGATCTCGGCGGCAGCGGCAGCGGGATCGGAACCGTCGATCTTGCGGCCACCGCTCTTCTCGGCGGGCAGGTCCAGCGACACGACCACGACGCGCTGCTTGAACACGTCGCCTTCGTCGAGCCCGAGGTCGGCGACGGATTTCACGTCGATGACGATCTTCTTCGCGGCCATGATGCCCTTCAGCGACGCATAGCGCGGCTCGTTGAGCCCCTTCTGCGCGGTGACGACAGCGGGCGTCGGCGCCTCGAGCACTTCCTCCGCGCCTTCGATCTCACGGTGGGCGGTGAGCTTGCCGTCGCCGACTTCGAGGTGCGTCACGACGTTGACCTGCGGGTAGCCGAGGAGCTCGGCGAGCATCGGGCCGACCAGGGCGTTGTCGGTGCCGACGCCCTGCTTGCCGAGGAAGACGACGTCGTGCGGGACGGACTTGATCGCGGCTGCGAGGACCTTGGCAACGCCGAGGGAGTCGGCGTCGCTGGAGTCGCCCTTCACGTGTACGGCCTTGGTCGCGCCGCGCGCGAGCGCTTCGCGGAGGCCCTGCTGCGCGCGCTCGGGGCCGAAGGTGACGACGGTGACGTCGCCGCCGCCGGATTTCTCCTTCAGACGGATGGCCTCTTCGAGCGCGAATTCGTCATACGGCGAGACGATGAACTTCAGGCCGGCCTCGTCGATCTTCGTGCCGGTGACTTTGATGCGGGATTCCGTATCGGGAACGTGAGAAATGCAGACGACGGAGTTCAAGCGCGGGACCTCCAGTGGGTTAGGCCGGGCAGGCCGGGGGCGCATTCTATGAGCGGAGGCACGCAAATCGCAAACGTCTGAAACCCAAACACGGGTATCCCTGACAAGGCAGGAGAGACGGAGGGACGGCAATGTCGATGGTGAGGCCGCAGGAAACAGATGGCAATACGAACGGACGCAGGCCGTTTCGCGCGTTCACGGACATGAAGCGGGCCAAGAGTCCGCACAACGGAAACGGCAACGGCCGTTACGGCAGCATCAAAACAGCCCCTCCCGAGCAGACGAACGCCGAGAATTTCTACTACCTCAAGCAGATGAACTCGAGGACGCCGATGGTCATCGTCATGACCGACGGCGAAGAGATCCGCGGCTGGATCGAGTGGTACGACAAGAGCTGCCTGAAGGTGAACCGCGAAGGCGCGCCGAACCTGCTGATCCAGAAGCACTGCATCAAGTATTTGTTCAAGCAGGAAGAGATCGTCGAGTAGGCTTCCCATGTGAAGCCTCTCGCGATCACGATCGGCGATCCCGCGGGCATCGGCCCGGAGATCGTCGAAAAAGCGCTCGCGGACCTGGACGTGCCGGCGCGCGTGTTCGGCGTCGTACCCGCGGGCGTGCGGCACGGCGAGATCGCGGCGGAGTACGGGCGCATTGCGCTGGATGCGATCGACGCCGCGATCGACGCGATCGAGCGCGGCGAGTGCTCCGCGCTCGTCACCGCGCCCATTCACAAGCAGGCGGTCGCGCTCGCGGGATCGACATTCCCCGGGCACACGGAGCTGCTGGCCGCGCGTGCGGGTCTGCACCGGTACGCGCACGACTACGCGATGTACTTCGACTCGCCACGGCTGCGCACCGTGCTCCTCACCGTCCACGTACCGCTGCGCGCGGCCCTCGACGCGGTGAACGCCGAGGACATCGCGGCGCTGGCGCGGCTGACGTCGCGGGAGTACGCGAAGCTCCACGGCGCGGCACCGCGCATCGCGGTGGCGGGGGTGAATCCGCACGCGGGCGAAGGGGGGCGCTTCGGCGACGAGGAGACCGAGATCGCACGCGGTGTGGCGCTGGCGCAGGCGGACGGCCTCGCGGTGACGGGTCCGCATCCGCCGGACACGGTCTTCCTCGCCGCAACCGGCGGGAAGTACGATGTCGTGATGGCGATGTACCACGACCAGGGGCTCATCCCCGTGAAGACCCTCGCCTTCCACGAGTCGGTCAACGTGACCCTCGGGCTCCCCTACCTGCGCGTCTCCGTCGACCACGGCACGGCGTTCGACATCGCGGGGAAAGGGATCGCGGATGCAGGCCCGATGAAGTACGCAATTCAATGGGCTGCGGAGCATGCGCGATGAACAGGTGGGGCGTCCGCATCGCCGGCATCCTGCTGCTGCTGATCTTTGCGTTGGTGTTCGCGCAGATGCACAGCGCGCTGAAGAAAATGGCCGAGCAGCAGCAGAACGCCGCACCACCGCGTTAGGAATAGGCTTTTGTTGTTGAGGGCAAATGACAACCCGTTCCGTCGCACAGCTCGTTCACGCCCATCCGCAACTCGAAGGCGAAGGCATGATCGTTACGCGTCCGTTTCCCACGGCGCAGCTCGACCAGCTCGATCCGTTTCTGCTGCTGGACCGTCTGGGACCTGTAGCGCACGCACCGGGCGAGGCGAAGGGTGCGCCGGATCATCCGCATCGCGGGTTCGAGACGGTGACGTACGTGCTCGACGGGGCCATGGAGCATGAGGACTCGCAGGGAAACCGTGGGCGCATCGGCGCGGGCGACGTGCAGTGGATGACGGCCGGCTCGGGTGTGATTCACTCGGAGATGCCCGCCGACGAGATCCGCCGGAACGGCGGGACGGTGCACGGGTTTCAGCTGTGGGTGAATCTCCCGCGGCAGGACAAGATGATGAATCCGCGCTATCAGGAGCTGCGCGCGGCGGAGATTCCGTCGGCGGCGAGCGTGGACGGCAAGGTGATCGTCACGGTACTCGCGGGCGAGTCCCTCGGCACGCAGGCGACGATCGACACGCGCACGCCGATCCTCTACCTGCACGTGCGACTCGGCGCGGGCGCGCGGTTCACGCAGCCGGTGCCGGAGTCGTTCAACACCTTCGCGTTCGTGTTCCGCGGGGAGGCGAGGTTCGGCGACCGCGATGCGCGGGAGAACGACATGGTGGTGTTCGAGCGGGACGGCGATGCGGTGGAGATCGCGACGGAGACGGGCGCGGAGCTGCTGCTGATCGGCGGGGAGCCGTTGGGCGAGCCGATCGCGCGGTACGGCCCGTTCGTGATGAACAGCATCGGTGAGATCCGCCAGGCAATGCTGGATTACGAGAGCGGGCACTTCGGCGAGATCAGTCGCTGAGCGGCCCCTCACCCTAGCCCTCTCCCCACGTCTACGCGTGGGGAGAGGGGACTGGAGAACGAACCTCGCGAGCAAAGAAGGCGCAAAGCTCGTCGATCGTGTGGACGTGCTCCAGGCCAACGATGTCCGGCGCGGACCGTTCGTCGCTGGTCATGAACGCCGCGCGGCCGCGCGACGCGGCGTACGCGAGGGCGCCAAAGTCGGTGGTGTCGTCGCCGGCGTAGAGGACCCGCTCCGCACCCACGTGCTCCGCGATGCGCTGGAGTGCCGCGCCCTTGCCGTCGCCCGGCACTCGTGCCTCGACCATCATCCGTCCGTTCATTACCTCGAGGCCCTGATCGCGGGCCCAGGAGGCGAACGGCTCGAATTCGCGCGGATCGGCGTCGATGCCCCGGTAGTGGATGACGGTGGCGTACTTCTTCCGCTCCACGCGGTACCGCTGCAGCGCGGCGAGCAGGCCGGGAGGCGGCTCGGGGAAGAGCCGGGAGCAGGTCCACAGAACCCGGCCGTCGGCATCCTCGCACTCGAGTCCGTGCGCGCCGGCGACGATGGCACGCACGCCGCGGAGCCGGGGGCGGATGTCTTTCACATCACGTCCCGTGAGGATCGCTACCGGCACGTCCACGTCCGACAGAAACGACCGGGCCACCGGGTGCAGCTCCGCCGCGTCCGGATCCTGCACGACCAGGGAGATCGTACCGTCAAAGTCCGTAGCGAGCAGCACGCTCGCGCCCGTTGTTTCCGGCATCGCGCGACATGCTACGCCCGTTGCGGACGCGCGCGAGCGCCGCAAGCTGATTCACCGCCCAGTCGCTGATGGTGTTGCGCTCCAGAGCCCGGCGCATGAGGCGCAGCCGCGCCGTGCGCTCGTCCGCGGGCATGCGCACCGCGCGCACGATCGCGTCCGCGACGTCCCGCAGGTCATACGGGTTCACGAGCAGCGCGCCGTTCAATTCCGACGCCGCGCCGGTGAACCGGCTGAGGACCAGGGCACCGCGCGTGCCCGGGCACGACGCGACGTACTCTTTGGCCACCAGGTTCATCCCGTCGTGCAGGGGCGTCACGATCGCACTGTCGCCCATCGCGTAATAGCGGCGCACCGCCTCGGGCGGGAACGACTCCAGCTTCAGCACGATGGCCTCCGCGCCGAGACGCTCGTTCACCCGCGCCACCGCGTTCGCCAGCTCCACGTTCAGGTCCTGGTAACGCCCGATCTGCATCCGCGTCGGCGCCGCGACCTGCACGTGTACGTACCTGCCGAGCAGCTCCGGATGCTCTCCGAGCAGCAGCTCGATCGCGGCCACGCGCTCGAGCAGACCCTTCGTGTAATCACAACGGTCCACGCCGACGCTCACGTGGACGTCCGGGGCGATCCCCAGCTCCGCGCGCAACGCGGCGCCGTCTTCTTCGGATGCAGCCGGATATGGCCATTCGATGCTGATCGGATACGCGCGTACCAGCACGCGGCGTCCGTCGATCTCCACGCTCATGTCGTCGCGATGCACGTGCGCGCGAGGCAGCAGGCGCTCGACGCATTCGAGAAAGTTCGCGCAGTACTCGGCGGTGTGGAAGCCGAGGACGTCGGCGCCGAGGAGGCCGTCGAGGAGCTCGGCGCCCCAGGGACAGATGGCGAACGTGCCCGCGTCGGGCCACGGGATATGCCAGAACACGCCCACCGTCGCTCCGCTCGCCGCCTTGCGCAGGAACCGTGGCACGAGCGCGAAGTGATAGTCCTGCACCAGGACGAGCTTCCCCCGAGCCTCCGCCGCGGCGCGTGCGAAGCGGCGGTTCACGCTCTGGTACGCCTCCCAGTCCTCGTGTCGAAACACCGGTTGCGTCCAGGCGCGATGGCAGAGCGGCCAGAGCGCTTCGTTGGCGAATCCGTTGTAGTAACCGTCGACTTCCTCCTGCGACAGGAACACGCGACGGAGGTCGTACGCCGGGTCCTCCGGCGGCACGGCGATGACGCCGCCCGGCCCCGCGGTGTCGAAATCCGCGGTGCCGGAGCCGTGTGCCACCCAAGTGCCGCCGCACGCGCGCAGGAGCGGCTCGATTCCCGTGACGAGCCCGCTCGGCGGACGCTGCACGACGACCCCGGCATCGGTGAATTCGTGCACGTACGGCTCCCGATTCGCGACGACGACCAGCGGCGCGTCCAGCTCGCCGGCAAGGCGGCGCAGGCGGTCGCTGCCGGAGGCGGCGTCTCTCAAGGAGGCCAGAGGAAACGGAGCGATGCGGTCGAGCATGCGCCGTTAGTTATTGCAACGGGGGAGCCTAAATGTCCGGCTATGATGCGCCCTGTCCATGCCTGCCGTACCTAGGCCCCACATTCTCGTCACCAACGACGACGGCATATACAGCGAAGGCATCCGCAAGCTGGCCGAGGCGTGCAAAGCGCACGGGCACGTCACCATCGTGGCGCCGGACCGCGAACAGAGCGCCGCGTCGCACGCGTTGACGCTCAACCGGCCTCTGCGCCTCCTGCAGATCCAGGAGCACGAGTGGATCGTCGACGGCACGCCCAGCGACTGCGTGAATCTCGCGGTGCTGAAGCTGTTCAAGAGCGCGCGCCCCGACCTCATCGTCTCCGGCATCAATTTCGGCCCGAACCTCGGCGACGACGTGACGTACTCCGGCACGATCTCGGCGGCGTTCGAGGGCGCGCTGCTGAACATCCCTTCGATCGCGTTCTCCGCGCTCGTCGGCGAGAACTTCTCCTTCGATCGCTGCGCGGAGTTTGCCGGAGAGCTGGTGCGCATCGCGCTCGATCGAGCATCGCGATCCGGGCATCATCCTCAACGTGAACTTCCCCGTCCGCGAGTTCGAAGGAGTCCGCATCACCCCCCTCGGCAAGCGTGTGTACAGCGAAGGGGTGATCGAGCGGAAAGACCCGCGGGGGCGCAGCTACTTCTGGATCGGCGGCGAGCCGCCGGTGTGGCACCCCGGTGAAGGCACCGACTTCGAAGCCATCCAGAACGGTTTCATCTCGATCACACCGCTGCACCTCGACCTCACCCATCACGCATCGATTCCGCGCCTCAAGCCCCTCGAGGAGATGCTTGGCCACTTCGCCGCGAAAAGATGATCAGGAGCGCGACCTCGCCCACCAGCGGGCGCTGATGGTCGACCGCCACGTCGCCGCGCGCGGCATCAAGGACGAGCGCGTCCTGCAGGCAATGCGCGAGGTGCCGCGGCACCGCTTCGTGCCGCAGGTGGTGGCGTCGAAGGCCTACGGCCCCGGCGCGTTGCCGATCGGCGCGAAGCAGACCATCTCGCAGCCGTACATCGTGGCGCGGATGATCGAGCTGCTGGAGCTGCGCGGAACCGAGAAGGTGCTGGAGATTGGCACGGGAACGGGATACCAGGCCACGGTACTGGCCAAGCTGTGCGCGAAAGTCTTTACGATCGAAAGAGTCAACGAGCTGGCGCTCCGGGCGTCGGAGATGTTCCGCGAGTTGCGGGTTCACAACGTGTCGGTGAAAGTCTTCGACGGAACCTACGGCTGGTCGGATCAGGCGCCGTTCGACCGGATCATCGTCGCCGCCGCGGGACCGGAAGTGCCGGAGCCGCTCGTGCAGCAGCTCGTGCGCACGGGCCGTCTGGTGATGCCGATCGGCCCGGCGGGCAATCAGCGGCTGGCGCGCGTGATCCGCGTGGGCACGGGGATGAAGATCGAGGACTGCGGCACCGCGGAGTTCGTGCCGCTGGTGGGCAAGTTCGGCTGGAAGGAGTAGTCGCATCATGAAGGTCGCGACCGCTCCTCTACCTCACGGCCTTCGTCGCCGCCATCCTCGGCGCGATGGTCGTGTATCTCGTGCTCTCGGTGCCGAACGATCTGCGCGCGGACGCGCTGATGAAGACGGCGCGCGAGGAGATCACGAACGGGAATCGCGACAAGGCACGCGAGTCGTTCGCGAAGGTCGTGCAGCAGTATCCGCGCACGGACGCGGCGGCGGCCGCGACGGTGGCGCTGTCGTCGCTGGAGAAGCAGGAGCGCGTCGACCTCGCGCGCGCGGTGGCGCAGCTCCGCACGCAGAACGAGCAGCAGTCGAAGCTCATCGCGGACCTGCAGAAGAACGTGACCACGATCCGCAACACGCCGCCGCAGGTGGTGACCGTGCAGGCCCCGGCGCCGAAACCGGCGCCCGCGAAAGTCACGCCGCAGAAGAAAACGACGCCGAAGAAAAAGACCACGGCGAAACGGCGGCGGGGCTGACGTTAGAATCCCGCAACATGAAGGAACAGCGGCACCTGCGCATCCACGGCAAGGTCCAGGGAGTCGGATACCGCTTCTACGCGACGCGCGTCGCGCGGCGGCTGGGCCTGAAGGGATGGATCCAGAACAATCGCGACGGATCGGTCGAGGCGCTCGTCGAGGGCGAGAAGAAATCGATCGACGAGTGGATCGAGGACATCCGCGAAGGCCCGCGCTACGCCGAGGTGACGAAGATCGATCAGGAATCGAAGGAGTTCTCGGGCCGCCTGCCCGACTTCGACGTGAAATTCTGATGGACGTCCGAACAGCTGAAGGATTTCCTCCGCGACGTGCCGGACTTCCCGAAGCCGGGAATCCTCTTCAAGGACATCACTCCCCTGCTCCGCTCGCCGGAAGCGCTCAAGACCGCGTGCGAGCTGCTCGCGGAGCCGTTCGCGAACGACCACATCACGGTCGTCGCGGGCATCGAGTCCCGCGGCTTCATCTTCGGCAGCATCGTCGCGCAGAACCTCGGCGTGGGCTTCGTCCCGATCCGCAAGCCGGGAAAGCTGCCGTGGACGACGCGCAAGCACGAGTACGTGCTCGAGTACGGCAGCGGGACGCTGGAGATCCATGACGACGCGCTGACGCCCGACGGATCGGGTGCTGGTGATCGACGACGTGCTGGCCACCGGCGGCACGCTTTCGGCAGCGACTCAGCTCGTTCGAGGATTCGACGCGACGCTCGTGGCCGCGGGTACGGTGGTCGAGCTGGGGTTTCTCAACGGACGGAAGAACCTGCCGCACGTACCGCTGCACTCACTTCTTCGTTTCTGAGAGGACGACATGAAGCAGATCTCGGAGCTCATCGAAGGACAGATCCTGACGGTGATCGAGCCCGGCTGGACGGTGCGGACTGCCGCGCAGCGGATGGCGGAGCGCAACATTGGCGCGGTGGCGGTGGTCAACGAAGGGGCGCTCGCGGGCGTGTTCTCGGAGCGCGACATCATGTCGCGCGTTGTGGCGAAGGGGCTGAACCCGGACGACACCTCGGTCGACGCGGTGATGACCCGGGAGCTGGTGGTGGCGGATCCTGGCGATTACGTGGACTCGGCGCTCCAGAAGATGCACTCCATCGGCTCACGGCACCTGCCGGTGGTCCACAACGGCAAGCTGGTAGGGATGATCTCGATCCGCGATCTGCTCGAGGTGGATGACGCCGCGCAACGCGCGAAGGCGACGTTCCTCAGGGAGCTGGTGACGTACTCGCCGGACTACGAATCGTGAAGCGTTGCCCGTGACCCGTTGCTCGTAAACGCACGGGACACGGACAACGGGCAACGGGTCACGCTTTTTCACTCCGCAGTCAGCCGCAAATGCAGGCGTGGCGAGTCCTCACTCACGTGCGTTCCCGGCGCGAGCTCGAACGCGTCATCGGTCGTCTGCGTGCCGCCGAGGAGGAGGCATAACCGCGCGAGCTCCTTGAAGGTCGCGCCGCTGCCTTCGATGACGACCTCGCCGTCTGTGCTGGTCACGCGCAGGGGGGCGCGGGTCATTCCTTCGAGGGCCATGAGCGCGAGGTCGTAGTTCATTCATCCTCTCCCATGTAGCGCACCGAATTGCGCTCGGTTTCCTGCAGGACGATCTCGTACAGCTCACCGTTGGGAATGGCGGGTGCGAGCTGCTGCCAGAAGCAGCGGGCGAGGTTCTCAGCGGTGGGGATGGTGTCGCGCAGGAAGTCGACGTCTTCGTTGAGGTTCGTGTGGTCCACGCGGTCGACGACGCGGTCGCGCATGATGTCCTTGAGGCGCTTGAGGTCGATGACCATGCCGGTCTCGGGGTCGATCTGTCCTTTCACGCTCACTTCGAGCCCGTAATTGTGGCCGTGGCCCTTGGGGTTGTCGCACTTATCGTAGGTTTCGCGGTTCCAGGCCGCATCCCGGTTCGGATTGTGCAGACGATGCGCGGCAGAGAAGGTCAATCGAGCCGTCACGATCATTCGCACAATTATGGATGCAAACGAGCCCCACTACATCGTCTGCCGCAACGGCGTGTTCATTCTCCCCGAGCCCGTGTGCAAGGCGCTCGGGGCGCTGATCACGAACGGCTTCGTCTACACGCGGCAGGACGACGAGGTCCTGACGATCTCGACCACGCGCATCGAGGGCGGATATCGCCGCGTGCTCAGCGGACGCTTCCGTGCGCCGATGTTCCGCGCGGCGAAGAAGCTCGCGATCGTGAACTACCACGACTCCCTGCGCGTGATGGCCGTCAGCTGACGGCGGCCAGGGCGCGGCGCACTTCGTCCTGCTGGGCCGTGAGGTCCGCGCGGATCTTCGCGAAGCGCGGCTCGCTGGCGAGGTAGCGGAAGAGCGGATGGGCCAGGACGTACGCCGCGGTCGGCTCTTTGCGCTGCACGGCTTTCTCGAGGGATGTGAGCACGCTCCTGGTGTCCGCGAGGATCGCGTACACCTCGGCCGCGCACGTCCAGGAGTCATCGCCGGGACTCGCTGCCGCGAGCGCGGTCTGGAGCTCGGCATTCGCTTCCGCGGGGTTGCGGTTCTCGGCAGCCATGTAGGCCTTGAGGAGGTGGTAGCCGTACAGCGGGTCGGATTGCTGCAGCTTCTGCAGCTCCCCTTCGGGCAACGTGAGGCTGTGCCGCAGCACGTACATCCGGCCCATCTTCAACGACACCGCGGGGCTGCCTTTCCCGTTGTACTGGACGTCGTAGTAACGATCGGCGGCAACGCTGATGCGCCCGGCAGCGGCGATGAGGTCCGGCTCGTGCGCCGTGACCTGCAGCGGCGGCACGCGGTCGAGCCGCGCGAGCGTGGCGTTGAACCGCGCCTGATCGTTCGCGGAGACGGCGTAGCGCGCGACGAGGTTCAGCGACTCCGCGTCGTTCGGCTGGCGGTCGAGGATGAGGTCGTAGAACGCGAAGGCCTGCTGCAGATCGCCGTTCGCGAGACTGGCCCTCGCCACACGCCGCGCGGCGTCGAGGTTCGCGGGGTCGAGCATGGCCACCTGCTTCGCGGCAGCCATGGCCTCCGCGTTCTTGCCTGTGTCCGTGTAGAACTGCATGGCCATGAGCTGCGCGGGGAGGAAGTTCGGATCGGACGCGATGGCGGCGCGCAACGACGCGTCCGCGCGCGCCGAGTCGTTCGCGGACCTGGCAACGACCGCCTCGGCGAACGAATTCAGCGCATCCGCCGCCGCGAAGTTGCGCGGCTTCGCCTTCGCCGCGGCGAGCGTCTGTTCGACCAGGGCGCGAATGCCGCTCGCGGTGTCGAGCAGCGCGATCGGCGAGGACGGCGTGCCCGCCGCGGTGGCAATCAGCTCCGCACCGGCCGGCGAGGTGCGCACCGTCGCGGCGATCGTCGCGGTGTCGGGCGTCACCGTGTCCACGACCCGCAGCTCAGGGAAGCTGCGCAGGATCTCGATCGCGCCGAGGCGGATGGCGTTCGCGCGCACGACCAGCGTGGGATCGGTGCCGTCGACGATGAACGGCGCGACGTACACGCTCTTCGGGTTCTCGACCGTCGCGCCTTCCGGCTTCGGCGGCGCGGCCTGGGTCGCGACGGGCGCGACTTCGGTGCCGCGGCGCGTCCACATCACCGCGACCGCGGCGATCGCGATGAGCAGCAGGACGGCCGCGGCCGCTGCGAATGCGAACACGCGCGAGCGCTTCTTCGCCGCCGCGGCAATCACGACGGCCTCCGCCGCCGCGGCTTCCTCGGCCTCGAGCTCCGCGGTCGACTGCAGGTCCTCGACGGTGGTCGCCGCCGCGGGCTCGGGCTCGACGATCGTGTAGAGCTTCACGCCCGCCCTGGCACCGGCGTCGCGCAGGCGCACGTTTCCGCGCCCCTCTTTCACGAACTCCTCGGAGATGAACAGCGTGTTCGGCGTGAGGTGCTCGAGCGTGGCAACCGCCCTCTCGACGGCCGGACCCGAGGGCGTTCCGTCGCGCATCTGCAGCTCGCCGGCGTGCAGGAGCATGCGTACGTCGAGAGCCTCACCTTCCTCCTGTCCGGACGTGAAGTCGAACTCGCCTTTGCGTCCTGCCTCGAGCGCGGCGTCGACGTTTGGGAGCTCCGCGATCATGCGCGGACCAAAGGGATCGACGACCTGTCCATCGAAGAGGTAAACGGACTCGCCGAGGATCTGCTGCATGCGCGAGACGGCCTTCGCGGCGCGCTCCGGATCCTCGGCCGCCAGCGCGTCGTGATTGGCAACGTCCGCGACGAACAGGATCGAGCGGCGTGACGCGGTCTGCGACGCCGCGGGCGTCGAGACTCTCTTCTCGAGCTGCTGCGCGAATGCCACCGCCTCCGGATCGAGCTTCTCCAGCGTCTCGGTGAGGAATTTCACGTCCTTCGCGCGCTTGAACGGGTCCTTGAACAGGCACGCGCCAAGAACGCTCATCATGGCCGGTTCGATGCTCGGGTTCGCCGTGCGCGGCGAAATGGGGGTGCCCTCGACGACGGCACGGGCGATGTCCGCCGCGGTCCCGCCTTGGAACGGCAGCTTGCCCGTGGCCATCTCGTAGAAGACCACACCCATGGAGAAGATGTCGCTGCGCTCCTCGAGGGTCGCGGTCGCGATCTGTTCCGGCGCGAGATAGGCCACCGCGCGGGGATCGCTTCCCTTCTGCTGGTATGCGCTGGACGCGTGCTCCCGCCGCATGAGGTTGCCGACGTTCAATCCCGCCAGCTTCACCTGCCCCTCGGGCGTGATGAGCACGGAGTCGCCGGCGATGTTGCCGTGCAGGATGTTCTTGATGTGGAGGTACTTCACCACCGACACGAGCTGGTAGACGATACGGAAGAATTCCCCGCGCCCGAGCGGAGCGCCGTGTACTTTCCCCGCGATCGGCTGCCCGTCCACGACCTCCATGACCATCAGCAGGTTGTCGCCCTGCGGCACGATCTCGACGATGGGGACGAGAAACGTGTGGTACAGCGCCGCCGCGACGCGCACGTCGCGAACCAGCGCATCGCGCTTCGTCGCATCCTTGGGAAGCTGGCGGGTGAGCAGCTTGATCGCGAGCTTCTTGCCGCTGCGCGTATCTTCCGCGAGCCACACCGAGGAGCCGACCCGCTCGCCGATGGCATAGGGACCGAGGGGCTGATTGGAGGACATATTGGCGTCGATTATAGGGGCGTACCCTCCGACAGTCCCCTCTCCCCGCGCGGGCGGTGGAGTGGGTGGCGCGGGGAGAGGGCTAGGGTGAGGGGACTGGTGCTAAGAAATGTGCACCAGGTCCGCCCCGCCTTCCACGGTCTGCCCCGGCGTCACGAACAGCTCGTCCACCGTGCCGTCCGCGGGCGCCTGAATCTCGTTTTCCATCTTCATGGCCTCGAGGATCAGCAGGCCGGCGCCTTTGCGGACGGCGTCGCCCTTCCCGACCAGCACGCGCACGACGCGGCCGGGCATGAGCGCCTTGACGGTGCCGCTGGTGCTCATCTCGTCGTCACCGCGGCGGCGTTTCGCGGCGGTGGGGTCGATCATGTCGAGGGAGACCATCCCGCCGCCGAGGGTGATCTCGTGCGTCGTCCCCTCGCGGTGATGGACCAGCGAGACCTGCGTGCCGTCCTCCAGGCGCAGCGAATACACGGACTCACCGGCCTTGACGAAGTCCACGTCGTGCCAGCGGTCGCCGATGCGCACGCGGTAGCCCGCGCCGTGGCGCAGGACCTCGACTTCCCGGTCGACGTCGCCCTGCCTGGCGATGAACTTCACAGCCGCCCCCGCACCGCTTCGACGCGCGCCGCGTTCCGCCAGGCGGAGGGAGTGTCCGCCGGCAACTGCACCTTCTGCGATTCCTCGAAAGCCATGATCGCCGCGGCGGCGATGGCGGCATCGGCGTGACGGTCGTCCGCAGGGCGGTGCGTCAGGTCGAGCTCAGGGAGGATGCGGTCGATGAAGCCCGTATCGAACGTCCCGGCCTGAAAGTCGGGATGGTTCATGATGAACGTGAAGAACGGGATCGTGGTCATGATCCCTTCGACGCGGTACTCCGCGAGCGCGCGGCGCATGCGCGCGATGGCCTCGGCGCGGTTCTCGCCGTGAACGATGAGCTTCGAGAGCATGGGGTCGTAGAAAACCGGCACGGTGTAGCCGGCGTAAACGCCCTGATCGTTGCGGACGCCCGGCCCCTGCGGGAGGTTGATGTAGCGGATCAGTCCCGGCGAAGGCGCAAACTTCCGCGCCGGATCCTCGGCGTAGATGCGGCACTCGATGGCGTGGCCGAGACGGCGGAGGTCTTTCTGCGTGAAGGAGAGCTTCTCGCCGCGCGCGATGCGGAGCTGTTCCTTGACCAGATCCACGCCCCAGACCATCTCTGTCACCGGATGCTCGACCTGCAGACGGGTGTTCATCTCGAGGAAGTAGAACTGCTTGTCCTGGCCCATGAGGCACTCGATCGTGCCGGTGGAGTAGTAGTTCACCGCGGCCGCGGCTTTCACGGCCATCGCGCCGAGGCGGTCGCGCAGCTCGTCGTCGACGACGGGGGACGGGCACTCCTCGACGACCTTCTGATGGCGGCGCTGCAGCGTGCACTCGCGCTCGCCAACGTGGACGATGTTGCCGTGCTGGTCGCCGACGATCTGCACCTCGACGTGGCGCGGCGACTCGATGAACTTCTCCGCGTACACGGCTCCGTCGCCGAAGAACGACTCGGCCTCGCTCGTGACGCGCTCGAAGGCCGGGAAGAGGTCTTCCTCGTGGTCGATGCGGCGCAGCCCCTTGCCGCCACCGCCCGCCGAGGCTTTGATCATGATCGGCAGGCCGGCTTCCCTGGCGAAAGCGGCGATCTCGTCGAACGACTTCACGGGCTCGATCAGCCCCGGCACCACCGGCACGCCGGCGGCCTGCATGCGCGCGCGCGACTCAGTCTTGGAGCCCATGGCGTCGATGGATTCGGGCGAGGGACCGATGAAGAGCAGGCCCGCGTCGCGGCAGGCGCGCGCAAAGTCCGCGTTCTCCGCGAGGAAGCCATAGCCGGGATGGATCGCCTCGGCGCCACTCTTCTTCGCCGCATCGAGGATGCGGTCGATGCGCAGGTAGCTCTCGCGCGACGGCGCGGGTCCGATGGGAAGGGCCTGATCGGCGTAGCCGACGTGCAGCGCCGCACGGTCGGGCTCGGAGTAGACGGCGACCGTCGGATAGCCCATCTCGCGGCACGCACGGATGATGCGCACCGCGATCTCGCCGCGGTTCGCGATGAGGACTTTCATGCGGCGGGCATTGTAGCCGGAGGGCAGAGCGCAGAGGGCAAAGCGCAGAAGATTCTTCCGCCCTCTGCGCTCTGCCCTCTGCGCTCTACTACAATGCGCGGCCATGACCAACGAGGCCCTACAGCAGCAGCGGATGGAGATCCTGTCGGGAGTGGTGAATACGCTCATCTCCGACCTCAAGACCGGCACCGGCGACAAAGACCGCCGCCGCCAGGTCGAGGAATGGATGCGCACGCTTGCGGAGAAGTACCCGGAGTTCAAGATCGAGATCGGGTTGCGCGATTACTACCTGGCCGAGGCCGAGCGGCTGCGCGCGGACTTCGACAAGTCGAGCGAGCTGACGGAGAAGCTCTCGCTGGGGCGGTCGATCGAGTCGTTCCTCGATCGCGCGGCTGAGTACGACCGGCGCATCGCGGACCGGTAACAAACCGGACACGCGGTGCAACAAACGTTGCATTCGCGCGGCGCGCACTCCAACGTAGCGGGATGCGCATCCTGGTCCTGTTCCTCTTCTGCGCGTCCGCGGCGGCGCAGACTCCCGCGTTCCTCAACATCAATCCTTCCTGGTCGCCGGACGGACGCCAACTCGTGTTCCAGAGCGATCGCACCGGCGTCCGCACGCAGCTGTTCGTCATCCGGACCGACGGCACGGGCGAGCGCCGGCTGACGTGGACGGAAGGCGACGACACGCATCCCGCGTGGTCGCCGGACGGGCAGTGGATCGTGTTCGACTCGAACCGGGACGGGACGTGGAACCTGTACCGGATCCGCCCCGACAGCACGGACGAGCAGAGGCTCACGCATCGCGGCGCGTCCGCGGCGGCGATGTTCGCGCGGCACCCGTCGTGGTCGCCGGACGGGACGCGCATCGTCTTCGACTCCGATCGCGACGGCGACGAGGAGGTGTACGTGATGGACGCGGACGGCGGCAACGTGCGCCGGCTCACGGCGAGCGCCGGCCGCGACGGCCATGCCGCCTGGTCGCCGGACGGCGGGTCGATCGTGTTCGGCGCAAACCGTGAAGACAATGCAGACGTCTGGATCATGAACGCGGACGGCAGCGGACAACGGCGGCTGACCGACCATCCGAAGATGGACGCGGGAGCGAAGGTCTCGCCGGACGGAAAGCGGATCGCGTTCTTCACGGAGCGCGACGGCAACACGGAGCTGTACGTGATGGACCGCGACGGGACGAATGCGCGGAACCTCACCCGCGACGCGGCAACGAGCTATGAGATGGCGTGGTCGCCGGATGGGAAGCACATCGCGTACTACAGCGACGCGCCGGGACGGTTCGAGCTGTTCGTGCTCGAAGTCGAAGGCGCGGCGTCGCCGCGGCAGCTCACGAATTCCTCGTACAGCAACGCGTGGCCGCAGTGGTCGCCGGACGGCGGGCGGATCGTGTTCGGATCGACGAGGGACGGGGACTGGGAGATCTACACGATGTCCGCCGACGGCACCGGCGCGCGGCGGATGACGCACAGCGCGGGGCGCGATGCGCATCCGATGTTCACGCCCGACGGGAAGCGCATCGTGTTCCAGTCACCGCGCGATTCGGAGGTAGGGACCGAGGTGGATCTGTACGAGATGAACGCCGACGGGACGGAGCAGCGGCGCATCCGCGCCGTGCCGGGATTTGACGGCGTGCCGGTGCCGTCGCCGGACGGGACGAAGATCGCGTGGCAGCGCGGCACGCGCACGGAGAGCGTCTTTCACTGGGAGCTGTTCATCGACGACCGCGCGATCACGGCGAACGCGTGGTCGAGTCAGGTACCAAGTTGGAGTCCGGACGGCAAGCGGCTCGTGTTCCACGCGAACCCGGCGGGACGCGATCAGCTCTTCGTCATGGACGCAGCCTCGGGGCAGACCACGCCGCTCCCCGCGAGCAGCAACGACGATCAGACGCCGACGTTCTCGCGCGATGGGCGCTCCGTGGCCTTCACGTCGACGCGCGCCGGGTCTCGCGACCTCTACGTGCTGGACATCGCGAGCGGCGCGGTGCGCAGGCTGACGACGGGGATGGACGTGTGGTCGCAGCCGGGCTGGTCGCCCGACGGCACCCGGATCCTGTTCTCAGGGAAGGACCGCGGGGTGGATGAAGTATTCGTGATCGGCGCCGGTGGTGAGGGGTTACACCGGGTCACGAAAGGATGGGAAGGGATTCGCTGAATGAATGGTGCCCAAGGCCGGACTCGAACCGGCACGGATTTCTCCACACGCCCCTCAAACGTGCGCGTCTACCAATTCCGCCACTTGGGCTGGCGATTCAAAGAGCTTACTTCTTGGCCGGGGCCGGTTTGGCCGGGGCCGTCGGAGCTGCCGTGTCGCTGGACATGACCGAATTGCGAGGGCGAGCCTGCAACACCGCCAGGGCCATCGAGGTGACGATGAAGGCGATGAAGAAGCCCGTCGTCAGTTTGTGCAGGAGCGTGGTCGCGCCGCGCGCGCCGAACGCTGTCTGCGAGCCGCCGCCCCCGAATGCGCCCGCGAGATCCGCGCCTTTGCCCTGCTGAACGAGGACGACGAGAATCAGGAAGAGGCTGATGAGGACGTGCAGTATGACGAGCAATACGATCATGGACGAAAAGGCTCTCCGGTAGTGCCTGACTGTGAACCGGTCAGGGGTGCGGATTGTTCCCGGAAATGAGGGTGGCGTCAAGAGCGGCGCGCCGGCCCGTTAAGTGCGGTTGGGGTCTGACCCCACCCACACTTAACTTACCGCATCCCGGCGTGGATGGACAGGAACTTCCGCGAGTCCAGGCTCGCCCCGCCGACCAGGAAGCCGTCGATCGTGCCGTTCGCCACGAGGTCGTCGACGTTGTCCGGGGTCACGCTCCCGCCGTAGAGGATCGGGTACTGCCGCGCAGGCCAGAAACGCTCCAGCGCCTGGCGGATCTCCACCAGGGTCTCCGCGACCATCGCCCCGCTCGCATTGCGGCCGGTCCCGATGGCCCATACGGGCTCGTACGCGATGACGACCTCCCGCGCCTTCGCCAGGTTCTCCACGGCCGTCACCTTGATCTGATCCGCGAGGAAGCGGGCCACGTGTCCGGCGTCGCGGATCTGCAGGTCCTCGCCGATGCAGAGGATCGGCATGAGGCCCGTCTCGATCGCCAGCGACAGCTTGCGGGCGATCAGGGGGTCTTTCTCGTGGAAGAGATTCCTGCGCTCGGAATGGCCGAGGATCACGGCGTCGACGCCGCACTCGCGGAGCATCCGCGGCGAGACTTCCCCCGTGAACGCGCCGGATTCATGGTCGCTGCAGTTCTGGCCCGCGACGCCGAGACCTTCGCCGTGCTTCACGACGTGCCGCAGGAACGGGAACGGCGGGGCGATGATGATGTCGACATCGCGCGGGTCCGCGCCGGAGAGGGTCGCCAGATATCGCTCCACCCCCTCGGGCGGCATATTCATCTTCCAGTTGGCGATCAGGTAGCGGGCCATCGCTCATGCAGTGTATCGATTTTTGCCCTGCCGTTTGGAAAGATAGAGCCGCTCGTCCGCGCGGCGGACGAGGTCGTTGGCGACGGTGTCTTCGCGGCGGAACTCGGCGATGCCGATCGACACGGAGCACTGGATCGCGCCCTCTTCGTCGGTGGGGATCGTGAGTGCCGCGAGGCGGCTGAGGATGCGCTCGGCGACTCTCGTCGCGCCGCGCAGGTCGGTGTGCGGGAGGATCACCGCGAACTCGTCGCCGCCGTAGCGGGCGAGAACGTCGGTCGGCCGCAGCGTCTCCCGCACGCAGCCGCAGAGCTCCGAGAGGACGACGTCGCCGATCACGTGGCCGAAGCTGTCATTGATCTGCTTGAACTCGTCGATGTCGAACAGAAGCAGCGAGAGCGGGACGTTGAACGTCCGCGCACGCTCGATCTCCTGCGGAAGCTGGCGCCGGAAGTAGCGCCGGTTCCAGATGCCGGTGAGGTCGTCGGTGTCCGCGAGGTTGGTGATGCGCTCGCGCGCACGGATGGTGTCGAGGAGCATCGAGACCTGCGTGGCGAAGATGGTCAGGATCTGCTGCTCGCGGTCGGAGAAGGCCTCGCGCCGCGCGAGCAGCAGAAGACCCGCGGCGCGGCGGTCGTGCTGCAGGAGAGCGGAGGCGTCGTGACCGGCGGCAAACTCCTCTGCGAACGGCAGGTCGTGCATCTCCGCCTTCACTACGACCTCGGTGGTCGCAAAGGACACGGGGATGAGCGTCTCGAGGGTGCGGCGGATTTTGGCGATCAGGTCTTCATCGAGGAGCGCATCAGCACCCGCGCGGGTGCTGACATAGAGGTCGAGGTGCTGCTCGAGCATCACGGCCGCGGCGACGTCGAAGGGGACGCACTGGAACAGGGTGGCGTACGCACGGGCGAACAGGTCTCCGACCGACTCACTGCGGACGACGGTGGAGGTCAACTCCTGGATGAGCGCCAGAAGATCGCTGATCTGGCGATGCTCGGCGCGTAACCGCGTCAGCTCGTCCAGCGGTGCCGGATCTGACATTGCGAACCCGGGACAGTATAAGTGCTGAGTGCTGAGTGCTGGGTACAGCTCCCCGGAATCGGTGTCCTATCGGCCCGCGTAGCGGGCGGCAGGGAGTAGCCCACGGCTTCAGCCGTGGGGACGATGGTGCGACCCAATAACGAGCCCGCGTAGCGGGCGACAGCTCGGATCTGTCGCCCGCTGACGCGGGCTTGATGATTGGCGACGCCGCGGTCCCACGGCTGAAGCCGTGGGCTATTTTCTGCTTGCCCGCTACGCGGGCACTGGACACCGGGCGGGCGGGACTCAGAACTCAGCACTCAGCACTTCTCATACAATGCCCCCGTGTTGATCGAGGCGGAGGCGATTCCGTACGAACCGGCGCTGCTCCGCGGCGAACGGCTGCTCGTCCTCGCCCCTCATCCCGACGACGAAGTGATCGGTTGCGGAGGCCTGGTCGCGCTGCACCTGCGCGAGCGGCGGGCGGTGCGGGTGGTGGTGGCCACGGACGGAGCGCAGGCGGGGGCGGCGGACGTCCGGCAGCAGGAGTCGCGCCGGGCTCTGGACGTCCTCGGTGACGGGGCAGAGCTGGCGTTTCTCGGGTTTCCGGATCGCGGGCTCGACGATTCGATCGCGCCGAAGCTGCGTGAGGAGCTCCTCGCCTTCCGGCCGGACCTGATCCTCGTCCCGGCGCCGATCGAGATCCATCCCGACCACCTGGCGCTGGCGCGGGTCTTCTGCGAGCTCGTGCAGTGCGACGAGGCGCTCTTCGCGGACCTCGCCGTCGCGCGGGTCGCGTTCTACGAAGTCGGCCAGCCGCTGCGGCCGAATGCGATCGTCGACATCAGCGAGATGGCCGAGACGAAGTATGCCGCGATCGCGGAGCACAAGTCGCAGCTGGCCCAGCGGGACTACGTCGCGTACGCGCGCGGCCTCAATGCCTATCGCGCGATGACGCTGCCGCCGGCGACGAAGTTCGCCGAGGGGTATTACGTCGTGGAGTTGCCCTCGCTGCGGACAACGCCGGTCAGCGAGCTGCGGCGGCTCACCGGCGCGCCGAAGGAGCTCGTGGTCGCGGGTGAAGCGCTGCCGGTCAGCGTGGTGATCCGGACGAAGAATCGCCCGGCCCTGCTCGCGGAGGCGATCGCCTCGGTCCGCGCGACGAGCTATCCGTGCGAGCTCGTGGTCGTGAACGACGGCGGCGCGCCGCTGGAGCTGGACGGCGTGACGCTCATCCATCACGAGGCGTCACAGGGGCGCGCCGAGGCTGGCAACGCTGGCGTGCGCGCAGCGTCGCATGCGTTCGCCGTCTTTCTCGACGACGATGATCTCTTTTATCCCGAGCACCTCGCGACGCTCACCGGGGCGGCGACCTCGTCGCACGCGGCTTGGTACACGGACGCGGTCTCCGCGTTTCTGGGCGACACGGTGCGCCGCACGCGCATCTACGCGCAGAACTTCGACCGCGACCTGCTGCAGGTCGACAACTACATCCCGCTGCCGGCGTTGCTCTTCCGCCGTGCGGACTTCCTCGACGTCGGCGGCTTCGACGCGTCCTTCGACCTGTTCGAGGACTGGGATTTCCTCCTGCGCCTCGCGCAGCGCGGCGACTTCCTGCGCATCCCGCGCGTCACGTGCGAGATCCGCCACTTCGAGGGCGGCACGTCGGTCGTCCTGGCCACACCCGAGGGCTCCGAGGAGTTCCGGGCGGCGAAGCTGCGGATCTGGGAGAAGCACGGTGTCGACGCCGCGACGTTTGCACGCGCGTACGAGAAACAGAAGCGGCGCATGGTGACGACGTACAGCGACGCGGTCGAGATCCGCGGTGCGGCGGACGACCTGCGGCGCGACCTCGCGCGGGTGGAGCGCGAGAAGGCGCAGGTGATCGCGCAGAACGCGGAGGCCGCGGACACGATCAACGGCTACGCGCTGCGCATGCGCGAGCTCGAAGGCACGGCGCAGGCGCTCCGCGCGATCGCGGCGGATTACGAGAACAAGACCCTGCAGCTCGAGCGCCTCACGCGCGAGCTCGAAGCACGCGCCGCGGAGAACGATCAGATTCGCGCGGTGAACGCCGCCACGCACGAGGAGCTGCAGCGCGCGCGTGTCGAGATCCAGCGGCTCAACGGCCTGCTGGACATGATCTATGGCTCGCGCACCTGGAAGGTGCACACGATGGTCGAGAAGTTCCGAGGACGCGGATGAGCCGGGTGATGCTCGTGTGTCCCGAGCCGCTCGGTCACGGCCAGCCCGCCGGGGTCGGGATTCGCTTTCTGGAGATCGCACGCGTGCTGCGCGCCGACGGGCACGAGGTGACGATGCTCGCCCCGGACGTCATCGGGTTGACGCCGGAGTCACTGCTGGAAACGAGCCGGAGCAGCGACGTCGCGGTGGTGCAGGGGCACGTCGCGAACGCCTTCTTCCAGCACGCGGAAACCATTCCGGCGGTGATCGACCTGTACGACCCGTTCATCATCGAGAACCTGCACTACTTCGCCGAGCGCGGCGCGGAGGTGTTCCAGCACGACCACGCCACGCTGATGGATTCGCTCGTGCGCGGGGACTTCTTCCTGTGCGCGTCCGAGGCGCAGCGGATGTTCTACCTCGGCGCGCTGCTCGCGTGCGGCAGGTTGAATCCGGAACTGTTCGAGCAGGACCCGGAGTTGGAGTCGCTGATCGCGATTGCACCGTTTGGCGTGCCGGCCGCGCGGGGGCGGGCTGAAGCCCGCCCTACGTTGGATGTTCTCTTCGGCGGGATTTACGACTGGTACGACCCGATCACGGCGATCGAAGCGGTCGCGCTCGTGCCGAACGCCACGATCACCTTCACCCATCATCCGAATCCCGACCTCACGCCACAGGGGAAGCTGGCCGAGGCGATGGAGCATGCGCGGCGGAAACAGTACGGCTTCGTGCGGTTCGAGCCGTGGGCGCCGTACGAAAACCGCGCGGAGTTCTTCGAGCGCTTCTCGATGGCGCTGATCACGTTCCCCCGCTCGCTCGAGACGGACCTTTCGATGCGCACGCGGATCTACGATTACCTGTGGTGCGGCCTGCCGATCGTCAGCAGCTCCGCGCCGGGCACGGACGAGATCCTCGCGCGCTATGACTGCGGCATCGTCGTGGACGAAGACTCACCGCACGCATTCGCGGACGCGCTTCAGCGCGTCGACCGCGAGCGCATGACGCGCGGCGCGCGGAAGTTCGTCGCGGAGCATCAGTGGGACCGGACGCTCGCGCCGCTGCGCGCGTTCGTCCGCGAGCCGCGCATCGAGCGCACGAAAGAGACATTCGTGAAGCAGTCGGCCATCGCCGAGCGCCCGCCAGCATCGATCCTCGACCGGCTGAAGCGCCGGCTTAGAGCATGACTACCACCGAGATCATCATCGTCAACTGGAACAACCGCGCGGAGACGCTGGAGTGTCTCGCCGCGGTGGAGTCGCAACTTCTTCACGGCGCAAGCATCACCGTCGTCGACAACGGCTCGACGGACGGCAGCGCCACGGCGATCGTCGCAAAGCACCCGGGCGTGAAGCTGTTCGTGCTGACGGAGAATCGCGGCTTCACCGGCGGTCTCGCCGCCGCGCTCGCGGGCTCGACCGCGACGAACGTCATCTTCCTCAACAATGACGCGGTGCCGGAGCCCGGCTGGCTGGCCGCGCTGGTCGAGGCGATCGACAATGCGCCGGAGGATGTCATCTCCATCGGCGGCAAGATCGTCGATCCCACGGGCACGAAGATCGACTTCATCGGCGGAATGCTGACCTTCGACGGTCACGCGTTCCAGAACGGCTTCCGCTACCCGGTCGGCTCGCGCCCGGAACCGGAGAGCGGCGACGAGATCCTCTTCCCCTGCGGCGGGAACATGATCTCGCGCCGGGCCGCGCTGATGGAGCTGGGCGCGTTCGACGACGACTTCTTCGCGTATCTCGAGGACGTCGACTTCGGCTGGCGCACGTGGATCTGCGGCTACCGGATCCTGTTCGAGCCGCGCGCGCTCGTCCGCCATGCTTCGAGCACGACGAGCAACCGCCTCGGCGACTTCGAGCGGGGCGTGCTCTTCGAGCGCAACGCGCTGCAGACGGCGTTCAAGAATTACGAGAACCTCGGCGAAAGCGCGTCGTCGGTGCTGTTCGCGTATCTGCACCGGCTGCATCACTACGCGACGACGCGCAACCCGGAGGCGGACGAGCTGACGCGCACGTTCGGCACGCCGCCGAAGAAGAGGCGCCGCCGCTGGACGCGCAGGCCGCTGGCGGCGATCGACGATCCGCTGACGGCGATGCAGTTCCGCGCGCTGGACTGGATCTTCCGCAACGACGCGCGGTTGGCGAAGAAGCGTCACGACGTGCAGCGCCGCCGCCGGCGCAGCGACCGCGAGATCTTCGAGCGCTTCCCGCTGCAATTCATCCCGACGTACCCCGGCGACGACGCGATGATGCAGTCCGCGCTGTTCCGGCTTCTCCGTCCGCCACTGCCGTCGGAGGAGAAGAAGCTGGGGGATATCATCGCGCCGTGACGTGGCTCCGCCGCTTCCGCCCGCACGGCGTTTTCTGGCGCCATTTCCTCCGCTGGGCCGTCGTCAACGTGCCGTACTGGTGCGAGGCGGTGCTCCTCGGCTTCTGGACGCTGTTGTTCATGCTGTGGGCCACGGGCCGCCGCGGCGTGATGGCGAACCTCAGCGCGATCCTGCCGGGGTCGTGGCCGATCGCGAACCTCTTTCGCGTCTACCGGGTGATGTGGAACTTCGCGTGGACGATCGACGACAACGTGCGCTTCAAAGAGCTGAAGGTCGTGCCGGACTGGGAGTTCACCGGCCGCGAGCACTTCGAGCAGCTGAAGAACGAGCCGGGCGGCGCGATCATCCTCACCGCGCACATGGGCAGCTATGACCTCGGCGCGAACCTGTTCGCGCAGATCTCGAAGCGGCCGATCGTGATGGTGCGCGCGCCGGAGATCGACCCGCAGACGCGCCAGTACGAAGAAGGGCGGGTGGCGACGGCCGAGTCGCTGAAGGTCGACTTCAGCACGCGCTCGAACGAGCTCGCACTGGACCTGCTGCACGCGCTGCAGCGCGGCGAGATCATCGCCATCCAGGGCGATCGCATCACGCCGGGCATCTCGACGCTGCCGGCGACGCTGTTCGGCAAGAAGACCCGCCTTCCCGCGGGACCGTTCGCGCTGTCGATGGCGGCGCGCGTACCGGTCTATCCGCTGTTCATCGTCCGCCTCGGGCGCCGCAGCTACCGGCTCGTGGTCGGCGCGCCGTTCCAGGTCGAGCGGACGCGCGACCGCGCGGTTGGCTTCGAGCGCGCGGTGACGCAGTGGTCGCGCGAGCTGGAGGTCGTCGTCCGCGAGGCGTGGTTCCAGTGGTACACGTTCGCACCGTTCGCGGAGAAGGAGCCGGCGTGAAGATCGTCCACGGACGCGCGGACGCGCGCTGGCTGCCTTCGCGGTTCAACTTCGCGCTGTTCCGCCTGTATGCGTACGTGCGGATGAAGCTCGCGAAACCGGAGCCCGCGGACGTGTCGCTGGTGATCGACCGCAATCAGAACCCGATCGAGAGCGCGGTGCTGTCGACGTGGACGACCGGGACGCTGGCCTGCTACGCGGCGGGGACCCTGTTCGAGTCCTGGCCGCTGCCGCTGGCTCTGCTCGCGGGAGTGCCGGTGGCGATCACGTGCCTCAAGATCCCGATCATCGTGGTCGGCCTCTTCCTGCGGCACCGGGCGAACAACTCGCTGAACTCCTTCGTGTTGCTGTCGCTGCTGATCGCCGCGGCGTTGTACTTCGGGCGCGCGCAGTCGTGGATCCGCTTCGCGGCTTGGGCGTTCCTCGGCGCCGTGGCGCTGAACGCGGCCGCGGCGGTGATCGTGCTTCTGTTGCGCGGGAGCATCGCGGACATGGAGAACGCGACGGGAGGCATCACATCCGAGCTCTGATCCTGACGTTCGCCGTGATCGCGCCGCTGGCGCTGATCGCGCTGTGGCCGTATTCGCCGCTCGCGGGGATCGGCGTCGTCGCGCTGTCCCACGCGCTCCTGCTCTATCCGACGCTGCGGCCGAACGTGCAGTGGCTCGGCCCGGTGATCACGCGCTTCGAGACTTCACGCAAGGAGCTCTGGCTGACCATCGACGATGGACCATCCCCCGACACCCCTGCAGTGCTCGACCTGTTCGACAAGCACGAGGTGAAGGCCACGTTCTTCGTGAAAGGAATCCTCGCGGAGCAGTACGCGAAGCTCGCGCGCGAGATCGTACGACGAGGGCACACGCTCGCGAACCACAGCCACACGCATCCCCAGGCGAGCTTCTGGTGCCTGCCGCCGGGACGCATCGCAAACGAGATCGACGGCTGCAGCCGTGCGCTGGCGGCGATCACCGGCGAGCCGCCACGCTGGTTCCGCGCACCGGTGGGGATGAAGAACTTCACCGTCCACCCGGCGCTGGCACGCCGAGGGATGCGGCTCATCGGCTGGACGGCCCGCGGCTTCGACGCCATCAAATCCGACGCGGACGAGATCGTCCGCCGCATCCTCCCCCACCTCCGCCCCGGCGCAATCATCGTCCTGCACCAGGGCCGCGAGCACTCGCTGCGCGTGCTCGAGCAGGTGATCGTGGCGCTGAAGGAGCAGGGCTACGCGTTCGTGGTGCCGACGGACGAGCAGCTCCTGTCATCCTGAGCCGCGTAGACGGCGAAGGATCTCCTGCCGATAGCACGTGACGCGTTCAAATCAGGGGGGTCCTTCGCCGTCTACGCGGCTCAGGATGACAGAGGGTCGCGCGTGAGCACGAAGAAGTACGTGTTGTACGGCATGCGTCCCCAGAGCGGGCGGATGTCGCTCGCGAATCCTGCGAACGGCGCGGTGACTTCCTCGCGCGTCGGGTAGTTCAGCGACTCGGCTTTCATCCACCGGAACGTGCGCGCGAGCGAGTCGACGCGTTTCGTCAGGCGGTAGCGCCACGAGGCGTCGCGGATCGGCTGGCGAAGGATCACGGCGCCGCCGGGAGGCACCGCGCGCGCGGCATTCGTGAGGATCTGCTGCTGCGATGCCGAATCGAAGTAGTGCAGGATGTCGAGGATCACGACGTTGTGCCCGTCGGGCAGCGGATCGCGCGCGTCGCCGGCGACGAAGTCGACGCCGCGGTACTTTCCCGCCGCGAGACGGGCGGCGTCGATCTTGCGCCGGTCGAAGTCGACGCCGATCACGGGCGCGGTGTAGCCGTGCTCGCGCAGGTAGAACGCGAGCAGGCCGACGCCGCAGCCGAGGTCGACCAGTGGGAGATCGCGGCCGCGGAGCGCTTCGAGGGCGGCGGAGTACGCGGGATCGGTGCGGATCTTCCAGCGGACGTAGCCCTGCAGCGCACGACGGTCGAACAGCGCGGCGATCCGGTTCGAGACCGCGAGGTCCTTCACGTGGTGAGGTGCTCGATCAGGTCGATGAGCTCGGGCAGATTGAACGGCTTCGGCAGGATGGCGGCGACGCCCATCCGCAGCAGCGCCTGCGGCTGCACGGTCACGTGTGCGGAGACGACGACGACCGGGATCTTGCCGAGGTGGCCGGTCTCCTGGATGCGCTGCAGGAAGTCCCAGCCGTTGACGTCCGGCATGGCGAGGTCGAGCAGCACGACGTCGGGGTTATGGATCGTCAGCGCCCGATGCCCCTCCCCACCATCGCCCGCGAGCAGGACCTGGAACCCGTGCTGGCGCAGCGCAGCGGCGAGCATCCCGCGAATCGGCAAGTCGTCGTCGATGACGAGAACGCGCTTCTTCGCGACCTCCTTCACCCGCGTATCCCGGGTCCCGCTCTGCTCGCTGCCGACGTTCATTTGAGCTGCATTCTATCGACGGATGAGAACGGCTTGCAGGATGCGTTCCGCTTCAGAAAAGATCGCTGTCGCCCCAGGCGTAATAAAGATCGCTGCGCATCCTCTCGACCACGTCCGGCCATGTGAACGGGACGCACATCACCGAGAGGTCCTGCGGCTCGGGCCGGGTCTCGAAGCCGAGTCCGGTGAGCGTTTCGTCGAACCAGCGGGGGCGCGGCGGGAACCAGGCTTCGACGGTCTCGACGGGATACGCCGGCACGACGTGGCGCAGCGCGACTTCGACGGCGTCGGGAAAGCGCGGGTCGAACAGCGCGTCGCCCCAGGTGAAGCGATTCTCGCAGATCCGGAAGACGATCCAGCCGACAAGGTGCCGCCACTTGCGGACGGCGACGACGGCGTAATCGACGTCCGGGCAATCGAGATAACGCCAGCGCACGTACCGCGCGTCGCGCCGCACGAGAAAGCGGTACTCGTTGGCGACCCGCGCGAAGAGCGCGTCCCACTCCGGAGTGGTCTCGTTCACGAGCTCGAGCTGATAGCCGCGCATCCAGCGCTCGTACCGTCCGATCGGTTTCGGCGGCGGCGCCACGCGATACGTCACCGGCTCCACCCGGTCGCTGCGGAGGAAGCGCAGCGAGATCTTCTGGATGTTGCCCACGTTGAAGCCGTAGCTGAACGCGATCCGCCCCTCGCAGAAGCGCGCGTAGAAATCGAGCGCGGTGCGCCCGAGGACGGACGTCGGGCCGCGGCCGATGTGGCGGGCGGCGACGTCGGTCATCGTGTCGCCGATCTGGTGCGCCAGGATCTGCTTGCCGTAGGCGTGGAACGGGACGGCGTAGCCGGCGTAGTGACCGGAGAGCTGCTCGTCGACGAACGTGAGGCTGATGCGCTCCTTGCCGAACGGGTTCTCGCGGTACTTCCAGCGGAAGTGCTCGACGCTCCGCGGCGCGTGGGGGAAGGAGCGCGCGAAGAGGTCGAGGATCTGGCGTTCGTCTCCAGGCGCGGAACCGCGCGTCTCAACGGGCATGCGTCGGTTCCACGGACCGGATGGAGCGGACGTTCAGCGGCGACCCCGACCGGCGCCGCGCGACGATGCGGATCGAGCCGGTGCTGACGATCGTCGGATCGGGCAGCATCGTCAGCACCGCGCGGACGAGCGGCGCGACGTACGGATGGTGCGACGCGAGCCAGTGCCGCACGAACTTCCGGTCGCGATATTCGAAGTCCGGACCGATGTCGATGATCTCGAATCCCGAGTGCTCGAGCAGCTCGATGAGCGCGGACCGCGAATAGAGGATGAGGTGCGTGCGGAAGTTCTGCGCCATCCGTTTCCGCTCGCTGAACAGGTAGATCAGCCCCTCGGTGTCGAACGTCGACAGGAACAAAACGCCGCCCGGCTTGACCATGTCCTTGATACGCCCGAGCGCGTCGTGCGGATCGGCCATGTTCTCGAAGACGTGGAAGAGGGTGATGCCGTCGAACGCCGGGCCGACGTTCACGAACGAAGACAGCGAGGCGCAGTAGACCTCGAGGCCGCGCGCCCGCGCGTGGCGTGCGGCTGCCGAGGCCGGGTCGATGCCGACGTACTCGTAGTCTTTCGCGGCCAGCGCGCCGAAGCTGCCGTCGCGCACGCCGACTTCGAGAACGCGCGCGTGCGAGGGGAGCTGGCGGCGCACCCAGTGGAAGCGGCGTTGACTGGTGCGCTCGCGCGCGGGCGCGGAGTGCGACTCGTACGCGGGCGCGGCGGAAGGCGCGTGCGCGCGCAGCACGCGCCGGACGGGATGCGTGCCTTCGTCGTCCGCGAACTGGTTCAGATAGCGGCACTTGCAGCGCCGGCAGGCGCGCACGGTGTTGCCGGGAATCTGGGCGCACGTCCAGACTTCGTACGAGAAGCAGACCGGACACCGCCGCGCGGCGCGGTACGCGTGGCGCCGGTTGGCCATGCGGATCTTCACGGCGGACAGCACGCCGAACGGGCGTGCGCGGCGCGCGCGGGCGCCGTCGACGACGAGGTACTCGACGCGGAATCCGTACTTGTTCGCGAGGAACGCGAGCTCCAGCTCACAACCATCGCCCGTGAGCTTCGACTCGCCGGCGACGATCTTCCCTGCCGTGCTGGAGAAGGCGGCCAGGCGGATGGTGAAATCGGGCAGCGTCGGAACGAGCAGCCAGCGCAGCAGTCCGGGCCCGCGATAGTCGGCCCGCGAAGACGCGAAGACGACGTCGGTCACTCCGCTCTCGACCATCGCGATGGCGTCGCCGATCGCTCCCAGCGGATACGGCAGCGCGGGATCGGCGACGACGATGACGCGGCCTTTCGCGTCGCTGACGCCTTTGCGCAGCGCCGCGCCGAATGCATCGGCATCCGCGACGAGCACTTCGAACGTGAGACCGGTGCTCTCGAGAAATCGTTCGAGCTCGCCGAGGGACGGCGTGAATCCGGGTGCGCACGGGATCACGACCGACACGCTGGTCGAGCTCATGGGGAGATTTTATACGTGGCGAGCACTTCGGCCGTGTCGCGGTCGACGTGCCGCAGGTAGAGCTCGCTGTTGCCGAGGGAGGCGCGGAGCTCGGGCGGAACGTCTGTGGTGTGACCGAAGTAGCCGGCGGCGGTGTCGAAAGACGGGAGGGGGGACGCCTCGGTGACGACCTGTCGGGCGCTCCCCTCACCCGGCCTTCGGCCACCCTCTCCCCGCTCGACGCGGGGAGAGGGGTCTTCGTTCGTGTTTCTCGCAGGGCTACGTTCGAGGCGTTTCAGGACGCGGGTGAGCAAGGGGCCGTTCCACTTCTCGAGGTACTTCCATTCGGACTCGGCGTAGCGCGCGGCCGCTTCGCTCGTCTGGGAGGCGCTCTGGTTGTAGATGTGGCGGCAGCGGGCGGCGGGAACGTAGGCGATGCGCTTCCGGCGCTCGGCCACGCGGCGGAGGAAGTCCGTCTCCTCGAAGTACAGCGGAAAGCGCTCGTCGAAGCCGCCGAGGTCGTCGAAGTCGCGCGTGCGGACGGCCAGGACCGCGCCGGAGAGCATGCGCACGCGCGTCGTCTCTTCGAGCGACCAGAACGCCACACGCTGGCGGAAGCGGCGGCGGTCGCGCTGCACGCACCATTCGCGGGCGCGGGTGGCCAGGACCTGATCGAGCTTCTGCGGCGCGGTGAGGAGGTCCCCAGGCGGGAGGTGCCATCGATGCGCGTCGTCCCAGAAAAGCGCGGGACCGGCGACGGCGGTGCGGCCGTCGAGCGCGCCGCTCAGAAGGTCGAGCGATCGAGGAGCGAAGAGGATGTCGGGATTCGAGATCACGAGCACGCCGCCTTCGCAGGCGGGGCGCCCGAGGTTGATGCCGCCGGCATAGCCGCGATTCGTCTCCGCGACGATCAGCGTATCCGCGACGCCGCGCAGCGCGTCCGCTTCACGCGCATCGCAGCTGTTGTCCACCACCACCACCTGCAGCGGCGATGACTGTGACGACGACAAGGCCTCGCGCGCCGTGCGGATCGCGTTCGCGGCGAGCGCCGCGGAGCGGAAGTTGACGACGAGGAGCGAGATCATCGGCGGTCGAGCGCGGCCACGGGCTCGATGCGTTTCGCGTCGCCCGGATGGAAATCCCAGCGGTGCTCGACGGCGATGACGCCGACGTCGAAGCGGTCGCTGGTCATCGAGAACGCGGGCCGCACGTCACGCCGGTCGAACGCCGTGAGCGCGTTCTCGTCGCCGACGAAGGCGATGATCGAGTAGTCGCCGCGCAAGAGCGGCACGTTCTGAAGGCGCACGGTGAGCTCGTACTCCGTGCGGCCCGAGAGCGGCGGAAGGCCGTCGTCATGCGTCCCGATGGTGAAGACCTGCATCTCATCCGCGGCGCGGTGAACGCCGATGATGACGTGGACGGGCTGATCGGGCGAGTCAGCGTCCACCCGGATGCGGACATGGATGTCCTCCCCGCGCGCGAAGCGCTCGCGCGGCGTGCCGCCGCGGTCGCAGACGACGAGCTCGCGGAAGCGCACCGGCGACTGCGTCTGCGGGACCGTCTCCTGCGCGGGGTGCTCGCGATCGCGCTCGAGGAGGAAGCTCTCGTACTCGTGGACCACGTCGAGCGACGGCCCGTAGCGCATCACGCGTCCGTGATCGAGCCACAGGGTGCGCCGGCAGATCGACGAGACGTAGTAGAGCGAATGGGAGCAGAAGAGGATGGTCTTGCCGGCATCCTGGAACTCGCGGATGCGGTCGATGCACTTCTTCTGAAAGTGGCCGTCACCGACGGCGAGCGCTTCGTCGATGACCAGGACATCGGGATCGACGTTCACGGCCACGGAGAACGCGAGCCGCATGTACATGCCCGAGGAGTACGTCTTCACCGGGCGGTCGATGAAGGAGCCGAGCTCGGAGAACTCGATGATCGCGGGGAGGCTCTCGCGCACTTCGCTCGCCGTGAGGCCGAGGATGGCGGCGTTCAGCGCGGCGTTGTCGCGGCCGGTGAACTCGGGATGGAACCCGGTCCCCAGCTCCAGGATCGACGCGATCGTGCCGTGCGTCTCGAGAGAGCCGGAGCTCGGCTGGGTCACGCCGCAGAGAAGCTTGAGCAGCGTGCTCTTCCCCGCGCCGTTCTGGCCGATGATCCCGATGGTCTCCCCCTTCTCGACGTCGAACGAGACGCCTTCCAGCGCGGAGAAGACCATGTGGTGCGGACGGCGCGTGAGGAGCTCGATCAGACGATCGGCCGGCCGGCGATACATGTCGTAATGCTTCGACACGTCGGTGGCACGGACGGCAGTCTCCATCGGGGACATTCTACGGAGTTGGTCGAGGGGGCGTCCAAAAAGCGAAGTGGCGGGCCGGAGCCCGCCACTCGCAATGGAAAGCGATGGAAGTGATTACTGCAGCTGGAGCGGCGTGGCCGCGACGTACTCCGGATCGAAGGTCTTCGTGTCGACGACGGAGCAGAAGCCCCAGACGCTGCCGGTCGCCTCGATCTTCAGCGTGCCGGACGTGACCGAGCCGAAGCCGGTGTAGCGGCCGATGACGGTCTGATTCGGCGCGAGGGAGTACGGGATCGACGCGATCGCACCGCCCGAGACCGGATCCAGGAGCGTCACGGTCGCGGTCACCGCCGAACTGGACAAGTTCACGAGACCGATGTTGGTGTAGTACGCCTCGGAGTTGCGGACACCCGCGACGAGCGCCGGCTTGTTCGGCATGACGTTGGGGCGGACCGCGGAGAACGCCGGGATGCCTTGGCCGAACGAGCGGCCCGAGCCGTCGTCGTTGTAGGTGCGGGCGAAGGACATCGGCTGCAACATCGCGCCGCCGTTGATCGACGTGTTGACGATCTTCAGCGTACCGAGTCCGTCCGGCACCGATCCGCCGAGGACGCCCTGCTTGAGGATGTCGGCGTACTGGATGAACTTGCGCGGGTCGATCCGGATGCCCGGCGTTTCGGCCCGTTTGTTGCCGGCGTTGTCGAAGTACTGGAGCGTGAACTCGAGTCCCTGCGAATCGGGGTTGAAGATCGTCACGTCGCTGCGCCAGTTCCCGGTGTGCCCGACGCCCGCGATTGCGGTGGTGGTGAAGTCCGGCGACGCCACTTCGTTGTCGCGCACCGCCGGCAGGTACAGCGGATCCTGGCTCCTGTTGTCGATGAACGAGGCATAGGCCACGAGCCAGTTGCCCGGCGGGACCTGAATCTCCAGGCTGAAGGGACGATCCAGCGGGAGGTTCGGGACGAGGTCCCTCAGGTTGTTGATCGGGTCGAGCGCGAACGGCTGGAGCGTACGCGTGAACTGCTTGATCGCGAAGTGATCGTCGTCGAACACCGTGACGGTCGCGATGGTCTGGGAGGCATTGGGGTTGAGGAAGCCGAGGTTCGTGCGATAGCGGTCGTCGTGGCGCAGTCCGGCGAGGTAGTACTTGCCTTCCGCGACCGTACCGGCGCCGCCGGCATTGGTGTCGATGCGGATGGCCGGGATGAACTGGCCGAAGGTGCCGTTCGCCGACTGGTTGTACGTGCGCGTCCAGATCATCGGCGGCACGGTGGCGTTCCTGGTGGTGATGATGATCGGACCCTGACCGTCCTTCTGCTGGTTCAGCAGCTGGCCGACGAAGTCCTCATAGATGTGCGTGCTCTTGATCTGGTGCAGCGGGTACGTGGTGCCGTTGAACAGCGCCTCCATCTCCAGCGGCTTGGCTTCGGTGCCGAGGGTGGGATCGGTGTTGTAGATCTGCACGTCCGTGCGCCACTGGCTGCCTCCCTGGCCGCCGACGTGCGCGGTGACAGGCAGCAGGAAGCGGTACTCCGGAATGGCCGGCGCATCGGCGATGGTGATGGTGCCCTGCGTGGCTCCGACAGGTGCGGTCGCGGCATCCTCGGAGTTGCGCGCGGTCGCCTTGACCGTGAACGTACCGGTCTTGGTGAACGTGTGCGTGATGGTGCTGCCCTGCTTGGTCTGGGTCGACTGCGACCCGTCGTTGCCGGTGCCGTCGCCAAAGTTCCAGATCCAGCCGGTGGTCGTGGCCATGTCGGACGTCGCGGTGAACGTGACCGTCCGGCCCTTGACCCCCGCCGCCGGGAAGGTCGTGGCGGTGAGCTTCGGAATCTGCTTCCCGGACGTGCTGCCTTGAACGTTGACAGTACGCGTGTACGTCCACTCGCCGGCGTTGTTGTAAACGCGCAGCTTCACCGGGAAGGAGCCCGCGTTGGCGTAGGAGTGCGCTGCGTTGCGAGTCTGCGCCTTCGTCGAGCCGTCGCCGAAATCCCACTCGTAGTGGTCGCACGACGCAGGAGCGTAGAAGTAGTCCTGGGCGACGAAGTTGATCGCCTCCGCGGGCTGGCAGGGCTGTCCGTTGGTATTCGTGCAGCTGGAGCCCGTGAATGTGATCGCAAAGTTGCCGATCGTCGGCGCGGTGGAGCAGTTCCCGGTGGTCGGCGCGGTCGTCACGGTGACGGACGTCGAAGCCTGGGTCGCCGGGCCCTTCGAGTTCGAGAGGACCACGGTGGCCGTGTAGGTACCCGCGTTGGAGAACTTCTTGACCGGGGTGCGCGAGGAGCTGGAGCTGCTGTCGCTGAAGGTCCAGGCCACGGTATCGCAGCTCTCCAGGCTGGCGGATCCGCGCTTCACGTTGAACGTGATGTTGTCGCTGGTCTTGCAGCCTCCGACCGAGCAACCGGTGTACGAGACGGTCGGGGTCACAGGCGCGGTGCAGGTGACCGGACCAGGACCGCCGCCGCCGCCGGAGACGACGACCTGGGTCGTCTCGGTGAGGTTGCCGTTCGGGTTCGTGATCTTCAGCGACACATTGAAGGTGCCGGACGTGGCGTAGGTGTGAGTGGCCTCTTTCCCTACCGCGGTGCCCTGGCCGCTGCCGAAGTTCCACTCGAAGATGTCGCAGTCTTGGGCGCTGTATCCCCGCAGGCTCACCCGGAACGTGACCGTCGTGCCCGGTGAGCAGCTGCTGCTGCAGCCGACCTTGGTGATGCTCACGTCCTGCGGAGCCGGAAGCGGCTGGCAGAGGGACTGCTCGACGGTGACGTTCTGCGACGTGGTCTTCTCGAAGATCGACTTCGTCGCCTTGAGCGTGACGGTGTGCGTGCCCGCCACGGTGAACGGGATCGAGTACGGATTGGCCCCGCTGGTCTTGGTGCCGCTCGGGCCGGTGATGGTCCACAGGAGCGTCCAGCCGGTCATGGACGGATCGGTCGGAGACGACGCCGTGAACGTACACGGGCTGCCGACGTTGCCGCAACCGCTCTTGGTGATGGCCGGGTCCGGAGACGACAGCGTCATGGAGCTCGTCGCGGACGGGTAATTCTGGGCCGCAGTCGAAAGGCCAGCCGCATCCACTTCGACCTTCAGGTCCACCGTGCTGCCGGTGACGACGTCGGCCTTCGGGATGGTGAAATCAGGGATGGTGTTGATGGGCGACGTCGTGGTCTGCGTCGTCACCGCGGAAGACGACGTGCCGCCCGGATTGAACGTCCAGGTGACCTGCCAGGTCGACGCGGTGACGGTCGGCGCCGGTGCGACGATCGGCGTACCCGTGAACTTGACGTTCGCTCCGACCGCGGTCGGCGCATCGATCGTCGCCTTGAAGGGCTTGACCGTGTAGTTGATGTTCAGGGTCGGCGTGAGATACGGCGACGAGATGTTGAACGAGCCGTCGTACTTGCCGTAGGCACCCTGGAACTGCAGCGTGTGCGTCCCGACGTCTCCGACCGCAACGGTGCCGTTCGGGGCGACCTTCGTGGTCGCCGCATCGATCGTCCAGCTTCCGTAGTGACCCTCGATCGAGCCGTCCGAGGCGTCATTGAAAGTCTGGCCGGCGACGACTTCCACGTTGGAAGTGCTGGCCGTGATCGGCGATGTGACGCCGGTGATGCCGACGCGCGGCGTCGGGACCTTCAGCGTGATGCTGTACTGCGATGAGACCTGCGCGTCCTGAATCGTGATCGCGCGGACCGTCTTCGCCGACGTGACCTTCCCGATGGTGTTCAGTCCCGTGTACTGGTGCGGGACCTCGATGTTCGATTTCTTGAGCGTCGTGTTGTCGAGGCTTTCGTCGTTGCCGAAGTCCCACGTCACGTCATACAGGACCGCGGGGTTGGAGGCCGGCGCACTGAAGGTGACGACGTCGCCGACGTACGGTCCCACGACACCCTTCGAGTTCGGGTTCAGCGTCCCGTAGTTGTTGTTCTTGACCTTGATGCCGATCGAGTCGCTGCCTTCGATCTCGAAGACGTCCCCGAGACCGACCGTGCTGTACATCAGGTAGGTCTTGCCGCCCGACTTGACGACCTGCACGTCTCCCATGACCTCGGGGTTGTAGTAACCGGCCGGCATCGCGTAATCGGCCGGCGCCTGGTGGTAGTACTTTCTGAAGAAGCCGTCGAGCTCGAGATTGCGCAGACCGCCGGCCTCGATCTTCAGAAGGCGGGCATCGTAGGCCAGCCCGCCCGTGTAGTCCTTGCCCATGACGAAGATGTGGCCTGCCGCGACATGGATGGCGAGGTGATCGAACTTCCCGGCGTGAGGATTGTAGAGCGTCGGGTTATAGGAGTTCCCACTGCGCGTGAGCTTCCAGATCCCGGAGCCCTTTTCCGCCGCCCAGAGGGTGCCCGACTCGTCGTAGGAGAGGTCGGAGAAACCCGCGGTGTTCTCGTAGATGGGCGACGGGCTCGGGCTGCTCACATAGTCGTTGTACGTGTAGACGCGGAGCACTCCCCTGCCGGTGATGACCGCCACGTGCTGGGCGTCGTCATTGCGGTCGACTCTCCGGATCCCGTACGCGATCGCGTCGCGCTTGAAGGCAAACCGCGGCGAAGCCGGATCGGTGACGTCCCACACGGCATCTTTGCTGCTCGAAGCCGTGACGGCGTAGTACTTCGAGCCGACCTTCATCGACACGATGCTGTCCGGGTCGACGCCCGAGGGATCAGCCTTCGTGATCCCGGTACCGCCGCCGGAGAGCAGCTGGACGATCGTGGGAAAGTGCGTGGCATCGGAGCGGCCGTCGTCCTTGACGATGCCCCATCCCGTGTACGAGTACGCCGCGTAGACATAGCCGCGGTCATCGACGTCGATCGGAGAGCCGGTGCCGATGTTGTCCTGTTTGTCCTGGAACGGCACGAACCATCCCGAGGCGGTGTTGTCCGGGTAGATCTGGCCATCCCACAGCAGGATGTCCTCTGGCGGATTCCGGCCGAACCCGCCGATCTTGATGCCGCTCTTGGCGTCTTTGACGGTCCCCATGCCGGCGGGCAGCTTCTGGGTGAAGAACCTGTCGAGAGGGTAGGCGCCGATGGCGCTGCCGATCACGATGTAGATGCGTGGGGGGGCGGTGCCGCGGGTCTCGGGAACCGTCTTGATGTAGCGTGCGCGCGCGGTGCGGAACCCGAAAGGAGCCTGGAAGCTGGCGGTGCTCGTCGAATCCGTATACCGGCCGACGTGATCTTTGATCGCGCCGCTGTACGGATAGGTTTTCAAGCCGTCATTCAGCTGAGCGTAGTAGTTGTTTCCGATACAACCATTGCAGAGAACCGCCGACTCGGTTTTCGAGCCCGGCATCGGGTGCAACTGCGCAAACGTACGCGCAGCCGGGGCAGCGCAGACGAGTAGCAGGATGACGACATTACGCACGCACTTCACCATGACACCCCCGAGAGAGAAACGATGTGCGAAAAAACGACTGAGATGTGAGAAGAAACCGAGACGAACGATTGAAGAACCAACGACGGCAGTTATTGTAAGCTGCGCGAATTCAATTGCAAGATCTTTTTTATTTGTGGGTCTTTGCGACCGATCGGGCGAAGCGAGGAATGGGACGATTGCGCTTCGCTCGAGCCGTAGAAAAGAAAAAGGCGGGCTGGAATCCAGCCCGCCTTCCCGCGTACTGCGTGCGGTTTTGACTCTTACAGATCCGGGTTGAAGTTCGGGGTCTGGTCGCCAGGCGTCTCCGCAACTCCCGGTCCGATGATTTCGTCACCGGTGGTAACTTCGGAGATCGGCTCTTCCGGCGTGCAGCCGTTGGCCAGCCATGCGGCGTCGAAGTCGACCGAGTAACGACCCTCGGCGCGCATCGAGACGATGACCCAGTTCTGCGACGCGAAGCCGTCGGAATCGTCGTTGTCGAGGTTGAAGTACATCCAACCATCGATGGCGCCGTTGTCGGGCTGCGGGTAGATGCTGGAGTCATTGACGCTGGTGAGTGAAGTCTCAGGCAGCGTGAACTCAGTGGTGAGCGGCGGCGAAACGCGTGAATCCGGAACGTCGCCCCACGCATTTTCGGCATCGTCGAAGGTCACGAGCTCGGCGGCGACGGTGACGTTGTCGTCCCACTCGGCGCAGCTGTTCGCATCGGCGAAGTCGGTCTGGCCTTCACGCCAGATCTTGAAGTTGGTCTGGAACTGGCCAACACCACCCTCGATCCAGCGCGCGGCGAAGATCGACGGAAGCGGCTGACGGCGGTCAAGAACACCACCGGACTGATAACGGCTGTAGAACGTGCGGTCGAAGTTGATGATCGCCGCCTCGCCCGGCTCGCCGCCCTCAGGGATCGCGCGGATGTGAACCATCGGGTTGCCCTGCGCGAAGTTGTTCGCGCTGTGCACCTGCTGGTAGTCGCCGATCAGGACGTTGTCGAAGCGGATTTCCGTCGTGAAGTAGCCCGGGTCGGTCGGCAGCGAAGTCGAGCAGAGGTCGGCGAGGTCGATGGTGACATAGCCAACCGCGTTGTCGTGCTCATTGCCGACGTTGTTGCAGCCCGGCAGCGTGCCGAAGTCCGGAACGGTGCCGTTGATGAAGGCCGACTGCATACGAACGATGTACGCATCGTCCAGCTGGCCAGGCAGCTCATCGCAGGCGCCCAGGGACAGGTCGCCGTTGATGTCCGAGTAATCACCACGGTCGGTGATGTCGGTGCCCGTGCCGGCATCCGGCGCGATCAGACCGCGCTCGATGATGTCGTACAGGTTGATCGACTGAACGTCGTAACCAGTCAGGTAGATGTTGAAATCGATGACCGGGAACGAGTAGTCGGTCCAGAGCGTGACGTGCGCGATCTGGTCCTCGTTCGAAACGTTGGTGATCGTGAACAGCGTCGTCTCTCCGGCCGGATCGTCAAGATCGACCTCGAAGTACGGCAGCAGCAGCGTGGCAGCAGGGGCAACGCTGATGTCGCAGCTGTCGTCGTTGTTGGTCGTCGCCGGGCCGCCGTCATCGAAGGTCGCATTGGCTGCGATCTTCGCCGGAGCCGCAAACGCCGAGCCAGCAATGACGAGCATCGCTAACATGGCCCATACGGTAAGTTTCTTCATTTCTATCTCCTACACTTCAAGTGATTAGTGAAAAACGAACGAAGGTTTGCTCACCCGATCCAAACGATACGATCACCTCCGCGTTCAGTTTTTTCAAAGTTTTGACTCAATGCGTTGACGAACTGACCGACTGCCGTCGGCTGAGCTGCTACAAAGTAGGGCGAAATATTCTCGAAGTCAATAGGAAATCGCCCTTCTTATGCGGTTTCAACATATCAGGGGTCCCGATCCGGCGAACTATACTCGCGATCAAATCCGACTGCAAGACACCTGACGCCCGTCCGCTACTGCGCGGCCGGACCCCGGTTCAAAAACACGTGCACGCTGCCGTTCTTCGCCGAGAGCGACGTCGCCGATTCGGACTCGTACATCACGATCACGTCGGGCCGCGAATCCCCGTTCACGTCCGCGACCATCAGATCATAGTTGCTCTGCGGACGAAGCTTGATGCCCTCGACGGCCGCTTGCGCGAATCCGCCTTTCCCGTCGCCCAGCAGCAGCACCGCTTCGCGCGGATCGTGACGCGTGAACATCAGGTCGGTCCTGCCGTCGCGGTCGAAGTCCGCCGGCGCGATGCCCGATACCGAGCGCCCCGCCTCCCAGCGGACGATCGGCGTGCGCGTCCCGGCCTTGCCGTCCGAGGAGAAGCTGACGCGGTCGAGGCCCACCACGCGCTGCAGCGGCGGAGCCGCAATCTGCCCGGGATCCACTTTCGCCGGCCAGATGCGGTAGTACGCCACGATCGCGTCATCGCGGTCCTTGTTCGCGAACCGCCCCGCCGCCACGGCGCTGTAGTACGAGCGGAACGGAATGACGTAGCCCTTGCCGTCCCAGAAGAAGTCGTACTTCTTCGCCTCGCCCTGGCTGAGGTGCACCGTGGACGTCCCGTTGAAGTAGATCGTCGACGTGACGAAGTCGGGGAAGCGGTCGTTGTTGAAGTTGCCGGTGGCGAGGTAGTCGCCGCTGGTGTTGTCCTTCGGATGGGCGATGTTGAGGCCTTCCCACTTCGTGCCCTTCGCGCGGTTCAGATAGCCGCGCAGCGCCGTGTACTCCTTCGCCTTCGGATCGCCGGAGCGTCCGGTCGGACCTTCGGTGATCGCGACCACGTCCATCCATCCATCGCGGTCGACGTCCGCCGTCACGAGCCGGCGCGAAGGGAACGCCTTGTCGTAGAACACCTCTTTGAACTCACCCTTGCCGTTGCCGAGAAACACCGCGACGCCGGAGAGGTGGACGCTGAAGGCAACGTCCATGTTCTTGTCCTTGTTGAAATCGGCCGCGACGACCGAGCCGTAGTTCAGACGCGTCGACCAGACCGTCTGCCACTGCTTCCAGCCGCCATTGCCGTCGCCGAGGAAGATCGCCGGCACGCCGTTGCCCGCGCGCTGCGGCGGGAGCACGAGGTCGAGCTTTCCATCGCCGTTCATGTCCGCGACCGTGCCGCCGTTGCGCCACGAGCCCGTGCCGGGCAGGCCCTGCGACGACTCCTCGAAGCGGACGCGCACCGGCGAAGAGGGCGGATCGAGCGGAGCAAAGTCCTCGCGAATGAGATTGAGATAGTCGACCGTCTCCTTCGGCAGCGCCTTGATGTCCTGGGCCTTCCGGCGCTCCTCGCGGGACTTGCTGACGATCTCCTCCATCCAGACCCAGACGTACTTCTCGTTCTGCTGATAAATCTCGAAGTTGAAGTTCACCATCGCCAGGGGCCGGACGATTTTCGGATTGTCCGGGAAGTAGCGGGCGTGCTCGCGCTCGTATCTGCGGATCTTGTACTGCTTGCCGAAGCGGATGAAGATCTTGTCCGGCAGAGGGTTGATGCCCGGGTCTTCCGGCGTGCCGATCCGGTCGGCGCGCTCCTGCGGAGTCTCCTCCTTGATATAAGCCGGGACACCGCCGTCCAGCGGTTCCGTCTCCTCGGCGGAGGGCTGGATCGTCGGAGCGAGGAGCTCCGGCGTCTGCTGCGGTTGCTTCGCCTGCTCCTGCGCGCCGGCCGCGAGCACGGCCAGGGCGGCGACGATGAACGTCAAAAGGACCTTCCGGACAGACATTTCTTGATTGCTCCTGATGAGTTAGATGAGATCGACCAGCGTCGGGCGGGTTCGGCGGAAGAAAAGCAGACCCGCGCCAACCACCATCGTCACGACGATCAGTAAGAAGACGATCGAAGCGACGTCAGGTAACGGTGACGCCAGCAAAGCGCTGCGAAACAAACCGAGCAGCCCGGTCAGAGGATTCCAGAAGAAGACCGCCTCGAAGCGGCCTCCCACCGGATAGAGGATGGGACTGAGGTAGAAGACGATGCTGAGGACGAAGCCGAGGATCTGGGTCAGGTCGCGGAAGAAGACGTAGCTCGCGGCGAGGAAAAATCCGACACCGATCTGCAGCGCGAGCTGCAGCCCGATCGCCACCGGCAGCAGCCACACGTTGCGCAGCGGCATCCCTCGGATGATGAGCACGACCAGGAAGATGGCCATCCCGATGCACTCGAAGATGAGGGCGGAGACGTTCGGAACGATCACCAGCAGCTCGCTCCGGAGGGGGACGCGCCGGACGATGGTCCCGTTCTCGACGATCGCCGTGGTGGACCGGATGAGGCCCTCGTTGACCCCGAGCCAGGGAATCAGCCCGGAAATCAGAAAATAGATGTACTCTCCGCCGGTGCCTCCCGCCCGCCCGCCGGGAATCATGAAGGTGAAGACGAACCAGTAGAGGGCGACGAGACTCAGGGGCTGAAGGACGGCCCAGGCCACGCCGAGGGCAGAGCCGGTGAAGCGGGCCTGGAAATCACGTTTGATCAGCTCGCGGAGCAGGTGGAGGGTGGCGTACGTGGTCAGGAACCTCTTTAGGGCTTGACAGGCCACGCATCGGCCCGCATATTGAAAGTTGGCGAATTTTATTGTTCAATAGCATAAAAGTCAACGAAACCAGCATGAACAGGCCAGCACAACTCGAGCTCGTAGGACGCAAGATCCGGCAGTTACGCCGGCAACGCAAGCTGACCCAGGTGGAGCTCGCCGAGAAGATCGGCATCCATCAGTCGGACCTCTCCCGCATGGAGCAGGGCGAATACAAGGTCGGCCTCGATACGCTTCTGAAGATCCTGCAGTGCTTCGATCTGAGCATCGGAGATTTCTTCGACGAGACCAGCCGTGCGAACACGGTCCTCGAGAAGTATCGCCAGCTCAGTCCAGCGGCGCAGAAGGAAGTCGAAAGCTTCATCGAGTTCAAACGCAACCAGGAAGATGAAGGATTCGACGGGGGGGAGGGTGGAGGTGCCGATGCTTAACGTGGAAAGCAGAATCGAAGAGCTGCGCCAGGAAGCGCGCGCCCGGCTGCGCCGCGGCGATTACGAGCTGGCGCTCGAGGTCTACGACGAGGCACTGGCCCTCGCCGAGGACGACGAGACGCAGGAGCTCATCACCATCAACAAGGCAGACGCCATGATCGCGCTCGAGCGCACGGGCCCCGAGGTCCAGGAGCTCCCGCGCGTGATCATGCGCCGCCGCAACCCGCGGCACGTCTACCTCGCGGCTTACGCGCTCCAGTACAAGTTCCGCCTCGAGAACGATCTCAAGCGCGCGCTCTTCTACGGGCAGCTCGCGCTGCGGACCGCGGAGGAAGCCAGCGAGCCGTCGTGGCGCCGGATCGTCCTCCTCGAGCTGGGCAACATCTACGAGCTCGACTCGCAGATCGCCCAGGCCATCGACTGCTTCAACGAATCGCTCGCGATCGACGAAGAGTCTCCGCTGCAGGAAAAAGAGCTGAGCCACAGCTACGCTCTGGAGAACCTCGGATACTGCCTGCTGCTGCAGGGCGATCTCGAGGCCGGCATGGGGCGCATCTACGAGGCCCTCGAGCTCCTGCACGATCCGATCGGCCGCGCCGAGGCGTACATCGACCTCTGCTACGGCTACATCGAGAAGGGCCAGTACGAAAAGGCTCTGTTCTACGGACAGGCCGGGCTGGAGATCGCGAAAGACCCCCGCCAGACGCGCAACGCGCACTACCTCCTCGGCGAAGCCTGCTACAAGTCGGGCGACGTCGACGGAGCGGACTTCCACTTCAGCGAGCTCTCGAAGTTCTACCCGCAGTTCCGCAATCTCAAAAACCTGCTGTACGCGATCGACCTGCGGTCCATGGTGAACCTCAAGTTATGAAAAAGCTCATCGTTGTCGCAGCTCTGCTCTTCGTCCCGCTGCTCGCTTCGGCGCAGCAGTCGGACGCATTGCTCACGCCCGACGGAACTCTGTACACGGTGCAGTTCGAGCGTGCCGAGGAGCATCCCGACGTCGTCACCGAATCGACCGCCTACCTCAAGGTCACGGCGCGCCGCGGCGATGACGTCCGGTCGGAGATCATCCCGTCGACGCTGCAGCGCGGCGGAAACTACAACCCGACCATCGCCTACGACGCGCAGTCCGGCATGCTCTTCGTCTTCTGGATCCACAACCAGGGGATGATCCTCAACCAGCTGATGTTCACGTCGCGCACGGCCGAGGGAACCTGGTCCGAGGCGCGCGTGTTCGGCGACGGCTTCTACAATCAGCGCAAGAACCTCCGCATCGCGGTGACCCGCAAGTTCCGCGACGAAGACGACGACATCCGCTCCGGTCTCAGCGTCCACCTGGTGTGGTGGGAGCTCAACACGACCACAGGCAAGAGCTCCGCGAAGTACTCGATGGCCTCGATCCAGGGCGGCAACATCGCCGACTTCATCCCTCTCGATCTTTCCCAGTTCGTCGCTCCCGCGGACAGCACCGCGACGCCCGACGCAGTGGCCGGCGATCCCCTCACGGACCTCTACAACAAGGACTTCCTCAAGCAGCCGGTCCTGTTCACGACGCCGGCGCAGGAGAGCGTGGTACTGCTCTTCGGCGACCTCGAGACCGGCACGATGAACCAGGTGCGCATCACCCCGCGCAAGATCATCGTGGACGGCCGCCTGCGCGTTCCGGGTGGACGCCGCGAGGGCAGCTTCCGCGCGCCGTCCCTGGACGCCGCCAACGCCCGCGTCGAAGGCGTCTACGTCGACAGCAACCGCATCGCCCTGTACGCCGTCAACGACGGCAAGCTGCGCTACATGCTCCTCGACGGCAAGACCGCCTCCGAGCCGTTCGCCATCACCCTCGACGAGCACCTCACGGCCACATCCGCCGTCGACGCGCTGCGCCGCCTGGTGAACGAGCACGAACGCTGATCCAACCACATCGAACAACCGAAAGCCGGCGCCCCGCGCCGGCTTTTCTGTTTGGAGTGCGGAGGCCACGCCTCCGCTTTCGCATTCGTGTGCCCATACGCACTAACTTTGCTCGCGCGGGAAGTGTTGTCGTGGCGCGCGAAGGCGCTCTCTCCAACCTAGCCCCGGGCGGACCGCCGCCCGGGGTAACGCGAGGACGCCCCCACACAACGCGGCCGCGAAGGCGGCCGCTCCAAGTGCGTTTATTGCAAAACGCGCCTTCGCGACTATGCGCCAAGTTCAATCCCGATCAGACGACCATTCGATATATCGCTGAACGGCATCGATTGCTTCCTCGAACAGAGTAAGCGCTCGCGGACCGGTCCACTCTGGTGCGTAGTGCTCGATGATCTTCCGCTGGCCGTGCCTCGTAACGGCGACGTAGACCGTCGGATTGTCGGTAACGCTGCACACATACCGGTCTTCGAGCTCGAAGAATCCGATTCCGACCGCCGACCGCGCCAGCCGCCTAAAGAAATACTCGTCCAGCTTCCCACGTCGCGTTCCCACGTGCTTCACCGAAGCCTGGCCCGTGTACTCGACCCGGCCGTCGCTGAATAGCCGAAGAGTGTACGTAGAGCAGAAGCCATAGCAAGGCGTTCGCTCGATCGCGATCTCACTGACGCCGGTGTGGTCCCCGTACGGAGTGTCGCAGGGAACATATTCGGAGCCCGTTGCCGCGGGGTGCGATGCCGTGAACTCCCGCTGGAGCGCATCAGGCTGCGATGGTCCCGGCGCATTCGGTGGCAAAGAGCTGCAGCCCAATGTGAGGAGCGCGAGTGCGTAAAGAAATCGCGTGGCCAGGCGTTGCCGAATCTCGCGCTCGCCCGGCCGGTACGCAACCAGATGAATGTGTACCGGAGCCGTCGTTTCCAACTCGACCGCACCCGCAATCAAGCGTCTTCCGGGCACACCGGACGAAGGCTGAAGGACGAATCTACCGAGAGGCTCAATCGTGGAGGATTCGGATTCTCCCGGGCACGGACTGCAACCGGTGGTGCGTAGCGGATACACATGGGTCACCTGGACATTCACAGGAAACGCGTTTGGATTGATGACCGTTGCGTGTGCCCACTAGGTGCCATCGCTGCCCTCCAGCGCAGCCGCGTACATCGGAATGATGTACGTTTCTGCCTGGGCGGCTAATGGAAGCAATGCCAGCACGATCAGCGCGATCAGACGGAATGCTGGCGGTCTGCCGGTCACTTCGAGGCGAAGCCAGCGGGACGATGGACACATGGATCTCTCCCTGAACGGACGTTTAACCCCATGAACGGACGCTACCCCATGCCGGCTGGAACGAACGTGTTTTTTACGTACGTCAGAATTCTCAGCGACACTTTCAAGTACCACTCAGTCACGGTGTGACGCGTCGCGATGAAAGCCTCCCGCCACGGCACAGACTGTGACTACGCGTATATCGACGCGACCGCATCGCCTGCGTTCTCGTCCCACATAGGGCCTTCTGTGGACACAGAGCAGGTCGGAGAGGCCATGGTCATCGCGCAATGGCTTCTCATTTCTTCATCTCACGAAACGCACCCGGCGACATCGTGTGCTTGGCCTGGAAGCACCGGTAGAAGGTGCCCGTCGTACCGAAGCCGCTGCTGAGGGCGATCTCTTCGACCAGGAGGGGCGTTACCTGGAGGAGCTGCTCGGCATACAGGAGTTGTTTGGCGCGCAGGAAGCTGTGGGGTGTTTTTCCGGTGAGCTGGCGGACGATGCCGCTGAGGTATTCGGGCGTAACGTTCAGATAGGACGCGAATTCGGACGCGCGCACTGCGGTCTTTTTTCGGTAGCACGCCTGCAGATAATGGTCGGAGGAGCGTTCGAGGCGTTGGCGGTGGGCGTAGGTGAGGACGCGTGGGGGCCGCCGTGCGATTGCGGAGAAGGAGGAAGATGTCGTCATGGCTCGCTCACTCGGAGGAGTGGCGTAGCGGAAGGCATCCCTACCCGTCTCGAAGGGAAACATCGTCAGATTCTTGTTGGCGGAGTGGGTCCGGTACGAACCCACCTCAATGCGGACCGCCGCCGTCCCGGCGGCTGATGCGGCGGCGTCCCGCCGCCGCCGGCGCTCGCGAGGAACATGCCGCGCGAGCGCCGCGCAGGCGGGGACGCCTGCGTATCAGCCGGCGGGACGCCGGCGGTCCGAAAAACAAATGCGAGATTAGGAGTAGTACAGGAACCACGTCATCAGCCTCGTCCAGAGGCTTTGCTCCTCCGCGGCCGGTGAGCCCGGAGGTAGGCTGAGACGACTTTGCGCCGCAACACCGGGGGGGCCGCCAACCCGCGCCTGCAGCGGGTCATTGAGATTGTCCGCGAGCCCCGTGGGAGCGACGAGCAGCAAGACGGCAACGAGGACGAAGCTTCGCCACAGTGGTGAGACACTCCGCATATTCCCCTCCTTGGTACCAGCGTGATGCTGGGTTGGGAAGAGGCCCCTTGCAGAAGGAGGGTGACCGCCAACGGTAGAGTCTTAAGAGGACTTCGGCGGGGGCGGGATGAAGAGAAGTCCTGGCTGGCGTTCCGCGCGTCGCAGGAAACCACGGACTGCCGCGATATCCGCGTTCGTGAGACGCCCGGACTCGGCGGCTTCTCTGAGATACGCGATCGCCGTCAGCGCCCCGGTGAGCATCCCCGCGTCTGTGAAAACCTGGAACAGATGTCTCGTCAACGCCACGATCTCGCGCATCTCTCCCCGCGCCAGGAGGGCGTCGGCCAGATCGAGGCCAGCGAGCGCCGCATCCGTGACCATGCCCGCAGAGGTAAACCCCGCGATGACCGCGCGTAGCTGGCGGATCGCTTCCTCGATCTTGCCGCCATCCATGATCAGCCGCGCCACTCCCCATTCGGTGCGCGTGATCTCTGTCCGCTGGTCGAGTTCGCGAAAGAGCATGAGCGCGGTGTGGAGTTGCACGCTCGCCTCGGATGGTTTTCGGGCGTCCAGGTAGCAGTTGCCCAGCGCCTGCGCGCCGCGCGCGATCCAGAGCGCATCGTTCCGCTGTTCGCCGTAGTCGGCGACACGACGGAACAGCCGGATCGCTGTCTCTAGCTCTTCCCGTTCTAAGGCGATGTTGGCCTTCAAGTGCAGCGCCCACATCTGGCGCTCATCGTCGCCGAGGTTAGAAAAAGCCTCTTCCGCGATCGCGGCAACTTCAGCTGCCTCGTGGTATCGCTGCTGTTCGAAGAGTATCCACCCCCGCACGTAAGCCACGGACGCGAGGCCGAATGCAGGCCACGTGAGCGCCCGGTAGGCGCGCTCCGCGCGCCGCAGCGACTCCAGCCCCTCGTCGTAACGGCCGAGGAATCGCAGGGCGTTCGCCCGTTCCTTCCAGGCGGTGCCACGCAGCTCGTCCACGGCGTTCGCCGGGTACGAATCGTCCGGCAGCGCCTCGGCGATCATGATCGCCGTGTCGGCGAAGGTCAGCGCTTCGAGCGGCTCGCGCTCGTGCAGGGTCGCGGCATGGGCGATGAGATTGCGGACCACGCCGCCGGTCCGGTAGCGCTTCGATTGGAACGATTGCCAGGCCGCCTGGGCGGGGGCGCGGAGGAATGGCTCGAGCAGGGCCGTGGCTTCTTCGTCCTCCGCGGCGACACGCTCGCCGTGGGCCCGCAGGGAATCGAGGGACGCGGAGCCGGTGCTGCGTTCCCACACATCGGAATCGGGCAGGTCGTCGTCGGCGACGACCATGCGCTCGAACGTGGTGCGGCACTCGGCGCACGAGTCGATCTCCCGTTCGATCTCCGCGCGGCGGGCGGCGCCGGTCGCATCGGAGCCGGCCGTGTAGGCGGCGAGCTCCTCTTCTCTGATGTGGGCCATTCAGCGGTCTCCCGGAGGCGGATCGAGCGCAGCTCGCGCGCGCTTGCGGCACTGGTGGAGGAACACCAGGACGGAGCCGGGCGTCGAGCGGAGATCGTCCGCGATGGCCTGCGTGGTCTCGCCGCGCAGATAGTAGCGGTGGAGGAGGTCGCGGCACCGCGACCCGATGCGCGCGAGCACGCGCGACAGCAGGAGCTTCCGGTCGACCTCGCGCAGGAGCTCGTCGTCCGGCGCGGCCATGCACGGCGTCTCGCCGCAGAACAGCGCGTCCGCGGCGTCGCGCCGCCGCAGGTAGTGGCGCGAGGCGTTGCAGATCGCGCCGATGAGGTACGGCTCCAGGTTGCGCACCGACGACGCGTGCATCAGGTACGTCGCGAAGATGTCGTGGACGAGCGTCTCGGCGTCGGGCCGGGGGATGTGGAACTTGCGAACCGCAATCTTTCGAAGAAGTGGGCCGAACCGCAAATACGCCTCCTCGAACGCGAGCGCGTCGCCGCCGTTCGGCGGCGGGGACGTTCGCACTCCTTCGCCAGGCGCCTGCACGTCTCTCTCTGCTTCAGGAGTGATGGATGCTCCGGGTTTCCTACCCATGATGAACGTGAGTTTAAGAAATAAGAGATCCCATCCGCAAAGACCGCCGAAAGGGCAGCACGGTCAGGAAATGAGAAGCCGCTTGCCGGGCCGCCCTTAAGAAATGCGATGCGGACCCACGGCTCGCACCGGGTACAAGAGACGCCGGAACGCGCGATGCCGATCGAGACCGCCATGCCGCAATTTCCCAGGACGGAATTGCTGCGGCGATTCTTCAGGACCGATCCGCGAGCACGAGTTCCGCTGGCCGACCTGGCCGACCTGCTCGGGGTGTCTCTGGAAGCTGCGCGCGCGATTCTCGAGGAGGAGGGCGGTCATCCCCCGGACGACCGGATCGCGTGGAGTGAGGCCGCGGCGCTGCTGTTCGACGCCTGGCCGCGCGCCGGGATCCTCGACGCGCTCGGTCCGGAGCTCGGCCAGGTCATCCCGGCCGAATTCAGCCCGGCGTCCGTGAGATGGAGCGTTCCGGTCTTCGTCCTTCGCGCGATGGAGTATCAGGCCGCTCGCGCGTCCCATGGCCACTCTCGCGGGATCGACGACTACATCGCGGATCTGCTCCACGCCGCGATCGAGCCGGCAACGCTCGCCGCGTTCGGCGACGACGCTTCCTTCCTGCGCGCGTTTCACTACCCGATGCTGGACTGACTTTGCGATGCGAAAGCCCGTCCCGTTTTTTTTGCCGCGACAAGACACCTTTGGGAGTCGAACTGCATCATGACCATCGAAGATGACGGTCCCGAAGAGCTGGGCCACTTCCCGGACGCCGGGAAGCCGGAAGCGCCGCCTGCCGGCGACGAGATGAGTCTCTCCGAGTGGGCGAGCAACGTGGCCGGGGGCGCGCTGCTGCGGGACGGCCTGGCTCCCTCGGTGGTCGGGATGATCGTGGGGGAGGCGCTGCAGGAGTACGCGCGCTTCAGGACGTCGGTGAAGAGTCCGCGCCGTTTTCTCGTGAAGCGGATCCTGTCCAAGGCGGAGCTGCGCAGGAAGCTGCGCGGAATCGTGCCGCCCTCCGATCCCGAACAGGGTCCGCACCTGCTCGCGGTCGTCCACACCCGGGCTGCCCTGGAGACGCTCGCACCCGCCGCGCGCAAAGCGCTGGAGATGCTGTTCCGCGACCAGAAGTGCTTCGAGGAGATCGCCGGGGCGCTCGGCCTCAGCGTGGCGGGCGTTCGCAGGCTCGTGTCGCGAGCGCTGAATCGGCTCCGCAAGTGGCAGCCGCGGGACACGGAGGAATAGCGGAGATGCCTGAGAACGAAGACGCATGGCTCCTGCGCGCCCTGCGCGATCCTCTGTTGTGGGAGCCGCCGGCGCTGGTGAGCAAACAGGAGATCGCGGCGATCTTCGCGGCCGTGGACCAGGAGGACGCCGCCGCCGACGCTTTGTGCCGGAGTCTCCTGACCGGACCGCCGGCGCAGTGGCGGGAGCGTGTGCGCAGCACGCCTGGCACGCGCACGGTGGGCATGGTCCGGCAACTGCTGAAGCGGATGCCTCAGCTTCTGGAGTGCAGGCCGGCCGACGCGTTTCAGGTGACGTCGCTGGCGGTAGCGATCGCGGACGTGCTCAGTCCGCAGGACTACTGGCCGGATCACGTGCTGCTCGCGCACGGTCAGGCTCTGCGCGATCACGCGTACGTGTTGTCGTGTCTCGGGTGGGATGCCGGCGCATTGGAGACGATGGCGCGGGCCGAGCGCATGTTTGCGCAGGTGGCCGACGCGCCGGTCCCGGCGGCGGGATCAAGGGCAACGACCAGGGAGCGAAAACGCAGGACGTGGCGTCCGCCCCCGGTGTGACCCTGCCAGGCTTGTCATCCCGAGCGTCGAGCGAGGGAGCTGGGTGGGTGGGGCACAAAGAACATGCCTGTCGCCCCGCCCGCCCAGGTCCCTCGCTCGACGCTCGGGATGACAGGGCGCTGCGTGTGAGAAATGCGGGCTAAGACGGAAGAGCGTTCTGGTTCTTCACGAATCGATAGCACTCGCACGCGGCCAGCTCCAGTCCCTCGCGGTCGAGGATCTCGATGTTGCCGCGGGTGTGCTTCACCAGACCGCTCAGCGTGAGAGCACGGACCGCTTCGTTGACGCCGGCGACGCGTGCCCCGAGCATGTGGGAAAGGAACTCCTGCGTCAGCGCCAGCTCGTTCGACGTCGTGCGGTCCCGCATCATCAGCAGCCATCGAGCCAGGCGCCGCTCGATGGTGTGCACGCGGTTGCAAGCCGCTGTCTGCGAGACCTGCAGCAGGAACTTCGACGCAAACCGCAGCAGGAGCTCCTGAAGAGTTCCGCCACGGCGGAACTCTTCGCGGAGACGGCGCATCGGCATGCGCGAGATCGTGCCTACGTTCTGCACGAGAACCCGGTAAGGCTGTTCGGCGTCCTCGGCGAGATCCTGAATGCCCACCACTCCGTCGAATCCGATGACGCCCACTTCGATCATCGATCCGTCTTCGAGGATGCGGATCATCGAGAGCACCGCCTCTTCCGGAAAGTGAGCCCATTCCGTGCGTTCGTTCTCCCGAACGATGGCATCTCCCAGCACCGTGTCTACTCGTTCGAGGTCGCCGCTCAGACGTTGGTATTCGCTCTCGGGAAGACCCGCCAACAGCACGTTCCTGCAACGCGTGGATCCCTGCCGCTTGGACACCCTGCCTCCCCGGTTCGCTGAACCGCGACGATCGCCGACGACAAGGGGCAGGTCAGACGTAAAAGCCGACCCGGTGCCGAAGCTGAACTCTTTCTCAGAGCAAGGCCGGCAGTCTCTCGTGAATTCCTCGGGTCTTCTTTACGCAACCGTAAGGAAGCTCAGCGCGTTTTTCTCCATCATGCCTTCCTGGCTGCCCAGCTGCCGTGCGGCCCGAAGGAACTTCTCATGGCTGCGGAGACCGTTTCGGTTCTGGTCGTTGACGACGACGACGCGATACGACGCCTGCTCAGCACGGTGCTCGGGCGAGCGAACGCGGAGGTCGAGACCGTCCCTGACGGCCGTGACGCGCTGGCACGGCTCGAGAGCCGGTCTTACTCCGTGATCATCCTCGACCTGATGATGCCGGTCGTCGATGGGTTTGAGCTGCTCGACCGCGTTTCGGAATCGATGCCCGAGCTCCTCGGGCACATCATCGTCCTCACTGCCGCTTCGGCAAAAACGCTCACGAAGCTGCATGCCGACATGCACGTGTGGCGGGTCATCCGCAAGCCATTCGACATCAGCGATCTTCTCAGCTCCGTCGCCGACTGCGCGGCCCAGCGAGGCTCCCGCCTTGAAATGTGACCGGACCCAGGTGGATCCGTTTCGCTTCGCGACGTCGTCATCGGGATCGGGCTACACTCGTTGGTCATGTCCGACGAGACTTACTCGCTGGTCGCGATCGTTTCCTCGCTGGCCCTGATGGCGGTCCTCTGGCTGAAGTTCCAGCAAGGACGCATCCTGCGGCGGCTGATGCGTTCCCTGACCGACGAACAGATTACAGCAGCGGGGCTGGATGTCCGCCAGATCCGCGCGCGATTCGGGCCGTACGATGGGAAACCATCCCCTCCGGATGCGTGAGAACGGCCGGCATGGACCGCCGCGCACGCCCTCTGCTATACAAGGGACATGACGATCAAGAAACTGGACCACGTCAGCGTCGTCGTCGACGACCTTGCAGCGGCGATCGCTTTTTTCACCACGCTCGGCATGACGGTCGAAGGCGAGGCGCCGATCGAGGGCCCGTGGGTGGACCGCGTCAACGCGCTCGAAGGGGTTCAAGTCGACATCGTGATGATGCGGACCCCGGATGGGCACGGGCGGCTCGAGCTGACGAAGTTTCGCCATCCAAAACTGGTCGCGCTCGAACCGGCGATCGCACCGCCGAACGCGCTGGGCCTCCGGAGCGTCATGTTTACCGTCGAAAACGTCGACGACACGGTCGCTCGCCTGCGCGCCAACGGCGCAGAGCTCATCGGCGAGGTGGTCCAGTACGAGGACAAGTACAGACTCTGCTACATGCGGGGCCCCGCGGGCATCATCGTCTCGCTGGCCGAGGAGCTCTTCTGAAGCGGGGAAGATCCTTCGCTGTCTACGCAGCTCAGGATGACACCCTTACTGGTACGTCACCACGAGTTGCGGCCGGTTGGCCGCGGTTCCGTTTTCTCCGGAGTAGTAGCCGAGGTAGTCGTTGCCTGTGTCGTCGTTGTCGTCGAGGTTGAAGGAGACGCGCAGCTGCGTCGTCCCGGTCTTGTTCATGGCTGCGATCCCCGCGGCGTTCAGGCTGCCCGTCGACCAGGTGCCGTTGGACGCGGCGTTGCTCAGGGTCGCCGCATGGACGGCGGTCGCGGCGGCCTGGAAGTCTCCGTTCTGCAGGGTCGTCGACCCGGAGAAGCCGCTGCCGTTCTGGACGTCGACCCAGCAGGTGCCGTGGGTGGTGAAGGGGTTGGTGCCGGTGAGCGAGCCGCGCAGCAGGCGTAGCGTCACCGACACGATCGTGGCGCCGTCGGGGATCGACGCGGTGTTGAACGAGACCACGGTCCTGTACTGGCGGTCCTGGTTGTTGTCGCCCACCAGCAGCGCGCTGCTGTTGCTGCTGGTGGCGTTGAGTGATCCACCGGCGTTGGTGTTCTCGCCCGACTCCAGCACCCAGCCGTCCTGGGCGCCCGCGGAGGTGAAGGTCACGGTGATAGGGGCCGGATTCACGACCTGTGGAGCAGCGTTTCCGCTGCTGCCCAGCCAGCCGCTGGCGCCGGTGAAGGTGGCGGTGAGGGTGTGGCTCCCCACGGAGAGCGCCGTGGTGCTGAACGCGGCTTGGCCGGCGCCGTTCACGGTCACGTTCGAGGCCCGGACGGTCGCCCCCTCGGTGAAGGTAACGGTGCCCGCGGGCACGCCGCTGCCGGAAGTCACGGTCGCGGTGAAGGTGACGGATTGTCCGAACGTCGAGGGGTTGGGCGCGGAGGCGAGCGCTGTGCTGGTGGCGATGGGCGCGAAGGGCGTGGCCGAGGCCTCGTTCGAAGCGGGGCCCTCGCCGGCCACGTTGGTGGCGGTCACCACGTAGAAGTACGGGGTCCCGTTCGTCAGGCCGGTGTCCGTGAAGCTCGTGGACGGCCAATCAAGCTGGATGGGCGTGTAGGGCCCGCCGCTCACCGTGGCGCGGTGGATGTTGTAGAGCGTCGCGCCGCTCGCGGGTGTCCAGGTCAGGCTGACCTGCTGCGAGCCCGGCGTGGCTGAGAGCGAGCCCGGCGCACCCGGCGGCATATTGCAGTACTGCCCCTGCTTGCCGATCACGGCATACGGACAGGCGGACTGCTCGAGCAGATAGAGGATCGCGGCGCGGTTGCGCGTGGTCTGGGCCGGGATCACTTCGTCCGGCGGATAGAAGCCGCCTTGGCCGGAGGTCACCGGGTACATCTCGAAGGTGAAGGAGAAGACGCCGTGTACGCCGTACAGCCAGTCGCGGATCGAGCCGTCCGTGATGTACAGCTCACTGCCCTGTTGCGGCGTGTAGCCGTTCGTCGAGGCCATGGCCTGGCCCATGGTCACGAACGTGTCGTGATCGTCCTGGGTCATGTCGGCCGGCACGTCGGTGAAGGTGTAGCCGTAGGGCCACATGACCAGCTCACCGTAGGTGTGAAAGTCGATCTGGGCCTTGATCTGCTGCGCGCCGCCGATGACGCGGCTGCTCACGAAGTCGCGCACGACCTGGGTCTCGGGGGCGGAGAAGGCCGAGGCGCCGCGATAGGTCTCGCTGCTCGGCGTGCCGCTGCTGCCGCCGCAGCAACCCCAGAGGTAGCCCCAGTTGCGATTCAGGTCGGTGCCGATCGCGCTGGTGCCGGCGTTGGGCTGGCGGTTCTTGCGCCAGGAGGCATAGCTCCCGGTGGCGATGTCGTACTCGCCGCCGTCCGGATTCAGGTCGAAGACCATCCAGAGCTCGCGCCCGTTCACCAGACCCGTGATCTGGGGATCGGTCCCGTATTCGTCGGTGAGGATGCGCAGGGTGTAGAGGGCCATCTCGACGGTGAGGTGCTCGCGCGCATGTTGATGGTGCGTGAACAACACCTCGGGCTCGTTCTCGTCGGTGCCGACGTTGTCGGAGATCTTGCCGGCCCAGATGGTGCGCCCCTGGTACGAGACGCCGAGGCTGAACAGCGAGAAGATCGACGGATGGTCGAGCGCGGCCTGCTGCAGCTCCGCGAGCATCTCGGCGTAGTCGTGATACGCCGAGTCGGCTGGCGGAAACGCTTGCATGAACGCGTCCTGCGTCCGGAACTTCACGAGCTTGAATCCCAACTTCGTCAAGGCCGTGGCTTCCGCGGCCGTAGCCTCGACGAGGACGTAGTCGTGGCCGACTTCGAAGATGTCCGCGCCGGTGCGGGCAATGAGAGAACGGGCGACGGCGTCGCGTACGCCGGAGACCTTGTAGGTCTCCGTCTCTTTCGCGTCCTGCGCGGCGGCGGGGAGCGCCAGGACGAGCCCGAGCACAATGAAGAGACAACCGGTGAGCACTCGATCCAACTTCATACGGACTCCTATTTTCGGTTGACCGGGATCTTTGGACGCGGTCCGCTCACTATACGCGCACGAGCCGCGCCGGGGATCACGATGTAAAATGCCCTCGGCCTTCATGGTCTTCAACTCGCTGGATTTCCTGGTCTTCTTCCCGCTCGTGGTGAGTGGGTATTTCGTCCTTCCGCAGCGTGTACGATGGCTATGGCTGCTCGCGGCGAGCTGCTTGTTTTACATGGCGTTCATCCCCGCCTACATCCTCATCCTCTTCTTCACCATCATCGTCGACTACTGTGCCGGCATTCTCATCGAGCGCGCGCAGGGCTCGGCGAGGAAGGTCTATCTCGGCGCGAGCATCATCGCCAACGTGGGCATTCTCGGCGTCTTCAAGTACTACGCGTTCCTCAATGAGAACGTGGCCGTCCTTTTCAGGCTGACCGACTGGACGTATCCGGTTCCGTCGCTGGGGCTGATTCTTCCGATCGGCCTGTCGTTCCACACGTTCCAGGCGCTGAGCTACACCATCGAGGTGTACCGCGGAAACGTTCCTGCCGAACGGCACTTCGGCATCTATTCGTTGTACGTGATGTTCTTTCCGCAACTCGTGGCCGGCCCGATCGAACGGCCGCAGAACCTCCTGCACCAGTTTCGCGAGCGTCATCGCTTCGAATACCAACGCGTCGTGTGGGGACTGCAGCGAATGGCCTGGGGGATGTTCAAGAAGGTGGTCATCGCCGATCGGCTGGCGTTCGCCGTCAATCGCGTCTACGGTGCGCCGGAAGACTTCAGCGGTCCGTCGCTCATGGTGGCGACGGTTTTCTTCGCCATCCAGATCTACTGCGACTTCTCCGGTTACTCCGATATCGCCCTGGGCGCGGCGGAGGTGATGGGATTCCGGTTGATGGAGAATTTCCGGAGGCCGTACTTCTCTCAATCGATCTCCGAATTCTGGACGCGCTGGCACATCTCCCTGTCCTCCTGGTTCCGCGACTACGTCTACATCCCTCTCGGCGGGAACCGGCCGGGTCCGTGGCGCTGGTCTCTCAACGTCATGATCGTTTTCATGCTCAGCGGCCTGTGGCACGGCGCGAACTGGACGTTCGTCGTCTGGGGAGCGCTCAATGGCTTCTATCTATTGGCCGGACACTTTCTCGCTCCGGTCCGCCGGCCGCTCCGTGCCGTCCTCGACTCGCTCCGGATCGGTCCTGTCGTGCGCATGGCCGCGGTCTTTACGCTGGTCTGTGTGGCGTGGGTCTTCTTTCGCGCCAGGACCCTCGACGAAGCCTTGTTGATCCTGAAGAGAATGGCGACGGTTCCGGGAAGCGCCGGCGAGATTGTGGCCATCCTGGGTGCGACGAACCTGATCATTGTCGTGGCCGCGGTCGCGGCGATGGAGCTGGTGCACATCGCGCAGAGCAGGATTCGCATCCGGGAGCTCCTGGCCGCACAGCCGGCCATCGTGCGCTGGCCGCTCTACTATGCCGCGGTCCTCTCCCTGGTGCTGTTCGGGTTCTTCCACGATCAGCAGGCCTTCATCTACTTCCAGTTCTGATGCGCGCCGGTACACTCGTTTTCAAGGCTCTGCTCCTGGGCGCCCTGCTCGCGGCGACGGGGTGGGCAATCTCACGCGGGCCGGGCGATCCGACGGAGACCTACATCCACGCGGTGGTGGACAAACAGCGCAGGCTGGAGACATCGGGACCGGGAAAGGTGGTCTTGATCGGGGGCTCGAGCATCGCGTTCTCGGTCGACAGCCGGGTCTTGGAGCAGCGCCTGCGGAGACCGGTGGTGAACATGGGACTGCACGCCGCAATCGGCCTGCGGTTGATGCTCGCTCAGGTCCGTCCGCTCGTCGCCCGCGGCGACGTGATCGTGCTGTCGCCGGAGTATCAGTTGCTGTCCGAAAAACCGGCGCTCTCCTTCATCGCCTGCCGGGCGGTGTCATATCTGCCGCAGATGTCCGGCATCACGCGGATCGAGAGGGCGCGCTGCGAACTGAACGTCTCCGTCGAACAAGTGCAAGCACGGTTCAAGTTCAACGCGAAGCGCCGGCTCGGGATCCGTCGAGCGACGGACGCCGAGGAGGTCTTCACCCGTGCCGCCTTCAACGAGTACGGTGATCTCGAGTCGCACCTCGGACGCACTTCCACGTCGCGGATCACGTTCGTCCCGCTGGTCAATCGGCTGGACGAGGACACCATGAACATCCTCGCGGACTTCAGCGCGGAAGCCGAACGCCGTGGCGCGTGCGTTTATCTGGCGTATCCCCCATTCGCCGATTTCGCGTACGCACAGTCCCGTGACGCTGTCGCCGAGCTCGACGCCGCCCTCAGGCGGCGACTGCAGCACGCCACGTTCCTGGGCCCGCCCGGCGCTTTCCTGCTTCCGCGCTCCCTGTTGTTCGACACCACGTACCACGCGAACGCCGCGGGACGCACCGTACACACGCAGCGGATCGCGGATGGCATTGCGGGGGCGACTGGCTGCCGGTGAGGCACACAGGGCGTTGGAGCGGCCGCCTTCGCGGCCGCGTCGAAACACGACCTCGCCTACCCCGGGCATGAGCCCGGGGCTAGATTGGACTGCGCGCCTTCGCGCGCAACCCTTGCTGAAGCGGCGATGTCATCCCGAGCGTCGAGCGAGGGACCTGGGCGGGTGGGGCGACAGGCATGAGCTTCGCGCCCCGCCCGCCCAGGTCCCTCGCTCGACGCTCGGGATGACATGAAAACGTGGCTCGTGTCGGCACTGGATGCGCGGGATCGCTAGATTGCGAGGACGGCCCAGATCACGAAGACCGGGAAGCCGGACATGAGCAGCAGGCGGTTGCGGACGCCGGGGTGGGCCATGTTCAACGTGTAGCCGACGCCGACCAGCTTCTCCACGACGAGGGCGGGGTCGTCGGGGTTCGCGTAGGTCAATCCGCCGTGTCGCCAGTGGCTCTCGTCGACCATGCGCTGCGCGTAGTCGTTGCCGGTCTGCCGCTGCAGGCGGGCGTTGATCCGGATCATGCGCACGAGGAAGAACACGATTCCGCCGAGGAGCGCGGCGGAGGCGAGGAACACGCTCGCGCGCGAGAGGGTGGACGTCTGCCAGAGCGCGATGCCGCAGAACGTCACCGCGATCATCAGCCGCGCCCAGTCGATGGTGTCGATGTTCGTTTGCAGGTACTGCTCCTTGGCGGCCAGATACTCCTCGGTCGAATCGGCCGGAAGGGTCATCTTTGCGCCGGCAAAATCGTGCCGTAGAACGTAGAAGAAGAACTGCAGGTAGGCGCCGAGGGCCGGGATCACCAGGATTGCAGGCGCGGCGAACGCCAGCGCGGTGAACGCCGCGACGATCGCATCCAGCCATACGCGATCTCTCGCGCCGCGCACGCGCAACGAGGAGGCGAAGCGCGTCCCCCCGGCGGCACTGGCGTGGGGACGTACGGCGGAAGCGAAGCGCATATAGAAGACGAACGCCGCAATCGCGAGCAGCAGCTCCGCAGCGACGAGAACGGCCGGCTCACCGGCGAGCGGCCGGAGTGCCGCCGCGATCGCAACGATCAGGAAGAACGCTGCCGCGAGCACGAGGCGATAGCGAAAGAGGACGCGCTTTCCGGCTCCGTCGAAGTAGCCCGTCTCCACGCGCACCCCGAAGAACGCCCGTGGTCCTCGGGTGACGGGCATCCATGCGAAGACGCCGAAGAGCACGAAGACACTGAGGATGAAGGCGGCCTGGGCGATGTTCGAGTCGGTCATGACTGTTTCCTCCTGGTCAGCGCGCGGAGCTCCTGCCGGACGAGGCTCACGATCTCGTCGCGGGGAACGCCGGCCAATACGAGCGCGGTCAGGGCGGATTGCAGCGGCTTGCGCAGCTCGCCGGCGTCTTTCGTGCTGGGCTTGCGTGACGCCACGACGGCGCCCGAGCCGTGACGGATCGTCACCAGCCCATCGGCCTGCAGCTCGCGATAGGCGCCGGCGACCGTGTTCAGGTTGACTCCCAGGTCGACGGCGACCTGGCGCACGGAAGGCAGTGCCTCCCCTTCCGCCAGCGCTCCCCCGGCGATCAGACGCCGGATCTCATCGGCTACCTGCCGGTAGATGGGCCGCGGGTCGGATTCGTCGATGAGGATGTGCATGCGCTCCACCAACTGTATGGTGTAACTATACACCGTACAGTTGATGGACGCAAGGGGGGCTAGATGCGGGGCTTCGAGTTCTTGACGGACGTGATGATCCCGACGCCGACCAGCAGCAGTGCTCCGATGCCGATCCAGAAGGCCGGGACGTCGTATTTATAGGCCACCAGCGCGAGGGCGATAATGACGATCAGCCAACCGACGAATGACAGGTTGAACCAGTTCACAGCGGTACCTCCGGACAGCTGACTCAGCAAATACGCTGCCCGAACGCAGAAGAGCCCGGCGGGTGCCGGGCTCTTCGGGTCTGCCGTGGTGCCGTGGCGTCGTCTTACAGCTGGTAGACGAAGAACGCGATCAGCAGCGCGTAGATGACCAGCGACTCGATGAGCGCGAGACCGATGATCATGGCCAGACGGATCGCGCCGGCGGCGCCGGGGTTGCGGGCGATGCCGTCGCAGGCCGCGACAATGGCGCGGGACTGGCCGATGGCACCCGCCGCGGCGGCGATGCCGAGGACGAACGCGGCGCCGAGGACGCCCCAGCGGACGCCCGTGCCCGGCGCGGCAGTCGTCGTTGCGTCCTGGCCGAACGCGGAGAACGCGGTCAGCGCGAGGAGCACGAACAGGATGATGTGCTTTTTGGTCACTTGTAACTCCCTCCTTTTGTATGTCGAACCCGTAGGTTTTTCTGAAAGCTAATGTTCTTCCGTTGCGACGGCGCCACCGATGTACACCATCGTCAACATGATGAAGACGAACGTCTGCAGGAACGCGCCGAAGATGCCCAGGCCCATCATCGGCCAGGGAACGACGAACGGCAGCATCCCCATGAAGATGCCGGTGGCGGTGTGCTCACCGAAGATGTTTCCGAACAACCGCATGCCCAGCGACAGGATGCGCGCGAAGTGGCCGATCAGCTCGATCGGGAACATCAGCGGCGCGAGCAGCGGCATCGGCCCCATGAAGTGCTTGATGTAGTGGACGAGCCCCTGGGTCTTGATGCCCTGATAGTTGTAGTAGAGGAACGCCGTGAGTCCCAGGCCGAAGGTCGTGTTGGGATTGCCGGTCGGCGGCTGGAGGAAGAAGAACAGGCCGAAGAGGTTCGACATGAAGATGAAGCTGGCGAACCCTCCGATGATGTAGAGGTACTTCTTCGACGCGCCGTGCCCGACGATGTCCTCGAGCAGGTCTTTCAGGCCGCCGACGATCAGCTCCAGAAAGTGCTGAAAGCCGCCCGGGTTGTCGCGGCTGATGCCGCGGGCCGCGAGCGGAAAGATGATGCAGCTCAGGAGCAGCACCAGGGCGGCCATGATCACGTGATCGGGCGCGTGAATGTGGAAGAACCGCTCCAGCAGGCGATTCACCGGCTCATACAGGATTGAATGTTCGTGTTCCATTGACCTCGAGCGACCCTTTTTTATCCGGCGAAGCTGCGGTACACCGAGTACAGAGCTTCGCCGCAGATTCCCACCACGATGATCGAGAATCCCAGCAGCACACTAACCGCGTTGAAACGAGCAATGATGATGGTGACCGTGAGCGCCACACCAAGGAGAGCGAAGCGCGCCAGGGTGCGCAACGTCAGCCTCCGAGCGTGCAGGTGTGCCGCCGGTTGCAGGAGAACATCGACGATCTCCTCCAACCAAAGGAAGCTGATCATAGTGACGGCTGCACTGCAAGTCAACCCGAGAAACCCTTGAAAACCGCCCGAAATCGAGCTGAAAACGGCAAATGCGGCGGCCGCCAGCAGCGCCGTCCGCTTGATCCTCCGGAGCACGTCCCGCGGCGTCTCGCGGTCGTACCACTGCGGCTCTTCCGTCATCCCCGGAGGCCGATGCGGAAGAGGTGAATGAACGCCGCCGCGAGGCCCAGGATCGCGAAGATGGCGGTCAGCCAGGGCCACGTCCCGAACAGCTTGTCCATCCCCCACCCCCAGAGCGCGCCGAGGCCGATGGAGATCGGGAACATCCAGGCCAGGGCCGACGCCTCGAGGAGCTTGCGGTACTCGCGCTTGTCGTTATTGTCCATCCGCATCGGCGATGCGCTTGACGACACCGCCGCCCGAGATCTTCGCCTGGTCGATCAGCGGGGACGGCAGGACGCCGAAGAGGAGCGTGACGATGAGCGCAATGGCGGCCACGAGCTTCAACGCGCCCCCGCCCGTCACCTCGGCATCCTTCCCGTCCTTGAGGTACATCGCCATCACCAGGCGGAAGTAGAAGAACATCGACACGGCCGACATGAGCACGGCGATGACCGCCAGCCAGCCGAAGCCCGCGCCGACCGCGGCATAGAAGAGGAAGTACTTGCCGATGAACCCCGCCGTCGGCGGAATCCCGCCGAGGGAGAGCAGGAAGACGAGCATCGCGAACGCCCAGAACGGCGCGCGCTTGTGCAGGCCGTCGAAGTCGTTCACCGACTCCCCCGCGTACTCGTGGCGCTCGAGCATCATCACCGTGGCCCAGATGCCGAGGGTGGCGAAGACGTAGACGACGGAGTACACGAGCACGCCGTACAGCCCCATCTCGCTCACGGACAGGATACCCAGCAGGACGTAGCCCGCATGGGCGATCGACGAGTACGCGAGCATGCGCTTGACGCTGTCCTGCGTGATCGCCGCGAGGTTGCCGACGATCATCGACAGCGCGGCGATGGCCGCCAGCACGAACTGCCAGTCGAGGCGGAAGTGGTGCATGCCGACGTAGAAGATGCGCGCGAAGATCGCGAACGCCGCGGCCTTGGACGCGGTCGACAGGAAGGCCGTGATCGGCGTCGGGGCGCCTTCGTAGACGTCCGGCGTCCACATGTGGAACGGCACCGCCGCGATCTTGAAGCACAGGCCCGCGCCGAGGAGCATGATCCCGAACATCAGCGCGTCGTTCGTGACCAGCGTCGACATCGCGCTCGCGATCCCGGCCAGGCTGAGCGACCCCGTGACGCCGTAGATGAGCGAGATCCCGTACAACAGGATCGCCGAGCTCACCGCCCCGAGGACGAAGTACTTCATCGCCGCCTCGGTGCTCTTCTGCTCGTTCTTGAAGTACCCGGCGAGGATGTAGCTCGACAGCGACATCAGCTCGAGGCCGACGTAGATCGAGGCCAGGTGAATGCCGCTGACCATGAACAGCATCCCGCAGAGGGCGAACGCCAGGAGCGAGTAGTACTCCCAGGGCGAATAGCGCGTGCCGCGGAAGAAATCGTCCGACAGCAGCGTGACCATCGCGATCGTGACGATGAACAGCAGCTTGAAGAAGATCGCGAAACCGTCCAGGGCGAACATCGACGCGAAGCCGGCGGTCTGTTCGATGCCGGCGACGACGTTCGAACAGACGACGACGGCGACCGCCGTGAGGGCCAGCAACACGAGCATCGTCCACTTCGCCGAGATCCGCCCGCGCAGCGGCGTCACAGGCGCGAGCAGCAGCAGGCACGCGCCGAGAGAAATGACGATCTCCGGCAGGAGATAGACGACGTCGCTCCAGGTCATTTCCCGGCGACCTCGTGGTGCTCAGCAGACGGCGCCGGCGACGACGGATACGTGACCGGGTTCTTGTCGAAGTACCCCGGATCGACCTTGCGCACGATGTAGTCGACCGGCTTCTCGATGAAATTGAAGATCGGCTGCGGATAGACGCCGAGCCAGACCATCAGAATGACCAGCGCGACCATCATTCCGAGCTCACGCCGGTTGACGTCTTTCAGAACCGCATTGGCCGGATTGTCGAGCGGGCCCCAGAAGACGCGCTGATAGAGCCACAGCAGATACGCCGCGCCGAGAACGATGCCGACCGCCGCGAAGACCGCGTAAGCGATCGTGCCGTATGCGGACGAATTGGCGGCGCCGAGGAGGATCGTGAACTCACCGATGAACCCGTTGAGCGCGGGCAGGCCCATCGAGGACAGTGCCGCGATGAGAAACAGCGCCGCGTACATCGGCATCACCTTCGCCAGGCCGCCGTAGTCCGCGATCATCCTGGTGTGGCGGCGCTCGTAGACCATGCCGACCAGGAGGAAGAGCGCGCCCGTCGAGATCCCGTGGTTGATCATCTGAATGACCGACCCCTTGATGCCCGCGGGATTGAGGGCGAACAGGCCCAGCATCACGAACCCGAGGTGCGAGACCGACGAGTACGCGACCAGCTTCTTCATGTCTTTCTGCACGAGGGACACGAGCGCGCCGTAGATGATGCCGATGACCGCCAGCACGGCCACCGGGACCAGGAGCTGCCTGGTCCCGTCCGGCAGGATCGGCAGCGCGAACCGCACGAAGCCGTAGGTGCCCATCTTCAGCAGGACCGCGGCGAGGATGATCGACCCCGCGGTCGGCGCCTCGACGTGGGCGTCCGGCAGCCACGTGTGGAACGGGAACATCGGCACCTTGATCGCGAAGCCGAAGAAGAAGCCGAGGAAGATCCAGAACTGCAGCGTCGGGGGGATCAGGTGCCCGATCTCGTGGAACTGCAGCACGCTGAAGGTGCCCGTATTTCCGAGACCGGCGATGTTGAGGAACGGAATCCCGCCGTCGTTGAAGAAGAACAGCGCCAGGATCGAGAGCAGCATCAGCACCGATCCGGCCAGCGTGTACAGGAAGAACTTGATCGCGGCGTACAGCTTCCGCGCGCCGCCCCAGATGCCGATGATGAAGTACATCGGCACGAGCATGATTTCCCAGAAGACGTAGAACAGGAAGAAGTCGAGCGCGCAGAACGTGCCGATCATGCCGGTCTGCAGCAGGAGCAGGAGCACGTAATACTCTTTTTCGCGGTGGTGGATGGCGCTGTAGGACGAGACGATGGCGATGATCCCCATGAACGTCGTCATGAGGATCAGCAGGATGGCGATGCCGTCCACGCCGAAGTGATAGTCGACGCCGAGGGACGGGATCCACGACACCTTGAACTCGAACTGCCAGAGCTTATTCGGATCGAATTTGACCCAGAGATAGAGAGAGACGATGAAGTCCACGACCGCCGTGGCCGTGGCCATCATCCGGATCGCGCCCGTGCTGTTCTTGTTGACGAAGAACAGGATCACCAGCGCGCCGACCAGCGGGATGTAGGTAATGATGTTCAGTATCGGATCCATCGATTCGTCTCTCTCCGCCCTGCGTTACGGCTTCATGAATAGGTAAACCATTGCGATCAGGACGATGCCGCCGCCCATGACCAGCGCGTAGTTCTGCACGAGGCCGCTCTGCAGGCGGCGGAACATCATCGAGCCGCCCTTGGCGCCGGCGCCGACGCCGTTGACCGCCCCGTCGACGACGTACTTGTCGAACAGGTTCGACCCATGGCCGAGCACGATGACGGTGAGGTGGCGCACGCCGTTGACGAGGCCGTCCACGATCCAGGTGTCGAACCACCACAGGATGCGCGCGAACGCGAGCGTCCCGAAGATCACGGTCTTGCCGTACAGCTCATCCACCCAGTACTTGTTCGCCAGCAGCGTGTGCACGATGCCGAGGCGCTGCTCCAGCACGTCCGGCACCGGCGGGCGCTTGACGTACATGCGATACGCGAGGAACACGCCGAACAGCGCGATGCCCACCGAGATGGCCATCAGCGCCCACTCCAGCGCGTGCGACGCCTCGTGGAAGTGGAACGCGTGACCGCCGATCGGCAGCAGCACCGGCTCGAGCCAGCGCTGGAACGCCGTCGGGTGACTGCCGCCCAGCGCGGCCGGCCAGCCGATGAAGCCGCCGATGATCGACAGGATCGCCAGGATCCACAGCACGCCGGTCATCGACGCCGGCGACTCGTGCGGGGTGCCCGAGTGCCCGTGATGATCGTCGTGCGCATCGTGCGCATCGTGTGCGTGCGCGTCACCGTGCCCATGTGCGGGGGCGGGTGCCGCATGGCCGCGGTACTCGCCCCAGAAGGTCATGAAGTACAGGCGCGACATGTAGAACGCCGTGAACGCCGCGGCGATCGCGCCGACGATCCAGATCGCCGTCGAGTAGCCGAACGCGTTCGCGAGGATCTCGTCCTTGGAGATGAAGCCCGCCGCGAACGGGAGACCCGCGATCGCGTACGTCGCAATGGCCATCGTCCGGTGCGTCGACGGCATGTACTTGCGCAGGCCGCCCATTTTCCGCATGTCCTGCTCCCCGCCGCAGCCGTGGATCACCGAGCCGGCGCCGAGGAAGAGGCAGGCCTTGAAGAACGCGTGGGTCATGACGTGGAAGATCGCCGCGGTATACGCGCCGACGCCCGCCGCCAGGAACATGAAGCCGAGCTGCGAGACCGTGGAGTACGCGAGGACTTTCTTGATGTCGTTCTGCGCGAGGCCGATCGACGCCGCGAAGATCGCCGTCACCGCCCCCACGATGGCCACCACCAGCGACGCCTCCGGCGACATCCGGAACAGCACGTTGGAGCGGACGACCATGTACACGCCCGCGGTGACCATCGTCGCCGCGTGGATCAGCGCGGACACCGGCGTGGGGCCGGCCATCGCGTCCGGGAGCCAGACATACAGCGGCACCTGCGCGGACTTCCCGCACGCGCCGACGAACAGCAGCAGGCAGATCGCCGTGGCGATCCAGCCGTACTGCTCCACGCCGCCGGCCGACGCGAGCGCGAAGACCTTCGCGTAATCGGACGTGCCGAACGTATTGAAGATCAGGAAGACGCCGAGGATGAAGCCGAAGTCGCCGATGCGGTTCGTGATGAACGCCTTCTTGCCCGCGTCGGCGGCGAAGTTCTTGTCGTAGTAAAAACCGATCAGCAGGTACGAGCAGAGGCCCACGCCTTCCCACCCGACGAACATGACCATGTAGTTCGCCCCGAGGACGAGCAACAGCATCATGAACATGAACAGGTTGAGGTAGGTGAAGAAGCGCGTGAAGCCCTTCTCGTGCGACATGTAGCCGGTGGCGTACACATGGATCAGGAAGCCGATCCAGGTGACGATCATCAGCATCGTGCAGGAGAGCGGGTCGACGCGGAACGCCAGGTCGACCGAGAAATTCGCGATCTGGCTGCCGACCTGGCCGATGCCGGCCGGAATCCATTCGTAATACGAGAACTGCCGCGGTTCCTGGTGGCTCAGGAACGGCACGACCACGCCGAACGTGGCCGCGAGCGCCGACAGGAAGGTCGATCCGAGCGCCACGGCCTTCGTGACGGTGCGGTTCTTCGGCTCGTGCGGCCTCGCGAACGCGCGCAGCCCGTTGATCAGCGCGCCCAGCGCGGGCAGGAGGACGACCAGTACGAGGGCTTTATCCATTGAGCGTCTTGACCTCGTCCACGTTGACCGTCGACCGCAGCCGGTACAGCTGGATGATGATCGCCAGACCCACCGCGGCCTCACCGGCCGCGATCGTGATGATGAACACCGTAAAGACCTGCCCCTGCAGGTCGGCCAGGCGATGGGAGAAGGCCACGAGGTTGATGTTCACGGCATTGAGCATCAGCTCGATGCACATCAGCACCGTGATCATGTTCCGGCGGATGATCACGCCGACGAGGCCGACCGCGAACAGGGTGCCGGAGAGCATGAGGTACTGAGCGGTATCAGGCACTCATCGCCTCCTTCACTTCCTTCTCCACTTCCGCTCTCTCGAGGATGTACTGCGGCGTGGATTCTTCCTCCTCGGCGGACAGCTCGCGTTTGCCGATGACGATTGCGCCGATCATGGCCACGAGGAGGAACAGCGACACGACCTCGAACGGCACGAGGTAGTCGTAGTACAGCGCCATCCCCACCGCCTCGGAATTCCGATTCTCCCGCTCGCGCGTGCGGCGGACCATCTTGGTCGGATCGCTGGGGTGCTCGGTGATGTAGCTCTCTTTGACCGTGCCCAGTTTCCTGTCAGCGTCCGGCACCTGGTCGGCGTACACGCCCGTGCGCACGAGGCCGAAGAAGAGGACGAAGATCGCCAGCCCGACTCCCACTCCCGCGAGCCACACCTTCGAGAGCACCCGCTCCTCGGACAGACCCCGGTAGTTGATCAGCATCACGACGAAGAGGAACAGCACCATGATGCCGCCCGCGTAGACGAGCACCTGGACGGCCGCGACGAACTCCGCGGACTTCATGACGAACAGCACCGCCACGCAGAGGAAGGTCAGCAGCAGGAACAGCGCGGAGTGGACCGGGTTGCGCATCGCGACCACGAGGATCGACGCCGCCACGGCGATCGTCCCGATCACCATGAACACCAGGAGGGGCATCTGCGATCCGATATCGCCCATGTCTATTTGAGAAGGCGCGCGCTGTCTGACTGCTGATCGAGCCGCGGCTTCTCCTCCTCCTCCGGCAGTCCGGTGTACTTCGGACGGTCGTCCCAGTACTCGAGCTGCTGCATGTTGAAGTACAGGTCGTTCCGGTCATAGCTCGCCAGCTCGTAGGTCTTGGTGGTGAGCCAGATCGATTTCGGCTTGGTCGGGCAGGCCTCTTCGCAGAGCGAGCAGAACATGCAGCGCTTCACGTCGATGTCGTAGCGGTCGAGGACCTTGACCTTCTTCTTCTTGCCGCCCTCTTCGATCATCTCGTCGTGGACGTCGATGTAGATGATGTCGATGGGGCAGGCCACCGCGCACAGCTTGCAGGCGATGCAGCGGTCATAGGAGAACTTGAACATGCCGCGGAAGCGGTCCGCGGGCTCCATGCGCTCTTCGGGGTAACGGATCGTCACCTTCGGCTTGAAGAGCTCACGGAGGGTCGTCTTCAACCCCTCGAGGAGGTCGAGCACGAGAAACTTCTCGGACCACCTCGGCTTCGGATACTCAACTTGCATGGACCACCTTCGTTTGCTTCGCGGGTGTGCGTTTCGGCTTGAAGAGGTACACCGCGGCGAGCGCGATCGTGCCGATGCCGATCCAGTACATCAGCCGCTCCTGCCCCGCGAGGATGAACAGGCCGGTGACGAAGATGTTCGCCAGCGCCAGCGGGATCATGAACTTCCAGCCGAGGTCCATGAGCTGATCGAAGCGGAACCGCGGGAAAGTCGCGCGGAACCACACGTACATCAGCAGGAACAGCATCACTTTCGTGAAGAAGATCGCCGCGCCGAGGAGGCCGCCGAAGAGGCCCATGCCATTCAGGACGTCCGTCGTCAGGCCGATGCCGAACATGCCCAGCGTCCAGCCGCCGAAGAACAGCGTCACGATCAGGCAGGAGTTCACGATCATCATCGAGTACTCGCCGAGCATGTAGAACGCGAACTTCATCGCCGAGTACTCGGTGTGATAGCCGGCCACGAGCTCCGACTCCGCTTCCGGCAGGTCGAAGGGCGTGCGGTTGTTCTCCGCGTTCATCGACACCAGGAAGATGAAGCACGCCACGATCTGGGAGATGAAGTTCCAGGCGTTGACTTCCTGGTAGCGGACGATGGTCACGAGATCGAGCGAGCCGGAGATCATCAGCACGCCGACGATCGACAGCCCGAGCGGCACCTCGTACGACACCATCTGCGCCGCCGAGCGCAGGCCGCCCATCAGCGAATACTTGTTGTTCGACGCCCAGCCGCCGAGGATGATCCCGTACACGGCGGTCGACGTCAGCGCGAGGATCAGCAGCAGCCCGACGTTCACCCGCGTCACCGTGAACGCCGGCGGCGGTCCGAACGGGATCAGGCAGAAGACCAGGAACGCCGGGATCAGCGGCAGCACGGGGCCGAGAAAGTACCCGACCTTCTCCGCGCTCGCCGGCACGATGTCTTCCTTCAGCAGGAACTTGATCGGGTCCGCGATGATCTGCAGCAGCCCCTTCGGCCCCACCCGGTTCGGCCCGAGACGCGCCTGGAAGAGCCCGAGCAGCCGGCGCTCCACCCAGTTCATCGCCGCGACGATCACCTGCACGATGATGAACGCGACCAGGAACTTGGCGAGGGGCCAGATGAGGTAGGTCAGCAGGGCTTTGTTCACGCTGTGGCCTCCCTGGCCGCTATAGGACAGATAGGACGAATAGGACGAATAAGACATATAGGTCCTATGAGTCCCATTCGTCCTATTTGTCCTATGAGAACGTTCCTCACCGGTCGACCTCCCCGAGGACGATGTCGATCGTCCCGATCAACGCCACCAGGTCCGAAACCAGGTGCCCCCGCGCCATCGCCGGCAGGGCCTGCAGGTTCACGAACGACGGCGGGCGCACGTGGCAGCGATAGGCGTTCTGGGTCTTGCCGTCGCTGACGATGTAGTACCCCAGCTCGCCCTTCGGCGACTCGATCGAGTGGTAGACCTCGCCTTCCGGCGGGCGGATGACCTTCGAGATCTTGGCCTTGATGTCGCCCGCGGGGGTCGCGCGGGTCAGCGGGAAGCACTGCTTGAGGATGCGCGTCGACTGCCGCATCTCTTCCATGCGGACGAGGTAGCGGTCGTACGTGTCGCCGTTCTTCCCGACCGGGATCTCGAACTGCAACTCGGGATAGCACTCGTACGGCTGCGCGCGGCGGAGGTCCCATTCGACGCCCGAGCCGCGCAGCGGCGGTCCGGTGATGCCCCAGTCGATCGCCTCCTCGGGCGACAGCACGCCGATGCCGATGGTGCGCTTCTTCCAGATGCGGTTGTTGGTCAGCAGCGACTCGTACTCGTCGACGCACGCTTCGAACTTGTCGACGAACGCTTCGACGTCCTCGAGCCAGCCGGCCGGCAGATCGTCGGGCATGCCGCCGATGCGCATGCAGTTCAGCGTCAGGCGCGCGCCGCAGTACGACTCGAAGAAGTCGAGGATCTGCTCGCGCTCGCGGAAGGTGTAGAAGAACGGCGTCATCGCGCCGAGGTCGATGGCGTGTGTGGCCAGCCACAGCAGGTGCGACGAGATCCGCTGCAGCTCGGAGAGCATCACGCGCATCAGCTGCGCGCGCTTCGGGATGTTCGCCGTGATGCCCATCATCTTCTCGACCGTCTCGACGAAACCGAGGTTGTTGGTGGCCGAGGCGACGTAGTCCATGCGGTCCGTGTGCGGGATGCACTGCGGAAACGTCATGTGCTCGAACAGCTTCTCCGTACCGCGGTGGAGGTAGCCGATGATCGGCTTGGCCTCGATGATCCGCTCGCCGTCGATCTTCAGCAGCACACGCAGCACGCCGTGCGTCGACGGATGCTGCGGTCCGAAGTTGACCTCCATCTCATGGACATCAAACATCGGCATCCTCCGTCGGGTCGTCAGCTACCGCCGCTGCGGCGACCGGCGCCGCGGCGACCGGCGCCGCGGCGACCGGCGCGGCAGCTACCGGTTTCGGGGCGGGCTTCGGCGCGGGCGCCTTTGCCGGGGTACCGCCGCCGATCTGCGCGAGCGGCCACTGGCCGTAGCGCTTCCATTCGCCTTTATAGATGTTGACGTCCTTCACGTCCTTGCCCGTCGATCCCGCCTTCGGTCCGCCGCCTTCGGGGAAGACCTCGGGATAGATGCGCGCACCGGTGTCGATGCCGCGGATGGGGAAGTCCTTGCGCAGCGGGTGGCCGTTGAAGCCTTCCCACATCAGGATGCGCTCGAGGTTCGGATGGCCGGAGAACGTGATGCCGAACATGTCGAACGTCTCGCGCTCGTGCCAGTTGGCCGTGCGCCAGATGGACGTCACCGAAGGCACGGGATCCTGCTCGTCGGTCCAGACGCGCAGCCGCACGCGCGCGTTCTGCTGGAACGAATAGAGCGTGTACGAGACGCTGAAGCGCAGTCCCGTGTGGCCCGGATACTTCGAGTAGTCGACGGCGGAGAGATCGACCAGATAAACAAAACCCGCGTCCTTGAAGGCGCGGGCCACTTCGACGATGCGGTCCCTGTCGAAGAAAAGCGTGATCTCGCCGGCGAACTCCCTGGCGCCGGTGACCGCGTCGTCGACATGACTGACCGCAGCCGCGACCAGCGGGTCGCGCTTGATGTCGTCCACGCTGCGCGCCGGTGGAACGGACGGTTGAGCAGCGGGCGGCGGCGGCGCTGGGCTTGGCGGGGTTTGCTCTTCTGCCATTTACGCTCCGGAGTAGCTCTTCCCCTGCTCCTTCATCAGCATTTCCAGCATGTCCAGCGTCTCCGACTCGCCGGGGACGCAGAGAGAGATGTCGTCGGTCTCGCCCTCGGCGAGCGCCATCGCGTAGCCTTCGCAGTCCCAGCCGCACGCGCCGCAGTCGGTCTGGGCCATCGCGGCGAACATGCGCGTCTCCCACTTGCCGCCCATCTCCGTCGCCATGGCCATGCGCTCGGGGAGCGTGAGGTCGTCGCGATGGAACGGAACGGCGGGAGAAGCGCCCGCTTCGAGGTCCTGGTCGAGCGGGATTTCCGGAGCGGCGGCCTGCAGGATGTCGCCTTCGGTGACCGGCGCGTCCAGGACCGCGGTGGCCGAGGCCGCTGCTGCCGGCTTCGGCGCGGCGGGCGCCGCGGGCGCGCGCTTCACACCCGAGATCGGCGCGGGCTTGAGCTGCGCGGCCTGCTCGGAGCGGAGCGCCGGACCTTCGTGCGCGGGACGGAGCGAGTCGCGCACCGCGGCGCGCGCGAAGTCGTACGCCTCGCCGCCCTTCCGCAGGATGTGCATCTTCTCGATCTTCTTCTGCAGCTCCATCAGTCCCCAGATCAGCGCCTCGGGGCGCGGAGGGCAACCGGGGATGTAGACGTCGACGGGGATCAGGCGGTCGACGCCCTGGGTGACGGCGTAGGTGTCGTACGGGCCGCCGCACGTGGCGCACGAGCCCATGGCGATGACCCACTTCGGGTCGGGCATCTGGTCCCACAGGCGGCGGACGATGGGGGCCATCTTCTCGGTGACCGTGCCGGAGACGATCATCAGGTCCGCCTGCCGCGGCGTCGCCCGGAACACCTCGGCGCCGAACCGGGCCATGTCATGCCGCGGATCGAGCACGGCCATCATCTCGATGGCACAGCACGCCAGGCCGAACTGCATCGGCCATAGGGAGGATTTGCGAGCCCAGTTGAAGAACTTGTCGACGGTCGAGGTGAGAACGTTCGACTCGAAGCGATCCTCGATCAGACCCATGTAAGAACCTTCCTCTTCCAGGCATAGAAGTATCCGACCAGGAGGATCCCGAGAAAGATGGCCATCTCGACAGCTCCGAACCAGCCGAGCTGCTTGAAGCGGATCGCCCAGGGGAAGAGGAAGACCGTCTCGACGTCGAAGATGATGAAGAGGACGGCGATCAGGAAATAGCGGACCGAAAAGCGGTGGTCGAACGCCACGGACGTGGGCGCAATACCGCATTCATACGGCTCGAGCTTGACCTTGTTCGCTCGCGAGGCCCGCACCAGCGGGGCGAGGACAAACAGGGTCAAAACCGGGACGGAGAGCACGATGAGGACGGCTACCAGCAGCACTGAGTAGTTGGCCATGGATCGCTCGCTCGACAGGACTTCGGAAGACCGCGGCCATTCTAGCCCGCGAACCTGAAGAGTCAAGAAAGGAACGTAAGCGGCGCGTCCATCGCCGCTTCACCGGCCTGCGAAGCGGGGAAAGCCGGCGACGGAACGCGCACGGGAGACGACGATGGTGAGAATCGGCAGCCTGTTGAAGCGGATCGTTCGTTCTCCGTCCGAGTAGTGCATCGAAGGCGGAAAGCGTTTCAGCGAAACGTAGGGCGTGGCTTCAGCCCGCCTCCCCCGGGGTGGGCGGGCTGAAGCCACGCCCTACGTTCCATTCGCAGTTCTTCGCCTGCACCAGCACGCGCATCTCCTCGCCGATCCCATCCGGGAGCACGAGCCGCCGCGCTTCCTCGCGCGCTTCCATCAGCGCCAGCCCCTGCTCCGGATTCTCGATCGTCAGCTCGTGCACCGGACGGAAGAGCTCGTGCTCGGTGATGCCCAGGGAGAGGAGGAACTTCGCCAGCCGGTCGAAGTACACCGTCTTCGCGCCGTGCTCCGCGCCCGCGCGCTCCAGGTCGCCGAAGTTGATGTGGGCGGTCAGATCCTGCTCGCCGGGATTCGCCAAGAGGTCCCGCGACACCCGCTGTCCCGAATACGCCGCCGCGGTCCCGAAGCGCCGCGCGCGCGAATGGAAGAGCTTGTCCGCGGGATACCCATAATCAATAGATACGATGAGCCCCTTCTGCAGAAACCGCGCGATATCCGCGTGAAACGCCTCCCACTCCAGCGACACGTCCGCGAACTGCCCCTCGGCCAGTTCGATCCCACGCCCGGCGAAGTAATCGTCGTACGCCGCCGGCGCCTCGTACTCCGACCAGTCGAGGACGCCATCGCGCTCCCTCACCCACAACTCGTGGATGTGCTCGCCCCGCTTGACGAGCCGCGCGAACGGGAACGCGTCGTACAACTCGTTGGAAAGAAAGAGATGGACGCCATCGCGGGGGAGCTCGTCGATGGTGCGGACATAGGTTGCCCGTGACCCGTTGCCCGTTGCCCGTCCGAGCTCGCGATCGACTCCGAAGAACCGCAGGGGTTCCGGGCCTACGGGCCACGGGTCACGGGCAACGTATCGGGCCACGCTCTCGATCAGCACGCCATCGCCGCATCCGATGTCCACAATCGAGCACACTGCGCCCTCGCTGCGGCGCACAAAGTCGCGGACGAGGTTGCTGAGAGCGAACGAAAACACCGGGCTGAGCAGGGGTGCGGTGACGTAATCCGCGTCCTTTCCGACCGGGTTTTCGGGGCGGGCGTAGTACCCGAACTCGGGGTGGTATAGCGCCAGCTCGACGTAGTCGCGGAAGGATAAGTCTCCATATTGCAGCATGTTACGGAGGACGTCGCGCATCGAGGCTTCGCCGTGCATCGCGTGCGAATGGTACACCGGGGACAGGCGGCCTGAAGCGCGGTGCCAGGCCTGGTGGCAGGAGGGTTGCGATTAAGACCCGGCAGGTAAGACAAGGAGAAAGCCCATGAAACGATTCATCGCCACCATGCTCATCGCAGCGCTCTTCGTGCCGGCCGCCTTCGCGGACGTCGCCACCGAGCGTGACAAAACGAAGAAGGGCGCCGTGATCGGCGGCGTGCTCGGCGGCCTCGCCGGAACGGTCATCGGAAACAACAAGCGCCTCGGCGGCAAGGGCAGCGCGAAGCGCGGCGCGGTCGTCGGCACGGTTGTCGGTGCGGCCACCGGCGCGATCGTCGGCGCGATGATGGACAAGCAGGAGCGCGAGCTCCGTCAGATCGACGGCATCGACGTCACCCGTACGGATGAAGACGAGCTGAAGGTCACCATGCGCAACGAGATCCTGTTCGATTTCAACTCGGCGGGACTCCGCTCCTCGTCCCGTGACGAGCTGCGCGAAATGGCCGACGTGTTCGAGCGCTATGGCGACACCACCATCGTGGTCGCCGGCCACACGGACTCGACCGGTTCTGCCGCGTACAACGAGCGCCTGTCCGAGCGTCGCGCCGCCTCCGTCTCGAACTACCTGGAAGACCTCGGCGTCCGCAGCTCGCGCCTCGATGCCTACGGCTACGGTGAGTCCAAGCCGAAATCGTCGAACAACACGGCCAGCGGCCGCCAGAGCAACCGCCGTGTCGAGCTCTACGTCAGGGCCAACAATGCCTGAGGAAACTGATACGGTATCGAACTTGAAGTAAACCCGAGACGCCCGGCAGCGGGCGTCTTTTTGCTTGACTCAGGAGGTCAGATGTATCGAAAAGGAATCATCCTCGTTTTCATCGCCGCTTTCACGTTCGCCTGCGCGACGACCAATGACACCGGCACCGGCAGCAGCACCGATCCGAACCGCAAGACCAAGCGCGGAGCGATCATCGGCGCCGTCATCGGTGGCGTGGCCGGCGCGGTGATCGGAAATCAGGGCGGCAACAACCGCACCGGCGCCGTGGTCGGCGCGGCCGCGGGTGCCGCGGTCGGCGGTGCCGTCGGACGCCGCATGGACAAACAGGAGGCGGAGCTCCGCCAGATCGAAGGAGTCGAAGTGACTCGTCCTTCCGAGGGCGAGATCGAGGTGCGTCTCACCAGCGACATCCTCTTCGATTACGACTCCGCCGGGCTGCGGCCCGCGTCGCGCTCGACGCTCAACGAGCTCGCCGACAACTTCGCGCAGTACCCGGACAACCAGATCGTCGTCGAGGGCCACACCGACTCGGCGGGCTCGGATGGGTACAACCAGAAGCTCTCCGAGCAGCGCGCCGGCAACGTCGCCGACTACCTGATCGGCCGGGGTGTCGCCTCGCGGAACGTAGTCGTGTACGGCTACGGCGAGAGCGATCCCAAGTCGTCGAACGACACCGCCGAGGGACGTCAGATGAACCGCCGCGTCGAGATCCAGATCCGCGCGCCGCAGTCGTAGGGACTGTCGCCCGCTACGCGGGCTCGTTTTTGGGGACGACTCGTAGCCCCCGGCTGAAGCCGGGGGCTACTTTCTTGCTGCCCGCTACGCGGGCAAGGGCTGCCTGCGTAGCAGGCTTCAGGAAATAGACCCGGCTTCAGCCGGGGGAATGTGGGCGTTGGGGATGCAACAGCCCGCGTCAGCGGGCGGCAGGGAGATCGCCCCCTAAAGTGGTATTCCCCAGCAGGCACGGAGTGGATCTTCCGACAGGACCACTCGGTTGCTAGTTTGTCGTCATGAACGACAACTCGATTGACCTGCAACGCCGATCCCTGCTCATGACCGCGGCTGGTGTGGCCGTCGGCCTCACGGTGCTGGACGCCTCCGTTTTGTCCGCCTCCGAGCCGGAGCCGAAGAAGGCCGAAGAGGACACCCCGGGGAAACCCGGCGACTTCGACTTCCTGTCCGGCTCCTGGAAGATCAGCCATCGCCAGCTGAAGGGGAAGGAGTGGGACGAGTTCAAGGGCGAGGCGACCTGCTGGAGCATTCTCGGCGGCGTGGGCAGCATCGAGGAGCTCCGCATTCCGGTCCGCAACTTTGCCGGGATGGGCCTCCGGCTGCTGGACGTCGAGAAACGCATCTGGTCGGACTACTGGGTCAACGCGCGCTCCGGAGTGCTCGGCGCCGCCGGGCTCACCGGTACCTTCAAGAACGGCGTCGGCACCTTCACCGCCGAAGACACCGACAACGGCCAACCGATCATCGCGCGCGGTGTCTGGGACCGGATCACCCCGACGTCCTGCCGCTGGCATCAGGCCGTCTCGCGAGACGGCGGCAAGACGTGGGACGCCAACTGGTTCATGGACTGGGTTCGGGCGTAAGGGTACGGGGTCTGTCGACCCGCAGCTTGGCGAGAGCGCCCCTCACCCGGCCTTCGGCCACCCTCTCCCCGCTTGTCGCGGAGAGAGGGGTCTTCGTTCGTGTTTCTCGCGAGATCCACGGTCAGTTACCCTTCTCCCCTCGGCGAGGGGAGAAGGTGGCCGAAGGCCGGATGAGGGGTCGCTCCCGCCGCTAACGCGTAAGGCCTCCCCTCACCTCCGCACGGCGCGTCTTCGCGACGGCTCACGCTCGCCGAGGATCAGCTCAGCGAGCGTGAAAGTCTCGCCTTCATAGAGTCCGACCAGCAGGCGGCCGTCCGCGTCTTCCGCGAGCAGCTCCACGTGCGCGTTGCCGACGAGATGCGAGGCATCGGCCCACGTCTCGCCGCCGTCGGTCGAGTACGCGAGATAGCCCCCCATGTTCACCTTGTCGAAACCACCCAGGACGAGCAGGCGCGGCGTGACCAGGAAGTGATACGCGTACGGATAGCGCTCCGCCTCCGACAGCGGATAGTGAATCACGAAGCGCCACGTCATCCCGCCGTCCGTGCTCTTCAGCAGCGCCCCCTCGGGGCTCGCATAGACGACGCCGTCCCCCACATTGCGGAAGAAGTGGACGTTGCGGTTCTCGATCGGCAGCCCCAGGCGGCGCGGCGCGGACATCCAGCCGAGGAGATCGTCGCGCAGCGTGCCCTCGCCGATCCAGCCGAAGTCGAGCGGACACTCGCCGCCCATGAGCACACGTGTGCCGGTGCGCGTGAAGACGACGGGACACAACTGCGCGACAGGCTTGTTGCTGGGTGACGCGCCCGTGAGATTCGCCCACGTCGCGCCCTCGTCACCGCTCGCGAGGATGTTGCCGCCCGCCTCCACGAACAGGCGCCCGTCCGCGAGCTCGAGCTGCCGCGAGATCAAGTAACGGCACGGCTCGCCCCACTGCTGCAGAGAGCAGTCGAGCAGGCCCTCGTCGATCGGAGTAAACGTCGCACCGTGATCCTGCGAGCGGTGCAAAGTGTGGCCTTCACCGTGTGCGTGGCTGTGCAGGCCGTAGCTCACGTAGAGCGTGTTCGCGTCCGCCGCCAGCGCCGTGACCGGCTGTTCCGCAATCCGCTCCAGCGTTCCCGTGGCGATGCGTTCCGCGCGGTGCAGACCACGCGGCGTGCCGAGATACTCGTGCTGCGCGTCGCGGGCATACGTGAAGACGCCGCGGGCCTGTTCGTGGGGCGGCACTTCCAGCGTGCGCAACGGCTGCAGTGATTCGATGACCAGAGCGGCGACTACCAGGAACATTGATGACTCTCCGTAGATGCGACGTGCGTTGCTGCTAACCATAATCCTCTGCGTGACCTGCGGCGCCACCGCGTCGCCACAAATCGATGAACAAACCCGAGGGCTGATCACACAGCTCACTGAGGCGGCGATCGGCAGCGCGTCGCGGTGACCCTTTCAAACGACTTCGCCTGCTTTCAAAACCACACCCGAGTTCCATCCAAACGACGCCGCCTGCCTTCGAAACGACCGCCCAGTCCCTTTCAAACGACTCTGTCTGCCTTCGAAACGACACCCGAGTCCCTTTCAAACGACTCCGTCTGCCTTCGAAACGACACCCGAGTCCCTTTCAAACGACTCCGTCTGCCTTCGAAACGACGCCCGAGTCCCTTTCAAACGACTCCGCCTGCCTTCGAAACGACGCCCGGGTCCCTTTCAAACGACTCCGCCTGCCATTCAAACGACGCCCGGGTCCCTTTCAAACGACTCCGCGGCCTTAAACGGCCGAGGGACGCCAGCGCAACCTCCTCCCCCTCCCCAAATCCTAAAAACATCCTAAAATCCCTCGGCCCATGAACTCCGAGCCCCACAAACTCCAGCGGTTTGTCGAGGGAGGCATCTCCGTCTTCGTCGGCACCGCCGACGCGGACAAGATCCCGACCTGCTGCCGCGCCATCGCCCTCACCACCAAGAACAACTTCGAGACCGTCACGGTCTACGTCCCGGCCGCAACCGGCCAGGAGACGATCGCCAACGTCGCCACCACGCGCCGGGTGGCCATCTCCGCCAGCGAGCCGCTGTCGCACGGCTCGATTCAGATCAAGGGCGTCAGCCGGGGCGTGAAGCTGGCGTCGCCGGCGGACGAGGAATTCGTGCGCATGCGCCTCCACCAGTTCGCGGACGTCCTCGCCGAGCTCGGACTGCCCCGGCGCGTCACGCACCGCGTCGCGCACTGGCCGGCGTTCGCCATCGAAGTCTCCGTCGAGCAGGTGTTCGACCAGACGCCCGGACCGAAGGCAGGGACGCCGCTCGCATGATCAAGCTGTCGACGTTCGCCCGCTGCTTCCAGGGCGTCATCCCCAGCCTCATCGCCTCGGCCGACGCCACCGGCATGCCGAACGTCACGTACGTCAGCCAGGTCTACCTGGTCGACGAAAAGCACGTCGCGCTGTCGCAGCAGTTCTTCAACAAGACGCGCCGCAACCTCGCGGAGAACCCGCATGCGACGGCCGAGGTCTACGACCCGGTCACGATGCAGGCGTACCGGCTGCGGCTGAAGTTCCTCCGCTCCGAGAAGAGCGGACCGCTCTTCGACACGATGAAGCTGCGCATCCAGGCCATCGCGTCGCACACGGGCATGGACGGCGTGTTCCGCCTCATCGCCGCGGACGTCTTCGAAGTGCTGCGCGCGGAGAAGGTGGACGGCTTCCTCGTCGAGACCGACGTCCCGAACGAAACGGTCTCGCCGTCCGGGATGCGCACGGAGATCCGGGGGCTGCAGCTCGTCTCCGACCGCATCAACCGCGCGGACGACCTGGAGACCCTGCTCGCCGCGACGCTCGACGCGCTGGACGTGTTCTTCGGCATGAGCAACACCATCGTCCTGCTGAACGACGAGCCGGCGCAGAAGCTCATCACCATCGCCTGCCGCGGCTACGGCGGCGGCGTCGGCGCGGAGGTGACGATCGGCGAGGGGCTCATCGGCACCGTTGCCCGTGAAAGACGCGTGCTGCGCATCAGCGGACTCGATGAAGGCCTGCGCTACGGACGCGCCGTGCGGCGTTCGGTCATGTCCGACGGCGGGCGCGGCGTCCGCCCCGAGATCCCGCTGCCGGGCCTCCCCGACGCGCAGAGCGCCCTGATCCTGCCGCTGGTGATCGAGGAGCGCCTGGTCGGCATCCTCGCCGCGGAGTCGCGCGACCCGATGGCCTTCGGCGAATGGGACGAAGCCTACCTCGGCGTCATCGCCAACCAGATCGCCCTCGGCATCGACCGGATGACCGACGAGGACGCCCTGCCCGTCGAGCAGGACCCGCCGCCGCTGCGCTTCATCCCCCCGCCGCCCGCGCGCACGCGGCACACCATCACCTACTACCGCAACGACGACTGCATCTTCCTCGACGACGAGTACCTCGTCCGCAACGTCCCCGGCCGCATCCTCTGGAAGCTCCTCGGCGAGTGGAAGCTCCAAGGCCGCACGGCCTTCACCAACCGCGAGCTCCGCATGGACCGCAACCTCGGCCTCCCCGAGGTCAAGGACAACCTCGAGTCGCGACTGATCCTCCTCAAGCACCGCCTGCGCGAGAAGTGCCCCGACCTGCAGATCCTGCCGGCGGGGAGAGGGAAGTTCACCCTGGAGATCGCCGCGGATCTGGAACTGTTGGAGCGCTGACGCCGGCGCTCCGGGCGGGCTGAAGCCACGCCCTACGTTGCAGGGTGACGTAAGCCCCGCTTTCCGCTAGAATCCGCGCGCCCTGGAGACCCCCGGTTACGGGAGAGGTCTCATCATCCAATTCACGGAGGAAACAATGAAGTCCTGGACCACGCGCGTACTCCTCGTCGCGCTGATCGGTATCCTCGCGCTCGGCAGCGTTGCCGTCGCGCAGGAGACCCAACCAACGGAACACCGTTCCGAGGCGAACCTCGTGCTGCCGGACCTCGGCAGCGTGCAGTTCCTCGGGATGGGAGGCGATCGCCTGCTCATGGGCGGTCTCATCGTCTGCGTCTTCGGCCTGCTCTTTGGCCTGATGATGTACACGCAGCTCAAGAACCTTCCCGTGCATCGCTCGATGCTCGAGATCTCGGAGCTGATCTACGAGACCTGCAAGACCTACCTCGTCACGCAGGGCAAGTTCATCCTCCTGCTCGAGCTCTTCATCGGCGCGATCATGGTGGTGTACTTCGGCGTGCTGCGTCACTTCGACGCGCTACGGGTGATCATCATCCTGGTGGCGTCTCTGGTCGGCATCGGCGGCAGCTACTTCGTGGCGTGGTTCGGCATCCGCATCAACACCTTCGCGAACTCCCGCACCGCGTTCGCGTCGCTGAAGGGCAAGCCCTTCCCCACCTACTCGATCCCCCTCAAGGCCGGGATGTCGATCGGCATGCTGCTGATCTCCACCGAGCTGCTGATCATGCTGGCCATCCTGCTATTCGTGCCGGGTGACTACGCGGGCGCGGTCTTCATCGGCTTCGCCATCGGCGAGTCCCTCGGCGCCGCGGCCCTGCGCATCGCGGGCGGCATCTTCACGAAGATCGCGGACATCGGCTCCGATCTGATGAAGATCGTCTTCAACATCAAGGAAGACGACGCGCGCAATCCGGGCGTCATCGCGGACTGCGTCGGCGACAACGCCGGCGACTCGGTCGGACCGACCGCCGACGGCTTCGAGACCTACGGCGTCACCGGCGTCGCGCTGATCACGTTCATCCTCCTCGCGGTCACCGACCCGAGTGTGCAGGTCCAGCTTCTGGTCTGGATCTTCGTGATGCGCGTGCTGATGGTCATCACCTCGGCCGTCTCCTACTTCATCAACGAAGCGGTGGCGAAGGGTCGCTACGGCAACGCGGACAAGATGAACTTCGAGGCGCCGCTGACGTCCCTGGTGTGGCTCACGTCGATCCTCTCGGTCGCCGTCACCTACGCCGTCTCGTACGTGCTCATCCCCAGCCTCGGCGGCGACACCACGATGTGGTGGAAGCTGTCGACGATCATCACCTGCGGCACGCTCGCGGGGGCGATCATTCCGGAGCTGGTGAAGGTCTTCACGTCGACCGAGTCGCGCCACGTACGCGAGGTGGTCACGGCGTCGCGTGAAGGCGGCGCGTCCCTCAACATCCTCTCCGGCTTCATCGCCGGCAACTTCTCGGCGTACTGGATGGGACTCGCGATCGCTGCTCTCATGGGCGTCGCCGCCTGGATCGCCGGCACCTTCCCGGCCGGCGCGGACGCACTGATGATCGCCAGTTCGCCGGCGATCTTCGCCTTCGGTCTCGTGGCGTTCGGCTTCCTGGGCATGGGCCCGGTGACGATCGCCGTCGACTCGTACGGTCCGGTTACGGACAACGCGCAGTCGGTCTACGAGCTCTCGACCATCGAGACCATCCCCGGCATCGACGAAGAAGTGAAGCGCGACTTCGGCTTCACGCCGGCATGGGAGAAGGGCAAGGACTTCCTCGAGGAGAACGACGGCGCGGGCAACACGTTCAAGGCCACGGCCAAACCCGTGCTCATCGGGACGGCGGTCGTCGGTGCGACGACGATGATCTTCGCGATCATCATGATGCTCACGAACGGCCTCACGGAGAACATCGACAAGCTGTCGATCCTCCACCCGCAGTTCCTCCTTGGCCTCATCGTCGGCGGCGCGGTGATCTACTGGTTCACCGGCGCGGCGACGCAGGCGGTGTCGACGGGCGCGTATCGCGCGGTCGAGTTCATCAAGGCGAACATCAAGCTGGACGCCGGCGCGACGAAAGCCTCGGTGGAGGACTCGAAGAAGGTCGTGGCCATCTGCACGCAGTACGCGCAGAAGGGCATGCTCAACATCTTCCTGGTGGTGTTCTTCTCGACGCTCGCCTTTGCGTGCTTCGAGCCGTTCTTCTTCATCGGCTACCTGATCTCGATCGCGCTGTTCGGTCTGTACCAGGCCATCTTCATGGCCAACGCCGGCGGCGCATGGGACAACGCGAAGAAGATCGTCGAGACGGAGCTGAAGATGAAGGGCACGCCGCTGCACGCGGCCGTCGTCGTCGGCGACACCGTCGGCGATCCGTTCAAGGACACCTCCTCGGTGGCCATGAACCCGGTCATCAAGTTCACGACCCTCTTCGGGTTGCTGGCCGTGGAGCTGGCGGTGGAGATGACCCGCGCCGGACAGGGCGGCCTCACGCGCATCCTGTCGGCGGTGTTCCTCGTCGTCGCGATGTTCTTCGTGTACCGGTCGTTCTACGGGATGCGCATCGGCGATGCGGCCACGGACGCGCACTGATCAGGGGGTTCTTCGGAGTACCAACAAAGGCCGGCGGAAACGCCGGCCTTTGTGTTTTGTCGCGGGCGCCTTCAGTCTTTCATTCGCGCAGGGAGCGCCGACGGCCCGTCGGCGGCCGGCGCGCCCTTCCTCCCTAGAACCGGAACCGCACGCCCGACCCGTACAGCATCGGGTCGATGTCGATCGCTTCCTCGGAGCTGCCGCCTTCTTCGACCGCGTTCCAGGGGACGCGCTTCGCCTCGAAGGCCAGCGCCCAGCGGTCCGTCAGGCGGACGTCCAGGCCCACCGCGGCGGTCCAGGTCACGTTGGACTCGAGGTCGATCTCCTCGGGATCCTCCGGATCGTTCGGGTCGAACGTGCCGGCGATGTGGGCGATGCCGCCGGAGAGGTAGGGCATCACGCGGGCGCCCGGGCGGAAGTGCCACTGCGCCATCGCCGTCTCCGTGTGCGCGGTCAGCGTGCCGAGCTTGAGCTCCGGCACGAGCGACGACGACACGTTCATGTCGGCGCTGAACACCATCAGCGACACCTCCGTGGAGAACTGATCGGTCCAGTAGTGGTTGAACGAGAAGCCAAAGCCCGGCTTTTCCTCGAAGAGGATGTCCAGGGAGTCGCCCTCGGTGTCGGTGAGGGTGGTGTCGGCGATGAAGGTTCCGACGGACCACAGGGCGATGTCCGAGCGAGGCGCGGTTTGCGCGGAGGCGCGCAGGCCACCGGCGATGACGAACAGGAGGAACAACGTGCGATAGACAGCTTTGATCATTGGGGAGCTTCCTTTCTCGATTTTGCTGGCAGCCTCTAGGGCGAGGGAGGTGCCATGGAATCGGGAGGCTCCCGTAGAGAGGAAACGCCCTTTTGCGCCCGAGAGCGTGTCTGGAACGCCGGACAGTTCGCGTCGTGAGAATCAGACAGTTACCGGCGCACGGCGCGCCGCTTGGACGCCAGGAACCGGAACGCGCCCGCCGACGTCGTGCTGCCCTTGCTCGTCGTGATCGCGACGTCGGCCGCGCCGGTCGCGTGCGCGGGGGTGCGGGCGGTGAGCGTGACGGCGTCGATGACCGTGACCGAAGTCGCGGCGCCTCCGCCGAACGTCACGTTCACCGGCACGGCGGTGGAGAACCCCGCGCCGAGGATGGTCACCAGCGTTCCACCCGCGCGCGGCCCGGAGGACGGCAACACCGACGCGACCGACGGCGCCGGCACCGTCCAGGTGTAACTGAGATTTTTCTGGCCGGTCGCGCCGTCGGGGTTCGTCACGACGACGTCCACCATCTGCGTCGACACGAAATCGAACGGACCCGCCGGAGTCACGGCGCGCAGTTCCGTCGAGCTGACCAATTCCACGCTCGCGGCGGGGAGCGTCCCGAACTTCACGGTGGCACCGGTGGCGAAGCCGGTGCCCTGGATGGTCACGGTCGTGCCGCCGCTCGTGGGGCCGGTCGACGGCGCGACTCCCGCGACCGCCAGCGGCTGCGGGCCGATGACGGTGAAGACGCCGTCCATACCGCTGTGGCCATTGCCGCAGAAGCGGGTGCAGAAGAACTGGAACTGGCCGGCCGTGTGCGCTGTGAACTGGATGGTGATCGGCGAGCCCGGGATCAGCGCGTGCGACTTGTCCGCGTACGTCCGCAGGCGGAAGCCGTGTCCAATGCCGTCTCCGTCGTCGTTTGCAGAGATGTTCAGCGTCACCAGGTCGCCCTGATTCACGGTGAACGGCAGCGGCGAGATGTTGTACGTGAAGCGGCGCGCGCTGATCGTGAACGTCCGCACTTCCTGCGGCGCGAGCTGCGGCGCCGGCGTCATCGCGGAGGTCATCCACAGCAGCGCGACGAAGAGCCAGCCGTTCATTCACAAATAATACGCCTCTGGACGCCCGAGGGCGCCGCCTCGTATCAATGGGCGTGACCGAACGTGCCCTGGGCTACGCGCCGCTCCCATGGGGCATTGACCTGCTGCTCACCGACGCGTGCAACCTCCGCTGCACGTACTGCCCGATCACGACGGACATGGTCACGCTGCGGCCGAGCGCGGTCATGGACACCGGCAAGGCCCTGCGCTTCCTCGAATCCGTCGCGCCCTTCCGTCCCATGATCCGCATGTTCGGCGGCGAGCCGCTGCTGCACCCGGAGTGGCCGCGGATCTTCGCCCGCACCCACGAGCTCGGCCTGCCGTTCACGATCGTCACGAACGGCACGCGCATCGCCGGCCATGCCGAGGAGCTCGTGCGCAGCGGCATCACCGCGGTCGGCATCTCCGTCGACCCTCCCGAGGCGCACGAGAAGCATCGCGGCGCGGGCAGCTTCGCGCTGTGCAGGAGCGTCATCGACGAGCTGCACGACGCGAAGGCGCGGCTCGGCTCCGGCACGCCGCTGATCGAGATCTTCACCACCGTTTACGACGGCACGTACGACCACCTCATCGAATGGGCCGACGAGCTCCGCACGTGGCCCATCGACATGCTCCGCTTCCAGCACCAGATCTGGCTGCGCACCGCGCAGCGTCCGGTGTCCGAGGCGCTGATCGCCGGCGCGTGCGGCGACTCGGAGTTCTTCCGCAGCGACGTCGACACCTACTGCAGCGACCACATGCCGGACATCGACTCCGCGGTTCTCGAGCGGCACCTCCTCCACCTGCGGGCGACGCAATACCCGTTCAAGGTCGAGTTCCACCCGCCCCTGCCGGTCCACGAGATGCTCGAGTTCTACCGCAATCCCGGCTTCAAACGCGTGACCGAGCGTCCGTGCACGCTCATCTCGAGCTACGCCTTCGTCGACCCGCGCGGGCGCCTCTACCCCTGCCTCACCCTCGACATGGGGAACGTTTTCGACGAGCCGTTCCCCGACGTCTGGAACGGGGAGAAGTTCCGCGCCTTCCGGCGGCTATTGCGCGAGCACGAACGGCTGCCGCTCTGCGAGCGGTGCCCGGCTTAGTTCAGCGCACGGATCCGGGCCGTCGCACTGGCGATGAACGGGGCCTTGGCTGCAGCATCCAGAGACGGATCGTCCGGCGCGAGGGCGATCGCGCGCTCCAGCGCCCGGCGTCCGCATTCCCGATCGTGGATCGCGAGACAGCCATCCGCCAGGCTGTCTTGTGCGTTCGCCGAGGAAGGATGGGCCCAGGCCGCCATCCTGAAGGCGGCGACGGCATCCTCGGGCCGGTCCTGTGCGAGCAACTCGTATCCCAACGAATTCAGCGGACTTTCCGCGATGCAGGCGGCGACGTTGTTCGCGCAGATCTCCGTCACGAGCGTCTGCGTGGCTGCAATCCCCTTTTGCGCGGCCAGACGCACCAGCTCGAAGGCGGATGGCGGAACGGCCGATGCGCCCGAGCGGGTCATCACCGCACCGTCGATGCCCGCGACCACGGCGGCGAGCTGCCCGGGTGCCTTCTTCAGGTGCTCTTCGAGGAAGGCGAGGACAATGCCGCAGGTGTCCTGATATCCCTTCGCGGCGGTCTCGCGGTTCCAATCGCCTGCCGGCGCGCGTGAGGTGATGGGGGTGTGAAACACCTGCGCGAGCATTGCGAACGACGTGAAGTCGCTATGGTGCATGCGCCGCAGGGTGACCAGCCTGCGATCGGCATACCGGAAGGAATGCAGCGCCTGGAGATCCAGCTCCGCCGATTGCTCGCCCGGCGCCCGGCGCAGATCGAGAATCGCCGCACGCATGGCATCCGGTGCATACCCGTACGCAGATGTCAGCGCCGCGACGGAGCCTGAGAACCCGTAAGTGCCGTCCAGCCCGACGACGGCGGAGACGTTCCCATTGCGCATTCCGAACAGGACCGCCTCGATCGCACCGACGCTGTGACCCATGGCCGCCACCCGGGTCCTGTCGATCGACGCATCGTCGCCGAGCAACGACCATGCGTACTCCATGTCCCGCACGACCGCTTCGATGTCCGCGGGCGTGCGGCTTTGCGAGGTTTGCCGGTCCGACGGACCGAGCAGGGAGATGCTGACGACCACATACCCATGGCTGGCCAGGAACTCCGCCAGCACCGCGTTCGCGTGGAGGTCGGCGTTCAGCCCGCCGAAGTACAGGACCACCGGGAACCGGCCGGGCGCGGGGAGGGCCTGGGCAACGGCTCCCGTAGACGTAGACAGAAGCGCAGCGACGGCCGCCTGAGGGACAGCGCCTTCCGCGATGTCGCGGCTCCGCCGCCGCAGCGTGACGTTCAACTCGTCTAATGCCGGCGGCCAGTGCTGCTCCACGTAGCCTTGCCAGGGCATCGGCTTCGCCGTGACAGCGCGCTGTGCGGGGTACCAGATGCTGATCTGGATGGGCCTGCCTGCCGTGTCGGGGGAGAAGGTCCCATCGTACGTTCTCGTGGTTCGCCACGTTCGCGACGGGTCCGCAGCATGACGCGAGCGGAAGCCGACGGCGTGCGGGCCTGGGACCAGTTGACCCCAGAGCACCGCCGAGACCAGGAGCGATGTGCCGAAAAGCATCACAATCTGGTGACGAAGAATACTGCGAGCGATGTCCGGTTTAAAATGAATCGATCATGAAGCGCACTGCACTCGTAGCCACGTTCCTCTTCGCCGCCACCGCCGCGTTCGCCGGCGAGACCATCTCCCGCGGCGCCGCGATCGCGAAGGACGCCAAAGCCGTCCCGCTCGCCACCGTCCTCTCCTCTCCGGCCGAGTACATGAAGACGCCGGTCGTCGTGGAAGGCGTCGTCACCACCGCCTGCGAGCGCAAGGGTTGCTGGATGCAGCTCCAGCCCGCCGCCGACGCCGACCAGAACGTCCGCATCACGTTCAAGGACTACGCGTTCTTCGTCCCTCTCGATTCAAAGGGCATGAAAGCCCGCGTCGAGGGCGTCACGACGGTGAAGAAGCTGTCGAAGGCGGAGGCGGACCACCTCGTGGAAGAGGGCGCCAAGCTGAAGCGGAACGAGGACGGCGGCGCGATCGAGGTGTCGTTCGTGGCCAACGGCGTCGAGCTGACGAAGTAGGTATGGAGTGCGGAGGCAGCGCCTCCGCTTTCCTATTCGCACGGCTGACGCGCTGAGGCACCCGAATTCGAAAGCGGAGGCGCTGCCTCCGCACTCCACACTAGATCGTCGGGACGATGGTGTAGTCCACCTGCGCGTCGAAGGACTCGCGGTTCCGCTCGTACTCGCGGCGCATCACCAGCGACGCGGGGTCCATCGCGCGGTCGACGGCGAGGACGCCGTCGAGGTGATCGATCTCGTGCTGCAGGAGTTCGGCCGAAGCCTGGTCGAGCTCCCGCCACTCCTTGCGCCTCCCCTGCTCGTCGACGTACTCCAGCGACAGCGACTGCGCGCGCTCCACACGGACGAGCAGATCGGGGAAGCTCATGCAGTCGTCCCACATCGTGAACGTCGCGTCGCTGCGCCACGTGATCACCGGGTTCACGACGAAGAACGTGCCCTTGCCGAGGTTCACGGCGATGAAGCGTTTGGCGATGCCGATCTGCGGCGCGGAGATCGCGCGGCCGAAGCCGTGCTGACGGCGGAAGTCGTCCAGCGTCGCCGCAAGCGCGTCGAATTCGCGCGCGTCGTACGACTCCACTTCCGACGAGCGGACGCGCAGCCGCGGATCGCCGAGGAGCAGCACTTCAGCCATGCAGTTTCCCCAACACCTCGGACGTAATGTTCGATCCCGTCGCGATCAGGACGACAGTCTTGCCGCGCAGGTCGTGCTTCATCGCCGCCGCCAGCCCCGCCGCGCCGGAGGGCTCGACGAGCAGTTGCGCGCCGAGGATCATCGCGCGCAACGCGGCGAGCAGTTCGTCGTCCGTGACGGTCAGCGCGTCGTCGACGTGCTCGATCAGTGCGTCGAGCGCGAGCTGCGCGGGGACGCGGCAGACCAGGCCGTCCGCGATCGTGTCGATCGGACGCTCGATCGCGCGGCGCGCGTGGAAGCTCTCCACCATCGCCGGCGAGCCTTTCGCCTGCACGGCGACGATGCGCACGTGCGGCATGGCCATGCCCACGCCGGAGGCCAGCGAGCCGCTGCCCATCGGCACGTACACCACGTCGACGTGCTCGAGCTCCTGCGCGATCTCCAGCCCGACCGTCCCCGCGCCTTCGATCACGCCGGCGCTATCGCCGTCGTCGATGAAGCGCAGGCCCTCGTCGCGCGCGAACTGCATCGCGATGGCCTTCGCGTCGTCGAGGTCTTCGCCGGCGTCGTGAATGGTGGCGCCGAGGAGCTCGATCTTGGCGCGCTTGACGGGATTCGCGCCGCGCGGGAGGAACACGTGCGCGGGCATGTCCGCAACGCGCGCGGCCCAGGCGACACCCTGTCCGTGATTCCCGGTCGACGAGGTGACGACCGAGGTGGAGGGCTCGCGGAGGATGTCGTTCAGCGCGCCGCGCCATTTGAACGACGCCACCGGCGAGACGGTCTCGTTCTTCACCCAGAGGTCGCAGCCGAGCTGCGACGACAGCAGCAGTGAGCGCACGAGCGGCGTCGGCTTCGCGTACGGCGCGAGACGCCCGGCTGCGGCTTCGACGTTCACCTGCCGCTACGCACCTGTTCGAAGCGCGCCACGAGCTTCGGCGAGAACGTGCGCGGATCGAGGCGCAACGAACGGTTGCGGCGCAGCGCGGCCTTGAAGTCTTCGTTGGCCGAGGCGTGCAGCGTCTCCGCGTTGCGGGACAGCATCGCCCGCGTGTACCGCACGCATCCGCGCAGCAGATACGCCTCGGCTGCCGGCGTCTCGCCGATCACCCTGGTGAGGAGCCGTTCGGCGCCCGCGAGATCGCCCTGGGCGTACGCGCGATACGCGGGTGCGACGTCGGCCTTCGCCGGCTTCGCGGCCGGTTTCTCCAGCTCCGCGAGCCGCTTCTCCACCACGAGCCGCACCTCGTCGTAATCGGCGTCGTTCTTCGCCGCGTCCAGCCGTCTGCGCAGCTTCTCCCCTTCGGCGCGCGGAACCTTGCGGCGAAACTCCTGCACCGCGACTTCGGCCGCGACCTTGGCTTGACTGACGACCGGGGCGGCCTCGATCTTCGGCGGAGGCGGCGTTTCCACGACGGCCGTCACCGGCTTCGCGGGCACGGGCTTCACCGGCTTCGGACGCACAGCAGCGGCGGCCTTGACCTTCTTCCCTTCATCCGCGGCCGCGGCGAAGAGCTGTGCCGCCTGCTCGGCGTTGTGCGCGACGGACGTGAACACGCTCTCGTCGTTCCCCGCTTTGCGGAACTGCGACAGCGCGTCCTGCAGCTTTCGCTGCGCGTCGCGATAGCTCTGGGTGCGGTCGCCGCCCGCGCTCATGGCATCGCCCTGGATCTGCATCGCCCGGCTGATCGCCCCCTCGGCCGCCTTCCGCGGGCCGCTCACCGCGCTGTGCGCGGCGCGCTGGGTCTCGCGCTGCGCCTTGGCGATCCAGTCCTTCATCTTCGAGTAGTACGCCGTCCGCGCGACCGCCCCCTGCTCCTCGCAGGTCCGCCACTCGCGCAGCGCGCCGTCGGTGTCGCCGAGCTCCATCTTCGCGATGCCGAGCCAGAAGTGCGGGACGTAGGTGATGATCGATTTGCCCGCACGGATCGACGTGCTCTCGGCCGGCTGCTCCGCGATCGCTTTCTGCAGCAGGCTCGCGGCGAGCTGGTAGTTCTTGCCGTTCACGGCGGCAACGCCGCGGTTGTACGAGTCCCACCACTTCTCCGTGGCGGCGAGCGCGCCGGACGCGAGCAGCAGGAGGATCGCCACGCGCTTCATTCGCCGGCTCCGAAATCGGGAACGGACGCGGACGCGGGATCGCTGAAGGTCACGTAAAGATCGACATTGCCGCCAGACGGCACGGCCACCGTGCGCGTGATCGGCCGCGGGAAGTTCGGATTGGCGAGCGTGACTTCGTACCGTCCCGGCGGGAGGTCGAGCGGCGCCGGCGTGACGATGCTCGCGCCGACGTCGACGGACACTCCGCTGTCGGCGTTGCGCACGCTGCTGACGTTCGCCCACGGGAAGGCGTTCACGGCGATGCGGCCCTGCGTCACAGGCGTCACGACCACGGACGCCGACGCCTTCAACGGCACGGGCCGCGGCGGCGCCGGGACAGGACGCTCGCGCATGACCATCCAGCCGCCGGCGACCATGACCGCGAGGACGATCGCGGCAACGTACAACCACGCGGAGCGCCGGGGGCGTGACTCGTGACCCGTAGCCCGTGACTCGTGACCCGTGACCCGTGGCCCGTGATCCAAGGCCCGTTCCGGGTCACGGGCAACCGGCAACGGGTCACGGGCCTCGGCGCTCCGTGCGACGGTCTCGATCGAGATCACCGTCTCCGCGTTGCCGTCGTACCCGAAGTTCGTCGCCTCGCCCGTCACCTCCGCCGCCGAGGGCAGCGGAGGCAGCGCGCCCGGCGTATCCGGCAGCGTCGCCGCGACGCGCTCGAGCTCCTGCGCGAATTCGCGCGCCGAGGCGTAGCGCCGCGTGCGGTCCTTCTCCAGCGCGCGGAAGATCAGCGCTTCCAGTTGCGGCGGCACCACCGCGCTCGGATTCACCTCGCGCAGCGGCTTCGGCCGCTCCGACGCGTGCATCATCAGATACGCGTGCGGCGTATCGCAGACGAACGGCGGCACGCCCGTCAGCATCTCGTACATGACGATGCCGAACGAGTACAGATCCGCGCGGCCGTCGATGCGCTCGCCCGGCGGCAGCATGCCGAGGTGCTCGGGCGAGCAGTACTTCCACTTGCCGACGAACATCCCGGTCTTGGTCTTGTTGTCGTCCGAGGACCCCGAAGACTTGGCGATGCCGAGGTCGATGATCTTCACGCGCTCGGTCGCTTCCTCATCACGGGCGATCATCAGGTTCTCGGGACTGACGTCGCGGTGGACGATGCCCGCGCGATGGATTGCTTCCAGCCCGTGCAGCGCCTGCGCGGCCAGCGTCGCCGCGTAACGCGGCGAGAGCGGCCCGCGCTCGGTGATCAGCTCGTGCAGGTTGATGCCCTCGATGTACTCCCAGACCATGTAGTGCGAGCCGTCGTCGAGCGTCGAGAAGTCGAACAGCGCCGCGACGTTCGGGTGATGGATCTTCGTCGCCAGCCGCGCCTCGCGAAGGAACCGCTCGTGCGCGCCGGCGTCCGCGGCGATGTTGGAGCGCATCAGCTTGATCACCCGGATCGAGTTCAGATGCGATGTGCAGGACCTTGTAGACCTCGCCCATGCCGCCGATGCCGAGGCGGGAGAGGATGCGGTACTTGCCGTCGAGCGGCGTCTCCAGATAACGCCGCAGGAAATCGGTGATCGCCTCCCCGCAGAAGGGGCACGCTTTGTAGCGCGAGATCGATTTCCGACTTGCAATGGATGCAGAAGAAGGGCATGGGACCGGGTGCTGTGTAACCGTAATTATATGATCGGAGGTGCTATGGCCGAAAACTTCGATGTGGTGGTGATCGGCGGCGGCACGGCTGGGCTGGTGACCGCGTCCGGCTGCGCCCGCCTCGGCCGCAAGGTGGCGTTGATCGAGCGGGAGGCGCTGGGCGGCGATTGCCTGTGGACCGGCTGCGTGCCGACCAAGGCACTGGTGGCGTCGGCGAAGCTCGCGCACCAGATGCGCCACGCGGACGCGTTCGGCCTCGAGCCGGTGACGCCGCGGATTACGCCGAAGTCGGTGATGGACTCGATGCGCGAGCAGCGCCGGGACATCAGCCGTCACGACGATCCGGAGAAGTTCCGCCAGCCTCGGCATCGACGTCATCGAAGGCTCCGCACGGCTCGTGGCGCGCAATGAGGTGGAAGTCGGCACGCGCCGCCTGGTTGCGAAAGACATAGTCATCGCGACCGGCTCGCGCACGGCAGTTCCGCCCGTGGAGGGGCTGAAGGAGGCGGGTTTCCTCGATCACGCGTCGTTCCTCGCTCAGGATTCCTTCCCCCCCTCCGTCCTCATCCTCGGCGGCGGCTACATCGGGATCGAGTTCGCGCAGATCTTCTCGCGGTTCGGCGCGCGCGTAGTCGTCGTGGAGATGTCCGACGAGATCATCAGCAAGGAAGACGCGGCCATCATCACGCGCGTGCGGGAGATCCTCGCGGAAGAGAAGGATCGAGCTGTACACGGGGTGGGCGGTGAAGTCCGTGCGCCGCGAAGGTTCCGGGAAAATCGCGCGCATCGAGAACAAGCTCGGCGAGTCGCGCGAGATCCCGGTCGACGAAGTCTTCGTCGCCTCCGGACGCCGCGGGAACACCGAGGACCTCGGGCTGGAGCAGGTGGGCGTGAAGGTCGAGCGGTCGTATGTCACCGTCGACAAGTTCCTGCAGACGTCCGTCCCCCGCATCTGGGCCTGCGGCGACGTCCACGGCGGCATGCAGTTCACCCACGTCGCCGCGTACGAGGCGGTGAAGCTCGTGCGCAACCTGCTCTTCCCCGGCAAGTCCGCCGTCGACACCACCAACATCCCCTGGGCGCTCTACACCGACCCCGAGGTCGGACACATCGGGCTCACCGAGGAAGAGGCGCGGAAGAAACAGGGCGACGACGTTCGGATCTACGTCACCCAGATGCACGACGTCGACCGCGCCGTCGTCGACCGCGCATCGTCCGGCCTGATCAAGCTCGTCTGCGACCCCAAAGGCCGCATCCTCGGCGCCCACGTCGTGTGCGCGAACGCCTCCACGGTCATCGAAGAGATCGTCCTCGCCCGCCGCAAAGGCATGAAGATCACCGACCTCGCCCAACGCATCTCGTCCTACCCATCGCTCGCGGACGGGGTCCAGAAGACCGCGTCTCTGTACTACCAGGACGTCGCCAAAGGCTGGCTCGGCGCAATCGGGAAGCTCGTAGCGGCGCTGTCGCAGTGACTGCGGACCGCCCGCTCAGGCCGCACGGGCAGCGCGCGAAGGCGCGCAGCGAATGACACATGGTTTGAATCGCGAGGATCTGCCGCCGTAGGCGGCGCGAGGAAATAGCCGCCGGCTTCAGCCGGGGGAACGGGGAACGCGGCGTGAAACGAGCCTGCGTAGCGGGCGACAGGCCGAGGGGACCGTGCGATCTCTGTCGCCCGCTACGCGGGCTCGTTTCGCGCTGCGTCCCCGTTTCCCCCGGCTGAAGCCGGCGGCTATTTTCTGCTGACCGCTACGCGGTCGACGGTTCACAAGGTCACTCGGTCGACGCTTTCGAATGAAACCAGAGGTCTCAAACTCATGGTGACAAGTGAAGCGTGCCTACGGTGGTTCGGCCCACCCTTGAAGGCCGCGAAACCTCGGCAGCGATCAGACGGCCCTGACTCAGGCATCATTCTCGCGTGATACGTTTCCCGCTATGAAGAAGCTTGCTTTGCTCTCGCTCCTCGTTCTCGTTGCGGCGGCCTGTGCGTCGACGGGCTCCGGGCCGGCCGCGGTTGCCACGCTCGCGCCCACCAGCGGCCAGACGGCCTCGGGGACGGTGCGGCTCACGCAGCTGGCTGACGGCGGTGTCGACGTGCAGGTCGACCTGACCGGGGTGCCGGCCGGGGTACACGGGTTCCACATCCATGAGAAAGGCGACTGCGGCGACAACGGCAATGCCGCGGGCGGCCACTTCAACCCGGCCGCGACGGCACACGGCGCGCCGGAGATGCCACCGCATCACGCGGGCGATTTCGGCAACGTCACGGCGAGCGACGCGGGCGAGGTACACACGCGCTTCACGACCCGCTCGGTGACCGTCGAGGCCGGCGCGAACAGCGCGGTGGGCCACGCGATCATCCTGCACGCGAACCCCGACGACTTGACGACGCAGCCGACGGGCAACGCCGGCGGGCGGATCGCTTGCGGCGTGGTCACGCTGCAATGACCGCCATTAAACGATTCATCCTTCTCGGCTCGCTGATGGTCCTGGCTGCGTGCTCCAGCGGGCCGCAGCCCGGCACGACGGCGGTCCCTGGACGCGGCGTGCTGGCGGTGGAGGTCGTCCCGAACCCGATCCGCGCCACGCTCGTCTCCGGGACGACGTACGACTTCCCGTTCGAGGTGATCCTCCGCGAGACGGGCGGCCGTCCGGTGACCGTGACCAGCGTGACGGCCACGGTCCACGCTCTGGGCGGCTTCCCCGTCGCCCGCGAGGCGTACGACGCCGACCGGATCCGGTCGCTCGGGTTCCCGACGACCGTCCCGGCGAACGGCGAGCTCCGCTACCGGTTCGCGCCACGGAAGGAAGTGCCGGACGAGCGGCTGTTCGGCGGCGTCTCGGCGCAGTTGACGGTGGAAGGCACGGATGACAGCGGGACGCCGGCGAGCGCGTCGACGACGGTGACGGTTACGCGATAGGGCACCACGTAGGGCGCGGCTTCAGCCCGCCCCCTCGGACGAACGGACCCGTCGCGTGAACCGCGCGGGCTCACCGGGGGGGGGGGCGGGCTGAAGCCGCGCCCTACGTTTACTGTTTCCTGCTGTCACTCCCGGATAAACTGCACGCCCATGCGGCACAAAACACTCCTCCTCGCCCTCCTCCTCGTCGCGACTTCCACGCTCTCCGCGAAGACCCGCCCGTCGAAGCAGTACACGATCGAGCAGTTCATGAACACCGTCGCCGTCGGCGGCGCGTCGTTCTCGCCGGACGAGAAGGAGATCCTCTTTCACACCGACGAGAGCGGCATCCGCAACGTGTACGCCGTGCCGGTGGCGGGTGGCAAGCCGCGCGCGCTCACGACGTCGACGACCGACACGACGTCGGCGATCTCGTTCTTCCCGAACGACACGCGCTTCCTCTACACGCGCGATCAGGGCGGAAACGAGCTGAATCACCTGTACGTGCGCGAGAAGGACGGCAGCGAGCGCGATCTCACGCCGGGGGACAAGCTCAAGGCGTCGTTCGCCGGGTGGAGCGGCGACGACAAGTCGTTCTTCGTCCACACGAACGAGCGCGATCCGAAGTACTTCGACGTCTACCGCTACGACACCGCGTCGTACGAGCGGAAGCTGATCTATAAGAACGAAGCGTACGACCTCTCGGCCCTCTCCCGCGACGGCCACTGGCTCGCGCTCGTGAAGACGCTCAGCACCTCGGACAGCGATCTCTTCATCCACGACGTCCAGAAGAACGAGACGAAGAAGATCTCCGAGCACAAGGGCGAAGCCGAGTTCGCCGGCACGGACTTCGATCCGTCGTCGAAGTGGCTCTACTTCCGCACGAACGACGCATCCGAGTTCTTCCGCCTCCGCCGCTACGAGCTCGCGACCGGCAAGGTCGAGGACGTCGAGAAAGCCGACTGGGATCTCTGGGCATCGTGGTTCTCGGACACGGGCAAGTACCGCGTCACCATGGTTAACGAGGATGCGCGCACGAGCGTGCGCATCATCGATACGAAGACCGGCAAGTCCATCGCCATGCCGAAGCTCCCGGCCGGCAGCAGCGTGAACGCCGTGAAGTTCTCGCCGAGCGACAAGCTCATGGCGCTGTACGTCGACGCGGACCGCGCGCCGTCGAACCTGTACGTCCACGACTTCACCACCGGCAAGACCACGCGCCTCACCGACACGCTGACGAAGGACGTCGACCCCGACGACCTCGTCGACACCCAGGTGGTGCGATTCAAGTCGTTCGACGGGATGGTCATCCCGGGGATTCTCTACAAGCCGCACCAGGCCACGGCCGAGGCGAAGGTGCCCGCGATCGTGATGGTGCACGGCGGACCGGGCGGGCAGGCGCGCCGCGGCTACAAGTACTCCGCCCAGTTCCTCGCGAATCACGGTTACGTCGTGCTCGACATCAACAACCGCGGCTCATCGGGCTACGGCAAGACGTTCTATACCGCCGACGACCGCAAGCACGGCCGCGAGCCGCTCTGGGACTGCGTCGAAGCGAAGAAGTACCTGGGCTCGCTCCCCTACGTCGACGGCGGCCGCGTCGCGATCATGGGCGGCAGCTACGGCGGCTACATGGTCGCCGCGGCGCTGGCGTTCCAGCCGGAGGTGTTCGACGTGGGCGTCGACATCTTCGGCGTGACGAACTGGGTGCGCACGCTGCAGAACATCCCGCCCTGGTGGGAATCGGGGCGGAAGTCGCTGTACGCGGAGATCGGCAATCCGGAGACGGAGCTGGACATGCTCAAGGCGACGTCGCCGGTGTTCCACGCGGACAAGATCCGCAAGCCGCTGATCGTCATCCAGGGCGCGAACGACCCGCGCGTGATCAAGCCCGAGTCTGACGACCTCGTCGCCGCGGTGAAGAAGAACGGCGTGCCGGTGGAGTACGTCGTGTTCGACGACGAAGGTCACGGGTTCACGAAGAAGAAGAACCAGATCACGGCGTATGGAGCGATCCTCGCGTTCCTCAATACACACCTGAAGAAGTAGAATCTGAGCGATGTCCTTCGCTTCCGAACAGCCGCACCCGATCCTCGGCCGGACGCTCACTCTGGAAGAGTGGGCGTCGATGGACGAGGACGAACCGGGAGAGCTCGTCGATGGCCGGCTCGAGGAGGAAGAGGTGCCGGGTCTCGCTCATGAGCTCGTCGTCAGTTGGCTAATCCACGTATTCCGGTCATGGCTGGGTGCACGAGGTTTCGTCTTCTCCTCGGACGCCAAATACGCGATCCGGCGCGACCGCGGCCGGAAACCGGACCTCGCGGTCTACCTCGTTCGGCAAAAGCTTCCCCGCAACGGTGTTGTTACGACGCCGCCCGACATCGCCATCGAGGTCGTCTCCCCCACCCCACGCGACGAGCGGCGGGACCGCATCGAGAAGATGGACGAGTACGCAGCATTCGGGATCCGCTTCTACTGGATCCTCGACCCCTGGCTCCAGTCATTGGAGATCTTCGAGCTGACGGGCGGCCGCTACGCGCGCGCCGCGCGGGCGACCGAAGGGATCCTGCAGGACGTTCCGGGGTGTGAGGGACTGACGATCGACCTCGACGCGCTCTGGGCGGAGATCTCCGAGCTCAGACCAGAGCAGGATTAGCTTTTCGGAGCGGTGGCCGGTTCAACGATTATCTTCGGCTCCTTCTCCACGAACGCCTTGTAGTGCTCGAACCGGTCGAGGATGCGCTCGACGTAGTCGACCGGCTCGGTCCCTCGTGCGAAGCCGTACTTCACGACCGGGTCGTTGTAGACGGCACGCTTCGACTTGCGAATGAGCCAGTAGGCGACGTCGTCCCAGTCGCCGGGATCGTCGCCGTACTTCTTCGCCAGGCGGCGCGCGTCTTCGACGTGCCCGAGGCCGACGTTGTACGAAGCGAGAATGAAGCGGATGCGCTCCTCTTCGCGAGGGATCTCGTCCGCGAGCTGCTTGTCGAGTTTCCAGAGATAGCGGCACGCCCCGTCGATGCTCTGCCGCGGGTCGCGCGGGTTGACGCGCAGCTCGCGCGCGGTGCGGGGCATGATCTGCATCAGGCCCTGCGCTCCGGCCCATGACTGCGCGTTCGGATTGAAGTGCGATTCCTGGTACGCCTGCGACGCGACGAGGCGCCAGTCCCAGCCGGGGATGCGCGCGTACTCGCGGAACCAGTCGTCGAACGGCGAGAGCGTGCCTGTCTCCGCGGTGAGGTAACGGCTCGCGGCGCGTTGCGCGAAACCGCGGCGGTCGAGGAAGTACTTGCGGTAGAGGACGGCCAGCAGCTTCGGGTTCTTGTGGAGCCACGCGTTGAGCGCGTCGTGCAGTCGAGGGGCGTTGCGGCGGACGGCCCAGACGATCTGCTTCGGTGGCCCGAGGGCGGGCTGGACGAGGAGATTGCGGTACTCGGTGGCGTTGAGCTTCGCGACGTTCTCCGCGGCGACGGTGAAACCGATCTCCCCTTCGCTGAGGCGCTGCATGAGGCGGTCGGCGGATTCGTCGATTTCGACGATGTGGACGTCTTCGGTGAGCTCGTCGTTCAGCTCCAGGAGTGTGGACCGGTACGGCGAGCGGCGCGAGATGTGGACGTCCTCTCCCCCGAGCTCGGACGGTTTCCCGACGAGGCGCGCCCGGATGGTGACGGGGACTTCGCCGGTTTCCTGCTGCTCGCGGATGAGCGCCGTGGTCGTCGCGGCGCTGTGTCCCTGCGCGGGCGAGCCGGCGCCGCGCTGCACGACGGTGGGTGCGGTCTCGTACAGGCCGTCCGTCGCGAGGATCTCGCTCTCGTTCGACGGCGCCACGAGCTGCGCCGCGATCACGTCGCCCTCGCCTTTGTTCAGTTGCTCGATGAGCGTCGCGCTGTTGCGGACGACGACCGGCACGAGCTTGAGCTTCTCGTCCTTCGCAAATTTCGAGAGGAGCTCGTACTCGTAGCCCATGGTCTCGCCGCGGAAGACGAGATAGCCGGTGGAGTTGAAGGTGAAGAGGACGCGCAGGGTCTCGTCCGCGCGGATGGTGTCGAGATCGCGGGCGATGGGCTCGAGTTTCGGCGGCGCGGGCGGAGGGGCGTCGAGGGGCGTCGGGATGGGCGTGGCGTCAACGTGCTTCGGCTGGGGTGGCGGAGGTTCCTTGCCGCACGCGAGGGCGAGGACGACACACGCAACAGCGAACCGCTTCACACGCGACGACGCTGCGCGTCGCGTACCAGCGGGGGCGCTTCTGTCGCCCGCTACGCGGGCTCGTTCCCGGCCCGCGCCGTGTTCCCCGGCTGAAGCCGGGGTCTATTCTCTGGCTGCCCGCTACGCGGGCAAAGAGAGCCGCCGTAGGCGGCAACAGAAAATAGACCCCGGCTTCAGCCGGGGAACACGGCGCAGGATCGAAACGAGCCCGCGTAGCGGGCGGCAGAATCTCATCGCATCGCCCTCCGGCGGGTGCCGGCTGGGCCGACGAAGAACGCCGGCTCGTACACAACATCCGTCGTTCCGCCAAAGAGGTTCGTGACGGAGAACTTCAGATCGACGGCGCCTTCCGCGGCGACCGCGGGAGCGAGCGGCGCGGTGAAGATCGTTCCCGGCGAGCCGGGGAACCGCGATTTGTGCGAGTAGTCCTCGCCGGTATTCGTGACCTGGAGCGGGAGCCATTCCGTCGTGCCGTGCGGGCGCCACCACGCCTTCGTCTCCGCGGCGTTCACGCGCGCGTGCTGGACCTCCCACGAGGCCTGCCCGAGCGTGGACTGGCGCGCCGCGAACACCACTCGCGACGGCGAGCCCGTGGCAACGGTTGTCGACACCACACCGCGTCCGTTCTCGACGCGCATCACCGTCAGCGTCGGCGGTCCGTCGGTCTGGGCGGTCGTGTCGTACAGCGAGACCTGTGACACCCTGCCCTCGCGTCCGGCGATCGGGTAGACGCTGCTCGAAGTGAGGCGATGCGGACCGGGCTTCACGCGGAATCCCCAGAGGGCCGGGCCATAGGGGTAGAAGGGCGCGAGAAGGCCGCCATCGGTGCGCTCCACTTTGACGTCGAGCTCGCGCATGATCTTGCCGCCGAAGGTCTCGCCGGAGACCCCGTACGGATAGACCTCGGTCATGAATGTACCGGCGGCGATGCGCAGAACGGCCGGGCCGTCGCCGAGGACGAGCGGCTCCTCGCGGTCCGGCGGAAAATAGTCGGCCTTCGAAAACTCGCCGAGCGGCGCCGTCGAGAAGCGGCCGCCGACGCTCCGCATCGCGTTCGACAGGAACGTCCACGGATTTCCTTCGCGGTTGTAGCTGTAGCGCTTCTCGCGCTGCATCACATACGCGCGGAAGTCGTAGGCCGGCTCGACGAGCGGCGTGAGGTGCAGCGTGAGCTCGCTCGTATTCGCCGGCAGCGGATAGTAGCGATACGCGAGCGGCGAGCCCGTACCGACTCCGACACTCAGGTCACACTCGCTCGGGCAGGTCGAACGGATCTTCTGCGACGCCCAGGCGGACGAATGGACCACGAGCGTCTCGTCCTTCGCGAGCTTGCGCAGGTGCCGGTAGGCGGCGAAGTAGCGGTCCGCTCCGGATTCCACCATCTCGTAGGTCTGAAGCCGCGTGTACTTGAGCGGCGAGACGCGCAGCTCACGCCGGCCCTCTTCGTAATACACGAGGACCAGCCCGCCCGACGGTAACTCGAAGTGATGCCACAGCAGGCCGGTCGCGCCGGGCGCGACGTTCGGCAACGCGACGCCGCGCTCGTCGACGCCGTCGACACGCACCGTGTGCGCCGCTTCGTCCGGCGAGACCCCGATCTCGGTGTAGCCTTCGACCTCCGCGGCCTCGCGGAGGATCATCCGCGCGTGTGAGCCGTCCTCCGGGTGGGTGAGCACGAGGATGTCGGTCCCGAGAAACCTCGGGACGTAGGCCGCATACTTCCGCGGCCCCTCGGGCCACATCGACGCCGCGCGTCTCCCGTTCGAGATGTAGAGGCTGAAGTCGTCGTTGCCTCCGACCGTGACCTGCACGACGTCGGTTTTTACGATCGTCCACGGCAGCCGGACGGACGTCTTCGCTCCGGTGAACGTGAGGAACCCCGAGATCAGGATGTCCGAGTCGGTGGGCGCCAGGCTGGCGGGGACCGACAGCGTCAGTTGCAGGTCCACGCTCGCGCCCGGAGCGATCGTGACGGTCTCGGGCAGAACGGTAATCGTCGCGCCCTCGGGGACGATGGGTGTCTGCAGCGTGAGCGTTTCGGCTCCCGCGCCGCGGTTGGTCAACGTCACCGTCTTCGTCGCGATCGCCGGCTGATCTTTCACACGGATCAGGCCGAACGTCGCCGCGTAGGGCGACGGGAAAATCGTGGCGCCGATCGCGCCCAGCGCGTCGACGCGGCCGGCGCCCGCGAAGGCCACGAAGGGGCCGGCAGCCTCGACCGCGCCGAGGCGACCGGCGATCGGTCTGGCTGTGGAGACAATTGCGGTCTTGACGTCCAGCGGGGTCCAGTCCGGATGCTTTTCCAGGAGCAGCGCCGCGACGCCGGCGATGTGCGGCGAGGCCATCGACGTCCCGCTGGCGGCGCGCATGTCGTCGTCGAGAACGGACGAGACGATGCCGACACCGGGCGCGGCGATCTCCGGCTTCAGCGCCCAATCGGCGCCTCCGCCGGCCGGGCCGCCGCTGGAGAAATCCGCGACCTTGTCTGCGAGATTGACCGCCCCGACCGTGATCGCGGAAGGCGCGAGGGCGGGCGATCCGAGACTGCCGACCAGGCCGTTGTTCCCCGCCGACAGGCTGAACACCGCGCCGGCGGCGATGCCGCGCTCCACGGCCGCGATCACCGGGTCGTCCGGCGCCGCCGGTCCGCCGAGACTCATGTTCACGACGTCCGCGCGATCGGACGGGTCGCCGTCCTGATTCGGATCGATCGCGCGCTCGATGCCCGCGAGGATCGTCGACACGAACCCGCTGCCCGTCTGGTCCAGCACCTTGTACGCCAGCAGCGTCGCGTCGGGCGCCACGCCGGCGAGCTGCCTGTGATTCGCAGCCACGATTCCGGCAACGTGCGTCCCATGTCCCTGGTCGTCCATCGGATCGGCGTCGCCGTTCACGAAGTCATATCCCCCGACGACCTTGAAGCCCGGCCCGAACCCCTCGCCGAGCGCCCAGTGCTTGTAGTTGATGCCCGTGTCGATCACCGCGACGGTGACCCCCTTGCCGCGCGCTCCGTACTGCTGCCACACCTGCGGAGCCCCGATGTGCGGCACGCTGCGCGCGAGGAACGTGTGCATTTCCCGGTCCTCGTGGACCGCGCGCACGTACGGAAGCGCGCGGATCGCCGCCAGCGATTCGCGCCGGACCGTGGCACTCGCGCCCGCGAACGTCATCCGGTAGGTGTGCCGGATCGCGCCGGTGTCCGCCGCCTGCGCGGCAACGCGGCCCGGCGCGCCATCCTCGATGCGCGCGAGGTCTTTCGCGAGCTGCGCGGTCAGCGCGTCGAGACTCGCGGACGCGAGCCGCAGATCCTGCGACCTGCGCGCTTCTAGCAGCGGCGCCGCGCGGAACTCGATGATCACGCCGAGCTGCGCCGGCTTTCCGATGCGGAACTCTGTTGCCTTCTCCGGCTGGGCACCGAAAAGGAACGGCGCGGTGGCCAGGAAGATGACGAGCAGGAGATGACGGCACCCATCAAGAACACTCATCGCATCGCCCGCCGCCGCGTGCCCTGCGGTCCTACGAGGAACGCCGGCTCGAACATCGTCTCGGTCGTTCCGCCAAAGAGATTCGTGACCGAGAACTTCAGATCGACGGCGCCTTCCGCGGCGACCGCGGGAGCGAGCGGCGCGATGAAGAGCGTTCCCGGCGAGCCGGGGATATCCGATTTGTGCGCGTAGTCCTCGCCGGTATTCGTGACCTGGAGCGGGAACCAGGCCGTGGCGCCGTGCGGGCGCCACCACGCCTTCGTCTCAGCGGCGTTCACGCGCGCGTGCTCGACCATCCAGTCGGCTTGTCCGAGCGTGGACTGGCGCGCCGCGAATACGACTCGCGACGGCGAGCCCGCGGCAACGGTCGTCGCTACCACACCGCGCCCGTTCTCGACGCGCATCACCGTCAGCGACGGCGGTCCGTCGGTCTGGGCGGTCGTGTCATACAGCGAGACCTGCGATACCCGGCCTTCGCGTCCGGCGATCGGGTAGACGCTGCTCGCGGTGAGGCGATGCGCGCCGGGCTTCACGCGGAACCCCCAGAGGCCCGGGCCGTAGTACTGGAAGGGCGCCAGAGGACCGCCGTCGGTGCGCTCCACTTTGACGTCGAGCTCGCGCATGGTTCTGGCACCGAAGGTCTCGCCGGAGACTCCCCACGGACGGAGCTCCGTCATGTACTTCCCGGCGGCGATGCGCAGAACCGCCGGGCCGTCGCCGAGGACGAGCGGTTCCTCGCGATCCGGCGGGAAGTAGTCGGCCTTCGAGAGCACGCCGAAGGGCGCGGTCGAGAAGCGGCCGCCGATATTCCGCATCGCGTTCGACAGGAACGTCCATGGATTCCCGTCGCTGTCGTAGTGGTAGTTCTTCTCGCGTTGCTGTACGTACGCGCGGAAGTCATAGGCAGGATTGTCGGTGACGTGGGGCGTGAGGTGGAGCGTGAGCTCGCTCGTTCCCGCCGGCAGCGGATAGTAGCGAAACGTGAGCGGCGAGCCGGTTCCGACTCCGACGCTCAGCTCGCACTCGCTCGGGCAATCCGAACGGATCTTCTGCGACGCCCAGTCGGACGGATGGACCGTGAGCGTCTCGTCCTGCGCGAGCTTGCGCACATGCCGGTAGTAGGCGAAGTAGCGGTGCGCTCCGGAGTCGAGCATCTCGTAGGTCTGGAGCCGCGTGTATTGGATCGGCGACAGCAGCATCTCCCGCCGGCCTTCTTCGTAATAGACCAGGATCAGACCGGCCGACGGCAGCAGGAAGTGGTGCCACAGCTGGCCGGTCCCGTCGGGCGTGATCTTCGGAAACGCAACACCGCGCTCGTCGAAGGCCTCGACGCGCACCTTGTGGACCGCCTCGTCCGGCGAGACCGTGATCTCGGTGTAGCCTTCGACAGGCGTGGCCTCGCGGAAGATCAGCCGCGGGAGCGAGCCGTCCGCGGGGCGCATCAGCACGATGATGTCGGCCCCGACATACTCCTGGATGTAGGTCGCGTACGTCCGCGGCCCCTCGGGCCACATCGTTGCCGCGTGGCGCCCGTTCGAGATGTAGAGGTCGAAGTCGTCGGTGCCTCCGACCGTGACTTGCACGACGTCGGCTTTCACGATCGTCCACGGAAGGCGGACGGACGTCTTCGCTCCGGTGAACGTGAGGAAGCCGGTGATCAGGATGTTCGAGTCGGTGGCCGCCATGCCGGCCGGGATCGTCAGCGTCAGTTGCAACTCCACGCTCGTGCCCGGAGCCAGCGTGACGGTCTCGGGTAGAACGGTGATCGTCACTCCCTCGGGCACGACGGGTGTCTGCAGCGTGAGCGTTTCGAGCTGCGTGCCGCGGTTGGTCAGCGTCACCTTATGCGTCGCGGTCGTCAGCTGATCGTTCGTCCGGATCAGGCCGAACGTCGCCGCGTAGGGCGACGGGAAAACCGTAGCGCCGATCGCGCCCAGCGCGTCGACGCGGCCGGCGCCCGCGAAGGGCACGAAGGGGCCGGCCTCAGTTCCCTCGTTGCTCACGCGCCCGGCGACCGGCCTGGCCGTGGAGACGATGGCGGTCTTCACGTCCAGCGGCGTCCAGTCCGGATGCTTTTCCAGGAGCAGCGCGGCGACGCCGGCGATGTGGGGCGAGGACATCGACGTACCGCTCTTGGAGCCGATGCCGTTGCCGGGCTCGGCCGAGTTGATCCCCACTCCCGGCGCGGCGATCTCCGGCTTCAGCGCCCAACCGCTCCCACCGCCCGCCGGGCCACCGCTGGAGAAACTCGCGACCTTGTCCTCGAGATCGGTCGCTCCGACCGTGATCGCGGAGGGCGCGAGCGCAGGCGATCCGAGACTGCCGATCTCGCTGTTGTTCCCCGCCGACACGCAGAACACCGTGCCGGCGGCGACTCCGCGCTCCACGGCCGTCATCACCGGGTCGTCCGGGACCGCCGGTCCGCCGATACTCATGTTCACGACGTCCGCGCGATCAGACGGGTCGCCGTCCTGATTCGGATCGATCGCGCGGTCGATGCCCGCGAGGATCGCCGACACGAACCCGCCGCCCCCCTGGCCCATCACCTTGTACGCCAGCAGCGTGGCTTCGGGCGCTACTCCGGTGAGCTTCGTGTGCTTCGCGGCCACGATCCCGGCGACGTGCGTCCCGTGTCCGTTGTCGTCCATCGGATCGGCGTCGCCGTTCACGAAGTCATAGCCCCCGGCGACCTTGAAGCCCGGCCCGAACCCCTCGCCGAGCGCGATATGCCGGTAGTCGATCCCCGTGTCGATCACCGCGACGGTAACTCCCTTGCCGCGCGCGCCGTACTGCTGCCACACCTGGGGAGCCCCGATGTGCGGCACGCTCCGCGCGAGGAACGTGTGCATTTCCCTGTCCTCGTGGACCGCGCGAACGTACGGAAGCGCGCGGATCGCCGCCAGCGATTCGCGGCTCACCGTGGCACTCGCGCCCGCGAACGCCATCCGGTAGGTGTGCCGGATCGCGCCGGTGTCCGCCGCCTGCGCGGCAACGCGGCCCGGCGCGTCGCCTTCGATGCGTGCGAGGTCTTTCGCGAGCTGCGCAGTCAGCGCGTCGAGACTCGCGGATGCGAGCCGCAGATCCTGCGACCTGCGCGCTTCCAGCAGCGGCGCCGCGCGGAGCTCGATGATCACGCCGAGCTGCGCCGGCCGGCCGATGTGGAGCTCTGTTGCCTTCTCCGGCTGGGCACCGGAAAGGAGCGGGGCGGTGGCGAGGAGGGTGACGAGAAGGAGGTGACGAAACCCACCCCGCACAGTTATTAACATGATGGTGGAGATGCTAGAGCACGGTTGGGGTGGAGGCAAGACAAGTTTCGGAAACGGCGGATGGAAGGCGCTGCACGGGCTGAGGGTTGCGCGCGGCAACCCCGGGCACTTGCCGCCAATGGCGTTAACTTTAGGCGAGCGCGCCCCTCACCCGGCCTTCGGCCACCCTCTCCCCGCTGACGCGGGGCGAGGGCTATCTTGGGGTTCCTTCTCGCCAGAGATGGGCTATCTATTTTGTTTCTTGCGAGATGCGCGTTTCTCTCGCCCTTCTCCCCTCCGTGAGGGGAGAAGGTGCCGAAGGCGGATGAGGGGTTGTTCTCTCGCTAAAGTTAACGCCATTGCGGCACAAGCCCGGGGCCACGATTGGACGGCGCGCCTTCGCGCGCTTCGTGATCCCGCTTGGCAATCGGGCGGGAGCCTTTTCTACTCCGCCCACCTCGCGATGAACAGGTTGGTCTCCCGTCCTTCCGGGTTGGCCCGGTTCGAGCCCCACACCAGCCACTTGCCGTCGGGGCTGAAGATCGGGAACCCGTCGAACGCGGGCGCGGTGGTGACGCGCTCGGGCTCGCCCGTGCCGTCTTTGTTCACGATGAACATGTCGAACTCGCGGCCGCGTGAGTCGAGGACGTTGGACGAATAGATGATGCGTTTCTGGTCCGGCGTGAAGAACGGGGCGAAGTTCGCGGCGCCGTTGCTGGTGATCTGCTTCGCGCCCGTGCCGTCGGCTTTCGCGACGTACAGCTCCATCTTCGACGGCCGCACGAAGCCGTCCTTCAACAGGGACTGATAGTCCGCGAGCGGCGCGGGGTCGGTGAACCGCGACGCGCGCCAGACGATCTCCGTGCAGTCGGCGTTGTAGAACGCGCCGCCGTCGTAGCCGGGCGTGGACGTGAGGCGCTTCACGTTTCCGCCGTTCTCGTCCATCTCGTACAGGTCGAGATCGCCGTCGCGCACGGACGTGAAGATGATCTTCCCGCCCTTGTGGCACCACGTCGCCTCGGCGTCGTAGCCCGGCGTTTCGGTGATGCGCTTCCGGTCCGAACCATCCGCCTTCGCGACCCAGATGTCGTACGTGGGATACACGCCCCAGATGTAGCCCCGGCTACGGTCCGGCGGCGGCGGGCACTCACTCTGGTACGCCTCGGTCGACGCATAGAGGATGCGGTCGCCCGCGGGGTACGCAAAGTAGCCGCACGTCGTGCGTCCCTTGCCGCTGGACACGAGCTTCGTCTCGCCCGTGCCGAGGTCCATGACGTACTGCTGATCGCACCCCCCGCGCTCGGTGGTCGACTGGTAGATCAGCTTCTTCCCGTCCGGACTGAAGTAGGCCTCGGCGTTCTCTCCGCCGAACGTGAGCTGGCGGACGTCTTGGAGGTGCTTCTCGCCGTCGAAGGTCTTCTCGAACGGCTTGCCGGCTTTGATCTCGAAGGCCGGCAGCGCGCTGTGAGCGCCCGCGGGGGCAGCGCCTCCGCTGCGCGACCCGAGGGTCGCGCGCAGCGTGACGCGCTCGTTATTGCGCAGCACGACCACGTCGACCGTCTCGCCCGGCTTGTGGTCCTGCAGCGCGTAGGTCATGTCATAGAGGTTCTCGATGCGCGTGCCGGCCATCTCGACGAGCACGTCGCCGCCCCTGATCCCGGCCTTGTCCGCGGGACCGCCCGCGCGCACGTCGGCGAGCTTCACGCCGCCGCCGGTGGCTTCCATCGCCGTGTAGTCGGGAACCGTTCCGAGGTAGGCGCCGTAGCCGCGGCTGTCGCCCTGCATCGCCGGCGCGGCCGCGAGCACGCGCGTACGTCGGAGTGACGTCGCCCCGCGCAATCGCCGCCGCGACCCGCGCGTGAGCTCCGCCGTGCGCGCCGCGCCGTCGAAGTTGACCGCGTCCGCATCGTCGTCCGGCGTGTGATAGCGCTCGTGCGAGCCGGTGAAGAAGTGCAGCACCGGGATCTGCTTCGCGTAGAAGCAGGTCTGGTCCGACGGGCCGTAGCCGTCGCCGCTGGACGTGACGGTGAGCTTCAGGTCGCCGCTGATCGAGTCGACGAGCGGTTTCCACTCCGGCGCCGATTCCGCGCCCAGGGCGACGAGCTTGTCGTCCTTCATCGCGCCGACCATGTCGAGGTTGACCATGGCTTTGATGCCGGCCAGCGGCACGCGGCAGGTTCTCGACGAAGTATGCCGATCCGCCGAGCCCCACCTCCTCGGCCGCGAACAGCGCGACCACGATCCGGCGGTGGTCTTTCGCCGTCTTCATCAGGTCGTGCAGCTGCTTCGCGGCGACGAGCACCGCGGCCGTACCGGAGGCGTTGTCGTCCGCGCCGTTGTGGATGGCGGTGTCGTTCGGGCGCATCGAGCCCTTGCCGCCGTAGCCGAGGTGATCGTAGTGCGCGCCGATGACGACGGTCTCGTTCGCCAGCTTGCCGCGTCCCGGGATGATGCCGACGACGTTCATCCGCCTCCGCGTACGTCGCCTGGACGTCGACGTTTCCGGAGAGCGTGGCGTCGAGCACGCGCGAGCGCGGCTTGAGGTCGGTGTCGACGTCCTTCTGGAACTGCGCGAGATCGAGCCACTTCGCCGCGGCCGACGTCTTCACCTGGATGATGGGGATGCCGGCCGGACTTTCCGGACCGTCATTCGCGAGCGCGGGGAGCTTGTCCTTCCCTTCGTCCTGCAGCGGGCCGGTGACGAACACCACCGCGACCGCGCCGCGCTCGCGCGCCTGCATGGCCTTGTAGCGCATCGCCGACCAGCGGCTCGGCTTCTTGCCGTCGAACGGGAGTTGTCGTCCCGCTCCTGCGGCTCGTAGCGCAGCATCAGCGCGACCTTGCCCTTGAGGTCGACCCCTCCAGCTCGCGGTAGTTCAGCGGCCGGCGCCTCGATGCCGTAGCCGACGAACGCGATCGGCGCCGGAGAACGTCCCCGAGCTCGAGAAGCCCGAGCGGCGTCCACTCGTCGTCCTTCAGACCGTCGATGTGATTGTTCGTGCCGAAGGCCACGCCCATCTTCACCGGGAACTTCTGCCGGTACGACTTCCCGAACGCAGGCGCGGCGCCGGCGGCGCGCAGCTCGCGCTCGATGTAATCGGCGGCCTTGCCGATGCCCTTCGTGCCGAGGCCGCGGCCTTCCATGGCGTCGGCCGAGAGCGTACGGATGTGGGTCTCGATGGGTTGCTGGGTGGCAAAGAGAACGAGTGCGAGGGCGACGAGTTTCACTTCACCATCCTAAGACATACGCGAACACCAGCGGCGCCACGATCGACGCGTCGCTTTCGATGACGTGCGAGGGCGTGTCGACGCCGAGCTTGCCCCAGGTGATCTTCTCGTTCGGGACCGCGCCGGAGTACGAGCCGTAGCTGGTGGTCGAGTCGCTGATCTGGCAGAAGTAGCCCCAGAGCGGGACTTCCGTGCGCTGCAGGTCCTGGTGGAGCATCGGGACGACGCAGATCGGGAAGTCGCCGGCGATGCCGCCGCCGATCTGGAAGAAGCCGATGGACGACTTCGCCGAGGTCTTCGTGTAGTAGTCCGCCAGCTCGATCATGTACTCGATGCCGGTGCGCACCGTGTGGACGTTCTTCACGTCCCCGGAGATGCAGTGGCCGGAGTACATGTTGCCGAGGGTGGAGTCTTCCCAGCCCGGGACGAACATCGGGAGGTTCTTCTCGGCCGCGGCGACCATCCAGGAGTTCTTCGGATCGATCTGGTAGAACTCCGCGATCGAGCCGTCGCGGATGATCTCGTACATGAACTCGTGCGGGAACAGGCGCTTGCCTTCCTTGTCCTTGTCCATCCAGTGCTTCAGCACCGCGCTTCTCGATGCGGCGCATCGCCTCCCCCTCGGGGATGCAGGTGTCGGTGACGCGGTTCATGTGCCGTTCGAGCAGCGCCTGCTCGTCGAGGGCGGAGAGGTAGCGGTAGTGCGGCACGCGCTCGTAGTGAGTCGTGCGCGACGAGGTTGAAGATGTCCTCCTCCAGGTTCGCGCCCGTGCAACTGATCGCCTGGACCTTGTCCTGCCGGATCATCTCGGCCAGCGAGAGCCCGAGCTCGGCGGTGGACATCGCGCCGGCGAGCGTGACGAGCATCTGCCCGCCGCTCGCGAGGTGCTTGTTGTAGTCATCGCGGCCGCCTTGAGGGCGGCGGCGTTGAAGTGGCGGTAGTGGTGGTCGATGAAGTCGGTGATTGCGCCCATGGGGTGCCTCCTGAGAACGGCGCGCATGGTATCGGAGAAGTTGACAGTTTGCAGTTGGCAGTTGACAGGAGGCCTCCGCCCCCGCGTCTGCGCGCGATGAATTGCCGCCGCGACACCCGTCCGCTGGCGTTCACTTTGGGCGAGCGCGCCCCTCACCCGGCCTTCGGCCACCCTCTCCCCGCTACCGCGGGGAGAGGGGCTATCCTGGGGTTCCTTCTCGCGAGAACGAGCATAGAGAACCTGCCTCTCGCAAGAGCTAACCTTGAGCAGCCCCTCTCCCCGCGCGTCAGCGTGGGGAGAGGGTGGCCGAAGGCCGGGTGAGGGGCGCGCTCGCCTGAAGTGAACGCCCTTGGGGAACCTGCGCACCTTCGCGCGCAGACGCCTTCGAATACCCTCTCCTGTCAACTGCCAACTGTCGACTGCCAACCGCCCCCCTGTGAACTTTCCGTGTCCCGCTTGCCACGCCCCCATTCAGGTGCTAGATTTCCAGCACATGGTGAAAAAACAGCAGGACCCGCTCAGCAGGCGGGAGCGCGAGATGATGAACATCATCTTCTCCCGCGAGAAGGCCACCGCCGGGGAAGTGATGGAGGCGATGGCCGAGCCGCCGAGCGTATTCGGCCGTCCGGGCCACGCTGCGCGTCCTCGAGCAGAAAGGGCACCTCAAGCATGAACATGACGGCGACCCGCTACGTATACAGCCCACCGTAAATCGCGAGAAGGTTCGCCTCTCCGCGCTGGACCAGCTCCTGACGACGTTTTTCGATGGTTCCGCCGAAACTGTCGTGGCTACGCTGATCGAGCGGCAGAAGGGCAAGATAACCAACGAAGAACTGGACCGTCTGTCCGATCTGATCGAGCAGGCACGCAAGGAAGGACGCTGACATGACCACGATGTTCGAGCTCGCCGCACGACTGCAGTCCGCAAATGCCCTGGAAGGGATGCTGTGGATGGTGCTCAAGGCCACGGTGATCCTGGCCATCGCGCGTCTGTTGCTGATGGTGATGCCCCGCGCCTCGGCCGCCATGAAACACCTCGTGGCCACGGCGGCGCTGGTCGCTGTCGCGGCGATGCCGGTCGCGACGCTGGTCCTTCCCGCGCTGGAGTGGTCCGTGACCCGTGACCCGTTGCCCGTGGCAGGCCCGCCTCTGGCGATCCCGCACGGGCAACGGGCAACGGGCAACGCGATCGGCCTCTCCGACAACGAGCCCATCGCCACCGCCATCTCCGTGGCCAGGGCCACCGGCATCGCCGACGCGCCGCTCAGTGCCATCGAGCGCGCCACCAACGTCTACCGCTCGACCTGGAAGGGCATGATCGTCGTGGCCTTCGGCACCGCCTCGCTGCTCATGCTCGTCCACATGCTCCTCGGCGTGATCGGGGTCTGGTTCGTCGCACGCGGCGCGCAGGAGCTGACGTCCGACGAAGCGCTGCGCGAGCTCGACGACGCGCGCGGGCTGCTCGCGCTGGAGCGCGACGTCCGCCTCCTCCGCTCCCCGCGCATCGCCGTGCCGGTGGTCTGGGGCTTCTTCCGTCCCGTGCTGCTCCTCCCGCCGGACGTCGTCACCTGGCCCGCCGAGCGCCTGCGCGTCGTGCTGCTGCACGAGCTCGCGCACCTCAAGCGCTGGGACGGCGTGTCGCTGCTGCTGACCCGCGCGGCGGTCTCCCTGTTCTGGTTCCATCCCCTGGCCTGGTCGCTGGAGCGCGCCGGCCGCAGCGAGTGCGAGCGCGCATGCGATGACCTGGTGCTCGCCAGCGGAACGAAGCCGTCCGAGTACGCCGATCACCTCCTGGCGATCGCGCGCACGATGCCGGCCTTCGATCCGTTCCGATCCGTAACGCTCGCCATGTCGCGGAAAACGCAGCTCGAGGGCCGCCTCCTGTCGATCCTGCAGCGCGATGTGGCACGACGGGTATTCAGCGTTCGCGGGATCGGCATCGCATGCGCTCTCGCAGTCGCGGTGATCGCGCCGATCTCCGCCTTCAAGCTCGTGGCCCGTCCACCGGAGACGCAGACCGCGCCGCAGGTCATCGTCGAACAGAAACCGCAGGCCCCCGAAGAGATCAAGAGCGACGCGGAAGTCGACGTCACTCCCGACGTCGAGGCCATCGGCGACTACCTCCTGGCCAAGCTCGGCAAGTACGACAAACGCGCCGACCGCTGGATCCGCGAGCCGCGGAACGCCGAGGAGCGGTACGAGCGGGCGTACGACCTGTATCGCAACGATCGGTATGCCGAGGCCGCCGCGGCATTCCGTCGCGCGGGTGACGAGGGTTATCGCCCCGAGACCGCCTACTACAACGCCGCCTGCTCCTATGCCCTCCTCGGCGACGCGAACAACGCCATGGGAGAGCTGACGCACGCAATCGACGAGGGCTGGGACGATTTCGAGAAGATCGCCGACGACTCGGATTTCGATCCGATCCGCAGCGATCCCCGTTTCCGCGCGATCCTGCAGTCGAAGTTCTCCGACGCGGTCACGCGCCGCGAGCGCAAGGTCCTGGCGAAGGTCGAGCGGCTCAAGACTGTGGAGGGCAAGAACCACGGCGACGACTGGTATGACGCCGGCCTGGATCTCCTCCGCCTGCGCAAGCTGGACGAGTCCATCGACGCGTTCGAAGCGTCGATCGCCGCCGGCGACAAGATCAGTGCGGCGATGTACAACATCGCCTGCGCGTACTCGCTGAAAGGCGACGCCCGCAACGGCATGGCCTGGCTCGACAAGGCCATCGAGAACGGCTACTCGGACGAGGACAAGTTCAAGCACGATCCGGACATCGCATTCATCCGCACGCAGGCGGGCTTCGATCAGGTCCGCGACAAGGCGAAGGACCTCGAGATGCGCGGCTGCTGCGACGGCGCGGCCTCGTTCTTCTTCGACAACTGGCGCAAGGCGGTCGACCATCATCAGGCGATGGCGCGCAAGCACCCGACCTCCGGCCGCGCCTGGTTCAACCTCGGATACACATCCCTGCAGGCACGCCAGTACCCGACCGCGCTGGACGCGTTCCGGCGCGCGCTGGAGCTGAACTACCGCACGGGGACGTCGTCGTACAACGTGGCCTGCGCGTACGCGCTGCAGGGCAATCGCGACGCGGCGTTCGAGTGGCTGCAGAAGGCGGAAGCGTCCGGGTTCGACCTGGCCGATCACGCGCGGGGTGACGATGATCTCGACTCGCTGCACCGCGATCCGCGGTGGGACAACGTAGTGCGGTGAACAAACGTAGGGCGCGGCTTCAGCCCGCCTCCCCCGGGGGCGGGCGGGCTGAAGCCGCGCCCTACGTCACTGCACTTCCAGCGGCACCCTGACCGTTCTCGCGTCCCATGACCCCTTCTTCCGAACCGTGACCGCCAGCTCCTTCGCATCGCCGGGGACCTTCTCCAGCGCGAAGAGGAGCTTGGTCACGTCCTCGCCGCGCGCCTCGGACACGAGTTTCGCGTCCGGTGCGATCTCCCAGGTCAGTTCATCCGCGTCGGCGTTGTAGACGAACACCGTGAACAACCGCGGCTCGCCTTTGCGCAGGGTCGGGTGCGCGGCGGGGATGAAGGTGTCCTCGCCGAGAACGAAGGGGTATGGGGCCTTGGGATCGTCGGCGGCGGACTTCACCATCACCCAACTCCCCGGGTCGGCGAAGAAGAGCGGTTGCACGACCGCGACGTCGCCGGCCTCCGGCACCACGAGGTCGACGCGCTGGTAACCCTTGCGGTCCGTCTCCGCGACGCGCACCAGCGTCTTGAGCGCGTACTTGCCCGGCGATAAATCGAGCGTCCCGTAGAAGCGCACGCCGGACTCGCGCAACCGCTCGCCGACCTGCGCGATGTCGAGCGTCACGCGCTGGTAGATGGTGTCGCGCACGACGCCGTCCTCATCGAACGCGTACACGAACACGTCCGTCGTGGCGTGGCCGTTCTTCGCGTATTCCACGAGGTCCGCGCCGTTGATCTCCAGCACGACCGGCACCTGCGAGGTCCTGGCGTCGTGCGGGAACGCCGCGGCGAGCGCGTAGAGCCCGACGTCGGTCTGCGCGATGTCGTTGACGATGACCTCGGCCGCCGACAGTGTCCGCTCGACCGCGCCCTCCGCGCCGGCGTCGTAGTAGCCGCCGCGGTGCGTCACGCGCGCGCCGGGTACGTCGACGAGCTTCACCTTCAGCTCGTGGAACTGCCCCGCGCGCCCGAGCGGCGCGCGGAAGCCGAGGACGTACACGACGTCGTGCTGGCGGGTGAGCTTGTCGAATTCGGCCTTGATGTCGTTCGAGTTGCGGAACACCGTCCCGCCGGTGGAGTTGGCGAGGAGGAACAGGCCCTCATTCGAATTGAAGCGCGCGCCGCCCTGCACGTCGTTGGCGACGCGCACGCCCTGGATGTCGACGGCGTGGAGGACGACGTCCGAGCGGCGGAACTGATCGGCCATGAGCTGGATGGCCTTCTGCGACTCCATGCTGCCGAAGCGCTTGTCGCTGTCGATCTTCCACAGCTCGCCATGCTCGGCGGCGGTGTCTTCTTCGGCCTGCCCCTCCGTCTTCCCCGCCCCCCGCCCCTGCACCAGCCGCGGATCGAACCCCTCGGACAACAGGACGAGATGCTTGCGCCCCGCGAGGCGCTGGAGGGAGAGCGCGATGTCGGACAGCATCTCCACCTGCCGCCGCACGCGCGTGCGCTTGAACGAGTCGTTGAGCGTGCCCGGCTGCTCGCTGTCGGCGCTCGCGGCGCGCTGCTGCGGATCGGCCGCGACGGACGAGTTGCCGCCGATCTGCAGCGGGTCGAACGAACGGAAGCTCGCCGGGTCCTTGATCGCCGCGATGAGGAGGCTGCGGTCGGTGGTGAACGCCGTCACGAACCGGGAGCCGCGGTCGACGTCGAGGATGCCGACGGCCACGAGATCGCGCCCGCCGATGCTGCGGGAGATGAAGTTGCGCGCCGCGTCCTGCGCCCGCGTCACCGACTGCGGGTTCGAATACGACAGATCGAACAGCAGCAGGAAGTTTCGCCGCGACGCCGGATTCAGCGGCGAGAGCGCCTTCGCGCCACGCTCGGCCGCGAAGTCGATCGTGTCGAACGATTCGATCGCGCGCGGGTCGCCGTCATCACGGATCTCAAAATTCGCCCGCGTGAGCCCGCGCACCGGCGTGCCGTCCTTCGCCAGCACCGTCACCGGCACCTCGACGTAGGCCACGGTGACCTTCTCGCCGAACTGCGCCAGAACCGGCGTCGCGATCAGCAGCAGGAGGCCCAGGGCGATTCGCACCCTGCGATGGTACGCCCTACTTCACTCGCAGCATCCCGTGGCGGAGGATCCGCGAGATCTCGTGAACCGCCGCGTCCGTCTCTTTGCCGAAGTGGTCTTTCACGCCGAACAGGATCTCGACCGTGAAGTAGTTGTAGAAGATGCGCGTGGCCAGCATGACCGCGGACACGGGCGACAGCCCCTCGGCCAGCTTTTCGCCGAGCACTTTCTCCATGCCGGTCGCTTTCATGAACGCGTCGAAGCGCTCGGCCATGTTCTCGTAGAACTTGCGGACGTGGGTGCCGTCGAACTCGACGACGTCGACGTAGATCAGCGCGATGTACTCGCGGTAGTCGTGGATGACTTCCCGGATGGCCATGCCGAGGGCTTCGAGGTTCTCGGGAAAGGCGCCCTGGGCGAGGACGCGGTTGAACGGAAAGTCCGGACGCGACATGGCCTCGAAATAGCGGTCGATCAGCGCGCGGAAGATCGCTTCCTTGTCCGGGAAGTGATGGTAGACGTTGCCCTTCGACAGCTCCGCCTCTTCGGCGATGTCGCGCACGCTCGTCGCGCCGTAGCCTTTGTGCGAGAAGAGCTTCAGCGCGGCGTCGAGGATGAGCTGCTTCGACTTCTCGGACCGTTCTTCCTGGGTCATGCGCGCCGATGTTCGCTCAGCAGTCTCCGTAACTCCTCCTTGACGACCTTCCCATAGGGAGTCCTCGGCAGAGCGTCGATCCTGACGAAACGCCGCGGTACTTTGTATTTCGCAATCCGGGCCCCGAGGTACTGCGCGAGCTCCTCCTCGGACACACTGCCGACGACGAACGCGACGCCGGCTTCGCCCCAGGTCTCGTCCGCGACCGCGATGACGGCGGCGTCCGAAACCTCGGGATGGGACACGAGCGCGGCCTCGATCTCGGCAGGATAGATGTTCACGCCGCCGCTGATGAACATTTCCTTGCGGCGGCCGGCGATGTAGAAGAAGCCGTCCGGGTCGCGGCGCGCGAGGTCGCCGGTGCGGAACCAGCCATCCGTCGCTGTACGCCTCGCGCGTGGCGGCTTCGTTGTTCCAGTAGCCGAGGGAGACGTGGGGGCCGCGGATGACCATTTCGCCGACATCGCCGTCCAGATTCTCCAGCTTCACTTCGGTGAACAGCATCGGTTTGCCGATCGAGCCGGGCTTCCGGAACGAGTCCTCGACCGTCATCGTGAAGCAGTTCACGCCCACCTCGGTCATCCCATAGCCCTGTTTGAAAGCCACGCCGCGTTTCTGGTAGGCGTCGATGATGGACTGCGGCAGCGGCGCGCCGCCGGAGATGAACCAGCGCACGTGCGTGAGATCGGCGGCCGCGAACTGCGGCGCGTCCATGAGCAGCTTCCAGATCGTCGGGACGCCGAGGACGACCGTGCAGCGCTCCTTTTCGATCACACGCCACACCGCGGCCGCGTCGAACGACTTGTGCAGGACGATCGTGCCGCCGGTGCAGAAGATGGGGATGAGGAATACGGCGATCCCGCCGGCATGGTAGAGCGGCGTGAAGATCGGGCTGACGTCGTCGTCGCGCAGGCCCCAGTTCAGCGCGGTGTTGTAGCCGTTCCAGTAGAGCTGGCGGCGCGGGATCATGACGCCTTTGGGTTTGCCGGTGGTGCCGCTGGTGTAGAGGAGGCAGTAGGGGGCTTCCGGGTTGGGGTTGCCCGTGACCCGTTGCCTGTTGCCCGGGGTTTCGCGCCAGTCGGTCTCGAAGCTGGGGATCATGAGGTCGATGGCTTCGAAGCCGGGGCCGTAGAACATCGCCTTCATCCCGCAGTCGTTGGCGATTTGTTTGAGCTCGTGTTCGGTGGCGCGGGTCGAGAGGGGGACGACGATCGCGTCCGCTTTGCCGGCGGCGAAGAAGAGCTCGAGGAACTCGACGCTGTTGTGGGTCAGGAGGCCGAAGCGGTCGCCGGGATCGAGGATCCCGCGCAGGGTCTCGGCGGCGCGCTCGGCGCGGGCGTTCAGCTCCAGGTAGGTGATGCGCTCGCCGGTCTCCACCGAGATCAGGGCGATCCGGTTCGGTGTGACGCGCGCGCGCTCGCTCAGCAGATCGCCGTCAAACATTGGAGGAACCTCTGCGGTTGCTGGAGGTGCGGGATGTGCGCGGCGCCTTCGAGGATGTGCATCTGCGCGCCCGCGATGCCGCGCTGCAGCTCCTCGCCATACGAAAGCGGCAACACGCCGTCGTCCGCGCCCCAGATGAGATGTGCCGGTGTGTGCAGTTCGCCGAGGCGTGCATCCATGTAATGTTCCACCGTCTCCGTGATGCGCAGTATGGGCGAATCATGCGCGCGTTCGAGCAGCGCGTCGATCCCCCACTCCGGCGCCAGGAAGGCCGGGCCGTGGACGGCGCGCAGGATGGCCGCCGCGTCCTCGCGGTTCGTCGCCAGCAGCGGCACCGCGAACGGACGGTCGATCCCGCCGGACGACTTCGAGGATCAGCATCCGCACGCGCTCCGGATGGCGGAGCGTGTACAGCATCGCCAGCCAGCCGCCCAGCGAGTTGCCGAGGAGCGTGAACGGCTCCTCGGGCAGGATCGCGGCGAGGCGATCGACGAGCATCGAGATCGGCAGCGGGCCGTCCTCCGGCTCGCTCTCGCCGTGGCCGGGAAGATCCGGCAGGATCAGGCGGAAGCGCTGCGCGAGCGCGGCCGCGACGGTGAACCACGTGCCGGCGTGGTCGTTCACGCCGTGGAGGAGAACCAATGTAGGGCGTGGCTTCAGCCCGCCTCCCCCGGGGGCGGGCGGGCTGAAGCCACGCCCTACGTTGGACCACCACACCATCCCCTCCCGCTCCATCCGCACCAGCCCCGCCGCGGCCAGCGCGGCGCGGGTCATGTGGACGTAATCGGCCGAGGACTTAATTTCCAAAGAGGCGGGCCTCCCGGAGCGGCATCCGGAACGCGGCGGCGGCCTGGTTGTAGCCCACGCCGGAGCCGATCATCACCACCAGATCGCCGGGCCGGATCTTCTTCTGCTGCAGCGCGTCGTCCAGCGCCATGGGGATGCACGCCGAGCCCGTGTAGCCCCAGCGCTCCATGATGGTGTGCGTCTTCTCCATCGGCAGCTCGAGGTTCTGCATCACCAGCTCGATCGTCGGGCGGCGCACCTGCGTGAAGATCAGGAAGTCGATGTCCTGCACGGCGAAGCCGCCGTTCTCCGCCACCTTCCGCACCAGCCGCGGCCAGCCATCGTTGTTGATCTCCGGCGGATAGCGGTCGACCATCCGGACCAGGTGCCGCCCCTCGTTGAGCGCGGCGGCCGTCGTCGGCTCGACCGTGCCTCCCGACTGAATCAGCCAGTTCTTCGCGTACGAGCCGTCCGCCTGAAACGCGGCCGCGACGAAGCCCGGCGCGTCGCCGTGCTCGAGGACCGCCGCACCCGCGCCGTCGCCGTAGAAGAACAGCATCGGGTCGTCCGGCGCGGCGAGCTTGTGCATCTGGTAGACCGCCACGACCAGCACCGTCTTCAGCGCCGGATTCGTCGCCATCAGCCCCGCAGCGCTCGAGATCGCGGTCGGGAACGACGCGCACGCGCAGCCGACGTCGAACGTCCCCGCGTTCTTCGCGCCGAGCTTCCCCTGCAGCACGACCGACGTCGCCGGCGTGATGTAGTCCGGCGAGTCCGTGCCGAGGATGATCAGGTCCACGTCCTCGGCCGTCTTGCCGGCGCGCTGCAGCGCGACTTCCGCCGCGCGCAAGGCCAGGTCCGAGGCCGACCAGTCCTCCGGCGCGTACCAGCGGCTCCGGATCCCGGTCGACGCCTCCATCTTGTCGACGAACTCCGGCGTGCTCGCATCGAAGCGCGCGCGCAGAGCGTCGTTCGAGACTTCGATCTCCGGCAGATACATGCCGGTACTCACGATATTCGCGTAACCCATCACGTTCCCATGACCAGACCGCCGTCGACGGACAGCACCGCGCCGTGGACGAACTTCGCGGCGTCGCTCGCCAGCCAGACGTACGCGTTGGCGATGTCCGCGGGCTCGCCGAGGATGCCGAGGGGGGTGTGGCCGGTCATCGAGTCGAGTACCTTCTGCGGCATGGCCTTCACCATGTCCGTGGCGATGAAGCCCGGCGCCACCGCGTTCACACGGATGCGGAACTTCCCGAGCTCGCGCGCCCACGTCTTCGTGAAGCTGATCACGCCCGCTTTCGTCGCGGCGTAATTCGTCTGCCCGAAGTTTCCGTAGAGGCCGACGATCGACGACGCGTTGAGCACCACGCCGCCGCCGCCCTTGATCATGTGCGGCACGACCGCGCGCGTGCAGAGAAACACGCCCCTGAGGTTCACGTTGAGGACGGCGTCGAACGTGGCGTCGTCCATCAGCGATACGACCTCGCCGTCCTTCCACTTCACGAGCTGCGCGTCGCGGACGATGCCGGCGTTGTTGACCAGCACGTCGATGCGCCCGTGCTCCGCGATCACCCGCTCCGTCGCGTCCTTCACGGCCTCGGGCTTCGTGACATCCACTTCGGGCACGTCCCAGACGACGACCTTCGCGCCTTCGTTCGTGAAGGCTTCCACGGTGGCGCGCCCGATGCCGGCGGCGCCGCCGGTGACGACGACGACTTTGTCTGTGAGATTCAGATTCATGGGTTTGCGGTCCTGACTGCCGCCTCGCTCCGCGCCGCCAGCGCGAACGGGATCACGGCGAGGGAAGTGATGATGACGCTGGCGAGCAGCCCGTACGTGAGGTTGCGCGAGTCCCCGATCATGCCGGTGATGAGCGGCCCCGGGCCGACGCCGAGCAGGTTCAGAACGAGCAGGGCCAGGGCCACCATCGTCGAGCGCGTGTGCGCCGGCGCGAGCGCCTGATAGGCGGAGAACAGCGGCCCGAACCACGCGGTCGTGCCGGCGCTGGTCAGCAGCCAGCAGGCGTACCAGAGCGTCGTCCCGGGCTCGATCGAGTAGTAGAGCCAGGCCGGAATGGCCAAGGCGACCGTGATGATGACCAGGCTCCAGAGCCGGCCCGCGCGGAAGCGCTTTTCACAGAAGTCGCCGAACGCGCCCCCCGCCACGTTGCCGAGGAAGCCCGCCACCACCGCGACGATGCCTGCGCGGAAGGCCGCGTCGGCGTAAGCGAACCCACGCTCCTCGACCAGCCACGTGATGCCGAGCAGCGCGGCACCGGAGCCATAACAGAGCAGCGAGCCACCCACGAGCGCCAGCAGGAGCGCCGGCCGCTGGATGATCGCGCGAGAGAGGTCGCGAGCGATCTCGCGGATCTCAGGACGCGCTTTCGCTTCCGCCAGCTGCTTCCGTTCCGGCTCGCGGAACAGGAAGAGCAGTCCCGTAGCGACCAGACCGAGGATGCCGAGTGCGAAGAAAGAGAACCTCCAGCCGAAGCGCGGCGCGATGATGCTCGACGAGATGAGCGCCGTCGCCAGGCCCAGCGGGATGCCAGCGTAATAGACGCCGACCGCGAGACCCTGCCGCCGCGGAGGAAACGCGTCTCCCAGCATGGAAATCGCCGCCGGCGTCAGCGTGGCCTCGCCGATCCCGACGAAGATGCGCGGAATCACCAGCCCGACGAAGCTGCGCGCCAGGCCGGAGAGCGCCGTCATCGCGCTCCACAGTGCAACGCCGATGGCGATCAGCGGGATCCGCCGGAACCGGTCCGCCGCCATGCCCAGAAACAGGCCGACGAACGTGTAGAAGAACACGAAGCCGAAGCCCGTGAGCAGACCGATCTGCGCGCGGCTCAGCCCGAGGTCTTTGATGAGCAGCGGCGCCAGGCTGGCGATCAGCATCCGGTCGACGAAGTTCAGGACATTGAGCGCCGTGAGGAAGAACAGCAAGCCCCACGCGGATCGGGACACCGGTTCTGTCATGAAGTCCTTCCGAAGTGGGGTTAAGTATGGTTGGGGTCAGACCCCAACCACACTTAACGGCTAGAAGAAGCGGTACTCGATCGTGGCGAGCACCGTGCGCGGCGCGCCGTAGGACCCGGTCAGGACGCCGAGAGCCGGGATGTTGTAGCCGTTGGTCAGGTACCCCTCGTCGGTGAGGTTCTTCCCGTTCAGGCCGAAGCGCCACTTCGCATCCGGCGAGAGCCAGCTCACCCACGCGTCGAACAGCGCGTACGCGTCCTGCCGGATCGGGCGCACGGGCTGGCCGGCAAACGAGCCGCCTTCGTTGGTCAGAGTCGCGTCCGAACGGTACGAGCCGCCGGCGCTCGCGGTGAGCAGCCCGCCCATGACCGGAAAGTCGAAGTTCAGGCGCAGGCCGCCCGTGAACTCTGGCGCGTTCGTGATCACCTGCGTGTCGACGAAGCCGTCGCGGTTCTCGTCGAGGACCTCGTCCGGCGTCAGGTCGAGGTAGCTCACGAAGCCGGCCACGTTCAGCCAGTCGATCCCGGCGAAGGACCGGTCGAACTCGACCTCGACGCCCTTCATGGTGGCGTTCCCCGCGTTCAGGAAGTTGCCGAAGAACGACTCCTCCACGCCGTCGCCGTTCGCGTCGAAGGCCGTGAACGTCGAGACCTGGATGTCCTTGTACTTGCCGTAGAACGCCGCCGAGTTCAGCACCAGCCGTCCATCGGACAGCACCGACTTCACGCCGATCTCGCCGACGTCCAGGATCTCGTCGTCGAACGGCTCGGCCGACAGCGGGAACGCGTTCGACTGCGCGCGCACGTTGAAGCCGCCGCTCTTGAAGCCGCGGCTCGCGCTGAAGTACGTCATGACGGTCGGGCTGACCTGCCAGTCGATGCCGATCTTCGGCGCGATCGAGTCGAACGTCGCTTCCTTGTCGTAGTTCGCCAGGATCACGACCGGCGTCGAGAACTGGTCGTTCGCGTAGCCGGCGTTGAAGGCGATGCCGTTCTTCTTCTCGCGCGTCGCGCGCAGGCCGCCGTTGAGCGTCCACTTGTCGTTGATCGCGTAGCTGCCGTCGCCGAACAGGGCCAGCGAGTTGGTGAGCGTACGGCCGTTCGTCGTGCCGAACTGCGCGTTGACGAAGATGTTCTTGACCAGGCCGCCGGCCTCGCCGTCGAAGTAGTACGCGCCGAGGACGGCGGTAGTCTTCCCGCCGGCGTCATAGATGAACTGAAACTCCTGCGACAACTGATTGTCGAAGTACGTCGTGGCGACGTCGACGATCCGCGCCGCCGTCGTGTCGAAGTCGATGTTGTTCTCGGTGTCGGACTCGCGATACGCGCTGATCGACTTGAAGTCCCACGCGCTGTTGAGCGCCGAGGAGATCACGACCGACGCGCCCATCGAATCCGTGCCGTTCAAGGGAGCCAGCCCGCTCTGCGTGTCCCAGCGGCTGTCGTTGGGGGCACAGGTGATGCCGAACAACGGGCAGAGGTTGTTCGCGCGAAGGCGCTGATAGCCCTTCGGCGCCGAGTCGTCCTGCGTGTAGTCCCCGCTGAACGCCACCTTCCAGGTGTCGTTGACCAGCCACTCCAGACCGGCCCGCGCGGCCAGGGTCTTCCGGTCCGAGACGTCCTGGCCGGTGAGCAGGTTCTCGCCGTACCCAGAGTGATTGAGCGACGCGAACGCGATCTTGCCGCGCAGCTTGCCCGGGATCAGCGCCCCACCGAGGCTGGTGCGCAGATCGAGCGTCGAGTGCTGGCCGGCCGACAGCGAGACCGCACCGGTAAAGTCGTCCGTCAAGGGACGGCTCACATACTTGATCGCGCCGCCGATCGTGTTCTTCCCGTACAGCGTGCCCTGTGGTCCGCGCAGCACCTCGATCCGGGCCACGTCATAGACGTCCAGCAGCGCGCCCTGGGCCCGGGCGATGTACACGTCGTCGATGTAGAGCCCGACCCCCGGGTCGACACCCCACAGCGGGTCCGCCTGCCCGATCCCGCGCAGGAACGCCGTCAGCGTCGTCGACTGATTGCGCCCCTGGTACACGGCCAGGTTCGGCACCTGCGTCTGCAGCTCCGAGATGTCGGCCGCTGCCGCCTCTTCCAGCTCGTCCGCGGTCACGACCGTCACCGCGACCGGGACCTCCTGGACGTTCTCCTCACGCTTCCGGGCCGTGACCACGATCTCCTCGCTGGCGGCAGGCTGCTGCTGCACTTCCTCCGCGGGAGGAGGAGGCGCCTCCTGCCCCGCCAACGGAACGGCGGTCATGCCGAGCACGGCCACCAGACCCACCAGAAGCGAACGCTTCAGAGAAGAAAGAATGTTCAATTCACCAAAATCGTTCATCGAGTTGCCCCTCTTGCACTGGTTTGGCTGTTGGAAGTACCGGCCGACCGGTCGGTTTGTGGATTGCGGCGCAGTGTAGGAGCCGAAGAACGGCCTGTCAAGCGAAGGATTCTTGACGGATAATCGTCCCGTCCAATGTCCCCAAAGGAACTTCGCTCCCGCCGCATCGCGCTCGGCCTGACTACTGCTCAGCTCGCGCACGAGCTCGGCCTCACGGTCTCCGAGCTCCAGCAGATGGAGAACGGCCAGCTCGCGTTACCGCCGCACGCCCAGCTCGCCGCCGCGATCGCCTCGATCGAGACCCGCAGCGACGCGGTGGATTGCCTGGTCGTCGAAGACGACGCCTCCATCCGCCAGCTCTTCGTATCCATGTTGCGGAAGGAAGGCTGCACGGTCGACGAGGCCGCCGACGGTCTCGAAGCCGTCGACGCCGCCGCCTCGCACAACTACCGCCTCATGCTGCTCGACCTCAAGCTGCCCAAGCTCAGCGGCGCCGAAGTCCTCGAGCGCGTGGCCAAAAAGCCGGGCCCCCGCTCCAGCGTGATCATCATCTCCGGCGCGGGCTCAGGCGACGTCCGCGAGGTCGCGAACGCGAAGGACGTGAGCGCGATCCTGCGCAAGAGCTTCGCCATCACGCACGCGGATGTGATCTTTCCGGCGCTGGCGGCGTTGGCGCGGGTGTGAGCGGTTAGCCGCGGCGGGGTGGCCGTTGGCTCAGCGGGGATTCCGGTTTGCCTCGCCGGGGGACGACTTGGCCGCGGCGGGACTCGACTCGGACTCGGTGAGACTCGACTTGGCCCCGCCGACACTCAAGTTGGCCCCGCCGGCATTCAACTTGGCCTCGCCGACACTCAACTCGGCCTCGCCGACACTCAACTTGGCCTCGTCGACACTCAACTTGGTCCCGCCGACACTCAACTTGGCCTCGCCGACACTCAACTTGGCCTCGCCGACACTCGACTTGGCCTCGCCGACACTCAACTTGGCCCCGCCGGCACTCGACTTAGCACCGCCCGCACTCAACTTGGCCCCACCGCCACTCCACTTGGCCCCACCGGCACTTGACTTAACCCCACCGGCACTCAACTTGGCCCCGCCGACACTCGACTTGGCCTCGCCGACACTCAACTTGGCCTCGCCGACACTCGACTTGGCCTCGCCGACACTCAACTTGGCCTCGCCGACACTCAACTTGGCCTCGCCGACACTCGACTTGGCCTCGCCGACACTCAACTTGGCCTCGCCGACACTCGACTCGGCCTCGCCGACACAAGAGCGTTCTCCACGCGCATATGGAGTGCGGCGACGGCGAGTCGCCGCTTTTCATCGCGTCATCGGCGCCTTTGCTTTACTGCAGCTTCCCGCTCTTGAACACCTGATTCGCGCTCCAATGCTTGACCACGGGCAGACCCGCGTACGGCCAAAGATTGCGTTCGTCCGGAAGCGGAACGGCGGACTCCTCCTTTGAGCTTCGCCAGCCATTGCTTCCGTTGCGATGCCCGATCCACCGACACTCCCGGCATGGCGATCGCTCGCGCCCGGTAGATCGCCTTGATTCGCAGCATCGCCCTCGTGGAGTCCTCGACCAGGTTTTGTAGTTCCGCACGAGCTCCTTGAGCGTCACGTTTCTCCAGCGGGCTTCACGTGCCAGGAGCGGTGGGGGCATGACGGCTGCCGCGAATGACGTTCGAAGAAGCGCGTCGCGACTTGCAGTCGGCGTTAACGCCGCGACGCTTGCGATGCTGAAGCCGGCTCGGCCGGCGGGCAGCCTCAACCAGTCCACTGACAGCTTCACACCAAATTTGGGCAGCCGGTTCTCGACCGATATACCATCGGTGTCATGCTTTGGGTACCGGAGCGATTCGGAGACGTAGAAACGCCTGGCAAACAGGTGCTGCGGCGGGCAGCGCCGTTAGCTTTTGGGTACTTCGGTGCGATCATGCGCGAAGACGACCTTGAATTCTGTGAAGGCGGCAGCGGAATTCTCACGCACCCATACTCCGGGTTGACTGCTAAGCACGTCGGACGCCAGGTTTTAGGGCTGGATGGGCGAGAAAAGATACCCAAGTACGCTTTTCGTACACAGCATTCCGCCACGCTGTTCCAGCATCTCAACCCGCTCGAGGACGAGCCAAAGGGATCTCTTCTTCATGTAACGCGGGCATGGGATTCGCCTGTGACTGACATCACTCTGCTACAAGTATCGCACGGTGAGGCAACGAGACATAACCCCACCGGTTACTTCAAGTGGCGACTGCTCCCGCCGCCGGTTGGCGAAAAGGTGTATCTGCTCGGGTTTCCTCGCTTCAACGTATCTAATGTCGATGACGAATTCGAGGTTCGTTCCGACCTTCATTTCATTCCTGCTAGAGTCACGGCAATCTATCGTCTACGTCGACCTGACGCTGCTCCGGCTTACCCATGCTTTGAAATTGATAAGGCTGTCGATGCCGGATTCAGTGGCGGAGGCGTCTTTTATGACGATGCGCTCTGCGGCCTAGTCTCCGTCAGCAGTACATTCGAAGAAAAGACGTGGTGTGCGTCACTCTGGCCCATGGCTCTGCTGGGCTATGACTCCGAACTTCCGGGTGTGACGACGCAGTTCAGCGATCTGTTCGAATCAAAAGTGATCGAGACCGTAGATTGGCAGACGGTGCGCGGAAATGTTGAGCGCCGTGAAAATGACTTTGGCGAACCATACGCTTGGATCTCCGAGGACCTGGACGTTAAGTAGACGGAGTTTCGGTCCGCCCAACGCTAAAGGCTCTTTCCGCAATCCTGATCCCGCTCTAAACTTCGTCTGCGCGATCATCGCGGTCGCCCTCCGAAAGATCAGGCCTCGCTCAAGAGTACGGAAAGAGCCTTTACCGTTAGTTTTAGGCTGCACGAGCCCTCGACGGCCGGCAAGCCGCGCGCACCATCGCGTGAAGTGACCGAGGAATTCCTCACGATACTCCGGATACAATAACTCCTCATTTAGTTGAACTGAACGAGAGGCAGCAGATGAACCTATCGACTCTAATCGCAGAATTGACTGGCAAAACAACATTACAGCAACGTTACATACTTGAGCGATGGCTAGACCGTGAGGTTGAGATGCGAAGCATGATCTGTAACATCGATGCCGACACTATTAATCTCGACTTTATTAGTGCCGGCCGGAAAGCCGATATAGGTGATTGGGACATTCAGTTATTTTTTGATCGTGAGCTGTTCAGTAAAGAGCTCTTGACGTATGCGTATGGTGACGATGTCGCAATCGTCGCGAAACTCCGCTCGACAGAACTGGATTATGTTCAGGGCCTAGAGTTCGATCTTCACAGTATTCGTAAAACCGGCACCACTGCACAGTCGCGCCGTGATGCTCGGGCGAAATACGACACGCGATGCTTCATAGCGACAGCTGCCTACGATAGCTCGACCGCCACCGAGGTAGTTGTGCTCCGCCAATTCCGCGACGACGTTCTCATGAAGTCATGGTTTGGTCTCGGTTTTGTTCGTCTTTACGAACGACTATCGCCCGCGATTGCCGTGCAGGTGAGCCGGCGACCATCGTTCCGCACTGCAATGCGAATTTGCATTTCGACCGTTGTTTGGATGATCGTGCGACTTCGTCGCTAATCGCTCCGCGGTCACCAAATACGATAATCAGAGCGATCGGCCCAGCCGACGTTTGAACTCAACCGTATAAGACTCGCCGGAATCGATGGCCTGAAGAACGTCTTCGTCAGTCTTCGTGAACATAGATCTGCGCTACTCGCGAAACAATCGCCTAGCGATTTGGCGCAGACAGCACATTAACCCTATCGCGTCGATTCCCTCAAGCATCCCAGATGCTCGATGGAGCCTTCGGTCGGGCTAACGGATCACACGCTGAACTGCGCGGCCAGGGCCCGCGTGCCGAAGCCGTTGCGGCAGGCAGGTTGCCGCGTATACCGCTGGACAGCGACACGCGATCTGCAACCTGCATGACGCCGCCGCTCTAGGGTTCGGCCCAGGCGGCTCGGCCGCCGGACCGAAGCCGGGCCGCGTCAGCTCCAGCGTGAAGTTCGGCCGCGCGTTGTTAGCGACTTGTTCAACCTCGAAATGGTATCGGGGAGGCCACTACAGGAGTGGTGATCTTGTCGTACCTGGCTGCGGCTAGAATTGCCTCGGTACTTCGAACATTGAGCGCCTGCCGAATGCTAGGGCCAACTGTAACACCCGCTATCGGTAACTTTGGAGACATACCTTCAGGCAGCTTAGGAGCCAAGTCTCGCAAGCTATAGTACGGCATTAGCATGCCGCCTCTTGCCCGAAACCTCGGCTTGATAGGGCAATCGGCTGCCGGCGTAAAAATTAGACGCCACTCACGTTCGTCGCTGAATGCCTCATCCTTGAACGTAGGCACAAAAAAAGTGATTGCGTCGGCCGCGCGCCGTGCTTTGGTAGTAACCGGTTCGTTGGCTACGTAGGCGTAGGCGAAGGTCAAGGCAGATGCCATGATCTTCTTCTGCTGCTCCTCCGCATAGAAAACCTTCCAAAGACGCATCAATCCGCCATGCGGAGAGTCAACGCCGATGAACTCCGAGAAACCAGTAGGAGTAAACTTAATACTAACGCCAACACCGTTGGCGGCGTAGCCTCTCCACTGGCTGAGCAAATCGTCGGCCTTGCAAAAGCACGTGACGTAGACGTCATCACTTGAGCAGTCAATCAGACGTTCAACCTCATTTAGGAACGCGATCCAATCGGCGCCAGGAGATGGAACTGTTGAGCGCGCGATCGCGATCGCGCTTTTTGCAATGTCACGCCCTCGCGTAAGCTCTTGATCGTCGTTTGAGTATTTCGAATGCGTGAGCCAAAGATCAGCCTCGCTCACGATTCCGATTAGGCCGTTTAGGTCAGTGTAATGATAAAGTGCACCGCCATCGGTCGGCGCAAAGATCAAATCTATCGTGCCTGAACGGATCGAGTCTAGGAACGCTTTCAGCTCATCGAGTTCTAGTTTTGACGGTTGGCGTCGATCACCCATCGCTTGAAATGATACTCCGACTTCTCGCGCTATCAGCTTCTTTCGTCGGCCTAACGCATGTTGAAAGCGCGCCCCTTCCTGTAAGTTTGGTTTCGCCAGAGATCAAACGAAAGGAAGGGACGGCTGCCATGAAAGAACAGGCGATTCAGTATCTCGCGATGGACGTGCACCAGGCAACGGTCGTGGCGTGCATACAGGACGAGCGTGGTGCGATCACGATGAGGGCGACGGTGCCGACGGAGGCACGCGCCATTCTGTCGCTCGTGCGAGGTGCCGGCTCTCGGGTCCACGTGGCGTTCGAGGAAGGAACGCAGGCGCAATGGCTGCACGACCTGCTGCAGCCGCATGCCGAGCGGGTGGTGGTCTGCAACGTCCGCGGCAAGAGCGAGGTCTCCAACAAGAGCGATCGCATCGACGCCGAACAGCTGTCCGAGCTGCTGCGTGTCGGCTCCCTGAAGACCGTCTATCACGGCACGTCGAGCGTGCTCACGCTCAAGGAGCTCGTGCGTAACTACAACAGTCTCGTCGAGGATGCGACGCGGGTCATGCTGCGTATCAAGGCGCTCTTCCGTGCACGCGCAATCCGGACGCCGGGTCGCTCCGTTTACAGCGCGTCCAGACGCAACGAGTGGCTCGACCAGCTCACGACGCCCGGCGCACGAGTGCGTGCTGAGTCGTTACTCACGCAGCTCGATCTACTCCTCGAGCTGCGACCCAAGGCCAAGACGGCTATGGTCGCCGAGGCTCGCAAGCAGCCGGGCTGGAAGTCGCTACGGTCGATTCCGTTCCTCGGCGTCGTGCGCGTGGCTCAGCTCCTGGCGATCATGGCCACGCCACATCGGTTCCGCACGAAGCGCAACCTGTGGCCGTATGCCGGTCTGGCGGTGGTCACCCGCTCGAGCGCCGATCAGGAGTTCGCCGATGGCAAGCTTCGCCGGCGTGACCGAGCGCCGCGTACGCGCGGTCTGAATCGCAATCACAACCCGATGCTCAAGTCGATCTTCAAGGGAGCAGCCACCGCTGCAGCAGCGAAGGCGGGACCGCTCCAGGACCTCTACGACGCGTGTGTCGCGCGAGGCACCAAGCCGGAGTTGGCGAAGGTCACCCTCGCGCGCAAGATCGCGTCGATCGCCCTGCGTCTCTGGAAGAAAGGAGAGCTCTGGGAGCCAGACAAGCTGACGATGCAAACGACATAGCGCTCGGACGCCGACGATCACGAGTGCGGGTGACCGCCTCGGTGCTCGACGCCGATCCGAGCCGATGGTTCGAGGGGAAGTCTCAGCCAAGGACGTTCGCCTGGCCGGCAGTTCGCCAAGGCACTCGCCTAACCACAGGGCCCCTCGGATGACCAGCACAAGCGACAGGCCGCGCCGACGTGCGCGAGTCTCAGATAGAACCATGGTCGACACCTCCGAGTGATCGCCGAATCGCTTGCAATCGTCTCAATGAGGATCGACGGAGAACATCGAAGATGAGTCCAAAGCGAACGGCTGCTCCGCCCTCCCAGAAGCACTCACGATCGTCGCGATCGGATGAGAAGGTGCTGATTGCAACGGAGAAGACGAAAAAGCAATCAGCAAAGAGGAGTACCGCCCTTGACAATCGCTTTCATAGAACGTCCTTGGTGTAAGCTGGACGGCCTGTCGCGCGTGCCGAAGCCGCAGCGGCGCGGCGGTTGCCGCCAATGAACTGCCGTGCAGCGAGTGGCGAATTGCAACCGCCGTGACGCCGTCGCGCTGGCGACAACGTCGGCAGCTCGGCTGCCGAGCCGACGCCGGGCCGTGCCAGCTTCACACCAAAGTTAGCCCGCGGCCAATGCTGTGATGCAGGAGCCAAGCTCAGGATACGTCTCCCACATCCGTTGAACGTATTGCGGCGGAACAAGAACACGTTGAATGTCGCCGAGCGAGAATGTCACCTGCCCGTTCACACGCCACTCGCGCTCCATGTAGTAATTGTCGCAATGATCGGTAGGCAAGCTTGGGTCGTAGAATTTCAGATGACCGAAGAATGCCGCTTCAACGGCCGTCTGGTAGAACAGCATCGTTCGCAGGTCCTTCACGACGCGATCGATATGGTCGTGATCGCCGGAACTGAAGAGTTCAGTCTCGAGTTGCTTGTAGCGCATTAAGCCTAGGCGGTTGTGCATCGAGAACATGTCATCGAACAGATCTGCACGCGCTCCCGTCTTCGGTTCTTCGTACTGAAGCGTGAGATCCGGAACATGATGTTCCCTCAGGGTCATCGAGAAAGTGCCCGACGACGGCACATACATGACAGGTGACGCGCCCTTCTGCACAAGGAATGACTTCGACAGCGCGAGACCGAAGAAGCTGTACTTCGTGCAATGTAGCGGCAAGTCGGCCAGCGGTATATCGCAGAAGCAGACGATTTCGAACTGCACCAGCTGATTCTGGCTGAGCCTCGCCGAGAGATCGTGCCGCACATTCGGACTGGACGAGTATTCGACGAAGTTCTCTTCTCCCGTGCTGTCATTTCGCGCACCTGCGAGAAAAATCCGGTCCCGCCTGCCCCGATGACCTGGATCGAGCAGCACTCCGTCTGAGATGATCTTGCGAAGCAGTTCGAACCGTTCATCGTCACTTTGTAGCGAGCGTCCAACAAAATGGGGGAGTTCATCCGAAACGTATGCCATGGTCGTATTCTGCCTTGCCGCGGCCGCCGCGGATAGTTCGGTCCGCTGGGCTTCGTCGGCGAATCGCGGACCATGAACTGGGTCGCGCCGGCCATGACGGCTCCTTGCGCTCGGCGTGCACCCACGCGGAGCTTCATAGAGGCCTGCAACCGCGAAGATGTCGATTCGTCGAGCTAACGTTCTTTCGCTAAGCTGCGCGGCCATGGCCCGCGTGCCGAAGTCACTGCGGCATGCAGGTTGCCGCGAGCACGCGCGAAGACGCAATACGCGATCTGCAACCTGCATGACGCCGCGACGCTCGGGTTCGGCCGAGGCGCTTCAGCGCCGGGCCGAGGCCGGGCCGCGGCAGCTTCAGCGAAAAAGTTAGCCGGCGCCGAACTAAGCAGCAGATTCACACAGATAGGCTATTTCGGAACCGATCCTTCAGCGGGAGATCCGCCAGGATCGTCGGCTCCTCGCTGCAGAAATGGTACAGTGTAAGAGTTCTCTGCTGGAACCTTCGGACAGTCCATGAATGGGGCACGTATAAGATGCATGCTTGCGGGGCCGCCGCGCGCCGAGAGCTCAAGCGGTTGAATCGGCAAATGTACGGCATCCAGCCCGAGAAGCCGCTTCTGCTGTGCGAATAGCTCGTTGAACGATATTGTTTGTACTCTCGCGTTACTCAGTTGAGCTGCGCCTGCAAAGATGACATGGCTGATCTTGACGGGCTCCGGATCTACAACCGCCAAATCGTAGTTAACGCGGTGTCGACCGTCTGGATCAATCGTCACTGTGATGTTCGCATCATCAACGGGAAGGGTCGCCACCAGGACGCCTCGCATGCCTGGCGCAAGCGCATCGACTGTCACGGTTGAGATAACGCCGCCCTCAGGATCCGTGGTCTCGTCCTGCTGTATTGCGAGCTGCGGTGATGCGGTGAACTGAAAACGGCCGACACGGGACTTGAACGCGAGACGTATCTTCGAGAGCTCCGCCCGTCCGATATTCTCAAGGTAAACCCCGTATACTAATTGAGGTGGCCGCGGAACGAGCGGCGGCGGCAGAACGCTCTCTGAGCCCGAGTACTCGACTAGCCATGCTATGCACGGTGTACCGAGATCTACGACGGCGCGATACTCATGCACGTCAGTGTCGTGCGCCAATCTCTGCGCGCCAGCAAGCCCCTTTGCGAGAGATACGGATAGCTGCGGGCGGTACCAGTAATATGCGGCGAAGACGCTGAGCAGCACCAGCAACGCAGGTACGACGACGACTGTAACAGTCCACCCAGTGAACCTGGCTCTGAGGCTACTCGCGAGCAACCTACTGTCCTCTGCACTACCGTCCTCTGCACTACCGTCTGTCGGCGTTTGATCCTTCACTGGCTCCTCCTAAGTCGATAGGGTCTTTACCTAGGTGTGACGGGCACCGCGAGATTCCTACCCTTCGACCGGCTAACGTCCTTTCGCTAAGCTGTGCGGCCGGTCCCGCTGCCGAAGCCCAAGCGGCGCGGCGGCTGCCGCGACCGACGAGCCGCTCGGAAGAAGCGATCTGCGGCCGCCGTAACGCCATCGCGCTGGCGCCGCACGAGGTGGAGTGGGCGGCGGGCCGAAGCCGGGCCGCAGCAGCTTCAGCGAAAAGTTAGGCCGCCCACTGCCGGGAGTCCGATTGCCCGCGCACGCGTTTCGAGTGCAGACTTCAACTTTGTAATTCCATCCGAGCTGTCCAGCACGACCCACTGCCATCGATTGAGTCGCTCCGGCATCTCGCAATCTTCGAGCTTGGCTGGGATGATAAATATAGTTCCATCGGGCTGCTGATCCGCAACTTCGAGGGCATGCCGGATTTCCTGTTGAACGTATCCAGACTTTGTACATGTTGCGCGTGAGAGGCAGACGAGGACAACGTCCGATTGCCGAATGGCCTTCGTTATCTCGAGCTGCCAGTCTTGGCCGGGCAACAGTTTCTCTTCGTCGAACCACGGATCGACCGTCGCAGATCTAATGGAGTTAACTACCTCACGAACCCGACCCTTATCTTGGGATCCATGACAGATGAACACCCGGAGCACCGCCGCTACCGGATCGATACCACTGGTTCCAGCACGTGCGGCTTTCTCGGCGGACACTGAGCCATGCGTGTCCAACGATCCAGGTCGTCCAGGTTTCCCACACGCACGCCGCAGCGCGCGGAAGTCTGTGCAATCGTAATGGTGCAGCGCTGCGCCGGCGATCTGGACCTCAAGACACCCACAGCTCCACTCGACGAGCTCAGCGCTTTGAGAGCACCCGTGCTGACAGTTACATGTCGCGTGATATCGATGCGTTACGTGCGCCATTCTACCGCTCCGGCAAACCTGCACATGCACCTGACCGCACCACGAAACGACAAACCGGCGCCGCTGTTCGCGCAGTCGCGGCCACGGCATCCGGGCCTGCTGCTGTGCTCACGCACACGAGTAAACTCCGCGTCATCTTGGTAAGCCGACCGATCGCTGAGATTCCCCTCAACGCTCGTTAGTGGATGCCGCAACGATGATCCCATCTACCGTCCTGATGATAGCTCCGAACTGCGTTCGTCGCGCGATCACGTCCTGCCGGACATAAAATCAGCCTTCAGGTCGACATCGCTTTGATGCGGTGTCCCTTACCTACGAGGTGCTGCAGACACGCACTTCCTATGATGCGCTCGGCAAACGTGCGATACGCGCGTAGTGCGGAAGCTTCCACTGGGCCGTCGGTCGGCCTAACGCCCTTCGTGTAAGCTGCAGCGGGCTTCACGCGCCAGGAACGATGCGGCGCGACGGCCGCCGCGACCGACGAATATTCACGGCGGGAGCGACCTGCGGCCGGCGTGACGCCGTGAAGCTTGGCATGCTGTAGCCGGCTCGGCCGGCGGGCCGGACACCAGCCCGCTGACAGCTTCACACGAAAGTTAGGCCGTGGGTCCGCTCACACCATTCCTTGAAGGAGAAATGGCGCGATGACTTCTGGTGCGCGTGCCGTGGGTGGTGCCGGTAACAACCTCGAATCTCTCTTCAAAACGGCGGGGGCCAATGTCTCCGCGATCGGCTCAGCATGATATTGGATGAAGTCCGCATAGTTCGCGAGACGCTCGATGTGAGTCGGCAGTTGGGGGGCCGTCACGATACGGACAAACACCGGCTGCGAGCGCGCGCCAAACCCGCGCCAGGCGACGATGGTGTCGGTGACTTCCGCAACCTTCAGTTCCGGGCCATCGAGGTATGCCTCAAACAGCCGACCTTCGATCACTATCATCGGGATAACCACATGAAGATCACGCACAACGTCGGTCACCGATGCGTTGGGTGGCAGACTGTGAGCGTGCGCCGTCGCGGCGGCAACTACACCCTGAATCGCTGGATAGAAGAGCTCCCGTTCCTGTTTCTCGACGAGCGCCTGCCTGCCGCCGAATCCGAAACGCGTTGAAAGCACATCGCGCTGAAGCTGTTGGATATTGCGGTCGCCCGCCATGTACCAGAGAACAGCTTCTGCGAATGACGAACCGACGAGGTACGCGATCGACGCTGCAGGCGATGGCCGCGCGCGCGTTGACGTGAATATCACCCAAGGTCTCTCGATCGACCACTTGCACTCCACCAGCACCGAGAGGCGGAAACGTCGTTCACTTTTCTGATGCTCTTTCCAAGCGATAACGTCGACCTCGCGGAGTTCTCCCGCGATGGGATCCGTGACGTAAGCGCCCTGGTCGGTGTGGAAGCCACCAGTGGCGAATGCTTGCGCAACCTGAAACTCGAGAGGAAACCCTTGCTTGTTCAGCCAACCTTCCACCTTTTCGAGAAGATCGTCGCTCACCTCGTTCCTCCGGGGCGAAAGGTAGCACGAAACCGTCTGATGCTTTGGCAACTACACCATCGGCCAGCTTGTCCGTGAGCGTGCGAGCACGCGGAGCTTCATGGAAAGTGTGCGACCACACAAACGCCGATTCATCGGCCTAACGGTAAAGGCTCTTTCCGTACTCCTGAGCGAGGCCTGATCATCGAAGGGCGACCGCGATGATCGCGCAGAAGGAGTTCAGGGCGGGATCAGGAGTGCGGAAAGAGCCTTTACCGTTAGCCAGACGGTCACGAGAGGAGCGACTTCTGTTGTTCAAGAATCTCGTCGTAAGTGACAATCCTGACGTCGGGTAGCCTGCTCTGCTCAAGCTCCAGCGGCTCAACATCAACACTTGCGATACGGCCGATCAACACGCCGAGTTTGGGGCGGCGCAGAGCCTGGCCCAATGCTCGCTCGACGGCGGTGCCATTTCTAGGATCCGCAAAGTAATCGCCATAGTCTCGCAGCTGGCGGACTGCCTCTTGGACCTCATGCGACAGTCGGCGCCGCGACGCCTTGCCGGCGAGAAGCGGCGTTTGAGGCCTTTTCAGGTCCAGCACCTCCCAGCGCGAGTCGCGTCGGGCCGCGACGACCGGCTTTAGAATGAAGTCGGGTACCAACAGACGCCCGGCAACATCGCGAAGTTGAATATGCGGTAACGGCACCGCAAATACTGACAGGAAATGTGGATATTGCTCGAAGAATGCTTGAAACTGCGACTCTGAGGCAGCCGCGTTGTTCAGCAGCGCCTCGAACAACTCCACCTCGAGCTGAATGCCGATAAGGTCTCGGTCGATAGTAACGAAGTCATTGGAGCGACGATCAGCAGGTCCAAAGTAGTAGTGGCCTGCCAGTGTTGGTCGGGGACGGAGCGCGGGACCAAGACGATACCGGCCCGCTTCGTACGCAACAATGAATCCCAGGTTATCTAATTCGCGCAAGACATCTTGTCTGTAAGTTTGCACGATCTCTTTGAGCGTGTTCGCCGCGAAGTCGTTGTCCGGCGAGACCGTCTGGTCCAGCAGAATCATGTTCTCGGCCCCTGGACTGTTGAAAGCAACTTCCATGGCGGTGAGATTGAGATACGGATTATCTCGAACGGCAAGAACGATGGGAATTGCGCGCCAGCAGCGGCCGTCCGGCATGGCAACCTGCTCGGGCAGCTCTCGAATGACTGCGGCCGACGACATGATGGTCGCATCCTCCGGCGCCGCATGGATCATTTGCGCCGTGACCACTAGATCGGCCATGAACACCACCACGTCAGTACTTATGTGCTGCCGATCTTCGAGTCTGCCGAGCATCGCTATCAGTTCGGTCTGCCGCATGACCGTTGTGACAATACCGAGCTTGGCCCATCGCTCCACCATATCCGAGGCCAAAGACGCGGTCACGAGCAGAATATGCATGGATTGATAAGTGTAGCGCGATCATGAAACTCGGTCGGGATCCGCCGTCCCACGTTCTGGCTAACGGCCTTGGTGTAAGCTGACCGGCCGGTCCCGCGTGCCGAAGCCGGAGCGGCGCGGCGGTTGCCGCCGATGACGTGCACAGCACCGAGTGGCGAGGTGCAACCGCCGTGACGCTGTCGCGCTGGCTACGGAGTAGGCAGCTCGGCTGCCGGGCCGACGTCGGGCCGTGCCAGCTTCACACCAAAGTTGGGCGGCGAGCGTAGAGCGTTCGCCACTCGCGTTGGCGCGATCGTGCAACTTCAGACGTTGGATCGTGCCGGCAAAGTCGATCCACGCCGAATCGAGAACAAGTGCGAGGGTAGGCCCGGGCACTGCGGCCGGTTGCGACACTAACGCGATGTCATTTGATATAGCAACAACCGCACATCTGACATAAATCTCCGATCGTCGTTCCACCGCCGCCACCGCCACCACCTCCACCCGTACTACAGCGGTCGTAGGGCAGCCACTCGCCGTTGTAGCACCTTTGGCCACCCAGACATGCACCGTGACTGTAAACACCCTGCCCGTAGCGACACTCCTTATCAGCAGTGGGGGCGTCGCTCGTTTCGTTCGTTGCGGCAGGATCGGCCCGCTGCACCGCCGAGGCGCTACGAGACGCACTCACGATCGCGAGAATTACGTCATCTGACAGTCCGGAACTCTTCAGGGCGACGAGATCCTGCGGAGTAACCGCAAAGTCGGAGGTATTGGTACTCGCCACAACAAGCAGTACATCTTCGCTAAATCCGGCTGCCTTCAGGTCAACGACGTCCTTGTTCTTGACTACCACGGGCACGGCCGCGTGCGCGGCAGGTGCCGCTAAACTGCACGCGAGCGTGAAGATGGCCGCCAGTGTCATGATTGGGCGAGTGATACTAGTCGCTTTCCGATGAGTCGCCATATTGGCCTCCTAGTCCGCTTCGAACCGTTTACTGCGCAACCTCAGGTCACAGGGACATAGCGTGTACGACACCGTTCGTTGAGGTGCGTGCTCGGACGCACAGGTTAAGAGGGACCGATCCGTCGTTTTCCCGGTCTTGCACGTCTTTTCGTCCGCCCAACGTCCTTGGTGTAAGCTGCGGCGGGCGTCACGCGCGAGGAACGACGCGGCGCGACGGCCGCCGCGACTAACGAGAACCTCGGCGTGAGCGAACTGCGGCCGGCGTGACGCCGTGACGCTTGGCACTTCAGTAGGCAGCTCGGCTGCCGGGCCGGACACCAGCCCGCCGACAGCTTCACACCAAAGTTGGGCGGCGTTGCGCACTTGTGAAAGCGTCGCCGATGGATGGCCCGATCTGCGGTACTCATTGCCTGAGCACGGGAAGAGTCGAGGGTTCCAAGTCCAAGGCCGCAGCGAGTTCCTTGATTGCACGATGGAGGTGGAAGTCAGCGTAATCGCAGGTGTACGACCCCATCTTCTTGATCTCGTCGTCCGCCGCCGGCGAGAGTCGGTAGCCGGTACGAGACGAGTTTCGGAGTACGGCGCCGACTTCCAGAATCTCGCGATGCAGGCGTTTGAGCGCTTTCACCGCTTCCGAAACGTCTTTGTGAAGCGGCAGCGATACCTCTGCTGCGGTCGGCGCAGAGGATTCCAATGACGCGAATACCGGCGGCGACTGATCACGCATGAAGAAGCCTCGATATTCAAAGGTGTTGGAAAAATGGCGTCGCCAATGGAAGACTTCATTGGTGGAGTCGCAGAGCGCTGCCAGCAGTGGTCCATGTGCACCAAGCTGTTGCGGTCGCGCATTCGGTAGACCATCGGCAGCAACCACCGGCAGGGCCAAGCCCTGCGTGATGTCACGGAGTTCGGCCCCTAAGGCAGAAGCCAACGCTGCCAAAGTGCTAGGACGAGCTGGCTGGCCTAACTCCGCGCGCTGAACGGTCCGTTCACCGACTCGTGCTTGCGAAGCGAGTTCCTCTTGCGACCACCCGCGTGCTAGACGCAACTGTTTGATGGTGCTGGCATTCGGTGTGATGCTCATACACGAATTTTACGAGTACCACACGATTGGCGCCACGTCGTTCCGACGCCATTTTGGCGTCAGTGCGAGTTCAGCGCGCGCTACGAGGCGCCGCTCGACGGAACCGCCGCCTGCTTCGTCAGCGTGACGTGTGCAACGAACGAAAGCCAGCCGTGCGCTGAACGTCCCAGTGTGCGGAGCTTCATGGAAAGCGTGCATCAGCGGAGACCTGATTCGTCCGCCCAACATTTATATCGACAGCGCCTCGATCGTGTGATTTGCAATGTACCGTGGCCGAGCGCGCGTGGGGCGCCGGAAGGGATATGCATCATGCCGGGTCAAGTGGGCTGCGGACTCCGCGTGCACCGTGGCGGAGGACATGGGTGTAGATCATGGTCGTCGACACGTCACGGTGGCCGAGGAGCTCCTGGACGGTGCGGATGTCGTGACCGCGCTCCAGAAGGTGGGTGGCGAAGGAATGACGGAAGGTGTGGCAACTGGCACGCTTGTCGATGCCGGCCGAGTGGACAGCGCGGGTCACGGCGCGCTGCACGTTCGTTTCATGGTAGTGATGCCGCCCCTCGGTGGTCTCGCTCCTCCATCGGGTAGGGCGGGAAGAGCCACTGCCAGCGCCAGTCGCGGGATGCTGCGGGAAACTTCCGGTCGATGGCGTCCGGCAGCCAGACGCGCCCGAAGCCGGCGGCCAAGTCTTCCTGGTGCAGCGCGGCCGTGTGTACGAGCTGCTCGCTCAGCTCCGCACTGATGCTGGCGGGAAGCATCGTGACGCGGTCGTGCTTCCACTTTGGGTCGCGGACGGTCACCTGCCCGCGGGCGAAGTCGATGTCCTTGACGCGGAGCGTTAGGGCCTCCATCAGCCGGAGCCCGGAACCGTAGAGGAGTTTGACGATCAGCCGGCTCGGCTCCTCGACGGCGTCGATGACACGCCTGACCTCATCGATGGTGAGCACGACCGGCAGACGCTGCGGACGCTGTGCGCGCACCAGGTCGTTCAACCATGGCAGAGTGTTGGCGATCACGTTAAACCGTCGTTTTTTGAACCGACTCGCATGTTGAAGGGGCGGAGTCTTGGAAGCGTCGTCGTTTACCTCGCTGAGGGTGAAGGTGTGCGCGCATACGTCGAGGAACTGCCCGGTGTCAGCGCCCCACGTGGATGATCGGGAGTGCGAGCCGCGTTATAGGAAAATGAGGAGGTGCGACGATGGGTTGGGGCTTCGCGATCATCATAATCTTCGCTGTGCTGGCGCTGATCGTTTACCCGCCCCTCATCCTGTTGGCTCTCATCGTAGGGATCGGGATGATGATTCACTATTTCGCCACGAACAAAAACCAGCAAGAAAGCGCGTTCGCGTTCGTGCTGCTGCTCGTCGGTATCGCCATCGTCGGCGGCCTCTACGCGTGGTTAGGTGTCGTGGGAGCCGTCATCGGGGTCGTTGCCATTCTGGTATTCATCGGCCTGACTTCCTGATGTGGCACGGTACACGGTCTTCGCCGCTCTTGCTCGTTCAGCCTCCTCTATCTGAGGTCGAGGTTGAAAGGAAGGCCCGCGAGTTTCCGCAAAGGGCGTCGGTATGCAGTACTCCTTACGACTTCAGCTCCTCGATGATCTTCGCACGAATTGTCAAAGGAACCGGCGGCAGGGCTGAACCCGAAGGAGCGTGTTCCTTGCTGCCGAGATCGTGTTGAGACTCCGGCGTGTCAACTAAATATCGACTGTAGACGGCGTCCTCGATAACCATAGCGATCGCGCGTTTCACCCGTTCATCAAGAGCGGAAACGAGAATCGGATCGTCCGATTCAAACTCAAAAACCTTCCGGTCCTTCGCCGGTATGAAAATTCCAAGGGTGGTATCAGCGGAGGGATGCTTGGATAGTAGAGCCTCATTCACATCTGGGACATTGGTCGGGTTGTTCAGCAAGTACCAGCGTTTTGCCAAGTCGCTGAGCTTCTGCCCGACGAATCTCTGGTCGAGTTCCGGTGGGGCGAAGCCTTCCGTGCTGGGCTCGCGAAAGTAGTACGTGGCGCGGTACGAGATTTGGCCGGGCTTGCCGCCTTGCTGGACGCTATGCTTGATTACGAGTCTCATCTAGGTCTCCTGCCGCGAGGCTACAACACATGGCGGGGGACTTCGCAACTGGGGGCGGCCTACCCTCTCCAAGTACTCCCCCCAAGGGCACCCACCAGAAACGTCAAGTGGCCGCCGCTCCAAGCTGTCCATGCTACCTTTCCGGTAGAGAGGACTAACACATGTACGCGATCGAGCGAATCCGTAGGGTCAACGATATAGTTCAGGGACGGGCGAGCGATAGAGATGTCACGAACCTCGCACCCGTGTTCAGCGAAGCGGTGGGTGTTGCAAATGGCTTCGCTAGACAGAATCAGATTCTCGATGTTGTAGGAGCCCTGAGCCCTAGCGAGCACCATGTGCTGGTGCTCGCTGGACTGACGGCGCATGCTCAGACATGGGCTGATCCACTGGTTCACGCCGTCAGAATACCGAGCGGTCCCGGTGGGCTTATCGAAATGTCAGAAACGTTGGTGCGTAGTCCAGGACTAGATAAGTGGGTCACAGAGTTGATGGTTGAACTGTGTACGTTTGACTTTGCTGACGGCATATTTTTGCAAGTCGGGCGCGGGATCAAAGGAGCCGGCGAGCAAGATTGGCAAGATGTAGTTAACGGCCTGACAGTTCCGGGCTGGGAGGAAGGCGCAACGCCGCGAGAAAGAAGCAAGGCGATCGAAAAAGAGTGGCCGGGCTTGACGGGCCTTGTCATAAAGGCGATCTTTGCCATAAGGGATGCGGTCAAGGACGCGTCGGAGAAGGGCAGAAAGGGAGGCGAACGGCCTGACCGAGACACGCTCAATGACGCACCGAAGGGGTTAACAGATCACGCCAGCACCATAGCGCGCGAGGGCTCGGATTCCTTCACTTACGTAACCAGACCGAAGCAGTGTCGCATCGAGGCTCCGCTGGCCGAAGCGCTCGTCAAAGACCTCAACAAACTCCGGGCGGAGTATGTCCGGTGGCAACGAAGTCAAGAAATGGATTCCATTCATCCTCCACAGCGGAAGAGGGATGACGACCCGCCGCCCGAGAAGCCACCGCGCGAAGACTGAAATAGATGTCGGACGTCTTGTTGATTAACTCATCATCCGAGGGAAAAAAAGATCGAAGAAGAACCGTACGCTCATCAGGACGGGAACTACTTTCTGGACGGCTTCGCAGGTTAAGTCCGCTCGTCCGAATAGTGCCGGCTCGTCGTTTCAGGGTCGCCGACACAGAGGGTCCTCCAGAACGGCTTTGTACAGGAACAACAGCGCAGTCAAGGCCTGGTTTTGCGTGGACGCGCTGACCTTCCCGTCGACGGCGAGGCTGGTCAGGAAGGCGTTGACCTCGTCCCCGCCCATCGCCGACGGATGTTTCTTGCCGTGAAACAGAATGTACCGGCGGATCCACATTAGGTACGCTTCCTCGGTACGACGGCTGTAATGGCGGGCTCGAAAGGCAGCTCTCACGCGGTCCAGAAGTTTCGGCGGAGTCTCACATTGGCCGAAGCAGCGCGTCGGAGCGCCTGACTCTTGCACCAACTCTTTTCCAATCTCAACAGCCCACCGTTCACCGGCCGCGATGTCGCGCTCGGACAGCCACGGACTCGTGTAATTGAAGTACGAGCGGGATCGTGCGAGGAACGGGGCGGCGGGCCGGACACCAGCCCGCCGACAGCTTCACACCGACTTTAGCCGGCTTTCTGTTCAGGTAGGCTCGTGACGAGCAAGAGCTATAGGATGCTCTTTGGTGGGCAAATCAGCCGGCGATAACTTGAGGCGCTTGATCAGTGGCACAACGTCGCGTGCTGTGACAAAAAGTGCTTGCGACTCGACGACGCCTAGATCGGCCATCACGCTGGAAAACACTTGGGCGCGTTCGGCGATATGATCCTCGATAACGATGGTCTTAAACCAAACATCACCTCTGGAGAGTATTGCGAACTCTTCCTCTAACGCTTCAGATAAAGAGCGTGTGTCGACAAAGATTACTTTTGCGATATCGGTCATTTCTGCAACCGCTGCCGCCCACGGCAACAGATCCGTGGCCTGTCGAGTGGTAAGCGCCTTGCTGAAAGCGTCGACCATGCCTCGATTCTTTTCGATGCGTAATAAGTTAGTCGCCTGAAATGGCAAGCTTGCAGCGACGATCATATTTGCGAGATCACGGCTGTGCGTGCCAGATGCTGCGAGATACAGCACGAAAGGCGGCTGAACAAACCGTGCAGCATGAAATGCTGCCACGCCTAGCAAGATAGTTGCAATTGTGAGCCACCTCAGCTCAATCAAGATGCTCTCTGCTAAAACAGTAATACCTACTATACCAACCCACCTTTGCATAAAAGGTAGCGGGCTACTACCTGCCCATGCCCTGAACTTACGAAGGCGTGCCATGTAGGCCGGAAGGTCGCGCCCGTACATTACTCCTCCGCGATACGCGATATTTATCGCTGCGAGTAGGTTGAGAGCGCCAAACATCGAAAATAGCACCATGAGGACCACTACTGCGACATGATTCGGCCACTTGTGGAATGCCCACATGCTGGTGGAAACAAACGCCAAGAGCAAGAGCACAAACGAAAGCGGTACCATAACAACAAAGCCCGACGGTGTCGCTAGTCAGATTCCGCGGCACATTCTACGCAATATTCAAGCTGGTCCCGCTAACTTGTATATCGAAAGTGCCTCGATCGTGCGATTTGCAGCGTATCGTGGCGGAGCGCGCGTGGGCCCCGGAGGGGATATGCATCATGCGGGGTCCAGTGGGCTGCGGACTCCGCGTGCACCGTGGCGGAGGACGTGGGTGTAGTCATGGTCGTCGACACGTCACGGTGCCCGAGGAGCTCTTGGACGATGCGGATGTCGTGACCGCGCTCGAGAAGGTGGGTGGCGAAGGAATGGCGGAAGGTGTGGCAGCTGGCACGTTTGTCCATGCCGGTCGAGCGGACGGCGCGGGTCACGGCGCGCTGCACGTTCGTTTCATGGTTGTGATGCCGGCCCTCGGTGGTCTCGCTCTTCCATCGGGTGAGGGCGGGGAAAGACCCACGCCATTGCCAGTCGCGGGACGCAGCGGGAAACTTCCGGTCGATGGCGTCCGGCAGCCAGACGCGCCCCGAAGCCGGCGGCCAGGTCTTCCTGATGCAACGGCCGCGCGTACGAGCTGCTCGCTCAGCTCCGCACTGATGCTGGCGGGAAGCAGGAACAAGAGCGCACTCAATGTCTGGTTCTGCATGGACGCGCTGACCTTCCCGTCGACGGCGAGGCTGGTCGGGAAGGCGTTGACCTCGTCCCCGCCCATCGCCGACGGATGTTTCTGGCCGTGAAACAGAATGTACCGGCGATCCACATTACGTACGCTTCCTCGGTACGCGGGCTGTAATGGCGCGCTCGAATGGCAGCTCTCACGCGATCCAGGAGTTTCGGCGGATTGCTCATGCGGCCGAGGTTCCCTCGGCTGCGATGGAAACGCAAGCAATCCACTGGTTGGAGAGGAGGAGCGCCGGGTGTGTCGCATAAACGTTTATGCGACATGCCCGATCGCGGCGGCCGCATAAAGGGTTATGCGACAACCCGGGCTCGGTTAGCTGACGGAATGCAGCACGGCCACGCGTACGCACAAATGCACAGGCATTGGCCGAAGCAGCGCGTCGGCGCGCCTGACTCTGGTGTGAAGCTGTCGGCGGCCTGGTGTCTGGCCGCCATCCCCCCCTACCCCACCCGCCGCCGCCCACCCGCCCCCGCCCCCGCCCCCGCCCCGGGCGCCTTCCGCGCCGCGGCGACGCGCTCCCGCGCCGTTTCCGCGGACGGCGCCCGCGTGATGACCGGCGCCAGCAGGGCGGAGACCGGTCCCTCGACGCGGTCGAGGTCCTCTTTGCCGGCCGCCGCCTGCTCCACGATCTTTCGGGCCGTGTGCATCGCCTCGGCGGCGGCGACGAGGGCGTTGAAGTCCGGGGTGGTCGGGGCGATGCGCAGGCCGCCGATGCGGAGCTCGGTGATGCGCAGGGCGTTGGCGATCTTCACCAGGAGCTCGAGGGAAATGTTGTCGTTGCCCTGCTCGAGGGCGATCAGGCGGGTGCGGCTGACGCCGGCGAGGGCGGAGAGGGCGTCGATGGTCAGGCCCTGGGCCTCGCGCTGCAGGCGGATCAGGGAGGGCAGGGGCTCGAACATGGCTTTTTCTCCTGATGTCGGTATCGCGGGAAGTTATGCGCCATCATACACGATCACATAAAAACACACTTGACTTTATAGCGAACTGTTCGCACAATCCCATCCACAACAAGACATCTGCAGGTGTCGATCGCCCGTTGCGCTTCGGCCGAGGTGAGGACGGGTATTCAACGATCTGCCGCACGGACGCGCGTGGCGCCCGGAGCGGCGGGAAAGGAGTTTTTTTCTGGCAGTCATTACCATCAGTGCCCTGCCCCCGATCGATCCCCAGACTTCCACACCGACGTATTACCAGCAGCTCGCGGATGAAGTGATCGCGGCGTTCGAGACGATCGCCGGAGTTCTCCCGAAGCTGGAGGAAGCGGCGGTGATGGAGGAGAAGCTGGCCCGCCGGTACCTGAACGTACCGGACGCGCTGTGCATCACGACCATCAATGCCGTGGAGCAGGTCCCGGAGCTGGAGGCGGCGAGGAAGCTGCACGCCGACCAGGGCCGCAACCGGCTGCAGTTCCTGGAAGCGTTCCGCCCCGTGGACGACAAGCTGGACAGCCTGTCGCGCCGGCTGAAGCACGCCCTCCGCGTGACCAAGTCGGCCCTCGGCAACTCGGCGCTCCAGATCTACCGGATCACGCGCGCACAGGCAAGCGACGGGCGAAGCCCGGCCCTGGCGTCGTTCGCGGCGGCGATGAAGCGCGACTACGGGCGGAAGTCGCCGACGAAGGCGAGCCGTGCGGAGGCGAAGGCCAAGCAACTGCAGGACGCCGTCGATCTCGAGCTGCGCAGGCTCGGCGTCGACCGCGCGGCCCTGGAAAAGCGCTCGGTCCTGGAAAAGCGCGCGGTCCCGGAAAAGGAGGTGCAGCAACAGATAGCCGCGTAAAACCGGACGGGCCGCGTATCAGCGCGGCCCGCCCCAACACACGCAGCCCCGTCGGCCACGACAAAGGCAGCCATGTCCTGCACACCTTACCGCACTCTTACCGCACCGGGGTCCCGGCGGATGTTCCGCTGTGTGCCCTGATTCAACAACAACAAACGAACGGAGAGGAGAAGACCTCTTGATGATCAACATTTTCGAAGCCTCCAAAGTCCTGATCGGGTCGAACCGGAAGGATATCGACCATAACCTCCGCGAGCTGAAGGCACAGCTGGAGCAGGAGAACATCCCGCTCCCGGAGACCCTGAGCGGCGCGATTCAGCGCGTGCTCAAGGCCTACGGCATGCTCAAGTCGCTGCTGACCGTCCTGACGATGCTGCCGGTCCTGCCGGGAAACTGGCGGGAGGGCATCAAGTACCTCGCGCAGGCGCTCGACGCGCTGCGTGCCGCCTCGGAAAGAGAGGTTGTGCCGGCGCCGGACACCGGCACCACCGCGAATTTCAAGGCCGGCAGGGATCTGGAGCCCGCGGCCTGACCCGTCATCCCCATTGAAGGAATGCCCCCGGGCGGGGTGCGCCTCCGGGCGCGCCCCGCCTCTTGCCTTCTCGCCCGCGGAGGCGGAACATATCCCGAGAGAGATCCGTCCCCGGTCCAGGGGATTGCCGCAGATTGGCCATGACCACAGAGCGCGATGACTCCGAGGAGCTGAGTCGTTCCGTGCAGGACGACGCAGGCAACGCACCGGCTCGATTCCCGGCAGAGGAGGAAAACCTTTTCGCCTGGGCGACGGGCGAGACCACCGGCTGGCTGCTCGCGGCGGGCATTCCGGCGGCGGAGGCCGAGGAGATCCAGCACGCCGCGTATCTGGACTACGGGCGGTTCAAGAAGTCCCTCACGAGCCCGCGCACGTTCGTCCTCAGGCGCATCGAGATCGGAGCCAGGCATTATCTGAAAACGCGGGCCGCCGAACCGGAGCCGCATGGCCAGGATCAACCTCCGCACCCGCTGGACATCATCCGCGCGCGCGCCACTCTCCACCTGTTGACGGCGTCGAGGCGGCGAGCGCTGGAGATCGTGTTCTTCGAGAAGCGGACCTATGAAGACGTGGCCCAAGAGCTCGGCGTCACCGTCGAGTATGTGGTGCGGCTCGTCCGAAAGGCGATGCGGGACGTCGACAAGTGGATCGAAGCACGATGGCCGCGGGAGCAACCGTGACGCACCAGGACGAATCTGGCGACCGTGTCCTGCGGCTGCTCAACGACCCGCGGGTGTGGCAGGAGCCGGCGGCGTTCCGGATGCCGCACGGCCTTGCCGCGAAGCTGGCCCGGATCGACGCCGAAGACGCCGCCGCCGCGGCCCTGTGCAACCGCCTGCTGGTCCGGCCCATGTCACTGTGGCGGGAACGCGTGAGAACCACGGCGGGAACGAAGACGGCCGGGATGGTCCGGGAGCTGCTGCACCGGATGCCCGGGCTCATCGAGCACAGCCCGGCCGACGCGCTCGAAGTCACGTCCATCGCCCTGGCGATCGCGGAGGTGCTGGACGAACGGGCGTACTGGCCCGAATACGTGGTGACCGCGCGCGCGCAGGCCCTCCGCGATCATGCTTACGTGCTCTCGTTCCTGGGCCGGTACCGGGAGGCGCTGGCGTACGTGGAGCGGGCGGAGCGGACGTTCTCGCAGACCCTGGCGAACCCCTTCGATCTGGCGCGGCTGGCGCTGGTCAAGGCCTCGGCCCTGCGGATGCAGCAGCGGAGCGAAGAAGCCATCGCGTTGACGCGCCAGGCGGCGGAGATGTTCCTCGACCTGGACGAGCGCGAGCGCTACGTGAACGCCCGCATGACGGAGGCGGCCATGCTGTATGACGGCGGAGCGATCCGGCAGGCGATGGACGTCTGGAGCGCGCTGGCCGGAGATCCGGGCCTGGACGAGACCGGCGAGCTGCGCATCGCTCACAACATCGCGGTGTGCCTCTGCGATCTCGGCCGGCAGGCGGAGGCGGTGGAGCCGTTGCGGCGCTGTATGGCGGAGCTGGGGCGCCTCGGGCTGCCGACCGAACGGGCACGCAGCCTCTGGTATCTCGGCAATGCCCTTCGCGGCACCGCACGGCCTGTCGAAGCGATCGGGGTGCTGCGGACCGCGTGGTCCGAGTTTCACGAGCTGGGGATGTTCGTGGACGCCGCCCTCGCGGCGCTCGATCTCGCCGAGGCGCTCGTGGAAAACGAACAGCCTGCGGAGGTGCCGGCGATCTGCCGGGAGGTGGTGGCGCAGTTGACGGATGCGGGGCTGGCCGTGCAGGCGATGCCCGCGCTGGCGCTTTTGCGCGAAGCAGCCGCCATGGGCGGGGCATCGCGCGAGCTCATCCGCAATACGCAGGCGACGCTCAGGCGCGTGGGGCAGCCCTCGCGCTGTCATCCTGAGCCGCGATAGACGGCGAAGGACCTCCTGATGGATGCGCGGTCGTCGCGAACCGCAGGAGATCCTTCGCCGTCTACGCGGCTCAGGATGACAGAGTCACGCGACTCAGGATGACAGCCCGCTACGTCGAGATCCCGCACATCCCCATGACCACCGCCCCGAGGAGGCGCACGTCGACCGGCTTGGGGAACACCAGCTTCACCTGCTCCTCGCTCAGCATCTCCTTCACGTAGGAAGGCAGCTTCTGTGTGACCACGATGGTCGGGATGGTGATCTTCTGCTGCTCCAGGTGGCGGAGCACCTCGAAGCCGTTGCTGTCTTCCAGCATCAGGTCGAGCACCAGTCCGCAGAACTTGCGGCCGTCGAGCAGCGCGCACGCGCCCGCCGCGTCCACCGCCGATTCGATCGCCACATCCTCGGAGGCCAGCGCCCGGCGCAGCGCCTCCACGAGCGAGAGGTCATCGTCCACCACCAGTACCGCGCCAGCCATGACCCGCACGACGCACGAAGGGTGCCACGCGCGATACACTTGCGCCCCACTAAAGGAGCCCGCATGTTCAGACGACTGGGTAACCTCATCCGCGGTTTCTTCGGGTTGTTCATCTCCGGAATCGAGACCCGGAACCCGGAGGCGCTGCTGGAAGTCGAGAAGGAAAACCTCCGCAAGCAGATTGCGAACTACAACGAAGGCCTGGCCGCGCACGCCGGCCTGTGCGAACGCCTCATGACCCAGATCCGCAAGCTCGAAGGCGAGGAGCGCGAGCTGCGCGCGAAGACCGCCGCGAACCTGCGCGCGAACAACCGCGAAGCCGCCGGCAACTACGCGCTCCGTTTGCAGACCGTGCAACGCGAGCTCACCGAGAACCGCACCCAGCTCGAGCAGGCCGAGACGACCTATAAGGAGCTGATCAAGGCCCGCGACGTGTCCGTCCGCGCGGCGCAGACGAAGATCGAAACGCTCAAGAACTCCCTCAGCGACCTGAAGATCAAGAAAGCCACCGCCGAGCTCACCGAGATGGCCTCGGGCATGATCACGTCGATCGGCGGCTCCGGCGACACCCTCGACCGCCTGCACAAGATGGTGGAAGAAGAGCGCGAGAAAGCCGCCGGCCGCGCGCGCGTCGCCCGCGACTCTCTGAACACCACCGACTTCGTCGTCAAGGACGAAGAACAGAAAGCCCTGGCCGACCAGGCCCTCGCGGATTTCGCCGCCAAGGAAGGCCTGGCCCTCGAGCCTTCCGCGGGAACGACGACGCCCGCGGCGGAGACGGTGAAATCGATGGGACCGGCCACGACAGAATAGTTGACAGTTTGCAGTTGGCAGTCGACAGGAGCCCCTCCGCCCTGTCGCTGCCGGCCGCTCCTGTCAACTGCCAACTGTCGACTGTCAACCCGGTCATGCGCTACCTCTGGCACGCCTTCTTCGCCCGTCCCGACATCCCGCTGCTGCGCCTTCCGTGGAATGCGCTCGGGGTCGTCGCCGCGGGCGTGGCGGGCTTGTGGGATCCGAACATCTGGGCCGTCGCCGGCGCGGGGGAGCTCATCTACCTGTTCACGATGGCCTCGAACTCCGGCTTCCAGGGCTGGATCAAAGACCGCAGTACCCGGCAGGTTCACGGCGACACCGCGGAGGCGCGCAAGTCGCTGCTGTCGCGCGTGGGTGGGGCGGCGCGGCAGCGTTACAGCAAGCTCGAAGAGAAGCGCGCGAAGCTGGACACGCTCTATCGCGATCCCTCCAACGACGACCTCTTTACCGAGAGCAACCGCGACGCGCTGCGCAGGCTGACGTGGCTCTACCTCAACCTGCTCGTCGCGCAGCGGAACATGGTCGTCGCGCCACAGTCCGACGAGCGCGAGCTGCAGAAACAGATCCGCGCGTATGAAGGCGAGCTGTCGCGCGCGCCGTCGGACGCCGCACGCGCATCGCACGAGGCCACCATCCGCCTCCTCCGGGAGCGCCTCGACAACATCCAGCACAAGGAGATCTCCCTGTCCGAGATCGACGCCGACCTGGCCCGCATCGAGACCCAGTTCGACTTCGCGCTCGAGGAGGCGACGCTGCGCGGGCGCCCGGTCGCGATCTCGGCGAACGTGGAGCTGACGTCGCGGCTCCTCACGATCGACGAGATCGGGGGCTCGACCACCTCGTCGAGTCCACGGATGACCGAATGAGCCTCCCTCTCTGGGCCACCCGCCTCCGCTCGCTCTACGAGAGCCACGCGGCCAGCCAGTTCCTCCTGTTCGGCAACGTCAACGACCGCTTCCTGATCGACGGCAAGACCCTCGGCACGCTGCACGAGTTTCTGACGCGGACCATCCTCCCCCGCTTCGACGTCCTCCTCAGCTACGACCTCGGCAACGGCGTGCGCATCGAGAAGGGCGGCGAGATCGTCACGAAATGGCCGGGGTACAAGGAGAACCCGGAGCTGCCGCGCGCGCCGCGCCAGGCGACTGAGTGGCTCACGCGCTTCTTCCGCTACTCCGCGAATCTCGCCCGCCTCGGGCAGGACTCGTATCAGATCGGGTTCCTGATGAAGGCCGCGCATCTCGTCGCGCCCGCGCTGCCGGGCGCGCTGAACTACGACCTCAGCGCGCTCGCGCTGCTGATGCGCGACTGGGCCGCGGACGACGCGCTCACGCGTCACGCGCTGGCGACGTTCCTCGTCGCCGAGAACCTGAACGACATGCATCCGTTACTGGTCAATCATCCGCGCGCCGCGGCGATCGAAGTGCCGCTGCCGACGACCGAGGAGCTGCGCGGCGCGCTGGCGTTCCTGGCGAAGGACCACACGGCGACGCTCGCGGAGTTCGCACCCACCTTCGAGACCCTCGCCGCGCAGCTCACCGGGTCGACCCTCACCTCGGTCGAGAACCTCCTCCGCATGAAGACGCACGCGAAGGAAGTGCTGCACGCGAAGGACCTCGTCGCGATGCGCAAGGAGCTGGTGGAGAAAGACTCCGCGGGCCTCATCGAGTTCATCGAGTCGAAGCGCACGCTCGACGATTTCCACGCGCAGGAGAAGCTGAAGACCTGGCTCCGCCAGGACATCAAGCTCTGGCAGATGAACGACGTCCAGGCGATGCCGATGGGCTACCTCCTCTGCGGCCCCGTCGGCACGGGCAAGACCTACCTCGTCGAATGTCTCGCCGGCGAAGCGGGCGTGCCGGTCGTGAAGCTGAAGAACTTTCGCGACAAATGGGTGGGGAGCACCGAGGGGAATCTGGAGAAGATCTTCCGCCTGCTGAAGGGACTGGGCCGCTGCTTCGTCTTCATCGACGAAGCCGACCAGGCCCTCGGCAAGCGCGACGCCGGCAGCAGCGACTCCGGGCTCTCCGGCCGCATCTACGGCATGTTCGCCGAGCAGATGTCGAACCCCGCGAACCGCGGCCGCATCGTCTGGATCCTCGCGTCGAGCCGCCCCGACCTCATCGAGATCGACCTCAAGCGCCCCGGCCGGGTCGACGTGAAGATCCCGATCTTCCCGACCACCACGCCCAGCGAGGGATTCGCCCTGATCCGCGCGCTCGCGAAGCGCCGCGGCCTCGAGCTGGGCGAGAACGACTACGCCGCCATCGAGCCGCTCATCCCGAAGCTCCTCACGCCTGGTGCGGCCGAGGCGATCGCGGTGAAGCTGTACCGGGCCGTGCGCACCGAAGGACTGACTCCCATCGACGCCCTGCGCGACGTCCTCGACGGCTACCAGAACCCCGTGCCGCCGGACGTCATGGAGTTCCAGATCGCGCTCGCCGCGCGCGAAGCGAGCGATGGGGACTTCGTTCCGGACCTCTTCCGCGCGCATCGGACGTAGAATCGAAGCATGTCGCTCATGCTGCAGGGGAACGTGCCCACGCCTGCGCCCAGACTCGAAGGCAAGGAAGTCCTCACCGGCCCCGATCCGGCGATGGCGAAAGTGAAGGGGGTGATGTTCGGCGGACGCCGCCAGTTCCTCCTCGACATCCTCGGCCCGGAAGGCTTCAACGCCTTCCTGGAGAAGCTCACGCCGCGCACGCGGGGCTACGCGCGCATGCCGCTGGCGTCGGCCTGGTGCGAGTTCGAGTCGCTGATCGAGCTCGACCGCGTCATCCACCACGAGCTCAAGGCGAAGTACCCGAACGTCCTCGCGCTGATCGGCGCCGCGTCCGCGGAGATCGGCATCGGGCGCATCTACAAATCCCTCGACTCCGCGGAGCTCGCGCAGTTCCTCGAGGGCAACGCGCAGTTCCACGACCAGTACCAGAAGTTCGGAACCGTTCACTTCGAGAAGACGACGAGCGGGGCGCGGATGATCTACGCGAACTACCCCTGCTACAGCCCCATCTTCTGCGCCAGCGCCATCGGCTACTTCACGGAATCCATCCTCCGCCACGGCGGCAGCGACCCCAAAGTCGTCGAGACCAAGTGCCAGTGCCACGGCGACAAGACCTGCACCTTCGAAATGTCGTGGCGGTGAGTTAGTGAGTGAAGTAGGGTCAGACCCGGAAACTCTACTTAACGGGTGGGCGGCGGAGCGTTAAGTAGAGTTTCCGGGTCTGACCCTACTTCACTCGCGGCAACCGCACGAGCAGCTCCTCGGTCAGGAAATCCATCTTCTCGTGCAGGTGCATGATCTCCAGCTCCGCCTTGAGGTTCACCTCGTACTCCGCGTCCGCGCGCAAGCGGTCCTTCGCGGCCTGACGGTTCTGGCTGACGAGCACGAAGATCGACAGGAAGATCGCTTCGAGCGAGACCACCATCGTCAGGAAGCCGAACGGGTACGCGTCGAAGTGCGTCACGAACGGCAGCGTGTTCCACACGATCCAGATCAGGAACCACGCGGCATTCAGGAACAGGAACGAGATACTCCCGCTGAACTCCGCGATCACGTCCGCGATCTTCTCGATCGTCGTCGAGCGGATCTGCATCTCTTCATTGATATTGCGGGACACCCGGCGCCGCAGCATCTCGTCCGCGCTCCGCATCCGCTGGCCCATCGTCGTCAGCAGATCCAGCGCCGCGTCCGGATGACGGCGGAGGAACGTCAGGAGATCGTCCCGGTCCAGGATGAACAGCGTCGACTCCGCGAGGCACACCGCGCTCGCCGTACGCGCCCCGCCGTCGAACAGCGACAGCTCGCCGAACACCTGGCCCGCCTCGCACACCGTCAGGACGATCTTCGCGCCGGTGTTGTCCTTGACGTACAGCTCCACGCTCCCCGTCCCGACGATGTACAGCGAATCGCCCGGCTCGCCGAGGGAGAAGATCTTCTCGTCGCGCGCGAACGCCCGGCGCTCCAGAACACCCTCGAGGTCCGCCCGATCGTCGTCGCTCAGCAGCTGGAACAGCGGCACCATCGCGAGCAGCTCTGCGGTATGCATTTGCTCCGATTCTAGCGTGCTATTGTGAAGCGACCCCATGTCCGATGACCCCATCCAACTCGACGAGCGCGCCATCGCCAAGCGCTACGGCCTCCGGGAGCTCGTCTACCCGGACAGCGAGCAGGTCAAGACGCTCGTGGCGTTCCTCGACGCGACCATCGAGACCGGCCGCTGCGGCGGGATTCCGAAGACTGCAACCGTCGTGATCCTCGACTTCCTCCAGGCCACCCTCAACCGCCAGCACCTGACCAAAGGCCCGCGCATGTCGCAGGAGGAGTTCGACGCGCTGCAGACGCCGTACTACGTCGCCGCCCGCATCATCGCGAAGATCCAGCGCGCGCGGCAGGAGAGCGTGAAGGGCAAGGTCTACCAGACCACCTACCTTTCGCTGAACCAGTTCATGGAGGTGCTCCGCAGCCTCCTCGATCCCGGCTGCTACTGGCTGCGGCTCAAGGCCGTTCCCGAAGGCGTCCTCGAGGCCATGCAGGCCCTCCGCGACTTCCTCGCCGCGTACCCCGACCAGCGCCGCAAAGGCCGCGCAACGTAAGTCCGATACAATCGTTGCCACATGGCGCGTTACCTTCAGAAGATCTCGCTCCGGCCGTACAGCGACGCGGAGATCTGGACCGGCTGGGAGCTCGAAGGCCGCAGCGGCGAGGTCGAAGGACTGGTCCTCGCCGACGGCATGTCCGACGAGGAGCTCGCCGCGAAGTACGGCGTCACCGACTTCCAGACGATCCCGGAGGAATACCTCGATGCCGGCGAGTTCCGCCCCAGAACGCGCTGATGATCGCGCTCGAGTACGCGCTGCTCGCGCTGTCGATCGTGGCCATCCTCGCCATCTTCGTCACCGAAGCTCTTCGCGGCCGAGGGCGCGCGTCCGCTAAACTCCCCCAGCCAATGATCCTCATTCTCCGCATCACCCTCGGCATCGTCTTCGCCATCCTCGGCGTGATCGGCTCGCTGCTGCCGATCATGCAGGGCTGGGTGTTCTTCCTCCTCGCCGCGCTCGTGCTGTTCCCGCAGAGTAAGTTCGCCATCAAGTCATGCGACAAGATCGAGCGCAAGATGCCGCGCCTGGTGGCCCGGCTGCGGCGATGGGGAATCGGCGTGCCCCGCGCGAACGAACATGACCAAGACCTACGATCGCGCGTACTTTGACCGCTGGTACCGCAACCGCACCACGCGCGTGAATACCCACGCCGAGGTGCGGCGGAAAGTCCAGATCGCCGTCGCCTCCGCGGAGTACTTCATCCGGCGCCAGATCCGCACCGTCCTCGACGTCGGCTGCGGCGAAGGCGCGTGGTTCCCGCACCTCCGCGCCCTGCGCCCCCGCGTCCAGTACCTCGGGCTCGACTCCTCCGAGTACGCCGTCCGCCGCTTCGGCAAAGAGCGCAACATCCATCAGGCGTCCTTCGGGGACCTGCCCACGCTCGACCTCGACGTCTACGACCTCGTCATCTGCTCCGACGTGATGCACTACATCCCCAACGACGACCTCCGCACCGGCGTGCGCGCGATTGCCGAGGCCACGGACGGCGTCGCCTACTTCGAAGTGCTCACCAAAGAAGACGACATCATCGGAGACCTCGACCACTTCCTCCGCCGGCCGGCCGCGTACTACCGCGGGCTGTTCAAGAGCGTGGGGATGACCGCCGTCGGGCCGTACCTCTGGTTGTCGCCCGCCTTCAAAGGCGCGATCGCCGAGCTCGAAGCAACGTAGGGAGTGTGACGCGCTTCACGCTGCGCCGCGATCCCCGCCCCTATAATCCCGCCCCTCGCAGGCAACTTCCTCAGTACGGGCATCAGGCGATGCTCCGCGATCATCAACTCTCTCTCTCGATCCCCGAGGAGGCATCGATGCGTTCAAATTTCCGGTTCTCGCTCTCCCTCGTCATCGCAGTTCTGCTCCCGATCCTGGCACTGGCGGCCGAGTCGTCGCGCGTGCTCTCGGTGCAACGGCCCGACGGCGAAGTGCTCACGGAGACCTTTTCCCCCGGCAGCGACCCGGTCCTGCGCGCGGAGGGCCTGGCCGACGGCACGTACACGTGGGAGCTGCGCGGCGGGACGGACGTCCAGTCCGGATCGTTCACCGTCGCCAACGGAGTGATCGTCTCGCCGGACCTTCCGGAGACCCTGCGCGCCGGCGCACGGCCCCTCCGCCCCGCCAGCGAGACGTTCTTCGCCGACGACGTCTCCGCCGCCGGCGGCGTCTGTGCCGGCAGCGACTGTACGAACGCTGAAAGTTACGGCTTCGCCTCGATCAAGATGAAGGAGAACAACACCCGCATCAAGTTCGAAGACACGTCGGTGGCTCCCTTCGCCACCACCGACTGGCAGATCAGCGCCAACGACACCACCAGCGGCGGTGCCAACAAACTCTTCGTCGAAGACCTCACCGCCGCCACCGTTCCGTTCCTGATCGAGGGCGGCACGCCGACCAACACGCTCTACGTCGACAGCAACGGCCGCGTCGGCATCCGCACCTCCACTCCCGCCCGGGACCTGACCATCGCCAACCCCGTCTCGAGCATCATCCGCATGGAGCAGAGCGCCTCACCGTTCCAGGCGTGGGACATCGTCGCGAACAACAACAACTTCTACGTCCGCGACGTCAACCACGAGCAGAACCCGTTCATCATCAAACAGTCCGCGCCCTACTACTCGCTCGTGATCGAATCCACCAGCGGCAACATCGGCCTCGGCGTCGTGACGCCCCTCTATCCGGTCCACCACAGCAGCGGCGCGCGCCTCGAGGCCGGCAACTGGACCAACGCCTCCAGCCGCGCCGTGAAGCAGGACATCCACGGTCTCGACGCCGCCACTGCGCTCGACGCCCTCAAGTCCCTCGAGCCCGTGACCTACGCCTACAAGGCCAATCCCGCCGACACCCAGGTCGGCTTCATCGCCGAAGACGTGCCCGCGCTCGTGGCCACCACCGACCGCAAGGGACTCTCGTCGATGGACATCGCCGCCGTGCTGACGAAGGTCATCCAGGAGCAGCAGAAGACGATCGAAGACCTGCAGGCGCGGTTGGAGCAGTTGGAGGAGAAGCAGTAGATAGAGAACCCGTCCGATCCCGAAGCCCCCCTGCTGGTGCCGGCGACCCCGCCGGCCGTTCCGCTGGCCCCCAGGCCGGCGTGTCCGGGCCGGCGCGGTCGCCCGGCACCCCATTGGAGTGGCGGACGGCTTACGCTGCAGACTTGATTCGACTCGAGCAAGGCGAATATTTCGTTCTTTATTGGGGCGAGTTATCGAAACAGCTGAAACTCGAAATCCCCGCCACGACGGATCCGCCCGGATTTCTCGACGCCTTCTTCCGCGAAGTTCCTTTGCCGCGAGGCAGAATCCTCTGGCGCCGGCAGGGCGCGCGGTTGCCTCGACACATCGCTGCGAAAACATTGGCTGCAGGCCCTGGCAACAAGACGAAGCGCGACTAGTTTCGTGTCACGGTGCGCACCCCGGGGTTCAAGCGTGACACGAAACTAGCGCGCGCGAGCAGTGCCGCCGCGCAGAAGCCGGAGCACGAAAAGCAGCACGATCGATCCGATGAAAGCGACGAAGATCGTTCCGGGCAGGCCCGCAAACGGCGTCGACACGCCCAGCTTGCTGAACAACCAGCCTCCCACGAAGGCGCCGACGATTCCGATGATGATGTCCCCGATGATGCCGTAGCCCGTGCCGCCCATGACGATCGAGGCGAGAACGCCCGCAACGAGTCCGACGATGATCCAAAGCAGAATGCCCATGCGATCGAAGAAGCAACCAGCGTGCCCTGCTATGGAGTAGAGTCACGGCCGCAGTCAGGAGGCGTTCATGGCACGAGCCGCAGGGAAAGCTCCCAAACAGATCACCTGGATCATCTGTCTCGTTCTCTATCTCGTAGCTCTGCTGGCCCATTTCGGAATGGTCGCCATCCCCGGCAACTACGCGACCTGGGCCTGGATCATCGGCTTCGGCCTCCTCCTTGCCGCCGTTCAGGTCCGCGGGCTGTAGCGGAACTCCCCCAACTTCTCCTCGAAGGTCGTCACCGCCTCGCACGCGGCGTCGACCTTCGCGTACTCGTCGGCGTACTGCTCGCGGAAGGCGTTGTACGCGTCGAGGGACGTCCACCAGTCCAGCGTCAGGTACGCGTCCGGGCCCGTCAGTAGATCGGTGCGGATGTAGTCCCCGCTGCGGCGGAACAACTGCGCCCACGTGCCGTCCGGGCCGTAGTGCTCTTCGAAGGCTGCGGGGTCGCCGGTGGTGAAACGCCAGACGATGACGAACATCCGCAGAACTTACACCCCTATGAGCGCCGACGCGGTATCGGATCTGTCTGGCCTTGAAAAGTATCACCGGCACTCGTGCCGTACAGATCCGCAGCCGGGACGGGCGTTGACAACCGGAAGAACATCAGTTGCGCGGGCTCGTCGATGCCGGCACGCAATTCGATCGGCACTTTGCCGAAGTTCGCCATTTCGAGTGTGATCGTGGCATTGAAACCAGGGTCGATTTTGGGAGCCGTCACGTGAATGGTGACGCCGATCCGAGCCCACGAGCTCCGCCCCTCGACAAAACCGACGAGATCGGGAGGAATGTAGACACGCTCCAGCGTCTGTGCCAGCACAAAGCCGCGCGGTTCCAGACGAAAGGTGTCTTGCTCGAAGTGGTTCCAGAGATCCGCCGACTCCCAGAGAGACTTGTCGACGTTGATGCATGGCAAGTAGCCCGGCGGCTCCTTGAACGTCGTGAATTTGCGGCCGAGCTTCAGGTCGACCGATACCTGCGCAACCCGAGCCTCAGGCACAGGAGGATCGAATCGAAGCTTACCCTCATGGAGGTAAGTGAGGATGTCAGGCTTGGAGAGCAGCAATCGGCTCTACCCGGCTTAGAGTGTCTTCGAACGTCGATGAAGCGACCGGCTCGCCCGCGATCTTCGCGACGAATCGCCCGTCGGACAGTTCGGTGATGATCGCACGAACGTAGGTCGCCCCCTCCGATACCGGCTCTCGTAGCGACTGAACCGGAACAAACCCGACCCAATCAGCGTGATCGGAATGGACCCTCGCGATGCGTTCGTCTGAGAACGGACCAGGCTTCACCTCACAGGGAATCCATACGAGATGTCCAACCTGATAAACCATCGAGGCCCCCCCGGCGTTACTGATGCCTAAAATGGTACCACCCTGGTAGCACAGTGACGGAAATCACGCCCCCCGAATTAAAATCGGCGACGATAGGTTCCTGTATCTGTGAGCGCACCCGTCAAGACCGCGACCGTGCTCCTCCTGGCGATCCTCGTGCTCGCCGCGGGGGTCCTTCCGGCGTGTGCGGCCGAAGACTGCTGCGCGAAGGAAGCCGGGACGTCGGTCTATGCGCCGATGCCGTGTTGTGACGAGTCCACGATCGCGCCGCGCGAAGCGGTGCGGATCCTTCCGGCGATGTCCGCCGGTCTGGTCGCGGCTGCGCCGGTCGCGGTGTTCGCGCTGCCCGACACGTCGAATCTGGTTCCCGCACGGGTTCCCGTCACGCACGTCATCGCGTCTTCCGCCCATCACGAGCCCGATCCCCCGCTTTTCCTCCTCAACGCACAGTTTCTGATCTGATCCTCCGCTCGCACTGCACTCAGCAGCACGAGTACGCACGAGGATTCCGATGAAACGTTTGCTATTGCTGTTGCTCGCCGCCCTTCCGGCGGCGGCACTCGACTTCAATGCCCCCCGCGCCGTCGTCGACGCCGCGCTGGAGACCCATCCCACGCTGACGCGCATGCGCGCCGAGGTGGCGGCGGCGCGCGAGCGCATCGCCCCGGCGAGCTCGCTGCCGAACCCCATGCTCATGGCCGGCGTGCAGAACAAACAGGTCGACCTCCGCAACGACGAGATGATGACCATGCACATGGTCGGCATCTCTCAGACGCTGGTCCGTCCCGACAAACGCAACGCGCGCCGCGACGCCGCCGAGCTCGAAGCGCTGGCGCTGGAGAAGCAGATCGACTCCGCGCGCGCGGAGATCGAGCGGGACGTGCTGCTGGCGTGGTACGACTTGGCAGCGGCGGACGCGCAGCTCACCGCCACGTCTCAGGTACGGGAGATGATCGACGCCGTCGTCGCCGCGGCGCGCGTCCGCTACGAGGTCGGCACGGGCATGCAGGCCGACGTCATCCGCGCGCAGTTGCAGGGCAGCGACCTCGATCACGAGATCCTCCGCCTGCGCGGCACCCGCCGCGCCGCCGCCACCCGCCTCCTCTCCCTCCTCGGAATCCCGACCGAGACGACGGTCCCGCGCGTGGCGATGCCGGAAGACACGGAGGACCTCGCGATCGACACGACCGCCACGCCGCCGGCCGACCATCCGGCAATCGTGGCGCTGGAGACCGAGGTGGCGCGGGCGGAGGAAGAGATCCACCTGGCGAAGCTCGACCTGTGGCCCGACCTCGAGCTGGAAGCGCAGTACGGCTACCGCACGACGCAGCGCGACATGTTCAGCGTCGTCGCGCGTATCGAGCTCCCGCTGCGCACGAAGCAGCTCGTCGAGCCACGCATCCGCGAGGCCATCCTGCGCCGCGACGCCGCGCAGTACCGCATCGACGAGCTGCGGCGCGAGCTCACCACGGCGATGGTTGCGGCGGTCGTCGCGCACGAGGAGGCGACGAACCAGATGAAGTTCCATCACGAGGTGCTCGTGCCGCAGGCACAGCTCGCGTTCGAGTCGACGCTGGCGGCCTACCAGACCGGCAACGCCCCGTTCGACGCGATCCTCACCACCGAGACCGACTACCTGCGCCTGCGCATGCAGTACTACGACTTCCTCGCGGAGCACGCGCAGGCGGTGGTGACGTACGAGGCGCTGCGCAAGGGCGCGCGAGGTGGAGCATGAAACGAATCGCTGTTCTTCTGATCGTCATCAGCGTCCTGCCGCTCGGCTGCGGCAAGGACCGCGAGCAGCATGCGACGACCACAACCCATGTCGAGCAGGCCGCCGCGGACGTCTACACCTGCCCGATGCACCCGAGCATCGCCTCGGACAAGCCGGGAAGCTGTCCGATCTGCGGGATGAAGCTCGTGAAGCGCGACGCCACGGTATCGACGTCGACCGCCGCCGCGGACATCAGCGCGGTATCGCTCTCACCTGAGCAGCGCGTGACGGCGAACGTGAAGTCCGTCCGCGTCGCGCTCGACACGCACACGGGCGAGCTCGTGACCACGGGGCGGGTCACCTTCGACGAGCGCCGCCGCGCGCAGGTCACGGCGTACACGGCCGGCCGCATCGAGCGCCTGTACGTCAATTTCACCGGCGATTCCGTCCGCCGCGGCGAGTCGGTCGCGACGATCTACTCGCCCGAGCTCTTCTCCACGCAGCAGGAGTACCTGCTCGCGCTCGAGAACCGCGAGCGCATGCACCGCGCGGGCTTCGGCGGCGCCCACAGCGCGTCGCAGGACCTGGTCGAGTCAACGCGCCGGCGCCTCAACCTGTTCGGCATGACCGCCGCGCAGATCGCGCAGCTCGAGCAGACGCGCAAGCCGATCTTCGCGACGAACATCATCTCGACCGTCTCCGGCGTCGTGACGCAGAAGCTCGCGATGGTGCAGCAGTACGTCGCGCAGGGGCAACCGCTGCTGGAAATCGCGGACCTGTCGGTCGTGTGGGTGGAGGCAGACGTGTACGAGCAGCAGCTCTCGAGCGTGAGCCTCGGCGACCGCGTGGAGATCACGGTGCCCGCGATCCCGGGCCGGACGTTCGAAGGGAAGGTGTCGTTCATCGTCCCCGTCCTCGCCGGCGCAACGCGCACGGCTAAGGTGCGCATCGAGCTCGCGAACCCCGGCCTGCTGCTCAAGCCCGACATGTACGCCAACGCCCGCATCCTCGGCGCCCCCGCGCCGCCGCACATCATGGTGCCGGCGAGCGCGGTGGTGGACCGCGGTCAGAAGCAGTTCGTCTGGGTGGAGATGCAGCCGGGCACGTACGAGCCACGCGAGATCACCACCGGCGGCCGCCACGGCGACGCGATCGTGATCGCCTCGGGGCTCCGGGAGGGGGAGAACGTGGTCGTCGAAGGCGGGTTTTTGCTCGACAGCGAGGCGCAGTTGAGGGGAGGCCATACGCACTGACGGAGTCGCAAAGTCGCAAAGTCGCAAAGTCTCAAAGATGGCCGGAAGCGCGCTCCTTTGAGACTTTGAGACTTTGAGGCTTTGAGACTCGTCCCGCGAGGACGACCCATGATCAAGAAACTCATCGCCCTCTCCGCCGAAAACCGTTTCATCGTGCTGCTGCTCTACGCCATCGTCATCGGCGTGGGCGTGTGGGCGACGCTGCGCACGCCGCTCGACGCCATTCCGGACGTCTCGGACAACCAGGTCATCGTCTACGTCGACTGGCCGGGGCGGTCGCCGCAGCTGGTCGAGGATCAGGTCACGTATCCGCTCGCGTCCAATCTGCAGGGGCTGCCGAACCTGAAGACCGTGCGCGCGCAGTCGATGTTCGGGTTCTCGCTGGTCTACGTGATCTTCGACGACGACGTCGACATCTACTGGGCGCGTACGCGCGTGCTGGAGCGGCTCAACTACGTCAGCGGCCTGCTGCCCGCGGGAGTCACGCCGCGCCTGGGCCCCGAGGGAACGGGCGTGGGGCATGTCTTCTGGTACACGCTCCAGTCGAAGAACCACGACCTCGGCGAGCTCCGCTCGATCCAGGACTGGTATCTCAAGCTCGGGCTGCAGTCCGTCGATGGCGTGGCCGAGGTGGCGAGCGTGGGCGGGTTCGTCAAGCAGTACCAGGTCAACCTCGACCCCATCAAGATGGCCGCGCGCAACGTGTCGCTGGACACGGTGATCGAGGCCGTGCGCCGCTCGAACAACGACGTCGGCGGGCGGCTCATCCAGGTCGGGCAGACCGAGTACATCGTCCGCGGGATCGGGTACATCAAGCGCGTGTCGGACCTCGAGAACATCGTCGTCGACGCGCCGGGCGGGACGCCGATCTATCTCTCGTCCATCGGAACGGTGCAGCTGTCGAGCGACATCCGCCGCGGCCTGCTGGAAGAGAACGGCAACGGCGAAGTCGTCGGCGGCATCATCGTCGCGCGCTACGGCGAGAACGCCAAGGCGGTCATCGACCGCGTGAAGGCGCGCCTCGCGGAGCTGCAGCGGGGGCTGCCGGAAGGCGTCACGGTCCGCACCTCGTACGACCGCTCGGAGCTCATCGAGCGCGCCGTCGACACGCTCAAGGAAGCGCTCACCGAGGAGGCGATCATCGTCTCGCTCGTCGTGATCGTGTTCCTCCTGCACGGCGGGTCGGTCGTGACGGTGCTCGCCGGCCTGCCGCTGTCCGCGCTGATCAGCTTCATCCTGATGAAGTACTTCGGCATCACCTCCAACATCATGTCCCTCGGCGGCGTCGCGCTGGCGATCGGCGAGATCGTGGACGCGTCGATCGTGATGGTGGAGAACGCGTACCGGAGATTGTCGGAGGAGGCGGACGCCGCCACGCGCCGCGTCGAGATCATCATCGAATCCGCGCAACAGGTCGGTCCGGCGATCTTCGGCTCGCTGCTGGTGATGATCGCGTCGTTCATGCCCGTCTTCCTGCTCGACGGGCGCGAGGGGAAGATGTTCAAGCCGCTCGCGTACACGAAGACGTTCGCGATGGTCGGGGCGTCCGTGCTGGCGGTGACGCTCGTGCCCGTGCTCATGACCTTCTTCATGAAGGGGCGCATGCGGCCGGAGCACAAGAATCCGGTCAGCCGCTTCTTCACGCGCGTCTACGAGCCGTTCCTGCGCTGGTCGCTGCAGTACGGCAAGACGATGCTGATCCTCAACGTCATCGCGCTCGTCATCGCCATCCCGCTGATGCTCTCCCTCGGCAGCGAGTTCATGCCGCCGCTCGACGAAGGCTCGCTGCTGTACATGCCTGTGACCCTGCCGGCAATCAACATCACCGAAGCGCGGCGGATCATCCAGGTGCAGGACGCGATCCTCGCGAAACACCCGACCGTGAAGTACGTCCTCGGCAAAGTCGGGCGCGCGGAGACCGCCACCGATCCCGCGCCGATCTCGATGTTCGAGACGATCGTGGAGCTAAAACCGAAATCGGAATGGCCTGCCGGGATGACGAAGGACAAGATCATCCAGGAGCTCGACGCGCAACTGAAGATCGCCGGCGTCACGAACGGCTGGACGCAGCCGATCATCAACCGCATCGACATGCTCAACACGGGCGTGCGCACGCAGCTCGGCATCAAGATCTACGGGCCTGACCTCGCCACGCTGGAGCGCCTCGGCCTGCAGACCGAGGGGATCCTGAAGAAGATCGACGGCGCGGCGGACCTGTACACCGAGCGCATCTCGGGCGGGCAGTACATCAACATCGAAGTCGACCGTGACGCGATCGCGCGCTACGGCATCCCCGTGGGCGTCGTGCTCGACGCGATCGAGACGGCGATCGGCGGCATGAACGTGACGACGACCGTCGAGGGACGTGCGCGGTATCCCGTACAGGTGCGCTACCTGCCCGACTATCGCGACAACGTGGCGTCGCTGGAGAACATGCTCATCACCGTCCCCCCCTCCCTCCAGCTTCCCCTCGGCCAGCTCGCGAAGATCACGGCCAGTCCCGGTCCGGCCATGATCAACTCGGAGAATGGGCAGATCCGCGCGCTGGTACAGCTCAACGTGCGCGGCCGGGACATGGGCTCGTTCGTGAACGAAGCCCGCGACGCGCTCGACGCGCAGCTGAAGCTTCCGGCCGGTTACTCGCTCCAGTTCTCGGGGCAGTACGAGAACCAGATCCACGCCCGCAAGCGGCTGCAGATCGTCGTGCCGCTCGTGCTGGTCATCATCTTCGTGATCCTCTACTTCACGTTCCACAGCATGACCGAGGCGGCGCTGGTGATGCTGTCGGTGCCGTTTGCGCTGATCGGCGGCGTGTATCTGATGTGGATGTACCAGTTCAACTGGTCGGTGGCCGTGTGGGTCGGGTTCATCGCGCTGTACGGCGTCGCCGTGCAGACGGGCGTGGTGATGGTGCTGTACCTCCACGAAGCGCTCGACCGGCGGTTGGAGCGCGGCGACGTCACGGCGAAGGATGTCTTCGACGCGACCGTCGAAGGCGCGCTCCTGCGGGTCCGGCCGAAGATCATGACCGTCGCCACGACCGTCATCGGCCTGCTGCCCCTGCTGTGGGCGACCGGGACGGGGTCGGACGTGATGAAGCCGATCGCGGTTCCGCTCATCGGCGGGATGGTCACGTCGACCGTCCATGTTCTCCTCGTGACGCCGATCATTTTCCTGATCGTCAAACAACGCGACCTGAAGCAGGGCCGGCTCCGGATCTCAGGACTGAAAGCATGAAGAAGCTGTTCGCCGTACTCGCACTGACGTTCCCTCTCCTCGCGAATCCCGCGCTGTTCGGAAAGTACGAAGCCGTCCGGCAGAGCCTGCTCAAGAGCGATCTCGCGGGCGCGCAGAAACACGCGGCCGCGCTCGCCATTGACGCGAAGGCGGCGAAGAACGCCACCGTCACGGAGCTCGCACAAGCCGTGGCGAAGTCCCGCGACCTCGCCGGCGCCCGCCGCACCTTCGGTCCGCTCTCGGACGAGATGATCAAGGTCCGCAACGCCGCGAAAGGCACGCGCCCGGCGGTGTACTACTGCCCGATGGTGAAGAAGTCGTGGCTCCAGCCGAAGGGACAGGTGGGGAACCCCTACGACACCGCCATGGCGGTGTGCGGGGAGCTGAAGAGCGAGTCGGGTTAAGTGTGGTTGGGGTCAGACCCCACCCACACTTAACCCGTGGGGCTGAGCTCCACGCCGCGCCGCGGGCGGCGCGCCAGCTCCTCCACACAGTTCGGACATCGTCCCTGGAACCACTTCGTACACGTTGCGCAAAACGTGCACTCGTAACTGCAGATGTACGCGACGTCCTCCTCACGGATGATTGTGTCGCAGCGTTCGCAGCGCGATTTCATATCCAGCATGTCAGGCCTGGGGGAACATACGCTGCGCGCGCGGGAAAGTTGGCCTCGTCACCGCAAGGTTGCACGAGCTTTACATCGGCCACGAAACGGTGCCCGAATCCGCGCTAAGGTGCGCATCGACCGATGCGAATCGCACTGACCTGCGTCACCTTCTTCTCCGTCCTCTGCGGCTACTTCGTCCTGCGTCCCGTTCGCGAGGAGATCAGCGTGCGCGCCGGCATCGAGAACCTCCCGTGGCTGTTCACCGCCACCTTCGCCGCCACGCTGCTGCTCGTCCCGCTGTTCGGCTGGATCGTCGCGCGCGTGCCGCGCCGCGCCATCGCCGCTTCGACGTACGCCATCTGCAGCGTGCTGCTGCTCGCGACCTACGGCGGCCTGCAGAGCGCGAACATCGTCGCGTGGGGCGTCGGCCTCTTCGTCGGCATTTCCGTCCTGAACCTCTTCATCATCTCCGTCTTCTGGAGCCTGATGGCCGACTCGTACGACGAATCCGAGGCGCGGAAGTTCTACGGGATCATCGCCGTCGGCGGCACCACGGGCGCGATCGCCGGCCCCACGATCACGGCGTTCCTCGCGCCGCGCGTCGGTCCGATGAATCTCCTCCCGATCTCCGCCGCGCTGCTCGGACTCGCGGCCGTGCTGACCCTGCTCATCCCGCGCCGCAAAGACGCGCCGCCCCAGCAGAAGATCGGCGGCAACCTGTTCGCCGGCATCACCCGGACGCTGAAGTCGCCGACGCTGCTGCGCATCGCGCTGATCGTCATCTGCTACACCACGGTCTCGACCATCATCTACTTCGAACAGACCGACATCGTGAAACAGACCATCAGCGGCTCCGGCGAGCGCACGGCCTACTTCGCGAGGCTCGACCTGATCAACAACATCATCACGGTCTTCCTGCAGCTCGCCGTCACCCGGCAGGTCCTCACCCGGCTCGGCGTCCGCATCGCGCTCATCGCCGCGCCGCTGCTCATCGGCACCGGCCTCGGCGTCCTCGCCTTCAGTCCCAGCCTCCTCGTCGTCGCCATCCTGTACGTCGTCCACCGCGCGGGCGAGCACGCCTTCACGAGACCCGGACGCGAAGTCATCTACACCGTCGTCGAGCCCGAGGAGCGGTTCAAGGCGAAGAACTTCATCGATACGTTCGTGTACCGCGGCAACGACGCCCTCGTCGCCTGGCTCATCGGCGCACTGCACGCCGCCGGCGCGGGCATCGCGACCATCGGCGCGCTCGGCGTCGGTGTCGCCGCCGGTTGGGCGGCCAACGGCTGGACGCTGGGGAAGAAGCATGATCGACAGACGTGAGCTGATCGGGATGTTGGCGGTTGGCGCCAATGTAGGGCGTGGCTTCAGCCCGCCTCCCCCGGGGGCGGGCGGGCTGAAGCCACGCCCTACATACCCCATCGGCCTCGGCACCTGGCAGACCTTCGACGTCTCCGATCCCAAGCCGCTCGCCGCGGTCCTCTCGACGTTCGCCCAGCTCGGCGGGCAGGTCATCGACTCGTCCCCGATGTACGGCCGCTCCGAAACCGTCGTCGGCGACCTCGCCACCTCCCTCGGCATCCGCAACAAACTGTTCATGGCGACGAAGGTGTGGACCTCCGGCCGCGACGCGGGCATCCGGCAGATGGAGGACTCCGAGCGCAAGCTGCGCGGTAAGGTCGACCTGATGCAGGTCCATAACCTCCTCGACGCCGACACCCACCTCGAGACCCTGCGGCGCTGGAAGGCCGAGGGGCGGATCCAGTCCATCGGCATCACGCACTACACGTCGTCCGCGTACCTCGACCTCGCTGCCTATATCCGCCGAGGCGGCATCGACTTCCTGCAGGTCAACTACTCGCTGGCCGAGCGCGAAGCAGAGAAGCGCCTGCTCCCGCTCGCGCAGGAGCGCGGCGTGCGCGTCCTCATCAACCGTCCCTTCGGCGCCGGCTCGCTGTTTCGCGAGACACGCAACAAACCGCTCCCGGCATTCGCCAAAGAGCTCGGCGCCACGAGCTGGGCGGAGCTGTTCCTCAAGTTCGTGATCTCCCACCCCGCGGTCACGTGCACGATCCCGGCGACGTCGAAGGTGGAGCATCTCCGGCAGAACATGAGCGCGGGCAAGGGCCCGATGCCAGACGAGGCGATGCGCAAGCGGATCGCGGAGGCAATGTGATCCTTCGCATGAGCCAAGTTTTTCGCGGCGAAGCCTCTGTGGTCTCTGTGTCTCTGTGGTGAACGGTCTCTCCGGGGGAAAGGGGGAACGGTTCACCACAGAGACACAGAGACCACAGAGGCTTCGCCGCGAGATCGTAGGGACTCGCGATTATCGAGAGGGCTCTGACGTCGGCGGCTCCAACCGCTCGAGGTGCCCCCGTCCCCACGTGCGGACGCTCTCGATGAGCGGCATGAGCGAACGCCCGTACTCCGTCAGCGAGTACACCACCGGCGCGGGGACGGTGCCTTTGGCGTCGCGCTCGACGATCCCGTCGGCGATCAGCTCGCGCAGTTGCTCGGTCAGTACCTTCTGGGAGATGCCGTCCATCAGCCGACGCAGCGCGGCGAAGTGCCGCGGGGACTCGGCGAGCCAGTAGATGATGATCAGCTTCCACTTGCCGCCGATGGCGGCGAAGGCCGCGGTCAGCGGACAACCACTCACGGGGTTCGCACGGTTACCTGCAGGTGCCTTCTGGCGGGTGCTCATCTTCGGGTCCAAACTGCGGAGATGATCGTAGAAGTTCGCAGATACAGGATCAAGCCGGGCCGTCGCGAGGAGTTCCTCGAATTTTTCCGGACGCGCTCGGTCCCCGCGCTGCAGGCGCACGGGATGGCGGTCTTCGGCCCGCTCGTCGACCTCGAGAACCCGAACGCGTTCGTCTGGCTGCGCGGTTTTCCCTCGCTTGAAGCGCGGGACGAGATGAAGGCTGCGTTCTACGAGGGCGAGCTGTGGAAGAACGAACTGGAGGCCATCGCGATGCCGATGCTGGAGAGCTACGACGTCCACCTCACCGAGACCGGGCCGGGGTTCGTCACGTTCGGAGGTGGGGCGTGAAGCGGCTCCTCGTGCTCCTGCTGCTGGCACTGCCGCTGTTCGCCCGCGACGGCCAGCGCGACTTCGACTGGGAGATCGGCACCTGGAAGACGCACGTGCGGCGCCTGGCAAAGCCGCTGACCGGCTCGACGGCGTGGGTGGAGATGAACGGAACGACCGTCGTGCGCAAGGTGTGGGACGGGCGCGCGAACCTCGTGGAGCTCACGGCGGAGGGGTTCCAGGGGCTGAGCCTGCGGTTGTACAACCCGGAAACGCAGCAATGGAGCCTCCATTTCGTCAACGCCCGCGACGGCGCCCTGAACGTGCCCACCATCGGCGAGTTCGACAAGGACGGGCGCGGGGAGTTCTACTCCCAGGACACCCTCAACGGCCGCGCGATCTTCGTGCGGTTCGTCATCACCCGTGTCGAAACGGATACATACCGCTTCGAGCAGGCGTTCTCAGCCGACGGCGGGAGGTCCTGGGAGGTCAACTGGGTCGCGACGGACACGCGTATCCGTTAAAATGCCGTCCATGACCAGGAAAATCGCGTTGTTCGTGTCGTTGTTCGTTGCGCTCGCGGCATTCGCGGGCAGTGAAGGAGTCCGCCCCTTCGGCCTCCTCAAGAAGGTGGAGCCCAAGACCGTCTGCATGGTGAACGAGCAGGCCATGGGCAAGGACCAGATCCCGGTGGAAGTCGACGGGAAGACGTATTACGGCTGCTGCGAGATGTGCAAGAAAGCTCTCGCCGACAACGCCGAGAAGCGCGCCGCCGTCGACCCCGTCACCGGCAAGCAGGTCGACAAAGCCAAGGCCGTGATCGCCGCGCAGGAAGACGGTCGCGTGTTCTACTTCGAGAGCGACGAGACGCTGGCGAAGCACAACGCCCAGTACCCGAAGAAGTGATCAGTGCCGGGAGCGGCGACGCCGCGCGACCGGCGCATCCGGCGACGGCGTTAGCAGCTCGCTGAGCGCGAGCTCTCCGCACCCATTCGCGGCGCGCACCCAGAACGTGTGGCCGGGTGAGTACGAGATGGTGATGTCGTCGAAGAGGCCGACCTGCGAGCCGGGCAGTCCCGGCGCATTTGCGCGGAACCAGCGGTAGCGGTCGGCTCCGCCGGCCAGCACGCGCAGGCGCACTTTGCCCGGCGCGACGATGGTCGCGCTCACGCTGGTGATCTTCACTTTCGGGCAGCGGAGCACCGTGACCTCCACGGCGTCGCTGTCGAGCTGGCCGCAGGCGTCCGTCACCCGCACCCAGTAGTTCGTCGTCGCCGTGGGGACCACCTGCACGCCCCACTCGTTCGTCTCGACCAGCGTTGACGTATCCCCTTTCGCGCCGGCGAACCACTGCACGTGCAGCGGCGGCGTGGCCCGCACGCGCGTCCGCAGGATCACGGGAGAACCTTTGAGCACCAGCGCACTCTGCGGCGTGTCCAGAAACGACGGCGCCACGCACGCCGCGATGCAGTTGCCCTCGTACAGACAGGCGATCGCGTCACGATCCCACTTGTGCAGCCCGGAGATCTTCGGGTTCCCCTGCGAGTTCATCACCGACTCGCAGTTGCCGCCGTCGTTCGTGTACAGGCAGCAGTTCGAGCCCGGCGGGCACGCCGCGTCGTTCGCGCTGTTGCGGTCCGCGTGGCGGAGCCCCAGGGAGTGGCCGATCTCGTGGGTGACGATGTCGTTGAGCTGCGCCTGCGTGAAGTTCGCCGAAGAGATCCCGTCATTGAGCAGCAGGTCCGCGTGCGTCAGCGTGCGGAACGTCTGGCCGTTGGACACGTGTGTGCCGTTGTCGATGAGGAACGCGCCGGCGATGATGCCGAAGCAGCAGACGTCCGGGATCTCGCCGTGGGGATCGTTGGCGATGATGCGCCACTCGCCGTCGTCGCCGTCCAGGTCGCCCGTCGCGGGTGCGCCGCGCGTGTCGGTAAACGTGGGAGTGATCGCCGTCCAGGCCGCGACGCCGGCATCCGCCGCCTTCGCGATGTCCAGGTCCCCCGCCTGCCCGCTGGTCCGCCATTCCCCGACCGCGCCGTTCCGCCGCAGCGGCAGGTCGCGCACGTTGAACGAGTAGGTACTGGCGTTGTACGTGACGTCATCCGGCTGCACGCGCAGCATCGAGGACGCGACTTCCGCCGGCGCGAAGTAGCTCGCCTGCACGTCCTCGCCGTGGACGACCGCGCGCACGTAGTCGACGAACGGCCGCTCCAGCCGTGCGCGCTCCACGTGGCGTCCACCGCCCTCCGTCCAGCCGAAGATCTCCTCGCGCGCGAGCACGCCGCGGCTGTCCGCGACGAAGGCGCCGAGGGCGAAGGAGAGCGTGGTCCAGTCGCCGCGGCCGTTGCGCGTGAGGAAGAGGAGCACGCGGTCTCCCGAGCGGAATGTCGGCACGCCCGGCACGGTCAGGCGCTCGTCGCCGAGCTGGCCGCCCGGGAGAACGACCTGGACCGACCGTCCGCCGGACCCTTTGACCCACTCCTCCACCGCCACTTCCGTGACGGTCTCGAGGCGCGCACCCCGCCGGACCTGGGTCGAGAGGACGGACCCGGTCACGATGGCCCGGGCCGCGGAAACGAGCTCCCGGTCCTCGGGAACGATGTAAGTTGCAGAAAAGACGGGCAGGGCCGTGAGGATCAGGAGAAAGAGAAGCGGGAGTCGAGCGGTTCGCATGGGTTTGGGGACGGCGTTGCTAACCATTTTCCCACGTCTCAGTCCAACGAGGTCGGATGGATACGGATAACGAGCTGGTCGGACGCGTACGCGGTGGAGACGACGAGGCCTTCCGCCTCCTCGTCGAACGGCACACGCGGGCCATCTACCGCGCCGCCTACCGCATCACCGCGAACGCCGCGGACGCCGATGACGTGGTGCAGGAGACTTTCCTCCGCGCCTACCGCGCCGTCGACCGCTACGACGCGCGGGCCAGCTTCACGACCTGGATCCATCGCATCGCCATCAACTGTTCGCTCGACCTCATCGACTCCCGCAAGCGCCGCGAAGGGCGCCACAGCGCCGACGAGGACCTCGCCGCCATCGCCTCCACCGCAGCCACACCCGACCGCATCGTGCACGGAATCGAGATGCAGCGGGCCGTGGCCTCGGCCATGGAGCGCCTGAGCGGCAACGAGCGGACGGCATTCGTGCTTCGCCACTTCGAAGGGATGCCGCTCGAGGAGATCGGCCAGGTTCTCGGTACGCAGATCAACGCCACCAAGAACACGGTCTTCCGCGCGGTCAAGAAGCTCCGGGAGCAGTTGCAGCCATTCACAGGATCACTCGTATGAGCCACCATTTCAGTCAGGAAGAATTCATCCTCCACTATTACGGCGAGCCCGAGCTGGGCGCCGACCGCCGCGAGCACCTCGCGCAGTGCCAGACGTGCATCGCGGAGCTCGCCGGCCTCGCCGCCGTCCTCGATCAGGTGACCCCCGTCGCAGTGCCGGAGCCCGGCGACGACTACGAGGCGCGCGTGTGGGACCGCCTGCAATGGAGACTGCGCGGCGAAAAAAAGCGTGACCGGTTCACGTGGGTGAAGTCCTTCGCCGTGGCCGCTACCGTGATCGTCGCGTTTCTCGCGGGAGTGCTGTGGAAGTCGTCGAGTCGACAAGTCGTCGAGCCGACGAGAGTCGTGACCGCGACGACAAATCCGACAACTCCCCTCGTCGACTCGTCGACTCGGAGACTTGGAGACTCCACCCGCATCCTCTTCGTCGTCGTCGGCGAACACTTCGACCAGTCCGAGCGCGTGCTCGTCGAGCTGACGAACCTCACGCCCGACGGCAAGACCGACATCACCACCGAGCGGGACCGCGCCGAGGAACTGCTCGCCAGCAATCGACTGTACCGGAGGACCGCGCTCGATCGCGGCGAGGAGGACGTGGCCACGCTCCTCGACGAGCTCGAGCCGGTACTGCTGCAGATCGCTCACTCGCCGACGCAGGTGAGCGCCGAAGAGCTCCGCGCCATGCAGAAGCGCGTGGAGACCAAGGGACTCGTTTTCAAACTGCGTGTCGTGCGTGCGGACGTCAAGCGCACCGCCGGCACCCCAACCAGCATCTAAGGACGACATCATGAATCTACGCAAAGCACTCGCGGCCTGGGCGGTCGCGGCCACTCTCCTGATCAGCGGCGGACGCGCCTTCGCCGACGCATTCGCCAGCGCTCCAACCTGGGCAGCCGAAGAGAGCGAGGACCGCGAGTCCGACCTCTACGACGAAGGCACGGACGCGATCGACGAGCAGGAGTGGGAGGAAGCCATCCGCGCCTTCAAGTCGGTCGCCGAGCTGGGCGGCAGCCGCGCCGACGGCGGCCTGTACTGGATGGCCTACGCGCTCAACAAGTCCGGGCGCCGGGCCGAGGCGATGCAGACCATCGAGGGGCTGAAGAAGAGCTACCCCAAGAGCAAGTGGATCGACGACGCCAAGGCCCTCGAGCTGGAGACGCGCCAGGGCCGCGGCGAGCGCGTCGCACCCGAGGGGATCAAGGACGAAGACCTGAAGATGATCGCCATCAACTCGTTGATGCACAGCGATCCGGAGAAGGCCTATCCGCTGCTCGAGAAGATCGTCCGCGGCACCTCCGACAAGAAGATCAAGGAGCGCGCGCTGTTCATCCTGGCGCAGTCGCCGTCGCCACGGGCGCAGACGCTGATCGCGGACATCGCCCGCGGTAAAGCGAATCCCGATCTGCAGAAGATGGCCGTGAAGTACATCGGCATCCACGGCGGCGAGAAGAACCGCGCCGTGCTGTCGGACCTGTACGCGTCGGGCTCGCGCGAGGTGAAGAAGGAAGTGCTGCGCGCGCTGATGATCGCGAGCGACAAGACCCGCGTCCACGCGGCGGCGAAATCGGAGCCCGATCCTGAGCTGCGCAAGGAAGCGATTCACCTTCTGGGCGTGATGAACGCCCGCGCGGAGCTGCACTCGCTGTACGCGAACGAGACCTCGGCCGAGGTGAAGAAGCAGATCATCACGGGCCTCTTCATCAGTAACGACGGCGAGCGCCTCGGCGACCTCGCGCGCAGCGAGAAGAATCCGGAACTGCGCCGGGAGGCCATCCGCAAGCTGGGCCTCGTCGGCGCGAAGACCGGTCCGACGCTGCTCTCGCTGTACGCCGCGAGCGACACGGACGTGGAGTCGAAGAAGGCCATCATCGAGGCGTTCTTCCTTCAGAGCAACGCGCGGGCGCTGATCGATCTCTCGAAGAAGGAGACCAACCAGACGCTGCGCAAGTCCGCGCTGCAGAAGCTGTCGATCATGAACGACGACGAAGCGCTCGCGTACATGCTGCAGATCCTCGAGGAGTAATCCGATGCGCAAAGTTCTCGCGATGCTCGCTCTTGTGATCGCCCTCCCCGCCTGCGCGCAGAGCAATCCTCTAAACAGGGCCGTGGCGGAAGGCGCGAAGTCGATGGCCTGGAAGATCAAGACCGAAGGCGTGTCGATCTGCTGCTGCAGCGACGAGGGCCAGTCGTGGACCAGTAACTACGGTGACCGCTCGCGCATCGAGTACACGACCGTGATCGTGGTCGCGAAGATGGACGGCCGGCGCATCACCGACCTGCGGATGAAGGAGCCAACCTGCCCGGTGAAAGTCGACCGGCTCGTGACGGCGACGAACGACGAGAGCCTGGACTTCCTGCTCGAGCAGCTCCGTGACGCGGATCGCGACGGGAAGTTCCTATCGGTGATCGCCATGCACGATCACCCACGCGTCGTGCCGGAGCTGATCCGCCTGGCGCGCAACGACCGTTCGGAAGACGTTCGCAAGCACGCGCTCTTCTGGCTCGGGCAGAAGGCCGGCGAGAAAGCCGCGGGCGAGCTGCAGCGCGCGGTGGACGAAGACCCGGACGACGACGTCCGCCAGCACGCGGTGTTCGCGATCTCCCAACTCCCGAAAGACCGCGCCGTCCCGATCCTCGTCAAGCTGGTGAAGACCCACAAGAGCCCGTCGGTGCGCAAACGCGCCATGTTCTGGCTGACGCAGACAGGCGATCAGCGGGCGCTGGATCTCATCGAAGACATCCTGAAGCCGTAAAGTGTGGTTGGGGTCAGACCCCAACCACACTTAACGGTCTCGTTCGACCCAGCCGTAGCTGGCGTGGGTGTCGTAGTCGATGCCGTGTTTCTTCTTCAGTTCCTGGATGCGTGCGACCTGGCTCTTCGTGTGCGGCTCGACGCCGTCGTTGGTGTGGAGGAGGATCTCCTCCACACAACTGCTCAGGCTCATGCGCTTCAGCTTCGTCAGGTCGTCGAGCAGCGCGGCGAGCCGCTTCTCCAGCCGCAGCGGGACGTCGACGCGCTCGATCTCGACCTCCGGCCCCATGTTGAAGATGTGCTGGCCGAAGGTCAGAGAGTAGCCGTCGGCGTCGCGGACCGAGTAGTCGCGGATGCCGTAGTCGCGGTCGTCGATCGGCACCGCGATCTCCACGCCGTTGGCCTGATGGAACGCGTACAACGCGTCCGCATCGCCGACCTTGAAGTACACCGATGCGCCGCCGGGGGCCGGCGTCCCCTGCTGCAGGAAGATCTGCACCTTGTCGAGGTTCACGCCCGCGAACCCAACCGGCTCGCCCCAGGTAAAGCCCAGCTGGAAGCCAAGCTTCTTCGTGTAGAAGTCGACGGCCGCGAGGACGTCGCTGACGGTCAGACCGGCGTGGTGCTGCTCGCACTCGATGTTCACGCCGAAATCATAAACGCGTACCATCGCGCCATCGATACCGCTCCCGTCACCCCGGACACCGTTCGCCTGCATCTTCTGCAGCGCGGCCGGCGTTTCGCGCTGTCTGCGCCCGATGCGGTCCTGGCGGTGATCTTCGCCGCCGCCGCGTTCCTGGACCGGTTCCCGCCCGAAATGCGCGACGAGCTGATGTTCGTCCTGATCGTCGAAGGCGGATTCCTCATGGCCCAGGGCACCCTCGTCGACATCGCCACCCGCCTGCAGAAACGCCCGCCGGTCTGGGTCATCGCGCTGATCCTCATCGGGGTCGTGCTCTTCTCCCAGGGCTCATTCGACGTGATCAAGATCGCCTGGCAGGGCGGCTCGCTCGTGTTCGTACCGCTGCTGATCTCCCTCGCCGAGCGCGGCACCCTCCTCTGGCGCATGCCCGGCCGCCCTACCATCGAGAAGATCGCCACGCGCGCCCTCATCGCCAACCGCATCCTCACCGGCCTCGTGCTGGCGGCCCTCGTGACGGCCGCCATGCTCGCCGACGTGGGCGGCCCGATGGTCCCGATGCTGGCCGGCGCGCTCTACTTCGCCATCGCCGCCTTCGACGACTGGCGCGTCCGCGGCCGCAAGTTCGCGAGACGCCCACGCGTGCTGTTCCGCTACGACGTGATCGGTATCGACTACCTCGCGCCGGTGTAGATGTGGCGTTCTCCGTCCCCCTCAGTGATCCCTGCGCCTCTGTGGTGAATGCCCACGTGTATTCACCACAGAGCCACAGAGCTCACTGAGAAGGACGGAGCGCCTCACCCGAACCGGATCTCGAACTCCCCCCCACCCGCCCGGGCGTTCCGCAGTTCGAAGACGAGGCCGTGGTTGGCCAGGATCTCCTGGACGATGGTGAGGCCGAGGCCGCGGCCGTCGCGTTTGGTGGTGAAGAACGGGGTGAAGAGCGCGTCGCGGGCGGAGTCGGCGATGCCGGGGCCGGTGTCGGTGATGGTCAGGACGCCGTCGAGGAACACCGCGTGGATCTCGCCGTCGCGCTGCACGGCCTCGATGGCGTTGCGGAAGATGTTGAGGATGACCTGCTCGATCTGGGAGGCATCGACGTCGTACGAACCGCGATCCACCAACGACAGGTGTACCCGGATGGACCGGTCGGCCAGCTCCGGACGCAGCAACGCGGCCACCAGCTCGACCAGCTCCGCGATCGACGCCGGAGCCTTCACCGGCGGCGGGATGCGCACAACGTCCGCGAACGCGGCCATGAACCGGTTCAACGCATCGATGCGCGCGGACGCGATCTGCAGCGCGTTGGTGAAGTCGTCGCGGTCCGCCTCGCCGACCTGCGGCGCGTAGCGCAGCGACGACTCCAGGAGCGACCGCACCGCGCCGACGGAGTTGTTCACTTCATGCGACATCATGCGAATCAGCTTCTCGTACGCGCCCTTCTCGGACAGCCGCAGCTCCTCGGTCATCTCCTCGAGCAGGTAGAAGCTCTTCACGAAGCCGCGGTCGCGGAACTCGCCGCGGGTGACGCGCATGCGCCGCGAGCCGTGGTGCTGCACGAGCCGCGACTCGCCGGATGCGATCTCCGGCAGCGTGATGTCGCCGAGGATGCGGCGGGCGGTGGGATTCATCTGCTGGATGCCGCCGTCGAAGTCACAGATGACGATGCCCGCCGGCGACGCGTCGACGAGCTTCTGCAACAGTTGCTGCTGCTCCTCGGTCGCCAGACGCTCGTCGCGCAGCCGGTCGATCATCCGGTTGTAGACCTCGATGAGCGTATCCATCTCCGGCTGTCCGACCGGCACGAAGCGCGAGGTGAAGTCGCGCTCGGCGATCAGCTCCGCGCCGGTCTGGATGAGGTCCAGCGGCACGAACAGCCCGCGGATCAGGCGGATGCTGATGGACACGGAGAGGACGAACACCGCCTCGACCGCGAACAGCAACAGGGGACGCTCCACGAGGATGAAGATGGCGGCGATGCCGAGGAGGAGGTGCAGCGCGGCGACGTAGGCAAGGATCTTGGCGTGGAGCTTCATTCCGCCGCGATCCCGTACTTCTCCATCCTGCGATACAGCGCCGCCCGCGAGAGTCCCAGCGCCTCGGCCGCCCGCGACACGTTGCCGTCGTAGTGCTTGAAGCACTTCACGATCATCCGCTTCTCCATCTCGTCGAGCGTCATCGTGCCGGCGTCAGGGAGCGTCTACCTCGCGCGGCGCGGCGGCCCGGCATCGCGCACGGCGAAGAAGTCGTCGACGTCGAGCTCGCGCCCGCCGCGGATCAGCACCGCGCGATCGATGGTCTGCCGTAATTGGCGGATGTTGCCGGGCCACGCCTGCGAGCGTCAGCCACTCCATCGCACGCGTGGAGATCGCCGCGACTTCCGCGCGATACGCCTCGTTCGCGAGCCGCAGGAAGTGATTCGCGAGCCGCGGGATGTCGCTGCGCCGGTCGCGCAGCGGCGGCAGGTGGATGTTGATCAGGTTGAGGCGATACAGCAGATCCTCGCGGAACTCGCCGCGCTGCACGAGCTCGTGCAGCACGCGGTTCGTCGCCGCGACCACGCGGACGTCCACCGTCCGCGCGCGGCTCGACCCGAGGACTTCGAACGTCCGGTCCTGCAGCACGCGCAGCAGCTTCACCTGCGACGAGGGATCGAGCTCGCCGATCTCGTCGAGGAAGATCGTCCCGCCGTCCGCCGTCTCGAAGCGCCCGCGCCGCGTCTCGCGCGCGTCGGTGAACGCGCCGCGCACGTGGCCGAACATCTCACTCTCGAAGAGAGTCGACGAGATGCCGCCGAGGTTCACCTTGACGAAAGGGCCGCCCTTGCGGCGGCTGTTGCGATGCACCGCCTCCGCGACCAGCTCCTTGCCCGTGCCGCTCTCGCCGGTGATCAGCACCGACGCATCCGTCGGCGCCACGCGCCCGATCATCTCCAGCATGCGGATGATCTTCGGATCGGCGCCGATGATGTTGGAGAAGTCGTAGCGCTCGTCGAGCTCCGCGCGCGTGACGTCCTGCTCCTCGCCACCTTCGCGCTCGACCAGCTTCAGCGTCGTCTCGATGGACTGCAGCACCGTCGCGTTCGTCCACGGTTTGGTGACGAAGTCCGCCGCACCGCGCTTCATCCCCTCCACCGCGAGCTGGATCGAGCCCCACGCGGTCATCAGGATCACCGGCAGCGCCGGCTCCTCGGCGCGGATGCGGTCCAGCAGGTCGATCCCCTCGGCCCCACTGGTCTCGCGGCTGAAGTTCATGTCCTGGATGACGAGCCGAGGGCGCTCGCGACGCAGGGTCGCCAGCGCCTCGGACGGGGTATGCGCCTGCACCGACGCGTACCCGTTCTGCTTCAGCAGCAGCGCGAGCGACGCGGTGATGGAGGAATCGTCGTCAACAATGAGGATCATCGTTTGATGGGTGCTGAGTGCTGGGTGCTGGGTGCTGAGTGGCTCTTGGCGAGATTGACTCAGCACTCAGCACCCAGCACTCAGCACCTCTCCTACTCGTATCTCAATGCGTCCGCCGGCTGCAGCCGCGACGCGAGCCAGCTCGGGTACAGCCCGCAAAGTAGCGTGAGGGCGTAGATCGTCGCAAGCGCCAGAACGAAGCCGGTGGTGAACGCCGACGGCGACACGACCGAGAACGCGCCCAGGACCGGGAGCTGCCAGACGATGATGCTGCCGATGAGCATCGCGATCGTCGCCAGCAGCGCGACCTCCGCGAGGACCTGCCGGTGCACGCGCGTGCCTGACGCGCCCATCGCCCGGCGCAGCCCGATCTCCCGCGTGCGGCGCGTCACGTTCTGCCACAGCACGCCGGTGAGGCCGAGGGCCACCATGCCGATCAGGAACAGCCCCACGATGCCGCCGGCCACCAGCGGCGAGAGCCGCGTCCGCAGCATGTTGCTCCGCATGTGCTCCATGGTGCGCACGCTGAACGACATGTCCGGCGCAACCTGCCGCAGCCGCGCGGCCAGCTCCTGCTCGAACTGCGGGCTCGTGCCCGGATGCAGGCGCACCATGATGTGGCTGCCGAGGCGGCCGTGCTTCGCGTTGTTCGCGACGTGGCGGAACATCATGTTCATGGGCGCGGAGGTCTCCCCTTCCTTGCGGTACGTCTCGACGACCCCGACGACCTGATGGAACAGGTTCTCGTCCTCTTCGAACTTCTGGCCGATCGGATCCGCGTCGCCGTAGATCGCCTTCGCCAGGTTCGCGTCGAGGACCACCGGCCAGTGCTGCGCGACCTCGTCTTCCTCGTTGAACCAGCGCCCGCGCACGACTTTCATCTGCATCGTGTCCGCGAAGCCGCTGGTGACGTCGTCGATCCGCATGGTCACGTCTTTGCCGTTGATTCCCCGCGTCCCCTCGGTCGTGGAAAACGAGTACGGCGGCGTATTCGACACGCTGGCCGACGCGACCTGCGGGAACGCGCGCACCTCGTCGAGCATGCGCATCACCTGGGCGTGCAGCTCGGGGGAGGCCTTCTGGCGGCCGTCGATGTCGAACTCCATGCTGACGTCCCACACGTTGCGCCACTGGTAGCCGATCGGCTTCCCCCAGCCTCCCAGCACGGTGACGGCGCCGGTCAGCACGGCGAAGATCACCAGGAACGAGACGAACATCTCCGCGACGATGAGCGCGTTCGCACGCTTGCGGTTCCACACGAGCTTGAGCAGATGATGGATCACAGGGCACCTCCGCGAAGAGCTTTCACAGCCTGAATGCGCGACATCCGCCACGCGGGATAGACACCGGAGACCAGACCGAAGAAGACCGCCAGCGCGAGACCGTAGAGGAAGATGCGCAGGTTCACGTCGAACACCGCGTAGGGGACGATCTCCATGCGCGAGAGGGCGGAGAGGAACACCACCGACAGCACGAACCCGATCGCGCCGCCGATGACGGTGAGCACGACGTTCTCCACGACGAACTGTCCGACCAGCGTGCGCGACGACGCGCCGAACGCCTTGCGCACGCCGATCTCCGAGGCACGCTCCATGATCCGGCTGAGATTGATGCTCACCAGGTTCATGGTCGGCAGCAGCATGAACACCAGCGCCACGCCGGCGAGGATCGCCCGGAGAATGAACGCCTGGTTGTTCCGGAACTCCCGGCCGAAGATGTTGCGGGCCGCGCCTTCGAAAGGCGTGTCCAGGTTGACGTCGAGGCGGTTGTACAGTTTGTCCTCGAACACGAACCGGTCCGTGCGCGCCTTGAACTCCCGCCGCAATGCGTCGAAGCTCCCGCTGTCGCGCGCCAGGACCATGCCGCCGAAGCCGCCCACCCATTGCCGCTCGTACTCGCTCGACTTCATGGTGCGGATCGGCGTCCAGATCTCCGAGAAGCCGACTTGAGCGGAGATCGGGACGGCGCGCACCACGCCGATGACTTTGAAGCGCTGGCCGTCGACCTCGAAGGTCTTGCCGAGCGCGGGAGCGCGGCCGTAGAGCTTCGTGCGCATGTCGTCGGTGATCACCGCCACGAAGTTCGCGTTCGCGTTGTCCGCCTCGGTGAACGGACCGCCCTCGACGAAATCGAAGTCGAGGATCTGCCAGTACGCGCCGTCCGTGCGGCGCAGGTGCGTCTCGACCTTGTGGCCCTCGTGGTACATCGCGAGCGCCGACGACGAGGAGAACACCGACGTCGCCTCGGCCCCGGGAAGCCCGAGCACGTACTCCTTGATGAAGCGATAGCCGGGGTTGCTGGTGGTGTTGAAGCTGTCGCCGTACAGGCCGATCCGGTAGACGCCGAGGACGCGGTCGAACCGGGACTCCGGCTTGCGCGGCGCGAACGTGTTGTCCAGCACCGCCGTCGAGACCATCAGCACGACGAGCGTGAGACTGATCCCGAACAGGGAGATGAAGGTGAAGAACTTCCTTCTCCCGAGGACCTTCAGGGCGATCTTTGATGTAGTTCTTCAGCATGGCGTGCCTCAGGCCACCTGCCGGCCGTCGAAGAGGCGCACGATGCGGTCCGTGCGGCGGGCGAAGCGCTCGTCGTGCGTGACCATCACGATCGTGGTGCCGTCCTTCTTGTTGAGGTCGTGGAGGATGTCCATGATCTCGTCGCCCATCGCCGAGTCGAGGTTGCCGGTCGGCTCGTCGGCGAGGAGGATGCGCGGCTTGCCGACGATCGCCCGCGCGATGGCCACGCGCTGCTGCTGGCCGCCGGAGAGCTGCGTCGGGAAGTGGTGGACGCGCGACGCGAGGCCCACGCGATCGAGCGCGGCCTGCGCCAGCTTGCGCCGCGGCATGCCGTTGGTCTTCCGGTACAGCAGCGGGATCTCCACGTTGTCGACGACCTTCAGGTCCGGCACGAGATGGAAGCTCTGGAAGACGAAGCCGAGCTTCTCGTTGCGGAACTGCGCGAGCCGGCCGTCCTTCCACTTCGCGACGCTCGCGCCGTCGAGCGCGAGAGTGCCGCTGCTCGCCGTGTCGAGCAGCCCGATGAGGTTCAGCAGAGTGCTCTTGCCGCAGCCCGAGGGCCCCATCACCGAGACGAACTCCCCGGGCGCGACGTCGAGGTTGATGTTCTGCAATGCGAGCGTCTCGACGCGATCCGTGCGGTACACCTTGTTGACGTTATCCAATCGAATCATGGGCTTCTCCCTTTCGTTACGCAGTTGGCGGACGTTCGCGACGTCCGCGTAATCACTGACATGTCGGAGATGACGACTTCCTCGCCTTCGCGCAGACCTTCCGCGATCTCGATGGTGTCGTCGCTGACCAGGCCGAAGCGCACCGGCACGCGCACGGCCTCGTCACCGCGCACGACGAAAGCGTGCGTGCTGCTCGAACGGCCGAGGGCACCGCGGCGGACGACCAGCGTCTCCGTGCGGCGGCCGGTGACGACCGAGACGTCGACGCGCAGGTTGTTGCGCAGCCGCGCATGCGACGGCTGGTCGAGCGTGACGTAGAACTTCATCACGCCGCTCTCGATGCGCGGGTCGACGCTCTCGACCGTGCCGGGCAGCGTCGCGCCGTCGAGCTTCACGTTGACGCGCATGCCCGCGCCGATGCGGGCGGCGTGGACGTCGGAGATCTGGGCGATGACGCGGTACGCGGAGAGGTCCGCGATGCGCGCCACGATCTCGCCCCGCCGCACCATCGCGCCGACCTCGGGCACGACCCAGGTCAGCACGCCGTCGTGGTCCGCCCGCAGCATCGCCAGCGCGAGCTGCCGCCGCGACTCTTCCGCCTCCCGGCGCACGAACGAGAGGTCCGTGCTGGCGGCGGCGATCTGCACGTCGCGCGAACGCTTCGCGCGCGCGCAGGGCCTCTTCGATCTGCCGGATCTCGATGTCGCTCTTCTTGGCCGCCGCCTTCGCCGCGAGCGCGTCCTGGTCGGTGGTCAGACCCGCGGCGTGCAGCTTCTCCTTCTGCGTTGCCGTAGTGACGGAAGATCTCCGCGTCGAGCTTCTTCTGTTCGAGCTGCGCTTCGAGCGTGGCCAGGCGTCTCTTCGAGGCGGAGGCGGAGCTGCTCGTTCTCGCTCTGCTTCTGCGCCAGCGCTCGCCGAGCCGCTCGGACTCCAGGCGCGTGGCCGCGGTGTCGAGCGTGAGGAGCTCGTCGCCATTTTGACGGCGGCACCGGCACGGCGGCCGACGCGCAGCACCCGCGCCTCGACGGGACGAGCCACGACCTGCTCGACGAGCGGCACGACCGTGCCCGACGCCTGCAGCGTCGCCTCGACCGCCCCCCGCGTGACCTGCGCGGTCTGCATCTCGCGGCGGTCGATCGAGGGGCGCAGCCACTCGACCGTCGCGGCGAGACTCACGGCCGCCGCCGCAACGGCGATGACGGCGACGAGGACGCGCCCCACGATGCGGCGGCGCTGAACGTCTTGTCCGATATCACGATCCATGGCGACGCTCTATCGCGAGCGGAGTGCCAAGGTTGAGGTGAGTGTTTTCAGTGGTTTAGGTTGTGACGTGTGTTCGCTTCCGTACGCGCTGTCCGATTCCGGACACAACGTAGGGCGTGGCTTCAGCCCGCCCCCCTCGTGCGGCGGCGCGGTTTACGCGACCGGTCCGTTCGCACCAGGGGGCGGGCTGAAGCCGCGCCTACGTCCGCCGCACCCCCAAGCGCCGCAGCTCCCGCGCGCTCAACCCCGTCCGCGCGGCCACGCTCTCCATCGTCAGCGAGGGCTCGTTCAACAGCATCTTCGCCATCTCCACACGCACGCGCGTCGAGAACTCGTGCACCGAGATGCCCGTCGCGCGGCGGAACGTGCGCGTGAGGGAACGTGCGCTCATGCCGGCGACGTCCGCGAGGTCGAACAGCGTGGCAGGGCGCGCGGGGTTGCGCACGATCCAGTCCTGCACGCGGTGCACTCCCGGGTGCAGGTGCGTGCGGAAATCCAGATAGACGCTCTCCTGCTGCTGCGAGCCGTCGCGGCGCAGGTAGACCACCATCTCGCGCGCGACCTCCGCGGCGACGAGCGGCCCGTCCGTCTGCTCGATGAGCGCGAGGGCCATGTCGATCCCCGACGCGATCCCCGCGCTGGTGGTCACATTGCCCTCGGTCACGAACAGCCGATCCTCCAGCACGCGAGCCTTCCGGAAGCGCTTCGCCAGCTCGTTCGTGCGCGACCAGTGCGTCGTGCAACGGCGGCCGTCGAGGAGGCCGGCTTCGCCGAGGACGAAGGCGCCGGTGCAGACGGACGCGATGTGCGCGCCGCTCGCGGCGGCGTCCGCGAGCCACTTCGTGACCTTGCGCTCGATCCGCTCCGTCTCCGCGTACGGCATCCCCGGCACGACGACGAGCGACTCCGCGGACACTTCCGGCAACGGCTCGAGGTCCGCGAACACGACTCCCTGATGCGAGTGGATGCGCTCGCGCGTAGCGCACAGGCGCGTGCGGTAGCGCTTCGCCTCGGAGAACGCCTGCAGCGGCCCCGCGAGGTCGAGGATCTCGACCTCCGGGAGCAGCAGAAAGATCACTTCGCGGATACGAGCATCTCCTCTCTCACCTCGGACACCGTCGCAATGCGCGCGAACCGCCCGCGCAGCACGGCCTCCGTGCGCTCGACGATGGCGTCCGTGGAAAGCGCCCCGATCGGGAACGTCGCCGTCGCCTCGGTCACGAAATCCACTTCATAGCCGAGATCCGCGGCCACGCGCGTCGTCGTCTCGCAGCACTGTTCCGTCGAGATGCCGCATACGGCCACGTGCTTCACGCCGAGAGCGTCGAGCCGCGCCTGCAGGTCCGTACTCGTGAACGCGTTGCGCGTGTTCTTCACAATCAGCGGATCACCGTCCCGCCTGTCAAGGAACGACATCAGCCGCACCTCCGGGTCGCCCGGGCGGAACCCCGGATCACTGTCGTTGTGCAGCACGAAGATCACCGGACGACCAGCCTCGCGAAACGCCGCGATCAGCTCCGTCACGTTCTCCTCGAACCGCGGGTTGTTCCGCGACGCCCAGCGCGCGGAGCTGATCTTGAAGGAATCCTGAATGTCGATCACCAGCAGTGCGTTGTTCATGATGTGCATTGTCGGTCCGCCAAGTAGGTTGCGCGGGACGATGATCGGTCAAATCGGGCCACATGGGAAAGCGGCGACTCGCCGTTGCCGTACTCCATATGGATTCCAGGCGCGAGGGCTGCTGTTATCATCAGCAACGATGGTTCGGACGCAGATTGAATTGACCGATGAGCAGGCCACGGCGCTCAGGGAGATCGCTGAGCATGAGGGCCGATCTGTCGAAGAGGTCATCCGCGAGAGCGTCGACGTCTACGCAGCGTCCAGGAAAGTGCGTGCCCCGATAGAGCGGCGAGAAGCCGCAATGGCCATCGCAGGCCGATTCCACTCGGGGGTCGCAAATCTCGGCACACGCCACGATGACTATCTGAGCGAAGACCTCGCCAAGTGAGCGTCTTCGTCGACACGTCCGGGCTGCTGGCAGTAATGGACGGGGACGATTCCAATCATCAGAGAGCCACTGCGGTCTGGCGGGACCTCGTCGCTACCGAAGAAATGCTCGTGACTTCGAGCTATGTCGTCGTCGAGCTATTCGCGCTTACTCAACGACGCCTCGGCATGGATGCGGTTCGCGCGCTGGAGTCCGACGTCATGCCGATTCTGGACGTTGTGTGGGTCGGGGCAGAAATACACCGTCGCGCGATGGCCGCAGTGCTTGCGATAGGCTCGACGAAGCTCAGCCTCGTCGATTGTGCGAGCTTCGAGGTCATGCGCACGCACGGCATTGGAAAAGCGTTCGCCCTCGACCGCGACTTCTCCGCGCACGGGTTCGATGTCGTTCCCTGACGGTCGTCAGCTCATCTCGAAGTCTTCGAACTCGAAGCCGGGGCCGACGGTGCAGCCCACGAGGGTGTACTCGCCGAGGGAACGGGCGGACTGCCATTCGCGGGCGGGGATGACGTGGACGCGGTTGTTCACGTCGAGCACCATCGTGGCCGTCTTCGTGGACAGCTCGAGCGGGTCGCCTTCGTAGAAGTGCCAGGCTTCGTCGGAATCGACACGGTGCCAGGCGCTGGTGACGCCTTCGACGAGGAGGAAGTAGATCGTCGTGAGCGCGGTGCGGTCGGCGCCGTCCGCCTGGCGCGTCACGCGCTCCGACGATTTGTACACCTGCCGGTACCAGCCGCCCTCGGGGTGCGGCTGGAGCTCCAGCGACTCAACCAGTTCCCGCGCGCGCTCGATCACGGTTTAAACATGGGCGGCTCCGGCGGCACTTTGTGGACGTGTCCCGGATGGCGCAGGCGGCTGTGGCGGTAGCCGTAGATGAAGTAGAAGACCAGGCCGATGGCGAGCCAGAGGAAGAAGCGCTCCCACGACTTCGGCGGGAGATAGATGGCGAGGCCGACGCAGGAGATCGCGCCGAGGAGCGGGATCAGGATGCCGAACGGCACCCGGAATGGACGCTCGCGGTGCGGGTCTTTGACGCGCAGGATGATGATGCCGACGCAGACCAGGAAGAACGCGAACAGCGTCCCGATGTTCGTCAGATCGACCATGTCCTCGAGGGTCGTGAACAGCGCGACGACCCCGACCCCGACGCCGGTGATGATCGTCGACACGTGCGGGGTCCCGTACTTCGGATGCACTTTCGAGAAGAGCTTCGGCAGCAGGCCGTCGCGCGACATGGCGAAGAAAATGCGCGGCTGGCCGAGCTGAAACACGAGCAACACCGCGGTGTGCGCGATGACCGATCCGAGCGCGACGACGCCGACCATCCAGCCCGGCATCTGCACGTACTTCATCGCCAGCGTGAGCGGCTCGGCCTGTTCGGTCGCCAGGGCGCCGGTGAGCGCGGGATACGGGATCATCCCCGTGAACACCGCCGCCACGAGTCCGTAGATCAGCGTACAGACGATCAGCGAGCCGATGATGCCGATGGGCATGTCGCGCTTGGGATTCTTCGCTTCCTCCGCGGTCGTGGAGACCGCGTCGAAGCCGATGTAGGCGAAAAACACTACCGCCGCTCCGGAGAAGATGCCTCTCATGCCGTTCGGCGCGAAGGGCGTCCAGTGCTCCGGCTTCACGAATTTGAAGCTGACGATGACGAAGAAACCGAGGACGATCAGCTTGATGCCGACCATCCAGAAGTTGAAGCTCGCGGACTCGCGGATGCCCCACACCAGCACCATGGTGATGAAGGCGACGATCGCCAGAGCCAGAATGTTGACGACGATCGGGAAGCCGAAGATGTGCGGCGCGTTCGCCACGACCTCCGGCATCTTGTGCGTCGCGGTGCTGCCAGTCGACGGCGAGCCAGCGCGGGAGCGACAAGCCCATGCCGTCGAGCAACGTATTCATGTAATTCGCCCACGAGATGGCGACGGCCACGTTCCCGATGGCGTACTCGATGATCAGATCCCAGCCGATGATCCACGCGATCAGCTCCCCGAGCGTGCCGTACGAGTACGTGTACGCCGAGCCCGAGACCGGCACCATCGATGCGAACTCCGCGTAGCAGAGCGCGGTGAACCCGCAGACGATGGCGGTGATGACGAACGACAGCATCAGCCCCGGACCCGCGCCCGGACGATGCATGTCGCCGGCGGCCGCGGTGCCGATGGTGGCGAAGATGCCGGCGCCGATGATCGCGCCGATGCCCAGCGCGACGAGGTTCCACGGGCCCAGCACCTTTTTGAGCTGGTGCCCCTCTTCGTGAGTCTCGGCGACGAGCGCGTCGAGCGACTTCGTACGGAACAGTTGGCCGAAGTTGGACATGTCCGGCGAATCATGCGAGCGCGCATGAGTCCGGTCAAGAGTCATGTCAGGTCGCGCCCTGAATTAAGATGTCCGGCGCATCAGACGGAGGCTCACCATGCCGGTACTCGAACAAACCTACCCTGACGTCCGCAACTACATCGGCGGCACGTTCGTCGACACATCCGATCGGAAGACGCTCGACGTCACGAACCCCGCGACCGGGAACGTGATCTCGCGCGTGCCCCTCTCCGGCATGACGGAGATCGACCGCGCCGTCGACGCCGCGCGCAAGGCGTTCCCCGCGTGGAGCGGGACGCCGATCAAGGAGCGCGCACAGGTCTTCTACCGCTACAAGGCGCTGCTCGAGAAGAACATCGACGAGCTCGCGGCGCTGGTCACCGAGGAGAACGGCAAGATCAGGCAACGAAGGCGCGCGGCCGAGGTGCTGAAGTCCGCCGAGCTGTGCGAGTTCGCCTGCTCGCTGCCGCAGATCGTCGCCGGCGAAGTGCTGGAGGTGAGTCGCGCGGCGTGGAATGCCGCGTCGAGCGCTATCCCGGTCGGCGTCGTGGCGTCGATCACGCCGTTCAACTTCCCGAACATGGTGCCGAACTGGACCATCCCCAACGCCATCGCCCTCGGCAACTGCATGATCCTCAAGCCGTCCGAGCAGGTGCCGCTCAGCGCGCGGCCGCATCGCGGAGCTGCTCGAAGGAGGCGGGCCTGCCCGACGGCGTGCTGAACGTCGTCCACGGCGGGCAGGAGACGGTCGAGGCGATCTGCGACCATCCGGGCATCGACGGCGATCAGCTTCGTCGGCTCGACGCACGTGGCGAAGATCGTCTACCGCCGCGGCTCGGCGAACCTCAAGCGCGTCCTCGCCCTCGGCGGCGCGAAGAATCACCTCATCGTCATGCCCGACGCGGAGCCGGAGATGACGTCGAACAACGTCGTCGCGTCGATGTCCGGCTGCGCGGGCCAGCGCTGCATGGCGGCGATCGGTGATGATGGCGGTCGGCGCGACCGACCACATCGTCGAGCGCATGGCCGGCATCGTCCGCGGCATGGTCCCGGGCGTCGACCTCGGCCCGGTCATCTCCAGCGCGGCGAAGGAGCGCATCGAGCGCTACATCGACCGAGGCGGAGGAGGCGGGCGCGAAGGTGCTCGTCGACGGACGCGGCTACACGGTGCCGGGCAAAGAGGACGGCTACTACGTCGGCCCGACGATCATCGATCACGTCACGCCCGACATGCGCATCGCCCAGGAAGAGGTGTTCGGCCCGGTGATGGTGATCGTCCGCGCGAAGGACGTCGAAGAGGCGCTCGACGTCGAGAACGCGTCGCCGTACGGCAACGCCGCCTCCGTGTTCACGGAGAGCGGCGGCGTCGCGCGTTACGTGATGGAGCACGCCAGCGCGGGCATGGTCGGCGTGAACGTCGGCGTGCCCGTGCCGCGCGAGCCGTTCTCGCTTCGGCGGCTGGAACGATTCGAAGTTCGGCGTCGGCGACATCACCGGCCGCGGGTCGATCGAGTTCTGGACGAAGTCGAAGAAGATGACCACGAAGTGGAACAAGGAAGCGGGCGTGAACTGGATGTCGTAGGCGTTCAGAATCGCTCGTAGAACGTATCGATCATCCCGAGTCCCTCGACCGGGACGTTGTGCATCCGCAGGCCGAAGGCCTTCACGCCGTTCAACGAGCGGTTCGAGAACGAGCCCGTAATGGTGCGCAGGCTGCCGTCGTCGAAGCTCGCCTGCGCGGTGAACTCGGAGCCGCGGATCTCGATGGCGTTGAGTACGGCAACGCTTCCCATCTCGACGTAGTTGCCGCGCAGCGTGCCGTTCGGCGCAAGCTCGAGGACCAGCCCGTACGACTCTGCGGGCCCGCGATAACTGCCGGCGACCGACTGCGCCTGGACCGTCACCGCTTCAAAACTCTTCGACTTCTTCGCCTTCACCTTGTCCGCATACGACACCGACGCAACCACGATCAACAGCACAGCCGCGAGCTTCCGCATTGAGCATGTCCTCCACCCGCTATTACGCAGAACGGGGAGGGTGGTTAGGGCGGGGCTGTGAAGATTGGAGCGACTTTGCCTCCAAGATATCCGCTGCTGCTCATTCCGGTCAGCGCCACGACGGTTGCATCGACGGTTGGTAGCGCTCGATACTGCTGTCGAGCGCGAAAGAATGTCCCCACGAAAAACCGACGGCGATCATCGTCATCGAGCTCTGGTTTCGTCATGGAAAATTTAGTCGGGTCAGTGTCTTCGCGCAGGAGATCACGCCATTCGAGCACAGGATCTTTCTTTTGCTGACGTACGCGCTCCTGCCGCCCGCCGTGTCGTGACAGGGTGCGATAGTTGGTCACGTGACAACTGCGGCGGTCACCGACTGAAGCCAGGGGCCGTCTGATGACGCTCATGAGCCGCGTACGGCGGGAGTGTCGCGAAGCCTTCGCCCGTGATCGTGATCAGGTTTAGCTCATTGAACTAGTCCTTCATCGGTCGAGGCGGAGGGGTTGTACTGCTCGCCGAGATGACACTTGCGAAGACTCCGTAGCGGGTGAAATGCCGGCGAGAGCGAGGAGCTAGTCTCGGAGTGCCCGTACCCACTGCGTAGAACGCCAAGCGGCCTGCGACGCATCGTGCGCAGGGTGCGCGAGGCGCACTCACGTTTCGCTATCTCGACCGCTTTCGCGACGAGGTCGTTGCGGCTGCGCTGCTTTCTTAAGATTGCGTTGGACCGTGAACTCGCTTTGGGCGGCTTTGAGTTTCGTGGCATCGCCCGTCTCCGCCTTGACGAGGTCCTCGGGTGCCTTCACAGCATCGTTGAAGCGTCGGGGTCTATTTCTTCGAGAATGCCGCCTACGGCGGCAGGCACGCCTTGGCTGTGGCGAGCCTGGTTACTGCTTCGTTGTAGGCTGCTTGCGCCGCCGTAGTTTGCGCCAAGCTGGAAATCGCGACGGCGGATGCACGCATCGTGGGGCAGAAGCACCGGGGATCAGCATCGTCCAGGCAAGCGCCTGCAGGCGCGAGAGACGAGACGATCGTGTCGTCACACGGCGGAAAAAGTCTTCTGCCGGCCGCGCTCGGTGATTGCGGTGAGAATCCACCAAAACAAGAACGGCACAGCAAAGAACAGCACGATCGCGACGCACTTGCTCAGACCCATGACGGAACCCCTGAGTGTGAGAGTGCCGAGAGCCCGCAATTTCCCGGGCCGGTCAGAACTCACGGCACGCGGTGGACTTCAACCTGAAGACCACCGCGTAGCGTCGGCTCGAGTTCGCCGCCGCATTTCGCAGCGGTGACATCCGTGGCCGCACAGTCGGGACAGAACCGCAAACTCGTGAACAGCCTCATGCGCCAGCACTGGGCGAAGGCAGCGGCCGTCGTTCAGACCGCGACGGTCTCGACGAATGAGTGCGGCGATGGAACGGCCTCGCCGTTCTCGCGAAGGCTCTCGACGTGTAATTCGATCGCTTCACGGATCAACTGCATGGCCTCGTCCTTCGTCTCGCCGACGGCCACGCATCCCGGCAGATCCGGTACGTACGCACCGACTGAGGTTTCGCCCTGTTCAAAAATCACGAGGTATTCCATGGGGTTAGTCTATTCTTCAACCCAGCTTAAGCTTCCACGAGATGCTTCCGCCATCAAGTTAGCTCGAAAGTGACGATCGGCAGGGGTCGCATGAACACGGTTCAATTTGCCAGTCGTCGAGAATGATGGGGATCAGGCCTGCACCGTGCTCGCCGGATCACGCGTGAGGCGCATCGTGATTTGACGGTGACCGTGAGACGTTACGATCGTGCCGCAGTACGAGCCGAGAAAGCCATCCGGCCGCGATTCGAGCGTGGCGATGACGTTTCTCGGCACAATCTCGCATCATCGACCAGACACGGATCCCATGGCGCTCGAGGTCGGCCCCAGCCGGCGAACGAACGCATCGTCGTGAGTGCTGTGGGAAAGGAAGATGCTCGAGGCGTGGATGGCACGGGAACGAATGAGTGCGAGGCATTCGCCCGGAAGCTCGTTCATGCGGTACAGGAGCTTCACCAGCGCTGAGCGCACGAGAATGTCATCGAGGAAACCTCGATGCGCTCTCTTCAGAACATATTCGAGTGATCGCGCAAGCTCTCAGGAGCAACAGGTCCGGAGCGAACCGCGCGAAGGCTGAGTCGTCGTTCGCGGAGTACATCGGCATCCCAGAGCCGTTATGCTGGCGGGCGGCGAGCAGCTCTTCCGCGGTTTTGCGCGCGTCAGCGGGATGCCCGAGATGGGCAAGGCGGGGGTACACAGCCAGGCTGTGGCTCGTGAATTTTGATAGCGCTGATGCCGGAGAAACCACTGTTCGATCGACGCGCTAGCCTTCGATGACAGGAGGCTCCTATTCTCGTTCGCGAGATTCATCAGGAACGACTTGCCGATCGTGTCCCGGTCCTGGTAGCGCCTCTCCTCGATCCAGTAGCGCGGAACTCGCGGCGCGAGCCTTCCTGAACGCCGTATCGGGTGAACACCAGCTGTCGCACGATACAGAACAGCAAATCGCCGCTCTCATCCTGATACAGCGGCGCCTCGCCGAGCAGGCGGTCGACCGCGCACGGGGTAGGGCGAGGGAAATCGAGCTCCAGTGCCGCGGCGGCGGGGAGGACCTGGGCTGCCGGCAGAGGGCTACGCGCAGACAGCCGGCGAACATCCCGCAAAGCGGACGGCGAGATCCATCCGGACATTGGTCATGACGTGAGGGCAGAGCTTCCGCACCCGCTCCAACAACTGCTCCGGCGTGGCCTCGAACGTCCTGGCGATGTTCTCCGCGTGAATGGCGTCGTGGAGGGTGCCGCCCATGTCGTCGAGGATCGGCGCGAGCGCGGACGCACGCCATTGCTCCTCCGTCGCGGAGATGAACTGGTCGGTGACGCAGCAGTTCGCGTCGGTACGGCCGGCGGGGGTGGTGAGGAAGACGAGGACGCGCTCGACGGCGGTGCGTAATGCGGTGTCGTCGCCGAACGACGCGTACACGTCGTGCAGGAGCAGCTCGAGCTCGCGCGAGGCGCGGCGGAAGCGCACGGAGGCGCGCCACACCTCGTCGAAGCTAGTCATCCTTTTCTTTGAACACCGTGTCGATGGCCAGTCCCGCGGCGAGCAGCAACTGCGCCGACTCGCGGCGGCTGTCGGTCAGGCTGATCACGTACGTGTCGGCGGTCGTGAAGAGCTCCTTGCCGAGGCCGGCCCATTTCTTCGTGACGCGGCCGAGCTCTTCGCCCTGCACGCCGAGGAGCTGGAAGTTCCAGCCTTTCCAGTCGCCTTTGACACTGCCGACCTCGCGGTCCTGCGTGTCGAAGATGCGGAACGACGGGCCGATGGAGAGGACCTTCGCGCGGAAGTAGCCGAGCTCCTGGCCGCGCGCGGTGACGTGGACCTTCGGACGGAAGAGCGCCACGCCGCGGTGAATCGTGAGCACGGGCGGGTCGCCCTCGCGCTCGTAGACGTTCACTTCCGTCGGCAGCCACTTGTTGTTCACGAGCAGCCGCAGGTACTTCACGATCCCGGGCGGCTCTTCCTTCGCGATCCCGATCGGGGCGCCCGAGGGGTCGAGGAGATCGTAGGTGCTCGCGAGCTTCATGAAGCCCACGCGTTCTTTGACGACGTACGTCTGACGATCCAGCATCGACAGATTCTACGCGCGCCGAGGGCGGGATGCCGCCATCCCGCCCTCCCGACGCTTCCGTGCCGCGGAATCAGTCGGCGGCAGCCGAAGGCGTGCAGAGCCCGTCCCATCGCTGGCCGCTGCTGTCATCCCAGCTCTGACACCCGGCCTTGCAGTCCCCAGTCGGACCGCCGGGCATCTGGCACTGCTGGATACCGTGGCAACTGCAGAAGGCCGGCGCCGCGGCCAGTTCGGCGAACCAGATCTGCGTCTGCCCCATCGAGGAGAAGAGTTGCCCGAGCTCTGAGCTTGAGAAAAGCTCGCGCGCATGCTCCAGGAACCGCGTAGCTTTCCGCGCGAAGAGAGCCTGCGCGCGCTCATCCTGCCGCAGCAGGGCGATCTGGTCCCCCAGCGCATACGCGTCCTCGATGAACTGCGTCTGCTCGATCGTGAAGGTACGCTGGGCGGCGAAGCGGTCCACCGCCTCGTTCCAGTGTTGTGCACGCACCTCGGCTATGCGCACGGCTTGCGCGGCGCCCGGACCGGCATACGCCCTTTCAGGAAGGATGATGACGAACGCGACAACGACGAGGGCCATGGCCAGAAAACGACTACAGACTTTAAGCATGATCTCCTCCTTTCACGCCCGCATGAGATAAGTCCGGCAGGACAGGATGTCAAGACCAGGAGGCACTAAATTTTCACGATCACGCCTTTACGCTCCCGTCCGTTCATCCGCACCGTCACGCCCTTCTCCAGCCGGATGTGCCGCACGAGCGGCGTCTCGTGGACGGCGTGTTGCGCGGCCAGCCAGTCCCAGTCGACGAAGCTGTCGCGGACGCGCGGATTCACGGAGAAGTACCCGGCCTGGAACGCGGTGAGGTTCTGGAAGAAGTGCGAGCCCTGCGACGGATCGACGGCGAGGTCGCGGAAGCCGGCCTCGACGATCGCGCGCGCACCGCAGATCTGCTCCCAGCGCACGGGGATGCCGAGGAGCGGGTCGAGGCTGCCCCAGCGGCCGGGGCCGATGAGGAGGTAGTCGCGGTGCTCGTCCAGCAGGCGCGCGTTGAGCTTCGCCACCTCGCGCGCGGCTTCGTGACTGCGCGCGCGGTCGAACGTGTCCTGGCCGACGACGACGATGTCGCACAGGTCGCGAATCATGCCGTGCCCGAGGACCTGATCGCTCTGGCAGAGGAGTTGGTCGCGGGCGATGTCGGCGAGATTCAACTCGTCCATCTCCCGGTTCAGCACGAGCGGCCGCATCTGCAGCACGCCGAGCTTCTTCGTCGCGGCGGAGAGATCCACGGCAAACTCGATCTCCACCGGCGTGCCGATGCCGCCCGCGCCGGCGCGGCACAGCTCATCGACCGCTTCCGCCAGCGGGATCAGGCGATGGCGCAGGATCGGCGCGAAGGTGACGACGCGCGTGCCGGCGCGCGAGATGCCGTCGTAGAGCGCGTCGTTCTCCGCCGAGTACGTCGACGCGACCCACTGCAGCGTCCCGTCTTCCTCGGCCGTCCTCAAATCGAACGACACGATGCGCTCGTCTTCGATTCCGGAGGGCCTGTCATCCTGAGCCGCGGAGACGGCGAAGGACCCCCTGCGACTCGCGCCGCCCGCGCCTGAATCAGGGGATCCTTCGCCGTCTACGCGGCTCAGGAGACAGGAGAGGGCATCGCCAGCGCGTAGAACGACGTCTGCGTCTTCTGCAGAAACTGCTGCAGGTGGTCCGGCGACTTCGGGCAGAAGCGCACCGTCACGCCGCCTTCGACGATCGTTTTGCCGAGACCGAGGGCAACGGCGACGATGCCTTCGTCGGGCTGCTGGGGGCCGATGGGATAGAAGTTGTACGAGCGCGCGACGCCGGAGATTTCCGGATAGAACCTCGGTCCGTGCGCCGCGCCCACCATCCGCTGGATGATCACGGCCATCTTCTCGTCTTCCATCCGCAGCGACGTCACGCGGATGTACTCACGGGCCGCGCGGTAGAACGTCGACGCGTAGACGCGCTTGATCGCGGTCAGCAGCTCGTCGAGGCGCACGCCGGCGTCCGCGCCCGCGTTCGGGATCATGTACGTCTGATAGACGCCCGCGAACGGATGGAACTGCGTGTCCTCCAGGAGACTCGACGAGCGTACCGCCAGAGGCTCGCGCATCAGCTCCAGTAGCTCGGCCAGCCGCTCCGCCGTCTCGCCCGGAAACCGCGGCGCGGCGATGAAGCGCTGCATGATCTCGGCATCACTCTTCGCGTTCAGCGCAAACGACCGCAGGTCGTTGTCGCGCAGGAACTGATCGAAGACGTCCGTGCCGATGACCAGACCCGCGGGCACCTCGACGTCGAGGCCGGGGAACTTCGTGCGCAGGTTCTTCAGCGACAGCAGCGTGTTCAGGAACACCAGGCCGCGCGCTTTGCCGCCGAGGGAGCCGCTGCCCGTGCGGGCGAAGGAGGTGGCGGGGTCGAAGGTGGACTTCGAGAACTCCGTGAGCAGGCCGCGCTTCTGCGACGCGCGATGCTCGCGCAACTGGCGGATGAGGTCTTCGCGCAGCTCTTCGGCCGACGCGTAGTCCGCGACCGTGCGCGGGCGCAGGCGCCCGGCGAGCTGGAACTCCGTCCGCGCCTTGAACCAGTTCGAGAAGTCGTTGCGCGAGCCGTGATAGACGAGGCTCTCCTCCGGCACGTCGCGCAACTGCTCTTCGAGCGACTGCAGGTCTTTCGCGCGTCCGACTTCCGTGCCATCCTCGAGCCGGAACACGAAATCGCCGAAACCGAAGTACCCACGCAGGAACGCGCCGACGTCCTCCCGCAGCGTCCCTGACTCCTTCGCCAGGAACGTCGCGCCCGCGGCGTGCGCCTCCGCGTCGAGCTCCGGGTTCGTCGACTGGACGAGCACGGGGATGTCCCAGCCGCGCTTCTTCACCTCCCGCGTGAAGGCGATCCCCGCGCGCGCATCATGCTGGCCGGCGCGCGAAGCCGGCGTCGGTGATGACGCCGATCACCGAGTGCTCGTACTTTTCGAGGTAGCCCATGGCCTGCTCCCACGTCGACGAGAGCAGGATCTTCGGCCGCGCGCGCATGCGCAGTGCGCGGTGCGCGGGGTTCAACCCATCCGCCATGAGGCTCTGCGACTGCGTCATCACCTCGGAGTACAGCAGCGGCAGGAAGAACGACTGGTAGCGGACGCTGTCTTCGTTGAGGAGGATCACCTGCACGCCGAAGCGCGCCGTGTCGTCCGCGACGTTCAGCTCGTCCTCCAGGTTCTTGATGATCGCCATCAGCAGCTTGACCTCGCCGCGCCAGATGAAGACGCGGTCGAAGTCGTCCGTGACCAGCGCGTGGAGCTCGCGCTTGTCGTACGCCAGCAGGACGATCGGGATCTTCGCGTGCTTCGCGCGGATGTCCCGCGCGAGCCGCAGCGGCGTCATGTCGTCGATGTGCAGGGTGGTGATGATCAGGTCGAAGCGCTCGCCGCGGGCCAGCACCTCCAGCGCCTCCGCGCCGCTGGACACGCGCGTGATGTCGGGCGGGTGCGAGAGCTGGAACCCGTGGTACTCGCTCTGGATCTGCTCGTAGAGCAGGCCTTCCTCTTCGAACAGGTAGAAGTCGAAGAGACTCGACACGAGGAGGATGTCGCGGATCCTCCGTCGCTCGAGCTGGTGAAAGTCCTGCTGCACGGCGCCTAGACGACGCCCTGATCGATCATCGCGTCGGCGACCTTGAGGAAGCCCGCGATGTTCGCGCCGTTCACGTAGTTGCCGGGCGTGCCGAACCGGTCCGCGGTCGTCGACGCAGTTCTTGTGGATGCTGCTTCATGATGCTGTGCAGGCGGTCGTCGACCTCTTCGCGCGTCCACGATGTAGCGCATGCTGTTCTGCGCCATCTCGAGGCCCGACGTCGCGACGCCGCCGGCGTTCGCGGCCTTGCCCGGGCCGTAGAGGATGCCGGCGTCGACGAAGCTGGCTCACGCCGTCGAGCGTGCGTCGGCATGTTCGCGCCCTCGGCCACGACGTGACGCCGTTCTTGCAGCAGTTCGGGCGTCCTGCGCGTTGATCTCGTTCTGCGTCGCGCTCGGGAACGCGCAGTCGGCCTTGATGGTCCCACAGCGGGTTGTAGTCGGCTCGGATCGACGGGCGTGTACATCGCGCCGTGGAACTGGTCGGCGTACTCCTTGATGCGGCCCGCGGCGCACGTTCTTCAGGTCGATCACGCACTGCGAGCTTCTCGCGGTGATGCCGTCGCGTCGTGGATGTAGCCGCCGGAGTCGGACAGCGTGACGGCCTTGCCGCCGAGCTGGAGCAGCTTCTCGACCGTGTACTGCGCGACGTTGCCGGTGCCCGAGACGAGGCAGACCTTGCCCTCGAGCGTCTCGCCGCGCGTCGCGAGCATCTCCTGCCGCGAAGTAGACGCGCCGTAGCCGGTCGCCTCGGGCCGGATCAGCGAGCCGCCCCAGTTGAGGCCCTTGCCGGTGAGCACGCCGGTGAACTCGTTGCGCAGCCTCTTGTACTGGCCGAACAGGTAGCCGATCTCGCGGCCGCCGACGCCGATGTCGCCCGCGGGCACGTCGGTGTTCGGGCCGATGTGGCGGAACAGCTCGGTCATGAACGCTCTGGCAGAAGCGCATGACCTCGTTGTCGCTCTTGCCCTTCGGGTCGAAGTCCGAGCCGCCCTTGCCGCCGCCCATCGGCAGCGTGGTGAGGCGAGTTCTTGAACACCTGCTCGAAGGCGAGGAACTTGAGGATGCCGAGGTTGACCGACGGGTGGAAGCGCAGGCCGCCCTTGTACGGGCCGATCGCGCTGTTCATCTCGATGCGGAAGCCGCGGTTGACCTGGACCTCGCCGCGGTCGTCGACCCACGGCACGCGGAACATGATCACGCGCTCGGGCTCGACGATGCGCTCGAGGATCTTCGCGGGCGGTATTCGGGGTGGCGCTCGAGCACGAGCGCCGAGCGACTCGGCGACCTCGTGCACGGCCTGGTGGAACTCCGGCTCGGCCGGGTTCTTCGCCTTCACCTCGGCCATGAAATCCTCAACGAACGGCGAGACCCTGTCGACGTCGATGGTCATGCGTGCCTCCGTACTGATATGGAGCCACGATAGCACCGGATATGGAGTGCGGAGGGAACACCTCCGCTTTCCTATTCGCGCGGCTGTCGCGCCGAGGCATCCGGATTCGAAAGCGGAGGCGTTGCCTCCGCACTCCACACGAGCATCGCGAAGTCGCCGTTCAGCACCTCGGCACCGATCGCCAGAAGGACGTCCGCACAGTGCGCGACGCTCTCCTCCAGCGTCAGCGCGGCCGAGGGCTTCGGCATGGAGCGGCCCGCCCTGGCCATCGCCTGTTCGAGCTCGTCGAGGCCGAAGTCGGCGGACCGAGGACCCACGAGAGTCACCTTGCACCCGGATGCGTGGTCCCGGGACACGATGACCCTCGCCTCGCGCTTCGAGTACATCATCCAGGCCTCCGAGTCGCGCGTGTGACACTGCTCCGGTCGAAAGCCGTAGTGCCTGACCAGAAAGGCGAACGACTCCCGCACCGCGCGCTCGAAGCGTGCGTTTGCGGTGTCGCCCGGAAGTTGCGGTCGCTGCCATTGCCGCCGATTCATCGTTCCTCCCACTGTTGTTGTTGGGCGTCAGAAGTGGACCGGGCGCGCTTCCACGCGCCCGGTCCGGGGTCATCCGAAACTACGAGTCAGCGGCTTACGCCGCTTTCGGCGGAGCCGCCGCCGGTTCATTCGCCGCGGGCTTGGATTCCTGGCGCTTGAGGCCGAAGCGGTTCGCGCGGCGCATGTTCTCGACGTGCGGCAGGAGATCGGCGTGCGCCTTCTTGCGGACGAGCTGGCGGGCAATGTTGTAGATCTGCAGGGCCATCAGGCCGAGGCGGTGACGGCGCGCCAGATTGGACGCGGCGACACCCTCCAGCAGCGTCCGGAGCTCATCCTCGAACGCACTCCAGCGGGCCACGTTTGCCTCGTCCGCGAGAACGTCCGCCGGAGTGGCGTCGACGATCAGCGCGAGGTGCTTCGAGCCGCCGATCGTGTTGAACGACGCCCGCAGGAAACCGCGCGGGAGGTTGGCCGTCGTGCGCAACGCCTGCGCGTCCGGGAGCGGCAGTGGACCGAAATCAGGCACATGGTCGCGCATGGCGCGCAGCTGGTCGGCCATCTGTTCCGGTTCGAGCGGCGTGGTGCCTTCGGCGGCGACGGCGGGGATCTTCGGGTCAACGGTCTTGATCATGGGGGATACCTGTCGTCCTTTCTCTGGTCAGCCGGGTGCGACCGCCGGGCAGGCGGAAGACACCCGGTGGAGCCTCCGGCCACACGCCGGAAGATCCGGGTCCATGAAAATCCGAGTCCGCGGACTCGGAGTCGCGACTCATGCTCGCGTGCGCACACGAGCACTGTTGGGGGAAAAGCACTGCCGGGGAAGGAGGGCTCGGCTTTTATTTTTGCGTGCCCTGGCCGGCGTGCCTGGTGGCTTCCGTCCAGGCTGACCGGCTCGTGCCGGTTCCGGATCGTGCTCACCGCGCCTGCGGAAGGAGATCACCCGCCGCAAGCCGCCGCACCCGAACCCCGCCGATGCTTCTGGAGCCGGGTGCAACATGGTGATGATAAGCCACTGTTCAGCATAAAAACAATAGAGCAATGCGTTAGATTTCAAATTAAGACACCAATTACGGTCGATTTCTTGTCGGACTTTGCCTAGTTCGAGGCTTTCGATCGGTTTCTTGAGTCCCATCGAAACAACTCGGAGTCGTTTCGTTAGGTCTCCCGAGACCTTTCAAAGGGACTCGGAGTCCTTTCGTTGGGTCCCCCGAGACCTTTCAAAGGGACTCGGAGTCCTTTCGTTGGGTCCCCCGAGACCCTTCAAAAGGACTCGGAGTCCTTTCGTTAGGTCCCCCGAGACCCTTCAAAAGGACTCGGTGTCGTTTCGTTGGGTCCCCCGAGACCTTTCCAAAGGACTCGGAGTCCTTTCGTTAGGTCTCCCGAGACCCTTCGAAACGACTCGAAGTCGTTTTGAAGGGTCCGAGCACGCCGTCGAGCGGCGGAGGCACCCGGTCCAGGTCGAGCGCTTCGACCAGCGCGGCGGCGTAACGCACCTTCCAATTGTGCAGCCACCCGTGCAGCTGAGCCTCCAGAGCGAGCGCACGCTTTCCCGGCTGCCTCTGATACGTGCGGAACGCGGCGAGCTGGCCGCGCTCCTCCACCAGCTGCAGCATCCGCTCCGGCCCCAGGGCGCGCACGAGCTCGCCCTCGAGATCCGGGTCGCACCTCAATGGGGTGCTCCTTCGAAGAGCTTCAGCTCCGTGCCAGCGAACGGCCGCCGCCCGCTGCAGCGAGTCAGGCGTTCCTGCGTGCCGCTTCCGCCAACGCTTTCGCCACAACTTTGGGCGCTTTGGATGCAACGACCAGCAACGCCCGCGCAGGGCCCTCCGGCTGCCGCCTTCCCTGCTCCCAGTTCTGTAGTGTCGCAACACTGACGCCGATCATGCGAGCAAATTCCGACTGCGATTTGTGCAGCTTCTCTCGAATCTGGCGCACGTCTTCGGGCTCGAAGACGAATGTCCGCGATGCCGCCGCTTCGCCGCGATGAATGCTGCCCGCTTCCTTGATACTCGAGACCAGGTCGTCGAAAAGTGCCTTCTTCATTGGAATTCCTCGCGCACAAGGCGTACTAGTACTCTCTTTTGCGCAGCCGACAAGTCATCCCGCTCGTCTTTCGAGTACGCATGCCATACACCAACGGAAGCGTTGAACAATGCCGCATTCGAATTCAGCCACCACGTCATGCTTCGGCGGCAATCAGCGCGCGTGGACGGCGGGCTGGCAGAACCGATCGCAAAAGCATGGCGCGAGTTCGCACGCGAGATGGACCGGTTCAACAAAGCGATCAAGATGGCGCTGGCGTTTGCCAGTCGCGCAGGTGCCGAGCCGCTGGCTCGCGCTCTCGTAGCTGCACACAAGTCATCGACCCGAAGAGGCCCACCAGAAGGACGGCGCCGGCGAGCTGGCTCAGAAGGCCGATGACGGCGATCAGGGCACCGATCTAATGGTCGTTCATGGGCAACGGAATCGCAACCTGGCCGCCGCCACGGACTTCGAGAAGCCCTCGCCGCCGCTCGCGAAGCGCACAACGTTCCGGTCAGGGTTTTGGAAGAAGCGCAACGTCCGGTGCAGCGACTCGCAGCCGGTGCCTGGGGTTGCGCTCGACAAATGCAGGAATGTCGCGGAGGAAGCGAGGAAGCCTTTCGCTCTCAGACGAGCCGTGGCCGAAGAAACGGAAGCCCAGCGCGAAGAGCGTCTGGATCTTTCGCCACTGCTCCACGTTGTCGCGCGGCGGCACGCGAAAGGAACGGCCCATCTCATGAAGCTTGCCACCGCAGTCCGGACAGACGCATTGCCGGTCAGTACGGAGTTTGAAGCTCTGCGGCATTCGGAGCAGGCGTGCGCGATCAAGTAAGGAGTGACCACGCGTTGTACCGTTGGTTGAACGGGCGTAAGCGTACGGTTCCGAATTTGCTTCCGGAGGTCCATGCGACGCGCTTTCTCTGTCGAATTCGGCATGAGCGATTCCTTGTAATGATCGGGCTACCGATGGGAACCGCCTGTGTCGACCCGGCCTGCGACAATCGTGCCGGCGATTCCTGAAGTTTCTGCAGTTCGAGCAGGAGCCGCGATCATTGCGAATATTCACCTCTATGCATCCGCAGCTCCACTCGGTGATCTTCGCCGTCGTCGGACACCCACTGTGGCAACGCTCGACATAGCTCCTGACGACGTGTGCGCCCATACCGATCTCCACGAGGCCGGCAACGACCCCAAACATAATGCCATGGGACCGCTGGCGTCCCGCCGGCTGCCCGGGCGGCCGTTTCGCCGGCCGCTGGCCGACAGTACCGGCGAGGCGCCGGTGTTACGGCCGGCGGGGCGCCGGCACCACATCACCGCTTGTGTTTGGCCTCGATCTTCGCGAGGCCCGCGTCGAGCGTGGCACGGTCCAGCCACCGCCCACGCACCATCACTCCGGAGATGCCGTCCACATTCGCGATGTCCGTGAGTGGGTTCGCATTCACGAGCACCAGGTCCGCGCGCTTGCCCGCCTCGATGGTGCCGAACGAGTCCTGCTTCGCGAAGTACCGGCCAACGTTCACCGTCCCGCTCTTGAGGATCTCGTATGGCGACATCCCGGAGTCGCGCATGCGCAGGAGCTCGCGGTGCAGGGAGAAGCCGGGGACGCTGAACTGCTGGGGGGCGTCGGTGCCCATGAGGATCCGCACGCCGCCCTGGTGCAGGGCGCGGAGGATGCGCGTGCGCGCGGCGATGACGTTCTTGGCCTCCTCGCGCGGGGTCTGGGTGAGGCGCTGCTGGAAGGCGTTGGACCACTGGTCGACCGACGCCTGAGACACGTACTTCAACTCGCCGTAGCCCTTCAGCGTGTCGAGAGGGATCGTGCCGTAGAGCACTTCCCACAGCGCGGAGGTCGGGACGATCCAGACGCCGGCGTCCTTCGACTTCTTGACGATGGCGGCCAGCTTCTTTTCGTCGACCGGGCCCTTCTCCGCCTGGAGCAGCTCGGCGTAGCCGTCGATGTGGTCGAAGGTCTCCTGACCCATCTCGATGGCGTGCTCGAGCCCGACCTCTTCCGGCACGTGGCCGCCGAAGCGGATGCCTTCCTGACGCGCGGTCTTGGCCATGGCGTCGTACTCGTCGCGGGTGAGGCCGGGGTGGACCTTGAGGAGGTCCCAGCCTTCTTTCTTCTGGGCGCGGACTTTGTCGATGGCGTCCTGGGTCGAGTTGATGCTGTTCCCGTTGAACGACGGGCCGGCGAGATAGAGGTTCGGCGCGACGATCTCGCCGCGCTTCGACTTCTCGCGCAGTTCGAGCTGACCGGGATGGCCGAGCATGCCGCGCACGGTGGTGATGCCGTTGGCGACGTACAGGAACAACGTGTCTTCCGTGGCGCCGTTGGGGGCGTTCGCCGGCGGCACGTGCCCGTGCATCTCCGCGAGCCCGGGCATGAGGAACTTGCCCGTGCCGTCGACGACCTTCGTGCCGTCCGGCATCTTCGCGAGGCGCGTCGAGACGGACTCGATCATGCCGTCGCGCACGATGACGTTCTGCTTCTCCAGGACCTTCGGCGACGTCATGGAGACGACGTTGACGTTCCGGATGACGATCGTCTCGGCGAACGCGGGGATGGCGAGGAGGAGGGAGAGGGCGATTGCGCGCATGCGCGAGAGGGTACTCCGTCCCCCTCTGTGTTCTCTGTGGCTCTGTGGTGAATCCTCACGTGCATCGCTCGAGGCGTGAGCGTATTCACCACAGAGGCACAGAGAGCACAGAGGGGGATGGAGGATCAGGCAGGCAGCGTGATGCCGTGTTTCAGGGCGACGGCGACGACCTTTCCCATGTCCTCGCAGGATCCGGCCGTCTCGGCGTCGATCTCGGCAAAGTACCCGCCCGCGCCCGCCGGGCTGGTGAAGACGACGACCTTTGCCGACTGGGAACGGATGCGGTAGCCATGGGGGATTCCCGCGGGAATGTGGACGAAGCTGCCCGGCGCTGCGCGCGTCTTCGCCCCTTCGATGTACACATCCACTTCCCCCGCGGTCACGAGATACGCCTCGGCCCAGGGATGGGCGTGGGAAGACGGGCCGTTGCCCTGAGAGCCCTCCAGCTCGAAGATCTCGTACGCCCCTCCGGTCTGTTCGCTCGACGCGAGCACGCGTACGACGTCTCCGGCCACGCGCAGGCGCGCGCCGCCTGCCGGATTGACAATGATGGGGTTGGCGATGATGGACTGCATCGGGGAAGCTCCTCCTCTGCCCGTCCCTACGCACCGGATCCGGAAACGGATTGGCGTACAATCGCCCGCACCGCACGCACCGGAGGAAGCCATGGCGACGCTCGACGTCTCAGCCCCTGTTCCCGCTGCAACCCGCGACTTCGTCGAGCTCGACGCCGACGTCTCGCACAGCCCCCTCTGGAACAAAGACCTCGCGCCCACCCCGCTGTCGCGCCGGACCTGGTCGACGTACAACATCGCCGCGCTCTGGATCGGCATGTCCGTCGTCATCACGACCTACACCCTGGCCTCGGGGCTCATGTCCCAGGGCATGAACTGGTGGCAGGCGCTGATGACGATCCTCCTCGGCAACACCATCGTCCTGGTCCCCATGGTCCTCAACGCGCACGCGGGAACGAAGTACGGCGTGTCCTTCCCGGTCCTCTGCCGCGCGAGCTTCGGCGTCAAAGGCGCGAACATCCCGGCCATGCTCCGCGCGATCGTCGCCTGCGGCTGGTTCGGCATCCAGACCTGGATCGGCGGCCTCGCGCTCGACGCCCTGCTCACCGCCGCGGTCCCGGCCTGGGGAAGCATCCCGAGCCGCACCGCCATCGCCTTCCTCGCCTTCTGGCTCCTGCAGGTGGCGATCATCATCAAGGGCACCGAGGGGATCAAACACCTGGAGAGCTGGTCGGCGCCGCTGCTCCTCCTCGGCGGCCTCGCCCTCCTCGGATGGGCGATCAGCAAAGGCGGCGGCCTCGGCTCCGTCCTGACGCGATCGTCCGCGCTGCAGAGCGGGCAGACGCCGTTCTGGACGCTCTTCCCCGCGGCGCTGACGGCGAACGTCGGCTACTGGGCGACGCTCTCGCTGAACATCCCGGACTTCACGCGTTACGCGAAGTCGCAGCGCTCGCAGGCCACCGGCCAGGCCCTCGGCCTTCCGACGACGATGACGCTCTTCGCGTTCATCGGCGTGGCGGTCACGAGCGCGACGATCGTGGTCTTCGGCAAGGCCATCTGGGATCCGATCGAGCTGATCGCCCGCATCGGCAGTCCGGCCATCATCATCTTCGGCGCGCTGATCGTCCTGGCGGCGCAGATCACGACGAACATGGCCGCGAACGTCGTCTCGCCGGCGAACGACTTCTCGAACCTCAGTCCGCGCAGGATCTCGTACGTCACGGGCGGCCTGATCACCGCGGTGATCGGCATCGCCATGATGCCCTGGAAGCTCTACTCCGACGCCGCCGCCTACATCTTCACGTGGCTGATCGGCTACTCCAGCCTCATGGGCGCCCTGGGCGGCATCCTGATCGCGGACTACTGGGTGGTCCGGAAGCAGAAGCTGAACCTGCGCGACCTGTTCGAATTGAAGGGGCAGTACACGTACAGCAACGGGACGAACTGGCGCGCGGTGGCGGCGCTGGTGCTCTCCATCCTCCCGGTCGTGCCGGGCTTCATCCGGGCGGCAATGACCCCCGGAGGACGGGTCCCCGACCCTAATTTCCTCGATACGCTGTATACCTATGCCTGGTTCGTGACGTTCATTCTCAGTTTCGTGCTCTACCTGTTGTTCATGAAACGAAAGGCTGATTCCCATGGCTGACCTGTCGACTACCTTCACCGGACTCAAATTCGAGAACCCTTACCTCCTCGCGTCGGCGCCGCCGACGGAGTCGGATTCGAACATCATCCGCGCCTTCGAGGCCGGCTGGGGCGGCGTCGTCACGAAGACGATCGGCCTGCACCCGGTCATGAACGTGAAGGGACCGAAGACCAAGTTCCTGCGCGCGGAGAACGCGGGCACGCGCCTGTCGATGAACAAGCGCGGACCGGACACGACGCTCATGGCGTCGTGGAACTGGGAGCTGATCTCGGACAAGCCGCTGGACTGGTGGATCGGCAAGCTGGCCAACATCAAGCGCCAGTTCCCGACGCGCATGCTCGTGGCGTCGATCATGGCCGGCTCGGGCAACGACAAGGAGCTGCACAACTGGCAGACCCTGGCCAAGGCGTGCATCGCGGAAGGCGCCGACGCGCTGGAGCTGAACTTCTCCTGCCCGCACATGGACCGCGTCGACATGGGCTCGAACGTCGGCAAGGACAAGGTCCTCTGCTCGGTCGTGACCCAGGCGGTGAAGGAAGTCTCGACCGTCCCGGTATGGGTGAAACTCACCCCCGCCACCTCCGACATCGTCGTCGAAGCCACCGCCACCTTCCTCGGCGGCGCCGACGCGATCTGCTCGTCGAACACCTGGCCCTCGCTGCCGCCGATCGACCCGCAGACGCTCGACTTCGAGATGAGCGTCGACGGCTACTCGCTCCTCCGGCGGCCTCGGCGGCCCGGCCATCCTCCCGCTGTCGATGGCCAAGATGGCCCAGATGACCCGCGCCTTCCCGGAAAACGAGTTCTCCGGCATCGGCGGCGTGTCGACGTTCGAGCACGCGCTGAACTACTTCCTGCTGGGCTGCGGCACCGTGCAGGTCTGCACCGCGGCGATGCTCGACCACGCCATCGGACCGAACGTGATCAAGGCGCTGACAACCGGCATGGGTGAGTTCATGGACAAACGCGGGTTCGGGACTCTGGAGGAGTTCCGCGGCGTGCGCCGGGACCGCGTCGTGGCGCACTCGCAGATCAAGCGCCCGGACACGGTGGACTACCACGGCGGCTACGACGAGGAGCACGAGGGGTACGCGAAGCCGGCGGCAACGACGGCGTCCTGAACCGCGTGCATGTGGCCGAACGTCCACCAGTATTGGGTCTACATGATGACCAACCGGTGGAAGAACGTCCTCTATACCGGCGTCACTAATTCGCTCGAGAAGCGCATCTGGCAGCACAAGCACGGCGCGATCCCCGGCTTCACAAAGAAGTACAACTGCCACTTTCTGGTGTACTTCGAGGAGTACGACCGGGTGGAGCAGGCGATCGCACGCGAGAAGGAGATCAAAGGGTGGGTGCGGGTGAAGAAGAACGCGCTCGTCGCCACGATGAATCCGGAGTGGAACGACCTCGCTGCGGACTGGTACTCCGACACGCCTCCGCAATGAACACCGTCTGCGCCTGAATCGGGGGGTCCTTCGCCGCGCTTCGCCGGCTCAGGATGACAGGGCAGCGCACAAAACCCTGTCATCCTGAGCCGCGTAGACGGCGAAGGACCCCCTGCGAGTAACGCCGCCTACGCCTCAATCAGGGGGTCCTTGACAGCGCGGCGCACGAAACCCTGTCATCCTGAGCCGCGTAGACGGCGAAGGACCCCCTGCGAGTAACGCCGCCTACGCCTCAATCAGGGGGTCCTTCGCCGCGCTTCGCCGGCTCAGGATGACAGCGCGGCGCACGAAACCCTGTCATCCTGAGCCGCGTAGACGGCGAAGGACCCCTGCGAGTAACGCCGCCTACGCCTCAATCAGGGGGTCCTTCGCCGCGCTTCGCCGGCTCAGGATGACAGCGCAGCGCACAAAAACCTGTCATCCTGAGCCGCGTAGACGGCGAAGGACCTCCTGCGAGTAACGCCGCCCGCGCCTCAATCAGGGGGTCCTTCGCCGCGCTTCGCCGGCTCAGGATGACAGCGCGGCGCACGAAACCCTGTCATCCTGAGCCGCGTAGACGGCGAAGGACCCCCTGCGAGTAACGCCGCCTACGCCTGAATCAGGGGGTCCTTCGCCGCGCTTCGCCGGCTCAGGATGACAGCGCGGCGCACGAAACCCTGTCATCCTGAGCCGCGTAGACGGCGAAGGACCCCCTGCGAGTAACGCCGCCCGCGCCTCAATCAGGGGGTCCTTCGCCGCGCTTCGCCGGCTCAGGATGACAGCGCGGCGCACGAAACCCTGTCATCCTGAGCCGCGTAGACGGCGAAGGACCCCCTGCAAGTAACGCCGCCCGCGCCTCAATCAGGGGGTCCTTCGCCGCGCTTCGCCGGCTCAGGATGACAGCGCGGCGCACGAAACCCTGTCATCCTGAGCCCCGTAGACGGCGAAGGATCCCCTGCGAGAAACGCCGCCTACGCCTGAATCAGGGGGTCCTTCGCCGCGCTTCGCCGGCTCAGGATGACAGGGTTGGGAAATCACCGCGCCACGCACTCGATCTCGAGGAGGAGCTCTTTGCGGCAGATCTCTGCTTCGAGGTAGAGGTTCACCGGAAACACGTCGCCGAGGCGGCGGGCGATGACGTCGTAGTCAGCGGCGTGGCGCACGTACGTTTTCGCGGCCACCACGTTCGCCAGCGAACGGCCGGTGCGGGAGAGCACGGCTTCGATGTTGCGCACGGTCTCGTCGAGCTGGGCTTCGACGTCGCCGGCGTGCATGGTCTCGTGGCCGACGACGCTGGAGGTGCCCGAGACGAACACGGTGTCCCGCCAGACCGTGGCGCGGGAGAACGAGGGGCTCTTGGGGCCGTACTGCGGGGGGTAGTTGTAGGCGGCAACCTGGCGGGGGTTCTCCACCTGCACGCCGGCGTCGCGCGCGGCGAGGAAGTAGGTGATCAGGCCGCGGCCGGGCATCCCCACGGCGCTGGCGGACGGGAGGTCGACGTCGTGGTGGTAGCCGGCGGCGATGAAGGCGTCGTGGCGGCCGGCGCAGAAGAGCTGGTAGCGCTCGCGCTCCTCGATCACGTTGATGCTGCCGACGAAGTTCCACATGCGCACGAAGTACGGGTAGCCGGCTTCGCGCACGTGCTGGATGAGGCGCGCGTAGGTCTCGCGGGCCAGACCTTCCAGCGGCTTCGACTCCTCGGACGTCACCGCGCCGTACAGCAGGTCGTCGCCGGCGAGCACTTCGACGCGCGGTCCGGGACCGAACTGGCGGATGGGGATGTGCAGGGCTCCGGTGACGGCTTCCCCGAATGCAACGGCATGTCCGCCGCGAAGAGCGTCCGGCGGACGGTAGTCGATGGCGATGTTCGATCGCAGGGTGGCGGACATTACGGGTCGCGGAGTGTACGTCATCCTATCGCGGGAAGTTCCTGCACCACTCGCCCCAGCTCCCGACGTACAGCGACGCGCCGTGCAGGCCGGCCTGGTCGAGGGCCAGGAGGGTGTGGCAGGCGGTGACGCCGGAGCCGCAGTGGACGATGAGGCGCTCGGGCGGGACGTCGCCCAGGAATTGTTCGTACATGGCGCGCAGCTCCTCGGGGGATTTGCCGATGTTGTCGGTGTACGGGAGGTTGACGGCGCCGGGGATGTGGCCGGCGACGGGGTCGATGGGCTCGGTCTCGCCGCGGAAGCGCTCGCGGGAGCGGACGTCGAGGACGCGCCAGGAGGCGTCGTTTCTCAGGCGGTCGACGTCCGCCATGGTGACGGTGGGGAGTTGCCAGGACGTAGGGCGTGGCTTCAGCCCGCCTCCCCCGTGGAGGGGCGGGCTGAAGCCACGCCCTACGTTACGTACCTCCACATCCTCGTGGCCGATGGCGCGGAGCATCCACCACACCCGCGCGGCCGCGTTCGCGCCGTTCGCGTCGTCGTACACCGCGACGTGCGTCTCCGGCGTGATGCCCCATTCCGCCACCTGCCGGAGCCAGCGATCGATGGGCGGCAGCGGGTGGCGGCCGCCTTGCGCCGGGTCGCCTTTCGCGCTCAGTTGTGTCTCCAGATCGGCGTGAATTGCCCCTTCGACATGGCCGGCGTCATACGCATCGCGAGATCGGGCATCGAGGATCACCACGTTCATGCATAGAATCTTCGCATGCGAACTGTGATTCGGAATGGCCGCATCGTCACCGCCGTCGACGACTACCACGCAGACATCCTGATCGAGGACGAGACGATTGCGATGATCGCGAAGACCATCGACATCGACGCCGACCGCGTCATCGACGCCAAGGGGCGCCTGGTCATCCCCGGCGGCATCGACCCGCACACGCACATGGAGCTGCCCTTCGGCGGCACCTCGGCGTCCGACGATTTCGACACCGGCACCGTCGCCGCGGCGCACGGCGGCACGACGACCATCATCGACTTCGCCGTGCAGTACAAAGGACAGGCGCTGGCCGAGGCCGTCGACGCGTGGCACGCGAAGGCGGACGGCAAGGCGTCGATCGACTACGGCTTCCACCTCATCTGCACCGACCTCCCCGACAACCGGCTCGCCGAGATGAAAGGGATGATCGACGAGGGCGTCAGCAGCTTCAAGCTGTTCATGGCCTATCCCGGCGTCTTCCTCATCGACGACGGCACGATCTACCGGGCCATGCAGACCGCCGGCGAGCACGGGGGCCTGATCTGCATGCACGCGGAGAACGGCGTCGTCATCGACGCCATCGTGAAACAGGCCCTCGCGCGCGGTGAGACCGCGCCGAAGTACCACGCCCTCACGCGGCCGACGAAGGCGGAGGCCGAGGGGGTGCATCGCGCGATCGCGCTGGCGGAGATCGCGAAGTCGCCGGTGTACATCGTCCACCTCAGCTGCAGCGACTCGCTCGACGAAGTCACCCGCGCGCGCGACCTGGGCATCCCCGCGTACGCCGAGACCTGTCCGCAGTACCTCTTCCTCGACTACAGCGTGTACGAGCAGCCCGGCTTCGAGGGCGCGAAGTGGGTGATGACCCCGCCCATTCGCGAGAAGTGGAACCAGGAGCAGCTCTGGCGCGGCCTGAAGTTCAACGACCTGCAGGTCGTGTCCACCGACCACTGCCCGTTCTGCATGAAGGAACAGAAGGAGCTCGGCAAGGACGACTTCTCGAAGATCCCGAACGGCGGACCGGGCGTCGAGCACCGCATGAGCCTCATCTACAACGGCGGCGTGGTCGGCGGACGCATCGACGTCAACCGCTTCGTCGAGATCACGTCCACCGCACAGGCGAAGATCTTCGGCCTGTTCCCGCGCAAAGGGACGATCGCCGTCGGCAGCGACGCCGACATCGTCATCTTCGACCCGGACGAGGAGATGACCATCAGCGCGAAGACGCACCACATGCGCGTCGACTACTCCGCGTATGAGGGGATGAAGGTGCGCGGCGTGACGAAGACGGTGCTGTCGCGCGGCGTGGTGGTCATCGACGAAGGGCAGTACGTCGGGCGGAAGGGCCACGGCTCCTACCTGAAACGAGGACTCGCGTTCTCGCCTCGGTAGTGTCGACACCAGGCTCCGCGGCGATCACGCTCTCGGGCGTGATCACCACCACCGCGATCCCGAGCCGCTCGGCCTCCGCGCGGTCGCGCACCGAGGGCTGAGGCTCGCGGGCGGGGTGGGTGTGGAGGATGGCGATCGTGCGCGCCGGCACCTTCCCGCGGAACTTCACGTGGCGGAAGCCGCTGTACGGCCACGGCTCGAGCGTGAGCGTTCCGTCGGTTTCGCGGATGAGAAACGCGGCCCGCTCGTACTCGCGCTGCCCGTAGCCGCTCTCGGCGAGGAGCACGTCGTACCAGTGCAGCGCCTGCGGCGAGACCAGTTCGAACGATACGGCAAACAGCAGCAGCGCGAGCATGCCGCAGAGTCGCAATCGTCACGGTTCCGAGTCCTGCGGGATTCCTTCGGAATTCCTATACTTTGATCATGTCCCTCCGATTCGGCGCCTTCGCGTTTGACACGGGCGCGCGGGAGTTGCGCCGCGACGGCGCGGTCGTGGCGCTGTCACCGAAGGCGTTTCGGCTACTGGAGTTGCTGGTTGACGCGCGGCCGAATCCCGTCCCGCACGAGACGCTGTACGCCGCGCTCTGGCCGGATGTCGTCGTCGAGTCGGGGAACCTCCACACGCTCGTGTCCGAACTGCGCGCGGCGATGGCGCACGATGTGATCCGGACGGTGCATCGCGTCGGGTACGCGTTCGTTGCCGTGGGTGTTGTCGAAGACAACGTGCGCTTCTCGCTGATCCTCGGCGGCGAGGAGATTCCGCTGCGCAGCGGTGAGAACGTCATCGGGCGCGATCCGCACGATGCGGTGGTCATCCACGCGCCGGATGTGTCGCGGCATCACGCGAAGGTCACGGTCGCCGGTGCGACCGTGATGCTCGAAGACCTCGGCAGCAAGAACGGGACGTTCATCGGGACGCGACGGATCACTCGTGCCGAGGTGCGGGCGGGGGAGGAGATCCTGATCGGCACGACACGGATGCGGCTGGTGCAGGTGGATGCGCTGGCGACGACGGCTACGTCGGGGTTAGCCCCGAGCGAAGTCGAGGGGCCAACTTAGCACCTACGAGGAGCGTGCCTCGTAGGTGCTAACTTGGCCCCTCGACTTCGCTCGGGGCTTACTACCTCCCCTTACCGCCAGTCGCGGATCAGCACCGCATCCCGGATCGACTGGCCGCGGGACAGCGCGATGCGCTTGCCGTCGCGCGCGAGGTCGAACGCGTAGATGTCGCCGGAGTCGAAGAACGTCACCTGCCGCGGCGCACCGCCATCAACGTCCTGAATCCAGAGATTGGCGATGCCGTCCGCCCAGTCGGCGTACAGGAATCCTCGGCCGTCCGGCAGCCACTGCATCATCGGCGGTCCGCCGTGACGCGGCACCGCGTAGTAGCGCGGCTCGCCGCCCCCCAACGGCACAAGCGCCGTGCGCCACAGCGGCGCACCTTTCTCCCGCGAGCGCAGGCGGCAGAGCAGTGACTTTCCGTCCGGTGACACCTCCGGCCGGTTCGTCGGCACGTTCGTGATCCGCACCGGCTCCGACTTCCCGTCCACCGCCACGCGCCAGGCATGCTGCGCCGAGTCCTGGCGCAGGTACACCACCGACTTTCCGTCCGGTGTGAACGACGGCCATCCCGCCGTGCCGTGCGTCGTCAACTGCCGCGGATTCGCGCCGGTGACGTCCGCGATCCAGATCTGGTGCCCGCCCGACTGATCCGAGACGAACGCGATGCGCGTCCCGTCCGGCGACAGCGTCACGCTTCGGATCGGCATGTTGTGGACGAGCCGCCGCGGCGCGCCGCCGTCGGTCACGAAGACCGTGTTCATCGAGCCGGCGATGCCGCTGTACAGCACCTCGCGCCCGTTCAGCCAGCGCACGCCGCCGCCGCCGTAGCCGATGCGATTGCCGATGCCGGACGTCAGCGGCCGCAGCGAGTCGGGGGCGCCGAGGTCGATGGTGAAGATGTTCGAGTCGGTGGTGTCGCGGACGGCGGTGAACGACTGCGAGTCCCCCGTCGCCGTCACGCCGTAGTACGAGCTCACCTCGGACGTGATCTTCCGCCCCGTCGTGGAGTCGGTGGGCACGAACCAGATCTGCGGCGGCTGCTCGCGGTCGAAGGCGGTGACCAGCGCGCCGCTGCCGTCGGCGAGGTACCCGTACGAGCCGACCCCGGGAAACCGCGGCGCCGGCATCTCGGCCAGCTCCCGCGTCGCCAGCGACAGGCGATAGAAGCGGTTACTGTCCCGCACGAGGCCGTTCCCGCTGGCGAAGGTGATCGCCGAGCCGTCCGGAGACCAGGCGGGCGATTCGATATACAGCGGGTGCCGGCGCCGCAGGACCACTTCCTCGCCGCCGCCGTCGACCGCCGCGACGGTCAGCACGTGGATGCGATCGAACGCATTGAAGCGGCGGAAGACCACCCGCTTGCCGTCCGGGGAGAGCGCGAAATCGAATTCCGTGTCCGCGGCGATGCGGCGCGGGGAGCCACCGAGGAGAGGGAGCTGGTCGATGTGCGCGACATTCGGCTCCGCGAGCTCCGAGATCAGGTAATACGCGTAGCTGCCATCCTGCGACACGACGAGGTCGAAGTAGCTCACCGGCGCCGCTTCCGCGATCCGCGTGATCGTGCCGGTGGCGATCTGCTTCACGTACAGCGCTTCCCGCAGACCTTCTTTCTCGGAATAGACCAGGTACTTGCCGTCCGGCGAGATCGCGGCCGTCGACACCTTGCCGCTGTTCGTGAGGCGCGTCATGGTCGTGCCGCGCTGCAGCGCCGCGGGCTCTTCCTTCCGGGTCAGGAGCCACGCCGCGCCCGCGACGGCGATCGCCAGCAGCGCGACGGCGATGGTCCAGCGACGCCGCGGCGGCGCGATCTCGGTCACGGCTTCCCGCAGATCGAGCGCGGCATCGCGCAGGGAGTCGTAGCGCTGTTCCGGCTCCTTGCGCAGGCAACGGCGGACGACGCGGCGCAGATCGCGCGGGATGCGGTCGAGCGGCGGCTCGAGGTGGACGACGTTGTGGATCGTGTCCGCGTACTGCGCCGCCGCGAACGGGCTCGCGCCGGTCAGCAGCTCGTACAGCACCGCGCCGAAGGCGAAGACGTCCGCGCGGTGATCGATCGCCTTCCCTTCGATCTGCTCCGGCGACATGTACGCGGTCGTACCGACCCGCGCGGTCGGCGTGGTCACGCCGGTCAGGCGGCGTGTCACCCCGAGCGGAGTCGAGGGGGTCACCCCGAGCGGTGTCGAGGGGTCCGCGCGCTCCGTGAGCTTGGCCACGCCGAAGTCGACGATCTTCGCGCGGCCGTCGCGCGTGACCATGACGTTGTCCGGCTTGAGGTCGCGGTGGACGATCCCCGCGTCGTGCGCTTTGGCCAGCCCGTCCGCGACCTGCGCCATCAGCTCGACGCGCTGGGCGACGCTCCGGCGCCTTCTCATCCATTCCGACAGCGGCTCGCCGTCGATGAGCTCCATGGCCAGGAAGTACACGTCGCCGTCCGCACCGGCGTCGTGGACGGCGACGATGGAGGGATGGTTGAGCGTCGACGACGCGCGCGCCTCGCGGACGAAGCGCGCGACCCGGTCCGGGTCCTTCGTGCGCTCTTTCGGCAGGATCTTCAGCGCCACCCGCCGGCCCAGGCTGGAGTCCTCGGCGGTGTAGACCTCCCCCATCCCGCCGCGGCGGAGCAGGGAGACGATCTCGTAGCGTCCCACGCGGGTACCCGCGGGGACGGAGCCGGTCGCGGTCATGGGTTCTGTTTAGAGATACGGATCAGCGGGCGAAAAGTTGGAGTGGTGTAGTGGTAGTCAGCCCCGAGCGAAGTCGAGGGGTCAACTTAGTTAGCACCTACGAGGAGCGTGCCTCGTAGGTGCTAACCTGGCCCCTCGACTTCGCTCGGGGCTGACCAATGCGCTAAGCTGCGCCACACCAGAACCAAGGAGCCGAAACTCATGTCCCGTATCGTGAAATGCGGTCTCATCCAGACTTCCCTCGCCGCGGACACATCCGAGCCGATCGAGAAGATCCGCGACGCCCAGATCGAGCGCACGCTCGGCTTCGTCGACCAGGCCGGCCAGCAGGGCGTGCAGATGATCTGCATGCAGGAGATCTTCACCGGTCCGTACTTCTGCGCCGAGCAGTCGACGCGCTGGTACGACTCGGTCGAGAAGATCCCCGACGGCCACACGACGAAGCTCATGCAGGAGTACGCGAAGAAGTACAGCATGGTCATCGTCGTGCCTCTCTATGAAGAGGAAGCGACGGGCGTGTACTACAACACCGCCGCGGTGATCGACGCCGACGGCAGCTACCTCGGCAAGTACCGCAAGAACCACATCCCGCACGTCGCGCCGGGCTTCTGGGAGAAGTACTACTTCCGCCCGGGCAACCTCGGCTACCCGGTGTTCGACACGGCCTACGGGAAGGTCGGCGTGTACATCTGCTACGACCGCCACTTCCCCGAGGGGGCGCGCGAGCTGGGGCTGGCGGGAGCGGAGATCGTGTTCAACCCGTCCGCGACCGTCGCCGGACTCTCCGAGTACCTGTGGAAGCTCGAGCAGCCCGCGCACGCGGTGGCGAACGGCTACTTCATCGGCGCGATCAACCGCGTCGGCGTCGAAGGGCCGTGGAACATCGGCGAGTTCTACGGGCAGAGCTACTTCTGCGATCCGCGCGGACAGATCGTGGCCATCGCGCCGCGCGATCAGGACGAGCTGGTCGTCGCGGACCTCGACTTCGACAAGATCCGCGAGGTGCGGAACACCTGGCAGTTCTACCGCGATCGCCGTCCGGAGACCTACCAGGGCATCGTCCGCCTCTGATGCAATGAGTGTCCTCGGCCGCGAGATCGCGCCCACCATCACCATCGGCCGGCCCGGGTTCAGGCACTACCCGGCGCCGGCGGGGGGCGTAATCCTCGCGCTGCCGGTCGCAGGCGTCGCGTACTTCGGATTCAGCACCTTCCGCGGCGCGCTGTCGCCGGGCTTCTACTGGTTCATCGCCGGGTGCGCGGCGCTGCTGGTGCTGCTGTCGGCGGTCACGACGTTCTTCTGGATCCGCTTCGGCGTGACGATCTCCCTGCGCGAGCTCGGCGTCGCGATTACCGCGCGCGGGAAGGAACACGAGCTCCGCTACGCGGACATCGACGCGATCACGATTCGCGACAAACACCGCTACGACGACAAGCGCATGGTGGCTGCCCTGACGCGAACCATCGTCGTGGAGGCCGAGGGACGTGTCATCAAGGCGCAATCCGTCGCACCTCCGCAGGAGGCCCTCGACCACGTGCTCGACGCGCTCGTCGAGCGCATCGCAGAACATCCGCGTTCCCGCGCGGGACGCGGATGGAGCGTCGACCAGTCGACGCTGGAGGCGCGGCGCGAGCGCGTGCCGCTGTCGGCAATCGCCGCCGCAGGCGTGTTCGAGCGCGAGGTGCGCCTCTGGAAGCATCACGACGAACAGCACTTCTTCTCCGTGCCGTACGAGTCGAAGAACGCGCGTGTGCTGCTCGCGCTCGCGCAGCGCGGGGCCTCAGCCGCGGCGCACGTGGAGCCCGCGTCGTCGTCGGGAATCGGACGCCTGCTCTTTGCACGCCGCACGACGCTGCTCTCGGGCGCCGGCAACACGATCATGGCCGCCTTCGGCCTGGGCCTGGTCTGGATGTGCCTGGAGCGCTATCTCCACGTCGACCCCCAGCTGGCGCTCGGCGCGGTGATCGGCGGGTTCGTGCTGTGGATCTTCTATTCGATCTACCGCGCAACGGTGCGCTACCGCTTCCACGAGCGCGCCGTCGTCCGCACCAGCCTCCTCGGCACGCGCACGCTGGCCTACGCGAACGTCGCCGTGATGCGCTGGAACGCGTCCACCACGATGCTCGAGCACGTCATCCCGTTGGGCACGACCGTCAAGGCGAAGCTCATCCCCGACGACGGCTCGCCCGCACTCTCCGTCCGCCTGCACCACTTCCGCAGCAACGACGGCGACCTCCCGCACGTGCGCCGCGCGATCGCCCATCACATCGCCCACGGCCTGCGCGCCCGGCTCGACCGCTAATCCTCGACGCTCCCTCTCCTGGCAGAGCTCTCGCTCAGGAGTACGGAAAGAGCCTTTACCCTTAGCCGGGCGCAACAAGACATTATCACGCCGGTCTTCGACGAGCGGCCAAACGGCGCCTGGCAGTCATTAGAGTTAAAGCACCGCCTCTCTCGAACCTTCGGTGATCCTCAGCTATACGTGCAGAACGTCAATCCTCACCAAATCGTCGGAAAAGCTCCACGCTGAAGACCTCGTGGATCGTGAGCACACGTGAGATGCTTCTTGCGTCTTGTTGGTTGAGCAGGCGCTCGGAGAATCCTCGCTTTGCCATCTTGATTTGCTCACGAGATGCATAGCGAACGAATCGACGAACGGCATCTTCCATTTCGTCGAAATCTTTGATCTCCTCCCAGTCGATGATCATTTTGATTTCGGCGAACGCCACTAGCGCTTTGCCAGCGATGTCCCCAAGTTCGCTCCAGAACCCCATACTTTCTCCTTCCAGAATAGTTGGCGGTTGCCCGATGTCGGCCGACCCGTTGTACTAATGTCAATGGGGGAGTGACGAAGCGCGCCAAATCCACACCCGGCATTACAAAGTTGCCGCATTGATGTGGTCGGAACCTTGGTTTTCTGACGGGAGAGCGTCGGAAACTCGTCACGGGGGCGCTCCCCGGCGCCTCCCAACTCGTCGACGGCATCGACTCGTCACGCATACTGCTCCGCATCCGGCAGGGCAAGGGCCATAAGGACTGCTTCGCTCCCTTGTCCCGACCGCCTTGGAACTGCTCCGGGAGTGGTGGCGCGCCACTCATCCGAAGGCTCTGCGCTTCCCCAATAAGAACGATGCTCCACGACCGCTGAGCCCTGCCACCGTGCAATGCGCAGTCAAGGTCGCTGCCCGCAAAGCCGGTTTGCCAAGCGTATTTCTCCTCACACCCTGCGACACTCGTTCGCTGCGCATCTGGTGGAACAGGGCAGCGCGCTCCGCGCGGTCAGCGTGAAGCTCAGCCACGCTCACGGCCGCACCACCGAGATCTACACCCACGTCTCAGCCGCACAAGTCGTAGTCCTCGGGACGCGATCCTGCCGGCCAGCAAAACCGAGTGATCCTCGATGGGTGCCGAGGCTTCACTCGGTGCCATCGTTTACACCATGGACGTTCTATGAAAGCGATTGTCAAGGGCGGTCCCTCTCTTCGCTGATTGCTTTTCGGTCTTTTCCCTTGCAATCAGCCCTGCCCGACCGGTACGCGCCGATCGTGAGGACTCCGAGTGGACGGTTCAGTCTTAAGCCTCGGACTCATCTTCGTAGTCTCCGTCGATCTCACTGCAGACGATTACAAGCGCGCCGGCGACTCCCCATAATGGTGTCGCACGGTTCTATCTGAAACTCACGCCTCGTCATCGACGCTGCGTGGCCTGACGCTTCTTCGGATCATCCGAGGGGCCTGTGGTTAGGCGAGTGCCTCGACGCCTCGGGCGCGGTAGATCGCCTTGGTCCGCAGCATCACCCGCGTCCGGTCCTCGACCAGGTTGTGGTAGCAGCGCTCCAGTTCCTTGAGAATAAACATCTCCGGGGCGCCGTGGAACACCGCCCGCAACGATCCTTCCCGCAGCCGCTTCCACATCTCGTCGGCGTCGATGCGATCGTGGCGTTCCTCAGTGGATCGCGTCCTCGGACGTTGCACACCACAACGCGTTCCGCGTGACCGAGCAGCACGTCGTGGAGCCATTGCACCTGCGTTCCTTCTTCGAAGGCCACGTGCACCCGTTCGGCGGCGCTCTTGACCAGCGTCACGATCGCCTTCTCCTCGGTGGCCACCGTCGCTCGCATGACGACCTTCCCCTGCTCGTCACGCACACTGGCGACGATCGCTTCCGCCGACGACGCCAACCGTTCCCCGACGACCCCACCTAATGTGACAGCAGAATTAGATTAGGCCGACTATGGCAACGTTTTCGGCGGCCGCACCCGTGAAGGAACGCACCTCAGCGACAGAGTTCGTTTGACTCCGCTTTGTTCGGCGCTGAACGCCTACCGCAGGTCCTAAACACGGCGGTTGCGTCTGCTGCAAACTGCTCGTGGCTTATCTGTTCATCCTTAGCCTTCTTCCGGCACTCGACGTGCGTTACTATCGCATAGCATCCATCATTCCAGATCAACACCGGAGGTTTTATGTTGTCGAATAGCGAGCGCAAACCGATCCTGCTATTCATACACGGATTTGGAAGTTCGGCGCGCTGTTGGGCGAAGCTCCTGAAGTTGCTCGGCGACGACACGCGCATCACATCGCGGTATGAGCTCGCGACTTGGGAGTATCCGACCAAGTGGATCGAGGTCAATATTTTCGGGCGCATTCCTAGCCTGCGAGAGCTCGGCCGTGCCCTAGCGTCAGAACTCGACACACCGAGGTTCCGTGGGCGCGAACTTACTTTGATCGGGCACAGTCAAGGTGGATTGGTGATTCAGAGCTATTTCGCCGAAACACTTACCGCCGGGCGCGGTTCGGCGTTGGAGGATGTACGCCAAGCCATCTTGTTGGCGACACCTTCGGAAGGCTCGACTACCGGTATGAGCTTAAGGCGCCTTGTGTCTTTACTATTTCGCAATCCACAGGAAGTAGCACTGCGCGTGCTGAACCCCGATGTGTCTGACATCCGTGCTGTCATTCGGGAGCGAGTTGTTGGCGCGGTACAGGACACTCAGACAACATGTCGGATTCCGATGCACGCATTCTGCGGTTTGCAAGACGACATTGTGCCTGAGGCATCGGCTCGTGGGGTATTCGATAGCGTGCGAGCGATACCTGGCGATCATTTCTCTATTCTCAGTCCCGAGAACGTCGGCGACCCGCGTTATAGCGAGCTGGTTGAAATTCTTCTTCAGCCGGGTGGCCACTCCCATCGTTTCGAAGTGGAGCGATATGTAACCCAACTCCGTGTTGAGCCACGTGAGCCGCAGCAGATTCGTACCCGCAGCAATACCCATCCCCGCGTCGTGAGCTACGACAATTACGCTACACTTAAACGAAATGTCGCATTTGCCCCTTCGAATCGTTGCAGACATAATTTCTCAATACAGTATTCGACTCGCGGAGACGGCTATGTCGTAGGACATCCCAGTCATCCCAATCTTGCATCGCCAGCCGACAAGGGGCGTGCTGAAGATAGCGGGACGTACTTCAAATTCGATTTTATGCCAGAGTACGGCAAGGACTACTGTCTGAAATTAGATATCTATAACGGGTATCGTTCGAACGCACGAGATGTGCATTTTCACCTCGGTGACCACAGCTACTATCGTAGTTTGCGCTATGTCCTTGATCTCTCTGCGTACGTCGATTCAGGCTACGCATTGGCGGCGCCACCGCTGCTCTACTTTGACCCCAAAGACGTAGGACACCATCATCTTTGTGCTCAGCGGGACGCTCGCGAGCCTGCTCTCGCGACCTGTGAGCGGCCGGGTGTGTATGTCTGGGAGTTCGCGAACGTTACTCAGGGTGTGGTTGATATTGTTTGGGACGTGGCAAATCCTACGTGAATGCGGCCTAACTCATAGGACTCTATACTGCCCCCCCCCCACGCGAAACTCACGATGACGACGTGAGCCTGTGAGGCCGGGAAGCGAGATCGGTGAGTGTGGGGATGCGGTGATGAGTTTAGTTGTACCGCGCATACGCAGATTGGCAAAGTAGTTCGAAACATTGCGCTGTCGAGTGGTGGCTCACCGGCGCCTAACGCATGTTGAAAGCACGCCTCTTCCAGTGAGTTTGGAGTCGTCAAAGACCAAACGAAAGGAAGTCTGGGCCACCACGTTCATGCACTCTCAACGCAACTTCGAACCTATCGCACGCGCGACGTTCGCATGGGCAAAATACAGCAGGCGGCACACATTCACGTGTTTGCTCGTGCACGCGGCTCACCTACGACGGAACGGCTCAAGCCGGCTGTAGTGAAGTGATTTTTCAAGCATTTGCGGACACGGTTACCGTCTCGGCCTCCATTTGGCCAACTGGGAATCAGCCGTCCTCATTACCGTGCCTCGTGGTACAGTTCCCTCGATGAAACGCGTCGTCCGGATGTTCAGCAGTTTTGAAGATGCCGATGCGGCTGACGACCAGTTTTACGCTGACCTCACGCCCGAGGAGCGCCTCGATATCCTCCTTGAGCTCGTGGAACGACACCGGAGTACTCTTGGCGAAGCTGCAAACAGATTTGAAAGAGTTCATCGAATTGTTGAGCTCGCACAACGTTGAATACCTTCTTGTCGGTGGCCATGCCGTCGCATTTCATGGTCACCCTCGCTATACGGGCGACATCGATTTCTTCATACGAACGTCGCCGTCGAATGTACAGCGACTACTCACGGTACTGAGCGCATTCGGATTCGGTAGTCTCGGCATCACCGAACGTGACTTGCTCGAGCCGAAACGAATCCTGCAGCTGGGTCACCCACCAAACCGAATTGATATTCTCAATGCGATTTCGGGCGTGGATTTTGAGTCAGCATGGGATTCGCGCATCGAGTCAAGCATGGACGGTCAACCTGTCATCGTCATTGGCTGGAACGAACTGCTGCGGAACAAGAAAGCAGCTGGTCGCCAGAAAGATTTGGCCGATCTGGAAAAGCTGCTTGCGGTAGCGAAGCGCAAAGGAAACGCTGGCTAACTTCGGCGTGCGGCGCGCTGGTGTCTGGCCCGCCGGCCGAGCCGGCTACTTCATCGCCAGCTTCACGGCGCCACGCGAGCCGCAGATCGTTCGCGCCGAGCGTCTCGTTGGTCGCGGCGGCCGTTGCGCCGCTTCGTTTCTCGCACGTGAAGCCCGCTGTCAACGGCCACCCAATCCCCCACGGTTGGCCAGCTAAAAATCCCCCTCTGGAGATGGTTGTTAGTCGTATGAGACGAAGCGCGGTGCTTCGTCGTTGCCTTGGACTCTCTCTTTCCGGGTAGCAGGGGCTGTGGGAGATGTGGGAAGGCGCGGCTTTATCGCGGCTTTCCATAGGACGGCAGCTTCCATAGCCCGGTCCCCGCTTCTCAGTCGTCGGACGTGCATCAGGCAACGACGGTGGCGACGGTGCGCACCGAGAGTTGCTCGATCCGGATGCGAGCGACCGGGAAGGAGGAGCCTTCGGCTGAGCCCCGATATACAAAATCGAGACACGGCGGAGCCAGAAGGTGCCGGCCGGGCCAAGGGGAATCCCGGCAGGGCGAAGTCGAGCTCCGCCGAGGCCAAGCCGAATCCCGCCGGGACCAAGTAGAGTGCCGGCGAGGCCAAGTTGAGTGTCGCCGGCGCCAAGTTGAGTGCCGACGAGGCCAAGTTGAGTCCCGGCGAGACCAAGTTGAGTCCCGCCGGGGCCAAGGCGTTCCCCGGCGGGGCCAAGTCGAGTCGCCGGAAGGCAAAGCGGAATTCCCGGGGCGGCGAATGGAGTCCCGGCGAGACTGACCGTCAGACCCGCGCCAGCGCCGCGAGCGCGGGAAAGGATCACGTCGGCGTGGGTGATAGCGACGCTCGTGCGCGGGATCGCGCTCACATTCCTGAAGAGCGCGATCTCGCGGACGACACCGACGGCCCGCGCGCGCGGCCGGGCTTCTTCGCCGCGCGGGCACTTGGCGAGATCTGCGGAACAGTGCGCGCCGACCTCGATACCACTGCGCCGCCCGCTCCTATCGGCAAAGCCGCGGAGAGGCAGGGCTCCCGGGCGCCTGCCACGTGCTATCGTCTTCGACGATGCGGCCGCGTGATACGACCGGTAGAGCGGCGACCATCGCTGCCGAGTTGAATCGCGCCCTTGGCCCGGAGGGCCGCTTCCTTCAGGCGTTGGAGTTGAGCGACTTTCTCTGCGAAATGGCCATGTCGGGATTGCGGTCCCGTCATCCGGAGTCTTCCGACGAAGAGCTGATGCGGATGTTGACCGTCCAGTTGCACGGCGACGTTCTTTCTCGAAAGTGACAGTCGAAGCGTTTCTCAACCGTCTGGCGGCCGCGCTCGAGGCGGCACAGATTCCGTACATGGTGACGGGGTCGTTCGCGAGCTCCGCGCATGGCGTTGTGCGTGGCACGCACGACATCGACCTCGTCATCACGGCATCCGCGGCCCAGCTTCGCGCGCTGGTGGCGCAGTTTCCGAGCGATCAATTCTATGCGGACGAAGTCGACGCACGGCAGATCGAGGACGCGGCCGGGATCATCGCCACGCAGGGGGCGGATCTCGATCGTGCTTACGTCGAGAAGTGGGTGCGAGAGCTCGAGTTGGAGCGGCAGTGGGAGCTCGCGCTCGAGCAGGCGCGCTGAGCACATCCCCTCTGTCGCCCGCTACGCAGGCTCGTCATCCCCGACGCCACCGTTCCCCGGCTGAAGCCGGGGTCTATTTCCTCGTGCCGCCTACGGCGGCGAAACCCCGAGCCTGCGTAGCAGGCGCTAGACAATAGACCCCGGCTTCAGCCGGGGGAACGAGAGGGGCGTCGCAGAACGAGCCCGCGTAGCGGGCGACAGGGGATAATCAACGCCCGTGATCCGCACCCTGACTCCTGACGATTTCGAATCCCTGTACACCGCGTTCGGCGCCGCGTTCAGCGACTATGTCGTGCCGTTTGCGATCACGCGCGAGGCTCTCGCGGAGATGATCACGCGGCGGGGGTGGGTGCCGGAGTTGTCCGTGGGCGTGTTCGAGGGGGACGCGATGGTGGCGTTTACGGTCAACTGCGTCGAGGGCGCGCGCGCGTATGACTCGGGGACGGGGGTGGTGCCGGCGTACCGGCGGCGGGGGTTGGGGCGGGAGGTGATGGAGCGGTCGTTTGCGCTGTTGCGGGAGAAGTGCTCGGAGTATGTGCTGGAAGTGATCGACGTGAATACGCGGGCGGTGGAGTTGTATAGGGCTACCGGGTTCGAGGTCACCAGGGGGCTGCAGTGCTGGGGGTATGAGTGGCGCGGGGAGGCTGCCGAATTCGAAAGCGGAGGCGTGGCCTCCGCACTCCACAGGGACGTGGAACCGGCCTGGCAGAACTCGGATGGGTCGGTGGCGCGGGCGCGGGCGAAGCAGGTGACGATCGGGGACGAGAACGGCTATGCCATCGTCTTTCCGGGGAATGGGGATCTGGCGCAGCTGGCCGTGCGGCGGGACGCGCGCAGGCGCGGGATCGGGACGCGGTTGCTGCGGGCGGCCGCGGCGAGAGCGGGGAAGCCGCTGCGGATCATGAACGTCGACGAGCGCGATGCGGGCATCGCCGCCTTTCTTCGAGCACAACGGTGCGAAGCGCACCGTGCGGCAGCTCGAAATGATGGCCAGTTTCGTGCTTCCTCCGCGGGAAGCATCCCATGGCTCAGGGAAACATACTGGTCGTCGATGACGACGAAACCGTTCGCCGTCTTCTGATGGAGTATCTGAGCGAGCGGTCGCATCTGCACGTGGACGGCGCACGCGACGGTGTGGAAGCTCTGCACCAGATCGCCGTCAAGCTCTACAAGGTGGTCGTGCTGGACGTGCTGATGCCGCACATGAGCGGCATCGATTTCCTCAGCTCGCTCGAGGCCCTCCTCTCCGACCCCTCGCTCAAGACACTCGACGAGGCGCCGGCAGTCGTCGTGATCACCAGCATGCCCGCGGAAGACGTACACGCGGCCGCGCTGCAGGAGCGCTTTCCGCGCTTCGTGCGCGGGGTGATGCGCAAGCCGCTGGACATCCCCGCTCTGGGGAATCGCGTGGTCACGCTCGTGTCAGTGTGAGACGGAGGCCATGGCCTCGGCGATGGCACGCGCGACGGTCTCGCGCGACAGGTCGCCCTTGTACACGACGTTCGCCGCGCGGGTGAGGATCTGCCGCCGCTCGTCGTCGTTGACGAAGCGGGACGTCACGATCACCACCGGAATCTCCGCCGTCGCGGGATCGCTCTTGAGGCGCGCCAGCACCTCGTGTCCGCCGACGCCGGGCATCATCAGGTCGAGCAGGATCACGTCGGGATGGTCCTCAACGGCCCGCGCGATGCCGTGCAGTCCGTTCTCCGCCTCGAAGATCTCCGCGCCGGGACGCATGGCGAAGTTCGCGAGCGTGTAGCGCGCGGTCTCGTCGTCGTCGACGATCAGGATGCGCAGCGGCTTTTCTTCGTCCACCGGCGGCAGCGGGCGGTGCACGCCGGGCCCGTCGTACGCGATCGGGATCTCCGCCCAGAACGTCGAGCCCAGCCCCGCGACGCTGCGGACGCCGACCGTGCCGCCGAGGAGGGAGGCGAGCTTGCGCGACAGCGGCAGGCCGAGGCCCGTGCCCTTCACGCATGCCCTGCAGCGGATTGCTCGACCTGCGTGAACTCCTCGAAGATCCGCTCCTGGTCCTCGGGCGCGATGCCGATGCCGGTGTCGGCGACACGAGAAGCGCGATCGACATCTGCCGGCGGTCTCCGCCGACACCCGCACCTCGCCGCGCTCGGTGAACTTGAGCGCGTTGGAGATGAAGTTGCGCAGGATCTGCGACACCTTGCCCTCGTCGGTGTACATCACCGGCAGATTCTCCGGCTCGTCGAAGACGAGCGACACGCGATCGATTCACCAGCAGCGGGCGGAGCATGCCGCGCAGCGCGCTGAAGAGATTCGCCGACCTCGAACTCCGCCGGCCGCACGTCGATCTTGCCCGCCTCGATCTTCGCGAGGTCGAGCAGGTCGTTGACCAGCTCGGTCGAGATCCTCCGCCGCCTTGGCGGATGAAGCCGACCTGCTTCCTGCTCGTCGCTCAGCCGCCGTCGATGCGGTCGAGCAGGAGGCGCGACAGCGCGAGGATCGAGTTCAGCGGCGTGCGGAACTCGTGGCTCATGTTCGAGAGGAAGCGCGTCTTCATCTCGTCCGCGCGGCGCAGGTGATCCGCCTTCTCGTCGAGCTCGGCGTAGAGCGCGACGACGCCGCGGTTGGTGTCCTCGAGCTCGCGGTTGAGGCGCTCCAGCTCGTCCTGCCGCTCGCGCAGCTCGTCGAGCGCACGCAGCAGCTCCTGGTTCTGCTGCTGGATCTCCTCCAGCGGACTGTCGGCGCGCTGCCGGCGCCAGCTCGTCTGCACGACGCTGCGCAGCCCGTCGCCGTGTCAGGTCCGGCGCGCGCGGCGGAGAGCATCTTCCGCAGCGTGACCGTCGTGCCCCTGGCCGGCCGTCGTGCTGATCTGAAGCGTCGTCCATCAGCCGGCGCGCGCCGACGATGCCGATGCCCATGCCGGTCGTGCGAGCGATAGCGGCCGCTCAGGACCTGCGTCGAGGTCGGCGATGCCCGGGCCGCTGGTCGGTGACCGTCATGACCAGCGAGCCTGCGGCGCGCTGCGCCTTCGAGCGCGAACTCGACCCGGCCGCCGCCCGCGTAGCGAAGCGCGTTGCGCGCGATCTCGGAGACGGCGGTGGCGATGCGCGTCTGGTCCTGGGCGTCGAAGCCGAGCAGCGCGGCGATCTGGCGCGCGCGCTGGCGCGCGGCCACGACGTCGTGCTCGAAGTGCATGGCGACGATGGAAGACAGCGGTGCTCGATGCATGCCAGGCTTCGCGCGACGACCACGGTCGCGTCGTCGCGTCCCGCGACAATGGTCGCGGTACAGCACGGCCGCGATCAGCGCGGGATGCGCGCTGCACAGCCCGGGGTAGTTCGCAGCGTTCCAGTGCGTCGCGAGACGCCGTCGGAGTGCAGGACCAGCAGCGCGCCTCGCGGCCACGGGATAGGCGAACTCCTGCACCTTGCGCACGTCGTGGCCGACGGTGCCGTTGTAGCGAGACCATGCGTTCCGCATCGTGCCGTCGGTCACGATCGTACCAGCGATGTTGCCGACGCCGGCGAAGTCGCACGCGCCCGCCGTCGAGGTCGCAGCCGCACGACGGCGACGGCCGCGCCGCGCGTGCGGCCGCAGCGCGCCGTGCGCGTCCTGGAGGATGTGCTCGAGCGGCTGGTCCGAGCCGGTCGCGCCGACCGTGCGCACCGCGGCCGCGCGCGGCCGTCGCCGCGCGCCGGCCCGTGGCCGAGGCCGTCGGCCACCAGCGATCGTCACGCACGTCGCGCCCGACGATCGCGGTCCAGGCGTCGCCGCTACCGTCCTCGCCCGGCTTCGGAACGCAGACACCGCCGGCGACGATTCGCGAGGGCGCCTGCAGCACCGGCGGCGAGGCATGCGCCGCGTCGCCGATCGTGGCGCAGACGACCGTGCCGCGCCCAGGCTGCGCGATAGACGTCGAAAGACGCCGATGCGCGGCGCATCGCGCCGAGGCCCGTGCCCGGCGCTGCCCGCGGTCGAGTAGCCGTCGCGCAGCGCTGGCCGCGAGGTTCGGCGATGCCCGGCCCTTGTCGAGCGCGAGATCTCGATCGCCAGCGCGACTTCGCCGTTCGAGCCGCAAGAGCAGCGCGCCGCCGCCGGCGTGCTTGACGAGGTTCGTCGCCAGCTCGGTGGCCACGAGCGCGGCCCGGCCCGTCGACGTCTCGCTCGAGGCCGCAGCGCCGCGGCGCAGCGCCACGGCTGCGCGGCGCGCGTCCGCCGACCTGGCTCGCGTCGTCGGACGCGTGACTGCGCTGCGTGATCCGGATCAAGACGCGCCATTTCCAGCGCGTGATCGTGACCCGCGTGCCTTCGCCGGGCTGCGACTCGATGTCGAACTCGTTCGACAGCCGCTTCGCGCCGCCCAGGCCGAGGCCCAGCCCGCCGCCGGTGGTGTAGCCGTCCTGCAGCGCCAGCTCGATGTCCGCGATGCCCGGGCCCTGGTCCTCGAACGTCAGGCGCAGACCCTTGCGCGATGCCGTCGTTCGAGCGACCTCGAGCAGCACGTCGCCGCCGCCGCCGTAGTCGAGCGTGTTGCGCGCGAGCTCGCTGGCCGCGGTGACGATCTTGGTCTGGTCGACCAGGCTGAAGCCTGAGCTCGACCGCCCAGCTCGCGCACGAGCTGGCGGACGCGGACGACGTCGTCGGAGGTACGGACCGGAGCGGTCTGCAGTCTTCGATGTCGTGCATCGGCGCAGGCTCCGATGCGAGTCTCCGTCGCGGCTGCGCTGCAGCAGCTCCATCCCGCGCTCGACGTTCAGCGCGGTGCGCACGCCCGGGAGCGACGAGGCCGAGCTCGACGAGCGTGATCGCGACCGCCGGCTGCATGCCGACGACGACGGTCTCGGCGTCGAGCACGCGCGCCATGGCGGCGATGTTGGCGAGCATGCGGCCGATGAACGAGTCGACGATCTCGAGCGCCGAGATGTCGATCAGCACGCCCTTGCGCGCGGTGCTTCACGATCTGCGTCGGTGAGGTCGTCCTGCAGCGTCATCGCCAGCGGTCGTGCATGTCGACCTGGATCGTGACCAGCAGGAACTCGCCCATCTTCAGGATCGGGATGCGCTCCATGGCCTGCTCCGCCGCCTGCGCGTCAGCTGCGGCTTGCGCTGCGTCACCGCGAGCCCGATGCGCTTGAGCGCGATCGCGAAGGCGTCGGCGAGCGTCGCCTTGGTGGTGACGTCCGCAGAGGTCGACGCCGAGGTGCACGATCGTCTGCGCGATCTGCGGCCGGATGCCGCTGATGATGCAGTCGGCGCCCATCAGCCGCGCCGCGGCGACGGTCTTCAGCAGGTGCTGCGCGACCAGCGTGTCGACGGTCGGCACGCCGGTGATGTCGATGATCGCGATCGACGCGCCGGTCTCGACGATCGCTGCAGCAGGCTCTCCATCACGACCTGCGTGCGCGCGCTGTCGAGCGTGCCGATCAGCGGCAGCGCGAGGACGCCGTCCCAGAGCTCGACGACCGGCGTCGACAGCTCGAGCAGCTCCTGCTGCTGGCGGGCGATGACCTCCTCGCGGCCCTTCTGATACATCTCGGTCGTGTAGAGCCCGAGCTGGTCGAGGAGCGTCGTGAGCGTCCAGGTCTCGTCGGCGAGCTCCTCGGCTCGTCAGCTCCCTGCGCAGCAGCGCGAAGAGCGGCTGCTTGAGCGAGAAGACGAACGTCGCGGTCTCGGTCGGCGTGAAGCCCTGCCGGGCGCGAGACCGCGCGATTCCGGAGATCACGTCGCGCACGGGCGCCCAGATGGTGGCGGTGATGACGTCGGCGGTGGTGCCGCCGGATTCGAATGCGGTGAGCATCGCGCCGAGGAAGTCCCGGCATTGCTGCTCGAGCTCCCCGGCTTTGAGGAGGTTGTTGCGGAGCGACAGGTCCTGTTGCTGAAGACGAATCCACTCGCTGAGGATCTGATCCTCGTGCCGGCGCAGCAGTTCGGCGATGGTGCGGGCGTTAGCCATTCGGGTAATTCTCCTGGTGTGGTTTCGGCAGAGCCGGACTCTACTAGCAAACGGGGGGCCATGCCGTCGGGGTGGGCGTACACTGACTGCGAGTTCCGGAGGTTCTCATGCGACGAGTGCTCGTACTCTCCCTCGTCCTGCTCCTGCTGGCCGCCGCCGTGGCGAACGCGGTCCGCATCGAAGGGCAGACGATCATCCTTCCCGTCATCGGCCGCTTCCCGGGCGACGGCGGCACCCAATGGAGAACGGACGTCTTCATTTTCAACCCCTACGCGGACCAGACGACCGTCACGCTGAAGCTCTACGACGGCGGCGGCCTGCACCAGCACACGGTCGTGATCGACGGGTTCAAGTCCCTGAGCCTTCCCGACGTCGTGCTCAACACGTTCGGCATGGCGAACGGGGGCGGCCCGCTGGAGATCGAGTCCACGACGCGGATCGAGGCGCGCGCCCGGATCTTCAACAGCGGGAATCCCGCGGGCCAGTTCGGCCAGGGCGTGCCGGGGATCGCCGAAGACCGCCTCAGCCGGCAGGCGTCGCTCTACGGCCTGTCGGGGCTCGGCAGCCGCGTGAACGTTGGAGTCATGAACCCGCACGATCATCCGGTCACGGTCGGGCTGGACGTTGCCGACCGGAACAACGCGCAGCTCCATTCGGAGACGTTCGAGGTCCCGCCGCACACCTACCGGCAGTTCAGCAACATCTTCACGCTGTTCGGCATCCCCGCGCAGGACGGCGTGAGGGTCTCGTTCAATGAGTTCGACGACGCGATCTACGGCTACGCCTCGGAGGTCCGGAACGACACCGGGGACGCGGTGTTCGTGTTCGGAACGGCGCCGAATACGGGGCCGTAGGGCATCGCGTCCTGTCGCCCGCTACGCGGGCTCGTTCTCGGGGCACGCCGCTGTCCCCCGGCTGAAGCCGGGGTCTATTTTCTGGCTGCCCGCTACGCGGGCAAGAGGACCAGCTTGCGTAGCAGGCAACAGGCAATAGACCCCGGCTTCAGCCGGGGTATGCTGGGAGGGACACACGAACGAGCCCGCGTGAGCGGGCGACAGGAGCCCGGTGGGATACCATCCCCGGGCCCATGGCCCCTGCCACGAAGAGCATCTGTATCCACGGCCACTTCTACCAGCCTCCGCGGGAGAACCCGTGGCTGGAGGCGGTGGAGACGCAGGACTCCGCGTTCCCGTATCACGACTGGAACGCGCGCATCACGGCCGAGTGCTATGAGCCGAACGCGACCGCCCGCATCCTGGACGCGAAGGAGCGCATCCTCGGCATCGTCAACAACTACGCGTCGATCAGCTTCAACTTCGGCGCGACGCTGCTGAGCTGGCTCGAAACGGCGGCGCCGGATACGTACGCGGCCATCCTGGAAGCGGATCGCGTGTCGACGGAGCGGCACTCGGGACACGGCCGCGCGATCGCGCAGGCGTACAACCACATCATCCTGCCGCTGGCGAACGAGCGCGACAAGCGCACGCAGGTGCGCTGGGGCGTGCGCGACTTCGAGCATCGCTTCGGACGCAAACCGGAGGCGATGTGGCTGCCGGAGACGGCGGTCGACGTGGCGTCGCTGGAGGCGCTGGCGGCCGAGGGGCTGCGGTTCACGATCCTGGAGCCGCACCAGGCTGCGCGGTGGCGGCGGATCGGGGATTCGCACTGGCACCACGGAGCGCTCGATCCGACGATGCCGTACCTCTGCCGGCTGCCGTCGGGCCGATCGATCGCGATCTTCTTCTACGACGGGCCGATCTCGCGCGCGGTGGCGTTCGAGCAGCTCCTGGCCCGCGGCGAGCACTTCGCCCACCGGCTCCTCGGCGCGCTCCACGATGCGCGAAAGCACGCGCAGCTCGTGAACATCGCCACGGACGGGGAGACGTACGGCCACCATCATCGCTACGGCGAGATGGCGCTCGCTTACGCGCTGCGGGTGATCGAGTCGCGGCCGGACGTGCGCATCACGAACTACGGCGAGTTCCTCGCGCAGCATCCGCCGACGCACGAGGTGGCAGATCGTGGAGAACACGGCGTGGAGCTGCGCGCACGGCGTGGAGCGCTGGCGCAGCGACTGCGGCTGCAACGCGGGCGGAGGCCACGGCTGGAATCAGCAGTGGCGCGCGCCGCTGCGCAATGCGCTCGACTGGCTGCGGGACCAGGGGAACGCGATCTTCGCGCGGGAAGGCGCGCGCGTGCTGCGCGATCCGTGGGCGGCGCGCGAGGAGTACATCGACGTGATCCTCGACCGCGAGGAGCCGGCGCTGGCGCGCTTCCTCACCAGGCATGCGATCGCCGGGGCGCAGGTCACGACGATCCTGGAACTGCTGGAGATGCAGCGCAACGCGATGCTCATGTACACGAGCTGCGGCTGGTTCTTCAGCGACCTCTCGGGGATCGAGACCGTGCAGGTGCTGCACTACGCCGCGCGGGTGATCCAGCTCGCGGAGCGGGTCTCGCAGGCGCAGCTCGAAGGGCCGTTCCTGGAGCGCCTCGCGCACGCGCGCAGCAACCTGCACGACAAGGGAACGGGGCGCCAGCTCTACGAGCGGGAGGTGATCCCCGCGCGTCTCGACCTCTCGCGCGTCGCCGCGCACTACGCGGTGCTCTCGCTGTTCGACAGCTTCGACGATGCGACGCGCGTGTACTGCTACGACGTCACGCGCCGCGACCTGATCCTGCGCCGGGCGGGCCGCGCGCGATTGGCGGTGGGCGCGATCGAAGTGCGTTCGCGCATCACGCACGAGACGGCGACGTTCGAGCTCGCCGCCCTGCACCTCGGCGAGACGGAGCTGACAGGTGGCGTGCGTTTATCGCGCGCCCACTCGGATTACGGCCAGGTGAGCGACGCGCTGGCGGCGGCGATGGAGCCGGGCGGGATCCCGACGGTGATCCGCCTGCTGGACGAGCACTTCCACGAGACGCCGCTGTCGATCCGGTCGCTGTTCCGCGACGAGCAGCGGCGCATCCTCCACAAACTGATCGAGGCGACGTTGCAGGAGGCGGAGTCGGCGTTCCGCCAGCTGCACGAGCGCTACGACCCGCTGATGCGTTTCCACACCCGCCTCGGCGTCCCCGTCCCGCAGGTGCTGCGCACGGCCGCGGAGTTCGACCTGAATCTGCAGATGCGCCGTCTGCTGGAAGCGGAGCCGCCACAGGCCCTCGACATCGAGGCACGGCTCCGCGAGGCGCGGGCGGAGAACGTACTGCTGGACGCGACGACGAAGATGGCGTTCGAGACGGCCATCGAGCGCGCGGCGGCGGCGTTCCGCGAGCGTCCGGATGACGTCGACCGCCTGGAGGCGCTGGAGACGCTGGTCACGATCGTGCGGGACGCGGAGCTGCCGGTGGACCTGCGCCGCGCGCAGAACCGCTATTACCGGATGCGCGCCTCGGTGCGCCCGGCGATCGCGGCGTCGGGGAACGGCGGCCGCTGGCTGGCGCTGTTCGACGCCCTCGGTGAAAAGCTGACGATCGCTCCCACGGCGGCGGTTCACGTTTAAGATCCACAAAGATGCACACGAGCGTGAATCCCCCTCAGGACAACCATCGCGCGGCGGGTGTCCTCCTGCACCCGACTTCGCTGCCGGGCCGCTATGGCATCGGCGACCTGGGCGACGAGCTGGTCGCGTTTCTCGACTGGGCCGCGAGCGCGGGGATGAAGCTGTGGCAGGTGCTGCCGCTGAATCCTCCGGGCTATGGCTACTCGCCGTACGGCTGCCTGTCGTCGTTCGCGGGGAATCCGCTGCTGATCTCTCCACAGCGGCTGTTGCAGGACGGTCTGCTCGGTCCGGAGGATGTGGCCGACGTGCCGTCGTTTCCGTCGGATCACGTGGACTTCGAACGCGCCGCCGCGTACAAGTTCGCGCTGCTGCGGAAGTCGTGGAAGCGCTTTTCCGCCAATTCGATTCTCGATGCGTTCGTGAGCGCGCCGGAGCAGCGCGGGTGGCTGGACGACTACGCGCTGTACATGGCGCTGAAGGAGCGCGCGGGCGGGAGTCCGTGGTGGGAGTGGGACCGCGCGCTGGTGGAGTGGGAGCCGAGCGCGATCGCGCGGGCGCGCGAGGAGCTCGCGGAGGAGATCCGCTTCTGGCACTACCTGCAGTGGCTCTTCTTCCGGCAGTGGGGCTTCGTGCGCGAGGCAGCGCACGCGCGCGGGATCCGCATCGTCGGCGACGTGCCGATCTACGTCGCGGGGGACAGCGCGGACGTGTGGGGCAATCGCGAGCTGTTCCAGCTGGGCCCCGACGGCCAGCCGACGGTGGTCGCGGGCGTACCGCCGGATTACTTCAGCGCGACGGGCCAGCGGTGGGGCAATCCCTTGTACCGCTGGGACGTGATGCGCGAGACCGGCTTCCGCTGGTGGGTCGGCCGCGTCAAAACGAACCTGCGCTTCGCGGACATCATCCGCCTCGACCACTTCCGTGGCTTCGCCGCCTACTGGGAGATCCCTGCGTCGGAGGCAACCGCGGTGCTCGGCCGCTGGATGCCCGGCCCGGGCGTCGCGCTGTTCGACGCCATCCGCAACGACCTCGGCCAGCTGCCCTTGATCGCCGAGGATCTCGGCTTCATCACCGACGACGTCCACGAGCTGCGGCGGGTGACCGGGCTGCCGGGGATGAAGATCCTCCAGTTCGGCTTCGGCCAGGACGACAGCCCCCACCTCCCCCACCGCTTCGACCCGAAGACGGTGGCGTATACGGGCACGCACGACAACGACACCGCGCGTGGCTGGTTCGACCAGGCCGACGAGGACGAGCAGTCCCGCGCCCTCGCCTACCTCGGCGTCTCCAGCGCATCGGACGTAGCGTGGGGCCTGATCCGCGCGACGTACACATCCGTCGCGGACACCGCAATCGTCCCCGTCCAGGACGTCCTCTCCCTCGCCAGCGACGCCCGCATGAACACCCCCGGCAAGGAGATCGACAACTGGGGCTGGCGGTTGCGGCCCGGCGTGCTCACGCGCGAGCACAGCGAGAAGCTGCGGCAGCTGGGCGTGATCACGGGCCGGGGTTGATGCGTGCTTTCGGACCGCTGGCGTCCCGCCGGCTGATGCGCAGGCATCCCGCGCCTGCGCTCCGGGCGGGTGGGGGAGTGCAGCGCGAGCGCCCCGGCGGCGAGGACGCCGCCGGATCAGCCGCCGGGACGGCGGCGGTCCTACCTTTACTCGGCAAACACGGCGGTGGCGTCGAGAGCAAAGCCGGGCAGCAGCGGGGATGTGATCGTGCCGCCGGCGTCGGTCGTGATCTCGATCGCGCGATCAAAAGCATCACCCGCGCGGCGATAGATCTTGACCGTTTCGGTCTCGGGATCCGCGATCCAATATTCGTCCACGCCGAAATGTTCGTACAGGCGCTTCTTCGTCACTTCGTCTTTTCGCCGCGATCCAGGGGAGAGCACCTCCACGGCGATGTTCGGCGCGCCCTGCACGTTCCTGGAGCCGATGAGCGCCATGCGGTCCGTCAGAATCACGACCACGTCCGGCTCCAACACATTCACGCTCGAAAGGACGACGTCGACGGGGGATAAATAGGCTCTGCCGCCACCATGGGCCTCGAAATAGCCGCGCAAAGAGTAGTGGAGATTCCCGATGATCCACTGATGCCGTGGCACAGGCGCAGGATTCAAGACCAACTCCCCCTCGATCAGCTCGTAGTGCTTACCGTCGTCCGGCAGCGCCATGAACTCCTCATACGTCATCCGCGTTGCGGTCTGGGGTGCCATGGGAAGCAATTTTACGCCCGTTGGAGGATGGCTACGGGGAAGGTCGCGAACACGTTCTGGAGCTCGAGCGACTCGACGGTTTCCTCGGTGAACACGTTGCGCCAGCGGCCGGGGATGGGGAGGGCGTGGGCGCCCCAGACTTCGCCCAGCGGCAGTTGGGGCGGCTTCACCAACGACGCGGTCAGGCGGGGGACGACGACGAGCACATCCTCGCCGCGGAGGAACGCCACGGCGTTCGGGGTGCCGGTTTCGACGGCGCGATAGTCGCCGGACGCGCGGACGGAAAGGGCGCGCGTCGTCACGAACAGCTTCACCCGGCCATCCTGCCACGACCGCAGCAGCGACGACGGTGTGCCCAGGGACGATAGAAGCGACGCGCGCCGGGCGTAGTCGACAGGCCGGCGGTTGTCGGGGTCGACGAGGCTGAAGTCCCAGAGCTCGGAGCCCTGGTAGAAGTCGGGGACGCCGGGGCTCAACACCTTCACCACGACCTGTGCGAGCGAGTTGAGAAAGCCGTGGAACGCAATGCGCCGATGGAAGCGCTGGAAGGACTTCACGAACGGCTCGTGCGTCAGGAGCGCCGAGGCGAAGTCCTTCAGCGCGCGCTCGTAGCTCTCGTCGACCTTGATCCAGCTCGTGTGCGTCTTGGCCTCGCGGGCCGCTTTTTCGAGGAACGTGTGCAGGCGCTCCTCGTCCAGCGGCCATGCGCCGGCGAGTGTCTGATAGATGAGCAGTTCTTCGTTCGGGTGCGGAACGCCGTCGCGCTTCAGCGGCGCGTTCATGCGCGACCACTTGCGCACCTCGCGCTCCCACTCCTCGGGGATCTCCGACAGCACGTGGATCCGCGCCCGCACATCCTCGGAGCGTTTCGTGTCGTGCGTGGACGTCGCGTTCATCGTGTGCGGCCATGTACGCGCGATCTCCTCGTTCCGCGCGTGCAGCTCGGCGACGGGATCGAAATCAGGACCGCGCCCCGGCTCGCTGCCGACCTCGTTGAGCGAGATGAGCCGGTTGTAGTTGTAGAACGCCGTGTCCTCGACGCCCTTGGCCATCACCCGCCCCGTGAACTGCTGCCAGCGCAGGACGAGCTCCAGCCAGCGATCCCGCTCCGCCGCGATGTAGTGCGGCGGCTCGAGCAGGAGCACGAGCTCGACGAAGTCGAAGAGCCGCTTCCCGTCGTCGAGCTTCGCGCGACGGCGTGCCTCCGCGATGGCCTGCTTCAGGTATGCGCGGTCCGCGTCGTTGATCCCGTTCGCCGTGATGTACGTGCGGTACACCGGCAGGCACGCCGTGATCTCGACGAGCGCCGCGAGCAGCTCGCTCGGTGCCAGATCGCGCGCGTTGCGGTCGCCGCCGGCGAGCTGGCTGAGGTGGGCGCCGAGGGCGCGCATTTCGCCGAAGAAGAGCTGCTCGATGACCTGCTTCTTGCGCTCGTACACCACGTCCTCGTACGGCGACGTCCGCCCGGTGAACCGCTGATAGGCCTCGGTCAGGCGCCCGAGCCCCGCGGGCTCGACGAACAGCGCGTTCACGGTGTCGAGGAAGTCGTAGCCGGTCGTGCCCGCGCACTGGAACGCCGGCGGGAGCGGCTCGCCATGCTCGAGGATCTTCTCCACGACGACGTAGAAGTCGCCGCCGAGGTGGAGCTGCAGCTTCGCGAGGTAATTGACCGGGTCGTACAGGCCGTCGATGTGATCGATGCGCACGCCCGTCACTTTCCCCTGCGCGATCAGGTCGAGGATCAGCCGGTTGCGCGCCTCGAACACCTCGGGGTTCTCCACGCGGATGCCGACCAGGTCCGTGACGTCGAAGAAGCGCCGGTAGTTGATCGTCTCGGACGCGATACGCCAGTACGCGAGCCGGTACCACTGCGCCTGGACCACGCGATCGAGCATGTCGGGATCGGCGTTGTGGTACGCGATCGACTCGTCCATCGCGCGCAGAAACTCCGGCGACTGTTCGCGCAGGCGGCTCAGCGTGTCCTTGAGAAAGCGGCTGTTGGCGATGACGGTCTCGTTCTGCACGAGATCGCGCACCTCAATGCCGACGCCATCCGCCGGCACCGCCTCGACGCACGGTTCGAGCACGATGCGATACGACTGCGGCGAGAGCGGCAGGCGCTTGTCGTAGTAGGAGAGAAAGAAACCCTCGCCGTCGAAGCCGAGCTGGATCTCCTTCGCCTCCAGCGCCTCGCCGTACGGGCGGCCGAGGATGGGGAGGAGGACCTTGTCGTCGCGCGAGTCGATGTCGAAGTAGTGGAGGAACCGCGACTGCGGCCCGTTCTCCAGGACGCTCACCCACCACGCGTTCTCGTGGCTCGCCGCCATGTGGTTCGGGACGATGTCGAGCAGCAGGCCCATGCCGTGGCGATCGAGCTCGGCGTGCAGCTCGGTGAAGTCGTCCTCGCTGCCCAGCTCCGGGTTCAACGCGTTCGCGTCGACGATGTCGTAGCCGTGCGTCGACCCCTTGCGCGGACGCAGCAGCGGCGACGCGTAGACGTCGGTGATGCCGAGGGCGTGCAGGTACGCGACGATGCGCTTCGCGTCCTGGAAGGTGCACTGCGCGTTGAACTGCAGGCGATAGGTGGCGGTCGGGATACGCATGTGGAGTGCGGAGGCAACGCCTCCGCTTTCCTATTCGGGTGCCTCACCGCGACAAGCGTGCGAATTCGAAAGCGGAGGCGTTGCCTCCGCACTCCATAACGGCAAACCCGTGCGGGGATAACATCAACCGACCTTCTTCAATCTTCGCGCCTGTCTCCAGGAGCAGGCGCCCCGCCGGGACGTCCACCGTCTGGTCGCGGTCGCTGAAGTTGAACGCCGTCAGCGTGTCCCCGCGGCGTACGACCAGCACCTGCTTCTCGTCGTCCGCGTGCGTCTCGACCGTGGACAGATCGAGCTGCCGCAGGGCCGGCGTGTCGCGGCGCAGGGCGAGCAGGTCGTGGTACAGGCGCCAGATCGACTCGTGCTCGTCATGCTCCAGCAGCGACCAGTTCAGCTTCGAGCGGCGGAACGTCTCCTCGTCGTGCGGATCGGGCGGCTCGCCTGCCCAGACGAAATCGTCGAACTCCTCCAGGCGCCCCTTGCGCACGGCCTCGATCAGGTCCGCGTCGCCGTGCGACGTGAAGTACTGGAACGGCGCCTTCTCCCCGTACTCCTCGCCCATGAACAGCATGGGGATGAACGGCGAGAGGATGATCGCCGCCGCGGCGAGGCGCACCTGCCCGGGCGTGACGATGTCCGGGAGGCGCTCGCCGAGCATGCGGTTGCCGACCTGATCGTGGTTCTGCATCGAGACGACGAACCGCGCGCCGTCGCGTGTCTTCGGCTTGAGTCCGTACTTGCGGCCGCGGTATGGCGAGTGCTGGCCGACGTAGAGGAAGCCCGTCTCCAGCACGCGCGCGAGGTTGCTGACGTTCCGCGAGAAACCCGCGTAGTAGCCGTCCTGCTCGCCCGTGAACAGCACGTGCAACGCGTGGTGATAGTCGTCGGCCCACTGCGAGTCGAAGTCGAGGCCGAGCTCCGATGCCGGCGTGATCACGCGCGGGTCGTTGAGATCGCTCTCCGCGATCGAGTACACCCGGCGCCCGAGCTCCTGCGCGCGCGCGTGCACCGCCACGTTGAGGTCCTGCAGGAACGGCTCCGCGGAAGGATCGACGATCGCGTGGACGGCGTCGACGCGGAGTCCGTCGATGTGGAACTCGTCGATCCACTGCAGCGCGTTGTGGATGAAGAACCAGCGCACCTCGTCGCTATGCGGCCCGTCGAAGTTCAGCGCCAGGCCCCACGGCGTCTTGTAGCGATCGGTGAAGTACGGGCCGAATTCGCTGAGGTAATTCCCCTCCGGCCCGAGGTGGTTGTAGACCACATCGAGGGCGACGGCGAGGCCCCGCTGATGGCACGCGTCGACGAGCTGCTTCAGCGCGCGCGGACCGCCGTACGACGCCTGCGCCGCGCCGATGTACACGCCGTCGTAGCCCCAGTTCCGCTCCCCCGGAAACTGCGCGACCGGCAACAACTCGACCACGGTGATGCCGAGCTCCTTCAGCTTGTCGAGCCGCGGGATGATCGCATCGAACGTCCCTTCCTCCGTGAACGTCCCGACGTGCAGCTCGTACACGACGTAGTCTTCGAGCGGAATCCCCGTCCACCCTTTGTCGTGCCACTCGAAGCCGCTCGCGATCACCTCGGACGCCTTATGCACGCCGTCCGGCTGATGCCGCGACGCGGGGTCAGGCCTTTCGTTTTCGCCGAGGACGTAGAGGTAGCGTGTGCCTTCGCCGCAGTCGTCGACGATCACCTCGTGGTAGCCGTACGCCGACTTCGACATCGGGATGCGGCGCTCGCGCGGCGCGACGATGTGCAGCTCGACCGAGTCGCGCTGCGGAGCCCACACGCGGAACTCGCAGCGGTTGCCGTCGAGCACGCGCGCACCGAGAGAGGGTCGATCAGACAAGCGCTTCCTCGGGCTCCTCCGACTCGGAGGCCTCTTCCGTTTCGGAAGCGACGGCGGGCAACTCTTCTTCGGGCGCGCCGTTCGACATCAGGAACACCGCGCCGAGCGGCGGCAGCGTGAGATTCAATGACCACTTCCGGCCGTGCAGCGGGATCGGCGCCGCTTCGATGCCGCCCATATTTCCCTGGCCGCTGCCACCGTAGATCGTGGCGTCGCTGTTCAGCACCTCGCTCCAGTGGCCGCCGCGCGGCACGCCGACCTGGTAGTTGTGCCGCGGCATCGGCGTGAAGTTCAGCACCACCGCCACCATGGCGTCGGGATTGGTCTTCGAGCGCCGGAGGAGGCTGATGATGCTGCCCTCCATGTCGCAGCAGTCGATCCACTCGAATCCCTCCTGCGCCATGTCCAGCTCGTGCATCGCCGGGATGTCGCGATAGGCCTTGTTGAGGTCTTCCAGCCAGCGGTTGATGCCCGCGTGGGGCGCGTACTGCAGCAAATCCCAGTCGAGGCTCGCGTCGTGGTTCCACTCGCGGTACTGAGCGATGTCGCCGCCCATGAAGAGCAGCTTCTTGCCGGGGCTCGAGTACATGTGCGCGAACAGGAGGCGCAGGTTCGCGAAGCGTCGCCACTCGTCGCCCGGCATCTTGCCGATCAGCGAGCCCTTCATGTGGACCACCTCGTCGTGCGAGAGCGGCAGCACGAAGTTCTCCGTGAAGGCGTACATCATCCGGAAGGTGAGGTCGTTGTGGTGGAACTTGCGGTGCACCGGGTCCCTGGCGAAGTAGCGCAGCGTGTCGTGCATCCACCCCATGTCCCACTTCATGCCGAAGCCGAGGCCGCCCACGTACGTCGGGCGCGAGACCATCGGCCACGCCGTCGACTCCTCGGCGATCACCTGCACGTCGGGATGGACCTTGTAGACGTCCTCGTTCAGACGGCGGAGGAAGGAGATGGCCTCGATGTTCTCGCGGCCGCCGTGCTCGTTGGGGACCCACTCGCCCGCCTTGCGCGAGTAGTCGAGGTAGAGCATCGACGCGACGGCGTCCACGCGCAGCCCGTCGATGTGGTACTCGCCGAGCCAGTACAGCGCGTTGGAGAGCAGAAACGCGCGCACCTCGTTGCGGCCGTAGTTGAAGACCAGCGAGCCCCAGTCGGGCTGGAAGCCTTTGCGGGGATCGGCGTGCTCGTACAGGTGCGTGCCGTCGAAGTAGCCGAGGCCGTGCTCGTCGCTGGGGAAGTGCGACGGGACCCAGTCGAGGATCACGCCGATATCGTGCTGGTGCAGGACGTCGACGAAGTACTTGAAGTCCTGTGGCGTGCCGTAGCGGCTGGTCGGCGCGAAGTAGCCGGTGCCCTGGTAGCCCCAGGAGCCGTAGAACGGATGCTCCTGCACGGGCATGAGCTCGATGTGCGTGAAGTTCATCTTCTTCACGTAGTCGGCGAGCGGCTGGGCGATCTCGCGGTAGCTCATCGAGCGATCCGCGCCGCCGCCTTCGTTGGGGACGCGGCGCCACGAGCCGAGGTGGACTTCGTAGATGGACATCGGCGCTTCGCAGGAGTTGCGCGCGCGACGGTTGCTCATCCAGTCCGCGTCGTTCCAGTCGTATACGAGGTCCCACACCTTCGATGCGGTCGCCGGCGGCGTCTCCTGATGCACGGCCATCGGATCGGCCTTGTTGACGCTGTAGCCGTTGAAGCGCGAGACGATGTGGTACTTGTACGTCGCGCCGCGCCCGAGATCCGGGACGAACCCTTCCCAGAGGCCGGAGCCCGCGCGCGCTTGCAGCGGGTTCGCGTAATTGTTCCAGTCGTTGAAGTCACCGACGACGCTGACGCTGTCGGCGTTCGGGGCCCACACACCGAACATCACGCCGCCGGGGACGGCGTGGTTGCCGAGCTTCTCCCAGAGCTTGTGGTGCGTGCCTTCGTTGAAGAGATGAATGTCCCAGTCGGTGAGCAGGGACTGGGGACGCGTGTCGTTGGCTTCGGGCACGATCGGGTCGATTGTATGCTCGCCAACAGTCTCCAGCACTTCCGCGACCGCGTTCTTCTTCCTGGGGGCCCGTTTCCTCGGCGCCTTCGGTCCTGCTCCACTTCCACCCGTCTTCTTGCGTACAGCCATCACCCTTCCTTCACAACAGGATCACCCGCGCACTTGTAGCAATTGCGCGGCCACCGAGATCGCGATCTCGTGCGGATGGTTCGACCCGATCTCCAGGCCAACCGGGCAGAAGAATGCCCTGGTCATCTCCTCGGCGAGCCCCGCGTCGAGGATGTCCTGCCGCAGCCGCTTTGCCTTGGCATTGCTGCCGATGACGCCGAGGTAGGGAAACTTGCGGGTCTTCAGAATCTCGAGGAGGATCGGGCGGTCGGTGGTGTGGCCCATGGTCATCAGCAGGACGAACGCGCCTTCCGGGATCTTCGCCACCTCCGCGGGCATGTCAGCCGTCTGCACGCGCCGTAGCTTCGGCGAGGCAGGCAGACGCTCCAGCCACTCCGCGCGCGGATCGACGCAGGTGATCCGGCAGTCGAGCTTCTCCAGGACATCGACGAGCGCGGCCGCGACGTGACCCGCGCCGAAGACGACGATGTTCCAGCGCGTGACGTTGAAGACCTCGAAGTAGACGCGCACGATCCCGCCGCACGTCATGCCGATGTCCTTCTCCAGCGACCACTGATGAAAGCGCGTCTTGGGCGCGGCGTCATCGCGCAGCATGGCCAGCGCTTCCTCGATCGCCCGGGCCTCGATCTTCCCGCCGCCGACCGTGCCGTGCTGGCGGCCGTTCTCCGTGACCAACATCTTCGCTCCGCGGTCCTGCGGCGTGGAGCCGAGGGTGTCGACGACGGTGACGGAGACGAAGGGCTGGCCCGACTCCGCGAGGTCGTTGAGGGCTTCGAAGAAGGTCACTCGTCCAGTTTATCCCGCGCGTAGACGCGTTAAGTGTGGTTGGGGTCTGACCCCAACCACACTTAACGCAATGCCGATAAACTCGGTCTCAGCATGCGCATCCGCAGCACACGCGTCGTCCTCCCCGACGGCGTCCGTCCCGCCACCATCCACTTCGACGAAACGATCCGTGCGATCGAGGAGCACGGCTCTGCCGATCACGACTATGGCGACCTGGTGATTCTGCCGGGGCTGGTCGACTCACACGTTCACGTCAACGAGCCGGGGCGCACGGAGTGGGAGGGGTTTCAGACGGCAACGCGGGCGGCGCTCGCGGGCGGGATCACGACGATCGTGGACATGCCGCTGAACTCGTTCCCGCCCACGACGACGGTCGCGGCGCTGGAGGAGAAGCAGCGGTACGCGAAGGGCGTCGTCAACGTCGAGCTGTGGGGTGGCGTGATCCCCGGCAACACAGGCGAGCTGCGGCCGATGCTGGAGCGGGGCGCGCGGGGGTTCAAGTGCTTCCTCGTGCACTCGGGGGTCGACGAGTTCCCGAACGTCAACGAGGAACAACTGTACGAAGCGGCGCGGGAGCTGGCCGGCACGAACGCGCCGTTGCTCGTCCACGCGGAGCTGGGCGAGCATCTCCACGAGCCGCACGGCGATCCCGCCGAGTACGCGACGTATCTGCACTCCCGGCCGAATGCGGCCGAGGATGCGGCGATCGAGCTGGTCGTGCGCGTGTGCAGGGAGACCGGCGCGCGGATGCACATCGTGCATCTGTCGAGTGCCAGCGCTCTGCGTCTGCTCGACAAAGGCCTGCCGCTCACCGCGGAGACAACGCCGCACTACCTCCACTTCGCGGCGGAGCTCGTCCCCCGCGGCCGTACGGAGTTCAAATGTGCGCCGCCGATCCGCGAGGCCGACAACCGCGAACAGCTCTGGCGCGGCCTGGCTGCGGGCCTGATCGAACTGGTCGTCAGCGACCACTCGCCCTGCACACCCGAGCTGAAGAAGGGCGACTTCGCGAACGCCTGGGGCGGGATCGCCTCGCTGCAGTTCGTTCTGCCGATCGTCTGGACGAGCGCGCGCCTCCGCGGTCATACGGTCGAAGACATCGCCCGCTGGTGCAGCGCGGCACCGGCGCGGCTGGCGAATCTGTCGACGAAGGGCGCCATCGCGGTCGGCAAGGACGCGGATTTCACGGTGTTCGATCCCGACGCGACGTTCACCGTCACACCGGAACTGATCCGCCACCGCCACAAGGTCACCCCCTACCTCGGCGAGACGTTGCACGGGGTGGTGGAAGCGGCATGGGTGCGCGGTACACTTCCCCGCGCTTGAGCGACTACTTGAACCATTTCTTAGACTTGGCCAGCGAACGCCTCGGCGGCAGCGTTCTCTACGCGAACGACGACTACTTTGCCGAAAAGGAAAACCTTCTCAAGCCGTCCAAGGCGGTGTGGAAGGAGCACGAGTACACGGACCGGGGCAAGTGGATGGACGGCTGGGAGAGCCGCCGCAAGCGCGTCCCCGGCCATGACTTCGCCATCGTGCGTCTGGGCCTGCGCGGCGTCGTGCGGAACGTCATCATCGACACGGCGTTCTTTCGCGGGAACTTCCCGGAGTCGGCTTCGCTGGAAGGGGCCTCGATACGCAGCGACGCGCCGGTCGAGCAGCTTCTCTCCGCGGAGTGGCGTCCGCTGCTGCAACGCTCGGTGCTGCAGGGCGATCACGAGAACGTCTTCGCCATCGAAAGCACGGACGCGGTCTCGCACGTGCGCCTGAGCATCTTCCCCGACGGAGGCGTGGCGCGACTGCGCGTCCATGGTGAAGTCGTCCCCGACTGGCGTCTCGTCGGCGGCCTCGGCAACGAGATCGATCTCGCGGCGGCGGAGAACGGCGCGCAGGTGCTGACCTGCAGCGACATGTTCTTCGGCCCGAAGCACAACCTGATCATGCCCGGCCGTGCGCACAACATGAGCGACGGCTGGGAGACGAAGCGGCGCCGCGGTCCCGGTTACGACTGGGTCATCGTGCGGCTGGCGACGGAAGGCCGCGTGCGGCGGATCGAGGTGGACACGAACCACTTCAAGGGCAACTATCCGGACACGGCGTCGATCGAAGGGAGCAGTGACGGTGAGACATGGACCGAGCTCCTGCCGCGCACGAAGCTGCAGGCCCACACACGGCATTTCTTCATCGACGAGCTGGTGAGCGATGTCACCGTTCACGCACGTGCGCGTCAACGTCTTCCCCGACGGAGGCGTCTCGCGGCTGCGGGTGTGGGGCGTGGCCACGGCGAAGGGCCGGCGCGACGCGGTCGTGCAGCGCGTGAACACGCTCTTCGCGCCCAACGACCTGCTGAAAGTGTGCGGATCATTGCGGTGGACCGAGGCGGTGGCGGCGGCGCGGCCGTATGCGTCGTGGGAGGATCTCGCCACGCGCGCCGCGGCCGCGTGGTCCGCGCTGGACGAGGCGGACTGGCTGGAAGCGTTCGGCGCCCATCCGCGCATCGGCGAGAGGAAGGCCGGGTGGACGCAGCAGGAGCAGTCGGGGACGCATTCCGCAACCGACGAGACGATGCGGGCCCTCACGGAGGGCAACCTCGCGTACGAGGAGAAGTTTGGCTTCGTGTATCTGATCTGCGCGACCGGCAGGAGCGCGGACGAGATGCTCGCTTCGTTGCGAGAGCGAATGAATCACACACGCGACGAGGAAGTGCGCATCGCGGCGGATGAACAGCGGAAGATCACGGAGCTGCGGCTGGAGAAACTGGTGCTCTGATGGGAATCACCACACACGTCCTCGACACCGCCAAGGGCCGCCCCGCCGTGGGCGTCCGGCTCGTCCTCGTCAGGGACGAACACGTTCTCTTCGATGGGGTCACCGACGATGACGGACGCGCGCGCCTGAGCGAGCATGCGGAGCCGGGCACGTACCGGCTCACCTTCGACACCGGCGGCTACAACCCGGGCGGATTCTTCCCTGAGGTGACGATCGTGTTCACGGTCGACGGCGGGCAGCATCATTACCACGTACCGCTGCTTCTCAGTCCGTTCGGCTATTCGACCTATCGAGGATCATGAAGAAAGTCATCCAGGTCATCCTGCTCGTGCTCGTCGTCGTGTTCGTGGCCGCCCAGTTCGTCCGTCCCGATTTCACCAACCCGCCGGTCGACCCCAGGCACGAGCTGCGCGCGCCGGCGCACGTGCAGTCGATCCTCGACCGCTCGTGCATCGACTGCCACTCCAACCGTACGCGCTACCCCTGGTACAGCCAGATCACGCCGGTGTCGTGGTGGCTGCAGGACCACATCAAGGAAGGCCGGGAAGAGATGAACGTCTCGGAGTTCGGGACGTACTCGCCGAAGAAGGCCGCGCACAAGATGGAAGAAGTGTGCGAGATGATCGAGAAGGGCGAGATGCCGCTGCGCGAATACGTGTGGGGACACCCGAGCGCGAAGTTGTCCGACACGGACCGGCAGACGCTGTGCGCGTGGTCGAAGGCGGAGCGCGCGCGGATCCTGGGGTTGTAAGGGCCGCCCCCTGTCGCCCGCTACGCGGGCTCGTTTCCGATCGACTCCGCGTTACCCCGGCTGAAGCCGGGGCCTATTCTCTGGCTGCCCGCTACGCGGGCAAGAAAATCACAGCCCGCGTAGCGGGCTAGAGGAAATAGACCCCGGCTTCAGCCGGGGGAACGAGCGCGCAGTACCCGGAACGAGCCCGCGTAGCGGGCGACAGATCCCTTCACCGATACCCTGACGCCTGCAACTCGAAGAGCTCCGCGTAGCGGCCGCCGGCGGCCAGGAGCTCCTCGTGCGTGCCCGCGGCCTCGATCTGCCCCTCCGCCATCACCACGATGCGGTCCGCCATGCGCACGCTCGAGAAACGGTGGGAGATCAGCACAGTGGTCTTCCCTTCGCTCAGCTCGCGAAACCGTTTGAACACTTCGAACTCGCTCCGGGCGTCGAGCGCCGCGGTGGGCTCGTCGAGGATCAACAGCTGCGCGTCGCGCATGTAGGCGCGGGCGATGGCGATCTTCTGCCACTCCCCGCCCGACAGGTCGATGCCTTTCTTGAAGCGTTTGCCGATGACCTGGTCGTAGCCGTTGGGCAGGTTGCGGATGACTTCGTCGGCCAGGCTGCGCTGCGCGGCGGCTTCGATGCGCGCGCGATCGTCGCGGGCCTCGATGCGGCCCACCGCGATGTTCTCCCCTGCTGTGAGGTGGTAGCGGACGAAGTCCTGGAAGATCACGCCGATGTTCGCGCGGAGCTGGCCGACGTCGTATTCGCGGAGGTCGTGGCCGTCGAGCAGGATCCGCCCCTCGTCCGGATCGTAGAGACGGGCCAGCAGCTTCACGAGCGTGGTCTTGCCCGCGCCGTTCTCGCCCACCAGCGCCAGCACCTCGCCGGCGTGCAGGTTGAACGAGAGGTGCCGCACGGCCCACCGCTCCGCGCCGGGATAGCGGAAGCCGGCGTCCTCGAAGGTGAAGCCCTCGCGGACGGGCGAAGGAAACGGGCGTGCGTCCGGCGGCGACACGATCTCCGGCTCGATCTCGAAGAAGGTGAACAGGTCGTCGAGATACAGCGCCTGTCCCGCGATCTGGGAGAAGGCGATCAGCAGTCCCTCCAGCAATGTCCGGAGGCGGCGGAAGGAGCCGGAGAGGAACGTGAGATCGCCGATGGTGAAGTCGCCGCGCAGGGTGCGCCAGGCGATGATGCCGTACGCCGTGTAGTAGCCAGCCGTGCCGATCGCGGTCAGCAGGCCGCCCCAGAGCGCGCGGCGCTTGGCGAGCGCGCGATTGGCCTCGTAGAACGCCGAGGAGAGGGCTTTGTAGCGCTCGATCAGGAAGGCGTTGAGGCCGAAGATCTTCACTTCCTTCGCGGTCTCGACGCTGGCGCCGGTCTGGCGCACGTAGTCGAGCTCGCGCCGCTCCGGCGTTCGCACGTAGTCGAGCGTGTAAGTCTGCGCGTTGAAGTGGGCCTCGCCGAGGAACGCGGGCACGAGGGCGATGAGCAGGAGGGCGATCAGCCACGGCGCATAGATCGCCAGCCCCGCGGCAAAACTGATGATGGTGACGACGTCCTGCGCCTGCCCGAAGATCTGGGTCATCATCGTCGACCGGCCCATGGTCTGGCGGCGCGCGCGGTCGAGCTGGTCCTGCAGCTCGCTGTCCTCGAAGTCCTCCAAGTCGAGCGTCGCGGCGTGCTCCATCAGGCGGACACTGGTCGCGTTGATGAAGCGCTCGGACAGCAGCGAGTCGATCAGCGAGACCATGCGGCCGAGGACGTCGGACGACACGGCCAGGGTGAACTCGAAGAGGAGCAGCCAGCCGAGGCGATCGAGCAGGCCGGAATCCCACCAGGCACCGAGGTTCGCCGGAGGCGTGGCCGTCGACGCGAGGCGGATCACTTCGTCGATGATCAGCTTCCCGACGTAGAGCGTCGCGATCGGCAACAGCGCGCGCACCAGCCGAAGCAGGAGATCGCTGACGGTGAGGACACGGCTCGTCCGCCAGATCAGGGCGATGAACTCGGGAAGATTGCGCAGCGCCCCGAGCCGCTCGCGCATCGATCGTCGGCCGCCCGGAGGCTCTGGAGGCCCGGACGGTCCTGCGCGGCCCCCCGCGCTATAGATCCGCGCCATGAGCTAGCCTCGGCGGCCCTTCAGGATCTTCACGAAGCTGCGCGAGCGCAGCTCGTCGAGCGTGAGTCCCGACGCGAGCGCCTCTTCTTCGGTGAGCGCGCCGCTGTTCATCCCGCGGAGGAAGTAGTTGAGGAGGCCCTGGCCGGTCGCGGCGTCGTCGAAGACGTCGCCGACCAGGGTGGCCTGTCCGGCCTTGGCCATGAAGTTCTGCAGGCGCTCGGTCGCGGCGGCCAGCCCTTCGAGGAAGAAGGTGTAGATGGCAGCGTAGCGCGTCGCGAGCTGCGCCGGGTGCAGGTCCCAACCCTGGTAGTACGCGTGGACCAGCGAGTGGCGGATGTGATCGGCGTGCAGCCGCCACGCGCGATGGATGGTCTCGCGGTCGCCGATGGGGAGGACGTTCGTGGCGCCGTCGGAGAGCCACAGCCCAGTGCCTGAATACGCGACCTGCATCATGTGCCGGGCGAAGTCGCACGAGGGGTGGTCCATGCGCTGCTCGGACGCGGTAATGTTGCAGCTCGCGGTGTAGTCGTAGACGCCGAAGTGCGCGGCCACGGCCCGTCCGCGCGCAGCGTCCAGGAAGCGCGGCAGGTTCGACTCGCCGTGCTCGCTGAGGATCGACTGCGTCGTCTCGATCATGAACTCCAGACGCAGCGTGTTCGGCGCCAGCCCGACGCGGGGCTCGATAGCGTCGAAGACGTCGCAGAGGAGCGCGACCTGCTCGGGGAGCTGGATCTTCGGCAGCGTAACGACGAAGTTGTCCGGCAGCTTGCCGCCGAGGGTGGTGAGGACGACGTCGAGGGTACGGATGGAGCGCTGCATCAGTTCGTGGGTGAACGGCTTGATGCGCATCCCGATGAACGGCGGCAACGTGCCCTCGGCCATCCCCTGCAACAGCTCGCCCGCGACGACCTGCGCGTGATGATCCTCCTCGGCGTCCGGACGATTGCCGTAGCCGTCCTCGAAGTCGATGCGGAAGTCCTCGACCGGCTCGCGGCGCAGCTTCTCGCCGACGCGCTCCCAGATCGTCTCCGCGTGGAGGTCGGGCAGCCCGATCGCGCGCGAGAACGTGAACGCGTCGACGCCGTGCTCCTCGAAGACCTGCACGGCCTTCTCCCCGAGCTTGCGCGACGTGTCGCTCTTGAAGAGGTGCGCGCCGCCGTAGACGGTGTGGACCGGCTGGCGCTCGCCGGCGGAGCCGGGGAAGCGCTTCGTGAACGGGATCAGCGCCTTTTCGAGGGGCGCGGTGAGTTTGGCTAGCTCGTCGGTGGTCAGCGTCGTCATTGCTTGCGGATGATATGCGCGACCGCCCATCCAACGAGCGTCAGTACTGACAACACGATCCAGTTGTACTGGTGGCCGTACGTCGTCACGGGGAAGTGATTGCTGATCATGATCAGCACCACGGGGATGACCATGTAGGTGTTGTGCTTCGAGCGGAACTTCGCACGGTCGGCCAGGACCGGGTCCGGCTGCTTCCCTTCCGCGATGGCACGGACCATCTTCTTCTGCGCGGGGATGATGCGCTCCCAGACGTTCGCGGCCATGCACGTGCCGAGGAGCGCGCCGACGTGCATGTACGCCGCGCGGCTGCTCATCACGCTCGGGAGCCACCACGCCAGCGCGACAATCCCCGCGTACGAGATGGCGATCGCGAGCGGCTCGTTCTTCGCCAGCGGCGAGAGCCAGAGGAGGTCATAGATCTTCCAGCCCACGAGAATCACGCCGACGCCGATGGCCGCGGCCACCGCGAACGACGGCTTGCCCGGCTCGCTGTCGATGAGCAGGCCGCCCATGTAATACACGAGGATCAGCAGCAGCAGGCCGCTGATCCAGGTCAGGGCCGCTTCCCACTTGAACCAGTGCAGCGTGTACGCGGGGTCGTGCTGCTTCTCTTTGCGCACGACGTAGAAGCCGCCGCTGTGGACCATCCACACCTGTTCGGGATCGGTGCTGTGGAAGCGGCGGTCGAGCCAGGTGAAGTAGTACGTCGCACCGACCCACATGATGCCGGCGAAGACGTGGACCCAGCGGAAGAGGAGGTTCAGCCATTCCTGCGTTGTATAGCTCATACGTTTCTTTACCGTAGCCCCGAGCGGAGTCGAGGGGCCAATTTAGCACCTACGCCGCACGTTCATCGCAGGTGCTAAGCCGGCCCCTCGACTGCGCTCGGGGCTAATCGAGAGCCGGCATACGCGGTCAGCCGCGAAAGGATCTCCTCATTCGTCGCCGGCAGCCGCAGCTTCGGCACGTCGCCGTTCGACACGAACGACAGGGCGTGCTTCACCGCGCACCAGATCGAGATCGCGGTCAACAGAGGCGGCTCGCCGACGGCTTTGCTGCCGCGGAGGTTCACCGGGTTCTCATGCTCGATCCACTCGAGATTGAACACCTCGGGCAGATCATGGATGTTCGGGATCTTGTACGTCGTCGGTGAGTGCGAGAGCAGCTCGCCGCCGGGGGTGTAGCGGAGGTCTTCCGTCGTCACCCAGCCCATGCCCTGCACGAAGCCGCCGACGCACTGGCCGCGGTCCACGCCGGGGTTGAGCGGCTTGCCGATGTCGAGGAGGACGTCGGTGCGCAGCAACTTCAGGTCGCCCGTGAAACGGTCGATCAGCACTTCCGAGCACGCCGTGGCCATCGTGAAGTAGAGGAACGGATTGCCCCGCCCCTCGACCCCATCCCATTCGATGCGCTCGGTCGCGTAGAACCCGCGCTCGCCGAGGGGGACGCGCTGCAGGTACGCCTTACGGACGAGCTCTTCGAAGGTCAATGATCCAGGGTGCTCCGCGTCGACCTGATCGAGCCGCGCGCGGATCTTCCGGCAGGCGTCGACGGCGGCCTTGCCGTTGAGGTCCGCGCCGCTCGACGCCGCCGTCGCGGAGGTGTTGTTGTTCTTCTCCGTCGACGTGGGCATGACCTGCACGCGCTCGAGCGGCACGCGCAGCTCGTCGGCGACGAGCTGGCGGATCTTCGTGTTCACGCCCTGCCCCATCTCCGTGGCGCCGGTCGAGACCTGCACGCTGCCGTCGAGGTAGACGTTCACCAGCGCGTTGGCCTGGTTGAGGAACTTCGTGTTGAACGAGATCCCGAACTTCACCGCAGTCAGCGACAGCCCCTTGAGGTGGGTCGGCGAGGTCGCGTTGAAGTCACGCACGGCCTTCATGCGCGCGGCGTAATCGCACTTCTCCGGGAGCTCGGCGAAGAGGCGCGGCAGGGTGTTATGCTCGAGGACCTGGTGGTAGGGCGTGACGTTGCGCGTGTCCACGCCGTAGCAGTTCACGCGGCGGACTTCGAGGGCGTCCTTCTTCAGGACGTGCGCGATCTCCTCCATGATGTTTTCGATCGTGGCCACGCCCTGCGGTCCGCCGAAGCCGCGGAACGCGGTGTTCGGAGGCAGGTTCGTGCGGCAGACCTGCCCGCGGATCTCGACGTTGGGGATGTAGTACGCATTCTCCGAGTGCGTCATCGCGCGGGCCATGACGGCGGGCGAGAGGTCGGCGTACGCGCCGCCGTCGGAGTAGAGCTCGGCCTTCATCCCCACGATCTCGCCCGTACGCGTGAAGCCGACCCGGTAGCGGTTCTCGAACGGATGCCGCTTGCCGGTGGCGTGCATGTCGAGGTCTTTGTCGTAGACGATGCGCGCGGGACGCCGGAGCTCACGCGCCACCAGCGCGACCATCACCGCGGGATGCGTCGCCTGCGCTTCCTTGCCGCCGAACGCGCCGCCCATGCGCTTGGTGATGACGACGACCTCGCTCATGTCGATACCCAGGAGGTGAGCGATCACTTCCTGCACCTCGGTGGGGTGCTGCGTGGACGAGTACACGGTGACGGCGCCGAATTCACCCGGCACCGCAAGCGCGGCCTGCGATTCGAGATAGAAGTGGTCCTGCCCGCCGTTGACGAAGACCCCTTCGAGAACGTGCTCCGCGGACGCGAGCGCGGCGTCGGCGTCTCCGCGGCGGAGGTACCGCGGGCCGCCGATGAAGCTCTCCGCGGCGATGGCGTCGCCGATGGTGAGGATCGGCGTCAACTCCTCGTACTCGATGCGGATCGCCTTCTTCGCCGAGGCCGCGGCCTCGCGCGTTTCGGCGGCGATGACGACGATCGGCTGCCCGCGGAACGTGCAGAGCTCCTCCACGAGGAGCGGCTCGTCCTGGACGATCGGGCCGAGAATGTTGTGGTGGAGGTCTTTGTACGTATAGAGGCCGGCGACGCCGGGAAGCGTGGCCGGGAAGTCGATGGACTTGATGCGCGCGTGGGCGAAGGGACTCCAGACGAAGTCGACCACGAGCTCGCCGGCCATCGGCGGGATGTCGTCGATGTACAGCGACTCGCCGGTCACGTGACCGCGGGCGGAGTCGTGCGGGACGTCTTTGCCTACGTACATTCGTTGCTGTGTCATCCTGAGCTGCGTAGACAGCGAAGGACCTTCCAGCGAGCCACTCGGAAGGTCCTTCGCCGTCTACGCGGCTCAGGATGACACGGGGGTACCCTCCAGGTCGTAATAGAACTTCGTGAGAATGTTCTCCGCGAGCTGCAGCCGCGTTTCCTTCGCACCACGTACGTCGGAGATCGGCGCGATCTCCGATCTCGCGATCTCCCCCGCCTCCGCAAACGTCTCTCTGGCGATCGCCTTCCCGGCCAGGAACTCCTCGGTCTTCTTCAGCCGCAGCACCACCGGCGCGACGCCGCCGTAAGCGAGGCGCATCGAGTCGATCCGGCCGTTCGTCCGTCGCATCAGCATCGCGGCGGTGAACGTCGAGATGTCGAGATGGCTGCGCTTCGAGATCTTGTAGAGACGCAGCGTGTCGCCGTCATCCGGCAGCGGGATGAGGATGCGCGTGATGATCTCGTCCGGGCGGAGGTCGAGCTTCTTGTAGCCGAGGTAGAAATCGGCGATGGCGACCGTGCGCGCGCCGCCCTTCCCCTGCAGTTCCAGCTTCGCGTTGCTCACGAAGAGGAACGGGAGCGAGTCCGCGATCGGCGACGCGTTGGCGATGTTCCCCGCCAGTGTGCCGGCGTTCTTGATCTGCGGCGAGCCGAAACGGTCCATGATCGGAGCGAGCGCGGGAACGAGATCGCGCACGACCGACTCGAACTGCGCGAGCGTCACCCGCCCGCCGACGACGAGCATCCCGTCCGTGACGGTGATGTCGCCCAGCCCCTCGACTCCGTCGAGGGACAGGATCGTCTCCGCGACGAAGTTGCGCTTCGTACACCAGACCCCGAAGTCAGTCGCGCCCTGCGCGATCACGGTCTTCTCGTTCTTGAACGCGATCGCGTCTTCGAGCGTCACCGGCTTGAAGAAGTTCTCGATCCGCACCGCCTCGCCCTCGGCCACCCGGATCGCCTCGAGCATCGGCGCGCTCGGATACAGCTGCTCGATCTTAGGCTGCGCTTCCACTTCCAGCCCGGCGTTGATGATCGACTCGTACCCCGTACAGCGGCAGAGATTGCCGGTGAGGGCCCCCTTCACATCGCTCGCCGTCGGATGCTCGTTGCACTCGAACAGCCCAGCCATGGCCATGACGAACCCCGGCGTGCAGTACCCGCACTGCGCGCCGTGGCAGCGGACCATCGCGTCCTGTAGCGGCGTCAGGGGACCATTCTTCGCGAGGCCCTCGACCGTGACGACGCTCGTGCAGTCGAGCTGAAACAGGAACTGGATGCACGAGTTGACCGGACGGTACGTCAGCCCACCGTTCTCCTTGCGGCCGACGAGCACCGTACACGCGCCGCAGTCGCCCTCCTCGCAAACGATCTTCGTCCCCGTCAGGCGCTCGTCATAGCGGAGAAACCGCGCGAGCGTCTCGAACGCCTGGTCAGCGCCGGCGCGATAGGGGACGCCGTTGATGTGGAGGAGGATCGTGTCGCGCATGTGCGAGACAGGGATTGTAGTGCAGGGCGCTGCCTCCTCCGTCCCCCTCTGTGCTCTCTGTGTCTCCGTGGTGAATATGAGCGCGCCTCGCACGAGGCATGGGCGTATTCACCACAGAGACACAGAGAGCACAGAGGGGGACGGAGGACGTCAGTCGATGGAGACGAGCTCGAGCTCGAAGGTCAGGTCCTTCCCCGCCAGGGGATGGTTCGCGTCCAGCGTGACCGACTGCTCGTCCAGCGCCGCCACCTGCACCGCGGCATTGCTGCCGTCCGGGAAGCCGACCTGCAGCATGTCCCCCACCTCGACCTCCGCCCCGTCCGGCATCTGCTCGCGGCCCACGGTGAACACCAGCTCCTCGCGCCGGTCGCCGTACGCGTTCCCCACCTCGATCCGCTGCGTCTTCCGGTCCCCCGCCGCCATCCCCTCGATCGCGTTCTCAAATCCGGGGATCACCTGCCCCGACCCGATCCTGAACACGATCGGTTCGCTGCCGGAGGAGGAATCGAACTCCGTCCCGTCGTCGAGAGTCCCCCGGTAGTGCACGTGTACCGTATCGCCACGCTTCGCCTGCGCCATTGCATCTGACTCCTTCGGTCGCCGGAAGGGCAAAGTTTACGCCCGGAATTGGTTGCGGTTGGCAGTTGGCGGTTGGCGGGAGAACGACTTCGGTCGGGGTCTCCACCGCCAACCGCCTCCGGAATAAAGTGTCTTTCCCTGATTGATGTCCAAAAGGAGACATGGAAAGGCATCAAGTCGACTCATCCGTGATCATCGCCGTCGGCTACGACGAGGGCACCAGGATTCTCGAAGTCGTCTTCCGCACCGGCCGCACCTACCGCTACTTCCGCGTCCCACCGAAGGCCTACGATGCGTTAATTCACGCGAAATCGATCGGGGCGTACTTCAATCGCCAGATCCGGCCCCGGTACCGGGGGGTGGAGGTGAAGTGAGCGGCGACCGTTCTACTGGCGCGTGAGCGTCGTCGACGAGAACCTTCACTCCGACGATAGCGGGTTAAGCGTCCGTTGCGAACCCAGTTCCGCGGCGCGACTGGATCGAGATCCGGGCAGGCCACACGCCGCAGGCCGCGTCAACGGTCCGGCGTGGCGGCGTCTCACGTAGCGATCGTGAGCGTCAACCTCCCCGCCCCTCCGTCCCCCCGCACCACTCGCGAACCTGAGCCACTCGAGCCAGCGGCCGCAGAGGCGCAGATACGGCACCGGACTCGCCGCCGTCCTTACCTATCCCCGAGCGCGATTGCGAGCAACGGCGGCGCGTCCGCGGCTCCTCCGCGTGCGCACACGCCACATCCTCCAGCTCGCGCGTCACGATGTGTCCACCGACATCCATGCCATTGCACGAGCGCGACCAGCATGTCGCGCTGATACCGCGGCATGCACACGCGCAGGGAAGAGCCGGATCGCCTCCGCCAACACCGCCGCGTCGCCGTCGCCGACCGCGTCTTCGATGATGATCTGCTTCCACAATTCCATCGCCGATATCACAAACCTCTTCCGCCCATGCGAGCGCACCCGGAACGGCGAGGTGCCTGTCCCGCACGTGCGCCTCCGGCCGCTGGTCGAGCGGGTCGGCTTCGCCCCGGGGCTCCCGAGTCGTCATGACCGCCCGAAAGGGGAACCCGTCCTCACGATCGCCGACCCACAGCGCCGCCGTTGACGCGCTCCGCGCATAACTGAGCGCCTCAACCGCGGACGCGCGCCAAGTCCCAGAATCCTTAAACGACGCAGATCACTTTGCTTATCCGCGATCACTTTTCCCATCCGCGATGGGATCAAAGCCGTCTGGATCAGTTGAAAGCCAGCAGGGTCGAATTCCCTTCGCCGTTCGTATCGCGACAGCAGCAGTTCGTATCCACCCGGTCGCCGACTGCTAGGAGCCTGCGCGGCAGAAAGCTTTTCAAAAAAGGCGCTACTCAGGCGTTTCCTCTCACGTGCAACCGTCTGCGAGCGTCTTCACGGAGCGATCAGAGCTGTCCGCGCAGGAAACCCCTCGATCGAAAAAATCGCGCCTCATATCGAATCGTAGCGCGTCGAAATTTTCTGGCGCGCAGGCTCCTAGACATCGCGTAGTCGGTTCCGGCTACGCCGGGTTAGGGAAATCCTGTCTTCCGTCACTCCTACTCAGGGTCTCCTATAAAGAGTCGAGTGAATACTGCGCCGCCAGACGTGTCGCAGAGCAGGTCCGTCAAGCATGCAGAGCTCATTCAGTACAAAAGCACCAAATCGCGGCGAGTGGGCGCTGTTCGTGAGGATCTGCCAGATCACCTGCGTAATCGTAGCCGGGACGTTGGCTGTGTGGACGTTCATCTGTTTTCCATCGGCGTTCCTGTGCTTTGGCGATTGTGATGTCTCGAAAGCCGGCCTGTGGACTTATGTCGACCCGGGCGGTGACGCCGGTACGGATGAGAAAGCCGTGAGCTCGAAGATGAGTCGGTTCAGGACGACCCTTGATCCGCCAAACGATCTCGGCGACATCGCACTGAAGCTCCTCCCTTACGCGCCACTCGGACCTGCCTGTCTCTTCATGGCCGTGGTCTTGGCAACCTTTCTGAGATCGGAACGCCCGCCTTTCCTTGTCCACCTGCGCCAGAATCCCCTCCCTGTCGTGGCCGCTCTTCGGTCGCGATACGTTGGTCTCGAAGACCATCAAAAACACTCACTCTGCCGAAGTGCGGTTGCGTCAATGGCGATTTGGGCATTCGTGGCAGGGTGGTTCTCTTTGTACTTTTTTACAAGACCTTTGCCGACCGCGGGCGTCGCTGTCCTTGTGACACTGGCGGCGGGCTTTTTCCTCTACCTGATCTTGTATCCCGACCCGGCTTCCCATCATCACCGCGAACCGGCCGACTCAACGCCGGCAAGCGAGGGATGGGCGTGGCGGCTCTTGACGCCGATCCTCTCTGTGCCCGTCGCAATCCTATGCTACGGCGCGGCAGTCACTCTGGTGGCGGACTATCGGAACCTCGTAAAGGTCATGGACCGGGAGCCTCCGCGCCTCCACCTTCGGCTTCACCAACGTACGATCGATGCCGCGACCGGCAGCGAACTACGCGGAGTGATCGACGCTCTGAACGAGCTCAGTCCTGTGGACGGCGGTAGCGTTGCACCGATCCGTGAAAAGACACGCAAGTTCCTGGCCGGTGTGCAGCGCGCCGATCCAAAGCACATCGTCGCCGTCAATTTATGCAGGGCATCGTGGTTCATCGTCTGGACGACCTGCGCGCTGTTCGTCTGGGTTTTCCTGGAGGGCCGGCAGTTGATCTCCATGGCGCTCTCCATGCTGCTCGTGATGTCTGCCTACCTCGCCGTGGGCCTTGCGTTTGGACTGATCTACTACGACTACCATCTGAATGAGATCGCGACCTACAACTTTCTCCTTGATACGTTTGGGAGCAACAAACGGGCGAAGGAGCTCGCCGCCCGGCTGCCGGCGCTGACGACGCAGGAGAAGACCCAGCACGAGAGCGACCTTGAGGCCCTCGCCGGAAAGCTTCACGACGGCCAGTTGGAAACCATGATCCGCACAGGATTCTTCTCGTCGTCCACATTCTCGCAGGACCAGCCGCAACTATCGATCGAGGCAACGGCGCGCGAGCGCGGAGATCTCGTCTTTGGCTGTACGTTTCAATTCGAGAACGGCGAGAGCGTCATTCTCCCCGGTTTCAAACTGGTCTATTCCCGCGGCGACGGGGGACGTTGTAATCAGTCCCTTCTCACGAACGGTACCTGTACGAACGATGTCCTGGTGGCCCTGGGACAGACAAAATCGCGCGTCTGGTCCGCGGTGGAAGAACAGACGAATGCGGACGCGGTCTGCCGGCTCACGGAGTTCATTTGCGGCGAAAGCGCAAAACCGGACCGCTCCGACCACCACGGCTACGTCGTCGATGTGAACGCCGGAGCGGACTGCACAGGAGACGAGCGGAACAACGAACGGCTGGCCGATCTCCGCCGTCGCGAGGCATATCAGATGGTTGAGCGGGTCCAGAACGAAGTGGCTGCACACGGAAAGCGCGAGCTTCGCGCTCAGACTGCTGTCGCGACTACGAGCCCCGTCAAAAAGTGGCGCCTCGAGACGCGGCGACCCACGATGTGGCTGCCGTCGATTCAGCGCCGCGCCGACACTGGGTGCGACGCTTCGGCCGACACGTTCAGGAATCTCTGGCCGTTTACCGACACGAACCGGAAACTGCCGAACGATGCGCCCAATCCCTGGCGCGCAGCTGCCGTGAACATCAGCGAAGTGCGACTGGACGCGGCGAACAATGTGCGCATGGCCAGTGGTCTCAGTCCCGAGACGACTCTGGCGGACATGATCTACTTCTCGTTTGTCAGCTTTACCACAACCGGCTATGGTGACATCAAGGCGGTTTCGGGCCCCGTACGTCTCGGAGTGATCCTGGAGAATATTCTCGAAATCATCTTCGCGGCGTTCTTCTTCACGGCCGCGGTGAGCGGGAAACCACGGGCCGATGGATAGGGGGGATCAGCGCGTCGTATTCCCTCCAATCACCTTCAACTTGTACAAAAGCCAGAGAAGCGGATCCTCGACACGAAACGGAGCAAGTGTCTTGTTGATGCGCCCATCGGCATCCGGCGACTGGCCGAGCGCCGAGACGCCAAAGAAACCGTGGGTCGAGAAGCGCCCATTAAGAAAATTTTTCAGGCCGGGACCGAGCCATCGGTCGAGTTGCTTGCCCACGTCGTCATGGACGTTTCGGAAGTCGGAGAGGTCAAAGAAACCGGCATGCGCAGAGTCGAGGTGAAGCGCGGAGCCGGGTTGGAACAGCGAGCGTACGAGATCGAGCTTCGAGATCGCCACGGCAACTGGGATATCGATCGGGTCGTTCACCGAGATCGATCGCATGCTTCGCACGATCTCGTCGATCCGTCCGATCAGGTCCAACTCATCAGTGGCCGAGGCAGCCGCCGCGCGATTCAGTCGCGCCGTGGCAGGGGCCAGTTGGCGTGCATCAAGCAAGCAGAGGATGCCGGATGCACGCGCCAAGTAGCGGTTGTAACGCTCCATGGTGCGAACGTCGTCGAAATGTTCTCCGGCGGCATCAAAAAAAATGAGCGTCACGACGCGCTGAATGCCGACCGACCGGGCAAAGACCAGGTGATAGATCAGAGGTTCGGTCTTTCCCCTCGCTGTGGGTGGAATCCGCAGGTGGTCGTCGTAGAGATACTGCCCGTAGTGCTTGAGGTAGCGGTCTCTGGTCTGATCATCGGCTGCACTCAAAGCTGCATGAAACCTGGCACCGACGCGGTGTTTCAGTTCGTGAATGAGAACGGCTAGGTAGTGGCTCTTCCCTGCGCCTTGCGCGCCGACGATCGCAATGATGAAATTGTCCGTATCCTCGATGTTGCGGGGCCAATCGTGGTCACAGCGAGGGCATACCTCGACCGTGGTCGCATAGCCGCATGAGCATCTCACCGGCCTCCCGAGAAGCCAGTCGACGGGCCTCCGCCTCGGTACGAACGAGAGCGGACGACCGTCCGCCGTCGACACTCCGACCTGCCTCGTCTTCGCCGGTTTTGCATCGCGAAGGCACGGTCTGGGGTTAACGCACCGGAACGCCATTTCACTCGCGCGGAGGGCAGAGAGACAGTATGGGCAGACACGCTTCAGAATGCCTCCTTCGGCGATTCACATTTTGATCGTCAGGAATGCAATCGCACGCCGCGACGTCGCCGCTCTGGACGCAGCGACAGAGCGTCGCGACTCGTACGTTGCTACTAAGGGCCTAGAAGCCCCTCTCCTCGCCGTAGGAGTGACCGTCGCATACAAAACCCTACCCGCATGCTGGCTTTTGGGTAGGGAACCGGCGCCACTGGTCACTCCTTCTTGGAGAGGAACCTCCGCTCGATGCCGCTCCGCGGAAGACTGCTCGAATCCCTGCTGACCGTGCGCGGCCTCACGGTGGCAGCGCTGTTGGTGCCTGTGGCGATCCTGATCCAGCTGTCGCTCGACGCAGGCGTCCCGCAACACCTGATCGAAAAGGCCACCCCGGATGCGCCTCAGGCTCCGGAGGTCCAGCGGCCGCCGGTCCGTCTCGAGCAGACCGAAGAGGCGAAGCCGGCGGAGTTCTCCTGGCGTGAGCTCGCGGATACATTCCAGGGCTGGACGACGAAGGTCGACGGCACGATGGAGTGGACCGTACTCCACCTCTCCGAGATCGATCCCGCGGCCGGACGGTTCCGGTTCACGCTGAACGTCGGCCAATACCGCCAGGACGGCCACGGAACGTTCGCCGCGACAGAGTCACGCATTTCAATGGGCCAGTTTGTCGGCCTGATCTCACGGACGGGCGACGGTCGCCTGAAGCTTCAATCCTGGCCGCCGGATCAGCGGCTTACGTGGACGCTGACGGGCAGAAGGCCCACAAAGTCGCTCGTTGAACCTGAGAACCGATGAGACATAGTCCGCTTTTCCCGATCGCCCTCGCAGTGACGATCCTCGCCGGATGCGGCGCGCGGAAAGAAGCCGCCGTTCCACCGCCAAAGGTCCCGGCCGTCAACGTACAGGCTCTGCAGAAGCAACTCGCCGCCGAGCGCCAGGAGGCGGCCCTCCAACGTCAATACATCGAAGACGCCACGCGGACGATCAACGAGGTTCAGGATCAGTTGTTGAAGTTGGAGCCACTCGAGAAGGATCTGCGCCGTCTCAGTGTGGAAGCCGAGGGAGGACGGCGGATGAAAGCGACTCAGAGGGATGCCATCCTCTCGAAGATCGCCGCCATCAAGACCGCGCTCGAGGCAGACACCCTTCTTCTGGCCCAGTTCCGGAACCGGAACGCCGCGTTTGCAGGGAAGATCGGGGCGTTCGAGCAGGCCATCTCCCGGCTGGAGACCGTGATCGCGGAGAAAAACAAGGAGATCTCCGGGCTGCAGAAATCGGTCTCGCAGATGAGCAAGCAGGTGGAAACGCTGCGGAAGGAACGGACCGCGAACCTGCAGGAGATCGAACGGCAGCAGGGCGAGATCGTTCAGAAAGCGGAAGAATTGAAACAGGCCGAGTCCGACCGGGACAGGGCCTATGTGCTTATCGCCGCCACCCGCGAGCTCGTCGAGCGCGGTGTATTGATCGAGACGAAACGCTTCTTGCGGAGGCGCGTGTTTTCGCTCTCTCCCGAACAGGACACCGCAGTTTTCAACGCCATCGACATCCGTCAGGATCGCGAACTCGCCGTGCCGGGCTCTGTGCAGCGTGTCAAGGTCTACCCGACCCGGGCACCATCGTCGTACCGGCTCGTGGCGCAGCAGGACGGAACGTCTACGTTGACGATCGACGACCCGGACCAATTCTGGCTGTCGCGCTACCTGGTCGTCAGCATCGACCCATGAGCCGGCCTGCTGCAGGGTAGGGAAATGCGTCTCTGCGTCACACCTCAAACGGGTCGAGTCCGAAACTGGATGAGCATACGAGGAGGCAACTCGCTGCTCCTACGAGGTGTGAATGCAAAAGCCTCATAAAATCATGAGGTACGTGATCCTGGCATTGCTTCTCGCGGTGGGCGGCGGATGCATCCTTGCTTTTCAGACGAAGGGGTGGGCGACCGCAGCTACGAAAGGAATGGCACCGCCGTTCGCCAACCAGGCGTCTGAGGGCGTGATTACGGTGAATCCCAGTAACGACGATGGCGGACTGCGGTGGCTGGCGGTTCTGGTCTGGTCCCCGGTTGCTGCGGCTTTGGCTGCGTTCACCTTCGCAATACGAATCCACCGCCAGTCGTTGGTGATCCTCGGGTGCGCGTTCCTTACGTGCGCTCTCGCCATTGTCGCCATGTGCCTGACGTTATCCACGGAGGCATTCCTCGTGGTAGAGGTCTTCCTGATCCTCGTAACGCTTGCCGCCGCGGGGATCGACGCCCGTAGAAAGAGCCCGCGTGGGGGGCGCAGCGCGCTGCGAAGTGCCCGTCGGCTGAGGGGGCTCAAGCACCTTCATCTTGCGACAGCGTGGGTTCTCCTGCTTTCCGCTTTGCTTACGTCCGCGACGACGCATTGGATCCTGCGGACGTATCAGGGATGGGGGCCGTCACCCGACCTGACCCAGGAGGACTTTTCAAAGCTCGCCGCGAACGCTGAATCCGGCCTAACGTCCCTTCCGCTCTTCGATGAGATGCAATCGATTCCGTCCATCAATGAGGAATTCGGGAAGGCCACGCCATTCTGGGCCAATCGCGCCGCTGCATGGATCTACGTCTTCAGCGCTCTGTTGTATTTGTTCATCTGGGTTTCCCTTCTCTCTCATCAGTGGCGTCGGCGACTTGCGTGGGTGCGATCGCCCAGCTCGATACGAGGCTCGCCGGATCGCCGTCTAGACGCGAGAGTCAAGGCAGTCTTGCCGTCCGAGGTGCGGATCCTGTTCGCCGTTGTCTTCTACGTATCCGTCGGCGGAGCGTTTTCGATCCTTTACTACAACGAGTATCTCGCCGCCGCATCGAAGCAGAACGCGATGCTGCTCTGGGCAGATGACATGAGGCGTGTGGAGGGTGACGCAAAGGAGCAACTTAAGCTGTACTTCCAGGACAAGGGTTCGACTGAGATGCTGGAAGCCAAGCGGTTGAACCTCTCTACGCACAATCCAACGCTGGCCTCGAAGATTGACGCGATTCGCGCACGCTACTGGCCCATGACCATCATCGTACAGGAGCGACCGCGGCCGGTCGTGGCCGACAGCGGGCCGACGATTGCAATGGTCATCGATCCTCAGATCGCGTTTCACGACCTGATCTATTTTTCATTCGTCTCGTTTACGACGACGGGCTATGGCGACATCAAGCCCGTGAGTGAGACCCTCCGATTTATGACCGTACTGGAAAATATTATGGAGATTCTGTTCACAGCGATGTTCTTTGTCGTCGCGATGGACTCCGGGGCATGACGTTGAGACGGCTTCTGTTGGCAGCCGCACTGATCGGAGTCACGATCACCGCCCGTGCAAGAGAGGTATCGCCGCAGGATGCGGTACGTCTCTATTGTATGCCGCCAGCACGCCAGCCACTGCCTCCAGTGGAGATCATCGTTGACGACTCCGGAAGCATGGCTGGGTTCCTTCGATCCGAAAGCGGTGATGTTTATCGAAAAGTTCTGGAGAACCTCATTACAAGAGCGGGCCAGGTGATCCTTCGACCTCTGAATAGCCTCCTAAGCGAGCCTCGCATTGACGCCAAAACCCGTCGTCGCAAACGAAACTCGAGCTCCGGTGCCACGTCGGCCAGTGTTGTGAATCCGTTCAGCGATGCCTTTTACTCTAAGCAGGCGACGCCACTCGATGCCGCGTTTCGAGCGGCGCGAGACGACCGCGAGAGCCACATCTTCGTCATCGTGTCCGATCTTTTGCAGCCGAGGTCGAGTCCCGGTGCAGCCACGCGCATGCTCGCCCAAGCATTACAAAACAAGAAAGCCGTATTGATTGTCGGATTTCGTTCCGCGTTCAGCGGTCAGCTCCTACCGCGCTGTACGCCACGTTGTACGTCGATGGCCTTGCGCCCGCCCGTGTTCGTGATCGTATTGGCTCCGACGTCGGCCATCCTCCGGGAATTCGAGGAGCAGGTCGCGCTTCGAGCGAGCAGTGTTCAAACTGACTCGTCTCCCCACTACTTCTACGGCGACGGGCCCGCGCTTGCAGTCGGCAGTGTCGCTCCTATCAAGCAGAGAGGTGAACGCTGGAGCATCGTTCGCCAGGATGTCGACTGCAAGGCAGAATTCGGCCCACGACAGGTTGTCTATGTCAGCAAAGATGCGCCCTCTCGATTCCGTCTCGAACTCAGTCCGATCGTTCGCACCTCAGTCATCGATTTGACGGAAGCGGAGCCCGAAGTGAGTTTTGTCGATGAAGGCAGCGTCCGTGCTGCGTCGTTCGAACCGTCCGCGGCGCGCCTGGAGCACCGTGTAGGGATGGTCTACAAGCCGATAGGAATCAGAGTGGCCTACGAGCTCGACCTGCCCACGCAGGGATGGCGAACCTATCGCGTTCGTTATCGCCCTGCGGGGCGCAGTCTCTCCGTCCCGGATTGGGTGACGAAGTGGAGCAAAGAAGAGCCGGCGTATAGCCCCGAAAGAAGCGTCGACGCCGTCAACGTCTACATCGTCAAGGAACTCGCCAGGACGATCCTGGAGTCGACATTCATCGAGCAGCGGCCCATGCTCGAGCACTTTCTGGTGTTCCAGGCACCATGAGGCTCCACTGCACTTCCACCATCGGACGACCTTCACCCAGAACCGAGCCACAGCCCTCGGCAACATCCTTGAATCAGGATGCGGTCGAAGCAAGAGAGCACTCCACCGGTCGCGCGCGACCAGACTCACGACGATACGCCACCTGCTTCTTGGATACAGCTACGCCGGGGTAGGGAAAACCGGCGCTGCGTCACTCCTAGGAGAGGACGTCCGAACCGGACGTGCCTCGGAATGGGGTCCGCCCAACTCACGAACATCGGTAACGGTTGACGCGTATTGCGAGAGGAGAGAGTGTCTATTGCCGCCGACCTTTGATTATCGAGGCGCGGCAGACATAATGAACGTCCTGAGCGGCTTTCTCGGAAGACCACGGCGCTCCGGGAAATGCCACGCCTTGGGGTGAACCTGACGAACGAGGTGGGATGAATGGGGTTTCCGCACCGGGCGCAATGCGAGCGCTTCCTGGCCGCGATACTTTCGGTAGCGGTCGTGCTGTTTTCCACGACAGGTTGTCCCCGGAAGGAGGCCAAGCAGCCCGAGGACGAAAGAGTCATCGCGCTCTTTCAGATGTGTTCTGCAACCCCCCAGCGGCAGGCGAGTTTTCCGGCCGTGGAATTCTGGTTTGACGACTCGGTCTCGATGAAAGGGTACGTGACGGTTCCCTCGGCATACAAGACCATCATCAGCAAGGTCGTGCAGGGCGCCATCCAATCGGGATATGGGAGCTCGATGCGGGGTTTCTCTGCGGAAAATGCAACTCCGCTCGATTCGCTTGTACCGCTGCTCCGTCCGGACTTCTACCGTGCCATCGCCACACCTCTGGCCGGCGTGATCGAATCGAGTGCGGCGTCCCGCACCGCAGGGTCAAAGCCAGCCGAGCGGAAGATCGTCGTGATCGTGAGCGATCTCATCCAGGCGGAGGGAGCCCGTGACCCGATCTCGGTCGCTCGTTCACTCCGTAAGGCAGCCGATCGCTTTCCCTACGTCGCGTTGTACGGGTTCCGTTCCGCATTTCAGGGCATCTACTACGTCGAGACGGCACCCAAGCATCGCGTTGACGTGGACGCTCTCGACGGGACAGGCCGCCCGTTCTACCTCCTGATCATGGCCGAGTCTTTCGACGATCTCGGCCAGTTCAAGCAAATGACAGGGCTCCTCGAGTTGGCAACGGATCGTAGATACGACGCGCGAGCCTTCGAGCCCTCCCTTCCTCCCGTACTCGTCAAATCGGTTGAATTGCGGGCCGATCCGAAAGGCGGCGCGTGGAATCCATTCTCGGCGCATGCGCAATGGGCATGTGGCGAGCGCTTCTCCCAGATCCAATCGTACCGAGCCAAGCCAGGACAGGTCACTGGAAGCGTCAAACTGTCGTTCGAGCTGCAGGCATCGGAACAGCTCCCCATCGTGGTGCCGAGCCGATATCGATCCGAAATCCGCCGCCTCGATCCTTCACTCGAACGGGTCATTCCCGCTTCGGCGGCCCGGGTCACGGCAACCGGCGGCGTCGGACAGGCATCGTGCCGCCTCGACTACGAACTGCCGCCACTGCCCCCTCGGGAGTGGGCGGTATATTCGGTCCGTCTTCGGGCCGGAGACGCGAACGTTTCCCCGCCGGAATGGATGACCCAATGGTCGACCGATGACGACACCATCGACCGCCTGCCGGACAGCCGGAACCGCACGCTGAATCTCATTACGTTCGGAGAGGCGCTGACGCGCGCCCTCTCGGAGCAAGTCGTCTTTTTCGACCAGGTGCTCGAGCTCTACCGAGGAGAATGACCATGACGTTGTTTCGAAATCTGTTGTTCTGGCTATGGGAGCAGCCTGACCAGAACGCGCGCAATATGACTTACACGGACTGGAATGCCTTTCTCGATTCCATGGCCGGCCTGCTGGCGGTAAGCGTCATCGTGACGGTGGTGATTGCGGTCACAGGCTACGCGGTCCATGCGCGTAAGCTTCGGATCACCTATGCCGACCATTACTTCGCACCGTTTACGCCGTTACGGTGGCCGCTGCTGCTCGCGTTGACGCCTGCAGCACTCGTACTGTGGCGGTTCGTCGTAGAGTACAAGACCCTCTTTCCGTTGACGGCCGTCAGCCCACTTGGTGCGGCGCTTCAGGCCGGAGTATGGGCTGGTCTCCTTTCGTTTCTGCTGGCGCGGTTGCTGGTCATGCTTCCCGGCATTACGCCCCGGAAGTTCCGCTATCGACCGCTCCGGCCCTTCGTGCCTTCGGGTGTGGTCTCTCGGACCGGAGGAACGCGATGAATACACTGATCTGCGCCGGAGGCTCGTCGCAACGCGTCTTATCGGCCGTTCTTCACCTCTGTGCCGCCGGCCTCGGACCACCGGAAATCCGTGTAGTGATCGTGGATCCCGACAGAGCGAACGGCAGCGGCGCGCAGGTCCAGGATCTCGTGGACCGTTACGTCCAATGCCAGACCCGGTTCGGCGGAAAGCTCGGGCCCGGATTGAATCTGTTTGGCACCAAGCTCGATCTTCTCGACGCCGAAGGCAGCACGCCGGGCGTGAAGGTATGGTCGCCTGTCGACAGCCGCGACAAGCTGGCCGACATCATCAATTACGACAATCTCTCATCGTCGGCGACCCCCGCTGATGTGGCCCATCTATTTTTTACGCCGGAAGAGATCCGTATGCCTCTGGACAAGGGCTTCATGGGACATACGGCGGTCGGTGCCGCGGCGATGACGCTCGTTTCTCTCGCAGGCGAGACACAGCCTTGGAAACAGATCGTCGAGAAGATTCGCGGCGACGTCACTGCCGGCGGCTCGCGGGTGATGATCGTCGGGTCCGTTTTCGGCGGGACCGGCGCCTCGGCCATCCATCCGCTCGTCCGCTTTCTGCGGACCGCTCCTCAGACCAACAAGGAACGGCTCCGCATCGCGGCGACGGCAATTGTCCCTTACTTCCGCTTCGACGACAGCACGGCAGCTGCAGGCACAATTGCCTCGACTCTGGCCGCCCAGGCAACGTGGTTTCCTCTGCGCACCAAGTCTGCGGTCGAATTCTACCGGCACCTTCAGGAACGGAAAGATTTTGATTTCAACGCGATCTTCTGGGTCGGCGACAACGCCCCGGTGCCGGTGGACTATGCCGAGGGGGGGCCGAGGCAACGCAACCCTGCGCACCATGTCGACCTTCTGGCTGCGCTGGCCACTCTGGAGTTTTTCAAGGATTCCGACGGGCTGCAAGGGAACTACTACGCCGGCTCGGGACCCAATGCCCGACGCGACCTCGGTGCGCTGAACGTCGTCGACTGGGATGAGCTGCCGCTCCGGAAATACAAGCATGACGATGTTCGTCAGGGAGCCTTGCGATTCCTGCTCGCCGCTGCAATGCACGTAGGGTTCTTCACCCCTCTCCTGGAGAGCGATCGCATCGACATTGAACCCTGGTGTGTGCGCTGGTACTACCAGCGGTTCGCCCGCAAGAACGATCACCTGACGAAGCAGGCGAACCGTGACGACCTCAAGACTCTGACGTCCTTCTTCGCGGATCACCATCTGCCATGGTGGGCAGAAGCGACAAAGCCGGGAAATGTCTTCCTGTTCAACAACAGCGTCTTTCACGGCGACGCCGGCGGGCCGGCGGCTGTGCATCTGGACCGCCTGCGGAACCTTCATGGCCAAGACCGTCCCGCCGATCGCACCTCCGAAGCCATCGACGATTTCGTCGAGAAGATGGATGAAGTGCCGTCGAAACTGGGCGGCGATTCCGGTGTGGCGGCATACCTCTCACTGCTCGGGCATGCCGCCGACCGCTATGTCATCGATGTCTATCGGATGTCGAGCCGTGAGAACCCGCGGCCGGAGAGTCACTCATGAGCGCACGGATCTTCCTGAATGAACTGAAAACCGACAAGCGTCAGCTGGCCCCGGCCGAGCCTGGCAGGTGGAAAGCGGATGGCGACTTCCTCGCCAGATTCGAGAACGATATTTACGTGACAGGCGAGGTTGAAGATCGCATCGTCAACAGCGTGCCGTCTGTTTTCGCCCGGCCCATCCAATTCCGCCAGGCGTTGTTCGATCCCGCTCACCCGATGCATCGGACGGTCCGGAATCAATGGCGCGGCCTTCTGGCACTCTTCGCATTGAGAAAAGCTCTCGGCGTGCAGATGAACGTTACTCCGTTTGCGATGAGAGACGCGGAGACGATCCGGAAGGACGACAGCGATCGTCAGTTCGCACTGATCCTCCACAACCAGTGTCCCCGTCCCGCCGAGGAGTGGGAGAACTGGTTGCTACTCTACTGTCAGGGCCAGCTGGTCGGCGCCACGTCACCATGGACTATGGCCTACACGCCTGCCGGCTATCGTGTGGACCAGGGCGTGACATGGGTCGACGCAGACGGTTTGCTGGACGATCCCTTCCAGCACCTGTACGACGCCGGAGGAAGGAACGAGGAGCTCGCGGTCCTCAATGCCTGGCTCGTGCAGGTGATCGCGAAGTACCCCTGGGGGATGTCAACCGATCCAAAGGGGGACGCCGGCAAGCTCAAGGTCGAACTGAACCGATGGCGCCAGGAGATTGATTCCCGCGTGAAGCCGCGCGCCGACGCCAAGAACCTCATCTCCAACGATATCGACGCCCCCCTTCCCTACGGTGTCTTTTTCTCTGCAATCGACGTCCTGCCTCTCCGCACGATGGTGCAGTCGGACCTGCGTCTGGACGATCTGGACCAGTGCGGTGTCATCGTGCTCTCCAGGACGGCTCTGCAGAACCCGCAGATGAAAAGGAAACGCGTCGACGGCTCGGTTCGCGTTGAGGATCTCGACCTACAGAATTTGCCCGGCCCCGACGGCCAGGCGGGATGGCGATCGAAAAGCGGCACGGAAATCCTGAAGCCATACGTGATCGCAGAGGAGTATTTCCTGGCGGATCGCATCTTCCGAATCCCCTTGACGGAGCACGCCGCATCGGCCGGAATGCGCGAATATGCGCTACCGTTGACGCCGGCGTTCGTGAAGCATCTCGGGATTGCGAATCTCGACCAGATCCTATCGATCGAGCCCTCGGCGGACCGCGTCACCGTGAGGCTTCGCCTTCCGCTGGCCAATGGCGAAACCCTGACTGTCGAAAAGAAGTACCAGACCTCGAGCAATGTCGAGGCCTTCCCGGAAGGCACACTGATCCCAGAGCTGACGGTTTGGCCGGATTTCTATGACAGCGCATGGCCGGACAATGAAGCGATTCTGGTTCAGGCCAGTCCGAATACGCGGACCCAGCAGATCTTTTTCGCACCTCTTTACGCGGACGGGACAACCGATTCGGCCTTTACGGTCCGGGAAAACACGTCCGGCGTTTGCGTCTGGCAGTGTGCAAGGCCGCCTCTCGGCTTCGCCATTACGGTCAGGGACGCAGGCGGCAACCGGGTAGGCGCCGGAGTGATCATCCGTGCCAACACGCAGGCGCCGCGGGTCGACGGGGCTTCCTGGAACGTCGGAGTCGACTTCGGGACGTCCAACACCCACGTCATGCTCAAGACAGTCGAAGGCGAACGACCGTTGATTCTGAATGGTCGAGCGCTACCGCTCGTCCAAGCGAGCGAAATCAATACGTTGGCACTCCATGAGGCCACCCATCACGCGGGAGCTGTGGCGCCCCCCTTTCCTACACTTCTCCGCCGGGCCAGCGTGACGACGATCGCCGGAACAGGCACCGAAACCATACGCGGCGTCATCGCTCCGAAGGTAAACGTCGTTGCTGTGGCGTCCAACGCCGAATCGTATGTCCGCGATATCAAATGGTCCGCCGATGTCGCCGCTCAGAAGCAGTATCTCGAGCAGCTGGCACGAATGATCGTGACGGAGGCGCGTGCCGCGGGAGCAGCGAAGCTAAAGTTCGAATGGTCGTATCCCCTGTCGCTTCCTGCACGCATTCGCTCCACGATGGAGACCTTCTGGTCTTCCATCGGCAATGCACATAGCCGGGCCGGGTTGGCGGCGACGAGCGGCACCGGCATCACGGAATCGGACGCTCTCTGCCGATGCGTCGCTTCCAACGAGATGCTGCCGATTCTGGCAGGGAACCTCTCGATCTCCATCGACATCGGCGGAGGCTCTACCGATATCGGGTTCTGGAGCGACAAGACACTGATCGACCGCCTTTCGTTCAACCTCGCTGGGAACGACATCGTTCGCCTGGCAGCCGGCTTTGACTCGATCAATAGCGCGTTGGTCACCATGGCCTCGGGCGTGGAGGTCGCAGGGGACTTCCGGCTCGACGCCTTCCGCTCGCAGCCGGAGATCGTCTGGAACGCCCTTCTCAACGCTGCCGCGAACAGGGCCGGGCTATTGCGCCAAGCTCCTCACGCCCACCCGTTTGTCAACGAGATGGGAAGAACGAGCAGCGTCGAGTGGCGTAAGTGCCGGACGGCCGTGATGTTGGCGTTTGGCGGGGTCTTCTTCTACACCGGTGTCCATAGCGGCCGGCACATGAAACCCGCCTCCGCGGGAGTAACGCTCTATCTCGGCGGCAAAGGCTCGGCACTTCTATCCTGGCTCGGGCGAGCGGAGCGGGTCCGCGACGTCCTCCAACAGCATTTCGAAGCGGGGTTTGCGATCGGTAGCAACAATGCGAAAGTCGAACTCGAGCTTTACGGACCAGCCGTCGCCGGCGGAATCGAAGGGCGCATCGGATTGAAAGATGAAGTGGCGAACGGGCTGCTCGAGGGCGACGCCCTGAAGGCATCGCTTGGGTCCGAGTTCGACTTGCACTCCACGGTCGTAGGCGAAGTCAACTGGGTGGATGAGGCCGGCCAGGAGCTGCCGTGGAACACCCTGGTGTCGGCGGAAAAACTGGCTCGGCTCAACCCGCCGTCGAACGACAACAGCAGCTTCGCCGCCTATTTTCTCAAACAGGTACTACGGCCAATGGGCGACTCGAACGATCTCGATACGGAGGGGTTGCAGAAACTACAGGTCAGCCAAAACTGGACGATCAACGCGATCCGGAAACGGGCCGACGAGCAGGTGATGCAACCAATCTTCGCCTATGAACTGAAAAGCCTCGTACGAAGATATGCGGAGATTTCAGCTCCTGCGAAATCATAAGCAGGTATGGCTCCCCATGATGGGGCTGGCGCTTGCCGTGTTGATTGGCACGACAGACGTCATGACTGCTCTCGAACCACGCTCCGACCGTATCGGCGTGGAGTCTCACTCCGCGTCTACAACCTACGCGGTTGCGTTCGACGCATTCCTCTGGAGTCGATTCACGGGCTGGCCCGCCGGCCTGTATCAGCGGGCTGGATTATGGCTCGTTCTAGGACTCAGCCTAGTCCTTGCGGTGAAGGTCCTTCTCCGGTGGATGATCGCCATCCACGCCGCGGAGAGCAGAGAGAGACGAGCCATTACGTACAACTTCAGGACGCGTCTGCCGGTACGTGCGACGATCTGGTGGCGCTACAGGGGTCTGGAGACTCTACTCGCGGCCGAATTGGAATGGGATGGCGAGCGATTCGAAACGAGTCCGACAGAGGACTTCGTCCGGTGGGCAAAGCCAAATCATTTGCATACAGCATCGCTGCTACTGTCCGATGAGGGAGCGCTCGAGGCCGCGCATGCCGTCGAGTTCCACGTGAGACTCTGGATGCCGCTGGTTCGCAAACTGAAGTGGTCCGGCGAGATCCAGTTCGCCACGCTCGATCGGACTCCCGTCGCTGCTCCCATTTCGCTCTCACCAGTTGCTGTGCCCTCACGAGACCATGAGGGCATCCCGGAGCGAGGGCTTGGCAGGATGCCAACGGCCCAGTCCGCACTCCCTCGACAAGTCGTTCAAGGAACAGCGAGCGAGCGGGACCTCGTGTCCATTGCAGCGGAGTTCATCAACAGCGAGTTCCCCGACCGCATGCTTCTTCGCCAGCGACTGGCTGAGAAGGGAATCAGTCCCGAGTTCTACTCGCCGGCTCGTGTGCAGGATTCCGCCAACTGTATGTTCACCCGATATTGGTTCAAGCTGGATACGCAGGCGGGAGGCTGGTTGTGGGCCGAGAGTGATGAGGCATTCATCGCCGTTCCATTCGATCGCTCACAACTCAACGCGGAAACCATGCGCCACTACTTGTCGAGTCTATACCAAGGTTTCGGGTCTGGATTCGACCGGCGGACGCACCTGCAGATTGAAAGTGCCTGCTGGCTCGCGCGCGGCCGCGAGCCTGACGAATACGTCGTCGTCAAGCCGGGACGATTTGCCGGAGACCAAGCCTCGAAGACCAACGCCATCCTTTCCCCACAGCGAGGGTCAAACGACGGAAAAGAGGAACGACGACGCGAGAAAGAAAGAGACGCCACCATCGTGAGAATCGAGGCGCGCGTCGATTCGTTGGAGGCGAAACTCGATCGTCTCGCGCAGGACGGGGAATCGAAAGACGGGAGCCGACGCCTGATCCTCGCAGTTCAGGATGAGCTCCGCGATGTCAAAAACAGTACCGAACGGGAACTGCAGGATTTTCGCGCTCGGCTCGGACGCCTGGAGGAGGAGATCACGAGTCTGAAGGCAGCGCGCGCCAAAGACAAAGCGCCCGCCTACTCCCGCGAAGAGGCGCCGCGGGAGCGTTCCCCTGCAGTTCAGGACGGCCAGGCATTCCGAACCGATCTGCCCATCCGCACCCCGACTACACCTTCCCCGGGACCGCCGGACGTCACGCTTCCACTCACTCGCTCCTCTGTGCCCGCGCCGGAGCCTGCTCCATGGGCTCCGCCTAGCGAGCCCGCGAAATTCTCATCGCCGAGCATCCCTGACGGTTGGAAGCCGATCGTCGCAGAAAAGGGACTCGCGGCCGGAGTAGACGACTATCTCGAAACCCTGCAGCGCGCGTACAAGCGGCTGGGCCGGTTGCATGTCGGAATGGTGAAGATCGTTCACCTCGTCGAGAGCGGTGACCATGGCGTGTACGGCGTTCACACGGAAGATCGACTGGAAACCGACAACGGTCAACTCGTGGCCCGCTGCGCGGAAAAGCCGACGTTTCGCACGCCGCCCAAGCAGTTCTTCCTTGCGTTGGCGGCGCCGGGTCAGGAATCGATCTGGATCCTCTGTCCTCCCGGAACGTACTCCTCACTCGGATTCGATTATCCAACGCTGATCGACAGCGTGCCCGCCAGCTCATTCACGATCGCGGCGATCGTCACGCCGGCGCGCCTCGATCGCAAGGATACCGCTCTGTACCGGATCGCGGCACGGATGAACGTGAAGTTCTCCTGAGCCTCAGCGATTACTTCATCGCGTCCTGCACTGCCGTCGCAAGCTCCTTCGCCGCGTCGATGACTGCACCAGCCGCTCCCTTGGCCTCAGCGATCGCAATCTCAACCCGCTTACGCGCTTTCAGTTCCGCAAGCTTCTCCTGAAAATCGGTCTCGGCGACTTCGACGTTCTCGATCCAGATGCGTCCGCGCGTCCAACTGAAAGAACTGACCTGTTTCAACTCCACCACGACCGTTACTCCTTCCGATTCGCACTTGCATGCCGGTCGTCCCCCAGGCGCCGTCGTGAGAATCAGTCCTTCCCCGGTCAACGGCATGATGGATCGACACGTGTCGAGTGTCGGCGCGCAAGCGCCGCAGACCAAGAGCATCAGCCCGAGGAACATCGCGGTTCGGCTCATTTTCGGCTCCTCTCAGATTCATTCTAGATCCATAAGGAAATCTGTGCCATCGCGCTGGGCTACCAAGCTGCGGCGGTCGAACGACCAAGGGGCGTGGGCGCATGCCCACGTTGTTTGGGACAGACACGCCAAAAGTGCAAAATGCCTAAGCCGCTGCTGATAGTGTTCTTGCTAATCACGATCGCGGAGGTTGATGCTAGTCGTCGCTCAGTCCTCGAAGTTGTGGGTATCGCGAAGCAGGTCTCGAATCGCCGCGGTCCACTTAGGCTTGGTTCGGCTCCCGGTTGTCCTCGTTTGTCGCCGCCCTGCCAGACGTTCGCAACCATGAAGATATTGCCGGATTCACAGGCGCAGGTCACCCCTGCCAGCAACCGCCCTTCGGCCACTTCGAGTTGACGGTCGGTGCCCTCAGCGCCGGCAGACTACGTCTGGTCTGAGACTTTGACTTCGGCTTCCTGAGCGGCATCCCTGCCCTTCTTCGCCTTCTCGCGCGTCTTGCGGTTCTTCATATACGACCGCTTCATGCGCTCGAAGTACGGGCGGAGGTGGTTGTTGGCTGGGTCGTTGGCCTGGAGGCGGAGGCCGAAGTAGAGGCCGAGGATGGCGGTGCCGAGGCGGTGGCGGCGTTTGCGGTTGGCGCCGGAGATGCCTTTGAGGAGGACGGTCAGCTCTTTCTCGAGGGAATCCCACTCGCGGATCTCGGCGTCGAGCTGGTGCATCTGCTGGCTGGTCATTTTGGCGAAGAATTCGGTCTTGTCCCAGACCTCGGCGGCCAGGAGGCTGTCGCTGATGAATTCGGGGTCGAGGTGGGAGGCGCGGATCATGGAGCGCTCTTCGTCGATGGAGAGCTGGGTGAAGCCGGGGATGCGGTCCTGGAGGAGGCGGAAGACGCGGATCAGGGTGTTCGGGATGGGGAGGACTGGCGGGAGAGGCTCATGGTGGATGGTTAAAGGAGCGTCGGCGCTCTGGACGACGGCTTCGTTCTCGTCGGTGTCGCTTTGCATGGTGCATTTTGCTACGAAGTTCCTGAAATCGAAGCAGGCGGCTTCGATCGCGGCTCCCGCGTTGCCGTTGACGGGGTCGTCGTTCCCGAAATCGAAGCACGCGGCTTCGATCGCGGCTTCCGCGTTGCCGTCGACGGGGTCGTCGCTCCCGAAATCGAAGCAGGCGGCTTCGATCGCGGCTTCCGCGTTGCCGTTGACGGGGTCGTCGCTCCTGAAATCGAAGCAGGCGGCTTCGATCGCGGCTTCCGCGTTGCCGTTGACGGGGTCGTCGCTCCTGAAATCGAAGCGCGCGGCTTCGATCGCGGCTTCCGCGTTGCTGTTGACAGGATCGTTGTTCCTGAAATCGAAGCACGCGGCTTCGATCGCGGCCTCCGCGTTGCTGTTGATGGGATCGTTGTTCCTGAAATCGAAGCGCGCGGCTTCGATCGCGGCTTCCGCGTTGCTGTTGATGGGATCGTTGTTCCCTAAATCGAAGCGCGTGGCTTCGATCGTGGCTTCTGCGTTGCTGTTGATGGGATCGTTCTTCCCTAAATCGAAGCGCGCGACTTCGATCGTGGCTTCTGCGAGCCCTCGAAAGGGTGTTTCTGTCGCCCGCTACGCGGGCTCGACTTCTCCTCGCGCCACGGTACCCCGGCTGAAGCCGGGGTCTATTGCCTGTTGCCGCCTACGGCGGCGATCACTCCAAGAGATCCAGGAGGCCTCGCAACGGGATCCTCACCCAGTCGGGGCGGTTGTTGAGCTCGTAGACGATCTCGTAGACGCGCTTTCTCGAGCAGGTAGGTGTTGAGGAGCGACGTCCACCGCGGCGGGATCCTTCGGCAGGTGGGTGCCTTTGGTGCTGACGGTGAGGTAGGTGCGGAGGAAGGCGGCGCCGACCCAGCGGTGCCAGAAGCGGGCGCCGGTCTCGAGGAGGGTGTGGTCTTCTTCGCGGACGTAGGAGCCGGGGGCGGTGCCGAAGAGGACGGCGTAGGGGGCGTAGTGGAAGGAGCGGAGCATGCCGGCGACGTCGCGCAGGGCGCTGCGCTTGATGCGGCGCTCGCTGAGGGGGCGAGCGGGCTCGCCTTCGAAGTCGATGATGAAGAAGTCGTTGCCGGTGTAGAGGACCTGGCCGAGGTGGTAGTCGCCGTGGATGCGGATGCGCTGGGCGTCGATCTTTCCTTCCAGCACGCGGCGGACGCGCTCGTGCAGCGTCGGCCTCGCGCGCGAGGAGCTCCTCGAATTCCGGATGATCTTTGACGCGCTTCCGGACGATCTGCATGGTCTGCACGATCTGGGTGCGCATGAACTGGTAGATCGACCGCTGGTAGTGCGGCGTGAAGCGGCTCCGGGCGGAAGGCGGGATCGTCGTCGCGCGACGCGAGCGCGAGGTGCATTTCCGCGGTGCGGACGCCGAGGAGCTCGGCGTCGGCGATGTAGCCGCCGATGGCCTCGCGCGCGAGCTCCGGCACCGGCTTCTGCGCCAGCGCGAAGACGCTCTCCTCCGGGATGTTTCTGGCACCCGCTCTCGGCGGCGGCGGGATCGCTGAGCAGCAGGTCGAAGTAGCGTCCGATGGAGTCCAGCGTGTACGCCCAGGCGTCGCCGGAGTTCGGCGTGAAGCCCTGCAGGATGCCCATCGTCGTGACGGCACCTGTCGCGTCATTGCGGTACTCGAGCGCGCCGGCGACGCGCGGCGTGTTGCGGAAATCGGTCTCCTCATTGAGGAAACGCGTCATCTCGAAGTCGGTGTTGATGCCCGTCTCCAGGCGGCGGAAGAGCTTCAGGAACAGGCGCTGCCCGTATTGAATGGCCGTATTCGACTGCTCGACGCCGAGGACGTGCGTCTCCAGCTTCTCCGTGCCGCGCAGCTCCCTGAACGCGCGCGTCGGCGTACCGCCCGACGGTCCCGCGCAGGCCCTTCAGCTGGCGCTTGCGGGCGATGGTGTCGAGGAGCGCGCTCGCGAACGACTCCTCCTGTACCGGCTCATACAGGATCGCGCCGTCGCGCAGGCGCGCGACGACCGGCAGATTGCGGCCCTGGTCCTGTTCGCGGCGGACGTTCGCGATCGCCGAGCGGCAGGAGGTAGGTCTGCGGCTCCCCGTCCGCGAACTCCACGTCGAGCATCACGAACCGCGCGTCGTTCGGCAGCTCGACGGCGTCGCGGACCGCCCACGGACGTGATCGTGCGCGCCTTGCTGCCGAACCAGCGCCGCGTCGGCAGGTACGCCGTGACGGCGCGCTCGAACGCGTCGCGGTTCCGCGCGGACAGCACTTCCTCCCACGTCCGTCCGCGCAATCAGCGGCGCGTCCTGTGTCGTCAGCTCCGCCGCGACCTCGCGCGTCAACGCGAACCAGTAGAACGCGAACGGGCCGAGGTTGAGGAAATACGGACGCTCGCCGATGACCGGGAACTTCGTGCCGCCCGACAGCTCCACCGGCACCATCCCTTTGTAGTGCGAGAGGTCCAGCTCGAAGCACTGCACCAGCCGGGAGAGGTTCGCGACGACGAGAATGATCTCATCCTCGTACTCCGCACATACGCGAGAACCTTTCGATTTTCACCGTGCAGGAACTCCATCGAGCCGCGGCCCAGCGCGCGATAGCGCTTGCGCATCGCGATCAGGCGCTTCATCCACCACAGCAGCGAATACTGATTCGACTGCTGCGCCTCTACGTTCACCTGCTCGTAGTGATACTCCGGGTCGATGATCACCGGCAGGAAGAGCTGCTGCGGATTCGCGCGCGAGAAGCCCGCATTGCGGTCGGCGCTCCACTGCATCGGCGTGCGGACGCCGTTGCGGTCGCCGAGGTAGATGTTGTCGCCCATCCCGATCTCGTCGCCGTAATAGATGATCGGCGTGCCGGGGAACGAGAACAGCAGCCCGTTCATCAGGTGGATGCGGCCGCGGTGATTGTCCAGCAGCGGCGCGAGCCGGCGGCGGATGCCGAGGTTGATGCGCGCCTTCGCGTCCTTGGCGTACGTGCGCCACATGTAGTCGCGGTCTTCGTCCGTGACCATCTCCAGGGTGAGCTCGTCGTGATTGCGGAGGAACATCGCCCACTGGCAGTTCTCCGGGATGGGCGGCGTCTGCTGCATGATGTCGATGATCGGGAAGCGGTCTTCCATCGCCAGGGACATGTACATGCGCGGCATGACCGGGAAGTGGAAGGCCATGTGGCACTCGTCGCCGTCGCCGAAGTACGGCAGCGAGTCTTCCGGCCACTGATTCGCCTCGGCCAGCAGCATGCGGCCGGGATGGTGCTCGTCCATGTGCCGGCGGATGCGCTTCAGGTACTCGTGCGTCTCCGGCAGGTTCTCGCAGGTCGTGCCTTCGCGCTCGAAGAGGTAGGGAATCGCGTCGAGGCGGAAGGCGTCGACGCCCATGTCCATCCAGAAGTCGAGGGCCTTGATGAGGGCCTCGTGGACGGCGGGGTTCTCGAAGTTGAGGTCCGGCTGATGGGAGAAGAAGCGGTGCCAGTAATAGGACTTCGCTACCGGGTCCCAGGCCCAGTTCGAGGTCTCGAAGTCCTTGAAGATGATGCGGGCGTCACTGTATTTGTCGGGCGTGTCGCTCCAGACGTAGAAATCGCGCCACGGGCTGCCCGGCTTCGCGCGGCGGGATTTCTGGAACCACGGGTGCTGATCGCTGGTGTGATTGATGACCAGCTCGGTGACCACGCGGATCCCGCGGCGGTGCGCCTCTTTCAGGAAAGCCTTGAAGTCGCTCAGCGTCCCGTACGCCGGATTGACCGCGGTGTAGTCGGCGATGTCGTAGCCGTCGTCGCGCAGCGGCGACGGATAGAACGGCAGCAGCCAGAGGATGTTGATGCCGAGGTCCTGGAGATAGTCGAGCTTCCGGGTGAGGCCCTGGAAGTCGCCGATGCCGTCGCCGTTGCTGTCGAAGAACGCCCGGACGTGCGTCTGGTAGATGATCCCGTCTTTGTACCAGAGGTCATCGGCGGAGTGCTGAGTGCTGGGTGCTGAGTGCTGAGTGGTCACAGGAAGTACTCGAAGTCGTTTTCGGTGCGGACGCGGCGGCGGATCCGGAAGATGTGCGCGGGCACGATGGTCGGGTTGAGCTGGACGTAGTTCCGCGGGCCGTGCCAGGTGTGGCGCGCGTCGCTGAGCAGGTCGTGGACCTGGTAGGTGCGGCTGGGGTCGAGTTGCAGCGCGGCGAGGTCGAGGTCGATCCAGCCCGCGTGGGTGTTGCGGGCGTCGAGGTTCACGACGACCACGACGACGTTGTCGCCCGCGGACTTGCTGTAGCAGAGCAGGTGCTCGTTGTCGGTCTCGTGGAACTTCAGCGTCGCGTTCTGCTGGAGCGCGGGGTTGTCGCGGCGGATGCGGTTGACGGCGGCGATCAGCTCGGTCATGTCGTCATCGGTCTGCGGCCAGTGGCGCACCTCGTACTTCTCGGAGTCGAGGTACTCCTCGCTGCCGTGCTCGCGCGCCTGGTGGACGTAGCGCTCGTACGCCGGCCCGTAGATGCCGTATGACGCCGCGAGAGTCGCGGCGAGGAGGAATCGCTGCACGAACGCGGCACGCCCGCCGTACTGCAGGTACTCGGTCAGGATGTCGGGCGTGTTCGGCCAGGCGTTGGGCCGGAAGAAGTCGCTCACCGGCGGCTTCGTGATCTCTTCGAAGTACTCGGTGAGCTCGTGCTTCGTGTGGCGCCAGGCGAAGTAGGTGTAGGACTGGGTGAAGCCCGCCTTCGCCAGCCTGTACATGATCTTCGGCCGCGTGAACGCCTCGGCCAGAAAGATCAGGTCCGGCCACTCGCGCTCGAGGTCGCGGATGCACCATTCCCAGAACGGCAGCGGCTTGGTGTGCGGGTTGTCGACGCGGAAGATGCGCACGCCCTTGCCGATCCAGAACGCGAAGACGTCGCGCAGCTCGTCCCACAGCTCCTGCCACTGGTCGCTCTCGAAGTGGAACGGATAGATGTCCTGATACTTCTTCGGCGGGTTCTCGGCGTACTGGATGGTGCCGTCGGGACGCATCTGGAACCACTACGGATGCTCGCTCACGTACGGATGATCGGGCGAGGCCTGGAAGGCGATGTCCATCGCGACTTCGAGCCCGACGTCTTTGGCCTTCGCGACGAGTCGCTCGAAGTCGTCGATCGTGCCGAGCTGCGGGTGCGTGGCCTTGTGGCCGCCCTCCGCTCCGCCGATGGCCCACGGGCTGCCGACGTCATCCGGACTCCGCCTGGACCTTGTTGTTCTTCCCCTTGCGGAACGTCCCGCCGATCGGATGGATCGGCGGCAGGTACACCACGTCGAAGCCCATGCGCGCGATGCGCGGCAGTTGCGCCTCGACGTCGCGGAAGGTGCCGTGCTTCCCCTCTTCCGGCGACGCGGACCGCGGGAAGAGCTCGTACCAGCTGCTGTACGTCGCGCGGGGACGGTCGACGTCGATCAGCAGCTCGCGTTGATACTGCGTGACGAACCTGCGCTCGGCGTTGCGCCACATCAATGCGATGAGGTCTTCGCTGCCGGCGTCTTCGATCTTGTCGCCCAGCGCGTCGTCGCCTTCGAGCGTCGCCGCGAAACTTTCCAGCTTGCGGCGGTCGCGCGTGCCGGCGCGAGCGGCCGCGGCCCGGATGTAGCCGAGCCCGATCCGCAGCTGCACGCCCAGCTCCTCCTCGGACGCTCCCCCGTCGACGCGCTTCTGCATGTCGCGGTGCCAGGTGAGGAAGTGGTCGATCCAGGCGTGGATGGCGAAGCGATGAACGCCGATCTTTTCGACGTTGAATTCGGCGCGTCCAGCGGTCGTTGACGAGCGGCCGCATCCGGACCTCGCGCCATTGGGTCTCGCTGTCGTGGCGATGGAGGACGACCGCGGAGATCAGGTCGTGCCCATCCGCGAAAATGTCGGCCTCGGCAACCACGACGTCGCCCACTACTCGTTTCGCGGGGAAGGCGCCGCCGTCGACTTCAGGCGATGCGGCTTCGATGATGACGCGACTTCTACCGTCCAGCTCCGCTCGTACCACTCGGCCGTAAGGTGCCAAACCCATGCCTTAACGCGACGTGCGGATCACCCGGCGCCTCCCTGGACGCACGTGCGAGGAAAGCATCAGCAGGGCGTCCGAGGGCGAGTGCGGCGCGGGCGCGGTAATACGCGACGGAGGAAACGGCGGTGCCCTGGCGCATCGGCCGATAGTCGCCGAGGGATGCGAGGACGGCGTCGGCCTCGCGCCAGCGGCCGGCGCGCTCGAGCGCGATCGCATAGTCGAAGAGCGCAGCCGGCGATTGCGGATCGACGGGACGCCGCAGCGCGGTGCGCCACATATGGTCGTACTCGCGCATCGGCGCGGTCTCGATGCCGAGGAGGGCGGTGGCGATGAGGACGGCACCGAAGGCGAGGAGACCGTGCTCCAGCCGCCTGCGAAAGAGGGCCACGATCTGCGCGGCGCCGGCGCCGCCGAGGATCGCGAGCGGAGCGAGAAGGACGTTCCTCTGGCGGGCGCTGACGACGAAGATCGTCAGCAGGACGATCATTGCGACCGCGAAGAGCGCGGGCAGCAACAGGTCGCGCCGTTTGGGCGAAAGTACGAACGCGGCGACGGTAAGTACGAATGCTACGCCGAAGCCGATGGCGGGAAAGCGCGCGAGGGAGAGGTTGCGCCGTTGCGCGGTGATGACGTCGTGGACGTCGAAGTGGTGGATCGTCAGGAGCGCTTTGGTCGCGAAGTGTTTCAGCGCGACGCCGGGAAACGCGCGCATGAACGCAACGGCCTGGTCGCGCCAGAAGTTCTTGTCCCCGCCGCCGATGAGGCGATACGCGGGGTCGGGGGACGCGTCGCGCCGCTGCATCTGCAGCTCGATGACGGCGCGGGGAGTAACGCCGGCGCAGCCGGTGGCGAGGGCGTTGTTGCCTTCGTAGAACTGGGCGCTGGAGTGGGACTTGACGGGGCTCAGAGCGATGACGGCGACGATCGGAACCAGCGCGCCGAGGGCGATGAACGTAGGGCGTGGCTTCAGCCCGCCTCCCCCGGGAGGGGCGGGCTGAAGCCGCGCCCTACATAGGAGCGCGATCAATAGAAGAACGTAGCCGTAGGGGTGGGTGGCGGCGGCGAGGCCGAGGAGGACCCCGGCGGCGAAGTTCGACCCGCGCAGCAGGCACCACAACGCCGCACTGGTCAGCAGAAAGATCAGCGCCTTCGGATCCAGCTCCGCGCAGACGACCCAGGCCGCGCGATTGCCGAGGATCAGGACCGCCGCCGCGATCGCGGCAATGGGGCCGCCGAGGCGTTTTGCGGCGAGAGCGCAGAACAGCGCGGCAGCGACCAGCATCGCGAGCTGCAGCGCGCGGATCGTCGCGACGTTCGCGCCGCGGAAGCGCAGGGCGACGATCAGGCCGAGGTAGACCGGGCTGACGTCGGCGATGGAGGGATGACTGCCGGCGAGGATGCGGCCGGCCAGCTCGACATACGTCATCGATTCCTCAGCAGGTTGCGCGCGAACGGGCGCACGAGCACACCGAACACGCTCCCCGCGGGGCCGCGGTTCAACGCGAAGAGCCGCAGGACCTGCTCGAGCGCTACCAGTCCCGCGCACACGAGCGACACGAGCGCGCTCAGGCTCTGCGACGCCTTCGGCACCATCGACGCGACGCCCAGCGCCGCGCAGACCAGCATCGCCCAGGTGATCCCGTACGCGTGCTTGCGGTAGTCGAAGCCGTAGCGCTCGGCGAGCAGCAGTTGCTCCGCAGGCGTGAGGAGCGTCAGCAGCGGCCCGCGCATCTCCAGCGCATCCTGCTGTTCGACCCCGGGCGGCGGCGGGAGCGTCATCACGCCCTCCCCTTTCGCGGACTGGAACGGCGAGACGAGGCGCGCGCGGTTCGGGTGCAATCCCCAGAAGAAGAGGTAGACGAGGATCCCGAGCATCGAGCCCATCCCGCGGAGCTGCGACATCGCCACGAAGAAGCGGACCACCGACTCGACGAGCATGAAGGCCGTGAGCAGGAGGATGCCGTCGGGGATGGGGTTCGGCACACCCTTCATGTACGCGTCGACGCTGACCAGGACGACCGCTCCGGTCGCAACCACCACCGGCAGGACCGACCAGAGCGTCATGCGGTGCGGAAAGAGGCCGAGCTCGTTCGCGAGGTGCATCTGCACGTGCGTGGGCAGGTGTCCGAGGAACATGGCCGCGAGGCGCGCGGCAACGCTGTGTTTCCGCTGCCGCGCCGCTCGCTCAAAATCCCCCGCCAGCCGCGCCTCAGACACCTCGTTGTATGGCTCGAAGACCCGGATGGTGTGGCGATCGCTCCATTCGGTGAGCACGTAGCGCAGGCCGCCGGCCGGGAGGAGATCCGCGGCCAGAACCTCGTAGTACTGGTCGTCCCAGTACACGGCGGTGCCGGGGAACTCCGCACTGGTGAGCGTCTTCTCCGTGCGCGGCGTCCATCCCTTGGAGATGCGGCAGTGGAGAATGACCTTGCCTCCGGCCAGCCGGAAGCGGTCGGAGCCAAACGCGCGCATCAAGCCTCAGGCTTTCTTCACGACCGGCACGACGTCGTTGAGAATCCAGAGAGGTCCGATGAGGAGGTGGACGAAGTTGCGGAAGAACGCGGGGTTCTTGTGCTCGTACACCTTGTGGCCGATGAACTGGAAGATCCAGCCGAGGACGAAGAGGGTCGCGTTGATCCACAGGGGGAGCGTGGCGCCGAGGAAGTAGAACGCGATCGAGACCGCGACCATGGCGATGGCCAGGCGCCACTCGATCACGAAGTAGTACGCCGTCGCCGCGGCGATGAGGATCATGGCCAGGTCGATCTTCACGGTCGCGACGTCGAGCAGCGGCACCTGGGTCAGCATGCCGATCAGGGAGAACATGATCATCGGGATGCCCACGCGGTGGAAAAACTTGTTGCCCGCGGTCTGGTGATAGGCCGCGTAGTCCGCGAACAGGGCGTTGATGTCTTGCATGAAGGGATTTTACGCTTCGCTGGTGCTGAGTGCTGGGTGCTGAGTGCTGGAACACCTGACTCAGCACTCAGCACCCAGCACTCAGCACTCAGCACTCCATCCCCATAGAATGCGCGTGTGCGTGAGCTTTACGTCGAACGACTGAACCAGCGCCGTGCGTCGATCACCACGCTGCGCGACCGCGAGCGGAAGATCTCGACCTTCCGCCTCCTGGCCATCGCGGCGACGATCGCCATCGCCTTCTGGGACTGGCGCGCGGCGCTGATCACGCTGGCGGCGTTCGTCGTGCTGGTGGTGCTGCACGAGCGGGCGGTCCGCACCCGCACGCGGGCGGAGAGCGGGGCGAAGTTCTACGAGCGCGGCCTGGCCCGCATCGACGATACGTGGCAAGGCCTCGGCGATCCGGGCGCCGACTTCGCGGACGACCACCACCCCTACGCGGGCGACTTCGACCTGTTCGGGCGCGGGTCGCTGTTCGAGCTGATCTCGGTGGCGGTGACGCCGGCGGGACGGCGGCGTCTGGCGTCGTGGCTGAAGGAGCCGTCGCGGGACGCGGACGAGATCCGCGCGCGGCAGGCGGCCGTGCTGGAGCTGCGGGAGAAAGTCGAGCTGCGGGAGGACGTCGCGGTGGAGGCGGCCGAGGTGTCGCGCGAGGTGGAAAGCGCGAAGCTGGACGAGTGGGGAGCAATGGAGCCGGTACAGCTGTCGGCAGCGGAGCGCTTCGCGGTGATGGCGCTCCCGGCGGCCACGGCGGTCGCGCTCGTCGTCACCTTGCCGTCGCTGTTCGTGAAGATGGTCGAGGCGACGAACCCGGAGGCTTCGCTGGGGTATCCGTGGCACGTGCCGGCGACGCCGCTGGTCGTGCTGCTCGTCGTCAGCGCGTTCGTCGCCCGGCACCTGAGTCCGAAAGTGGAGCCGGTGGTGATGGCCGTCGAGCGCGCCGAGCCCGCCCTGGCCCTCCTCGGCGGCGTCCTGGCGCGGATCGAGCGGGAGTCGTTCTCGTCCGAACGCCTGCGCGCGCTGCACGAGCGCCTGCGGGGGTCAGACCTTCGTTCTTCGGAGGAGATCCGGAAACTGCGCAAGCTGGTGGCGCTGCTCGACGCGCGGCGGAATCAGTTCTTCGCGCTCTTCGCGATCGTGCTGCTGTGGACGGTGAACGTGGCGCTGGCGATCGAGCGCTGGCGCGTGCGGTCCGGATCGCGCATCGGCGACTGGATCGAGGCGGTCGCGGAGATCGAGGCGCTGGGCTCGATGGCTTCATTCGCGTTCGAGCATCCATCGAACGCCATGCCGGAGCTGGTCACGCCCGGGCCCATGTTCGTCGCGCAGGACCTCGGACACCCGCTGATCCCCGCCGACCGGCGGGTCACGAACGGGATCGAGCTGAACGAGACGCTGCGGCTGCTGGTCGTCAGCGGCTCGAACATGTCGGGGAAGAGCACGATGATGCGCAGCGTGGGGATCGCGGCGGTACTGGCCATGGCCGGGGCGCCGGTATGCGCCCGGGGGCTCCGCTTGTCGACGATGCAGGTCGGCGCGTCGATCCGGATCGCGGACTCGCTGCAGGAGAACGCGTCGCGGTTCTACGCGGAGATCCTCCGCATCCGGCAGGTGCTGGAGATGTCGACGCACGGGCCGCTGCTGTATTTGCTCGACGAGGTGCTGGCCGGGACGAACTCCCACGACCGGCGGATCGGTGCCGAGGCGATCGTGCGGGGGCTGGTGGAGCGGGGCGCGATCGGGCTGGTCTCGACGCATGATCTCGCCCTCGCGCAGATCGCCGACTCGCTCGGCCCCAAGGCGGCGAACGTCCACTTCGAGGACCACATCGAGGACGGCAAGGTCGTGTTCGACTATCGGATGCGGCCGGGCGTGGTCACCAAGAGCAACGCGCTGGAGTTGATGAGGAGCGTCGGGATCGAGGTGTGAGGCGCGTTTTCTGCCGCCCGCCTGAAGCGGCAATGGCGTTCACTTCAGGCGAGCGCGCCCCTCACCCGGCCTTCGGCCACCCTCTCCCCACGCTCACGCGCGGGGAGAGGGGACAATCCGGTTTCCCTCTCGCAAGAAACAAAGATTGATCGCCAAGATTGATCGCCAATCTCTCGCGAGAAGGAACCCCACGATAGCCCTCGCCCCGCGTCAGCGGGGAGAGGGTGGCCGAAGGCCGGGTGAGGGGCGCGCTCGCCTAAAGTTACCGCCATTGCGGCTTCAGCTTGGGATCGAGCTGTCGCGAGGTGGAGCAGTCTAAAATCCACCTGAACCCTGCCTGCGCAGCAGGCGACATTCAGGCATGAGCGACACACATAAAGCGATCGAGGCCGTGTGGAAGATCGAGTCCACGCGGCTCATCGCCGGGATTGCCCGCGTTACGCGCGACATCGGCATTGCGGAGGAGCTCGCCCAGGATGCGCTGGTCACGGCTCTCGAACGATGGCCGGACGAAGGGATCCCGGAAAGACCTGCCGCGTGGCTGATGACAGCGGCAAAGCGGCGCGCCATCGACGCTCTGCGCCGTGGCCGGATGCTGGAACTGGAGCATGGAGAGATTGCGCGAGAGCTGGAATTCCGGCAGCAGCGGCTGGGTGAAGCAATGGATCAGGCTTTGGACCAGGTCATCGATGATGACGTCCTGCGCCTGATCTTTACCGCCTGCCATCCGGTGCTGACCGTCGAGGGGCGCGTTGCGCTGACCCTGCGTCTGGCTTGCGGCCTCACCACGGCCGAGATTGCGCGGTCTTTCCTGGTGCCGGAGAAGACGCTGGGCCAGCGCATCTTTCGAGCGAAGAAGACCTTGTCCGAGGCCCATGTTCCCTTCGAGACTCCCCGTGGTGACGAGTTGGGAAAGCGGGTCGAATCCGTGCTGTCCGTGGTCTACCTGATCTTCAACGAGGGATACACCGCAACCGCGGGCGACGAGTGGATGCGGGCAGCGCTCTGCGAAGACGCGCTCCGCCTTGGACGCATGTTGGCGCAGCTGCTGCCCGGGGAGTCCGAGGTGCACGGTCTGCAGGCGCTGATGGAGCTGCAGGCGTCGCGCACCGCGGCGCGTCGCGGACCAACCGGCGCAGCCGTCCTCCTGTCCGAGCAGGACCGTTCGTTGTGGGACCACGCGCAGATTCAGCGAGGCATGGCTGCACTCGAGCGAGCGCAGCAGCTGGGAGGCGGCGCCCACAGTTACGCCCTGCAGGCGGCGATCGTTGCGTGTCATGCGCGAGCTCACACCGCAGCGGATACCGACTGGGAGAAGATCGTGGCTCTCTATGACTCCCTGCTTCAGGTCAGCCCCTCTCCGATCGTGGCGCTGAACCGCGCGGTGGCCGTTGGAATGGCACACGGACCGGCTGCCGGGCTCCATGCGCTGGAGCCCCTGGCGGCTGAGCCCGCGCTGGCCAACTATCATCTGCTGCCGAGCGTCAGGGGAGATCTGCTCGTGAAGCTGGGACGATCTGCCGAAGCCCGCGAAGAGCTGCTCCGCGCCATCGCAATGACGGACAACGCCCGGGAGCACGAATTGCTGTCGAGAAAGCTCGAGCAGGCGATGTCCGGCGATTGAGACAAAAAAAATCCTGGGCTATTTGTAGAAATCGGGTCAGGCCATTCGTCGACCTGATGAAGGCAGGCCAGATCGGCCGGCCGAAGACCGAAACGCGAAGAGGAGAAGCTATGCCGCAATATTTGCTGACGAATTACCTCCCCGACAACTTCGACCCATCGACAGTGAGCGAAGCGACGATCCAGGCGATCAACGCGCTCAACGAAGAGTTGATCGCTGCTGGTGCCAGGCTCCTGGCTGTCGGCCTGGCCCCAGCCAGCCAGGCGAAGTCGCTGCGGACGCAGCCCAATGGCGAACTGCTCATCACCGACGGCCCGTTTCTGGAAGCCAAGGAGCACGTTGGTGGGTTCTGGATCCTGGAAGCCGCTGGCATGGATGAGGCGCTGGCGTGGGCCCGCAAGGCTGCCATCGCCAACCCGGTATCGGGCGAGGTGCGCGAGATCCCCTACAGCAACCTGCCGAACGGCACACCTCACCCGTCGCGCCAAAAGCCGTGAGCATCCCCACCGGCGGGCAACGCGCGCGTCACTCCTGCTGGTGCCGGAGCGCTTCCTCGACGTCGTCCAATTCGCCCTCGGCCTTGGTCGGGGTGTGGCCGGGCTTGGGATCGCGCAGCGGCGTGCTGTCGCGGCGGCCGCGCTCGGCCTGACGCGGTTCCTCGCTGGGATTGTCGGTGCGTTCGACTCGGGACATGGGGGTTCCTGGCCTCCTGTCCCGAGTCGTGCAAACTCGACGCCGTTACGGAGTCAGTACGGTCGTGGACGTGATCGCGCCCGAGCCGTCGATCGTGTCCTGCTTCACGACGATGTTCTTCTCCATCGACACCCAGGTGATGGCGGTCTGCACCGCCGATCCCGCCAGGATCGAGCCGCGGTACTTCACGGTGTTGAAGGTGCCGCCCGGGACGGTAATCGACTCGCCGACCGCCAGAACCTCGCCCGTGGAGGCGATGGTCGTCACCATGCTGGGGAACGTCCCCTGCGGCGACTTCACCACGATGGACTCGGTCACCGGCGGGATCGCCCACGTGTTGCCGACGCACCAGCCCGCTGCGGGGCCCTGCGCCAGCGACGGCGTGAAGGTGACGTCCGTCTCCGTCGTGAGCTTGCCGAAGATCGGGACGGTCGTGCTCTCCTTGAGATTGAATTTCTTCAGGGTGCGGAGCGTCCCGACCATCTCGCCGTCGAGAACGGTCTCGGCGTCGGAGACAGTGCCGTTCGAGTTGACCTTCTGGGTGGTCTTCGTCTGGGTCGGGGTGTCGGAGATCCAGGTGATGGTGAACGTCACGCTCCCGCCCGGCGCGGTCGACAGGTACGACGCCTTCGTGCCGGCCGCGACCAGTCCGAACGTGTGACAGGTCCCCTGGGACACCGGTGTGCCCGGATTCGAGCGCACCGCACGGCGCTTCTGCGCCTGGGCGGGCACCACGATGAAGAGAGCTAGAGCAGCGACGGCAAGCAGACGTGGGCGGGGCATGGGGGCTACCTCCTCTTAACTCCTATCGCGCAGGAGGCAGGGAAAGTCCCTCATCTGTGAATCACGAAATAGAAGTTGACAGCCGCCAGTTAATGCATAAGTATTCGTGATGATGAATTTTTATTCAGGCGGCGGGGACGCCATGCGCAGACGGGAGGAGATCCTCAGGATCGTCCGGGAGACGGCCGTCCATTCACAGGACGAGCTGCTCGCGGCCCTCGCCAGGCACGGCTTCAAGGTCACCCAGCCGACGCTCTCCCGCGACCTGCGTGAGCTCGGCCTGGTGAAGACGCCGAATGGATATGTCTCGACCGAGACCATCGCCCCCGTGGCCACGTTCACGCCGCGCGCGACGGTCGAGCAGCGCTTCGAACAGCTCGTACGCGACAGCGTCATCTCCGCCGAGACGGCGATGAACCTCGTCGTCATCAAGACGCCCGTGGCCGCGGCCCAGCCGCTGGCCAGCGCCATCGACGCGACGGAGATCGACGGCGCCGCCGGCACCATCGGCGGCGACGACACGATCTTCGTCGCCTTTCGCACCCTCGACGCCGCCGACGCCTTCGTCCGGCGCGTCTACGAGATCGCGGGCTTAGCGCCGCGTCCGGCCGCTTCTGCGGCCCTTCAACGTACTCGCGCCTAGGCGCGGCTACGGATTCGGAGCCACGACCATGGAAAACACTCAATACGCTACCAGTGTCAGCAATGTCGCCATCGCGGGCGCCACCGGCTATGCCGGTCAGGAGCTCGTCCGCATCCTCGACCGCCACCCGCACGCGAACGTCGTCGCTGCCTTCTCATCCGAGTCCTTCTCGCTCGAGGCGCTGTTCGCGGCGAAGCCCGAGGTCGCGTTCCTGGCAACGCCGAACGAGGTGTCGGCCGAGGTCGTGCCGCACATCCTCGATGCCGGGATCAAGGTCATCGACCTCTCCGGCGCCTTCCGGCTCGGCGAACCGAACCTGTACCCGTCGTGGTACGGCTTCGCGCACGCGCGGCCGGAGCTGCTGGCCGAGGCCGTGTACGGACTGCCCGAGCTCTGCAACGGCGAGCTGCGGAAGGCGCGCCTCATCGCCAACCCCGGCTGCTATCCGACGTCCGTGCTCCTTGCGCTGCGGCCGCTGACGTACCTCATCGACCGCACCCAGCCGGTCATCGTCGACTCGAAGAGCGGCGTCTCCGGCGCGGGCAAGAAGGCGGACGTGGCGTACTCGTTCGTCGAGCTCTCCGGCAACTTCAAGGCGTACAGCGTCGGCCATCACCGGCACGAGCCGGAGATCCGCCAGGGCCTGCACCTCGGCGAGCGCACCACGCTCGTGTTCGTGCCGCACCTGCTGCCGACGCCGCGGGGGATCTACTCGACGATGCACGTCGGCTTCACGAGCGCCGTGACCGAGGAAGAGGTCACGCGGATTTACGCCGAGGCATACGCGGACCAGCCGTTCGTGCGCGTGCTGCCGGCCGGCAAGCTCCCGGAGATGAAGAACGTCGTGAATACGCCGAACGCGGAGATCGGCTTCCAGCTCCTGCAGGGCGGCCGGCGCGCGGTCATCGTCAGCGTCATCGACAACCTGCTCAAGGGCGCGGCCTCGCAGGCCGTGCAGAACTTCAACCGGATGTGCGGTTATCCGGAGACGGAGGGAATCCATTGACTACTGTCATCAAGCTCGGCGGATCACTCCTCGATGACGCAGCGCGCCGCGACGGCGCGCTGCGGAAGATCGCCTCGCGCTGGAACGCGGGCGAGGACATCGTGCTCGTCCACGGCGGCGGAAAGCACATCGACGCGGCGCTCGCGCTTGCGGGGCTCCCGAAGCGGACGCACGCAGGGCTGCGCATCACGGACGACGCTACGCTGCAGATCGTCGTCTCCGTTCTCGGCGGCACGGTGAACAAGATGCTGGTCAGCGAGCTGACGAAGCTGGGCGTGCGCGCGGCGGGGATCTCCGGCTGCGACGGCGGGACACTCGTCGCCGAACAGCACCCGCCCATCGACGGCGTGGAGCTGGGTCACGTCGGCAAGGTCACGCATGCGAGCCGCTCGCTGCTCTCGGCGATGTTGACCTACGGTGCGATGCCGGTGATCTCATCCATCGCCATGGGAGACGACGGCTCGCTGTTCAACGTGAACGCGGACACGGCGGCGGCGGCGATCGCCGTCGCGGCCGGCGCGAACGAGCTGCTGTTCATCACCGACGTGGCCGGTCTGCTCGACGCGGACGGCAACGTCGTCCCTCGTCTGCACGCCGCGGACGCGAAGACGTTCATCGACAACGTGACCGGCGGCATGAAGCCGAAGCTGCAGGCCGCGCTGAGTGCGCTCACCTCCGGTGTGCGCGAGATCGTGATCGGCGAAGAAGGAGGCACCACCCTTGTTGCTGCATGACGAATCGCCGCTTGCGGTCGAGGAGCGCGAGAACGCGTTCCTGGTGAAGACGTATGCGCGGACGCCGTTCCATCCGCGCGACGGGAAGGGTGCGCGCCTGTACGACGCGGAGGGCCGCGCGTACTGGGACCTGCTCGGCGGCATCGCCGTGAACGTCCTCGGGCACAAGCACCCGAAGCTGATGAAGGCGATGAAGGACGCCAGCGGCTCGCTGCTGCACGTCTCGAATCTGTACTACCACCCGGCGCAGGGCATCCTGGGCGAGAAGCTCGTGCGGGCGTCTGGCATGAACCGGGCGTTCTTCTGCAACAGCGGGACGGAGGCGAACGAGGCGGCGCTGAAGTTCGCGCGGCTGGCGACCAGAAAGACCAAATTCGTGGCGCTGATCGAGTCGTTCCATGGCCGGACCCTCGGCTCGCTGTCGCTGACGGGACACGACGCGTATCGCGAGCCGTTCGCGCCGCTGGTGCCAGGGGTGAGCTTCGTGGCGCCGAATGACGTCGCGGCGCTCGAAGCGGCGGTCGACGGCGAGACGGCGGCGATCTTCCTCGAGCCGGTCATGGGTGAAGGCGGGATCATCCCGCTGTCGGACGACTTCATGTTCGCAGCGCGGCGGATTGCGGATCTCCACGGCGCGCTGCTGGTGCTCGACGAGATTCAGTGCGGCCTCGGGCGTACGGGACAGATGTTCGCGTTTCAGAAGAGCGGAATCACTCCCGACATCGTGACGCTGGCGAAGCCTCTCGGCGGAGGATTGCCCCTCGGCGCGGTGCTTACCGGGGACGCGGTCGAAGGCGTCGTGAAGCCGGGACATCACGGCACGACGTTCGGCGGCAATCCGGTCGCGTGCCGGCTGGGCGCCGTGGTTCTGGAAGAAACGGAGAAGCTCCTCCCGCAGATCAACGCGCTCGGCGCGTGGTTCGGCAAGGAGCTGGCGAAACTCCCGAATGTGGTGGAAGTCCGCGGCTCGGGCCTGATGTGGGGCATCGAGCTCGATCGTCCGGCGTCGCCGGTCGCGCGCGAGCTGCTCGAACAGGGCTTCGTCGTGGGCACGGCGCGCGAGAAGGTCCTGCGCCTGCTGCCGCCGTACATCGTTCCGAAGAAAGCACTCATCGAATTCATCGACACGCTCAGGTTCGTCCTGGGTGGACACAAGGAGAAAGCAGCGTGAAGAAAGTCGCACTGGCGTATTCGGGAGGTCTCGACACCTCCATCATCATTTCCTGGCTGAAGGAGAACTACAGCTGCGAAGTCGTCGCGGTCGCGGTCGACGTCGGCCAGGCGGAAGAGACCACCGGTCTGGCGCAGAAGGCGTACTCCACCGGCGCGATCGACTTTCACCTCGTCGACGCGAAGGAGGAGTTTGCGGCGGACTTCCTCTTCCCTGTGCTGAAGGCGGGCGCGATCTACGAGCGCGACTACCTTCTCGGCACCTCCACGGCGCGGCCGCTGATCGCGCGCAAGCAGGTGGAGATCGCGCTGGCGACCGGCTGCGACGCGCTCGCGCACGGCTGCACAGGCAAGGGCAACGATCAGGTGCGGTTCGAGCTCGCCTACCAGGCGCTCGCGCCGGAGCTGAAGGTCGTCGCGCCGTGGCGCGAGTGGGACATCGTCTCGCGTGAAGACGCGATCGACTACGCGGCGGCGCGCGGCATCCCCGTGCCGGTGACGAAGAAGGACCCGTACTCGCGCGACCGGAATCTCTGGCACCTGTCGCACGAAGGCGGCCCGCTCGAGGACCCGATGTTCGAGCCGGAAGCGTCGATGTTCAAGTTGTCCGTCGATCCAATGGATGCGCCGGATGAGCCGGAGAAGGTGACGATCGAGTTCGAGTCGGGCGTGCCGGTCGCGGTGAACGGCGAGGAGCTATCGCCGGCGAAGCTCGTGCAGGCGCTGAACGAGATCGGCGGGCGCCACGGCGTCGGCCGCGCGGACATCGTCGAGAACCGCCTGATCGGCATCAAGTCGCGGGGCGTGTACGAGACGCCGGGTGGCACGATGCTCGTGACGGCCTTGAAGGCGCTGGAGTCGATCGTGCTGGACCGCGACGCGGCGCACGAGAAGGAGCGCATCGCCACGCGCTACGCGGAGCTCGTGTACAACGGCCTCTGGTTCGCGCCCCTGCGCGAGGCGTTCGACGCGTTCGTGAACGTCCTCGCGGAGAAGGTCACGGGCACGGTCGTGCTGAAGCTGTACAAGGGCAACGCGACCATCGCCGGACGCAAGTCGCCGAACTCGCTCTACAAGCAGCACCTGGCCTCGTTCGACATGACGGGCTATGACGTCACGGATTCGGCCGGCTTCATCAAGCTGTTCGGCCTGCAGCTCCGCGGCAGCAAGCGCATCTCGCCGATGGACGTGGAGTCGGTCCAGACGGTCAATGGAGGCTGGTCTAAAAAATGACGATGTGGGGCGGCAGGTTCAGCGAGGGCCCCTCGGCCCTCCTGCGCGCGCTGAACGATTCGTTCGCGTTCGACCGCGAGCTGTTCGCGGAGGACGTCGAGGGATCGATCGCGTGGGCGCACGAGCTCGCACGCGCGGGCGTGCTCTCTTCGGATGAGGAGAGCGCGCTCGTCGGCGCGTTGATCGCGTTGCCCGATCCCCGTGACCCGTTGCCCGAGTTCGAGGATGTGCACTCGTACGTCGAGGCATCGCTGCGGGAGCGCGTGGGCGCGCTTGCGGGCAAGCTCCACACCGGCCGTTCGCGCAACGATCAGGTCGCGACGGATCTGAAACTGTGGCTGAAGAAGGCGTGCGACGATGCGGTTGCGTTGGCTCGCGCGCTCGCGCGTGCACTCGCGGAGAAGGCCGTCGAGCACGCGGCGACGCCGATGCCGGGCTACACGCACCTCAAGCAGGCGGAGCCCGTCACGTTTGGACACTGGTGCATGGCGTACGTGGAGATGCTGAAGCGCGATCTGTCGCGTGTTGCCGACGCGAAGGATCGCGGCGATGAGTGTCCCTTGGGCTCCGCGGCTCTCGCCGGCACGCCGCTGAACATCGACCGCGACCGCCTCGCGAAGTCCCTCGGCTTCGCGCGCGCGACCGCGAACTCGCTGGACGGGGTCTCCGATCGCGACTTCGCCGCGGAGTATCTGTTCGCCACGTCGCTGCTGCTGACGCACCTCTCCCGGCTCGCAGAAGATCTGATCTTCTTCACGAGCGACGAAGCGGGCTACGCGGAGCTGCCGGACGCGCTGGCAACCGGCTCCTCGCGCATGCCGCAGAAGAAGAACCCGGACGTCCTCGAGCTGACGCGCGGGTACGCCGCGCGCTCCATTGGAGAGCTATCGGGGTTGCTGGCGCTGCTCAAGGGTCTGCCCTTGGCGTACAACAAGGACCTGCAGCTCGACAAAGAGCCGCTGTTCCGCACGCGCACGCTACTCGCCGTGCTGCTGCCCGCGCTGACGGCGCTGATCGCGGGGCTGAAGATCAATGACCGGATGCGCGAAGCCGCGTCCAGTCCTCTGCTGCTGGCCACCGACGCCGCCGACGAGCTCGCGGCGAAAGGCATTCCCTTCCGCGAGGCGCACGAGATGGTGTCGCGTGAAGGCCAGCATTCGTTCAACACCGTCGAGACGGTGCTCGCGAAGAAGAATGTTCTCGGCGGAACGTCGCCCGAGAGAGTGCTCGCGGCTGCGAAGGCCGCACTGGAGACCCTGTAAGTTGAAACTCCCGAAGGGCTTCGTCGCCTCCGGCGTGCGCGCCGGCATCCGCAAGAAGCGGCTGGACCTCGGCCTCATCGTCGCGCCCGACGGCGCGAATGCGGCCGCCGTGTTCACGCAGAACCGCTTTCAGGCGGCGCCGGTCGTCCTGTCCAAGGCGTCGTTGAAGAAGAGCGGCGGCCGGGTGAAGGCCGTCGTCGTCAACGCCGGCTGCGCGAACGCGGTCACGGGCAAGGAAGGGCTGGACGCCGCGAAGCGCGTGCGCACCCGCGCGTCCGAACTGCTGCAGTGTACGGAAGACGAGATCTTTCTCGCCTCGACGGGCGTCATCGGCGTCGTGCTGCCCGACAAGAAGGTCCGCGACTTCCTCCCGGACGCGGTGAACCGCCTCTCGGTTGGCGGCATCGAGGCGCTCTCGCACGCAATCCTCACCACCGACGTCGGCCCGAAGGTCGCCCAGGCGTCGTTCACCATCGGCGGCAAGCGCGGACGGCTCGTCGGCGTGGCGAAGGGCGCCGGCATGATCCACCCGAACATGGCCACGATGCTCGGGTTCGTGATGACGGACGCGAACGTCTCCCCTGCCGCGCTGGCGAAGATGCTGAAGACCAGCGTCGACCAGAGCTTCAACTCCATCTCCGTCGACGGCGACACCTCGACGAACGACACCGTGCTGGTCCTGGCCTCGGGGAAGCTCGGCAACGCGCAGAATGACGACCTCGCCGACTTCCAGCGCGCGCTGGACGCGATCTGCCGCGACCTGGCGTGGATGATCGTCCGCGACGGCGAAGGCGCCATCCGGGTCATGGAGCTCGAGGTCACCGGCGCGAAGACCGACCGCGACGCCAAACTCGCCGCGCACGCCATCGCCACCTCCCCGCTCGTGAAGACCGCCCTCCACGGCGGCGACCCGAACTGGGGCCGCATCCTGGCCGCCGTCGGCCGCAGCGGCGCGCGCTTCTCGCTGAAGAAGATCTCGCTGCACGCCGGTTCCATCGCCCTCGTCACCAACGGCGCACCGGCGGCGTACAAGGAAAAGGACGCCGCGAAGGTGTTCGCGCGCGAGCGAGTGCCGTTGCGCGTGGACCTCGGGGTGGGGAACGCGCGGGCGGTTGTGTTGTCGTGCGATTTAGGGCACGACTACGTCAGCTTGAACGCGGATTATCGTAGTTAGTGTTAGCCGCAAGCCCCGAGCGAAGTCGAGGGGCCAAGTTAGCATCGACGGCGCGGGTGCACGAAGCGCGGCTACACGTGCTGGTGCACATGGATCGCGCAGCGTGGGTGCTAAGCTTGGCCCCTCGACTTCGCTCGGGGCTACCCCATTTAACCCAAAAACCTACGTATCCCCGACCATGTCTTCGAGCATCTTGCGCTCAGTGTCGGGGAGGCTCACGAAGTACAGCCGCGACGCATAGAGCGTTGCGCCGGCTTCGCCGGCGCCGAGGCCGACGACGGTGCAGGAAGCGACTTTCGCCTGGGCGGCGAACTTCTGATCCTCGTGGGTGAACGAGATCTGGACCGTCGACTCGGTCTTCAGCATGCCGCTGTGCGTCGCCAGGACGCCGGTCGTCGAGATGTCGACCAGGGTGGCCTGTTTCAGGCCGATCCGCAGCGGCACGTTCATGATCACGCGGAAGCGGTTGCTCCGGCGGATCGCATCCATCGCATTCTTTGGACTCATGGACCGGCATCAATTTACGCGCATCGGTTGCGCGATGCAACGGGGACGAGCTCCGGTTTTCGTTACACTTTGCGCCATGAAACGAACGGCTGTTCTGCTTCTGTCGCTCGCCGCCGCGTTCCCCCTCTTTGCCGCATGGAACCAACCAGTGCGCGCGCGCAACGTGATGGTGGCGTCGACGTCGGAGATCGCCTCGCGCGTCGGCGCGGACGTCATGAAGCGCGGCGGAAACGCGGTCGACGCGGCGGTCGCCGTCGGTCTCGCCCTCGCCGTCACCTGGCCCTCCGCCGGCAACCTCGGCGGCGGCGGATTCATGCTCATCCGCAGGGCGGATGGGACGACCGAGGCCATCGACTTCCGCGAGCGCGCGCCGCTGGCGGCAACTCGCGACATGTACCTCGACGCGCAGGGCAACGTCGTCAAAGGGATGTCGACCGACGGCTACCGCGCCGTGGCCGTCCCCGGCACCGTCGCGGGACTCGTGCTCGCGCACAAGCGCCACGGCAAGCTGAAATGGGAAGACCTCGTCGAGCCCGCGCGCAAGATCGCGGCCGAGGGGTTCGAGGTGAACTACCACCTGGCGCGGAGCCTTTCGCACAAGACCACCGTCGACAAGATGGGACCGTGGGCCGAGAGCCGGCGCATCTATCAGCGCGACGGCAAGTTCTTCGAGATGGGCGACGCATTCGTGCAACCGGAGCTCGCGGCCGTCCTGGCGCGCATCAAGACCAATCCCCGCGACTTCTATGAGGGCGAGACCGCGAAACTGATCGTCGCGGACATGAAGGCGAACGGCGGGATCGTCACCATGGAAGACCTCCGCACATACGAGCCCACCATCCGGCAGCCGCTGCGCGGGTCTTACCGCGGCTACGACATCCTGACCATGCCGCCGCCGTCGTCGGGCGGCATCGCGCTGATCGAAATGCTGCAGATGCTCGAGCCGTATGACCTGAAGGCGATGGGCTGGCACTCGTCGCAGTACGTCCACACGCTCGTCGAGGTCATGCGCCGCGCATTCGCGGACCGCGCCTCCTACCTCGGCGACACGGACTTCGTGAAGGTGCCGGTGGCCGGTCTCGTGTCGCGCGAGTACGCGAAGGTGCGCGGCCAAGGACATCACCGACAAAGCGACGCCCAGCAAAGACGTGCGAGGGGGAGGCCCGGCCGCGTACGAGTCACCGGAGACGACGCACTACTCCGTCGTGGACGGCGAGGGGAACGTGGTGTCGACGACGTACACCCTCAACGATTCGTACGGCTCGGGCGTAACGGCGAAAGGCACGGGCCTGCTCCTCAACAACGAGATGGACGACTTCACGTCGAAGGTCGGCGTCGCGAACGACTACGGGCTGATCCAGGGCGAGGCCAACGCGATCGCGCCGAAGAAGCGGCCGCTGTCATCGATGACGCCGACGATCGTGCTCAAGGACGGAAAACCGTACTTCGTCATCGGCAGCCCCGGCGGCCCGACGATCATCAACACGGTGCTGCAGTCGATCATCAACGTCATCGACTTCGACATGGACATCCAGCAGGCCGTGAGCGCGCCGCGGTTTCACCACCAGTGGCTCCCCGATCACATCTTCTGGGAGCGCCTCGACCTCGACGCCGACACCTGGGCGGCGCTCGAAGCGCGCGGCCACAAGTTCCGCCCGCTGCCCGGCATGGACAAGACCGAGCCCGGCGAAATCGGCGACGCGCAGGGCGTGCTGATCGATCCGAAGACCGGCATGCGCATGGGTGGATCAGACCCGCGTCGCGGCGGAGTCGCGGTCGGATGGTGATGTTAGGGTAAGAACAACCCCTCATCCGCCTTCGGCACTTTCTCCCCTCACCGAGGGGAGAAGGGGAGGGGAACGCGCCTCTCGCAAGAAACAAGATCGATAGCCGTTTCTCGCGAGAAAGAACCTTGTCATCCCCTCTCCCCGTGCGTGAGCGCGGGGAGAGGGTGGCCGAAGGCCGGGTGAGGGGCGCGCTCGCCTAAAGTTTCCGCCATTGCGGCTTCAGCCGCGCCGCGGCGATGCTCAGCATCGCGAATGCCAGCGGCAGCGCGACCTGCTCCAGCAGGCGCGCGGCCGCGGTCTCGACGTGCCAGCGCAGGTCTTTCGGCACCGTCGTGAAGGCTGCGACATAGAAGACGAGCTGCAGCGCGACGGCGATGAGCACGAAGCGCTCGCGCCGGAGGTCGCGCGCGAAGATCGCCAGTGCGACGAGCAGCGCGATCCACAGCTCCGGCTGCACGGGCCGCTCGTGCGCCAGCGCATCCAGAAACTCCGCCCGTCGCGCGAAGTTGGCGACGATGCGCTCCTGCACTGGACCGGCCAGCAGATCGGTCGGGAGCGTGTGCAGCGCACGCATCACCTGCCACGGCGCGGCCACCGCGAGCGCCGGCCAGAGTCGCGGGACGTCGCGCCATCGCCCGCTCAGGACCAGCGCCGCCGCCGCCGCGACAGCGAGGGTCAGACCTTCGTTTTTCGTACACGCCGCGAGGCCCAGGAGTACCGCGCCGAGAGGCAGGTCTCCCCTGCGAACGAAGAGGAGTCCCGCCGTGCCATACGCGATCAGCGGCGCCTCGGCCAGCCCAACCCAGGGCGACAGCGCTAGCGAGGCGACGCCGAGGGTGGCCCACGGCGCGAATTTCGGATCAAAGAGGTCGCGGACCAGCAGCAGCACCGCCGCGCCGAACAACGTCGTGACGATGCCGAGGCGGGCGTCGTTCCACTCGCCGGCCTGCATCGCGTAGAACGCGTAGTTCAGCGACAGCAGGGGCGGATAGTCGGGATGCGCGAAGGCTTTCCACGGCTGTTCGAGCCACGCCCAGTCGATGCCGCCGTGCTCGAGAAAGATGCGTCCCTTCAGCCCCCAGATCGCCCAGAAGTCCCACTCGTCGAAGAACGCGCGCGTTGCGGCGCGCGCGTGTGCGATCACGAGGAGAAGGGTCGCGTAGTCGGCCAGATGCGGCCGGCGGAACGCCGCGAACGCCGGCCGGCGCTTCCACGCGATCGGCCAGAGAATCGCAGCGGCCGCGAGCACCGTCGCCGTCACGAGGACAGGAGGCCAACGCGGTAACGCCAGCAGGATCAGCGACACCATGCCGCTGCCGAGGAGAAAGCCGAGACCGAGCAGGCGGAGGCGCGAGGCGGCGCGATCGAGCAGGATCGCCAGCGGCAGCCCCACGGCGAGGATCTGCGTCAGCGCGACGATCACCGCGCCCTCCGGTGCGCCTTCCGGTACAGGGCGCCGTGATGGCCGCGATACAGCAGCGGGGCCGGGAACGTCGTCACCGTGTTCCAGGCAGCGATGTAATCCGCCCGCGCCATCCGCTCCGGATGCTCGCGATCGTCGGCGTCCCGCAGCGGCACGACCCGGCGTCCGGCGAGGTAGTACGTCGCGCGGTAATAGCGATACGCATAGTGCGGGTCAAAGCGCGTGGCCGGCACGTAGATCGCGACCGAAGAGCCCGGCGGAGTGCGGCGCGCGACCTCGATCAGGAATTGGTCGTACTGCAGCATGGCCACGGGTCCGAAGTCGGGAAGCTGCCGGACGAACTGCAGGTCGATCCCGCAGGCCACGATTGCTGCGAGCACCAGGCCCGCCATGAAACGCACGCCGGGACTTTAGCTCTGATATCGTCGTGCCGCTATGAAGGTCGAAAAGAAAGAGCTCACCGCATGGGCCGCGCGCGAGCGCGACCGGTTCGAAGACACGCTGAAGCAGTTCGTCGAGATTCCGTCCGTCTCCGCCGATCCCGCACACGCGAAAGACATCCGCCGCTGCGCCGACGCCGCGGCGCAGCTCATCCGCGATTTCGGGGGCAAGGCGAAGATCTACGAGACCGCCGGCAACCCGCTCGTCCACGGCCGCTTCGACGTCAGCGCGAGCGCGCCGACGCTCACGGTCTACAACCACATGGACGTGCAGCCCGCGTCGAAAGCGACGGAGCCGTGGAAGACGGAGCCGTTCACGTTCGTCAAGGAAGGCGACCGCTACTTCGGCCGCGGCACCACCGACGACAAGGGCCCCGCGCTCAGCGCGCTGTGGGGCATCCGCGCGGCGCGCGAGGCGAACATCCCGCTGAACCTGAACGTGCTCTGGGAGCTCGAAGAGGAGATCGGCTCGCCGAACTTCGAGGCAGGCATCAAGGCGAACGTGAAGGACTTCGCCACGGACCACCTCCTGGTCTCCGACACGATCTGGGTCTCGCGCAAGCAGCCCGCATGTCCCGCGGGTCTGCGCGGCCTGCAGGGCTTTACGCTCACTCTGGAGACCGGCGCGACCGACCAGCACTCCGGCGTCACCGGCGGCGCCGCGCGCAACCCCCTCGGCGAGTTGATGCAGCTCGTCTCGGAGATGTACGACGCGCGCACGGGCAAGGTGAAGATCAAGGGCTTCTACGACGACGTCGAGCCGCCCTCGAAGGCCGAGCTCCAGGACTTCCGCAACTCCGGCTTCACGGTCAAGCAGTTCAAGAAGGACCACCTCTTCAAGTCGATCCGCACCGAGGACCCGCTGGAGGTGATGAAGCGGATCTGGGCGATGCCGACGTTCGAGGTCCACGGACTCGTCGGCGGCTACACAGGCCCGGGCATCAAGACCGTCATCGCGCCGCGCGCGGAGGTGAAGATCTCCTGCCGCCTCGTGCCGAATCAGGACCCGAAGCGGATCCAGAAGCTCGTGAAGGAGTTCGCCAAGCAGCGCAGCCCGGACGTGAAGGTCGAGATCGAGAACCAGATGTGGCCCTACAAGGCGCCGACCACCGGTCCGCTCGCCGAGGCGATCAAGGACGCGATGAAGTTCTCCTTCGGACGCGAGCCTGTGTTCGTCCGCGAAGGCGGCTCGATCGGCGCCGTGAACTCGATGGAGGAGGTCTTCAAGGCTCCGGTCATGTTCCTCGGACTGTCGCTGCCGGAGCACGGCTACCACGCGCCCAACGAGAACTTCGACTGGCAGCAGGCCAGCGGCGGGATCGTGGCCTTCGCGAAGTACTTCGACAACGTGGCGAAGATGTAAGAGTTACGTTGGCTTCGGGCCGACGTAGGTGGCGCGGGGGCGGATCATCGTCCCCTGCTGGTACTGCTCGATGGCGTGGGCGATCCAGCCGATGGTCCGGCCGATCGCGAAGAGGGCGATCGCCGCGCCGCGCGGGAGGTTCAGCGAGCGCGCGACCACGACGAGCGCGAAGTCGAGGTTGGGCTGCTCGCCGAGCACGCTCTCCGCGGCCTCGGCGATCTTGCGCGCGAGGGTGAGCTCCTTCGATTTCGGCAGCATCGCGAGCAACAGCGTCGCGCGAGGATCGCCGTCGGGGTAGAGCGGGTGGCCGAAGCCGTCGATGCCGGCGCCGCGGCGGAGTCGGTCGGCGAGCGGCTTTCTTCGGATCGCGCGCGCGGCGCAGCTCTTCGAAGAGATTCTCGACGCGCGCGGTCGCGCCGCCGTGCTTCGTCCCTTCGAGCGCCGCGAGGCCCGCGAGGACGACCGCGTACGGGTTCGAGTCGGCCGAGGCGACGCAGCGGGCGGTGAAGGCGGAGACGTTCAGCTCGTGATCGGCGCAGAGGATCAGCGCGGCGCGGATCAGCTCCGGCGCGTTCTTCATGCCCGGCGCCCAGGCGCGGACGAGCGTCTCCTCCACCGTCGGCTCGAGCTCGCGCGACGCCGCGGCGATGCTCGTGAGGAGGTTCACGATGCGCCAGCCGGTCTGCGCGACTCCGCGCGCGCGGAGGTCGAACGCCAGCGGATCGCGCGCGGCGACGAGCGGCAGCACCGACTGCATGCGGTTCAGGAGCGGGAGGTCGCCCGCGCTCTCACCGCCGACGACGTGCAGCGGCGTGTCGAAGAGGTCTGTGTCGAACGCACCGGTCCACACCAGCGCGGCCACTTCTTCCAGCGACCGCGTGCGCGCCAGCTCCGCAGCGTCGTGGCCGCGGTAGTAGAGCTTCCCGTTGGCGATGAGCGTGATCGCCGACTCCAGGATCGGCACGCCCCAGCGGAGCGCGTGCGCCGCCGCTTTCTCCGGATTGCGGCGCTCTTCCGCGCGGACGCGAAGCCGCTCGACGTCCTCGCGCGCATAGCGGCGCTCCCGCGGCGTCCGGGGACCGGCTCGGAGCGGACGTAGCCGCGGCTCACGTAGGCGTACAGCGTCGCGCGGCTGACGCCGAGGAGGCGGGTGGCGGCTTTGGCGTCGAGCCATTCGGTCTTCCGGGGCATGGGTTGATTCTATAATCAATATTGACTCGAAGGTACACTGAATTTAAGTTGCAGGACATGAACGTGAGCAACGGACTGGAAGGCGTCGTGGCCGCGGAGACGCGGCTGAGCATGGTCGACGGCGAGCGCGGCGAGCTGGTGATCGGCGGGTTCCGGGTGGAGGAGCTGGCCGGGTGGCGGTTCGAGGATGTCGTGGAGTTGTTGTGGGGGATTCGCGCCCGAGGCGCGATTTCCGTTCGACCGCCGCGCGGCGGCGGGCTGAAGCCCGCCGCTACATCCTGATGGACGCGCTGCGAGCGGGTGTCGCGGCGCTGAGCGCGGATGATGATCGCGAGGCGGCTTCTCTGCTGCTGTGGAGTTTCCGGCGATCGTGGCGGCGTATTGGCGGATGTCGCAAGGGCTGGAGCCGGTCGAAGCGCGCGAGGATCTGGGACTGGCCGCGAACTATCTGTACATGCTGAACGGCGTCGAGCCGCACGCGGAGATCGTCCGCGGGCTGGAGACGTACCTCAACACCGTCGTCGATCACGGGCTGAACGCCTCGACGTTCACCGCGCGCGTGATCGCCTCCACCGGCTCGGACTTCGTCTCCGCGGTCACCGGCGCGATCGGCGCGCTCAAGGGGCCGCTGCACGGCGGCGCGCCGGGGCCGGCGCTGGACATGGTGTTCGAGATCGGCGACGCGGCGCGGGCCGAGGAGGTGCTGCGGCGGAAGATCGAAGCGGGCGAGCGGCTGATGGGCTTCGGCCACCGCGTCTACAAGGTGCGCGACCCGCGCGCCGACGTGCTCGCGGCCGCGGCCGAGCGGATGTTCACGCGCGCCGGCGACATGCACCTCTACGACCTCGCCCGCGCCGTCGAGCAGACCGCCCTGCGGCTGCTCGAGGAGTACAAGCCGGGACGCAGACTGCAGACGAACGTCGAGTTCTACACCGCCCTCCTGCTGCACGGCCTCGGCCTCGACACCGCCCTCTTCACCCCGACGTTCGCCATCGGCCGCGTCGCCGGCTGGATCGCGCACTGTTTCGAGCAGCGCGCGGAAGGGCGGCTGATCCGGCCGCAGAGCGTCTACGTTGGGGTGATGCCGGCGTGATCCCTGTTACAAATCGCAACCCGGCGCGAGTCCGGCCCGTATCACGATTACAGTTGGCAGTTGACAGTTGGCAGTTGACGGGAGAGCTACCACCCTCGCCTCATGGGGTTGCTCCTGCCAACTGCCAACTGTCAACTGCCAACTGTAGGAGGCAAGTCTCATGCTGGAGTTGCTGGCACTCCTCGCCGTCGTCGTCGTGGGCGGAGTCATCGCCGGGGCGCTGTTCCTCGTGACCTCGGTGGTGAAGCTCGCGTTCAAGGTCGCGCTGGTGCCGCTGAAAATCGTCTTCCTCCCTGTCCTGGCGATCGTCTTCATCGTGAAGTTCGCGCTGATCGCCGCGCTGGGGGCGACGGTCGTGGCCGTCGCGGTGGTCGTGATCGTGCCGGTCATCGTGATGATCGCCCTGCTCGCGATCCCGGTGGCGATCGTCGGTGCGCTCATGTAAGACGGCAGCTATTTTGCTGTGGCTGTCAGGCGTGGGAGAGAAGAAACGCGCTCTGGTAGTGGACGACGACGACCCGATCCGCGCCATGCTGGCCAAGGTCGTCGAGCGGCAGAATTTCGCCGTCGATACCGCGCGTGACGGCGTGGAGGCGATCGACCGCATCGACGAGGACGGCTATTCGCTCATCGTCCTCGACCTGATGATGCCCCGCGTCGACGGCTACGGAGTGCTCCAGCACATGCAGGCCCACCACCCCGGGAAGCTCCGCTGCACGATCATCGCCTCGGCCGTCCCGGAGAGCGAGATCCTGAGAAACATCGAGCTGCCCGTGTTCCGCATCCACGCCAAGCCGTTCGACATGGCGAAGCTGATCGCGGACATCCAGGAGTGTGTGGGCAGTTGACAGTTGGCAGTTGACAGAAGCCGAGACTCGCCCGGTCGGGCGGCGGCCTCCTGTCAACTGCCAACTGCGACCTGTCAACTACCTATTGGCGTACTGCTTCTCGTAATACGCCTTGTACTCCGCGCTCCGCTCCTTGATCGCGCGCCACCAGGGCTGGCGCTCCATGTACCAGCGCACGGTGCGCTCCAGCGCCGCGTCGAAGTCGGTGTCGCATTTGTAGCCGAGGGCTTCGAGCTTGCGGGTGTCGAGGGAGTAGCGGCGGTCGTGGCCCTGGCGGTCGCCCACCGGCTTGATCAGCGACTCCGGCTTGCCCGTGAGCTCGAGGATGCGGTGCGTGATCTCCACGTTCTCCCGCTCGTTCCCGCCGCCGACGTTGTACACCTCGGAATTCTCACCGTGCTCGATCAGGAAATCGACGGCCGCGCAGTGGTCGTCGACGAAGAGCCAGTCGCGCACGTTCTTGCCGTCGCCGTACAGCGGCAGCGAGAGGTCGTCCATGGCGTTCGTGACGAACAGCGGGATGAGCTTCTCCGGGTACTGGAACGGCCCGTAGTTGTTCGACGCGCGCGTGACGATTACCGGCATCCCGAACGTCTGCGCGTACGCGTAGGCCATGCGGTCGCCGCCGGCCTTCGACGCGGAGTACGGATTGCGCGGGTTGAGGGGATCGGTCTCGGTGAACGAGCCGTTGTCGATCGAGCCGTAGACCTCGTCGGTCGAGATCTGGATGAAGCGCTTGAGCTTCGGGGCGCTCTTCTTCGCCTCTTCGAGGAGCACGAGGACGCCCTGGACGTCGGTCTGGATGAAGGTCGCGGCCTCCATGAGGGAGCGGTCGACGTGGGTCTCGGCGGCGAAGTTCACGACGACGTCGACGCCGCTGCCGTCCACACCCTTGTACGCCTCGGCCACATCCTCGGGGGCGGCAATGTCGCCCTGCAAGAAGCGGTAGTTCTTGTTTCCCTCGTACTCCGCGAGGTTCTCGCGGATGCCGGCATACGTCAGCTTGTCCAGGTTCACGACCTGGGCGTCGTCACCGTATTTGTCGAAGATGAAGCGAATGAAGTTGGATCCGATGAAGCCGGCACCGCCGGTGACGAGATAGCGCATCTGTGTGAAAGTTCCCTTTGCTCGGTAAGCGACATCCAGTAAAAAGCGCGTAATCCTACTAAAATCCCGCGCTTCATGCGCGGTTCGATCTTTCGTCGTGAGCTCCGGGAACTGTTCCGCCTCGCCGCCCCTCTGGCGGCGGCGCAAGCAGGAACACAGATGATGGGGCTCGTCGACGTCGCGGTCCTCGGCCGCCTCGGCGCGCACGAGCTGGCGGGGGCGGGAATGGCGAACGCGGTGTACTTCGCCGTCTCGATCTTCGGGATGGGGATGATGCTGGGCGTGGACCCCCTGATCTCGCAGGCGGTCGGCGCGGGCGACCACACCCGCGCGCGTCACGTGCTGTGGCAGGGCATCTGGCTGTCGGTCATCGTGACCGCGGGGCTGACGGTGGTGCTGCTCGCCGGAGCCGTTGCGTTGCCACTCGTCGGCGCCGCGCCGGACGTCACCGTACATGCACGCTCGTTCCTGCTCGTCCGCACCGCGAGCCTGCTGCCGTTCCTCATGTTCTTCGTGATGCGCGCCTATCTGCAGGCGTACCACATCACCCGGCCGATGGTCGTGGCCATGATCATCGCGAACATCCTGAACTTCTCCCTCGACCTGGCGTTCGTGTTCGGCGTGCGCGGCTGGATCCCGGCCATGGGCGTGCCCGGCGCCGCGCTGGCGACGGTGATCTGCACGATCGCCGAAACAATCATCGTCGCGGTGGCCATCCGCAGGATGAAGATGGCGTCGCACGTCGAGTACCGGCCGGAGCGCGCCGCCATCCGGCAGGCAGCCCGCGTCGGCTTTCCGATTGCTCTGCACATGGGCGCCGAGATCGGTGTGTTCGCGCTCGTCGCGCTCCTGGCCGGACGCCTCGGCGCGCTCGAGCTCGCGGCGCACCAGCTGGTCATCAGCCTGGCCTCGTTCAGCTTCGTGACCGCGGTCGGATTCGCGGCGGCCGGATCGGTACGCGTCGGGAACGCCATCGGTGCACGCGATGCCGTGATGACGCGCGTCGCCGGACACGCCGCCTTCGTGTGCGGCCTCGTGGTCATGGGAATCGCGGCGGCGACGTTCGCGCTCGCGCCGCGCCCGCTCGCGCGCATCTTCACGGACGATCCAACCGTCATCGCCGCGGCCATCCCGCTGATGCTGGTTGCGGCGGTGTTCCAGCTGTCGGACGGCATCCAGGCCGTCGGCGCGGGCGTGCTGCGCGGCGCGGGGGACACGAAGTACACGTTCTACGCGAACATGTTCGGCCACTGGCTGATCGGTCTCCCGATCGCTCTCTGGCTCGGCTTCTCCCGCAACCTCGGCATCGTCGGCCTGTGGTGGGGCCTGTGCGTCGGCCTGACCGTCGTCGCGGTGCTGCTGTTCGTGCGGTTCCAGAAGCTGTCGCGCCACGCGATCGCGCCGATCGCGCACTGACGACAGCCAGGAGCGCTGGCGTCCCGCCGGCTGATGTGGCGGCGTCCCGCGCCGCCACTTGGGTGGGCGGAAGGGTGGCACGATGCGAGAGGCTCCGTTCTCCCGAGAGCCGGGCGGCGTGTCGCCGCCCGATCAGCCGGCGAGACGCCAGCGGCCCGTCAGTCAGCCTGCGTAGCGGGCGACAGCTCTGTCTTTGAGGCTGACTTAACGCTCTTTGAGGCTGACTTAACGCCCTTTAGGGCCGACTTAACGCCCTTTGGGGCCGACTTAACGCCCTTTGGGGCCGACTTAACGCTCTTTGGGGCCGACTTAACGCTCTTTGGGGCTGACTCAACGCCTTTTGGGGCCGACTTAACGCTTTTTCGAACTGAATTGATGCCTTCTCGTTATCGACTACAGCCCGCCCCCCTCGTGGAAGGGCGGGCTGAGAGATCACCGTTTGTTGCCGAAAAGGCCTCCGAGGGCCGAGGTACCCATGCGCAGCAGGTCGTCCGTCATGCTGCCGTCGTTGTTGGCGTCGAGCAGGCCACCGAGGCCCGGCATCTCCTGCTCGCCCTGTTCCCGGCTCTGCTGCAGCACCTCGGGCAGACGGTTCGCGTCGAGGCCCTTGCTCTGCTTCATCCGGCCGAGGACGCCCATGACGATCGGGGCGAGCATGGCCATCAGTTGCGCCACCTGCGCGCCGTCGAGACCCGAGGAGCGGCCGACGCCCTGCTCGACCGTCTCGCGCTTGTTCCCGAAGATGTGGCCGAGGATCGCGCCGCCAATGCCACCTGCGAGCCCACCCCCGCCCGCGCTGCCTCCACCCAGGAGGCCGCCGAGGTTGTCGAGAATGCTGCCGTCGTGCGCGTTCAGGGCATTGTCGAGGGCCGCCGCGCCCTGCGGCTGCGCCGCGTTGCGCGACAGGCCGCCGAGGAGCGCCGGCAGGGCAAGCGAGACTGCGTTGGACGTCGCGTCAGGATCCGCGCCGAGCGTGCTGCTCATCTGCCGGATCGTGTCGGGTCCAAGTTGCTGACGAACTGCGTCGAGAATCGAAGTCATGCTCGCCTCAATTGTCCAGCAGGTCCGCCGGCACCTTGCCGCCGTTCGCCGCCAGCTTCTTCATGACTTCCTTGTGCAGCCACATGTTCATCGTGGCCGTGTCTTTCGTGTCGCCGGTGTACTTCAGATCTTCCGCGAGCTCCCTCCGCTCCGCCAGACTGCTGTCCATCCCGACCAGCTTCATCAGGTCGACGATCGAGTGCTTCCAGTCCAGCTTCTCCTTGTTCTCGGCCGCCATCTTGTCGAGGATGGCGGCGATGTCGACCGGGCCCTGCGGCGCCGCGGGCGCGACCGGGTTCATGCCTGCCGGGATCGGCGCACCGACCGGCACGCCGGCCCGCTCCGCCGCGGAGACGCGCGACTCATTGCTCATGCCCCGCTTGATCGCATCCGGCGGCGCCTCGGCGTGCGCACCCGCGCGAAAGATCTTCTGCATCAGAGTTCCGAACAATCCCATGTGTTTCCCCCTTCTTCGCAGCTGATACTGCGGCACTCAATATATAAGGTTATGCGGTTCGCGTTCCCGCTGCTCTGCCGAGGTGTTTTCCGACACGACCTCTGCATCCGAGCGCCGATTGATTTCCGTAGCTGCACCAACCATTCAACGAAGGAAATCAAATGGAACTGAATGAAGCAGTAATGGAATCCACTCAAGCACTTCCGGCAGGGTTGCTGTATTCGCTGTTGACGGCTCTGGATCCGAAGACCCTGTTGCAAGGCGAAGCCAGACCGCCCAAGGGCGCGAAGACCGATCCGGCCGCGAAGCAGGATTTCGAGGAAGCGGTGAAGGCCGCCGCCAAGGCCAGATCGGCCGCGGAGTTCGCAAGGCTGATCGGCGCCACAGCCATCCAGGAGGGCAGATCGCACGGGCCGATCACGAGGTTCGAGGTGTACAACGGGAACGACGGCTCCGTTTTCATCATTGTCGAATTCGCGGACGGCGTCACCTACCACTCGTATTACCCGGCCGGCACATACTGAGTTTGATCCAGTGGAGGCGGCACGCCACGTGTCGCCTCCGCTGCGTCAGCGCGGGACTTCGTAACGGAGCTCGACGAACGCCTCGCCGAAGCGCTGGACGGAGATCAGCTGCAGCGGTGGGGTCGCGATCCTGCGCGGCAACAATGGCGCGCCGCCGCCCAGCGTCACCGCGACGATCGTGACGATCAGCTCGTCCAGCAGTCGGTGATCGTGGAACTGGCCCACGAGCTCTCCCCCACCGACGATCCAGACGTTCTTCCCGCCGGCCGCGGCAACCATCTGCTCGTGTACGGGACGAACGTCGCCGCGGACGAAGCGGATGTCCGCGCTTTCGATCTTCGGCAGGTCGCGCGTCGTAAACACCCAGGACGGTTGGGAGTACGGCCACGGCTGCGCGCTCGTGGTGCCCATGCGGATGTGATTGTCCAGAACCCACTCGTACGTCGTCGAGCCCATCGCGATCGCGCCGACGTCATGGATGAAAGCGGGATAGCTGCTCTCGGCGGGCTCCGGGAACTGGAGCAGCCAGTCGAGCGAATTCTGAGAGTCGGCGATGAAGCCGTCGAGACTCGTGGCGGTGTAGTACTGGGTCTTCATCACAGTCCGTAGGCGCACACACCCATGCGCGGGGAGTTCACGACCGGAAGCAGCCTGTCCTCGTCACACTCGTGCTCTTCACTGTGGGATGCGCAGAGGAAGGTGTCGCGCTCGTAGGCGCACTCGGAGCACAACTGCGTCGCCGCTTCGTCGCATTCGCAGCACCGCCAGACCGGAGCCTCGTTTTGGGCGAGCAGTCTGACGGCATCGCGGCGGCTGGGAGCTTGATGGTGGGCGATGACCTTCAGGCGAAGCTGGGTCGTGGAGCCGAAGTCGTATTCGTACGAGAACACCTCTCCAACCGCCGGCAAGGCCCTGGAGGCGCGGACGTTCATGCCGTCTGCGGCCGGCCCCCCCATCCCGAAGAAATCGCCGTGCGGTGCCGCGTCGTACCGCATCCGCCCGATCTCGAACGAGCTGAGGTGGTCGCAGCACTCCAGCCAGATCTCGCGCAGGAAGTCGTCGAGCTCACTCAACGGCGCGACCGGGTTGATGTCGAGATCGAGCCAGTAGGGAGTGCCCGGCACATCGACGCGAATCCGGATGACCGCCGCTACGCTTTTCGCCTCGGGGTACGCGCACTTCACGAGATGGCGAGGCATCTGAGCCTTCGAGAACGACGCGCCGCAAAGGGTGCACTTTCCTGTCGATTCCGTTCTCGTCGCCACGGGTTTGTCGTCTAGTAGAGGTTCCAGTGGCGGGTCAGGTAGTCGCTGAAGGTGAGGACGAACAGGACGGCCAGCCAGAGGAAGGAGCAGATCACGACGATCCAGGTCAGCCGGGGGGAGTGGATGACGTGCATGAACCAGAGGATGACCACGAGGGCCTTCACGACGGCGATGGCCATGGCCACGGCGGTGTTCATGACGCCGAGGTCGATGCGGGAGACCCAGACGGTGAGGACGGTCAGGACCATGAGCGTCCCGAAGACGAGGAAGTACGTGGTCAGCGGCGCCTGGTGGGGCGGCGCGGCGTGGCCGGTGTAGGTCTCGTGGTCGGGTTGGTGCGGTTCGGGATGAGCCATTGCGATCCTCAAACGAGATACAGCAGCGGGAAGAGGAAGATCCAGACGATGTCGACGAAGTGCCAGTACAGGCCCATGATCTCGATCGGGCTGTAGTACTCGGGGCCGAAATCGCCTCGCCACGTAGCGGCGGATGAAGTACAGCAGCAGTCCCGCGCCGATGACCATGTGCAGCGCGTGCAGGCCGGTCATCGTGAAGTAGAACGTCATGAACATCTCGACGCCGCGCGTGAGCGCCGGAGTCGCTTCGACGTACGTGAAATGCGATCCCGGGAACAGGCCTTCGTGGATGTGCTCCGCGTATTCGAAGCCCTTCACACCTACGAAGATCCCGCCGAGGAGCAGCGTGAGGACGAGCATGAGCGTCGTGAATTTCCGCTTCGCGCCCTGCGCGCCCCACACCGCCAGCGCCATCGTCAGCGAGCTGCCGATGAGGACGACCGTGTTCGCCGCGCCGATCTGCCAGTTCTGGTGGTGCGACCCTGCCTTCCACGCCTCGGGGTACATCTCGCGATAGACGAAGTACGCGGCGAAGATGCCGCCGAAGAAGAGGATCTCCTGGGCGACGAAGAACCACATCCCCAGCGTCGAGGCCTCGTGCTGCTGCCCCATGTCCTCGAAGTGGTGCTGGAGGAACGGGTGGCCGTGCGCGTGCTCGTGCGGCTCGGCCGCATGCTCGGCGCTATGCGACAGCGTGGCGTCAGACATGCTGCGTCTCCCGCATGGCCTTGAGGAAGGCCGGGTAGTCGTACGCCTCCCAGGTCACGACCGGCGTCTCGTGGAAGTTCTCCTTCGGCGGAGGCGAGGTCGTCGCCCACTCCAGGCCGACCGCACCCCACGGGTTCGCGCCCGCCTTGCGCCCGAACTTCAGCGACCAGAAGAAGTAGATCATCGGCAGCAGATAACCGACCGCGAGAATCGTCGCGCCCGCGGTGGAGAGCACGTTCAGCACCTGGAACTCCGGCGCATATGCGTGATAGCGGCGCGGCATGCCGACGTAGCCGACCAGGAACTGCGGGAAGAAGGTCAGGTTGAAGCCGACGAAGACCAGCAGCGCGGACAGCCGGCCCCACCACTCCGGATACATCCGCCCGGTGATCTTCGGCCACCAGTAGTGGATGCCGGCCATGTACGCCATGATCGTCCCGCCGACCATGATGTAGTGGAAGTGCGCCACGACGAAGTAGCTGTCGTGGACGTGGACGTCGATGCCGAGGGCGCCGAGAAACAGCCCCGTGACGCCGCCGATGGTGAAGAGGCCGATGAAGCCGAGGACGTAGAGCATCGGCGTCTGCCACGACACCGAGGCCTTGTACATCGTCGCCGTCCAGTTGAAGACCTTGACCGCCGACGGCACCGCGACGAGCATCGACAGGAACGAGAAGATCATCGCCGAGTAGACGGAGATGCCGGCGACGAACATGTGGTGCGCCCACACGAGGAAGCCGAGGAACGCGATCGCCAGCGAGGAGAAGGCGACGAACTTGTAGCCGAAGATCTTCTTGCGGGTGAACGCGGCCACGCACTCCGAGATCACGGCCATGCCCGGCAGAATCATGATGTAGACCGCCGGGTGGGAGTAGAACCAGAACATGTGCTGGTACAGCACGGGATCCCCGCCCAACTTGGGATCGAAGATGCCCACCCCCAGCACTCTCTCGATCATGAGCAGCACCAGCGTGATCGCCAGAACGGGCGTGGCCAGCATGATGACGATGCTCGTCGCGTACATCGACCAGACGAACAGCGGCAGCCGGAACCAGGTCAGGCCGGGGGCGCGCATGCGGTGCGTGGTGACGAGGAAGTTGAGGCCGGTCAGGATCGACGAGAAGCCGGTGATGAACGCGCCCAGCGTCGTCAGGAAGACCTTGGTGTTGGAGTACTGCGTCGAGAAGGGCGTGTAGAACGTCCACCCGGTGTCGACGCCGCCGGTGATGATCACGATGATCCCGAAGGTCCCGCCGATCATGTAGATGTACCAGCTCAGCAGGTTGATCCTCGGGAAAGCGAGGTCCTTCGCACCGAGCATGACCGGGAGCAGGAAGTTCCCGAGCACCGAGGGGATGGCCGGGATCAGGAAGAAGAAGATCATCACGATGCCGTGCAGCGTGAAGATCTTGTTGTAGGTATCGGAGGTGAACATGTCGCCCTCGGGCGTGAGGAGCTCGAGGCGCATGAGAAAGGCGAGCACGCCGCCGACGACGAAGAAGAGGGTGACGGAGAAGAGGTAGAGAATGGCGATGCGCTTGTGGTCCTTCGTCAGGAGCCACGAGAGCACGCCGTACTCGTCGTTCAGATAGTTGCGACGTGTTTTGGTGGACGGCTCGATGAACGGAGCGTCGTCGATCGTGGTGGTCGTCATCGTTCAGTACCCTGATTCGTGGTCGTCGTGGCGGTGGTCGCCGGCATTGCGCCGCTGGACTGCAGCTGCGACTGCACCGACTCGACCTGCGGCGTCTGCGTTCCGGTCGCGGGGATCGACTTCACATACGACAGCAGCCGGATGAGATCGTCCTCGCTGACCTGCCCCTGGAACGTCGGCATGAGCGGCTGGAAGCCAGCCGCGATTTTCGCGGTCGGATTGAGAATGGACTCGCGGATGTACTGATCGTCGGCGACGACGATCTCGCCGCCGGCCAGCGGCCGCGATTTGCCGTAGAGGCCGGCCAGCACGGGACCGCGTCCCGTGGCCGCGTCCATGTGGCAGGTGTTGCACGCGTATTTCGCGAAGAGCTGCTCGCCCTGCGACGCCAGCGAGCCTTCACTGCCGCCGGCGAGCCAGCGCTGGTATTCGGTCGGCTCCATCACGATGACGCTGCCGACCATCGCGGAGTGCTTCGTGCCGCAATACTCGGCGCAGAAGATGTGGAAGGTGCCGGTCTTCGTGGCCTGGAACCACATCGTGCGGAAGCGGCTCGGGAGGACGTCCATCTTCACGCGGAAGCTCGGGAACCAGAGGCTGTGAATGACGTCCTCGGACGCCATCGTGATCTTGACCGGCCGCCCGACAGGGACGTGCAGCGTGTTGATCTCGCGCTGCCCGGTGGGGTGCTGGAACTTCCACATCCACTGGCGGCCGGTGGCGTAGACCTCGAGTGAATTCGACGGAACGCGATTGAGGCGGAAGAAGACCCACGCGCCGGCGACGAAGATGCCGATGAAGATGATCAGCGGCACGACGGTCCAGGTCATCTCCAGGATCGCCGGCGGCTCCTGCTCCTGCGCGAGCTCGTTGTCGGGGCGGCGCCGGTACTTGATGGCGAAATAGAAAATGACGATCCAGATCAGGAGCGAGACCGCGCCGGTGAGCGCGACCAGGCCGAGGTAGAGCCCATCCACCAGCGGCGCGACGCTCGAAGCCTGTTCGGGAAAGAGTGGGAAATCGTTCATTTCGTTGTGCGCTCTTTACGGATCATCACGAAGATGAAGCCGCCGAGGGCGAGCATCGTGCTCACCCCTCCGGCGCGGGCGAACATCATCGCGTTGCGGCTGTACTTCCCCGTTGCCGGGTCGTAGTGAAAGCACAGAAGGAGGAACTGGTCGACCGGCGTGCCGACTTTTCCCTCCGAGGCCTCGACGATGGCCAGGCGCAGATCGCGCGGCTTGTACTCGAAGCCATAGAAATAGCGGGACGTGCGGCCGTCGGGCGTGAGCACCAGCAGCGCGGCGCCGTGTGCGAACTGGTCCATGCGGCTGTCGTAGGAGTACTGAAAGCCGACAGAGTCCGCGAGCGCCTTGATCGCCGACTCGTGCGAGGTGAGGAAATGCCACCCCTTCGCGGAGTCGAGACGGCCGTAGTGGCGAATGTACTTGTCCTTGCGCTGCGCGGCGTCGGAAGCCTTGTCGCGCGGATCGATGCTGACGGTGATGACGTCGAATTCCTTGCCGATGTCGAACTTCAGGTGCGTGAGGCTCTGCGTGGTGCCTTCGAGGACCATCGGGCAGAGCATCGGGCAGCGGTAGTAGACGAAGTTGAGGAGGACCGGACGCCCGTTGTTGAAGTACTGCTTGAGGCGCACGACCTCGCCGCGCTCGTTCCGGAACTGCAGGTCGAGCGGGATGCGCGTGTTGAGCTTCTGGGCGATGGTGATGTGCGGGGGGGCGGGCTGCGCAAAGAGCGGCAGAGCGAGCAGGGCGAGAACCAGGAGACGCTTCATTGAGTGCCTCCATTGTGGGGCCGGCCCCCGGCCGGCCGTTCCACCGCCGCCTCGGCGGTAGGAGCTCCGGTTCCGGCCGGCGAGGGCGCCGGCGGAACGGCCGGCGAAGGCGCCGGCACCACATTGGCTCTCGCGGCAAACATCTTCTTCGCTTCCTCGATGGGGATGTGGACGACGCCGGTCTGCTTGTCGACCCAGCCGTAGTTCTCGAGGACCTGCTTCTCGTTGTGGCGCATGTCTTCGAGGTCGGTCACCGGGGTCTGGCGGTACGGCACGGCTTCCCCGCGGGGGAACGGCTGGAGGAGCGGCTGGTTCTTGGGGACGCTGGCGTCGGCGGGACGCGCGACCTGGGTCTGCGGCGGGTCCATGCGATTGCGCTCGCCGGTTGCGAATGCCTTGTAGAGCAGGAAGAGCGCGACGTGGCTGACGATGGCGAAGACGATGAAGATGGCGATGAACCAGAACAGCGGGCGCACCGGCACATCCGAGTGCTCGTGGTGCGTCTCGGGATTGAAGAGGTCGTGATCCTCGTATTGGATGTGCTCAGGCATTGCGGGTAAGCGCTCCCTCGCGAATGGCCTCTTCCACCCACGTCTCGTGAATCGGGATGATCGTCTGTCCCTTCAGCTGCCAGATGAACGCGGCCAGCCAGAGACCTCCGATGCCGAGGAAGGCCGGGATGGTGATCCAGGAGAAGTGGAAGTGCTCGCTGTACGCGGGCGTGACGAGCCAGTAGACGTCGACGAAGCGCATCACCAGGATGATCACCGTGACGATGGCGATCGTCGACGGATGGTCCTTGATGCGGCGCATGAGCAGCATGGTGAACGGCAGGAAGAAGTGGAAGAGGATCAGCATCACCGCCAGCACGCCCCAGCCGCCGTGCATGCGCTTGAGGTAGTAGGGCGTCTCTTCCTTGATGTTGCCGTACCAGATCAGGAGGAACTCCGAGAACGCCGTGTACGCCCACAGCATGGTGAAGGCGAGCATCAGGTTGCCGAGATCGCGGAAGTGATTCGGCTTGAGGATGACGACCATCGCCTGCGTGCGGGAGATGGTCGTGAGGAAGAACGTCACGAACGCGAACGCGGACAGCCCCGCGCCGATGGTGAAGGAGATCCCGTACATCGACGAGTACCACTTCGGCTCGAGCGACATGACCCAGTCGATCGAGGTGAACGTGAGCGTCATGACCATCACCAGCAGGCCGGATGCCGCCCACTTGCGGCGCGACAGCTCGACGTACGGCGAGCGCGTCTTCGCGAACTCCAGCGAGAGCACGCGGATGCGCCACGCCCACAGCGCCCAGAGCGCAAAGTAGACCAGGGCGCGGATGCCCCACCCCATGGGATTGAGCCAGAGCTGCTTCTTCTGCAGGAGCAGGTCGTGCGCGACCTTGTCGTGGTTCGCCCACTCGTAGATGTACGGCAGCCCGAAGATCAGCGGCAAGCCGAAGAGGATGAACAGCGGCAGCGTCCGCGCGGCGGCGCCGAGCGGACGGCGGATCAGCACGCCCCACTCGCCGCCGGTCACGTACTGCAGGCACAACACCGCGAGCGCGCCCGCGGCGATGAGGAACCAGAAGACGAACGGCGCGAGCCAGGCGCGGAAGAACTCCGGCCGGTCCATGACGAAGCCGAGGACGGCGCCGATGATTCCGATGACGCCGACGATGAGAGCGGGCGTCTGCGCGCCGGCGATGCCGGTGCGTGTCGTCGTGGCTGTGGAGGTCGTCGCCATCAGTGCGATCCCCCGTGCGTGGGAGCTGGCGTTTCCGCGGCAGGCGGCGCATCGAGCTTCGCGCGCTGGTCAGCCGGCACGTCCGCGACGGTCGCGTTCTGGCTGAGCTGCAGCGCGCGGATGTAGGCGGTGATCGCCCAGCGGTCCTGCGGCGGAATCATCTTTCCGTACGGCGGCATCGCGCCGAATCCATTGGTCATGACGTCGAAGAGGTGCCCGCTCGTGGCGGCGCGGAGCGTCTGTGTGTGGAACGAAGGGGGACGGCGGTAGCCGCGCGAAGGGATCATGCCGTTGCCGTCGCCGACACGGCCGTGGCACTGCGCGCAGTAGATGTTGAAGCGATCCTGGCCGCGGTTGACCAGCTCGATCGTCACCGGCATCGGGAAGCCGTCCGCGAGCTGGCCGTCGACCTTGCCGGTATCGAAGAATGGATTGCCGGAGAGGTCACCCCGAGCGACGGTGCCGGCGATGCGGGGACGCGAAGCCATGCCGTCCGCGAAGAAATCGCTCGCCTCGAGCGGGTCGTACCGCGCCTGGTTGGCCATCTTCTGGCGACAGGACGCCAGCGCAAGCAGCGCGAGCAGCGCGACGAGAAGTCGTCGAGTCGTCGAGTCGTCGAGTCGTCGAGGAACTGCGCTGCTTGTCGACTCGAAGACTCGTCGACTCGAAGACTTACCACGGGACATCGGTCACCTCCCGTGGTCCCAGCGTCTGTAGGAAGCTGCGCGCTTCTTCGAGCTTGAACTTCGGGTCGCGCGCCTGGATGACGAGGAAGAACTTGTCGCGCGACGCGCTGTCGAAGCGTCGCACGTTGAAGACGGGGTGATAGGGCATCGGCAGGCCGTTGAGGGCGAGCATGCCGAACACCGCGCCGAACGCGGCCAGCAGGATCGCGCACTCGAAGGTGATCGGGATCCACGCCGGCCACGAGTTCAGCGGCTTGCCGCCGATGTTCAGCGGATAGCTGATCACGTTCGCGTACCAGCACATGAAGAAACCGCCGACGCCGCCGAGGATGCCCATGATCAGCACGATGGTCGACAGGTGTGATTTGTGAAAGCCCACCGCCTCGGCCAGGCCGTGGATGGGGAAGGGCGAGAATGCGTCCGTGTCGGTGTAGCCCCGCTCGCGCACGGCGTTCGCCGCGTCGAGCAACGACTGCGGGTCGTTGAACTCGGCGATGACCCCGTACAGACCTTCTCTGATCTTTCCGATGGCCATGGTCAGTGCTCCTCGGACTCCGCATGCGCCTGGGCCTCAGGCAGCAGCGTCCGCATTTCGAAGATCGAGATCATCGGGAGGAACCTCAGGAAGAGGAAGAGGAGCGCGAAGAACAGGCCGATCGAGCCGATGTAGAAGCTCCAGTCCCAGAACGTCCCGGAGTACATGCCCCACGAGGACGGGAGGAAGTCGCGGTGCAGCGACGCCGGGATGATGACGAAGCGCTCCAGCCACATGCCGACGTTGACGAACATCGCCACGACGAACAGCCAGAACGGCGAGGAGCGGAAACGCTTGAACCACATCAGCTGCGGCGCGAGTCCGTTGCAGATCCAGAGCGCGGCGTACATCCCCGCGTACGGGCCGGTGGCGCGGTTGCGCAGCATGTAGGTCTCGAAGACGTTGCCGGAGTAGAGGCCGTAGAACCACTCCATCGCGTACGCATACGCGACGATCATGCCGGTGGCGAGCATCACCTTGCCCATGTTCTCGAGGTGGCGCAGGGTGATGAAGTCTTCGAGCTTGAAGATCTTCCGGGCGGGAATGGCCAGCGTGAGCACCATCGCGAAGCCGGCGAAGACGGCGCCGGCGACGAAGTACGGCGGGAAGAACGTCGCGTGCCATCCAGGCAACTGCGCGACCGCGAAGTCGAACGACACGATCGTGTGGACCGAGAGGACGAGCGGCGTCGAGAGACCGGCCAGCAGCAGGTACGCGTGCTCGTAGCGATACCAGTGCTTCGCGGAGCCGCGCCAGCCGAGGGCGAAGAGGCCGTAGGCCCGCTTGACCCAGAGGTTCGTCGCGCGATCGCGCAGCGTCGCCAGGTCGGGGATCAGGCCGACGTACCAGAAGAGCGCCGAGACCGTGGCGTACGTGGAGACCGCGAACACGTCCCACATCAGCGGGCTGCGGAACTGCGGCCACAGGCCCATGGTGTTCGGATACGGGAACAGCCAGTAGTCGTACCAGGGACGGCCGGTGTGGAACGCCGGGTACAGGCCGGCCGAGGCGACGGCGAACAACGTCATGGCCTCGGCGAAGCGATTGATCGACGTGCGCCACTCCTGGCGCAGCAGGAGGAGGATGGCCGAGATCAACGTGCCGGCGTGACCGATCCCGATCCACCAGACGAAGTTGATGATGTCCATGCCCCATCCGACCGGATGGTTGATGCCCCAGATGCCGACGCCCTTGCCGATGAGCATCGACAGCGACACGGTGAGGATGCCCACGCCGCCGAGAGCGATCAGGAAGCCGATGAACCAGCCGAACGGCGTCTTGCGGCGGAGGACGATCGTGGAGATGTGGTCGGTGACCGTCGAGAACGAGTGCCCCGGCTCGATGGTCGGCGTCGGGATGAACCGCTCGGGGATCCGCGTCTCCTGCGTGACCGGACGGAGCTCGTGAGCGGGGGTATGGTCTTTGGTTGCCATGAGCAGTTCTTGCCGGTATGAGCGATGAGTGATGAACGATGAGTGATGGAACGTCATCGCTTCTCGCTCGCTCGTCGCTCTAGTTATCAACGTTCATCGCTCATCTCTCATCACTCATCGCTCGTCCTTACGCCTCATGTCCCTTGTCCGCAGCCGGTGCGGCCGACAGAAGGTCCGGGTGCGGGTTGCGAATCGTTGCCGAGGTACGTCGTGCGCGGGCGCGTCTGCAGCTCTTCGAGCAGGGCGTAGTGATGGTCGCTGCGGCCTTGAGCTGCGCGACCTCGCTCTTCGGATCGTTCATGTCGCCGAAGACGATGGCCTGGGTCGGGCAGGCCTGCTGGCAGGCGGTGACGACTTCGCCGTCGCGGACGCGGCGGTTGTCCTTCTCGGCCTCGATCTTCGCGTGGTTGATGCGCTGCACGCAGTACGTACACTTCTCCATGACGCCGCGCGTGCGGACGGTGACGTCCGGGTTGCGCATCGGCTTGAGGGCCGGGGTGTCGTAGTCGGCGTAGTGGAAGAAGTTGAAGCGGCGGACTTTGTACGGGCAGTTGTTGGAGCAGTAGCGCGTGCCGACGCAGCGGTTGTAGGTCATGTCGTTCAGGCCGTCCTCGCTGTGGGAGGTGGCCTCGACGGGGCAGACCGGCTCGCAGGGCGCGTTCTCGCACTGCATGCACGGCACCGGCTGGTGGAAGACCTCGGGGTTCTCCACGTCGCCGCGGTAGTAGCGGTCGATGCGCAGCCAGTGCATCTCGCGCTCGCGCACGACTTCTTCCTTGCCGACGGTGGCGATGTTGTTCTCCGCCTGGCAAGCGGCGACGCAGCCGTTGCACCCGGTGCAGACTGACGTGTCGATGACCATCGCCCAGGCGTGCTTGGTGGAGTAGTCCCAGTCCGGATACATCGACTCGTCGCCGTGGCCGGCGACGTCGCTGCCGTGGTGCGGGTCCAGCGTGAATTTCGGGTTGGCGACGTAGCCCGCGAGCGTGGCGCTGCGGATGATGCCGCGCTCGCCGACGTCCTTCGGATCGATGGACTGGTGCTCCTGCGTGCAGGCGATCGGGTACGGCTTGGCCGCGCGGTCGATGGTGATCTTCGCGCCCGGACCGCCGTGCAGCGCGTTCGTAGAAGCGCAGCGGGTAGGTGTCGAAGCCCTTCCCCTTCTCCACCGCGACGGCGCCACCGGCGCGGCGGCCGTAGCCGAAGTAGACGGTGGCGACGCCTTCCGCATATCCGGGCACGACCCACACGGGGAGCCTCATGGTCACGCCGCGGTACGAGAGCTCGGCGAAGCGGGTCTTCTTGAGGTTGAAGAGCTCCGCGCGGTCTTCGGCGTCGAAGCCGATCTGGTCCGCGGTCTTCGGCCCGACGAGGAGGACGTTGTCCCAGGTGATCTTCGTCTGCGGCTTGGGGAGCTCCTGGAGCCAGGAGTTGTTGGCGAAGCGGCCGTCGTAGATGGTCGGGTCGTGGCGGAGCTCGAGCTCGATCCCGGTTGGCGGTTGGCGGTTGGCGGTTGGCGGGGGAGCCGCGGCGGAACCGCCTTTGATGGGGAGCGCGGTGTTGGGGACTACGCCTTCGTGGAGCCAGGTCCGCCAGGTGTCTTCGGTGGCGCCTTTGGAGAACCAGTAGGTGCGGACCGTCTGGTAGGGCGTCTGGTCGAGGCCGCCGATGAGGGCGCCGAGGACTTCGTGGACGGCGCGGCCGTTGTAGAGCGGGGCGATGAGGGGCTGGATGATCGAGATCGTGCCGTCGTGGCCGCGCGCGTCGCCCCAGGTCTCGAGCCAGTGCGTATCGGGCACGTGCCAGTGCGAGAGGAGCGACGTCTCGTCGTAGTAAAGCGAGTGATGCACGCGGAGCGGCACCTTCGCCAGCGCCTTCGCGAACTGCAGGTCGGCGGGCGCGTCGAAGACGGGATTGCCGCCGAGGATGATCAGCGCCTGCACCTGGCCGGCGTTCATGTCGCGGACGAGCTCCATCAGCGACGCGAGTTGATTCGTGGGCGCGACTTCGATCGGGTCGGTGACGAGGACTGTCGTGCCGATGTTGCCGAGCTGCGTGTTGATCGCGTGCGCGAGCGCATGGAGCACGGCCGGCTGTTCGTCGCCGGCGATGACGAGCCCCTGGCCGCGGTTGGCCTGCAGGTCCTTGATCAGCGTCGCGACGACCGGATGATTCGACTGGCCCGCGAGGATCTGCCGCGCAAAGTCTTCGAGCTGCGACGGCTTTACCGGCACGCGGTGATCGGCAACCGAGCCCGTGTTCGACATCGAGCCTTCGAGCGCGTACAGGCGGTTCATCGAGGTCGCGCCGTTGCGGATCTTCCGGCGGGACATGAAGTCGCGTGCGTAGCGGAGGTGGCCCGGGCCTTCGCCGAGGAAGTCGGAGCCGAGGGAGACGACGACGTTGGCCTTGGTGAAGTCGTAGTGCGTGTGGACATACGCGCCGAACGCCAGGCGTCCGCCTTCGCGCGCGCTGTCGCCGTTCACCGCTTCCCACTGGTGCCACTTCATGCCCGGGTACTGCGCGAGCAGGGCCTGCATCTGGGCGCCGAGGGTCGGCGAGGTGACGGTCTGGGTGAGGATGCGCAGGCTCGCGCCGTTCGTCTTCGCCGCCGTGAGGGCCGGCTGCAGCGCGGCGATGAAATCGCCCCAGGTCACGGTGTCGCCGAGCCTGCGCACGACCTGCGAGCGGTCGGGATCGTAGAGGCCGAGGATCGCGGCCTGCATCATCGCGTCGCTGGCGCCCAGCGACGCCGGATGCGACGGGTTGCCCTCGATCTTGGTCGGGCGGTTCATGTGGCTCTCGACGAGCACGCCCGTGGCCACGCCGCCGAGAGGCATCGCACTGGCGAAGAAGAGCGGCTTGCCGGGGATGAGGCTCTCGGGCTGGTTGACGTACGGGACGATCGTCTCGCCCGGAGGCGCGCACGCCGCGAGGCCGGCCATGGCCACCGAGGCGCCCATCAGCTTCATGAAGTCGCGGCGGTCGACGCCCTTGTCGAGAGCGATGGCCTGCTGCGGAAACTCCTGGTGCATGAACTCGTCGAAGACGCCGCTACGCGACAGCTCCTCGAGACTGCGCCAGTACTCCTTCCCGCGCAGGTCGCCGACGCGGGCGCGGAAGTCGGTGAAACTCAGTGTTTTGTTATCACTCATCGTGGATCTCGGTTGACGGTTGGCAGTTTGCAGTTGACAGGAGACCGGGATCCCGGTCTCCTGTCAACTGCCAACTGCGAACTGTCAACCTCAATAATGGCATGTCGAACAGTGCGTCTTACTCTGGACGCCGTAACGCTTCACGAGCTCGGGTCCGATCACCGACTGGTTCTTCGCAACGTAGCTCATGTTGAACACTTCTTCCCGGGGACGGATGAACTTTTCCGGCGCCCGGTGACAGCTGAGGCACCACTCCATCGTCAGCGGCGAGGCCTGATAGACGAGGTTCATCTTGTCGATGCGTCCGTGGCAGGACGCGCATCCCACGCCTTTCGCGACGTGGATGCTGTGATTGAAGTGGACGTAGTCCGGGAGGCGATGGACGCGGTTCCAGACCAGCGGCTTGCCCGTGCGGTAGCTCGCGCGCACCGGCTCGAGCATCGACGCGCTCGTCCAGATCTGCGAGTGGCAGTTCATGCACGTCGACGTTGGCGGGATCCCGGCGAAGCTCGAGGTCTCCACCGTCGTGTGGCAGTAGCGGCAGTCGATGCCGAGGCCGCCGACGTGGTGCTGGTGGCTGAACGGCACGACCTGCTCGAGCGCGTTGCCCTGATTGGTGAAATACGGCGAACGAACGATCCCGCCGATCACCCAGAGGACAAAACCGGCGATGAAGACCGCGCCGAAGATCGTGACGCGCGAGAGGGTATTGGCACTGCGGTCGAAAATCTGAGCCATTTAGGCTGCTACCGTCCGGTGTCGAGATTCGTGAGGGGCAGAGCGGGCGGAAGGGCGCCGCGAACGGGCCGCATCATATTCGAAAACATCGATGATGCAAGGGGCGGCAGCTCAGCGATCAACCGCGCGATACGCCTCCCGAAACGACCAGAGCCATTACGCTGGCGCTGTCCGCTTCCAGCGCCTGGACGCGCTCGCGCGCGACGATCAGCAGGCAGCCGTCCCAGGTGTACGAGAACGGCACGTACACCGCGACGTCGCCGGGCATGCCGAGGGAAGTGAGGTCGTCGCGGGTGATGAAGCCGAAGGTGCGGACATGCTCGCTCACCTGGACCGCCACCGGGCGGTCGAAGCGGCGCTTGTTGCCGACGAACGCTTCGAGGAGGTCCTTGATCGCCGAATAGACGATGCGCACGATCGGGGCGCGGGTGAAGAGCGTCTCGGTGAAGCCGAAGAACTTCCGCCCGATGAAGTTGCCGGCCAGCGCGCCGATCAGGACAGTCGCGGCCAGAATGATCGCGATGCCCAGGCCGGGGTACGGCAGGCGAAGGATCCGGTCGAGGGACACGAACGCCTGGACCACGAGGTAGACGGTGACGGCGATCGGGACGACGATGACGAGACCGCGGAGGAAGTTCTTCAGAAGCCAGTTCATGGCCGTCAGCATAAACTTCCCCCGTGATACATCCGATCCGGCCCGGCGCCCGTAGAATGACACGGCATTCGTCTCTATGAGCGACCTACTGACAGACGTACTGACAACGGAAGAGCTGGAACTGCTGGACCGCATCGCCTGCGCGGCGATCGACCCGGTGCCGCCCCCCGCCGCCGCCCGAGCGCACGTGATGGAGTCCATCCGCGCCACCCCGCAGCTCGACGCAAGCGTCCCGGCCCCCGAGGAGTGCGTCACCGTGCGCGCGGACGAAGGGACGTGGAAACCCGCCGGCCCCGGCGCGCGCATGAAGCGCCTGACCAAGGACGCCAACCGCGTCGTCTTCCTCCTCGACCTCGATCCGAACACCATCCTCCCCGCCCACGACCACGACGCCGGCGAAGACTCCTACGTCGTCCGCGGCAGCTGCATGATCGGCGGGCTGGGGTTGGCGCAGGGCGACTTCCACCACACCAACAGCGGCTCCCACCACGGCGACGTGGTGGCCTCGGCCGAGGGCTGCCTGCTGCTGGTCACGGTGGAAGTGAAGGCGGCGTAGTCACCTGGGGATTTGGCGAAGCCGTCGTCGCCAGTATCCGGGGCGGCGCTTATCGGGTGCGACCGCCACGATGATGATCTCGTCGGGTCGATCCACGTAAAGAACGGTGTACGGCAGGCTGTGGAGCACGCGCTTGCGCACCCTTCCAGCGAGAATAGGGCCGATCTCGGGATACTCGCGAATGTCGCGTACCGCAGCGTCAACCTCGTCGATGAACTTGTCGCCCAGGTTTCTCGAGCTTCCGTCGAAGTAACGGATCTGCTCCTGAAACTCGTCGTCCGCTTCTTCCAGAAAGCGATAGCGCTTCAACGCTTCCTCGCGCGAGCCCTCGCGAATACATCATCCCCGTCCACTGCGTTCGTCCGGCCTGCTTCGAAAGCAACGTAACGAGCTTCAGCCTCTTCCGCCCACAGCTGTTCGTAGTCCGTATCCGACAGGTCGTCGAGGCTCGCGAGCAGAGTCTTCGCAAGAGCGGCACGTGCGCACGGTTCGAGTTGCAGTGCTTGCGACGCGAGGCTGCTCACATCCGATTCGGTTTTAGCTGTCATGGCGGTTCTATTTTAGCGCGTGAACAAACACCTGTCGGGTCTGCAACCGTTTCTAGAGAACGTGTTGGCGCCCACGGCGTTGTGCGCTCGGCCGAAGCCTCGTCTCTGCGGCCAAGAGCATCCTCGCGCGATCGGTCGACGCGGCTGCCGGACCGAGGTCGCGATAGCCCTGATCGATCGCACTCTGCAGGAGCTTCTCTTCTTTTGCTCCGAGCTCACCGCAGGCGGAGTAAAGCGCGGTCGCGGCGTGATACCCCACGAATGGTGTCTCCGCTTTTTCCGAAAAGCGGCCGCCCAGCCATTTCACGTATCGGCGATTCGGAGTGCGCTCGAGCGCCGCGATCGCGACGAGCCGCTCGCCGGGAGACTTGCTGCTCACGAGCTCCGCCAGCGCGGCGTCATCATCGACGTTGACCGCCGCGCGGAGCATGGCGCTGTAGACCCGCTCCATCTCCCTCGTGCGATCGCTGCCGGACGGCATCGCCGCCCGCACGCGCTCGTACTCGCGCGCGAGGATGCGCAGCCTCTCAATCCCCAGCTGGCTACGCGAAACGGAACTCTTGCTCGCGGTCTTTTTTGCGGCGCTCTTCGGGACCGCGGGGACGCCATCAAGCTTCACCGCATCGCCACCGAGCTTCGCGAGAACCTTTCGCACACCCTGAGCGACCTCCACCCACCCTTTCGCGCGCGGCTTCCAATTCACGATGGCCTTGCCACCGGGCGGCAGGACCTGCACATCCTTGAGCTCCGTCTCGCGCCACTCGGAGTCGCTCATGATGACGGAGACGACGACGGCAGTCTTCTTCTTGTGCCGTTGCAGCGCACGCTCGAGCTCCACTCTCTGGATGTAATAGGACGCCAGGAAGTTCGTCGTGATCAATAGAAGGATCACCTGCGCCTTCTCGAGCTCCTCTTTGACGCGCTGGTCCCACGGCTCGCCGGCGGTGAGGTGGCGCATGTCCCACGAGCTGATCAAGCCCTGGTTCTTCATTAGCGTGAGATTCGTTTCGAGATCGTCTTTGTAGCGTTGGTCTTTCGACGAGTAACTGACGAACAGCCGCACCGGCTTGGGTTTGGGCATGAAGCCTCCCGATTTCGGACTGCGACAATTCTACTGCCCGTGCACAAGACTTTGTGCGAATGAAACAAAACACCCGCCGGTTTGCACCGGCGGGTGTCGCGGGACAGCAAGCAGCGAACGTCTTAGTAGATGCGGGCGCCGTAGATGAAGGGCGACACAGCAGTCGAGGATCGGCTGACCTCGATCGACACCGCGTAGATGTAGCCGGAGTTGAAATCGACCTGCGGAACCGCGCAAGTCGCCGTCTGGACCATTGCGCTATCGGTGGTCGCGCAGGTGGCGACGGTCGAGACCGTACCACCCGAGCTCACGCGGATCAGCTTCGCACGGACTTCGCTGTTCGGGCTCGGATCGTAAGCGCGAATCTCCATGGTCGTCCAGCTCGGATAGCCGGTGGCGGTGGTATCCGTGACGTTCAGGCGGCCGACGATCGTCGTGGTGGAGCCGGAGGCGCTGTAGGCGAGCGTGGCGTTGTCCTGCACATAGGCGCCTGCGGCCGATTCATCGACCGTGGCCGTGCCGGGATTGCCGGTCCAGGGCTGGGCAAAAGCCGTCATCGGAAGCAGTACGAACGCGAGCACGAGAGAGAGTTTCAGGGTCTTCACTGTTGGGGATTCTCCTTTGGGTTTTTTGAGCACACTTCGACCCGGCCGGGGTTTTCGGCACACGGATCCTCTCAGGGCTACGCCGTCAGGAGGATTGGTGCGCCCGATGTGTGTGATTGAAGCGTGCGTAGATTATGGAAAATCGCCCGGTGCGGCTAGAGACATTCTGTGACGAGCGCGGCGATGCGATTCCAGCGCTCTTCGAAGTCTCCGCTGACGATCTCCCATTGCGTGTCGAATTCATCAAGCGCGGCGCGGAAGGCGTCGAAGAGGTCCTCGCGCGCGTCGCCGCCGGCATCGCGCGCGGGGTCGGGTTGCCAGGCGAGGTCGGTGTCGAGGAGGAGATAGCGGTCGGCGCGGCGGGTGCGCGCTTCGTCTTCGATCCATTGCGGACACGCGCCGTAGTAGTGGCGGGCGTAGACGACCGTGGAGATCAGGTCGGTGTCGAGGACGATGACAGCGCCGCGAGCCGCGTCGAGGTTTGCGATCTCGCCGCGCGCGATGGGCTCGACGTCGGCGGCGGTGAGAGAGATTTCACGCGCCAGCACGTATTCGCGCGCGTACTCGGGCACGCACGTCGCGCCGAGCTCGCGGGCCGCGCGTGCGGCGAGCGTGGTCTTGCCGGTGCACTCGGGGCCTATGAGACAGATGCGACGAGCGATTTGCGCCATTGGCGGTATCCGAGGATGGCCAGGACCCAGAGCGCGGCGTAGAGCACGGCGGTGATCCACAGGGACCGCGTCACGTACAGCGGGATGGAGATCGTGTTGATGACCACCCAGAGTATCCAGTTCTCGATCCACTTGCGCGCGGTCATCCACTGCGCGACGAGGCTCCACACCAGCAGCGACGAGTCGACGTAGGGAGACGGGTTGTCCGTAAACCGCAGCTGCAGGGCGATCACGATCGCGGAGCCAACGATGCCCGCTACGATCCCCGCGGTCCACGCCCAGCGAGGCGTGCGCGTCACCGGCAGCTCCGTGCGGTGCGCGCCGCCGTGGAGCCACTCGTACCAGCCGTACAGCATCAGCCCGAGACAAATGATCTGCAGTAGCGACTCGGCGTAGAGCTTGGCCTGGAAGAACAGCCACGTGTACATGACCAGCGCGACGACGCCGGTCGGGTAGTACCAGATGTTCTGCCGCGTCGCGAGCCAGATGCTCGCGACCGTGATGACGGCCGCAACGAGCTCGAACCAGTTCAAAATGTGAAGTCCAGCAGCACTACCGCGTTCCGCGTCGCGTGCGGGTAGTAATACGCGGTGCCGCTCAGTTCCTCTCCGGTGAAGTAGAGGTAACTGTAGCCGCTCGGGCGAATCTCGTCACTGTCGAGGACGTTGTTCACCTGCAGCGTCACGCGCGCCCGGCTCGTGACCGCGTATGACACGTTCCCGTCCAGGACGAAGTACGCCGGGGCGTCCGTGAAGTCGCTGTTCGTGTTGTCGAGATACGAGCGCCCGACGTACCGGCCCACCGCGCCGGCGCTGAAACGGGCGTTCGGCGTGAAGTCGACGGCCTGATTCACGATGACCGCGGGACTCAGCAGCGGCTCGACGTTGCGGTATACGAGAGACTGGCCTTCCACGACCTGCGTCCACTCCCGGATACGGTTGCGGCTGAAGTTCGCATTGGTCTTCAGGCGCACCGACGGGACGACCTGCCACGACGCGTCGAGCTCGACACCGCGGCGGAAGCTGCGGTCGACGTTCTTCCGCAGCGTGAGACCGATCTCGGACTGCTCGCCCGTGGACGCGATCTCGTTGCGAAACTCCATGGCGTAGAGGTTCGCCGCCAGCTCGACGTTCGCACCGCGCCAGCTCCAGCCGGCCTCGTAGTCGAGGACGCTCTCCGGACGCACCGCGCCCGGGTCCAGCGTGACGGGCGGGTTGTCTTCGCCCAGGAACATGTCGTTGCGCGTGGGCTCCCGGGTGGTCCGGCCGCACGCTCGCGTAGACCGACGACCGCGGCGACAGCGTGTAGCGCGCGCCGATCTTCGGGTTGAAAAACGTCCAGTCGATGGACTGGACATCCACGTCGCCGTGATAGTCGAACGTCGCGTGCCGCACCTGCGCGTCGCCGTAGAGGTTCCAGCGTCCCTTCGCATACGACACCTTCGCGAACGCGTTCCCCTCCCCTTTCACGCCGTAGTTCGCGTAGTCGCGGACGCCGTGCTCGAGGTTGTCGCGCGTGTGATCGCGCTGGAAGCGGTTCACGTGGACGCCCGTGTTCAGCGTCAGCGGCCCGGACGTGCGCGAGTACGTGAGAATCGAGCCGAGGAGCCTGCCGTCCAGACCGTATTCGCGGAGCTCGTTGTCTCCGGAGAAGAGCCGGAACCAGCCGTAGCCGCGCTGGTAGTAGACGGACGCGGTCATGTCCGACTGTGCATCAAGCGGCCGGATGTACTGCACCTGCGCGAGGTCGTACCCGAATTCGTCCCGCTCCTCGGGGCGCAGCGGATTGAATTTCAGGTCCGTCTGCAGCGTCTCTTCATCGACGGCGTAATACGACGACTGCATCCTCTCCTTGCCGGAGAAGCCGGTGATCTTGAGTAGTGCGTCGCCCACGGTCTTGCTGCCGCTGAAGAAGACGTTGCGCTGGCGCGTCGCGGAGTTGTCGCGGAAGCCCTCGTTCTCGAGGAAGGACACGCGCGTGTAGAACGCGAACCCATTGGCGAGCGCTCCGGAGTGATAGCCGACCGAGGCCTGCCTGCCGTCGAACGAGCCCGCGCCGAAAGTCGCGTCGACGCGATGGTCCGAGGAGAGATCAATGCTCTGCATGTTGACCGAGCCGCCGAACGACGGGGTGCCGACGGTGGACGTGCCGACGCCGCGCTGGATCTGGATGCTCTCCAGCGACCGCGCGAGGTCCGGGAAGTCCGCAAAGTACGTCCCCATATCCTCGGAATCCGCCAGCGGAACGCCGTCGAGGGTGAAGTTGATGCGCGTGGGGCTGACGCCGCGCAGGCTGATGTACGAGTAGCCGAGCCCGCCGGCGCCGGACTCGGAGTACGCGTTGACGGCGGGGAGCATCGCGCAGGAGCAGCGGGACGTCCTGGCCGTGGTACTGCGCTCGATCTCTCGCGCGCGATGTCGGTCTTGGTCACCGGCGTCGCCGTCGTCGGCGCGGATCGCGGAGACGACCATGGTCTCGGCGAACGCGGGATCGAGGGTGACGTCGAGGCGTTGGCCTGCCTGCACGCGGTGCGTCTCGGTCCCGAAGCCGGGATGCGTGACGCGCAGCTCGTACTCGCTGTCGGGCAAGTCGATGGCGAAGGCCCCCGCGGCGTCGGTGGCGACGCTGCGGACGTTGGCGATGGAGACGGTCGCGCCGGGGATGGGAGTGCCGGTGGGATCTTTGACGGTGCGGCTGAGTGTGGCGGCGAAAACGATGAGTAGTAGGCGTCCATTTGCCTTCCCTACGCCGGTGTTAACCGGATCAGGTTCCGCGGGTTTGATCTCAGGCCGTAAAGGCCACCCCGAGGCTGATGGGAGTTTAGTTCATCGAGGCGCGCGGCGAGAGGCTGTCGCCCGCTACGCGGGCTCGTCTTCGACGGCCCTCGTCCCCCCGGATGAAGCCGGGGTCTATTTTCTGGCTGCCCGCTACGCGGGCTCGGCTGCGATATGCACCGGCGAGCCGCCGGTGGACCGGCCGGCCAGCGGCCGGCGTTCCACGTGTGCCCTCAGAACGCGCGCAGAGACGGGGCGCAGAAAAGGCGCGCCGGCTGCCAGCCTGGCTGCCAGCCGGCCGGTCCACCGGCGGCTCGCCGGTGCGACCCCGCCGCCGTAGGCGGCTCCAGAAAATAGACCCCGGCTTCAGCCGGGGGAACGGCGCGGACGACAGAAACGAGCCCGCGTAGCGGGCGACAGGCTTCACTTCAGCGCGAGCTTCACGGTTGCCGCCGGTGACGACGCCGTTCTGGCATCGCACTGGGGTCTGATGGGGGCTTGGTGGCGACGTCGCCGTCGCTGTCGAGGCGGGCTTCCAGGCGGAACTTGTCGGGGAAGTGGCTGGCCCATCATCGAGTCGGCGGCGGTGAGCTGCAGGGTCGACGGGGAACGTGACGTCACCTGCACGCGTTTCACCGCGCGCGGGCGGGCCGCCCCGGGTTGCGCGCGAAGACGAAGAGGATGCCGGTGTTTTCGCGTCGGCGCGGGATCGACGTGAGGGGTGACGGGGACGAATCTCGCGCGGCGGCCGGAACGGGGTGCCGGGGCGCTGTCGACCGGCGGATGCCCGGGGGGAAGCTCGCCCTGGCGACCTGCGTCTGCTCTGGGCCAGTGACTGTTTCGTCGAGCCGGCGCCGTGTCCCCAGGCGCGCTTACTGTTGGGCTTCGCCGCGGCGTATCATGCCTCTCCGCCTCGGCATGCTGTTCTGTCTGTACGTAGACCCAGGCGCGCGCGACCCAGGCGTCGAGGTGTTTCGGGTCGTTCTTCGTCGCGTGCTCCAGCATCTGGACGGCTTCGTCGGACTCGCCCCATGGCCATGCGCACGAGGGCCTGGAAGGTCAGAGCGCGACTGTCGTCGGGCGACTTGTCGAGGACGGACTGCGATTGCTCGAAGACGGCCATGAGGTTGTCGCGTCTCGAGGTACGCCTGCGCGAAGTCGTTGCGCAGCTGGAGGTTGTTCGGATGGTTCCGCACCGCGGCTTCGAGCTGCATGACATCGGGTTCTGCTGCTGCGGCGCTGTTGCTTGCACTGCGGATTGCTGCATCACCGGGGTATCGACCGGTGATCGGGTGCCGCCTTCCTCGGCGCGGCGTGGACTGGTTCAGACGAGTAAGCAAGCCCGGCCAGGGCGGCGTGGAGCCGAGCCCCAGAGGAAGCCTTTACCGTCGGATCCATCGCCTAGGGGGTCCATGCCGGTGGCAGGAGCAGGAGTCACTGCAGTCCTGGGGGACTGGGGGGCAGTGTCCAGCTTGCGCAGAACGTCGGCGGTCTCGGCTTCCAACCGCGGGCGCGTTGACGTCCTCTGCGTCGAGAGCGCGGAGCTGGGCGACCAGCGCGTCGCGTTTCGCTTCGAGGTCGTTGCGCTCGAGATCCGGGACGATGGCAGCGGACTGCGCCGGCTTTGTAGAAAAAGACGATCAGAGCGCCGAGGACAAGGCCTCCGGCGAGGATGGCGACGGCGCTCGGCCAATCGGTGCGGGGGTTCGTTCATAATGCTCTCCGCCAGAGACGAGATCACGGACGCGGGACAGATAAGCGTCGTCGACGGCTGGTGTGGTGGGTGTCGGGTTTCGAGGGACGGGGGTCGGGGCCGGCTTCGAGCTTGCGGAGCTTGAAGAACACGACCGCGGCGCCGAGGATCATCGCCAGGACCGGAAGCAGCCATCGAGGCAGTTCACGCCGTCGAATTCGGGACGCAGCAAGACGAACTCTCCATACGACAGCTCGAAGTACTTGAGGATCTGGTCCTCGGTGTACCCGCGCGCCAGCAGCTCGTGCACCTGGTGCCTTCATGTTGACGGCCATTTCGGCCGGCGAGTCGGCTACGGACATCCCCTGACACACCGGGCAGCGCAGCAGGGCGCCGACCTCGTTGGCGCGTCGGGACAGTTGCCTCGCCCGTCGAGCGGAGCGCCTTTCGGCGGGCCGACGAACTGCGCGGCATCCGGGACCTGGAGCTGCAAGCAGCAGCAACAGCATGATGGTCATCGCTGAACACCTTTCTGAGATGTGCCTGCAGGGCGTCCGTCGACATCGGCCCGGTGAATTTGGCCTGGATGACGCCGTTCGCGTCGAGGAAGAGCGTCTCCGGGACGCCGCCGACGCCGTAGGCGATCGCGGTCTTGCCGGCGTCGTCGACGACGGTCGGATAGCTGGAGCCGCGCTGGTTGAGGAAGCTGAGGATCTTGTCTCTTCGTCCTGAAAGACGACGCCGAGGAACTGCGCGCCCGGGTGCATGCGCGCGTTGGCGACCAGCACCGGATGCTCTTCCCAGCACGGCCCGCACCACGTCGCCCAGAAGTTGAGGACGACCGGCTTGCCGCGAAATTGCGTCAGGTCGACGGTGCGGTCGTGCCGACTTCGCGCAACGCGAACGCGGGCGCGGCTTGCCGATGAGCGGCGAACGGATCGCCGCCGGATTCTTGCCGAGACCCGACGAAGAGGACGCCATCAGGACGGCGGCGATGTCACGCCGACGATGAGGACGGTGCGGTTCATGCGGTCTCCGGAGCGGCGCCGGCACACTCTTTCGACGGTGGCTGTGCGCCGGACGCGCGCGGGAATCAGGCGAACAGCCCGCCGAGGGCCATGATGATGACGGCGAGCCAGATCCAGACGATCAGCGGCGAGACGAACAACGTGATGCTCGCCGTCTGGTTGAGCGGGTCGATGTTGCTCAGCGCGATGTAGACGTCGCGGAGCGCATGTGGAGTGCACGTCCGGCGAGCCGATCGGCTCGCGCATCCCCTGGTACTGATTCATGCGCGGCTCGAGGCGCGCGATCGGCTTCCCGTTCTTCGCCACGGATGTAAGACGCCGATGATCGAGAGTGCGGTGCGGCTCGGTACGCTCTTCGACGCCCAGGAACGTCATGTCATAGCCGGCGGCCTGCTGCGTCTGCCCCTTCGTGAAGTGCAGTTCCGTCTGCGTGCGCATCGAGCTGCTGATGGCGATGGCGATGATGACGACGATCATCGCGCCATGGACGATGTACGAGCCGAAGCGGCGGCGTCCGCGCCGCAGCTGGCCGTCGACGAACGCGGCCCGCGAACGAGTCCCCGTTCTTCATCCGCTGCAACATCGGCAGGAACATCTGGCCGAGGGTGACCTGCGCGGCATAGCCTCCGAACGCCAGCGTGAGCAGCGTCCACGGCGTGCGCGCGCCGAACGCGTATCCGCGCGGCGACGAACAGCACCGCGCCGAAGATCGGCGGCAGCAGAGCCTTCTTCACCTGCGCCGCGTTCGCGCGGCCCCACGGCAGCGCGGGGCCGACGCCGAGGATGAAGAGCAGCAGCGCGCCCAGCGGCACGCTCATGCTGTCGAAGTACGGGCGCCCCACCGACATCTGCTTGCCGTTCACCGCTTCGACGATCAGCGGGAACACCGTGCCGATCAGCACCGTGAAGGTCAGCAGGACGAACAGGAGGTTGTTGACGAGGAACATGGCCTCGCGGCTGGCCACGCCCTCGATGCGGCCTTCCATTTCCAGCTTGTCGATCCGAAACGCCAGCAGCGCGACCGTGAACACGAGCACCGCCGCCAGGAAGCCGAGGATCGTCGGGCCGATCGCGCTCTGCGTGAACGAGTGTACGGAGTTGAACACGCCCGACCGTGTCATGAACGTGCCCAGGATGACCAGGAGAAACGTCGCCTGGATCAGCGTGATCGTCCAGCCCTTCAGAATCCCGCGCCGCTCCACGACCATGATCGAGTGCAGCGCGGCGGTGGCCGTGAGCCACGGCAGCAGCGACGCGTTCTCCACCGGGTCCCAGGCCCAGTAGCCGCCCCAGCCCAGGACCTCGTACGCCCACCAGCCGCCGAGCATGATCGCCACCGACTGGAAGATCCACGGCAGCATCAGCGACTCGCGGAGCGGCTTGAGCACGTTGTGGCCGAGGCGGCCCTTGATCAGGGCCGCGCACGCGAGGCCGAACGGGATGGTCATGCCGACGAAGCCGAGATAGAGGAATGGCGGATGGATCGCCATCAGCACGTGGTTCTGCAGCAGCGGATTCGGACCCGGGCCGTCCAGCGGCGGGTTCGGCATCGTATGGAACGGATTCGCCGGACCGGCGATGAGGAAGCTGAAGAACGCGGCCGTGCCGAGCCACACGCCGATCGCGTCCGGCTGGTACTCCTCGTAGCGCCCGCGCGTGACGAACGTCGCGATGGCGATGTAGGCGCCGAGGACCAGGCCCCAGAAGAGGATCGAGCCTTCCAGCGACGACCAGAGACTGACCACCGTGACCCAGGTGGGGATCTGCGTCGAGCCGACCTGCGCGACGTAGCTGACCGAGAAGTCGTGCACCAGCAGCGCGTACACCATCACCAGCGCCGCGGCGATGATCGTCGCCGCGTAGGCATACGCGAACCGCCGCGCCCACCGGAGGCCTTCGGCCGAGCGCGTGCGTCCGGCGTAGAAGCCGATCAGCGAGCCGGCGGCCGCGGCGAAGAGGGAGGCCAGGATGAGGATGCGTCCGAGTGGGGCGATCATGTGTTCCCTTGCTCGACTGATTTCATCATCCGCTCGAGCTCTTTGCGGTCGACCGGATGTCCTTTTTCCGGCGCCTTGTATTCATTGCTGTGCGAGACCATCAGCCGGCTGCTCTGGAAGTAGCCGGCGCGGTTCATCGTCCCCTCCACGACCACGCCGATGTTCTCGCGGAACATCTGCGGCGGCACGGTCGAGGTCTTCACCGGGATGCGCGTCACGCCGTCGTGGACGACGAACTCGACGTTCGACCCGCCGTGCTTCACGATCGAGTTCTTGGCCACCATGCCGCCGAGGCGGATCGACGCGCCGTAAGCCTTGTCGCCGTTCGCGCGGAGGTCCGACGGAGTCCAGTAGTAGACGAGATTCTTGTTGATGCCGCTCGCGGCGATCACGGAGAAGGCGATCGCGGCGACGGCGAATGCGCCGAGCATGAACCAGCGCGTCTTCCTGCGGGCGGCGTCACTCTCAGTCATGTTTCTTCAACTCCTTGAGCCGGATGAACAGCGACACAGCGTAAATCACGAAGGCCAGTCCCGTGATCGTGTACGCGGCGACGACAAACTCCCAACCTCCCTGAATGACTCCGCTCATGCGAGCTCTCCTGCTTCTTCGTAGGGATGGGGGATGGACGTCTCCTGTTGCAGCCTGAGCGCGGCCACGCGCGTGCGCAACATCATGAACCCGATGACGAGCAGCAGAATGGCGAAAGCATTCACGCGCAGCGGGAAATGAAACGCCCTTGACACCGTCTCGGGCGTCGACTGCTCCTGGTGCAGCGAGTTCCACCACTTGACCGAGTAGTAGACGATGGGCAGGTCGACCGAGGCGATGATCGTCGCCACCGCGGACCAGATCGCGCGGCGCATCGGATCATCGACGAAGCTGCGCAGAGCGATGATGCCGAGGGAGGCCACGAGCAGCACGGCCGTCGAGGTCAGACGAGGATCCCAGTCCCACCAGACGCCCCAGGTCGGCTTGGCCCAGATCGATCCCTGGCAGCAGAGGAGGAACCCCATCAGCGCGCCGACTTCCAGGCCGGCCTCCAGCCGCGAATCCCATTTCATGTTGTTCGTGAACAGAAACGCGATTGCGCAGACGAACGCCCACAGAATCGCCAGCATCCAGTTCCAGGCGGTGGGCACGTGGACGTACATGATGCGCTGGACTTCGCCCATGTAGGTCTCGGCAGGCGCGACCGCGAGCCCCCAATACGAGCCCACGATGAGCAAGGCCGCGCCGAGCGCGAGGAAGACGTACGGCGGTTTCGGTTTCATCATTCCTCCACCACACGGCCGAACAGGAGGCCGCAGAGTGACCAGTAAATCAGATCGAAGGCAGCGAGAAGCGTCAGCCACGCCCCCAATTGACCCATCGGGTCGCCGAGAATCACGAGCGAGGTTGCCTTCACGGATGCGAGCAATGCCGGGACGATCAGCGGGAACAACAGCAACGGGAGCAGCATCTGTTTCGCCTTGATCTGCGCGGTCATCCCCGCGTACAGGGTTCCGGGCGCGGAGAGGCCGGCCGTGCCGAGGATGATCACTCCCAGCAGCTTCAGCAGTTGGAACGTTCCGGCGTCGTACAGGACGACCATGATCGGCACGAGCGCGATGCCGAGGAGCGTGAGCTGGAGCCAGTTGGCGATGGCTTTGGCGTAGTAGAGCGCCCGCGCATCGCTGGGCAGGAGCAGGAGGCCTTCGAACGCGCGGTTCTCCATCTCGGAATGGAAGGACTCCGCGAGGGTGAGCGTGCTCGACAGCAGGAGGCCGAGCCAGAGGAACCCCGCGGAGTACGTGCGCAGGGCGGAGGAATCCGGACCGATCCCGAAGCTGAAGAGCAGCAGCGCCGTCGCGCCGAAGACGAACACGGCCATCATCTGGCCGCGCGTCCGCCACTGGAGGAGCAGCTCCTTGCGCAGGGCGGCGGTCAGCATCGGGTCTCCTCGAACGTAGGGCGTGGCTTTAGCCCGCCCGCCCCCGGGGGAGGCGGGCTGAAGCCACGCCCTACGTCATACGTGGCCGCCGGGCCGTGCCAGATCACTTTCCCCTGCTCCAGCACCAGCGCCGCGTCCGCGAGTGTCAAGCTCCGCTCGACCTGGTGCGTGGCCATGAGGATCGTCGTCCCGCGGCGCTTCAGTTCCCCGATCACTTCATCGACGAGATCGAACCCGGGAGGGTCGAGCGCGCCATACGGCTCGTCGAGGAGCACGACCCGCGGCTCCTGCAAAAGGATGCGCGCGAACGACAGCCGCTTGCGCATCCCCGCGGAAAACGTCGAGACGACGTCGTCCGCGCGCGAGGCCAGGTTCACCTGCTCCAGCACGCCCAGCACGCCGTCGCGGCGGATACGGAGGTGGTCGGCGACGATGTGCAGGTTCTCCCTGGCCGTGAGCGACTCGTACAGATAGCTCGCGTGGCTGAGGATCGCCGTCAGCTTGCGGACGTCCTCGCGGTGCCGGACGACGTCGACGCCGCCCACCGTGGCCCGGCCGTGGTCGGGCCGGATGGCCGTGGAGAGGACCCGGAACAGCGTGGATTTCCCCGCGCCATTACGGCCCGCGACCATCATCACGGTCGCGGCGGGCACGTGAAACGAAACGTCGGCCAGCGCCCACCGCCGGCCATAGCGGCGGGACACCCGTTCCACGTCGATGGAGAGGTCCTGCACCGAAGGGAGTGTGTGATGATTCGCCACCATGCGCAAGCTGCTCCCTCTTCTTCTGTTCCCTCTTCTTCTGTTCGGGGCGTGCGCCACGCAGCAGGCGCCGCCTCCCGCCGCTCCCGCTCCTCCCGCGGAGCCGCACGGCCTCACGATCGAAGAGGAAGCGTCGATCCTCCGCCTCGAAGACCGCCGCGAGCATGACGCCGCGGTGATCGACACGTGGGTCGCGCACCCGAACGCTCAGCATCGCCTGCGCATCGCCCTGGCCCTGGGCCGCATCGGGGCGATTACGAAAACGGGCGTGCCCGAGTTGACGACGCTCTCGAAGGACTCCGACCGCCGCATCCGCGAGACCGCCGCCTTCGCCCTCGGCGAGATCGGCCTGGGCGCGGAGACGCTGTTCGCGCTGGCCCTGGATGCCGACGCCGGCGTCGCGGCGGAAGCGGTCGAGGCCCTCTCCAAGCTCTCGGCCGACAAGTCGCTCGTCCCCCGCTACATCGCCATCGCGGACAATGCGACGACCGAGGGGGTGCGCGCGCGCGCGGTGCGGTACCTGCTCCGGTGGGACGACGACACTGCCAGCGAAGCCGCCCGCCGCGCCCTCGGCGCCACGTCCTCCGCGGTGCGTCAGGAGGGGGCGTACGCGCTCGCGCGCCGTCCTTACGCGGCCGCGCGCGAGGAGCTCCTCCTCCTGATGACCGACCCGAACACCCTCACGCGCGCCTACGCGACGACGGCCCTCGGCCGCATCGGCGACGCGTCTGCTTTCGACGCGCTCCGCACCGCCCTCGGCGACGCGCACCCGTGGGTGCGCACGAATGCGGCGATCGCGATCGGCCGTCTCGCGGAGAAGAGCCGCGACTTGCTGAACGCCGACGACCTCCCGCGCGTGTTTGCGACGGCCGAGGATCCGGACGCTGGCGTGCGCGCGTCGATGATCGACATCCTCGGCTACTACGCCGAGCGCAACGAGACCGCCCGGGCGCGCCTCTTCCAGACCCTGCGCAACGGGACCATGTGGGAGCGCGAGCTGAGCGCCGGCGCGATCGCGAAACACCTGCCGTGGAGTGAGGCGTCGGAGGTGTTGACGGAGCTCACGCCGTGGCAGATCGTGCGCGTGCTCGAAGCGACGACGGCGATGCCGCTCGGCGTCGCGCTGCGGAAGCAGTACGCGACGCACACCGATCCGCTCGTGCGAGCGAACGTCCAGACGAACATCCCCGAGACCGGCGCGGACGCGGAGCTCGAGATCATCCGCGGCGCTTTGACCGACGCCGACGTGATCGTCCGCGCGAGCGCCTACGAACGCTTCGGCTTCACGAAGGACGTCCCGCTGCAGACCCTGCGCGACGCCATCGAGAGCGAGCGCACCTCCCCGATGAACGACGCCCGCCTCGCCGCGATCGCCGTCATCGCCAAGTCCGACCCCGCCTCCCTCCAGCCGCTCGTCGCCGATCCCGACCCCGTCGTCCGCCGTGTGGCGGCCGAGGCGGTGAAGGCCGCGGCGTACACCCCGCTGACCGTGACCCGCACGCCCGAGGAGTACGCCGAGATCGTGCGCTGGTCCCGCGAGCCGCACACCGCCACCATCCACATGACCCGCGGCAACATCGAGCTCGCCCTCCTCTCACAGGAGGCGCCCGTCACCGCCTGGAACTTCGCCCAACTCGCGAAGAAGAAGTACTTCGACAACACGTCCTTCATGCGCGTCGTGCCGAACTTCGTCATCCAGGGCGGCGACCCCCGCAACGACATGAACGGCGGCCCCGGCTACGCCATCCGCGACGAGATCAACCTCCAGAAATACACCCGCGGCGCCGTCGGCATGGCGCTCTCCGGACCCGACACCGGCGGCTCCCAGTTCTTCATCACCCACTCCCCCCAGCCCCACCTCGACGGCGGCTACACCATCTTCGGCCGCGTGTACGACGGCATGAGCGGCGTCGTGGACCAGACCGAGCGCGGCGACCGCGTCGTGACCATCACCATCGACGAGCACCCACCCGTCGCCGACATCAGCATCTCCAACGTCTCCCTCCCCCTCGAAGTCGGCCCCACGACCGCCGACCGCCTGTTGTCGCGCGTCCCCGACTACGCGCAACGCAAGACCGACTACACCCCCGACGGCACCGTGCTGGAGATGATGAAGCCCTACATCCACGACGGCGACCACGTCGAGGTCTACATGGGCACGTGGTGCTCCGACTCCCAGCGCGAAGTGCCCAAGTTCCTGCGCATCCTCGACGATTTGCGCGCGCAGTACGGCGTGGAACTGCCGGTCCGGTTCGTGGCGTTGGACCGGTCCAAGCAGCAGCCCGCGGAGTTGATCGCGGGGAAGCACGTGGAGAAGGTGGCTACGTTCATCTACTACCGCGGGGATGAGGAACTGGGAAGGATCGTGGAAAGGACGCAGTCGCCGTTGTTCGAGGATGATTTGCTGACGATCGTCGCGAAGTGAGTGCGAATGACGTGGGTGTTCACCACGGAGCCACAGAGATCACGGAGGGGGACGGAGTTTCGAGGGAATGGACCGTCGGCGTCTCGCCTCGCGCAGAGGGTTCTGGTTATGCGCACGGGATGGGGTCGCCAGTGTTAATCGTGGCGGCCGAAAATCCTGCTCAATCCCTCGTCGTACACCGCCTGAATCGTCTCGAAGGTGAGCCCGCGACCTGCTTTTGCCGCCACGTCTACTGCATCACGAAGCGCATCGATCACCGCGTGTCCTTGGTCGCTCGCCAACCGATCCACGTCGGCAGCAATTCGACCGGACAAGCGAGGCCGGATCGTCTGCCAGAGCTCCTGTAGCTCATCGAGGGACGCACCGAACAGCTCGATCGTGTCGTGGACGTAGAGGGCGTCCTTCGCTCGATCTCTTGGGGTTCGCTTCTTCCGGATGAGCAGCTTCTGCGCGATGTAGCAGACCGCGTTCGGCACTGTAATGTCAGTACGACCGTCCAGGGAGAGCTCGTCGGGCGTGACTTGCCACGGTTCGATCATCAGGATGTCGAGATAGCGCAGCTTCTGAGCGACCACGCCGCCGACTTCCACCGTATCCTGAGACGTTTTCCCGGGCCGCCCTCCCCCGCCGATCAGTGGAGTAAGGAACTCCGCGTAGAACCCGGACGACTCCGCCCCAAGGTGGTAGTAAGTGATCGGTGGACGGTCCTCGCCACGGAGCTCTTCGTTGAACCCGTTCGCGAGGAGCTGCTCACGAATGCTTTGGGGCAAGACGACATTGGAAGGAATCGCGACGTCGGCGTCACGTGTAAACAGCGGCAAGTAGGGCGGAATCAAAGCGTCAGGACGATAGCGGTAGAGGCGGGGGGCCCAGCCGCCGACGATCACGAGCCGGTCCAGAAAGGGGCGGAGCGCCTCGATCAATCGCGCGAAAGGCTCCAGAGTCTCATCGCCCGACATCGCGTGTCCGTTCGATCATCGGTTTCAGCACTTTTCTGTGGATCAGTTCCGCCTGTTCGGCCCCGCGTGAGGGGTGAGCGGCGACGTCGAGCCACACCTGAAAAACATCACACGAACACAGACCATCGATCTCGACGGCGCCGCGAAAGACCGATTCTCGCGTCGAGGGCGACCGAAGCACGACATCGAACATCTGGCCCTGTTGCGCCCGGATGAGGCCCAGCTTCCGAAGATCCGCCACGCCTAGTTCCGGGACGTAGATGTGGGTCACTGCTCCATGAACGAATCCGAGCCCCAGCGCTTCAGCAGCGGCAAACAGTGCGATACACGCGCGGTCACCCTGAGCCTCGGTGCGTTTGAGCCGAAGCAACTTTTCGCCGGGGAAAATCCAGCGCGCGTTGATCTCAGCGACCGTCCGAACCGCTGCCGCCTGCCAGCGGCGCAGGAGCTCCTCGAGGCGGATCAACCGAATCGGAGTTTTGTGTTCCTCGAGAAACCCCTCGGTCGCCAAGGCGCGGAGGAAGCGGAACGCCGTCATGACGGATACTCCTGCACCGGCCGCAAGTTGCGTGGCGTTACGATAGTCCCCGAGCGGCGCATTGAGCCGCATCGGATCCTGAAGATGGGGGGCGAGCAGAACCTTGATCAACCATTGGTTCAGGTCTGAGAACAGGTCGACTTTGGGATCGACGCTCAACTCGCGAGAGCTCGCCTCTTCGACACGGACGTTGAATGATTCCAGCCCGGGACCGGAGAAGTAGTGTAGGCCGCGCGCATCGATGGCGCCGAATGCGACATCCGGTGCATGGACGCGCGCAAACCCGGAGAGTTGGTCCAGTGTGCGCGGTGCCAGCCGGCGTGCTACGACGATCGCGAGAGGGGTGGCTTTGCGGCGAGACTTTCGGGCCGCCTCACGGACCTCGAGGATCGCCTGCGCGAGCAGCGGAATGAGACGATCGGCACGGCCTTCAGCAGCAGACTTGATCTGGATGACGTACGTGTGCCTGGGGCGACGAGCGACGAAATCGCCGGCGTCGTTAGGCTCCACCGACCAACCGGCTTCCCGGAAGATGTCGAGCACCTGTCGTTCCACGTCGGCAGTCCGGCTCGACCAGGCAAGGCGCTTCATTCCCTTCTCTCCTAGTCCTATCATGGCCATGCGAATTAACATGGCCATGGGAACTCCCGTGGCCATGTTAATTCGTGGACCCCGGGGTTGCAAGCATGCGGCTCGGACCTCGCGGTAGGATGAGCTCTGAACAAATGACTCCCCTTCTCGCCCGCCTCATGCAGCTCTCCGCAATGATCATTTTGCCGATCGGCCTGATCTACGGGCTCGGCAAGGGGGACATTCAGACCGAGGTCAAGTTGCTGGCGCTGGGCGGGTTTCTGTTCGTGCTGGGATGGATCCTCGGACGCGAGAAGAAGGCGTGAAGTACACGGTTCCCCTTGGAGGTGCAGATGCGGTTTCTCGCGTTGAGGTCGAGCTCTCGTGATCCCGGTGTGCGGCTGCTGCGCATCGGCGTGGCGGCGTTGTTGTTCGTTCACGGGGTGTTCCGGGTGGTCGCAGGCGGCGTCGCTCCGTTCGGCGAGTTCCTGACCGGGCAGGGGATTCCGCTGGGGTTCTGGGTGGCGGCGTTGCTCACGGCGGTGGAGATCGTGGGAGCTCCGCTGCTCGCGGCGGGGATGTTCGTTCGGGCGCTGGTGTTGTGGTTCGCGGTGGAGTTGCTGGCCGGGATCGCGATGGTGCATGCGCGCGAGGGGTGGTTCGTGGTGGGCGGCGGGCGCAATGGGGTCGAGTACAGCGTGGCGCTGCTCCTGGCTCTCCTGGCGGTCGTGGTGTCCGATTGGTGGTGGGGGAAGCAGGACGCGCCGGCAGACGATAAGCTTGGGGCGTGAAGTTCACGGTCGTCCTCACAGCGGAGTTTCCGGCCATCGCGACGGAGCTGCTGGCGCCGCACTTCGACGTGATCGCGCATCCGACGGAGCATGGGCGGTCCGAGGAGGACCTGATCACGATCCTTGCGGAGGCGGATGCGGCGATCACGCTGCTGCAGGATCCGGTCACGCGCCGGGTGCTGGAGGCGAATCCGAATCTGCGGTGTGTGTCGAATTTCGCGGTGGGGTACAACAACGTCGACGTCGACGCGGCGCGCGAGCTGGGAGTGGTGGTGACGAACACGCCGGGGGTGCTGACGGAGGCGACGGCGGACCTGACGCTGGCGCTGATCCTGGCGGTGACGCGGCGGATCGTGGAGGGAGATCACGAGATCCGCACGCAGCGGCGCTGCGAGTGGGAGCCGCTCAAGCTCCTCGGCGCGTCGCTCCAAGGCAAGCGGCTGGGCATCATCGGGATGGGGCGGATCGGGAGCGCGGTGGCGACGCGCGCGCGGGCGTTCGGGATGGAAATTCTCGGCGTACGGCGGGGGGAGCCGCTGGACGAGCTGCTGGCGACGAGTGACATCGTCTCCATCCACGCGCCTCTCACGCGGGAGACGCACCACATCCTGAACGCAACGACGCTGGCGCGGATGAAGCCGGGCTCGTACGTGATCAACACCGCGCGCGGCGCGCTGGTCGACGAGAACGCGCTCTGCGACGCGCTGGAGAGCGCCCACCTGCGCGGCGCCGGACTGGACGTCTACGAATTCGAGCCCGAGGTGAATCCGCGGCTGCTGGGAATGAAGAACGTGGTGATCCTCCCCCACATCGGCTCGGCAACGGAGGAGGCGCGGAACGCGATGGCGCGGATCGCGGCGACGAACGTGCTGCTGTTCCTCCGCGGGAAAGAGCCGCTGCACCGGGTGGTGTGACCGGGCATGACATGTGCGCGTCCTCTCCCCCAGGAGGACAGTATGTCGTTGGGAGATAAAGACGCGGTCGTCACGATTGCCGTGCGGGACCTCGACGCGGCGAAGAAGTTCTACGAAGGCACTCTCGGGCTCCACCTTTCCCAGGATCAGGAAGAAGGGACGGCGTCATACCAGACGGCGAAGGCGCGGATCTTCGTCTATCCGTCGCAGTACGCGGGGACGAATCAGGCAACCGCGGTCACGTGGCTGGTCGACGACGTCGAAGGCATCGCGAACGAGCTCAAGGCGAAGGGTGTGACGTTCGAGCACTACGACGACCTGCCGGATACAACGCGCGAGGGCGACATCCACATCGCGGGCGGCCAGAAGGTGGCGTGGTTCAAGGACCCGGACGGGAACATCCACGCACTCGCCGGAGACGGCCAATGAGCGATCGCATCGCGAAGGCTTCGATGACGATCGACGCACCCGCCGCCAAGGTGTGGGACGCGCTCGTCACTCCGGCTTCGATCAAGGAGTACATGTTCGGCACGAACGTCTCCTCGAATTGGAAGGAAGGCGGCGCCATCACGTGGCAGGGCGAATGGCAGGGGAAGGCGTACGAGGACAAGGGCGTGATCAGGAAAATCGACGCGCCGCGGGTGCTGCAGTACACGCACTTCAGTCCGCTCACGGGACTGCCGGATACGCCGGAGAACTACCACACCGTGACCGTGGAGCTGTCGGATCGCGGTGGAGCGACCGAGGTGGTGTTGTCGCAGGACAACAACGCGACCGAGGAGGAGCAGGAGCACTCGGAGAAGAACTGGCGGATGATGCTGGAGGGCCTGAAGAAGTTCGCGGAGTCGCATTAGACTGCGCGCGTGCGCCTCGACCGGAATGACGCCGTCCTTGTCGTGATCGACGTGCAGGAGCGGCTGATGCCGGTCATCCACGAGCGGCTCGAGGTCGAGCGTAACGTCGAGCGGCTCATCCGCGGCGCTCACGTGCTCGGCGTGCCGGTGATCGTCACGGAGCAGTACGTGAAGGGACTCGGCGCGACGGTCGAGCCTCTGCGCGTGGCGCTCGAGGAGACGGGCGGCTACCGGCCGGTCGAGAAGGATTGTTTCTCCGCGTCCGGTTGCGGTGCGTTCGCGGCCTTGGACCGGCGGCAGGCGTTGATCGCGGGCGTGGAGGCGCACGTGTGCGTCTACCAGACCGCGCTCGATCTCCTCGGCGCGAGATGGAACGTGTGGATCGCCGCGGACGCCGTATCGTCGCGCACGGCGCGCAACCGGGACATCGCGCTGCAGCGACTGGTGTCCGAGGGAGCGAAGCTCAGCTCGACGGAGATGGCGCTGTTCGAGATGCTGGTGGCGGCCGGGACGGAGGAGTTCCGCGCGGTGTCGAAACTGGTGAAGTAGTTCGGAGTGCGGCGCGACTATTGCTCTACTAAATAACTCGCCGTGCCACTGTGGGTGGGGGCAGGGCGGGCAGGCATGACTTCCAACCAACGAATTCTGGTCGTCGATGACGACGATGCGATCCGCGCGCTGCTTCACACGGTTCTTCGACGCCGAGGGCTCCGGGTGGACGGGGCACGGAACGGTGTCGAAGCGCTGGAACTGCTCGGCGCGAACACGTACGCGATGATCGTGCTGGACCTCATGATGCCGCGCATGAGCGGCTATGAACTGCTCGACCATCTCTCCCGGCAGTCGATCATGACCCGGCCGCGCGTTCTGGTCCTCACCGCGGGGCTCGACACCCGCATGATCCCGCCGGACGTCGCAGCGGACCTGGTGATCGGCACGGTCCACAAGCCGTTCGATATCGAGTTGCTGGTCGACATCGTCACCGGCTATCTATCGGCAGAAGCCCAACAGCCGCCGCCCGGGACAGTCGAACTGTCGAGCCCGAATTAGGCACGTCTTTTGAGATGCGGAAGACGCATGACTGAACCGAGAGTCCTGATCGTCGAGAGCAATGACGCTCTGCGCGCCATGCTCTTCACCATCCTCCGCCACCAGCCGATCGGCGTCGACACCGCCGCCTCGGCCGAAGACGCCTGGCAGAGAGTCACGACCTGCGACTACGCGCTGATCGTGATCGACATGGACGTACCGCGGGCAGGCTCATTCCTCGCCCGCTTCCGCGACGAACGCTCCGAGGCGACTTCGTTCGTGCTCGCCGTCCGCGACGCGCGCAACGACGAGTTCCTCGACCCGGACATCATCTCCGCGGTGCTGAACAAGCCGCTGGAGGTCGACACCCTCGCGGAGCTCGTGCGCGAGTGCGCCCTGGTGGTGCCGCCACCCGAGGATCCGTTGCCGTGCACGCCGGCGGAGAGCGATATCCGGTCGCGGATGGAGCGAGGGGCGTACATCGCGAACTGAGTTGGCGGTTGGGCGTTAGACTCCGCGCGTGAATTCGCGCCGGACCGGCATCCTCTTCATCGTCGCCGCCGCGCTGCTCTGGTCGACGGGCGGCATCGGCATCAAGGGAGTCGAGGATTCCGCGCTGAAGGTCTCGTTCTACCGGTCGGTGTTCGCGGCCATCACGCTGTTTCTGGTTTTCCCGCGGCACGTGCGCGTGAAGCCGACGCCCTCGTTTCTGGTCGCGATCGTCAGCTACGGCGCGTGCCTGACGTTCTTCGTCGTGGCCACGAAGCTCACCACCGCGGCAAACGCGATCTTCCTGCAGTACGCGGGCGTGGTGTGGGTACTGATCCTCGCCCCGCTCGTGCTGCACGAGAAGATGCAGCGCCGCGACGTGATCGCCATCGTCGTGGCGATGGCGGGCATGGCGCTGTTCTTCGTCGGCAAGTTCGAGGCGCGGGGGATGTCGGGCAACGCCATGGCGCTGGTGTCGAGCATCTTCTTCGCGACGATGATCCTGGCGCTGCGCCGCGAGCATCACGCGTCGCGCGCGGCTGTCACGTGGGGGAACGTCGTCCTCGCGATCGCGCTGTTCCCGTTCGTGATGCACGACCTCGCCCTGACGATGAAGTCGTTCCTCGCGCTGCTCTTCCTGGGCGTCTTCCAGATCGGTATCGCGTACGCGTTCTTCGTGAAGGGTCTGCAGTACGTGACGGCCACGCAGGCATCGCTGACGGGGATGCTGGAGCCGGTGGCGAACCCGATCTGGGTGCTCCTGTTTCTGGGCGAAAGACCGTCGGTCTTCGCCATCGCCGGAGCGGTGATCGTGCTGGTGGCAATCGGCTGGCATACGATGCAGGGCGAGCCGGCGTCGGAAATGCCTGCTCCTGACTGACATGACAACGACACTCATCGAGCCCGCGACGGGCGAGCCTTTCACCGAAGTCCCGCGAGCGACGGCGCACGATCTCGATCGCGCGGTGCGCGCCGCGCATCGCGCCTTCACGGGCGAATGGAAGCGGATCAACACACGCAAGCGCGGGCAGCTCCTGAACCGCTTCGCCGCGCTGATCCGCGAGAACGCGGACGAGCTGGCGCGGCTAGAGTCGCGCAACGTGGGCAAACCGATCCGCGACTCCCGCGATGAGGTCGGCCTCGCGGCGAACGTGTTCGAGTACTACGCCGGCGCGACGAACAAGGTCGGCGGCCAGACCATCCCCGGCGCGGCGCCGGGCGTGCTGATGTCGTTCCGCGAGCCGGTCGGCGTGTGCGGAATCATCGTCCCGTGGAACTTCCCGATCGCCATCACGTCGTGGAAGAGCGCACCCGCGCTGGCGATGGGCAACACGGTCGTGCTCAAGCCCGCGGAACAGACGCCGCTGACGGCGGTGCGCCTCGTGGAGCTCGCGCTCGAAGCGGGATTCCCCGAGGGGGTGTTCAGCGTCGTCACCGGGTCCGGGTCGGTGATCGGCGAGGCGCTGGTGAAGCATCCGCTGGTCCGCAAGGTCGCGTTCACGGGATCGACGGAAGTCGGGATGAACGTGATGCGCCTGGCCGCGGACGACATCAAGCGCGTGTCGCTGGAGCTGGGCGGCAAGTCGCCGAACGTGATCTTCGAGGACGCGGACTTCGACAAAGCCGTCGACTCCGCCGTCTTCGAGCTCGCTGGGGAACGCCGGGCAGGACTGCTGCGCGCGGTCGCGCATCCTGGTGCAGCAGTCGATCTATGACCGTTTCTCGAAAGCGCTCGTCGAGAAGTTCGGAGCGACGAACGTCGGCGATCCGCTGAACGACGAAACGGAGATGGGGCCGCTGGTGACGACGGCGCATCGCGAGCGGGTGATGCAGTACATCGAGACGGGAAAGTCCGAGGGGGCGACGCTGGCGTGCGGAGGCGGCGCGAGCGAGCGGGGGTCGTACCTGGAGCCGGCGGTGTTCCTCGACGCGAAGCCGGACATGACCATCGTGCGCGAGGAGATCTTCGGGCCGGTGGTCGCGGTGATGCCGTTCCGCGACGAGGCGGAAGCGATCGCGCTGGCGAACGACTCGCTGTACGGCCTCTCCGGCTCGATCTGGACGCGCGACATCGGCCGCGCGCTGCGCGTGGCGCGGGCGATCGAGACGGGCAATCTCTCGATCAACTCCGGCAGCAGCGTGCACCTGGAAGCCCCTTTCGGCGGCGTCAAACGCAGCGGCCTCGGGCGCGAGCTGGGGCTGCAGGCGCTCGACCATTACACCGAGTGGAAGACGGTTTATATCGACGTGAGCGCGTAATCATGCAGGGACGAATCGACGTAGAAGAGTTGAAACGGCTCGTCGCGAACGACGAGATCGACACGGTGCTGGTCGTGTTTCCGGACATGTACGGACGGCTGGTCGGCAAGCGGATCGTGGCGAAGTTTTTCCTCGAGGAGAGCGCGATCCACGCGTGCGATTACCTGCTCGCGTGCGACATGGACATGGACCCGGTGCCGGGCTACCAGTTCACGAGCTGGGCGAAGGGGTACGGCGACTTCCGGCCGGTGCCGGACTTCTCGACGATGCGCGTGGCGTCGTGGCAGGAGAAGACAGCGCTGGTGCTGTGCGACGTGTACGAGGAGGAGTCGGACGCGCTGGTGCCGTATGCGCCGCGGGGCATCCTGCGCAAGCAGCTGGCGCGCGCGGCGGAGCGCGGCTACACGGCGATGGGCGCGTCGGAGCTGGAGCTGTACGTGTTCAAGGACTCATACGAGGACGTGGCGAAGAAGAGCTTCGTGAACCTGGAGCCGATCGGGCGCCTGATCGAGGATTACCACATCTTCCAGGGGACGAAGGAGGAGCACCTGATCGGCGCGATCCGCCGGCACCTGGAGCGGTCGGGCGTTCCGGTGGAGTCGTCGAAGGGCGAATGGGGACCGGGGCAGCAGGAGATCGGCCTGCGGTACGCGGACCTGCTGGAGATGGCGGACCGCCACACGATCTACAAGCACGCGGCGAAGGAGATCGCGTGGGCGAGCGGCCACGCGATCACGTTCATGGCGAAGTGGGACGAGCGGTACGCGGGCTCGAGCTGCCACATTCACATGAGTCTCTGGAACGCGGAGGGGCAGCCCCTGTTCAAGGGTGATGAGCACCTCGGCCCCATCCAGTGCTCCCCCATCTTCCGCTGGTTCCTGGGCGGCTGGATGGCGCACATCCGCGAGCTGTTCCCGTTCTATGCGCCGTACCCGTCGTCGTACAAGCGGTATGTCCCCGGATCATTTGCGCCGACGGGAATCGCGTGGAGCTACGACAACCGCACCGCGGGTTTCCGGATCGTCGGGCACGGGTCGTCACTGCGCATCGAGTGCCGCACGGCCGGGGCGGATGCAAATCCGTATCTCGCGTTCGCCGCGACGCTGGCCGCGGGGCTGGACGGCATCGAGAAGAAGACCGAGCCGCCGCCGGCGTTCGAGGGGGACGTCTACGGCGCGCTGAACCTGCCGCAGGTGCCGCACCATCTGCCGGAGGCGATCGCGGAGCTGGACAAGAGCACGTTCGCGCGCGAGGCCTTGGGCGAGGACGTGGTCGAGCACTACCTGCACTTCTTCCGGACCGAGCAGCGGAAGTTCGACGCGGTGGTCACGGACTGGGAGCGGCGGCGGTACTTCGAGCAGGCGTAATTCTGTCGCCCGCTACGCGGGCTCGTTTCCGTCGTCCGCGCCGTTCCCTCCGGCTGAAGCCGGGGTCTATTGTCTAGAGCCGCCTACGGCGGCAGCTCTTGCCCGCGTAGCGGGCTATAGATAATAGACCCCGGCTTCAGCCGGGGGAATGGCGGCGCGCGCATCAATGCAGCCTGCGTAGCAGGCGACAGCGCCGCCGGCAGGCCGGCGCCGAGCACGTGTGCGCGCGCTTCGCACGGATCGTCCATACGATCGCGGGGACGCGGAGAAAGCGAAAGATGTCGACCGGGGCCGCCGGCGTGAAGTTCATGAGAGCGGTGAGGATGGCGGCGCGCATGCCGACAGTGTAGCCCCGCCCTATTTGGTCCGGATCGCGATCCCGCCGTTGGTGGTCCGCATCCTTAACGACGTTCCGCCGCCGTTGATCGAGCCGCGGAGGGAGTTGCGGCTGGTGCGCGTGGTGGAGACCGGGAGGTCGGAGTCGATCTCGCCGTTGGTCGTGCTCGCGTCGAGGTCGACGGCGAGGTCGGATGGCAGTTGCACGTCGATGCGGCCGTTGGTGGTCTCGAAGCGGAGGGGCTGCCCTTTGTTCACTTTCCTGAGCTCGGCGTGGATGGAGCCGTTGGTCGTCGAGGCGTCCAGCGAGCCGGCGCAGCGGGCGACTTCGATCTTGCCGTTGGTCGTGTCCAGCTCGTGCGTGCCGGAGACGTCGCTCAGGTGAATGGCGCCGTTGGTGTTGGACACCTCGACGTTCATCGAGCGCGGCACCATCAGCTCGTACGTCACCTGCGCCTGGACGTGGTCGCCGAGGAGCCAGTCGAAGAGCGCGCCGGGGCCGTCGTTCTCTTTCGGGTAGTGCGTGTCGATGACCAGGCCGCCGTTCTGCGGCTGGAGGTCGACCCGGAGGGCCTTCATCGCTTCCTGAATGTCGTCGCTGTCGGCTTCGACTTTCTTCACCGCGACGACCTTGACCTGCGGGTGGTCCCAGGCCGAGACGGTGATGCCGCCGTTGACGTTCGTGAGCTTCACGGTCGCGCCGGGCTTCACGTTGAAGGTGCGGTCGATCGTCTCCGTGCGCGTGGCGCCGGAGACTGCGGTGGCGACGATGAAGGTCAGGGCGGTCAGAAACAGCTTGCGCGTCATCATGGGGGATCCTCCGAAGCTGACTACGGACCCGGCGCCGCAGGGTTGCAGAGGTCCTACAATCGGCGGACCCATGCGCCGCGCTGCCGCCGTCTTTCTTCCACTGCTGTTGATCCTTGCGCTCGCGGTGTGGCGCGCGCAGGGGCCGGAGCCGAAGCCGGCCTCCGCGGCCGGGTTCTCCGCGGTTCGCGCCATGGACGTGCTGCGGGAGCTGCTCGCGGAGAACGTTCCTCATCCGATGGGCACGCCGGCGAATGCCCGCGTGCGCGACCGGATCGTCGCGCGGCTCCGGGCGATGCAGTACGACGTCGAGATCCAGCGCCGCTTCGCGTGCAACGCGTCGGCGTCGTGCGGGATGGTGGAGAACATCCTCGCGCGGCAGCCAGGCGCGCGGCGCGAAGACGTCGTGCTGCTGGCGGCGCACTACGACTCCGTCGGCGCGGGACCGGGCGCGTCGGACGACGGCATGGGCGTCGCGACGCTGCTCGAGAGTGCGCGGCTCCTCCGCGGAGAACGGTTCCGCAATCCCGTGGCCCTGCTCATCACCGACGGCGAGGAAGCCGGCCTCCTCGGCGCGGAAGCGTTCGTCGCGGACGAGAAGCTGGCGTCCGAAGTCGCGGCCGTGATCAACGTCGAGATGCGCGGGACGCACGGAACGAGCAACCTGTTCGAGACCAGCCCGGGGAATCGCTGGCTGATCCGGCACCTGGCGAAGACGCTGGAACGGCCGCAGGCGACGTCGCTGTTCTACGCGATCTACAACCTCCTGCCGAACGACACCGACGTCACGATCTTCAAGCGCGCGGGGAAGGCGGCGGTCAACTTCGCGGCGATCCGCGGGGTGAACTGGTACCACACGCCGTACGACGACGTGGCGCACGCGAGTCTGCGGACGCTGCAGCATCACGGCGACAACGCTCTCGGCTCGGTGCGCGCGCTCGCAAACGCGGACCTCGGCGCGCGGAGCCATACGGACGCGACGTATTTCGACGTGCTCGGGTTCTATCTCGTGTGGTGGCCGCAGGAGTGGACGCTGTGGATCGCGGTGGCCGGCCTGCTCCTGCTGGTGATCGGCGCGCGGAAGACGCCGCCCAGGGAGATGACGTTCGGCGTGCTCACCGCGTTCGCCGCGGTGCTTTTCGCGGCGCTTCTTGGCTTTGGCGTGAGCTGGCTGGCGCGATTGCGCAGCGAGGGACTGAGCTTCGTGGCGCGGCCGGAGCTCTCCATCGCGGCGATGTGGCTGATCGGCATCGCGGCCGCGCTGCTGGCGGCGGCGCTGTTCCGCCGGCGCGCGCAGCCGCTGGCGATGCTGTACGGCACAGGGATCGTGTGGCACATGATCGGGATCGCGCTGGCGCTGACGATCCCCGGCGCGGCGTTCCTGTTCGTCGTGCCCGCGGTGGTGATGGCGCTCTGCGCGGTCGCCGGGGCGCGGGAGACGGCGACGTGCGCGATCGCGTCGTCGGTCGCCGCCATGCTGATGCTCCCGGGCACGCTGGCGCTCTACGACACCCTCGGCGGACCGATGATGATGGCGATTGCAGTCTCCCTCGGCGGACTGGCGACGCTGTTCGCGCCGCTGTTCGCCAGTCTGCGCGGCGCCATCGCCGTGGCGGTGCTGGCGATTCTCTGCGCGATCGGTGCGATGTTCCAGCCGGCGTACACGAGCGAGCGGCCGCGGAGGATCTCGGTCTCGCACGTGGACGATGGCTCGCCGCGATGGATCACACCGGTGCGGATCTCACCGGAGCTCCAGCCGTACCAGGATCCGTTGCGCGGCGACGGGTGGTTCACGCCCGCGCAGAGCATCGCGCCGCGGGTGGAGATGTCGGCGACGCGCAACGGCGAGCAGCTCGTCGTACGCGTCCGCTCCTCGCGCGGTGCGAACCGCCTCACGCTCCTGCTCAAAGGGGACGTGACGGTGTTGCGTGTCAACGGGGTCACTCCCCCACCCCGGCCGGCGCGATTCCAAGAGTCCCGGCGCGACGAGTGGCGTCGCGCGGTGGCAAACGGAGTGACCGAGATGGTCGTGGAATGCCGGGCGCGCGGGCGGGTGGAGGCGGTCGGGAGCGATCTGACGTTCGGGATTCCGGCGACGCCGCTGATCGCGAAGCGCAACGCGGCAACGGCCTTCCCCACGCAGGACGGGGACATGACGATCACGCGGGCGAAGGGGACGTGGTAAGACAAATGTAGGGCGTGGCTTCAGCCCGCCTCCCCCGGGGGGGGGGCGGGCTGAAGCCACGCCCTACGTAAAACGCCCGCCTTGCGGCGGGCGTTTGCTAAAGAACTTACTCTTCTTTTTTCTTCTTGGGGGCGGGCTTTTTCTTCGGCTTGTCCCCGTCGGCTTCTGCTTTCGGAGCGGCCTTTTTCTTCGGCTTGTCCTCGCCCGGTTCGTCGGCCTTGGCCTTCGGCTTGGCTGCAGCCTTCTTGGCGCCGCCCTTGGCCGGCGTCTCCGGCTTGTCCTCGCCCTCGGTGCGCTCGACGAGCTCGAGGATCGCCATTTCCGCGGCGTCGCCGCGGCGCGCGCCCAGCTTCAGGATGCGCGTGTAGCCGCCCGGGCGGGTGGAGAAGCGCGGGCCGATGGTGTTGAACAGCTTGGCGATCAGGGCGTCGTCCGGCACCAGGCGGAAGGCCTGACGGCGCGCGTGGACGCTGTCGGTCCTCGCCAGGGTGATCAGCTTCTCGATCAGCGGGCGCAGCTCCTTCGCTTTCGGCAGCGTCGTAACGATGCGCTCGCTCTGGATCATCGAGGCGAGCTGGTTGCGGAACAGAGCGTTACGGTGACTGCTCGTGCGTCCCAGCTTGCGATGTGAGTATCCGTGTCTCATGAAATCTCCTCGATGGGCGGGCTGAAGCCCGCCTTACGTTACTCGCGCATGTCGGCACGGGAGCCGACCGGGACGCGAGTCATGCCGAACGAGAGGCCGAGGCTGCCGAGAACGTCTTTGATCTCGTCGAGCGACTTCCGGCCGAAGTTCTTCGTGGAGAGCATCTCGCGCTCCGTGCGCTGCACGAGATCGCCGAGAGTGCGGATGTTGGCGTTCTTGAGGCAGTTCGCGGAGCGGACCGAGAGGTCGAGCTCCTCGATCGGCTTGGCGAGCATCTCCGCCAGACGCGGATCGACTTCCGGCGCCGCGGCCTCCTCACGCTCTTCGGCGCGCGTTTCGAACGCGCTGAAGATGCGCAGGTGATCGCCGAGCAGCTCGGCCGCGAGGCTGATGGCTTCCTGCGGCGAGACTGCGCCGTTGGTCCACACCTCGAGGATGAGCTTATCGTAGTCGGTCATCTGGCCGACGCGCGCGCCCTCGACGTGATAGTTCACGCGGCGGACGGGCGAGTGGATCGAGTCGACCGGGATGTACCCGAGCGGGAGATCCGTATCGGCGTTGCGGTCGGCGACGACGTAGCCACGGCCCTTCTTGAGACGGGCCTCGAGCTTGAGCGAGCCTTCCTTCGACAGCGTCGCGACGTGCGCGGTGGAGTCGAGGATCTCGATGTCCGGATCCTGCTCGAAGTCGGCGGCCGTGACGACGCCCGGCCCCTTCTTCTCGAGGTAAAGGGTCTTCGGTCCCGAGCCGTGGAGCTTGAACGGGATCTGCTTGAGGTTGAGCACGACGTCCGTCATGTCCTCCACCACACCCTGCAGCGAGGAGAACTCGTGCAGGACGCCCTCGACGCGGACGGCCGTGATGGCCGCACCCTCGATCGAGGAGAGCAGGACGCGGCGGAGCGCGTTACCGATGGTCGTTCCGAAGCCGCGCTCGAAAGGCTGGGCAGTGAAACGCCCGTAGTTCGGAGTGAGTGTCTCTGGATCGTAATCGAGCTTTTTGGGTTTCTGAAAATCTGACCACATCATGGGAGCGGCCTCCTCGCGAAAGGACGACGCCGCGGACGCGCCCAGGCGTCGTCCGCAGCATCGTCAATTTGGGATTACTTCGAGTAGAGCTCGACGATGAGCTGTTCCTGGATCGGGAGACGGATGTCTTCGCGCTTCGGAAGATCCGTGACCGAACCGCGGAACTGATCCGGCTCGAGCTGGAGCCACGCCGGAACGCCGCGGCCCGCTGCCGTTTCGACGGCCTGACGGATCTGATCGTTCTTGCGGCTCTTCTCGCGCACCTGGATCACGTCGCCCTTGCGTACCTGGTACGAGGGGACGTTGATCTTGCGACCGTTCACCTCGATGTGGCCGTGACGCACGAGCTGGCGCCCCTGGGCACGGGAGGAGGAGAAGCCCAGCGAGTACACCACATTGTCCAGCCGGATCTCGAGCTGGCGGAGCAGGTTGTCGCCCGTGACGCCGGTGCGCTTCGCGGCACGCTGGAAATAGAGCCGGAACTGGCTCTCCAGCAGACCGTAAATGCGCTTGACCTTCTGCTTTTCACGAAGCTGGACGCCGTAGCCCAGCACCTTGGAACGGCGACGGCCATGCTGGCCGGGCGCGTAGTTGCGGCGCTCGATGGCGCACTTGTCCTTGAAGCAACGATCGCCTTTGAGAAACAGCTTCATGCCCTCACGCCGGCAGAGCCTGCAGACGGGGTCGGTGTAACGTGCCACTATGCCTCCTGTTGTTTCGCACCCGCATCACCATGATGCGTTGCGTCTACGCCGGCTGCTGCACGGCGTAACTTTCGTACTAGCTGTTAGCTCTTAGCTGTTAGCTCTTAGGCCCGCCCCGGCCTGCTCTCGAGATCGTCGCGATCTCCTAAGAGCTAAGAGCTACCAGCTAACAGCTGTCTTGTCAGACCCTCCGGCGCTTGGGCGGCCGGCAACCGTTGTGCGGGATCGGGGTGACGTCCTTGATCGACTTGATGTCGAGGCCGGAGGCTGCGAGCGCGCGGATCGCGGATTCGCGACCGGCACCGGGGCCCTTGACCTTGACGTCGACCGAGCGGATGCCGTGCTCCTGCGCGAGCTGGGCGGCGTTCTGAGCCGCCACCTGCGCGGCGAACGGGGTGCCCTTGCGGGAGCCCTTGAAGCCGATGCGGCCGGCGCTCGACCACGACAGGATGTTGCCCATCGGATCGGTGATCGCCACGATCGTGTTGTTGAACGTCGCCGCGATGGAGGCGACGCCGTGCGGAACGTTCTTCCGCTCCTTGCGCTTGGTACCGGCGCGACGTGCGCCCGCTTTTGGTGCTCGTGCAGTTGCCATCTGATCGAATCCTTATTTCTTCGTAGCTTTTTTCTTGCCGGCAACCGCGCCCTTGCGCGGACCTTTACGCGTGCGCGCGTTGGTGTGAGTCCGCTGGCCGCGCACCGGAAGCCCGCGGCGGTGGCGCATGCCGCGGTAGCAGTTGATCTCCATCAGCCGCTTGATGTCGAGGCCGACGTCCTTGCGCAGATCGCCTTCGACTTTTCCTTCGTCGGTGATGATCTGGCGGATCTTGCGAACGTCATCCTCGCTCAGGTCCTTGACGCGGACGTTCTTGTCCACGCCTGACCGGGTCAGGATGTCGTTCGACCGCGTGCGGCCGATGCCGAAAATGTACGTCAGGCCGATTTCGACCCGCTTGTTCAGTGGAAGATCCACACCCGCGATACGTGCCATTTGCCTGTTAGCTCCTGATTAACCCTGCCGCTGCTTGTGCTTCGGATTCTCACAGATGATCCGAATCACGCCCTGACGGCGGACGACCTTGCACTTGCTGCAGATTCTTTTGACTGATGAACGAACTTTCATGTGTATCCCCAGCTCTAGCTCTTCGCTGTCAGCTCTCAGGTCTTAGCACCGTGCTTCTAAGAGCTAAGAGCTACGAGCGAACAGCTCTACTTGTATCGATAGGTGATGCGGCCGCGGGTCAGGTCGTACGGCGAGAGCTCGACCAGAACCTTGTCGCCGGGCAGGATCCGGATGAAGTGCTTCCGCATCTTTCCGGAGATGTGGGCGAGAACTTTGTGCTTGTTCTCCAGCTCGACCTGAAACATCGCGTTGGGCAACGTCTCGAGGACCGTACCGGTCACTTCAATCGCGTCTTCCTTCGACATGACGTCCTTCTCGGGCCTTGGTGCTGCTCGCTGCGGAACTCGTCTCGCCCTAATCAAACAGCACCATTCTTTTTCCTCATTTTCCTAAAACCCAGGGTCCGTTATCCGTGACCGCGATGGAGTTCTCGAAGTGTGCGGCGAGGGCCCCATCGACCGTTCGCGCCGTCCACCCGTCGGCATCCGTCTTCACATCCTGAATCATCCCGTTCGCTCCCGCCCGATCCAGGCGCGAGCGCAGCTTCGATCCGATCTCACACAGCATCGGCTCGATCGCCAGGACCATCCCCTCCCGCAGCTCCAGCCCGCGACCGCGGCGCCCGAAGTTGTGAACCTGAGGCTCCTCGTGCATCCGGCGGCCGATGCCATGGCCGACGAACGTGCGGATGACGTGAAACCCGCGGGACTCCGCGTGCTCCTGCACCGCCGCACCGATATCGCCGAGGTGCCGGCCCGGGCGCATCTCTTCGATGGCCAGCTCCAGGCACTCCCGCGTCGTGTCGAGCAACCTCTGCGCATTCGCGCTGATCTTGCCCACCGGCACCGTGATCGCCGCATCGCCCACGAACCCCTCGAAGATCGACCCGAAGTCGAGCCCGAGGATGTCGCCTTCCTGCAGCTTCGTGCGATTCGGGGATGCCGTGCACGATGACGTCATTGACCGACGAGCAGACGACCGCCGGATAGGGCGGCAGGCCCATCGGAGCGTAGCCTTTGAACGGCGATTTCGCGCCGCGCTTCGCCAGCTCCTCTTCGGCCATCGCGTTGAGCTGAGCGGTGGTCGCGCCAGGCTTGACCATGTCCCGCATCAACTCCAGGATCTCGACGACGATCCGGTTGGCCCGGTCCATCGTCGCGATCTCGTCGCGATTCTTCAGCGTCGGTCCCTTCATTCTATCGAGCATCTAAGTCAGGGACTTTTCGATCCGTTCAAAGACCACATCGAGAGGACCGACACCGTCGACCTCCCGCAACAGTTGTTTCGACTTGTAGTACGTCGCGACCGGCATCGTCTGCCGGTGAAACGACTCCAGACGTTTGCGCACGGCCTCTTCCGTATCGTCGGGCCGTGCGATGACCTCGGCGCCACAGCGGTCACAAACGCTACCGTTCGCCGGGGGGTTGTTCTCCAGATGGTAGATCGCCCCGCACTGCACACACGTCCGTCGCATGGTGATGCGGCGAACGATGGCGTCGTCGGGGACGAGCAGTTGAAGAACCCTCAAGGGCTCTTCCCCATTCCCTGATGCTGAGGACAGCAGTCCGTCGAGCTTCTCGGCCTGCACCAGCGTGCGGGGGAAACCGTCCAGAATGAAGCCTTTAGCCGCATCCGGCTTGGCCATCCGCTCGTTGATGATGCCCACCATCAGATCGTCCGAGACCAGGCCGCCCGACGCCATGATCGGCGCGGCCTGCTGGCCGAGGGGCGTACCGTCGGCAACCGCCTCCCGGAGCATGTCGCCCGTCGAGATGTGGGGGATGGCGAAGCGGCTCGCGAGCCGCTTCGCCTGAGTTCCCTTACCGCTGCCCGGAGGGCCGATGAAAATGATCTTCACTGCTGAATCAGCCCCTGCGTCCGCGGATGCGGCCCTTCTTCATGAATCCGTCGTAGTGGCGCATCACGAGTTGAGACTCGATCTGCTGCATGGTGTCCATAGCCACGCCGACCACGATCAGGAGCGACGTACCGCCGAAGTAGAAGTTCAGGCCCATGCCCGTCGTGACCCACACCGGCAGGACGCGGTCGAGGAACGCGCCGATGCCGAAGGGGATCTGGGCGACGTGGATGCCCGAGATGAGGAACTCCGGCAGGATGCAGACGGCCGCGAGGTAGAGCGAGCCGACGAATGTGATGCGCGTCAGCACGCGGTCGATGTAGTCCGACGTCCTCTTGCCCGGGCGGATGCCGGGGATGAAGCCGCCGTACTTGCGCATGTTGTCGGCCGTGTCGACCGGGTTGAAGACGATCGACGTGTAGAAGTAAGCGAAGAAGATGATGCCCACGACCTGCAGCAGGTAGTACAGCGGCTCGCCCATGGCGATCTGGCGGCCGATGGCCTGGGCCCACGGCTGCTGGATCATCTGGGCGATCGTCTGCGGGATCACGAGGATCGACGACGCGAAGATGACCGGGATGACGCCCGCGGTGTTGACGCGCAGTGGCAGGTACGTGTTCGAGCCGCCGTAGACCTTGCGGCCGACGACGCGCTTCGCGTACTGCACCGGGATGCGGCGCTGCGCGCGCTCCATGAAGACGACGAACGCCGTCACCGCGACCATGAAGACCACGAGGAAGAGCATCGCGAAGATGCTGCGCTCACCCACGCGGATGTCGCCGATCGTGCCGATGACCGCGGACGGAAGGCCGACCACGATGCCGGCGAAGATGATCAGCGAGATGCCGTTCCCGATGCCGCGCTCGGTGATCTGCTCGCCGAGCCACATGATGAACGTGGTGCCGGCGGTCAGCGTGAGCACGGTCATGATCGGGAAGCCGAGGCCCCACAGCGCGTCCTGCACGTGCGCCGGAACGAGCGGCGCGCCGCCCGGGGAAGCCTGGCCGCGAAGCCAGAACGCCACGCCGAGCGACTGCACGATGGCCAGGACGATCGTTCCGTAGCGGGTGTACTGATTGATTTTCCGCCGTCCCATCTCGCCCTCTTTGGAGAGCTTCTCGAGATACGGCCAGACGACGGTGAGGAGCTGCAGGATGATCGACGCCGAGATGTAAGGCATGATGCCCAGCGCGAACACCGACAGACGCGACAGCGCGCCGCCCGAGAACAGGTCCAGGAAGCCGAGGACGCCGCCGCCCATCGCCTTGAAGAACTCCGCGAGCGCGACGGGGTCGACGCCTGGCGTCGGAATGTGCGACCCGAGGCGATAGACCGCGAGCAGCGCGAACGTGAACAGCACGCGCTTGCGGAGGTCCTCGATCGCCCAGATATTGCGGACTGTATCGACGACGTTCGGCACGTTACTGAATCTCCTGGACAGAGCCGCCGGCAGCCTCGATGGCCTGCTTCGCGGTGGCGGAGAACTTGGTCGCCGAGACGGCCAGCTTCTTGGAGAGCTTGCCGTTACCCAGGACCTTGACTCCGTCGTTCTGCCCCTTGACCAGTCCGGCCTGACGGAGCGCCGCCTCGTCGACGGTCGCGCCGTTGTCGAAACGCTCCAGGTCGGCGAGGTTCACGACGGCGTACTCTTTCTTGAAGATGTTGGTGAAGCCGCGCTTCGGCAGACGGCGGTGCAGAGGCATCTGGCCGCCTTCGAAGCCGGGCTGGCGGCTGAAGCCGGCGCGGGACTTCTGTCCCTTCTCACCACGGCCCGACGTTTTGCCATGACCCGATCCGGGGCCGCGGCCGACGCGCTTCTTGGCGTGGCGCGCGCCTTTTTTCGGTTTCAGATTGTTCAGTTCCATTGTGAGCTCCCTAGTCCCGGACTTCTTCGACGAGGTGCGGGATCTTGGCGATCATGCCGCGGACTTCCTTCGTGTCGACGCGCTCCGCAACGCGGTGCATCTTGCCGAGGCCGAGAGCCTTGAGGGTCTCGCGCATCTCGATCGGGCAGCCGATGCCGCTGCGAATCTGGCGGATCTTGATGGTCTTGCGGCTCATGCTTCCGCTCCCTCCGGCTCGTTGCCGCCGCGAAGGGCTTTGTACTGTTCCTCGGTGCGCAGGAGCTTGAGCGCCTCGAACGTCGCCTTGACGACGTTGTGCGGGTTGGCCGTGCCGAGAGACTTGGTGAGGATGTTCTGGATGCCGGCCGACTCGAGGATCGCGCGCACCGGGCCGCCGGCGATGACGCCGGTACCGTCGGAGGCGGGCTTGAGCATGACCATGCCGGCGCCGTAGTGGCCGACGATCGCGTGCGGGATCGTCGTGCCGGACATCGCGATCTTGATCATGTTCTTCTTCGCGATCTCGATGCCCTTCTTGATGGCGGCAGGAACTTCCTTCGCCTTGCCCGAGCCGAAACCGACCCGGCCCGCGCCGTCACCGACGACGACGAGCGCGCTGAAGCTGAAGTTCTTACCGCCCTTGACGACCTTCGTCACACGGTTGATGTGGACGACCTTGTCGATCATCCCGCTCTCGGAGCGTTCTTCCTGACGGCGGTCGCCGCGCTGTGAGCCCGGTCCACCCTGTCGCTGCCCGGGACGCTGCATTGGACGCTGCATGTGATCTCCTAGAATTCCAGTCCGTTCTCACGCGCCGCATCCGCGAGCGCCTTGATATTGCCGTGATAGAGGTAACCGCCACGGTCGAACACGACCCGCGTAATCCCCTGATCCTTCGCCTTCTTGGCGATCAACGCTCCGACGGCCTTGGCCGCGGCCGCATTGGCGCCCTTCGCGCCGGCGTCCTTTTCGAGACTCGAGGCGGAGACGATCGTCTTGCCGTTCGCGTCGTCGATCACCTGCGCATAAATGCTCTTGAGGCTCCGGAAGACGGCCAGGCGCGGACGCTCCGACGTTCCCGTGACCTTGCCGCGGATCCGCTCCCGGATCCGTCCGCGTGCTTCGACTCTGTGTCTTGCCTTGTCCATGGTTTCCTCTGTGCCGAGGTTGAATGCCCGGCGCACTAAGATAGGACTCATAGGAACGGATAGGACGGATAGGTCCTATGAGTCCTATTGGTCTTATAGGTCCTATTTACTTCCCGGCCGCCTTACCAGCCTTGCGGCGGATCACTTCATCCGAGTACTTGATGCCCTTGCCCTTGTAGGGGTCCGGCTCGCGCAGGCTGCGGATCTCCGCGGCGACCTGGCCGACTTTCTGGCGGTCGATGCCGGTGATGGTGATGTGGCCGGTCTTGGCTTCGACGGTGATCTCGATCCCTTCCGGGATCGGGAAGCGCACCGGGTGCGAGTAGCCGAGCTGGAACACCACCTCGCGGCCCTTGACCTCGGCGCGGTAACCGACGCCGACGATGTCGAGCTCGCGCTTGAAGCCTTCGCTCACGCCCTTGACGTTGTTCGCCACGAGCGCGCGCATGAGGCCGTGGAAGGCGCGGGTCTTGCCCTCGTCGTCACGCCGCTCGAACTTCACGACGTTGTTCTCCACGTTCATGGAGATGCCGGCGATGATGGGCGTGGTGAGCGAGCCCTTGGGGCCTTTGACGACGACGGCACCGCCGTCCTCGCTCACTTCGACGCCCTTGGGAAGCGAAATCTCTTTTTTTCCGATACGAGACATGGGTCGATCTCCTTACCAGACCTGGCAGAGCACTTCGCCGCCGACGCCGGTACGCGTGGCCTCGGAGCCCGAGAGCACGCCCTTCGAGGTCGAGACGATGGCCAGGCCGAGACCGCCGAGGACCTTCGGGATCTCTTCCTTGCCGCGGTAGACCCGTCGGCCCGGACGTGAGACGCGCTCGATGCCGTGGATGACCGGCTCACCATTTTCCGCGTACTTGAGATAGATGCGGAGCGAGCCCTGGGGCTTGCCGTCTTCGGGTGGGACGACTTTGTAGTTACTCACGAAACCCTCGGACTTGAGGATCTTCGCGACCTCGATCTTCAGCTTCGAGCTCGGCATCTCGACGCGATCGTGGCGCGACTGAATTCCGTTGCGGATTCTGGTGAGCATATCCGCGATGGGATCTGTCATCGACATTCTGTGACTCCTGATATCGGTCGTTGAGACGAGCTACCAGCTCGACTTGGTCACGCCCGGGATGTAACCACCGAGCGAGAGCTGACGGAAGCAGATGCGGCAGAGCTGAAACTTCCGCAGAAACCCGCGCGGACGTCCGCACTTCTTGCAGCGGTTGCGCTTGCGCACCGAGAACTTCGGTTTCCGCTCAGCCTTGACGATCATTGAAGTTTTAGCCATGTGGTCCTCTATTTACCGAACGGCATTCCGAGCTCGCGGAGCAGGACGCGCGCATGCTCGTCCGTCTCCGCCGTCGTGACGATCGTGATGTTCATGCCCCTGGCCTTGTCCACCTTGCCCGCGTCGACCTCCGGGAAGATCAGGTGGTCGCGAACGCCCAGGGTGTAATTGCCACGTCCGTCGAACGACTTCGTCGGCACGCCGCGGAAGTCGCGGACGCGCGGCAGCGCGATGTTGATCAGACGGTCGAGAAACTCGTACATCTTGTCGCCGCGCAGGGTGACCATCGTGCCGATGGACTGTCCCTCACGAAGCTTGAAGCTCGCGATCGACTTCTTGGCCTTGGTCACGACCGGCTTCTGGCCGGTGATCGTGGCCAGCTCGTCGACGGCCGTGTCGAGGAGCTTGGCGTTCTGGATGGCCTCGCCCATGCCCATGTTCAGGACGACTTTCTCGACCTTGGGAACGGCCATCGGGTTCTTGATCCCGAGCTCGTCCTGCAGCTTCCTGCGGACTTCCTTCTGGTAATGCTCTTTCAGTCTTGGCGACATCTTGGGTCCTTTTGCCCGGTCGGCGTTGTACGACCGAGGTTGATGTTCCGTGTCGTTACTTGGTCAGGTTCGCCTTGCACTTGCGGCAGAAGCGAACGGTGTTGCCTTCGTCGTCGCGGTGCGAGCCGAGGCGGGCGGCCTCGTTGCAGCTCGGGCAGATGACCTGGAGCTTGTCGACCTTGATCGGTGACTCGCGCTCGAGGATGCCGCCCTTCACGTTCTTGCCGGGGTTCGGACGCGTGTGCTTCTTGGTGAAGTTCACGCGCTCGACGATGGCCGTGCCCTTGGTGGCGTTGACGCGCAGAACGCGTCCCTGCTTGCCGGCATCCTTGCCCGACAGAACCACCACGGTGTCGCCCTTGCGGAGGTGCGGCTTGTGGCGCGTCGTGTCCTGTTTGAAGCTACGTCCGTACAGTCCCATGTCTGCTTCCTTTAGATGACTTCCGGCGCCAGCGAGATGATCTTCATGAACTTGCGCTCACGAAGCTCGCGGGCCACCGGTCCGAAGACACGCGTGCCGACCGGCTCGCGCGCGTCGTTGATGAGAACGGCCGCGTTGTCGTCGAACTTGATGTACGAGCCATCGCGGCGGCGATTCTCCTTGACGGTGCGGACGATGACGGCCTTGACGACCGCACCCTTCTTCACCGTGCCGTCCGGCGACGCTTCCTTGACCGAGGCCGTGATGACGTCGCCGAGGCTCGCGTACTGGCCGGCCGTCGATCCGCCGATCATCTTGATGCAGGCGATCTTCTTTGCGCCGGTGTTGTCTGCAACCTGCAGAACCGTTCCCATCTGAATCATTGGTAACTCCCTAACTGGTTTTCGCGAGGACTTCCCGTACGTTCCAACGCTTGCGCTTGGACAGCGGACGGGACTCCTCGATCACCACGCGATCGCCGACGTTGATGGCCGTGTTCTCGTTGTGGGCGAGGAACTTGTTCGTGCGCTTGATGTACTTCTGGTACATCCCGTGCCGGACGAGGTTCTCGACCGCGACCACGACGGTCTTCTGCATCTTGTTCGAGACGACCACGCCGACCTTGGTGCGCTTGTCCTGCACAGGCGCTTCGCTCTGCGCAGCGCCCGGCGCAGCGGTTTCGCTCGGCGCAGCGGTTTCGCTCGGCGCGGCCGAGGCGGTGTTCTTTTCTTCGTTTTCCATTGTGTGAATCTCTCTACGACGCGCTTGCGCGCTCATTCAGAAGCGTTTCGATCTGCGCGATCTCGCGGCGGACGTGGCGCATCTTCATCGGGTTCTCGACTCGGCCGGTGGCGCGCTGGAAACGCAGCTTGAAGAGCTGCTCCCGCAGGTCGCGCTCGCGTGCCCGGAGCTCGTCGACACTCTTGTCGCGGAGCGTGGTGATCGTTTTCTTGCTGGCCATTACTCTCCGACCTCCGTCTGTGAGCGCGTGACGAAACGCGTCTTGATGGAGAGCTTCGAGCCGGCCAGGCGGAACGCCTCTTCGGCGACCTCGCGCGTCACACCCTCCATCTCGTAGAGGATGCGGGCCGGCTTGACCACGCACACCCACTCTTCCGGAGCACCCTTGCCCTTACCCATACGGGTCTCGAGCGGTTTCTTGGTGATGGGCTTGTCCGGGAAGATGCGGATCCAGATCTTGCCGCCGCGCTTGACGTGGCGGGTCATGGCGATACGAGCCGCCTCGATCTGGCGCGCCGTCACCCAGCCCGCTTCCAACGCCTGCAGCCCGAAGTCGCCGAACGAGACTTTCGCGCCTCGCGTGGCGAGTCCGCGGCGCCGGCCGCGCTGCTGCTTTCTGAACTTGACCTTTTTCGGCATCAACATGATGCGATTCTCCTAGAACAGTTTCGGGTTACTTCTCGCGGCGGCGGCTGCGGGCCTTGGCCATCTCGCCCTTGTACAGCCACACCTTCACGCCGATCTTGCCGTACGTCGTGTTGGCTTCCGCGAAGCCGTAGTCGATGTCGGCCTTCAACGTGTGGAGCGGCAGACGGCCGTCCTGATACCACTCGGTGCGCGCGATCTCGGCACCGTTCAAACGCCCGCCCACGCGGACCTTGATCCCCTTCGCGCCGAAGCGGAAGGCCGACTCCATGGCCTTCTTCATGGCGCGGCGGAAGGCGATGCGGCGCTCGAGCTGAGTGGCGATGTTCTCGGCCACGAGCTGGGCGTCGAGCTCCGGACGCTGGATCTCCTGGATGTTGATGTAGACCTCGCCGTTGACCAGCTTCTGCAGCTCGTCGCGCAGCTTGTCCACTTCCGCACCCTTGCGGCCGATGATGATGCCCGGACGCGAGGTGTAGATGTTGATGCGCATCTTGTTCGCGGTGCGCTCGATGTCGATCTCCGACACGCCCGCGTGCTTGAGGCGCTTCTTGAGATCGGCGCGAAGCTTCAGGTCGCGATGCAGCGTCTCGGCGTACGTCTTTCCGGCGAACCAGCGCGAGTGCCAGGTCTTGTTGAAGCCCAGGCGAAAACCGTAAGGATTGACCTTCTGACCCATCAGTAGCCCCTATTTCCTGGCGCGGGCGCGGCCCTTGCCGCCGCTGCGCTCGTTGACCGCTTTCACTTCATCCGAGACGTACACCGTGACGTGCGCCTGCCGCTTCTGGATGCGGTAGGCACGGCCCATCGGCGCGGGCTGAATGCGCTTCTCGCGCGGCCCCTCGTTGACGTAGATCTTCGAGACCACGAGCTCGTCGACGTCGGCGTTGGCCTCTTTGTTCTCCGCGTTGGCCACGGCCGAGCGCAGGAGCTTCTCCAGGTCCTTGGCGCACGCCTTCCGCGTGAAGCGGAGGATGTTGAGCGCTTCCTCGACCTTCTTGCCCCGCACGAGGTCCGCCACCAGGCGGACTTTCTGCGGCGACATTTTCAAGTACTTGAGAGTTGCGGTTGCTTCCATCGTTCTCTCCGCGCCTTATTTCCCAGCCGGCTTCGCGGTCTTCTCGACCTTCTTGCCGCTGTGGCCCTTGAACGTACGCGTGAGCGAGAACTCACCGAGCTTGTGGCCGACCATGTTCTCGGAGATGTAGACCGGCGTGAACTTCCGGCCGTTGTGCACCGCGATCGTGTGCCCGACCATGTCCGGCGTCACGGTCGAACGGCGCGACCAGGTCTTGATGACTTTCTTGTCGCGCTCGCGGTTCATCGTCTCCACCTTTTTGGCAAGGTGGTCATCCACGAACGGACCCTTCTTCTGTGAGCGCATTACTTGGTTCTCCGCTTGACGATGAACTTGTTCGTCTGCTTGTTGCGACGGGTCTTGTAGCCCTTCGTCGGCTGGCCCCACGGAGACACCGGATGGCGTCCGCCGGAGGTCTTGCCTTCACCACCGCCGAGCGGGTGATCGACCGGGTTCATCGAGACGCCGCGGTTGTGGGGCTTCTTGCCGAGGTGACGGGTGCGGCCGGCCTTGCCGATCGACACGTTCTCGTGCTCGAGATTGCCGACCTGGCCGATCGTTGCATAACAACGAACGTGGACCTTGCGCATCTCGCCCGAGGGGAGACGCAGCGTCGCCCAGTCACCCTCACGGGCGATGAGCTGCGCGCCGGCGCCGGCGGAACGGACCATCTGTCCGCCCTTGCCTTCCTTCAGCTCGACGTTGTGAATCACGGTGCCGAGGGGGATCTTCGACAGCGGCAGGGCATTGCCTACCAGGATATCGGCGTCCTCACCGGCCGTGATCTGCGTGCCGACGGCCAAGCCGTTCGGCGCGAGGATGTAGCGCTTCTCGCCATCGACGTAATGAAGCAGGGCGATGTGCGCGCTGCGGTTCGGGTCGTACTCGACGGCAGCGACCTTGGCCGGGATGCCGCGCTTGTCGCGCTTGAAGTCGATCTCGCGGTACTTCTGCTTGTGCCCGCCGCCGATGAAGCGCGAGGTGATGCGCCCCTTCGAGTTGCGGCCGCCGGTCTTCGGCTTGCCCTTGGTCAGAGCCTTCTCCGGCGTGGACTTGGTGATGTCCTCGAACGAAGCGTGCGTCTGGAACCGGATGCCCGGCGACGTCGGCTTGTATTTGTTGGTAGCCATAGTTTTCTTTCTTATCGGCTAAGTGCGTTACACGCCCTCGACGAACTCGGGCGCCTTCTCGCCTTTCTTGAGCCGCACGTAGGCCTTGCGCCAGTCGCGGCGCTTGCCTTCCCAGCGGCCCAGGCGCTTCATCTTCCCGCGAACGTTGAAGATGCGGACCTCTTCGACCTTCACCTTGAAGAGCTCCTCGACGGCTTTCTTGACTTCGATCTTGTTGGCCTTCGGGTCGACCTCGAAGGCGAGGACGTTGCCCGCTTCGCGGAGGATCGTCGACTTCTCGGTGACCAGCGGCCGGCGGATGATCTGATTAGCGTTCATTGCTGAGGGCCTCCGTCAGACGATCGAGCGCGGCCTGGCTCAGGACGATGTAGCGGCTGTTGACGACGTCGTACACGTTCACGTGGAGCGCGTCGACGAAGTTCAGCTTGGGGTTGTTGCGCGACGCGAGCACCGCGTTGGTGTTCTCCATCGTGTCGATGAGAAGAGCCTTCCCCTCGACGCCGATCGCCGCGACTTTCTGCGCGAAGGACTTGGTCTTCACCTCGTCGACGGCCATGTCGGAGATGACGACGAACTTGCCTTCCTTCACGCGCTGGGAGAGAGCCGACTTGAGGGCCGCCTTCTTCTCCTTCGTGTTCATCTTGTACGAGTAGTCGCGCGGCTGCGGACCGAAGACCGTACCGCCGTGGCGGTGGATCGGCGGGCGGGCGCCGCCCTGGCGGGCGCGGCCCGTGCCCTTCTGGCGGAACGGCTTCTTGCCGGAGCCGGACACTTCCGAGCGGACTTTGGTCTTGTGCGTTCCCTGGCGCAGCGACGCGAGGTAGTTGCGGACCGCCTCGTGGACGAGATGCTCCTTGTACGGGTACGCGAAGATCTCTTCCGGAAGGTCGACCGAGCCGACCTTCTTGTTGTTCCAGTCTTTGACGTCAATGGTCGGCATGTTACTCACCCCGCTTTCCGTTTTTGGAAAAGCGCACGAACACGAGGCCGTTCCGGCCGCCGGGGACGGCGCCGCGGATGTAGAGCAGGTTGTTCTCGGCATCCACCTTCGCCACGCGGAGGTTCTTGACCGTGACCTGATCGCCGCCCATCCGTCCGGCCATGCGCATACCCTTCATGACGCGCGACGGGAAGGCCGACGCGCCGATGGAGCCGGGCGCGCGGTGGAACATCGAGCCGTGCGACTCGCGGCCGCCGGCGAAGCCGTGGCGGCGAACGACGCCCTGAAAGCCCTTGCCCTTGGACTGGCCGACGACGTCGATGGAGTCGCCCGCCTTGAACATGTCGACCTGCACGCGGTCACCGACGTTCGCGTCGCCGGAGTACGGCACTTCCGCGAGCGTCTTCACCGGCTGGACGCCGGCCTTCTCGAAGTGTCCACGAAGCGCGCTGGTGACCCGGCGGTTCGAGACCTTCTCGACCAGACCGATCTGCACGGCGTCATAGCCGTCCTTCTCGGTCGTCTTCTTCTGGACCACGAGGCAGGGACCGGCCTGGATGACCGTCACGGGGACGAGCGCGCCGTCCTCGGCGAACACCTGGGTCATCCCGACCTTCTTGCCAATGATTCCTTCAATAGCCATTGTGAGTTTCTTTCCACCTTGGAACCGGACTGCTCCGGTTCGTGTGTAGAGCCGTCAGCACGAAGCTCTTAGCTCTTTGCTGTTAGCTCTTAGGCCCGCCACCCGAGCTCCTAAGAGCTAAGAGCTACGAGCTAAGAGCTGTTTTACTTGCCGAATGCCTTGATCTCGACGTCCACGCCCGCCGGAAGCTCGAGCTTCATGAGCGCGTCGACGGTCTGGGTCGTCGGCTCGAGGATGTCGAGCAGCCGCTTGTGTGTCCGCATCTCGAACTGCTCGCGCGACTTCTTGTCGACGTGCGGCGAGCGGAGGACCGTGTACTTCGAGATCTGCGTCGGCAGGGGGATCGGTCCCGCCACCTTCGCGCCCGTGCGCTTGGCCGTGTCGACGATCTCACTCGTCGACTGGTCGAGCACGCGGTAGTCGTAAGCCTTGAGTCGAATGCGGATCTTTTCGTTCATCATGGTTTCGTACCCTTACAAAGAGCAGATGAGGCGGGCCCTGTCGGACCCGCCTCACATTCGAATCGACTACTCGATGACCTCGGTCACCGTGCCGGCGCCGACGGTGCGGCCGCCCTCACGGATTGCGAAGCGGAGACCCTTCTCCATGGCGATCGGGTGAATCAGCTCGATCGTCAGGGAGGTGTTGTCGCCCGGCATGACCATCTCCGCGCCCTCGGCGAGCTGCGCGACGCCGGTGATGTCGGTCGTACGGAAGTAGAACTGCGGACGGTAGCCGTTGAAGAAGGGGGTGTGACGTCCACCCTCTTCCTTGGTCAGGATGTAGACCTCGGCCTTGAACTTCGTGTGCGGGGTGATCGAGCCCGGCTTGGCGCAAACCTGGCCGCGCTCGACGTCCTTGCGCTCGATGCCGCGGAGCAGGAGGCCGACGTTGTCGCCCGCCTGGCCCTGATCGAGGAGCTTGCGGAACATCTCGACGCCCGTGACGACCTTCTTCTGGGTCGGACGGATGCCGACGATCTCGATTTCCTCACCGACCTTGACGATGCCACGCTCGATCCGGCCCGTGACGACCGTGCCGCGGCCGGAGATCGAGAAGATGTCTTCGACCGGCATCAGGAACGGCTTGTCGATGGCGCGCTCCGGAATCGGGATGTACTTGTCGACCGCGTCCATGAGCTCGAGGATCTTGAGAGCCCACTCGTCGTTGTTGTCGGTGGTCTGCAGCGCCTTGAGCGCCGAGACGCGGATGATGGGAATGTCGTCACCGGGGAACTCGTAGGACGAGAGCAGCTCGCGGACTTCCAGCTCGACGAGCTCGAGGAGGTCCGGATCGGCCGTGTCGACCTTGTTGAGGGCGACGACCATGTACGGCACGCCGACCTGACGGGCGAGCAGGATGTGCTCGCGGGTCTGCGGCATCGGGCCGTCGGTGGCGGCGACCACGAGGATCGCACCGTCCATCTGCGCGGCGCCGGTGATCATGTTCTTGACGTAGTCGGCGTGGCCCGGGCAGTCGACGTGGGCGTAGTGGCGGTTGGCAGTCGAGTACTCGACGTGCGCGGTGGCGATGGTGATGCCGCGCTCACGCTCTTCCGGCGCCTTGTCGATCTGGTCGAAGGCCACGAACGAAGCCGTGCCCTTCGAAGCGAGGATCTTGGTGATGGCAGCCGTCAGCGTGGTCTTGCCGTGGTCGACGTGACCGATCGTGCCGATGTTGACGTGCGGCTTACTGCGATCGAATTTCTCTTTGGCCATTTGAGTCTCTAACCTCCGTTGATAGCTTTTAGCTCTTCGCTGTTCGCTCTTAGGTTCGCTAAGAGCTGATTTCTCAAACTCTCTGCGTGGTGCCGCCGCTCTTGGCGATGATCTCCTCGGCCACGTTCTTCGGGGCCGGCTCGTACGCCAGGAACTGCATCGTGTAGCTGGCGCGCCCCTGGGACATCGAGCGCACCTGAGTTGCGTAACCGAACATCTCCGACAGAGGCACGTGGGCGCGGATGACCTTCGCTCCGGCACGCTCCTCCATCTGCTGAATCTTGCCGCGGCGGCGCGAAAGGTCGCCCATCACGTCGCCGGCGTAGTCCTCGGGCGTCACGACCTCGACGTCCATGATCGGCTCCTTCAGGATCGGCTGCGCGCGCTTGGCACCTTCCTGATAGGCCATCGAGCCGGCGATCTTGAACGCCATTTCGCTGGAGTCGACGTCGTGGTACGAGCCGTCGTAGAGGATGGCGCGAATGCCCGTCATCGGATAACCGGCGACGATGCCGCGCTCCATCGCTTCCTTGATGCCCTGCTCGGTCGGCTTGATGAATTCCTTCGGAACCGATCCGCCGACGATCTCGTTGACGAACTCGAACCCGCCCTCGGGGATCGGCTCGAAGCGCATCTTGACGTGGCCGTACTGGCCCTTCCCACCCGACTGGCGGACGAACTTGCCTTCCGCCGTGGAGTTGCGGGTGATGGCCTCGCGATACGCGACCTGCGGCTTGCCCACGTTCGCACCGACCCCGAACTCGCGGACCATGCGGTCGACGATGATCTCGAGGTGCAGCTCGCCCATCCCGCGGATGATGGTCTGGTTCGTTTCGATGTCCGTGTGGACCTTGAACGTCGGGTCTTCCTGCATGAGCTTCGCGAGCGCGACGCCCATCTTTTCCTGGTCGGTCTTGGTCTTCGGCTCGATGGCGACCGCGATGACCGGCTCCGGGAACACCATCGTCTCGAGAACGATCGGCTTGTTCTTGTCGCAGATCGTGTCGCCCGTGGTGACGGAGCGCAGGCCGACGGCCGCGCCGATGTCGCCCGCGCGCACTTCCTTGATCTCTTCGCGCTTGTTGGCGTGCATCTGCAGGAGACGGCCGATCCGCTCGGTCGTGCCCTTGGTCGAGTTCAGCACCGCGGTGCCGGACTCGACGCGGCCCGAGTACACGCGGAAGAACGCCAGCTGGCCGACGAAGGGGTCGGTCATGATCTTGAACACGAGTGCGGAGAACGGCGCGTCGTCGTCGGCCGGACGCTCCATGAACGACTCGTCGTCGGGATTGACGCCCTTGACCGGCGGGATGTCCATCGGGGACGGGAGGTAATCGACGACGGCGTCGAGCAGCGGCTGCACGCCCTTGTTCTTGAACGCGGTCCCGCAAAGGACCGGGGTGATCTTCTGGTGGATGGTGGCGTCGCGCAGCGCGGCCTTCAGCTCGCTGATCTCGAGGGTCTCGCCGGCGAGGTACTTCTCGAGGAGCTCGTCGTGCGACTCGGCGATCGACTCGACCATCTTCTCGCGGTAGCTCTCGGCTTCCGCGCGCAGCTCGGCCGGGATCTCTTCGACGTCGTACTTGGCGCCGAGGCTCTCGTCCTTGAAGACCAGCGCCTTCATCGACACGAGATCGATGACGCCCTTGAACTTGTCTTCGGCGCCGATGGGGAGCTGCAGGGGAACGGCGTTCTTGCCGAGCTTGGTGCGGATCTGGTTGACGACGGACTCGAAGTTCGCGCCGATGCGGTCCATCTTGTTGATGAACGCGATGCGGGGAACGCCGTACTTGTCGGCCTGGCGCCACACGGTCTCGGACTGCGGCTCGACACCGCCGACCGCGCAGAAGACGCCGACCGCGCCGTCGAGGACGCGGAGCGAGCGCTCCACTTCGACGGTGAAATCGACGTGACCCGGGGTATCGATGATGTTGATGCGCGTGTCCCCCCACTTCGCCGTCGTTGCGGCGGAAGTGATGGTGATACCGCGCTCCTGCTCCTGGACCATCCAGTCCATGATTGCAGTGCCCTCGTGGACTTCACCGATCTTATGAGTGATGCCGGTGTAGTAGAGGATGCGCTCGGTGGTCGTCGTCTTCCCGGCATCGATGTGAGCCATGATGCCGATGTTGCGAGTCTTCTCGAGAGGGGTCTGGCGTGCCATTTTGCTTTAGTTCTCAGTGACTACAAGTGACTACAGACAAACAGACAGGCGACGACGAAAAATCGCCGCAAGTCGAGTGAGATCAGTTTTAGGTTTCCCGTTGCTCGGTCCGGAACCGCAGAACGTTTTCTGTGTTATCCGGTCGAGACGGAGCTACGGAAAGCTGCTGATGAGTACTTCGGGCCGCCGGATTCAGGCATCCGGCGAGATTGTTCCCGCCGCGTTTTTAGGGCGGCGGGAGATTCTACACGCTTTTTCTACCAGCGGTAGTGCGCGAACGCTTTGTTGGCCTCGGCCATCTTGTGCGTGTCTTCGCGCTTCTTGATCGCGTTGCCGCGATTGTTCGCCGCGTCGAGGATCTCGCCCGCGAGCTTGTCCTGCATGGTCTTCTCGCCGCGCGAGTTGGCGTACTGGATCATCCAGCGGATGGCCAGCGCCGTACGGCGGGTCGGACGGACCTCGATCGGAACCTGGTAGTTCGAGCCACCGACGCGGCGGCTCTTGACCTCGAGGGCCGGCTTCACGTTGTCGATCGCCTTCTTGAAGAGCTTGAGCGGATCGTCCTTGGAACGATCTTCGACCTTCTTCAGAGCGCTGTAAAACACGCGCTCGGCAACCGACTTCTTGCCGTCGGACATCAACGAGTTGATGAACTTGGTGACGAGCTGGCTGTTGTAAACCGGATCCGGCAGGATCTCGCGCTTCGGAACTTCTCTTCTTCTCGGCATGGTGGTTTACGCCTTCTTGGGACGCTTCGCCCCGTACTTGGACCGGCTCTGGTTGCGCTTGGCGACGCCCACGGCGTCCAGCGTTCCGCGGACGACGTGATAACGCACGCCCGGGAGATCCTTCACGCGGCCCCCACGAATGAGCACGATCGAGTGCTCCTGGAGGTTGTGACCCACACCCGGGATGTAAGTCGTGACTTCGACGCCATTGGTCAGGCGCACACGGGCGACTTTGCGGAGAGCCGAGTTCGGCTTCTTCGGCGTCGAGGTGTAGACGCGCGTGCAGACGCCGCGCTTCTGCGGGCTCGACTGGAGAGCCGGCGACTTCGTCTTGTACTTGACGCTCTCGCGGCCCTTCGCAACAAGCTGATTGATCGTTGGCATTCGATGCTTATCCTTCTGAAGACACGTACAGCAGAAATTCGCTCCCGCAAGGGAAAACCCGCGCACTTTAGGCGGGGGTGTGAGCTTTGTCAAGCCCGGACCAGCGCTAACTGCGGGGGCGGGGGGCTTATTCCGCAAGGAGTTAAGGGCGGGTGGGGTGGGCCTGTTCGAGGGTTTCGAGGAGGACGAGGATCTCCGCTGCCATCCGGTAGTTCAGCTCGGGATCGTCGGCGAGGGTGCGGTCGCGACTGCCGGCGACGATGGCTTGGAGCGCTTGGACGAAGGGACGGAGCCGTGGAGGCAGATTCGTCTGCGCGGAGAGTTGCTGAAGGAGGGAGGCGGCGGCCCCCGGTTGGTCCGCAAGCAGCATTTGAGTAACATCAAAGCAGAGACGGCCATCCCCGTTGTGGTTCTCACCGTCGGCGCGCCGGTAGGCGAGGTAGCACTCGAAGGCTCTGAACTTCGCCTCGGTAGCGGCGACGGGATTCCCTTCGGCGGCCTCGATTTCGTAGAGGATGTTCCAGGTCGTCCACGGCTCGGAGGCATGACCGAACAGCGCGTTGCATTCGGTCGCCCGACGGATTTCCTGCCGAGCTTCCGCAAAACGCCGGAGCTTTCGCAGGGTATCTCCAAGATTGTTCCTCACGAGGCCTTCGTTCGCCTCATCGCCCAAGGCGACGGAATTGCTCGCTGCCTGCCTGTAGAAATCCACGGCTTCCTCGGGGCGGCCGAGAACATCGGCATACAAGTTTCCCAACTGCGTCAGCGTGCGCGCCTGTCCGGCTACACCTCCGAGCCGCACCTCAAGCGCCAGCGACTTGCGGTATGCATCTTCCGCCGCTTCCGGCTGTCCTGCCTGCTGATACACCATACCGATCTGATTCCACGTTCCAGCGACGGAGCCTGGCTCGTCCAGTCGCGTGAATCGCTCGAGAGCTTCTTCATGAGCTTCCAGTGCCTCCTTGTAGCGGCGCTGCATCAGGCGGACGGTTCCAAGGTCGGCCCTTCCTGCGGCGATGTGCCGTTCAGCCCCGAGCTCCTCCGCACGGTGGATACTCTCTTCGAAAGCGGCAGCCGCTTCGTCCAGACGTCCCAAGGCCAAAAGACACTGACCGCGTCTGGCATGACAAACAGCCACCATTCTCTTGGCTGCGTCGTCCTCGCGCTCCTTCGCAATGCTCTCGAAGCGTTTCAGTGCTTCGTCCAGCAAACGCAACGCCTGCTCCGACCGACTCGCAGTCGCCAACACCTCCCCGAGCAGTGTGCAGCCCAAGGCGAGGTCGAAATCGGCGTTCTGATAGGCTGTCTCACCTGCCTGACGGGCACGCTGGAGCAGTTCCTGCGCGTCGTCGAACGCCTTGCGCAAATTTCTTCCATCAAGCTGCTGCTGAATCCGGGTCTGCTCCGCCTCGAATCGCGCGTGACTCCACGTCTGGCCCAGAGCTGCCGCCGCGACATCGCGCGCCTGCGCTACTCGTTCGAGGAGGCGCGGCTTGCCGAGCATCTGCAACAAGCGGTACAGCGAAGTGGCGAGAGCTATCGCCATCTCGGCACCCCTCGCGCGCTGCACGTGGGCGAGCAGCGCGAACAGGTTCGGCAGTTCTTGCAACGTGAGCGTCGCCGCGACCTCGACTTCATGGAACTGCTGTCGATAAAGAAATTGGGTATAGCCGAGCATCGCGTTCGCCCATCGATCCGTCAGCGATTCGCACTCCGCGGTGTCGAGCTGTCCGCGCAGGTAGGGGCAGAGCGCAGGGTTAAGCGTCAGATGGTCGAAGAGATTGGACGTTGCCAGACCGGTCTCGATCAGCTCAACAGCCAGCGAGCCGACGTCCGCCACTTCCCACTCCATCATGATGCGAAGCACGTCGAGATCGACACCTCCGTGAAACACGCCGAGCACTCGTGCCCGGTCCCGGTTCTCCGGCGACATACGGCGGAGCGAGAGCTCGACGCTGGCGAAGAGGGATTTCTCGCGGCTACCGGGGAACCTCTTCTCCATCGCGGCCATCAACTCGATCAGCGACGCCCGGGTGGCCTCGACGCCGCTGCTGCGTAGCGACGGGGCAAGCAGCGCCAGCGTGCGGGCGTGGCCGTGGACGGCATCGACGAGTTGTTCGATCGACTCGCGTGCGGCAGCGGCGGCGGCGCCGGCACCGGCATCTCCTTGGTTCAGCGCGCGCTCGACGAGCTTCACGGCGTCTTCGCGGTCGAGCCGGTGCAGCTCGCGCCGGTTTCGCTCGGCGTCGAACGGCGCGGGTAACGCCTCTCGGCTGGTGAAGACCACCCGCGTCTCGCCTTTCGCGTTGAGTCGCGCGCAGAGCCCGAGGATCGCGTCCAGTTCGCGGCGCGCATCCTCGGAGAGAGCGTCAGGCGTCTCCAGGTAGGGTAGGAGGAGAATGCTCTCCACGTTGTCCACGACCAGCAGCGTGGACTGCTCGGCGAGAGCGCGTTCGACCGTGAGGATGGCCTGTTCGAAATCCTCGTGCGTGGCGACGGAGTACTTCGGCACGAGCTGGAGTCCGATGGCGTCGAGCACCGCGCTCACGTTGCTGTGCGTCTCGACGGAGACGAACACGGCGCGGCGGATCTGGTGCGAGCGGACCATCCAACGCGCAAATTCCGCTGCGAGCGCGGTCTTCCCTTCGCCACCCTGACCGCGGATCACGGCGTAGCGTCCGTCCCCACGCAGGAGGCGCTGCAGCGCGAGCAGCTCCCGGCTGCGACCGATGAAACCAGTCTCCGGCTCGGCCGGCAAATCGCCGAGGCGCTTGGAGAGCGCAATCCTGAAATCATCCTGCCCCTGCGCCGTCGTGATGGTGCGAAACAGTTGCGGATCCTCTTCTTCCTGAAAAAGCACGGGGACGAACCAGTCCTGAAGCCGTAGCTCGGTCATGCCCAACACCCGGCCACGGAAAGGATCGTCCTTCAGCGCGCGCTGGCCGTCGAGCATCGCGTCGCCGACGCGGGCGCCACGGGCAAGCGCGTCGTAGAACGCCTCTACGAAACGCCGTGCGGTCTCGACGAGGACGCTGTGGCTCATCGCCACGACTGAACCGACGCCGCCTTTCAACAGCTCCGAGGCGACGGACTCCGAGGCCTGCTCCGCCTGCGCCGTCTGGCAGGCTTCGAGGAAGACGAGCGGCACATCGCCGAACAGCCGCCCGAGATCGCTGGTGCCGATGGTGCTGTGCCGGCGCCCCTCGAGGCTGGCGATGTCCTGAGGATTCTCGAAGCAAAGTCCACCGAGGCCCGTGCGGCGGTCGTAGATGCCGTGGCCGTCGAAATGGACGACGTGATACGCCGCGCGGGCACGCCGGGCACGGTCGAGCTCCTGGCGCAGCGCAGCCAACGTAGGCGGGTCGAGCACGTGAATGCGGACGAGACCTGCCAGCGACTCCATCGCATCGACGAGCGGCAGCGCACTAGCGCGGTGATCGATGTAGCCACAGGTCTCGTCGTCCGGACGTGCGGTGACGAGCAGGATGCGGATGGGCGTGGCGACGACCCGTACGTCGAGCACGCGTGTGTTCGGCAGCCGCCGGCGGACACGAACGGGCTTCACGTCCTGGAAGAGAAAGGTCCGGCCGTCGTGGAGAAGCTCCCACGGCAGACCGAGGAGGAGTGTCGCGGATTCGCGGGCAGTCTGCTCTTCGCCCGCACCGGCTTCGCTCACGTCATCGACCTCGACGGAGAAGCGGCGACTGGCGCCGCCGTCGATCCGCGCCCATGCCTGCAGGACATTCGACGTGTAGGCGACGGGCAGCGCCACGTCGTACAGCAGCCGTCCCCACTTCACGAGGCTTTCCTCGACCTTTCGCGCACGGTCGCGAAAGTATTCGCTGGGCCAGACGGCGTACTTTTCGAGATACCAGCGCAGGTCCTCGGTCTCGATGGGCCCAAAGCCTTCGGGGACGATGAACCGCCAGCTCCGCTCACTGGCGACCGCACGCTGCCCTTGCGCGGCAGGCTCGTACACGAGCCGCGCGCGCGCCGATGCGCGGCGCACGCCGTCCTGCTCGTGGAACGTCAGATCGGTGAGCTCCAGCACGAGATCCTCGAGCGGCTCGGCCGTCGGCTGCAATGTGGGCTCAGCATCCGTCGGAAGCCGTATACCAAGCGCGACGAGGATCGGATGCAGTGCCGCATAGATGTCATCGCTGCTGACCGGAACGTAGATCAGCTCCTCCCCGAAAAACGCTTCCAGGACGCCGAGCTTCGTGTCGTCCAACGATAGCGGGATGACACGGTACCGGTCCTTGCCGCGCCGCCGCTGCACATCCAGCGCGTGCTTCAGCTCCTTGCCGACCCACTCGGAGTCCTTCGAATGGGGGCTGACGACCACCGCAAACCCCGACGCGCTCTCGATGGCTTCCTGGATCTCGGACCAGAGCGGATCGCCACCGCGCAGCTCGCGCGAATCGATCCACGCATCCTGATCGTGGTACGCGAGGGACTCGCGGAGCTCGCGCACGAAGGCGTCGTCTTTCGAGCTGTGCGAAATGAAGACCTTGCTCATGCCTGGCCCGATGCCGGATATCCGCCTCTCTGCGTGTGAGGGGATGTTACGCGAATGAGAGTCTCAGAGTCTCGAGATGGGCTCGCCGGATCTTTGGAGTGCGGCGACGGCGAGTCGCCGCTTTTCTATCTTCGAGCGCTCAGCGTGCAAAGATTGAAAAGCGGCGACTCGCCGTCGCCGCACTCCACATGGGCCTAGAAGTCGATCCAGGTCCCCCGCCCCTCCCGCTGTGCCTTCTCGTAGAGGAATGCGGCAGAGGCGAGGTCTTCGATGGCGAGGCCGAGGGACTTGAACAGGGTGATCTCCTCGGCGGAGGTGCGGCCGGGCGCCTGGCCGATGAGAATCTCGCCGAGCTCGGCGCGGATGTGGGCGTCGTCGACCACGCCGTCGCGTTTGGCGAAGAGGAAGTCACCACTTTCGTTGAGGGTGGACTCCCGCCGGTCGACGAAGAGCGAGGCGGCGGCGACGGTGGCGCTGTCGAGCTCGCGGGTGGCGGCGATGCTGGAGCCGACGGCGTTGATGTGCGTGCCGGGCTGGATCCACTCGCGTTTGAGGATCGGCTCCCGGGCGCTGGTGGCGGTCACGATGACGTCGGCACCTCGCACGAGCTCTTCCGCACTGTCGGCATTCTCGCGGCTGATCATGAAGATGTCGCGGATGGGCCGGACCAGCGGGATGGCCCTCGTGTGCGACTGTGCCTGCGTGCCCGCGCCGAACACGACCATGACGGAGGCGTCTTCGCGGGCGAGGAGCTTTGTCGCCACCGCCGAGACGGCCGCGGTGCGGATGGCGGTGATGGCCGAAGCGTTCATGAAGGCGAGGGGCTCGCCGGTCTCGCCGCTGTGAAGGATCACCGCCCCGACGTGGGTGTCGAGGCCGCGTTTGGGGTTCTCCGGGAAAACGCAGACCTCCTTCAGCGCGTAGTACGGCGTCTCCCCCGCCCTCCAGGCCGGCATGAGCCCGAGCAGTCCCGGCGCGCCAGGCGCCCGGATGGCCTGGCGGAGGGGGTTGTGGACCTCCCCTCGGGCGAGCGCGGCCAGAGCGTCCTCTATGACCGCGATGCACTCCTGCATGGTCAGCAGCTCTTCGACGTCGTGCTCGGAGAGGATCAGGACTTTCAAAGCCGCACCATTCTCGCGCACTCGGAGGGCGGGTGTTCAATTTGAGGTCCATCGACGAGAAATTTGACGAGTGCGTCGCCAGTATTGAGTCCACCGAACTCAAATTTGACCAGCGCGTCGCCAATGTTGAGTTCCACCGAACTCAAATTTGACGAGCGCGTCGCCAGTGTTGAACTCCACCGAGCTCAAATTTGACCAGCGCGTCGCCAGTGTTGAGCTCCACCAAAGTCAATTTGACCAGCGCGTCGCCAGTGTTGAGCTCCACCGAACTCAAATTTGACTAGCGCGTCGCCAGTGTTGAGCTCCACCGAACTCAAATTTGAATAGCGCGTCGCCAGTGTTGAGCTCCACCGAACTCAAATTTGACCCGGGCCGGCTGGAAGCCGGCGGAGCGGCCGCCAGGGATGGCGGCGTTACTCCTCCCTCACCTTGGTCCATCGCACGTCGAGCCCCTCGCGGCGGTCGACGAAGCCGGTGATCCCGCCGCGGACGTCGCGGAGGAAGATCCGCCGGGTCCGCGGCCTCCCCGGCGCGAAGAACACGTCCGCAACCTCGGCCTGGTACGCGACCTCCGGCCGGCCGGTGCGGTTGCCGAGGAGCCGGCCGCCGGCGCAACTGAGGGTCTCGGCGATCTCCCGGGTGAGCCGGTAGGTGCCGCTGTAGGTGCAGAGCTGTTCGTTCGGCATCTTCATCGTCGGCGGATCCTCGAGGAGGGCCGTGGTCTGCTCGGCGAGGAGCTTCCAGCCTTCGGGCGTCTTCAGCCAGGTGTCGGTGGAACGCCAGCGGCTGACGAGCATCTGGCCGTGGTAGTCGAGGTGCTCGAGGTCTTCGTGCGTGGCGATCGCGACGTCGCCGGTGACCTTCACCTGGAACTTCGCGATCGCCAGCTTCCCGACCAGCCCCACCGGCAGGGGCGTCAGCTCCTCGAGGATCTCGGTCTTGTTGCGGACGACGTTGTTCTCATCGACGTGGGTGAAGTTCTCGTGCAGGTTGCGCCGCCAGACTTCGACCTTGCCGGGGGCGATGGCGTCCAGTTGCTCCTGGGTCAGGCGGCGGAGGTCGGCTTCGGTGTCGGCAAGCAGTGGCAAGGCGAAGAGCAGGACCGCGGCGATTCTCTTCATCAGAACTGAAACTCCTCCGCGGGCGCGGTCGCGAGCGTCTGGGTTCCGGCGGGCACCAGGAGCACGCCAATGGGACGATCTTCGCGCGAAATCACTTCGACGAGCGCGCCTTTGCGCAAGGACACGGTCTGGTGCGGGATGGGGCGCCCGTCGACGCGCCATTCGACGCGCGCCGTTGGGAGTTGAGGGAGGGGGATGGCGTACAGGGCCGCGCGCGGGCCCTGCAGCTTCACGAGCTCGAGCGGCTTGGTCAGCCACGGATGGCGGACGAGCGGCTCGCTCGCCCAGAGGGTGTAACGACCGGCGGCCGGTACTGTCCAGCGATAGGTGGCGCCCGGCTTCAGGGTGGCGGTCATGCCCGGCAGCCAGAGGTCGCGCGTGACCGGCACGTAGTGGCGGACGGCGTACGCGGCGGTGCGCGGGAAGATCTCGAACCAGCGCTGCACGCGCAGGTTGTAGATCACGGCCGCGGGCGGGTTCTTCTCGATGGCGTACGGCTCGACTTTCCCCTCGTTCGCGAGGAACCGGAGCCCGAACGGGAGGAACCAGTAGCGGTACGCGGGCTCACGCCGCAGCGCGTAGCCGGTGCCGTCGAAGACGGTGTCGTCCGGCCCGGTGCGGCGGTCGACCTCGCGCATGACGAAGTCCTGGTAGCGCAGGGGCTCGCCGAAGGACGGGGACGCCAGCGGGAGCAGATTGATGACCAGCGCGACGCCCGCGACGGTGAGGGCGACCCATTGCCAGCGCTGCAGTTTTTCCAGGGCGATCGCCGCGAGCGGCAGCATCAACAGATAGGTCGTCTGGAAGTGATACTCGTACTGCACTTCCATGATCGCGACCGCCACGATGGATGCGAGGAAGAGGATCGCCACGACCTGCGCGGGGCCCGGACGCCGGATGGCGAGCACGCAGCCGAAGAGCGCCGCGCCCCAGAGCGCGATGGCCGCGGGATCGAGCAGCCAGACCGGCGCGAGCAGCTGGTCGGCGAACGTGTTCAGGCCGAGGCGGCCGGCGTGGGCGGTGTTGTAGCCGAGGATCTCCTTCGAGGAACGGCTGCCAGGCGCTGGTGAGCATCAACCAGGCGACGAACGGGATCGCCACCGCCGCGACGCCGATCAGCATGCGCAGAGCGCGGGGGTTGAAGCGCCAGCGCTCCTCGTCCCACGCGAGCATCACCGCCGCGGTGAACACGACCAGCGGCGCGAGACGCATGTTCGCCAGGACGGCCAGCGACATCAGCGCGCCGAAGGCGATCCAGCGCCTGCGCATGGCCACGACCGAGTGCGGCGATGAAGCCGAGGTTGCCGAGGACGTCGACGCGGTATTCGATCGCCGACCGGACGAACAGCGGCGCGCAGAGCAGGAGCACCAGCGCCCACCACCGCGCGCTGCCGCGCGTCAGGCGCATGGTCAGGAACAGGATCGCAATCCACACCGCCGCCTGCGCCCAGCGCATCACGAGGATCGACGCGACGCCCGGCCCGTCCGCGAACAGCCGCGCGATGGGCGCGAACACCAGCCACTGCAGCGGCGTGTGATGCTCCCAGAAATCGCGGAACGGCACCCGGCCCTCGCCGGTCCACTTCGTGGCGCGGAAGAACTCGACCTCATCCCATCCCAGCGGCTGCCCGCGATGGAGCAGCGCCGCGATCCAGACGAGGGCGACCACGAAGACCGCGCCCCACGCTTTTCTCATCTAGTCGTCGCGATGCACGGTATCCATCGAGAACGCCGGCAGGCAGATGGCCACGTACTCCGCGCCTTCCGAACCGGGTGTCGAGTACTGCACCCACTCGCCTTTGTGCGTGACCACGGCCTGGCCGGCGTGGACGTCCATCGAGCCGGACTGGGTCGTCACCCGCAGCGTGCCGCGCAGCACGACCGTGTACTCGTCGAACTCCGGCGTCTGCCCCGGCTCGACCCAGCCGCTGGGGCTCTTCATCCGCGCGATGGAGACGCCGTCCGTCTTCGAGTTCACGCGCCCGATGTACTCCTCGATAATCTTCGGCTTGTTGCCGGCCGCCTGCACGATCGTCGGTTGCCCAATCAGTGTTGCCATGCGATGAACGATGACGGATGAACGTCGAACGGTCAACAGGCGAGTCGGGCAGAGCGATCACGCGAGCACGAGTGTCGACATCTGATGCCGGTTCCGGAACTCGGACAATTCCGCGTTGGTGCTTTGGCTGTTCAGCGAGAGTGCCCGGCGGAAGTCTGAGATGTCGCTGAACACCCTTTCATCCTGCGCGTTCCTCCATAGCTGCTCTGAAGGATAGGCGTTGAAGGCGCGACAGAGGGTTGCCGAGTAAACGGTATAAATCGCAAGGTCCGCGGCAGCATCAGCGATATGGCGGCGGATCACGTCGTTCGCCGCCGCAGTCTCCGACATACCGGCCGCCACGTCGATCAGTCCCTGACAGGCGGTCTGCAGATCGGAGCCGCTCTCTACGGCGCGCTGCAACCTCCGCATCGCCACCACCGCGGGTGTCGCGACCGACCCTCCGGCGAGGTCGAGTACGTAGGTGACGGTTGCGTCGACTTTGGCCTGCACGTCTTTCCTGACGAGGCTCTTCACGACGTCACCGAGGGAACGCGTCTGGAGCTCGTTTGCCTCCGCAAATACAGAGCGGCAGGCACGAATGAGATCGCGCGGCAGCCCGCCGGAAAGACAGTGGCAGAAACTGATGAGCGGCTCGGGCAAACCGATGATGCGGCGGGCCAGGATATTCTTCGACTGCGGGTGATCGAGGTAGGTCACCCGCACGACCTCATCGAATGCGCTGTCGAACGCGTCGCGCACCGCCAGGCCGCGCCGCGCGAAACTGCTCATCGCACTGTCGGAAATCGAGATCAGGTAGAACACACCGGCCACACCGAAGACAGCCTTCACTTCGTTCAGAAACTGGTGTGCATGCTCCGCCTCCGTAATCTTGTCCAGCTCGTCGACCGCGATGACGACTACGTAAAACTGCGTCAGCAACTCGAGAAAATCGCGAAAGGCCTTCGTCAGCTCCGGATACGTGAGCTGTCTGCTGATGAGCGAAGTGGAGCGCGTGCTGCTGATGTCCATTCCAACGGGCAGCTTCAACGCCCCTGACCAGCCCGAGGTGAAGCTCTGTTGGTAGCGAAGCTCCACATCCCATTCGGCCGCGAGCGCCGTCAGCGATGCCCAAGCGGCCTTCCCGGCCCCGCCTGTTGCAGGCATTTCCGCCGGTTCGCGGCGGGTGGAAGCGTCGAGGTCCGTTCGCCGGTCGATCTCCGACGGTGGAACCTCTCCCAGAAAGCGCCGGACGAGGAGTGCGGCGACGAGACACAGCAGCGAAAGGGCCAGTAACGGCAGAGGCCGCAGATCGAGGCGCTGCGCGACCACGACCAGCCCCGATGGAGGCGCCGCCGATTTCTGTTCTTGCACCTCGGCCTGTCCGCCGTTGATCTGCACGACCAGAGGCGGCGCGACGGACGGCTTCGGTATGAAGAGCGCGGCGGTACCGAGGACGAGGAAGACGAATGCGGCGGCCGAAGCCACAGACCTTGCCACGCGAAGTGTCGACAAGAATGATTGCTCGTAGCGCGGAGGTGGCTGGCGGCGCTCGGCAGCCATTGCCTCTTCCCACTGCCTTGCGCCGCTGCGGGACTCCGACTTGAGCAGCATCCCGCAGACGGTGGCGAACAGGTGCAGAATGAATTCGCGACCGTCATAGCGGACCGGAGCCGAAGTGAAAACACCCAGCGTCGGCCGGGGTGCATTGGTCACGCGATCGCGGATGGTGAGCTCGGGCATGGTCGTGATCTGCTGCAACAGCGTCGATTTGCCCGCACCACGGGGGCCGGCAACGCCGATGCTGCCGCCGGCCATGGATGCAATGAGCTGCAGAAGCTCGTCGCGCGAGCGCGTGTCGACGCGGTTATCGGCGCGCGTGACTTCCGTGAGGTTTCCAAGGCCGTCCGGGAGCTCGGGGATGTGATCGCTGTAATTCGGCGCATGCTTCTGATCGGCGAACGCACGCGCGCGCGCCACGACTTCGTCCCGCACCGCCAGCTCGGCTTTCGTAACGGCAGCCGTGAGGTGCTGGCGCGCGAGCGCGATCTCCTGGTCGTGCTCGGTCACCGCGGCTGCAAGCCCCTTCGCTTTGTCGAGCACGCTCGGCCGGAGCCTGGCCACTTCGGTTTCGAAAGGACTCGTCTTAGAGATGACACGAAAGAAGACAGGGATGAAGATCACGAGACAGACGACGAACATCACGCCGGAGATGGCGCCTACGCTCCACGGGGCCACGAATGCCTCGGCCACGTGTCCCCATCCGTCGCGGATCATGTACACGATCACCGACACGAGCAATACGACGAGGGCCGCGATCCCGAGCAGAAACATGGAAATCGCAACGGAATCGGCGATCGAATGCGGCGCCCTCGGCTGCGCCGTCATCTCCAGCGGCAGCCCTTTGCAGGCAGCCTGCAACTGACGCATTCCGGCGACCGCGGGGCCCGTAGCCCCCGAGTGTGCGTCCTCCGCAACCTTCTTGTTCACGATGGCCGTGATGGCGGCGGGATGGCCGGTGTCGCGAATCCACTTGGCCAGTTCCGATTCATTACCACTGCGACTGTCCGCCGCAGTGAAGTGGTCCCGAGCTTCCTGCTCCGCCTTCAACGAATCCGCACAAGCGCGCTGCACCTCCGGTCGTTGCTCGACGAGGTGCATATTCAGCTCCGCATCATTCACAACGCGCCGGTAGATCGCGTCCCTGACCTGTGCGTCCTTCAGTGCGGCAGAGACCGCACGCTGCCACCGCTCCTCGCTGATGGAGTTCATGAGCACCTCGATGATTGGAGTATCCGGATTGTGCGGGAGTGCCGCGGAAATTGCCAGCGAAGTGGCCGCGACGCGCGGTAGATCACCGTGTCGCGACGATGAAGCGGCCGATCTGGGTGCGGTTCGGGTAGGTGACGTCGACCCAGCGGGCGAGCTCGGGGACGCGGGCGTGGTTCGGGATGCCGTCGAAGACCGCGACGGCCGGGTCGCCGCCGAGGATCACGGCGACGGGCGGATTGGCCTGCATCTGCAGGGTGGCTTCGTTCAGCAAGGGATACGCGGAGAGCATGGGGATGTCGAAGCAGCGCGCCGCCGGTTTGCGCCGCAGGAGGAAGTACAACGCGCGCTCGTTGGTGAAGTCGAGGATGGGTCCGGGTCCGAGAGAGTCGACGTAGTTCTTGAGGGTCAGGAGCTGGGTGGCGTTGTCTTCGGTGGTGTAGATCCCGAGGGCGCGCACGAGGCCGTCGTGTTTCTGGCGCTGCGGCCAGGCGGCGGCGAGCTTGGCTCCGGCGATGACGTTCTGCGGGACCTCGAAGTAAAGGACCGCGGCGAGGGCGAGGATCGCCATGGCGATTCGGTTGCGAAGCGGCTCGAGGACGAAGGCGACGAAGGCGATGCCGAGGAGCGGGGTGGCGAAGCGGGTGTGGCTCCAGCTGACGCGTCCGGCCGCGGTGCGGAAGAGGACGATGGAGAGGACGGCGATGATGAGGATGCGCGGATCGCGGCGCTTCCACGCGATGGCGAGCATGAATCCGTAAAAAACCGGCGGCAGGTAGTAGCGCAGCCCGGCGAGGGAGAAGACTTTCGGCGCGGGGAGCGACCAGACCGCGTCGATCGCTTTGGGGATGATCAGGAAAGAGTCCTGGAAGAAGCGGACGATGTCCGCGCGGACGGCGAGGAGGACGAGGAACGGGAGGGCGAGGGCGATCGCGGTGAAGATCGCTATGGAGTGCGGAGGCAACGCCTCCGCTTTCGAATTCGCGCGCATCAGGACGAAAGCGATCACGGTGCCGGCGAGTGCGTACATCCCCGTATCGAGACTCCAGAGCACTCCGAGCGTCGCGCTCGCGAATGCGAGGAACGTATACAAAAGCGGCGGCCTTGCCGCCGCACTCCAAAGTAAGAACAGCGTCGCGAGGAGGATGGGGGCGAGGCGGTAGTACGGGAACACCGGCACCCACAACGCCGCCGCGCCACAAAGCGAGAACGCGACCGCGGCGAGCATCCCCCACAGCGTCGCCGTCACCTCCGCCGCGATCGGCACGAGCAGCGCGAGGGTGGCGGCGTCGAGCACGGTCTGCAGGCGGCGCGTGAACAACGGCGAGCCGCCCACGAGCGCGTCGAGCCCGCCGTCGGCGCCGAGGCCGTGGAGGAGGAAGACGTCGCCGAACGGACGCGCGCCGTCGAGCATCAACCGCGCGGGCGTGAGGTGCTCGCCTTCGTGGAAGGGGTCCATGGGCGCGAAGGGGTGGTCGTGGATGACGAGCATGAGTACGAACACGACGAAGGCGGTGATCAACGTAAGGCGTGGCTTCAGCCCGCCCGCCCCCGAGGGAGGCGGGCTGAAGCCACGCCCTACGTTGGCGACCAGCGCCCCCGCGCATGGCAACACGACCAGCGCGAGCACGACGAAGTAGTCCCACCCCTTCGGGTACGCGTTGACGGTCACGAATCCGATGCCGCCCAGCGGGGGGTCGAAGAACGGGCGCGCGACGAACGCCACGCCCGCGGCCACGGCCGCGCCGAGGAGGGCTCCGATTGCCGCGCGGGTCATCGCCATCCGAAATCCGGTACGTGCGTCATCCGCGTCGTCTCCGCCTCCAGGCTCGCCCCCTCGGACGGCTGCCGGAACAGCACCGTGTCGTTCGACGGCAGCAGGATCACGCCGAGCGGCTCCGTCCCGTGCGAGGTCACGCTCACGCGCTGGCCTTTGCGCAGGCGCGGGCCGGCGGAGAACGTCAGCGGCGGGCGCTCCATGCTCTGCAGTGGCAATTCTTCGCCTTTGTACGCGAGGAACGGGTCGCGAAACCAGCGGTGGCGCGCGAGCTCCGGGGAGGCGTACACGCGGTACGTGCCGTCGCGCGGCACGGTCCATTCGACGCGCTGCCCCGGACGCACGACCGCGTTCATCGCCGGGACCCACACGTTCCGCCAGGCGGGCATGTAGTGGCGCACGAGGTACGGCGCGAGCTCGCGCTGCACGGTGGCCACCCACACCAGCGCGTAGTGGTCGAAGACGACCGCCGCGGGCGGATCGGCTATCGAATATCTCGGCGCGAGCTTCTGCAGCACGAGCTGCCGCGCGAGCTCGGGCAGAAACCAGAAGCGGTACGCCGGCTCGCGGTGCAGCGCCCAAGGCACGCCGCTCCAGACTCTCTCCCCCGGTTTCGTCCGGGCGTGGACTTCGCGCATCACGAGATCCTGGTACGCGAGATCGAGCTCCTTCCCGCGGAAGAACGACGCGAACGCGTTGACGCACCAGGCGACGATCAGCACCGCGATCACGACTGCGTGTTTGGGGATGCGCTCGATCACGAACGCGATCAGCGGGATGGCGAGGAGCACCGCGAGCGCGAGGTGATAGTTGTAGATGAACTTCATCCAGGCGATGAAGAGCAGGTTCACCACCTGCAGGACGAGGATCGTGCGCAGCTCCTTGCGCCGCCACGCGAGGAGGAGCCCGAGAAATCCGAGGACGATGATGGCGATGCCGGCGGCGTCGACGGCTGCCAGCTCGAACTCCCGGTCCGTCGCCAGGATGCGCACGCCGAACGGGACGAGCAGCCGGTGGACGAAGCCGCCGAGCACCGGCGTCGCGAACTTCTCCGCGAGGTTGTCGCGCCAGACCTGCTGCCACAGCTCGTCCAGCGATCCCAGTGCCGCGAACGCACCGAGACACGCGGCCAGCGCCGCGACACCGCCGGCGATGATCCGCGGGCGGAAGTGCAGCAGGACCGCGACCACGAGCACGGGGCCGAGGCGGAGGTTGGCGAAGCCGGCCAGGCAGAAGACGATGCCCGCGGCCCAATCCTGTTTCCGCTGCGCGAGGACGAGCCCGAGAACGAAGAGCAGGCAGCCCACGGACTCGACGCGGTATTCGATGGCCGGGAGCATGAACAGCGAGCTGCAGAGCGCGAGCGCCATGGCCGCCCAACGCGCGCCGCGCGCGATGCCCGCGCCGCGCATCCACAGATTCACGAGCACGAACGTCGCGATCCACACCGGGATCTGCGCCCAGCGCATGGCGATGACCGCGTCCGCACCGGCGGAATCCGTCGTGAACGGCGCGAAGAGGATCCACGCCAGCGGCGTGTGGTGCTCCCAGAAGTCCCGGTAAGGCACCCGTCCCTCGGCGATCCACTTCGTGGCGCGGAAGAACTCGAGCTCGTCCCAGTTGATGGGGTGGAGCCAGTGCAGGGGCACGAGCCGCATCGCCGCCGCGGTCAACGCGATCGCGATGGGCACGCGCGGATTCACGTCAGGGGCCCTTCGCGGAACTGCTCGACCACCTCGGCGATCGTACGGCGGACGGCTTCGCGGCTGGAGAGCTTCGGCGCCCATCCGAGCGCCTGCATGCGCCGTGTGTCGATCTTCACCTGGGGCACGTCGCCGCGCCAGCCGCGGGGGCTGTCGCCGTACTGCACGTCGATCGTCGCGCGGTCGATGCCCATGGCTTCGATCGTCCAGTCCGCGATCTCGCGGACGCTGGTCTGGTCTTCGACGGCGAGGTTGTAGACGTTGACGTGGTCCTTTGCGTTCGCGACTCCGAACTCCATCCCGTCGAGGGTGTCCTCGACGTAGACGTACGGCTTGGCCTGGGTCCCGTCGCCAAGGACGACGAGCTTCATGGGCTCCTCGCGCAGGCGGAGGACGAAGTCGTGGATCACGCCGTGCGTCGGGTTCGGCCCGACGATGTTGCCGAAGCGGAAGATCCACGCGGTGATGTCGTAGTTGTGCGCGAACGCGGTGATCAGCGTCTCGCACGCGACCTTGCTCGCCGCATACAGCGAGATCGGCAGGATCGGTCCGTAATCCTCGGGCGTCGGCATCACCACCGGCTCGCCGTACACCGCTCCGCTGCTGGAGAAGACGATCTCTTTGACGTCCGCGCGGCGCATGGCTTCGAGGACGTTGTACGTGACGATCGTGCCGCCCTTGAGGTCGAAGTCCGTGTACTTCGTCCCGAAGCTGATGTCGCTGTTCGCCGCGAGGTGCCACACGCGATCAGGCTTGAACGCCGCCATCAGCGCGACGACGTTGTCGAGATCGAGCAGGTCGAGCTCGTGGAACGTGAACCGCGGGTGCTGCGCGACATAGGTGCGCTTGCCGAGGAAGAAGTTGTCCGCGCCCACGACCTCGTCGCCGCGCGCGAGGAGGCGGGGGATGAGGTTGGACGCGATGAACCCGGCCGCGCCGGTCACCAGAATTTTCACTCGAATGCCTTTCGTGTCTTCGCCAGCTCGTCCGGCGTTCCGATGTCGAAGAACTCGTGATCGACGACCTCCGCTTCGAGGCCGCCGTGCTCCGCGAGGTTCGCGAAGACGATCTCCTCGAACGAGCACGGGCCGGTCTCGGGCAGCAGGTCGATGGTCGACGCGAGCATGACCGAGAAACCGGCGTCGACGTACGGCAGCTCGGGGGCGTGCTTGTCGAAGCGGACGACGAAGCCCTCCGCGACGTCGGAGTTGCCGGTGGTCAGTCGCGGGTAGACGGCGAGACAGTTGCCCATGTGCTGCTGCACGAAGCGATCGTAGTCGAAGCGGCGGAGGACGTCGCCGTAGGTGAGGATGAACCGGTCGCCGAGGAGTGCGCGTGCGTCGCGGAGTGCGCCGCCGGTGCCGAGGGGCTCGAGCTCGCGGCTGTATTCGATGTGCAGGCCGAAGCGCGAGCCGTCGCCGAAGTGCTCTTCGATGGCCTCGGCGCGATGGCCGGTGAGGAGGACGAAGTCGGTGAAGCCTGCGAAGGATTCGAGCACGCGCTCGAGGTACGGGCGTCCGGCGATGGGGATCATCGGCTTGGGGAGCCCCTGGGTCAACTCGCCGAGGCGGGTGCCGAGGCCGCCGCAGAGGACGGCGACTTTCACGCGCGCTCCTGTCGCCCGCTACGCGGGCTCGTTCCATCTCCCCGCGCGTTCCCCCGGCTGAAGCCGGGGTCTATTGTCTTGCCGCCCGCTACGCGGGCTTCGGCCGCGCCCGCGTAGCGGGCGACGAGGAAACAGCCCCGGGCTTCAGCCGTAATGACGTTCACTTTAGGGAGAGAACAACCCCTCATCCGCCTTCGGCACCTTCTCCCCTCACGGAGGGGAGAAGGGCGAGAGAAACGCGCATCTCGCAAGAAACAAAATAGATAGCCCATCTCTCGCGAGAAGGAACCCCAAGATAGCCCTCGCCCCGCGTCAGCGGGGAGAGGGTGGCCGAAGGCCGGGTGAGGGGCGCGCTCGCCTAAAGTGAACGCCATTGCGGCTTCAGCCGAGGGGAACGCGGGAGCGCCCGTCGCGAGCCCGCGTAGCGGGCGACAGGCTACGCTGAGCGCGCTTTCCATAGCCGTTTGAACGTCCACCATGTGCTGGAGAACCGGTGCAGCGTGGTCTCGCCGATGCGCTCGCGGTAGTCGATGGGGATCTCCGTGACCCGGAACCCGCGCCGGAACGGGATCACGTACATGTCCACTGGCAGCGCCGCGCCGCGCGGGTTCCACTGCACGAACTGCAGCATCGACTTGCGGTACGCCCGCATGCCGCTGTGGACGTCCGTCGTTTTCAGGCCGTGCAGGATGCGCGCGCCGAGGGCGAAGGCGCGGTTGGCGAGGAAATTCGCGAACGGCATCGCCTTGGGACGCCGCCACGTGCGCGTCGTGTTCACGAGGTCGTAGCCTTCTTCGACGAGATGCACGAGGCGGGGGATGACTTCCACCGGATACGTGTCGTCACAGTCGAGCGTGATGACGACGTCGCCCGAGGCTTCGCGGACGGCGCGGTCCATCGCCGGGCCGTAGCCCTGCGGCGGGAACTGCTTGATGACGCGGCAGCCCAGCTCTTCCGCGATCTCGGCGGTGCGGTCTTTGGAGGAGTCGACGAGGAGGATCTCGGCGTCGGGAACGACGCTGCGGATGTCGCGGATCACCTTGGCGACCGCGCCCTCCTCGTTCATGGTGATCATGGAGACGGTGACTTTCATTGCTTGGCTTCGAAGATCATCTGGAACGCCAGCATTCCCGGCCAGAGGGACGCGACGGCGCGTTCGAGCGGGTAAACGGTCCTGAGATAGAGCTGGTAGGGCCTGGAGTTGAGGAGGGCGTCGGGCGACGATGACGCGGCGCCGGATGACAGAAACTTCTTCGCCAGAGGCACGAGCGGCCGCACGAGGCCGGGGTTGTAGGCGGTCTTCACGATTTGCAGCCCCGCCTGCTCGATGAGCCAGCGCGCCGTCCGGCGCGTGAAGAAGCGGAGGTGCGTGCGGTCGAGCACGCCGGTCTCTTCGTAGTTCCACTGGCCGAACAGGTGCGCGAAGCGGACGGACCAGAGGCCGACGTTCGGCAGGGAGACGATCACGCTGCCGCCGGGCGCGAGCGCCTGCAGGTAGCGTTCGAGGACGCCGACGGGCCACGGGAGGTGCTCGAGCACGTCGGCGAAGATGATGACGTCGTACGGGCCGCCCGGTTGAGCCCCCGGTTGAGCATGGACCAGATCGGCCTCGATGACCTGAGCAAGGCGTGTCCGCGCGACCCCGCAGGCCTCCGCGCTCGACTCGATCCCTGTGACCTCGTTGCCGAGCTTCTGGATCCGCGCGCTGGTCGTCGCGAAGCCGCACCCGACGTCGAGCACGCGCAGTCCGCTGCGTTTGCCCCAGAGGCGCAGCAGTCCCCAGTTCACGTCCTCGAAGTACTGGTAGGACGCTTTCTCATCCATTCCGCAGCTCGCTCGCGAGCGCCAAAGCACGCTCGATGCAGACGTCGGAGTTGATGTAGTCGAATTGCGCGAAGCGCCCCAGGAGATGCAGGCCGGTCGCCGCAACCGAGGCGCGCATGTCCGTCACGTTCTTCCGGTACTCGAGGTCGTACACCGGATAGCCGTACAGGAAACGCACGACGCGTTGGTAGACGATCGACGAACGGTCGACGAAGCCGATCTGCTCGATCTCTCCGACGACGCGCTCGATGAGCTGCTCGTCCGACAGCTCCCAGATCCCGTCGCCGGCATTCGTCGTGATCTCGGCCATGATCGACGACCCGCCCGGCGGAACGCATTTCTCGCCGAACGCCTTCGGGAACGAGAGGCGGTGGAACAGGAGCTCCGGATCGGGGACGTACAGCGCCGTGTAGTTGTGCCCCGGATCGGTGTTGCAGCCGATCACCACGTTCACGAGCGAGTTGTAGCGGAGCTTCGCCGCCAGCTCGCGTGTCTCCGCCGGAGCGTCCGGCCAGATCTTCAGCAGCTCGTGCAGCGGGATGGTGTTGACGAGCGTCCGGTACCAGCGCTCTTCGCCGCTATCCGAGGTGACGCGCCAGCCGTCGCCGTCGCGCACGATCGACGCCACGCGCCACGAGGTGTGGATCTCTCCGCGCACGCGCTTCTCAAACCCGTGGACGATCGACTCGAACCCGCCCACGGTCGGATATGAGTAATACAACTGGTGCAGATACCCCTCGGTCGGAATCCCGATCGCGGACTTCAGCACGTCTTCCATCGGCGGCTTCGGGATTCGCGCCACGAACTCCAGCCCGATCTTCTCCGGGTCGTAGTTCCAGATCTTCGCGTTGTACGGGATGAAGTACTTCTCCGAGATCCCCGCGCCGAACGTCGCGTACGACCACTGCGCGAGGCTCGTGGGCGTGTCGTGAGCGCGCGGGTTCTGCAGGTAGCCGAGGATGCACTCGAAGTTGTCCTGCGGCGGGAGGGCCGCGAGGTCGTTCTCGAACGGATACTTGACCAGCTTGCCCTTGAAGTAGATCCGGTTCTCGCGGCGGTTCTGGTGGACGTTCCCGTCGAGCACCTCGATCATCAGGTTCAGCACTTCCTTGTTCTTGCTGAACATGATGTGCGGCCCGGCCGCGTCGAACGTGAAGCCGTCCTCGACGATCGTCCCGCACAGGCCGCCGGTGCGCGCGCTCTGCTCCAGGATGTCGACGTCCTCGTCGAGCTGCGCCGCGAGGGCGATGCCGGAAATCCCGCCGCCGAGGATGCCGACCGACTTGCGGATCACGGGTTCTCCTGCATCGCCAGCGACCGGTGCGGCGACAGGAATCCATGTCCCATCTGCGCCACCACCTTCGTCCCCTCGGGCTCGATGGTGTAGTGCATGCGCGGCATGTCGTGCTGCTCCATGAACCGCTCCAGCTGCGAGTGGTGCACTGGGCAATAGAGCATGAGAAAGCCGCCACCGCCCGCTCCGATGATCTTGCCGCCGAGGACGCCGAAGCGCTCGCGGACCTCGTCGTAGATCTGGTCGACCTTCGCGAACGAGACCTTGCCCGAGAGCTTCTTCTTGTTCTGCCAGTGCTCGTCCAGCATCTGGCCCCAGGCGTCGTAGTTCGACGTCTCGATCGACTCCAGGATGCGATAGCCGAGGTCCTTGATGCGCGAGAGGCTGTCCTCGACGCGCGCGTGATTCACGCTGTCCTTCTGCTGCATGGCCACGTTCTGGTCCTGCAGCACCTCGCGCGCGTCACGCTGCGAGCCGGTGTAGTAGATGTGCGTGTGCGCGACAAACTCCGCGATGTCGCTGATGCTCGGGCGCAGTTGCTTCACCGCGACCGTGCCGTCCTTGGCGATCTCGAGGACTGTCAGCCCGCCGTACGCGGCCATGTACTGGTCCTGCTTGCCGATCGGCTGCTTGAGGATGTCGAGCTCGATGTGACACGCCTCTTCCGCGAGGGCCTGCAGCGGGACGTAATCGCGGCGGTCGTGATGGAGCGCGTTCAGGAGGCCGACCAGATAGCAGCTCGACGAGCCGAGGCCCGTGCCCGCGGGGAGATCGGCGATCGAGCCGACCTCGAAGCCGTAGCGGATGCCGTGCGCGCGCAGCGCCTCGCGCGCGAGCTCGTGGCGCAGTTCGCTCACGTCGTCGACCACTTCGCTCTGCGAGTAGTGCAGGCGGATCTTCGAGCCGACCGTGGGCCGGTTGACGATCACGTACATGTACTTGTCGAGCCCCATCGCGAAGATGAAGCCGCCGTGCTGCGAGTAATACGACGGGAGGTCCGTGCCGCCACCGCCGAGGGTGACGCGGAAGGGAGTGCGGGTGACGATCATCTGGCGCCGCGGATTCTAACGGCAACGGCGGCCATCACAAGCAGAGCCAGGCCCGCGAGCACCGCGCCGATCACGAGCGACCGCGGGCGGTAGACGAGCCTCACCTCCCCCTCGGCGCCGGCCGGGATCTCGATCGCGGGCATCAGCAGGCTGGCGCGGAGGACCGGCAGCGGCTCGCCGTCGATGGTCGCGCGCCAGCCCGGAAGCCACGGCCGGCGGAAGACGATCAGGGCTTTCGGGCCCTTGCCCTGGACGGTGAAGGTGGTCTGGTTGCGCGCTTCGACGACGTTCGCGAGCTGGCGCGGTCCGTAGCGTTCCGGGCCGCCGTCTGTGAGGAGAACGACCGGCAGCTGCGGCGTGCGGCGCTTAAAGATCGCTGCGTACGCCTGTTGTTCGCTCGGGGTCTTGATCGCGAGCGCGGCCTGGAAGAGCGGGTCGCGGAGTTTGTCTCGATGAAAGACGAGGCAGTCCGCGATCTGCATGGCGGGGTGCCACCCGTTGCGCGACAGCACCGGCATGTTGCGGCGGACCAGCGGGATCGGGACGATCAGACCGTCGACGCCGAGGTGATGGAGGAGCTGATTGCGGCCGCTCTCGTGGCGAAGGAGCTGCTCCGCGTGCTCCGGCGGGACGGGGCCGTGGACGTCGAACTGAAAGATGTCGTTCAGCGCGGCGAGTCCCATCGGCGAGTAGCCGTTCACGAATTCGCGCCCGGCCAGCATCGGCAGGTTGCCGGGCAGGAGCTCGGGGTGGGCCATCGCGTCGAGGTCGTACAGCGCGAGATACGTGCGCGTTTCATCGAGCGGCGTGGACAGGTTCTCGAGGCGCCAGCGCGAGACTTCGTCCCGGTCGTGGAAGGCGTTGAACGTCAGCAGGATCATGGCGATCGTGATCCCCGCCGGCAGCGCGCCCCACACGCGTTTCGCAGGCTCCAGGGCAATCGCGCCGAGAATCACGAGGACGAGGTGGAACAGCGGCAGCCAGCGGAAGCTCCATCGGAATGGACCCGCGGAGGGCAGGAGGACGAGGAGGAGCAGCAGGAGCAGCAGCGCCGTCTCGGCGCGTGGAATGCGGCCACGCAGTTGCCGCTTCGCCGCGCTCCACCCAACCGCCGCCAGGGGGACGGTCGCTCCGAGCAATTCCACGGCCGGACGCGAAACGATCCCGTGGAATGTCTTCCACTCCGTTGTAAACATCGGCACCACGAGTCCCAGCAATGCGCGCCACGGCACGACCCACAGATCCTCGAAGCGCGTCGCGGCGTTGGAGCGCGCCGTGAAGGGAAAGTACTCCAGCAACATCAGCACCGCGGGCGCGGCGAGGGCGAGGCCCAGCGCGGACGCGCCGATCATGCGGAGGCGATGCCTCCCGGGCAGATTCATCAGGGCCACGAGCGCCGCCATCGCCACGACGTACGGCGCGCCGCCGCTGATCAGCAGATACAGCGCGAACGCCGTCCCCACCCAGCTCCATCTCCGCCCCTCGGCGATCCCACGCAGGCCGAGCCAGTACCACGGCAGCCAGGCGAAGCTCGCCGCGATGGCGTACCACGTCGTGCCCCACCACAACATCCACCCGTTCAAGCCCGCCACGAGCGCCACCATCAGCGCGTGCGCGGGACGCACCCCGTAACTGCGTGCGAGGAGGAACCCGCCCGCGCCGGCGATCGCGGCGTGGACGACGAAGAGCAGGATCCCGCGCGCGGCGAGCGACAGCGGGAGCAGCCACGCCAACCCCTCAAGGAGCATGCGGAAGATCGAGAAGACGCCGAACTGGTACTCCGCCGCCAGCGCGGCGCACATCCACGAGGCGCGCGTCAGCAGCGGAAACTCGCCGCTCGCCCACGTCTGCGCGATCTCGTGCGAGGCCGGGAGGAACTCGAGCTGGAAGTCGTCCTTCGCGAAGAACGACGGATCGGTGGCCGCGAGGATCAGCGCGATCGCCGCAACGAGCAGGGCCGAGCCGATCGCATGTTTCATGGTTCGATGTTGAGCTGCCCGCCGCGGAGGAAGATCTCCTGCTTCCGGCAGAGATCCGACCAGAGCCCGCGCGTCCGCGCGAGCCACGGCGCGTCGCGCTGTTGTGTCGTCACCTCGAAGATGCCGACGGACGGCGTCGGCGCGAGCTTGCCCGCGTTGAACGCCGACTCGCCGCAGCGGCAGACGCCGTCGAGGTACGGCATCCAGTCGCCGAGCTCCACGTAACGCGCGTTGAGCGTACACGGCGGCAGGTCGCCGAAACCGATCGGCGGGATGAATTCGGGATACTTCGCGCGCGCACGGATCATCGACGGGACGGACTCCCGGAAGTTGTACCAGTAGTACGACGCGTCGTAGGCCGCCACCGGGTGGCGGGGCGGCGAGATCCACACCGGGTCACCCGTCTGCGTCGCGCGCAGGCCGCTCCAATAGCGTGTCCACGAGGCGGGCGTCTCCGCGAAGGCGCTGGCCGCAAGGGGCTGCAGTTTGACGAGCGCGAATGCGGTCGCCGCGACGAGCGCCACGTACGAGACGACGCGGCTGTGCGCCGCGAGGAGCGCGTACACGAGCGACGCCGTCGTCGCGACCATCACCAGATACTGCGCCCAGAGGTACGGATACGGATAGATGAAGCGTAGCTCGATCAGGGCGCAGGAGGAGAGCGCGATGGCGATCCAGGCCAGGCGGCGATCGTCTTTCCGCATCCGCGTCGAGATCGCCGCGAGGATGAGCGCGGGAAGGATCAGCCACCACCGGTGCTGCGGCGCCGCCGTTTCCCACAGCGGGAACTGCTCGAAGAAGCGGACGATCCACGGATTCGAGGTGAAGTCACTCACCACCGCCGCTTTGAACTGAAAGTTGAAGAACAGGAAGTCGCGCGGCGTGGTCACGCTGAAGAGCGGCAGCAGCGCGATCGCAGCGATCAGGATGGCGGGCACGATCGCAGCGAGCAACACGCGCGGCTCCCGGCGCGCGCGCCACAGGAGCGCCAGGTACAACACGCCGAGGAATGCGCCCTCCAGCGGCCACTTCGGATTCCAGACGTTGGCGAAGAACGCCAGACCGATGCCGACGCCGGCGTGAAACGACGCATCGCGCGACCACGTCACCAGCACCACGCCCCACCAGAACAGCGCCAGCGTGAACGCCTCCGCGCGGATGTCCGTCAGCCCGCGGCTCCACATCTGCGACGACGCCAGCAGCATCGCCGCCGCAACCACCGGCGCCGCGGGCGCGCGCGTCATCCGCCACGCGAAGAGCATGATCGCCAACACGGCCAGCGTCCCGAATGCGCCCGACAACAGCCGCGCGCGGATCGTCCAGGCGCGCACGTCGATCGCGTGCAGATCGCCCGCGGGACGCACGCTCTGCAGCACGATGCCGAGGTGCGGGGGATGGTCCTCGAAGAAATCGCGGTAAATGCGCTTCCCCGCCGCCATCAGCCAGCTCGTGTGCATGTACTCGTTCTCGTCGTAGTGCAGCGGGCGGGCGGCGAGCGCGTAGATGCCGAGGAGATGGCAGGCCAGGATCGCGGCGGCGGCGACGAGGGCTAGCGCGCGCATCGGCAGACCTCCCCGGACCGCCGGCGGTCCGCCGGCGGTCCGCTGTTTCACGCGCACAGGTAGGCCTCCCGGGTCAGCTCCGCGCAGCGGCGCCAAGTGAACTGCCGTGCGCGCTCGCGCGCGGAGTCGACGTGCTCGCGCGTGACGTTCTGCATCGCGATCGCGATCGCGTCGACGGAACGCGGATCGACGTGGAACGCGTGACCGCCGGTGACTTCGCGCAGGGATGGGATATCCGAGGCGATCACCGGCGTTCCCGCGGCCATCGCTTCGAGGACAGGGAGACCGAAGCCTTCCTCGAGACTGGGCATCACGAGCGCGATAGCACCGCGGTAGAGAGCTGCCAGCTCTTCAATTCGAACGAAGCCGGGGGTGACCACGCCGGGAACGTCCCGGTAGCGTTCGAACTCGCCACCGGCGAAGACCAACGTAGGGCGTGGCTTCAGCCCGCCCGCCCCCGGGGGAGGCGGGCTGAAGCCACGCCCTACGTACGCCTCCACCAGTCTCTCCACGTTCTTATGCGGCTTGTCGTTCCCGACGAACAGAAAGGACCGCCCCTCCGCCCGCGGGCCGTCCGCGAAGAAGATCTCATCGACGCCGTTCGGCGTCACGGCGATCTTCCCTGCATCGCAGTCGAACGTCTCCAGGATCGCCCGTTTCGCCGCCTCGGACACCGTCAGCACGCGCACGCTCTTGTGCAGCGCGCGCGGGGTCATCACGGCGACGTAGATCCGCGCCGCCGGATTGCGCGGCGGGTAGTGCGAGCGGATCACGTCGTGCAGCGTGACCACGCACGGGCACGACGTCCACGGCAGCATCAGATCGGGCGAGTGGAAGAGGTCGAGCCGCGCACGCGCGATCGCGCGGCCCAGCACCGGCAGCTCTCGCAGCGAGTACGTGGGCACGTCGACCACGATCTGCTCGAACGGCAGCTCCGGCAGGACACGCGGCACGAACAGGATGTACTTCTCCAGCGCGCCGATCTCGGCCAGGCCGCGCACGAGGCCGCGCACGTACGTCCCGATGCCGAAGTCGGCGATCTTGCGGCAGTCGATCCCGATCCTCACGGATTTGCGATCCTCATCGCAGCGGTTGGAGCACGAATATTCGTCGCCCCCTCGGCCCGAACACGCGCACGAGCCGCATCGGTCCGGCCTGCACCGCGAACGGGCAGCGCGCCTCGCCCTCGTACATGAGCACGTAGTCGATGGGGAGCTGCGCGAACATCGCCTGCATCGTCTCCCCCTCGCGGCGCAGTTCGTCCAGTAAAAGTGCGCATCGCTCATCGAGCCGAGGATCTGGGCGTTCGTGGTGATGACGCTGGCGCGGCGCGGCTGCGCGTTCAGCCACGCGACGAGGTCTGTCTCCGCGACCGACAGCCGCACGTCCGGGGCACGCACGAACGCGAGGACCGCGCTCGCGTTCGCCGCGACGGAGAGCAGCAGCACGATCGCCACCGCCGGAGCGAGCCGCCCCGCGCGCGAGACGAGCCACGGCACCGCGAGCGTCAGCAGGAAGACGAACGGCAGCCCGTGCCGCCAGCCGAACAGCCACGGCATCCACGTCTCCGACTGATACAGCGAGAGGTTCAGGAAGAAGAACAGCCCGGCGATGAGCATCGCCGCGAGGAAGAGGCTCCGCGGCGGGCGCAGGCGCCGTCGCGCGAGCTCGACGAGCGCGGCGATCGCCGCCAGCGGCACGAGGTACGCCACGACGCCGAACGACTGGACGTACGAATAGTCGTTCGACACGCCGAACATCACGCCGAGGCTTTCGAAGCGGACGCGCAGCCATTCGAGAGTTGTCGATTGGCGTGCCCACTCGATGGTGTGCGGGATGTTCGCGCGCTTGACCGGCATGTTCCGGAAGTACGGGATGTAGCCGGTGGCCGCGAACCACGGCGCGACCGTCGCCAGCGCGACGACGGACCAGACGATCGCGCCGAGCCGCGCGGAACGGTCGCGCAGCACGAACCACGCGAGCGCGAGGAAGCATCCGATGGCGACGCCGATCATCTGCGTGCGCGCGAGGAACGCCAGTCCCGCGAACAAGCCACTCAGCACCGCGGCACCCACGCCGCGCGTGCGATCGAAGCGCTCGAGCGCCAGGAACGACGCGAACGCGCAGCAGAACGCCAGCCCCTCGGTATACGGATGCGTCGTCGCGCCGAAGTAGCGCGGCGCGAGGCCGAAGATCGCGACCAGCCAGTGCGCGGTGTCCGGCATCCACCAGTGGCGGCTTAGCACCAGGGCGCCGAGGCGCAGCGCGGCCGCGCGCGCGACGAGGTAGAACAACACGAGGTTCGCCACGTAGAAGAGGCGCGGGAGAAGGTCGGCCGCGGCTTCCAGTCCGATCATGCGGCCGGTGTAGCCGAGGAGGAGCGGCCAGAGCGGATAGATCGTCGTCTTCGACGGCAGGATCCAGCCTTCGTGGTACAGCGCCACGGTCGTGACGAAGCCTTCGCCGTTCGCGATGTGGCGCGCGAGCTGGAAGTAGTAGCTCGCGTCGACGCCGTACGGAGGGCCGCCGGCGCCCTTCATTATGCGCAGCACGGTCAGCACGCCGATGATGACGGCCGCCCAGCCGATCGCATGCCGCCGTGTCCTGCCGACCACGCATCGCAGCGTACCATTGCCGTGTTGCGACGCTTCCTGTTCGTCCTCGAATACTTCCCACCCCACATCGGCGGTGTGGAGGTGTTGTTCGGCGAGCTCGCCGCGGAGCTCGCACGCCGCGGACACGCGGTGGAAGTCATCACCTCGGCTGACCCCGGCGATCCGCCGCACGAAGTCCGCGACGGCGTCTCGATCCGGCGCATCAAGGCCCCGGCGTTCGCGCGGCGCTACCTGTTCATGCTGCTGGCCATCCCCGTCACGATCCGCGCCGCGCGGCGCGCAGACCTCGTCCACACGACGACGTACAACGCCGCGATCCCCGCCTGGATCGCCGCGCGCCTCGCGCGCAAGCCGGTCGTACTCACGGCGCACGAAGTGTTCGGCTCCCAGTGGCATTCGATGCCCGGGATGAACCCGCTCCTCGGCGCGCTCTACCGCCTCTTCGAATCCTTTGTGCTGCGCCTCGGATGGGCGCACATCATCACCCCCTCGGACTTCACCCGTAAACGCCTCCCTGATCCCTCGCGCGCGACGACGGTCTACAACGCGGTCGATCACGGGTTCTGGGACCCGTCGCGGCACCGCGCGCGCGAGCTGCCCGGCGCGTTCACCTACCTCTACTTTGGCCGCCCCGGCGTGTCGAAGGGCGTCGAATACCTGATCGACGCCGCGGAGATCGTGCGCCGCGAGCGCCCCGACAGCCGGCTGGTGATGATCCTCTCGCGCGAACCCGAGCGGCAGTACCGGCGCATCGTGCAGCGCATCGCGAAGCTCGGCGATCACGTCGTGCTCGTCAACTCCGTCCCCCGCGCCGAGCTGCCGTCCTACCTCCTCGGCGCCGACGCCGTGGTCGTGCCGTCGATCTCCGAGGGCTTCGGCTACTCCGCGGTGGAAGCGGCGGCGCTGGGATGCCGTGTGATTGCGACCAGCGGGCACGCGACGGAGGAGTTGTTGGACGGAGTCGCGACGTTCGTGCCTCCGCGCGATCCGCAAGCGTTGGCGCTGGCAATTCTGAATGCAGAACCGGGGTCAGTTCGTCCGCTGGAAGCGCGCTTCACGGCCGAAGCGCACGCACAACAAGTGATCGAGATTTATCGCGTAACGTAGGGCGTGGCTTCAGCCCGCCCACCCCCGGGGGGAGGCGGGCTGAAGCCGCGCCCTACGTCTCCTCATCCGCGTTGCGGATGGCTAGCTCGCGCACGATCTTCGTGAGGTCGCTCTCGATCCTGCGCATGCGCACGTACACCGCGAAAAACCCGAACACCATCGCCAGGATGGCGACGTACAGCACGAGGTCTGTGCCGCGGCCGATGCCGAGGGCGCGGGCGATGGTGGCGGTGAGCTCGGGGCGGGCGATGGCGACCGCCGCCGCGATCCACAACATTCCCCACGCGAACCCCACGCGCGGCGCGATCCGGCGGCGCACGGTGAGTGTGAGGGTGATGACGAACGAGACGCCGAGCACGGCGAAGGCGATCCACTGAAAGGACGTCAACGCATCCACCTCCCGAGAACATAGTCCGCCAGAATGCGCAGGGCCGCGAACGACGACTGCCCCTTGCGCCGCGAGTACTCCGTGTAGCGCACGTGCACCGGCACCTCCTCGAACCGCAGTCCGTGGCGCACGATCTGGTCGAGGATCTCGCTCGCGTGCGCCATGCGGTCCAGGCGGATGTCGAGCTTCGCCGCGGCCGCGCGCGTGAAGGCGCGCAGGCCGTTGTGGGTGTCCGTGACGCGGGCGCCCGAGGCCACGCGCGTGAAGATCACGGCCAGCGCGAGGATCACTTTCCGCCCGACGGGCATCCCTTCACTGGAACCGATGAAGCGCGATCCGAGGACGACGTCTGCGCGGCCGGCGAGCAGCGGCGCGACCAGCGCGTCGACGTCCTCCGCGGAGTGCTGGCCGTCGCTGTCGAACGTGACGATGTGCTCCGCGCCGCGTCGGAGCGCGTACGCGATGCCCGTCTGCAGCGCGGCGCCCTGGCCGCGGTTCACGGCGTGGCGGAGGACAACGGCTCCGGCGCGGCGCGCAACGGCGGGCGTGTCGTCGCTCGAGCCGTCATCGACGACGGCCACGCCGTGGCCGCGCGCGATGAGCTCCTCGACCACGCCGCCGAGCACGCGCGCTTCGTTGTACGCCGGTACGACCACCCAGATCACGCGTGTGAGTTTAACGTGCGGCGATACACCGCCCGCGTCGCTTCGGCGCACCGGTGCCAAGTGAACGCCTGCGCGCGCGCGAGTCCGCGCCGCGACAGCTCGGCGTGCAGCTCGGGATCGCGCGCGAGACGCTCCATCGCCTTCGCGAGTTGCTCCGCGGACGCCGCGTCGAAGTGCAGCGCCGCGTCGCCCGTGACCTCCACCAGCGCGGGGGCGTTCGACGTGATCGCGGGGGTGCCGAGGGCCATGCCTTCGAGCGGCGGGAGCCCGAAGCCCTCCATGAAGCTCGGCATCACCACCGCGATCGCGCCGCGGTAGAGCGCGAGCAGGCGCTCCTCGTCGACGTAGCCCGGCACGATCGCGCCCTCGCGCGACGGATGCTCGCCGCCCGCGAGCACGACGCGGATCGACGGGTCGCGGCGGCGGACGATCGCCAGCGCGTCGAGCAGCGTCTCGATGTTCTTGTGCCGCGCCACGCGTCCGACGAACAGAAAGTAGTTGCCGAGGTCCGTGGCACGCGGGCCGTCGGCGCGGAAGAACATGTCGTCGACGCCGATGGGGATCACGGTGATCTTTTCGGGATCGCAATCCAGTGCGCCGACGAGGTCGCGCTTCGCGGCATGCGAGATCGCGAAGATCCGCTCCGCGCGCACCGCGGCGCGCTGCATCATGAAGGCGATGTACGAGAACGCGACCGGATTGCGCAGCGGGTAGTGAAACGGGATCGCGTCGTAGAGCGTGGCCACGACGCGGGTGCTCGTCCACGGAATCGTGAAGTGCGGCGCGTGAAGGAGGTCGAGCTGGGCGCGGTCGACGAGCCGGCCAAACAGCGGTAGCTCCTGGATCGAGTACGGTGGCAGCTCGGTCTCGACGACTTCGAATCGTTCCGGGATCAGCGAGCGCGCGTCCCGCCGCGCGAACACGACGTACTCCTCGTCACCGTCGAGCGACGCCAGTCCCCGCAGCAGGCCGCGGATGTACGACCCGATGCCGTAGGCGCGGATGAGCCGCGCGTCGATGCCGATCCGGATGCGCACGCCGGGCGGGAGAATACCGCTACAATCGCGCGCCGTGCAGCCGCGTGTTCTCCGATGGATCTGCGCGGCCGTGGCGCTGGTGCTGCTGGCCGGCCTCGCCGTGTACGCCTGGCGCGGCTCGTACGCCCGTTACATCACCGACGACTACTGTACTTCCGTCAAATTGCGCGACCTCGGCTTCGTCGACGCGATGCAGTGGCACCGCAACCACTGGAGCGGCCGCTACGCGTACTTTGCGGTGAAGGCGATCCCCGAGGCGATCGGGAAGGGGACGACGCCGTTCACGCCGGCGGTGACGATCGCGCTGTTCTGCGCCGCGGCCATCTGGGCCATCCAGCGCACGGCGAAGCCCGGCCCCGTGCTCGCGTGGACGACCGGCCTGGCGATCGTCTTCGCGTCGATCGACGGCACGCCGGACATCCTCGCGGTGGGCGGCGTGATCATGTGGGAGACGGCCACGCTGACGTACATGTTGCCGCTGGTGCTGTACTGCCTCTGGGCGGCGGTGTTCTTCACGTCGAGATCACTCGGGGCTCGCTGCGCTCTCAGCGCGATCCTGCTCTTCATCGCCGGAGGTCTTTCCGAAACCTCGCTCGCCGCGCAGGGCGCGCTGACGGGCGGCGTGTTGTTCTTCACGATCGTGCGGCGCATCCCGGAGGCGCGGAAGATCGCCGCCTGGGGATTCTTCGTGACGCTCGCCTCGGCGCTGGTGAGCGTCACCGCGCCCGGCAACGTCGTGCGCATGAGCGAGCTCCCTCCGCAGCCGCCGCTCACGCGCGCGATCATCGACGCCTTCCGCCTGACTTACAGCTACGTCGGCTCGAACGTGTTCGTCGGCGGCGCCTCGCTCGTCGCCATCCTCGCCTGCGGCCTCCTCCTCGGCCGCACGCGCGATCGCCGCGAGGTCCCCGCCCTCCTCTTCCTCGCCCTCATCGCCCTCGGCGCGTTCACCACGTCGATCCTGCCGTCGACGTGGATGCTCTCCAGCAGCCCGCCGCCGCGCGCGCTGCACGTGTCGAACTTCTTCTTCATCGCCATGCTGCTCTTCCTCGCCGCGGCGATCGGCGCCGCACGGCCACGCGTGCAGGTGATCGCGGCGGTGCTGCTCGTGCTGGCGATTCCGCTGACGCTGCGCGCCACGTCGGTCGTGGTGGATTCGCTGGAGGAGGGACGCAAACACGCCGCGGAAGTCGACCGCATCGGCGCGATCCTCCGCGCGAGCCCGGGGAAGGATGTCGTCATCCGCTCGCCGCACGCGCTCGCGGAGCGCCTGCTCGTCCGCGATACGGACTTCTGGACGAACATCTGTATCTGCGAGTACTACGGCGCGCGCACGCTGTCCGTGGTTCGTTGACGTTACACTCCGCGCGTGACCGTCCTCCAGCGCCGGCGAACGTACGCGGCACCGCTTTGGAGCGCCGACGCCTTCGTCCTCCGCCACATCGGCGGCTTCGTGCGGCCGCACCTCGAGTCGCTGGTGAAGCGCGGCGCGGCCGTGCTGGACGCCGGTTGTGGCGAGCAGCCGCTGCGATCCACGATCGAGGCCGTGGGTGCGACTTACACGGGGGTCGACGTCGAGCAGAACAGCGCCGGGACGGTCGAGGTCATCGCTCCGTTGTGGCAAGTGCCGCTTCCGGACGCGTCGGCAGACGTCATCGTCGTGACCGAGGTGCTGGAGCACGTGGCGGAGACGGATGCGGCGTTTGCGGAGCTGGCGCGCCTGCTGCGCAAAGGCGGCGCGATCCTCATCACCACGCCGTTCGCTTACCCGCTGCACGAGCTGCCTCACGACTACGTCCGCCTGACGACCGCCGCGATCGCGCGCCTCGCTGAGCGGAACGGACTTACGGTGGCCGAGGTAGAGACGCTCGGGAATGAGATCGAGGTGCTGGCGGTGACGTTCAACAACCTCCTGAGCAACATCCTCGCGCCGCTGCCGTTCGGGTTGCGCGCCGCCGCCGCGCTGGTGCGCCTGCCGCTGAACGTCCTCGTCAACGTCCTCGCCACGATCTTCAGCACCGCTCTCGGGCCCGTGCTGCCGAAGAAGTCCTACCTCACCACCGCCGCCGTGCTGACGAAATGAAGCGCGTGCTCTTCTACGACGACGTGCCGATCTACGGCGGGCACCAGACCACGGCCGTGGCCGCGGCGCGGCATCTCGCCGCGAACGGGATCGAGGTGATCTCGGCGTATCCCGCGTCGAACGAGCGGCTCGATCGCGCCTGGAAGAGCCTCGGCGACGCGGTGCGTACCGTCCCTCTCGACGTGCGGCTGACGCGCTGGCAGCCGTTCCTCTCCCCGTTCGGCATCGCGGCGCGTCCGGTGCGGACGCTGATCCGCGACGTCGCGCCGGACGCCGTCATTGCGGTGCAGGGCACGATCGTGCAGTCGAATCGCGCCGTCGAGCAGTCGCGCCGCCTCGGCGTTCCGGTGATCAGTTTCGTGCCGATGGGGGTGCATTTCGCGCCGGAGCTGTGGTTTCAGGCGTTCATCGGCCGCTTGCTGGAGCGCTATCACTACCGGCGGCCGGACGCGTTCCTCACCACCAGCGAGAACGCGCGCCGCGAACTGCTCGACGGCGGCGCACGCGCGCCGGTTCGCGTCGTGTACTACGGCATCGACGTCTCACGGCTGACGGTTGAGCCGCGCCAGATCAACGCGCGCTACACGCTGGCGATCGCCGGACGGGTGAGCTTCGGCACCAAGGGACACGACGTGCTCCTGCGGGCATTGACGCGCATTCCGGACGCTCAGCTCCTCATCGCCGGCGACGGCCCCGACGACGCCCGTCTCGACGCGTTGGTCTCGGAGCTCGGCCTCGGCGACCGCGTCCGCCGCCTGCCGTGGCAGGACGACATGAGCGCGTTCTATTCGGCCGCGGACATGGTCGTGATCCCGTCGCGCTTCGAAGGCCTTCCTCTCGTGGCCATGGAGGCGATGTTCTTCGAGCTCCCCGTCGTCACGGCGGACATGGGCGCGATGCGCGAGGTGCTGCCGGAGTCGTGGCTGTTCCCGGTCGGGGACGCGGAGGCGTGCGCCGCGGCGATCGAGCGCGTACGGAACGCGGACGTACACACGACTATCGCCGCGAATCGCGAGCGCATCCTCCGCGAGCTTAATGAAGAAGAGTACGGCCGCCACTTCCAGGCCGCGCTCGAGGAGCTCTACGGAACGATCCGCCGCGCGAGCCGGTAAAGCCACGGCGCATACAGCACCAGCGCCGCGGTGACCGCCTGCGCGTCGAAGCGTCGCGTGCGCAGCCGCGCCCGCGCGTGCTCCCGCGCCTCGGCTACGTCACCGCGGCGGAACATCTGCACGGTCTGGACATACTCGCGCAGCTGTGCGATCGCGGCGCTCCGCTCCCCGTGAAAGTACTCGTCGAGATACCGCAGCGTCGTCAGCATGTTTTCGTGACGCGCGTTCTCCGCGAGCAGCGAGTGGACGCCGCCGGTGTGGACGCGATACACGCTCATCGTCCGCGGGAGGTAGGCGATCTCGCCATGCGCGGCGTTCATCGCATAGATGACCAGGTCGCCGATCTTCAGATCGAAGAACCACGGCGGCGCGGCGCCGAAGTCGCGGTTGCGGAACATGGTGCTGGCGGTGTGCAGGAAGTTCCCGCGGCGCAGCAGGTCATCGAGCGTCTTCCGCCTGCGGATGCGGACCCGCGGGTCGTGGCGCGTGCGCCCGGTCCCCTCTTCGAACACGAGCACGCGATGGTGGACCACCGCCACATCGGGGTGCGCATCCAGATAGTCCGCCTGCCTCTGCAGCTTCGACGGGTCGGTCCAGTAGTCGTCGCCTTCGAGCATGGCCACGTACTGGCCGCGGCAGTGGCCGAGCACGTCCCAGAAGTTGCGGTTCATGCCCAGATTGCGCGAGCGGTCCAGGACGCGGACGCGCGCGTCGCCGGCGTAGCGGTCGACGATTGCGCGCGTACCGTCGGTCGAGCAATCGTCGCCGATGACCAGCTCGAAGTCGAAGCTCGTCTGTTGCATCAGCACGCCCTCGATGGCCTGGGCGATGAAGCGCTCCTGGTTGTAGGCGATGAGCGTGACGCTGACCTTCAACGCAGCTCCGCCTCGATCAGCGCGCAGACGCGCTCGACGTCGTCCTCGCTCAGATCCGTGCCGTTCGGCAGAATCAGCACCCGCTCGCACAGCATCTCCGTGACCGGCAGGCTGACCGGGAACTGCGTCCGGTACGGCTCCGCGCGATGCGCGCCCGGCGTGAAGTACCGCCGCGCCAGCACGCCCGAGGACCAGAGCTTCTCGACGAGCCGGTCGCGGTCGACGTTGGCGCCGACCTCGACGACGACGTACTGGTAGTTGCTCGCCTCGCGGTGGTCGTACTGGACGATACGCAGGTTCCTCATGCTGCCGAGGCGGGCGTTGTACTGCTGCCAGTGGCGGCGGTTGACGTCGATGAACCGATCCACGCTCTCGAGGTTCGTCAGCCCCATCGCCGCCGACACCTCGGTCATCTTCGCGTTCGTCCCCTCGGACACGACCATGTCGTAGCCGGCGAACCCGAAGTTGCGCATGAGCCGCATCTTCTTCGCGAGGTCGTCGTCGTTCGTCGTCGCCGCGCCGCCTTCGAAGGTGTTGAAGAACTTCGTCGCGTGGAAGCTGAAGACCTCGACGTCGCCGAAGCCACCGATCTTCGTCCCGTTGTGCGTGCAGGCGAAGGCGTGCGCGGCGTCGAACATCAGCCGAAGATTGTGGCGCCGCGCGATGTCCGCGAGCGCGTCGACGTCGCACGCGCGTCCCCACAGGTGGACGCCGACGATGGCGGACGTGCGCGGCGTGATCGCACGCTCGACGCTCGCGGGATCGAGTGTGTGGGTATCCGCGTCCACCTCGGCGAAAACCGGCGTCAGGCCGAGCCAGTGCGGCACGTGCGCGGTGGCGACGAAGGTGAACGACGGCACGATGACTTCGCCGGTGGCGCCGAGGGCACGGAGGGCGACCTCCATGCCGACGGTGGCGTTGCACATGGCGACGACATGGCGGACGCCGAGGAAGGCGGCGAGACGTTGCTCGAGCTCCTGCACGAGCGGGCCGTCGTTGGTCAGCCAGCGGCGGTCGAGCATCTGCTCGACGCGCTCCAGGAACCGTTGGCGGTTGCCGATGTTCGGACGGCCGACGTGCAGCACTTTCTCGTCCGCCATCAGCCTCGCGCCCCCGCCGCCAGTTGAAACGCGACGCGCACGCCGTGACGCAGCGTAGCGCGCTGCCATAGTGCGACGGCCGCGAGCGCCGCTGTCCCCGCGAGCAGTGGCGCGAGTACCCCTCCGCGCAACGCGACCAGCGCGGCGACGGCAGGCGGCAGCGCGGCGATGATCGCCTCCACGCAGTCGGGCAGCTTTTCGCGGCGGAGGCAAATGATCGTCACGATGGCTGTTCCGATGTAAGAGATCAGGATCGCCCACGCCGCGCCGGCCGGTCCGAAGCGCGGCACGAGGAGCCAGTGCAGGGCGATGTTGAAGATCGCGGTGGACGCGGCGTTCACGGCGAGAATGTACGACTTCTGCGTGGCCGTCACGAGGGGCAGCCACGCCATCAGCGCCGGCGCCGCCAGCGCCGCGCTGGCCATCAGCGGCCAGAGCAGCGGGCCGGCACCGGCGTAGGCGCTGCCGAACAACCGCACCATCAGCGGTCCACCCACCGCGGCGATGAGCAGGCAGACCGCCGACAACGCCACGCAACACGCCTGCACGAAGGACGTGAACATCGGGCCCGTCGAGCGCGCGCGGTCCGCGGCGTGGAGTGTCACGAAGTACGGCTGCAACACGATGCCGGCCATCAGCGGGAGTTGCACGACGGCGCCGTGGATCTGGTAGGCGACGCCGAAAGCGGCCACCGCGGTGGCGCCGGCGAAATAGGCGAGGAAGAACGTCGAGAGATGATTCGACGCCGCGAAGTTCGCGACCGCGCCCGGGAGCAGCGGCAGCGAGAAGCGAAAGATCCGCCGCGCGGCGTGCTCGCGGAACGCGACGACCGGCAGCAGCAGATGGCGTAGCGGCACGAGCGCAGCGAGCGACACGAGCAGCGCGCTGAGCGCGTAGACGCCGACGACGACCTCGACGCTCATCCTCGCGGTAGCGTAGAGCGCGATCACGCACGCGAGCACGAAGAGCCGGTCGACCAGCGTGAGCGCGGCCTGCAGTGCGATCCGCTTCGCCGCGATCAGCGTCTGCTGCACGTGCAGCCACAACGCAAACGCGCCCATGTACGCTAGCACCGGTCCGGCCTGAGTCGCGTCGAGATTCAGGATCGACCGGCACCACGGCAGCCACCACCGCGCCGTCGCCGCGAGCAGCGCGAGATTGAGAACGAGGATGCCGAGGCGGGTCCAGAAGACGTTGGCGATCCGGCCGTGCTCGATGAACTCCGCACCGCCCAGCGCGCTGACCGAAAGCGCGGTCCAGGAGACGCCGATCTGCTGCGCGAACATGGCCGCGGCGAGCATCGCGATCACCAGCCCGTAGCGCTCGGGAGGCAGAGCGCGCGTGAGGAGGGAGACCGCCGCCAGCGACGCGATCGCGGTCGCGGCGTACGACGTGACCAGCGCGGCATAGTTGGCCGCTCCGAAACGGACGTCCCACTCGGGACTACGCCTTCCCTGGTCCGTCATCGTCACGCCGGCTGCGGGCGACTTTAGCACGCGTATGAAACGTAGGGCGTGGCTTCAGCCCGCCTCCCCGGGGGTGGGCGGGCTGAAGCCACGCCCTACGCTTATAATCGCGCGAAATCCATGACCCGCTCGATCGTCATCCTCGGCGCAGGCGGCATGGCCCGGGACACTCTCGACGTCGTCGAAGCGCGTATCGCGGATGGCGCCGATGACGAGGTGCTCGGCTTCCTCGTCGATTCCGGATTCGGCACTCCCGGCGAGCTCGTGAACGGCACGCCGATCCTCGGCGACCTCACCTGGCTGCGCGATCATCGCGACGTCGAAGTGGTGTGCGCGATCGGCGCGCCTCCCGACCGGAGGCGGCTCGTCGAGCGGGCCGCGGAATTCGGCGTGAAGTTCTGCACGCTCGTTCATCCGCGCGCCGTCATGACCAAGCGCGTGGTCCTCGGCGACGGCGTGGTGGTCACGGCCGGCGTGGTCCTTTCGAACAACATCGAGATCGGCGATCACGCGATCCTCAATCTCTCCTGCACGATCGGCCACGACGCGCGCATCGGGCCGTTCGTCACCGTCGCTCCGGGCGCGCACCTCAACGGGAACGTGAGCGTCGGCACCGGGACGTACATCGGCACCGGGGCGAGCGTCATCGAGAAAACAAACATCGGGTCGTGGGCGGTGGTCGGCGTGAGCGCGGGCGTCGTACGCGACGTTCCGGACAACACCACGGTCATCGGCAACCCGGCGCGCGTGCTGCTCACCCGCGACGAGGGCTGGCACCTGACCTGGACCGACTCACGCGCGCGGCGCCGCGCCCGGTGACAGCTCGATCCATTCGAAGCACTCCCGCCACCACTCGCGCCCGTCCCAGACCGGACCGAAGTGGTGCATGGCCGCGATCGGCACGATGCGTTTCACCGGTGTGCCCTCGAGCCACGCCAGCGCGGTCCCGGCATCGACGTTGTGCCCGACGGTCTGGATATTGGGCGGCAGCGACGCGGCGGCTTCATCAACTGAAAGCGCCACGATCGGCAGGATTAGACCGGCCTGCGGGACGTCCAGAGCCGCGGCACCCGCCGCGATCACCGCCGTGTTCGCCGGAACCAGCGCCGCGTCCCACCCAGCCGCCGCAGCGAGCTGCGCGGCGAGCACGTTTGCGGACGCGACGTGCGGCTCGCGGTTCCGGAGCCGTTCCGGCCAGAGGCGCACGATCCGATCGCGGATCTCTTCAGCGTTGCCGTCGAGCACGACGACGCGCGTGGGCGACGTACACCCGGCCTGACCGTAGATCGCAAAGACTTTGATGAGGTCGACCAGCACCTCGTCCGTGGGTCGTCCCGACAACCACGCCTCCGACCGGCGGTCGCTGAACGGGATGAGCGTGGCACCGGGCCGGACGTGCCGCGCCGCGGCGGTGACGGCGTCGTCCGAGCCGAACACGATCACCACGTCGGCCTGCGCCGTGCGCTCGGTCACGACGGGATCGTTGCGCTCGGCGCGAAGGATTTCGGTACGCGCCAGCAACGCCGCACCTCCGTTCGCGCGGACGTAGTCCGCGAACGCAAGCGTGAGCGCGTCGGCGCGCGAGCCTTCTTTCATGAAGATCTCGTTACCGGTGAGCGAAAGAAGGATCAGCGTCAGCGGCCCGAGGAGGGAGACGTTGTTCGGCAGCCAGACGGCGACGGTGCCGCGTGGGCGCGCGATGGCGTTCGGGGCGGTCGCGCTCCGTACGATCTCCTGCAGATGACCGGCATCGAGAAAGGCGATCAGGTAGGCCCACTCGTCGCGCGTGAAGGCGTCCGGGCGTGCGCGAATCATCGTCGCGCGGAGGCCGCTCCAGCGCTCGAATTCAAACATTCGCACAGCCACGAATCTCCGCGTTCGGCAACCGTCCGATCAGTTCGAAGCGCCTTCCCGTTCGTCCGCACGGACAGTCGCCAGCCACCACCCGTCCCACATCCTCGGTGAGCACGCTGTGCGACGGCACGCCTCGCGCGAGAGGATTCATCAATTGCAGCAATCCTTCCTCGCCGTTCAACGTCCGAAGCGTGAACGGATCGCGCACGATCACTTCACTCCACAGCGGGGCGTGACGATACCCGGCGTCGCAGAGGGGAAAGAGGATGCCGTTCTGTTCGACCAATCCGTAGAAATCCACGACCTGCGATCCGGGAGCGGCCGCGCCGAGGAGCGATCGTTCGAGCGTGGCGCGGTCGACGCGGATCGCTTCGAGCTTCTTCCAGCCGCCGCTGTGGACGAAGTCGATGCGCACGCGCCCGAGCCCGAGCTCACTCCGGATCGCGTCCGGCATCGTCTCCACCCAGGCCGTCCACAACAGCGAAGTGATGGCGTAGACCCGGACGTGATCGCCATTCGCGATCGCGGCCGAGACCCGGCTCCAGTCGACGGCTCCGCCAGCGTCCAGGACGAAGTGCGTTTCCGTCGCGAAGGGCTGTACGGCCATGGCCGCCGCGATGCGCGCGGGGATGGCGTCGCGCGATCGCAGGGCCGCGGACTGGTCGAGGATCAGCAGCGGCGTCAGGTCCGGCCCGATGAATTCCGTCAGGATCGCCCGGCTGCTCATCGCCTGCAGCCGCGACCCCTCGGGATCCAGCGCGATCCGGCTCTGCGTGCCGCCCGTTCCGCTCGACACCAGCGTGCGCGCCCGCGACGGGTCCCCGCTCGTCAGGCGCAGATGCTTGAAGACACCGGCGTGCAGAAAGGGCAGCTCGTCCAGCGCCGTTGCGTGCTGCCATCCCGGCCAGATGCGCCGGTACACGTCGCTCCGCTCGAGGTGATGCCGCGTGACCGCGTTCATCTCTTCGAGAAGGAGCGCGTCGCGGCGCTCACCGTAGGGCGGATGCGCGAGGAGCTCTGACATCGAAATCCTGGAAGAACTGCAGATGTGCGGGACGGACCAGCACGACGTTCGTGCGCGTCGAGGGATCGCGGAGCACGGATTTCCACTGCGTCACCAGTGCCGCCCGCTGTTCGGTGAAGGCATCGGCGTCGAACAGCTCGTCCAGCTTCGCGGTGATGGCGGACAGCGGTAGCCCGTATTCGCCGAGCAGTGCCTGCACGCGGCCCGACTGCGCGAGATTGAGCTTCATCACCGGGAGGAGCCACGTCGAGCAGAGCCCGGCGTGACTCCAGCGCGCGGAGCCCTCCCTCTCCAGCGTGTGCGCAATGCCGTGGACGAGACCGACCGAGGAGCGCGCCTGTCCGGCGCAGGCGAGCGCGCTCGCTTCAAACCAGCCGGGATCGAAGCCGATCGGGAGCGCGAGCATGTTCACGATGACCGCGGCAAGGTCGCGTCGCAGATCGTCTTTGGCCAGAGGTGAGAGGAAGCCCTCCAGCGCGTGGGCCCAGGCGTCGCCGCACGCGATCCGCGCCCGCTCCGCCGGAACGGTCTCGCCGAGCTCCGGCCACACGACGCAGACGTCCGGCACGAGTTCCTCGGCCATGTGGACGACTTTCCGCCCGTCTTCCCGCCCGATCGCGATCGGTGACGCCTCAGCACCGCTTCCCCAGATCGAGGGGATGGCGATCAAACGCGTTCGCCGCGCTTGCACGCGCAGCTTCGCGGCGTCGATCAACGTGCCGCCGCCCACGACGATGAGCGTGTCGGCATCGTCGACGGACACTTCCTCCGGGATCGCCAGCGTCTCGCGGACCACGCGAGACACGCTGGGCGTCGTCCAGATCGCGGTCCGCCCCAGACGCGCCGACCGCAGATCATCGAGCGTCCAGACCTCAGGTCTCTGCGTCAACGGAGATCCCATTCCGGTTCAGGAGATCGATCAGGTCCCGCAGACCGCCCAGCCTCGCGGCCTCGTCAGGGGTCATGTGATAGCCGAACGTCTCGTGGACCCCGACCGCCAGCGAGACCACGCCGAGGGAATCCCAGGTGTCGATGTCGTCGCGGGTGAGGTCGAAGTGGAGCTCCGCCGGATCCAGCAGAAAAACGTCCTGTACCAGCTCGCGGAACTTCTCGGAGTTACTCATCAGATTCTCTGTCGCCACAGCATGGTCCGGCCCGGATCGCTGGACGCCGCCGCCGGATCCGGTTTTCCGTTCGCCAGCAGCGGCATCGTCTCCAGGGCCTCGATCCGCAATGGCCAGTGCGGCCTCGAGAACGATTCGCGCAACGCGTGGAGAATACCATTCAGCTCCGCGGCGTCCGGGTGCGGGCTGAGGACGAGAACCAGCCCCGGCTCACCCATGCGGTCGGCCTCGCGATACGACGCGGCGATTCCCTTCCAGTCACCGCTGATGGCGGTCACGATCTCCGTCGCCGAGACCTTCTCGCCGTGGCGCTTGAACACATCGCCGGAGCGCCCTTCGAGAATCCAGTGTCCGCCGGCGCCCTGCCGGCCGAGGTCGCCCGTGGGCACCCAGTCGTCCGGACCGATGCGTCGGAGCTCTCCCCGCTCGACGATCGCCACGGCGCCATACGCGCTGCGAAAGCGGAGAGCGCCATCCGGGCCGGACTGCATGGAGACTCCCTCGATCGGCAGGCCGACGTCCGAGGCGAACCCGCTCTCCTCCGCCCGCCGCACCGTCAGTCGCGGCAGCGCCTCGGCACAGCCATAATTGTTGAAGATCTGCGCGCGAGGAAACCGGATTCGCAGGCGGGGCAGCTGTTCCTGCGGAAACCGGCCGCCGGCAAAGTGCAGCCGGATGATCCCTTCGAACGTCGCGTCGCCCACCAACGAATCGAACAGCGGCAACTGCGACCCGACCAGACAGAGCATCGCCTCGTGCGCCGCGTGCAGAGCCTCGAGCAGCCGGTCCGGCTTGCGAAACCCATCGGTCACGACCAGGCGCCGCCCGGACGTCCTGCTCCAGAGCCACTGGTTCACGAACGCGTAGGAGTAGCCGAGCGGCAGGGCGAGAACGGTTTCCTGTACCGGCTCGCTCTCCTGAACTACATGTAGCACACGAGTCAGCGCCTCGGCACGCGCACGCGATCCAATGACCAGCTTCGGCTCGCCTGTAGAGCCTGACGTGAGCAGTGCAAAGTGGTCCTGTTGAAGGTCGGGCGGAAAGAGCGCAATGGCGCTCTCGATCCACTCCGGCGAAACGGACGTTTTCTCGGGGAGGTGGATGAACGTCGGCCGCGAGCGCCAGCACTCGTCGAGCAGCGGGACGTCCTCAGTGCCATGGATTTCTCGCAGGACGACGACGGTCATGCGTAATTCTAAGTCTTCCTCCGTCCCCCTCTGTGCTCTCTGTGTCTCTGTGGTGAACGGTCTCCCCGGGGGAAAGGGGGAACGATTCACCACAGAGACACAGAGAGCACAGAGGGGGACGGAGGAGGAAGCATAAAAAGCGAAAGGGCCTTCGAGTTGCTCGAAGGCCCTTTCATATATCCCGGCGGCGTCCTACTTTCCCACACAGTTGCCCGCGCAGTATCATCGGCGATGCAGAGCTTAACTGCCGTGTTCGGAATGGGAACGGGTGTGACCTCTGCTCTATGACCACCGGAAACTTTATTTCTGGTTAGTCTTCTTCATTGAATACGGGTTTTGTAGAGAGATGCCTGTTGGAACTATGCAGATAACATGAAATCAAGGCAATTATGGTCAAGTCAAACGACCGATTAGTACTGGTCAGCTGAGGACATCACTGCCCTTACACATCCAGCCTATCAACGTGGTCATCTACCACGGGTCTTCAGGGAGAACTCATCTTGAGGTTGGCTTCTCGCTTATATGCTTTCAGCGATTATCCTTTCCCGACTTAGCTACCGAGCGATGCCACTGGCGTGACAACTCGTACACTAGAGGTCAGTGCTTCCCGGTCCTCTCGTACTAAGGAAACCTCCTCGCAATTCTCCTCCGCCCACAACAGATAGGGACCGAACTGTCTCGCGACGTTCTGAACCCAGCTCACGTACCGCTTTAACCGGCGAACAGCCGGACCCTTGGGACCTGCTCCAGCCCCAGGATGCGATGAGCCGACATCGAGGTGCCAAACCCTGACGTCGATGTGAACTCTTGGTCAGGATCAGCCTGTTATCCCCGGCGTACCTTTTATCCTTTGAGCGATGGCCCTTCCATACAGAACCACCGGATCACTAAGGCCTGCTTTCGCATCTGCTCGACTTGTAGGTCTTGCAGTTAAGCTCCCTTCTGCCTTTGCACTCGACGGCTGATTTCCAAACAGCCTGAGGGAACCTTCGCGAGCCTCCGTTACACTTTGGGAGGCGACCGCCCCAGTCAAACTGCCCGCCTGGCAATGTCCCGGATCCGGATCACGGACCTCGGTTAGAACTTCGGTACTGTAAGGGTGGTATTTCACCGGCCTCTCCACCGAACCTAGCGGCCCGGCTTCAAAGAGTCCCACCTATCCTACACATACAGCACCAAAGTTCACTGCCAGGGTGCAGTAAAGGTGCACAGGGTCTTTCCGTCTAGTTGCGGGTAGCTGGCATCTTCACCAGCGCTACAGATTCGCTGAGCCCCTCGTGGAGACAGTCCCCAAATCGTTACTCCATTCGTGCAGGTCGGAACTTACCCGACAAGGAATTTCGCTACCTTAGGACCGTTATAGTTACGGCCGCCGTTTACCGGGGCTTCGGTTCGCAGCTTCGCCTTGCGGCTAACCGCTCCCCTTAACCTTCCGGCACCGGGCAGGAGTCAGACCCTATACGTCGTTTTCGACTTAGCAGAGCCCTGTGTTTTTGATAAACAGTCGCTTGGGGCATTTCACTGCGACTAATTGTCGCTTCGGTTCGCGAGGAACCTAACGATAACTAGCACACCTTCTTCCGAAGTTACGGTGCTAATTTGCCGAGTTCCTTCACGAGGGATCACTCACGCGCCTTGGAATTCTCTTCCCGTCTACCTGTGTCGGTTTACGGTACGGTCGGCCCATGCCTGAAGCTTAGAGGGTTTTCTTGGCAGCCTGGAATCAGTGACTTCGCTCAAAAGAGAGCTCGTACTCGCTTCTCGGATATAACCGGACGGATTTGCCTATCCAGCCATCCTACTAGCTTCAACCCGCACTTCCGTTCGCGGGCCCACCTATCCTCCTGCGTCACCCCATCGCAGCACGTTCCGGTACAGGAATGTTGACCTGTTTTCCATCGACTACGCCTTTCGGCCTCGCCTTAGGGACCGACTGACCCTGAGCGGACGAACCTTCCTCAGGAAACCTTAGACTTACGGCGAGTGTGATTCTCACACACTTTATCGCTACTTGTGCCGGCAGAGTCTCTTCTGAACGGTCCACCAGTGCTTTCGCTCTGACTTCACTCCAGTTCAGAATGCTCTCCTACCACCAGTCTGGTTCCGAAGAACCTGACTGATCCGCAGCTTCGGTATCACGCTTGAGCCCCGTTACATTGTCGGCACGGAGCCACTTGACCAGTGAGCTATTACGCTTTCTTTAAAGGATGGCTGCTTCTAAGCCAACCTCCTGGCTGTCTGTGCGTCTCCACATCCTTTTCCACTTAGCGTGAATTTGGGGACCTTAGCTGGCGGTCTGGGTTGTTCCCCTCTCGACGACGAAGCTTATCCCCCGCCGTCTGACTGCCGCGCATTACATTGATGGCATTCGAAGTTTGGTTGGATTCAGTAACCCGGTAAGGCCCCTAGTCCATCCAGCGCTCTACCACCATCATGGTCGACGCGACGCTATCCCTAAAGATATTTCGGAGAGAACGAGCTATAACGGAATTTGATTGGCCTTTCACCCCTAGGCACAGCTCATCCAAGCTGTTTTCAACCAACACTGGTTCGGACCTCCATCTGGTGTTACCCAGGTTTCATCCTGGCCATGCCTAGATCATCCCGCTTCGCGTGTACTCCCAGCGACTATGTTCGCCCTATTCAGACTCGCTTTCGCTACGGCTCTGCAAATTGCTTCGCCTTGCCCCTGAGAGTAACTAGCCGGCTCATTATGCAAAAGGCACGCGGTTCCACATTCTGGATTGCTCCAGCATAGTGGTTCCACTGCTTGTAGATTGACGGTTTCAGGTACTATTTCACTCCCCTAACAGGGGTTCTTTTCACCTTTCCCTCACGGTACTAGTGCACTATCGGTCACAGAGTAGTCTTTAGCCTTGGAGGATGGTCCCCCCAGATTCCCACAGGGTTTCACGTGCCCCGTGGTACTCGGGTACCCGCTCGGAGCCGTCTGTCTTTCGCCTACAGGACTGTCACCTTCTTTGGTGAGCCGTTCCGGACTCTTCGACTAGACAGACGGTTTGTCACTCCATATGAGCGGGCCCCACAACCCCGACAAGCCGAAGCCTATCGGTTTGGGCTCTTCCGCGTTCGCTCGCCGCTACTGACGGAATCTCGTTTGATTTCTTTTCCTCGAGGTACTGAGATGGTTCACTTCCCTCGGTTCGCCTCTTCCACCCTATGTATTCAGGTGGAGATCACTGGACATGACTCCAGTGGGGTTGCCCCATTCGGAAATCCCCGGATCAAAGCGTGCTTGCCGCTCCCCGAGGCATATCGCTGCTTGCCACGTCCTTCATCGCCTCTCTGTGCCTAGGCATCCACCGTCAACCCTTAGTAACTTGACCATAAAGTGCCTTGATCTCATGCGATCTGCAGTTCCACCACGTTAGAAAAAACGCGTGTCATGCATCTCTATCTACTTACCCAATATTCAATTGTCAAAGAAGGTTGCGGTCGCGAAGACCAACGCTGAGCACCATCCCATGGATCGAGCCCACCGCTTGTCTACTCGACATGCGACCTAAACGGTCGCGCGATGCTTACTTCATGTGTCGCTGCGTTGTTCCGGCCTAGCCGTGTGTCGGTTCGGAAAGGGGAAATTGGTGGAGCTGATCGGGATCGAACCGACGACCCTCTGCTTGCAAAGCAGATGCTCTCCCAACTGAGCTACAGCCCCGGAGGAATTGAGGATTGAGAGCTGAGAATTCGCCAGAGGTCAATTCTCAGTTCACCATGCTCAATTCGCGGGGAAGATGGTGGGCCTAGGTAGATTCGAACTACCGACCTCACGCTTATCAGGCGTGCGCTCTAACCAACTGAGCTATAGGCCCGCTCGGCTTTCGTGTCGGTCGGATAGCGTTCTGATCTTCCCAGACAGCCACATCCGCAGCGATTCGTTTGTCATAGAACCGGGAAGAGGCTGATTCTCTGAAAACTGAACAGGAAAGTGAGAAGGAAACGTTTGCTGTCACCGTCGCTTGCGCTCGGGCTCAGCAGATTCCTTTCGACCTAGGTGCATCATCGCGACCTCGTTTTGATCCGAGGCGAGAGAGCTCCTTAGAAAGGAGGTGATCCAGCCGCAGGTTCTCCTACAGCTACCTTGTTACGACTTCACCCCAATTACCGATCACACTTTAGGCGGCTGCCTCCCTTGCGGGTTAGCCCACCGACTTCTAGTGCAACCGACTTTCGTGATGTGACGGGCGGTGTGTACAAGGCCCGGGAACGTATTCACCGCGGCGTGCTGATCCGCGATTACTAGCGATTCCAACTTCATGCAGTCGAGTTGCAGACTGCAATCCGAACTGAGAACGGCTTTTTGAGATTAGCTCCACCTTGCGGTCTTGCAGCTCTCTGTACCGTCCATTGTAGCACGTGTGTAGCCCTGGACATAAAGGCCATGAGGACTTGACGTCATCCCCACCTTCCTCCGGTTTATCACCGGCAGTCTCCATAGAGTTCTCGGCTTTACCCGTTAGTAACTATGAACAAGGGTTGCGCTCGTTGCGGGACTTAACCCAACATCTCACGACACGAGCTGACGACAGCCATGCAGCACCTCTATACAGTCCTCCGAAGAGGGGCTCTCATCTCTGAGACTTGCCTGTACAGTTCAAACCCAGGTAAGGTTCTGCGCGTTGCTTCGAATTAAACCACATGCTCCACCGCTTGTGCGGGCCCCCGTCAATTCCTTTGAGTTTCAGTCTTGCGACCGTACTCCCCAGGCGGAGTGCTTAATGTGTTGACTTCGGCACAGCAGGGGTCGATACCCGCTACACCAAGCACTCATCGTTTACGGCGTGGACTACCAGGGTATCTAATCCTGTTTGCTCCCCACGCTTTCGCGCCTCAGCGTCAGTTCCGGTCCAGTGAGCCGCCTTCGCCACTGGTGTTCCTCCCAATATCTACGCATTTCACCGCTACACTGGGAATTCCACTCACCTCTCCCGGTCTCAAGCCTCACAGTCTGACAGGCAGTTCCTCGGTTAAGCCGAGGGCTTTCACCCGTCACTTGCAAAGCCGCCTACGCGCCCTTTACGCCCAATAATTCCGAATAACGCTTGCCCCCTCTGTATTACCGCGGCTGCTGGCACAGAGTTAGCCGGGGCTTCCTCTGCAGGTACAATCAACTCCCTGACGTATGAGGTCAAGTTGCTTTTTCCCTGCTGACAGGAGTTTACGATCCAAAGACCTTCATCCTCCACGCGGCGTTGCTGCGTCAGGCTTCCGCCCATTGCGCAAAATTCCCCACTGCTGCCTCCCGTAGGAGTCTGGACCGTGTCTCAGTTCCAGTGTGGCCGATCACCCTCTCAGGCCGGCTACCGATCGTCGCCTTGGTAGGCCATTACCCTACCAACTAGCTAATCGGACGCGGACCCCTCCTTCAGTAAGAGCCTTGCGGCCCCCTTTCACCTCTCGGTCGTATGCGGTATTAGCCCGAGTTTCCCCGGGTTATTCCCCGCTGAAGGGCAGGTCATCCACGCGTTACTCACCCGTTCGCCGCTCGACTGTGGATTGCTCCACGCCTCGCTCGACTTGCATGTGTAAAGCACGCCGCCAGCGTTCATTCTGAGCCAGGATCAAACTCTCCAGTTTTATCTGTTGAATTTGAAGCTCTAGCATCAGTCTTCACGACTGCTGCTTATTCGGATACTTCTTGTTGTTTCTGTTGAGCTCCGCTTTCACGGATGCTCAAAGGAATCACGTTTGCCTTCGTTGCTTTCCTATTCAGTTGTCAAAGAACCGGCCTCGCCGAAAGGGCGGCTAGAGTGCCAGACCCCCTCGTCCGTGTCAAGCGGAATGTTTCCAACATCTTGCGACGTGAACCCATCCCGGTTGACCCGGACACATCTACCGTATATCGGTGCTGCTGAGCTGGAAAGATCGGGACTGCTGAACTGCCGGGGTTACTGACTGCAGGGACCGCGGATTCTAGGTCCCCTCGACGCCCTTGTCAACCCTCGGTGTCCACCGTGTGAAGACTGTGTTGCGCCGGGAACGATGGTAACGGTACGCCGGGGGCCCGTATTCCAAGGCCTTCCAGCTCATCCGTACGCCCGCAAAGTCTTTGCTGGCGCAGGAGTTACCGTCGTTTCAAAGAACGCGTTGCCGCGTCGGGACCACACGTAACGGGAGAGGGGTGGGGGGTATTCCGCGGATTGAGGATTTGCCGGGGCTCAATCCTCAATCCTCAAATCTCAATCCGGCCAGGGCTCCGGCTGTGAGCAGGGCGGCCACGACACTCAGCCAGAAGGTCAGCGGAGAATAGACGATCTCCACGGTCGCATCGCCGGCGGGCAGGCGGAACCCGAGGAAAACGTCGTCTGCACGCTCACCCTCACCCACCCTCCAGCCGGGACCCGCGACCTGGCTCGACGCGATCCGAACCGGAGTCCGGGCACGCACGCGCAGCAGGAAACGCCCCGGGGCGGTCTGGCGGATGGCCACGTCGCCGTCGCCTTCGGCGACATAGAAGCGCGGCAGGACCGAGGGGTTCTCGAAGAGCGAGCCGTCCGCGCCTCGATAGACAGGCCACCAGCGTCCGCCGGGCTCGTGACCGGGCTCGGTCAGCAGGTACCGGACGTTGAGGCGATCGAGCAGCGGGTGGTTGACGTTGACGATGCGGTCGAAGTCCATGGAGCGGTCGTCGGCGACGATCGGCTTCAGGAGCTCGGTGTACGTGTCGTACGACATCGGGTCGCTGCCGCGGACGTCTTCGAGGCCGTATTGCGCGGACGCGTTGGGCAGGAACATCCAGTCGAAGCCAGCGATACGGTACGGCTCGGCCGGCGCGATGCGCTGGAGCGCCTGCACGATCGGCAGCTTGGGCTTGTAGAAGCGGCGTTCCACCAGCGCGTTGAAGCCGGCGTTCAACGCGAAGAGGTCGATGGTCAGGAGCACGAACGCTCCGGCGGGGATGAAGCGCCGCGGCAACAGCGCCAGGAGGAGGACCGACGCAGGAGCGATCAGGTCCCACGGCTTCAACACGGACGGCCGCAGCGCGTATACGTAAATCGCAGCACCCGCACAAAGCATCGCGGACACCGCATACCAGCGCGTGAACCGATCCAGCAGCCGCGCCGCGACGACCGCCGCGAGGAACAACGCCACGAAGCGCAGCTTGTCGTTCGCGGTAATCGAGAAAGGCGGGAGCGCGTTGAAGAGCTTTCCGAGCGGCGACCAGCCGAGGGCGATGAGCCAGAGCAGCACGGCGTACAGCGCCCACAGACGCTCGCGCATCCTGATGCGCCGCGTCACCAGCGCAGTCGCGAACAGCGCCAGCACGACGAGGCCCACGTACGACGCCGCGACGAGGCTGTAGTTGAAGATCCAGCTCCAGTTCTGCCGCACGGGATTGCCGAAGCCGTTCGGCGAGATCATCGCCCAGGCCGCGGTCAGCGGATACGTGGCCGCGTGGCCGCCGACACGCTGCAGGTCCGCGAGCCGCGTGCTGAGCCGGACCTGCTCCAGCACCGGCACCCACGCCGGCGCCGACAACGCGAGCCCCGCGAGCGCGCCGAGGAGCGGCACGCGGAAGCGCGCGAGCCAGGCGCGCTTCTCCTGCGACAGCGCGAAGTCGATGAGCAGCACCCCCGCGGCGCCGATGGCGATGTGCAGCACGCTCTCCGGATGCCCGTTCGCCATCAGCGTCGCCACGACCAGCGCCACGAGCACCAGGTCCCGTTTCCGCCCGTGCTCCTGCGCCTCGAGCAGCGCATACAGCGCTGCCGGCAGAAACGCCGTCACCGCCGTGGTCGAGTAATAGAGGAAGACGGTCTGGAAGACCGAGAACGCGAACGCGCTCGCCGCGAAGCAGGACGCCGCCTCGCTCGCTCCGGCGCGTCGCGCGAACAGATACCCGAACAGCAGCGCGACGAAGACCTTCAGGCCCGCCATGGCCACGATCTGTTCCGGCAAAGGCACGAACAGCGTCGCCAGGAACAGCGGCGAGAACGGCGCAGACTCGCCGTTGCCGAGGAGCGGATAGCCGGAGAACGCATAGCGGTTCCACAACGGCGCGCGGAAATGAAACAGCTCCTCGCGCGCCACCTCCATCCACGGCAGGAACAGCTTCACCGTATCGTTCGTCAGCGGATTGCGCGGCGTCACCTCGCCGGTCACCGCACGGTCTGGATAGCCGCGCGCGACCTCGTCGACGGGCACGGGCAGCTTCGACGTGAACACCGCGCCGTGGAGGAACGCGAGCGTCAATCCGAGAAAGAGCGCGATGATTCGCCACGACACGGGCGCCACCCAGCGCCGCACCGCGAGCGCGAGCAGCAGGGAGGGGAGCGCGATGCCGAGGAGGGTCATGGCTGGCGCGATCGCTGTGCGGGACAGGACCGGACCGGTGCCGCACAGGCACTCCCCGGTAAACAACGGCGCAGCGCTGTCATTTACAGAATCCCTCGGTCAATCACAGGCTCGCCTCTGCGTTTTACCGGCATGTGCTCGTGCGGCACAAACCGGGCCCAGTGTTTTAGCACCCGTCCCTGTCTTTTACTGGATTTGTCTATGAAGAGGACGCTCCGCGTGTGCAGCACAGCTTTTTTTCGTGCGACACAGGTCGCAGCCAGTACGGCTGCGGCGAGCCCGGTGCGCTTCCCGCGCTGCAGCCGTACCGCGAGCGACGGCGGCACGATGCCGAGGAGGGTCATGGCGGAGCGGTTCCGCCGCGCACCTTCGCCTCGGCCGTGGTGAGGAACGCGAGCGCCCGTTCAGCCCCTGGCAAATCCGGCCGCTTCGTCGTTTCCGCCTGTAGGTCGTCGATGGCTGAGCGGATGGCCTCTGCGTCGTCAGTTTGCGCGAACAGTTTCTCGTACTCCGCGATCGCAGGATCGATCTCGCCGGTCACGAGCAGGCCCAAAGCAAGATTCATCCGAGCAGTGTTGGAGTCGGGAGCAAGCTCCAAAGCCTTGCGCGAATCCTCGCGCAGAGCCTGCACGTCGCCGGCAATGAACTGCGCCCATCCCCTGTTGGCGAGCGCCAGCGCCTTCTGATCGGCCGGCGCATCCGCCATTCCCACCACCGCCGCGTAGTCCTCGATCGCCTCCGCGATCCGCCCCGCTTTCCTGTGCGCCACTCCGCGGTTGTTGAGCGCCGTCGCCTTCTGCTCGGCCGGCGCATCCGCCATTCCCACCACCGCCGTGTAGTCTTCGATCGCCTCCGCGATCCGCCCCGCTTGTCCGTGCGTCACCCCACGGTTGTTGAGCGCCTTCGCCTTCTGCTCGGACGGCGCATCCGCCATTCCCACCACCGCCGTGTAGTCCTCGATCGCCTTCGCGATCCGCTCCGCTAGTCCGTGCGCCACCCCGCGGTTGTTGAGCGCCGTCGCCTTCTGCTCGGCCGGCGCATCCGCCATTTCCACCACCGCCATGTAGTCCTCGATCGCCTCCGCGATCCGTCCCGCTTGTCCGTGCGCCACCCCGCGGTTGTTGAGCGCCAACGCCTTCTGCTCGGCCGGCGCATCCGGCATGCCCATCACTGCCGTGTAATCCTCGATCGCCCGCGGTCCGCCCCGCTTGTCCGTGCGTCACCCCGCGGTTGTACAGCGCCCAGGCACGATCCTCCGCCGGCACTCCATCGGTTGCGATCACCGTGCTCCATTGCGCGATCGCCTGTTCAGCCTTTCCCTCCGACGCGGCGGCAAACGCATCGCGCATCGTGCGCGCGACCAAAGCGCGCGCAACTTCGTTCCCGGCCAGCGGAGACGACACCGTCACGATCCTGGGATCGTCGAAGGCCAGCTTCGCGACCTCCAGCCCATGGAGCGTCCCGGCCAGAAGCGTCGCCATGTCGTTTCCCGACAGCGCGGGCCCGGCCGCTCCTAACGATCCGGCCGGTTCCGCAGGCACCTCGATGCTCTTCAACTGTTCGATGAGCGTCGGCACCGGCTCGAGGATGAACTTCGGGACGTCTCCCAGCTTCAGGGCCCGGTGCAACTGCCGCATGGCCTCGTCGGCTCTGGGGATGTGTACGTAGTACGCGTCCTTGCCGCTCTCGCGGAGAAGCTCCAGCACCTCGGGACGCAGGCGCGCTTCCGCTTGGTCGACGGGGTGGATGTCGCACCAGTACAGGCTGGAATCGAACGAGGAGCAGGAGAGGAGCGCCTGCATGGTGGTGTCGCTCCAGCCGCTGTAGCCCATGACGATCACGCCGTGACGCTGGAGGTAACCGACCAGGCGCGCCGCGTTCTGCTTCCGCGCCTTCTCGATCTGGCCACCGGTATTCAGCAACCCGTAACGGTGAACGCTCCCGTGGGTGTAGATCAGATGGACGGCGTCGCTCTGGTCGTCGTCCGGCGCATCCATGACCTCCGGGCGATCGGTCATGTAATAGAGCTTGTTGACCAGTTGCAGGCTGCGCTGGAGGAGCGGGTCGAAGTTCGTGGTGAAGATGGTCCGGCAGAACGGGGCACCCCAGTCCCACGTCTCCTGCACCTCGAGGATGCCGGCCAGAAAGATGTGGGCGCCGTTGACCTTCCGGCCGCTGCGGGCGATGGCCTCGCGGAGATACTGCCGCCGCATGCGGTCGTTGAGGAGGCCTTGGCTCATGACGGCGTCGTACGCGCGACCGACGTTCTCCGAGTGCGTCAGGTCGGGCAGGCCGTCGGCGCCGAGGGGGAACTGCCTGGTCGCGTCGGCAGAACATGAGGCGTGGATGGTCTTCCAGAGTGTCCTTTCGAACTCCGCGATCTCGTCCGCGACAGCCGGCCGCTCGGCGACGGCGTCGGCGCGGCTGCGAAACGGGCCATCGAGACGGCGGTCTTTGCAGAAGCGCCACCAGGCGACGTCGCTCTTCAGCATCTGCGTCGGCGTGGGGACGATGGGGTAGCTGAAGCCGGAGCCGAGGAGGAGGGTGTAGATGGGGCGGCCGCCGCGCGTGCCGGCCTGGAGGCTGGCGATGACGTCGCGGATCATCTCGTCGAGGGATTTGACGGGGAGCGCCATGAGGAAAATTCTACGCGGGGCAGGCGAAGCCGGGGGTGACTTCGTTTGCACGCCGGCGGCCACCGCTCTGGTACTCATCGCGGCCGCTGGCGGCGGGCGCGCTCGAAGGGGAGGACGCGAGCGCTGAAGGCCGCGAGCGCTTCCGCGCTCCTGCCGCGGAGCGTTCGCCGTTTCGATCACCGCCGTAGCCCGGCCGGAGCTCCTCCTGCCTGTCCGGGGAATCGGCTTTGCCTCCCGGGGACACGACCTGGCCTCGGCGGGACTGCACTTGGTCCCGGCGGGACTCAACTTGGCCCCGCCGACATTCAACTTGGCCTCGCCGGTATTCAACTTGGCTCAGCCGGCACTCAACTCGGCCCCGCCGGCACTCAACTCGGCCCCGCCGGCACTCAACTTGGCCCCGCCGGCACTCAACTCGGCCCCGCCGACATTCAACTTGGCCTCGCCGGTATTCAACTCGGCTCCGCCGGCACTCAACTCGGCCCCGCCGGCACTCAACTCGGCCCCGCCGGCACTCAACTTGGCCCCGCCGGCACTCAACTCGGCCCCGCCGGCACTCAACTTGGCCTCGCCGGCACTCAACTTGGCCTCGCCGGCACTCAACTCCGCTCGGCCGGCACTCATCCTCGCCTCGCGGCCACGCGGGTACCAGTGCGGTGGCTCCCGCCCGGCCGCCACCCTCGCCACCGCACTCCTACAAAAGGAGGGAGCGCATGAGTTTGCCGAGGGGGGTGCGGGGGATCTCGGGGACGCGGACGACGCGGCGGGCGCGCTCGAAGGGGAAGACGCGGGCGTTGAAGGCCGCGGCGATGGCGTCGGGGTCGCCGGAGGCGACGGCGAGGGCGATGACGTGGCCGAGGCGGACGTCGGGGATGGGGAAGACGGCGGCGTCGGCGCCGCTGCCGGAGACGACGTCGGCGAGGATGCGGTCGAGGCGGGAGAGGTCGACGGACTCGCCTCCGATCTTTACGAAGTCGCCGCGGCGGCCTTGGATGTGGAGGGTGCGGCCTTCGAGCGACGCGAGGTCCTCGGTGATGAACCAGCCGTCGACTTTGGGGTCGATGAAGCCGTTTTCGGTCGCGTAGCCGGTGAGGAGGGATTCGCTGCGGAGGGCGAGGCGGCCGTCGGATTCGATGCGGGCTTCGATGTGGTCGAGGAGGAGGAGGTCGGGCGCACGCGTCGGTGTAAGGCGTGGCTTCAGCCCGCCCTCCCACGGGGGGGGCGGGCTGAAGCCACGCCCTACGTCAGGCTTAGCCGTGGCCACTTGCGAACAGCATTCGGTCATGCCGTAGCTGGGGAGGAGGGGCCAGCCGAGGGCGTGCGCGGAGGCATAGAGCTCCGCGGAGAGCGCGCCGCCGCCAACCACCACGGCGCGGAGGGACGGCGGCGCCTCCACACCGTCGCGAACGAGGTCGCTCACTTGCGCCGGCACGAGCGACGCCAGCGTGACGCCGTCCCAGCCGCTGATGACGACGCGCGCGTCGGAGAGGAATGCGCGGGCGTAGATGCCCAGGCCGCCGACGTGGAAGGTTGGGAGGACGCAGAGCCAGACGTCACCAGCGTCCGACTGCAGGTGGCGGTTCACGGCGGCGGCCGAGGCCAGCAGCGCGTTCTTCGACAACGCAGTGAGCTTCAGCACGCCGGTCGTGCCGGACGTCGACAGCCACACATGCCCCGGGAGATCAACGACAAGCGACTCCAGCCGCCGCCGCTCGTCCTCCGGCATGCGCGGATTGAGCAGCACGTGCGAGTCAGGGCTCAGCCAATCGATGTCCACGGCAGGCGCTCCAGAAGGTCGTCGAACCCGAGGCCGGTGCCGCTCGGCGGCAGGAGGCGGGCGCCGTCGCGCTCGATGCGCGCGAAGAACGCGTCCGGCTCGAACAGCACGTGCGTCATCAGGCCGCAGCGCGGGTTGCCGGCGTGCATCGCCGCGACGTACGCCGCGAAGAACTGGCCGAGGGCGTGGTCCATGTACGAGGTCACGACCACGTCATTGTGCATCGGCCATTCCGTCTGCAGCGCCGGCTTGTGGACCAGCACGTCCGCGTGGCCGGCGAACCGGTCGAGCGCGAGACGCAGACCCGTGCGCGCGCGCAACTCGCGCCAGACCTCCTCATCGTACGGACACGGGTCTTCCACGAAATCGATCCGCTCGCGCGGGAGCGTCCCGGCGACGCGGAGAAACTCCTCCGCCGTGAGCCGGGCGTTGAAGTCGATGCGGATCCGCACGCGCGGCGGCACGTCCACCACACGCTTGAGTTTCACCGTGTCGAACTCCGGAGGCGGCTCGGCCCCCGGCCAGTGACTGAGCGGAATGGTCAGCCCGTCGAACAGCGACACGCCGCGCCGCCGTGCATCGCCGTCCATTGCGGCGCAGTGCAGCGACGCGCGCGTCAGCGGCGTGGTCTCCCCGCGCGCCAGCAACGCGAGCTGCTCGTCCAGAGGAGCGTCGCCGAGGTCCGGCCAGGGGTGGATGTCCGCGAAGCCGTCGTCCACGCGCAACAGCGCCCCCTCGCGGACCGCGCCGCTGAGCATGCGAAGCGTGTAGCGATGGACGAACATCAGATCATCGAGCCGCCCACGAACAGCAGCCCGAACGCCCACTGCAGCCCGCCGGCCAGGGCCAGGCAGCGGTTGAGCGCCGCGCCGTGGCTGCGCAGGACGCGCACGATGACCGCGATCGCCAGCGGCAGCGCCAGCAGCGTCACCAGCAGTCCGGGCCGGCCGATCAGCGCCACGGCCACGAACGGCGCCAGCGCGAAGAACGCGATCTCGATCCGCGCGAAGCGCTCCCCGAAGCGCACCACCGTCGTGCGCTTGTCGCTGCGGCGGTCGCTTTCGACGTCGCGCAGGTTGTTGATCACGATCAGCACCGTCGCCAGCGAGCCCGCCGCGAATCCCGCCAGCAGCGCCTCCCGCGTCAGCTGCAGCGAGTGCGCGTAGAACGTGCCGCCGACGGCCACGAGCCCGAAGAAAATCAGCACGAAGACCTCGCCGAGGCCGCGGTACGCCAGCGGATACGGTCCGCCCGTGTACGCATACGCCAACGCGATGGACGCCAGCCCGATGACGAGCATCGGCCAGCCGCCGCGCACGATCAGCGGGATGCCGCACAACGCCGCGCCCATCAGGCAGACCCACGCCGCGGTCATCACCGTCTCGGGGCGGATCAGCCCCGCCTGCGTCACCCGCAGGGGCCCGAGGCGCTCGGCGGTGTCCGCGCCTTTCTTGAAGTCGAGCGCGTCGTTGATGAGGTTCGTCGCGATCTGGATCAGCACCGCGCCGATCAGCGCGCAGAAGAACACTCCCCACGAGATCGCCGCCGGCTCGTGCGACGCGAGGGCGGTGCCGATGAGCACCGGCACCACCGCCGCGGACAGCGTCTTGGGACGGGCGGCGGCGATCCAGGCTCGCATCAGGGGAATCTCTTGAACTTCTTGAAATCCGGCTTCCGCTTGCCCACGTACGCGTCCCGCCCCTCCTGCGCCTCCTCGGACAAGTAATAGAGGAGGGTGGCGGTGCCGCCGAAGTCGAGCATGCCGATCTGGCCGTCGCAGTCGGCGTTCATGGCGGCCTTGAGGAAGCGCAGCGCCATCGGCGAGAGCGCGAGCATCTCGCGGCACCACTTCAGCGTCTCGGTCTCGAGCTGATCCAGCGGCACGACCGTGTTGACGAGCCCCATGTCCAGGGCCTGCTGCGCGTCGTACTGCCGACAGAGGAACCAGATCTCGCGCGCCTTCTTCTGGCCGACGATGCGCGAGAGGTACACCGAGCCGAGGCCGGCGTCGAAGGAGCCGACCCTGGGGCCGGTCTGGCCGAAACGCGCGTTCTCCGCGGCGATGGTCAGATCGCAGACGACGTGCAGCACGTGGCCGCCGCCGATCGCGTAGCCCGCGACCATCGCCACCACCGGCTTGGGCATGCTGCGGATCTGCTTCTGCACGTCGAGGATGTTCAGGCGCGGGATCTTCTCCTGCGGGTCGACGTAGCCGCCCTTGCCGCGCACGCGCTGATCGCCGCCGGAGCAGAACGCCTCCGGCCCCTCGCCGGTGAGGATGATCACGCCGATCTCCTCGTCGTCGCGGGCCAGGTCGAAGGCGACTTTCAGCTCGCCGACCGTCTTCGGGCGGAACGCGTTGCGCACTTCCGGACGGTTCATGGTGATCTTCGCGATCCCGTCGTCCGTACGCTCGTACTTGATGTCTTCGAAGTCGTGGAGTTTGTGCCAAGTCTCAGCCATTTCGGGCGCACGTTATCAGATGAAATCGCGGATGCGTGCAACGAGCGCCTGCGGCTGTTCCCACGGGACGCGATGGCCGGCATCCGGACAGATCCATAGGTCTCCGTCCGGCAGGCGGGCGACGGCGCGCTGTGCGATGTCGACGTACTTCGCGTCGCGCTCGCCAGCGACCCAGAGGACCGGCGTCTCGATGAGCTCGAGTCGCGGCGGCGGGAGCACGGCAGGCGAGTACTCGCGCAGTTGCCGCGCGAGCTCCGCGCGGTCGAAGTCCTCCTCGCGGCGCGCGACGACGTGTCCGCCGAAGACCGGCTGCGCGCTCCAGGCGCGCATGAGCGAAGACCACTCCTCCGATTCGAAGCGCCGTGCCCATTCCTCGTCGCGCTGTCTGCGCGCTTCGTCCGGTGCGTTCAGGCCTGCCGAGATGATGATGGCTTTGTCGAAGCGCTTCCGCTGCAGCAGGTCGAGCGCGAGACGCCCACCCATCGAATAGCCGAGGAGGACGTCGCCGTCCACGGGCGGCAGAAACTCGAAATCGGAAGCCAGGCCGAGAAATCCCGGCAGGACGGTCAGGCCCACAGTGCGTCGTACCTCGCCCAGACGCGCCGCGACGCCTCTTCGTCCGGACGCAGCTCCGTCACGTCGATGTTCCACATCTTCGCCCAGTGCTCGAAGCGCACGTCGTGCACGTTCTCGATGATCCGCTCGCGCAACACGGGATCGAGCGCGCGCAGCGAGGCCACGCGGCCGAAGATGCGTCCGCCGCCGTTGTTGACGATGACGATGCGGAAGCGCGCGTCGAGCTGCGGCACGATCCACGGCGCGCCGAGGTCGTAGATGGCGGTGAGGTCGCCGACGACGCAGACGTTCTCGCGCTCCGGCGCGCACCAGCCGAAGAACGTCGACAGCTGGCCGTCGATCCCGTTCGCGCCACGGTTGGCCTCGTAATCGAAGCGGCGGTCGCGCGTCGCGGCGAGGTCCCACTCGCGGATGGGGAGGCTGTTGCCGAGGTAGATGCGGGTGTCTGGTTGCAGCTCACGGGAAAGCGCGCGGAGCATCGCTAATTCTGATGTTGGCTCGTCGTCGAGGATCGCGTCGAGGCGCGTGCGCATTTGTTTGTCGAGCGCGAAGAAAGTCGTCGAGTCGTCGAGTCGTCGGGTCGTCGAGGGGAGTGCCTCGATGGGGTGGACCTCGCCGCGTGTGAGGCCTGGGAATGGGAGGTCGCTGAAGTGCGTGATCGGCAAGTCGAGGGTCTCGAGATCGCGCCAGAAGCGGAGCGTCGGGACGTTGCCGATGCGGATCACGGAGTCGAAGCTCGCGCGGGAGATCATGCGCTCGCCGGCGGTGATGACGGTTGGAGTCTCGCGAAGACCGGAGAGGGGCTCGGCGTAGGTGGGGGCGTTGAGGTGTGTGATGAATTCGCGGACGCGTTCGTGATGCCGTTCCGCCAGCGCGCCGACGATGACCAGTTTGGAGTGCGGCGGCAAGGCCGCCGCTTTCCCATTCGCATGCGGCCGCGCGACCTGTGCGTTCGCACGCGAATTCGAAAGCGGCAGCTCTGGCTGCCGCACTCCAAATTCTTCCAGCTCGACGTTCAGGTGGAGCGGGCGGGTGCGCGTCCATGCCGCGAGATCCACCTCCGCGTACACCCCGAACAGCCCCACCTGCTCGATCGCCTGCGGCGCGCCCGTCCCGCGGAACCTGGCCGGGCGGTCGGCCGAGATCAGCACCAGCGGCAACCCCGAATAGAACGCTTCGATCGCCGCCGGCAGCAGTTCCGCGACCGCAGTCCCCGACGTCGTGACCACCGCGACCGGCTCGCCGTGCAACTTGATCCGGCCAACAGCGAAAAACGCGGCCGACCGCTCATCCACGAACGAGAACAGCCGCGCATCCGACTCCCCCAGCACCGCCAACAGCGGCGCGTTGCGTGAGCCCGCGCAGACGCAGAACTCGCGCACGCCCGCGGCGCGCACCTCCGCGATCACGCGCGCCGAGCGTTCGACGCTGTCCATGCCTCGGACTCGATCCCGAAGAGCGCCTTCACCTGGTCGCGCTTCTGGCGCAGCTCTTCGAACTCCCTTTCGAGCTGGCTCTCCGGCAGCAGCCCCGCGCCCGAGCCAACGCGCACGCGCTCGCCGTTCCACTGCACGTTGCGGATCGCGACCAGCGCGGTTGCGGAGCGGTCCTCCCGCTCGATCCCGAACGGCGCGCCGAACGCGCGCCGCTTCACCCCGCGGTCCGCGCCGCGCAGCCAGCGCTCCCCGGCCTCATTGCGCGGCGACACACCCAGCGCCGCCGTGGGATGAAGGCGCCGCACCATCTCCGCGAACGACATCGCCTCCGAGCCGCCCGACTCCGAGAAGAAGATTGGCGTCATCAGATGAGCGATGTTCGGCAGCCGCAACAGTCCCAGAGGACCGACTTCGATGTTCCCGAACGGGGCGAGGCGGCGGACGATGTCGTCCACCACGTACCGGTGCTCGCGGCGCTCCTTCGGATCGGTCAGCAGCTCCTCCGCGCGCAGCACCGGACGCGTCCCCGCGAGCGCCATCGTGCGATAGCCGCGCGCCTCCGCCTGGAACAGGACTTCCGGCGTGGCGCCGATCATCCCGTGCTGCGCGTACGAATACCCGTACGCGTGCAGTCCTCGGGGCAGAAACGCGAGCTGCGCCGCCAGCGCGCGCCAGGAGCGCTCACCGTGCGCGGCGCGCCCGTTCTCGAACAGCACCGGGACGATCTTCGAGAACTCGCCCCGCACCATGGCATCGTGCGCGGACTCGAACTGCGGGCGGAAATCGTCGAGCGATAGCGGCTCCCACTCGATCTCCGGCACGTCCGTGCCTTCCAGGCGCGACGCCAGCTCCTCGAACGACAGCTCCTCCCACTCCGCCGGATGCCGCCACGGGTGGGGGTCATCGAGGAAAAAGTCGCTGACGTAGAATGCCGGCCGCTCCGGGCGCCGGAATGGAAGCTGTTCGAACGGTCCCCAGCCCACCAACGCGCGGCCGGGAGTCGTCTGGATGAAAGCGAAGTCGCGCACCGCGCGTGATTGTATGACCAACTACACCGGCCCCGACCCCGCGAAGATCCGCACGATGTTCGCCGCCATCTCGCGGCGCTACGACCGCGCGAACACCGTCATGTCCGGCGGCGTCCACCATCTGTGGCGGCGCAGGGCCGTGCGGCGGGCGGGCGTGAAGCCCGGCGACCGGGTCCTCGACTGCGCGACCGGCACCGGCGATCTGGCGATCGCGTTCCGGAAGGCAGGCGCCGAGGTCACCGGTACCGACTTCGTCCCGGAGATGCTCGACATCGCACGCGCGAAGGCAGGAGACATCACCTTCGAAGTCGCGGACGTGACGAAGCTCCCGTTCGAAACCGGCGCCTTCGACGTGGCCAGCATCTCCTTCGGCATCCGCAACGTCGGCGATCCGCGGAAAGGTATCGCCGAGATGGCGCGCGTGGTGCGCAGCGGCGGACGCGTGATCGTGCTCGAGTTCGGGCAGCCGCGCAGCCGCTCGTTCGGCGCGCTGTACAACTGGTACTCCCAGCACATCCTCCCCCGCCTCGGCGGCGCCGTCACCGGCGACACGGACGCGTACCGCTATCTGCAGACCTCCTCCGAGCGCTTCCCCAGCGGCGACGACTTCGTCGCCCTGATGCGCGAGTCGGCCGGCTTTGCAGCCATCGACTACGTCCCGCTGACGTTCGGCATCGCGTACCTTTATCGCGGAGTGAAGAAATGACAGGGCGCAGGGCACAGGGCGCAGGGCGCAGAAGAAAAAGCACCGGGGGCGGGTCTGCGCCCAGCGCCCTGCCCCCTGCGCCCCAGGTCTTCAAGTTCGGCGGCGTGGCCGTCGGCAGTCCGGAAGCGCTGCTCCTGGCCGTCAACCATGTGAAGCGCGCGGCGCCGCGTGTGGCCGCCGTCGTGTCCGCCGCGAACGGCATCACCGACCTTCTGCTCGAAGCAGGGCAAGCCGCGCTGCGCGGCGACCGGAGCACGTTCATCAGCAACGCCAAGCGGTTCGAGACGCGCTACAGCGAGCTCGTCGCCGCGGTCGTGCAACAGCGCGCGCGGGCCGAGGAGCTGCGGGTGTTGATCGCGGATGCGGCGCACGAGATGCGGTCGATGTGCGAGAGCATCGCCGTGCTGCGCGAATTCACGCAGCGCGCGCAGGACGCGCTGGTCGCGCGCGGCGAGCGGATGCTCGCGCGGATCTTCACCGCCGCGCTGAACGAGCAGGGCGTCGACGCGACCTACGTCGACGCCACGGACGTCATCCTCACCGAGCTGCGCCTCGGCAGTCTCTGGCCGAACTTCGGCCGCTGCGAGCGCGCGGCGAAGAAGCACGTGCTGCCGATCCTCGAGAACGGCAGCGTGGTCGTGATGCCGGGCTTCCTCGGCAGCGGCCCGGGCGGCGAGATCGTCACGCTCGGACGCGGCGGCACGGATTTCTCGGCCGCGATCCTCGCGCGGATCATCGGCGCGGACGCAGTCACGCTGTTCAAAGAGGTCGACGGGCTGATGACCGCCGATCCGAAGAGCGTCCCCTCGGCGCGCCTGCTGAGCGAGCTGCACTACCGCGAGGCCGCGGAGCTGGCGTTCTATGGCGCGAAGGTGCTGCACCCGCGGACGATGATCCCGCTCGTCGACCGCAAGATCCCGCTGTTCGTGAAGAACACGTTCCGCGACGGCAGCGGCGGAACAAGGATCGCCGACGACGTGAAGCCGGGCGCGTATCCGGTGAAAGCACTCACCGCGATCCACCGCCAATCGCTGATCTCCATCGAAGGGTCGGGCATGATCGGCGTGCCGGGCGTCGCGGGCCGCGCGTTCACGGCGCTCTCGCAGGCAGGGCACTCGGTCTCGATGATCAGCCAGGCCTCGAGCGAGTCGTCCATCTGCTTCGTGGTGCCCGAGAACGAGGCCGCACACGCGACGAAGGCGCTGGAGGAGGCGTTCCTGCTGGAGCGCAAGGCGAAGCTGATCGACCGCATCCGCGCGGAGAAGGCGATCGCGCTGATCGCGGTCGTGGGCCTGGGCATGCGCGGACGACCCGGAATCGCCGCGCGGACGTTCTCCGCACTGAGCGGCGCGCGCGTGAACGTGGTCGCGATCGCGCAGGGCTCGTCGGAGCTGAACATCACCATCGCCGTCGACGAAGCCGACGCGACGCGCGCGCTGCAGGCGCTGCACAGCGAGTATCAGCTGGACAAGCTCCATCCACTCGCAGACACCACCGGCCGCGAGTCGAAGCTCACACTCCTCGGCTTCGGCCAGATCGGACGCGAGCTCGCCGCGCAGCTGACGGCACAGGAGAAGCACCTCCGCGAGGAGCTCGGCCTCGACATCACGATCGTCGGCGTCGCGGATCGCTCGGGGATCAAGGTGCAGGAGCAGGGCTTCAGCGCGGCGGCGCTGCAGAAGCTCGCGAAGCAGAAGGCCGCCGGCGGACGCCTGTTCGCCAGCGATTCTCTGTTGTCGATCGACGACTTGCAGAAGGCGATGGAGAAGGAGCTGTGGCTCCTCCCTTCGCACCGGCCGATCCTCGTCGACCTCACCTCGGAGGAAACCGCGCCGCTGATCCAGAAGGCGCTGGAGAACGGGTTCCACATCGTCCTGGCGAACAAGAAGCCGCTCGCAGTGTCGCAGATCCAGTTCGACGAGCTGATCGCGACGGCACGCGAGCGCGGTCTCTCGCTGCGCTACGAGGCGACGGCGGGCGCGGGCCTGCCGGTGCTCGATACGCTGCAGAAACTGCAGGAAGCCGGGGACCGCGTGGAGACGATCCTCGGCGCATTCAGTGGAACCTTGGGCTTCATCATGAGCGCGCTCGAGGAAGGGACGCGCTTCAGCGATGCGGTGCGCGAAGCGTGGAAGCGCGGCTACACGGAGCCCGATCCGCGCGACGATCTGTCGGGCACGGACGTCGCGCGCAAGGCGCTGATCCTCGCGCGGACGCTCGGACGCCGTCTGGAGCTGAGCGACATCGCGCTGGAGTCGCTGTTCACGCCCGCGGTCGACTCCTCGGACCCCGCACGCTTCGTGGAGAACCTGAAGACGCTCGACGACGACTTTGCGGAGCGCGTGGCGCGCGCGAAGCGCGACGGCAAGGTGCTGCGGTACATCGCGAAGATCGCGAAGAAGATCACCGTCGGCATTGAAGCAGTAGACCAGGCCTCGCCGGTCGGCCGCCTGAAGGGTACGGCGAACACGATCGTCATCCAGTCGAAGCGCTATCACGACAACCCGCTCGTCGTGACCGGCCCCGGCGCCGGCGCTGCCGTCACCGCGGCGGGTGTGCTGAACGACATCGTGGCCATCACGATTCACGAGCGGAGGAAGGTCGCGCGATGACGCGGATGCAGCAACGCGCGCCGCAGCGCGCAACAGCGTTCGCTCCCGGCTCGATCGGCAACGTCGGTCCCGGCTTCGACGTCCTCGGCCTCGCGGTCGACGGGATCGGCGACACGGTCACCGTCGAGTTGACGAAGGGCGCGGCGAAGATCGCGGACGTCACCGGCCGCGACGCGGACCTCGTCCCGCGCGATCCGGACCGCAACTGCGCCGCCATCGCCGCGCACGCGCACCTGCGCCCATACGGCTACAACGCGATCGTCACCATCAGGAAGGGCTTGGCGCTGGCCGGTGGGATGGGCGGCAGCGCGGCCTCGAGCGTCGCCGGCGCCTACGCCGCCGCCCTCGCCCTCGGACAGGCTCCCGTGCTCCGCGACGTCATCGCCGCGGCGCTGGAAGGCGAGTCCGCGGTCGCCGGACGGCATCTCGACAACATCGCGCCCAGCGTCGTCGGGGGGCTCGCGCTTTCGCGGAGCATCGATCCCATCGACGTGATCAAACTTCCCGTCGGCGCGGACTGGTGGATTGCGCTGGTCACCCCTCGGGTGCGCATCCAGACCAAAGACGCCCGTGCGCTGCTCCCCGACACCAGCCCGCGCGCGGAGTGGATCCAGCAGATGGCCAACACCACCGCCCTCGCGCACGCATTCGCCGTCGCCGACGGAGACCTCCTCCGCCGCGCCCTCGACGACCGCTACGCCGAGCCGCGCCGTGCGCCGCTCATCCCGAAATTCGGCGAAGTGAAACGCGCCGCCCTCGACGCCGGCGCCTTCGGCTGCTCGATCAGCGGCTCCGGTCCGACACTCTTCGCCGTTGCGCCGGACGCCGACACCGCGCGCGCATGTGCGGAGGCGATGACCCACGCGTTCGGCGACATCGCCGGCGCACACGTCGGACCGATCGCCAAGGAAGGAGTGCGACGCGCGTGAGTGAATGGCTCGAATGCATCGCCTGCCACACCAGATACGACGAGCTCGAAGTCCGCTACGTCTGCGACAAGTGCAGCGGCCTTCTCAGCATCGAGCGCGACACGTTCCTCGACCGGAACTCATTCGACGACCGCCGCTCGTCGTGGGCGCCGATCGACCAGAGCGGCGTGTGGCGCTTCCGCGAGGCAGTCGTGAACCTGGACCGCGTCATTACGCACCCCGAGGGAGGGACGTGGCTGTATGAGCGCGAGGGGCTGCTCTTCAAGCACGAAGGAGAGAACCCCACCGGCTCATTCAAAGACCGCGGCATGACCGTGGCCGTGACGCAGGCCGTGCGTGTGAAAGCGACCGCCGTCGCGTGCGCGTCAACCGGGAACACCAGCGCGTCGCTCGCCGCGTACGCCGCGCAGGCGAAGCTGCCCGCGATCGTGTTCGTCCCGGCCGGCAAAGTCGCCAGCGGCAAGCTCGCGCAGACGTTGGCGTACGGCGCGCGGGTCCTGCAGGTACGCGGCGACTTCGACACGGCGATGCGCCTCGTGCGCGAGGCGTGCGACCAGCTCGGGATCTACCTCGTCAACTCCATCAACCCCTTCCGCATCGAAGGGCAGAAGACCATTGTCTGGGAGCTCTTCCAGGATATGCACTGGGAAGCCCCCGACTGGATCGTCGTCCCCGCCGGGAACCTCGGCAACACGAGCGCGTTCGGCAAGGCCATCCGGGAAGCCTTCGCGCACGGCTGGATCGAGAAGATGCCGCGCCTGGCGTCGATCCAGGCGCACGGCGCGAATCCGTTCTTCCGCGGCTATCAGGAGTCGTTCGCGACGCGGCATCGGATGACCGCGGAGACGATCGCCAGCGCGATCCGGATCGGCGATCCGGTGAGCTGGGACAAAGCCGTGGCCGCGATCCGTGACACCCACGGCGTCGTCGAGGAAGTGACCGACGAGGAGATCCTATCCGCGAAGCGGGCCATCGACGGGATGGGCATCGGTTGCGAGCCGGCCTCCGCCGCGACGCTGGCGGGCGTGCGCAAGCTGCGCGCGGCGGGCGTGATGAAGGACGGCGAGCGAATCGTCTGCGTCCTGACGGGCAACATCCTCAAGGACCCGGAGGCGAACTACCGCTCGGAGAATGTGCGGGAGATCGAGGCGAGCGTCAGCGCGGTCGAGGCGGCTCTGCTTGATAAAGTGTGATCGCGATCACACTTTAAGGTTTACAAATTCAAGGACTGGACGCAGGCCAGTAAACCCGTATAATTTCCGGCTCGCTTACACCGCTTAAAACTTCGCAGGCGTACACAATCGAGGAGACTTCTGTCTGTGGCGCGGTCCCGCAGGCAGGAGAGTCGTTCAGACCGCAATTAAGGAGAGCACATCATGAGGAAATTGTCCCTATTCGTTGTTCTTGCGCTGTTGGTCAGCGCACCGGCGTTCGCGCAGGCTACCCGTACGTGGGTGTCGGGTGTCGGCGATGACGTCAACCCGTGCAGCCGCACGGCCCCCTGCAAGACGTTTGCTGGCGCGATCTCGAAGACGGCGTCTGCCGGTGAGATCAACGTGATCGATCCGGGTGGTTTCGGAGGCGTCACCATCACCAAGTCCATGACCATCGACGGTCAGGGCCCGCAGTCCTCGATCCTCGCCTCGGGCACCAGCGGCGTCATCATCAACGCCGCCGGCATCGTGGTGAACCTGCGCAACCTGTCGATCAACGGCGCGTCGACGACCGCCGGCAGCGGCGTCCGCATCCTGAACGCGGCCGCCGTCAACATCGACAACTGCGTGATCATGAACTTCACCGGCACGGGCACGGTCGGCCGTGCGGTCTCGATCGAGACTGCAGCCGCCAACGTCCGCGTCACGGTCTCGAACTCGCTCATTTACAACACGGGCAACGTCAGCATCGCCTCGGTGCCAACGGCCGGCAACGTGCTCCTGAACGTGCACAACACCAGGATCTACAAGAGCAATAGCAGCGCGATCGACGCTCGCAACCTCACCAAGGCGACGATCAGCTATTGCGATCTGAGCAACCACGGAAACGGCGCCGCGGTCGTCGTCGAGCAGACGTCGTCCGAGGCGATGATCAGCAACACCATCATGGCGAACAACCAGTTCGGCGTCCTTTGCGGCGTCGGCGCCGGCCAGACCCCGACGGCGCGCCTCTACGCAAGCACCATCACCGGGAGCACAACCGCGGCCCTGCAGATCCTCGCAGGAGCACAGGTCATCAGCCATGGCAACAACGCCATCCGCGGCAACGCCGGCGTCGAAGCTCCGACCAGCAACGTCAACACCCAGTAGCCTCCACTCTCGAACCAACACAAAACGCCCACCCGCGAGGGTGGGCGTTTTCGCTTGTTGGGGCGGGACGTTCGCTACTTCAGGTGCTTGTTGACCAGCGACGTCATCTCGAACATCGACACCTGATCCTTGCCGCCGAAGACGATGCGGAGCTTGTCGTCGGCGTTGATCATGCGCTTGTTCTGCTGGTCCTGGAGACCGTTCTTCTTCACGTAATCCCAGACGCGCTTGGTGACTTCGCTGCGCGGGATCGGCTCGCTCCCGACAATCGCGGCCAAGTCCGCGCTGGGCTGCACCGGCGCGGAAAGTCCCTTGCCGCCGCCTTTGGATGGAGATTTTGTTGCCATCAGTTCAACCTCGCCTTCTTTCGTTGCCGGATTCTGTGCCGATTCCCTTCTGCACGTCAAACGCCATAGTGAGATGATCTGCTCATGAAGCCGCTCCGATTCCTCTCCCTGCTCCTGCTCACCCTCGCTCTGACCCCCACCCTGTTCGCCGCCGAGTTCGGAATCCGTGGCGGACGCTACAGCGACATCGGCGAAGAGTTCGTCGGCGCGGAACTGCTCTTCGACGCCGGCTCGATCAACATCAACCCGAACATCGAGTACTCGCTGGCCGAGGACATCACCGCCGGTTCGGCGAACCTCGACCTGACGTTCGACCTCGGCAATTTCTCACGCATGACGCCCTACGTCGGCGCGGGCGTCGGTCTCTGGTACGTCGATGACGACGCCGGCGACAACACCACCGACATCCTCGGCAACCTGATCGGCGGCGTCCAGTTCGACCTGGACTCCCTCAAGCCCTACGCGCAGGTGAAGTACTTCCGCCTCCTCGACGACGAGGACGGCGGCGGGACCGGCGACGATCTCGCCTTCACCATTGGCCTGCGGTTCTGAGTTAAGTGTGGTTGGGGTCAGACCCCAACCACACTTAACGGCCGACGTTCGGTCCGCACTCGAACGATCGCGCGGAACACCAGATACAGCGCCAGGGCGATCAGCGCGGCGGAGGTGATCCCGTTGACCATGGCCACGGGGTCCACCGTCGCCCCGGAGAAGTTCTGGATCGTCAGCTTCACCAGCGCGTACAGCGTCGTCACGAGCACGAACAGCATCGGCAGCAGCGTGAACGCGATCTTCTGCCGCCGCTGGTGGAGCCACACCGTGATCGCCAGCAGCGTCAGCGCGGCCAGCAACTGATTCGACGCGCCGAACAGCGTCCAGAACTTCACCCAGCTCCCCGGAGGCGCGAACGCCACGAAGTACAGCGGCAGCGCGACGGTCAGCAGCGTCCCCACCCACGCGCCGAAGCGCGTCGGCCAGCGGAAGAGCTCCTGCACGATGTAGCGGCCGAGGCGCGTGGAGACGTCCACCGTGTCGAAGACGAACGTCGAAAACGCCATGGCCCCGAACGTGATCGCGAAGTTGCGGTACTTCTCGCCGATGACCAGCGTGAGGAATCCCCCGATCCCGTTGCCGTAGATCGTGCCCGGCTTCAGCCCCGTCAGGTCCTGCTGCGCGACGATCATCACCGTCACCATCGCGATCAGCGCCACGAACGCCTCGGCCAGCATCCCTCCGTAGCCCACCGCCCGGATGTGCTTCTCGCTCGAGATCTGTTTCGACGTCGTGCCCGAGCACACCAGCCCGTGGAACCCCGAGCACGCGCCGCAAGCGATGGTCACGAAGAGGAACGGGAACAGCAGCCCGGTGGCCTTGCCGCTGTCGAACGTTTTGAACGCCTCCTGCTTGATCTCGTAGCCGCCGAAGAAGACTCCGATGATGCCGAGAGCGAGCGCGAAGTAGAGAATGAACCCGCCGAGGTAGCCGCGCGGCTGCAGCAGCGACCACACCGGCACCATCGACGCCACGCAGCAGTACGCGAGGATCAGGATCGCCCACCACTTGGCGTCGAGGATGAAGTACGTCGACACCTGCGTGCCCAGCCAGACCACGAACAGCGTCGCGGGAACGAAGATCACGGTGACGAGCCACAGCGGCGGGTTCAGATACCGCTGGATCAGGCCCATGATCACCGCCAGCGCGAGATAGAAGATGCTCGCCGCGGCCACCGCGCCTCCCGGATGGAACGCCCCCGCCGACGACGCCAGCTCCTCGGTGCCGGTCACGAAGCTCGATGAGGTGATGTCCGCGAACGCGACGATCACGTACACCAGCGCCAGCCAGATGAACGCCATCATGGCGATGCCCGCGCGCGGGCCGAGGTGCTCGCGGGTGATGTCGGCGATGGAGCGCGCGCCGTGACGCACGCTCGCCGCGAGAGCCATGAAATCGTGGACCGCACCGATCAGCACGACGCCGAGCCCGATCCAGAGGAGACACGGCAGCCAGCCGAACTCCTGACAGGCGATGATCGGCCCCGCGATCGGTCCCGCCGCGGCGATCGCCGCGAAGTGCTGGCCGAAGAGGTAGAACGGCTTCGTCGGCACGTAGTCGACGCCGTCGTTGAGCTCGTGCGCCGGCGTCGTCGCACTCGCGTCGAGCCCCACGAGCCGCGAGATCCACGAGCCGTACTGCCAGTACGCGAACGAAATCAGGGCGAGGAACACGACCGCGATGAGCGTCAGCTGCATGGCGGCGATTGTAACGTCACGTTACTGCGCCAGGAGATCCTGGTACTCCGGATGCCGCTTGATGAACGACGCGACGTACGGGCACTGCGGGACGACTTTCAGGTTCCTCGCACGCACGTCCTCGAGCGCGTACTTCACGATGGCGGAGGCCACGCCGCGGCCCTCGAGCTCCGACGGCACGATCGTGTGGGTGAACACGATGCGGTCCGGGTCCTCCAGGTCGTACGCGGCGTAGCCGGTGTGGCCGTCGATGGTCGTCTCGTACTGCGATTGGTTTTCGTTGTTGCGGATGTCGGGCGTCATGGACGCATATTGTGCACAGTCTCTGCCGCCCGCTACGCGGGCTCGTTTCCGCCTCCGTGCCGCGTTCCCCCGGCTGAAGCCGGGGTCTATTCTCTGGCAGCCCGCTACGCGGGCAAGAGATGCACAGCCCGCGTAGCGGGGACGGGAAATAGACCCCGGCTTCAGCCGGGGGAACGCGGTCGCGGGAACGAGCCCGCGTAGCGGGCGACAGATCGCGTTACGCCGCCACCTCCGACGCCGATTCCTTCATCGTCGTCGCGAGGATCGTGTACGCCGTCGCCCACGCATCGCGCACGTCGTCCGTGAACAACTCGCCCAGACCCTGGCCGAGCGTCCACAGGAGCGCCTCGCCGACCGTGTCGTAATGCTCGTCCTGCACGCCGTAACCCCCGTGACGCTCGCCAAGAGCGCGGACGCCGGGGACGATGCGATGGAAGTTGCGCAGGTTCACGACCACCACCGCGATCATGTCCATCAGCTTCTTGCCTTGCTCCTTCATGTCCCCGCGGAACATCGCCCGCAGCGACGGGTCGAGCTCGAACAGCCGGTCATAGAACAACGCCGCCGCCGTCTCCGCGATCGGCAGCACCTCCGCAAAGCTCGACTGCACGAGCTCGATCTGTTTCTGGTTCATTGGACTCACACTCCTTTTGGTGCGCGGAATGTGGGCCCGCACGGATGGCAAAGGCGTGAGCCGAGTCACACGCGGAACGCGCGCAACGCAACCTCCAGCATCTCCCTCGCAGATCCCTCCGCTAACCCCTCGATCCGGATACCGAGGTGTTGCAGGGCGACAGCGAGCGTCTCGCGGACGCGCGTTTCATCCAGCGTCGGCAGCGGCAGCGCGCCATCGCGCTTGCCGAGCTTCGACCCGTCCGCGTTTACCACCAGCGGCAGGTGTGCGTACCGCGGTGTCGGATATCCGAGCGCGCGCTGCAGCGCGATCTGCCGCGGCGTCGACTCCAGCAGGTCCGCGCCGCGCACCACCTGCGTCACGCCCTGATCCGCGTCGTCGACCACCACCGCCAGCTGATACGCGAACAGCCCGTCCGCGCGCCGCACGACGAAGTCCCCCGTCTGCTCCGCCACGTTCTCCTGCTGATGCCCGGCCACGAGATCGTCGAACGCGATGACCTCGTCCGGCGCGCGAAAGCGGATCGCACGCGCGGTCTTCCCCGGCGCGATCCCATTGCGGCACGTGCCCGGGTATACCCGCTCGCTGTCCGCGCGCGAGCACGCGCAACCGTAGACGAGGTCCTGCACGCGCAGCTCCTCCAGCGCGCGCTCGTACAACGCCGTGCGCCGCGACTGCCACACCACCTCGCCGTCCCACTCCAGCGCGTACCGCCGCAGCGCCGCGAAGATCTCCTCCGCCGACCCGGGCACGACGCGCGGCGTGTCGATGTCCTCCATGCGCACCAGCCACCGCCCGCCCTCCGCCCGCGCATACAGCCACGAGCCCACCGCGGCGACCAGGCTGCCGAGGTGGAGGGGGCCGGTGGGCGAAGGAGCGAAGCGGCCAATCACAGCGTTCATGTAACATTCGCGCTCTCTCGAAAACAACACGGAGGCTTTACATGAATCGCTTCGCCCTCGTCCCGGTTCTCCTCCTCCTGGCAGTCAGCGCCGCGGCGCTCGATCCCGCGGCCGACAAGAACATCACCATGCTCGCGAACGACCTGCACGCCCTCGGGCGCGTCACGTCGGTCGCGAAAGACCTCCCGGAGTCGCGGCAGATCCTGCTGGCGATCGCGGACAGCGACATCGACACGCTGCGCATGCCGCGCGGCGACGGTACGTATCAGTGGGCCTCGCTCCAGCGCGAGGAAGGCGGCCGCGTCAAGGATGAGAAGACGGTCGAGCAGGTATCCACGGAGAAAGAGCTGCGCTACGTGACGGTCACCGGCCCGAACGGCTATCGCGTCGAGGTCACGTTGCCACGGAAGCGCGGCACGTTCGCGGCGAACAACCGCGTGTGGGTGCGCAACATCATCGTCGACTCCACCGCCTTCGACGGTAAGACGTCGCACCACGAGATCCCGGTGAACGCGTGGGTGAACCCCGGCGACGCGACGGGCGTGCCGCTGCCCGAGATCGGCAAGTCGGTGAAAGCGACCGCGGAACTGGGCGTGGAGAGCGGCAGCAAGGCGGCGGTGGCCGAGGTGTCGCTGGTGCAGGCGAAGCTGGTGGATGACCCGAACAGCCCGTACTACCCCGCGGTGAAGAAGCTCCTGCAGATCCGCGAGCTGACGGCCGCGCGGGACATGAACCGTGGCGCGATCAAGAACACGGTCGACGAGGCGCTGCTCGCGCTGCCGGGTGAGCTGGAGAAGCGCACCGCGGAGCAGGAGGAAGCGGCGCGCGTGCGGAAGCAGATGGCGGAGAGCGGCACGACGACAGGCTCCATCAATCTCGGCGACGCCACGCCGGACGTGGTGAACGAGCTGGCAGAGATCGGGCGCATGCTCAGTGGCACGCTGCAGGAGCAGACGGATGGGCGGGCGCGGCTGGATGCTCTGGTGACGAAGCTGAAGCCCGCGCAGCCTGCGATGTAGGAACCGCCCCTCACCCTAACCCTCTCCCCGCTGCGGCGGGGAGAGGGGACTGTTGAGGTTACGTCCAGATCTCTTTCGCGTACTCCGCCACCGTGCGGTCGGCCGAGAAGTAGCCGCTGCGGGCCGTGTTCAGGATCGACATGCGCGTCCAGCGCTCGCGGTCCTTCCATGCCTCTGCGGCGCGATGCTGGGTCTCGACGTACGACGCGAAATCCGCGCAGTGGAAGTAGCGGTCGTTGCCGCGGAGGATGTCGACGATGGGCTTGAAGATGCCGCCGCTCATCGACGCGATGCGGTCGATCACGGCGTCGAGCTCCGCGTTCGGCGCGTGCTCCCTCGGTGACATCGTCGCGATCTGGTCCGCGGTGTGGCCGAAGACGAACAGGTTCTCCTCCCCCACCTGTTCGCGGATCTCGATGTTCGCGCCGTCGAGGGTGCCGATGATCACCGCGCCGTTGAGCACCGCCTTCATGCACCCCGTGCCCGACGCCTCGGTGCCCGCGGTCGAGATCTGCTCGGAGAGCTCCGTCGCGGGGAACAGCACCTCCGCCGCGGAGACGTTGTAGTTCGGCACGAAGACCACGTTCAGCCGCTGGGACACGAACGGATTCGCCCGCACCATCGCACCGACGTCGTTGATCAGCTTGATGATCAGCTTCGCGAGGACGTAGCTCGGCGCGGCCTTGCCGCCGAAGATCACCGTCCGCGGCGGGCAGTCCTCGCCGGCGATGAGGCGGTGGTACAGCGCGATGACGTGCATCGCGTTCAGGAGCTGCCGCTTGTACTCGTGCAGCCGCTTGATTTGCACGTCGAACAGCGACGCCGCGTCGACGTCGATCTGATGGCTGCGGCGCAGCCACCGGTCGAGCTGCTGCTTCCGCGCGACCTGCACCTGCTGCCAGCGCTCGCGGAACGACGCGTCCTCGACGCACGGCTCCAGCTCTCGCAGGCCGTCGAGGTCCGCACGCCACTTGTCGCCGATCGCGGAATCGATGAGCCCCGTCAGCTCCGGATTCGCCTGCAACAGCCAGCGCCGCGGCGTGATCCCGTTCGTCTTGTTGTTGAACTTCTTCGGGAAGAGCCGCGCGTACTCCGGGAAGATTCGCGACGTCAGGATCTCGGTGTGCAACCGCGCCACGCCGTTGACCGAGTGCGAGCCGACGATGGCCAGGTTCGCCATCCGGACGTTTTGCCCGTCGAGGATGGCCATGCGCTTCATCTTCGCGTCGTCGCCCGGATGCGCCTGTGCGACGACCGCGCGGAAGCGGCGGTCGATCTCCTCGATGATCTGCAGGTGCCGGGGGAGCAACCGCCCCATCAGCTCCTTCGACCACGACTCCAGCGCCTCGGGCAGCACGGTGTGGTTCGTGTACGCGAAGACGCGCTCGCAGATCCACCAGGCCGTGTCCCACTCCACCGCCTCCTCGTCGACGAGCACGCGCATCATCTCCGGGATGGCGATGACCGGATGCGTGTCGTTGAGCTGGATCGCGACCTTCTCCGGCAGCAGCTGCCACTCGTCCGGGTGGTACTTCTTGAAGCGGCGCAGGATGTCCTGGATCGTCGCCGTGGTGAAGAAGTACTGCTGTTTGAGGCGCAGCTCGCGGCCCGCGTACTGCGCGTCGGACGGATACAGCACCTTGGAAATGTTCTCGCTGGAGGTCTTGTCCTCCACCGCCTCGACGTACGCGCCGGCGTTGAACTTCTCCAGGTCGAAGTCGCGGCTCGACTTCGCGCCCCACAACCGCAGCGAGTTGACGACGTCGTTCCGGTAGCCGGGCGTGGGGATGTCGTACGCCATCGCGTAGACGTCGCGCGTCTCGACCCAGCGCATCCGGCTGCGGCCGGCTTCGTCGGTGTAGGCCTCCACGCGGCCGTAGAACTTCACGGGGACCATCACGTCCGGCCGCGCCACCTCCCACGGACATCCGTAGCGCAACCAGTTGTCCGGCGCCTCGACCTGCTCGCCGTCGCGCAGCCCCTGGCGGAAGATGCCGTACTCGTAGCGGATGCCGTAGCCGTAGAACGGCAGCCCGAGCGTCGCAGCGGAGTCGAGGAAGCAAGCAGCGAGGCGCCCCAGGCCTCCGTTGCCGAGGCCGGCGTCGGGCTCGCGCTCGGCGAGCTCCTCAAGGTCGAGTCCGAGGCGCTGCATCGCGTCGGCGTACGCGCCCTCGGCGCCGAGGTTCACGATGGCGTTCGACAGGAGGCGGCCGAGGAGGAACTCGAGGGAGAGGTAATAGACGCGCTTCACGTCCTCGCGGTAATACCGGTCCTGCGTCCGGAACCAGCGGTCCGTCAGCCGGTCGCGCACCGCGTACGCGAGGGCCTGGTACGCGTTCTCCTCGGTCGCGTTGAACTCGTCGCGCGCAACGGAGTACATCATCCGGTGCGCGAACGCGTCGACGATCGCGTCGGGATCGAGGCCGCCGGGCTCCGGCTTGGGGATCTTCAGCTTACTCACGGGCGATTCCATACACCAGGAGCCGGTGCTCGTCGAGCTGGAACTCCCCCTGCACCGTCTCGCCGATGCGCTCGGCCACGCGAATGGACGCGATGTTCGCGGGATCGATGAGGCTGATCAGGTGATCGCGGCCCATCTCATGGAACGCGAAGTCCACGCACCGCTTCGCCGCCTCGCTCGCGTATCCCTTGCCCCACCAGTCGCGGCCGATGGTCCAGCCGAGCTCGAAATCGGGCCAGCCATCGGGCTGATGGAAACCGACGCGGCCGACGAGCGCGCCCGAGTCTTTCTCGAAGACGCCCCACATGCCGAAGCCGCGCAGGTGCCAGCAGCCGACGATCATGGCGAGGTGCCGCCAGGTCTCCATCCGGCTCAGGTGCGCCCGCGCGGTGAACTTCGTCACCTCGGCGTCGGTATGGATCGCGGCGTACTCCTCGAAGTCGCTTTCCTGCAGCATCCGGAGGCGGAGACGCGCGGTCGTGAGCGTGGGAGCGTCGAGTGGTGCTACTTTCATGGGGTGAAATTCTACCTGTCCGCGCTTTCCCTGCTGATTGCCGTGACCGGCCAGGCGCAGTTCACCGAAACGATGGAGGTTCGCGTCCTGGAGCTCGAGGCGACCGTCGTCGATCGCGACCAGAACACGATCGAAGGCCTCACGCGCGAAGACTTCCTGGTCACCATCGACGGCAAGCCCGCGGAAATCACGAATTTCTCGGTCGTCAGCCGCGGCGTCATCCGTGACGACGTCGACACGAACGGTGTGGCAATGCCGGTGCCCACGCGGCTGATCATCGTCGTCGACGACCTCTCGCTGAATCCGGAGCCGAAGCGGCGCGCGCTGCTGGCGCTGAAGAAGTACGTCGACGAGACGATGGATCCGTCGACCACGGCCACGCTCATCACCTGGAACGGCACGCTGTACACGCGCACGACTCCCACGACGCGGAGGGAGATCCTCCGCAGCGCCATCGACGCAGCCTCGCGCGAAATCCCGCAGGGGGCGGCCATCGACGCCGCGCGGCGCCAGCTCGACGGCGTTCGCGGCCGCGCCGCGTACGCGGGCATGGCCGAGTCCTTCGCGCACTCGCGCTCGGTCGACGCGAAACGGACCCTCGAAGCACTGGAGGGAGTGGTGGCCAGCGCCGCGACTGCGGTCGAAGGGCGGAAGCTCCTGTTGTTCATCTCCGAGGGGGTGCCGATCCAGCCGGGGGCGGAGCTGATCGCGACCGCCCCTCTCGCGGCCGCCCAGCGCCTGACGTCGCTCGAGCTGTCGCATGGGCAGCGCTTCCAGGACCTCGCGAGAAGCGCGCAGGAAGCCGGGGTCGTGTTCAGCACGATCGACCCCTCGCTCACGACGAGCAGCTTCGAGCGCGAAGGCATGACGCTGCTCGCACGCGCGACCGGCGGGACGGTCGTTGCGAATCAGAACGATCTCGAGCACGCGCTGATGGCGCTCGACGAACGGCTGTCGGCGTATTACTCGCTCGCCGTCCGCCCGGCCGCGAACGCCCCGGCGAACCCGCGCATCGAGGTGCGCATCCGGAACCAGAAAAAGCTGCGCGTCCACATCGCCACGCGGCGCGGGATGCCGTCGCGCGACGAGGCCATCGCGAACGCCCTCCGCGCGCAGCTCACCTGGCGCAACGAGGAAAACCCGCTGAACGTGCGGCTGTCCGTGCAGACCGAGCAGCACGAGCGCGGCTGCATCGCCTCGCTGCAGTTCCTCGTGCCCGCGGAAGGCCTCACGCTGCTCGAGCCGTCCGCGGCCACGCGCGGCCAGCTCGACTTCTGGTTCGCCGTCGTCGACCAGACCCACTTCGAGGTCCCGCCGAAGCGGCAGAGCCTCCACGTGACGTCGCGGCACGGCGCGATGATCGGCCACCCCATGCCGCTCGCCCTGTCCTCAGGGACTTACGTGATCTCGACGGCGGTGGTGGACCGCCTGGGCGGCGCGACCAGCTATCTGCAACGAGAAGTGGCCTGCGGGCAATGAACGTGTTTCAGTTCGGGCCGTTCCGCCTCGACGCCGCACAAGGGCTGCTGTCCACTCCCGCGGGCGAGATCACGCTCGCTCCGAAGGCGTTCGACACGCTGCGCGTACTGGTCGAGAGCGCGGGGACGGTGCTGTCGAAGCGCGAACTGCTCGACCGCGTGTGGCCCGACACCTACGTCGACGAGAACAACCTCGCGCAGAACATCTCGCTGGTGCGCAAGGCGCTGTCCGCGGCGGATCCGTCCGCGGAGTACGTGCAGACCATCCCGCGGCGCGGCTACCGGTTCGTCGCGGACGTCGGACGGGACGAAGCCCGTCCTGCAGCACTCGAGAACGTCACCCGCTACGCGCGCAGCGGCAGCGTGAACATCGCCTACCAGGTCGTCGGCGACGGCCCGGTCGACCTCGTCTTCGTGATGGGCTGGGTCTCGCACATCGAGATGTTCTGGCAGGAGCCGATGGTCGCGCGCTTCCTGCGGGAACTGGCGAGCTTCTCGCGGCTGATCCTCTTCGACAAGCGCGGCACCGGCCTGTCCGACGCCGTGCCGATCTCGCAGCTCCCGACGCTCGAGGAGCGGATGGACGACGTGCGCGCCGTGATGCACGCCGCGGGCTCGACGCGCGCGGTGGTCATGGGCGTGTCCGAGGGCGGAACGATGTCCAGCCTCTTCGCAGCGACGCATCCGGAGCACACGGCGGGCATCGTGATCATCGGCGGCTACGCGCGCCGGCTGCGCGCGGACGACTATCCGTGGGGCGTGCTGGCCGAGGATCGCGAGCGCTTCATCGAGATGCTGCAGCGCGAATGGGGCGGTCCGGTCGGCATCGAGGACCGCGCACCGAGCCGCGCGGGCGACCCGGATTTCAGGAAGTGGTGGAGCACGTACCTGCGCATGGGCGCGAGTCCCGGCGCGGCCGCGGCGCTGACGCGCATGAACGCGGAGGTCGACATCCGCAACGTGCTGCCGACCATCCGCGTGCCGGCCCTGGTGATCCACCGCACCGACGACCGCTGTCTGCGCGTCGAGGAAGGCCGCTACATGGCGGAGCGCATCCCCGGCGCGCGGTTCCTCGAACTGCCGGGCGCCGATCACCTGCCGTTCACCGGCGACCAGGACGCCATCCTCGACGCCGTCCGCGGCTTCATTTCCGGCCTCGGCAACAGTACGGACCGCACGCGCGTCCTGGCGACACTGCTGTTCGTGCGCACGGATCGTTTCTCGGATGACCTCGACCGCGACGCCTCGCGCGAGATCCGCTGGTTCCAGGGCGAGAAGATCGGCCGCATCGACGACGCGCTCGTGGCGACGTTCGACGGACCGGCGCGCGCGATCCGCTGCGCCCGCGTGCTGCTCGATGCATCCGAAGCGCGCGACGTGCGCATGGCCGCCGGCCTGCACACCGGGGAGTGCGAGCTGACGCCGGATGGTGTCGCCGGGGTGAGCGTGGAGATCGGCGCCCTGCTCGCGGAAGCCGCGGCGGTCGGCGAGATCATCGTGTCGAACACCGTGCGCGACCTCGTCGCCGGCTCCGGCCTGGAGTTCTCCCCTCGCGGCGTCGCCAGCCTCGGCGAGCGGTTGGGCGACTGGCCTGTCTTCACCGTAAAGCGCTGATCCTCCGTTTCCTCTCTGTGTTCTCTGCGCCTCTGTGGTGAATGCACACGTGTTTTCACCACAGAGCCACAGAGAACGCAGAGGGGAGACGGAGAGCTGATAGCCTTTGGAGCGATGAAGGTCCGGATTGTCCTGGTTGAGCCGCAGGAGGCCGGCAACGTCGGCGCCGCCGCGCGCGCGATGAAGAACTTCGGCTTCACGGACCTCTGGATCGTCGGCGGGAAAACGGAACGCACGGACAACGTCTCGGCCTGGTGGGCGGTCGGCGCGATCGACGTCGTCAACGACGCCACGCGCGTCGACACGCTCGAAGAAGCACTCGCCGACTGCCACCTCACCGTCGCCACTACCGCCGTCCGCGGACGCCAGGTCTACGAACAACTCACGCCCGCCGACGTCGCGCGTGTGGCGTCCGAGGAGCTGGGGGAGGAGCACCGGGTGGCGGTGGTGTTCGGACGGGAGAAGTGGGGACTCACCGGACGCGAAGTCCTCCTCTGCCAGCGCACCGCGTCCATCCCCACCTGGCCCGAGTTTCCGACCATGAACCTCGCCCAGTCCGTCGCCATCTTCTGCTACGAGCTCGGCAAGGGAGTGCGCCCGCCCGCGAAAGACCGCGACCCCGCGCAGCACCAGCTGTTGCACCAGCTCACGACGCATGCCCGCGCGCTCCTCGACGACATCGACTACTGGGGCGAGAAAAGCCCCGACCGCATGTGCGCAGAGCTGCAGGCCATCACCGGCCGCGCGGTGCTCACGACGCGCGAGGCGTCGCTGCTATTGTCGATGGTGAGGAAGATCGCAGAAAGACAGAAAGTGCTGAGTGCTGGGTGCTGGGTGCTGAGTGCTGGGTGCTGGGTGCTGAGTGAGTCCGAGCCACTCAGCACTCAGCACTCAGCACTCAGCACTTCGTCTACTTCGCGGCCACGCAGTAATACCGCAGCGGGTCCGAGGGCAGTCCGTCGAAGCGCGTCTTCATGAACCCCGCCTCGTTCAGCATCTGCCGCGCGCGCTCCTCGCCCCACATCCGGCCCAGCGCCTCGCCTTCCTGCGCGAGCGCCACCGGCACCGCGTGCAGCAGCGACAGCGCGTAGAGCATCGGCGCGAACTGATTCTCCACATTGCGCGCGAGGTGACTTGACGCCGCCACTTCCTGCATCAGAAACACACCGTCGCGCTTGAGCGCGTTCGCGATGTTGCGCAGCACCAGCCGAGGGAAGGCCTGCTCGTGAATCGACTCCAGCGCCAGCACCAGATCGTACGACCGTGGCTCATCGAGCGACGCCACGTCGCCCACCGCGAAATCGATGTTCGCCAGCCCGGCCTCGTCGGCCCGCTCGTTCGCGCGATCGATCGCATCCTGCGAGATGTCGTAGCCGCGGAACGCCGAGCGCGGGAACATCCGCGCGAGGATCGTCAGCACCGCGCCATCGCCACAGCCCACGTCCAGCACGCACGCCCCCGCCGCCAGGCGCATGTCCAGGCCCGGGGCCAGCTCGAGCATCGCCTCGACATAATCCTCGTCGAGGTGCTGGCGCTTCTCGTCGCCGAGGAACGCGTGCAGCCGGTCATACATCTCCGGCGGGACGCCACCGCCGCCATGAAAGCCGGCGATGACCATATCCTCCACCGTGGCGAGCATCGACAGCAGTTGCGCGGCCGGCGCGAGATTCCCCGAGCCCGCGCCGCGGCTCAGCACCGCGGCGTACTCGATGGGAAGGAAGTACGTGCCCGTGCGCACGTCGTACTGAATGATGCGCGCGGTCGTCATCGCGGCCAGCCACTCGCGCACGTAGCGCTCCGTGAGGCCGGACGCGGACGCGATGTCCACGCTCGTCGACGGCGGCAGCGACGCCATCATGTCGAACAAGCGGGTCCGGTGACCGATGCTGATCATGAGGGACACAAACCCGCTGTTGAGCGTGCGTCCGATCCGGTTTGCGTAAACATCCGCGCTGATCTGTGGCTCCAGGTTCATCACCGACATCGATCCTCCAACCGAAAATACCAACCATGGTGTAAACGGTTACAGCAAGGTAGAGTCGGCGCCGCCCACAAAACCGGGAGAGAATGTGGGGAAAGTTCGGGATCAATCCTCAAATGTTCCGTTTTGGTGAGTTCGAGCTGAACCTCGACCGTTACGAATTGCGCAACAACGCCGCGCCGGTGAAAGCCGAGCCGCGAGTTCTGGAAGTTCTCAACTACCTGATCGAGCACCGCGACCGCGTCGTGCCGAAGGAGGAGCTCCTCGACAAACTCTGGCCCGACGTCCACGTTTCGGAATCCGCGCTGACCACCGCGATCCGCGACGCGCGACGCGCGCTCAGCGACTCCCCCACCGAGCCGCGCTGGATCCGCACCGTCTATGGACGCGGCTTCCGCTTCGTCGGCACCATCGGCGCTGCCGCGGCACCTGTGGTCGCCGCTCCCGCGCCGGACCACAAGTCCATCGCCGTGCTGCCATTCACCGATCTCAGCCCCGGCCACGATCAGCGGCACTTCTGCGATGGCATCGCCGAGGAGCTGATCAACACCCTCACGCGCATCCAGGAGATCCGCGTCGTCTCCCGCGCCACCGCCTTCGACTTCCGCGAAGACGACGACGTCCGCGACCTCGGCGCCAAGCTCGGCGTCGGGCACGTGCTGCGCGGCAGCGTGCGGAAGTCCGAGGATCGGATGCGGATCACCGTCCACCTCGTGGATACAGTGAAGGGACATCATGTCTGGTCGGAGAAATACGACCGCCAGCTCGGCGACATCTTCGCCATGCAGGAAGAGATCGCGAACAAGACCGCCCGCGTCCTCCTCGGGGTCATGGTCGACCGCCAGCGCGACGCACTGCGCTCCACGCCCGTGCGCATCGACGCGTACGAATTCCACCTGCGCGGCCGGACCTACCTGTCCGAGGCGACGCCCCAGTCCTTCGACGCCGCCGTGGGCATGTTCGAGCTCGCCATCGACTTCGACGCCGAATACGCCCCCGCGCACGCCGGACTCGCCGACGCCCTCGCAGAGCTCTACGTCATCCGCGGCGACGGCGGCCTGCGCTCCCGCGCCGACGAAGCCTCCCGCCGCGCCGTCGAGCTCGCGCCCCAGCTCGCCGAGACCCACATCAGCCGCGGCCACGTGCTTATCGCCGAGGAGCGCTTCGCCGACGCGTCGAAAGAGCTCGAGATCGCGACCGCCATCAACCCCCGTTCCGCCGAGGCCTATTACCGCCTCGGCCACCTGCGCGTGCGCGAGGCAAACCTCCAGGAGGCCGCGGAAATGTTCGACCGCGCCGCGTCGCTGGAGCCCGCCGACTTTCGCCCGCCCCTGCAGCTCGTCTGGATCTACAAGACCCTCGGGCGGGAGGCGGAATCGCGCGAAGCGGAAGCGCGGACGGCCGCGCTGCGGGCGATCAGGACACGCTGAGATGAAGTCGTTGCGGTATGTCTTCGTTGCCGTATGCGTCGTCCTGACGCTGAACTGCGGGCGTGCTGAGACGAAGCCCACGTCGTCCCTCGTGGCGCAGGAGTCGCGACTCGAGGTCTTTCCGCCGCTGGGTCCAGCCAAGCCGGTGGAGGACGGTGTCGTCGTCCATAAGGTGGCACTCAACGGCAGCCGCATCTGGATCTATCTGCCCGAGAAGTTGCCAGCCAACCCGATGCCGTGCGTCTTCATCGCGCCGGCCGGCGTACCGCCGTTCGTCGGCAACGGCTACGGGACGGACCTCGATCAGCAGAAGAATCCCGAGCACCTGCCGTACGTCCACGCCGGCTTTGCCGTCGTCGCGTACGACACCGACGGCGAGCTCGCCAACCCGGACGACGTCACGTACGAACAGGTCCAGACCGCTGCCTCGGCGTTCATGAACGCCGAGGCGGGCGTGCGCAATGCGCGCAACGCCATCGACTACGTCCTGAAGATGGTGCCCGCCGTCGATCCCAAACGCCTCTACACCGCCGGCCACAGCTCCGCCGGCAGGATCTCCCTCCTCGTCGCCGAGAGCGAGCCCCGGATCGCGGCGTGTCTTGCGTACGCCCCCGTCACCGACGTCGAGCGCCGCGTCGAACAGATCGCCTCCGATGCCGGCCAATATCTCGACGCCAACCTCCCCGGCTTCCGCGACTTCCTGCAGAAAACCTCGCCCCTCCGGCAAGTCGAGCGCCTGCGCTGCCCGACGTTCCTCTATCACTCGGAAGAAGACGAGCGGATCGCCATCGCGGACTCGGAGACCTTCGTCGAAGCGCTGAAGAAGACCAACCCGCGCGTGACGTTCGTCCGCGGCAAGCGCGGCGATCACTACGAGTCGATGATCCGGGAGGGCGTCCCGAAAGGGATTGACTGGTTGCAGGGGCTCGCGGCTCCCTGACGCTTGCGGTGGCCAGGCGTCCCGCCAACGCGCACCGGCGAGCCGCCGGTGGACCGGCCGGCCAGCGGCCGGCGCTCCATGTGTCCTTACACCGCTTGTTCGCGCCCCACCCACCCGGCTCCCTTCATCACCCCGATAGTGCTTCCAGCAACTGGACGTCGGCGAAGTCGTAGTCGCGGCCGCGCTGGCGTTTGATGGCGATGAGATCCTGCCGCGACACGATGGCGATGGAGCGGCCATCCAGGGAGACGTGGGTGGCGCGCTCGTGCAGACCGGCAAAGTCCACGGGATAGAGACGGTTGACGTCGACTTCGCGTCCCGAGGAGTCGAGCATTCTCATGACGATGACCGCGGAGAGGGGCAGCGGGAGGGTCGGCCAGAAGCCGAGGCGGGTCATGAGGGTCGTGACCGCGTTCAGGTTGGCGAGGCTCGGCTCCACCACGATGTCGAGATCGGCGACCGGGCGAACGCACCCGTGCAGCGCGACGGCGACGCCGCCGGTGACGATGAACCGGACCTCTGCGTCAGCAAGTGCCGCCAGCACGTCGTGTTGCATGGCCGGAGTGTACGATGCGCCGCATGCTTTTTGAGCCCCTGACCCTGCGCTCCGTGACCTTTCCCAACCGCCTCTGGGTCTCACCGATGTGCCAGTACTCCAGCGACGACGGGATGCCGAATGACTGGCACCTGGTCCATCTCGGGAGCCGTGCCGTCGGCGGAGCGGGGCTGGTGATCGTGGAGGCCAGCGGGGTGTCGCCGGAGGGCCGGATCACCGCGTGGGACAGCGGGATCTGGTCGGCGGCGCACGCGGACGCGTTCCGGCCGATCGTCGACTTCATCCACGCCCAGGGCTCGGTCGCGGGGATCCAGATCGCGCACGCGGGACGGAAAGCGTCGACGGACAAGCCGTGGCGCGGAGGGCGGGTGATCGCCGAGGGGCCGGACTCGTGGACGGCGGTGGCGCCGAGCGCGATTCCGTTTCGCGACGGCGATCCGGCGCCGCACGCGCTGACGCCGGGCGAGATCGACGAGGTCGTCGATCAGTTCGTGCGCGCGGCGCGGCTGTCCCGGCGCGCCGGCTTCCGCGTGCTGGAGATCCACACCGCGCACGGCTACCTGCTGCACGAATTCCTCTCGCCACTGTGCAACACGCGAGACGACGAGTACGGCGGCTCGCTGGAGAACCGCATGCGCCTTCCCTTGCGCGTGGCCCAGGCCGTGCGCGACGTGTGGCCGGCGGAGCTGCCGCTGTTCGTGCGCATCTCCGCGAGCGACTGGGCGGAGGGCGGATGGGACCTCGATCAATCGGTCGAGCTCTCCGCCCGCCTCCGCGACCTCGGCGTCGATCTCATCGACTGCTCCAGCGGCGGCGCGGTGCCGCACGCGAAGATCGAGCTGGGGCCGGGCTACCAGGTGCCGTTCGCGAAAGCGATCCGCGAGCGCGCCAGGATCGCCACGGGCGCCGTCGGCCTGATCACGGATGCGAAACAGGCCGAGGCGATCGTGAGCGACGGAGCGGCGGACGCGGTACTGCTCGCGCGGCATTTGCTGCGCGATCCGTACTTTCCGCTGCACGCGGCGAAAGAGCTCGGCGTCGACGTGAAGGCGCCCTCGCAGTATGGGCGGGCGATGAAGTCCGCGCACGGACGCGTCGAAGCGAGGCGTAGGGCGTGTGGCGAAGGATCTCAAGCCCGACGTGAGGCTCTCGCGACGATTTCCGGGAGTGCCATGCTTCGCATTCTGAGAGCCTGAAGCCACGCCACCTCGACATGAGTCACAGTTTCAGGATCAACTTCGTCATGTCGTGCTGGTTCCCGTCCGGATCGGTCCCGTACCCGGGCTGCACGAACGACACGAAGCCGAGGCCTTCGAGCGTGTTGACGGCGTCGGCTTCGAGGTCGGTGATCAGCATGCTGCTCACGTGGCGCAGGCCGCGCTCGCGGGCGATGTTGACGAGCTGCTGCACGAGGATCGTGCCCAGGCCGTCGCCACGGAACTCGGGGTCGAGCATCCACTTCACGCGGCCGACGAGCCGGAGCGGGCCGCCATGGCGGCAGTGCAACGTCGCGTCGGCGACGATGCGGCTGCCGTCGATGCGATGAGCGGGAAGACCTTCCCGTAATCGAGCTCGCGGCCCCACGCCTCGATGAGCGGACGGCTGTCGAGGTTGTCCCACGCGAAGCGCCGGTACTCGGACGGCATGCGGTGGAAGAAGTCGTAAAGGGCGTCGACGTCTTTTTCGGCGAAGGGGCGGAGCAGCACGCGGCGGCCGTCGCGGAGTGTGGCTTCCTGGGGATAGCGGTGCGGCAAAAGGAACCTCCGTGTCGATCAGGGCGCAGGGCGCAGGGGGCAGGGCGCGGGAGCCTCGTTCTCCTGCGCCCTGCCCCCTGGGCCCTGCGCTCTGACGGGCTTACTTCTTGGAGCCGAGGATCGCGTCCTTGGCGGCTTTCGCGATGCGGAACTTCAGCACCTTCTTGGCCGGGATCTTGATCGTCTCGCCGGTGGCCGGGTTGCGGCCCGATGCGGGCCTTGCGGTTCACGAGCACGAGCTTGCCGAGTCCGGGAAGGGTGAAGCCCTTCTTCGCTTCCTTGTAGGCGAACTGCGCTCGAGCGACTTCGAGCATGAGCTGGCGGTCTTGCGCGGAACCTCGGCCTCTTCGGCGATGTGATTGATGAGCTGCGACTTGGTCATCGGGCCTGCTGCCATGTGATTGGCTGATTCTCCTTTCGGCTTTTTGTCCTTGCGGACGAGCGGTCGCAATGTAATGACGAATGCGCTGATACGCAACGAGTTTTTCGTGATTTTCGGCCGAAAAACGGTGTTTTTGGCGCAGCGTGCGCTAGAACCTCACGAGCAGCGTGGCACGATTCTCGTTGTACATCCTCACATGATTGAGCGACTTGCCCGTCTCGGCTATGCTTCCATCGGCATCGTTTACATGATTGTCGGCGGTCTGGCCGCCGCCGCGGGTCTGGGCAAGGGCGGTTCGACGGGTGGACAGAAGAGCGCGCTCCTGGTCATCGTCCGCCAGCCCTTCGGCCGCATTGCCCTCGGCGTCATCGCGCTGGGCCTGGTCGGCTACACGCTCTGGCGGCTGGTGAGCGCGGCCACCGACAGCGAGCAGCGCGGCAGCGACGCCAAGGGGTTGGCACTCCGCGCGGCGAGCGCCGGGCGCGGCCTGGTCTACGGCGCGATCACGATCGAGGTGGTGCGCCTGATGATGAATCGCCGTAGCGGCTCGAGCGGCGATCGCGAGGCGAGACACTGGGCGGCACGACTGATGGAGCAGCCGTTCGGGCCGTGGCTCGTCGGCGCGGCGGGCCTGGGCATCGTCGCGTATGGAGCGTATCAACTGTACGCGGCGTGGGACGCGAAGCTGAGCAAACGCCTCAGCCTCGGCGAGATGGACGATCGCGTGCGCCGCAAGGCGGTGGCGGTCTCGCGCTTCGGGATCGGCGCGCGGGGGCTGGTGTTCCTGGTGATCGGCGGCTCGGTGGTGGTGGCGGCGGTGAAGCACAACCCGGGCGCGGTGCGTGGGACGTCGGGGGCGCTGGCGTCGCTGCCGCATCCGGTGCTGGTGGTGGTAGGGATCGGCCTCGCCGCGTACGGCGTGTATGCGCTCGTGAACGCGCGCTACCGGCGCATCACGACGTAGGGGTTCCATACTCCGCGACGTCGCCGAGGCGGATGATGCCGCCTTCGACGATCTCGCCGTACACGCCCCCGCGCCAGCGCGTGCCGAGGGCGGCGCGGAGGCCGCGTTGCGCTTCCTCCATCCGCTCGCAGGGGCGCGTCTCGTTGTAGATCCGCACGACGCACGCGCCGATGCGCAGCAGCCGCCCGCGCGAGTTTTCGAGGTCGACGCCGCGGAGCATGACGTTTGCGCGTCTCGCGGAAGGATCGACATCCGCGCCAACCTCATCGCACGCTTCCTTCCAGCGCGCCTCGTCGATGAGGGTGATCTGCCGCTTGCCGCCCTGATTCGCGTTCCCGCGCAGTCCGCGCCCGGCCACGGCCTCGGCGAACAGCACGCGGTCCATGGGCCCGCGCTTGAAGCGCTTCAGCCAGAGGATGACGACTTCACCGGGCACGATTCTCCTTGCCGCCACGCAGCTCGTCGAAGAAGGCCTTGCTGTTCACCGGGCGTCCGAGGAATTCCTCGACGACCACTTTGGCGGGCTGCTCGCCGCCGCGGGCGAGGACCTGTTTGCGGAAGCGCATCCCCACGCTGGTGTCGAGGATGTTGCTGCCCCACGCGCTGAGCATGTCCTTCCCGATCACCTCGGACCACATGTAGCCGTAGTAACCCACGGCGTAACCGCCGACGAGGTGGGCGAAGGTGCCGGGGAACTCGGTGCCGGGGACGAAGCCGAGGATCGTGGCGCCTTCGACTTTCTTCCAGGCGTCCATGGAGGAGGAGGGATTCTCGGTGGCGATGGCCATGTCGAACGCGGCGTAGTTGTGCTGCCGCGCGTAGTCGATGCCCTTGCCGTAGTTGCGGGCGTCCTGCAGGGCCTTGATCGTCTTCGCGTCAAGCTCGGGGCAGTCCTTGCAGTGCGCCTTCAGGAGCGCGAGGGTCTCCGCGCGGCGCGCCCATTCCTCATAGATCTGCGACGGCGCCTCGACGAAGTCGCGCTGCACGCTGGTGCCGCCCTGCGATGCGAGCTCGGTGTTCGACAGGGTGTTGTGCATGACGTGGCCGAACTCGTGGAAAAAGACCTGCACTTCGTCGAAGGTCAGGCCCGTGCGGTCGAAGTTGGTCATCAGCACGCTGACGGGACGGCGCCCGGTGCGCGTGGATCCGCGACGCATGGGAATCGCTGCGGCGTGCTTGTACTTGCCGTCGCGCGGATAGAGGTCGAGGTACACACCGCCGACGTAGGCGCCGGTCGACGCTTCCTTCACGTCGTAGAAGAGGACGTCGGGATGCCACACCGGCACCTGCGCGGCCTCGAACTTCACGCCGTACATGCGGGAGGTGATGTCGATGATCCAGTCGAGCGCGGCGCCGGTCGGGAAGTACTTGCGGGTCGCCTCCTGGTCGATGGCGTAGCGCTCGGCGCGGATCTTCTCGCGCCAGTACGGAACGTCCCAGCGGTTGATCTTCGTGGCGGCGAGCGGCGTCTTCAGGGTGTCGGACTTGAGCTTGCGGAGCTCTTCGAGCTCGCGCTTCTCGACGTCCTTCACGGACCTGGCAACGTCGTCGAGGAACGCGTTCACGGCCTGCGGGGTCTCGGACATGCGGCGCTTGGTGATGTAGTGGGCGTAGCTCGGGTAGCCGTACAGGGTCGCCAGCTCTTTGCGGAGCTTGACCACTTCGTCGAGGATGGCCAGGTTCCGCGGGGTGCCGCGCTTCATGTACGCGATGGAGTAGCGCTCGCGGGCCTTCTCGTTCTCCGCGGAGCTGATGAAGGGGACGTAGTCGGGGTAATCGAAGCCCACCACGATGTTCCCCTCGGCGTTCTTCACGCGGTCGATATAGGACTGCGGGAGGCCTTTGAATTCGGCGGGCGTGAAGGTGAGCTTCGTGGAGTTGTCGCGGATGTTCCTGTCGAACTCCTGTCCGAGCTCGGTGATGCGGTCGCTGATCTCTTTCGCGCGGGCCCGCTTCTCTTTCGCGAGCGCGACGCCGCTGTCCTCGAAGGCTTCGATGAGGTCGAGGCGGAAACGGGTCTGGGCGGGATTGCCGGGCTTGACTGCGCTCACGCGCTGGAAGAGCTTCTCGTTCTGGTAGAGCTCCGATTCGAAGCTGGAGATCTGCACGTTGCACTCGTCGGCCGCGTCGCGGACCTTCTTGTCGGGATGGAGGTTGTTCATGACCGCCACCGGACCGGTGGCGTTCTCGAGGGCGATGCTGATGTCATCCCATTCGTTGAGGACGTTGACGTCGCCTGGCTCCTCGAGCTTCGCGTAGCGCGCTTTGGCGTCGAGGATGGCCTGGGTGCAGACGGCTTTGACGGCGACGTCGTCGAGGATGGGGATGGTGGTGCGCTCCTGCGCGAGCGCGCCGGCGGTGACGAACAGCGTCGCGGCGATGACTGACTTCATGAAGTCTCCTTCCAGACGAACGGATAGCATGGCGGCCGAAGGGCCGCGCTGAGGTGATACGGGACCGCGCGCTCAGGGTTGCGCAGGTGTCCGGGAGATCGCACAGAGGTGTCTGCGAAATCGTACAGCGGCGCGGCCTGAACACCCGAAAAAGCCCGAAAAACGGCCAGAATCGTGGAGTTCGCCATGGCCTGCCGCTTGCGCAATGCCGGGGCCGGAGGATTCATCACATGGCTCGCTGGTCCATTCTCGCAATCGCCTTCTTCGTCGCCTGCTCGTCGTCCCGTCCCGCCCCGCCCCCGGTCGATCCCACGATCGAGCCGACCCTCGCCAGCGCCGTCGAGGAAGCCGTCATCCAGGGGACGGTGGAAGGGGAAGAAGCCGCGCGCGTCGGACGCCGCGTCGGCCGGGTCGCAGGCGTGATCGCGGCCGTGTTCGGCGGTCCGCAGTCGGAGTCGGTCGACGACATGATCGACCGCTATCGCATGACGCGCGACGCCGCGATCGTGACGGCCACCGCGATCGGCGTGACGCAAGGCGCGGTGGAAGGCGCGAAGCGCGGGTACGAGCTGGACCTGCAGTTCGCGGAGCTGACGAAGATCCCCGGCCTCGACGTCACCCGGCCGTTCCCGGATCTCATCGAGGTGCGGTTCTCGGATTACGACGTTCTGCCGCAGATCACGGTCGTGCTTGCGGGACGCGAGGAGCGCGCGCTCGAGGTGGAAGCCGCGGGAAATGCGGCGCTGGACGTGCGCGACGCGCTGATCGCGCTTGGGGTGGAGCCGGCGAGCGTCCGCGCGACGCGGAACGACGAGATGGCCGGCGCGATGGTGCGCATCGGGTACCGGTGAGGATTTTGTAGCGGCCGCCTTCGCGGCCGCGTTTTGAACGCGCAACGCGATCCCCGGGCTTGAAAGCCCGGGGCTAAGTTGTAAGGCGCGCCTTCGCGCGCCACCAACGCAGCGTTGCGCGCGAAGGCGCGCTGCACAAGCTGGCCCCGCGCTGTGCGCGGGGTACGAGGGACGTCACCAGGATCGCGGCCGCGAAGGCGGCCGCTCCAATGTGCCTCGGTGTCCGCGAAAAGGCACAGAGTGCCCTCCCCGCAGTTCAGACCGCGTTTCGTTCGAGGTGTTGGAGATTGCGCGGTTACAACGAGCAACCCGCGACCCTGCACGATCTTACCGAGCGATCGGCGACATCCTGAACGACGAGCCCGCGATGGCAGAGCCGTTGCGTTTGGCTGGGGCATGGCACGCTGGCTCCTGGCCCTCGCACTCGCATCCCTGGCATTCGTTGCCTGCTCCTCGTCGCAATTCCCCCCGTCCGCCGTCGACGGCATGAAGCGCGGCTACGCGCTGGACGTGCAGTTCGCCGAGCTGACGAAGATCGCCGGCGTCCGCGTCACTCGCCCCATGCCCGGCCTCATCGAAGTGCGCTTCTCCGATTTCGAAGTCGTGCCCGCGATCGCCGCCGTCCTGGAAGAGCGCGAGCCTCGCTCGGTCGACGTCGAAGCCACCGGCAACGTGGCCCTGGACGTACGCCGCGAACTGATCATGCGGGGAGTCTCGGAATCGAGCGTCAACGCGATCTGGAACGACGAGGTGGAGGGGGTCGTGCTCCGGATTACCTACCGAAATTAGCACGATGACCGCGTAGCGGTCTCCAGGAAATAGCCCCCGGCGTCAGCCGGGGGCCCACTGGCTACGGAATCATTTCTGCGGTCATCACCGCGCCGCCCATCGCGGCGAGCACCGCGGTGCTCTTGACGGCCTTGCGCGAGGTCTTGTCGATCCAGACCGTGGCGCTGCCCGGCTCGCCGATCGTCTCGAAATCGACCTTCCACGCGTCGAAGGTGCCTGCGGGAACGGTGACGCTCTCGCTGCCGGCAACGCGGAGCTGCATGGTCTTCTCTTTGGACTTCTGCATGTCGAAGTTGCGATACGTCGCGGTGTAGCCCGCGGCCAGCGGCAGCGCCGCGACCACGGCATTCATGCCCGCGCCGTCGGCGAACAGCGGGCCGCTGAGGTCGACGTCGATGGGACGGGCCTGTCCGCCCATGTTCATCGAGCCGGTGGCCTTCTTATCGCTGTATGCGAGCTCGATGGTCACGGGCCCCTGTGACGCGGTCCGCGACACCGGCACGAGCGTGCCCTTGTTGAGCACGACGCGGTCCTTGATCTCGCCCATCGGTCCGGTCACCAACTCGGTCGCCACCCACTTCCCGCCTTCTTCGGCGATCGAGCTGGTGAGGTCCATGGCCATGGTCTGGCCGCCCATCGCGATCGAGACCTTGTACTTCGCGCTGCCCGGCGCGAGGTCGGCCGACGGCTTGGGCAACGTGGCTGCCGGAGCGGCGGTCTTCGGCTTCTCGACCGTCTTCACGTCGACGGTGATCTCGCCGAGGCGCGTGGCGACTTCGGGAGTCATGCTCTCCTGATAGCGGCCGCCGAGGTGCTTGGCGAGGAACTTCTCGGCCGTGGCTAAAGCGGCCATGTTGTTCACCGGACGCTGGAACCCGTGGCCTTCATCCGGCGCGACGATGTACTCGACCGGGAAGCCGCGCTCGCGCAGGGCGACGACGATCTGATCGCTCTCGGCCTTGTTCACGCGCGGGTCGTTCGCGCCCTGGATGACCAGCAGTGGGCTCTTGATCTTGTCCGCGGAGTTCAGCGGCGACTGCTTCTGCAGCCGCGCCTTCCCCTCGGCCGTCTTCGGGTCGCCCATGCGCTCGACGAACATCTTGCGGATGGACTCCCAGTACGGCGGGATGGAATCGAGCAGGGTGATCAGGTTCGACGGGCCGACGATGGAGACGCCGGCGGCGTAGACGTCGGCCGTGAACGCGAGACCGGCGAGGGTCGCGTAGCCGCCATAGCTGCCGCCCATGATGCCGACGCGCTTCGGGTCGACGGTGCCCTGGGCGACGAGGTGCTTCACGCCCCAGGTGATGTCGTCCTGCATCTTCTCGCCCCACTGCAGGTTGCCGGCGTTGAGGAACTTCTTGCCGTAGCCGGCAGACGCGCGGAAGTTCGGCTGCAGGACGGCGTAGCCGCGGTTGGACAGGAACTGCGCGTAGCCGTCGTAGCCCCACGTATCGCGGCCCCACGGGCCGCCGTGTACGAGGACGACGAGCGGGAGGTTCTTCGGGGCCACGCCCTTGGGGAGGGTGAGGAACGAGGGGATCTCGAGGCCGTCGGAGCTCTTGTAGCGGACGGGCTGCATGGGCGCGAGCTGGTCACGCACGATCTTCTCGCGGATGCGGTACTGCGGGGTGAGCTTCTTCGACGCGCGGTCGAACAGGAACGTCTCTCCGGGCTCGGTGTCGCCGTTCGCGGAGATGAGCCACAGTTGCTCGTCCTCGGTCGCCGAATAGGGGTTGATGTCGCGGCCGGGGAACTGCTTGCGCAGCCATTCGTAGTCGGCCTGATAGCCCTTGTCGAACCAGACGTAATTCACGCGGTCGTCTTCGAAAGTAACGGCGACGAGCTCTTCGCTCTTGTCGGAGAAGACCGGGGTGCTGACGTCGACGCGCTTCTGCGGATCGGCGGCGACCAGCTCTTCCTTGCCGGTCGCGGGGTCGAGCAGCAGGAGCTGGGTGATGTCGCGGTCGCCTTTGTTGGTCTCGAGGTAGACGCGCTTGTCGTCCTTGTGGAAGCGGTGGACGCCGCAGCTCTCGACGACGCTGCAGAAGTGGATCTTCTCGAGCTTGTCGCCGTCCACGCGGAGGATCTCGGTGTCGCCGTTCTCAGCGGAGCGCTGCGCGAGACGGAGGACGCCTTTGTGATCGAAGGTCCAGCCGCTGATGCGGTCGGTGTTCTTACGGACGAGCGTGCGCTCGCCGGTAGAGATCTTCACGCGGTACAGGTCGTGCCACGCCTTGTCGCGGTCGTTGAGGCCGACGTAGATGGTGTCAGGATCGGACTCCGGAGTGGAGTAGATGAACGCGCGCACGTCCTTCGCGTCCGTGAGGTTGCGCGCGGCGGGGACTTTCTGGCCTTCCGCGGGCTTCGCCGCGGGATCGACGGCGAAGACGTTGAAGTTCTCATTGCCGCCCTGGTCCTGGACGAAGAGGATGTACTTGCCGTCCTCGGTCCAGAAGTAGCCGGGGATGGGACGGCGCGCGTCGGCGGTGATGGGGCGGGCGTTGGCGAAGGGCTCGGCGGCCTTCTTGACCCACACGTTGCGCGTGCCGTCGAGCGGCTTGACGAACGCGATGTATTTGCCGTCCGGCGAGAGCTGTGCGCCGGAGATCTCGGGGTCGCCGAAGAGGAGCTCCCGGTCGATGACCGGGGGCAGCTGCGCCGCCGCGCTGACGGACAGCGCCGCGAGCACGAGCAGGACGAAGATGGTTCTGGGGATTCTCATGATTCCTCCGTTGTTGGCGCGAGCTTGCGCCGTTGATGAAGTCTGGCCACAACAAGAGTTGCGGCAAGAGACCGAACGTGACCGGATGTTGCCTTTCACTTGAATACACTCATCGCGAATCGAATCTCTCTCACCGTGCCGGCATCGAGAACGGACTCGGCTGCCTTGAACGCCACGGCAAGAGCCTCGAGCTCGCGCTCGGACGGCGACGCGGAACTGCGGTTGTACTGCCGGTTCCAGTCGCGAATGAATCGGCGGGCCGCATCCGCGACCTGCTTATCCGATCCTGCTGCGACTTTGAGCAGCCGGGGAATGCTCTGCCATTTGGGCAGAGCGGCGAACAACGGCACGATATTCAGGCGCGTATGTCGGGCAGCTTCCGCGAAGATCTCGTCGAGGCGAGGCGCACCGATCATCCTGACGTGGTTCCGCAAACTGTTGCGCGCCGCGGCCGAAACTCCTCGCGACGGGTCTATCAGCATACTCGCGACTCGTTCGGCGAAGCCGTCGCCGGCAAGGCGCATGACGCATTTCACCGCGACGCGGCGGACCGAGCTGTTGGAGTGAGCGAGGTAGGGCGCCACGCTCCCGGCATCCGATGCCGTTCCGACTTCTGCGAGACTCGCGATTGCACTCGCCAGCAGCCGTGGCGAGGATGCCTCGCTGATCACCGAACGGTAGGCGCGAACAAAATCCGCGTTCGGCCTGCCGAGAAGAAAACGACAGATGTCACGCACGGCCGCACTGCGATCGAGCACGCCTCGCTCGAGAGCCCGCTCCCGTTCGCCGGGAAACGCGCGAGCGAGTGCGGTGAGCGCTTCCCGCCGCACGGCTGGTGACGGATCGTTCGCGAGCCGCTGCAGGGTGAGGAGCGCCTGCGGGCCATCAAGCGCCTGAGGAACCAGCGGCGTAGCCCACATCCGGATCAGATCATCGGCCATCGTCACACCACACGCGATGACCGCGCTGAGACCAGCGGGCACGTGCTCGATGGCAAACCGGATGAGTGCGCGCCGATTCCGACGCGATCCTGATGCCAGGGCTGCGAGGATGGCCTCGACCCCTGGAGTGGCCGCGAAGATGTGCGCGAGCCCGCCGATCAGCGACTCGCGATCGCCACGCTGCGACACTTCGAGCCGGTCGACGAGACAGAAGCTCCGCGCGAACGCGACGACGGAATCCGTCCGTATCCGCTCTCGTATTGCGTCGCGGGCTGCCTCTCTTACCTGAGAAACCCAGTCGTTCCGCCGCAGCAGGAGGTAGCGAAGCTCAGATCCGCCGGCGAGCGCCGCCAGCCGACGGACCGCCGATTCCCGCACGTAGCCGCTGGGATGAAATGACAGGAGCCCGAGCAAATCCGCGCCAGGGCCGGCGTCATCCCGCAACACGGCCAGGACGATGTCCGGTTCGCGACAGGCGCTGCGCCATGCGGAGCGGACGACCTGCTCCAGGCCGGGAAGATCATCCGGCTCCAGGGACGCCATGATCGCCGCAAGGGCACGGACGGCCGCAACGGACGTCTCCAAGGATTGCGAGAAAACGTCCGGCAGAATTCGCGAAACCGCATCGCGTTCCTGATCGTCATTCAGCCGGGTCATGGGGAGCACGATTCGAATCGGTGATGACGCCCCCACCCCGTCCGAGAGGCGGGCTGAAGCCACGCCCTACGTTCGGGGGTGAGGGCGTCCTGCATCAGTGTGCCGCGAGGTAGCTCATCACTGCCGTCATTTCACGGGCGCGCAGGGTCGCGCATTCGTTAACCTGTTCGTTGACGCGCGCCAGCGTGCGCTCGGTACCGTCGACCTTGTGGTCGGCGAAGAATTTGCGGGCACGCTCCACGCGCTCGGGCTGGCAGCCGCCGGCGACGAAGGGCATGTTCGCCGCGAACGCCGGAGGAAGCCTCTTCATGAGCGCGTCGTAGTTCGTGATGAACCACTGATAGAGGTCCTCGCGCTCCTCTTCCGTGTCGCCGCCGAAGAGGAGGCTGAAGAATTCGGTGGGGCGTACGGAGCCGGAGAGCGCGTACTCGCGCGCCTTCGCCTTCAACGCCGGGTCGCGGAACTGGCCGAGCGCGCTGAGATACCGCGCGCGCTCCGCGGGGATGGTCGAGCTCTCGAAGCGCTTCTTGTACTCCTGGAACAGCGCCTCGTCGCCGCGCGAGGCGGACAGGCTCAGGGCCAGGCCGGCGAGCGTCGGATGCACCGAGGCCGGGTCCTTCAGGTATTTCGGCAACTGCTCCTTCACGAACTGCCAGGCCGACGGCTCGTCGCCGTACTGCGCGAGCCACGAGACGATCTCGGGACGGAGCGTGGTCGCGGCCTGCGAGGTGTCCTTCGACGGATCGAAGCCGATGCGCGCGAGCGCCGGCCCGAGCGTGCGGCGCACGTACGCCGCGAGCTTCGGCCGCGTGTCTGGGCTGTCGAACGTGCTGCGGGTCTGCGCCAGCGCCGCAACCACCGCCCCGAGAACGTGCGGCTCCGGATCGTTCGCGAAACGCTCCAGGTGCGCGAGATAGGCATCCCCGTGCAGGACACCCGAGCGGAACAGCGCACCGAGGTTGCCGAGGAACGCGAGCCGCTCGCGGGGCTCGAGGACTTCCGTGGCTTTCGCGGCCAGCGCGGACATCGACGCGTCATCGAGCTGCCAGCGGTAGTAGCCCGCGGCGTTCGCGTCCGGGTAGATCCAGGCGATGCGCTCGCCTTCGAGTTGCAGCGTCTTCGACGGCTGGTCGAGCAGGAACGCCTTCGTGTGCGTCTTCTTGCCGTCCGACCAGCGCAGCGCGACCGGGATCTTCCACGTCTGCTGCTGTTCCGCGGTCAGCGCTGACGTCGCAAACCGCTTCTGCGACAGCTTGACCGTGTTGCCCGTCACGTCGACGGAGATCAGCGGGATGCCGGGCTGCGCGATGAACGTCTCCAGCGCGGCGGACGTGCCTGCGGGCGCGTGCTTCGCGAGCGACGCGAAGAATTCGGCGGCGTTCGCGTTGCCCCAGGCGTTGCTCTTGAGGTGGTCGAGGACGCCCTGGCGAAACTTCTCCGGACCGATCCACTGCTCGAACATCGACAGCACGGCTTTGCCCTTGTTGTACGCGATGCCCACGTTGCGCATCGAGTCCTCGGGCGTCGTATCCAGCCTGCGGATCGGGTCGGTGGTCGTGCGCGCGTCGGCGCTCATCACGCCCTGCACGCCGCCCAGCTCACCGATCAGGAGCTCGAACTCGGGATGGACCTGGTCCGTGATCTTGTCGCCCATCCAGTCGGCGAACGACTCGTTGAGCCAGAGGTCGTCCCACCACTCCATGGTCACGAGGTCGCCGAACCACATGTGCGCGAGCTCGTGGGCGTTGATGCGGATGAAGTTCTGCCGCTGCGCCGGCGTGGCGGTCTTCGGGTCGAGCAGCAGGATGGTGTCGCGATAGGTGATCAGGCCGGGGTTCTCCATCGCGCCATACCAGTACTCCGGCACGGCGATGAGGTCGACCTTTTCGAACGGATGCTTCTGGTTGAAGTACTTCTCGAGCGCGGCCAGCACGGCGGGAGTGGTGTCCGCCGCGAGCTGCGTAAGATGGCCCTGGCCCTTCACCGCGATGACACGGCCGGGGACGCTCATGCCGGTGATGGGCGTGTACTCGAACTGACCGATGGCCATGGCGACGAGGTACGACGGCAACGGCTTCGTGCGCGCGAACCGCACCGTTTTCGATTCGCCGGATTTCGTTTCCGAGGCGACGGGCGTGTTCGCGACGGCGTCGTACTGCGCGGGGACCTTCAGGGTGAGCTCGTAGGGGATCTTGAAGCGCGGCTCGTCGAACACGGGGAACGCGCGGCGCGCGTCGATGGCCTCGAACTGCGTGAAGAGGTACGGCTCGCCGCTCTTGAGGGTCACCTTGTACAGACCGACGGCCTGCCGGTTGTACTTGTTCGTGAAGGCGATCGCCAGCGTGTGTTTGCCCGGCGTGAGCGGCGTCGCCGTGGTGACGTTCACGGTGCCGTCCTCGCCCGCCGCGTGCGTCGCCTCGATGGCGGTGCCGCCCTTCGTCAGCTTCAGCGAGTCGATCGTGAGGTCGAGCGCGTGGAGCGGGAACGCGCTGACGGGCTTCTTGACGTCGAGCTCGATCGTGACCGAGCCGGTGTACGTCTCACTGCGCGGATCGGTCGTGAGATCGACGGTTTGCGACACCGGCACGACCGCGTCGCTGAGGCGGACCGTGGCGGCGTGAAGGAGTGGAGCGACGAGCAGCAACAACACCGGGAGCGAGCGTTTGATCATGTGACGGATTCCCCTTCAATGACATATTTCAGCACAAAAGCCGCGAGCGGGACGCCGAGGAGCAGACCCCAGACGCCGAACAGATGCTCCGCGACCAGCAGGATGACCAGCGTGGCCATCGGATGCAGCCGCAGGTGGCGGCCATAAATGAGCGGATTGAGCATGTACGCCTCGATGGCGTGGATGATGGCGATCCCGGCGACGAGCCAGAGCACGTGCGGAATCCCGCCGACGCGCAGCGCGAGGAACGCGGCCGGCAGGGTCGACAGGAGCATGCCGAGAATCGGGATGTACGAGCAGACGAAGACGATCATCGCCAGGAGCGCGATCGACGGCAGCCCGAGGATCATGAAAAGAATGGTGGAGAGGATGGCGTTGACGACCGCAACGGCGCTCTGCGCCTCGAACGCGCGGCCGAGCATCGTGCCGAACGCCTTCAGCCCCGGCACGATCTCGCGGTAGATCTCTTCCGTCCGCCCCTCGGCGTACCCGCTCAGCCGGACCTTCGTGTTGGGCAGGTCCCAGATCAGCAGGAACGAGAAGAGGATGGCCAGGACGAACTGCAGCGCGACGGAGATGGCGTCGTTCGCGAACGCCGTCACCTCGGCGGTGACACGCGCGCTGCCGTTCGTCAGCGATTTGTCGATGCGCGTGACGAGCGCGGAGTAGGCGTCGGAGCGCCGGAAGTCTTCGAAGGAATCGCGACCGGCGATCGTGATCAGGACCGAGTCGACGGTCTCCCTCGCCTGCCGGTGGATGAACGTCTCGTTGTCCCCCGCCTCCCGCGCCGCCTCGGTGCTGATGTACTGCCGGGCCAGGTTGCGGGCCTCGACGAGCATGCGCGGCACGACCAGCAGGAGGACGCCCGTGAGCATCGCCAGCAGGACGAGGTAGACGACGACCACGTTCAGCTTGCGATAGCGGATGCGCTTCGTCAGCGCGTTCACGGCGGTGTTGCCGAGGTACGAGAGGACGAAGGTGAGGAAGATGATCGGGAAGAGGTGGCGGAGAAAAAAGAGCACCGCCACGAGGCCGAGCCAGATCGCCCACTTCTCGAGGCGAAGTGCTGTGGTGCGGTTCATGTGAGGGCAGAGTATGTCCTAGTGGAGGTATACGGACCATCGGCCCCTTGGTTGTTACAAATCGGTGCCCGGCTTGACGTGATTACAGTTGTAATCCATATTGGACTACACTTGTAGTCACTGGAGGAACGATGCCGACACCGCCGATCACGGACGCCGAATGGGAGCTGATGAACGTCTTGTGGGAAGGGCCGCGCACGGCGCTCGAGGTCGCCGAGGGCCTGGGACGGCACCCGAAGACGGTGAAGACCCTCCTCGGGCGCCTTGTCCGGAAAGGCGTGCTTCGGTTCCGCGAGGAGGGCAATCGTTACGTCTACTCCCCCGCCATCCCGCGCCAGCGGTACATCAAGGAGGAGTCGGCGTCGTTCATCGAGCGCGTGTTCGGCGGGGAGACCACGCCCGCGCTCGTCCACTTCGTCCGCAGCACGAAGCTCACGGCCGATCAGATCGACGAGCTGCGCCGGCTGCTCGATGAGCAGCAGGAGTCGGAAGGATGACGCAGGCGGTCGCTGCTTTCCTCTTCACCGCCGCCTGGAAAGGGACGCTGCTCGTGGCGTTCGCGCTGGCCGTGCATCGGGTCGCGCGGAACCGCGTACCGTCGCGCTGGCTCTGCGCGCTGCTGCTCGTCGCCATCGTGCGGCTGCTCGTGCCGGTGGCGCCATCCGCGCCGTTCAGCGTGTTCAATCTCGTTCCCGGTGAGACCGTGGCGCCGGTTCCGGTCTTCGCCGAGGGAGACGTAGGGCGTGGCTTCAGCCCGCCCACCCCCGTGGGAGGGCGGGCTGAAGCCGCGCCCTACGTTGATCCACAGCCCTGGGTTCCCATCCTGCTCGCGCTGTGGGGCGCGGGTGCTGTTTTCGTCATTGTGCGCGCGGTGCTGCAGACGCGCAGGTTCCAGCGGCAACTCGCCGACAGCGTGGACGTCGTTCGCGACGACGTCCGCACGCTGGTCGACGAGTGTCGAGGGATCCTGAACGTCCGGCGCCGCGTGCGGGTCGTGACCACGAGCGCGGTGGCCACACCCTCGCTACACGGGTGGATTCGTCCCACATTGCTTCTGCCCGCGGAAGTTCTTGCCTCGTTCAGCCCGGCGCAACTGCGCTACGTCGTGCTGCACGAGATCGCCCATCTGCGCCGTTCCGACGTGCTGGTCAACTGGATCGCCACGGCCGCGTCCGCGCTGCACTGGTTCAACCCTCTGGTCCGTCTCGCCGTCGCGCGTTTCGCCGAGGAACGGGAGCTCGCCTGCGACGCGCTCGCGCTCGCGGCTCTGCGTGCCGAGGAGAGACCCGCGTACGGCGGCACGGTGCTGGAGCTGGTGGACCGGATGCGCGTCTCGCCCGCGGTGCCCGCCCTCGTCGGCATGACGGCCACACCTGAACAACTGAAAAGGAGAATCGTGATGATTGCCTCATTCCGTCAGTCCCGTTTTTCGATCATCTTCGCGGCGCTGGTCATCGCCGTGGGACTCGTGACCCTCACCGACGCCCGCGCCGGCGAGCCGGTGGTGCGCCAGAGGATGAAAGAGCCCGCGTCGCCGGAAGTGAAAGCGGCGATGCAGAAGCTCGAGACCCCGATGAACGTCACGCTCACGTCGGTGTCGATCGACGACGTGCTACAGACCGTGATGAACGCCACGGGCGCCAGCGTGGTCGTGGAAGACGGCGCGATCGACAACGCCACGCGCGCGAAGCGCCTGAACGTCAAAGCGACCAACGTCCCCGCCCATCTCGTCCTTTTCGAGTCCCTCGGCCCACTGCACCTCGCGGTGAAGTTCACGGGGACGGGCATGCTCGTGCTGCGCGCTCCGGAGCCTGGTGAAGTCCAGATGCGCTCGGCCAAGCACGAGGCCACGCGCTCGTTCATCCGGAAGTCCGAGGGAACGCCCGAGGGCGACGCCGCGGTGCGCAGGCACATCGAAGTGACCGAAGACGGCGAGCGCGGCAGCGCCAAGCGGAAGCTCACGCTGAAGACGGAGGCGGGCGCGGAGGAAGGGACGCTGGAAGTGGAGCTGGTGCAGGAGAACTAACAACGTAGGGCGTGGCTTCAGCCCGCCCACCCACGAGGGAGGCGGGCTGTGAAGCCCGCCCTACGTTTTTCGACCTACCACAACACCCGCATGGCCACCTGCACCTGGCGCGGATCGCCCGCGCCGCTCTGCACGGTGCCGTCGAAGTTGAACACGAGGCTCGTCACTTCCGGACGGCGGAAGTTCGCGCTGTTGAAGACGTTGAACACGTCGATGGCCGGCTCGAGGGTCACGCCTCCGACGGCGAACTGCCTCGACACGCGGAAGTCGAGCGACGAGTACTCATTGTCCTTGCGCCCGAGGTTGCGGCGCGTGACCGAGCCGTCAGGATTGATGCGGTCCGCCGGCGCCGCCGCGTCGGCCATGAAGCGGCTGCCCCCGAAGGCGTCGGGCCCGCAGAACTGGGGGCTCACGACGCACGCCAGCGACTTCGGCTGCGCGGAGCGGTACGAGTAGCGGAAGTTTACGTCGAAGCCCGCCGGCGCATTCCATAACAACCAACTATTGACGCGATGGCGCTGATCGCGGTCGGAGTAGCTGTACTCGGCGTCGAGGTCCGTGATCTTCGCGTAGCGGAACGAGAACGGATCGCGCTCGTTGTCGTCGTCCGACTTGTCCTTCGAATAGGTGTAGAACGCCTGGAACTGCACGTTGCTCGAGGGACGCTTCGTCACACCGAGGGTAACGCCCTGATAGAGGCTCTTCGCCGTCGAGCTGACGACGGTGAGCACGCCGATGCCGTTCGTGCCGCCCGGCCCGAGGCCGTTGCTGAACGGTCCACACGCGAACGTGCAGTTCGCCGGCTCGCCGTCCCACAGCAGCGGATCGTTCCCGTTGGTGAAACGCGTGATGTGCTCGCCCTTGGCGTAGTTGTACTTGACCAGGAACGCGTAATTCGTGATGACCTCGTGCTCCCACGAGAGCGACGCCGAAAGCGTGCGGGGATTCTCGAAGTCCTCGTCAAAGACGAACACGTCCGGATGATCCGGCGCGCCGACGCAGCGGGCAGCGAGCTTGTTGGGGTATGCCGGGAGACAGCCGTCGAAGTTCACCGCGCTGCTGCGGAAGATGGTCTGCCCGCGGCTGCCGTTCGTCGACCGCGACGACGCGAGCGTCAGTCCCGGCACGCGGCCGTAGAAGATGCCCGCATTGGCGCGCAGCACCTTGCGTCCGTCGCCGCCCGGATTCCACGAGAGGCCGAAGCGCGGCTGCAACATAGTGGTGTCGGACGGGATCTCGCCGTCCGATGGAAACTCCACGCCGCCCACGCTCGTGCCGATGAAGGGCGCGTAGAAGACGTCATCCGGATCGGTGATCGGGTCGGGCTGGCGCTGCGCGTCCCACCGCAGGCCGAACTGCACGTTCAGGTCTGGAGTGGCTTGCCAGGAGTCCTGGATGAAGACGCCGGTCTCGGTCTGAGGGATGCTCTGCGTGCCCGCTTCCTCGACGGAGATATTGCCGACGCCCGCCTGCTGCAGATACAGCAGCACCGGGCCGGTGATGGCGTAGTCCGGCACATTGTCACCGTCCGCGTCCCCGCTCGGACATTGGCCGTTGGCCGAACCGACGAAAGGTGCGGCGAAGTTGTCATTGGGGTCGTTGTCCGTGCACTCGACGTAGCTCGGGTTCGCGTTGTATTTGAGGAACCCGTCGGTCGAGCCGAAGATGTAGCGTCCATTCGCGAAACCGAGAAACGTCTGCACCGAGTTCACGCGGTTGAACTCGACACCGGCCTTGATCGAGTGCGATCCGCGCAGCCACGACACGTTGTCGTTGAACTGCACGCGCGTGTCGTAATACTCGACCGGGATGAAGAACGGCAAGCCGAAGCGATACGTGCTGCCGAAGTCGAAGGCCGTGTCGGGCAGCGGGCGGTCCTGGCCGGTGACGTTCGGACCTTCGTACGTACGCGGGCGGTCTTCACGCGCCCACTGGAAGCGGAACTCGTTCAGGAGACTGCTCTGCAGAGACGAGATGAGCGAGCCGCTGACGGCGTGGGAGTGGCCCTTCTCGCTGGCGTTCGCGCTGCGGCCCCAGGAGTCGACGTCGAACGTACCGTTCTTCTGCTCGGACCAGGTGTAGTTGTAGCGGAACGTGGCCAGGTTGGCCGCACTCACGTTCCAGTCGGTCTTGAGGAGGAGGACGCGAGCGTCGTTCGTACGCTCGATCGGACCATTCTCGGCCGGTGAGCCGAGCGCAGCATACGCTGCGACCACCGCCGGCTCGATGCGCGACGGGTCGGTCTGCTTCGTCGACGACGCGTCCTGGAAGTCGAACGCGGTGAAGTAGAACAGCTTGTCCTGGACGATCGGACCGCCGAAGGTGAAGCCGAACTGGGTCTGATCGAATTCGTACGGCGCGGTGCCGCCGTCCGGCGTCTGCGGATCCTCGGATAGCGCATCCTGCTTGAACACCGCGTGCGCGGTGCCGGCCATGTCGTTCGTGCCGGACTTGGTGATGACGTTCACGAAGCCCGACTGCGAGCGGCCGAACTCGGCGTTGGCGCCGTCGGCGACGACGACCATTTCCTTCACCGCGTCGAGGTTGAACGTAAACGCGGGGCGCTGGCCGCCGCGCTGCTCACCGAAGAACGGGTTGTTGAAGTCCGCACCGTCGACGGAGATGTTGTTGGAGATGCCCTTCTGCCCATTGATCGACAGCTCGTCGCCGTCGGGGCCCTGGACGATGGTGACGCCGGGCGTGAGCTTGGTCAGCTCGAGGTAGTTACGGCCGTTGTTCGGCAGCTCGGACATCGCTTCGTCGCCGAGGCGGGTCGCGCCTTCCGTGCGCGCGGTCTCGATCAGCGGAGCCGCCGCGGTCACGATAAGCTCCTCGGACACCGCCGCCTGCGAGAGCTTCACGTCGACGACGCGCGTCTGGCCGACGCCGAGGTTGATGCCTGTGACCGTCTGCGAGGAGAAGCCTTCGAGACTGGCCTTCACCTCATAGGGGCCGAGGGGGAGCAGCACGCCGCGGTAGCGGCCCTGGCTGTCGGTGACGTGTACCTGCTGGAAGTTCGTGGCGGTGTTGCGGATGGTGACTGTAACGCCGGGCAGCACGCCACCGCTGCTGTCCACGACGGTGCCTTCGATGACACCTGTCGTGGCCTGAGACTGGGCAAAAAGCAGCGTGGGAAAGAGCAGCAGGAAAACTGCAAGGAGAACGAACCGATGGCGCATGCGAGAGAACCTCCTCCGACGAGCTCGACTTGGACGTTGGTCGGGTCACTCTACGCCGGTTGCCGCGGGCCGCGCAATAAGGATGGATTGCAGCTTCACTTCTGTCAGGCCGGCAATGAAGGCCAGACATCCCACGACCGCGGGAGCGACGTGGGTGAAGCTCGTGTAGCCGATGACGAAGTGGATCCCGACGGCGGTGGAGAAGCCGCACGTGCCGGCGAGCGCGAGGGCCTGCCAGTGGCTGCGCGACGGCCGCGCATAGAGAACGGAGAGGAACATCGCCACCCCGCAGGAGACGAGCGCACCGCCGAAGCCGGCGCGGTCGTGGGCAATGAGGGGGACCAGGCGCTCGTTGAGCGCGCGCAGCTCCGCCACCTCCACACCCATGTACGTGAGGTCCTGCGGGACGAAGACGCTGGTCATGCCGACGGTGGTGATCACCAGTCCGGCGGCGGCGATGCCGAGGGTGGACGCGAGGAGGAGCGCGTGTCCGCGTCCCGCGTGCGAGCGGAGGTCGAGCTTCGGCCGCTCGACTTTGACGGTACGCAGCGTGCGCGTGCGCCAGAGCCCGAAGAGGTACAGCGGCGCGATGGCGAGCGTCGCCGCGCCGTGCCACGTGTCGAGGTAGCCGTAGCCGAGGTACGCGAGGAAGCTGAGGAAGCCGGCGCCGCCGCTCGCGGCCAGCGCCCACCACGCCCACGACTCGCCGCGCCGGAGCGGGAACTCCGCGAGCCAGAGGTACATGATCCCGATCGCCAGCAGCACGCCGCCGAACGAGATGCGGTCGTGAATCATGAAGTGGACGATCCGGCAGCCGTGCAGCGTGCAGAGCTGCTTCGCGTCCATGCCGAGGAAGTCGGTGTCCTGCGGGAGGAAGTGGCCGGTCGCGGCCTGGAACACGACGAAGATCCCGGCGCCGATCAGGGCCAGCGCGAAAAGCTTGAACAGCGCGCGGCCGTCGCCGAGGAGCGTGTCGAGGAAGCTTTCGTCGTTCATGGCTAGAAGAACAGTTTGATCGGTCTCAGCCCGGCCCGCTCGAAGAACGGGTCGAGCCGCTGCGCGAGCTCGGGCCAGTTGTGGTGCGGGACGCCGGGGTAAAGGTGATGCTCGAGATGATACAGGTGCTCCAGGGCCACGATCGAGAGGACCTTGCCGCGGAAGAGCTTCGTCTGCGTCAGGTCGGTCGTGCCCTGCGGGTTGTGGGGGATGTAGGCGGTGATCACCGGAAAGATCCAGCTCCCCATGATCATCAGCGCCGCATAGACGAATGGCGCCTTCGTGATCGGCAAGACCGCGATGCTCGCGCCGAACAACGTTGCGGACACAAGGCACTCGACGATCGCCCACGGACGATGCGCATCCTTGTGCCGCATCGCGAAGAACCAGAGCCGCGGCTGCAGCCCGACGCCTTCGATCAGCGAACGGACCAGCGACATCTTCGCCGCCGCGCCTTCCAGGTCATCGTCCGCCGGGAAACGCGCGTGATGGTGCAGGTGTACCGCGCGGTACGCGTGCCCACTGCGGAACGTGAGCAGCTCGATCAGCGTGAGCAGGACCTCGTTCAGCCACTTCGGCAGCCCGAGATTGCGATGAACGAGATCGTGCGAGATGGAGCCGTAGGTGAGAAAACTGAGCAGCACCGGACACGCGAGCGCCGCCAGCCACTCCCCCTGTGCCGCGAGCACGAAGAACAGCGCCGTGAGCACGAACGGCGCGACCAGCGACACCACACGCCGCCAGACCGGGACGCGCAGAAGATCGCGTCCTAGGGCGTCGAGGGTGGGCAGGTCGGAGATGGGTCCCATGATCTTAATGTCTCCATTATCCTGCGCGCGTGCAAGACGACGACAGCGCGTATCTCGAGTCGCTCGGTTACCGCCAGCAGCTCTTTCGCGAGATGGGCGGGTTTTCGAACTTCGCGATCTCGTTTTCGATCATCTCCATCCTCACCGGCGCGGTGCTTCTCTACGGCTACGGCCTGAAGTTCGCGGGGCCGATCGTGAATTCGGTGGGGTGGCCGGTGGTCAGCCTGTTCACGCTGGCGGTGGCGGCGTCGATGGCGGAGATCGCGTCCGCCTACCCCACCGCCGGGGGCCTCTACTTCTGGTCCCGCCGCCTCGGCGGACAGGGATGGGCATGGCTGACGGCGTGGCTGAACATGATCGGGCAGGTGACGATCACGGGCGGGATCAACATCGCAGCGGCGATCTATCTCATCGGCGCGGCGACGCGCATCTTCGACCTGCGCGGCGAGTTCCTCACGAACTGGTACTTCCAGCTCGCGGTGATGATCGTGATCCTCATCCCCCAGGTGCTCATCAACGTGTGGGGCATCCGCCTGACCGCGCGGCTGAGTGACATCAGCGTGTGGTGGCACATCGCGGGCGTGCTGCTGATCACGCTCGCGCTGACGATCTTCGGCAGCCATCACAACCCGCTCGCGTTCCTCTTTTCGTTCGCGCCGGCGGTGAATGCGTTCGAGACTTCATCGACGCTGGTCATCGGCAATGCGTCGATCCCGTCGCCGCTGTTCAGCCTCTTCCCCGCGCTGGCCGACCTTTACAAACTCGCGCCGTCGGCGCTGCTGTTCGTGCTCGCGCTGCTGCAGGCGCAGTGGACGTACACGGGCTACGACGCATCCGCACACGTCGCGGAGGAGACCGTGATGGCGCGGCTGAGCTCCGCGTGGGGGATCTTCCTCTCCGTGGCGGTGTCCGCGGTCGTCGGCTACGTGATGCTGATGGTGCTGACGTGGTGCATCCCGAACGGCGACGTCGCGGCGACGGCCGCCGATCCGTATCCCGTCCTCTACGTCATCGCCAACAACCTCGGGCCGTTCCTCACGAACCTGATCGCCGTGATCATCGGCGGCGCGATGTGGTTGTGCGGTCTGGCGAGCGTCACGTCGATGGGGCGCATGTGGTACGCGTTCGCACGCGACGACGGCATGCCCGGCGCGGCGATGCTGAAGCGCGTCAGCGCGAACGGCACGCCGGTGAACGCGATCGTCGTGACGAGCATCCTCTCCGTGCTGGTGTGCGTGTACGCGGCGGCGTTCTACGTGGTGACGTCGATCAGCACGATCACGCTCTACCTGGCGTACGTGATCCCGATCTTCCTCAACCTCCGCAACCGCCTTCCCCGCGAGCTCACCCCGTGGTCCCTCGGCCGCTTCGGACCGCTGATCAACGTCGTGGCGGTCGTCTGGTGCGCGTTCATCACGATCGTGTTCATGCTCCCGCCGAACGAGCTGGTGCTGTGGACGATGGTGGGGGTCACGATCGCGCTGGCGGTGTATTGGCAGCTGTGGAAGCGTCAGACGTAGAGCGTGGCTTCAGCCCGCCCACCCCCGGGGGAGGCGGGCTGAAGCCACGCCCTACGTTTTGGAAGCGCGGCGCCACTCGTCGATGAGGTTGGCGATGAGGCCTGTCCAGCCGGTCTGGTGCGAGGCGCCGAGGCCTTCGCCGGTCTCGGCGTGGAAGTATTCGTGGAAGAGGACCAGGTCGCGCCAGTGCGGGTCGTGTGCGAAGAGCTCGGCCTTGCGCGCGCCGCGCGGGCCGTTCAGCGGGCGATAGCCGTCCGCGTCGGGCGTGAAGATCGCGATCATCCGCTCCGCGAGCGTCGACGCGACCCCGTTCAGTGCGGCGTCGCCGAACCCCTTCTCCAGCTTGCGCAGGGTCTCGATCATCAGGAACGTCGTCGGGAACCACACCGGGCCGCGCCAGTTGCTGTTGCCGCCTTTGAGGAAGCCCGCCGCTTCCGCGGGCTCGTAGCCGACCGACGCGCCGCCGAAAACGAACGGATGCTGCTCGTGGAAGCGGCTCATCGAGCGCAGGCCGAACGGCGAGAGGAACTCCGCGGGATCGACGACGCGCGCGAGGAGCTTGCGGAGCTGGTCCTGATCGACGACCGCGAGGACGTGTGTGTAGTCGTCGCCGCGCTGGATGGTCGTGACGCAGTACTCGACGAGGTCCTTGCGGAAGCGCAGGAACCAGTCGAGGTTCGTCTTGAAGAGCGCGAACGGCTCGAGCCACTTCTGTTCGAGGCGCTCGACCGCGTACAGAGGAATGAGCCCGACCAGCGAGCGCACCCGAAACGGCACGGTTGTGCCGTCGGGCCAGCGGAGGACGTCGTAGAAGAAGCCGTCGTCCTCGTCCCAGAGGCGGCGGTTGCCGTGCAGCATCTTCATCGCCGCGCCGATGTAGACGTAGTGCTCGAAGAACTTCGTCGCCAGCCCCTCGTAGGTCGCGTTCGTCCGCGACAGCTCGAGCGCGATGCGCATCATCACCAGCGAGAACATCCCCATCCAGCCCGTCGCGTCGCTCTGCTCGAGCACCCCGCCGCCGGGCAGCGCATTGCTGCGGTCGAACACGGCGATGTTGTCGAGTCCGAGGAAGCCGCCTTCGAAGACGTTGTTGCCTTCGCGATCGACCTTGTTCACCCACCAGGTGAAGTTCAGCAGCAGCTTGTGGAAGCAGCGCTCGAGAAAGGCGACGTCCGCCGTGCCGCTGCGGATGCGGTCCATGTTGTAGACGCGCCACACGGCCCACGCGAGGACGGGCGGATTGAGATCGGAGAACTCCCACTCGTACGCGGGGATCTGGCCGTTCGGATGCTGGAACTGCTCGAAGAGCATGAGCCAGAGCTGTTCCTTCGCAAACTCCGGGTCGATCAATGCGAAGACGACGGAGTGGAAGGCGAGATCCCAACCGGCGAACCATGGGTACTCCCACTTGTCCGGCATCGAGAGGATGCGCATGGAGTTGAGGTGGCGCCAGTGGCTGTTGCGGCCGCGCAGCCGGTTGGGCGGCGGCGGGTGCGCGGGGTCGTCGCCGTCGAGCCAGACGCTGACGTCGAAGAGGTAACTCTGCCGCGTCCAGAGCATGCCCGCGAAGGCCTGGCGCTGGATGTTCTTCTCCTCGCGCGATGCGTGCGGCGGGTGGATCGACTCGTAGAACTCGTCGGCTTCCGCGCGGCGCTGGTCGACGATCGCGCTCAGCTCCGCGTCGGTCGCGTGGGTACGTCCGTCGTTCGGCCGCAGGCGCATGAGCATCATCGCGCTCGCGCCGGGCTCGACGTCGTAGCGCATCCACGCGCACGCCTTCGTGCCGTGGTCGGTCGTCGCGTCGCGCTCGTCGTGCAGGATGCGGCGATGGAACGCGTCCTTGACGTACTTCGACCGCGACGGCGCGCCCCAGATGCGCTCCGCGTTGGTCTCGTTGTTCGTGAAGAGCTTCACGCCCGGCGCGTCGAGCACGCGCGGGCCGACGCGCGTCTCATGACTGAGGCCGTACAGCGGCGGTGCGTGGGTGTCGTCGGCGAAGAGCGCACCGTTCTCTTCGCGGATGTCGGGCATGACGTCGCCGCCCGTCCACGTCCACGTGTTGCGGAACCACAGGTTTGGGATGAAGTGGATCGGCGCACGCTCGGGGCCGCGGTTGTGCGCCGTCACGCGGAAGACCAGCGTCTCCGCGTCCTCTTTCGCGATCTCGATCTCGATGTCGAAGTAGCGGTCCTCGTCGAAGGCGCCGGTGTCGATGAGCTCCAGCTCGGGGTCGTGCGTGCCGCGCCGGCGGTTTTCTTCAATGAGCTGCGCATACGGAAACGTGCGCTGCGGGTACTTGTAGAGCAGGCGCTGGTACGCGTGGCTGGGGAGCGCGTCGACGTAGAAGTAGCACTCCTTCACATCCTCGCCGTGATTCCCTTCCGTCGGCACGAGCCCGAAGTAGCGCTCCTTGAGAATCGGATCGCGCTCGTTCCAGAAGGCCATCGCCCAGCACAGGATCTGGTAGCGGTCGCAGAACCCGGCGATGCCGTCCTCGCCCCACCGGTACGCCCGCGACCGCGCGTGATCGTGCGGGAAGGAGCGCCACGGGTCGGCATCCGCGCTGTAGTCCTCGCGGACCGTACCCCACGCGCGGTCGGCGAGGTACGGCCCCCAGTTGCGCCACGGCGCGGCGTGGGCGAGACGTTGGCGCTCGCTGCTCACGCTGCCCATACTGTCACGCCGAGCGCTCGTAGAGTGTCTGTCAACTAGCCGTTGCCGCACTCCACAAGGGACTGCAGGGTTCCGATGACGCGTCTGGCGGCGTCGTCGATGGCCGCGCTCCAATCGAGCGACGGGTCGTCGAGCGTGGCGTCGAGCGCGTCGTCGGCCATCGGATGGAGCACCGCGGCAGTGCCGCGCAGGATGGTTTCCCGCAGCGCCGCCAACGCCTCGACCGGCACCTGCAGCGCCTCGGCCGCACCCGCGAGGCGGATGACGGTCATGTCGTCGTCCTCGGCTCCGCGCGCGAGGTGCAGGAGATGGAAGAGCGCCTTCGTGACGCCGGTGGCCGCGAGCTGGCGTGTGCTGTTCTGAATCGAGTCGTACCACGCCGCGACGTCGTGCAGAGGCAGTGCGGCGAGCGACGCGGATGTGTACTCGAACAACCGCGCGTCGAACGTGAGCTCGTTGACCCGATACGCGCCGCCGGACACGGAAACAACTCCGCCGAACGAGCCCGGCGCGGCGAGGTTGAAGAGGAGGAAGGCGTCGTGGAAGAAGAGCTCCACGAAGGCCGGGACGTCACGGGGATCGCCGTTCGGGCGCTCGTCGACGACGTGCAGCGGCACGCGGATCACCGGCGTGCCGTTCGGCGTGCTCCATTCCGCACGGACGCGCACGGTGCCCGCATCGGTCGCATACACGCGCTCACCCAGCGTCTCGCGATCCGCCTCCGCTGCCCGCCCCGAAAACATGATCTCTGCATCGAAGTGGTGTTCGCTCATCGTCGTCATCTCCGCGCAAGAGCATCTCGCCATGTGGCTACGGGTCTCGAAAGTTCTACGCCTCGTTCCACGGCCTTCCTCTCCGCCCCTCGGGAGCAGCCTCGGCGGCGAGGCCGTGCGTCTACATTCAGTGGACTGGAGCAGGAGGAATCTTCCATTCCGAGGGGACGGATACGACGAGTCCGTAGAGCTCGACGTCGTCATCCGGTTGCAGCACGATCGGGCGATACGCTTCGTTCTCGCTGAGGAGGCGCTTCTCGCCTGCCGCTTCCTGGTATCGCTTCAGGTACACGCCGTCGTTGACGCGAACGATCACGATCGCGTTGCGCGGCGGCCGTTTCGTGGTCGAAGGTTGGAAGTACACGACGGCGCCGTCATCGATGCCCGCGTCGATCATCGAGTCGCCCACCACCTTCGCGGCGTGGCGCGCGCCGCGCTCCCACAGGTCGTCCGGAATGCGGATGCGCTTGGTGCGGGCGTCGAATAGAACGACGTTCGGAGTCGCGGCCACCTGGAACGTGCGCACCACCCGAGAGGCGGCACGCTTGGGTTTCACGGCTCGCGGCTCGTGCCTCTCGACGTAGTCGGTGAGAGCTCGCAGGGCCTGGCGAACGTCGACCTCGCCCGCGCCGCCATACAGCGACTCCATGGTCAGTTCCAGCGCTCCGAGGACCGCTTCGACATCGTCGATGCGCGCGTGGATCTGCCGGCGGAGGAGGCGGCTGAGCTTGGACGCAGACATCCCGGCGTCGTGGGCGATCGTCTTCCGCCGCTTGCCGCTCGCCTTCACCGCGGCGTTGAGCCGGTCGATGACGTCCATGGCTCCACGCTACGGCGCGGCAACCCTCTTGGCCGTGCAACACGTTGCCGGATGCGCAATTGAGTCTTGACGACCTGCCAGCTTCTGCAAGATCGCAGAATAGACACCTTAAGGTGTCTTAACAAGCCGTCACGCGCGGACGAAGTTCGCCGCCAGCTCCGCCGGCAAGCCAAGCCGTGCGCGAGCCGCGCGCACGGCCGCGCGCAGCTCCGCGTGGATCACCTGCGCGTCCGCGGTCGCCTCGCGGCTGGAGCGCCAGGAATGGAACGCCAGCTCCGTGGCGAGCGCGTGAAAGCGGCGCCGCGCGCGCCAGTACCCGAACCCGCGGGTGAACAGCGCCTGTGTCGACGCGCCGAGGCGGCGGGTGACGGAGGTCAGGATGAGGATGTCGTCCGCGCTCAGCACTCCCTCGGCGACCACGCTCTCGAGATGTTTCCGGATGACGCGCGCCTCACGGCGCAGGGAGAAGATCGCGATGACGATCACCGCGATGAACGCCGGCACCATCACCACCGCGTACGCGGCAAAGAACACGGCACCCTGGCTCGCGGAGAGATTCCAGAACGAGTGCAGCACCATCGCCCCCGCCAGGCCGGCAGGCGGCGCGATCCACTTCACCCACGTGCGGTGCGTCTCGCGCGCGATGCCGAGGCCGATGCCGGTCATGCTCGTGAACAGCGGGTGCGAAAACGGGCCGAGAATGCCGCGCAGGAAGAAGACCACGGCCGCACCCGGCCCGCCCTCCTGCGAAAGCGCCTGACCGTAGTACTGCACGTTCTCCGTCATCGCGAAACCGAGGCCGACCATCGACGCGTAGACGATGCCGTCCGTGACGTTGTCGAACTGATGGCGCATCCAGAAAAACAGCAGTAACAGCGCCGCGCCCTTCGTCAGCTCCTCGATGAACGGCGCCGCCAGCACCGCGGTGAGCGTCGACGCCGACGCCGCGTCCGCGAGCTCGGTGACCAGCCCCTCGTGGACCACGTTGAACACCAGCGAGAAGAACACCGCGATCGCGGCGCCCCAGACAAACGACAGCACCAGCAGCCACGGCGGCTCCGGCTCGAAGCGATCGACCCACAGCGCAAACGCGACGTAGAGCGGGACCGGCAGCACCGCCATCAACAGGCCCACGAAGAACCCCTGACCGACGCCGAGGCCGATCGCGAGGAGGGAGAGCGGCCCGAGGACGAGCGCGGCCGCGAGGATCAGGCCGGCGATGATCCACGTCGATCGGGGAGAGCGTCGCATATTTACAGGATGTGACATCGTAGCAAAGGGACGGGGGAGTAGGATTCCTGCCGTCATGAAACGCACGATCCGTTTCCGTCTCAACGGTAAGCCGGCAACTCTGAATACCGAGGATGACCGGACGCTCCTGTGGGTGCTGCGCGGCGATCTCGAGCTTACCGGAACGAAGTTCGGCTGTGGCCAGGGCATCTGCGGCGCGTGTACGGTCGCGATCGACGGTGAGGCCGCGCGCTCCTGCCAGACGACGCTGGCAGACATCGACGGGAAGAGCGTCATCACAATCGAGGGCCTGGAGAAAGACGGCAAGCTCCACCCGCTGCAGCAGGCCTTCATCGATCACGGAGCGCTGCAGTGCGGCTTCTGCACGTCGGGGATGATCATGAACGCGTACGCCATGCTCCAACACGACAAGAAACCGTCGCGCGCAGCGATCGTCGACAAGATGGACGACAACCTGTGCCGCTGCGGCGCGCACCAACGGATCGTGGCCGCGATCGAGGGGGTGTCGAAGTGACCACCAATCTCGACCGTCGCGAATTCTGCAAGCTCCTCGGCGGCGGCATCGTCGTCCTGATCACGACGCCGCCGGCGGACCTCTTCGCGCAACAGCGGCGCGGGCCGTCGTACCCCGAGGATCCGAACGCCTATCTGCGCATCGACGAGAACGGCCGCGTGACCCTCTACTCCGGCAAGGTCGAGATGGGCCAGGGCATCAACACGTCCCTCAGCCAGATGGCGGCCGAGGAGCTCGGCGTGCCGCTCGACGCGATCCACATCGTCATGGGCGACACCGACCTCGTGCCGTACGACCAGGGCACGTGGGGCTCGCTCACGACGCGCTTCTTCGGGCCGGCCGTCCGCGCGGCCGCGGCCGAGGCGCGCACGGTGCTGATGAAGCTCGCGGCGGAGAAGCTCGGCGTGCCGCGGGAACAGCTCACGGTGGCGAACGGCGTCGTGTCCGCGGGCAGCAAGAAAGTCACCTACGGCGAGCTCGCCGCGGGAAAGACCATCGCACGGCTCGTCGACGAGAAGGCGATCCCCCGCACGGCGAAGGAGTTCAAGGTCATCGGCAAGCCGGCGAAGCGCGTCGACGGACGGGAGAAAGTCACCGGCCGTGCGATCTACGCTGGCGACATACGCCGGCCCGGAATGCTCTACGCGCGCGTGCTGCGTCCGCCGATGCACGGCGCGACGCGGAAGTCGCTGGACACTTCGAAGGCGAAGGCGCTGGCCGGCGTGACGGTCGTCGAAAAGGACGATCTCGTCGCCGTGCTGCACGCGGATCCCGAGATGGCCGCGAAAGCGCTGGAGTCGATTGCCGTGGAGTGGGTGCGTCCGGAGGCGAAGTTCGACACGGACACGGTCTACGACTATTTCGTCCGGAACGTTCCTGCGCCCGCGGCGGAGGGGCAGTTCCAGGCGACGTACCAGACGGCGTACGTCGCGCACGCGCCGATGGAGACGCACACCGCGGTGGCGGAGATGGTCGACGGGAAACTGACCGCGTGGATCGGCACGCAAAGCCCCTTCGGTGCCCGCACCCGCATCGCCGAGACCCTCGGCATCGACGAGAAGAACGTCCGCGTCATCACGCCGTTCATCGGCGGCGGGTTCGGCGGCAAGAGCCCGATCGGACAGGGCGTGGAGGCCGCGCGGCTGGCGCAGATCACGGGCAAGCCGGTGATGGTGGTGTGGACGCGCGAGGAGGAGTTCTTCTTCGACACGTTCGGGCCCGCGGCGGTGGTGCGCGTGACGTCGTCGATGGACGACAAGGGCAAGATCACGCAGTGGAGCCACGACGTCTGGGCCGCGGGCACGCGCGCGGCCGCGATGCTGTACGACGTGCCGGACGCGAAGGTGACGCCGTACATGGGACGCGGCACGCCGGGCGCGGAGCTGCACCCGTTCGGCACGGGACCGTGGCGCGCGCCAGGCGCGGGGACGAATGTGTTCGCGCGCGAGTCGCACATCGACATCATGGCCGCCGCGGCGAAGATCGATCCGCTGGATTTCCGTCTGCGCAACGCGACGGACGAGCGTCTGCGCCGCGTCTTGAAAGCGGCGGCGGACGCGTCCGGATGGAAGTCCGCCGTGGGGCCGACGGGCCAGGGACGCGGAATCGCGGTCGGGGACGACGCCGGCACGCTGTGCGCTCTGGTGGCCGAGGTGGACGTCGACCGCAAGACCGGCACGATTCGGGTGAAGCGCATCGTGGCCGCTCAGGACATGGGCCTCGTCATCAACCCCGAGGGCGCAAAGATGCAGATGGAAGGCTGCATCACCATGGGCCTCGGCTACGTGCTCAGCGAAGAGCTGCAGTTCAAAGGCGGCGAGATTCTGGACGTGAACTTCGCGACGTACGAGCTGCCACGGTTCTCGCACCTGCCGCGGATCGAGACGGTGCTGGTGAAGAACGACGAGCTGGCGCCGCAGGGCGGGGGCGAGCCCGCGATCGTGCCGATGGGCGCGGCGGTGGCGAATGCGGTGTTCGACGCGGTGGGGCTGCGGTTGTACCGGCTGCCGATGACGCCCGCACGGGTGCTCGCGGGGCTCGTCAACGTTTAGAAGTGCGATCGAGCGACTCGCGGTAGCGCACGCAGCCCTGCATGAACTCCGGCCAGTCGGGGACGGTGGGCTGGGGATCGGTCTTCTCCGGCAGCAGGCCCCAGAGCGCGGGGTGGTGCCAGCAGAGCTCCTGGCCGGTGCTGTCGCGGTGCGTGCGGATGCCGTCGCGTAACTTGCGCACCTCGGCGATGAGCTGTTCTCGCGAGAGGCCTTCGAGGTCGTCGTCCATATGCACGTAAGATGCGCACATGATCCGCGTGATGAGCGTCGACGATCACCCGTTGATGCGCGAGGGCATCGCTACGATGGTCCGCCATCAGACGGACATGGAGCTGGTGGCCGAGGCGGCGAACGGCGCGGAAGCGCTCCTGCGATTCCGCGAGCAGCGGCCGGACATCACGCTCATGGACCTGCGCCTCCCCGACCGCAACGGGATCGACGTGCTCATCGCGATCCGCTCGGAGTTCCCGGACGCGCGGGTGATCATGCTCACCACGTTCGAGGGCGACGTGGAGATGCAACGCGCGCTGCAGGCCGGCGCCCGCGGCTATCTCCTCAAGAGCATGCCGCCGTCCGAGCTGATCGGTGGCATCCGGGATGTCCACGCCGGCCGCAAACGCATCCCGCCTGCCGTCGCCGCGCAGCTCGCGGAGCACATGAGCGAAGAGTCACTCACGGCGCGCGAGCTCGAGGTGTTGAAGCAGGCCGCGGACGGGAACCGCAACCGTGACATCGCGACGCGGCTTTTCATCACCGAGGAAACGGTGAAGGTGCACATGAAGCACCTGATGGAGAAGCTCGGCGCGAGGGATCGCACCGAAGCGGTGTCGATTGCGGTACGGCGCGGGATCCTTCACCTCTGATACGGGCGGGTTCCCGCCGGCCCGGGTCAGCGCCGGTAGGCGATGCGGCGCGCTACGGACAGCTCGATCTCCGTGCCCGCGCCGCTGCGGCTGATGACGCGGAACTGCGCGCCGATTTTCCGCGCACGCTCGTGCATGCCGGCCAGGCCCCAGTGATCGTCGAGGCCGGACTGGAGCACGGTCTCGTCGATGCCTCGGCCGTCGTCGCGGACGCGCAGGCGGAGGCGGTCGTCGAGATATTCGACCTCCACTTCCACGTTCTTCGCGTCGGCGTGCTGGAACGCGTTCACCAGCGCCTCGCGTCCGATGCGATAGATCTCGTCGCGCACTTCCGGCGCGACCGCGCGGTGGCGTCCGACGACGATCACACGGAAGCCGACCTCGCGATCCCCCGCGAGCTCCTGCTTCGAGCGCCCGAACGCCTGCTCGAGAGCCTCGGTGTTCTCCGGCAGGCGCAGACCTCGCACGGCCTGGCGTCCCTCTTCACTCACCTTCGCGATGAGGCCGAGGACGTTCGTGAGGATCGGCTTCGCGGCGGAGTCGTCGGGGATGCGGTCCGCTGCGACGTGAAGCTGCATCGACGCACTGAGAAACCCCTGCAGCAGCGTGTCGTGCAGCTCTCGCGCGATGCGCGTGCGCTCGTCCATCCGCTCCTCGTGCAGCCGCTGCAGGCGCGCGGTCATCTGCCGGACGCGAAGGAGATAAACCATCCAGACGATGACGGCCGCACCCGCGATACAGAAGGCGAGGAACCACTTCGTCTGATGGAACGCGGGCGGGATGACGATCGCCAGCGAAGCGCCGTCCTGATTCCAGACGCCGTCGTTGTTCGCGGCGCGGACGCGGAACGTGTACGTGCCCGGGCCGAGGTTCGTGTAGAAGGCCTCGCGGCGATTGCCGGCGTCCTGCCACTGCTCGTCCGCGCCTTCGAGCATGTAGCGGAACTTCACGCGCTCGGGGATCGAGAGACTGAGCGCGGTGTAGTGGATCTCCATCTGGCGCGTACCGACCGGGAACCGCAATTCCGCCGCGGGTGCATACGCACGATCCGCGGTAACCGAGCGGATCACGACGGGTGGCGGCACCGTGTTCCTCTGCAGATGAGCGGGATCGATGCGCGCGAGGCCGTTGTCGGTCGCGAACCAGAGCAGCCCGTCGGCCGCTTCGAGGGCCGTCGACACCGTGAAGTTCATCTGCGGCGAGCCGGGCATGCCGTCGAGGAAATCGAAGAGCTGCACCGCGACGCGATACGCCGGATCCGCCATCGCCTTCCGCGCCTCCTCGACCGCGATGCGCACGATGCCGCGCACCTCGTTCAGCCAGAGGGTGCCGTCCGCGGTCTCGATGATGCCGGAGACGGTGCCGAAGCGGGAGCCGTCGCGCGCGACGATGCTGCGGAACGTCCCGTCGCGGAACACCGCCAGCCCGAGCTCGCCACCGAGCCAGTAGTGCGGTCCGGTCCTCCCTCGAATCACTCGGATGCGTCCGATGTCGATGCCGTCGTCGCGCGTGTAGACGGTCGCGCGTCCGCCGTCGAGCAACGCCACGCGGTTCCCGGTGTAGCCGAACCAGATCCGCCCGTGGGAGTCGTGGAACGTCGCGCTCGGGCCTCGCGCGAGCAGCCCGTCGGGCGGCGGGCGCCGCGACCAGACGCCGTCTTTGAAATGAATCAGGCCGGCGTCGCCGACGCTGACCCACAGGCTGCCGTCGTCGCCGGCGCGGACGACCTCCCATGCGTAATCGGCCGGCACGAACGCGGGCTGGGGAAAGCGATCGAAGCGATCGTTTCGCTGCCGCAACAGGCCTCCGTGGCCGCCCCACCAGCGATTGCCCCGGCCGTCGTCGTAGACGCTCGCGGTAGGCATGTCCGTGGTGAATCCGTGGACGCCGCTGCCGCGGATGTGCGCCATGTGAGCGTCGGCCGAGCTGCCCGTCCACACGGTGCCGTCCCGGTCCGCGGCGAGCGTCACCTTCTGGTGAGGCCCGGGCAACGTCACCGGGACGACGTGGCTGTACCGGAAACGGTCGAGGCCTTTCGTCGTGCCGACCCAGAGGTTGCCCTCCCGGTCCTCGAACACGACGTTTGCCAGATCACCGCTCAGACCTTCACGCTCGGTGTACCGCTCCAGCAACGGGTCGTCATTGTGGATCGATCGGTTCGGAGCGCGCTGCGGAGCGCGCAGACGCGTGACGCCGTATGCCATGTCGAGCATCCACACCGTGCCGTCACGATCGATCAGGGTGTTGTTCGGATTGACGGTGAGCTCCAGCCTGTCTTCCGGGCGCGGGCGATGGGAAAGGCGGCGAACCGCACGGGGACTGTCGGAGACCCAAAGCGTGCCGTCGCCACCCTGCGCGATCGACACGGCGCGTACCGAACCCGCGCCGCCCTCCTCGAACTGCTTCGCGCCGCGGCGCAGGAAAAAAACGGATGTCGTCGTGCCGGCCCAGAGCGTGCCGTCGCGATCGACGAAGAGCGAGAGTACCGTCCACTCCGGATGGACCACCTGCCAGCCCGTCCCCGAGCGCATCGCCAGGCCGTTCGGCGTGCCCGCCCAGAGCCGTCCGTCATGATCGAGCGCGAAGGCGTTCACGTACGCGGGCGGCAGCTCTTCCGGTCTGGTGAACACCGTGATCCGCCCGTCCTTGATGAAGCCCAGTCCGGACGGGCGAAACGATACCCAGAGACCACCGTCAGGCGTGGCCATCAGGGTATAGATGTTGTGCGACGGCAGCGTCACGCCGCCGGGAGGCGTGTAGGTCTCGAACGTCACGCCGTCGAACCGATACAGGCCGCGCGCGGACCCGATCCAGAGGAAGCCGTCGGCCGTCTGCGCGAGCGCGCTGATCTGGCTGGGCGCACCGTCCTTCGCCGTCCACGCGGTGTGATGGAACTGCGCGATGGCGCGGTCCGCGCTGAGCGCAGACACGGCGTCTGCGAGGACCAGCAGCAGGCCGACCGCGATCGCTCTCACCGCCGGCCACTGTACACCGCGCCCGCCGCCGCGCATTCCCCGATGGTGGTAGTGCAGGACCACCCGAAGTCGGGATGTGCGATCCCGCGCCGTGCGGCATCTTGACCCGCAACGGAAAAGGAGAAATTCATGAAGGAAGAACGGATCCAGGGAGCAGGCGGCAGTCTTTTCGTCCGGTCGTGGCGTCCCGACGCGCCCGCGCGCGCGGTCGTCGCCCTCGTCCACGGCTTCAACTCGCACAGCGGCTACTACCCGTGGGTGGCGGAGCAGCTGCGGGCGGATGGGCTGGCCGTGTACGCGGTAGACCTGCGCGGCCGCGGCAACTCGGAGGGCGAGCGGTATTACGCGGAGCACATCAACGACTACCTCGACGACGTCGATCGCCTCATGAAGCTGGCGCGCTCCCGCGAGCCGGGCCTCCCCGTCTACATCCTGGGCCACAGCGCCGGCGGCGTGATCTCGTGCGTGTACACGCTCGAGCACCAGCACGAGCTGGCGGGTCTGATCTGCGAGAGCTTCGCGTACAAGGTGCCGGCGCCGGACATCGCGCTCTCGATCCTCAAGGGTGTGAGCCACCTCGCGCCGCACGCGCACGTGCTGCGCCTGAAGATCGACGACTTCTCGCGCGATCCGCAGGTGATCCAGGCGATGAAGGACGATCCTTTCGTCGGGGACGAGGTGCAGCCGACGCTGACCGTGGCCGCCATGGCGCGCGCGGACGACCGTCTGAAGGAGGAGTTCCCGCTCATCACCATCCCGGTGCTCATCCTGCACGCCCCGACGGACAAGGTGACGCTGGCGAGCGGCAGCCAGTTCTTCTACGACACCGCCGGGTCACGGGACAAGACGCTGAAGCTGTACGAAGGACACGCGCACGACCTGCTCAATGACTACGGCAAGGAACAGGTGATGGCGGACATCCGCAACTGGATCGACGTGCGGCTGTCGGCGGCGACGGCGGCCGCTTCGGCTCCGGCCGCACGCGCGACGGCGTAACCACTGCGGCCTCACCACTTCAACACGGGCAGTGGGTGCAGCGGATGCCGCACCCACCACCCACCCGCCAGTTGCACGAGCCGCTTGTGGAACCCCGCGTTCGGAAACTGCGCCTTCACTTCCCGCACGTACGCGGACGGCATCCCGAACTTGATCAGGCCGAGGGAGACGTCGGTGAGATCGCTCCTGCGGAATGCTTCGACCATCGGGTCGTCGTGGTGACGCAGCTTGTGGTGCTGCGCGATCATCCGCTCGATCTCATCGCCCCAGTGCGCCAGGCCCTGCTCGCTCAGATAGTCCCTCGCCAGCGCGATCGACGGCGGGATGTAGTCGAACGTGTGGCTCCCCCAGATGCCGAGGTCGTGGAAGCACGCGGCGATGACGACTTTCTCGCGCTGGTCGACGTCACCGTTGCGATACGCGTCGCAGAACTGGATCACGCGGTGCACATGATTGCGATAAGCCACCTCGTCGCCGCCGAGCTCGCGCTTCCAGCGATGCAGGATCTCTTCGACGCGTTGAATGATCATGCCGGAAGGATCGCCCGCCGCGCGCCGATGCGCATCACCCGATGGTGGTAATCAGCTCGTCGAGAAACGCAGCCTGTCCGGCGAGGATCCGCTTGAGCGCCTCATCGAGCGGGAACCACGCCCCGCGGTCGACTTCAGGAAACGCCTGCCGTTGGCCGGACTTCGGCGGCCACTCCATCTCGAACGTGTTGCTGCGCAGCTCCGCGGGGTCGCAGTCGCCTTCCACCGACCACACGACGACCGTCTTGCCGCTCGGCTGCCGCAGCGGTTGCAGCGGGCGGAGCTCACCCCCGATCGGAAAGCCGGTCTCCTCGGTGAACTCCCGCTTCGCCGCGGCGAGCGGATCTTCGCCCTCCGCGAGCTCCCCCTTCGGCACCGACCACGCGCCGAGGTCCTTCTTCGCCCAGAACGGACCGCCGGGATGGACGAGGAAGACCTCGAGGGCGCCGCCGCGGCGGCGATAGAGAAGGATTCCGGCGCTGATCTTTTTGGGCATGGTGCGCGGGAGTATTCACCACAGAGGCACAGAGAACACAGAGTGGGACGGAGACTTCTTTCTAAAACTTCTCCGTCCCACTCTGTGCGCTCTGTACTACTGATCTCGTGTTTCTTGGCGCGACGCAACGATTTCGCGGCGAAGCCTCTGTGATCTCTGTGTCTCTGTGGTGAATCGGTCCCCCTTCGTGCCTGCCGCGCGAAAGAGACCGATCACCACAGAGACACAGAGATCACGGAGGCTTCGCCGCGATAACTTGGTTGCGGCTCGGCCGCTCTGTGTCTCTGTGGTGAATACCAAGGAGCCTCCAAGCGACACCGCATCCGTCGTACCCAGGACCTTCAGCCAGCGCAGATGCGCGAGGAACGCGCCGGTGACGGTCTTGTTCTCGCGGTACGGAAGGCCGTACTCCTCCGCGGTCTGCATGACGATCCTGGTCAGCGCGGGATAGTGGACATGGCAGATGCCGGAGAACATGTGGTGGATGACGTGGAGGTTGAGGCCGCCGAGGATCCACGTGGTGACGGGATCGGTACGGGCGTAGTCCGACGTCGTGTCGAAGATGTGCCGCATGGAACTGTTGGCGATCCGGCCGTCGTCGGCGGCGTCGGGATACGCCGCGCGCTCATGGAAGTGGTTCGGCTGGAAGATCAGCGCGATGGTGAAGCCGATGAACAAGTGCATCACGACGAAACCGGCGATGATCGAGTACCACGGCACGTCGAGATAGAGTAGCGGCAGCACGAACATGTACGTGGCGTAGAAGATCTTCCCGCCGAACAGCAGGAGCAGCTCGCCCGGCGGATGCTTCACGATCCTGTGGTTGCCGAACCGCTCGTTCAGCAGCCAGCGGAAGTCCTTCGCCAGCACCCAGTCCAGCGCCGACAGACAATAGAGCACGGGCGCATAGAGGTGCTGGAACCGGTGATACGGCCTTCGCCGGTCGTACGGCGTGAAGCGGAAGAGGTTCCCCGAGATGAGCGTCGTATCGGCGCCGCGGATGTTGACGAACGCATGGTGCGCGTCGTTGTGAAGGAGCCGCCACATGTAGGAGCTCACGCCCACGAGGTCGAAGATGCAGCCCAGCACGCGGTTGACACGCCTGCTGCCCGAGTAGGCGCCGTGGCATGCGTCGTGCGCGATGTTGAACAGCGCAAACAACTGCGCGAAGCCGTGAATGACATACATGCCGACGATCCCGACGGCGCTGAATTCGCCGGTCATCATCCAGACCCAGGTCGCGACCCATAGCGACAGCCACAGAACGGTCTTGAAGATCATGTGGGCGTTGGCGTGGCGGGAGATGCCGCGCTCGCGGAAGTAGTCGTCGACGCGGCGCGCGAGGGTCCGGGTGAATTCCGAGGCGGTGGCTTCGTGCGTATACCGGAAGCGGCGCTGGTCGCTCATGGTCTCTTCCCTTCCGCCCGGAGCACGATCGCACGCAGCCACATGCGCCGGATCAGCGCGCTTCCGGGATAGATCACGCGCCAGTAGGCGGCGAAGCGGCGCCGCGCGGGATCGCTGTTCGCGTACACGCGCGTTTCCGTCGTGACGATGGATCCCCCCTTGCCGTCCGGCGTCACGAGGAAGTTCATCCCCGCGACCGCGAAGCCGGGCGGCAACCGTGTCGCGAACACCTCGGGCGTCAACTTACCGCGCGCGCCCGGAGGAGCGACGACGACCGCACCGACGACGACCTCTCGCGGCGGATCATCGGCGAGATAGACGAACCCGCCGCTCGTGGCGACGTCCAGCAGCGGCCGTTCGGACCCGGCGTTCAGGATGTTCTCCGGGGCATCTCGCCCGCCCCGCCGGAGCCAGGTGAGAAACCGGAAGAGGAGGATCTCATCGGCGCGCACCGCGCGCACCGCTTCGAGCACGCCGTGCGGCGGAGCGGCGACGCGCGCTTCGTGATGCTCGCTGAACTGCCAGCGCGGGAAGGATGCGTCGAGATGCGTCGCCGCTTTGGCGATGCGCCTCTCCGGCGCGGGCAGCACGAGCCCGACTCCCGCGACCAGCACGCCGACCGCTAGGATCGCGGCGCCTCGACCGCGGGTGCGGATGCGCAGCCAGCGCAGAGGGATGAGGACAGAGAGGAAGCCGAGGAAGGCGGTGATGAGTCCGGCGTAGACGACCGCGGAGGCGAACACGGCGACCATTGTGCACGCGAGCCGCTATGATCCCCAGCGATGAAGAAGCTCGCCCTTTCTCTCCTCTTCGCCTTCACCTTGCTCGCGTCCGAGGGAAAATGGACGCCGCAGCAGGTCCTCGAGCTCGATCCGCAGTGGCTGAAAGCGCAGGGACTCGAGCTGCCGCCGGAGCGGCTGTGGGATGCGAAGCGCGGCACGGGACTCCTCGCCGCCACCATCAACACCGGCGGCTGCTCGGGCGGGTGGATCTCGGCCGAAGGGCTGTTCGTGACGAACCATCACTGCCTGTTCGGCGTGCTGCAGGAGCACGCCACGCCGGAGAACGACATCATCACCAACGGCTTCTTGGCGCGCTCGCGCGACGCGGAGCTGCGGAGCCGCACGGTGCGCATCACCATCCCGAGGCGGTTCACCGACGTCACGTTTGACATCCTCACGTCGATCCCGCGAGGTGCGAACGACACGCAGCGCTACAAGGCGATCGAGAAGAAGTCGAACGACCTCGTGGCGGCGTGTGAGAAGCAGCCGGGATCGCGGTGTCTCGTCGCGGCGCACGACGGCGGCGTGCAGTACGTGCTGCAGGAGACCACCGAGCTCGCGGACATCCGCCTGGTCTACGCACCGCCGCGAGCGGTGGGCGAGTTCGGCGGCGAGATCGACAACTGGATGTGGCCGCGGCACACCGGCGATTTCGCGATCGGCCGGGCGTACGTCGACGGCCAGCCGTTCCGGCCGGAGTTCTTCTTCCCTCTCGCCGCGAAAGGCGTCGCCCCCGGCGACTTCGTCATGATCCTCGGCTATCCCGGCACGACCTACCGCGCCCTGACGGCGGCGGAGATGGAGGAGCGGCACGCGTGGTTTGCGTCGCGCGCCAATGTGTACCGCGACTGGATTCGCATCCTGGAGGAAGCGACGAAAGGGAAGAGCGACGGCGAGATCGCGGTCGCGGCCACGGTGAAGACGCTCGCGAACCGGCAGAAGAACGGCGAGGGACAGCTCGCGGGCTTCAAGCGCGGCCGGATCCTCGAGAAGCAGCGCGAGGCCAATCAGACTGTGCTGGCCTGGTCGCGCGAGCAGAAGCGGCCCGGGGCCGTCGCGGCCTGGGAAGGCCTCGGCGCGATGGCCGCGGAACAGAAGAAGACTGCGGACCGCGACTTCCTCCTCGACCACATCCGCATGACGCCGGCCTCGGTCTCGCCCACCGGACCGAAGGCACTGGTGTTTGCGGTGGCGATCGCGAAGTCCGCCATCGAGCGCCAGAAGCCCGACGCGGATCGCGACCCGGTGTTCATGGCGCGCTCCCTCGGCCGCGTGCGCGCGCAGCTCGAGCGCGACCAGAAGGCGTTCTACGCCCCGGCCGACAAGGCCCTGCTGGCCGACTTCGTCAAGCGCGCGGGGATGCAGATCCCCGCCATCGACGACCTCTACGCGAACACGAAGCTCTTCGACCTCGCCGAGCGCCTGAAGATGTTCGACGAGACGCCGGCTCAGCTCCACGCGCGTAAAGACCCGCTGGTCGAGCTGGGCTTCACGCTCAACACGGAGGTCGACACGCTCGTGGAACGGAAGAACCGCTGGGAGGGCACGATCTCCCGCCTCCGTCCCGAATGGCGCCGCGCCGTCATCGCTCACGCAGGCAAGCCCATCGCGCCCGACGCGAACTCCACGCTGCGCGTCTCGTTCGGCCACGTGCAGGGCTACGCCCCGCGCGACGGCGCGTTCTACACGCCGCTGACCACGCTCCGCGGCGTCGTCGACAAACACACGGACGCCGAGCCGTTCGACGTCCCGGACGCCGTCCTCGCCGCCGCCCCGGACGACCTCGACCTGCCCGTCAACTTCCTCGCCGACGGCGACACCACCGGCGGCAACTCCGGCAGCCCCGTCGTCAACGGCCGCGGCGAGTTGGTCGGCGTGAACTTCGACCGCGTCTGGGAGAACGTCGCCAACGACTTCGGGTTCAACCCCGACATCGCCCGCAACGTGAGCGCGGACGCGCGGTACCTGTTGTGGATGCTCCGCGACGTGGCCAAAGCGACGGAGCTGTTGAAGGAAGTCGAGGGCGCGAAGTAACGAAGCGGAGCTTCGCTACGGCGTAACCATGTTTTCGCGGCGAAGCCTCTGTGGCCTCTGTGTCTCTGTGGTGAATCGGTCTCTTTCTCTTGCAGGCAAAAGGGAGACGTTCACCACAGAGACACAGAGCAGTCTTCGCCCGCAACCCAAGCCGGTGGCGCTCGGAGGGAAGTCCCCTCTCCCCGCCGCGTAGACGGCGGGGAGAGGGTTAGGGTGAGGGGACGCTCCTCGCACGAGGCACGTCCCCTCACCCGGCGCTTCGCGCCACCCTCTCCCCACGCTCACGCGCGGGGAGAGGGGACGGGGGCCGAGAATTCTTTGCGCGGCGCGAAGAAACGCAACGTTGAGTAGTACAGAGAACACAGAGGCTTCGCCGCGAAAACTTTGCGCCGCGCGAAGAACGCGCGGCGACAATCAGAACCGGACCTCCTGGCTGGCGGCTCTGGCGTTGCAGGGCTCGCAGCGCCATCCGTGAGCGATCAGCTTGAAGGGGCCGTCGCTCTCGTCGCGGAAGAGCGTTCGCGTCTCGCGGCACCAGTCGCAGCGGACGACGTGCGGGTTCCCGAGCTCGGGGTTCGCGCGGAGGATGCCGGCGGCCACTTCTTTCTCATCGCCGGTCAGATCCTCGCTGCGGAGGACCTTCCCTGCGGTCGTTCGAACAACCTGCCTCATGACGGCTCCTCTACTTTCTGGTTCGTTGCGCGCCGTCCGTCGGCTCGCCGGGACTTGCCGGAGCGGCGCCCGGCTGGTGCGGTGCCCGCGGCGTCTGCCGGGATCGGAAAGAGCGGCAGCGTGACGATGAACGTCGATCCATGACCGAGGCCGGCGCTTTCCACACGCACCGCCCCTCCGTGGAGCTTGACGATCTGCGCCACGATCGAGAGACCGATGCCCAGCCCCGGCCTGTGACCGGCGGCCTGGCTCCCCTGGCTGTACAACTCGAAGACGTGCGGCGCGAAGCCGGCGCTGATGCCGGTACCGGTATCGCTGACCGACAGCCGCGCCTCGTTGCCGTAACGATCGAGGCGGACGTCGATCTGGCCTCCCGGCGGCGTGAACTTGATGGCGTTGCTCAGCAGGTTCCACACGACCTGCAGCAACCGTACGCCGTCGCCCTGCAACGGCGCGGGGTCGAGGATGAGATCCAGACGGATCTGGATCTCGCGGGCGTTCGCACTGAGGGCGGTCATCTCGAGTGCCGACCGGACCACGGACGCCCAATCGACTTCGGCCATCTCCATGCTCAGCTTCTGCTCGCGAATGCGGGTGACGTCGAGCAGGTCCTCGATGAAAACCCGCAGGAGGCTGGCCCCCTCATCGACGCGCACGAGGGCTTCCCCGACCATGTTGGGACTACTCCTGGCCAGTTGCACCCAGCCGATGATCGAGGTCAGGGGCGTGCGCAGCTCGTGCGCGACGGTCCCGAGGAACGCATCCTTGTAGCGGTTCGCGCTCTCAGCCTCGCGGAAGAGCATGGCCGTGTCGATGGCCACGGCCGCGCGTTGCGACAACTCCTCGGCCAGCTGCAGGTCGACCTCGTCGTACACGCGCCGCGATGAGGAGAACGTCGTCGTGCCCAGCACCTTGTCGCGAACCATCAGCGGCACGCTGATGAGGGACCGCACGCCGAGAGCGCCGATGAGCTGCATGATTTTCGCCGCGGGCTGCATGCCGGTCACGTTCGACTCGGCGAGGTCGGTGAGCAGCACCGACTTGCGCAGCATCAGCGCCTGCGGCGCGCCCGGCGCATGTTCCCGCTCACTGAACGCGACCTCCTGAAACTGGACCGCGAGGTCGCGCAGCACGGGATTGGCGTGCGACACGGTCAGATGGCGGATCGAGCCGTCGTCGTTGACGAGGTCCACCGCGCACCAGTCGGCGAACGCCGCCGTCGAGAGGCGCGTCAGCGACTCGAGCGTCGTCTCGTAGTCGAGCGACGACGCGAGCAGCGCGCTGGCCTCGGACAGCATGTTGGCGGAGCGCGTTGCCTCTTCCGCGACGATCACGCTGCGCTTCAGGACGTTGATGTCGAGGACGGCCACGATCGCGCCGTCGATTTTCCCTTCGCAGGTGCGATACGCACGGATGCGCAACAGCCGCCAGTCGCCGGCGGCATCCTGGACTTCGACGTCCGCCGCGGTGGCCGTCTCGATGACCGCTCCGACGAGCTTCCCGAGCTGCGCGACGTCGAGAGCCGACTTCGCCTCGCTGAGAGGCCGCCCGATCGCATCCGGACGAAGGTTGAGCAGCAGTCCGGCGGTGAAGTTGAACCGGCGCACGGTCAGGTCGGTGCCGATGAAGAGGATCGGGATCTCCACCGCCCCCAGCACGTTCTCGATGTCGTCGTTGAACTTCACCAGCGCGGTGTTGCGGAGCCGGAGCTCGTCGTTGAGCGTGCTCAGCTCCTCGTTTGCGGACTGGAGCTCCTCTTTGGCCGTTTCCAGCTCTTCGTTCGTGCTGCGGAGCTCCTCATCGCTCGACTGGGCTTCCTCCGCGGCGGCGGCGGCCTCGTCCGCGAGGAGCTCGCGGTCGTCGATGACCGCGGCCAGCGCATGCCGCAACCCTTCGATCTCCGTCCGCGCTCCGGCCGATCCCACCCTGCGCTTCGCGGGTGCGGGACGGCTGTGTAACAGGATCCAGCAACGGTCGCCGCCGGGCGGAGAGATGGCGTACGGAATGATCTCGAACGAAACGCTGCGGCGGAGGCCCCCTTCGCTCACGAGAATGTCTTCCTTGGCCACGGTGATCTGTTCCTGGAACGCACGTCGTACCGCGGGGCGCAGGACCGCCAGAACCTCGTGATGCCGGACCAGGCCGAAGAGATCGAGGGAAGCGTCTCCCGGTTCCAGCGCGATGAAGGGAGCCACGTCGCCGCGAATGCGCGTGATCTCCATCTGCGCGTTGACGAGCACCCCGCACGGAGCGAGCCGCGCGGCGAGGAAGGCGTCGTCATCGTCGTGAGGACTGCCCGCGATGCGGCCCGCGGCAGGTGCGGCCGCGACGGCGCCGGGTGGCGGGGAACGCCGCGCCACGTCCAGCGCCGCGAGCGCACCCGGAACGGAGAGCTTGCGGTAGATCAGCGGTTTCGCCGAGACCGGCGTGAGCTGATTCGTCGCGCCGCGGAGATTCTCCGAGCTGCCGAGCATCAGGAAGCCGCCCGGCGCGAGCGCGTATTGCAGCAGTGCCACGGCCTTCTTCTGCAGCTCCGCGTCGAAGTAGATGAGGACGTTGCAGCAGGTCACGAGATCGATCCTCGAGTACGGCGGATCGCGCGTGACGTCGTGCGCCGCGAAGATGCAGAGCTCGCGCAACGCCCTTCCGATCTTGTAACCGCCCGGCGCCGCCGTGAAGAACCGCGCGAGGCGCTGCGGAGACACACCGCTCACCGCGCGCGGCGAGTAGACCGCCGCCCGCGCCTTCTGCAGCGATTTCTCGTTGATGTCGGTGCCGTAGATGGAGATGCGCGGCGCATCGGCCCGTCCGTCCAGGAACTCGAGCAGCGTGATGGCGAGCGAGTACACCTCTTCACCCGTCGAGCAGCCGGCTACCCAGACGCGCAGGCTGTCCCCGGCGCCGCGGTTCTCGATGATGGAGGGGAAGACGGCCGACTTCAGCGCCTCGAATCGCAACGGCTCGCGGAAGAACGAGGTCACGCCGATCAGCAGATCCTGATACAGCGTCTCGACGGCGGTACCGTCCTTCTCGAGCACGTCGGCGTAGCTGGCCAGACTGTCGTGGTTTCCGAGGAGGACGCGCCTCATGATGCGCCGCTCGACACTGGCCTGTTTGAAGCCGGTGAAGTCGACCGGGGAATGAGCGCGCAGCAGTTGATGAACGCGCTCGAGCTCCGCGGCAGCCGCCGGCTCATCTTGCGGCGAACGGTCGCGGCGGGCGATGCCCGCCAGCCGCTCGGCGATCCCGGCCGGCGGCAATACGAAGTCCGCGGCTGCCGCGGCTGCCCGCGGCATCACGTCGAACTTCGCGCTTTCCGGAGTCTGGGCGAACGTGATGCCCCCGGCATCGCGAACGGCCTGGAGTCCGAGGGCACCATCCGCGTCGTTGCCGGAAAGCACCACGCCGATCGCGTCGCTCTCCCGGTCTTTCGACAGCGAGTAGAAGAAACTGTCCAGCGGACGATGCGGCATCTTCGGCGTGCGAGGCGCCAGCCGAAGGAGGCCGCCCTGAATGGTCATCTCCGTATCGGGCGGGATCACGTAAATGTGGTCGCGCTCGATGCGCACGCCGTCGGTCACCTCCTGCACGGGAATCGCCGTTGCGCCCGCGAGGATGTCGACGAGCATGCTGTCGTGATGCGGATCGAGGTGCTGGATCAGCACGAAGGCCAGTCCGGTGTCGGCCGGCATGGCGGAAACGAGGTCGAGGAACGCGTCGAGCCCTCCGGCCGATGCGCCGATCCCCACGACGCGGGCCGTGGCCACGTCGCGATCGCGTGGTTGCGGAGAGGAGGCGACATCCTGCTGCGCGGGGCGGCTGCGACTGCGGATTGCCATCAGTTCCATCCTTCCGGGGAACGCGTCTGAGGATGGAGGCGGTCGTGGAGCGCGCATGGGGTGTGCCGGGATGGCAACCGACTTCGTGCGCGCCTGTCGCGACCGGCTGGGGTCAGGCGTGTACTGAATTACAGAAGAACATCATAAGGCAGAATTGCCAATTTGGCAACGAGTACAGTCATCATTACCTTCGTGGCGAGGCCCTTGCAGAGCGCCCGCTTAATGCCGCCTTCCCTTATGAGCCGCCCTGCGCGGACGGAAACCCTGCCACCGCTCTCCGCGGCCGGTCCCCCTCTCGAACACTGGAGTCTTCTCAACGTCAGAGCCAAATTCGCACTGGCGATCTTTCTGAGCATGGTCTGGCTCGTGTTCACCACGTGGCTCGCCCTGCCATGGATGCGCGATCTCGCCGAGCTGACGAACTGGCTGGTCGCCATCCTCATCGTGGGCGGCATCGCGCTCGTGCCCGGGCTCATGAATGCGTTTCTGGCGGCGAGCCTCCTGCTCGACCGGCGGCCGCCGCGCCGTTCCTTTGCGATTTACCCGGGCATCAGCATTCTGATCGCGGCTTATAACGAGGAACGGTTGATCCTCGAAACGCTCGAATCGATCGCGGCGCAGGAGTACCCGGGCGAGATCGAGGTTCTGGTGATCGACGACGGCTCCACCGACGAGACGGCGCGCGTCGTGGAAGGGCTGCGGTATCCGTGGCTGCGGCTCCTGCGGCAGACGACGAACCTGGCCAAGTCCGCGGCGCTGAACCGGGCTCTGGCCGAGGCGCGGTTCGATCTCATCGTCACGCTCGACGCCGATTCGAGCCTGTACGCCAATGCGCTCCGCAACCTGGTCGAGCGCTATCTGAGCGACCCTCCCGGCACGAAGGCCGTGGCCGGCACGATGCTGGTCCGCAATTCCCGGGACAACTGGGTCACCAAAGCCCAGGAATGGGACTACTTCCACGGCATCGCCGCCGTCAAGCGCATGCAGTCGCTCTTCCAGGGGACGCTCGTGGCGCAGGGCGCCTTCTCGCTCTATGAGCGCGGCGCTCTGGAGGAGGTGGGGGGCTGGGAGGAGTGCGTCGGCGAGGACATCGTGCTGACCTGGGCGATGCTGGCGCGCGGCGGACGGATCGGTCACGCCGAGGATGCGTGCTGCTTCACCCATGCGCCGGACGAACTGGGGATGTTTATCCGCCAGCGCCGGCGCTGGGCGCGAGGGATGCTGGAAGCGTTCCGGCGCCATCCCGGCATCCTGGTCGTGCCTCGCATGTCGACGTTCTTCGTCGGCTGGAACCTGCTCTTTCCCTGGCTCGACGTCGCCTACACCATGGCCTTCCTTCCCGGTCTGATCCTGGCCGCGTTCGGCATCTACTGGATCGCCGGGGCGATGACGCTGGCGCTCCTGCCGATGGCGCTGCTGATGAACCTGCTCATGTTCCGCATCAGCATGAAGATGTTCGACGCGCAGGGATTGCGGGTACGCCGGAACATCGCGGGATTTCTGATCTATGCCTTCGCGTACAGCCTGGTGCTGCAACCCGCCAGCGTCGCCGGCTACGTCTCCGAATTGCTCGGCATGCGCAAGAGCTGGGGCACGAAATGAAGCCGTGCACACGGCTGCTTTCGGTGGTATTCGCAATCCTCACGGCGTGCGGGGTACAGGCGCAGACGGCGGGACTCGGGGAGATCAGCGTCAGCAGCGACGCGCAGCAGTTCGACGTGCTGAAGATCCGTGCGGGCGCCCTGCTCGATTACGCCTCGGCGTTCGATTACGCCGGCGTCGCCGCCCAGACGAAGCATTACACCCAGGACGGATGGAGCCGCGATGCACCGGCCGTCCTCGTGGTCTGGCGGAAACAGAATCGCGAGACACTGGCCGGCACGATCGCCGAGGCGGGTGTCGTGCGCGTTGCCGGGCGCAACCGGCTCATCGGCGATGCCACCTGGAGTCTGCGTCCTGCGCCGCGGACCGGCATCGAGCTCCTCGCGGCGAGCGATCTCGTCGAGACGCAGCAAGCCCTCGAGCGTGCGACCGCGTACACGTTCGCGGGCGCCAGCGCGGAGCAACAGTTGACGCAGCGCCTCACCGCAATCGGCCTGGCCGGATATCAGCGATTCTCCGACGGGAATGAGCGCGTGCACCTGCGCGGCCGGCTGATCTGGATGCTGCTTCCCGAGCAGGGCCTGAGCGCCCAGTTGCGCGTGCGGCAGTACGAGTCGGGGCAACTGGACGTGGACGGCGCGTACTTCAATCCCGGCCGGTACCGCGAGTGGCAGGCCGGGCTGGCCATCCGCAAGCGCTCCGCCGGCTGGGTCTGGTCGGGAGCTCTGGCGGCGGGCCGGGAACAGATCGACGACGACGACCACCTGACGACGCTGCTCGCCGACCTGCGGACCGAGGGAATGCTTCGCAAAGACACGCGCCTGGTGCTGCACGCGTCGTATCAACGCTCGGCGGGCTTTGCGGTTGCCGCCGCGGATGACGACTACTGGTACGGGGTCGTGGGCGTCACGGTCATCGTGGCGTTTTGATGCATTTCCAATCTGGTATGATTCGTTGACGAATTGCCTCAATGGCAAATCGATTGCAGGTGAAAATTTCATGTACGGCCGCATCCTCAGACAGTTGCGCGAATCGAAGGGCCGGGCGCAGGCCGAGGTGGCGAGAAGCGTGGGGATCTCCCCGGCGCAATTGGCCAGACTCGAATCGAATCAGCGAGGGCTGTACGTCGAGGACTTCGTCCGCATCGTCGAAACCCTGGGTGAAAAACCCGGCAATCTCCTGCCGAACGACCTGGGCGACATCGGGCACCTCAAGCCGCTCATCGACCGGCTGGCCAGGGTTCGGCCGGAGCTTCTCCATCGCGTCTCGGCGATCATCGAGAAAGTCGTTCTGCTCACGGACGACATGACCGGCCCGCTGCCCGCGCGGCCGAAGGCGCGCCGGTCATGAGCGCGCTCAAAATCGTCGCCATTCTGCTGATCGTGGCCGGCATCGCCGGACTGGTGTACGGGAAATTCTCGTACACCAAAGAAACTCACGAGGTGAACCTCGGCCCGATCGAGCTCGCGGTCAAGGAAAAGCGGACGGTGAACATCCCCCTCTGGGCGGGGATCGCGTCGATCCTCGCCGGCGCCGTGCTGCTCGCGATTCCGAAGCGCACGTGACCTATGGAGTGCGGCGACGACGAGTCGCCGCTTTTCTATATTTGCGCGCTGCCCGCTCGAAGATAGGAAAGCGGCGACTCGCCGTCGCCGCACTCCAAAACTTTACGCGCTGCCCTGCCGGTCGAGCCACTGCAGGATCTCGCGGATGCTGCCCGTGGCCATCGCGATGCAGGTATCGGCCGCGCCGTAATAGAGGTTGAGCGTGTCGCCGTCGGGGGCGAGGGTCGTGCCGCAGGGGAAGGCCACGTAGCCGACGTCACCATGCAGCTCGTACGGCGCTTCCGGTCCGAAGATCCACTCGTCGCCGCGAAGGAGCAGGCGCTCGGGCTGTTCGAGATCGAACAGGGCTACGCCGAGGCGATAGAGGCAGCCGGCGCCGGTGTGGCGCACGCCGTGGTAGATCATCAACCAGCCGCGCTCGGTCTCGATGAGCGGTGGCGAGAGGCCGACCTTGTTCGCGTCCCACCAAGAGCCGCGACGGGCCTGCAGCATCATCCGGTGACCGCCCCAGCTCCGGAGGTCGGGCGAATACGAGATCCATACGTGTGCCCCGGAGTCCGCGATGGGCCGGTGGACGAGCGCGAACATGCCGTCGACGCGGCGCGGCAGCAACGCCGCATCCTTATCGTCCGGCTGCATCACCAAGCCGTATCGCTCGAACTGTTTGAAATCCTCGGTGAGCGCCAGCGAGACGCCGGGGCCGCCTTTCCCGAAAGCCGTGTACGTGATCGCATACTTGCCGAGCTCCGGGACGAACGTGATGCGCGCATCCTCGATCCCCCACAGCTCTTCCGGGTGATTCTCGGGATCGCCGCGAAGCGTCGGCTCGGCATCGATGATCCAGCCGCCCACTCCGTCGGCGGAGCGCGCCGCGCACAGGTGCGAGTGTCCGCGGCGGTCTTCGACGCGGCAGAGCAGCAGCGTCGTGCCGTCCTGCAGCAGTGTGGCGCCGGCATTGAAGACCGTGTGGACGGGATACGGCCAGTCCGCCGCGGTGAGAATGGGATTGCTCTCGCTGCGACGAAACAGGGTCTCGTACTGCACAGCCGCCCTCATCGTGCGGAGCTCATCGCCAACAGCGCTTCGACGGGCTCCGCCACGGGGATCTGCATCGCGCTCGACCGCACCTCGTCCGTGCGCATGTCCATCAGCGCGAGAAGAAACGACAGCGTGGATTCCGCGCCCTCGTTTTGGTTCAGCCGGTCCACGTGGAGCGCGTCCCGGCAGCCGCCGGAAAGAGGATCGTAAAGCGCCTGCTGCAACTGGTTCTGACCGAGGAACCAGGTGAAGGCGCGCCGCGCGTGCTCGGCCCACCGGTGATCGCCCGTCGTGCGAAAGGCGTGCATGCACGCGGACACGGTGGCGCAGGCATCGACCGGCTGCTGATCGAACACAGCCGCGGTCATCCCCCGCTCGAAAAAGCCATTCGTTCCGATCGGAGCAAAGTAGCCATCCGGGGTCCGCTGGATCGTCATCAGCCATTCGAGCGAACGAAGGGCGGTCGCGGTCATCGCATCGTCTCCCGTCCACGCGGCGGTGGCGATCAACGCCTGCGGGAGACGGGCGTTGCAGTACGTCACGCGGGTCTCGCACCACGGCCAATCGGGTTGATTCGTCTGGCGGAACAGCTGGAAGAGCCGTTCGGCGAGCGCTCGTCCCGCCTCCTGCACGTGCCGGTCGCCTTCGAACGCGTGCAGATACTGCTCGATGCCCAGGAGCGCGTACGCCCATGCACGCGGACTGCTGAAGCTCGATACCGCGGGCAGCGCCGCGTGAAACAGCGCGCCGGAGAGACTCTGGCGTCCCGGATCGGCGGAGGACCCGACGACCGTGCCGAGGGCCCACAGCGCGCGCCCGTGGCTATCCTCGGAGCCCTGCTCCTCGAGCCACAGCCGCGAGTGCGACATGAAGTTCCGGAAACGCCCCGCCGCACTGTTGAAGGCATGGCTGACGAAGGCGAGGTAGCGCGACGCCAGGGTCCGTACCAGCCGCGGGTCATTCGATCCCGCCTCTTCCACGAGCGTCATCAGCAACAACGCGCGCGCGTTGTCGTCGAGACAGTAGCCCTCGCCGTACCGCGGCACATTGAAGCTCGCGTGCTGCAGCATGCCGGTGCCGTCGGTCATCACCTGGACATGATCGAGATTGACCTGCGGCAGTTCGGCCGGACGGGTGGCGAGCGTGTGAGCCCGGAATGCCGTCCGCGCCCGCTGCGCATGTTCTTTGCGCGCGCGCTCGAACGTCCGCAGATACGAATGCGCCACGGACGGCCAGAGCATCGCCCGCCCGTGCGCCGCGGCGCGCCGGCACAGCTCTTTCCGCGCTTCCGGATCGTCGAGCAGTGCCACGATCTCCGTGGCGATCGCGGACGAATCCTTCCACGGCACGAGAATCCCCCGTCCCTCGGCGAGCAGTTCCCGCGCGTACGCATACGGCGTCGAAATCACGGCCTTCCCAGCTCCCAGCGCATACGCGAGAGTGCCCGAGGTGATCTGTTCGGGATTGAGATAGGGCGTGACGTAGATGTCGGCCGCCGCCAGGAACTCCGACAGCTCCTCCTGACTGACGAAACGATTGTGAAAGATCACATTGCCGTCGACGCCGAGGCGCTTCGCGCGATCCTCGAGCATCAGCCGGTAGGTCTCGCCCTGACGCTCGATGATGTGCGGGTGCGTCGCGCCGAGGACGATGTACACCACGTCGGGATACTGCGCGAGGATCGACGGCAGCGCGTCGATGACGTGCTCGATCCCCTTGTCCGGCGACAGCAGGCCGAAGGTGAGAATCAGCGGACGCCCTTCCACGCCGATGCGATTCTTGCTGCCCGCGAACGGGATGTTGGGAATCCCGTGCGGAATGACGTCGATCTTGTCTTCGTCGACGCCGTGGACCTCACGCAGCAGAGCCGCGCCGCCGGCCGTCATCACCACGAGGCGGTCGGAGAGCGCCGTGATCTCGTCCATGACCCGCCGCTGGTGCAGATTCGGCGCGGCCAGGATGGTGTGGAGCGTCGTCACGATGGGCATGCGCAGCTCGCGGAGCAGCGGCAGGAGATGGCTCCCGGCCTTGCCGCCGAAGATCCCGTACTCGTGCTGGACGGAGATCACGTCGACGGCATTGACGTTCAGGAAATCCGCCGCGCGCGTGTACGCACCGGCGTCGGTATCGGTCAGCTCGAAACGAACGCGACCCGGATAGGCATGCTGGTGCCGTGTGTCGTTCATCGCCAGCACGAAGCAGTCGAGATCCGGACCGACGGCCGCGATGGCGTCGCTCAGGTCGGTCGTGAACGTGGCGATGCCGCACTGGCGCGGCAGGTGATTCCCGAGCAGTGCCACGCGGCGAATGGTCGTTTCGTTGGACATGGGCTCCTTTTCGATCAGCAACGCTCCGATGAGAGAACGGCCGCGGACGGCCGTCCTCCCTCGACGCGAATCGGCGTTCAGCCCTGCGCCGGACGCGGCTTGGCCTCGTTGACCTTCAGCATCTGTCCGTTGACGTCCCGGCCGTCGAGGCCGGTGATTGCGGCGCGCGCTTCGTCGGCGCTGGCGAACTCGACGAAGCCGAACCCTTTGGATCCGCCGGTCGACCGCTCGACGGCGACATTCGCCGAGAGGAGCGTGCCGTACGGGACGGCGAGGTCGTTGAGCTGCGCATCGGTGACTTGTTTCGATAGATTCCCTACATACAGTTTCATTTGAAGCTCCTGGCCGGGCAATGCCGACCCGTTCTCCCGGTGCCGACGCAAAGGCACACGAAGGTTCAAGGGAGAAGCGAGGCTAAGAGGAGTGAGTCCAGAGGATCTGACTTAGTTCAGACGGACTGAAGGGGCAAGGAAGGTTCCTCGACGTGGTCTCACCATACGCGCTCCATCCCGGAATGTATACGTGGAATAAGTGCGCAGAGGAGCGCCGGCGGCGTCCTCGCCGCCGGCGCGCTTGGGACGCATTCCCCCACCCACCCGAGGCGCAGGCGCGGGACGCCTGCGCATCAGCCGCCGAGACGGCGGCGCTCCGGGTACCCATGTATCATCGTGGGCGGTGGGTTCGAGGGTTTCGGTCATCATCGGCGCGTACCGCGCCTCCGCGACGATCGCGCGCTGTCTGGAGGCGCTGCGCGTGCAGACCTATCGCGATTTCGACGTGACCGTCGTCGACAGCTCGCCGGACGACGAGACCGCGCGCATCGTGGCGCGGTTCCCCGAGGTGCGGTTCGAGCGGAGTGCGACGCGGTTGTACAGCCACGAGGCGCGCAATCGCGGCGTCGCGAGCTCGAGCGGAGAACTGCTGGCGTTCCACGACGCCGACGTCTTCGCGCGTCCCGACTGGCTGGCAACGCTCGTCGCCGCGTACGACCGCACCGCGCAGGTGATCGTCGGCGCGATCGGCTGCCACGGCCGCGGCCTGCGGCACTGGGCCTTCCATCTCTGCAAGTTCAGCAAGTTCCTGCCGACCGGTGCGGAGCGGGTCATCGACACGGGGCCGACCGCCAACCTCCTCCTCGCGCGCGCCGACTTCGAGCAGGCCGGCGGGATGCGCGGCGAACACTACGTCGCCGATGTGGCCCTGGGCCGCTCCCTCCAGGCCCTCGGCCGGCAACTGACCTTCGCCGGCACGGCGGTCGTCCACCATCAGCACACCCAGTCCGTCTCCGAGTTTCTGACCGAGCGCTACGTGCGGGGAAAGATCTACGGGCGCATGCGATCCGGCTGGCTGCGGAAACGCCGCGCGATCGCGCTCTATCTCGCCGTGTCCGTCCTCCCGGTGCGCATGGTGAAGATCGCGGGACACGTCTTCGCCCACTGCCTGCGCGCCGGCGAGCTCCGAACGCTCCTGTTGACCTGGCCTTTGGTCATGGCCGGACACGCCGCGTCGGTGGCCGGCGAATCGGTCGCCTACTCAGGCGCTCTTCTGGCGCGCGCGCCGGCCGAGGACGCGGAAGAGCGGCGCGGCGTTGGCGTATACGAGGCGCCGCGGCAGGCGGTAGAGCATGCGCAGCAGCGAACGGAGCGGAGTCTTCATCAGCGGCTTCACGAGACGCACGCCGGCGCCGATGAGCGCTGATCCCGTACGCCACCGGCGCTTCACATCCGCACGGGCCACGGCCACGATCGCCGGATCGAGCTGGATCGCGAACGGCCTCTGGTCGAGACCCGCGTCTTCCGCCACCACCGCCTCCCACGCCGCGTTGAACCGCGCGTAAAACGCTTCCTTCGTCCTCTCGCGTGTGTCGCGAAGCTCCGGCGCGATGTAACGGCTGGACGGACGCAGGCCCCGCCCGATGGTCGGGTTGAGGTTGATCTCCCACGTCTGCACGCGACTATCCTTCGTCGAATAGTCGATGCGGCCGTAATCGGTGCCGGCGATGGCGAAGATCTCCGCGAGCTCCTGTTCGTGCGGGTTGTTCTCCACGTACGCGAGCTCCTCTTCGGCCATCGCCAGCGTGAATTCATTGCCGCCGAACTTGAGCATCCAGTTCCGCCCGTAGTTCATGCTCCGCGGGACGATCCGGCCGCCGATGCTGAACGCGGCGTACTTGCGATACCACCCCTCCGCATTCGCGGTCTCGCAGAACTCGACGACCATCAGGTCGGGCAACGGGCGTCCGAGGGCCAGGGCGCGGCCGATCCACGTCTCCACCTCGGCCGGAGAGTGAAGCAGCGGCGACAGCGCGCCGTCGTGCGAGCGCTCGGAGCGGATGAACACCGGATAGCGCACGCCGCTCAGATCATCCGCTGCGCGCAGGCTGCGGAACCGGTTGCGCTTCAATCGCCACAACTCGGCGTGCAGATCGAAGCGGCGCAGCACGCGCTGCGGATCGTTGAAGATCCTCACGCCCGGCGCCTGGCCGAGGCGCAGCGCCAGCTCTTCGATGAAGCGCTCCATCGGAGGCGCGACCTCCTCGATGGTGGAGAAGACGTACGTGCCCGGCTCGTTAAGTGCGGTTGGGGTCTGACCCCAATCACACTTAAGCAGGTCCTCGTAGCGCAGGATGCGCACCTTCGACTCCGCGAGCTCGCGGCCCCAGTACTCGAGGTACTCACTGAACATCCAACGGCCGGCCAGCGTCAGGTAATGAATCATGCTTGCGCGTTCCACAGTCTCTGATAGGTCGCACAGCCTTCCAGCAGGTCCGCGTGCCGTCCCTGCCCCACGACCCGTCCCCCTTCCACGACGACGATGAGCGACGCGTCGCGGATCGTGACCAGGCGGTGCGCGACGGAGATCGCCAAGCGTCCGGCGACCAGCCGGTCCACGGCCCGCTGCACGCGCGCCTCGGCGTAGGGATCGAGGCTCGACGTCGCCTCGTCGAGGAGGAGGATCGGAGCGTTCTTGAGAAAAGCGCGGGCGATGTTGACGCGCTGCGCCTCGCCGCGCGACAGCGGACGCGCGCCGTGGCCCACCACCGTCTCGTAGCCTTCCGGCATGGCCACGATGTCGTCGTGAATCTCGGCCGCCTGCGCCGCCGCCTCGACGTCGGCGTCCGAGGCGCCGGGACGTCCGCGGCGGATGTTGTCGGCGATCGTGGTCTGGAAAAGAAACGGGTCCTGCGCCACGAGCGCCATCTTCGCGTGGACGTCGTCGAGCCGCAGGTCGCGCAGATCGGTCCCGTCGTACAGGACCGCGCCGGACGTCGGGTCGTACAGGCGCGCGAGGAGGTTGAGCAGCGTCGTCTTCCCTCCGCCGGAAGGCCCGACGATGGCCAGCGTTTCGCCCGCGCGGATCTCGAAGGAGACGTTCTCCAGGATCATGCTGCCGTCGATGACCAGCCCCAGGTCGCGCACGGCGATGGTCCGCGGCGCCTCGGGCAGCGGCCGCGCATCGGGGCGGTCGCGCACGTCGGGGACCTTGCGCAACAGCGCTTCGATGTTCGCCACGCTCGCGCCGTGCCGCTGGATCTCCAGCCACGCCGTGTTCATGTTGTTCAGCGGTCCCTGGACCGCGCGCGCGGCGAGGAGGAACGCCAGCATCTCCGGCCAGCCCAGCGCGCCGGACATCACCTGAAATCCGCCGGCGACGACCACCGCTGCGATGTTGATTCCGGCCATGGAATCGAGGGCCACGCGCGCCAATGCGCGCATCCGTTCCATGGCGATGATCTCGTCGAAGTACTGGCCTCCTCTGTCGTACGTCCGCCGCGCCTCCACCTCCTCGGACCCGTAGATCTTGATGATCCGGATTCCGTGCAGCAGTTGCAGGAGCATGTCGAAGATGACCACGCTCTTTTTCCGGATGCCGAACGAGCGCGCCAACGTGCGCCGGGCGAGCACGGCGATCGGCACGGCCGCGACGGGGATGAGCAGGAAGGCCCAGACCGCGAGCGATGGGCTGAGGCGCACGGCCACGCCGACCAGCGCAGCCGCCTGCGCGCCTTCGAGGAGCAACTGCGTGCCGGCGATGGTCACGAGGCGGAGGTTGGCCACGTCCTGACGCACGCTCTGCACGAGATCGCCGTGCGAATGGCCGTCGAAAAAGGTCGCGGACAGGCCGAGGATGTGGCGGATGAGGCGGTCCATCGTGCCGAGCTCGATGGACGTGACCAGCCGCTGCTCGCTGAGGCGCGAATCGTACGCGAGCGCCGCCGCGCCGAGCTGGGCGAGGAGCAGGAGCCCGACGACCAGCCAGAGCGCCTGGTCTTCTCTCTTCGCCAGGACGGCGGCGAGGAACCGGTAGATGAGGAGAATCGAGAACGACGTCAGCGCCGCGCGGCCGATCGACGTGGCGGCGAACCGCAGCAGGTGCCGCGGCTCGCGGCGCAGGAGGCGGAACGGAAGGGCGAGCGACTGTTTCAACCGATGCTTTCCGGAGCGAGGGCCGGCACCGCCTCGGCGGTCTCCGCATTTACGCGGCTGGACCGCGAGAGCAACGTGGCCACCGACATGTCGCCCGTCACGTTGAGCACGGTCTTCAGGATGTCGGGCGCCATGGACGTCGCTTCCAGCACGACGATGCCCTCCAGCGGAATACCCGCGGCCATGTACGCCGGCAGGGTGCTGAACGCGACGCCGCCCTGAGGCACGCCGACCGCGCCAAAGCTGAGGATGATCACGGTGCCGAGGAAGATGGCGAACGTGCCCACGCTCAGCGGCACTCCATAGATGTAGGCGAGAAAGAGGAGCTTCGCGGTCGCCGAAACGGTGCGGTTCAGCTTGAAGACCGACACGCAGAGCGGCAGGACGAAGCCGGTCTCGCGGGCCGGCAACCGGAGATGGTCGGCGCCGCCCTGGATGAGCGCGGGCAGGGCCGCGATCGACGACAGCGTGCTGACGGCCACGAGCTGCGCCGGCGCAACCGCGCGCGCGAAGGTCCGCAGCGACGTCCTGCCGAGGAGCGCGGTGATGGGATAGAGGAGCACGATGCAGAGCGCCAGCAGCACGCACACGAGGACGATGAAGGCCGTCATCATGCCGGCCGCGGCCCCGCCGGCGTGCAGCGCGGCGACGTAGGTCAGCGCGAATACTCCTGCGGGCGTGCCGAGGAGGATCCACCGCACCACGGTGAGCATCGCCTGGGCCAGTCCCTGGAAGACGCGGGTGAGCGCGACGCGCCGTTCGTCAGGCAGCCGCCGCACGGCCGCGCCGAACAGCGCGGTGAAGACGAGGACTGGAAAGATTTCGCCCTTGCGCGCGGCTTCGAACAGGTTGTTCGGCAGCCCGCCGCCGGACTCGCGTTTCCCTTCGGCAGACGCGACGTCCGTGCCGTCGAGCGCGGCGACCATCGCCGGATCGACGGTGTAGAGACGCAGCAGCGGCGGCGTGATGATCGCCGTGAAGACGCCGGCGACGATCAGCATGCCCACGAACAGCGCGATCGCCCGGAGCCCGAGCTTCCCCACGGATGCCTCGTCGGAGGCGCCCGTGATCGCCGAGAGCAACTGCCCGGCGATCAGCGGCAGGAGCACGAACTGCAGCGCGGCCAGCCAGATCGCGCCGAGCGGCTTGACGACGGTTTCGACATAGCCGAAGAACGCGGCGCTCGAGCCATGCCCGAGCATACCGAGGGCAAGGCCGCACACCAGGGCGAACAACGACCATGTAGCAAGGGAGGGGGACCGGCCCAACATCCCGACAGTATAGGGGACGGAATGTAGGTCGTGGCTTCAGCCCGCCCCCCACGGGAGAGGCGGGCTGAAGCCACGCCCTACATGTATCCGTTGACAATATATCCATCGTGGATATAGTCAACGTCATGCAGGACTCTACGTTTCACATCCTCATGTCGCTGGCCGAGGAGGAACGGCACGGCTACGCGATCATCAAGGACATCGAGGCCAGCACCGATGGCGAGCTCCGTCTGAGCCCGGGGACGCTGTACCGGTCCATCCAGCGCATGCTCGAGGAGGGGCTGATCGTCGAGTCGAACCGCCGCCCCGCGAAAGCCCTCGACGACGAGCGGCGCCGCTATTACCGCATCACACCTGCTGGCGTCGCTGCCGCGCGCGCGGAGCTGCGCCGCCTCGCCCAACTCGTTCGCCTCGGACGCGAGCGCGGACTGAAACCGGAGACCACGTGAGCACCTTCTATCGCCTGCTGCTCCTGCTCTATCCCGCCGATTTCCGCCGCGAGTACGGGGACGAGCTCCGCGAGATCTTCGAGGAGCGGCTGCGCGAGTCGTCGCGTCTGATGGCAATCCTTGGGGCCATTGCGGACGTCGTCCCGAACGCGCTGGCGGTCCACCTCGACGTGCTGAAACAGGACCTCCGTTTTGCCGTGCGCACGCTGGTGCGCGCATCCGGATTCACGCTCACGGTGATCGCCATCGTGGCCCTCGGCATCGGCGCGAACACGGCGGCCTTCTCGCTGGCGGACTTCGTCCTCCTGCGGCCGCTTCCGTATCCCGACTCCGACCGGCTGGTGCGGATCTGGACCGGCGATGCCGGCTCCCAGAACGAATTCTCGCCCGCGAACTATCGCGACACGAAGGCGATGGCGACGTCGTTCCGCGGGATGGGCGCGTACTCGTCGACGGCCGCGAACCTCACCGGCCTCGGCACGCCGCGGCGCCTGCAGATCGCGCGGATGACTCCGGACTTGATGCCCTTGATCGGAACGGCGCCGCTGCTCGGCAGCGTCATCACGCCGGCAAACGGCGTCGAGGGCGCGACGGCGGTGCTGAGTCATGACCTCTGGCAGAGTCAGTTCAACGGCGATCCGGCCATCCTCGGCCGCGTGGTGCGTCTCGACGGCACGCCGCACACGGTCATCGGCGTGATGCCGCCGGTGTTTCGCTTTCCCGGCCGCGACGTCGAGCTGTGGACGAATCTCGTCTTCGCGGGCGAGGACTTCGAGGACCGCACGGACAGCTACATCTACGTGATCGGGCGCCTGGCCCCGGGCGCCACGGTGGAGCGGGCCAACGGGGAGCTGACGACGATCGCGGCGCGCCTCGAGCGACAGTACCCGGACGCGAACAAGGACGTGCGCTTCTGGACGCGCCGCGTGCGCGATGAGATCGCGGGGCGCCAGCGCCTGCTGGTGGTCGCGCTCTGCGGCGCGTCGCTGTGCATCCTGCTGCTCTCCTGCGCGAATCTCGCCGGACTGCTGCTCGCCCGCGGTGTGACCCGCGCCCGCGAGCTGTCGATCCGCACGGCCCTCGGCGCGGGACGGGAACGCCTCGTCCGGCAGCTCGTCACCGAGAGCGTGCTGCTGGCGGTCGTCGGAGGCGCGGCGGGCGTGTTCCTGGCGTGGGCCAGCCTGCCGCTGCTCGCGCAGCTCGTGCCCACCACCCTGCCGCTGCAGGAAGTCCCGAGCATCGATTTCCGCGTTCTCGGATTCGCCTCCGTGTTGATCGCCGTCACCGGCCTCGGCTTCGGCGTGCTCCCCGCGGTGCGCCAGCCGGGCAACTCGCAGCAGCGCGTCCGGCGGGCGCTCGTCGTCCTGGAAGTGACCGGCTCGATCGTCCTGCTCGTTTCCTCCGGACTGCTGATGCGCGCGATCTGGCGCATCGAAGGCGTCCCCCCGGGATTCCGTGCCGACGGCGTCATCACCATGCGCACCGCGCTGCCGCTGCCGAAGTACGGCGTGACCGCCACGCGGCAGCGCTTCTACACGCGCGTGCTCGAAGAAGTGCGCGCGCTGCCGGGCGTCACGAACGCCGCGTATACGACCGGGCTGCCGATGGTGCGCACGGGCGGCATCTGGGACGTCGAGATCGCCGGAGCGCCGGAACGCGAAGACAACGCCGCGAGCCTGCGCTACGTCACGCCGGGCTACTTCGGGACGCTCGGGATTCCGCTGCGCCGAGGGCGTGACATCGACGATCGCGATACGACCGAGCGCCGGCCGTACGTGGCCGTGATCAGCGAGTCGCTGGCCCGCCGCCACTGGCCCGATCAGGACCCCATCGGCCGCAAGTTCAAATTCGCGCTCGACGAGCGCACGGTCATCGGCGTCGTGGGCGACGTGAAAGTCCGCGGCCTGGAACGCAACAACGAGCCGCAGGTGTACCTGCCGCCGGCGCAGGTCGCCGACAACTCCATCATCGGCTACCTCCCTCAGGACCTCGTCATCCACTCCTCCGTTCCACCCGAGCAGTGGCTTCCGCAAATCCGCCGCATCGTCGCCGGCGCCGATCCCGAGCAGCCGGTCTCCAACATCCGCGCGCTCGCGGACGTCGTCGCCGGCGACACCGCCCCGCGCCGCGTCCAGCTCCGCGTCCTGACCATCCTCTCCGCCATCGCCCTCCTCATCGCCGCCGTCGGCATCCACGGCCTCCTCAGCTTCGCCGTCTCCCAACGCGCCAAAGAGCTCGGCATCCGCCGCGCCCTCGGCGCCCAGACCACGGGCATCGTGGCCATGATCCTGCGCGACGGCCTGCGCCTGACTTTGTTCGGCGCGCTCGCCGGAATCGCCATCGCGTTCGCCGTCGGCCGCAGCCTCCGCGCGCTCCTGTTCGGCGTCGACCCCGCAGACCCGCAGACGTTCGCCATCGCGATCGCGATCTGCGTCGTGACCGCGATGGCGGGCAGCCTGCGGCCGGCGCTGAAGGCGGGGCTCTCGGATGTGGTGACGGCGTTACGGGAGTGATGTGGAGTGCGGCAACCAATACGCGATCAACTTGTCCTTCAGCTCCGCGCCGAGGGAGCGATAGAACTTCTGCGCGGACTGATTCCCGACCTCGACGTGCCAGCGCACGTCGACGCCCCGCGCCAACGCGAGAGCCCCCACATGCCGCATCAGCCGCGAGCCGATGCCCAGGCCCCGCACTTCGTCCGAGACGTAGAGGTCATCGAGAAACAGGTAGTCGCGGCCCATCCACGGCGAGAACTGCACCAGGAGCGTCGCGTAGCCGACGATCCGCCCCTCGGTCTCCGCCACGAGCAGTTCGATACGCCGAGGGAGCTCGAAGCAGCATTGGGCCAGCACTTCGGCGGTCAGCAGGAAGTACTCGCCGAGGCCTTCGTGCTCCGCCAGCGCGCGCATGAGGCGGAGCACACGGTCGACGTCCCCGGGCTCACCGCTGCGGATGTCCACTTCCACGTTCCTGCCTCCCGCGCTTTTGCATGTTCTTGGCGATGACCCCGGCCAGGATCAACAGGTAGGACGCCAATCGCCACACGAACACCGACGTCTGCTGCTCCAGTCCGATCTGGCCGGCTGCACTGAAGCCCAGCTCCACACGATGGATCGCCATCACGGCAAACCCGGCGGCAAAGAACGCGAAGATCGGCTCTTTGCTCAGTCGCCAGAAACGGAGAAACAGGAACGCGAGCAGAACCTGCTCGCCCACGATCAGCCCGTAGAGCATCAGCTTCGCAGTCAGCGCGGCACTCAACGTGGATCCTCCAGGGCAATGCCATAAATCAGCAAACCGAGTCCGAGCGCAATCAGGGCCGCTCGCAAGATGGAGAGATCGGCGAGGACCATCAGGTCCACGACCAGCGCCGCGTTGGACGCTGCGATCAGCACGAACGCCGTGCCGCACCACATGACCAGGCGGGACCCGCTGCGCCGCCACGACCGCAGCAGCAGAAAGGCGCAGGCCGCGCTGACCGCGCAACACAGGACGTAGGCGACGAACGCCGGGGTATTCAAAACCGGAAGGCCTCCGCGAGCCGGCGCGCGCGCGACGATGTGGAGTAGATCAACCGATTCAACGCCCCGCGGTCATTCTCGAGCTGGTCGATCGCCCTCTCCACGAAATCATCCAGCTCCGATTCCTGGACGGCATACCGGAAAGCCCCGCCCGGTGCGTCCTGGGTCAGACCGGACCGGGCCAGATCCCGCAGCCGGAGCTCGACGCGCTTTTCTGCCAGACGCCGAGGCTGTTCGGGCTCCAGCTGGTAGCGCAGCTCGAGCTGGCGGAGAATCTCGGCTGGTGGCATCGCCTCGTGCGCGCGTTTGAGCACCGCCACGATCATGACGGCCTCCTCCGAATCGAAAGTCTCAGCAACAAACGCTTCGAAGGAAAGGCCGGACGAGGTCACGAAGTGAAGACGATAACATGACCCGCGCGCCGCCGGCCGGGCTCACTGGCACTGCGTGCGGCTCGGCCCTCCCAGCGGGTTGAAGTCGAAGAGGTTGTGCGGCTCGAGGGTGACCCCCTGCCAGTGGACGCTCGTGATGCCGGTCATGAGATTGGACGCGTCACCGGGCGCGTGATCCTCGTCGTGCGGCTCGTGGTGGACCGACGAGCGATGCCACAACACGACGTCCGTGTCCTGGACCGATTCCCGGTCGGCGACGCCCATCCCCGGCAGGCCCTCGCCGAGGAGATATTGATCGGGCTGGAGGTAGCGGACGTGCGCGCTGTCGAACAAGGCGTCGCGCTCCGACTGCTTGAACCGGGTCACGGCGAAGTCGGACAGTGTGAACTTCTCCTTCCGCGTGCCGCCGGCCGACTGGCCGTAGTGGCGTGCCAGTCCGCTCGTCGCGATCTGCATCGTGTAGCCGATCTCGTTCCCGTGCGCATTCACGCTCTCATCGACCACGCCGATGGTGTGGAAGGCCTTCGGGTCCAACTCCGCGACGCCTTCCTCTCCGCCATTGAACGGCTCCTCGACGTCGCGGGACGGCTGCGACGGACTCGTGCCCTCGGCGTGCTTCAGCTGCACCGCCGTATCGCCGCCGGAGCCATTGAGGTCGACGTCGATCCGCCACAGCACGTCGTGCCCGTGCGCCTCGGTCGTGCTTTGGGGCGGGATGAACGGATTGTTGTACCCGGTGGCCCCGAGTCGGAATCCGATGCCGCCGTCGTCGCGCAGGCGGTACTCGATGATGAAGTCGTAGTTCGCGGCGTCCTGGACGCCCCACAACACCAGCTCCCGGCCCCGACGGCTGATGCTCCGTCCTTCCTTGCACAGCCAGGCGATGCCGCGGTCATTCGACTCCGCGACGACCTGCGGCGCGCTCTGCCCCGACAGGGTGACGACCATTCCACTCGCACCCGCGTCCTCGGCAGTCACCTCCCGGATCGATTCCGCGGACGTCGTTTCATGGTCGTAGAGACGCAGCGGCAGGTCGTGGTACGGCACGAAGATCTCGGCCACGCCAGCCTCGCGCAGCACGCGCATCCACTCGCCGTCCGGAGTGCGGCGCAAATCCGTCGGCCCGAGGACGAGGCCACGCCGGCCCTGGTTGGAAATGCAGGTGCGCCAGGCCGTCTCCGCGTTGACGACCTCGACGCAGGCGTGGGGTTGGGTCGTGTTGCAGATGTCCGTCCCGCACGGAAGGATTCCCTGCACGGCTCCCGTCCGGACGGTTCGCCGGCGGGCGGCCTCGGTCGTCTGCGAACCTGCAACGACGGCGACGAGAGCAATGAGGACTACGCGGGGGGATGCGGCAATAGAGTCTATGAGTTAGGCCGTCGTCTTCGGTTCCGCAGGTTTGACTTGCGGCTTTAGTGGCTGCGGAATGTCAACAAGCTTCACGCGATCGTTAATCTTTACATAGCTATCTTCCGGGTCGAGAGGCGCTGGCAGTTGCGAATCTTCAACCGATAGTGTCTCGATAATAGTCTTGGGGGGATCGAACAATCTCTGCATGCTGAAATAGTCATTGGCGTAGAACGGTCCGCCGCCCAAGGTACGCGTCTTGAACGTCCTGCAGATAGCGATCCGGTCACGAACCTCAGACGCTTCCACTCGAACCTTCTCGCGATCAATAACGTCCAAAACCTCGTCCGTTGCGGGATCGACGATATCCATCGAGCTTCCGCTAGCACGGCGAACCGCATGCCCCGCTTAACACCATCACGCGCACCAATATTGATGACGAGTTCACGAGCGTTAAGAATCTGCGCGACGCGACCTACGATTTTGGGCAACTGTTCGTCAGACATTTCCAGATCCCTTCGCTACAAGCAGGGCAACGGCGCCCGGCGGTGCTGGCGTTTGAGCAACATGTGCTTGGCGAATATATCCTTCCCATAAGGGACTAATGTTTCCGATACTCTTCGCGCGATAACCGTCGGTTCGAACTTCAACAGCCTCGAAGTTGCCGTAGAACATACCGTCGGCGCGGTCGACGACAACGATCCGATCGCCGATCTCAAGCGTTTCACGTCCGAGAGCGATGACGATATAGATCTGCTCTACGAATACGAACGCGCCATCGACCTGGAACTGCGGAAGATCATCTTGTTCACGGAGAACTCGAGCAAGCATCTCCTTCGTCTGAACCAGCTCATCACGGGCTGCAACCGCCACCGCGCGAAGATGGGGATATGCCGCTGCACGCTGGATCGCGACTGTGAGAGCTCGCAGCAAATAGCCCGCAACGAGCAGTGCGATCGGCAGGACGAGTGCGGCCACTCCCATGGCAGCGATGCGACTCGCCAGCGGCGCCCGCTGAACTGATGGCCACAGAAGACCAAGGAACCCGCCAAGCGTCCCGGCAGCTGTTAGCCACCACCCCGACCCTTGCCACTTCCACGTGGGCCAGTCAATGGTGATGCTCGTCGTTCGGCACGATGCATTCTGGCCACACTTACCAACAATGTCCAGATAGCCCTGACGTGTTGCCGGTTACGCTCAAGGGCATGTCCGGATTGCACTGAGATTGCGCGTACGCGGAGCCTCATAGAAGCGCGCCGCCACGATAAGTTCGATTCGTCGGCCCAACGGATCTCACGCTAAGAGTGCGGCCAGCGCCCACGTGCCGAAGCTGAAGCGGCGCGGCGGTTGCCGCGAATGACGTTCCGAGAAACGAGTCGCGAACTGCAACCGTCGTGACGCCTCACGCTGGCGATGAAGCAGGCCGCTCGGCTGCCTGGCCAGCACCGGGCCGCGACAGCTTCACACCGGCGTTAGGCGCTCTATTAATGAAGCTTGTGAGAAATTTCCTCTGGGCACATCGGAGCGGCTGGCAATGCACGATACCAAGCTGTACCTTCTTCTGGCAGAGGAGGTTCACTCGGTGGGACATATTTAGACACGGCCATGGTAAAGCTAGGCGTGCCAACGCTTAGCATGCTCTCCTTATCCCTGAGGTCGTGTACTGACGCCTCCGTAATGGACGGAACCGCTGCAGCAAGCTCGCGCGCCGTAAGGGGTGGAAAGTTGAGACTGAGTCCATCCGTAGTGAGCGCATCGTATATTTCACGATCTCCCGGAACGCTTAAAACGACAACCGCCGGAGTGTGATTCGATATCGATTCTATAATGATGGTATAGGATTTCAACCTCGAGCTTGATTCATGGTTTAGCAGTGTGGCCGAGACATTTGGCGTGGCGATCACGCGCGGCGGCAGGATGGGGACCGAAAAAGCTACGGTAAGCCGCACGTCCGACGCAACACGCTTTCCCTTGTTTTCGATCAGCAGCCACAGCATTAACCGCGCCGCGGGACGATCACCCTGTTCGGGAGGCCGCATCGTGATCGACATTCGGTGATCAAGACATGCGTGCCTTAAATCACGGAGTTCGTGATAGTAAGAACTCCCGTCAGTGCCGGGCCGAACACCGTGCTCTTCATACCCTACAGCATAGGTGACCTGGAGATCGGGAACCATCCACAATTCGTATAGGTATTGACCGGCGAAGCCTGTCACGACCGCACTGATGACTCCGGCGCATGCAATCGCAACCCGATGTCGAATGATGACAGAGGCGATGCGGCGCAAGCCGTTGGAAATGCGTAGTCGCAGAGGCTGAGCAGCCCCACGATGTCGAAGGCTACGCCGCCTGTTTCTGTCCGCTTTGCTTTCGATTCCGAGGAGTATACCCGGCTCGATACATCAATCTCAGGCAAACTACTCTGCGGCGTGCGGTCCATCCGATATGCAGGCTATTGAGACGTTGCTCTACTGACGGCATACCGGAAAGCCCCACCCGGTGCGTCCTGGGTCAGACCCGACCTGGCCAGAGCTCGACGCGCTTTTCTGCCAGACGCCGAGGCTGTTCGGGCTCCAGCTGGTAGCGCAGCTCGAGCTGGCGGAGAATCTCGGCTGGTGGCATCGCCTCGTGCGCGCGTTTGAGCACCGCCACGATCATGACGGCCTCCTCCGAATCGAAAGTCTCAGCAACAAACGCTTCGAAGGAAAGGCCGGACGAGGTCACGAAGTGAAGACGATAACATGACCCGCGCGCCGCCGGCCGGGCTCACTGGCACTGCGTGCGGCTCGGCCCTCCCAGCGGGTTGAAGTCGAAGAGGTTGTGCGGCTCGAGGGTGACCCCCTGCCAGTGGACGCTCGTGATGCCGGTCATGAGATTGGACGCGTCACCGGGCGCGTGATCCTCGTCGTGCGGCTCGTGGTGGACCGACGAGCGATGCCATAACACGACGTCCGTGTCCTGGACCGATTCCCGGTCGGCGACGCCCATCCCCGGCAGGCCCTCGCCGAGGAGATATTGATCGGGCTGGAGGTAGCGGACGTGCGCGCTGTCGAACAAGGCGTCGCGCTCCGACTGCTTGAACCGGGTCACGGCGAAGTCGGACAGCGTGAACTTCTCCTTCCGCGTGCCGCCGGCCGACTGGCCGTAATGGCGTGCCAGTCCACTCGTCGCGATCTGCATCGTGTAGCCGATCTCGTTCCCGTGCGCATTCACGCTCTCATCGACCACGCCGATGGTGTGGAAGGCCTTCGGGTCCCACTCCGCGACGCCTTCCTCTCCGCCATTGAACGGCTCCTCGACGTCGCGGGACGGCTGCGACGGACTCGTGCCCTCGGCGTGCTTCAGCTGCACCGCCGTATCGCCGCCGGAGCCATTGAGGTCGACGTCGATCCGCCACAGCACGTCGTGCATGTGCGCCTCGGTCGTGCTTTGGGGTGGGATGAACGGATTGTTGTACCCGGTGGCACCGAGACGGAATCCGATGCCGCCGTCGTCGCGCAGGCGGTACTCGATGATGAAGTCGTAGTTCGCGGCGTCCTGGACGCCCCACAACACGAGCTCCCGGCCGCGACGGCTGCTACTCCGCCCTTCCTTGCACAGCCAGGCGATGCCACGGTCATTCGACTCCGCGACGACCTGCGGCGCGTTCTGCCCCGACAGGGTGACGACCATTCCATTCGCACCCGCGTCCTCAGAAGTCACCTCCCGGATCGATTCCGCGGACGTCGTTTCATGATCGTAGAGCCGCAGCGGCAGGTCGTGGTACGGCACGAAGATCTCCGCCACGCCAGCCTCGCGCAGGACGCGCATCCACTCGCCGTCCGGAGTGCGGCGCAAATCCGTCGGCCCGAGGACGAGGCCACGCCGGCCCTGGTTGGAGATGCAGGTGCGCCAGGCCGTCTCCGCGTTGACGACCTCGACGCAGGCGTGGGGTTGGGTAGTGTTGCAGATGTCCGTCCCGCACGGAAGGATTCCCTGCACGGCTCCCGTCCGGACCGCGCGCCGGCGGGCGGCCTCCGTGGTTGGCGAGCTTGCGACAAGGGCGACGATAGCGATGAGGACTACGCGGGGGATCGTTTTCATGGTGGGTCTCGGCGAGAGCCAAGGTAACCGGGAATGGCAGGGATGGGAAGGGAGGCGCCCGGGTTCCACACCGGCAGCCGAGCCGTAGTCACGTCTCGATCTCGACGATCTCTCCCGGCTTCAACGCCGTCAATGCCGCCAACGCCGCCGGAACCAGTGGCTGAAGATCGGACATGTCGTTGCTGACGGCGCGTAGCACGAGCACGGCTAAAGGGAGTCTCGAGATGTTCTGCTGATAACGCAGATTGGCGTCTACCGTGATGAACACATCGAACCGCTCCGCCGCGTGCCGGAGAAGCGCGCCGTTTTTCACGCCCGCAAGGCCAGCTTCGGGAACGGTCTGCACCTCATGCCCGACGAGCTCCCGCTTGAGCTGTCTCGGCAGGCACTCATCCAACAGCAGTCGCATGCGTCGCCAGCAGTTCCTTCACCTCTTCGAGAGCGGCAATAACCTGCTCGCGGCGGACTGTAGGAAAGTCGTCGAGAAACTCGTCGAGGGATCGGCCATGCTCGAGGTAGTCGATGAGGTTCTTCGCCGGGACACGCGTACCGGCGAACACCGGCATCCCGGAGAGGATCTCGGGATCGCGCACGATGACTGGTTGGCCCGGTCGCTGGGTGTACATGGTCGCCTCGTCAGCGTTGCAAGATTAGCAGCACTCGCGGGCTCTTGTAGCGGCCGCCTTCGCGGCCGCTACAACCCGAGGGTGTGCCGTCTGGCCGTACGTCACATCGAGCGCTACATTGCCGCTGCTATGCTTCGCCGTCCATGCCCCCCGAAGTCACTGCGGTGATTACGACGCACGCACGCCCGGACGCCGTACAGGAGGCGTTAGCATCGGTCAGCGCCGAAACCTACCCGGACATCGAGTGCGTCGTCGTTGACGATGGCGGCACGTTCGAGCCACCGGCTACCGGCTTGGGCATCGAGCTCCGCGTGGTGCGAGGCAGTCAGCTGGGAGTGGCCGCGGCGCGAAACCTGGGCCTCGCCGCGGCGCGCGGCAAGTTCGTCATCTTTCTCGACGACGACGACGTCGCCCTGCCCAACCGCATCACCACGCTCGTCGATGCAGCCAGGCAATTCGACGCCGATCTCTGCTTCGGGCTGACCCGGCGGGCGGTTGCGGGCTCCACGCTCGCCCTTCCGCACGTCCCTACCGAGCGGCTGTCGCACGGCGACATCGGACTCTGTGATGTGCTGACGTGCGCACCCCACATCAACTCCGTGCTCGTACGCGCCTCGGCCTTGCGCGACATCGGCGGCTTCGACGCCGAGGCCCACCACTTCGACGATTGGTCGGCGTGGCTTCGGCTGGCCGATCGAAACGTGATCATGCGCTGCGTCGACGACGTCGTCGCCGAGTGGCGAATTCATGGAAACGGCCTCTCGGGGGAGATCCTGCACGCCGGAGCGATGAAGTCGCGGCTGACCGCGCTCTTCGACCGGCTCCGGACGCAACTGTCGGAAGAGGGCATTCGAGCGATCGCGGCTGCTCAAACCGTCGCGGCGTCGAGCGAAATCGTTACCTACGACGACTATGTCCAGGCCATGGCCGCGACACGCGCAGCGCTGCACGCGACCGGTGCATGTCTCGGCAGGCGCTTGAGCACGCACATGGAGCCACCGGCCCGGTCCGTCGTCGCCACCGAGCCTCTTTATCGTTAGGCCGCCGGCTGCAACTTGCGGGCATCCTCGACGATTGCTGCAATGTTGGGCAAGACACCTTGCGGCCGGAACCCGTGTGCAACGGCGTTGCGGAATGCCATCAACGCCAGGAGTTGCTCATACAGGCCGGGATCAATCGCACCACTGCCATACAACTCTGTCAAAAGACTGGATGAGCTTTGCCGTTGGAGGTCCAGCCCTGCCGCGAGTGCACGCCAACGCAGGACGGCTTCAATTGCACCCCACGCGACAAGCGCTGCGGCTTCCGGATGGTGCTGACGGATCAGCATTTCTGCATCTGCAAACAACTCTTTTACGCGTTCGGCTGGTACGAGATCTCCGAACGCAGGGACGTCCGGAGCTGCTGAAGGGTTCGCAGTGACCAGTTCGAATCGCCACGGCGGGTTCGCTGCCACTGCTTCGGCAATTCGAATGGTCCTGTCCGATTCGATCTCGGGCGCCGCCTTCACCTCGACGACGACGCGATCCCCGTCCGAAACAGCGATCAGGTCAGGGCGCAAATCGCGTAAAAACGACGGCGTCTCGTTCGCCGAAGGGTGAACGGTTACGGCATAACCTTTTGCGCCGTACTCCGACGCGATTTCGTCGAGTTTCTTGCGTTGCAGTTGTTCGAGCGTCATCGGTAAGCCTCAAAGGCAACGGGCACGTGGATCATGATGTGAACAAAGTCGCTGTGCCCTGCCAAACCCCGTGCGAGAACTGGCGTCACGTTCACTCGGTAGAACGGCAACACGGACCGAGTGTATGACAAGGAGGGGTTACTGCCCCACTCCGGTGAGTTCACCCAGATGCAGCGGGAGACGGACAGATGGCTACGTCCAGGCCATCGCAACGGCGCGGGCGACGCTGCACGCGACCGGTGCATGCCCCGGCTAGCGATTGAGCACGCACATGGGGCGCTCTGACGCAACGCCGCGACCGCGGCTGGCGGGGACAATCGTGGCGCGGCGCGCCTTTTGCTCGTCCACGCGATACGGAGGGATTCATGCACGCAACGAGGCAACTCCGCATCCTCAGCGTCATCGCCGTTTTCGTGTGCAGCACCGCCGCCGGTGCGGCGACGACGAGCTGGCAGGTCAACGCCGGCAAAGCGGTCGCCTTCTCGCCCGACGCACAACTGATCCTCACCGGCACGCAACTGCGGTATACGGGGAGCGGCTCGCTGATCCGCACGTTCCAGACCGGCTACGCCAGCAGCACGAGCGCCAACGCCGGTTCCTTCTCACCCGACGGCACGCTGGCCGCGCTCGGCTTTCAGGCCTTCAACCGGAACCTCTTTCTGTTCCGCGTCGCGGACGGGGTGAAACTGGCCGGCCCGATCTCGGCGCACAACAATGGAACGACCTGCGTGGCGTTCTCCCCCACGGCACCGCTCCTGGCGTCGGGCGGAGCCGACGGAACGGTCAAGCTCTGGCACCTGCCGGACATGACCCTGATTCGCACGCTGAACGGCGGAGTGGGCTATCGGCCCCGCATCTTCGCGGTCCTCTTCTCCAAAGACGGCACGACGCTGGCCCTCGGCGGCCAGGGCGGCGTCCTCCAGTACCGGGTCAGCAATGGACAGCTGCTGCGCCAGCTCACGGACGTCAGCACGCTCTCGCTCGCGCTTTCGGCAAATGGAGCCGTCCTCGCGTCCGGGAGCAATCGAATCGACCAGTACGGCCAATGCACCGACTGCTCGATCAAGATCTGGCGGATGACGGACGGCCTGCTCTGGGCCACCATTCCCGGCAACAACAACGGCGTGAAGTCCCTCGCCTTCTCGCCGGACCAGGGGGAGCTCGCCGTCGGCGCGGGGGATCGTGTCTACAGCGGGAGCGTGCGCTTCATCAGCATGACCACGGGGCAGGTGACCGAGAGCTGGCTGCAGGACCCGAACAATGGCTCCTCGTACGTGACGTCTGTCGCATACGCGCCGTTCGGGCAGCAGTTTGCGTATGCACGAGCGGACGGGCTGGTGACTGCCGCACTCCGTTGAGCGCTCGTCGTCAACGCCGTCGTTTGGGATCGTTTTCAAGTGTGGATGGCGTCTCACGCCTTGACCGTGGAAGCTTTGCGGCTCTTCTCGTGCCGGCTCAACTGATCACAGTGGGAGCTGCGCGCCCGGTTCCGTTGGTGCGACGCGCAAGGAGCCAGAACGCGCATACCGCCGCCGCGCCGGCGATGGCAGCGGCGATCACCGTCTCCAGCCACGCCTGCCATATCGGCGCAATGTATCGCTGGGATGCCGCGTACAGTCCGACCCCGAGAACGCCGACGGTCAGCATCCACGGGCGGCTGCGAGGCGGCTTCGCGATCGCGGCTGCAACCGCACCGAGTACCGCGGCGGCCACGAGGAATGGCGCCAGTGACACAAGCCAGAGGATCGTTTGGGCGGCCACACCCGAATAGGTACGCGGATAACCAATGGCCATGTCGATTGTTGCGGCGATCGCGAGGGCGATGTACGCCGCGATGACCGCGGCGAGAACTGCGAGGATGTTACGAGCAACGGGGCTCACGACGAGTGAGTATGCGCCAAGCCCGACCGCGCCGTCCATCGACCGCCGGCGGTCCTGACTCGCAAACGCTCAGCTCATGTTGCGCAGTTGCGGGATCGTTTCACTCGGGGTGTGCAGCCTGGCCGCACGGCGGCCTCCCCCGCCCGCCCGAGGCGCAGGCGCGGGACGCCTGCGCATCAGCCGGCGGGACGCCGGCGGTCCGCAAAGAGCTCGCGGGTTCCTTCACAGCCCCCACCCGCCGACCAGCGTCAACACGCCGACAGCCAGAAAGACGATCCATGAATAATGCCGCCCGCGCGACCCTCCCAGCGCGAGGGCGCCGTGGGCGAAGAACGTGACGGCGATGACCCATGCCACGGACCGGGGAGCCACCGGCGGCTGGGCGAGCATGACGAGCAAGGCGGCAAATCCCACCCAGGCCACTGACGTGATGTGCCACGCGAACCGGAGCGTGCGCATGGTGAATGCGGCGCTTCCTGAGATTTTCGGAAGGTCCTGCCGGCGGAAGAGGCGGATGAGGATGTATTTCTCGCCCAGGTAGGAGTGCGCCACGCCGATGCCGATGAGCAAGACCGCCGCAATGTAGAGGAAGACCATGGCCAGATCGTACCGGGTCCGCCGGCGGGCTCCAACCTACCGGAAGGTCGGGAAAACGCAGAATAGCCACCAATTACGGTTGATTCAGTGGCCGGAGAGTGCTTTCGATAGGTTTCTTGAGTCCCATCGAATCAACTCGGAGTCGTTTCAATAGGTCTCCCTAGACCCTTCAAAACGACTCGGAGTCCTTTCGTTAGGTCTCCCGAGTCCCATCAAAACGACTCCGAGTCCTTTCGTTAGGTCTCCGGGGTCCCATCGAAACGACTCCGAGTCCTTTCGTTAGGTCTCCCGGGTCCCATCGAAACGACTCCGTGTCCTTTCGTTAGGTCTCCCGAGTCCCATCGAAACGACTTCGAGTCCTTTCGTTAGGTCTCCCGGGTTCCATCGAAACAACTCCGAGTCCTTTCGTTAGGTCTCCCGGGTTCCATCGAAACAACTCCGAGTCCTTTCGTTAGGTCTCCCGGGTTCCATCGAAACGACTCCGGGTCCTTTCGTCAGGTCTCCGCGTCGTGAGGCCCGCCGCAAACAATTCGGGCGGCTCTTGCGAGCCGCCCGAAGGGGGTGAAGCGGGGTGACAGGGTTTACTGCTCGTCGTCGAAGTCCGCCAGGGACAGCGCGTCTTCGTCCTCGGTCTCGCGCTGCAACAGCTCTTCGAGGGAGGGCTGGGGCGGGGCTTCGTCCTTCTCGAGGTAGATGTCGCGGTAGGTCGGCATGCCGGTGCCGGCCGGGATGAGGCGGCCGACGATGACGTTTTCCTTGAGGCCGCGCAGGTAGTCGACGCGGCCGGCGATGGCCGCTTCGGTGAGGACGCGCGTGGTCTCCTGGAACGACGCCGCGGAGATGAACGACTCCGTGGAGAGCGAGGCTTTGGTGATGCCGAGGAGCAGGGGGACGCCGTCGGCGGGCTCGCCGCCGCGGTTCATGACCTTCTCGTTCTCTTCCATGAAGCGGAAGCGATCGGCCTGTTCGTCCACGAGGAAATCCGTGTCGCCGACGCGGGTGACGCGCACGGACCGCAGCATCTGACGGCAGATGGTCTCGATGTGCTTGTCGTTGATGGCGACGGACTGGGAGCGGTAGACCTCCTGGATCTTGTCGACCAGGTAGCGCTGGAGCTCCTTGATGCCGAGGACCGCGAGGACGTCGTGGGGATCGATCGGACCGTCGATGAGCGGGTCGCCGGCGCGCACGCGCTCCATCTCCTGCACGTTGACGTGCACGGAGCGGGGAACGCTGTACTCGTGGCGGGTGCCTTCGTCGGTCTCGACGATGATGCGGCGCATGCCCTTGACGATCGCACCGTGGTGCACCGTTCCGTCGACCTCGGTGATGACGGCCTTGTCGCGCGGGTGACGGGCTTCGAAGAGCTCGACGACGCGGGGCAGACCGCCGGTGATGTCCTTGGTCTTGGTGGTGGCGCGGGGGATCTTCGCGAGGATGTCGCCGGGGTGGACGTCCTGGCCGTTGTGGACCATGACGTGGGCGCCGGTCGGGAGCAGGTACTTGCGCTCGTCGCCTTTGCCCGCTTTGATGATGAGGGTCGGGGTGCGCTTCTCGGCCGCCGACGATTCGACGATGACCATCTGCGTGAGGCCGGTGACCTTGTCGGTCTCTTCGCGGACGTTCTCGCCTTCGACGATGTCCTTGAACATGACCTTGCCGCCGAGCTCTGTGAGCACGGCCGAGGTGAACGGATCCCACTCGACCAGGGGCTGGCCGGCTTCGACGTGCTGGCCGTCCGTGACCTTCAGCGTCGAGCCATAGACGAGCGCGTAGCGCTCCTTCTCACGCGCGCCGGCCGCTTCCTCACCCGGTCCCGCCTTCTTCGACTTCTTGGTCGGGATGTCCTCCATGATGAGGAGCTTGCCGTTGCGGTTGATGACCACGAGCTCGCCGTTCTTGTTCGTGACCGTGGAGACGTTCACGAGCGAGACGCGGCCGGGCGACGTGGCTTCGTGCTTGGACTGCTCGGACACGCGCGACGCGGTACCACCGACGTGGAACGTACGCATCGTGAGCTGCGTGCCCGGCTCGCCGATGGACTCGGCGGCGATGACGCCGACGGCCTCGCCGATCTCGACGAGCTTGCCGCTCGCGAGGTTGCGGCCGTAGCAGCGGCGGCACACGCCGCGGCGCGTCTCGCAGGTGAGCACGGAGCGGATCTTGACCTGCTCGATGCCGGCTTCCTGGATGGCGTTGGCCAGATCGTCGGTGAGCTCTTCGTTCTGCGCCACGAGCTGGTCGCCCGTGAGCGGATCGTAGATGTCTTCCTGCGCGACGCGGCCGGTGATGCGATCGCGGAGCGGCTTGAGGATGTCGCCGCCTTCCATGATCGGGGTGACGATGATGCCGTCGAACGTCTGGCAGTCCTGCTCGGTGATGATCACGTCCTGCGCGACGTCGACGAGACGGCGGGTGAGGTATCCCGAGTCCGCGGTCTTGAGCGCCGTGTCGGCGAGACCCTTACGCGCGCCGTGCGTGGAGATGAAGTACTGCAGCACCGACAGACCCTCGCGGAAGTTCGCGGTGATCGGCGTCTCGATGACTTCGCCCGAGGGCTTGGACATGAGACCGCGCATGCCGGCCAGCTGGCGGACCTGCTCTTTGCTACCGCGGGCGCCCGAGTCGGCCATCATGAAGATGGGGTTGAACTCGCCGCTCTTGGCCTCGGCCTTCTTCATGTCGGAGAACATCTCGTCCGAGACGTTCTCCGTGGCGCGGTGCCAGATGTCGATGATCTTGTTGTGGCGCTCGCCGTGGGTGATGGCACCGTCGAGGCGCTGGCGCTCGACCTCGAGGACGGCCTTGCGGGCGTTCTCGACGATCTCCTGCTTGCGCGCCGGGATGACCATGTCGTCGACGCCGATGGAGACGCCGGCCTTGGTGGCGTAGAGGAAGCCGAGGTCCTTGAGGCCGTCGAGCATCTCCACGGTCTTGGCGTTGCCGTAATTGATGAAGCAGTAGTTGACCAGTTCCTGCAGGCCCTTCTTCTTGAGCAGGCCGTTGATGAACGGGATCTCCTCCGGAAGGTGCATGTTGAAGACGACGCGGCCGACGGTGGTCTCGATGAGCTTCTTTTCCAGCTCCTCGATCTCGGCGTGGACGATGTCCTGGTCGTTGAACTGCTTGGTCAGGTCCATGAAGCGGCCGCTGACGCGGCACTTGATGGGCGTGAGCAGCTCCAGCTCGCCGGACTGCAGCGCGATGATGACCTCATCGAACGAGCCGAAGCTCTTGCCGAGCCCCTTGGCGTTCGGCTTGGCCTTGGTCAGGTAGTAGCAGCCGAGGACGAGGTCCTGCGACGGCACGGCGAGCGGCTTGCCGTGCGCCGGCGACAGGATGTTGTTCGACGCCAGCATGAGGACCTGCGACTCGACCTGGGCCTTCGGAGACAGCGGCACGTGGACGGCCATCTGGTCGCCGTCGAAGTCGGCGTTGAACGCCGTGCAGACGAGCGGGTGGATCTTGATGGCCTTGCCCTCGACGAGCACCGGCTCGAAGGCCTGGATGCCGAGGCGGTGGAGCGTCGGTGCGCGGTTCAGGAGGACCGGATGCTCTTTGATGACGCTCTCGAGCGCGTCCCACACTTCGTTGGTCTGCAGCTCGACGAGCTCCTTCGCGGCCTTGATCGTACCGACCAGCCCCTGCTGCTCGAGCTTGTGGTAGATGAACGGCTTGAAGAGCTCGAGGGCCATCTTCTTGGGAAGACCGCACTGGTGCAGGCGGAGCTCCGGACCGACGACGATGACCGAACGGCCGGAGTAGTCGACGCGCTTGCCGAGGAGGTTCTGGCGGAAGCGGCCCTGCTTGCCCTTGAGGGTGTCGGAGAGGGACTTGAGCGGGCGGTTATTCGAGCCCTTCAGGACGCGGCCGCGGCGGCCGTTGTCGAAGAGCGCGTCGACCGCTTCCTGGAGCATGCGCTTCTCGTTGCGCACGATGACATCGGGCGCGCGGAGCTCGAGCAGCTTCTTGAGACGGTTGTTGCGGTTGATGACGCGGCGGTACAGATCGTTGAGATCCGAGGTCGCGAAGCGGCCGCCGTCGAGAGGCACCAGGGGGCGCAGCTCGGGCGGAATGACCGGGATCACGTCGAGGATCATCCAGTCCGGGCGGTGGCCCGACTTGCGGAAGGCATCGACGACCTTGAGCCGCTTGGCGGCTTTCAGTTTTTTGATCTGCGAGGTCTCGGTGCGCATGATCAGGCGCAGCTCGTCGCTGAGCTCTTCGACGTTCACACGGCGAAGGAGCTCTTTGATGGCCTCGGCGCCCATCTTGGCGACGAAGACGTCGCCGTACTGGCCGCGCAGCTCGCGATAGCGCTCCTCGGGGAGGAGCTCTTTCTCGTGGATCACGCCTTCGAGGTCACCGGTGTCGATGACGACGTAGGACTCGAAGTAGAGGATCCGCTCGAGGTCGCGGAGGGAGATGTCGAGCAGGTGGCCGATGCGCGACGGCAGGCCCTTGAAGAACCAGACGTGCGAGACCGGCGACGCGAGCTCGATGTGGCCCATGCGCTCGCGGCGGACTTTGGACTTGGTGACTTCGACACCGCACTTGTCGCAGATGACGCCGCGGTGCTTCATGCGTTTGTACTTACCGCACAGGCATTCCCAGTCGGTGATGGGGCCGAAGATCTTCGCGCAGAAGAGACCATCGCGCTCCGGCTTGAAGGTGCGGTAGTTGATCGTCTCCGGCTTGGTGACTTCGCCGTAGGACCAGGACCGGATCTTCTCCGGGGACGCGAGGCTGATCTTGATGGCGTTGAAATCGTTGACCGCCTGTTGCTTTGCCGGTGTAAAGAGTGCGTTGAAACTTTCCAATGTCGCCTCCCCTTTTACGGGTTATGGGTACGAGATCCTTCGCTGACGCTCAGGATGACCGCCGCTCGACGCGGCGGTCAGTTGTCAGTCTGTGTCGGATGCGGGAACTGCAATTTGATGTCGCTGCCGTAGCACTCCCAGCAGGGCGTTTCCCATTCGGTATCGCCGCTGTGGAAATGCACGGTCATGCGGATGGAGCCCATGCCGTGACAAGCACGGCACGAGCTGTTGGGCATACGCGACAGCGTCATCGTTTTGCGTCCCATGGATCTATTCCTTCAACAACTCGACATCGAGACACAGAGACTGCAGCTCGCGGACGAGAACGTTGAACGATTCGGGCAGACCCGGATCGTCCGGAACTTCGCCCTTGACGATGGCTTCGTAGATCTTCGAACGTCCTTCGACGTCGTCCGACTTGACGGTGAGCAGCTCCTGCAGCGTGTAGGCCGCACCATACGCCTCGAGAGCCCATACTTCCATCTCTCCGAAACGCTGGCCGCCGAACTGGGCTTTGCCGCCGAGGGGCTGCTGGGTAATGAGTGAATACGGTCCGATCGAGCGCGCGTGGATCTTGTCGTCGACCAGATGCGAGAGCTTCAGCATGTAGATGAAGCCGACGCAGACCCTCTGCTCGAACTTCTCGCCGGTCATGCCGTCGAAGAGATCGGTCTTGCCGTCGCTGGGCAGGCTCGCGGCGTGGAGCTGCGACTTGATCTCGCCTTCCGTGGCCCCGTCGAACACGGGCGTGGAGAAGTGGAGACCGAGCGTGCGCGCGGCCCAGCCGAGGTGCGTCTCGAGGATCTGACCGACGTTCATGCGCGACGGAACGCCGAGGGGGTTGAGCACGATCTCGACCGGCGTGCCGTCCGGCATGTAGGGCATGTCTTCCTCGGGCAGGATGCGCGAGATGACGCCCTTGTTGCCGTGACGTCCGGCCATCTTGTCGCCGACGGAGAGCTTGCGCTTCATGGCGACGTAGACCTTGATCATCTTGATGACGCCCGGGGGGAGCTCGTCACCCTTCTGGAGGTCCTCACGGCGCTCTTCGGCTTTCTGCTCCAGAACGCGGATGCGGTTCTCGGCGCGCTCGACGAACATGCGCACGGTCTCGCGGGTCTCTTCCTCGACCGGCAGAGCGAGGAGCTCGCGGCGGGAGAGACGGTTGACGACGTCGCGATCGGCGGCCTCGCCCTTGCGGACGAGCACGTCGCCGGTCTTGAAGTCGACCACGTCGCGCTGCAGTTTCTTCTCGGCGAGGACGTCGGAGATCTTCTTGTTGCGCGCATCGGTGATGATGCGGATCTCGTCCTGGATGTTGCGGTTCATCCGCTCGATCTCGCCCTCTTCGATCGACTTGGCGCGCGTGTCCTTGTCGACGCCCTTGCGGGAGAAGATCTTCACGTCGACGATCGTGCCCTCGATGCCCGGAGGCGTCTTGAGCGAGGCGTCGCGGACGTCGCCGGCCTTCTCACCGAAGATGGCGCGGAGGAGCTTCTCTTCCGGCGTGAGCTGGGTCTCGCCCTTCGGCGTGACTTTGCCCACGAGGATGTCGCCCTGCTTGACCGTGGCGCCGATGCGGACGATGCCGCTCTCGTCGAGGTCGCGCAGTGCGGACTCCGAGACGTTCGGGATATCGCGGGTGATCTCCTCGGGACCGAGCTTCGTGTCGCGGGCTTCGATCTCGAACTCTTCGATGTGGATCGAGGTGTAGTAATCCTCTTTCACCAGCTTCTCGGACACGAGAATCGCGTCCTCGAAGTTGTTGCCGCGCCACGGCATGAACGCGACGAGCACGTTGCGGCCGAGGGCGAGCTCACCGGCGTCGGTGCAGGGACCGTCGGCGAGGACCTGGCCCTTGCGGACCCGCTGGCCTTCGCGAACGACCGGCTTCTGCGCGATGCAGGTGTTCTGGTTGGAGCGCTTGAACTTGATGAGCTGATAGATGTCGGCGCCGAATTCCTTCGTCTCGCCGGTCTCCTGATCTTCCGCTTCGACACGAACGATGATGCGGTTCGAGTCGACGAGGTCGACCACGCCGCCGCGCTTGCAGACGACGACCGCGCCGGAATCGCGGGCCACGACGTTCTCCATGCCGGTGCCGACGAGCGGCGACTCGGTGCGGAGCAGGGGCACGGACTGGCGCTGCATGTTGGCGCCCATGAGCGCGCGGTTCGCGTCGTCGTTCTCGAGGAACGGAACGAGCGAGGCGGCCACGGACACGAGCTGCTTCGGAGAGACGTCGATGAAGTCGACCTTCTCTTTTTCGATGCTGACGAAGTCGCCGGACTGGCGGGCGATGACCCGGTCGTGGACGAGGTTGCCCTCGTCGTCGAGGATCACGTTGGCCTGGGCGATGGTGTAGCGCTCTTCATCCCACGCGGAGAGATAGAACGCGTACGGCTCGGCCTCGGCCGCCTGGAGCATGCCCTTGCGGGTCTTGCCGCCAGCCGCGTTCTCCTTGGCGACGCGGTTGTTTTCCTTCTGCAGATCGCGCTTTTCGACGATCTGTCCGAGGGTGAAGCTCGTGTCGCCGGCCTTGATCACGCGGTAGTGATCGTGGACCCGGCCTTCCTGCACCTTCTTGTACGGCGACTCGATGAAGCCGTACTCGTTGATACGGGCATAGCACGCGAGCGACGAGATCAGGCCGATGTTCGGACCTTCAGGCGTCTCGATCGGGCAGATGCGGCCGTAGTGGGTCGGATGGACGTCGCGGACTTCGAAGCCCGCGCGCTCGCGGGACAGACCGCCCGGTCCGAGGGCCGAGAGGCGGCGCTTGTGCGTGACCTCGGACAGCGGATTCGTCTGGTCCATGAACTGCGAGAGCTGGGAGGAGCCGAAGAACTCCTTGATGGCGGCGATGACCGGCTTGGAGTTGATCAGGTCGTGGGGCATCGCGGAGTCGATGTCCTGATGGACCGACATCTTCTCCTTGATGGCGCGCTCCATGCGCACGAGGCCGATGCGGAACTGGTTCTCGAGCAGCTCGCCGACTGCACGGACGCGGCGGTTGCCGAGGTTGTCGATGTCGTCCACGCGGCCGACGTCCTTGCGGAGGCGGAGCAGGTAGTTGATGACGACGTAGAAGTCCTCGGGGGTCATGGTCTTCTGCGTGACCGGCGACTCGAGGTCGAGCTTGATGTTGAACTTGAAGCGTCCGACGCGCGAGAAGTCGTACTTGCGCGAGTCGAAGAACATGCCTTCGAAGAGGGCCTTGGCCGACTCCAGGGTCGGGGGATCGCCCGGGCGCATGCGGCGGTAGATCTCGATGATCGCCGCCTCGAAGGACTTGGAGGTGTCCTTACGAACGGTGTTGAGCAGGATGTCGCTGACGAGATCCCACTCGGGGAAGATCACTTCGATCTCGGTGACACCCTTGTCGCGAAGGACGCCCGCCCAGTCGGCCGGGACGTTCTCGCTGGCCTCGAAGAGGACCTCGCCGGTGTTGAAGTCGACGACGTCGCCGAGGAACACGGCCTTGTCGAGGGCCGTGTAGTCGACCTTGACGGTGGTCTCGTTGTTCTTCGTGAGCTGGTCCGCCATCTTCTGGTCGAGCTTGATGCCCCCGAAGACGGTGCGGACGGCGCGGCGGCCGCGGATGGAGTGACGCTCTTTGGCTTCTTCCTGGTCCAGCACGCGGCGATCGAAGTTGAGCTCGGCGCCGGCGTCGGTGAGCTTCACTTTGATCGGCGTGTAGAACGCGCGGAGGATCTCTTCGTCCGTCGTGATACCGAGGGCGCGGAGGAAGACCGAGCCGAGGAACTTACGCTTGCGGTCGATGCGGACGTAGAGGATGTTCTTCTGGTCGTACTCGAACTCCACCCAGGAGCCGCGGTACGGGATGATCTTCGAGAGGAACGTGTGCGCCGATTCCTTGGTGAAGAAGACGCCCGGGGAGCGGTGGAGCTGCGAGACGATGACGCGCTCGGTACCGTTGATGATGAAGGTACCGTTGTCGGTCATCAGGGGGATGTCTCCGAAGAAGACTTCCTCCTCTTTGGCGTCGCGCATGTGCTTGACGCCGGTGTCGGGGTCTTTGTCGTAGACGAAGAGACGGAAGGTGACCTTCAGCGGAACGCTGTAGGTCATGCCGCGCTCCTGGCACTCCTCGACGGAGTACTTCATCTGGAGGTCGACGGGGTTGCCGCAGATGTCGCAGACCTCGACGCGGTTCTTGTTGATGACGCCGCACTGGCCGCAGTTGACGGTCTCTTCGTGCGGGTGATCGGTGATGATCTTGGCCCCGCAGTTCGCGCAGGTCATGCGCAGGTGCTCGAGACCCTTGAGCTGCCCGCACTTGCACTCCCAGTTGCCGATGGCGAATCGGACGAAGTCGAGGGAACAGGTTTCCCGGAAGTCGCTGAAGGGGAAGACGCTGGTGAAGACCGACTGCAGGCCGGTGTCTTCACGCTCCTCCGGAAGGAGGTTCATCTGGAGGAAGCGCTCGTACGATTTTCTCTGGACGTCGATGAGATTCGGCAGCGCCATATAGCTGCGAATCTTCGAGAAGTCGTGACGAACCGGCTCCTGTTTCGGCATGGCTCCGTTCATTCGGTGGGGACTCCTTGCGTGTTGTCGATCGCCATAGGCGATCTCGCGTCAGGCGAGGCCTCTTTGCAGGCTACGCAAAGAGGAGTACGCGATGGTGAGCCATGTGGAGAAGGCCGCTCCCCCCTTCTCCGGCTCGGAATTGTGGGCACTGCTGGAAACGATGATCCGGACGGCACAAATTGCACCGTCCGGAAAAGAGAGATCCTTCGGCGCTAACGCGCCTCAGGATGACGCAACGGGCTGAGCCCGTTGCGTCACTTGACGCTGACCTTGGCGCCGGCCTCTTCGAAGGTCTTCTTGATCTTCTCGGCTTCGTCCTTGGAGACGCCTTCCTTGATGGTCTGAGGAGCGCCCTCGACGAGGTCCTTCGCTTCCTTCAGGCCGAGCGAGGTGACCTCGCGGACCGCCTTGATGACATTGATCTTCTTCTCGCCAACCTCGGTGAGGACGACCGTGAACTCGGTCTGCTCCTCGACCGGCGCAGCGGCAGCCGCCGGACCGGCAGCCGACGGCGCCGCAACCGCGGCGGCCGCGGCCGAAACACCGAAGCGATCCTCGAGGGCCTTCACCAGGTTGGCGAGGTCGAGAACCGTCATCGTCTCAATCTGCTTCACGAAATCTTCTGTCGAAATAGCCATTTCAAGCCTCCAAAGATCCCCGGGCGGAGCCCGGGGCCAAAATTTGTCGTCGATTAAGCGGCTTCGCCGCTCTTCTGCTTCTGAATCTCATTGAGCGCGATGGCGAGCTTGCGGATCGGTCCGTTGAGGACGACCGCGAGTCCGCGGATCGGGTGCTGCATCAGGTAGAGCAGCTTTGCGAGCAGCTCATCACGCGAGGGAAGGTTGGCGATGTTCTGGATCTCGTTCGCGGCCACGACCTGTCCGGCCAGGAGCGCGCCCTTGAACTGCACGGTCGGGACGTCCTTGGCGAACTTGGTCAGGACCTTGGCCAGGGCCACCGGGTCGGTGGTGTTGTAGGCGACCGCGGTCATGCCGCTGAAGGTGCCGGTGAGCTTCTGCATCGGCGTGTCCTTCATGGCGATGAGGGCGAGGGTGTTCTTGATGACGACGTACTCGGAACCCGACTCCCGGACCTGCTTGCGCAGCTCGGTCACCTGGGGAACGGTGATGCCCTTGAAGTCGAGGACGAATGCGTTCGTCGCCTGGCCGATGCCTTCGGTGAACTCGGAGATCGCTTCTGCTTTCTGTTCGCGATTCTTCATGGTTTACCCCTCGGCCTTGATCTCGCCCACGGCCGAGTCGATCTGGAGCGACGGACTCATGGTGGAGGAGACGTAGATGGAGCGGACGTACCTGCCCTTCGCCGCAGGCGGCTTCGCCTTGCGAACGGCGTTGATGATCGCTGAAGCGTTGTCCTTCAGCTGATCGGCGGAAAAGGAGATCTTTCCGACGGGAACGTGGATGATCGACGTCTTGTCGACGCGGAACTCCACCTTGCCGGCTTTGATCTCCTGGATCGCCTTGGCGACGTCGAACGTGACGGTGCCGGTCTTCGGGTTGGGCATCAGGCCGCGAGGGCCGAGGACCTTCCCGAGCTTACCGACGGAGCGCATCATGTCCGGCGTGGCGATGACGGCGTCGAAATCAGTCCAGCCACCCTGGATCTTTTCGACCATGTCATCGCCGCCCACGAAGTCGGCGCCAGCATCCTGGGCCTCCTTCTGCTTGTCGCCCTGGGCGATCACGAGCACACGCTTGGTCTGCCCGGTGCCGTGAGGGAGCAGAGTCGTCCCACGGACCATCTGATCGGCGTGCTTGGGATCGACACCGAGAAGCATCGAGAGCTCGACCGTCTCGTTGAACTTGGCGAAGGAGATCTGCTTGAGCAGTCCAAACGCCTCGTCCAGCTGATACGGCCGCTGTTCGACCTTCCCGGCCGCAGCACGATACTTCTTGCCGTGTTTGGCCATATTTCTCCTTGTAGTAATAGCGGCTCTCAGGGGAGAGCCTCCTACGGGGTTTGCGACAGCTACGCGCTGCCGCGCCTTGGAGCGCAGAGCGCAGAGGGCAGAGGGCAGAAGCTGGTGATTTGCTTCTGCCCTCTGCGCTCTGCCCTCTGCGCTCTGAACTAGTCGGTGACTTCCATCCCCATCGAGCGGGCGGTGCCCTCGACGGTCTTCATGGCGGCCTCCACGCTCGCGGCGTTGAGGTCGGGCATCTTCAGACGCGCGATCTCTTCGACCTGCTTGCGGGTGACCTTGCCGATCTTGGTCTTGTTCGGCACGCCGGAGCCCTTCTGGATGCCGGCCGCGCGGAGCAGCAGGATCGCGGCCGGAGGGGTCTTGGTCACGAACGTGAACGTACGGTCCGAGAAGACCGTGATCACGACCGGGATGATGAGACCATCGTCCTTGGCGGTGCGGGCGTTGAAGGTCTTGCAGAACTCCATGATGTTCACGCCGTGCTGGCCGAGCGCGGGGCCGACCGGCGGGGCCGGCGTGGCTTTGCCCGCGGGAATCTGGAGCTTGATGTATCCGGTAATCTTTTTCGCCATCTTAAATCCCTTGTGGTAATCAGTCGCGCTTAACGAGGCGCGTAAATTGGTGGTCTTTTATCGCGCTTTCGCGGCTGTACCGCCGCCGGCTCCCTCTTCGGTCGCGTCGTAGCGGGCGACCTGGAGGAAGTCCAGCTCGACCGGGGTGGAGCGGCCGAAGATCGTGACCATGACCTTGAGCGTGTTGCGGTCGAGGTTGACCTCTTCCACGACGCCGGTGAAGTTCGTGAACGGACCGTCGATGATCCGCACGTGCTCGCCGTGCTCGTAGACGTGCTTGGGCTTGGGCTTTTCCTTGGTGGTGACGACCTGGGTGAGGATCTGTTCGACTTCTTCCTGGGTCAGGGGCGTCGGCTTCTTGCCGGTGCCGACGAAGCCCGTGACTTTGGGCGTGTTCTTGACCAGATGCCAGGCGTCGTCCGACATCTCCATCTCGACGAGGATGTAGCCGGGGAAGAACTTCCGCTGTACCTCGCGCTTCTTGCCGCCCTTCATCTCCACGAGGGTCTCGGTGGGAATCTTGATCTCACCGAACTTCCCGCGCATGCCGAGGGCCTCTACGCGCTGCTCGAGCGTCTCTTTCACCCGATCCTCGAAACCCGAGTAGGTGTGGACGATGTACCACTGCTTCTGGCCGGTTGCTTCCATTTTTTTTTAGACGCTCGCGCCGAACCGCGTGAACAGGAAGTCGATCGCCCGGTAGAACACCACGTCGCAGCCCCAGAGGAAGAGCGCGAACACGAGCGTCGATACGATGACGACGACGGTGGTCCCGACGACCTCGTTGCGGGTCGGCCACGTGACTTTCTTCATCTCGCCGGACGTATCGCGGAAGAACTCCCGCGTCGAAAGCCACCACTCCTTCGGCTTCGCTACGACCGCGTTTTCTGTTTTCACATCCGCCATTTAGACACCTTGCCGCTCTCGAACCGGCAGCCCTCAGCTCGCAGAGGGATTCTTTCTCCCCTGCGAGCTGAGAGCTGACAGCTTGCGAGCATGTGAAGTTTGGCAGGCCAAGAGGGACTCGAACCCCCAACCTGCGGTTTTGGAGACCGCTGCTCTGCCAGTTGAGCTATTGGCCTACAGTTGCCGCAAACTGCTGAGAAAGCATTGCTTTCCCCGTTAATTCCCTTATTTGGTTTCGCGGTGCACAGTCCGCTTCCGGTCATGCCGGCAGAATTTCTTCAGCTCCAGCTTCTCGGTCGTGGTCTTCTTGTTCTTCGTCGTCGTGTAGTTCCGACGTTTGCACTCGGTACACTGAAGGGTGATGATCTCGCGCGTTGCCGCCATTGCTTTACCCCGAAAATTTGGTGGAGCCCTCGCCGAGATTCGAACTCGGGACCCCGTCCTTACCAAGGACGTGCTCTACCCCTGAGCTACGAGGGCATTTGTAACCGGATTCATGGAGCGGGAGACGGGATTCGAACCCGCGACCAACAGCTTGGAAGGCTGTGACTCTACCCCTGAGTTACTCCCGCAAACAGCCTCTCGAATGGTGGAGAGTGGAGGATTCGAACCTCCGTAGGGCGTGGCCCGGCAGATTTACAGTCTGCTGCTTTTGACCGCTCAGCCAACTCTCCCCGTAAAGGAGCTGCTTCGATGCTTCTGGAGCTGGCGACGGGACTCGAACCCGCGACCTGCTGATTACAAATCAGCTGCTCTACCAACTGAGCTATGCCAGCACCAATTCCTAAATGACAGATTTCAAAGACACAACAACAGCCAGTCCCGAGAATGCAAAATGTGAGCTGTCCCGACGACCGAGGAACTGCGGGTTATAGCAGAGTGCCAAACTGCACGCAAGCGGAAGCTATTCCGATGCATCCACTGCTGTTATGCGCGAAACCATTGTCCTGCACGCCCGTCCCAAAACCGAACACTACATTGAGGAGTTTTCATGCTGATCCGCCGTTTCGCGATCGTGTCCATTCTCTTTCTCTGCGCCGCCGCCGGCGCGCAACAACCGGCTCCGGCCGCGGCTCCGGCGCCGCCGGAACTGGTCCGCGGCGTGCGCATGAAGCTCTCAGCCGGAGACCTCGCCACGGGGCAGGCGATGGCGGAGGACTATAAGCGCACGACCGGCGTCGACACCGAGTATCTCAACGCCATCGGCTGGATCGCCCGCGGCGCCGAGATGCTGGGCCGCCTGGAGCTCGCCGACGAGACCGTCCGTGAGCTCCGCCGGGAGATCCCGAACGAAGACCCCAAGCTCCTGACGCCTTACGGCGCGGCGATCGAAACCGAAGGGCGGCTGATCCTGCGCCGGCAGGGTCGCGGGTCGGCGATCCGCTACTTGGAGCGGCAGCTCGCGGCCGCCAAGGCGACGTCGCTGCGCTCGCGGATCAGCAAGAACATCAACCTGATCGCGATGGAGGGCCACGCGGCGCCGGCGATTCCGGGCGTGAGCCTCAGTGGGAAACCGGCTCTGTACTTCTTCTTTGCGGAATGGTGCGGCGACTGTAAGGCGCAGGCCGCCTCGCTGACGCGCGTCTGGGAGAAGTACCGCTCCCGTGGGCTGGCGATGGTCGCGGTGACGCGTTTGTACAGCTCGCCCACCGACGAGAAGCCGATGACCCCGGCCGAGGAGACGGAGAAGGTGCGGAAGGTGTGGAGCGAGTCGTATCCAGGGTTGGCGGATGTACCGATCGTGATCGACACGGACGCGATGGTGCGTTACGGCGGGTCGGCGACGCCGAGTTTTGCGTTGGTGGACCGGAAGGGCGTCGTGCGTGTGTACACGGCGACGCGGTTGTCGGAAGCGGAGCTGTCGGCCCGGATCGAGGAGCTGCTGGGAGAGGCGCCGTGAGCGCTCAGTTTAGGCGAGCGCGCCCCTCACCCGGCCTTCGGCCACCCTCTCCCCGCTGACGCGGGGCGAGGGATTTATCTACGTTCCTTCTCGCGAGAGCCAACCTTGATCATCCCCTCTCCCCGCGCGTGAGCGTGGGGAGAGGGTGGCCGAAGGCCGGGTGAGGGGCGCGCTCGCCTAAACTGAACACAATCAGTCCTCGCGCGCCAAGAGGATCCTCAGCATCTTCTCCCGCTGCGCGAAGAATCGCTTGGTCACCTGGTAGTGCTCCGTCTGCTCGTATTCGACGCGCCGGAGCTCGCCGTCCGCGATCTCGAAGATCGTCGCGCCCGGGTAGGCCATCAGGATCGGCGAATGGGTGGCGATGATGAGCTGGGACGCATCGAGGACGAGCTCGTGGATGCGCGTCAGCATGGCCATCTGCCGCGTCGGAGAGAGCGCGGCCTCCGGTTCGTCGAACAGGTACAACCCGCCGCCGAGGAGGCGTTCGTTGAGGAGGGTGAAGAACGACTCTCCGTGCGACATCGCGTGCAGCGACTTCCCGCCGTACCACGCGGCGAGATCGCGCTGGTCGATCTCCGTCGCGACGTTGAAGAAGCTTTCCGCGCGCAGGAAGTAGCCGTCCGCCGGACGCTTGTAGCCTCGCGTGACGTGCAGGTACTCGTGCAGCGGGGACGTCGACGATAGCGTCTCGAAGTTGAAGCTCTTCGACCCGCCCTCGGCGTTGAACCCGCATGCAACGGCAATGGCCTCGATCAGCGTCGACTTGCCGGAGCCGTTCTCGCCGATCAGGAAGGTCACCTGGGAGTCGAAGCGGATCTCGTCCAGGTCGCGGATCACCGGCAGGTCGAAGGGGTACTCGCCGAACGACGGCACCAGCTCCCGTTTGAGCTCGACGCCGAGGACGAACAGCGGGTGCTGGTTCATGAGGGCCGCGTCTGGCGCACGACTTCGTAGCAGAGGACGGCCGCGGCGGATGCGACGTTGAACGAGTCGACGTGGCCGAACATGGGGATCGACACGCTGCGGTCGCAGTGCTCGGAGACGTTGCGGCGCACGCCCTTCCCCTCGCTGCCCATGACGATGGCGACCTTGCCGGTGAAGTCGATCTTGTCCGCGCGGTCGCCGTCGGCGGCGGCGGCGTAGACCCAGTAGCCCTTCTCCTTGAGAGTGTCGATCGCTCGAGCCAGGTTCGTCACCTGGGAGACCGGCACCCATTCCGAGGCGCCGGCCGACGATTTGATGGCTGCGGGGCTGAGGCCGACGCTCTCGTGCTCGGGGATCACGACGAGGTCGACGCCGAAGCCGTCGGCCACGCGCAGGATCGCGCCGAAGTTCTGCGGGTCGGTGATGCCGTCGAGGAGGAGCACGAATTTCGTGGCCTCGCTCTCGACGGTGTCGTGAAAGTCGGCGTACGCGCCGGCATCGACTTCCGCGATGACGCCGTTGTGGACGTTGCCGCGGCCGGCGAGGCGGTTGATCTCGTTGACGGAGAGGATCCGCAGCGACACGCCGGCCTCTTTCACCTCGGCGACGACTTTCTGCATGCGCCCGCTGTGCTCGCGCGCGATGGCGGCGTAGCGCACGCGCTTCGGGTGCGAGCGGATGGCTTCGAGGACAGGGTTTGCGCCGTAAACGATCATGCCCGGGACAACCTCTTCGCAATCATCGGGCCTTCATACACGAAGCTCGTGTAAATCTGCACGAGATCCGCTCCCGCCGCGATCTTCGCCCGCACGTCCCCGGCCGTGAAAATCCCGCCGACGCCGACGAGCGGATAGCCCGGGCCGACGCGCTCGCGGACCTTACGGAGCACGGCCGTCGACTTCTCCAGCAACGGCGCGCCGGAGAGCCCGCCGCCTTCAACGGCGGTGGTGTTCGTGCAGATCATGCCGTCGGCGAGTTTCTGACAGACGTCGCAGATCTCCGCGATCTGCGCGTCGTCGAGGTCGGGCGCGATCTTGACGAGCACCGGCCCGGCTTTCACGGAACGGACGCCAGTCAGCAGCGCTTCGAGATGCTCGGGACGCTGCAGGTCGCGCAGACCCGGCGTGTTCGGCGAGGAGAGATTCAGCACCGCCACATCCGCGTGCGGCGCGACGCGGCGGTAGCACTCGACGTACGCTTCGACCGCGCCTTCGAGAGGCACGTCGCGGTTCTTGCCGACGTTGACGAATACAGGAACCGTGCGTTCCCACGCGCGCAGGCGCGACGCGATCGCATCCGCGCCGTCGTTGTTGAAGCCCATGCGGTTCACGAGCGCTTTATCCTGCGGGCGCCGAAAGAGCCGCGGCTTCGGATTGCCCCGCTGCGGTTTCAGCGTGACAGTCCCGACTTCGATGAAGCCGAAGCCGAGCGCCGCGAGGAACGGCATCATGGTCGCGTTCTTGTCGAAGCCTCCGGCGATGCCGACCGGCGAACGGAGCGTCATCCCGAGAACTTCGCGTGCCGCAGCCGCGGGCGGACGGCAGATGCGCTCCAGCGCGCGCATGGCGATGGGGATCTGCTGCAGGTGCTGCATCTGCTCGCTCGTCCACTCGTGCGCCGCCTCGGCATCGAGGTGGAACAGGAGCTCGCGAATCAGGCGATACATCGCTCTACCCGTGCGAGCGGCGAGAGCACGCGCGCGTCGACTTCGCTGGCATGCCGCAGCAGCGGGATCGAGCGCACGAGCTCGGGGCCGTGCTCGAGGCCCGTCACCGCAAGCCGTAGCGGCATGAAGAGCGCCTTACCTTTGAGGCCCGTCGCCGTCTTCAAGCGCTCGACCATCGCCTTGTAGCTCGCTTCATCCGTCGGCGCGCCGTTCGCGCGGAGGTCGTCCGCGAGCTGCTGGGCGAAGCCGCGCTCGACGGCCGGCGGCGTGTACTCGAGCACGAACTTCAGCGCCTCGGGGAGCTCAGTCAGACGGTGGACGCTCGTCTTCACGACGCCGATCCCCTCTTCGAGCCACGGAACATCGAAGTAAGGCCGCACGAAGGTCGCCAGCTCCGCCGCGCTCATCGCGTGGATGTACTGCCCGTTCAGCCACTCGAACTTCTGCGGATCGAACACGGCCGGCGCGGAGTTCACCCGATCGAGCGAGAAGCGATCGATCGCGTACTGCCGCGAGAAGACGTCCAGGCCGTCCGGCGACGACCAGCCGAGGAGGGTGAGGTAGTTGAACATCGCGTCTGGGAGGTAGCCCTCCTCCGCGTATGCGCTCACCGAGGTCGCGCCGTGCCTCTTCGAGAGCTTGGTCCGGTCCTGGCCGAGGATCAGCGAGACATGCGCGAACTGCGGGATGTCCCACTCCATCGCCCGGTAGATCAGCACCTGGCGATGCGTATTCGTCAGGTGCTCCTCGGCGCGGATGACGTGAGTGATCTCCATGTCGTGATCGTCGACGACCACGCAGAAGTTGTAGACCGGGAAGCCGTCCGAACGGACGATGATGAAGTCGCCGAGAGACTCCTTGCGCCACGTCACCTCGCCGCGAATGAGGTCGTCGATGGTGACGTTGCCGTTTTCCGGGACGTGAAAGCGGATCGCGTGCGGAGCATCGTCGTTCCGGCGCTGGTTCCAGCACGTCAGATCGTAGTGCGGCGGACGCCCGTCGACCTCGGCCTGTTTGCGCTTTGCCTCCAGCTCTTCCTCGCTGCAGTAGCAGCGGTACGCCATGCCCTTGGCGACCAGGGCGGCCGCGGTTGCGTTGTACTGGTCGCGGCGCTCGGACTGGCGGTACGGCGCGTGCGGGCCGCCGCAATCCGGACCCTCGTCCCATGCGAGGCCCAACCAGCGCAGATCGTCCAGCACCATCTGCTCCGACTCGCGCGTCGAGCGGGCCTGGTCCGTGTCCTCGACGCGGATGATCAACGTGCCGCCGTGACGCTTCGCGTACAGCCAGTTGAAGATCGCCGTGCGCGCGCCGCCGACGTGCAGGTGGCCGGTGGGAGACGGAGCGAATCGGACGCGGACGGACATCGGCCGAAGTCTATCCTGAGGAGCGAAGCGACGAACGGATCAATGGAGCCCTCACGATCGACGTACTTCGGAGCGCGACGAGTGAGGGCTCACTTGACCCTTCGCTTCGCTCAGGGTTGAAGGACCAGCACGATCGCCATCGCGCAGATCCCCTCCGCCCGCCCGATGAAGCCGAGGTGGTCGGTGGTCGTCGCTTTTACGTTCACGTGGCCTTCGGGCAACTGCAGCAACTTCGCGATCGACGCCACCATCGCCTCGCGGTGCGGGGCAAGCTTCGGCTGCTGGGCGATGATCGTCACGTCCACGTTCGCGATCTGCGCGTCCATGCCGTCGAGGATGCGCAGCGCCTCGTGGACGAAGCGCGAGGAGTCCGCGTTGCGCCAGCGCTCGTCGGTCGACGGGAAGTAGTGGCCGATGTCGCCCGCGCCGGCCGCGCCGAGGATGGCGTCGGTGATCGCGTGGAGGACGGCGTCGGCGTCGGAGTGGCCGGAGAGGCCGCCGGTCTCGCTGATGCGCACGCCGCCGAGGATCAGCGGGCGGGAGGCGTCGAAGGGATGGACGTCGATCCCCTGGCCGATTCGCATCACGCCTCGCTCCACTGCCTCAGGTACGACTCCGCGAGCTCGAGGTCCTCGGGGACGGTGATCTTCAGATTGCGCGGGTCGCCGGGAACGCCGCGCACGGTGTAGCCGTAGCGCACCGCGAGTCCCGCTTCGTCCGTGCCTTCGACCCCTTCGCTCTGCGCGCGCTCGAGGATCTCGCGCAGGATGTCCGCGCGGAAGCACTGCGGCGTCTGCGCGGCGCCGAGCATCGTCCGGTCGAGCGTCTGCGCGACGGTCGCGTCGGCGTTCATCACGTGGATCGTGTCGGAGACGGGGATGATCGGCAGGGCAGCGCCGGACTCACGCGCGGCGGCGATCACCGCGTGAAAGATCGCGGGGCTGAAGAGCGGCCGGGCCGCGTCGTGGATGGCGATCAGCTCCGCTTCGTCGGCTTCGACGAGGCCTCGGATCACCGACTGCTGGCGCGTCTCGCCACCCGCGACGAACGACACGCGCTCGCTGTTCTTCACACTGGCGAGCAATACCTCGGCGACCGGCACGACCACGCGCGCGACGTTCTCGTCGAGCAGGAAGCGCTCGATCACGTGCTGCACGAGCGGCTTGCCGGCGAGGCTCTGGAACTGCTTGGGGAGAGGTCCACCGAAACGGGAGCCCGTTCCGGCGGCGGGGATGATCACCACGATGTCGGCGGCCATCAGACCGCCATGATGTCGGTTTCTTTGCTCTTGAGGACCGAGGCCACCTCGTCGATGTGCTTGTCGGTGAGCTTCTGGATGTCGTCGAGGCCGCGCTTCTCGTCGTCCTCGGAGATCTCGTGGTTCTTGAGCATCTTCTTCAGCTTCTCGTTGCCGTCGCGGCGCACCTGGCGGATGGCGGTGCGCGCTTCCTCGGCCATGCCGTGCGCCTTCTTCACGAGCTCCTTGCGGCGCTCCTCGGTGAGCATGGGGATCGGGACGCGGATCACTTTGCCGTCCGAGGCGGGGTTGAAGCCGAGGTCGGAGGTGCGGATCGCTTTCTCGATCGGCGCGACCATCGACTTGTCCCACGGCTCGACGATCAGCAGCGCGGGCTCCGGCACCTTGATGCTCGCGGCCTGCGCCAGCGGCGTGGGCGTGCCGTAGTAGTCGATGTGGATGCTGTCCAGCATCGCGGCGTTCGCGCGTCCGGTGCGGAGGGACTTGAAATGCGCGTGCAACGCCTGGATCGAGCTGTCCATCCGGTGCTGCACGTCTTTCATGACTTCATTGATCGGCATATTCACTCCAGATTACGCGGCCGGCATCTCGTCGGAAACGATCGAGCCGACGTCGTCGCCGAGGAGGGCGCGCTTGATGTTGCCCTTCTCGCGCAGTGAAAAAATATAGATCGGAATCGAGCTGCCGCGGGCGAGGTCGATCGCCGTGGCGTCCATCACCTGCAGGCGGTCGGCCAGCACGCGCTGATAGGTGACGTGCGGGAGGCGGATGGCGTTCGGGTCCTTCTCCGGATCGGCGGTGTAGATGCCGTCGACCTTGGTGGCCTTGAAGATGATGTCGCACTTCAGCTCCGCGGCTCGCAACGCGGCGGCGGAGTCGGTGGTGAAGAACGGATTGCCGGTGCCCGCGGCGCAGATGACGACGCGCCCTTTTTCGAGATGGCGGATGGCGCGGCGGCGGAGGAACGGCTCGGCGACCTCGGCCATGGTGATGGCGGTAGTGACGCGGGTGGGGATGTCGCGGCGCTCGAGCGCGTCCTGCAGCGCGAGGGCGTTGATCACGGTGGCGAGCATGCCCATGTGATCGCCGGCCACGCGGTCGATGCCCTGAGTCGCGCCGGTCACGCCGCGGAAGATGTTGCCGCCGCCGATGACGATCGCGGTCTGCACGCCCATCCGCTGGACCTCGCCGATCTCATCGGCGATTGCGGCCAGGACGTCCGCGTCGATCCCGGTGCGGCGTCCTCCCATGAGGGCTTCCCCGGAGAGCTTGAGAAGAATGCGGTGGTACTTAGGGTCGGGCATGCGAGGCGGTTTATAGCAGAAACGCAGCCGGCAGTTGGACCGTTCGAAGGAACGGCTTCAGGCGGCGCGCCGAGAGGTGATGATATAGCCGTGCTTTGCCGGCAGGTCATAGCTTCCGGGGTCACTCAGCTCAACCTGACCATGCTCAACCTGATAGTGCTCATTGATCGCTTTGACAGGATCCTGTCCGGCGTCAAGAACGACCACCCGCGACAACAAAGTCATGTCGCTCGGAGATAGGTTCTGCTTGATGATGTCGGTGAGGTAACGAATTGTCGGCTCATCCTGGCGTGCCCAAGGGGCGGATACAACGAGATCCCATCTATCGGATAGGTCTTCCCGTTCGAGCAACGCGAACAGATTGAGCGAACCTCGATCCCGAGCGATATCCTGCTCTACTTTACGGACTTTGGCAGCAAGCTGGTTCATAGCACCCCTAATAGAGTCTCGGCCGAAATGAGCATCAGCGCTACCTGCGCCGCGTCGGCCTGCCCGACCGTGCGATAACGAGCTTCAGGATCCCAATTGGCCAGCGACGACCACTCCGAAAAGTGATCGGTCTTGATCCGTAGCTCTTGCCCCGACAGCGCAAGCAGAACGTCGAGCTTGTGCGTTTTGAAGCTCGCCAGGTTCTCGAGCTCGCTTCGCTTCTCTGGAAATCCGGGCCAGTTCAACGTGGTGCATATGCTCGCCTTCAACGCGAGCTCGACTGCGTAGCCGCAAACGTATCCGGCGCCGTCGGTCCTCTGATTCACGAAGAGCACCTTAGCGTCCTGAAGCCGTGCCTCCGCTATCTCGCGAAGATGATCGATCGAGATCACGTCTGCATCCTACACGAGCACGAGCGGTCGACTTCGCGTTCAGCCCACAGTTGCCGGCAGCCGGCAGGAGACAGCAAATGAAAGGCGGCCTCACGGGCCGCCTTTCCTGTCAACTGCCAACTGCCAACCGGTTACTGCTGCATGTAGCTCGCGACTTCCGCCGCGAAATCTTCGCTCTTCTTCTCGATGCCTTCGCCGAGCTTGTAGCGGGTGAAGCGGGTCACGGTGAACGTGCAGCCCGTCTCCTTGCCGCGGCTGGCTAGGTACTGGCCGACGGTCTGCTTGTCGTCGCGGATGTAGGGCTGCTCGAGGCAGCAGTTCTCGGCGTAGAACTTCTCCATCTTGCCGGAGACCATCTTCTCGACGATGTTGTCCGGCTTGCCGGACTTGGCGGCCGCGTCGCGGGCGATCTCGCGCTCGGTATCGAGGTCCTTCTCGGTCACGTCCTCGCGGCGGAGGAAGCGGGGCTCGGCCGCGGCGATGTGCATCGCGAGGTCCTTCGCCACTTCGTCCGCGGCGTTGCCGGTGCAGTTCTCGGCCACGACTTCGACCATGACGCCGATCTTGCCGCCGCCGTGGATGTACGTGCCGATCTTCGCGTTCGCCGGCGCTTCGTAGCGCGCGAAGCGGCGGATGGAGATGTTCTCCTTGATGGACGCGATCTGCTCGGCAACCTTCTGGCTGACCGGCTCGGACGTGCCGGGCCAGTTCTCCGCGAGGAGCTCGTCCACCGTCGAGGCCTTGCTCTGCGCGACGACGCCCGCCACTTCCGCGGCGAACTTCTGGAAGATTTCGTTGCGGCCGACGAAGTCGGTCTCGCAGTTGACCTCGACGAGGACGCCGACGCCGCCATCGACTCGCGACGCGATCGTGCCTTCGGCCGTGACACGGCCGGCTTTCTTGCCCGCGGCGGCCAGACCCTTCTTGCGAAGGATCACCACCGCCTGCTCCATGTTGCCCTGGGCCTCGGTGAGCGCGCTCTTGACGTCGCCGAATCCGGCGCCGGTCTGCTCGCGAAGCTCCTTGATCATGGCTGGAGTGATCGTCATGTAAAAACCTCTCTGGAAATATCGGGATCAGGGCGGGATGAGACCCGCCCTGCATGCAGGAAGTGGAAGTGGAGAATCAGACCGCGGGCACGGCCTGGAGCTGCTCGGCCTCGGCCGGGACGTCGGCCGGGACGTCGGCCTGGACGTTGGCTTGTACATTGGCCGCGGCGGCGGGCACCTGTTCGGTGCGATCGCCCTTGTCCTCGACTCCGATGTAGCGCTCCTCGGCCAGGTTGTAGCCTTCGAGGACCGCATCGGCGATCTTCTGCGTGAACAGACGGATCGCGCGGATCGCGTCGTCGTTGCCCGGGATGACGTAGTTGATGTCTTCCGGGTCGCAGTTCGTGTCGACGATCGCCACCACCGGAATGCCCAGCTTCTTGGCTTCCTGGACCGCGATGTACTCCTTCTTCGGATCGATCACGAAGAGCGCATCCGGCAGGCCGTCCATCTCGCGGATTCCGATGAGGTTCTTCTGCAGCTTGTCGCGCTCTTTGTCGAGACCGGCGCGCTCCTTCTTCGACATTTCCTTATCAGCGTCGTTCAGGTGCGACTCGATTTCCTTGAGGCGCTCGATCGACTTGCGGACCGTCGTGAAGTTGGTGAGGGTGCCGCCCAGCCAGCGGTTGTTCACGTAGAACATGCCGCAGCGGTTGGCCTCCTCGAGAATGGCATCCTGCGCCTGGCGCTTGGTGCCGATGAACAGGATGCGTTTGCCCTGGGACGCGAGGTCCGCAATGAAACCGGAAGCTTCCTTAAAGAGCTTGAGCGTCTTCTGAAGGTCAATGATGTAGATCCCGTTGCGCTTGCCGAAGATGTACTTCTTCATCTTCGGGTTCCAGCGCTTGGTCTGATGACCGAAGTGAACGCCAGCCTCCAAAAGCTCTTTCATCGTAATAGAGACCGCCAAGTGAACCCTCCTTCGAATTGAAAATTGAAAAAATGAAACTTCGAAACTCCGCCGGAAAAACAAAAAGACAGGAGCCGGCGAAGCTCCTGTCTTCCACTGAAATCTAGGTGAACCGAGACATGAGAGCCAACTAGCGCTTCGAGAACTGGAAGCGGGCGCGGGCGCCCTTCTGCCCGTACTTCTTGCGCTCCTTCATGCGCGGATCGCGCGTGAGGAGGCCGGCCTTCTTGAGGCGCTTGCGAAGCTCGAGGTTGTAAACCTGCAGGGCGCGGGAGATGCCATGGCGGATCGCGCCGGCCTGGCCGCTCGGGCCGCCGCCGTCCACCGTGACGACGATGTCGAACTTGTCGACCGTCTCCGTCAGCGAGAGAGGCTGCTTGATGATCATCTTCAGCACTTCATTGCCGAAGTAGTCGTCCATCGAGCGGCGGTTGATCGTGATCGCGCCCGCTCCCGGACGAATGTGCACGCGTGCCGTCGAGGTCTTCCGTCTTCCCGTTCCGTAGTATTCGACCAAAGCCAAGATATCCTCCGTGATTACTCGCCGACCTGCAGGGTCTCGGGCTTCTGGGCCTGATGACGATGCTGCGTTCCGCGGTAGACCTTCAATTTCTTCAGCATCTTGCGGCCGATCTTGTTCTTCGGCAGCATGCCCCAGACCGCTTCTTCGATCATGTGCTCAGGCTTCTCGGCCCGCACGAACCGCGCCGCCTTCTCTTTCAGACCGCCCGGATACAGCGAGTGATTCCGGTAGATCTTGTCGGTCTCTTTCTTACCGGTGAGACGGACTTTCTCGGCGTTGATGACGATGACGTGGTCACCCGTGTCGAGGAACGGCGTGTACGTCGGCTTCGCCTTGCCGGTGATGATGTTCGCGATGGTCGTGGCCAGACGTCCGAGGACCTGACCTTCGGCATCGACGATGTACCAGCGCGGCTCGATGTCTCCCTGTTTGGGAAAATAGGTACGCATGACTCTCCCTGAAAACTATTGTCGGTTGTCGGTCATCCGTTGTCCGTGGGGCTCGGGGCGGACAGCAAGCAACGCGACAGGCACTACATGAAACCGGGCGGCGCAGATGTGAACCGCAAACGCCGACCAGTGGATCAAAGACGAAACACACCTTCCCTGAGGGGGAAAGGGCCAAAACGGTAACACTGCCGAACAGGGACCGTCAAGACATTCATTCCCGGCTGGCACGTGATACAAGCGCGCCCGTGACCGCACGCCTCATCGACGGCAAAGCCGTGGCGCAGCAGATCGAACAGGAAGTTGTCGAAGGTATTTCCCGGCTGGGCTTCAAACCGGGCCTGGTGGCGGTCCGCGTGGGCACCGATCCCGCCTCAGAGATCTACGTCCGGAACAAGGCGAAGAAGGCCCGCGAGCTCGGCCTGGAGGGCAACGAGCTCGTGTTTCCGGAGACGATGTCCGAGGCGGAGCTGCTCGCGGAAGTGGACCGGCTGAACCGCGACGACACGGTCGACGGCATCCTCGTGCAACTGCCGCTGCCGAAGCAGATCGACCCGAAGAAGGTGATCGATGCGATCAGTCCGGCGAAGGACGTTGACGGCTTTCATCCCATCAACGTGGGCATGCTCCACCTCGGACGCCCGACGCTGGTGCCGTGTACGCCTGCCGGGGTGATCCGGCTGATCGAGTCGACGGGGGAGACGATCGACGGCAAGCACGCCGTAGTGATCGGACGCAGCGACATCGTCGGCAAGCCGATGGGCGCGCTGCTGCTGCAGCGGAACGCGACCGTGACGATCTGCCACTCGCGCACGCGGGACCTCGCGGCCGTCGCGCGTCAGGCGGACATCCTCGTCGCCGCGATCGGCAGGCCGCGATCCGTCACGGCGGACATGATCCGCCCCGGCGCGATCGTGATCGACGTCGGGATCAACCGTGTGGACGGCAAGCTCGCCGGCGACGTCGACTTCGCCGCGGCGAAAGACGTGGCCGGATGGATCAGTCCCGTGCCGGGCGGCGTCGGACCGATGACCATCGCCATGCTGATGAAGAACACCGTCACGGCGGCGGCTATGCGCCGTGAAGGGAATCGCCGGCGATGACGCTGCTGCGCGTCGGCCTGACCGGCGGCATCGCCTCGGGCAAGTCGACCGTGCGCGAGCTGCTGGCCGCGCTCGGCTGCCACACGATCGACGCGGACAAGCTCGTCCACGAGCTGTACGAGCCGGGCCGCGCAGGACACGCGGTGCTGGTTGCGACGTACGGCGAGCAGATCCTGCGCGACGACCGGACCATCGATCGCCCGAAGCTGGCGAGCATCGCGTTCTCGGGCCCGTCCGAGGCGAAAAAGCTGAACGCGCTCATTCACCCGATCGTCATCGCCGAGACCGAGGAGCGGCTGGCGCGGATCGGCGACGGCATCGCGGTGGTCGAAGCAACGCTGATGATCGAGTCCGGCGGGCGGAACCGCTACGACCGTATCCTGATCGTCGACGTCGTTCCCGAGGTGCAGATCGAGCGCGGGATCGCGCGCGGCCTTCCCCGGGAGGAAGTGCTTCGCCGCATCGCGAACCAGATCCCGCGCGAGGAACGGTTGCGGTACGCGGACTACGTCATCGACAACAGCGGCGACCGCGAACACCTCGAGCAGGAGACGCGGCGGGTGTACGAGCGGCTGGTCGAGGACCTGCGCGCGAAAGAGGAAACGCAGGGCATGGGCTGAGCCCACGCCCTGCGTTCACAACAAACTAGGTGGTGGTCGTGGAAGACGTGCCGGACGTCGTGGTCGTGGACGACGTGTCGGTGGTCGACATCGTGCCCATGGTGTCCGTAGACATTGCCGTGCCGGAGGTGTCGGTCGACATCGTGTCGGTCGTCATCGCGGTATCGGTCGTGCCGTAGTCGGTGACGGAGGTCATCGAGGTCTCGGTCGTCGAGGACGAATCCGTGGCGGCCGTATCCGTGGTCACTTCGGTCTTCTGACAGGCGGCAAAGACGACGAGGGCGAGGACCGCCAGCAGAACGAGGAGTTTCTTAGTCATACGTTTCGATTCCTTCTGTTGTGTTCGTATCCGGTTGGTCAGTTTTCCAGTCGAATGCGTCACTCTGAGTGCCGGCGTCACCTCCTTGCCGTTTTTCGTTCAGGGAACCCACACGGGGAAAACCAGTTGGCGGAGGAAGAGCACGACGGGTGCCAGAATGCAAAACGCCCCGCCGAAGCGGGGCGTCTGTGCCATTTCGAAGAGAAAAACTAGGTCGTGGTCGTGACGGTCGTCGACGACGTCTCGGTCGTCGTCGTGGACGTCGCGTCCGTGGACATCGTGTCGGTGGTCGACATCGTGGTCGTGTCGGTAGCCATCGTGTCGGTGGCCATCGTGTCGGTCATCGCGGTGTCGGTGCTGGTCATCGTGGTGTCGGTCGCGGCGGTGTCCGTCACGGCCTCTTCCTTCTTGCAGCCAACGGCGAGCATCGAGACGACGAGCAGGGCGACCAGGGTGAGAATCAGAGACTTCTTCATTGCGGTATTTCTCCTTCTTTTCAGATCTGGTGATCTGATCTCTTGTTTTACGGGAACGATCAGCTGAACAAATTGAACTTTAGGGTGCCCGACTCACCTCACTTTGCGTGTCGTTAGAAACCTGGACGCGTATGGACGCGAATATCGGACTTAGGATTAGGGGATGCGTAAAGGCGCACACGGCGCACCTTCACCCGGCGCTATGATAGGGACGGACGGGACAATGTCAAGCAGCAGTTTGATGGAAGTACACTCAACTCTGGAACCTGTACACCTGCAAACGGTGTCGTTCGACGGGACGAAGATCCATTACGACGTGTACGACGCCCCCTCCCCGTCTGCCGTCATCGTCGTCCCCGGGTTCTGGCGCGACCGCCGTCACGTGTCGATGGTTCGTCTCGCGCACTACGTCGTCGCGCAGGGCTACCGGGCCATCGTCATGGACCCTCGCGGCCACGGCGACAGCGAGGGAACGTACGGGTTCAACCAGCACGAGCAGCACGACGTTACGGCCGTGATTCGCGACGTGCTGCAGAACGTGCCCACGATCGGATCGCTCATGCTGATCGGCTTCTCCTATGGCGGCGCGATCGCGATCTCCGCGGTTGCGCGCCACCCCGAGCTGCCGGTCTCGTCGATCCTCCTGATCTCCTCGGTCGCCGACTTCTCGATGATCACGCCGCGGTTGAACCCCTTCACGATGCACCGGCACATCGCGCTCTCCCAGGCGCTGCGCACGCCTAAGTTCGTGTGGAACATCCGCAAGATCGCGAAGCTCAGCGCGCTCGAGGACATCAAGGACGTCCACGTGCCGCTCTGCTTCATTCACGTGAAGAACGACTGGCTGATCGGCCACCGCCACTCGGTCGCGCTGTACGAAACGGCGCACGAGCCGAAGGAGCTCCACCTGCTCGAGATCGAGGGGAACTACCACGCGGACCGCATCTTCAACGTCGCGGAGGACTCGATCGAGCCGATCGTGCGCGACTTCCTCACGCGGCATTGCCAGTAGGGCCGGCGGCCCGCCGGCCGTTTCGCCGGCACCTTGCCGGCCCGCTCTCGCGAGGAACCCGGCCTCGCGAGAGCGTTAAAAACACAACGGGCCGCACGTTCGAGACGTGCGGCCCGGGGTTGTGTGTAATTGCGCGTGCGTCAGGGCAGCGGGAACGGCGTAATCGGGTTGTGTCTCGACGGCACCGGTACGATCTCGACTTCGATGACCTGAAGCTCAGGCATCTTCTCGTCGTACCGCGGCCGCTTCGTGTCGGGCTTGCTCGGTCCCCCGATGCTGCCGTCGTCCTGCGTCCATTCCTCTCCGTCGAAGACCCACATAGGCTGTCCTTTCCGTTCGCACCGGGATACTTCAAGGGTCCTGCCAGTTGGCATCGATTCGTCAGCTGCCGTCAACATACTGCTATACGTGAGGTTTACGGGAAGAGTTTGCAGAGGCCGGTGTCAGATCCGAAACAGGACGTGTCCGGTTTCCCGTTCACTCCCGTCCTTCTTTCCGGAGAGCTTCGGCCAGCAAGCGGTACGCGCGGCCGCGATGGGAGACCGCGTCCTTCTCGTCGTCGGTCATCTCCGCGAAGGTCTTCTGCGACTCGCGCGGCTGGAACCAGGCGTCCCAGCCGAAGTGGCGCGCGCCGCGCGGCTGCACGAGGATGTCGCCCGTGACTTCGCCGAGAAAGATCTGGACACTGGTGCCGTTCCAGTAGCCGACGCAACACTGCGCTTTCGCCGCGCGATTGTTGAGCGCGTAGGCAATCGCCGCGAGTCCCTTGCCGCCGGCGGCCTCGAGCAGCCAGCGCACGTACGGTCCCGGAAAGTTGCCGAGCTCGTCGAAGCCGAGAGAGACGTCCTCGACGATGAGCCGTGAGTAGCCCTTCGTGCGTGCGACCTCGAGCTTGTAGCGGGTGACGTCCTCGACCGTCGCGGCCTGAATCTCCGGCAGCGCCAGCGCGACGCGGAGGACCGGCATGCCGAGGATGCGCTCGGCTTCGATGCCTTTGTTGGGATTGCTGGAGACGAGGATGATCGGCACTGCTCACTGCGCCGCGCGCAACGACTGGACGACACGGATGCGCAGAGTCTCGGGTGCGGCTACGGGACTGAGGCGCGATCGGAAGAAACCGCGAAGGCGGCGCTGGATGGTGACGCGCGTCTCGCAGCCGGGGCAGTCGTGGATGTGGATCTCGATGTTCTGCCGTTTCTGATCGCCCAGGGAACCATCGAGAAAAAAGTAGATGACGCGTTTCACATCGTCACAAAGCATCGCTGCAGTTCCTTCCGTTGGACATATAGGGTGACGACTCGCACTGACTCGGAACTCCGTTGCAGTTTTGTGAATTCCGCGTCCAGCCTTACTGCAACGGATCGGCCAGAAACAGCAAGGGCGGCCTTTCGGCCGCCCTTGCGTTTTCCAACCTGGACGGGCTGAAGCCCGTCCTATGTTTACTCGACTTCGAACTGCTCTTCTTCCTCTTCTTCGACTTCGAACTCGAAGTCCTCTTCCTCTTCGCCGGCGAAGAGGATCTCTTCCTCGTTGTCGTCCGGCTCGGCGACCTCGCCCTCCTCGGGCTTGCCGTCGTCCTTCTTCTTGCGGCCCTTCGTCTCGTCCTTGCGCGAGCGCATCTTGGCCGGCTCGGCCTCGCCGCGGATGTAGCCGTACTTGCGGGCGTAGTCGAGCAGGGTGCGCTCAAGCATCTTCCGTCCGCGGTACAGGCGCGACATCACGGTTCCGACCGGGCAGTCCAGGATCTCAGCGATCTCCTTGTAGGAGAAGCCTTCGATGTCCGCGAGCAGCACGACCATCTTGTAGTCATGAGGGAGCGAGTCGAGCGCACGCTTGACGTCGGCATCCATCATGTCCTGGAAGATCTCGCTCTCCGGGTCACGGATGAGGTCGGGTGCGTTCTTCTGGATGACGCGCTCGTACGACTCTTCGATCTCCGAGAAGTCGATCTTGTGAGGGGTGAGCTTCTTCTTCCGGTAGTTGTTGATGAACGTGTTCTTCATGATCTTGAAGAGCCACGCCTTGAAGTTCGTCCCCTCTTCGAATTTGTCGTAGTACTTGTACGCCTTGAGATACGTCTCCTGCACGAGGTCCTCGGCATCTTCCGAGTTCCGCGTCATGCGGTAGGCGGTGTTGTACAGGGAGTCGACGTAGGGCATCGCTGCCTGCTCGAAATCCCAGCCCTGTTCGTGTGTGTAGACTTCCGCGCTCTTCATGATCTCTCCCAGTGGCACAACCGCCAAAACTTCAACCTTCGTGCCGCATGCACCATTAGATGCCTCGGCAAATAAAATAGTTACTCCCAGCGCGACACGTTTTCCCGAAGCGGTTGTGTTACTTCGGTTTACGTGACGAAGCCGCGGCCGGTTCAATCCGACCGTTTTCGCGTCGAAGTGCCGGCGTCCGTCATCGTTGACGGACACGTGCGTCCGCGAAAGCGGCTTTCCAGTGATTAATACTAAGGTCTACTGAGGGAAATGCTGGTAGGCCGGCTGTGAACATCCAGTGAACAGCCTGTATTCCCGCAAACCGGCGGATTGTACACAGTCAGGCGAACGTGCGCAAGAGCTCTTCGTAGGCTCGCGTGATTTCGATGAATCGCGCCGACGCTGCGCTCTGCGCCTCGGCTGTCGCACCATGATAGCGGTCAGGGTGGTGCTGAGTCACGAGACGCTTGTACGCGGCGCTCAGTTCCTCCCGCGTCGGTGTGGCTTCGAGGCCCAGGACGCGCAGAAGGTCGGCCTTTGCCTGCGGCTTCCGCTCGAAGAGCGGCTCACGGTCGGCACCGCGCGGACGGCCGGCCTTCGCGTGGTCGACGTAGTCGAAGCCGTAGAGCTCGCGCAGCTTCGCGAGGGCATCGGTCTGGAACCCCAGGCCGAAGCTGAGGTCGAGCAGGGCGGCATACTGCCGGACGGGAACGGGACTGTGCGCCGCGACGAGCTGGACCGCCACCTCCAGCAGCTCGCGTCGCTGCTGAGGCGAGGACATCCGGGCATAACTGTCCGCCCAGTTCGCCATGTCGATGCCGCGGGTGATGGGTGCCGCGATCCCCGACCCCCGGCGCACCTGCCGTAACGCCTCCTCTTCTCCCCCGCCCCCGGCGGCGACCACGTGGTACAGCAGCGACGCCGCGACGGTGTCGCGCTGGGGCGCGGCCATGGTGATCTCGCTCTTCTCGTGCTCGCGCGTGGCGATGGCCATCGCAGCGATCACGAAGACCGCGAGCGCGCCGCCGGCGATGACGATGAAGAGGATGGCGATCATGGTTCAGTTCGCAGTTGACAGTTGGCAGTTGACAGGAGAGAGAGTCGCTGGTCTGTCCTCATGCTCCTGTCGACTGCAAACTGCCGACTGTCAACTCTACGTTCTCGATCTTCGCCCGCAGCTCCGCGTCGCCGAGGACCGGCGTCGAGCCCTCGATGTCGATCTCGTCGTCGACGCTGATCCAGCTCCTGCATCCTCCGTACTCATCGCGATACCGCACCTCGGCCGGCGCCGCGAGCGCCCACGTCCGCAGGGCGATGACGTACAGGGCCTGATCGGGACGGAAGCGGAAGCGCGCTTCGAGCGTCTCCGCGGGCAGGTCGACGAGCGGCTGGAGGCGCTGCAGTACGTCGAAGTCGCGCACGCTCCAGGTCTGCACGACCTCGCACCAGTGCGTGATGGTCACGCCCGGCCGAGCCTCGGACTCGCCCTGATGGAAGTAGGTCGGGTAGAGGTAGAAGCGCTCCGCCTCGACGCCGAACGCCGGATCGGCGATGCCGCCTTTGCGGACGAGGATCACCTGCTCGCCGCGCCCGAGTGCCTCGACGACAGTCGACCATTCCTTCAGCGCGGTGTGGTTCGGAATCTTGTTCATGGCGTGTACGTGACGGAGTTGACCGGCCCCTCCCAGATGGTCACGGCGACGACGACGGCGTCTTCGTCCTGCACCGCGGCCTGGAGCTCGCGCGCAAACCATTCGGCGATGTTCTCCGCGCTGGGGTTGATCCCGGTGAACGGCGGGACGTCGTTGATGCAGGTGTAGTCGAGCTGCTTCGCGAGCTGCTCGAGCTTGCGCTTCGCGCTGACGAAGTCGACGGCGATGGCGTCGGAATCGACGCCGCCTCCGCGGCCGGCGAGATCCGCCTCGACTTTGTACGAGTGGCCGTGGAGGGGCTCGGAGATGCCGCGGTACTCGCGCAGGTAGTGGGCGGACTCGAAACGGGCCTCGACGCGGACGGTGTACTTACCTGGCATGCTCCTCCGCAAAGACGTGGGCAATCAATTGCTCGTCCATCCCGAGCTCACGCAGTTCGCCGGCGGTCGCTTCCCTGCGCAGCAGTTCCATGGCCCGGCGGTCGTCCCAGCAGGCGCTGGGCGAGTTTTCCTCGGCCAGATGGATCAGCGTCAGCAGCGTCCGGCGGCGGGCTTCGTCCATGCTCTCCTTAATGGGCCGAAGTGTACAATGCGCGCCGATTTCAACGATGCCGCTCCCGAAAAGTGTCCTTTGCTCCGCCTGTAAGAAAACCTATCCCGAGGGATGGAAGCGCTGCCCGTACTGCGGGCACGACGAGCTGCGCCTCAAGCATGAGCGGCAGGCGTCGCGGTACATGGACAAGAAACTGCGCGATTTCGAGCAGCGCACCGGCAAGAAACCGGCGCGGAAGGACGAGCGGCCCCAGCAGCCACAACAGGCGCGCGACGGCCAGCGTCCACGCGACCGCCAGCGTCCGGGACAGCAGAAGCAGCAGAGCGGAAAACCGCAGCAGCAACAGCAACCGCGAGGCCCGCGTCCGGACCGTCCGCAAGGACAACAGCAGCGTCCGCCGCAGCAGCTGACGCCGGGAGCGCCAAGCGAAGCGCAGGGAACCCGCAACCGGCGCAAACGGCGCCGCGGCCGCGGCGCCGCGGGTCAGCCGCAGCAGACCGGCGAGCGTCCGCCGCAGCAGCAACAACAGCAACAGCAGCCGAGACCGGAGCGTCCGCCTCGGGAGCCTCGGGAACCCCGTGAACAGCGTGAGCCGCGTCCCGAGCGGGCACCGCGGCCGGAAGGCGCCGAGGGCGCAGCCGAAAGCGCGGCGCCGTCAAACAAGCGGCGCAGGTTCCGGCGACGCCGCCGGGGCGGCAGCGGTGGCGGAGCTGGCGGCAGCGGTGGTGGCGAGCCGGGCTCGTAGGTGCCGCGCGGAGCACTCCGCGAATCCCTCACAGCGAATGCAGTAGCCGGCGGTCGCGTCGGGCTTGAAGTCCGCCGGTGGGCAGATATTCACGTTCGGCACGGCGTCGCGGTCGCATTGCGCGATCAGCCGCTCCAGCTCGGACGCCGATCCCGACGCAACGGCCTGCTTCATCGCCGCGAAGCGGGCTGCGTTCTGCAGCGCGGTCGTGTCGATGCGCGGCACGGCCACGGCCGGAGGCGTCTGCTGGGTGGCCGTGACGATCACGATGCGCACGCGCAGCGTCAGGAAGTACAGGAAACCAACCGCTGCGCCCGCGAGGGCCGCAATGTTCGCCGTGCCGCCGCGGAACACGCCGAACAGCAGCGCCAGGAACGAGATGAGGGCGATCAGACGGAAACGGACGGGAATCACGGCGAACAGATAGAGCGTGTGGTGCGGAAACATCGCAGCGTAGACGAACAGCAGCGTGTAGTAGACAAAGTAGGTGCCGAGGATCGGAATGCCGAGCCATGCGGCCACTCCCGCGGAGGCGAGAGTCGAGAGCGCGAACAACGATGCGAAATGCCGCGTCCCCCACTCCTCCTCGACCGCGGTACCCATCATGTAGAGGAGGAGCAGCGTCACGAAGAGCGCCAGCGTTTCGAGCCATCCGCTGCCGGCCTGCGTGAACTGCCACGTGACGACGCGCCACACTTCGCCGTGCAGCACGGCGTTCCAGTCGAAGCGGAACAGGGAGGCGAACTTCTCCGGATCCTGGTGCTCGAGCAGGTAGAACGCGATGTTCAGGAACAGCAGCACGAAGACGCTACGGAGGTTCTGACTTCTGCGAAGTTTCTCGCCTCGGGACCGGGCCATGGCTCTGTGAATCGGAAGAAAGATCCCCGCGTCGAAATTTCAGCGCGCCTCGACGTCGGTGTCGATGAACTGCAACGGATCGCCCACTTTCAGCTGGTGCTTCGCGGCCTCGCCGGCGCCGACTTCGAGCACGTACCGCGCGACGACGCCCGGACCGTAGCTCGGACAATCCGCGACTTTGCACGGCGGGACGTTCTCCTTGATCCCCACCACACGGCGGCCGGAGTCGATCCAGATCATGTCCAGCGGGATGCGGGTGTTCTTCATCCAGAACGACACGACGCCGTCCTCGGGGAAGAGGAAGAGCATTCCTTTGCCCGGATCGATGTGGTCGCGAAACATGAGTCCCTGGGCACGCATCTCGTTGTCCGCGGCGATCTCGACGCTGACGACGAAGCCGTCGGGGAAGATCACGCGGGGGCCGGGGTTGGCGGTTGGCGGCCCGCCCTGAGCGGAGTCGATGGGTTGGCGGTTGGCGGTTTCGGTCGCCGGCGGCGCGGGCGCCGGGGCGGGACTCGAACAACCGATGACGAGCAGCATGGCGAGCAGCACCCTCATTTCTCCTCCACCTCCACCACCTCGGGCTCCCCATCGCGGTCGCGCGTGATGAGCCCGTACTTTTTCGCGTAGTAGCGGAACGAGCGGAACGACATCCGCAGCAGTTCCGCCGCCTGGGTCTGCACGCCGCCCGAGCGCTCGAGCGCCTTGAGCATGAAGATCTTCCCGATCGCCTCGAGGTGGTCCTGCAGTGAGATCCCCTCGGGCGGCAGCTCGAACGTCGCGTCCGGAATGCGGCCGCCGAGGAGGACGTGCTCGGGGAGCGACTTCGTGGTGAGGACTTCCGAGGCCTCGAGCGCGATCATGCGCTCGACGACGTTCTCCAGCTCGCGGACGTTCCCCGGCCAGTGATACTTCTCGATCGCGCGCATGGCGTCGGAGGAGATGCGCTTCCGCGGCACGCCCATGCGCGTGCAGAACTTCTCGATGAAGTGCTCGACCAGCAGCGGGATGTCCTCGCGCCGGTGCCGCAGCGGCGGCAGCGTGATCGGGATGACGTTGATGCGATAGAAGAGGTCCTCGCGAAACGACCCCTCGCGGATCGACTCCGTGAGATCGCGGTTCGTCGCCGCGATCACGCGCACGTCGACCGCCGCCTCGACGTTGGATCCGACCTTGCGCACCTGGCGATCCTGCAGCACGCGCAGGAGCTTGATCTGCATCGCCGTGGACGTCTCGCCGATCTCGTCGAGGAAGATCGTGCCGCGGTCGGCCTCGTGGAAGAGGCCGCGCTTGTCGCGCACGGCTCCGGTGAACGCGCCGCGCTCGTGGCCGAACAGCTCGGATTCGAGGAGCGTCTCCGGCAGCGCGCCGCAGTTGATGGAGACGAACTTCCCGCGGCGGTCGGAGTTGTAGTGAATCGCGCGGGCGATCAGCTCCTTGCCCGTACCGCTCTCGCCGGAGATCAGGACCGTCGACATCGTCTTGGCGATGCGCTGGACGATGGAGAAGATCTCCTGCATCTTCGCGGACTTGCCGAGGATGTTGGCGAAGGTGAAGCGCTCTTCGAGGGCGGTGCGGAGGTGGAGGTTCTCGTCCTCCAGCTCCTTCCGCTCAACCGCTTTGCGGACGACGATCTTCAGCTCTTCGATGTCGAACGGCTTGGCGATGTAGTCGACCGCGCCGGCCTTGAGGGCCTCGACGGCGGAGCGCGTCGAGGTGTGGGCGGTGATCATCACGAAGACCATGGAGGGCGTCAGGGTCTTGACCTCGCGGACGAGGTCGATGCCGGAGCCGTCGGGGAGCATGAGGTCGCAGAGGACCACGTCCGGCTCGCGGCGCTGGATGGCCGCGTGCGCTTCGCCAAGGGTGGCGGCGGTGTCGACGTGCCATCCCTCTTCCTCGAACACGATGCTGAGGAAGTCGCGAAGGGATGCCTCGTCGTCGACGATGAGCAGGTTCACGGGTGGCATTCTAATTCCTGCGAGCGGATCAGAGGGCGTGGCTTCAGCCCGCCCGGGGGAGGCGGGCTGAAGCCACGCCCTACGTTTGCTCACACTCCGCCATCGCCATCAGGTACCCAATCCGCGCGTCGTCGAGGAGCTCGCGGCTCATTTCCTCGATCAACAACTCCAATCCGGCTTTGTGGCGGCGCATCAACGTTTCGGGCACCCTAACTTTCAGCCGCGTGATCGCGGCCTCCTTTGTGACGCGCGGGCGAAGCGTTGGTTGCCCGTTGCTCGCGACCCATGCCCAGGCTGCAAGACTCGTCGCCGCACGCGGTTCTTTCTGGCGACCGTCTCCACGATCCTCGTTTCGCGCGTTTCCGGCAGGAAGTAGATCGCCTTCACCGTGTCCCTTTCCTGACCGATGCGGTGCGCGCGGCCATTGCGCTGGTCGAGCTTCACGGGGTTCCAGGGGATGTCGTAGTGGATCACCGTCGCCGCCCGCTGCAGGTTCAGTCCCTCGGCGGCCAGGTCCGTGGAGACGACGACGTTGACGCGTCCCGCGAGGAAGGCGTTCAGCACGGCGTCGCGGGAGCGCTCGCGCGCGGTGACGAGCCCGGAGCCCTTGATCGCGGCGTGGAGATCGCGCGCGGTGGCGGCGGAGCCGGTAAAAATCAGGACCGGCTCGCCCGTCAGGAGGCCGAGGAGCAGCGTGCGTTTCACGTTCGGCGAATCGCGCGCGCAAAGAGCGAGCGCGTCGATGCGCGCAATCTCCTCCCGGATCGCCCCCGGATCGGCATCCCCGGGCGGCGCGAAGAGATCCCAGAAGAGGACTTCCTGGAACGCGTCGCGATCCTCCTCGTGCGCAAACGCGGCGCGATAGTCACGCTTCGGAAGCGTGCGCCCGGCAGCGACGGCCGCGAGCGCGCGCTCGTAGAACCGGTGCTGTCGCCGCAGCGATTCGAGGAGCGCGGCTTCGCTGGATTCGAGCCTGCGCCACAGGAACCGCCGCAGGATCGCGCTCTCGCCGACGAGCGGAAACCGCAGCTCGTCGATGCCCGGCGCGCGAAGCACGGGATGCCGTACGACGCGCCGTTCGAGCTCGCCGAACTGCAGCGCGGCCGGGAGCACGCTGCGGCCGCGGCGGATCACGAGCGCGGCGACGGTCGCCGCGATCAGCTCGCGGTCACGCGTCGCGAAGGCATGGTCGATCGACGGCACGCCCGCGTCGCGCAGCAGATCGTCCCGCGCGATGAGCCGCACGAGCGCTTCGAGATCGCCGACGCCGTTGCAGACCGGCGTGGCGGTGACGAGCAGCACACACGCGCCCGTCGTGCGTCGCGCGAGCGCGGCGTAGCGCTGCGTGCGCGGGTTGCGGAACGCGTGCGCCTCGTCCACGACCACCACCCGCTCCCGCGCCTCGGCGAAAAACGGATCGCGGACGATGCCGTCGTGCGTGACCACGTTCGCGCGGACGTCGAAATCGCGGAGCGTCCTTCGCCACTGTGCGACCAGCGCCGCGGGCACGATCAGATCGACATGCTCGAAATGCCGCATGACCTCCGTGGCCACGAACGATTTGCCGAGGCCGACGTCGTCCGCCAGGATGGCGCCGCGGCGCGTCTCGAGGAGCTCGAGCACGCGCGCGACGGCGTCAGTCTGATGCGCGGCGAGCATCGAGTCTCCGGTCGAGATACGCGCGCAGCGTTTCCAGCTCCTCCGGGGACACCCCGTACAGGTGCGCCACGACCGCGTCGAGATGCTTCGCGACGTCCAGGCCGCGGTGCGCACGCCGCGCGAAGCGCACCAGCCACTCCCGCTCCTCACGCACTTCCGGCCACGGCAGCGCAGCGACGGTGCGGCCGAAGTAGCGGAAGTGCGCGTCCTTCGCACGCTCCGCGACGCTCACCAGCAGCGCACCGGCGACCGTCGAGTTCAGGATCGCGGCGATGAGATAGGCCTCGTCGAGCGACACCGCGTCGATCGCGTACAGCGTCTGATTCGGAACCAACGGCACGGGCTGATCGTGTACGTGGACGACGTCCGGCAGCACCGCCGCGCAGAGTCCGCGCGAGAGGTCCTTCCACGCGACCTTGATCCCGACGTGCTCGGGCCGCACGAAGCTCAGGCGGAAATCCGCCGGATTCAGGCCCCGCGCTGCGGCAAGCTTCTCCAGCCACTTCGGCGGATTGCGCCAGCCGCCGCGCGGCGGCCAAAGCATCCACTGCGACTCGCCGACGCTCCAGCGCCGGAGATCGCGGCCGCGCACGCAACGGCACAATGCGTCGAACGGGATACGCAGCTTGCGAATGGTCTCCTCGTCGAGAAAGAAGCTGCGGTTGTCGCCGGTCTTCACTCCCATGAACGGCTTCCGATGCAACACCTCGGCGAGCGGACGATGCTTCTCGCGCAGCCGCTGGAGGATGTCCGCGACGTCGCGCGGCAGGATCGACCATTCGGATCCGATCACCGTGACCGGCGATGGGCTGCGGTCCGCCGCACGCTGCAGGACAATGCCGAGAGGAAAGGTGTCGGCCTCGAACCACTTCCTGCGGCGCGGGTCGTCGCTCCAGTCGTGGACGGCGATCACGTGTCCGTTCGCCATGCGCCGCAGCGGGGCCGCGTAGGCCGCGCTGAGGATCTTCGCCGGCATGAGCAGCGCGACCATGCCGTCCGGCGACGCGAGCTGCATCGCGCGCTCGAAGAAGGCCACCGACAGGTCCGGCTGGTGGAATGCCGCACCGTCGCGATGTGCGCGGAAGAGCGCGTAGCGCTCCGTGAGCATCTTCTTCGCGCGCGGCTCGATGCGCGCGTTGCGCACCCACGGCGGGTTTCCGACGACCACGTCGAAGCCGCCGTGCGCCATCACCGGGGCGAAGTGCACGTCGAAGGAGAAGAAATCGAGCGACCCCTGCTCGACCAGGTCGAGCATCTTCTGTGCGTCGACAATACGATGTTGCAGCTCGCGGCAGCGCTCCTCGTCGACCGGCGCGGCGCGGCCGAAGAGGTCTTTCTGGGGCGCCGACTCGTGGACCAGCTCCGCTTCGCTGACGTCGATGGTGCGGGCGAGGAGCTCCGAGGCGAGGCGCTGATCGTTGCCGCGAATGACGCGATAGAGCGCCGGCCGCTGTGAGAACGGCGCGGCGCGGTAGCGCTGGAGGAGATCGCGCTGCGCGTGCAGCGCCGCCACCCAGTCGACGTAGATGTCCATGCGCGCGTCGCCGAGAAAGTCCGTCGGGCTGAGGAGCGAGTTGCCCTGAAGGATGTTGCGGTCGAGGTTCGGCAGCGGCTCGACCTCGTCGACCGTGGCCTCGCTCCCCGAGACGATCGCCAGCCACAGGCGCAGCTCGCAGAGGCGCACGGCCTCCGGTTTCAGGTCGACGCCGTACAACGAGTTGGCGATGATGCGGCGGCGCAGGTCGCACGGGACGTCGTTCGTCCGCGCGCGCCAGAGCCGCTCGATGACGCCGAGGGCGGAGAGGAGGAAAGCGCCGGAACCGCAGGCGGGATCGAGGACCGTGATGCGCTCGAGCTTCTCGATGCCTCCATCGCCGAGCCATTCGGTGATCGCCCGCTCGGTCAGCACATCCACGACCTCCTTCGGCGTGTAGAAGCTCCCGCTCGCGGCGCGCTCGTCGCTGGCCATGAGCGATTCGAACACGCGGCCCAGCATCTCGGGATCGATGTGCGTGCCGGCAGCGTTTGTTTCGTCGATCCGGAAATCGAACCGCTCGAAGACCTCCTCCAGAACGCGCTGCATGAGCGCATTGGGCAGGTGCATCTCCGGATGCCGCTGCTCGAACGGCGACGGCTCGAACAGACCGCCGTTGAGGTACGGCACCTGCCCGAGCTTCCGCGCGGCCAGCGACCGCTCGTGGAGGGGCGTGTTCAGGCAGCCGAAGAACAACGGCAGTAGCACGCCGGAGAAGAACTCGCGCTCGCGCCGGATCTCGTGCTCCAGCCGGTCGATGAGGAAACGCCGCTCGCCGCCGAGCCAGCCTTTCTCCTGGACGAAGGAGAGGAACAGCAGCCGTGACAGGATCAAGAGCGCCTGCCCGTCCGTCGCCGCCTTCTCTTCAGCCGGAAACGCTTTCGCGAGCTCCGCCGCCACGTCCTGCACCGCGGCACGGAAGCGCTGGAAGAACTCCCGCGTAACCTGCTCGCGGTCGAGCGCACGGTCGAAGATGCGCGGCAGCGAGTCGTCCGTCATCAGGTCGACAGGCCGGGCCAGAAGATTCAGCCGGTCGATGGCGTGCGTCGTAGGATTCGCGAGATCGACGTCCAGCCGGCGCAGCGCGCGGTCCCGGGAGAGATCGAATACCGAAAGCGATTCATCAGCGCAATAAATCAGCGCTGATTTCGTGACGATATTGTAGTCGCGGTAGCTGCGCATGAATTCGGCGATCCATTCTTCACGCACGTTTCCGTGCAGCAGGAAGAGATCGAAGTGGCGCAGGCGGGAGATCAGACGAAGGCGTCCCTCCCCGTTCCAGGGGATGCTCACGCCGCCCCGGCGCCACTCGTGCGCGTCGACGTCGACGGGCGCGACCGGATAGCCGAGAGCGCGGAGAAGGTCGAGGGCGCCCTCCTCGCCGGTATATTGTCGGAGAGCGGCGGCGGTCAGCATGACGCCTCCTCCGACCGATGCAGATCCGCTGGGCTTACCTCAAACGCATCCTCGCCGGTGCGATCTTCGGGCTGTACATGGCCCATCTGCTGTATTTCCTGAACCCGCAGGTGGACATCACCCCGCTGCGCCTCTCGACGGTCACGCTGGTCTACGGCCTGATCTGCGGGCTGCTCTTCGGCAGCGCGCTGTACGGCCTGCGCCTCCTGCGCGTGCGCCTGTTCGGCCGCGCCGACACCTACCGCACGCACGGCTTCGGCTTCGTGGTCTTTGCCGCGTTCTTCTCCTCGTTCATCTACTGGATGCACCTGAACCTGGTGCAGATCTACCTGCCGCGCGGCGCGGTGCGCATCCTCTCGAAGGCGACGAACGCCATCACCCTCACGGCGTTCGTGCTGCTCGCGCTGTGGGTGCTGCAACGGAATGCGGACCGGCGCACGTCGCGCGCGATTTTCATCGGGGGCGTCGTGCTCATCGCAGTCTCCTCCGTCTTCCTCTACCAGCGACGGGAGAGCTATCGTCGGGAACAGAAAGGCGTAGTTGTAGCGACCATCGGCGCCGTCGCCGGCCACCGTCCCGTGATCCTCGTCGCGATTCGCAACCTCCCGCACGACTGGATCGTGACGATGAACGGCGAGGGACTGCTGCCGTTCTTCGAGCGCGCGACCGAGACCGCGTACTTCACGCGCCTCGAGCCGTTCCGCACGACGCACCCCAACTCGCTGTGGGCCTCGCTCGCGACCGGCAAGCTGCCCTACCGGCACCAGGTCACAGGCCGCTTCTCGTACCGCACGCCGCTCAATCGCGACGAGCCGTTCCTGCTCCTGCCGTACGGCGTGGGCTTCAGCACCTGGGGCCTGATCCCGCCTGTCGAACGGATCTCCGCCCCCCTTCCCTCGGGAGTCGCGCTCCCGGTGTGGACGCTGTTCGAGCGCCTGCAGCTCACCTCGCGTGTGCTGCTCTGGCCCTCGGTCCAGACGCCGAAGCTGGCCGCGCCGCCGCTGGACAGCGTCGCGAGCCGTTTCAACGCCACGGGCGCCGTGAAGCCCGCGATCCTCGGCGCGCTCGCGAGTGACCTGGGCGGCCTCACGAACATCGACGGCCACTCCGCGTTCACAGCCGTCGCCGTCGAAGGCTTCTCGGCCGCGCAGCGCGCATTGCACATCTATCTCAACGAGCTGCCGCCGCGCGGCACGATCAAAGGCGACGCCTTGCGTGCCTACGCGCAGCAGCTGGACCGCGCCCTCGGCGAAGTCGCGCGCACGTATCCCGATCACCTGCTCGTCATCTGCTCGCCGTCCGCGGTCACGCCGCCGCAGCTCCCCGCGAACGCGCTCGCCCTCGCGCGCAACGAGCTGTCGCGGAGCGATCCCGGCGCGGACGACGGCTTCGTGCTCGTGAGCGGACCCGCGGCCGCGCATCGCGAGAACCCGAAGCCCGTCTACGTCATCGACGTCGTCCCGACGCTGCTCTTCGCCGCGGGACTGCCGGTCGGGCGCGACATGGACGGGCGCGTGATCACCGATGCGTTCACCGACGAGATGCTGCGGGCTTCGTCGCTGTCCGCGATCCAGACGTACGAAGCCGAGCGCGTGGTGGTACGTCGTTCCGGCGCCTAAACGGCGCCTCGTCGCGCCGGCAGCTGACACACGGGTTTGTCTGTCCATCAGGTTCTCCTTCAAGGTCAGGAAAGAATCGGGGCCGCCGCGCCGCGCGGCGGCCCCGGGTGGGAAAATTGGGCAGGATGGGGAGGTGGGCTATTTCGCGCGCGGCTTGCGCGGAGTCTTGACCTTGGAGGAGAGGGTGGTGTTGCCGGAGACGGCCACGTGGGGGGACATCAGCTCGAAGGTTTTCGCGCCGATGCCTTTCACCTGCATCAGGTCCGCGGCCTTCTTGAACGGTCCGTGCTCGGTGCGGTACTCGATGATCCGCTCCGCCGCCTTTTCACCGACGCGCGGCAGCAGCGCGAGCTGCGCGGCATCCGCCGTATTGATGTTGACCACGCCCGCGGACGCGCCCGCGTCATCGGCCATGGCGACCGAGCCGAACGCCGCGAGGATGAGAGCGAGAGTGAGAATCTGAAGGGACTTCCGCATCTGTCTAAACTCCTTTCGTGCTGTTGAGGGTTGATGGGAGATGCTTTTCTTGATCTGGCTGTTCCACACGAATTCCGGTCCTTACGACCTTGCTTTCCGTTTCGCGTCATCGCTCTTTCCTCGCGTCACCACCTCCTTTCGAGGCGGACATAGTTCAAGCGGGCCGCCACTGGCACGCAGCAGCCAAAGTGTTGATGTATCAGTGGTTAGCTGGATTCAGCGGCTCGAGCGATGTCCCAATCGCGAGCGCCAAAAGGAGGGATGCAAAAGATTTTGCTATGGAATGCGCCGCGCTATACTTCTTGCCAGGCGCCGATGAAGGAAAAGCGTGAGATCTATCGCTTCCTGCACGTCACACCCCGCCGCATTTTCGAGCAGATCGATCAGTTCGTCGTCGGGCAGCGCCACGCGAAGGAAGTCCTGGCCATCGCGGCGTACAACCACCTCAAGCGCATCGAGTACCTGAAGTTCGGCGGCGACGTCTCCATCCGCAAGTCGAACATCCTGATGATCGGGCCGAGCGGCAGCGGCAAGACGTACCTCGCCCGCACGCTGGCGAAGATCCTCGACGTTCCCTTCGCGTACAACGACGCCACCGCGTTCACCGAGGCGGGGTACTACGGCGAAGACGTGGAAGTGGCGATCGGGCGGTTGCTCTACGCCACCAACCAGAACGTCGACGCCGCGGAGAACGGCATCGTCTTCATTGACGAGATCGACAAGATCGCGCGGCGCAGCGGCGGCGCACGCACCGGCTCGGGGCAACGCGACATCGGCGGCGAAGGCGTGCAGCAGTCGCTGCTCAAGATCCTCGAAGGCGAGAAGCTCTTCGTCCCCATGAACGTCACCGCGCACTGGAACAAGTACGACTACGTCGAGATCGACATCGCCAACATCCTCTTCATCTGTGCCGGCTCGTTCTCGGATATGGAGGAAACGTCCGACGGCCGCAGCGTCGGCTTCGTCGAGAACAACGATCCGCCGCGGCAGGGAGTGTCGTCCGAGGATCTGGTGAAGTACGGCTTCCTGCCCGAGCTCCTCGGGCGCCTGCCGGTGCGCGTCGAGCTCCAGGAGCTGTCGCCCGCGGACCTCGTCACCATCCTCACCGAGCCCCGCGAGGCCATGGTCCCCGAGTACCAGCGCCTCTGCGCACTCGACCAGATCCAGCTCGAGTTCAGCCGCGAGGCGCTCTTCGCCATCGCCCAGGCCGCCCTCAAGCAGCGCCTCGGCGCGCGCGCTCTGCGGGCCATTCTCGAGAAGGTCCTGCACCCCATTCTCTTCGTCGGACCGGAGCGCGCGGGCGAGCGCATCATCGTCGGACCCGAGGACGTTCATCGCGTTACGTCATAGACTCCACATCCATGCGCACGATCGGAATCGCCGCGAAGGTCACCGCACCGCCCGCAATCGCGTACGCGCAGCAGATCGCGAATGACCTCACCGCCCGCGGCTTGACGGTCGTCTTCGACGAAGATACCGCCGGGCAGCTCGACGGCAACTTCGCGCACTACCCGAAGCCCGAGCTCGGGCGCCACTGCGACCTGCTGATCACGTTCGGCGGCGACGGAACGCTGCTCTCCGTCGCCCGGCACGCGCCCGAGCACGTCCCCATTCTCGGCGTGAACATGGGCACCCTCGGCTTCCTCACCGAGATCCGGGTGGAGGAGTTTCCGGCCGTGCTCGACCGCGTGCTGGACGGGCAGTACTTCGTCGAGCCGCGCGTGACGTTCACCGTCAGCGTGAGCGGTCCGAACCACGACGACAGCAAGCGCTACCGCGTCCTGAACGACGCCACGATCAACAAGAGCGCCGTGGCGCGCATCATCGAGATGCGCGTCAGCGTCGCCGGGCTGTTCGTCTCCAGCTTCCGCGGCGACGGGCTGATCGTCGCGACGCCAACAGGGTCGACCGCGTACAACCTCTCCGCGGGCGGGCCGATCATCTATCCGACCATGGGGGCGGTCGTCATCACGCCGATCTGCCCGCACATGCTCACCAACCGGCCCATCGTCCTTCCGGACGAGCTCGACATCGAGATCGGCCTGATGACCCCGGATGCGAAGGACATCTACCTCACGCTCGACGGCCAGGAGGGCCTGGAAATCAGCGATCGCGATCGAGTGTGCGTACGAAAGTCCGAAGAACGAGTACTCTTAGTCCAATCACCGGACAAGAATTACTTCGACGTTCTGCGCAACAAGCTGAAGTGGGGCGAAGGATGAGAGCTCGATTCGCGGTTCTGGTTTTGGTTCTGCTGGTCGCCGTCGGCGCCGCCGCCGATCCTGTCTACCTCGACGAGCTGATGGAGACGCCGCTGGCGACGCTGCAGCAGCAATTCCCCGGTCTCAAGAAGGAAGGCTGCTATCGCGTCGCCGCGGAGCGCTACGTGCTGATCGGCATCGAGAAAAAAGAAGGCAAGCCGTGGCGCGTCGCGCTCGCGAATACACCGCCCTGCAAGCGGACGGAGGATCTCGCGGTTGCGCTCGACGTCCGCCATCGCAAAGGCGTGGAGCTCGGGCAGCGGACCGTGGACGTGCTCCGCATCATGGGCCGCCCCGACGCCTCCGCCGCCCCCGAGCCTTCTCTCAAGCGCCTCGGCGACACGGAGTACTTCTACATCTGCCGCCTGAGCGACGGTTGCGCGCGGCACACGAGCGTGTTCGTGCGGGACGGACTCGTGAGCGCGATCTCGGAGTGGTACTCCGAGCAGTAGCGCGCTACTGCAACGACGCTTCGTACGTGCGGCGCACCGCCGCCACGTAGGCGCGCGTCTCGCGATACGGCGGGACGCCGTGGTGCTTCTCCACCGCGCCCGGGCCCGCGTTGTACGCGGCGAGCGCGAGGTCGAGATCGCCGTGGAACGTGTCCAGCAGCGTGCGGAGGTAGCGCGTGCCGCCGAAGATGTTCTGGCGGGCGTCGTACGCGTTCTGGACGCCGAGGTATTCGGCGGTGGCGGGCATGAGCTGCATGATGCCGATCGCGCCTTTGTGCGACACGATGCTGGCGTTGAACGCCGACTCGCGTCGCGCGACGGCCGCGACGAGGCGCGGATCGACGCCGTGCATGCGCGCCGCGTCGTGAATCGCGGAAGAGAGGTGCAGCGGGACCTTCGCACTCGAGCGGGAGTCGAAGACCGCGGGGCCGAACGCGTGGGTGGAGAGGACGCGCGTGCTGCGCAGCGAGACCAGCGCCTCGCGGATGTTCCCGAAGAAGCGATACGCCGTGATGCTGCGGCTGTCGTTCGAGATCACGACCTTGCCCGGCTTCTTCAGTCCGGCCCCCGGAATGGACGACGCGACGAAGCGGCGATCCTCGGCACCGGCTGCCGCCGCGACGAGGACCGTGACCGCGATCACAATTCCGGTTTTCATGAGGCAATCCGCAAACGTCCCTTCCCCGTGTAGCATTCCGCGCCATGCGATTCACCGCTGCATTACTCTTCACCGTCCTGTTCGCCTGCACCCCGGCGAGCCACCAGGCAGAAAGCACTCCGATGCCAGAGACCGGTACGATTTACATCGGCGGCACCGTCGTCACGGGCGCCGAGCAGACGCCACAGCAGAACTACGCTGTCTACACGACCGGCGGAGTCATCCGTGAAATCGGACCCGCCGCGGACATCCAGCGCGCGCATCCCGTCGCGAACGTGATCGCCGTGCTCAACAGCACGATCCTTCCCGGCCTCACCGACGCTCACGGCCACCTCTACGGTCTCGGCCTCTCGCTCGACGTCGTGAACCTCACCGGCACGAAGTCGTTCGACGAGGCGGTCGCGCGAGTGAAGGAACGCGCCGCGACGACGCCGAAGGGCCAGTGGATCGTCGGCCGCGGCTGGGATCAGAACGACTGGCCGGTGAAGGAGTTCCCGACCGCGGCCGCGCTCGATGCGGCGATCCCCGATCATCCCGTGTTCCTCCGACGCGTCGACGGCCACGCGGCCGTGACGAACACCGCCGGACTCCGCGCCTCGGGGGTAACGAGCGCGACGCAGGCTCCCGAAGGCGGGCGCGTGATCCGCGACGGGAGCGGCAATCCGACCGGCACGTTCGTCGACGCGGCGATGGACCTCGTCGAGGACCACATGCCCGCGCCGACGCACGAGCAGCGCAAGGCGCGCGTGCTCGCCGCCGCGAAGGCGATCGCGGCGAACGGCCTGACGGAGATGCACGACGCCGGCATGGACGCCGCGACGATCAAGGCGGTGAAGGAGCTGATCGACGAGAAGCGCTTCCCGATCCGCGTCTACGCGATGCTCGGCGACAACGACGAGCTGCTGCGCACGTGGTTCGCGAGCGGCCCGCTGATGGATTACGGCGGCCGTCTCACCATCCGCTCGGTGAAGCTCTACGCCGACGGCGCCCTCGGCAGCCGCGGCGCCGCTCTGCTGGACCCGTACAGCGACGATGCGGGCAACAGCGGCCTGATGCTGGCGAAGCCGGAGCACATCCTGAACGTTGCGAGGCGCGGCCGCGCGGCGGGCTTTCAGATCAACACGCACGCGATCGGCGATCGTGGCGTGCGCAATGTGATCGATGCGTACGCGACCGCGGGCGTCGGCGCCAGTGACCGCTTCCGCGTCGAGCACCTGCAGGTCATCGCGCCTCCCGACGTGCCGCGGCTCGTCGAGCGCGGCATCATCGCGTCGATGCAGCCGACGCACGCCACTTCGGACATGTACTGGGCCGAGGCGCGCCTCGGCCCGGAGCGCGTGAAGGGTGCGTACGCCTGGCGCACTGTGCTCGACGCCGGCGGCCGCCTCGCCCTTGGATCGGACTTCCCGGTCGAAGACGTGAACCCGTTCTTCGGCCTCTACGCGGCGGTGACCCGCCAGGACCAGGCGCAGTGGCCGGCCGGCGGCTGGTATCCGTCCCAGCGGCTGACGGTCGCCGAGGCGCTGCGCGGCTTCACGAAAGACGCGGCGTACGCGGCGTTCGAGGAGCAGTCGCGCGGCACGATCGAGGTGGGCAAGCTCGCGGATTTCACGATCGTGGAAGGGGATTTCTTCGCCATGCCGGAGTTGTACAAGGCAACGGTGAAGTACACGGTGGTGGGCGGCGAGGTGGTGTTCGGGAAATAGGACTTATAGGACGAATGGGACGAATAGGACTTATAGGTCCTATTCGTCCTATTCGTCCTATCCGTCCTACGCCTCGAAGTCCTCGAAGTGCGTCAACGCGCGAAAATCCGCGAACCTCTCGTGCACGTCGCGCAACGTGATCTCGCGCAACCGGTCGAGCGAGAACTTCTCCACCGTGAACGACGCCAGCACGCTGCCGAAGATGATCGCGCGGCGGAGCTCTTTGTCGTGGACCTCGGCACGCGAAGCCAGGTAACCGAGGAAGCCGCCGGCGAACGTGTCGCCCGCGCCGGTGGGGTCGAAGACGTTCTCCAGCGGATACGCCGGCGCCGCGAAGATCGCGTCCTTCGTGATCATCAGCACGCCGTACTCACCGCGCTTCACCACGAGCGTCGACGGGCCGAGGTCGAGGATCTGGCGGCAGCCTTTGACGAGGTTCGCCTCTCCCGTGAACTGCCGCACCTCGGCCTCGTTGATGATCGCCAGGTCGACCTCGCGCAGCACGCGCTCGAGCGCCTCGTGCTTCGAGGTGATCCAGTAGTTCATCGTGTCCAGCGCCACGAGCCGCGGACGCTCCGCCTGCTTGAGGACGTCGTACTGCAACTCCGGATCGATGTTCGCGAGGAACAGCACGTCTGCCTTCTTCTGCCGCTCGCTGAGCCGCGGGGCAAAGTCCGCGAAGACGTTGAGCTGCGTGTCCTTCGTCTTCGCGACGTTCAGGTCGTAGCCATACTCGCCGCTCCAGAAAAACGTCTTCGCGCCGTCGACGCGCTGCAGTCCCGAGGTATCGATGTTGCGGCCCTCGAACACCGCGGCGTCTTCGTCCGTGAAGTCCTCGCCGACCACGGCCACGAGGCTGACTTCCGTGAAGAACGACGCGGCCACGGAGAAATACGTGGCGGAGCCGCCGATGCAGCGGTCCACTTTTCCGAACGGGGTCTGCAGGGCATCGAATGCAACACTTCCAACGACGAGGATCGGCATAGGGCGCGGAGAGTAGCATGACTTTTTCAATGAAACTCCGCGCCCTCGCCGTGCCGCTGATTTGCCTCGTCACCGTGGTCCGGATCGCGGCGACGCACGGCGTGTTCAGCCCGACCTGGGATGAACCGATCCACGTGAATGCCGGGCACGAATACCTCACCGGCCACAAGTACACACAGGACCTGCAGCACCCGCCGCTCGCGCGGATCGCGATCGCGTGGCCGCTGCGTCACGCCACGCCGGACGCGGGCGGCTGGGAGCGCCCCGCGCAGATCTACGAGTCCGCGGGGAACTACATGAGAGGCGTGCGCGCGTCGCGGCGGGGCAATCTGATCTTCGTCGTCCTGGCGATCGTGGGCGTCTATCTCTGGGCCGCCGGGTTGTTCGGACCGTGGGCGGGAATCGCCGCGGCCGCGCTCTTCGCGAACCTCCCGCCGATCCTCGCGCATGGCGGCGTCGCGACGACCGACATGGCCGGCACCGCAAGCTTCGCCATCGCGATGGCGGCGATGCACTACTGGCTCGAGTCTCCGACCTGGCCGCGCACGATCGCGCTCGGCGTCGCGATCGGCATCGGACTGGTGGCAAAGTTTTCGTTCCCGCTCTTCTTCGCGATCGGCGCGGTCACGATGATGATCGCGCGCCGTCGCTTCCCGCTCTGGAAAGGAGCGGTCGCGCACGTGCTCGCATTCACGATCGTCTGGGGCGTGTATTTCTTCGAAGCGCAGCGGCTGAACCGCCTGGATCCCAATCAGGAGAAGATCGCGGCGGAGCTCCTCGGCTCACCGTGGCCCGCGAAGATCAGGCTTCCGGCGCCGCGCTTCTTTCTGGGACTGATGAACGTCGCCATGCACGATCGCCAAGGCCACGGCGCATATCTCCTCGGACAGCTCAGCGACAGGGGCTGGTGGTATTACTTCCCCGTCGCTCTCGGCGTGAAGACGCCGCTGCCGTTTCTCGCGCTCGCCCTTGTGGGCGTGTGGATGACGCGTCGCCGCGGCGCACACGTGACCATCATCCTGCTGCTCATGCTCGCGACGCTGATGCGCAGTCACATCAACATCGGCGTGCGGCACGCGCTGCCGGTCTATGTGCCGCTGGCGGTCCTGGGCGGCGCGGCGGTCGTGCTCTGGTGGCCGCGAGCGCGGCTGCTGATGGTGGCCCTCGGCGCATGGCTCCTGATCGGCAGCACGCTCGCGCATCCCGATTACCTGCCGTGGATGAACGCCATCGCGGGCAAGCATCCCGAGCGCATCCTGGTCGACAGCAATCTGGACTGGGGACAGGACGTCCTGCGCCTCAGTCACGAGTGCCGCCGCCTCGGCATCACGGAGCTACGCGCGGACCTCTTCGGGACGACCGACCTCCGGCGCATCGGACTGCCGCCGGTGAACACGATCGATCCATTCATCGCCGCGCCGGGGTGGTATGCGTTCAGCGAAACGCAGATCGTGACGGCACAGGTCAGCGACCAGAACGCGTTCCGCTGGCTCACGGACAACTATGGATTCCGCCGCGTCGGCAAGACGATCCGGCTCTATCGGGTGCGATGACTACGGGATGTACTTCCCGATCAGAGGCGCGAGATCGTCTTTCACCTTCGGTGGGATCGCGCCGCGGTCGGTGAGGAGCGCGAACTGGAGCGCGTTCACGCACGGGCAGTCGCGCTTGCGGTTCGCCGCGCGCGTGATCGACGTGCGGAGGATCTTCTGCGCCATGGCCGCGTTCGCGCGGAGATATCCGAGGATCTGCTCGATGTCGACGTCGTCGTGGTCGGGGTGCCAGCAGTCGTAGTCCGTGACCATGGCCATCGTCGCGTAGCAGAGCTCCGCCTCCCGCGCCAGCTTCGCCTCGGTCAGGTTCGTCATCCCGATGACGTCCGCGCCCCACGTGCGATAGAGGTTCGACTCCGCACGCGTCGAGAACTGCGGCCCTTCCATGCAGATGTACGTGCCGCCCATGTGGACCGTCGCGCCGGCCTCGCGTCCCGTCTCGCCCATGAGGAACGACACGCCCGCGCAGATCGGATCGGCGAATGCCACGTGAGCGACGATCCCGTTGCCGAAGAACGTGTCCGCGCGATGCCGCGTGCGGTCGATGAACTGGTGCGGGAAGACGATGTCGGTGGGCTTGTAGTCCTCTTTCATCGAGCCGACCGCGCTCGCGGAGAGGATCGTGTGCGCGCCGAGGACTTTAAAGCCGTAGATGTTCGCGCGGTAGTTCACCTCGGACGGCGTAAAGCGATGGCCCTTGCCGTGCCGCGCGAGGAATGCGACGCCGACGCCGTCGGCCTCCGCGACGACGTACGGGTCAGACGGCGCGCCGAACGGCGTCTCCACGCTGCGCTCGTACAACACCTCGAGGCCTTCCATCGCGTAGAGGCCGGAGCCGCCGATGATGCCAATCTGAACGTCCATCGTTATCCTCTGAACTTCTGGAGCGACTGCTCGATCGCCTCGCGCACCCGCATCGCCAGCTCCACGGCCGCGAGGCCGTCCTCGCCCGAGACGATCGGACGGGTGCGGTCGCGCACGCAGGCCAGGAAGGCTTCGTTCTCCGCGCGCAGCGGCTCCTTCTGCACCACACCGAGGTCGAAGGGACGCAACACGCGCGACCCGTTTTCCTCGACGAGACGGAAGCCCTTCACTTCCTGCTCCTTCGTGTCGACGGAGATGTAGTAATCGCCGCCGAAGAAGCGCTGCTTGCGAACGCGCTCCTGGGATACGCGGCTCGCGGTCAGGTTCGCCACCGCGCCGTTCGCCATCTCCAGGCGGACATTGGTCATGTCGACCTTGTCCGTGAGCACCGGCACGCCCACCGCGCGCACTTCCACCACCGGCTGCTGGAACAGCGACAGCACGAGGTTGAGGTCGTGAATCATCAGATCGAGGAGCACGTCGACGTCGAGCGAGCGCGGGACGAACACGCCGAGGCGCTCGGCCTCGAAGAAGCGAGTCGGGCGTACGATCTCCGCGATCGCCACGATGGCCGGGTTGTAGCGCTCTACGTGCCCGACCTGGATGATGCGCTGTTTCGACGCCGCGAGCTCGATCAAGCTCCTGGCCTCGGCCGCCGTCGCGGTGATCGGCTTCTCGATCATCACGTCGACGCCCGCCTCGAGCAGCTCGCGCGCGACGTCGTGATGGCTCGTCGTCGGCGTGGCCACGATCGCGCACTCGATCTCTTTCGCCAGCGCCGCGATGGTCGGGAAACGCCTGATCTTCAGCGACGACTCGACGTCCGCGGCAATGGCGTCGTTCGTCTCGACGAACCCGACGACCTCCGCCTCCGGAATCTCCGTGAGCACGCGCGCGTGCAGACGCCCGAGGTAGCCGGTGCCGACGACGCCGGCTCGTACGCTCACTTCGTTCGCTCCGTTGACAGTTTGCAGTTGGCAGTTGGCAGGAAAGCCCCCACCCACGACGCACTGCTGCGCTCCTGTCGACTGTCAACTGCAAACTGCAAACTGTTCATCGGATCACGCCCCGCTTCGAGCTGCGGATGAACTCCACGAAGTACCGCACCTCGGCGTGGAAGCCAAATTCCGTTTCGATCTTGTCGAGCGCGTCGTGCAGGAGCATCTTCGAGCGCGTGAGGATGCGATACGCGCGTTGCAGCGCTTCGATCGTCTCCTTCGTGAATCCCTTGCGCTCCAGGCCGATGTTGTTGACGCCGTACGTCTTCGCCGGGCGGTTGCCGACGGTCTTCACGAACGGCAGCACGTCCTGCGTGCAGATCGAGCCGCCGCCGATGAACGCGTGGTCGCCGACGCGGCAGAACTGGTGGACGGCGGAGAACGCGCCGACGGTGGAGAAGTCGCCGACCTCCACGTGGCCCGCGAGCGTGGCGTTGTTCGCGAAGATCGTCGAGTCGCCGACGTGGCTGTCGTGCGCGATGTGGGCGTAGGCCATGAAGAAGTTGTTCGAGCCGATCGACGTCACGCCTCCGCCGCCGGTCGTGCCGCGGTTGATGGTGACGAACTCGCGGAACGTGTTGTCGTTCCCGATGCGCAGCTGGGTCTTCTCGCCCTTGAACTTCAGGTCCTGCGGCTCCGTGCCGATGGACGCCTGGCCGAAGAAGCGGTTGCGCTCGCCGATGGACGCCGGCCCCTCGATCCGCAGGTGCGGGCCGATGACCGTGCCGGCGCCGATGGTGACGTGCGGGCCGATGATCGCGTACGGCCCGACGGTGACGTCGGGCGCGAGCACGGCTTCGCTGCTGATCACGGCGGTCTCTGCGATGCTGGATGTGATGCTAGACATGGGGCTTCACTCCGGGCGGTTGACCATGACACTCAGCAGCTCGGCTTCCGCCACGACCACGTCACCGACCCTGGCGATGCCGCGTACTCGTACGGTGCCGGCCCGGCGCTGCAGGACCTCGCAATCCAGGATGAGCTGATCGCCCGGCAGCACGGGCTTGCGGAAGCGGGCCTTGTCGACTCCGCCGAAGAGGAAGAGCTTCTTTTCGCGGTCCTCGATGTCGCGGAGGAACAGCACCGCCGCGCACTGGGCCATGGCCTCGACGATCAGCACGCCGGGCATGACCGGCGCCCCGGGGAAGTGTCCCTGGAAGAACTGCTCGTTCGCCGTCACGTTCTTCAGGCCCTTGATGCGTTTGCCGTCCTCGGAGATCTCCAGGACACGGTCGAGCAGCAGCATCGGGTAGCGATGCGGCAGGAGCTTCATGATCTCATTGATGTTCATCCCACTCATTTCTTCTTCCCTCGCTGCTGGCGCACGTACTCGCGCTGACTGACTGCCGGGATGCCCCGCACCCACACGCCCTCGGGCACGTCCTCGAACACGGCGCTCTTCGAATAGACGCGGGCGCGGGCGCCGATCTTCAGATGCCCCGCGAAGCCCGACTGCCCGCCGACCTGGACCGCGTCGCCGAGGGTGGTCGAGCCGGCGATGCCCACCTGCGCGACCAGCAGGCAGCGCCTGCCGATGCGCACGTTGTGTCCGATCTGCACCAGGTTGTCGATCTTCGTGCCCTCACCGACGACCGTCTCGCCGAGGGCGGCGCGATCGATGGTAGTGCCGGCGCCGATCTCGACGTCGTCCTCGATGCGCACGATCCCCACCTGCGGGATCTTGTGGTGCGTGCCGGCGTCGTCCGTGGCGAAGCCGAAGCCGTCGCCGCCGATGACGACACCGCTGTGAATGACGCAACGGTTGCCGATCCGGCAGCCGTAATAGATGGAGACCTGCGGATAGACGATCGTCTGCTCGCCGATGGTGACGCCCGGCTCGATGGTGACGTTCGGATAGAGGACCGTGCCGTCGCCGATGACCACGTCATCGCCGATGGACGTGAACGCGCCGACCGCGACGTGGTCGGCGAGCCTCGCCGACTTCGCAATGGACGCCTGCGGCGAGATGCCCATCGGCCGCGGACGGTGGGCGAAGAAGCGCGCGACGGTCGTGGCCATCGCGTAGTACGGATTCGCGACGCGGATCCATTTCGGCGAGTCGCCGTCGAGGTCGTTCGCGACCAGCACCGCCGCGGCGCTGGTGGTCTCGAGCTGCGGCGCGTACTTCGGGTTCGAGAGGAAGCTGATGTGGGTCTCTGTCGCTTCGCTCAGGGGTGCGACGCCCGTGATCGTGACCTCCGGGCCGCTGTAGCGGCCGGAGACGAAGCTCACGATTTCGGAGAGGGGAACGGCGGGCATGGCGGGGGCGGATTGTAACGTAGGGCGTGGCTTCAGCCCGCCCACCCCGTCCGGGAGGCGGGCTGAAGCCGCGCCCTACGTAAAAAAGCCTCCCCGAGGGGAGGCTTTGCGTACAGCGACAAACCGCGCGTTACTTCTTCACGGCCGCCGCGCCTGGCTGCGCTTCGTTGAAGCGCTTGATGACCGTCTCGGTGATGTCGATCGCGTCCGAGGCGTACACCAGGCCGGACTCGAACTTGTTGAAGATCGCGGCCAGGCCCATTTCCTTGCCGATGCCGTCGATGACCGGCTTGATCTTCGCTTCGAGGGCCACCAGCTCCTTGTCGCGAGCCTCACCGATCTCGCGCTCCGCGTCCTGCGCGTAGCGCTGCATGTTGATGCGCTTCTCGGCGATCTGCTTCTGCATCTCGGTGAGCTTGTCTTCGCTGAGAGACAGGCGCTTGGTCTCGATGTCCGAGCCGAGCTTCTTGAGCTCCTCGTCCATCCCCTTGGCCCTCTCCATGCGATCGTCCTGCATCTTCTTGAGCTTTTCGTAAGCGACCTTGCCGGCCGCCGAGCTCGTCAGGACCTTGTTGACGTCGATCACCGCAACCTTCGCAGGCGTCGTCTGCGCAAACATCGGCGCCGCCAGCGCGGCTACTGCAACCGAAACGAGGAATTTCTTCATGAGGTCTCCTTCTGTGGTCCGTCGGACAACGGCTAAATCCGTCGGCGTTTAGAACGTATTCCCGATCGTGAACTGGAATCCTTCGAACTCGTCGCCCAACTCCTCCTGCGGGTTCATCGCGTAGATGAACCGCAGCGGGAACTGGAAGACCGGCAGGAACAGCCGCATCTCCGCTCCCACGCTGAAGCGCAGCTTGGAGAAGTCGACAGTCTCCTCATACCCGTACGCGCGGCCTGCGTCCGCGAACAGCACGAGGCGGATCGGGTCGTTGACCTTGTAGAGGTATTCAAAATTGTATGTGTGGTAGCTGTAACCGCCCGCCGGACGGAGACCGCGGCCGGGGAACTCTTCGTACGGCCCCAGCGTGCCGTACTGGAAGCCGCGCACCGAGAACTCGCCGCCCACCAGGAAGCGGTCCGAGGTCGGGACGCAAAGGTCCGGCACGTCGTTCGACAGCTCGTCGTAACGGTGCGCGCAATCGTCGCGGAACGAGAAGATGTAGCCCGCCTCCACGTTCGCGCTGAACGAGCTCTTGCGCGAGAGGCGGAAGAACTTCGTCGCGCCGATCGTCGGCTTGAACATGTCGACCGAGCCGCCCAGCGGGCCGCCCGCGTACGCGAGGCTGGCGCTGAACCGCGTGCCGCGCATCGTGTCGAAAGCGTTGTCGCGCGAATCGTAGCGGTACGACGGCACGATCGTGGACGTGATGAAGTTCAGGTCCGAGATCAGCGGCTGCGGCAGGTTGCCCTGCGGGTCGAGGATCTCCTGGGTCTGGTACACGCTGCGCGAGCGCTCGTAGCCGTACATCAGCGAGAAGCTGTCGAAACGGTGCAGGCGATAGCCGTACGCGATCGTGCCGCCCTTGCCGCGCTGCTCGTAACCGAACGACGCCGGCAGGATCGTCTCGCGGTTATACAGCGAGATGCCCAGGCTGTTCGGCGTGTCGAGGAACCAGGGATCGGCGTACGAGATGCTGAAGAAGTTCGTGCGCCGTCCGCGCTGATAGCCGAGGGAGAGGTTCTCACCTTCGCCGAGGAAGTTGCGCGTCGCGAACTGCGCCTGCACGAAGAACCCGCCGCCCTCGGAGTAGCCTCCGCCGAACTGAATGTCGTTCTTCCCTTCCTCGGTGCCCCTGACCACGACGTCCACGGTCTTCGAGTCGGGGTTGACCTTGAAGTCGGGATTGTCCGTGACCTTGTAGTAGCCGAGCTGGCCCAGCTTGTAGAGCGACTGCTTGAAGGTCTCCATGTCCATGATGGAGCCTTCCTCGATGAAGATCTCGCGGCGGAGAACCTTGTCCTTGGTGGTGTTGTTGCCGGTGAACTCGAGGCGCCCGAGGCGGAACTGATCGCCTTCGAACACCCGCACCTTCACATCCACCACGTTGCTCCCGCGGTCCGAGTACTCCGGGTCGACGTACGCGTAGATGTAACCGCGCTGGCGGTACGCCTCGCCGAAGGCGTCAAGGCGCGTCTGCATCGGCTTGCGCGCGAGGACGTCGCCCTTCTTCAGCGGCCAGTTGCCGATGATCTGCTCGTTCGTGAAGACCGTGTTGCCCTCGACCGAGACGTCGCCGAAGGTGTGGATCTCGCCTTCCTTCACCGGGATCGTCACCTTCACGCGCTTGTTCGTGGTGACGACCTGCGGATCGCCGAAGGAGACGTCCTGGTATCCGTAGTCCTGGTAGAAGTTCCGGATGTGCTCGAGATCCTCGTCCAGCTTGGACGGGATGTAGAGGTTCTTCTTGCGCACCCAGGTGACGAGATTGTGCTTCTTGACCTCTTTCATCTGGCTGCGCAGCTTGCCGTCGGAGAAGCGCGCGTTGCCGATGAAGTCGATCTGGGCGACCTTGGCCTTCACGCCTTCGTTGATGACGAAGACGATCTTCTTCTCGCCCGGCTCGCCGAGGTCTTCGGTGATCGTGTCGACCGTGACCCCCTCGAACCCGCCCTCGGTGTACGCCCGCTTGACGGCCTCCGCGGCGCGCTTGACGAGCGTCTGCTCGACGGTGCTGCCGACATGGAGGTCGATCTTGTCGCGCTCGAGGACTTCGTTGATCTTGGTCTGGTTCAGTTCCTTGTTGCCGCGGAACTCGACCGAGCCGATGCGCGGGCGCTCGCGGACGATCGCCCTGATGACGACGCCCCCCGTGTCGCCGGGCTCCACCTCGACGCGGATGTCGTCGAAGAGGCCGGTCTGCCAGAGGTTGGCGAAGTTGCGCTGGACGGCCTCCGGAACGTATGCCTCGCCGGGAATGATGCCGAGGTAGACGCGGATGGTGTCGCTGGCGACCGAGCTGTTGCCGACCACTTCGAACCGCTCGACGGTCTGGCCGGTCACGGCCTGCGCCGGCGGCTTGGGTGCGTCGGTGATGCGGCCCTGGGCCGGGGCATCGAGAATCACGCCCGGCCGCGGTTTCGGCGGCTCCTGCGCAGGCGCGGTTTGCGCTCGTGCGACCCTGCCGGCGACCGCCAGGACCACGAGCATGACGAAAATTCGAGTCATAAGTTCTGCCGAGACACGGTTTTGATGTGAGACGCGTGAGCCAGGACGAAGGTCACGCCCGATCCTGAACAGCCGGGAAACGCGGCGCATTCTACACGGCGACCGCTCTTTGTCGCCCTGGGTTTGGACGCGGTACCGCTCCCCGACGTCACAACTGCGTTAAGATCTTCCCCCTTTTCCCCGAAAACTCAATCGCGGTCATGATGATGTCCGCGAATTGCAGCCGCGGACCCGTGTGATGTCGACGACAGGGAATTGATCCCGCGCTACGGCTGCCAGTCGACGATCGTCTCCGCGTCCGCGCACAACCACGCGGTGGCTTGGATTCCTTCGCGCGCTTCGCCCTTGCGCACCTCGATGCGGTTCCAGTCGTTGTTCGCGAACGGGGTGCCGCGGACGAGGAAGAAGCGCGAAGGATCGTCGCTGCCGCGGTGACGGACCGTGATGACCTCTCCGCCGATCGTCAGCACGGTCTTGCCGCGCAGGCGGCGGTAGTGCGTCACGGGCCCGGTCACCTTGCGCAGCGTGCCGGTACACGAGACCGCGGCGGGCGGAGCAAGCTCGCTCCCGCGGCGGGATTCGGTCGGCAGCCCGGCAGCGGTCCACGCGGGATAGCCGCCGTGCAGCACCGCCACGTTCGTGAAGCCGCCTTTCGCCAGCAGTATCGCGGCTTCGAGACTCGTCTCCTCCGCCTTGCACGTGCAGTACAGCACGATCAGCTTGTCGTCCGGCAGCTCCCCCACGCGTGAGCTCATCACGCCGAGGGGCATCCAGATGGCGCCGGGGAGATGTCCGAGCTCGTACGGGACGCTGCCGCGGACGTCGACCGCGACCGCCTCGCCGCCGGCGAGCTTCGCGCGCAACTCTTCCGCGGTCACACGGGGAACGTCGGCTTTGACGAGGATGGTGAGAAGAAGGAACAGGATCATGACGAAGCCGGGGCGGGCGGGAGCCCGCCCCGGGAGATCATCTTACAGTCCGCGATAGGTGCCGGAAAGCGAGCTGGCGCGATCGGCCTGACCGGTCGTGAACTTGTACATGCAGTAGTCGTCGGTGTAGTCCATGAAGTTCTCGATCGGATCGTTGCCCGGCCACTTGGTGCCGGTGCAGGTGTTCCGTCCGGCGGGGCAACCGAAGGCCGAGCTTTTCTCGGCGGGCGTGTCGGCGACGAAGTCGTTGTTCTTCGTGCAGCCGCCCTGGAACGTGTGGTAGAGGCCGAGCCAGTGGCCGACTTCATGGGTGCCCGTGTCGCCCTCGTTGTACGGCACGGCGCTGCCGCCCGGGAGCGAGGAGTAGAGGCAGACCACGCCGTCCAGCTTCGGCTTGCTGCTGTAGTCGGTGGGGAACGTGGCCCAGCCGAGGTAGCCGCCGCCGTTGGTGGTGTAGATGTTGAGCGTCGCGGCATTGCCGACCCGTAGGGCGTTCTTCATCTGCGTTTCCGCCGACGAGCCCAGGCCCGCGTTGAACCAGGTGTTGTTGACCGTGGTCGTCGTGCCCGCAAGCTGGAAGCGGAAGCGCGTGTTCGCGCCGCCCGTGACACCGCTGTACGCGTCGTTCAGCACCTGGATCTGGTCGGCGATCATCTGGCTGGTGACGGTTCCGGCTCCCGATGTGTTTTTGATGATGTGGACGTACGTCTGGATCGTGACGGTCACCGCGTTCGACTGAATGCGGAACCGCTCGCCCGAGCTCTGACGGGACATGAGCATTTCCGTCTGCTCTTCGATCGCCAGCGTCTCCGCTTCCGAGAAGACGTGCGTGCCGCACATGCGCTGCTCGGTCAGAGGCCGATCCACAGGAAGATCGATCGGGTTTACTTTCAGACTCTGAGCCATGAGGCTCACCGGGAACAGGACACAAAGGGCCGCCAGGATGAAACGACGATGCATGAAAACTCTCCTATCACTAGTTTGGGAACAGGCTCCCCTAAGGCACGCCGGATGCCATCCGTAAGTTGTTGATTTCATTGGAAACCGTCCGGCGGTGATGGGTCAATTTCATGATCGACGGTCAGAATCTGATCCCATTGAATGGTCTCAAAACGACCCGTTGGGCCACGTCTACGTCGCGTACGTCGCGCGGCCGCCGCCGAAGGACCAGTTCTCCTTGGTCACCTGTGGAACCTGTCATCGGCCGGGACATTCACCGTCGCGACCAGCGCGTCGTGAACGGCGTTCGACGCGTCGCGAAGGAGCTCGGCGGACTTGCCTTTGCGGAGAGTGATGCGGACCAGCGGCATTGGTTCGACTCGGGTAGGGAAATCCCGTGTACCATCACACCTGAACAGAAGCAAACATTCGAAGGCGGTAGGGATCGTCGCTCGCGTCACGCGGATCGGCGACTTCCCGAAGCCAGCGGCGGCGCGAGAGGAAGTCATTCGACATCCAGTGCGAGGCGATGCGGATCGGATGAGCGCGGGCGATGCGCGCGAGGCGCAGCGACACCCTCTGCATGGTCGGGCGGAAGAACGGATCGAAGAGAAAAAAGAGGGTTCCGTCATCGAAGCGCGTCGACAACACGTTGCCCTGCACCACCCGGGCGTTCTTCAGCCCGAGACGGCGGATGGCGCGCTGCGCGGGCGCCAGCCGCTGGGCCACGAGGTCGATGCCGCGGATCTCCGCGTCGCTCACCAGCGCCGCCCACAGCACCACCCGCCCGTAGCCGCAGCCGAGGTCGTACAGCACGTCGCCGCGCTTCGGTCCGAGACGATGCACCGCCTCGCGCGCCACCTCGTACGGCGATCCGTCGTACGCGTCGACCGACTCGGTCCCGTGCTCCAGCACCAGCTCGATCGGGTCCAGCTGGTCTTCCTTCTCCACGATTCCCAGAAGCGCGTCGAGCTCCCGGTCGTCGATCGGGCGCGACGAGCGATGTAACGACCTCACGTGATCCCGGATCCCCCGCTGCACGGACGCAGAGTAATCGAAAGGTGAAAAGGAGAACGAACCGATGACCATGAGACCCTACGGTGCCGCAATCAACGACGCCATCGAGCGCGGCGACGGCCGCAAGCTCGAGGCGCTCGTCAACCAGGCCAAACAGCTCCACGAGAAACAGGGGGGCGACTTGAGCAAGGCCATCAAATCTGCCGAGGCCGCGCTGAAGAAGCTGGAGAAGGGCGGCGGAGGTGCCGCGAAGAAAGCCGCTCCCGCGAAGAAGGCTGCTCCTGCGAAGAAGGCCGCTCCCGCGAAGAAGGCCGCTCCCGCGAAGAAAGCCCCCGCCAAGAAGGCTGCCGCGAAGAAACCGCTCTACCCGAAATGAGGAGGACGCCATGACCATCTTTGCCTACGCACTGGCCATCTCCGACGCCATCAACCGCGGCGACGCCGCGCGCCTCCGCAAGCTGCTCGACGTCGCACGCCAGGCTCACACCGAGCAGGGCGGTGACCTCGGCAAAGCCATCAAGGCCGGCGACGCCGCGCTGAAGAAGCTCAAGAAAGGGAAGTAACATTGATGGAGACCCGCCTCCCCCATCGCTACGAAACCGACGACGACTACGCGCACAGCAAGCCGGTACACGTAGTGTGGGAGATCACGCTCGCGTGCAATCTGAAGTGCGGCCACTGCGGGTCGCGCGCGGGCAAGAAGCGGCCGAACGAGCTGACCACGGCGGAGTGCGTGGACGTCATCCGCCAATGCGCGCGCCTCGGCACGCGCGAGATCACGCTCATCGGCGGCGAGGCTTACATGCGCGCCGACTGGCTGGACATCATCGCCGCCATCACCGAGCACGGCATGCACTGCAGCATGCAGACCGGTGGATTGGCGCTGACCGAGGACAAGGTCCGCCGCGCGAAAGCGGCGGGCCTGAAGTCCGCGGGCGTCTCCATCGACGGCATGCCCGACCTGCACGACCGCGTGCGCGGCGTGAAGGGCTCGTATGACCGCTGCATCGAGGCGCTGAAGAACCTTCGCAAATACGACATCCCGTACAGCGTGAATACGCAGATCACGGCGGAGGTGATGCCCCACCTGCGGGAGCTCCTGCACGTCATCGCGGACCTCGGCGTCCGCAACTGGCAGGTGCAGCTCACGGTGGCGATGGGCAACGCCGCCGATCATCCGGAGCTGCTCCTGCAGCCGTACAAGCTGCTGGAGTTCATGCCGTTCTTTTCCGATCTCTACGACGAGGCCCTCGACCTCGGCGTGCTCATTCAGCCCGGCAACAACATCGGCTACTTCGGCCCGTACGAGCACAAGTGGCGCGTGGCGGAGGACCCGAAGCACTGGCAGGGCTGCGCCGCGGGACACACGGGACTGGGGATCGAGGCGGACGGCGCGATCAAAGGCTGCCCCTCGCTCGCGACGAGCGCCTACTCCGGTGGCAACGTGCGCGACATGTCCATCGAGGAGATCTGGGAGACGACCGACCAGCTGCGCTTCGCGCGCGACCGCTCGACCGACGAGCTGTGGGGCTTCTGCAAGACGTGCTACTACGCGGACGTGTGCCGCGCGGGCTGCACGTGGACGGCGCACTCGCTGTTCGACCGCGCGGGGAACAATCCGTACTGCCACCATCGCGTGCTCGAGCTGCAGAAGCAGGGACTGCGCGAGCGCGTGGAGAAGGTCGCGGACGCACCCGGACTGCCGTTCGACAACGGGAGGTTCGACCTCATTCTCGAGCCGATCGACGGCAGCGGACCGGGCGAGCGGATCGTCCCGCCGGCGGTCCACGCGACGCGGACGCGCTCCGCGGAAGACCGCATTCCGCCGCTGCTGCCGCTTTGCCGCGGTTGTCATCAGTACGTCAAGCCGGGAACACCGGACTGTCCGTTCTGCGGCGCAAATCTCGCGGACGCGCAGGCGGAGTACGACGTGCTGATGGCGGACGTACGCGCGGCGACGGCGGAGCTGCAGCGGGCGCTGGGCGCGACGATGTCCCCCGGCTGAAGCCGGCGGCTATTGTCTGCCGCCCGCTACGCGGGCTCGTTCGGCGCCAGCGCACGCGTCCCCCCGGCTGAAGCCGGGGTCTATTCCCTGAAGCCCGCTACGCGGGCAAACCCGCTTGCCTGCGTAGCGGGCAGCCAGAAAATAGCTCCCGGCTTCAGCCGGGAGACGCGACGGGCACACAAGACGGGAGCCCGCGTAGCGGGCGACAGACAACCCATTCGCTGCACCATCCCGACCATTCGCTGCATCCCGTGACGCCGGAGGCCCGTTCGCGGCACACTGTCCCCATGCGGCGCTGGTGGATCCCCGCGTTCTGGACCGTGTTCGCCCTCGTCTCGGCGCTTCAGTCGTGGCTGGCGGTGTTCACGCACGGGCACTCGTTCCCGCTGATCGTCCTCTATCACCTGCTCGTGTGGGCGGCGTGGGCGATCTTCACGCCGATCGTGATCCGGCTGGTCGAGCGCTTCCCGCCGCGCCGGACCCGCAACATCCTGCTGCACGCGCTCGCGGCGCTGACGATGTCGGTGACGCACGTCGCGTACTGGGTGTCGCTGTCAGTCGTGATGCGCCCGTACGACGCCATGGGCCCGACGAATTTCAGCCCCACGTTCGTGGGCGCGTCGATCGCGCGCCTGCCATTCGAGCTGATCATCTACCTCGCCGCGATGGCCGTCGCTCACGCGATGATGCTCGAGCGCACCCTCGGCGTCGCCCGGCTGCACGCGCTGGAGCTGCAGATCCAGCCGCACTTCCTCTTCAACACGCTGAATGCCATCAGCTCGCTCGTGCGCGCGAAACAGAACGCGGAAGCCGTCGAAGTCATCGCCGGACTCTCGGACCTGCTGCGGTACACGCTCGATCACGCCGGCGCGCAGCGCGTCCCGCTCGAGCAGGAGACAGCGATGCTGCAGCGCTACCTCGGCATCCAGCGCGTGCGCTTCGCCGACCGGCTGGAGGTGAGCATCGACGTCGAGGACGGAGCGCGGCGCGCCGCGGTGCCGACGCTGATCCTGCAGCCGCTGGCGGAGAACGCGATCCGCCACGGCATCGCCCGCGTGGCCAGCGCGGGGCGGGTGGAAGTGCGCGCCTTCCGCCGCGACGAGACCCTTGAGATCGAGATGTTCAACACCGGCTCCCTCGGCACTGGCGAGCGCCGCGGGATCGGGCTGACGAACACGATCGAGCGGCTGCGCCAGCTGTATGGGGACGCGCATCACTTCTCGCTCCGCGAGCGCGACGGCGGCGTCGTGGCCGCGATCTCCATCCCCTGGAGCGTCCTTGCGTGAAAGTCGTGATCGTCGATGACGAGCCGCTCGCGCGGCAGGTCGTCCGCATTCTCATCGAGAACGACCGCGAATTGAGCGTCGCCGGCGAGTGCAGCGGTGTCGACGCGGCGGAGGTGATCGCGCGCGAGCGCCCGGACATCCTCTTCCTCGACATCCAGATGCCGGAGGTGGACGGCTTCGACGTGCTCGAGCGCGTCGGCGCGGACGCGGTGCCCGCGGTCGTGTTCGTCACGGCGTACGACGAGTACGCGCTGCGCGCGTTCGAGGTCCACGCGCTGGACTACCTCCTCAAGCCGTTCGACGACCGCCGCTTCTTCGCCGCGCTCTCCCGCGCGAAAGAACAGGTGCGCGCGAAAATCCCGTCGTCGTTCACACGGCGCTTCCTGGTGCGCACGCGCGACAAGGTCCTGTTCATCAAGGCCGACGACCTGGAGTGGGTGGAGGCCGCGGACTACTACGTCTCACTGCACGCGGGCGGGAAGAGCTACCTGCTGCGGCAGACCATGGCCGAGATCGAGCGCCAGCTCGACCCCGCGAAGTTCGTCCGCGTCCACCGCTCGGCAATCGTGAACCTCGACCGCGTGAAGGAGATGCACCCCCTCTTCCGCGGTGACTGTGCGCTCGTGCTCGCCGACGGCACCCAGCTCCGCCTCAGCCGGGCCCGCCGCGAGGAATTCGAGCGGCGCCTCGCGGGGGCGTAGGCCTCCGGGGGTAGGATCTTTGCTTATGCGACACCTGCTTTTTTCCATCCTCCTCGTTCTTCCGTCCATCGCCTCCGCCCAGCAGTACCTCCTTCCCGCCGTCGGCAGCATCCAGGGCGCGAACGGGACGTTCTTCCGCTCCGACGTCGCGATCTGGAACTTCCGCGCGGAGCCGCAGCGGATCTTCATGCGCTGGATGCCGCAGGGCGTGACCGGCGTCGGCATCCCTCAGGTGGAGATGACCATCCCCGCCTACAGCGGCATCCAGGACCAGGACTTCGCCGCGAACGTCATGCACCAGCAGGGCATCCTCGGCGCCATCTACTTCCTTGCGGTGCGCGCGGACGGCACGCTCGACCCCAACGCCCGGCTGACCATCCAGTCGCGCATCTGGACGCCCCAGGCCGACACGCGCGGCTACGCGTCGCAATCGTTCGACGCCATCCGCATCTCGCAGGTCGCCGGCGAGAACCGCGTGATCACGAACCAGCGGAACGACTTCCGCTACCGCATGAACGTCGGCATCGTGAACCTCGACTCGACCAGCGCGCACACGTGGCAGATCCAGTCCGACAACGCGATGACGACGATCCACGTCCCGCCGTTCTCCATGCACCAGGTCTCGATCCCGCGGTTCAACAACGATACGACCGTGCCTCTGGTACGGATCCTCGGCAACGGCGCCGGGCAGACGACCTGGGTCGCGTACGGCTCGAGCGTGGACAACGTGAGCGGCGACGGCTGGACGTCGCTGGCCTACGCGGCACAGTTGCCCTGACGGACACTTTGTGGTGCCGCCGCCCCGGCGGCCGTAACGCCGGCGCCCTCGCCGGCCGGCTGGGAGCCCGGCGGAACGGCCGGCGAAGGCGCCGGCACCACAATGCTGACTCAGCGGAAGGCTGACCGCAGTCGCATCACCGCCTTCATCAGGCTTGCCGATCCTTCCGCAGCTCGGGTGGGATCCCACGCCGTAGCGACGAATTCGCCGAGACGCGCATTGAAAGCGGGTCCGACCGCGGCTGTACTTCCGCGCGCCGGAACGAGATCTTCCCGAATGTCGCGTCGCCTCGATTTTCGCGCCAGCGATACGATGAGCTCTTTGGGCCTCAGAATCGTGTCCGGGTTCTCCGGGATCGATTCCCCTCGAATGCTCAAGAACCCGGCAAACGCACGCCGGTCGGCCATGACCCAAGACTCGATCTCCATCACGGCAACGCGGAACAGCAGATTCGGTGCGGGCGGCACGCCCAGCCACGTCTCGATCAATTCCGCCGGACACACTTCCGCCCGATCCTGATCCGCGAGCATGAACACGGGAACGCTTTGCGCGGTTCGGTTGAAGTCGCGCGCACGTGTCCGCAGATATCCACTCCCGTTCTTCCGAACGACCTGCCAGATCGTGAGCTCGGGCCGGACCGCTGCCACGATCCTGCGGAGAACATTTTCGCTAAGCAGGTCCTCTACGGCGGCAATCATGCTCAGTTGATCAGCGACAACTGCTCGACACCATTCGGCGTGCTCCGTGGAAGAACGGCCTCCCCGACCGAGAAGCCCGCTTCGAGAAGCGCGCGGATATCGGCGACGTCGGACGCGACCCGGACTTCCGTCCCTTCCGCGGCGGGCGTGAGCATGAGGATCTCGCGTCCATCGATGCCGCGGTCTGCCAACAGATCATCGCTGTGTGTGCTGATCAGGACTTGCCGCCGCTTCCGTGTCTGCAAGCGATGAATGAGCGGCGCAAGCTGCGCCACGATCCCCGCGTTGAGAGACTGTTCCGGCTCCTCCAGCAGCAACATCGACTCGCTCTCGAGCAATGACCACAACAGGCCGATCAGCCGCAGCGTACCGTCCGAGAACTGGTCCTCCCGTTGCCATCCCGCGTTGGGCCTCCAGTGGGAGTAGAGCACCTGCAGATGCGGACGGCCGGTGTCCTCGTCTCGCGTGAATTGCAATTGCTGAAGCTGCGGGACTGCGAACTGGAGCGCCCCCTGGATCGCGTTGAGGCGCGACTTCCGCCTCTTGTCATTCGTTTTCGCAATCCGTTCCAGAAAAGCCTGACCGAACGGATCGTCCTCGATCACCCGGCCCTGGATCTGGTCCGCGTGGCGGAGGAGCTGGGGGACGAGGTGCAGGTAGGTGATGGTCTGTAGGTACCGGGCGACTTCTCGGAACTGGGCGTTGGAGCCGATCTGTTCGAGGTAGGTCTGGGTGAGTCGCTGCGGATCGGCCTTGTCCTCACGATTGGGACGATCGACGATCTGCCTGTCGCCCTTCCAGACGCGCTCGTAGCTCACGACCGGAAGACGCCGTCCCCGCTCTTCCTGTTTGATGGCCAGCGCGTACCGCCACGCGGGAGTGGCATCATCGACTTCGCCGAGCGAAACCTCGATCGCGATCTCGGGGTCGCGTCGCGCGGCGAGACTCCGCACGTTTGAGACACCCAACCGGTCTTTGATCGCCTTCTGCAGCCCTCCTCCGTCCGGCTTCGCAATGTCGCGGAGGAACCGGAAGGCATCGAGGAAGTTCGACTTGCCGGAGGCGTTCGGTCCGACGATGAACTGACGCTCGCGGAGATCGACATCGACGCTCCGGAAGTTCCGCCAGTTCTTCGCGCTGAGATGCGTGATGATCAAGATCGTTCCTCGCGCCTCGAATGATACCTGCGGTTATAGTCCCTCCGATGCCACGCGCGCTGCCGGTGCTGCTCGTTCTGCTGTTTGCCTGCGGGGGAGAGCGGGCGGTTTCGACGTCCGAGAGCGCGCCGATCATCGTCATCTCCATCGACACGCTGCGGGCGGACCACCTGCCGGCCTATGGCTATGGCAAGGTGGTGACGCCGAACATCGACGCGTTGCGCGCGGACGGGATCCTGTACGAGAACGCGTACTCGCACTGTCCGATGACGCTGCCGTCGCACGTGTCGATGCTCACCGGGCTGCTCCCGACGGAGCACGAAGTACGCAACAACCTCGGGTACCGCTTCGACGCGGCCAAACATCCCACGGTGCCGCAGCGGCTGAAGGAGCGCGGCTACGCGACGGGGGCGGCGGTGTCGTCGTACGTACTGCGCGCGGAGACAGGGATCGGCGCCGCGTTCGATTTCTATGAGGACTCGGTCCCCGTCGCGACGACGGGCGCGACGAGCCGGCATCAGCGATCCGGACAGGCCACGCTCGCGGCGGCGCGCCCCTGGATCGCGCAGCAGCAGTCGCAGCCGTTCTTCTTCCTCTTCCATCTGTACGAGCCGCACGTGCCGTACGCGCCGCCGGAGCCGTACAAGAGCCGCTATGCCGATCCGTACGATGGCGAGATCGCCACCGCGGACGCGATCACGGGCGAGTTTCTCCAGCTCCTCAAGCAGACCGGCATCTACGACCGCGCCATCATCATCCTCACCTCCGACCATGGCGAGGGGCTGTGGCAGCACGGCGAGGACCAGCACGGCATTCTGCTGTACCGCGAGGTGCTGCACGTACCGCTGATCGTGAAGCTGCCGCAGCGCGCGCGGGCCGGCACGACGGTGAAGGCCCCGGCGGCGCTGATCGATCTCGCGCCGACGCTGCTGAAGCTGGCCGGCGTGAAGACCGAAACGGGCGTGGACCTCCTCGCCGAGGAGCTGCCGCAGCGCCGCATCTACAGCGAGACGTTCTACCCTCGCATCCACCTCGGATGGAGCGAGCTGCGATCGCTCATCGACGCGCGCCATCACTACATCCAGGCGCCGCGCTCGGAGCTCTACGACGTCGTCGCCGATCCGGCGGAGACGAAGGACATCGCGGCGGACGAGCGCCGCGTGGCGGCGTCGATGCGCGAGGAGCTGACGAAATATCCGTCCGGCGTGCAGGAGCTGCAGCAGATCGATCCCGAGGACGCCGCCAAGCTGGAAGCCCTCGGCTACCTCGGCAGCGTGCGCTCCGGCGGCTCCGACGCGGCGCTCCCGAATCCGCGGGACATGCTGCCGTACCTCGAGCGCATCAAGGCGGCCTTCAAGCTCGCGGACGAGCGCCGTTACGGCGAGGCCGTCGCACTGCTGCGGCGCCTGGTGCAGGAGAATCCCGGCCTCTCCGACGTCTCGGACAAGCTCGGCGAAGTGTTGTTCGGGATGGGCGACTACGAGGAGGCGATCCGCGTCTACCGGGACGCGATGAGCAGAAGGGAGCGCTTCTCGCCGGAGATGGCGCTCTCGCTGGGCAACGCCTATCTCGAAGCGGGACAGCCGGACGAAGCGGCGCGCTATGCGGACCTGGCCATGAAGAGCTCGCCGTCGAATGCGCACTCGCTCCGCGTGCGGATCGCCATGAAACGCGGCGATTTCACGACGGCGGAGCAGGAGGCGCGGCTCGCGATCGGCACGCAGAATCCGCAGCCTGCCGCGCTGCTGTTGCTCGCGGACGTGAAGCGGCAGAGCGGCGACCTGCAGGGCGCGCTCGCGGCCGCGGACGCGGCAGAGCGGCGCGCGAAAGAGATGAACGTGCCCGCGCTCTATCGCCTCGACTTCATCCGCGGCGACGTCTACGCGCGGCTCGATCGTCCGGCGGACGCCACGGCGGCGTATCAGCGCGAGATCGCGAGCTTCCCGGAGAACACGCAGGCGTACGCGAACCTGGCCATCATCTACTTCGTCCTGGGGCGGCGCGCCGACGTCGAGCGCACGCTGAGCGAGCTGGTGAAGGCCAACCCGCATCCGGGTGCGCGGGCTCTCGCCGCGCGCACCCGGAAGGAATTCGGGACTTAGAAGCGCAGGCCCACGGACACGCGGTACTCGCGCGGGTCCTGGTAGGCCTCACGGTTGGTGGCCTTGCCGAAGTTCGGCCCGTACACGTAGTGGGTCCCTTCGACGGGGGCGGTGGTGAACGGGTTGAACGCGGTCAGGGTCTGGTTGTTGCGCTTGACGATCACCGTCTGATCGATGACGTTGCCGCGCGCGGTGGCCGGGTACTCGAGGCCATCCTCTCCCAGCACGTTGATGATGTCGGTCTGCACGAAGAGCGTGGCGCCGCGGAGTGACGGCGACTCCCAGTTCAGGCCGAGGTTGGTGGAGGTGATGTCGTCCGCACGGAACTCGCCGCGCTCGCCGAAGTAGTACCAGACGCGCGACGGCGCATTGGCGTAGCCGGGGTTGACGATGCCGTCCGGGAGGTAGTTGGCCCGGGTCGGATCGGTCTGCCGGCGGACGTCGATGGACGCCGCGGCGGAGTACGGCAGGCCGCTGTGGTAGCGCTCAAGGAGCGAGACGTTGAAGCGGCCGATGGCGGTCGGGATGTTGTACTGCAGCCAGAGCGAGGCGCGGTGGCGCATGTCGCCGGCCAGGTAGCCGACCGGATGGTTCTCGTCGAAGCCCTGGTACTCGGGAGCGCAGACGCCGCTGTCGGTGCCGGGCACGGTGGCCGTGCCGTTGCAGCCGGCCAGCACGGTGGCGTTGTTGAACTGCTCGCCCTCGATGTTGCCGCGCAGCTTCGACCAGGTGTAGTTGCCGCCGAAGGTCAGCGCGTCGGTGATGCGGTACTGACCCTGGGTCTGGATGCCGTTGTAGTTGCGCTCGAGGTCATAGTCGCCGGTCTCGATCACGCCCTGGTCGACAGTCGCGGTGCTGGGCGCGGGGAGCGCGACCTTGCCGGTGCCGAGGTCCCGGCGGAGGACGTAGAAGTCGTTCCACTCGCGGTGAATGAGGTCGGCACGGAAGTAGGCGCGCGGGGTGATCTGCGTGCCGTATCCGACCGAATACTCGGTCATGTTCGGCGCGGTGAGGTTCTCGCCGATGCGGCTGGTGAAGCCGGGGATGGCGATCGTGGCCAGGAGCGACGTGTTGTTGATGCCACCCTCGCCGTCGAACCACTCGAACATGCGGCGGATGACTTCCTCGGTCGGCACGAGCTCGCTCACCGGCGTGCCGACGGGGTTGATGGCCGGTCCGCGGTAGTTCCAGTAGTACGAGGCGTAGCGGCCGCCCTGGGAAGTGGCATCGCCGGCGCCCTGGTCGACCTTCGAGGCGTACTTGCTGTAGCTGGCGCTGAAGCGGTGCTGGCCGGTGCCCTTCGGATCGTAGATGACGCCGAGGCGCGGGCTGAATGCGGCATCGTCGACCGTCGTGACCTTCGACTGGTTCTTGCCTTCCGACTTGTCGTAGCGGACGCCGACGTTGAAGCTGAACTTGTCGTTCAGGTCCCACTTGTCGTTGACGAAGAGCGAGGAGACCGCGAAGTCCGAGCCTTTGCTCTCCTGGAGAAGCGGGTGATACGCGACCTGCGAGTTCGTCGGGTTCGCGCGGAAGTAGAACTGGTCGCCGACGAAGAAGAAGTCCCCCCACAGGCGGTAGTTGCTGCCGGACTGGTAGTTGTCCTCGACCCGGAGCTGGTGGAAGTCATCCCAGCCGCCGACGATGCTGTGCTGGCCGAGGCTCTGCGTGGTCAGGAAGTACGAGCCCTTGATCTGGGCGGACTGGTTGTTGCGCTCCTTGTCCTTGCAGACGCCGCAGAAGGTCGGCGACCAGGCGCGGTTGGAGGTCGCGGTGTCGCGCAGCAGCGTGCCGAAGATGCGGTCGCGGTCCGAGGCGCCGCCGCCGACGAACGAGAAGTCCATCTCGTTGTAGCTGCCCTCGAGCAGCAGGTGGTCGGTGATGATGCCGTTGTAGTGCAGGCCGCGGAGCTGGTTCGGCAGCTCGCGGTCCGTGAGGCTGCCCAGGTCGACGACGTTGCCGAAGCGGTTGTTCGTCTCTTTCCGCTTCACGTCGAGGAACGAGGCCACCAGGCTGTGCTTGGACGTGATCTGGCCGGTGAGCTTCCCTTCCAGGCGCGTCTCGTCGACGGTCTGGGCGAACGGGATGTTGGAGACGGTGGTCTCCGCGCTGAGGGAGCTGTTCTCCTTGCGGCCGGCAGCAAAGAACCAGAGACGGTCGCGGATGATGCGGCCGCCGAAGGTTCCTTCATAGACGCTGTTGAGGTCGTCGAGGTGATCGGCCTCGTTGACCAGCGTCGTGCGCGGCACCTTGGACTGCCACACGTCGTTGCGGAAGCTGTCGCGGAGCGAGCCGTGGAACTCGTTGCCGCCCGACTTGGTGATCGTGCTGATCACGCCGCCGGTGAAGCGGCCGTACTCCGCCGAGATCGCGCCGCCGGTGAGAACGGTGGTCTCCTGCACGGCGTCCTCGATGAAGAGGTTGTGCGGCTGGCCGCGCAGGTTCTCGTTCACGACCACGCCGTTCACGAGGAACAGGTTGTCGAACGACTGCGCCCCGGAGATCACGATCTGCTTGTTCGGACCGGCGTCGTTCACGCCCGGGGCGATGAGGGCCGCGGTGGTGATGTTGCGCTGCAGCGTCGGCAGCTCCGCGATGGTCTCGCCGCTGAAGTTCGACGACACCTCGGTGGTCTCGAGCGCCGCCGGCGCCGAGGCCGTGACGGTGATCGCCTCGCTGACCGAGCTTGGACGCAGCTCGGTGTCAGCACGGTTGGTCTGCGCGAGGTTGACGCGCAGATTCCGCGTGACCGTCTGCAGGCCGGACAGCTCGAACGTCACCTTGTAGTCGCCGGGAGGCAGCGACGGGAAGCTGTAGCCGCCCGTGTCGCCGGTGATGGCCGTGCGCGTGCCCTGCAGCGCCGGTGATGTGAGGGACACGGTGACGCCGGGAAGGCCGGTGCCCTCCGTGGTGACCGTGCCGACGAGACTGCCCGTCGTGCCCTGGCCGAATGCCGCGCTGCCGATCAACAGCAGCACCGCGAACAGCATGGCTGATCGATTCCTGATTCTCATGGTTCTTCTCCTCGCCTGACTTGGACTGCTCCTTGGGTGTTGGATGGAGTGTAAAGCACGCGCGGAGGGAAGGGAGTGTGACGTCTCAGGTGCGGTTTGGTGGCGGGCCGATGTGGAGCGCGATCGCGCCCGAAATTTGCGCAATTGCGCCCAGAATCCGGCCGATTGGATGCGCGATTCGCACGATTGAATGTGGAGCGCAGCGACGGCGAGTCGCCGCTCTTCTACCTCTGCGCGCTGGCCGCCCGCGCCGCGGGAACCGGTCTGTCCGCGCTCAATTCGTCGAGCCGGGCAATGAAGTCCGCATACGACGGCGGCGTCTTCATGGGGTCTTCGTGGGGATGCCGGGACCGACTCCCAGCGGCGCACACGCCTCCCGGACGGTGACTTCCCAGCTCCAGGTCCTGACATCATGCCCTTCCGGGTCGAGCTCACGCCTTTGGGGACGGACATTCACACCGTTTGGGACCGACTTAATGCCCTTTGGAGCCGACTTAACGCTCTTTGGAGCCGACTTAACGCTCCTTGGAGCCGACTTGACGCTCTTTGGAGCCGACTTAACGCTCTTCGGGGGCCGACTTAACGCTCTTTGGGGCCGACTTAACGCTCTTTGGGGCTGACTTAACGCCCTTTGGGGGCTGACTTAACGCCCTTCGAGGCTGACTTAACGCCCTCTGGGGGCCAACTTAACGTTCTTTGGGGCTGACTTAACGCCTTTGGGGGCCGACATTGCGCTCCTTGGGGCCGACATTGCGCCTTTTGGGGCTGACTTAACGCTTTTGGGGGCCGACTTAACACCCTTTGGGGCTGACTTAACGCTCTTTGGGGCTGACTTAACGCTTTTTGGGGCCGACTTAACGCCCTTTGGGGCTGACTTAACGCTTATGAGAACTGACTTTATGCCTTCTCGAATTGACCTCTTTGGTCATGTCCAGCCATTCGGAGCCGCCGGATCTCCTTTCCCGACAGTCACCTAGATGGGTGGAGGAGCGTGGCACGATCACAGAGGATCCATTCTCCCGAGTCGGCACCACCCCCGGGCTCGGCGCTCGCACGCGAGCGATCGCAAACGTCGCAAGCTCCGGCGCCGAGCGTGACGGTCTACGCCGGATCGCGCATCACTCGCGCTCAGCGATGGTCTGGAACATCCGCAGGCGGTTCCGGATCGCGTCGCGGGTCTGCCTGAATACGCGCAGCCGCTCCTCGTCCGTGCCGGTCGCGGCGCTGGGATCGTCGAAGCTCCAATGGAGGCGCTCCGTCGCGCCGGGGAAGATCGGGCAGCTCTCGTTCGCCTGGTCGCAGACGGTGATCACGTAATCGAACTGCTGTCCCTCGAATTCATCGAGGGTCTTCGACCGCTGACCGCTGATGTCGATTCCGGCCTCCCGCATCGCTTCGATCGCGAGCGGGTGAACGCGCGTCTTTTCGGTGCCGGCGCTGAAGACCTCGAAATCCCCCATTCTGCGCAGCAGGCCCTCGGCCATCTGACTGCGGGCGGCGTTGTGGGTGCAGAGGAACAGGACGCGTTTCTTCATCGAGCGGATGACCTCGGTCTATATTCGCGTGTGCGGATACGGAACTATACTCGCTTAGGCGAATGTGGCAACCGCTATTCCGCGTGGCCGCTGGCGATCCAGCGGAACAGCAGCGTGGCCGCGAGAGCGCCGAGGAGCTGGGCCAGGATGAAGGCAGGGATGCCCGAGGGCTCGATGCCGGAGAAGGTGTCGGTGAGGCCGCGCGCGACCGTGACGGCCGGGTTCGCGAAGCTGGTGCTCGACGTGAACCAGTACGCCGCCGTGATGTAGGCCGCAACGGTGACCGGTACGACGGCGGCGCGCTTCCCCGTGCCGTGAATGACCACCAGCAGGCCGAACGTCGCCAGGAATTCGCTGAACCCCTGCGCGAACCCGACGCGCGCGTGCCGCGACAGCTCGAGCAGCGGATGCTCGAACATCACGTGCGCCGCGACGACCCCGGCGATCGCGCCGGCGAACTGCGCCACGAGATAGCCCGGGACCCGCCGCCACGCGAAGCCGCCCTCGAACGCCGCGGCCAGCGTCACGGCGGGATTGAAGTGCGCACCCGAGATCGGCGCGAACGTGAAGATCAGCGTCACCAGCACGGCGCCGGTCGCGATGCTGTTCGCCAGCAGCGCCAGAGCGACGTTGCCGCCCGACAGCCGCTCGCCCATGATGCCCGAGCCGACCACGGCGGCGACGAGCAGGCCGGTCCCGATTCCCTCGCTGACGATCGCCCGCATCCGCGCCGTATATTCGCATGAGCGGATGCAGGTCGGCCACTATAATCGTCGGCGATGGCGACACGAGCAGCGTCGAAAGCGATCAGCGACAAGTTCGCGGCATTCTCCGATCCGACGCGCCTGCGCATCCTGCACCTGCTCCGTGAAGGCGAGATGTGCGTCGGCGATCTGGTGACGATCCTCGACCTGCCCCAGCCCACCATCTCGCGGCACCTCGCCTACCTCCGGCGCTCGGCGCTCGCCGACACGCGCAAGAGCGGCTTGTGGATCTACTACTCGCTCGTGCCGGCGAAATCGGAGTTTCATCGCAAGCTGCTCGACTGCCTCGCCGCCTGCTTCGCCGACGTGCCCGAGCTGAAGAAGGACGCGACGCGCGCGAAGAAGCTGAAGAAGACGGGCGGCTGCTGCGACTGACCGGGGAGCGTCGCGAGCAGTGTGATGCCGGCGGCGACGTAGAGCAGCGGGCCTCCCATCAACAGCGAGTCGCCCAACAGCGCCAGCGCCAATACTGCCGACGCCAGCGCTGTCGGGCGACTCGACCGCCCACTCAATTGCAGCACGATGCGGCGGCCGGCGCGGGTACGTCTTTCGCGACCGGCATCGCGCCGCAGCCGCAGCCCGCCTGACCCGCGGACTTCGCGTGCGCGTCCTGCACGCAGCACGCTTCCGCGGCCTTCGGCGCGGGGCCTCCGTAGCATGCCGCTGTCTCGACCGTTGTCTCTTCAGCCATTTCATCCTCCTTTGTGGTTTCCGTTCCGCAGCAACCCGCGGAAGCGTCTTGATTTCCGAATGTCACGTTGCACACGCCCGTCTCCGGCAGATCGAGCATCACTTCGCGCGCCGCGGCGAGATCGCCGGCGAGATACGCGGCCACCGATCGCACCTGCTCGTAGCCGGTGGCGAGCAGAAAGGTCGGCGCACGCCCGTAGCTCTTCATGCCCACGATGAAGAGGTTTCGCTCCGGCTGCTCGAGCTCGAATGCGCCGTGCGGCCGAACCGATCCGCAACTGTGCTCGTTCGGATCGATGAGCGGCCCGAGGACCCGCGGGCTTTCGAGCGCCGGATCGAGATCGAGGCGCAGCTCGCGCAGCATCTCCAGGTCCGGACGCGCTCCGGTGGCAACCACGATCTCGTCGACGCGTGCCACTTCGCTTCCGACGACATCGCGTACGACCACGGATCCGGCCTGCTCTTCCACCGAGCCAACCTGGAGCGAGGTGAGGATGCGCACATTCCCGGCTTCGACGTGCGCGCGCAGCATCGTTCCCAGCGCACCCCGCGCGGGCAATGCGTCCGCGTCGCCGCCGCCGAACGCGTTGCCGGGCGCGCTCCGGCGCATGCCCCAGACGACGCGCGTCACCGGGTCCCCGTCCATCAGCTCCGCGAGAGCGATCAGCGTGTTGATCGCGGAGTGCCCCGTCCCGATCACGAGCGTCCGTTTGCCGGCGTAGCGCGCACGCTCACCGCCGAGGACGTCGGGGATGCCGTAGCGGATACGATCGGCGTTTGCACGCTCGCCGCGGGCCGGCAGGCCGTTGGCACCCATCGGGCTCGGCGTCCGCCACGTCCCCGACGCATCGATGACCGCGCCGGCGAGGATGTCGTGCTCGACGCCGTCAGCATCGACCGCGCGAACGACGAACGGCATCGCGTCGCGGCCGGGCGTCTTCACCTTGTCGACGAGCTGCCGCGACACCGCGACCACGCGCATGCCGGTGCGGACCGTCTCGGCGAACGAATCGAGCGCTGCCAGCGGCTCCAGGTACTTTTCGACCACTTCGAGTCCGGTCGGCAACTGCCCGTCGTCCGGCTCGACCCAACCCGCCGCGGCGAGCGCGCGCTTCGATGCGTGATCGACGACGTAGCGCCACGGCGAGAAGAGGCGCACGTGTCCCCACTGCCGCATGCTGTGCCCGACCCGCGGCCCGCCTTCGAGCACGACCGGGCGGAGCCCGCGCTCCATGAGATGCGCCGCGGCGGCCAGGCCCACCGGCCCCGCGCCGATCACTGCGATGGGAAGATTGCTCGTCGTGGTCATGCGCTGTCGTCCCCTTCCTGCTTCGCTCTCAGAGATGCAGGCCGGCGCCGAAAGACGCACCGGGCGCCGCAAAAAAAGTTTGCGAGGGCGTGCGTCTTTTTGATCCGATTCCGTCTATCTTGAAGAGACGATGCAGACGTCGACGACCCAGCCCGCAGTGGACGTTGCCGGTGCGTGGCACGAGCTCGGCCACCGTCTGCACGCGTACGTGGCGCGCCGCGTCGCGCCCGCGGATACCGACGACATCGTGCAATCCGTGATGGTGAAGCTGCTGGAGCGGCGCAGCGAGATCGAAGCGGACTCCGTGCGTGCGTGGCTCTTCACCGTCACACGCAACGCGGTCGCCGAGCACTACCGGCAGCGGCGCCCGACCGTGGACCTCGACACGCTCCCCGATCTCGCGGAAATCGATTCGTCCGACGCGGCCGAGCGCACGATCGGAGCGCTCAGCGACTGCCTCGAGCCGATGCTCGGCGCGCTCGCCGAGAGCGATGCCGACTTGCTGCGCAAGGTCGATCTCGAAGGCGAGTCGCAGATTGCCTTGGCCGCGACGCTGGGCGTGCCGTTGTCCACGCTGAAGTCACGCGTGCAGCGCGCGCGCACCAAGCTCCGCGCCACGTTCGACGCGTGCTGCAACATCGACCTCGGCCGCGGCGGCGCGCCGATCGCGTTCGAGCGCCGCGCCGCGTGCGCGAGGCCGAACGGCTGCAAGTCCGAGAACTGAGTGGCGTGTCGCGCTTGGTCTGAAGCGGATCGACGATATAGAAGACGCGATCGAGGCACACATCATTGAGTCCTGGATGATCCGACCATCGACGGATGTGCCACGCCGGTGGGACCGGCACCCGGCGGAGCTAATGGACACCGGGCGGCGCGAAGGGTCGTGCGGGATCATCGGCGGCGACGTAGTCGCGAACGTATTGGAGCATGCCAGTTGTCGCAAGGCGATGGATGACGGACTGACGGAGGCAGTCGAGTGCTTGGATTGCCTCCGTCTCCATCCGCAGGTCGCGGTAGCGCTCCATGGCCTTGGCTGCGGCTTCGCCAGCCTCCGGGTACTCACCCAGGCGGTAGCTGCATTCAGCGAGGTTTGCATGGCCGCGGGCGATCTCGCGTGCTGCCTTCTGCTTCGGATCGGAGAGCGATTCCAGAACGAGCAGCGCTTGTCGCCAGAGGTCCTGAGCCTTTGAGATGAATCCCTGATCGAGCCGGATGCCGGCTTCAAACATCAGCGATTTCGCGAATGGCAGTGTGGGTCCGAAGGTACGCAGCAGGTTCGAAGCTGCGATGTTGAGATCGAGAGCTTCGTTCAGGCGGGTCATTTTGAACAGCGCTGCGGCGCGGGTGTTCTGCGCTAACGCGACAGGGAGCTCGGGGCTGTCCAGTTGGCGGTATGTGTGCTCGGCGAAGATGGCGGCGTCTACTGCGTCCTGGAGCCGGAAGAGGTACCGGTACGCATTGGATCGTTGCCGCCATACATCGCCGCGCGCAGTGGTGAGCAGCATGGGGTGTGCGGCGTCGGCATCGTTGAGAAGCTCGTCGGCCAGGTCAATGAGACGCAGCGCTTCCGCTGGCTGTTCGTCGAGGAGTCGTTCGGCCTTGTCGAGGATACAGTCCGCCATAGCGACGGTGCGGTGTTCGGGTGAGCCGCGAAGGATGGCGAGCCATTCTTCGATGGCATGTTTTGCGAGCATCGGGAGGAACTGTTCCGCAGCGGCAACCTCGGCCCGGCTGCGCTCGGCGAGTCGCTTGAAGTCGAGGAAGTGGTGCGACTGTTCGACACGCTGGCGTTCGGCGGGAAGATCGACGAGGTACTGCAGCACTTCGCCGCGTGAGAGCTCGTCCAGCATTTCACGCACCACTTCGACCTCCGGCGCGCAAAGCTCGCATTCTTCAATGTGAGCGGCGATGGCGACGCGGTCGATGGAAGGGTCGTCTTCGGCGAATCGCATGAGGGTGCCGGGACCGGGATGGTCGATCATGCGCGGCCACCCTGCTTCGCGGACGCGGCGCGTGCTGCGGCCAGGCACCGATGAACGAGGCGGCGGCCGTAGTCGGTCGAGTTGGAGCCGGCGCAGTCGCGGGCGATCTGCGCGGCGCTGGCGCCTTCAACGAAGCGCGAGAAGAGGATCCGCCGGCACTTCGCCGAGACGAACGAAAGGATGCGCAGCAGATCGACCCGCGCGTTGAGGTCGCGAGGTGGTTCGAGCAGCGACGGCGGCAGCCCTTCGGTCGGCCTCGACTTGCGCCAGTAGCTGATGCACGCGTTCCGGGCGCTCGTGACGAGCCATGCGCCGCTGTCGCCGACGGTTTCGTGGTGGCGCATGAACGAAAGAAAGACGTCATGGACAAGCTGGTCGGCGTCGGCGGCGGGGATGCGGAACTGGACCGCAGCTACGAAGCGGACGGCGGCGTAGTGCTCGTCGTACGCGGTGGCGACAGGGTCGGTGGTTGCCATGGTTCTCGCCCGAAATGGAGCAAGGAGGAAAGAAGTATAGCGGGCGGGGTGATCACGTTTCGGAGAGTGCTGCGTCCTTGGTAATCGAAGAGAGGCCTCTCTGACAAATCGCCGGCCCCCGAGCGGAGCGCGGACTAAGGAGGGGTGCATGTTCCTGACGATCGCTGTCATCACGTGGTTTGTGCTGGAAAGCAGAATCTCGGTTCCCAACGGCTAAACGCCGGTGGCGAGATCGGAACTGCCTCCGATCTCGCCAGCGTCCTTCCAAACGGTGTGGCACGGATCACCCGTGTCCCGGAGCGCGGTGCGAACGTCGGCAATGATCGCCCGCCTGTCGGTCGCGACGGCGATGCGGCGGAGGGCAGCGACGGCATGCGCAGCGCTGACGGCTACGCCGGTTTGCAGGAGCGCGTGCGCAGTCTCTTGCGCGTAAGCGTGGAGGCCGGGATCGCCGTGCGGTGCGGTCTCGAGCAGTTCGACAATCTCGAGGCCCACGCAAGCGGCGTCGGCGTAGAGATCGAGCGCGTCGAAGGTGCGCTGCACGCGGCGCAACGCGGCGATGCCGCGGCGGGTGTCGCGAAACGTGGCGAGGTAGGTGGCCATGTTCCAGCGCGTTCGCGCGAGCTCGGTGGCGTTGTCGAGTGCACGGAACTGGGAACTGGCGCGGTTGAGCCAGTGGCGGGCGTCTTGACGGTGGTTGAGTTTGATTTCAACCGCGCCGAGGTTCTGCCAGACCCGCGCGTGAGCCAGGCGGTCTGGCTGCGTGGAGAGCAGGCTGTCCAGGCGGAGCCAGATCGCGCGCGCCTCGCCCCATTCGCCTTGATCGAAGAGGATGCCACCAAGAAGAATATCGGCGTGAGCAACACGTCGCATGTCTTTCGCGCGCAGGAAGTGACGACGTGCGGTCTGCGCGGCATGCGCCGCGTCGCGGAAGCGCTCAGACTTGAAGAGAATCATGCCTCGGGTGTATTCGACGCGGCCGGCGTCGTGCGCGCAGAAGCGAGCGCGGACGAAGAGGCCGGCCGCGACACGGAGATCCGCGAGGGCGTCGTCGAAGCGTGCGATGTGGGCGAGCGCGTTGGCGCGACCGCGCCGTGCATTGGCTTGGAGTGAGTCCTTCAGCTCGGCGGGAGTGTCGGCCAGGCGCGCAGCGATCTGCAGCGCCGCGAAGAAGATGGCCGCAGCGATTGCTGGTTTTTCGTCGGTTCGCTGTTCACCGTGAGTGAGCAGGTAGCGGACGGCGGTCTCAGTGGCGATCCCTGAATCAATGATCTGCTCCGCCCACCTGGATTCGTGTGCGAGCGGCAGCATTGCACCGAGCACGTTCAGCTCTTGCGCGTGAACATTGCGGAGGCGTCTGGCGTTGGTTTTGAGGAGCGCGTCGGCACGCTCGAAAAGTTCGGACGGTGCGACTTGCCGGTTGATGAGCGAAGAGATCGCGCGTGTTGTTTCGAGGATGAAGCGGCGCGACGGTTCGTACTCGCCTTTCCGAATGTCGAGAAGATGTTGACGTGCATATTCGGCCAGTCGAGCGATGTCGGCTGGACGGAGGTGATTGGCGCGGATGAAGTATTCGAGGCGCGTCAGCAGCACGTACCGCTACCTCGCTACAGGGACGCTCGCAGCGGAGTAGCGGACGGACGTGGCGACTTCGCGATGAGTTACCTGTTTCATTAGGTAAGGAGGGTTACAGCGGTGCCGGACCCCTACCCAAAGCCGTCAGGGCGACAGGTATGTTACTTAATGAATGGGACCATGATCGCGCAGAGGGCGCGAGCAGCAGACGGATACCTGTCTGCATGCGCGGGATCGTTGACGCTTTTCGGTTTCGCGTGTTTTCCTGCTCGTGCGGCGGCTGGTTCGTGGGGAAAGCCGCGGGCGCCATGTTGCGCCAGCCCGTGGCAGAGGGGCGTTCGTCATCTCCAAAATGCGGCCCCTCCGCGCGGTGCGCGCCCACGCCTGAGCGTGTTCGCGTGCGATCGTCAAATACGCTGCTCCTGATGCGCCAGCCGCCGCATCGTGTACCGTAATGATGCTTCATGCCTCCGCTGACCATCGCCCTCATCGCTGCTCACTCGCGACGCGCACTTCGCAACACGAGCCGGAGCACGAATCCGACGCCGCACTGGAGCGCAATCAGAGCGAGAACGATGGCGGCGGCCTGCAGATGGCCCGCACGTACTGGCGTGGTAGAGCGCGCGATGGAGACGGCCAGTGCCGCAAGGCCGCCGCCGCCGATTGCGAGGAGCGAGACCAGAATCCACACGCCCAGGAGCCACTTCGCTGCTGGGGGCACGCTCGGGCGCAACCGCCACTGCTTTCGAACGGTCAGAGCGATCACTGCGGCCGCGATGGACGGCAGGAGCAGGGCGATCGCATAGAACAGCGCTACCGGCATCTCGCCATCATTCTCTGGAGTGCGGCGACGGCGAGTCGCCGCTTTCCAATATTCGAGCGCTCAGCGTGCAAAGATCAAAAAGCGGCGACTCGCCGTCGCCGCACTCCAAATCAGTTCGGGATCGGCTCTTCCACCGGCCGGGGGATCAGCACGACTTCGTCGCCGTTCATCGTGAAGTCGATGTGCTCGGGCACGGAGTCCTTGTGGCGGATCATGAACTCGGACAGCTCGTCCTCGATGTAGCGCTGGATGGCGCGGCGCAGCGGGCGCGCGCCGGAGTTGGTCTCCTCCCCGGCCTTGCCGAGGAGCCAGCGGACCACGGAGTCGTCCACCGCGATCCGCACGTTCTTGTGAATGAGCGCGTTGTTGACGTCGTCGATCAGGAGCTGGCAGATGGCGCGCAGCTCTTTCTCGGTGAGCGGGTTGAAGATGATCACTTCGTCGATGCGGTTGATGAACTCCGGGCTGAACTCGCGCTTGAGCTCCAGATGGATGAGCTGTTCCGCCGACTTCTGATCCGCCTCGACTCCCTTTTCGCGGAAGCCCATGTGGCCCTTGGTGGCGAGATGGCGGGTGCCGAGGTTGCTGGTCATGATGATCAGCGTGTTGCGGAAGTCGACCTGGTTGCCCAGCGAGTCCGTGAGGATGCCGTCCTCGAGGATCTGCAGGAGGATGTTCGCGATGTCCGGGTGCGCCTTCTCGATCTCATCGAGCAGCACCACGCTGTACGGATTGCGGCGGACGCGCTCCGTGAGCTGGCCGCCTTCCTCGTGGCCGACGTAGCCCGGGGGCGAGCCGATGAGCTTCGACACCGCGTGCTTCTCCATGTACTCCGACATGTCGAAGCGGACGAGGTGCTTCTGCGACCCGAACAGGAACTCCGCCAGCCGCCGCGCGACCTCGGTCTTTCCGACGCCCGAGGAGCCGAGGAAGATGAACGAGCCCATGGGACGGCTCGGCGAGGCGACGCCGAGGCGGGAGCGGCGGATCGCGCGTGAGATCGCGCGGATGGCCTTGTCCTGACCGACGATGCGCCGCATCAGGATCTCTTCCATGTTGATCAGCTTCGCGGCCTCGTCGGCCTCGATGGACGTGACCGGGATGTCCGTCCAGGAGCTGATGATCTCCTCGACGTCTTTCTGGGTCACCTCCATCGCCTCTTCGCCGACCATCTCGCGCTCCGCCTTGAAGCGCTCGATCTCTTCCTTCAGCTCGATCTCACGCTCGCGGAGGAACACGGCCTTCTCGAAGTCCTTGTCCGAGATGGCCTTCTTCATCTCCTTGACGATGGTGCGGGTCTCGGCTTCGAGCCTGCGCAGGTTCTGCGTATCCGCGACGCGGCGCAGCTTCACCTTCGCGCCGGCCTCGTCCAAGATGTCGATGGCTTTGTCCGGGAAGAAGCGGTCGGTGATGTAGCGGTTGGACTGGTACACCGCGCTCTTGATGGCGGTGTCGCTGTACTTGACCTTGTGGAAGGACTCGTACCGCTCCTTCACCCCTTCGAGGATCTGCAGCGTCTCATCCTCGGTCGGCGGATTCACGATGATGGCCTGGAAGCGGCGGAGCAGGGAGCGGTCCTTCTCGATGTAGCGGCGATATTCACGGATCGTGGTCGCGCCGACGCACGAGATCTCGCCGCGGGACAGGGCCGGCTTGAGGATGTTCGCCGCGTCGAGCGAGCCCTCCGCGGAGCCTGCGCCGATCAGCGAGTGGATCTCATCGATGAAGATGATGATGTCCTGGTTTTCCTTCAGCTCCTTGATGATGCCCTTGAGCCGCTCCTCGAACTGGCCGCGGTACTTCGTGCCCGCGACGATCAGGGACAGGTCGAGCGACAGGATGCGCTTGTTCGCGATGAACAGCGGCACGTTGCCGTCGACGATCCGCTGCGCCAGCCCCTCGACGATGGCGGTCTTGCCGACGCCGGGCTCGCCGAGGAGGATGGGGTTGTTCTTCGTGCGGCGGGAGAGGATCTGGATGATGCGCTCGACTTCCTTCTCCCGGCCGATCAGCGGATCGAACTGCTGCTGATGGGCCATGGCCGTCAGGTCGCGCGCGTATTCGGCGAGGAAGGGGAGCTCTTTCTTCTGCTTGTCCGCCTCGCGCTCCTTGAGGATCGAGATCGTCTCCTCGCGGACGCCGTAGACGTTCAGGCCCTTCGCGGTGAGGATGCGCGCGGCCGTGGAAGACTCCACGCGCAGGATGCCGATGAGCAGGTGCTCGGTGCCCACGTACGGGTGGAGCATCGACTCCGCCTCGTGCGCGGCGTAGGCGAGGATCTTCTTCGATTCCTCGCTCAGCGGGAGCTCAGCTGAAGAAGATATGCGGTCGACGAACAGCCGGTCGCCCTCTACCTCCCTCCGGATCTGTTCCGGTTTGACATTGAAGCGGGAGAAGATCTCTTTGATGATCTCCTCCCCTTCGCGAAGCACGCCGAGGAGGATGTGCTCGGACTCGATGACGCGGGATCCGAGCTTGGACGCTTCGTAGCGGGCGAAGAAGAGGGCACGGCGGGCTTTCTCGTTGTATTTCTCGAACATGTCAGTTGTGCCGCTGTTGCTTCATCTCAAAGACTCGGTCGCAGCGTGCAGCCAGTTCCGGGTTGTGGGTCACGATAATGGAGGTCAGTCCGCGCTTATTGTGGCACTCCCTCATCAATTCGAACACTTTTTCACTGGTTGCGAGGTCGAGGTTGCCCGTGGGCTCGTCCGCGAGGAAGAGCACCGGGTCTGCCAGGAGCGCGCGCGCGATGGCCACCCGCTGCTGCTCACCGCCGGAAAGCTGGTTGGGAAAGTGACGACTTCTCTCCGCCAATCCGAGCTCGGCCAGCAGCTCGGACGCCCGGTACAACGTCTCCTCCCGATCCGCTCTTCCGATCCATCCGGGCATGGCCACGTTCTCCAGCGCGGTGAACTCGGGCAGGAGGTGGTGGAACTGAAAGACGAAACCCACGTTCCGGTTCCGGAAGCGCGCCAGCGCGTCGTTGTTGAGGTGGCTCAGGTCCTTGTCATCGACCCGGATCGTCCCGCGGTCCGGCCGGTCGAGCCCGCCGAGGAGGTGCAGGAGCGTGGACTTGCCGATGCCGGAGGGGCCGACGACGGCCAGCATCTCCCCCTTCTCCACCTGCAGATCGAGGTCGCTGAAGACGACCACCGGCACTTCGGCGTTGCGATAGGTCTTCGCGAGCTGCTGACCTTCGAGGAAGGGCATTGGAGGGGGATTATAAGCACGAGGCGTGCTCAGGCTCTGAGATGCGTGGTCCGTTGCCCGTTGCCCGTTGCCCGTGCGGCCGGGTGCTTGTGGAGTGCGGCGACGACTCGGAGGTTGTCTCAAACGTAGGGCGCGGCTTCAGCCCTCGGCTTCAGCCCGCCCCTCGGACGGGGAGGGCGCCACCACCCACGAGAGAGGCGGGCTGAAGCCACGCCCTACGTTCTGAGAAGGCCTCCGAGTCGCCGCTTCCATGTGGCGCCGGGTTGCGTGGCTCGATGGCAACTCAGCCGATCAGTGCCGCATCGACCGTCTGCGTGCCGGGACGTCGTCGTCGAGCACCGTGATCGTCGCGACGAGCGGTGCCCGCGCAAGCTCTGCGCCCTCGATCACCACGGTGAACGACTCGGTCCCCTCGGGGATCGTGTCATCGACGACCGGGATCGTGATCGTGACCACCGTGCCGCCGGCGGGAATCACGAATGTGTCGGTTCTCGACTCGAAGTCATCCCCGGCCGCGGCCGTGCCGGCGGACGTTCTGTACACGCTGCGGAAAGAATCACGGACGGGAGCGCTGAGGACGACCTCGAGGACGGCGGCACCGTCTCCTTCGCGAACGACGACCCCGCTCGCGCGGATCGAAGGCGGCAACTCGTCATCGACGATCGTGACGCGGCCGTCGGTCGTCGCGATGGCATTGGTCGCTTTCGTGATCGTGATGGCGATTCCCCGGTCACGTCCCCAGAGGACGTCTCCGTCGTAGTGCACCGTAAGGGAACGCGTGCTCTCCCCGGCGCTGAACTGCAGCACGCCGGTGTCGAGGGTGTCGTCCGTGCGCATGTCGTACGCGCGCCACTCGAGCGTTACCGGCTTCGGCGCGGGAGCGCTGAGCGAGACCTTCACCGGGACCTGGCCCGGCCCGTCGCCTTCCAACGTCGTGACCTCTTCGATAGTGACGCGAGGCGCGCTCGCGTCGTCGTCGAGGATCGTCACCGTCGCGGGAACCACGTTCGATGTCCCGTCATGCACATAGACCTCGAACGATTCCGTCCCTTCGGCGATCGTGTCGTCGTGAATCGGAATCGTGATCGTCGCCGTCGGAACGCCCTCCCGGACCTCGAAGTTGGCCCCGTTGGTTCCGGTGTAATCCGCCGGCGATGTCGCGCTTCCGTCTTCCGTGTAATAAAGCTCGCCGAACGAGAACGTGAACGGTTCGCTGTAGCTCACCATCACCGTCGCACTGCCCGCGGACTCGCTCACGGTCGCTCCCGTGACCGTCATCGCGGGCGGCGGATCGTCTTCGATGATGCGCAGGACTCCCTCAGGCAGCCTCACGTCCGCGTTCACGGCGTTCGTGATCGCGATGATCCACCGCTTCGGATACCCGAAGATATCGTCGGCAATGTAGTGGAGGATGATCGGCTTCTCCCTTTCCCCTACGGCGTACTCGAGGACGCCGGTCGCGAGAATGTCTGCCTCGTTATAGGTATCCCGGACGGACCACTCGAGGGTTACGGGCAGGGGCGCACTGTGGCTCAAGGGCACCACGTACGAAACTTCTTTGGGCCCGCCATCCCCTTCGGGGACCGAACGGGGCGGAAGGTATACGTACGGCCTGCTGTCGTTGTCGAAGATCCCGACCAACGCTGATCCGAGCGGCGCCCCCGATGGCTCGCTCAGCTTCACGGTGAACTGAACGCCGCCCGCGTCTGTCCGGTCGTCCATCACCGGCACGTCGAACGACGTGGAGATGTCACCCGGCTGGAAGAGGGCGGTGCCGGAGCTCGCCTGATAGTGCACGCCCGCATGGGCACTGTCGTCGGCAGTCTCGTAATGCACCGAGACCGGGCCATCGGTTCCATCGACGCGCGCGAGCGTGATCGTGACCTTCCGGTCGTCTTCGCCGCCTGTCGTGCCGATCCGATACGTCGTTGCGAACGACGTCACCGTGGCCGTTCCGCCCTTCTCGTCGAACTGGAGCTGCGCGGCGGACAGAGTCAGGGCAGAGAGAAGGCAAAGCGAGACGAGAATGGACCGGACCACGGTACGTACAGGGGACCATGCCCTGCACGTTATTGTCAATGACGGTCACAGGAGCCGCCGGCCGCCCGCCAACCCGGTGACGCGGTTGCCGTTCCCGTCGGTGACGACGACATCGACATTGACGATCTAGACCTCGATCGTCTCGCTGGTGCGCGGTGCCTGGGCGGCAGCAGCAACGGCCGCGAGAACGACTGCGCACAGGACGGTCGAACGCATGGATTGCGCTCATTGGCCCCGTCAAGCTCGGTGATGCGTGGCCTGTGACCTGTTGGCAGTCGCTCAGGACTCGAGCCGGTCGCGCCAGTAGTTCGGTTTTCTGCTCGTGTGTGCGAGCGCCACAATCTCAACCCAATCTTCATGCTCCCGATAGACGAGAAAGAATGGGAAATGCCGTAGCGGGACTCGCCGCACGGAACCGCGATTCCGTACGCGGCGTACACCTTCCCCGACAGCAACGTGGGCAGTGATTTGGTCGATCGCGGTCTGGATGTCCGTCCACAGACGATCGCCGAGACCGGTTCCATGCCGCTCGTACCAGAGGATGGAGTCGCGGAACTCCTCTTCCGCCGCGGCATTGGGACGGACAGGCTTGCTCACCGTCCGAAAATATCGCGCTCGATGCGTCGACGGACGTCATTCCAGTCGGAGATCACCATCGTGCCTGCATCGACCGCAGCACACCGCCTCTCGATCTCCGCGGCCCACGCCTCGTCTACCCCTTCCTCGCGCGCCGATTCGAGGCTTTCGAGAATGCGGACCGCAACCTCCGCTCGCTCGGGCTCAGGAAGACTCAACACCTGTTCGACCAATGCCTCCGTGTTGTTCATGGCAGTCCCATTATCACCCCGACGGGCGCCGGTTTCGTATGTGGTGCCTCCGCACTCCACCTCATGACATCTGATTCATGCGCTTCTTCAGCGCCTCCACGGAACGCTCGTCCAGTGCGACGTGGGTGACGCTCCACTCCTTCCCTTTCTTTTCCAGATAGCCGGCGGACACGGGGTAGTCGAACCGGCGCGGCCCTGCGCTGGCGGGGTTGAACCAGGTGACGCCGCCGAGGCGCTCGTTGTGAGGGAGATGGCTGTGGCCGAAGACGACGAGGTCGGCAGGCGCGTCGCGGAGGGACTGCACCACGCGCGAGGCAGGCTTGCCGGGGCGCGGGAGGATGTGGGTGAGGAGCACGCGGATGCCGGCGAGCTCGAAGCGCAGCACGTCTTCGCCGGTGGCGTCGTCGTTGTTGCCGTCGACGTAGGTCAGAGGCGCGAGGGCGCGCAGCGCCTGCAGCACGTGCGCGCCGCCGACGTCACCGGCGTGGATGATGTGGTCGACGTTGGCGAACAGCTCGGGCACGCGCGGGTGTACGACGCCGTGCGTGTCCGAGATCAGCCCGATGCGTAGAATCGTGGCCATGCGCTTCATTGTCGTCCTATGCACGCTCGCCGCCGTCGTCTCGCTGTACGGCGACGAGGCCGCGGACCTCCGCGCCGCACGCGGCGTGTTCGAGGAAAACATCGCCGCGATCCGCAACAAGGACCGCGACAAGTACGTCTCGCTCTACCTCGAGAGCGACAAGCTCGTCCGCCTCGGCGCCTCCGGTTTCACCCTCGGATACGAAGACTTCGCGAAGGGCGCAGGCGGCTCGTGGCCGGATACGATCGAGGCGACGGAGATGCGCCTGACGCCGCTGCGCCCCGGTGTGGTGTACGGGACGTATCGGTACCGCGTCCGCTACGGCGCGAACGAGATCACCGGCCTCTCCGAGCGCGTGTTCGTCGAGACGCCGGAAGGCTGGCGGATCGCCCTCACCGGCGCGATCAACGCCCCCCTCGGCACGCCTCCCCCGGCGCGCGCCATCACGGGCGCGACGCTCATCGACGGCCGCGGCGGCGCGCCGGTTCCGAACGCGACGGTGGTCGTCCGCGACGGCAAGATCGAGTGCGCGGGCCAGTGCGACGTGCCGGCGGGCGTCGACACGATCGATGCGCGCGGGATGTGGATCACGCCCGGCCTCATCGACGCGCACGTCCATTTCTCGCAGACCGGCTGGGCCGACGGGCGTCCCGACGCGCTCGACCTGCGCAAGGATCATCCGTACGAGAGCACCATCGCGGACCTCCGCGCGCACCCGGAGCGCTTGGCCCGCTCGTACCTCTGCTCGGGCGTCACGGGCGTGTTCGACGTCGGCGGCTACACGTGGACCACGGAGCTCGCGAAACGCTTCGAGCACGACACCGCCGCGCCGCACGTCTCCGCCGCGGGACCGCTGCTCTCGACGCGCGACCACTGGCTGAACCTGCCCGCCGAGCGGCAGTTCATCCATCTGAAGGACGAAGCGTCCGCGCGCGACGGCGTCCGCTACCTCGCCGCGCACGGCGCGAAGGCGGTCAAGGTCTGGTACCTCGAAGCGAACGTCCCCGGCATCACCGCCGCGGGCGAGGCGGCGGCCGCCGCGAAGCTGCCGCTGATCGTCCACGCCACGGAGCTCGACGGTGCAAAGGCCGCGATGCGCGCGGGCGCGAAGCTGCTCGTCCACAGCGTCACCGACAAGCCGGTGGACGACGAATTCATCGCCCTTGCGAAAGAGCACGGCACGATCCTCACGCCGACGCTCACGGTCGTCGGCGGCTACGTGCGCATGTTCGAGTCCGCGGTGTCGCACACCGCACCTGCGATCGACGACCCCAACCACTGCGTCGACGCCGCGACGCGCGCGAAGGTCGCGTCCACCGCCACCGTCGATGCAGGGAACATGACCGCTGAGCGGATGGCCGCGTTCGCCAAACGCACCGCCGGCGAAAACGCCGTCACCAGCGCCAACCTCAAACGCCTCGTCGCCGCCGGCATCCCCATCGCCACCGGCACCGACGCCGGCAACCCGCTCACCCTCCACGGCCCCGCGATCTACGCGGAGATGGAGGCGATGCAGAAAGCCGGCATGACCCCGATGCAGGTGATCGTCGCGTCGACCGCCACCGCCGCGCGCGCCGCGCGCCTCGACGACGCCACCGGCACCATCGAGAAAGGCCGGAGCGCCGACCTCCTGCTCCTGGCCGCCGACCCGGCGCAGGATGTCGCCAACTTCCGCAAAGTGCGGTTCGTGATGCGCGGTGGCGTAATTCGTGGTGTGGAAGAGCTCAGCGCGATGGCAAACTAACCGCGATGACCGACCTCCCCGACGACCCGCGCGCGCGATTCGAGCACTTCAGCAACGAGTACGCGCAGGCGCTGCAGGCTTACACGGCGATCGAGAACCAGGCCTCCACCCTCGCGCTGATGGGGCACACGGACGAGCTGCGGAGCTTCATCGCCCAGTTCGTAGAGATGGCCACGCGGACGCGCGACCTCGCGCGGGAGAAGGGCGAGGCGAATTTCGCGGAGTGGTTCGACGAGTTGATCGCGAAGGCGGAGCTTCTGTCGTCCGCTACGCGGACTCGATGAATCGTCGACCGCGTTCCCCCGGCTGAAGCCGGGGTCTATTCTCTGGGGCCCGCTATCGCGGGCAAATCTGCCGCCGTAGGCGGCTCCAGGAAATAGACCCCGGCTTCAGCCGGGGGACGGGCACGCGACACCCCAACAAGCCCGCGTCCGCGGGCGACAGGGGCGCGGGAGCGGTATCCTCCGCCCATGCTTGCCCTTATCATCGCCGCGACCTTGCAGCAGCAGATCGACACCGCCGCCGCGCGCGTCGAGCCGGGCGTCATCACGACGCGGCGCGACCTTCACGAGCATCCCGAGCTCGGCAACCGCGAGGTGCGCACGGCGAAGATCGTCGCGGACCGCCTCCGCGCGCTGAACATCGAAGTGACGGAGAACGTCGCGCACACGGGCGTGATCGGGATCCTGAAGGGCGGCAAGCCGGGCAAGGTCGTCGCGCTCCGCGCGGACATGGACGCGCTGCCCGTCACCGAGCAGGTCGACCTCCCCTTCGCGTCGAAGGTGCGCACGACCTACAACGGTCAGGAAGTGGGCGTCATGCACGCCTGCGGACACGACACCCACGTCGCCATCCTCCTCGGCGTCGCCGAAGTGCTGGCGGGCATGCGCGAGCAGATCCCCGGTACCGTGAAGTTCCTCTTCCAGCCCGCCGAGGAAGGCGCGCCGCAGGGTGAGGAAGGCGGGGCGGCGCTGATGGTGAAGGAAGGCGCGCTCGACAACCCGAAGGTCGACGCGATCTTCGGACTGCACGTCACGTCGCGCTTCGCCGTCGGAGAGATCGGGTATCGGCCCGAGGGGATGATGGCGGCGGTCGATTCCTTCAAGATCGTCGTGCGCGGGAAGCAGACCCACGGCGCGTATCCGTGGCTCGGCGTCGACCCCATCGTCATCGCCTCGCAGATCGTCCTCGGACTGCAGACCATTCCCAGCCGCCAGCTCGACTCGACGATCGCGCCGTCGATCGTCACCGTGGGCGCGATCCACGGCGGCGTGCGGAACAACATCATCCCGGACGAAGTGGAGATGATCGGGACGATCCGCTCGCTGGACGCGAAGATGCGCGACGAGATCCACGCGCGCATCCGGAAGACGGCGGAGAACATCGCGACGTCCGGCGGCGGGACGGCAACGGTCACGATCACGACCGGCTATCCGATCACGTACAACGATCCCGCGCTCACCGAGAAGAGCGCCCCGACGCTCCGCCGCATCGCCGGCAACGGAAACGTGAAGCTCGTCAACGCCGTCCTCGGCGCCGAGGACTTCTCGTTCTTCCAGCAGAAGGTGCCGGGACTGTTCTTCTGGGTGGGGACGCGGCCGGTCGATCAGACGCCGGAGCAGGCGGCGTCGAATCACTCGCCGCTGTTCTACGTGGACGAGCGCGGGCTGCTGTTGGGTGTGCGCTCGCTGGCTGGCGTGGCGATGGATTACTTAACCCTGAGCGAGCGATAGCGAGTCGAAGGGTCAGGTTAGCACCTACGGAGCGCGTGCCGTAGATGCTAAGTTGGCCCTTCGACTCGCTGCGCTCGCTCAGGGTCTGATTACTTCACCATCTGCTTGAGCCGCGTGAAGTAGTCCGCGCCGGACAACCACTGCCCGCCGTCGATGACAAAGTTCTCGCCCGTCACGTACGACGCGTAATCGCTGAGCAGGTACGACGCCGACTGCGCGATCTCCTCGAGGTTCGCGAAGCGGCGCAGGGGGATGGTCTTGCGGATCCCCTCCGCGATCTCCTCGCTCGGAAACAGGCGCTCCGAGGCGCCCGGCGTGTGGACCGGACCCGGCGCGATCGCGTTCACCCGGATCTTGTAACGCGCCCACTCCACCGCGAGCGTGCGCGTCAGCGCCAGCACGCCGGCCTTCGCGGACGCCGAATGGATCACGCCCGGACCGCCCGTCCAGGCGTAGTTCGCGATGACGTTCAGCATCACGCCGCCGGTCTTCTTCGCGATCATGCGCTTGCCGACCGCGCTGGAGCAGTAGAACGTGCCGTTGAGCACGATGCCGATGACCGAGTTCCAGCCGTTGACCGACAGCTCCTCGGCGGCGACGATGAAGTTCCCCGCGGCATTGTTGAGGAGGAAGTCGATGCGGCCGTAGTCCGTGTCGACCTTCGCCGCCATCGCTTCGACCGCTTCCGCGTCGCGGACGTCGAGCACGTGGTACGACGCCGCATCCTCGCGACCGGTCTCCGACCGGATCTGTTCGACCGCTTTCTGGAGATTCTCCTCCTTGCGGCTGCAGATCACGACGCGCGCGCCGAGGCGCGTCACTTCACGAGCGATGGCGTTGCCGATTCCCGTCGCCCCGCCGGTGATGATCCCGACGCGGCCCTCGAACGTCTTTTCTGGAAGCATGGGGCGGATCATACAATCAGGTCCGGCATGCGGCGCGCCACAGTTCTGCTCGTCATCCTTTTCCTCATTTCTTTCCTCGCCGCTTGCGAGCAGGAGAAGCCGAAACCGCTCAGCGAGCCGGGGGAGAGGCTGTACGCCCTCGAAGGTGTTATCGTCACGCGCAATCCCGGCGACAACTCCTTGCGCGTGAAGCATGACGCGGTCGCCGGCTTCATGGCGGCGATGACGATGGATTTCGGCGTGCGTGGCGCAGACGTGCAGTCGCTCCCGGCGGATGGAAAACGCATCGAGGCGCAGTTGCACGTCACGGACCGCGCGTTCTGGATCACCGGCGTCAAGCAGGTCCCGTGATCGACGAGCGACGCGCGTATCAACGTCTCACCCTCTCCGAGCCGCTGGACGGATGGTTCGGCGACTACGCCGTGCGCCTGGTGGACGTGAGCGCGAGCGGCGCGCAGATCGAGCACGACGACCCGATCCCCTCGGACGCACGCGGTCTGCTGCGGTTCTACTGGCGTGGAGAGGAAGTGGAGATCCTCGCCCAGACCGCCCGCCAGATCCATGCGAGCCGTGTCGGCCTCCGCTTTCTCGAAGAGAACGAGACGCTGCGCGCGCTGATCGCGATGTCCGCCGCGGACGTCCTGCGCGCGCTCGAAGCGAACGCGCGCGGCGACCGGGCGGCGAACGTGGTCGGCGACGAGACGCTCACGTCCGCGTGGCGCTCGCTCGCGACCGGCTACGTGCGCTGGGAGCTCGCGGACGGCCACTGGACACCGCACTACGCACGCGAGCCCCACCAGCCGGAGAACGGCTTCACGATCTCGGCGAGCGAGCCGGACGAGCAGGTGGAGATGCTGCGGCGGACGTACGAGACCGGCGACGCCGAGGCCCGAAAGCTCACGCGGATGCTGGCGGAACTGAGCGTAATGGAGTCGACGTAGGCAGGCCGAGCAGCAACACATCCACCTCCGCGCCCGCCTCCCCCCGCCTGCCTTCCGCGATCACTGCCAGGCCGTTCGCGGTGAGCATCGACGTCAGCGCGCCCGAGCTCTGCGACGCGAGCGGCGTCGCGAACAGGGCGCCGTCGCGCGCCGAGACCTGCACGCGCGCGTAAACGCGCCGTTCCGACGCGCCTTTGACCGCGCTGGTCAGCCGCGCGCGTACGACCGGCGGATCGAGCTGTGCCTCCTGCCCCATCGCCTTCCGCAGCGCCGGGGCGACGAAGAGGTGGAAGGACACGAAGCACGACACCGGATTCCCCGGCAAGCCGAACACGACGCGGTCCCGCAGCCGCGACACCACGACCGGCTTGCCCGGCTTCATGGCCACGCGCCAGAACTTCGTTTCCGCGCCGAGGGCGTCGAGGGCGTCTTTGACGAAATCGAAGGCGCCGACAGACACGCCTCCAGATGAGATGACGAAATCGCTCTCGATCGCGGCCTCGAACGCCGCGATCGTTGCCTCGCGGGTGTCACGCACGATCCCGAGGGGGCGGATGATGGCGCCGGTCTCGCGGACGAGCGCGGCGAGGAGTAGGGCGTTCGTATTCACGATCTTGCCCGGCCCGGGGGTCTCGCCGACTTCGACCAGCTCGTCGCCGGTCGACAGGATGGCCACCGTCGGGCGGCGCCCTACCTGAACCCGCGCCTTTCCCGCGGACGCGAGGATCGCGATCTCCGCGGGACCGATGCGCACGCCACCGCGCAGCACGACGTCGCCCGCGCGCATGTCCTCGCCCCGCCGACGGATGCTCGCCCCGCGCGGGACCGCCTTAGCGATCGTTACGCGCTCCAGCCCTCCGTCCGTCAGCTCGACCTGCACCACCGCGTCCGCACCCGCGGGGACGAACGCACCGGTCATGATCCGCATCGCCGTGCCGGGCTCGAGACGCAGGTCCGTCGGATGCCCCGCGGGGATGTCGGCGATCACCGGCAGCGTCACCGGTGCGCCGGCGAGGTCCTCCGCGCGGACCGCGTAGCCGTCCATCGCGCTGTTGTCCGCGCCGGGCAGGTCGTGCGTCGCGACGACGACCTCGCGCAGGACGCGCCCGAGGGCGTCATCGAGCGCTACGGTCTCCACGGGCCCCGCCGCGACCTCGGCCATCACCTGCGCCTGGGCGTTTTCGACCTGAAGCATGAGCAGCGGATCATACCGAGCCTCCCTATAGAATCGCTTTTTGCAAGGGAGCCCATCCGATGACTGCCATTCTTCCCGTCGCCACTGAGCTCAACCTCTCGCGAACCGAGCGCGTGCCCGTCGCCGTCCTCGGCGCGACCGGCTCGGTCGGCCAGCGTTTCATCCAGCTCCTCGCGAACCATCCCTGGTTCCGCGTCCACGAGGTCGTCGCCTCGGACCGCAGCGCGGGCAAGTCGTACGGCGCGGCGGCGGACTGGCGCCTGGAGACGCTCGTCCCGGACGACATCGCGAGCCTCACGGTGAAAAACCTCGGCGGCGAGCTCGAGTCGCGCCTGCTCTTCTCCGGCCTCGACTCCTCGGTCGCCGGCGAAGCGGAAGACGACTACGCCAACCGCGGCTGCGCGGTGATCTCCAACTCCCGCAATCACCGCATGGACGACGACGTCCCGCTGCTGATCCCGGAGGTCAACGCCGAGCACCTCGGCGCGATCGAGGTGCAGCGGCGGCGGCGCGCCGGGTACATCGTCACGAACCCGAACTGCTCGGTGATGGGGCTGGCCATCGCGCTGGCGCCGCTGGAGCGCGCGTTCGGGCTGGAAGCCGTCCACGTCACGACGATGCAGGCCATCAGCGGCGCGGGCTACGCGGGCGTCGCGTCGTACGCGATCCTCGACAACGTCATCCCCTACATCGGCGGCGGCGAGGAAGAGAAGATCGAAGCCGAGCCCCGCAAGATCCTCGGCACGTGGACAGACGATCGCTTCGCCGACGCGCCGATGAGCATCTCGGCGCAGGTGAACCGCGTGCCGGTGATCGACGGCCATCTGATGACCGTCTCCGCGAAGCTGCGCAACCCCGCGGAGATCCGCGAAGTGCGCGAAGCGCTGGAGTCGTTCACCGGCGAGCCGCAGAAACTCGGGCTGCCGACCGCGCCCAAACACCCGATCCACGTCCTCGACGAGACCGACCGCCCGCAGCCCCGCCTCGACCGCGACCGCGAGCACGGCATGGCCGTCTCCGTCGGACGCCTCCGCCCCTGCCCGATCCTCGACATCCGCTTCGTGGCCCTGGTCCACAACACGATCCGCGGGGCCGCCGGCGCGGCGATTTTGAACGCGGAGCTGCTGCAGGCGAAGGGGCTGCTGTGAGCATTGGTTGGCGGTTGGCGATTGGCGATTGGCGGGAGACCGCCACCCACCCCATCGGCCCGCGTAGCGGGCGTCAGGAAATAGCCCACGGCTTCAGCCGTGGGGACGATGGTACGACCCAACAACGAGCCCGCGTAGCGGGCGACAGCTCGCTTCTGTCGCCCGCTGACGCGGGCTGGATTTTTTGTGACGCCGCGGTCCCACGGCTGAAGCCGTGGGCTATTTTCTGCAGCCCGCTACGCGGGCACTGGACACAGATTGTGCGGGGGCCTCCCGCCAACCGCCAATCGCCAACCGCCAACCGGGAGGGCGGCGGTGATCGTCATCAAGTTCGGCGGCACCTCTGTCGGGGACGCGGACCGCGTCGCGAACGCCATCGACATCGTCGCCGAGCGGCAGCACCTGCATCCGGTGATCGTCGTCTCCGCGCTCGCGGGCGTCACGAACGACCTCGTCGCCGCCAGCGAGGCCGCGTGCGCGCAGAAGCCGAACGACGTCGCGGAGATCGTCCGCCGCGTCCGCGCGCGTCATGAGGACGTCGCACTGCGCCTGGTGCAGCAGAAGTCGGATTTCTTCGAGACGTTCATCAAGCAGCTCAGCAAGCAGATCGACGAGATCGACACGATCCTCCGCGGCATCGCCCTTCTCGGCGAGATCACGCCGCGCGCGAAGGACAAGGTCGTCTCGATCGGCGAGAAGCTCTCGTCCGTCCTCTTCACCTACACGATGATGATGCGGGCGCTCCCTGCCGAGCATGTGCATTCCGAGGAGGTCATCTGGACGGATGACAAATTCGGCGGCGCGACCCCGGACATGGAGCGGACGCGCCAGCACGCGCGGCGCGTGCTCGTGCCGCTGCTGGAGCGCAACCGCATCCCGGTGATGGGCGGCTTCATCGGCCGTACCGAAGCCGGCGCGACGACCACCCTCGGCCGCAACGGCTCGGATTACAGCGCGGCGGTGGTCGGCGCGGCAATCGGTGCGGCGGAAGTGCAGATCTGGACGGACGTCGACGGCATGCTCACGTGCGATCCGCGCCTCGTGCCGGGTGCGCGCGTGATCGACCTCCTCTCGTTCGAGGAAGCCGCGGAGCTCGCGCAGTTCGGCGCGAAGCTGCACCCGCGCACGCTCGAGCCGGCGCGCGAGGCGAACATCCCCGTGCGCGTGCTCAACACCCACAACCCCGCCTCGCCCGGCACGCTCATCACACGCGCGGGCGCCGCCGTGGCGATGGGGCCGCGCTCGATCGCGCGCAAACGCGGCGTGACGATGGTGCACGTGACGTCGAGCAGGATGCTCGGCACGCACGGCTTCCTCGCGGACCTCTTCCGCGTCTTCGCGGACCTCGCCATCTCCGTGGACCTCATTGCGACGTCCGAGGTCTCGGTGACGGTGACGGTGGACGAGAAGCACGACATCGACGAGCTGGTGAAGCGCCTGCAGAAGCTCGCGGACGTGGAGCTGTACGATTCGCAGTGCATCATGGCCGTGGTCGGCCAGAACGTGATGTCCGACGCCCGCGTCGGCGCCCGCGTCCTCGAAGCCCTCGGCAACATGCCCGTGAAGATGATGTCCCTCGGCCGCTCCGGCCTGAACCTCAGCATCGTCGTGGACGACGCGAACGCGGACGACGCGGTGAAGGCGGTGCACCAGGCGCTGTTCGAGGCGGTGCCGGCGTGACGGAGCGCAGAGGGCAGAGCGCAGAGGGCAGAAGAACGCCCATGTCATCCCGAGCGTCGAGCGAGGGACCTGGGTGGGCGGAGCACGAGGCACGCGCCTGCCGCACCGCCCGCCCAGGTCCCTCGCTCGACGCTCGGGATGACAAGAGCGCTCCCCCCTCTGCCCTCTGCCCTCCGCCCTCTGCGCTCCGGGAGGGTGGCCGGTGAAGATCGCCCTGCACGGCTACGGCAAGATGGGGCAGACCATCGAGCGCGTCGCGACGGAGGCGGGGCACGAGGTCGTGTGCGTCCTCGATGTGGATCGTAACGATCCTCTCGCCGGAGCCGAGGTGTTGATCGACTTCTCGCATGCGAGCGCGCTCGATCACGCAGTCGCCGTCGCGTGCGAGCACAAACTCGATCTCGTGATCGGCACGACGGGGTGGAACGAGCGGCTCGACGACGTGCGCACGCGCGTCGAGACCGCGGGCATCGGCTGCGTGTACGCCTCGAACTTCTCGCCCGGCGCGAATGTGATGTTCGCGCTGGCGCGGCGGGCGGGCGAGCTGTTCGCGAAGTTCCCGCAGTACGCCGCGGGGATGGAAGAGCGCCATCACTCGCAGAAAAAAGACGCGCCGAGTGGCACGGCGCTGAAGATCGCGTCCGAGGTGAAGGATGGGAGCGGCGGGAAGCTCGACCCGCCCATCGCGGCGTCGCGGGTCGGCGCGGAGTTCGGCTTGCACACGCTCTACTTCGACTCCGCGGACGACCTCGTCGAGATCTCCCATCGCGCGCGCGGCCGCGAGGGATTCGCGCGCGGCGCGGTGTTCGCCGCCGAGCGCGTCAAGGGACGCAAAGGACTGGTGAGGTTCGATGAGCTCTTTTAGAGGCGTTGGCACTGCACTCATCACCCCGTTCACGGACGACGGCGCGCTCGACGAAGGCGCGCTCGCGAAATTCGTCGACTGGCAGATCACCGAAGGGGTGAACTTCCTCGTGCCGTGCGGGACGACGGGGGAGAACCCGACGCTGACCGCGGATGAACATCACCGGGTGGTCGAGGTCACGGTGAAGACCGCGAACGGCCGCGTGCCGGTGCTCGCGGGCGCGGGCTCGAACTCCACGCCCCGCGCCGTCGAGCTCGCGCTGCAGGCCCTCGACCTCGGCGCCGACGGCATCCTCACCATCACGCCGTACTACAACAAGCCGACACCGGACGGGCTGCGCCGCCATTTCGGTGCGCAGGCGGAGGCGGTGGAAAAGAAGCGGCCCGGCTTCCCGATGATCATGTACAACGTGCCCGGCCGCACCGGCCTGAACATGACCGCCGAGACCACGCTGCGCATGGCCCGCGAGATCCCGAACGTCATCGGCGTGAAGGAAGCGTCCGGCAACCTCGAACAGATCCTCACCATCCTGCGCGAGCGGCCGGAAGGCTTTCTCGTGCTCAGCGGCGACGACGCCTGGACCCTCCCGCTGCTGGCCGTCGGCGCCGAAGGCGTGGTCTCCGTCGCCAGCAACGAAGTGCCGCGGCTCATGCGGCAACTGGTGGACACGCGGGACATCGCGATTCACGAGCGCCTGCTGCCGCTCCTCCTCGGCAACTTCATCGAAGTCAACCCTGCCCCCGCCAAGGCAGCGCTGAAGATGATGGGCGTCCTCGCCTCGGATACCGTACGCCCGCCGCTGGCTCCGATGACGGAGCAGAATCTCGAGCAACTGAAGTCGATTCTGAAGGAGTGCGGCCTGCTGTGGGAACTCATTACCATCGAAGACCGCGTCAGAGCCCTTATGAACGCCGACCGCATCGAAGCGGTGAAAACCGTCAGCCTGTTTCTTGCGGAGCTCGAGAAGGGCACGGTTCGCGCCGCGGTGCGCGACGACAGCGGCGCTTGGGCGGCGCAGGCGTGGGTGAAGGAAGGGATTCTCGCCGCGTTCCGCTTCGGCGTGCTCGCGGAGTTCGCGTCAGGCTCGCTCTCGTTCATCGACAAGGACACCATCCCGCCGCGGCGCTTCCGGGTGCAGGACGGCGTGCGCATCGTGCCGGGCGGCTCGTCGATCCGCCGCGGCGCGTACATCGGCGAAAGGCGTGGTCGTGATGCCGCCGGCGTTCGTCAATGTCGGCGCGTACGTCGACGAGGGGACGATGATCGACTCGCACGCGCTGGTCGGCTCGTGCGCGCAGATCGGCAAGCGCGTCCACCTCTCGGCGGCGGCGCAGATCGGCGGCGTGCTCGAGCCCATCGGCAACGTGCCGGTGGTGATCGAGGACGACGTGGTCGTCGGCGGCAACTGCGGCATCTACGAAGGCGTGGTCGTGCGCGGACGCGCGGTCATCGGCGCGGGCGTGGTGCTCACCGGCGTCGACGCCGGTCTACGACGTCGTCCGCGGCCAGATCTATCCGGCCGCTGGAGATCCCGTACGGTGCCGTCGTCGTGCCGGGCACGCGCCCGATGAAAGGCGCGTTCGCCGAGCAGCACGGCCTCGCCATCGCGGCGCCGCTCATCGTGAAGTACCGCGACGAGAAGACGGATTCGGCGACGGCGCTCGAAGAGGCGCTGCGGTGATTCCGGCGGAGCGACTCCGCGACATCGAGCTCTCCCTCATTCGGCAGATCAACGCGCTGGCCACGCCGTACTCGGTAAACCTCGGCATCGGCGAGCCGAACGTCGCACCCGACGCGCGGCTGCGCGAGATGGCGCAGCAGGCGGCGGCGACTCCGTGGCAGTACTCGCCGAATGCTGGACATCTCTCGCTGCGGAAGAAGCTGTGCGGTGGCACGAGCTACGATCCGAAGTCCGAGGCGTGCGTGACCGCGGGGACGCAGGAGGGCCTGTTCGCCGTCTTTACCGCGTACGTGAACCCCGGCGACGAAGTGCTCGTGCCGGATCCGGGATTCCTCTCCTACGCGACGCTGGCGAAGATCTGTGGCGCGACGGTGGTCTCGTACAAGCTCGAGCCGCCCGACTGGACCATCGACGTCGATGCGCTGGAGAAGCTCATCACGCCGAGGACGAAGATCATCATCGTCAACACGCCGTCGAATCCGCTCGGCAGCGTCGCCGATCTGGCGACGCTGGAGCGCATCGCCGCACTGGGGCCGCTCGTCGTCAGCGACGAGGTCTATCGCGAGATCTGGTACGACGCACCGCCCGCGTCGATGACAGGGCTCGGCGACAACGTGATCGTGCTGAACGGCCTCTCCAAAAGCCACGCGATGACCGGCCTCCGCCTCGGATGGATCCTCGCGAAAGACGCCGTCATGAAGCCGGTCATCACCGCGCACCAGTACATCGCCACGTGCGCGTCGGTGTTCTCGCAGGCGCTGGCGGAGCTGATCCTCGACGACCGCGCCTGGAACGCGTCGTGGCTGGAGTCGCTGCGCGAGCAGTTCCGCGAACAACGCGACGCCGCGATCTACGCCATCCATCACGAGCTGGAGATCGAGATCCCCCCGCCCGCCGGCGCGTTCTACGCATTCGCACCTGTACCATCGTGCGACACGATCTCGTTCACGAAGACCCTCGCCACCGACGCCGCGGTGCTGGTCATCCCCGGACTGGCGTTCGGCACGCAGGGACAGGGCTTCATCCGCATCTCCTACGCCGCGCCGCTGGACCAGATCACCTCGGGCATCGAACGCATCGGACGGTATTTGCACGCGCAGGGACGGTGAACCGAGTCCTGAGTCCTGAGTCCTGAGTACAGCATTGGCCCGTGTAGCGGGCCTAAGGAAATAGACCCCGGCTTCAGCCGGGGTTAACGCGGCGCGACCCAAACAACGAGTCCGCGTAGCGGGCGACAGAGGTCTATCGCCCGCTACGCGGGCTCGTTCTCGCGACTGCGCTCGGTTTACCCCGGCTGAAGCCGGGGTCTATTTCCTGTCGCCCGCTACGCGGGCCAAGGCAGGACTCAGGACTCAGCACTCAGCACTCAGCACTCAGGACTCAGGACTCAGGACTCGATGGCACCCAGCACTCAGCACCCAGCACTCCTATACTTCCCCAGTGTTCTTCGACGTGATCATCCCGGCGCGGAACGAGGCGCCGACGATTGCTGGCGTGGTGCGGGCAGCGCGCGCGGCGCGGGGTGCGCGGCAAGTGCTCGTCGTCGACGACCACTCTGACGACGGCACCGCCTCCATCGCGCGGGACGCCGGCGCGGAGGTCATTCCGTCGCAGGGCACCGCGAGCAAGGCGCTCTCGCTCGCGACCGGAGTCGCCGCTACGACGAGCTCCGTCCTGGTCTTCTTCGACGCGGACATCTCCGGCGCGAACGGCGGGCACTTCGACCTGCTCGCGGCGCCGGTGCTGGACGGCGGTTTCGCGATGTCCTGCGGCATCGTCGACTACGGCTGGGGCAACGCGTTGTACATGCGCTTCCCGCCCATCACCGGTCTGCGCGCGCTCCGCCGCGAGGTCTTCGAGGCCATCCCCGCGGAGAAGCGCAACGGTTTCCAGATCGAGATCATGATCAACGAGGTCGTGGCCCGAGGGCGGATGCGGACCGCGATGCGCGTGCTGCGCGGGACGCGCCACCGCTCGAAGGTGGACAAGCTCGGACCCATCCGCGGGGCCCGCGCGCACGTAGCCATGACCATGGAGCTGCTCCACTGCCTGACTTTCGTCCCGCTCTGGACGTACGCGCGCTACCTCGAGAACCTCACCATCCTGCCGCAGGCGGAGGACGGACCATGAAACGACTGGCCGCCGCGCTCCTCTTCGCGTTCAGCATCCAGGCCCAGAGCCTGGCCGATTGGAACCGCATCCTCGGCGCGTACTATGACCCCGCCCAGGGCTTCGACTACAAGGCCTTGAAGGCGAAGGAATCGGCGAACGTGCAGGCCATCCGCCAGCAGCTCGGGCGCGTGAACGTCGCGGCGCTGACGCCGAAGCAGCAGCTCGCGCACTGGATCAACGTCTACAACGTCAACACCGTCGCCACCATCATCGAGAGCTACCCCGTCGCGTCGATCCGCGACATCTCCACCGACCCGCTCATCCGCCTCAACGTGTTCAAGAAAGACCGCGTGCCGGTGGGCAACGCGAAGCTCTCGCTGAACGACGTGGAGAACGACAGGATCCGGGCGGCTTTCAAGGACCCGCGCATCCACTTCGCGATCAACTGCGCGGCCCGGAGCTGTCCGCCGCTGCGCACGGAGGCGTATGCCGGCGAGCGGCTCGACGCGCAGCTCGACGAGCAGACCCGCGCGTTCCTCAACGGCCGCCTCGGCGCGCGGTTCGCCAGCAAGGGCGGCAGGCTGACGATCCACGTCACGAAGATCATGGATTGGTTCGGCAAAGACTTCGAGCAGTGGGGTGGCGGGAAAGCTGCTTTCATCCGAAAATACGTTCCTCCGGACAAGCAACGCCTCATCGACACGGCGAAGAAGATCGCATTCGAGTACGACGATTACGACTGGAAACTGAACGATTGGCGACGCTAACGACCCATGATCGGCGAGCCCCCTTCGCTGTTGCGCGCATGGTCGCTGTTCCGTGACCCGGTCACGGCCGAGAAACGTGCGCTGCTCGCCGAGCGCTGGTCGTCCCTCGATCCCGCCGTCCGCCTCCCCGGCCAGGGCTTCGGGCGAAAAGCCACCGGCTGCGGCGCCACGATCGGGATTCAGCCGCGATGCGACTTTTCCTGCACCGGCTGCTACCTCGGCAGTGAAGCAAACCGCATCCCGGCGTTGCCGGTGTCCGCGGTGCTCGCGCAGCTCGATCTGCTCCGCAAATACCTCGGCCCGAAGAGCAACGTCCAGATCAGCGACGGCGAGGTGACGCTGCGGCCGGCCGCGGAACTGATCGAGATCCTCCGCTACGCACGCTCGATCGGCGTCGTACCGATGGTGATGACCCACGGCGACAACTTCCGCCGCCAGCCCGGCCTGCTCGAGCGGCTGATCACCGAGGGCCAGCTGACCGAGGTGTCGATCCACATCGACATCACGCAGAGGGGACGGGACGGATATCGCGCGCCGAAGTCGGAGAGCGAGCTGATGCCGCTGCGCGACGAGTTTGCGGAGATGGTCCGGGACGCTCGCCGCACGACCGGCCGCAGGCTGCGCGCGGCGATGACGCTCACCGTCACGCGCGACAACCTCTCCCAGATCCCGGACGTCGTGCGGTGGACGCTGCGCAATCGCGACGCGTTCTCGCTGATCAGCTTCCAGCCGCTCGCGCAGGTGGGGCGCACGCGGAAGAACCTCGAGGGAGTCACGCCGGCGGAGCTGTGGAGCGAGATCGCGAAGGCGACGCGCGACTTCGGGCTCGACCTGCCCGACGCCGAGCCGATGCACTTCGGCCACAGCGAGTGCACGCGCTTCGTGCCGCTCGTCGCCATCGAGCGCGTCGGGAAGACCCGACTGCTGCAGTTCATCCGCAACACGGACGAAGATGTGGCGGTGATGCGCGAGTTCTTCGCCAGCGGCGACGGCGGGACGGCATTCCGCGACGACCTCCCGCTGGAATTCTTCGCCCGCGGCACAGGCCTGCTGCTGCGCAACGCGAGGTTGTACTTCGGCCGCGCGCGACGCTGGCTGGACGCACGCCTGCGCAGCGAGGCCGGCACGTCGCTCGCCGCGCTCGCCCGCGACGTCGTGCTGAAGCGGGTGCGCCTCGACGGCCTCACCCTCACCAGCCATCACTTCATGAGCCCCTCGGAACTGACGACCGACCTCGGACGCGAGCGGCTCGCCGCGTGCGTGTTTCGCCTGCCGGTGAACGGCGAGATGGTGCCGATGTGCGCCGTCAACGGCGGGGGCGTGCGCGAGGCTTTCTACAAATCTCTCGAGTCCTGAGTCCTGAGTGCTGAGTCCCGCCCGCCCCTTACTCAGGACTCAGGACTGTTTCTCCGGAACCCGTCTTGCAGATTCGCTAAGATTCCGATGGTGGCAAAAGCGCAGAAACAACAAGAACGAATGCCCGTGCAGCCGCAACAGGACTCCGTTGCCGCGGCCGAGGTGTCGCTGTACCGCAACGTGCTGAAGATCAAGCAGGAGCATACGCTCGCCGATCTCGGCATCTCTTTCTACGACGCCGAGACGACGATCCAGTGGTCGTACAACGCGGACAGGTACTTTCACGCCGCATCCACGATGAAGCTGGCCGTGCTCCTCGGAGTCTTCCGCCAGGTGGAGCGCGGCGAGCTGCAACTGGATGCGCCGGTCCATGTGCGCAACCGCTTCACGAGCATCGTCAACCAGGAGCCGTTCATGCTGGACCTCGGCCGCGACGCCGATCCGGACGTCTACGGCCAGCTCGGCAAGACGCTGACGGTGCGCGAGCTCGCGTACTGGATGATCGTGCGGTCGAGCAATCTCGCGACGAACCTGCTCGTGGACGTCGTGGGCATCGAGACCGATCCAGCAGGCGCTCGCCGAGCTGGAGATCGACGGCATGAAGCGTGCTCCGCGGCGTCGAGGACTCGCGGGCGTTCGACGCGGGGCTGAACAACGAAGTGACGGCGCACGGCCTGCTGAAACTGCTGCGCCTCATCGCCGAGCAACGGGCGTATTCAGAGAAGGCGTGCGCGGAGATGCTGGAGATCCTGCTCGATCAGCAGTACCGCAGCGGCATCCCGGCCGGCCTGCCCAAGGCGGCGCGCGTGGCGCACAAGACCGGCAACATCTCGACGGTTCACCACGACGCCGGTATCGTGTATCTCGACGGGCGGAAGCCGTACGTGCTCGTGATCCTCACGTCGTTCCCGGCGGAGCAGGGTCGCGGCACGGCGGTCGCGGAAGTTTCCCGCGACATCTTCAATACGCTCGCCGGAAGTGTTTATGAGTAGTGCTGTCGAGGCGGTCCAGGGGCTGAAGGTCGTCGATGCGTACGACCTGGACGACGAGTTACGGGGGATTCTCAAGCCGGGCGAGATGGTGCGCGACGGCGACGGGCGGCGGCATCGGCTGCCGCGGTACTTTTACGAGATCCCGTCGCACGACGTAGGGATGTCGACGCGGCTCACACCGCACTTCGGGCTGAACGAGTTCATCTTCGCGGACCTGAAGGAGGCGTCGCGCCTGCACGGTATCCGCGCTACGTCCCCTGCGCGATCCGCATCCTGGCCTTCTACCTCGAGCAGTTCCGCGAGAAGTGCGGCGCCTCGGTCCACATCGCCGTGAACGGCGGCTACCGGTCGCCGTCCCACAAGCTGGCGGTGCACACGGCGCTACGCCGCACCAGTGGGGCACGGCCGCGGACGTCTTCCGGATCGGGACGACCATCATCAGGACGAAGGAGGCGATCAAGAAATACAACGAGATCGCCGAGGACCTCAGCGACGAGCTGCACGTGCTGCCCTACGGCCACGTCACCGGGAGCAGTGCCGACGATCACGTCCATGTCGACCTCGGCTATATGACCCTCATCCCTCGCGAGATCAGCGAGGACCGGATGGAACAGCCCCAGGAGAACCGGCCCCGGTTCGCGTTCGAGGAGCGGCGCCGCAACGAACGGCGCGCCACGGATCCCGAGGAAACGTAGGGCGCGGCTTCAGCCCGCCCTCTCGTGGGCGGGCCGGGTTGCGCCTCCCCTACCCCGCCCGGGAGGCGGGCTGAAGCCACCCCACGTTTTTTGCTCGGCCCGCCGTTTGCTTCTGTTGAAACCGCTGTCGCAGTCCATCTTTCCTGGAGTCTCCGTTTGCCTATCTCGACCATAAATCCGAGCTGGACAGTGAACTCGCTCGCTCGCGCCGCACCTGGCTCGCCATGCCCGTCATCGGCATGGAATCGGAGTTCAACGTCTGGCTCGACGAAGAGGAAATCAACCCCGAGCCCTACTGGAAGCACCCCAGCGCGTTCATCGACCGTCCCCTGCTGAAACGCGAGAAGACGTCGCTCCAGCTCCCCACCGGCGGTGCCGTCTACTTCGACCGGGGCGTGATCGAGGTCGTCACGCCCGTGATCGAGCTGGCGCCGTCGAGCACGGCCCGCATGGTGCGCAACCTCTGGGAGCAGATCGGGTTCGTCCGCGACCAGCTGACGAACTGGGGCAAGAAGAACGGCCACACGGTCCGCCTGAAGGCCTACAGCACCCACTACAACATCTCCTACGAGATCCCGAAGTCGCAGCAGACCTCGAAGCGGAACATCAAGACCCTGGCGCTGCTGCTCGCGTACATCCTGCCGCTGCCGGTGATGCTGGCGGCGTCGAACCGCCGGTCGACGGGCGTGGGCGTCCGCCCACGGGGCAACCGCATCGAGATCACGGTCGACTTCACCCCCGATCCGGGACTGATGATCGCCACCGCGACGCTCATCGTCGGCATCGTGCGGGAGGTCATGTGCGTGGCCGTCGTACGACCTCTCCGTCCTCGAAAAGCTGCCCATCCCGATCATCGCCGGCGTCATGCCCGGCAAGCACACGACGCGCAAGGGCTGGCTGACGAAGGACTTCCACTATCAGCAGAGCCCGTACACCGCGGACGTCAACGCGCCGATCTGGACGACGCAGTTCGGCGATCAGCAATCGTTGCGCCAGATCGCGAAGGACGTCGCCTGGTTCTTCCGCAAGCTCATCCGGCAGTACTCCGATCCGTTCAGCTTCCGCCTGCTCTTCGCGATCCTCGACGGCCGCGCGCCCTCGATGCTCGAGCTGGTCGACCGCCCGAGCGCGTATGAGGACGTGGGACGCCTCTGCCGCTGGGGCATGGTCATTCACGAGCTGAAGAACTACGAGGCCGAGATGCGGATGCTCGCGCCGTGGAGCGCGTGGAACCGGCAGAGCATCGACCAGTTCGTGGTCGAGCGCGAGCAGGCGCGGGAGAAGCACCAGATCGAGATGGCGAACGTCAGCGCCTCCGAGCCGCGCGCGCGGACCCGCGCCATCCGCGCGAAGGACCCGAAGTCGCCTCCGGCCGCGCTGCTCGACGAACTGCGCGCGCGATGCCGATCGGCGAACATCTCCCGTCCGAAGGCGATGCTGCTCGCCGGCGCAGGACCGATCGCCCGGGAAAGCTCGTCCCCAAACGTCCGTCGCAGTACGTCGACCGCCGCGGCATCTCGCTGCTCGAGCCAACAGCAGCGCGGAGCGCCGCCGCAGCATGGAGCGCCGCAGCGCAACGCTACGCGACCCCGTTCCCCGACCGCCGCCTCACCCGATCCGCCTACGAGCAGGTGTTCCTCAAGCTCGTCTCCGGCGGCCGCCTGCGGATGGGCACCGACGTCTACACGCCGGTCGGGATGAAGGGCTGGTACCACGCCGATCTTCCGCCGCGAGTCCGACGGAGCGGAGACGCCTGCTCTCGATCGATCAGCTGCTCAAGAAGATGAACGACTGGACGTAGGTGTCATTCGCGGCTGTGCAGTTCGCTACGCGAGGAATGAACCACTGCGATCCGCCTCGCGGCACCCCGGCTGAAGCCGGAGGTCTGATTGTCTGATTGCCACGCTACGACAGGCGAAGGCTTGCCACCTAGCCGGCTCTCTGAGGGAGATAGGTCCAGGCTTATGCCGGGTTGTCCTCGCGCTGAGAATTTCACGTCGAGACGCAGCCCGCTCGTCTGCAGCGTGCGGCTAGGAGATCACTCTCTTCGTCCGCCGATTCCAATCTTCGCGTAGCGCTTTCCCCGGCGAGCGTCCCTGAAGCGCGGCCTCTCGAGGATGGTCGCCAGCAGATCGGCTACGCCCCAGGACAGGAACGTCACCGCGGCGATGGCGAAGAGCTGGGTGCAGGAGTGCAGGCCGAGGAGGAAAAAAAGCGTGAGCGGGATGGCGATGCCCATCACGATCACCCCGATCAGGAGTCGCAGACCGCTCACTGCGGTCTATTAATCACAGTCGCGACTATCGCGCGTTACGACCGTCCCGACGGTTCGCCGAGGCCCATGCATCGGCATGCGCTGTCGACGCGGTTCTTGAACTCCTGCTTCGTAGTTCCGCACCTTGGTGACGTAGATTGCGCGTCTCGCGGAACGGCGGGACGCCGTCGAAGCGCTTCACGTTGCCTTCGCCTGCGTTGTAGGCGGCGATGATCTTGGTCTCGTTGCCGTCGAAGCGATCGCTGAGATAGCTCAGGTACTTCGCGCCAGCGGCGATGTTCTGCGCCGGGTTGGTCAGGTCGCGCGCGCCCATCCACCGCCCGGTGCGCGGCACGAGCTGCATCAGGCCGATCGCGCCCGCGCCGGAGCGTGCGGTCGGCTTGAACCGCGACTCCGCCTGCACCACCGCCGCGACGAGCTCGGGGCGGACGTTGTTCTTCTTCGCTTCCTTGTAGATGATCGAGCCGAACGGGCACTTCCTTGTGGAAGAAGTCCTTCGCGGACGTTCTCCGTCACGATCGTCAACTGTCTGCGGCGCCTCGGCCACCGACTGCCAGCGGCGAGGTTGCCGCGGCCTCGACGCCCTGGCCGCCGCCTCCATCCTGCCGGCGACCTGCTCGGCGATCGACTTCGCGGCGCGGAGATCTTTCGCCAGCGCACTGTCGAGCGGGTTCGCTGGTGCCGACGCCGCCCGCTTCGAGGCCCCGCCCGCGGTCCTTGGCATGTTGTTGCACCATCTTCATGCGGAATGCCCATCCCACCGAGGGCGAGCGAGGCGCCGAGGGCAAACGTCGCGTACTTCTCTGCAAGCCGCTGCAGGCGTGTGTTCGGCTTGACCGACTGCACCTCGCGCCGGAGCTGCGCGCGGTCGAAGTTATCGAGAAAACGCTCCTCGATAGGGCCTTTTCGTCTTCAGCTGCGCCATCGCTCGTATCCTCCGCAAGTGGTTGTCGAGTCACTTATTTGCAATGCGGAAGACCACCTTAAGCGGTCTGAGCTGGCATAAGTTACTGTTATTGCCAAACCTTACGGTTTGGCTCGCTCCTTGAAATGTGCTACAATGCGCATTCATCGAAGGCCGCGATGTTTCTCGTTTTCGCAGCTTTCGCGCACGCCGGATCCGCTGGCGTTCAGCAGCCGCGGCAGCCCCTCACCGGCTGCTACGAGATCAGCGCCGACCGGCGCTCGAGAGCCGCCCGCGACCCGCACCTGCAGCGCTGCATTCGCTATGCCGACGTGTGCGGTAAAACGCCGTCGCATCTACGGGACTGGCGAGCTATTACTCGACATTTTTCGACGGCCGCAAGACAGCCAACGGCGAGGTCTACCGCAACGCCAAGTACTCCGCCGCCCACCTGACGCTCCCGCTCGGCACGTGGATCGAGGTGAAGTCGCGCGCCACCGGCACGCAAGCTGCGGATGCGCGTCAACGACCGCGGCCCGTACGCGAAGAAGTTCTGCCTCGATCTCTCCCAGGCCGCCGCCCGCTACCTCGGCGTCGACATCGCAATCCCGATCGCCACGTGAAGATGCGGATCATCGCGCTGCCCGGCGAGGAGCCGCTACCCGAGGAGGTGGTCGCAACGGTCGCAGGAGCGCCCGCGTCGTACCAGTCGATCGAGCAGACCGTTTAGCGAAGTAGAGTCCTTAGTGCTCGCTCGCACGTCGGTGACTCGGAGGACTCGTCGGCTCACTATCACCCGGCAATCGTGAAGCAGAACGTCTGCCCTCGCCGAGCGTCGACTCGACCGTCAGCTCCCCGCCCTGGCTCTCGATCAGCCGCTTCGCGAGATACAGCCCGTAGCCCGGGCCGCCGCCGCGCTGCTTTATCGAGCTTGCTCATGCCCGCCGAGCTCGAACACCTGACTCACGTAGCGCGGGTCGATGCCGATGCCGTTGTCGCGGACGCAGAAGCGGACGCTCGCGCCGTCGCTGTTGACGTCGATCGCGATCCGGCGCTCGCCTTTCTCGCGGTCGGTGAAGAACAGCGCGTTCGCGACGATCGCGCCGATGGCCTCGCGGATCTTCTCCGGGTCGACATTCACGACCGGCAGGTCCGCCGGCAGGTCGACGCGCACGCCGCCTTCCTCGATCTGGAAGTTGTACTTGAGGATCACTTCCTCGACCACTTCACGCAGCGGCGTCGGCTTTCGCGCATTCGGGCGCGCGAGGAGCTTGACCATGTGCGACATATCGTCGAGCATGCGCTTCATGTACTGCGCGCTCGCGCGGATGCGGCGCAGGAAGTCCTGCCCTTCCTCGTCCACTTTGTCGTGGTAATCCTCAGCAGCAGATCGCTGAACCCATCGACGGCGAAGATCGGCGACTTCAGGTCGTGCGACAACACGCTGAAAAAGCGGACCAGCTCCTCGTCGTCACCGGCGTGACATCGCGGGGGATTGTGCAGTTCGATGCGGCACCTCCAGAACGGCGCCCGCTGCAACGCTCGCACCAGACGCGCTACCTCTTCCGGAATACCGCAATTTGTCCGATCGCCAATGATCTCGCCCGCGCCGCCGGCATCCACGAAAGCCGCCGTTTTCGGCGGGATTCCGATTCCGAGCTCCACGTCCGGCAGCGACATCAGACGCCGCAGCGCAACGTCGTTCTGCGGATCGAAGGCCGTGTCGATGACGGTGTTCGTCAGCCATCCGAGACCCGGCAGCGCGCCGCCGACGACGCGCATGTCGCGCGCGTGCGTGCCGAAACACGACGCCGCCGCGCCGATCGCCGCGATCACCGCGCCGTTCGCCGCCGCGTCGCGCAGCGCGACCTCCGTCGCCGACTCGCGGATCGTCTCCAGCAGATTGTTCGTGACGCCGCCCCCGAGGTAGACCATGCCCGCGGCAAGAATCGCGTTCAGGCTCTTCGGCCGGCGCGCGTCGCGGCCCCGATAGATCGGGACGTTGATCACCTCCACGCCCGGATCGAGCTCGCGGAAGTACTTGCCGAGGTGCGCCGCGTACTCCGCGGAGCCCGAGGCGGTCGGGAGAAACGCGATCGTGCGGCGGTCCGCGGGCATCCTCGCCAGGAGCTGCGCGTCGATCTCGCGCGTCTCGCCGAACGAGAACTCTCCCCCGCCGATCAACGCCAGCGTCCGCACCTGGACACCGAGCTGCAACGCGAGCTTCATGGCGCCCATCCTACAATGCAGACATGAGCGTCGCGATCGTCACCGGTGGAACGAGCGGTCTCGGAGCTGCGATCGCGGAAAAACTCCGCGAGCGCGGCATGAACGTGGTCACGGTCTCGCGCCGTGACGAAGCGGACGTGAAAGGCGACGCCTCGCACGAGGACACCGTCGCCCGCGCCGTCGCCCACGCCGAGTCCCTCGGCGACATCACGCTGCTGGTCAACTGCGCAGGCGTCGGCATCTTCGGCGCCGCGGGCTCGTACGACGAGACCGACGTCCGCCGCGTCATCGACGCCAACCTCGTCGCGATGATCCTCTTCTGCGACGAGCTCTTCCCCCGCTTCACCCGCGACGGCGGCACGATCGTGAACATCCTCTCCACCGCCGCCCTCGCCACCCGGCCCGGCGAGAGCGTCTACTCCGCGGCGAAGTGGGGCGCGCGCGGCTACAGCGACGTGCTGAAGGCCGAGGCGCGAGGGACCAAAGCGCGCGTGATCTCCGTGGCGCCCGGCGGGATGCAGACGCCGTTCTGGAGCCACGAGCGCGAAGGGTTCATGGATGCGGCGGTGATCGCCGGGGTGATTTTGAACGCGCTGGACTCGCCGGTGAACGTCAACGCGCTTGTGATTGAACGAACGTAGGCTGCGTCCACGCGCACCGTCCGTTCGAGTCGATCACTTTCACGCGCACGTATCCTTCGTCCCCACGGATCTTGTAGCTCGCCGACGTCTCCGCCGTCTCCTGCAGCACCCGTCCTTTCGCGCCGATGAACTGGATGCGGTAGCGCGCGAGATTCTTCTCCTTCACCTTGACCGCGGCGGGACCGAAATCCTCGAGCTCCACGCCGGTGGAGGCGTAGAACTCCCCGCGCTCCAGAGCGCCGACGATCGACTTCGCGTCGGCTTTCTGCGCGCGGACGACCACCCACGCCTTCCCCGGCAGTGCGACGTCCGTGTCCCACGGGCGCTTCAGGTGGTGCGAGTCGTCGACGGCCACGCCCCACACGCGATGTCCCGCGGTCAGCAGCTCGTCCCACATCGCCTCCACCGTGGGCGGCCCCTGCTCGTTGACGTACGGATGCCCGCTCGCGATCTCCAGCAGCGTCACGCCGCGGAGCTGGAGGAGCTCCTTCGCGCCGAACGCCCAGCCGAAGTTCGGATGATTCACGAGCGCGATGCCGCCCGCCGCGCGCACGGCGTCGACGTTCCGCTGCAGCACCTCCACCGGCGTCGTCCCGGTCTGCGGCTCCACCACGCGCGTCAGCCCGATCGCGTTCACGTGCAAAGGCTTCTTCGGCAGCTTGGCCGTGACCTCCTCGCCGGGAACGAGCACGAGTCCCTCAGGCGCCGCGATGCTCGTGAGCTTGTCGTGGTCGGTGATGACGAGGAACTGGTAGCCATGATCGCGATACCAGGCCGCCATCTCCTGCGGCGTCGAATCGCCGTCGCTCATGGAGGTGTGCGTGTGCAGGTTCCCTTTGAGCCACACGAGCGACGCAAGAACGGCGACAATGACGCGCATCGATCCGGAATCGTAGTTCAGGAGGCTTCATGCGACGCGCACTCTTCGCCGTTCTGGCACTCGTCCTCGCTCTGCCCGCCCTCGGGCAGGAGCAAAAGCCCCAGGAGATCACCCCCGATCAGCTCTGGTCCGCCATGCAGCAGGGCAACAAGCAGTTCGTGGCCGGGAAGCTCGTCTACGACAACCTGAAGGCCGAGCGCGAGCTGCTCAGGGCCAGCCAGTACCCGCCGATCACCGTGCTCGCGTGCTCGGACAGCCGCGTACCGCCGGAGCTGGTATTCAATCAATCCATCGGCGGCCTGTTCATCGTGCGCAGCGCCGGCAACGTCGCGGACGATCTCGGACTCGCGTCGATCGAGTACGCGGTGTCGCAGGGCTGGACGAAGCTGATCGTGGTGCTCGCCCACGAGGACTGCGGCGCGGTCATCGCCTCCCTCGGCCCCGCCGATCCGGGGACGTCGGCGTTGAACGCGCTGGCGAGACGCATCCGGTCGTCGTTCGTCAACATCCCGTACAACCCGGCCGACAAGGAGAACGTCCACAAGGCGACGGAGGCGAACGTGCGCGCGTCGGCGGCGCAACTGCTGGCGGGGAGCGCGCTGCTCCGCGACGCCGTAGTGGCCGGCCGCATCAAGCTGATGACGGCGTATTACTCGACCACGACGGGCGAGGTGAAGAAGATCGAGTAATGCCCAACGTAGGGCGTGGCTTCAGCCCGCCTCCCCCGTGGGCGGTGGCTTCCCCCACCCCGTCCGGGGGGCGGGCTGAAGCCGCGCCCTACGTTACGATTTCTTCCAGACCTTTTCGATCATGCCGCCCATGTCGCTGGGCGCCTTCACGACGTGAATGCCGGCCGCTTCCAGCGCCGACATCTTCTCCGCCGCGGTGCCTTTGCCGCCGCTGATGATGGCGCCGGCGTGGCCCATGCGGCGTCCGGGAGGCGCGGTCTGACCGGCGATGAACGCGACGACGGGCTTGGTCACGTTCGCCTTTACGTACTCCGCCGCCTCTTCCTCCGCGCTGCCGCCGATCTCGCCGATCATGATGATGGCCTCGGTCTGCGGATCCGCCTGGAACGCCGCGAGGCAGTCGATGAAGTTCGTGCCCGGCAGCGGATCGCCGCCGATGCCCACCGCCGTGGACTGGCCGATGTGCCGCGTCTGGCCGACCGCCTCATACGTCAGCGTTCCGGAGCGCGACACGATCCCGATCGGACCGGCCTTGTGGATGTGCCCCGGCATGATGCCGATCTTGGCCTGGTCCGGCGTGATGATGCCCGGGCAGTTCGGACCGATGAGACGCGACGGCGTCTTCCCTTCCGCGATGCGGCGGGCGTTCGACTTCTGCAGGAAATCGTGCGCCTTGATCATGTCGTTCACCGGGATTCCCTCGGTGATGCACACGATCAGCTCGATGCCCGCGTCGGCGGATTCCATGATCGCGTCGGACGCGAACGGCGGCGGCACGAAGATGAGCGAGCACGTCGCGCCCGCCTGCTCCCGCGCCTCATGGACGGTGTTGAAGACCGGGAAGCCCTCGTGCGTCGTGCCGCCCTTGCCCGGCGTCACGCCGCCGACGACCTGCGTTCCGTAGTCGCGGCAGCCGATCGCGTGGAACGTCCCCTCGCGGCCGGTGATGCCCTGAACGATGACCTTCGTGTTCTTGTCTGCCCAGATTGCCATTACGCCTGTCCCTTTGCGGCCGCGACGACCTTCGTCGCCGCATCCCACATCCCGTCGGCGGTGATCAGAGGGAGGCCGGAGTCCTTGAGGATCTGCTTGCCGAGCTCCACGTTCGTTCCTTCGAGACGCACGACCACCGGCACGGGCAGCCCGACTTCCCGCGACGCGCTCACCACGCCCTCGGCGATGCGATCGCCGCGCATGATGCCGCCGAAGATGTTGATGAGGATCGCCTTGACGTTCTTGTCGCTGAGGATGATGCGGAACGCGTTCTTGACCTGCTCCGCGCTCGCGCCGCCGCCGACGTCGAGGAAGTTCGCCGGCTCGCCGCCTGCAAGCTTCACGATGTCCATCGTGGCCATCGCCAGCCCGGCGCCGTTGACCATGCAGCCGACGCTTCCGTCCAGCTTGATGTAGTTCAGGCCGAACTTCGACGACTCCACTTCGAGCGGGTCCTCCTCGTGGAGGTCGCGCATCTCGACGATGTCCTTGTGCCGGAACAGGGCGTTGTCGTCGAAGGTCATCTTGCAGTCGAGCGCGAGGACGTCCCCTTCCTTCGTGACCAGGAGCGGGTTGACCTCCGCGAGTGACGCATCGGTCTCGACGTACGCGCGGAAGAACTTCTGCATGAAGTCGACACACTTCTTGTACGCGTCGCCCGTGAGACCGAGGGAGTAGGCGATCTGGCGCGCCTGGAAAGGCTGAACGCCGAGGACCGTGTCGATCGGCTCGCGGTGAATGGCGTTCGGATCGTGCGCCGCCACTTCCTCGATGTCCATGCCGCCCTGTGCGGACGCCATGACCACGTTCATGCCCGACGCGCGGTCGAGCGTGATCGCGAGATAGAGCTCCTTGTCGATGTTGAGCGCTTCCTCGATCAGCACCTTCCGCACGACGCGCCCCTCGGGGCCCGTCTGGTGCGTGACCAGCGTCATGCCGAGGATGCTCTTGGTGATCTCGGCCGCCTCGTCCGCGGTCTTGGCGAGCTTCACACCGCCGCCCTTGCCGCGGCCTCCGGCGTGGATCTGCGCCTTGACCACCACCCGTCCTCCGAGCTCTTTCGCCGCCTGGCGCGCTTCGTCCGGAGTGTCGACCACGATGCCGCGCGGCGTCGGCACGCCATAGCGCCGCAGGATTTCTTTTGCCTGATATTCGTGAACCTTCATAGCGGCGGGCGTTGTATCACGAGTTGCCCGTGCGTTGCCCGTGACCCGTTGCCCGGACAAGCGTCACGGGTCACGGGTTACGTGGGACCGTTTACGGACCGCCGCCGTCGCGGCGGCTGATGTGGCGGCGTCCCGCGCCGCCACTCCGGGTGGCCGGTGGAGCGTGCCTCCCGCCCGCCCAAGGCGCAGGCGCGGGACGCCTGCGCAACAGCCGGCGGGACGCCAGCGGTCCGGGTGGGACCCGTTGGTCCCGCCGCACGGGCAACGGGCCACGGGCAACCTTACGGCGCGGAAAGCGCCTCCTCGAGTACACGCCGCAAACGCAGTCCGCCACGCAGCAGGCGCTCGTAGATGATCAGGCTGTTCTTCTTCGCGTACTCGGAGCCGAGGGTGCCGTTGCCGATGTCGTAGGCGTAGTGAACGGCGGCGTAATGCGATTCGTTGAACCAGTCTTCGAGCGTGCCGCGCTGGATCTCTTCCACGCTGCGGCCGCGCATCTCGAACGACAGGAGGTAGTCCGCGTAGTCGTCCACGGTCTTCGGACCCCAGTCGACGAGCAGGCCGTCCCACACGCTGTGCAGGTTCGTCTCGACGCCGAGGAGGCGGATTTTCACGGAATTGCCGCCGCGGTCCAAGACCATCTCGCCGGTCTTCTCGTCCTTCACCTTTCCCCCCGCCGAATGCATCGGCTGGTGCAGATCGCCGACGAAATGAACGACGAAGATCAGCGCCTCGCGGCGCTGGTCGCGCGTCAGCGTCTTGTCCTTGAGGATCGCGGTGTATTTCTCGATCGCCGCGACGACGCACTGATCGTCCTTGCAGTCGCGCGCGCGATTGAAGGGGGGCTGATCGTTCGGAACGTTGCTGAAGTGCAGCATCTCGGTGTTGCCTGGCCGCAGATTGTTCTTCTCGTCCGCGCGCCAGTCGTCGGGCAGCGACGCGATGTCCCGCAGCGGCGTGGAGAAATTGAGGCTTCGCAACTGCGCGGTCACGTTCGGCGAGAGCCCGCGCTCCGCGATCTCCGCCACCACGGCGTGACCCTTCGAGCCCCAGGCGTAGGCGCTGAGTGGAACGAGCGCGAGGAGGAGCATCGTGATTCTGGTGATTCGCATGAGCGCATCTTACGGCGCGGAGTCGCACAAAGTCTTAAGTCTCAAGGATGATGTGGCGATGCTCTTTATATGCGTTAGCGCTAGTAGCTGTTCCTGCAATTACTTGCGAAGGGGCGAATCCCCGCTGTAGGCGATTTGTGTGCTTCGTTCGATAGTGGGTTCAGACGGGAGGTGCTACATGCTCACGTTGTTCCGGCGGCACACTACGGATTGCCCTAGAAAGTCCCGGCGCTACCGCCGCTGCAAGTGTCCTATTCACGTCGAGGGCAGCATCGGAGGGCCGAGCATCCGGAAGGGGACTCGACCTTACTTCGTGGGAAGCGGCGGAACCTTGATCCGCGAGTCGAATGTCACCGGCCAGATCGGGGGCGTCCTTGCGAAGACGGAGAGCATCCACCGGGCGATCGACGCTTACCTGGCTGACTGCGCGGCGAGGAAGTTATCCCCCCGCTCCATCTACCGCTACCGGTGCTTCCTCGAAGGTTCGTTTCTGAAGTGGATGAACGCGAACAAGATCCGCGACATCCGCTCTATAAACTTCGAGGTTGTGATGAAGTATCGCGTCTGGTGGCTCACATGGTCGGCGTACACGGCGGTGAAGCATCTGGAGCTCCTCCGGATGTTCCTTCGCTCCTGCAAAAAGTGTAAGTGGATCGATGAGAACCCCGCCGAGGAACTCAAGGCTCCGAAGATCAGGATGGCTCCTACCCTCCCCTTCACGCGCGAGGAGGAACAAGCCATCTACGGCGCCTGTGATCTCTACCGGACGCACAACAAGCACTGCAAACGCTCTCCGAAGCGGCTTCTCGCGTTCGTGATGCTTCTCCTCTACACCGGCCTCCGGATCGGAAACGCCTGCACCTTGGGCGTGGATAAGCTCGGCGATAACGTGCAGCTCGACACGGCAAAGACGGGGCAGCCGGTCTTCGTGCCTATCCCGCCCTACGTCGCCGCGATGCTTCGGGAACAGGCCATGCTGAACTCGAATCCTGACTACTTCTGGACAGGAGTCAGCACGGTGAAGTGTGCGACCGTCCTCTGGCAGCGGACGATCAATACACTCTTCGGGAAAGCCGGGATCAAGCAGCCGGCAACCGGGAGAAACGGGGCGCACCGGGTCCGGGACACCGCGGCGGTTCGCTGGCTGGAGTCCGGGATGCCCATCAAGAACGTTGCGATGCTCCTGGGCCATGCGACGACGGCTATCACGGAGAAACACTGCCTTCCGTGGGTGAAGTCGCTTCAGGACGAATTGGAGCGGGGGGTACGTGCGTCTTGGCCGGAAGCCGACCACCATCCTCGGTTCCGGGTTATCGCAGGGGAGCGGCGTGAGTCCGACTCCCGCGAGCCCCCCGGCGAAGGTTGGAACTCGACGATTTCGAGGCAACCTATCGGGTTACAGGCAATTTGGGCTGCGCCCGGTAGGGAATGGGCCGGTTCCGTCACTCCTTCTACGGAGAAGTCTTCGTCGACTCCAGCCCCAAACCAGAACAACAACCGAAACGTCATAGCTCATGGTTAACTTTGGGCACATGTCCGTGTCTCTTCAGCAGAATGCTTTCTCAAGAGGAGCGAATCAGAACAGTCCACCTCTCGGCTTCCTATTGGGGCCAGTAGTCATGGGACTATCCTATCTGCTAGCATTCCCTGGACTTGTCGTCCAAGTTCGCGAATCTAGTCCGTCACTCCCACGCCAAGCCCAAGGTTCTGGCAGGGGTTATCCGTTCGTTTTCCGAACCCTTTTCGATTCAACACGACACCGGCCTCACCAGTCCGTATTTCTACTACATGCACGGTCGAGATCAGGGATCTAAGACAGGTAGTCTTCCTCTTTCATCAATGGCAAGCGGCTTGCGCTCAGGGAGGTATGTGGTTTATGCTTGAAGAAGTTGCCAAGACGCGCAAATCATTGAAAACAAGCCGCTTAGTTAAGGAGACTCAGGTGCTGGAATCCCTGACGCTCGATACGTTAGCTGTCTCAGCTGAGGAAGTTTCGTCCGAGTCCGCGGACAAGTTTAGCCGCTTCCGGCAACGTCACCCTCAGGCGGCACCGGATCTACTCCATTTGCTCGAGGTGTACGACCGATGCGATCGGGTTCCGCATCCACGCCGCCGAGGGGTGTACGGGGTGATTGGTGCTCTTGACGCATTAGACTTTGAACGGGTTTACGAGCACATCTTCGGTTCGCAGACGCAGGAGCCTTGCGAGCGCTGCAACCCCGCCTTCTTCCGCGAGAAGCGCCTGCTTGAGGAGTTTGCTCTCAGGTAACCCCGCAGATTCTTGTCCCACATCTGGGGAACGACCCCAGCTGCAAAGCTGGGGCGTTTTACGATCACGAATCGTCTTTCTGCGGAGCGTCCTCGACTACTGCCTCACGCGCATGGGACCGCGGTAAGCCTTCAGCGAGTGCCTGAATGTTCTGATCCGTTGGTCTCAGATTTAGAGCTTCGGTTAGGGTCCGAATCTGAGCCGTTTCAGCGGCCGCCTGGACGCCCGTTTCACCAGGCTTCATCGGAAGCGCAAAGGTAGGGTGCGCCCAGAAACGACGTGCTTCCTCTGAGTTTTCTGGCAACGTTGCTCCGCGAGCGACCTGATCCCACGTATCGACGTACATGAACTCTTTCAGTTCATGCATGGCGATCGATTTGTCCGACGTGAATCGTGGCTCGGCTTCGATTTCAAGTTTCCGTCGCCGTGCACCCGATAGCAGGTAGTTGAATATATCTCCAGCCGGCCCCCAGCGATCAATGGGCGCGGTAAACCATCCGGGCCGCCCCAAGGTATTCATCGAACCCAGCCGTGTGTTCAGAACGACGTCTTGATACCGCTCCTTCATCGTCTGGTCATCAAAGCCAGCGAGATCCTTTCCTTTGGACTCATCGCCCCGTTTCGGGTACTTCGGCCGAAACTTCCAAGTCGCGCGATACCGCTCGATCTCCGAAGCAAGACGCCCACTCCGTGACAGCAGATCTGGCGGATAGATCCCCACTTTGGCGTCGAAGCGACCTTCTCGGATCGCAGCGTCGTCCAACTTGCCGATCAAATTAGTTATGAGCACATACGAAACTGATCGCCGCGCCGCCGACTCGTGAAGGTCCTTTAGCTTCGGCAGCATTCCCGGCGTAAGAAATGAAAACGCCGTCGGCTCCTTCTGATCGTCTTGGCGCTGCAGCAATACCGGATCAAACTCATCAAACAAGATCACGACGCGTGTCAGAAGCGACAGCGCTCGAAACACTGCTCGGGTCGTCCGCTCGATACTATCGACACCATCCGCGATGAGATCACTTGGCGTGATTTCAACCAGCGGCGAGCCGCTGGACTTCGCTAACGACTCGACAAGGGTTGTTTTGCCTGTTCCGGGCGGGCCATGAAGAATGAGCGAAAACAGCGGGTCGCTGTCACTAGGAATGCGCACACCGTTGACGTGCGCTCGCATCCGGAGCAACTTGATTGCTACCGACTCCGACCGCGCCTGCTCTGTAGTGCAGTGCGGCGCCACAAGGCCATAGTCAGGGTAGAACAACTCGCTGAGAAGAGGAGTCTTCTTCAATTGCTTTGTCGGATAGCGGACCGAAAAGTGGCGGAGCACCTCACCATTAATGCGTGTGTCAAGCATTTGATTCAGCGCATCGAGGGCCAACACCGCTCCCGCGGTTGCCGATCGCCAGGGCAGCCCCCCCGCCAGTTCCTCCTTGGGAGCCCAGGTTCCCGGCCTCCCCGGAACGCGAGTATCGTCCATGAAGGCCATCAGCCGGCTGATGAGATCCGGCTCTACTTCCGTCCCCGTGTTCTGCAACAACTCCGCAAACGCTCGAATGATGTCTACGTTCGGAACATGTAGGTTATAGCCACGCCTTGAAAGGTGAATGGCATGACCGGCGGGAAACTGGCCCCGCTCACTGATGACGGCGCTCGCATGTCTAGCTGCCCGCCTGAGACGCTCTTCACCCCACCGGTTACTGATATACCCGTGAGAGATCGCCGCAAACAGGAGCTCACCTACATCCCAAACGCCTGCGCCTGACGACGCTGCCGTCAACTCGCGGTCTAGCGCACGTGACACGTACTCTGCCGTCGGCTCGAGTACGCTGCGCGCATCGTTCGCCGTCGCCTTGAGAAAGTACACCACATTTTCCAGATAAGTTAATGCGGCAAATAACTCCGCCTCCTCTCGCTCTGCGTCCGACTGCTTATCGCGAATTGTCACTTCTGATTCGCCGTTCTCGATCGGAACAGTGAGTTTTTCAAAGGCCACCGCCGTCGCAGTCAAGACGCCCGTTCGCTTAAATGCCTTAATCAGCATTCCAAAAGCTAGTTGATTCCCCGCCTCAGCTCGAATCCGGCGCTGGGGCGCCTCGCGATCGCTAGCTTTGATCGTTTTCCGTCCGCGCTTCAGCAGTTTGGGAACATCCGAAGTAATAGCCCGCACAAAGTTCTCCACGCATGACCCAACCTGCTTCGCGACTGATCTCGTAACCTCGGCCACTGACCCAAGACCGGAATCGTGTATACCGAGCTTTAGAGCGATGTTCTCCGTCCGCATCGATGCTGCGATCCGAAATTCAAGCTCAGCGCGCTGCGTGTTGATTTCATGCCATACCGCCAGATCTGGAAAATATTGCGCTACCGATGTCGCGTGCCGACGGAGTAGCTCAGCTGCGATACCGTCGATGTATTCTGCTGTCTGGCGCAGTGTCCGCTCGAATCCAAGCAGAGCGTGAATGCATTCGTTCGTGACGAAGGCACAGGCGCGCAGTCCCTCACCTCCTCGCGCGCCGCCGATCAACCAATCCGGGCCATCCCCGGTATAGAGCTCACGCATGATCAGGAAGTAGCAGGCTAGAGCGGTCGCCGATAGCGCTGAATCAGGCGCTGCCGCTAGCGCAGTGAGCGTCCTGGCCGCACGCAACACAGGCAGGTGGTCATTCTCCGACTCAGCGAGTACCTTCAGCTCGAGCGCATTAAGTTTCGCCGTGAGTCCTGCCCCCAGTTCGCGGATCTCAGCCGAACTCGAACGCCTATGGGTGAGGAGCGCTTGTAGGACGGAAGCATCCTCAAGGATTCGCGAGCCTGCCGGCCGGCGCTCGGCACCCCTCTTCGCATGACGATCCGGAGCGGCTGTGTCGTGCCAAAGCTTGTCTCCGAGCAGTGCCTGCTTCCCCTCATCGCGGAGTGTGGCGGCTTCGATACGCCACAGATCGAGGGCTTTGAGGGCGTCAATTGTTTTGTCCAGTGAGTTCGTCATCCTGCCGGACTCTCAGCATTCGCAATGACCCGACGTCAGCAATTCGCGCAAACTTCCACCTATTTTGGCGTCGGGTGTTAAGAAAAAGTGAAACTGCTATGGTAGGGAAGTGTACTCATCCGTCACTCCTACGGTAAGCACAGTCGACTTGCGCACATCAGAGATTATGCCGGCCCCTAGAGGCTGGACAGAGGAGGATTGTCGTAAATGAAGCGTCTCGTCCCCGCATTCGTCCTACTACTTCTGCTCGATTCCACCGTTTCCGCCGCAAAGCCCGCTGGTCGTCCTAAGGAACCTGATCCAATAGGCAAACGCATCGTCAGAATAATCAAGCTCATTGTGCAGCCCCTCGACAACCCAATCATTCCGCCACGACCGTAACCTCACGCTTATGTTGAAGATCTGATCCAGAGGGGGAGCTCGCGACTCCCCTTCTGAACCTACCAAACCGGGACGGCGAAGGCCGTCGAAGGGCTGCCCATCAGGAAAAGTCTCACGTGCGCTAGCGCAGCTCGCGCCGTTGCGATCGATACGGAGTCAAGCGTCGATCGCTGCAGATAATCTACCGCCGCACGCAAGCTGCGGTGCTCCATCGCCGCGCGTGCGTCGGAGGGCACGTCGTACTCACCCATCGTTTCCGCCAGCCGGCGACACATTTCCTGCGCGTACGCAATGTTACCTGTCAGCTCAGCGACGACATCACCAAGTTCCACCAATACCCGCGCTGCAGACCGCAGCAAACCGCGATGCAGAAACTCTGCATACACGCTATGCAGAGCCTCGAGCGCCTCGTCCAGTTCGTTTTTCTCGCGCTTGGCACGAGCAATACTCCAAATCGTTCGATAGAGCGCGGTCGAGGAGTTCGCCTTTTCGAAGAAAAGCAGCGCACGTGTCAGCAATGGAATGGCGTCATCAGTCTTGTCGAGATACACGCAGACGACGCCGAGGTTGTTTTCCAACCGCGCGACACCAAACTCATCTTCCAGTCTGGAAACTACGGTGAGTGCTGTCTGATATACGTCATAAGCCACATCGTACTCATGGCGGTCCATGAGAATTTGCCCGCACACTTCCAGGGCGGTGAGGTATCGTCGTTGCTCGGCATGTCCGTCGAAGATTGCGGCAGCCTCGCGTACGGCTTCGAGGGCCGCCGCCGTTCGGCCCATCGCGTGCGAGATCTGAGCGAAGACGAGAAGCGCGGTAGCACGATCTACGATGAATGCAGGGGTGCCGGCGAAGGTGTCGAGCGCTTTCCCTATCGCCTCCAGTGCCTCCTCGTGGCGCTCCGTTTCATATAAGGCGTTCGCCTGTTCCTTCAGGGCGGTCCCGTGAAGCAACCTCCGAAGAAGTTCGCCACTCGGCTCAAGCCGGACCCGCCCCGCGTGTTCGAGCACGAACGACGAGATCTTAAGCGAACGACTCGGATCGTTATCGAGTTCGGCGCGCGCTTCGTCCAAAAGAGCCTCGAAAGTACCAAAGCGGCACCACTCGGGATGCTCCTGGAGCACGCGCGACCACGCATCGATCGATCGCCCCAGGAACACCGGTAACGCCTTGGTTCCGATATCGGCCTCAGCATTTAACAGCGTAAGAAATTCGTTGAGTTCTACGGTTCGTGATTGCATGACGTCACTCGCCTCCTAGAAGATGACGAGTTCCTTGATCGTGTCGTCGGCATCCTTCACCAGAATGCGGCGGCCCTCTTTCTGAGCCTCGTGCAGATACTGCTCAACTCGTAGCGCGCGTCGGATTACCTCTGCCAGTGTCGTTTGACGATCCGCGGCAAGGGTCCTAAGCGTCTCCGAAGTTTCCTCCGGCAGATTCAGCGTGGTCTTCTTGACACGGGCACGATTGCTCGACGCAGGGGTCGTTGCCATCTATCTCCTCCTCTGAGCACCATCTTTTTCGGCGTTGGCCATATATCTTAGGTCCGAACTGCCATATGTCAAGTCCAACTTGGCCATACCAGAGCCGTGCCTTCACGACCGCTGAGACGGTTGACAGGTGTTGTATGCTCTACCTCCATCGCGCGGGAAGGTGGAGCCGAACTGCCAGCCGGAAGCTGGACGACGGGCTGTGGTGCTGCCCGGGGGAGCGTCAACGATGCAGAGACGATGGAAGTTCGACGAGAACAACCCCTACGAAGACAGTTTTGAGGAGGCCCTCCTAAAGACGGTTAACTCCAAACCTGTCTTCGACATGATCCAGCGCAAGTTGCTCGACATCCAGAAGGCGCCAACGCAGAATCCGTTTGGACTCGTACGCGGAAAGGTGGTTTACATTTCCAAAACCGGTCCCGTTAGGTTCCCTGGCATTGAAGTCGAGCCACTGCTCATCGTGTACGCACTCAAGCATCGCGAACATCTTATCCAACGAGTCTTCGTGTGCCGTGCGGCCGACTGGGTTGACGACAACGCCAGAGGCGATCAGATAACCCGCGCGCTGCGGCCAGCCATCGAGCGCGCTCTCGCGAACATGGGCCACAAACCGCCCGCTGCCCCGCAGGCCACGTCGAACGGCGACCGTCGTCGTCGCCTTCGGTTTCAACTCCGGGAGCTCGGCCATATGATCGTGACTCGAAATCGAGAAGAGGACTATCGCGCCTATGTGACGCACGTCGTCGCGACGGGAGATTCAGCCACCGTAATTGTTGAAGAAGACTGGTTGAAGGCAGCGGAACTCGACCGCGACATCATCCTCATTTCCTACTACCTTTGCTTATCTGCGGAGCTGGTCGAGTTGGCTCGGCGCCTCGAAGTGCGGATGGTCTCTGTCGAGCAACGGTGGGAACGGTTTTCTCTTTCCAGCGAGATGCTTGCAGCGGCAGCACGTCGCGACCTCGAACGAATTGAGAGCGCCGGGACCCTCTTCGTCGATGAGATCGACGAGGACTTCGAAACCTAGCTCCGGGAACAACATCCGAGGTGCAGTCGTGGGTCGTCGAACACACATCGTCCTTGCGCTCGTCATCGCCGTACTTGTGCGTTGCGCCCCGGAGGCACCCCACCCTACAACCGGGTCCACCAATCTGCCAGCCAAAGAATCGGGGATTCGCGACGGCGGCATGCTCACCCGGCGTATCGACATCGAGGTACGAACGTTAAACCCCGTGCTCGCATACGGCGCCGAGCGGTACGTGTCGCAGTACCTTTTCACGCCGCTGATCTACCTCGACCACGATGGGCGGCCAGTACCTGGAATCGCGGAACACTGGTCGGTGCGCGACGGAGGCCGGACGTTTCGATTCGAACTCAACCGAAGCGCCACCTTCTCCGACGGACGCTCAGTCACGGCATCGGACGTCGAATTCACTCTAAAGAAAGTGGCCGACCCGAAGTCGCTTTCTCCGCTAGGAGATTCGTTTCTGCATCTCGACTCCATCAACGTGGTAAACGATCACACAATCGACATCGCGTTCAAGTATGCCCTTGCCACGCAGCTAACGAGGTTTGCCGAGGTATACATTGTCCCGGCGCATGTCTACAACCGCTCCGATTTCTTGGAAAGCTTCCACGCAACCGCCGTCGGAAGTGGCCCGTATACGCTTCGCACATTTCAGCCGAGCAATAGGGTCATACTCGAAAGGCGTGCTGACTACTGGAGCACTAGGCCCCACATTCAGACCGTTATTTTTCAAGTACTCAACGACAATAGGACCGCGTGGAATGCGCTGCAGCGTGGCGATATTGACGAGACCACCCTTGCCTCGGAGACGTGGAAGCGAAGCCACGGCAGCACGATCTTCAATAGGTCGATTCGCTTCGAACGGTTTCCTTCACGGTCGTACAACTACATTGCCTGGAATGCTCGTCGCACCGTGTTTTCAGATCGGCAGGTGAGAAGGGCTCTGTCGATGTGTATTCCGACCGAGCAGGTCATCGCCAGCGTCTACGCCGACACCGCCCGGGCCGTCACCGGTCCGTATCCGTTCGGAGACGATGCCCAGAATCCGGTCGTCCGTCCCATTTCCTATGATCCGCGGATGGCCGCTCGCGTCTTAGCTGCTACCGGATGGGCTGACCGCAACGGCGACGGCGTCCTCGACAAGGACGGCACATCTCTCTCGTTCACACTCGAGGTCTTGAGCGGAGACAGTGCGACTACCAACTTCTTTCACATCTTGCAGTCGGAGCTTCGCGCGGTCGGGGTTGTCGTCGAACCCGCAACCATGGATCCCGCCGCGGTCATCGCGCGGATACGTGAAGGGAACTACGATGCCGCATACTTGGCAATCGATCTAGACACTACCCAGGACCTGTTCGACACATTTCACTCAAGCCAGTTTGCTCCAAAAGGCGGCAATATCGCGTTCTACGCCAGCCCCCAGGCGGATCATCTGATGGAACAGGCACGCACTGAATTTGACGCATCGAAGCGGCGCCAGCTCCTGTGGCAGTTGCACGCGCTTTTAGCAGCCGATCAGCCCTACACCTGGGTCGTGCAGCCAGACGCCAAGTGGGGCTTCAAACGCCGCGTCAAAGGTATCGCCATCAGTCCTACGCACGGGCTGTTCCTCTGGTACCCCGGCGAACTGGATTGGTGGATCGATGATGGCCCACGGTGACCGGCGGCCGATCTGACGGCTCCCTCGCCTTGAATGCCATACAAACTCTTAAACAAGCAACCGCCGCGATGGATTGACCTACGGTCGGCCAGGCGGCGGGCGCCTTGTGTCAGTCCCGCATAAAACGGGACACAACACTAGCCACGTGTCGACGATCGGCGCGCGTCACCCCAGACGGCAGTGGAAAGGCTGACGTCAAAGAGTTCGTGACGGTTCTGGCCACAACCGCTGACTCCACGGGCTTGTGCGAATTATCTCTTTCGGCCTGCTTCTGATCACGTGTGTCCATATGCCCTCCTTATCTCACCGGGCCACATCAGCCAAGCACACATCTCTCTACCGCCGTGCTTCCCTTACAGTTGGCGTGTCGCTGCCTTTAGCTTGTTCATGACGCGCTCGTCGGAACGAATGCTATCTTGCCTTGGATGCGTTTTGGTGGATGTACCACTATACCCGAACAACCGCATACCCTGAAGCAATTTTTCCACCCTTACCTTTTGCCGCCGTAGTTGCCGATTACGCGACTTCCGGCCTGCATCACTTCTCTCTAGGGAGGGTAGTGAGCACGATCTTTCCCTACCCTTGATTGTGGAAAGCGGCTTTTTGACGCCTGCGAGTTGACGTTTTTGGGTAAAAGCGTCAACTCGTGAGTACGTCTAGACAATTTAGTGTCGATCGGAGTTCGTGGAGAACTTCGCTCGAAGAACCCGACGCGGGCAACGGCACAGACCTTCCGAGCCTATGCGCGTCGCATAGACTTGCATCGTGCGACCCGGTGACATCATCACGATCGAGGCGACGGAGTTGGTCGCCGGAGGCGACGCACTCGCGAAGATCGACGGGTTCCCCATCTTCGCCTCGAACGTGTTCCCCGGCGACGTCGCACACGTACGGCTGTATGAGGTGAAGAAAGGGTTCGCGAAGGCGGACCTCGTCGACCTCGTCACACCCAGTCCGTTCCGCCGCGCCATGCCGTGTCCGGTGGCGAACGAGTGCGGCGGTTGCGACTGGACGGCGCTGCGGCTGGACGTGCAGCTCGAGGCCAAGCGGCGGATTCTCACGGAGTCGCTGCGGCGCATCGGGAAGCTCGACGTCGGCACGCTGCCGGAGATCGCCATCCATCCGTCGCCGCTGAACTACCGGCTGCGCTCGCGGCTGCACCGCGAACGGGATGCGGTGGGTTTCTACGCGATGCGGTCGAATCGGGTGGTGCCTCTGGCGCGGGAGTGTGAGGTGGTGGGGATCGAGACCGCACACACACCGCGTGAGGGAGAACAGTGGGAGCTCGACGGAGAGCTCATCGCCGATGAGCGCGACGTCACCATCACCGTCGATGAATTCACCTACCGCCTCAACACCCGCGCCTTCTTCCAGGTCAACCGTCACCTCCTCGGCACCCTGCTGCGCCTCGTCACACAGCATGCGCAGCAGGTGAAAACCAGACACACCGCGGTCGATCTCTACGGCGGCGTGGGGTTCTTCACGCTCCCGATCGCGAAGCTGTTCGAGCGCACGACGATGATCGAAGGCTCACCGGCATCCGCGCACTACGCGCGCATGAACGTCCCCCGCAACGTGAAAGTCATCACCGCGCCGGTGGAGGAGAAGATGCACACGTTCCCGGAGGTCGACTTCACGTTTCTCGACCCCCCTCGGGCCGGGACGCGCAGGAACGTGATCGACACCATCGGCGCGCGGACGAAGGAAAGGATTGCGTATCTCTCCTGCGATCCCGTAACCTTTGCACGGGACGCGAGCCGGCTGATCGCGTCGGGCTGGCGCCTCGCCTCGCTGGACCTCCTCGACCTCTTCCCGAATACCCATCACGTCGAGACGCTCTCCTCGTTCGAGCGTGCGATATGACACACCTGCCGCACTTCCACTGCTTGCATTAGTCGCCGGACTGGCGATCCCCCTCATCAACCCCTGGCTCGCGGTGACCGGATTGCTCCTGGTCTGCATCCGGATCAAACCGCTCTTCTTCACCGCCCTGGGCATCCTGCTCTCGCTGCACCTGCAATCGCGCACCGTGCGCGAGCGCGACGCGTTCGCGCACATCCATCCCGAGCGTTTCGTCACCATGGAAGTCCCGCTGGAGCGGGACTGGGCGCAGCGCGAGGAATCCTGGGTGCTCCGCGCGTCACGCTTCAAGGTCAACGGCATCGCATTCGATCAGCCGCTCGCGGTCTACGCCCGGTTCCAGCCGCCGGAGATCGCGATGGAGGCGGAGCTGCGCGCGGAAGGCTTTCTCCGCGAGAGCGAGTACGGCGGCTACACGCTGACGCTCAAATCGCGCGAGCTGATGTCGTACGCGGGCACCCTCCCGCGATGGCACCCCGCCTCGTGGAACCGCGCGCTCGCGAACCGGCTCGAGCCACACGCGCGCGATTTCCCGGACGAAGTCGCCCTCGCGCACGCACTCATCCTCGGGCGCGGCGAACGGCTCACCGAGTCGATGCGCGACAGCTTCCGCCGCGGCGGGACGTATCACCTGCTGGTCTTCTCCGGCCTGCAGATCGCGCTCGCGGCGGCGCTCCTCGCGGCGCTGCTCCGCTTCTTCCACGCACCCCGCGCCTCGGACTGGCTGCTCCTCTCGTTCGCGCTCGTCGCACCGTTGTTCATCGGCCCGACGGCCTCGGTGTCCCGCGCGAGCGTCGGGATCGGCCTGTACGCGCTCTCCCGCCTCCTGAAACGCCCGACGTCGATCGAGAACCTCTGGTGCGTGGCCGCGATCGCGCGGTTGCTGCTCGAGCCGCGCGATCTGACGGAGGCGTCGTTTCAGCTGACGTACGCCGGCGCGGGCGCGCTGATCTTCGTCGGCAAGCACTTCCGCAAGCCGTTCGGACATCTCGTCGCCGCGGAGACCGCCATTGCCCCCCTCACGCTCTTTCACTTCCACCAGTACGCCCTCGGCGGCTCGATCGTGACGCTGCTGATGTCGCCGCTGATCTTCGCGATGCTCGCGGTGTCCGCCCTGGCGTGCATTCACCCATGGTTCCTGCGGACGATCGGCCTCCTGCACCGGCTCTGTACGTGGCTGAACGCCGCCGGCATCGCCGGCGTCTTCGCCGCGCCTCCGCTGGCGTCTCTCCTCGTGAGCGGGGTCGCCGCATTGCTCGCGATCGCTCTGCTGCGCGGCCGAAAACGCGCGCTCGCCGTCACGCTCGCGCTGCTCATTCCCAGTGTCGCGGCGGTGATCCGTTCGTACTCGCAGCGCAGCGTCGACGTCCCCACCGTCACGTTCTTCGACGTCGGCCAGGGCGACGCGATCGCGATCCGCTCCGGCACGAAGACGATCCTCGTCGACGGCGGCTACGGCGAGCGCATCCTCCCGCTCCTCGCCGACCGCGGCATCCGCCGCATCGACACGGTCATCCTCTCCCACGCCCATCCCGATCACTGCGAAGGCCTCGCGGCCGTGCTCGCGCAGTTCGACGTCGGCACGATCCGCGTCACCCCGCGGCGTTTCCGCGGAGACTGTGCCGCCGCGATCCTCGAGGCGAAGCGCGCCCCGATTCATCTCGTCCACGACGGCGACACCATGGACCTCGGCAATCTGAAGATCACCGCCCACGTCGCCGAGGCGAAGTTCCGCAACGCGCCGGAGAACAACGCCTCCATCGTCCTGCGCGTCGCCGCCGGCGGCCGCACGTTCCTCCTCACCGGCGACATCGAAAAGGAAGCAGAGCTCTACCTCTCCGACGTCGACCTTCGCGCCGACGTCCTGAAAGTCGCCCACCACGGCAGCCGGAGCTCGACGTCCGAGGGATTTCTCGAAAACGCGCGTCCGCGGATCGCCGTCATCTCCTGCGGCAGACGCAACCTCTTCGGCCATCCGCATGCCGAGGTCATCGACGCGCTGCGGGAGCGCGGCATCCGCGCGTGGCGGACCGACCGCGACGGCACCGTGGACGTCGCAGTGCGCGAAGGACGGTTGTACGTCCGTACGGGATTGGACTAGAGTCATGATCCAACCCCATGGCCAACACGCTCCTCCGCCTCGGCCTCTGGATCATCATTCTCGTGCTGGCTTTGTATGTCCTGGAGTCGACCTACAGCGAGGAGCACTGGACGGCATTGATCCCCGCGGCAATGCTCGTTCAGGCACTGGTCCTGGCGGCGCTGCTCATCGTCATCGGCATCATCCTCCGCGTCTTCGGCGTCGGCGCGCGGGCCGTCAACAAGAATCGCTGCCGCGTCTGCCGCACGCCCATTTCGCCCGGGGCAATCTACTGCCGCGAGCACCTCCGGACCATCCTCCATGACGAGGATGACAAGACCCACGCTTCGAGAATACGGCGCTGAGACCGATCGTCATCGCCGGGCCGACCGGCAGCGGCAAATCGAGGGTCGCGCTGGAGCTCGCCGAGGAGCTCGGCGGCGAGATCGTCAACTACGACTCCGTGCAGATCTACCGCGGGTTCGACATCGGCAGCGCCAAGCCGCCGGCCGGAGAACGCGCGCGCGTGACGCACCATCTCTTCGACATCCTCGATGCGGACCAGGAGTTCAACGCCGCGGACTACGGGCGGCTCGCCCGGGACGTGTGCGCCACGATCAAAACGCCGGTCCTCGTCGGAGGGACGTTCTTCTATCTCCGCGCCTTCCTTTCCGGCCTGCCGGAGATGCCGGGACGCGACGAAACACTGCGCGCGCGCATCCGGCGCATCGCCGAACGGCCGCGCGGCGCGGCCGGACTCCATCGCTGGCTGTCGAAAATCGACCCGCGAAGTGGTAGAAAGATCGCCCCCGCGGACCGTCACCGCGTCGAGCGGGCATTGGAGGTCTGGATCACGAGCGGCCGGCCGATCTCGAGCTGGGAACCGGATGCGGAAAACGAGCTGCCCGCGGTGAAGATCGGCCTGCGCGCCGACCGCGCGCAACTCGTCCCGGTCCTCGAAGCGCGCGTGGAGCGGATGTACCGCGAAGGGCTGATTGAGGAGACCCGGACGCTCCTTGCGCGATTCGAGATAGCGGCCCGTCCGTTCGGGACGATCGGCTACAAGGAAGCCGCGGCGGTGATCCGGGGAGAAATGACGGAGCGCGACGCCGTCGAAGAAACCAAACGCCGTACGCGCGCGTACGCCAAAAGGCAGATGACTTGGCTCCGATCGGAGCGGAATGTGCAGTGGGTCGACGCCGGAGACGGGGCGACGGCGAACGCGCTGCGAATCATCGAGGAAAACGCTTGAGACTGACGAAATCGTATCTCCTGGCGGCGGCGCTCGTGCTGGCCGCCTGCACGGCGACGGCACCGCCGCCGCCAGTGGTCGCGCCGCAGGGCGAAGACCGGTACCTGATCGACCCTCGGACGGGCTTTACCGCGCCCCTCCCGCCGGCGGCCGCGCAGAAGCTCGAGAACGCGTGGCGGTATGCGCTCGCGGGGAACGAGACCGAGGCGCAGCGGAATCTCGCCGAGCTGCGGACGCGCGCACCGGGGCTCGAGCCCGCGACGCTGATCGAGGCGTTCCTCGCCATCCGCGGCGCGCGGTATGAAGACGCCCGGCGGCTCCTCGCAGGAGTCGATCCGGAAGGCCTCGTCGCCCGCGTGTACCAGGCGGAGATCGCCTATCGCGAGAACGAGACGCGCATCGCGTACGACCTCTATCGCCAGCTCGCCGCACTGCCCGAGGCCCCCACGGCGGCGCGCGAGCGCCTGACCGAGCTGGAAGGGCTGCTGTTCAACGAGCTGTATGCGTCCGCGCAGGCCGCGGCACCGGCCGACGCCGTGCGCCTCCTGCGCGAGGCGCTGGCGTTCAACGCCGGCGCGATCGAGCCGCGCATCATGCTCTCGCAGAAGCTCGTCGAGCAGCGGCAGTTCGACGAGGCCCGCCGCGAGCTCGAGCCGCTGCTCAACTCCGCGCCGGATCGCCCCGAGGTGCAGGAGATCCTGGCGGAGGTGGACATCGGGCGCGGGCGCTATCAGGAAGCGATCGTCCGCTACGACCGCCTCGCCAAACGCACGAAGGAGCCGCGCTACGCGCAGCGCCTGGAGCAGATCAAGAACGAGTGGAGCGCGGCCAACATGCCGGCCCACTACCGCACCGCGGCGGACAGCCTGGCCGTGACGCGCAGCGATTTCGCGGTGCTGTTGTACTGGACCGTGCCGTCCGTCCGCTTCGCCCGGAACCTCGGCTCGCCGCAGATCGCGGTGGACATCGAGGATGTGGCCGGACGCGAGGAGATCATCCGCGCGCTCGCGATGGGGTTGTATGACGTGGATCCGGTGACCCGGCGGGTGAGTCCGTACCGCACGCTGACCGCTTCGCGGGTGTCGTCGTTGCTGGCGCGGGTGTTGGTGTTGAGGGGGGCGGCATGCGCGCGGGGCGGGTTGGCGGCGTGTGGGGTGAAGGACCCTCTGGCGACGTACGCGCCGGATGCGGCGGTCACCGGTGCGGATTTGCGCGCGGCGTTAGAGCAGGTTGCAAAGCAGTTATAGGACTTATAGGACGAATAGGACCCATAGGACTTATAGGTCCTATTCGTCCTATTTGTCCTATTTGTCCTAAAACAACGACAACCGCGGAACCCCAAACCGCTCCCGCGCCAGCCTCCGCAAGTGCGCCTCCAGCGACCGCACGCGCGTCTTCTCATCCCCACCCGCGACCAGCGCCTCCGCCTCGCCACGCAGCTCCGGTGCCTGCGCCAGCAACTCGTCCAGCAGCGTCGCCTCCAGCGCCATCAACTGCTCCTCGATCTGCGGCACGCTGCCGCGCAACGTGCGCACGCGGTCCGCGTACGCGACCGGCAGCGCGGCCGCCAGCTCTTCGAGCCGTGCGGTCGGATCCTCCTCCGGCACCGTGCCCTCCGCGCCGATCGCCAGCTCGCGGCGCTCGTCCCACATCTCCTTCACCGCGTGCTTGCAGTAACTGAGACCGTTCACCTTCCGGCCCTTCGCATCCTGCTTGTCGAACACGGAATCCAGCGCTTCGATCACCACCGCCAGCGGGACGCCGTCCTGCTGCCACTTCTGCATCAGCGCCCAGTCTTTTGCGTTGACGATGAACGGCGTACCGCGGCGGTGGGCGAAGTGGGCCTCGATCTCGGTGAAATAGTCGGCAGACACGTACGCACCGTACGATCAGCTACAATCACGCGTCAACGCCCACGGAGCCCCCGCTATGGAATCGATCCCGCCCCGCGCGGAAGTGACTGTCTACTCGCCCCTTTTCTCTCCGTTCCGCCAGCCGTTGCAGGGGGAGGCCGTATCCATTGGCCGCGCGTCGGACTGCACGATTCCCGTCAAAGACCGTTACCTCTCGCGCAAACACGCCGAGATCATCGCCTCCGGCAACGCCTGGATGCTCAAGGATCTGGGCAGTGCCAACGGCACGTACCTCAACGGCTCCCGCGTCGAGCGCGACGAGATCCTCAAGACCGGCGACCGCATCCGCCTCGGCGACACCGAGATCGTCTTCGAGACCTCCGGCGCCAGCACCGACCGCTTCTTCGCCGTCGCCGACACCGGCGGCGGCACCAATCCCACGATCGCCATCCCCGTCGGCGAGATCTCCGATCGCCCCGAAGAGCAGGACATCGCGCGGCTGCAGACGCTGACTCTCCTCGCGCGCGAGCTCATCGAAGACCGCCCCATGGACGAGCTGTTCGGCTTCATCACCGAACGGATCATGGAGCACCTCCATCCGTCGCGCGCCGCCATCGCCCTCCTCGGACCGGACGGCCGCTCGTTCACGAAAGTCGAAGTCCGCCGCCACGATCCGACCGACGTCAGCGAGCTCACGATCAGCCATACGCTGCTCGCCGCGGTCGTCGAAGAGAAGAAGGCCCTGGCCTTCGTCGACGTCAGCGTCGACGAGAAGCTTCGCCGCGCGCAGTCGATCATCATGCAGGGCATCCACTCGATCCTCTGCACGCCGCTCCTCATCGGCGAGGCCGTCGTCGGCGTGCTCTACGTCGACTACCTCTTCACGCAGCGGTCGATCTCCGAGGAGGACGTGCGGCTCGTGGCGCAGATCGGGCGGTTCGCGGCGATCAAGCTCGAGACCACCCGCCTCCGCGAAGAAGCGATCCAGAAACGGATCATGGACGAGGAGCTCAAGACCGCGTCCAGCATCCAGCGCCGCCTCCTGCCGCCGGCGCCGACGAACATCCCCAACTTCACCTTCGTCGGACGCAACCAGCCCTGCCGCACCGTCAGCGGCGACTACTACGACTTCGCCATCCGCCCCGATGGCCGCGTGTACTTCGTCATCGGCGACGTGAGCGGCAAGGGCGTCACCGCGGGCCTGATGATGGCCGGCCTCCAGGTCGCGTTCCGCATCTTCTCGAAGAGCGATCCCGATCCGTCCGTGCTCGTGACGCAGCTGAACGTGGCGCTGAAGGAGAACCTCCCGCAGTCGAAGTTCGTCACGCTCTTCCTCGGACGGCTGGACACGAAGACGGGGATGATCGAGTACGTGAACGCGGGCCACACACCGCCGCTGTGGCTGAGCAAGACCGGCGCGGTGGAGCTCACCGAGAGCGATCTCCTCCTCGGCGTCGTCTCGCGCGCGGAGTTCAACACCCGCCGCCTGCAGCTCGATCCGGGCGACTCGCTGATCCTCTTCACGGACGGCTTGACCGAGGCCCGGGACCGCGCGGGCGTGGACCTCGGGTCGACGCTCATCGCGGACGCGCTCGTGCCGCTGCACGGCTCGGACGCGAACACGATCGCGAGCTCGGTCAACGAGACCGTCCTGCAGCACGTCGAAGACGCGGAAAATCTCGACGACGACGTGACCCTGCTCGTCGTCACCCGCGCCGCTTCATAAGTTCTTCACGCCGGTTTTCTACCGTGCGGTCCCATGAAGATCGTACGCACACTCATCCTGTTTCTCATGGCCACCGCGGCGTTTGCCCAGGCGCCCGGCGAGGACCGCGTCCTCGGCTACATCAAGGCGTTCAACAACGGCGCGGAACCGCTCGAAGCCTTCGCGCAGGCGAACTACACCCCCACGGCACTGCAGCGCAGGACGCCGGCCGAACGCCGCGCGATGTACGACCAGCTGCACGGCGCGCACGGCAAGCTCGAAGTCGTCTCCATCCGCGTCGACGGCAAGACCCTCGAAGCCGGCATCCGCGACGAGCACGGCCAGCCGCTCCGCTTCCGCTTCCTCATCGACTCCGAGCCGCCGCACCGCATCGCCGGCATGGGCATCGAGATGGGAGGAGGCCGTGACGACGACGGTCCGGCCCTGCCGCCGCTCAACCTGCCGAAGACCGACTTCTCGGCGCCGCTGGACGCCTACATCCGCAGGCTCCCCGACTTCTCCGGCTCCGTGCTCGTCGCGAAAAACGGCGAAGTCCAGTTCGAGAAGGCCTACGGCCTGGCCAACCGCCGCTACGAGATCCCCAACAAGACCTCCACGCGCTTCAACGTCGGCTCGATCACCAAGGACTTCACCAAGGTCGCGATCGGCCAGCTCGCGCAGGCGGGCAAGCTGAAGCTCGACGTCCCGATCCTCACGTATCTCCCCGATTACCCGAACAAAGACGTCGCCCAGAAGATCACCATCCAGCAGCTCCTCGAGCACCGCTCGGGCCTCGGCGACATCTTCACGCCGCGCGCGTGGGAACGGAACCCGATGCAGTTCCACACGCTGAAGAGCTACCTCGACTTCTTCGCGCCCGACGCGCTGCAGTTCGAGCCGGGCAAAGGCCAGCGCTACTCCAACTACGGCTACGTCGTCCTCGGCGCGATCGTCGAAGCGGTTTCCGGCGAGGATTACTTCGACTACGTGCAGAAGCACGTCTTCGAGCCCGCCGGGATGACCGGCTCCGGCTTCTTCGAGCCGCGCGAGATCGTGCGCGACCTCGCCACCGGCCACACGATGCGCGGCCCCAACGGTCCGCTCCCCCAACCGGCCGAGAACACCAACCTCCGCGCCCCCATCCCCGCTGGCGGCAGTCACTCCACCGCACGCGACCTGCTGGCGTTCGACCGCGCCCTGCGCAGCGGCAAGCTCCTCGACGCCGAACAGACCCGCGCGTTCTTCCGCGGCGACCCCACCGGACCCTGGGTCGGCGCCGGCGGCTCCCCCGGCGTGAACGCCGTCATCGGCAGCGACGGCAGGTGGACCGTGGTCGTCCTCACGAACATCGACCCGCCCACCGGCGAGAAGTTCGGCGAAGCGCTCTTCGAAGCGCTGCGGTAGCGCTGTCGCCCGCTACGCGGGCTCGTTCCCGGATGACTCCGCGTCCCCCCGGCTGAAGCCGGGGTCTATTTCCTGAAGCCCGCTACGCGGGCCGGACTGCTGCCGTAGGCAGCTCTAGAAAATAGACCCCGGCTTCAGCCGGGGGACACCGAACGACGCGACAATTTCAGCCCGCGTAGCGGGCGAAAGTCACTCCAGCCCCTCTTCCGCCAGCCACGCCTCGATCGCCCGCGTCGCCTGGTCGTTCTTGAAGTTGAAGAACGACCTCTCGACGCGGCGATCCTCGGTGAGGATGCGCCGGAACTCCCCGTGGTCGTCGACGGCGCGCGCGAGGTGCTCGCGCATCACGGACAAACCCATCTTCTCCACGAACAGCCGCCGGTCCTCCGACTCCGACTCCGGCGTACGCGTCGGGATGCGCCGGAAGCGCTCCGGCTCGCCGGGTGGCGGGTCGTCGAGCGGAAGATCGACGATATCGCCGGTCTCGACGTCCAGATAATGGGCCAGGGCCACGCCGAGGTAGGCGACTTGCAAGCCATCGAGGTCGACCATGAACGCAATGATATCGTCGCGCGTGACAGCTCTTGGCTATTAGCTCTTAGGTCTTAGCGGGCTTGCCGTTCTCCTAAGAGCTAAGAGCTACGAGCTAAGAGCTGAATCTCATGAGTCAGGACCGGCTCGATACGAGCCTCGACATCGACCTCCGGCCGACGGTCGAGATCGTTCGGATCATTCAGGAGCAGGACGCGCTCGTTGCGGCTGCCGTGGCGGCACAGGCCGGACGCATCGCGCTCGCCATCGATCAGATCGCCGAACGCCTCAGCCATGGCGGACGCCTCTTCTACGCCGGCGCGGGCACGAGCGGCCGCATCGCCATGCTCGACGCCTCCGAATTGCCGCCGACCTACGGCGTGCCCGACGACCTCGTCCGCGTGCTCATGGCCGGCGGCGAGCGCGCGTACTTCAGCGCGGTCGAGGGCGCCGAGGATGATGAGGACGCCGCGATCGAGACCGTGAACCGTGAAGTGAAGGCCGACGACGCCATCGTCGGCATCGCCGCGTCCGGCACGACGCCGTACACGGTCGCGGCCGTGCGCCGCGCGAACATGCTCGGCGCGCTCACCGTGGGCGTCACCAACGTCGCCGCCTCACCGCTCGCCCAGCACGTCGACATCCCCATCGTCGTCGACAGCGGCCCGGAAGTGATCATGGGCTCGACGCGCATGAAGAGTGGGACGGCGCAGAAGCTCGTCCTCAACCAGCTCTCCACCGGCGTCATGATCCGCCTCGGCCACGTCTACTCCAACCTGATGATCGACATGCCCGCGACGAATGAAAAGCTCCGCAACCGCGCCGTGCGCATGGTGGAGCTCGCGGCGGGTGTCCTCCGTCCGATGGCCGTAGTTGCCATCCGCGAGGCGGACGGCAACGTGAAGGTGGCCACGGTGATCGCGAAGAAGAAAGTCAGCGCCGACGAAGCACGCGCGCTGCTGGAAACGAAGACGCTGCGTGAGGTGCTCACCCCGTGAACCGCCTCGAACGGCTGATGCACGTTGCGACGAAATACTCGCGGCGGATCATCGGCATCATGTCCGGCACCTCGCTCGACGCCATCGACGTGGCCATGGTGCGCATTCAGAAGCACGGCCTCAACGCCACGGTGCGGCTCGAGCACTTCCGCGAGTTCCCGTATCCGCCCAAGATCCGCGCCGTCGTGCGCGAGCTGTTCGACCCCAAGCGCGCCCGCGTCGACGACATCTGTCGCTACGACTTCATCCTCGGCGAAGTCTTCGCCGCCGCGGTCCTGCGCCTGCTGAAGGAGACCAGGATCAAGGCGGACACCGTGGACCTCGTCGCCACCGCGGGCCAGACCATCTGGCACGACCCGGAGCTGATCCTCGTGGAGCCGGACGTCGACTGGATGGATCAGCCCATCGAGACGCGCTCGACGTTTGCCATCGGGCAATCGGCAGTCATCGCCGAGCGCACCGGCATCATGACCATCGGAGATCTCCGCGTGCGCGACGTCGCCGCGGGCGGCCAGGGCGCGCCGCTCGTGCCGTACTTCGATTGGGTTCTGCTCCGCCACAAGACCCGCGGCCGCGCCATCCAGAACATCGGCGGCATCGGCAACGTCACGTACATCCCGCCGAAGGCAAGCTGGGAGGACGTGATCGCCTTCGATACGGGCCCCGGCAACATGATCATCGACGAGCTCGCGTGGATCGCGACGAACGGCCGGCAGACCTACGACGTCGACGGCACGCTCGCCGCGTCGGGCAACGTCAACGAGGAACTGCTCGAGAACTGGATGGCCGATCCGTATTTCGCAAAGACGCCGCCGAAGACCACCGGCCGCGAGCTCTTCGGCGCGCAGTTCGGAGCCCGCATCCTGGCCGAGGCGGCGGGCGTGGACATCAACGACCTCATTGCCACCGCCACCGCCCTCACCGCGGAGAGCATCGCCCGCGCCTACCGCGACTTCGTGTCGCCGCGCGGCCCGATCCACGAAGTGATGCTCGCCGGCGGCGGCGCGAAGAACCCCACCCTCATCCGCATGCTCCGCGACCGGATGCCCAAGCAGAGACTGCTGATCTACAAGGCGTCCGAGGCGAAGGAAGCGATGGCGATGGCCATGATCGCGAATGACTCGGTGGTCGGGCTGGTGACGAACGTCGCCGGTGCGACGGGGGGAAGGCCGACGGTTTTGGGGAAGATATGTTTGTGAAAGGAGTTGGCAGTTTGCCGTTGACAGTCGACAGGAGCAAAAGCGGACGTTCGTGCTCCTTCTCCTGTCAACTGCCAACTGTCAACTGTCAACTGTGATGAACCTCCACGGCCGCGCCTACGTCGACGGCGCTTTGCGCGACGACATCCTCATCACCATCGAGGATCAGGTCATCGTCGACGTCGCCCAGCACGCGAGCGTCCCCGCGAGCGCGGAGCGCGTGGGCGGCATCATCGTGCCCGGGTTCATCGACGTTCACGTCCACGGCGGGGACGGCGCGGATTTCATGGACGCGCACGAAGACGCCACCGCGCGCATCCTCGGCTTTCACGGCTCGCGCGGGACGACGGCGCTGGCGGCGACGACGCTCTCCGCGTCGCGCAGCGATCTGCACGCGGCCGTCGAGACCATCGCCAGCGTCTCCGCCGACCGTCCCAGCGGCGCGGAGATCGTGGGCATCCATCTCGAAGGGCCGTTCATCAACGCGAACCAAGCCGGCGCGCAGGACCGGACGTCGATCCGGCCCGCGGACATCCACGAAGTGGCCGCGCTCATCGCCCAGGCGCCGCGGCTGCGGTGGATCATCACCGTCGCGCCGGAGCTCGAAGGCGCGCGCGCCCTCATCGAGCACTTCCGCGACCGCGTGCTCTTCTCCATCGGGCACACCGCCGCCGATCACGCGACCGCCGTCGCGGCGATGGAGTGGGGCGCGATGCACTTTACGCACCTCTACAACGCGATGAGCGGGCTGCACCACCGCGAGCCGGGCGTGGTCGGCGCGGCACTGACGTCGGTCGACTCGACGGCGGAGCTGATCGCGGACGGCATCCATGTGCACCCGGTGGCGCTGCGCGTCGCCGTCACGGCGATGCCGCACCGCATCGCGCTGGTCACGGACGCCATGCGCGCGTGCGGACTCTCGGACGGCACGTACAAGCTCTACGACTACGACGTCACGGTCGCGGAAGGCGCCGTCCGCCTCGGCGACGGCACGCTGGCGGGCAGTGTGCTCACGATGGATGCGGCAGTGAAGAACATGGTCGAGCTGGCGGGCTTCCCGCTCGAGACGGTAATCCCGATGGCGACCGAAGCGCCGGCGCGGATCGCGAACGTCGCGGACCGCAAGGGAAAGATCGAGCGCCGCTACGACGCCGACCTGGTCGTGCTGAACGACCGCTTCGAGGTGGAACGAGTGTGGGCACGCGGACATGAAGTGGGAAACGGTTGAATCGCCCGACGCGCTGGCCGCACGCGGCGCGGGGCTGCTGTTGGATGCCATCCAGTCGAATCCCCGCGCGGTCCTCGGACTCCCGACCGGCCGTACGCCGATCGGCATGTACGACCGCGTCGTGCAGGAGTGCTCGCGCGAGTACCGCTGCTTCCGCGACGTGGTGACGTTCAACCTCGACGAATACTGCGGCGTGCCGCGGGACCACCCCGGCAGCTACTTCACCTACATGAAGCAGCACCTGTTCGATCAGGTGGACCTCGACCCGCGCAACGCGCACCTCCCCAACGGCCTGACCCCCGACCCCGCGGGATACGAAGCCGAGATCCGCCGCGCCGGCGGACTCGACCTCACCTTCCTCGGCCTCGGCCGCAACGGCCACATCGGCTTCAACGAGCCGGGCACGCCGTTCGACTCGCGCACGCGCGTCGTGGAACTGACCCAGTCGACACGCCACGCGAACGCCGACCTCTTCCCCGACGGCCACGTCCCGACGCACGCGATCACGATGGGGATCGGGACGATCCTCGAATCGCGAGCCATCGTGCTGCTGGTAGGGGGGGCGGGGAAAGAGGAGGCGATCGCGCGACTGCGCTCCGGCGAGATCTCCGAGGAGTTTCCTGCGTCCGCGCTGCACACGCACCCGGACGTGACCGTGCTGACGCAAACGTAGGGCGTGGCTTCAGCCCGCCCACCCCGCCCGAGAGGGCGGGCTGAAGCCGCGCCCTACATTGCAGGCACAGCTAGTGCTTTGCATGCGCATCCTCAAGCGCACGCTGCTGACTCTCGGCGTGTTCATCCTCATCGTCGTTGCCTACCGCGTGCTCGGCGTCTACGAGTTTCAAGCCGGCGAGTGTACGGCCCTCCAGCCGCGTAAGTTCGCCAGCACCTACCCGAAACACCTCACCGTGATGACCTTCAACATCGAAGGCCACGCGTCGCTGCTGCGCCCGGATCACATCGCCGAGGTGGCGAAGGTGATCCGCAAGTACAACCCGGACGTCGTGGCCATCAACGAGGCCCACCGCGGCACGTGGCAGGCCCGCTTCGGCGATCACGTCGAGCAGCTTCGCCGCCTCACCGGCATGAACGGCGTCTTCGGCCGCAGCTACACCTTCCTCGGCGGCGAGTTCGGCAACGCCGTGCTCACGCGCGGACAGATCGTGAAGGCCGACGTCCACAAGCTGCCAGGCACCGGCGAGCCGCGCTCGCTGCTGGAGACGGTCGTCCGCGTGAACGGCGGGCTGGTCGAGATGTACGTCACCCACACCACGGCGTGGGCGTCGTTGAACAAGGCGACGCGCGACCGCCAACTGCAGTGCGTCAATGCCCACCTGGACGCCAGCGCGTTTCCGTTCATCGTCGCGGGCGACCTCAACGCGCCGCCGGACAGCGAGGAGATCGCGCGCTTCCTCAACCGCAACACGCTGCAGGTCGTCGGCGACGCAAAGACGCCGACCCATCGGGTGATGGAGCAGCGCCTCGACTACATCCTCGCCGATCCCGGCTGGCAGGTCCGCAGCTCGCGCGTCCTGGACGACGGACCGTCCGACCATCGACCCGTCATCGCGGAGCTCGTCCACCAATGAAGAAAACGAAGAAACCAAGGAAACCAGCGAAAACCGTGCAGTTGCCGCTCGCGGCCGTCATCGGCGGCGCGCTGGCGATCGTGATCATGGCCCTCCTGCTCTGGTCCGGGATGCGGCGGCCGGACAAGACCCTGCAGGTGCAGAACCCCGGCGAGCTGCGCGCGCTGCTGCCGTCGATCGCGGGCCTCACGCACTCGACGATGGAAGCCGGCAACACGATGCAGCTCCTGCAGAACGGCGACATGTTCTTCCCGCCGCTGCTCCGCGACATCGCTGCCGCGCGCGAGAGTATCCACATCGAGACCTACATCTGGTACGACGGCCGGATCTCGCGGCAGCTCGCGAAGCTGCTGACGGAGAAGGCGCGCCAGGGCGTCGAGGTGCGCATCCTCGTCGACGCCTCGGGCGGCCGCCAGCTCAAGGGCGAAGTGAAGGAGATGCTGGAGGACGCGGGCGCGGAGATCGCGCATTTCCACCCGCTCCGCTTCGGTAACCTCGCCAAGCTCAATAACCGCGACCACCGCAAGCTGATGATCGTCGACGGCCGCGTCGGTTACATCGGCGGCTTCTGCATCGCGGACGAGTGGACCGGCAACGCGCGCCACAAGAAGGAGTTCCGCGACACGGGACTGCGCATCACCGGCCCGATCGTCAACCGCCTGCAGGCCGCGTTCGCGGAGAACTGGATCGAGGAGACCGGTTTCATCCCGGCGGGCGACAAGTACTTCCCGAAGATCCAGCCCACCGGCCCGACGCCGGCGCACCTCGCCTACACGTCCCCCAGCGGCAGCGTCTCCTCGGTGCAGATCCTCTATTACCTCGCCATCAAGGCCGCGCGACGCGAGATCCTCATCCAGAATCCCTACTTCCTCCCCGACGGCGCGGGCATCAAAGCGCTGGAGGAAGCGGTCCAGCGCGGCGTGGACGTGCGGATCATGCTGCCGTCCGACGACGCCACCGACAACGCGATCGTCCAGCACGCCAGCCACCATCACTTCGGGACGCTATTGAAGCGCGGCGTGAAGATCTACGAGTACCAGAAGACCCTGCTGCACCAGAAAGTGATGGTCGTCGACGGCCTCTGGTCCGCCGTCGGCTCGACGAATTTCGACGAGCGCTCCTTCGAGCTGAACGACGAAGTGAGCATCGGCGTCGTCGACGCCGCCCTCGCCGCCCAGCTCCGCGCCGCCTTCATCGACGACCTGAAACACGCGAAACAGCGGCACCTCGACGAGTGGAAGGATCGCGGTCTCTGGCATAAGACCGTCGATGGAGTGGCATACTTGGGCCGCTCGCAGCTTTAGTTGGCAGTTTGCAGTTTGCAGTTGACAGGAGGCCGCCACCCGGCCAGACGGATCGACTGCTCCTGTCAACTGCCAACTGCGTACTGCCAACTGGTGATGGCGACACTTCCGGTCGAAGGCCGCTGGTCCGTGCGTCCTCTGTCCGAGGACGACTACAAGGATGCGCTGGAGTTCCTGCAGCGCGATCCGCTGATCAACGTCTATCTGATCTCGCGGCTCCTCGAAGAGCGCAGCCTCGCCGCCTCCCAGATCGCCGTCGTGCGCTACAACGGCGCGATCGTCATCGCCGCTTCGCTGGCGACGAACATCGTCATCGCCGGCGATCCCTCCATTCCGCAGGACATCACCGACTCCGGCGTCTCCCTCATCGCCGACCGCATCCTCACCCGCATGCTGCCCGTGCGCGCGATCATCTCGCCCGCGCCGCTCGTCGAGGCGCTCTGGAATGACCTCCGCGTGCGGCTCGATCCCCCGACGGTCGTGCGCCTCAACCAGCCCGTGTACGCGCTGCGGCGGCGCCTCGACTACCCCGATCTCCTGGTCTCCCGCTATGCAACGCCGCGCGACCTCGACCAGCTCGTGCCCGCGTGCGCGGCGATGCACAAGGAGGAAGTGGGGATCGATCCGCTCGATCGCGACGCCGCGGGATACCGCGAGCGCATCCGCGAGCTGATCGAGAAGAAGCGCTCCGTGGTCCGCCTGGTCGGGAACCTGATCGCCACGAAGACGGAGTACTCCGCGGTGACCGCCGACGCCGTGCAGCTCATGGGCGTCTGGACGCATCCGAAGCACCGCCGCCAGGGTCTCTCCCGCGAGTTGCTCCGCGAGGTCTGCGGTCACCTCGGCCGCAAAGGGAAAACGGTTACGCTCTTCGTGAACGACTTCAACCGTCCCGCCATCGCGCTGTACGAGTCCCTCGGATTCCAGCGGATCGGCCTCAACCGCGCCCTGATCTGGTAAATATCCGGCCCAAGCATTGCAAAAATCCGAGGGGTAATTCGACGCGAGGGCGCGCCGGGCCGAGCTTTACGTCGTCGCCGGAGGTACGCAATGCCTGAGATTGGTGTAGTCAAGTGGTTCAACAACGACAAAGGTTACGGATTCATCAAACGCAGCACCGGTGAAGACGTGTTCGTCCACCATTCTTCGATTCAGGCGAGCGGCTATCGCACGCTGAACGAGGGCGAGCGGGTGGAGTTCGACGTCAAGCAGGGACCGAAAGGCCTGCAGGCGGAGAACGTCCACCGCGCGGACGGCGGGCATCAGGAAGAGGCCGTCTAGTCGCGCAGGTGGAGCGCTGGCGTCCCCGCCGGCTGATGTGGCGGCGTCCCGCGCCGCCACCCGGGCGGGCGGGGGCGCCGCCTGAGCAGCCGACGCGCCGTCAGAACGCCCTATTCTTCCTGCGACGTCTGCTGAACCCGCGTGGCGAAGAAGGCACCCAGGGCGCCGCCGATGGCGACCGCCGGCAGGGCTTCTCCATGTCCCTTGAGAGCAAGCAGGAGGGCCGACAGGCCTCCGGCAACGAGAATGAGCGCGCGGAGAGCGAAATCTCTGTAATCGTGTTTCATGAGAATTGGGTCCGCGGCTTGGACGACCGCGGGCCGGTTATTGTAACCCACGATCCACGCGTTTGCCTTCTTTACTTCTAAGCGAGCGGGGTCGCGATGTACCACTGATTGCCCCACGCATCCGTGACCCCTCCGGAGCGTTCGCCGTACGGCTTGTCCTCCGGGGCCCACAGCGACGTCGCGCCGGCGCGCAGCGCTTCGGCGTAAATGGCGTCGCAGTCCGAGACGAAGAGGTGGAACGCGCCGCGCGTCGGGCCCCACTGTCCGTGGGCCTCGCTGAGCTCGATCAGGGTTTCGCCGAGGCGGATCTCGGCGTGCTCCATCGTGCCCGAGACGTGCAACGCGCCGAAGGCCTTCTCCAGGAACTCCGCCATCTGTTTCGCACCCGTCGCGCGGAAGCCGCTCGTCACCGTGCCGAAGCCCTCGGGACGCGGTCCGCCTTCGAGCCGCGTGGCGAGGAACCACTCCAGGCCGCGCGGATCGCGAACGCCCGCCTCGCGGTCGCCGTACGGCTGGTCCACCGGCTCGTAGAGCGACGTCGCTCCAGCGGCGATCGCGCGCCGGTAGGCCTCGTCCACATTCTCGATGTAGACGTGCAGCGGCGCCGCGATCGGCTGCCATTGCTCGCCGGCATCGCCGATCTCGACGAGGGAATCGCCCACGCGCACCTCCGCGTGCGTCACCGTCCCGCCGGGCGCCGGCACGCGCAGCACCACCTCGGCGTCGAACGTCTGCTGCAGGAATGCAATCAGGTCGTCCGCACCGGGGACGATCAGATAGGGCCTCAAACCAGTCACAGTCACTTCGGTCTCCATCGTGTTCTCCTTTTCGCTCACGTCCATCCGTCAGAAGGCTATAACCGCGATGCGGGAGAAAGGTTACGGGTTGCTTCCAAGCATTCGGTTCCGGTTTACGAGCATTCGCGCCCGGTTTTCGAACATTTCGCGCCGGTTTTCAAACATTCGCTCCCGCTTTTCGAGCATTGCGCGCCGGTTTAAAAGCATTCGGCCCCGGTTTTCGAGCATTCAGGTCCCGGTTTAAAAGCATTCGCTGCCGGTTTCCAAGCATTCGCGCCCGGTTTATAACCATTCCATCCCGGTTTAAAAGCATTCGTGTCCGGTTTAAAAGCATTCCGTCCCCGGTTTAAAAACATTCGCGGCCGCTTTTCGAGCATTCCCTCCCGCTTTTTGAGCATTCCCGCCCGGTTTTCATTCAATCTCTCCCGGTTGCGGCGAATCAGGTCCGGTCCAGCTCGCCGGGCCTCGCCGGTGCCTCTACAATCACGACCCTCGAAACGGAGGCCCCAGATGCGCAGACTGCTCGCGGCGCTGCTCCTCTTCATTCCACTCTCTCTGTTCGCGGATGATCCGCATTCCGCTCATGACCATCAGCACGACGCGCCGGACCTCGGCAAGATCGGCAGCGTGCGCCTGCAGACGTCGTGCGGCGAGCCGGCCCAGCTCGAATTCAATCGCGGCGTGGCCCTCATGCACTCGTTCTGGTACGCCGAGGCGGAGAAGTCTTTCCGGCGCGCGGCGGAGCAGGACGCGGAGTGCGGGATGGCCTGGTGGGGCGTGGCGATGGCGAACCTGCACCCCATCTGGGCGCCGCCGACTCCCGACGAGCTGAAGACGGGGCGCGAAGCCGCGGAGAAGGCGACGGCCATCGGCGCCAAGACCGACCGGGAGCGCGCGTACATCGCCGCGATCGCGACGTTCTACGCGGACGCCGGCAAGCTCGATCACAAGATGCGCATCGCCGCGTATGAGCAGGCGATGGCCGCGCTCCAGGCGAATCACGCGAAAGACCGCGAGGCCGCGATCTTCCACGCCCTCGCTCTCCTCGGCGTCGCATCGCCGGACGACAAGTCGTACGCGAAGCAGAAGGAGGCGGGAGCGATACTCAACCGTGTGCTGCCCGAGGAGCCGGAGCATCCGGGCGTCGCGCACTACCTCATTCACAGCTTCGACTATCCCGAGCTCGCCGAGCTGGCGCTGCCGGCCGCGCGCGTCTACGCCAAGCTCGCGCCGGGGTCGCCGCACGCGCTGCACATGCCTTCCCACATCTTCACCCGCCTCGGCCTGTGGGACGAGTCCATCGCCTCGAACCTCGCCTCGGCGGAGAAAGCGCGGAAGTACGTCGAACAGACCATGCCCGGCGCCACGGCGTTCGACGAGCTGCACGCCGTCGACTACCTCGTCTACGCCTACCTCCAGCAGGGCCGCGTGGACGACGCGCGTGCGCTGGTCGAGAAGGCCAGGAAGGTGACGAAGCTCAACATCGCGAACCAGTTCGCCGCGGCGTACGCCATCGGCGCGGTGCCCGCGCGATTCGCGCTCGAGCGCCGCGAGTGGAAGGAAGCAGCCGCCCTCGCCGTGCCGACGGTCATCGACTGGACGAAGGTGCCCTACGCCGAAGCCAACATCCACTTCGCCCGCGGCATCGGCGGCGTGCGCTCCGGCAACCTCGACGTCGCCCGCGACGCGATGGCCCGGCTGGCCGCCATCCGGCAGACGCTCCTCGACGAGAAGAACACCTACTGGGCCGGCCAGGTCGAGATCCAGCGCCTCTCCGTCGCCGCGTGGATCGCGCACGCGGACAAGCAGGATGACGAAGCCCTCCGCCTCATGCGCGCCGCCGCCGACCTCGAGGCTTCGACCGAGAAACACCCGGTCACCCCCGGCGCGGTCATCCCCGCCCGCGAGCTGCTCGCGGAGATGCTGCTGGATGCAGGGAAGCGCGACGAAGCGCTGGCCGAGGTGCAGCACGTGCTGAAGGACGCGCCGAAGCGAAGGAACGCGGCGGCGGTGCTGGCGCGGGCGAAGTCGGAATGAGGAAGATCCTGATCGTCGTCGCCGCAATCGCGGTCGTCGTGTGGGTCGTATCGTGGTTCCGGACTCCGCAGGCCGTCGCCACCTCGGGCGCGCAGACGTGGCCGGGAGGGATGGGGACGCTCGGCTCGGTCGCCGCGCGCTACCCGCCGAGGCAGGCGAACGCGGCGTGCGCGAAGCTCGCGGCGCTCGCCAACGCGTTGCCGAAGAACGAAGCCCTCGACGAATTCGTGGCGCGAGAGATCACCCGCGCCGAGCTGACCATCGGCGAGCCGCCGGCGCTCCCGGAGGTCACGGCGATCCGCGAGCTGCTGCTGCGCGAGCCGATCGTCTGGGAACGGCGCCACGTCGAGGTTGGCGACTCCGACACGTCGGCGCTGCGCGCCCTGCAGCTGACGGTGGCAAGGACGCTCGTCGCGAGCGCGCTGGCGAAAGCGCGCACGAACGACCTTGCGGCGTGGGAGGACCTGCACGCCGTGTGGAGGCTCGCCCGCGCGCTGGACGGGCATCCGCAGATGATGTTGCAGACAGCGGTGTTGACGATGGAGCGGATGATCAACGCGACCGCCTGGAAGATGCCGCTGCCCGCGCCGGCGTGGCTCGGCGAGCTGCAGGCGCGCGACAGCGTCCGGCCGCTGCTCGAGGCGTTTCAACACCAGGCCGCGTCTTACTGGGAAGACGGCGCGCAGATGTTTCCGACGAAGTGGCTCGCAGACTCGGTCGAGCACGATCGCGGGATCGCGGAATCGCTTTTCAACGAGACCCGGTGCGATGTGAGCGCGCCCATGAACGATCTCGGGACGGACCTCGCATCCGTCTGGCGCCGCGCGTTCCGCTACCGCGCCGAGCGCGAGGCGACGGCGAACGCGCTGCGCGTGCGGGAAGGGAAGCCCATCGAGCCTGGCTCACGCTGCAGCGACGGCGGGTGGAGCTTCGACGGCACGACGCTGCGCTTCAGCCGCGAGATCGCGACCGCCGCGCCGGACCGGCCGATGCCGCTGGTGCTGAGGGTCGAGCGACGACCCTGACAGAGAGCCTCTGCCCTGGGGACGGAACTACCGGAGGTAGGGAGGCATCGATCTCTGGCGCTGGGAATCGATCCCTGGCGCCGTGAGATCGTTCCCGCCAAGCGCGTTTGTAGCGGCCGCCTTCGCGGCCGCGTTCTGTGTGCGACCTCGCAATCCCCGCGCATCAGCGCGGGGCTAGATTGTCCACCGCGCCTTCGCGCGCAACAAAAAGCGGAGGCGCGCGAAGACGCGCCGTAACAACATGGCCACACCGGCGAGCCGCCGGTGGACCGGCCGGCCGGCGGCCGGCGCTCCACGTGTGCCCTCACACCGCTCGTCGAGAAGGAAAGCAGCCAAGGCGCGCCGGCTGCGAGCCGGCCGGTCCACCGGCGGCTCGCCGGTGCGGAGGCGCGCGAAGGCGCGCCGTCAGAATCTTGCCCCGCGCTGTGCGCGGGGATCGCGGGGTCGCACGGACAACGCGGCCGCGAAGGCGGCCGCTAGTGGAGCGCTGGCGTCCTCGCCGGCTGGCGTGGCGGCGTCCCGCGCCGCCACCTGGGTGGGCGGGGGAGTGTGGCAACGACGCGAGAAGGTGCGTCCTCCCGAGTGCCCGGGCGGCGGGGACGCCGCCCGAACAGCCGGCGGGACGCCGGCGGTCCGTTACATCCTCTCCGGCACGGGGATGCCGAGGAGGTCCATGGCGGCGACCATGGTGCGGCGGAACACCTCGGCGCAGACGGCGCGGCGTTGGCGCTCGGCGTCGTCCTTCTCATTCATGATCGGGTACTTGTGGTAGAAGCTGTTGAACTTCTGGGACAGGTCGAGCAGGTACTGGGTCACGATCGAAAGCTCGAGTGAGTCGACGGCACGGCGGATGGCGGCGGGCAGCTCGGCGGACAGGCGGACCAGCTCCCACATGTCGTCGGTGAGGCCCTGGTTCAGGGTGAGGTCGTCGACGTCGCGCCCTTCGATGCGGGCTTCGACGCCGCGCTCGGCCATCTTGCGGAAGATGTTCTGCACGCGCACGGTGGAGTACTGCAGGTACGGGCCGGAGTCGCCTTCGAAGCGCAGGGCTTCGTCCGAGTCGAAGGCGATGACTTTGTTGCGCCCGAAGCGGAGCATGAAGTAGCGCACCGCGCCGATGGCGATCTGGCGGCCTAGGCTGTCGGCGTCGGCGATGTCGGGCGTGTTGGCGCGCACGGCCTCCGCGGCTTTCTGCTCCAGCACGTCGAAGAAATCGTCCGCCTTCACACCGAAGCCTTTGCGGCCCGACATCTCGACGTACGCGCGGGTGGCGTCTTCGTCGGAGATCTGCATGCCGAGGGCTTTGGCGGTGGACGGGGTGAGGGCGACCATCTCGTAGTAGAAGTGGACTGACGCTTGCGCGGCCTTCTCGCCGGCGAGCTGGCGGACGCCTTCCTTGACCACCTTCTGCAGGTAGGACTGGCGCGAGTCGATGACGTTCACGACGCGTGTCGCACCGCCGAATTTCGGCGCGGACGGATCTCCGTCGCCTTCGTGTGTCGTCTCCCACAGGAGGTAATCGAACGGGAACTTGCGGTACTCGAAGGTACGATCGAGGAGGCCGAGCTTCCAGAGCTGATAGGCGATGTCCTTGCCGGTGTAGGTGACGGTGCCGTTCGAGCGCACGAGGATCTTGTCGGGCTCGTTCATGCCCGCAAACTCCTCGGACTCCTCCAGCTTCATCACCCAGCAGCCCGCGGCCTTTCCCTCGGTCTCCAGGACCACGGCGTGCTTCTCCTTCAGCAGCTCGAAGGCGCGGTCCCAGAAGTGGAGGTGGATGATGTCGCTCTCCTTGGGCAGGAGGTCATAGACGATGCCGAGGCGCTGCATGGTCTCGAGATGGCGGCGCACGACCGCGCGGGCGATCACCTTGGCGAGCTTCGCGGTGTCGCCTTCCTGGTTCTCGATGCGGTGCAGGGTCTCCTTCCGCCACTCCAGCGACTCGGGGTGATCGGCGTAGTACTGGGCCATCTTCGAATAGACGTCCCAGCAGACGTAGTCGAAGCGCGCGTTGGTCTCGATCATCTGCTCGACGTCGGCCAGGCTCTTCTGCTCCAGACGCTCGAAGGCGACGACGACGTCCGCGACCTGCACTCCCGTGTCGTCGATGTAGTTCTGCGTCTCGACGTGATCGCCGAGCCACTTCGAGCAGCGGACGTAGGTGTCGCCGAGGACGGAGTTGCGGAGGTGGCCGATGTGGGCGGCCTTGTTGGGATTGATGTTCGTGTGCTCGACGATCACGCGCTCGCCCGACGCGGGCGGCGGCGCCATCACCGCGTGGAAGTGCGCGGCGGTGAACCCGCCGCGGTCGAGGCGGAAGTTGAGATAGCCCGCGCCTTCGACCGACACGGACGCGACGAGCGCCGGCAGGTGCATGCCGGTCGCGAGCTGTTCGGCGATCTCGCGCGGCTTGCGCTTGAGCGCCTTCGCCAGCTCCAGCGCGATCGGCGTGGCCAGGTCGCCCATGTTCAGCTTCGGCGGCGCCTGAAGAACGATGCGGTCGACGGCGTGGCCGAAGAGCGCGAGCGTCCGCGACTTGAGGGTTTCGGTCAGTTCTTCGTAGATGCTCTCGAGAATCATGTGTGGTTCCAGACTTTCAGCAGCCACTGGTCGCCGCGGGAGACGAAGACGTTCATGGCGGCGTTGTCCTGCGCGAAGCGCATCGCGGACAGGAGCGGGAGATTCAGCAATGCCATCGCGCCGATGCGGATGGCGGTGCCGTGCGCAACCAGGACGGCGCGCTCGGAATTCACGGTCTCGAACACCCGAAGCATGCGGCGGCGGACGTCCGCGTGCGACTCGCCCTCGGGGCAGGGGCAGTCTTCATCGGTGATCCAGCGGCGATAGATGTCCTCGTCCTCGACGCGGATGTCGGTGAAGGCGCGGCCTTCCCAGCGGCCGTAGTTCATCTCGCGGAGGTCGTCGAGGGGGACGATCTCCAGGCCGGTGGCGTCGGCGATGGCGCGGGCGGTGGACATAGCGCGGCCGAGGGGGGAGGAGTAGAGGGCGGTTGGGCTCAGGGGTTTGAGGCGCTCGGCGAGGCGCAGGACCTGTTCGCGGCCGCGCTCGGAGAGGTCACTGTCGCTCCAGCCCTGGGTGATGCGGTTGACGTTGTGCAGGGTCTCGCCGTGGCGGACGAGGATGAGCTCGCGGTTCATGGTCAAACGTAGGGCGTGGCTTCAGCCCGCCTCCCTGGTGAGAACACGGCAGAACTGTAGCGGCCCCCGCCCCGCCCGGGAGGCGGGCTGAAGCCACGCCCTACGTTTACGGCAGTCATCACGACACCGTCGCCGGATCCGGCACGAGCAGCGACTCGGCCGTCATCTCCGCCGGCTGGTCGATGCCGAGGATGGTGAGAATGGTGGGGGCGACATTCGACAACACACCGCCGCCGCGCAGCGCGCCGAAACGCTTCTTCGCGTCCACGAGGATCAGCGGCACGGGGTTCAGCGTGTGCGCCGTGTGTGGCTGGCCGGTGTGCTCGTCGAACATCAGCTCCGCGTTGCCGTGGTCCGCGGTGATCAGCGCGACGCCGTCGACCTGCTCCACCGCGTCGAGGATGCGTCCCACGGCGACGTCCGTGTCGTGAACCGCCTCGACGGTCGCATCCATGAAGCCCGTGTGACCGACCATGTCGGGGTTGGCGATGTTCATGATGATCGCGTCGTACTTCCTCGACGCGATCGCCTCGACGACCTTGTCCGTCACCTCGAACACCGACATCTCCGGCTGCTTGTCGTACGTCGCCACCTTCGGCGACGGGACCAGGATGCGATCCTCGCCCGGGAACTGCGTATCCGAGCCGCCGTTGAAGAAGAACGTGACGTGCGCGTACTTTTCCGTCTCCGCGATGCGCAGTTGCCTGAGGCCCGCGCGCGCCAGCACCTCGCCGAGGTTGTTGCGAACTTCGGGCGGCGGATAGAGCACCGGCAGGGCGAACTTCTCGTGATAGCGGTTCATCGTCACAAGCTTCGCCTTCGGATGGACGGCGCGCTCGAACGGCGTGAAGTGCTCATCCTTGAAGGCGATGACGATCTGGCGCATGCGGTCCGCGCGGAAGTTGAAGAAGATCAGCGCGTCACCGTCTTCCACGCGTCCGAGGTGCGAGCCTTCCGGCGTGATGACGGAGATCGGCTCCATGAACTCGTCCGTGACACCCTGGTCGTAGAAGCGGCGCAAGGTCTCGAGCGGATCCTTCGTCTCCGTGCCCACGCCCATGGTCATGAGGTCGTAGCCGCGCTGCACGCGCTCCCACCGGTGGTCGCGGTCCATCGTGAAGTAGCGGCCGATGACGGTCGCGAGCTGGGCTTTGGTTTTCAGCACGTCCGCGAGATATTTCTCCGCGGACTTCGGCGGCGTGTCGCGGCCGTCGAGGATGGCATGGACGAATACGTTTTCCGCGCCGAGGTTGTACGCCGCGTCGATCATCCCGTGCAGGTGCTCCTGCAGCGAGTGGACGCCGCCATCGGAGAGCAGTCCCGCGAAGTGGACGTTGCGCGCGTTCTTCACGGCGTCGACGAACACGGGGTTCTGCTCGAGCTCATGGTGCGCGATGGATTTCGAGATGCGGACGATGTCCTGATCCACCACCCGTCCCGCTCCGATGTTCAGGTGCCCCACCTCGGAGTTCCCCATCTGCCCTTCCGGCAGACCGACGGCGAGGCCCGAGGCTTCGAGAGTGGTCCAGGCCTGCTCGCGGTAGAGCGCGTCGAAGCGCGGCGTGTCCGCGCCCGCAATGGCGTTGTGCGCGCGCTCCTTGCGACAGCCGAAGCCGTCGATGACGATGAGGATCAGGAAGGGCCGCTCCCGCATGGCGGGCGAAGATATCAAACGCTACGCGCTCTGCGGCTGCTTCTCGCGCTTGAAGACCATGCCGATGTGGTCGGTCGCACCGGTCTTGAAGTTGATCGACGTGATGCTGACCAGCTCCCATCCGTCGTCGCCGAGGCGGTTGAGCTCCTCCGCGCGGCGCGGGTCCATCGAGTAATTCTCCGACCGGACGTTGATGATCTTGTATTCCCAGGTCTTCATGTCCGTGGCTCCCCCATCACTTGCTGGTTACTGAAGTGCGCGCAAGTGTAGCAAATTCAACCGTCTCTCCAACCGACCGCTTCAGCCGGCAGGTCGGTGATGACGCCGTCGCAGCCGATTTCGCGCAATCGCTCCCACTCGTGGCGGCGGTTCGCGGTCCAGGGAACGACCTTCATTCCGCGGTCGTGCAGCGACGTCACCATGTCGGCGTCGGCGTAGTGATAGTTCGGGTAGACCCACGTCGCACCGATCCTCTCCGCGTAGCTCGCGACGTCGACGATGTAGCCGTAAACGGTGATGCCGAGGGGCATCGTCGCGCCGCGGTCGCGCAGCGAGGTGAGGACCGAGTGATCGAACGACGCAATCACCGAGTCCGGCCAGGCGGAGACGTGCTCGAGGATGGTGTCTTCCCAGCGCGAGCGCTTGACCTCCAGGACCATCTGCGCGCGTCCGGCGTAGCGTCCGAGGTCGTCGAGACGGGCGATGACGGTGCCGCGCTCGCTGCACTGCGTGTACGTCAGCGACTCGATCTCCGTCTCGTCCAGCTCGTCGTCGTGGTACAGGACTGCGGTGCGATCGAAGAGCAGACGGAGGTCCGTTTCGAAGCCGTCGGCACCCGCGCGAAGGGCCTCGTCGAACGACGCGATCGTGTTCTCCGGGAAGCGCTTCGGACTGCCGCGATGGCCGAGGATCAGGAAGGGGTCCGGCATCCGTAAGCTCTTGTCGCGTCGTGGTGTACGTGGTAGCTTGCTGATCGACTCCAGCGGAGCGAAAGCATGCCGAAAAGAATCCTTCTCGCGGATGACAGTATCACCATTCAGAAGGTCGTCGAGCTGACCTTCAGCGACGGCGACTACGAGGTCACCGCGGTCAACAACGGTGCGCGAGCGATCCAGAAACTCAGCGAGATGCGGCCGGACATCATCCTCTCGGACATCATCATGCCGGAGAAGAACGGCTACGAAGTCTGCGAGTACGTGAAGTCGCACCCCGAGTACCGGAACATCCCGGTGGTGCTGCTGACGGGGACGTTCGAGCCGTTCGATCCGGACCGCGCGGAGAAGGCGGGCTGCGACGCGGTGGTCACGAAGCCGTTCGAGTCGCAGAGTCTCATTCACAAGGTCGAGGAGCTGATTGCCGGGGCCCTGGCGACGCCGGCCTCGACGACCGCGGCCCTGGCCGAGCCCGAGCCGGAGCCTGTCGCGACGCCTGAACTATCGCCCTCGCCCTGGATGGACGATGTGCCGCTCGAGCCGGAGCTGAATCCATCGCCCTTCACGACTTCCGGCGGCTCGTTCCCGACGCCGCCCGAGGCGTATACGCACTCGTCCGACATCTTCGGTGCGCCTCCCGCGCCGCAGGCGACGACGGAGATGCCGTTCGACATGCCGCCCCCTCCTCCGCCTCCCGCTCCCGAGCCTTCTCCCTGGGACGAGCAGGACCTCGGCGGCGAGACGCGGGCATTCGGGAAAATGTCGTTCGACGACCTGCAGTCGATGCAGCAGCCACTGCACCCGGAGGAGCCGTCGTTCGCCGATCCGTTCGGCGTGCTGCCGGAGCCGGAGGCGTTCAGCTCGGAAACGCGCGCGATTCCGTCGATCAACTTCGACGAGCTGGCCCAGATGGCGAACACGACGCCAGAGCCGTCGCTGCCCGCGCCGGAACCCGAGCCCGAGCCCGAGCCGCTTTCGGCTGCACCGGAGCCCTCGCCGTGGGACGAGCAGCCGGAGGAAGGGCCGCTGTTTGGCGGCGGCGAGACGCGTGCGTTCCCGCAGGTGTCGTTCGCCGACTTCCAGCCGCCCTTACCGGAGCCCGAGCCCGAGCCGCAGGCCGAGGTGTCGCCGTGGGACGAGCAGCCGGCGTTTGCTGGTGAGACCCGCGCATTCGAGAAGATGAGCTTCGAGGACCTGCAGACGATGCAGCCGGTCCCGGAGCCTGAGGCGGAACCGCTACCCGAACCGCTGCCGGAACCCGTGGCCGAGGCCGCACCCTGGGAGGCTCCGGAGGAGCCGGCTTGGTCGCTGCCCGACACCGAACCGGAGCCGCTCGACGAGCCGCTGCCCGAACCGCTGCCCGAGCCAATCGACGAGCCCGAGGCGCCGCAGAGCTTCGCGACGGCCGCGGTGTCGTCGGTGGCCCTTCCGGAAGACATGCCGTTCGCGACGGAAGTCGAGGACGAGCCTCTGCCCGAAGCCGCCGCTGCCCCGATCGAAGAGACCGAGGACCCGGCCTGGGGCGCCATGAGCGCGGCCGAAGCCATCGCCGAACCGGAAGAGCCGCCCGTTCCGCCACCCGCTTTGGCGCCGGAACCGCCCCCGGTCCCCGTCCGTTCGAGCGATCTCACGGACGAGCAGATCGACAAGATCGCCCGCCGCGTCATCGAGCTGATGTCCGATCAGGTCGTGCGCAACATCGCGTGGGAAGTGATCCCGGACCTCGCGGAGATGGTCGTCAAAGAGCGCATCCGGCAGTTGGAAAGCGAAGCGTAGATCCTCCTCCGTCCCCCCTCTGTGTGCTCTGTACTATTTGATCTCGTGTTTCTTGGCGCGACGCAACGATTTCGCGGCGAAGCCTCTGTGATCTCTGTGTCTCTGTGGTGAATCGGTCCCCCTTCGTGCCTGCCGCGCGAAAGAGACCGATCACCACAGAGACACAGAGATCACGGAGGCTTCGCCGCGATAACTTGGTTGCGGCTCGGCCGCGCTGTGCCTCTGTGGTGAATGGGCACGCGCATAGCGCGATGCACGCGGGGATTCACCACAGAGACACAGAGAGCACAGAGTGGGACGGAGACTCGCGATGAAGATCTATACGCGCACTGGGGATCTCGGGGAAACGTCGTTGTTCGGCGGGACGCGTGTCGCGAAGAATGACGCGCGCATCGAGACCTACGGCACCGTCGACGAGCTATCGTCGTTTCTCGGCGTGGCCCGTGCGAGCGGGGTTCCGGGTGAGGTCGACGCGGTGCTGGAGCAGGTGCAGCGCGATCTGTTCGACGTCGGCGCGCACCTCGCGTCGCCCGGCACCAGCCGCTTTCCCGGCGTCGACGCACAGCGCATCGCGGAGCTCGAGTCCGCGATCGACGCCATGGAACGCGAGCTTGCCCCCCTCACGAACTTCATCCTCCCCGGAGGCACCTTGGCCGCGGCGCAGTTGCACGTCGCGCGGACGGTGTGCCGCCGCGCGGAGCGGTGCGTCGTCGGGCTGAACGACGAGTCACCCGCGACGCTGTCGACGGTTGCGTACCTGAACCGCCTGTCGGACTACCTCTTCGTCGCCGCCCGCTTCGCCAACCGCCGCACAAACGTCAGCGACGTTCCCTGGAAGCCGTGATCTGGAGTGCGGTAACGCCCAGTTACCACTTTTGGCTGGCTTCGTCACGATCGGGCTGTGCCTCGCGAGGCACACGGTCTGGTAACGATAGGACTCGGTCTGGCTTCGTTAGGACAGGGCTGTGCCTCGCGAGGCACACGGTCTGGTAACGATAGGACTCGGTCTGGTTTCGTTAGGACAGGGCTGTGCCTCGCGAGGCACACGGTCTGGTAACGATAGGACTCGGTCTGGTTTCGTTGGGACAGGGCTGTGCCTCGCGAGGCACACGGTCTGGTAACGATAGGACTCGGTCTGGCTTCGTCAGGACAGGGCTGTGCCTCGCGAGGCACACGGCCTGGTGACGATAGGACTCCGTCTGGCTTCGTCAGGACAGGCTGTGCCTCGCGAGGCACACGGCCTGGTGACGATAGGACTCGGTCTGGCTTCGTTAGGACAGGGCTGTGCCTCGCGAGCACACGGTCTGGTAACGATAGGACTCGGTCTGGCTTCGTTAGGACAGGGCTGTGCCTCGCGAGCACACGGTCTGGTAACGATAGGACTCGGTCTGGCTTCGTCACGACAGTGCACCATCTGTAGCTGCCCCACCTTCACCCCCGAGCGCATCTGCGCATGCGGCCACGGGGAGAAAGCCCACGCCAAAGGCCCTGCCACGAAGGCGACGGCTGCAAGACGTTCCGTCCTGCTGCGTGAACCCTCTAACCAAGAAAGGAGATAGACCCGAGCGGAAGTCCCGTGTTTGTACCGTCGCTTACGTGTGGTAGCGGCGGAAATAGTACCCCCGGCGCGTTGTCGGGGGCTTTTCATAGGCATCCACAGCCCGCCCCTTCCAATGTTCTTTCGTCGTGCTGGGGTTAATGCAGTCTTAATTTTCGGTTCGCCTCTGCAACGCCGGGTGAGTCCCGGCACTAGATGGCAATCCCCATCAAAACCATCTCGGTTCTGAGCGTGCTAGTACTCGCATTGGTCGCGCCGAACACAACGACCGCCGAGACCACACATGACAGCCAGCTCACCATCTCCGTCCCCGACCAACTCGACATCTTCATCGAGCGGCTTGCGTTCCAAGAAAGCTCGGGCCGCGAAAACATCGACATTCATCGACACCAACGGCAAGCACTCGCGCGGCTGCCTCCAGTACCAAAGATGAGACCTTCAAGAGGTTCACGCAGAAGTACCAGCTTGAAGGGGATTGTCTTCAACTGCTCCTTTGCCAAAAGGACTTACCCGCCAGGTCCTACTTCATGAGCGGAACGGCTGGACTCACTGGCGGCTTTCCGTTACGCGTCTCGGCGGGAACGAAGCTATACCGCTGTGATGCCTGCAAGGAAAAACGCCAGTTCTTCGGTCGGACAAGGACATCGGCTGACAGGTATGCGACCGCTGCGCCGGATTACTCTCAAAATCGGCCCGCTAATGCCTCTAATCCGCTCCAGAATCGCTTCATCGCCTTTTCGCGCCTCCACGGTGCCTTCATTCAACCTTCCTCAATTTTGAGGCGATTCCGCGTTACACTTAATTTCGCGGGTAGGGAGATCGCGGGACCCGCCTAAGACACTCACCCGCGCCCCCGATCACCATGCTCTACGCCTACTGCGACGAGAGTTACGGAAGCGACTTCAAGACGACCCCCGTTTACGTGGTCGCCGGTTTCGTCGCTACCGAAGATCGGTGGAAGCTCTTCGAATCGCTCTGGCGGGAGACGATGACAGAGCTCGACATCGGACACATTGGCTGCCACGCTGCTAAATGCGCTAATGGTTCTGGCGACTACGAAGGGATGCGCCGGGAGCGGCGCGATGAGATCCTGCACCGTCTCATGGTTGATATCGCCACCGCCGAACTTTATGGCGTCGTCACCGTGCTAGACATGATTGCCTACAGACACCACGAGGCAGAGCTTCTCGGCTTTTTCGCCCCGAAGGACCGCCGATACTTCAAGCCTCACGCGCAAGCGATGGCTTTCTGCATTCGTCAGATGCTCGGCAAGACGGGGAAAGTTACCTCTCAACCGATAACGTTCGTCGCCGATCGCGGCGCAGACGGCAGCACTGTGAAATCGTCTTTCGACACAACACGCGAAAACCCGCGCTATCCGTGGCGCGTACGACTTGGCTCTTTCACGGAAGCCAGCCGAAAGGACGCTTTGGGGTTACAAGCGGCGGATATGCTCGCTTGGACCGCCCTTCGCTATGCCACTGACCACCCGAAAGGGCTATGGAAAGCTTTCCGTCCGGCTATTGCTGCCGACGTGAAGAAAGTCACCGGCAAACACTGGTCCAAGATGGTTCAACTTCTGAGGGATGGTCAAAAACTCGGGGACGATACCGACGTTTAATTATCCCCAACCCGGCCTATTTGACATCCTCTGCCGCCGCGCTACGATGGACTTGTAACCGAATCCCGCTTGCTGCCCTTGCGACCAAGACCGTTTACTCATCGTCTTGTCTCACCTCGCAAGGGCAAGATGAGACGAGCAGTAAGCGGTTTTCTCTTACCCAAAGGCCCGCCCAACCCTTCGATGGGAGGTAGAAGCTCGGCTAGCAGTTTGGACGAAGCGCGGAATGCGCACGGGCCACGTCCTCGACCTCGACCTCGACCTCGACCTCGACGACCCGACAACCCGGTGAACAGGTGTCCCAACCTGGCCCGGCGACGAAGACAGGCGAAAGCCTAAGGAGACGCACAAAGTTGCTTACGAGGTAAGCACGCGCGGGTGATCGATTTTCTACACCCTCGAAGTAGTGCGAAGGGACACGGTTTAAGGTGAGGGTCGCAGTGATCTTCCGATATTCTTTCGGCCTGCGATTCTCACCCTAAGCCCGTTTCAAGTTCGAACCGCTACTACAAATCCTCGTTCCATCAGAGAAACTTCACCGTCGACAATTCGGAAGGAGGTCGAAGCAGGCAGATGTGAATGGGTTACCTTTTACACTTACCGAAAGCGATCTCGTATCTCCCCGCTACCTCTCTCAGTTCGCGGCGCGGCGCCCAATGTGTCCGACCAAAGATGTCGGTCATCCCGATGCGAGTAGGCTTCAAATCGAGAAAACAGCCGCTCTCATACGGCAACGTGAACTCTGTCCGATCCCCCATGTCGAGTTTGACAGGCAGCTCGTGATCCTTGCTTTCGAACGGTTCCACCGTCTCGTACTTATCCCTATCCTTGATTAACCGCTTAAACCATCCGACCTGATAGACCACCCTTCGTATATTGGCCGTTCCGGGACCACGATTGACCGCGCTGATCACTAGAATTCCCGTGCTTATCCGCGCAACCTTCACTGACACCGTGAGTCGTGCCTTGAGACCAAGCTCTCGGTAGATATTCCACCCGATCGATGACAACGAAACGACAAGCGACAGTGCGCTGATCACAAGCGCCCACTCAGCCGTCGAACTAGGCATAACCATACGTCACTTCGCCGCCTCCTCGCGCCGTTCAAGGATACGCTCAACCTTCTTCCGCGCGACCTCCTCCGTCAGCCCTCGCTCATCGACCTCCGGGTGTCCTTCGAGATATCCATGCCAGATACCGCCGATTTTCCGAGTAGTTATCCGATCGCCCATGCCCAGACTTTCGCATCTCCGCTCGCGCGGCGTCCATTAACTCGGAACGCCCCCTCGCGCCACACTTTCGAGGCTTCATTCGGTAGAACTGGTTCGAAGAAAACAGCCTGCTCATTCCTGGTTGCCCGCGCGCTCACTCCGAGTTAGCGTCCTTCATGGCAACCAAGCTCGAAGCCTTCATCGGAACCCATCGCATCAAGCCCGCCGACCTCGCCCGCACTGCCGAATACTCCCGGCAGCACCTTCTCCGGGTGAGACTCGGCAAACAGGATGCTCAGCGACCATTAGACCTGCGCCCCGCAGTTCTAGTTGACGCCGGACACTTCCCGTCGACGACGTGCGATACCTGCAGCTTCGCGGCGTCTGAGATTCGAAGCCCGGTGTATCTCAGAATGTAGATGAACGCCCGAACCCGTTTCACGTTCTCTTTGCCGTAGGTCCCTCGGGTGACAAGCTTCCTGCACACTTCGAAGATGCTTTGGAGTTCGGCCTCGGTGAAAGGGGCTTTTTCGATGACCTTCACCTCCGGCGGCTTCAGACTCTTCGCCGGGTTCTTCTGAATCCAGCCGGACTCAAGGCAAAACCCCAGGAAAATCTTCAAGCGGTCGATACGCCTCGCAGCCGTGACGGGCCGGCAGGTCCATGTCTCCCGGTAGGTTCGAAGCTTCTCGATGCCAAGATCAGTGAGGTTCTTCACCTTCGCGGCATCGCACCACGCGGTCAGATGATTCAAGCCCCGGCGGTACAGGTCCACCGTACTTGGTTTGAGACGCATCCCCGCATCCCGGAGATACTTCTCGACCGCCTCATGAACGGTGACGACGCGCTTGCCTTCCGCGCCGATCTTCCCTTCAGCCTCCCAGATACGGATCAACTTCGAGGCGGCGTCCCATGAGGTCAGATCCAGACCTTTGCGGATGGTCTCGCCGGCCAAACTTCCTTCAACCTGGATAGGGCAGGAACAACGGCGGTAGGTGCGTGAGGTGTGAGGGCACTTCGTGGAATGACGCCGGAAGATGGTCAGCATTGCTCGCTCCGTTCGCATAGTTGAACGAAGCACACAAACCAGACACACCGCCGTTTCGCTCGATTCTCCAGAAAGCTAAACCGTGCTACAAGCACGACTTAGAAGCGAAAAGAAGATGGTCGGGGCAAGAGGACTTGAACCTCCGACCTCACGGTCCCGAACCGTGCGCTCTACCAGGCTGAGCTATGCCCCGATTGTTTCAGCAAAGCCGCGATGGGGGTCGCGGCGAGAGGCGCGGATTCTAGGCGAATCCCGCCAAGCGGTCAAACTAACGGCGCCCCCCTGGGTTTCATTCCGGTGACGCCCGGAATCGCGTCTGCACCCCTGCCGTTGGCATTATCAAGGAGTATCTCCAATGAAACGAATGACACTCATCGTCGCGCTGCTCGCACTGGCACTGCCGGGACTCGCGCAGCAGTTCGAAGAGAAGATCGACGTCAATGCCGTCCTGCTGGACGTCATCGTCACCGACAACAAAGGCAATCAGATCCTCGGCCTGTCCAAGGACGATTTCGTGGTGAAAGAGAACGGGGTGGCGCAGGCGGTCGACTCGGTCGACTACTTCACCAACCGCCAGCTGCTCGACGCGCGGGAAGAGGACGCGCCGTTCAAGGTCGAGAAGGTCCGCGAGGACCGTTACTTCGTGTTCTTCTTCGACAAGCCCGAGGATCCGGGCGTGCTGTTCGATCAGCTGTCGCAGGCGCGCCGGGCGGTCCGGGAGTTCATCCGCGAGGACATGAAGCCGACCGACTACGTGGCCATCGCCGGCCACGACGTGCGCCTCAAGGTGTGGAGCGACTTCACCAGCGACAAGGCCAAGCTGGAGCGGGCGCTCGAGGACTCGGCGCGGTTCGGCAAGGGTGAAAGTGCAGCGCCGGCCGAAGGTCCGTCGATCCTGCGCAACCTCGACAACGCATTGATGGGGAAGCGCACGGGCAGCGTGTACGAGGCCCTGGACGTGCTGGCGGAGGCCGTGCGGCCGATCCGCGCGCGGAAGAACCTGGTGCTCTTCTCGCCGGGCATCGTGGACATCGGTGAGACCGTGCGGGCGGGCATGATCGTCAGCCGCAGCCGGTATCTCGATCCCGCGCTGCGGTCGCTGAACGCGGCGAACGTGTCGGTGTACAGCGTGCAACTCCAGCGTCCGACGGACATCTCGGTCAACACGACACCGGTGTTCCACCAGCGCCTGACGGAGCTGGCCAGCGAGACCGGCGGCGAGTACTTCCAGTCCGGCGCGAGCTTCATGCCGATCGTGAAGCGGGTGGAGAAGACGAACGCGGGCTACTACCTGGTGACCTACCGCTCGCAGAAACCGCGCGGGGAGAAGGGCTTCCAGAAGGTGGACGTCAAGCTGAGGAACCCGGAGTTCAAGATCGTGGCGCGCTCGGGCTACGAGTTCGGGAGTTAGCCGGCTCCTAGGACATCACGAAGGTGATGCGCTCGCCCGGCACGAGCTGGGCGAGCTTCCACCTCTCGGCCGAGAGCACGGTCAGCGGCTGGAGGTAGCCGCCGGTGACCGGATGATCCGGCCCCATCGCCACGAGGCTCCCGTCCGGGTGGAGCTGTACTGTCCCGCACTGCATGCCGATGCTTTTGAGGTCGGCGGGGATGGGGATCTGCAGCGGCTGCAAGGGACGCAGGCGGATGCCGACCCGGTCGAGCTGCGGGGTGACTTCGCAGTCGACGCGGGTAAGCTGGCGGTCGTGCGGGCCGTTCATGGCGCGGATGGTGTGGCGGTCGCCGCGGGAGATCGTTGCGACCGGTTGTTCGCGCTCGCCGATGGCGAGGTAGGCGCGGAGGCCGCCGGTGACGCGGCCGAAGGTGCGCTCGTCGCCCGCGTGGACGCGTTCGGTGGTGATGGTGAGGCCGGGCGTACACCAGGCGATCACGGCGTCGTGGGCGAAGCGGATGCGCGGGCCCGCCATCGGGCATTCGAGGATCGGGGCGGTGGCTTCGTTGCCGGCGGCTTCGTTCGCGAGAGCGGCGGCGATGTCGTCGAAGGGGGTGTCCGTCCAGATGGCGAGAGGGGCGTACAGCTCGAACGGGGGGCATCGAGTCTTCGAGTCGACAAGTCGTCGAGTGACGTTCGCTTGAAGACTCGACGACTCGACAACTCGAAGCCTCACCTCGTCTCCTGCCGCGATGGCGTTCTCGAGATCCATGTCTGTCCGCCCGAGGAGGTTCCAGCCGCCGGGCGAGTCGATCGGGTAGAAGGCCGCAACGTTGCCGGCGATCGCGAAGGAGCCCGCGGCGACGGGACGCGACGTTGGACGGCGCGGCATGGACCACTCGGAGGGCCAGCCGTCGAGGTAGGCGAAGCCGCCGCGGAAGCCGAGGTAGCGGGCGACCAGGCGGATGGTTGGGATGCGGGCGAGGAAGTCTTCGCGGGTGAGGCGGGTGTGGGCGAGGAATTCGCCCAGATCGGCGCCGTCGAAGACGACGGGGAACACGAGCTGCCGCCCCGCCCGCCCAGGTTCCTCGCTCGACGCTCGGAATGACAGGAGGGCGCTGGTGTCCGGAGGGCCTTCGAAGATCACGTAGAGCGACGAGTGGCCGGGAGTCACCCGCACCACGCCGGGCAGCGTCCGTACATACGCGCTCGCCGCGCGCAGCTCGTCGGCGGTGACGTGGCCGAGGTCGAGGAGGACGGCGCGGTCGCCGGCGGGAGCGATCTGCATCGCTTGGTGATAGCCTGCCCGGCCATGAATCGCAAGCACGAAGAGCTTCTCGACGAGATCGCGCACGATGCCATGATCGAGCGCGGCCTGTTGCCCGAGTTCGATCGCGCCGTACAGAATCAGGTCGACGACATCCACGCGCCGGCACGCGACGAGGATCTCAAAGACCTCCGCGACCTGCCGTGGTGCTCGATCGACAACGACGACTCCCGCGACCTCGACCAGCTCACGTGGGCCGAGGATCGAGGCGACGGCGACACGCGCATCCTCATCGCCGTCGCCGACGTCGACGCGCTCGTGCGCAAGGGCACGCCCGTCGACAAGCACGCGCGCCACAACACCACGTCGGTCTACACCGCGGCGAAGGTCTTCTCCATGCTGCCGGAGAAGCTCTCCACCGACCTCACCTCGCTCAACGAGGGCGAGGACCGCGTGGCCATGGTCGTCGAAATGACGGTCCACGAAGACGGCACCGTCGCCGATGAAGACGTCTACCGCGCGGCGGTCCACAACCACGCCAAGCTCGCCTATGACCGCGTCGCGGCCTGGCTCGACGGCGAAGACGACGAGCCGGAGAAGGTGGGACGCATCCGGGGACTGGCGGAGACGCTGCGGCTGCAGGACAAGACCGCCGACCGCATGCGCGAGCTGCGCCACCAGAACGGCGCGCTGGACCTGGAGACCATCGAAGCGCGTCCCGTGCTCCGCGACGGCAAGGTCGTCGACCTGCAGCAGGCGAAGCGCAACAACGCGCGCCTGCTGATCGAGGACTTCATGATCGCCGCGAACGGCACGACCGCGCGCTTCCTCGCCGGGCGTAAGCTCCCGAGCATCCGCCGCGTCGTGCGCTCGCCGGAGCGGTGGGACCGCATCGAGCGCATCGCCGAGGATGTGGGGGAGCGGCTGCCGCCGGAGCCGGATCCGATCGCCCTCGAGCAGTTCCTCAAGCGCCGCAAGAAGGCCGACCCGATGCGCTTCCCGGACCTCTCGCTGTCGATCGTGAAGGCGATGGGCGCGGGCGAATACGTGGTCGAGGAGCCGGGCGACACGCCGATGGGGCACTTCGGCCTGGCGGTGAAGGACTACACGCACTCGACGGCGCCGAACCGCCGCTATCCGGACCTGATCACGCACCGCCTGGTGAAGGCCGCGCTCGACGGGCGCAAGCAGGCCTACAGCGTGGACGAGCTGGCGGCGCTCGCCGAGCACTGCACGGCGCAGGAGGACGCGGCGAACAAGGTCGAGCGCACGGTGCGCAAGGCGGCCGCGGCGTGCATGCTCTCGGGACGCGAGGGCGAGCAGTTCGACGGCGTGGTGACGGGCGCGTCGGAGAAGGGTACGTGGGTGCGGATCTTCCGGCCGCCGATCGAAGGCAAGCTCGTGCGCGGCTGGGACGGTCTCGACATCGGCGACCGCGTCCGGGTCAAGCTCCTCGACGTGAACATCGAGCGTGGGTTCATCGACTTCGGGCGGGCGTGACCCGTTCTGTCGCCCGCTACGCGGGCTGCGATTGCAGCGGCGCCGCGCGAACCCCGGCTGAAGCCGGGGTCTATTCTCTGGCAGCCCGCTACGCGGGCAAGACGCCCAGCCTGCGTAGCAGGCACTAGCATTAGACAGTAGACCGCTGAAACCGGGGTCTGTTCTCTGGCAGCCCGCTACGCGGGCAAGAGAGAGAGCCGCCGTAGGCGGCAACAGACAATAGACCCCGGCTTCAGCCGGGGGGAACGGGCGCGGACGCGGAAACGAGCCCGCGTAGCGGGCGACAGCATCATCGACGCGGCACCCGCACGTTGTCGATGAGGCGCGTCTTGCCGACGCGCACCGCCCCTGCGAGGAGTACCTCGCGGTCGAAATCGGCGGGGGGCTCGAAGGTGCGGGGGTCGACGACGACGAGGTAGTCGACGGTGACGCCGCCTTCCTCCTCGACGACGCGGTGCATGAGCTGCTCGATGCCCGCGACTTCGTGGATGCCGTGGGTGATGGCTTCTTCGCCGGCGCGCAGGGCGCGGTGGAGGACGGGCGCCTTCGCGCGCTCGCTCGCGCTGAGGTAGGAGTTGCGGGACGACATCGCCAGTGCGTCGTGCTCGCGCATGGTCTCGCCGAAGACGAGGCGCACGGGGATGTCGAGGTCGCGGACCATGCGCTCGATGACCGCGCACTGCTGCGCGTCTTTGCGCCCGAACGCGGCGACGTCGGGCTGCACGATGTTGAAGAGCTTCGCGACCACCGTGGCCACGCCGTCGAAGTGTCCCGGGCGGCGCTGGCCTTCGAGAGGTCCGGAGACGCCGCTCACGACGACTGCCGTGGACGCGCCGGGCGGATACATCACCTCGACCGGCGGCAGGAACAGCAGGTCCGTGTTCGCGCCTTCGAGCTGCTCGCGATCGCGCTGCTCGTCCCGCGGGTAGCGCGACAGGTCCTCGGTCGGCCCGAACTGCCTCGGATTCACGAAGATCGACACGACGACGTACGTCGCGCCGGCTTCGCGCGCGGTCTCGATGAGCGAGATGTGGCCCGCGTGGAGGAAGCCCATCGTCGGCACGAAGCCGATCGACGCGCCGTGCACGCGCGCGGCGCGGACGGCTTCGCGGACTTCCTCGATCGTTCGCGCGATCTTCATGCGTTCACCTGTCATCCCGAGCGTCGAGCGAGGGACCTGGGTGGGCGGGGCGGCAGGCTCGTTCATCGTGCCCCACCCGCCCAGGTCCCTCGCTCGACGCTCGGGATGACATGGGGTTCATCGCGGCATTTCGACCACCACGCCGCCATCATCCCGCGTGGCGTAGAGACGCTTGAGCTCCTCGTTGGAGGCCATGTGGAAGGACTCTTTCTGCTCGTCGGGGAACGCACCGCTGCGGACGTCCGCGAGGTACGACTCCAGCGCCGCCTGCATGTCCTGCGCGACGTGCGCGTACTGGCGGACGAACTTCGGCGTGTGGCCGTCGTAGATGCCGAGGACGTCGTGGAAGACGAGCACCTGCCCGTCGCAGGACGGGCCGGCGCCGATGCCGATGGTCGGGATGGTGACCTGTTCGGTGATCATCGCCGCGAGCTCGGTCGGGACGCACTCGAGGACGAGCGAGAAGCAGCCCGCACGCTCCAGCGCCACCGCCTCGTCGATCATCCGCCGCGCGTCGTCCGCGTTCTTCCCCTGCAGCTTGAAGCCGCCGAGGGCGTTGACGGACTGCGGAGTGAGTCCGATGTGGCCCATGACCGGGATCTCCGCGTCGAGGATGGCCTCGATGACCTTGATGCGCGACGGCTTCGCGCCCTCGATCTTCACCGAGTGCGCGCCGGCCTGGATGAAGCGCCCGGCGTTGCGGACAGACTCCTCGACCGACACGTGGTACGAGAGGTACGGCATGTCGCCGACGATCAGCGCCGACGTGGTCCCGCGCGCGACCGCTCGGGTATGGTGGATCATGTCGTCGACCGTCACGCTGAGCGTGTCGGGATAGCCGAGGACGACCATCCCCAGGGAGTCGCCGACCAGGAGGATGTCGGCTCCGGCGGCATCGGCGATCTTCGCCGACGGGTAGTCGTAGGCGGTGAGCATGCCCACACGCGACTTGCCCTTCATCGCGCGAATCGCGGGAACGGTGACCTTCTTGCGCTGATTCATCTTCTCCTCCCAGGACGGGAAGAGGCGAAGAACATGCCGCCGGGCAAGCCCGAGGCTACGTTCCTACGCGTTCGTCCCGGTCCGTCTACTCAGGATCCAAGCGGTACGTAGTACTGAGTTCCCTTTTGAGCGTTGCGAACCTGCTCGACGAGCTGTTCGAAATGCTCGGGTGTGTTCACGAAGTCGATCTCGGTCGCATTCACAACCAGCAACGGCGTCTCGTCATACCGGTAAAAGTAGTGTGAGTACGCCTCGCTGAGCTCTTGCAAATACGATGGGGAGATCGCTTTCTCGTAAGCCCGCCCACGCTTTTTGATGCGCTTCAACAGTGTATCAAGACTGGCCTGGAGATAGATCACCAGATCCGGCTTCGGCACCTGCTCGTGCAGCAGGTCGTACAACCGGTTGTAAATCATCAGCTCCGAGTCGTCCAGTGTCAGATAAGCAAAAACCTTGCTACGGGAGAAGGTGTAGTCCGTGAGGATGAGCTCCGTGAAGAGGTCCCGCTGCGCGAACTGCCTCATCTGATCGAAACGCGAAAGGAGGAAAAACAGTTCCGTCCGGAACGCCGCGCCGCGTTTGTCTTTATAAAAGTCGTCAAGAAACGGGTTGTCGGCGTCCTCGAGGACCTTGGTCCCCCGGAAACGCTTCGCCAGCAGACTGGTCAGCGAAGTCTTCCCTACCCCGATGGGACCTTCGATCGCAATGTGTCTCCAAGGGAGGCTGGACATGCGGCGCAAGAATAAACGAAGTCGCAAAGTCTCAAAGTCGCAAAGTCTCAAAGGTGCCCGCCCGGCCTGCTTTACGACTTTGCGACTTTGCGACTTTGCGACTTGCCCGTGATAGAACGCCACTCATGTTATCGATCGAAGACTACCGGCTCGGCAACGGTTTGCGGGTCGTGCTCAACGAAGACCACTCCGCGCCGCTGGTGGCCATCAACCTCTGGTACCACGTCGGCTCGAAGAACGAGCGCGTCGGGCGCACCGGCTTCGCGCACCTGTTTGAGCACATGCTCTTCTCGGGGTCCGAGCACATCGGGAACAACGAGCACTTCCGCTACGTGCAGACGGTCGGCGGCGTGCTGAACGGCACGACGTTCTTCGACCGCACGAACTACTTCGAGACCCTCCCTTCGAACTACCTCGCCCTGGGCCTGTGGCTCGAGGCCGACCGCATGGGCTGGTTCCTCCCCGCGCTCACGCAGGAGAAGCTCGACATCCAGCGCGAGGTGGTCAAGGAAGAGCGCCGCCAGCGCTACGACAACGTGCCGTACGGCACGTCGTTCGAGCGCATGCTGCGGCTCGCGTACGACCCCGAGTACCCGTACCACTGGCCGACGATCGGCTCGATGGAGGATCTCGAAGCCGCGTCCCTCGACGACATCCGCGACTTCTTCTCCACCTGGTACCGCCCCGACAACGCGACGTTGACGATCGTCGGCGATTTCGCGCCCGAGGAGGCGAAGCGGCTCGTGGAGCAGTACTTCGGGGAGATCCAGGCGGGCGGCTCGTTCCCGAAGTTCGACGCGCAGCGCGTCCCGAAAGGTCACGAGGTCCGGGAGACGTTCGCGTCGCCCGTGCAGCTTCCGCGGCTCTATCGCCTCTATCACCTGCCGGAGATGGGCCATCCGGACTGGTACGCCGCGGATCTCCTCAGCACGATCCTCGCCTCGGATAAAGCCAGCCGGCTCGACCGCGTGCTCGTTCACGAGCGGCAGATCGCGCAGGACGCCTCCGCGTACATCCTGCCGAGCGAGGCGACCGGGATGATGGTTCTGCACGCGACGGCGCGGGAGGGCGTGGCCATCGAGGAGATCGAGAGCGTGATCGACGACGAGATCGCGAAGATCGCCGTGGGCGGCGTCACCAGCGACGAGCTCACCCGCGCACAGAACCGCGCGGAGATGGATTTCGCCCATCAGATCGAGACCTTCGACTCGCGCGCCGATCTCCTGGGCATGATGGCGACGTACTTCAACGATTCCTCGATGATCCACCGCTGGCTCGATTCGTACCGCAGCGCCGGCGCCGATGACCTCGCGCACGTCGCGCGGAAATACCTCATCCCGGAGAACCGCGTGACGAGTCTCTTCGTCCCCGATCGGAGCGCCGCATGACCGAGATCGATCGCAACATCGCACCCGCTCCTGCGGAGCCCCGCCCGTATCAGTTCCCGCACATCACGCGCACGACGCTGCCGAACGGGCTGCGGGTGCTGGTCGCGGAGAATCACAACGCGCCGCTGCTGTCGTTCCGGACGCTGATCCGCTCCGGTGCGGATCACGACACGCACGCGACGGCGGGACTGGCCGCGATCACCGCGGATCTGCTCGACGAAGGCGCGGGCCAGCGCGACACGATTCAGCTGGCCGAGGAGCTCGGATTGCTCGGGGCGGTGATGGGCACCGGTGCGGACTGGGATGCGTCGTATGTGTCCGCGGACGTCCTCGCGCGCAACGGCGAAGCGGCGCTGGAGATCGTCGCGGACGTGACCGCGCACGCGACTCTGCCGGAGGACGGGCTGGAGCGCGTACGCTCGGAGCGCCTGACCGAGCTCCTGCAGCAACGCGACGAGCCCTCGGCGATCGCGGGCCGGCGCTTCTCGAACCTCCTCTACGGGACCGGTGCGTACGGGAACTCGATCTCGGGGAACCCCGACTCGGTCGGGCGGATCACGGCCGGAAACGTGCGCGCGTTCTACGAGCAGCACTTCGTGCCGAACAACAGCGCGGTGGTGGTGTCGGGCGACATCGATCCCGCGCGTGCGGTGGAGCTGGTCACGCGCGCTCTCGGTGAGTGGACGCGCGGCGCGGAGCCGCCGCGTCCGGTCGTGCAGCCGCGTCCGATCGACGCGAGCCGGGTGTATGTCATCGACCGACCGCAGGCCGTGCAGTCCGAGATCCGCGTCGGCCATCTCGGCGTCTCGCGCTCGTGCGAGGACTACTTCGCGCTGTCGGTGATGAATGCGGTCCTGGGCGGGGTGTTCAACTCGCGGATCAACCTCAATCTGCGCGAGCGCCACGGTTACACGTACGGCGCACGCTCGCAGTTCGCGTTCCGCCGCCACGCCGGGCCGTTCGTGGTGGCCGCGCCGGTGCGCAACGAGGTCACGCTGCAGTCGGTGAACGAAGTGCTCTCCGAGCTGCGGCGCATCCGCACGGGCGATCTCGAGGACCAGGAGCTGGACGAGGTGAAGAGCTACCTGATGGGCGTCTTCCCCGCGACCGTGCAGACGGCGTCCGACATCGCCAGCCGGCTCGTCGACATGGAGCTGTACGGGCTGCCCGAAGACTACTTCGACCACTACCGCGAGAACATCGCGAACGTGATGAAGGAAGACATCGAGCGCGTCGCGAAGAAGTACCTCGACCCCGAGCGCGTGCTCATCGTCATCGTCGGCAACGCCAAGGAGATCCGCGAGCCCCTCGGCACGCTGGGCATGCCGGTGCACGAGCTGGACATCGACGGGAACATGCTGGCGGTGGGGTAAGGCCATAGGACCGCCGGCGTCCCGCCGGCTGTTCGGGCGGCGTCCCCGCCGCCCGGGCTCTCGGGAGGACGCACCCTTCCCCCGCCCACCCAGGTGGTGCCGGCGGCCCGCCGGCCGTAACGCCGGCGCCTCGCCGGCCGGCGGGCGGGGGAGCGTGGCACGACGCGAGAGGCTCCGTTCTCCCGAGCGCCCGGGCGGCGGGGACGCCGCCCGAACGGCCGGCGGGGCGCCGGCACTACATTGAGTCTACGGGCCGCCGCCGGAGGGGTCGGCGTCCATCTTCTTGCGGAGGCTGAGGGGACGCATGTCCGTCCACACCTCCTCGATATGGGCGAGGCAGGCTGCCTTCAGGCCCTTGAACCCGGTGTCGTTCCAGCCGAGCGGGTTCTCGCGGTCCGCGGGCCAGATCGAGTACTGCTCCTCGGAGTTGATCACTACCCTGTAGATCGTCGTGTCTTCGGGCTCCATCGACATGGATTTCTCCTCTCTCTTCGGGCGCGCCGCGACGACTCCCGCCGCGGCGATGGTCTGCAGGAGCAACAGCAGCATGGACACGCCGTGCAGGGCGCCGAAGCGCTTGCGCACGGGATGGTTGCGGTCGAGGGACGAGATCGCCACGGGCGACAGGGACCGGATGGTGCGGATGCGCAGGTCCACGATGGCCTGGGCGGCGGCGAGAATCAGTGCGATGAAGAGGCCGATCAGCACGAGGCGGCGGACTCTCCGCAGCTCGATCGCGAACAGCAGCAACGGCGCGGCGAGGGCGATGTAGTGCCAGCGCGTGAGCATCGCGCCGACGACGTCGGCGGCGACGGCCGGGTTCGGCGCGATCCGGAACGCGGCCGAGGCGGCCAGCATGAGAAAGAAGCCGCTGCCGAGCCAGAGCGCGGCGATCAGTCGTTGTACAGCGCTCGTATCGCCTCCCCGTACGGCGGACGCAACACGCCCCGCTCCGTGATGATCGCCGTGATCAGCCGCGCCGGCGTCACGTCGAAGGCCGGATGCCGCACCCGGATCCCCTCCGGCGCGACGCGCGAGCCGAAGATGTCGGTCACTTCCTCCGCGCTCCGCTCCTCGATCGGGATCTCCGCGCCGCTCGGGCACGCGCGATCAATGGTCGAAACCGGCGCGGCGACGTAGAAGGGCACGCCGTGCGCGTTGGCGAGCACGGCCACGGTGTACGTCCCGATCTTGTTCGCGGCGTCGCCGTTCGCGGCGATGCGGTCCGCGCCGACGATCACGGCGTCGAACTTCCCCTGCTGGAAGAAATGTCCCGACATGTTGTCGGTGATCAGGGTGACGTCGATGCCGTCGCGCTGCAGCTCCCAGGCGGTGAGGCGCGCGCCCTGGAGATAGGGCCGGGTCTCGTCCGCGAACACCGCCACGCTCTTGCCGCCTTCGATCGCCGCGCGGATGACGCCGAGGGCGGTGCCGTAGCCGGCGGTGGCGAGAGCGCCGGCGTTGCAGTGGGTCAGCACGGTCGAGTGCTCGCCGAGGAGCTCGGCACCGTAGCGGCCCATGCGCATGTTCCCCTCGAGGTCTTCGCGATGAATGCGCTCCGCCTCGGCCACCTCGCCGCCGGCCTTCAGCATCAGGATCGACGGCCCACGCGAGATTGACGGCTGTCGGGCGGGCGGCCTTCAGGATGCGGGCGGCTTCCTGGAGATCCTCCCCCTGCGCGGCGGCCATGGCCATGCCGAACGCGGCCGACACCCCGATCGCCGGTGCTCCGCGGACGACCATGGTCCGGATGGCGTCGGCCACTTCGGAGGCCGTCCGGCATTCGATCCATGTTTCCTGGCGCGGGAGGAGCCTCTGGTCGAGGAGGGAAAGAGCGTTGCCGTGCCACAACAAAGGGGTGACTAGCACGGACTTCGCAGTCGGATTCACCTCGATATACTACCGCCCCGTTGGAGGATATCTCATGGTCAAGGTTGGAGTGAACGGGTTCGGACGCATCGGACGCAATGTCCTGCGGGCCGCGCTCGAGAAGAAAAACGACATCGAGTTCGTGGCGAGTGAACGATCTGACGTGCGCTTCGACACGCTCGCGTATCTCCTCAAGTACGACTCGGTTCACAAGACGATCCCGAACAGGTCAAGCACGGCGAGACCAGCATCACGCATCGACGGCAAGGAGCTGCGCGTCTTCTCCAGTCCCGACCCGGCGCGAAATCCCGTGGGACGAGATCGGGGCCGAGATCGTGGTGGAGTCGTCGGGACGGTTCACGGAAAGAGCCAAGGCTGCCCGAAGCATCTGAGAAGAGCGTGGAGACGGTGATCATCTCCGCGCCGTCGAAGGACGCCGACGCGACGTTCTGCATGGGCGTCAACGAGGACGACGTACGACCCGCGAAGCACCAGATCATCTCGAACGCCTCGTGCACGACGAACTGCTTGGCGCCGGTGGCGAAGGTGCTGCACCGGAACTTCGGCATCACGATCGGGGATCATGACCACGATCCACTCGTACACGAACGATCAGGAGATCCTCGACCTGCCGCACAAGGACCTCCGCCGCGGCCGCGCCGCCGCGCTGTCGATGATCCCGACCAGCACCGGCGCCGCGCAGGCCGTCGGGCTCGTCCTGCCGGAGCTGAAAGGGAAGTTCGACGGCATCTCCGTCCGCGTGCCGACGCCGAACGTCTCGCTGGTCGACCTGACATTCGAGACCGAGAAGGCGACGAGCGTCGAGGAGATCAACCAGGTCGTGCGCGAAGCGGCGGACGGGGAGCTGAAGGGCATCCTCGCCGTACTCGGACGAGCAGCTGGTCTCGATCGACTTCAACCACAACGCGCACTCGTCGATCGTGGACACGACGTTCACCCGCTCGGTGAACCCGAAGATGCACAAGATCCTGGCGTGGTACGACAACGAGTGGGGCTACAGCGAACCGCATCCTGGACCTGATCGCCGCACGTGGCCCGGTGTAAAGAAAGAGGCGCTGGCCACGCGATGATCACGCATCCGCAAGGTTGAACAGCTCGCGCTCACGAGCGGCTCGCGCGTGTTCTATCGCGTCGATTACAACGTGCCGCTCGAAGGCTCGCAGCATCTCCGACGCCACGCGCATCGAGGAGACGCTGCCGACGCTGCGTTTCCTCCGCGACCGCGGTGCCGCGATCATCATCGCCACGCCACCTCGGCCGCCCGAAGGGGGCGCGCAACGCGAAGTATTCGCTCGCGCCGGTGCGCGAGAAGCTCGCGGAGCTCCTCGGCGCCGACGTGCAGTGGGCGGACGACTGCATCGGCGCTCGAGGCGGAGGAGAAGGCGTCGAAGCTGGGCGCGGGCGAGGTGCTGCTGCTCGAGAACCTCCGCTTCCACGCGGGCGAGGAGAAGAACGAGCGCCACGTTCGCGGCGCAACTGCGCGAAGCTGGCGGATTATTACGTCAACGACGCCTTCGGCGCGTCCACCGCGCGCACGCCTCCATCGACGCGCTGCCGCGGCTGCTGCCGAAGGAGAACATCGCCGGCGGCTTCCTCCTGGCGAAGGAGATGGAGTTCCTGCAGAAGGTGACGGACATCGCGGAGCGCCCGTTCGTCGCGCTGATGGGCGGCGCGAAAATCGCCGGCAAGATCGAGCCGCTCGAAGCGCTGGTGAAGCTCGCCGACAAGGTGCTCATCGGCGGCGGCATGGCCAACACGTTCCTGGCCGCGCGCGGCGTGCCGATGGGCGGTTCGCTGGTCGACAAGGACTCGATCGAGGTGGCGCAGCGGATCATGCGAGAGCGCCGCACGCGCGGCGCGGGCGAGCTCGTGCTGCCCGTGGATCTTGATCGTCGCGGACTCGCTGGACAGCCCGACGGAGATCGACGACGCGGAGTGAGCGACGGCCTCACCCGGACGACGAGAAGGCATTCGACATCGGCCCGAAGACGATCGCGACGTACAAGCCGAGCTCAAGCGAAGCGAAGCTGATCTTCTGGAACGGCCCGATGGGCGTGTTCGAGAAAGAGGAGTTCGCGAAAGGCACGATGGCCATGGCCGCCGCGGTCGCGAACGCCGACGCCATCACGGTCGTCGGCGGCGGCGAGTCGGTGGAGGCGATCAAAGCCTCCGGCTTCGCCGAACCGCATCACCCACATCTCCACCGGAGGCGGCGCGTCGCTGGAGTTCATTTCGGGAGCGAAGTTGACCGGGACGTTGATGGTCGGTTGTCGGATGTCGGTTGTGTGGGGTTGGTATCAGGTGTCGGGTGTCAGGTGTCTGGCAGTCATCGCCGTGCCAAAAGTTCCGACACCCGAACTGTCGACACGCATGACACCGCTCGAGGAAAGCCCGATCCAACCTCATGGCTCAGGAAATCGAGATCAAGTTCGCCCTCAAGGACCGGCATCGCGCTGGTGCGCCGGTTCAGGAGATCGGCGCGCAGCGGTCTCTACGCCGAGACGTTCGAGGACAACATCGTCCTCGACCGCCGCGGCGAGCTGCGCACGAAGGGCTCGATGCTACGCGTGCGCAAGTTCGGGCGCTACGCGCTGGCCACGTTCAAAGGGCCGATGGCGTTCGAAGGCGACGTCAAGATGCGCGAGGAAGTGCAGACCGGCGTCGAGAGCTTCGAGCTCGCCATCCAGCTCTTCGACTCCCTCGGCTTCAAGCCGATCGTTCCGCTACCAGAAGTTCCGCGAGGTGTGGCGCGTGCGCGAGGTCGAGGTAGTCATCGACCGCACGCCCATCGGCGACTACTTCGAGATCGAAGGGCCGCTCGACGTCATCCGCGCCATGGCCGAGGAGCTGGGGATGAACATGGAGCAGCGGGATTCGCCAGAGCTATGCCGACCTCTACCGCCAGCACCGCCGCACCCGCGCCGACCTGCCGGAGCACATGGTGTTTCCGCCGGAGCAGTTGCCTTGACCGGGGAGAGGCTATTGAGCTGTTCAGCTATACAGCTGTTCAGGGCTTCGCTTCTAACTGAATAGCTGTATAGCTGAACAGCTGAGTAGCTCTGCACGATGGCTCGATAGCTGCTGAACCGCTGCCCTATGAAAGGCTTCATCCTCGCCGCCGGCTTCGGCACGCGGCTTCGCCCGCTCACGTACACGATGCCCAAGCCGATGGTGCCGTTGTGCAACCGGCCGCTGATCGGCTGGGCGGTCGAGTCGTTTCTCGCCGCGGGGGTGCGCGACCTGATCGTCAACCTGCATCACCTGCCCGAGGCTGATAGCAGCGAGTATCTGCGGCGAGGAGTTCGCCGGGCGGGCGGAGTTTTACTTCTCGCGCGAGGAAAAGATCCTCGGCACGGGCGGCGGGATCCGCCGCGTGCGGCCGCAGCTCGCGAAGGAGGAACGAGTTCTTTCTCGTCAACGGCGACACGGTGCAGTTCCCGCGGTGGGACGCGTTGCGTGACGCGCGCGGGAGCAGATGCGCTGGCGGCGTTGACGCTGCGGCATCCGCCAGAGGACGACAAGCTTCACGCCGGTGTATCTTTGCGAGCGGGCCGCGTCACGGGCTTCGGCAGGGCCGCGGCGAGGCGATGATGTTCGCCGGGTCGCACGTCATCAGCACGCGCATCTTCGACCGGCTGCCCGAGCAGGAGTTCTCCGGGATCGTCGAGCGCGTCTATCATGCCGCTGCTCGCGCTCGGCCGCGAAACGCTCGGCGGGGCCGTCGACGATGGCCTCTGGTTCGACATCGGCACGCCGCAGCGCTATCTGTCCGCCTCGCGGCGCTGCTCGAAGCGATGATGCGCGGCGAGCTCCGCCGCCCGCGGGCTCGCACATCGAAGAGCGACTCGCTGGTCCACGAGACCGCGACGCGGCACGCCGCACGCTCGACCGTCGGCGCGCGCAGCGCGGTCGACGGCGACGTGCGCGACAGCATCGTCTGGGACGACTGCGCGTGGTGCGAGGGCGGCGCTGGAGCGCTGCATCGTGGCGCACGGCGTGGAGTCGACGCGGGGAGTACCGGGACGAAGTGCTGGTGTAGGGCGTCCCTAGAGGCGCAGAGGCACACAGGCTCAAAGGCTCAGAGGTTCACAGTGATAGAACCCTTGGGCGTCTGAGCCCGTGCACCTCTGCGCCTGTCAGCACTCTCGGGTGTACCATCGTTGCTACCCATGGCACCTCACGGTCGACCTCCAGCTCGCGCGGCGACGCGTCATCTCGGTCTTTCTCATTCAGGGTCTGGCCGGGCTGCTCCTGATGTCGTGGCTGACGTGGCTGCGTCACGATCAGACGCGGCATCCTCCACACCCTCGGCGGCGACGCGCCGATCCTGATCGCCATCTTCGTGCTCTTCGCCACGACGCTCGCGCTCCTGAAGTTCGAGCTCACCGATCTGGTCTACGTCGCGCTCGTCATCACCGCCTACATGGCCGATGTTCCCGCTCCTCGGCATCGTGCTTGTCGTCGTGGATCGCCGTGTGGTGTCTCGATCGGGACGCGCTGCCTCGGCTGCAAGCAGATCGGCCCGGCGAAGATCGCGCGACAGGACCCGGTCACCGACTGCGTGAAGGCCTTCGGCCTCTTCGGGACGTACGGCATCCCGGTGGTCATGGCCGCGACGGTGTATCGAATTCCTCGGCGGCACGTTCCCGGTGATGGAAGCGACGCCCGCGAACGCGGCGCGCATCGCGGCCGGCGGCGTCGCGCTGGTGCTCACGAACAGCCTGCTGATGTTCTGGCCGCAGCGCGCGTACGGTTACGGCTACGCGAAGATCATGCAGGTCTACATCACCGACGACGGGATCTCGCTTCGATCGCGCTGCCGTACGCGGTCGTCACGGCGCTGTCGTTCGGGACGATCGGCTGGGGCGGCGTGGTCGCGCTCGTCTTCACCGGCACGGTCGCGAACTGCATCGCGCGCAATCTCGCGCTCACGCGCTCGAAGACCAACGACCTGCTGCAGCGCCTCGCCTCGCTGACGAACATCGGCAAGACGATCTCTCTGCGGTACACCACCGACGAGCTGCTGATGGCGATTTACACCGAATGCACGACGGCCATCGACTGCTCGCTCTTCTCCATCGCCCTGCTCGACGAGCAGACGAACGAGCTGGCGTTCGAGCTCGACATGCGCGACGGCAGACCCTCCCGAAGGATCGCATCCCGCTCGGCGAGGGCCTGAATTCCTGGGTCGTCCAGCACCACCAGCCGCTGCTCCTCGGCAGCACGGCGGAGGAGCGCCGCTTCGGCGTGAAGGCGGTGGAGGATACGAAGGCCACGGAGTCGTGGCTGGGCGTGCCGATGATCGCGCGCGACCGCGTCGTCGGCGTCATCGCCGGTCGAGAGCTTCAAGCAAGAACGCGTTCACCGCGGACGACCTGATCCTCCTCACCGCGATCGCGAACCAGGCCGCGGTCGCGATCGAGAACGCGCACCTCTATCGCGATCTCGAAGGCCTCACCTACGCGCTCGAAGCGCGCGTCACGGAGCGGACGAACGAGCTGCACGAAGCCAACCTGCGGCTTCTCGCCGCGGACCGCTCGAAGAACCAGTTCCTCGCCAACATGTCCCACGAGCTGCGCACGCCGCTGAACTCGATCATCGGCTTCTCCAGCGTGCTGATCGAAGCCACGCGCGGTGCGCTCGCGCCGCGACTGCACCGCTTCCTCGAGAACATCTACGCCGCGGGCAATCACCTCCTCGAGCTGATCAACGACATCCTCGATCTTGTCGAAGATCGAAGCCGGGAAGATGGAGCTGCGCGCCGATCACTTCGATCTCCAGCGAGACCATCGCCGCCGTCGAGCGCGTGATGAAGGGAGTGGCGTCCGAGGCGAAGGTGCAGATCCTGTCGAAGCTCGATCCCGCGCTGCCGAAGGTGCGCCTGGACGAAGGCCGGCTCAAGCAGATCCTCTTCAATCTGCTGTCGAACGCCGTGAAGTTCTCCCCCGCTGGCGGCGTCGTGGCGATCATCTGCCGCCGGGTGGCCGAGGAGCAGTCGCCGCTGCGCATCGACACGGTGCGCATCGACGTCACCGATCAGGGCATCGGCATCCCGCCGGACGAGCTGCAGAAGATCTTTTACGAGTTCTACCAGACCGAGGACGGGCGGCGCGCGCGCAGGGGCGGAACGGGGCTGGGATTGTCGCTGACGCGCAACTTCGTGGAGCTGCACCACGGGCGCATCGAGGTCCAGTCGAAGCCGGGGCACGGGTCGACGTTCACGCTCTACCTGCCGGTGGATTTCACGGTCGCGGTGGCCGCGGCGTCGGGCAACGCGGTGGTGCGCGCCTCTGTGCAATAATCCGCGCCCCAACACTCCGCGCCCCTCGGGCGCCACGCAAAGGAAATCCTCAGATGTCCAATCGTACGTTCACCATCATCAAGCCCGATTCCGTCCGCAAAGGGAACTTCGGGAAGATCATCAGCCGCATCGAAGCTCAGGCTTCCGCGTCCTCGGCGTCAAGAAGATCGGTCTCTCGCAGCGCCAGGCCGAGGCGTTTTACGCCGTCCACAAGCGAGCGGCCGTTCTTCGGCAGCCTCGTCGATTACATGACCTCGGGACCGGTGTACGTCGCCGCCCTGAAGGCAAAGACGCCGTGGCAAGCCTGCGCAAGCTCATGGGCGCGACCGATCCCACCAAGGCCGACGAAGGCACGATCCGCAAGGAGTTCGGCGAGTCGATCGAGCAGAACGCGATCCACGGCTCGGACTCGGATGACAACGCGAAGAACGAGATCGCGTTCTTCTTCGCGGAGAGCGAATTGATCTAAGCAAACACGTAGGGCGTGGCTTCAGCCCGCCCCGCCCGGGAGGCGGGCTCGAAGCCACGCCCTACATCACTCAGCGAGGATGATCGCGGAGATGCCGTTCGGCCTCGAGCGACGACCGCGCGGCCACGGCCGCATCGCGATTGGAGAACGGGCCGAGGCGGACGCGGTAGAGATCGTTGCGATCGATGAAGCGCGCTGGCCGATTGCGGTCAGCCGCTCCTGCAGCGATTTCGCGTTGGCCTCGACGGAGAACGCTCCCACCTGGACCACGAACTGTCCCTTGTGAACCTGCGGCGCAGGGCGCGCGCGGCGTGAGGCGTCGAAGCGCGCGGCGGACGGCGTTGCGTCGCCGGTGGCCGGCACCTCTTCGAGCGTGCGTCCGTCGGCGGCGACCTGCGTGCGCGTGACCACGCCGCTCGCTCGATCTCACTTCGATGCGGTCGACAACCACGTCCTGGGGAACGACTTCGACCTTCGGCGCGTCACTCGGCGCCGGCGGCGGAACGATCGGCACGACCTTCGGCGCCTCGGCGACCGTGGCCTCGAACGGCACAGGCGGCTCGCGCTCGCCGCTGCCCATGCGCACGAGCTTGATGTGACCTCGCCAATGCCCGGCTCGATCAGCCCGATCCGCTGGGCCGCGCCGTACGACAAGTCGATGATCCGCCCGCCGATGAACGGCCCGCGGTCGTTCACGCGCACGCGCACGGTCTGCTGCGTCTTCGCGTTGGTGATGTCGAGGACCGTGCCGAACGGGAGCGTCCGGTGCGCTGCGGTGAGCAGCGCGGGGTCGAAGATCTCGCCGTTCGCCGTGGTCCGTCCCGCAAACTCCTCGCCGTACCAGCTCGCGACACCGTGCAGAGCCTCGGGAGCTGTCGGCGGAGGCGGCACGGTCGTGCGCGCAGCCGTAGACCACGACCGCGAGCACGGCCAGCACCGTCACCCGGAGCTTCATACGCGGACCTCGCCCACTTCGTCGCGGATCTGCTCCCGCTCCGCGTGCAGGATCGGATCGACGTCCTCGGTCGAGGAAGCGCTCCGTCTGCTGCGCGCGAGAGGCCGGTGTAGTTGTCCGGACTGCGCCAGCGCTCGATGGATGCGCGGTCGATGCCGAACAGCGGATCGGCCGGCGATGCGGTCGAAGAGATCGTTCTGCGCCGCGCCGGCCTTCAGCGCGTCGGCGGCGTCGCTTGCGCGTGGATGCGGATGCGCTCGTGCAGCACCTGCCGGTCGCCGCCGCGCGCCGCGCCTTCCATCATCAGGTTCTCGGTCATCAGGAACGGCAGCTCGCGGCGCACGTTCGTGGCGATCACGTCCTCGTGGACGACGAGTGCCGCCGACGATGTTGTCGTAGATCAGCGCGATGGCGTCTGCCGCGAGGAACGCCTCGGGGATGGCGATGCGGCGGTTGGCGGAGTCGTCGAGCGTCCGCTCGAACCACTGCGTGGCCGCGGTGAGCGCGGGATTCAGCGAGTTCACGATCAGGTGCCGCGCCAGCGCGTCGATGCGCTCTGCGCGCATCGGGTTGCGCTTGTACGGCATCGCGGACGAGCCGATCTGCTCTTCCTCGAACGGCTCCTCGATCTCGCGCAGGTGCTGGAGCAGGCGCATGTCGTACGCGAACTTCGACGCCGACTGCGCGAAGCCGGAGAGCGACGCTCGACGACCTGTGACGTCGACCTTGCGCGAGTACGTCTGGCCGGAAACCGGATAGCTGCGCCGCATGCCCACCTTCTCCGCGACGAGCTGTTCGAGGCGATGCACCTTGGCCTCGTCGCCGCCGAACAGGTTGAGGAACGAAGCCTGCGTGCCGGTGGCGCCTTTGACGCCGAGGAGGGCGAGTTGCGACTGGCGGAACTCGAACTCGCGATAGTCGAGGAGGAGGTCGTGCAGCCAGAGCGTGGCGCGCTTGCCGACGGTCGTCAGCTGCGCGGGCTGGAAGTGCGTGAACGCCAGCGCCGGCGTGGCGCGCCACTGCCACGCGAAGTCGCGCAGCTTGGCCATGAGGTTCACCATCCGGCCGCCGCACGATGCGCAGCCCCTCGGCCATCTGCAGGATGTCGGTGTTGTCCGTGACGTACGCCGACGTGGCGCCGAGGTGGATGATGCCCTTCGCGGACGGCGCCTGGAGGCCGAAGGCGTGCACGTGCGCCATCACGTCGTGGCGCACCTCGCGCTCGCGCCGCTCCGGCGTCCTCGAAGTTGATGTCGTCGGCGTTCGCTTTGAGCTCGGCGATCTGCGCATCGCTGATCGGCAGCCCCAGCTCCTGCTCCGCCTCGGCCAGCGCGATCCACAGCCGCCGCCACGTGCGGAATTTGAAGTTCGGCGGAGAAGAGGTACGACATCTCCCGCGAGGCATACCGCTCCGTCAGCGGGTTGGAGGCTTGGTCGTGCTTCACGGATGAATTATATGTAGGGCGCGCGGCTTCAGCCCGCCTCTCCACGTGGGTGGGGGGGCGTCCCCCTCCCCGTCCGAGAGGCGGGCTGAAGCCATCGCCCTCACGTTCCTCGCTGTAGAATGACGCGCAGTGTCTTCCTCCGATCTCATTCACGATTCGCGCCGCGCGACCCATGTCACTCTCAAGGCGGTGATTCTGCTGGCCAGCGTGCTGTGCGTCGTCTTCGCCGTGTCGTTCTTCTTCAGCGACCGCGGCCTGCCGGAGCTGCAGAGCGCCCGCACCCGCGTCGAGCGTGCCGCACGGACATCAAGCACCTGGAGACGGAGAACGCGAGGCTGCGCGCCGAAATCGAGAGCGTGAAGAAGTCGTCCTACGCGATCGAGCGCATCGCGCGCGAGGACCTCGGCATGTCGCAGAAGGGGAGATGGTCTACATGCTGCCGACTTCTTCTCGATCAACGACGCATACCCGTTGATCACGTCGGCCAGCACGACGATCTGCGCGTTGGCCTCGCTCCACTTCCTCTACTCGATGGCTTCGCGCACCCCGGGGAACGTCTTCACGCCGTAGCCGGTGTAGGCGCCAGGCGCGTAGACGTGGTGGCGATACCAGGGACGCTGCGGCAGTCCCTCGTCGCGCGTGAGCGCGCGCTCCAGTCGCATCGCGATGCGGTCGTCGTGCGAGTCTGCGCGGTCGTACGCGGGCGGCCTTCTGCAACCGCTCCAGCGCGTTCCGCAGCGGTGCGAACTCGAGGAACGGCGCCGGCTCCTGCGAGTTCGGCGCGACGAACGGCTTCATCGGATCGGCCGCGAGCTCCAGCGTGCGCTCGCGCAGCATCTGGTTGCGCTCTGCGATCTCCGCTCGCGTCTTCTCCGCGAGCTTCGTCACCTCGTCGAGGTACGTCGACGCCGTCCGCGCGAGGCTCGTCGCCTCGAACGGAAGGAAGTCGGCGTTCGCCAGGCGGAGCATCATCCGGCCCGTCGTCTTCGCCTGCGCCAGCCCGTACTCGAACGTCGGGTCGGCGAAACCGGAGGTAGTGATCGAAGGAGTCGTACGCGGAGTGGTAGACGCCGTACTCCCCCTCGCCGCCGTAGCCGATGTTCAGCGCCGCGATCCCCGCGTGCTGCAGGAAGGGCGAGTAGTCGGAGCCGGAGCCGAGGGCGCCGAGCTCGATCAGCGACCGTTCGCGGAGCTTCTTCCGCTCATCCGCGTCCTCTTCGTCGACGAGCTGGCGCGCCCGCGACGCTCCAGCACCGACACGCCCCGCTGCGGGTCCGTCGACGTCCCGCGCCACCTCGTTCACGAACCGTTCGAGCGTGTGCGAGCCGCCGGCGTCGAGAAAGCCGCGGCCGTTCGAGTCGGAGTTGATGTAGACGACCGCGTGCTCGCGCAGCTCGGCGATGTGCGTCTCGACCCATTCCGTCGAGCCGAGAAGACCCTGCTCCTCGCCGTCCCAGGCGGCGAAGATCAACGTGCGGCGCGGACGCCAGCCGCTCTTCGCCAGCTCGCCGATCGCGCGCGCCTCTTCCATCAACGCCACCATGCCGCTGACCGGGTCGTTCGCGCCGTGGACCCAGGCGTCGTGATGGTTGCCGCGGATGATCCACTGATCCGCGAGGTCGGTGCCGCGCAGGCGCGCGATCACGTCGTACGCGGGCGCGAGCTTCCAGTCGAACTCCAGCTTCAGGTGTACGCGCGCCGGGCCGGGGCCGAAGTGATAGGTCATCGGCAGCGCGCCGCGCCATTTCTCCGGGACGACCGGGCCGCCGAGGGCGCGGAGGAGCGGGAGCGCGTCGCCGTAGGAGATCGGGAGGACCGGGATCTTCGTCAGCGTCTTCGGCCTCGCTGCGATCGAGCCGCTTCGCGTCCTTCGTCGCGCCGACGCCGGGCGTCAGCGGATCGCCGGGGTACACCGGCATGTCCGCCACGGACCCGCGCTGCGCACTGTGCTCGCTGCGATACGCGCCCACCGGATAGACGTCGCCTTCGAAGTAGCCGTCGTCGCGCGGATCGGAGTAGATGATGCAGCCGAGGGCGCCGTGCTCCGCGGCGACCTTCGGTTTGATGCCGCGCCACGAGCCGCCATAGCGCGCGATGACGATCTTGCCGTGCACGTCGACACCGTGCGCTCGAGGACTTCATAGTCCTCCGGCACGCCGTAGTTCACGTAGACCAGCTCGCCGGTCACGTCGCCGTCGACGGAGTACGCGTTGAACGGCGGAAGGATCTCGTCGGTCTGGCCCGAGGTCGCGTCCTCCTTCAGCGCCGGCTCCGCGAGCTTCGCCGTGTACCGCTCCGGCGCCAGCAGCTCGACGACGCGCGTCTTCGGCGTCGGGAACAGCACGTCGAAGCGCTCGATCGTCGTCTCGTAGCCCCACGACTGGAACAGCGACGCCATGAACTCGGCGTTCTGTTTCCCGTACGCGGAGCCGAGATGGTGCGGCCGCGCGGTCATGCGCTTCATCCACGCACGCAGGTTGTCGCGATTCAGCTTCGCGTCGAACTGCTGCTCCAGCGCGCGCTGCTTCGCCGGATCTTCGAATCCGTAGATGGGTCGGGCGGCGGGTTGGGCGGTGAGGGGGTGGTGGTGAGCAGGACTGTGGCGATCAGTCGGCGCATAGGTCGGGGATTCTACGCGTCCGGACGAGGAGTGCGCGCACGCATTCTGCCGGGCATCACGATCACGACTGCACCAGCAAGTAACTCCGCCTCGTGCGTGGCGATCGCTCGCAGGCACGCCCCCTCATGGTCGGCCGCCGTGATGCTCGAATCGAGGACGATGATGCCGGCGCTCGGAAGCCGTTCGAACACCGCGAGCTCTCCGAATTCACGATCGGCGGTGATCAGAACACGCCCTGCGCGCGCCGCTTCGGCCAGCACGCGCCGATCACCGGGATCCGCGGGCCAGTCGCTCACACTCTCCACATCATGGCCCTGCTTGCGCAGAGCGGACGCGACCAAGTGTGAGATGCAGTTATCGATCAGCAGCTTCACTCGTGACCAGCAGCGGTGCGAAGTGCTCGCGGCCCGTGATGCGCGCAGCGTATTTGAGGCACGCGAGAATGTCGTCGCGCTCCAGCCACGGGTAGTGTGCGAGCAATTCGTCGATGGAGGAGCCGGCCGACATCATGCCGAGAACATGTGACACCGCCAGCCGACGTCCACGAATGATCGCCTTCCCGCCAAAGATCTCGGGGTTGTACGTGATGCGGTCGAGCAATTCCTCGTCGCTCATGCGTACATCTTACTCCCCCGGCCCGGGGCGGCTGTCGCCCGCTGCGCGGGCTCATTCTCCGCGACCGCGCTCGGTTCCCCCGGCTGAAGCCGGGGTCTATTTTCTGGCTGCCCGCTACGCGGGCAAGGAGAACGAGCCCGCGTAGCGGGCGACAGACCCGAGAGCCGCGATGCGTTACTCTTTCGCCTCCGGAGGGGCTCATGAAGATTCGTGCGGGATTCGTGGCTTTGTTGTTGGTCGTGGCGACGCAGCTGTTCGCGGTGACGCAGGCGGAGCAGATCAACGCGCTGCTCACCAAGGCCAACGAATTGCGGCAGTTCAACGGCACCGTGCTCGTGGCCGACTCCTCGGGCGTGATCTTCAAGCGTGGCTACGGCTACGCGAACTTCGAGTGGCAGATTCTGAATACGCCTGACGTCCGCTTCCGCCTCGGCTCGATCACCAAGCAGTTCACGTCCATGGTGGTGATGCAGCTCGTCAGCGAAGGCAAGATCAAGCTGGACGGGAAGATCACGGACTACCTTCCGGACTACCGCAAGGACACCGGCGACCGCATCACGATCAAACAGCTGCTCAACCACACCAGCGGGATTCCCAGCTACACGTCGCAGCCGGGATTCTTCGCTGAAGTCTCCCGCGATCCGTACAAGGTTGCGGACTTCGTGAAGAAGTACTCGAGCGGCGATCTCGAGTTCGAGCCCGGCTCGAAGTGGTCGTACAACAACTCCGGCTATTTCCTCCTCGGCGCCATCATCGAGAAGCTGACCGGCAAGCCGTACGCCGACGTGGTCCAGGAACGGATCTTCACGCCCCTGGGCATGAAGTCGTCCGGCTACGACCTCTCGGCGCCGATCCTTCCGAAACGCGCCAGCGGCTATCAGCTCGCCGGCGGGACCTACGTCAATTCCCCGTATCTCGACATGAGCATCCCCTACGCGGCGGGCTCGCTCTATTCGACCGTCGAGGATCTCTATACCTGGGATCGCGCCCTCTACACGGACAAGCTCCTTCGCGAGGACCTGAAACAGCAGCTCTTCACGCCGACCCTGCAGAACTACGGGTTCGGATGGTCCATCCGCAACGCGAAACTCGACGACGGAAAGACCGAGGTCGGGACGATCCGTCACAACGGCGGAATCAATGGGTTCAGCACCGTGCTGGTGCGCGTGCCGGACAGGAAAGAGCTGGTCGTGCTGCTCGACAACACGTCGCGCGGCGACAAGCTCGACGGCCTGGCGGTCGGCATCATCAGCATCCTGCACGACATCGAACCGCGACAGCCGCGGAAGTCGATCGTCGAGGAACTGCAGAACGGTGCGAGCGGCGCGGCCATCGTCGCGAAGTACCGCGAGCTGCGCAAGAGCCAACCGGAGGAGTACGAATTCCAGGAACCCGACCTGAACACCCTCGGCTATTCGATGCTGGCGCAGGGCCGGATCGACGACGCCATCGAGATCTTCAAGCTGAACGTCGAGATGTATCCCCAGTCCTTCAACCCGTATGACAGCCTCGGTGAGGCCTACGCGGCGAAGGGCGACAAGGCGCAGGCGATCGCGAACTATCGCAAGTCGTACGAGCTGAACGCCGAGAACAAGAACGCGCTGGAGGCCATCCAGCGCCTCGAGGCGAAGCCGGTCCAGTAAGCCTCCTCTCCCCATGTGCGGTATCAACGGAATCTTTGCCTGGCGCGAGGACGCGCCCCCGGTCGATCGCGATGAGCTGATCCGCTCGCGCGAGTGCATGCGTTCGCGCGGGCCGGATGCCGCGGATGCATGGGTGTCGGACGACGGACGCGTGGGGCTGGGGCACCGGCGGCTCGCGATCATCGACCTCTCGCCTGCCGGCGCGCAGCCGATGCGGCGCGGCGAGCGGGTGATCATCTTCAACGGCGAGATCTACAACTTCCGCGAGCTCCGCGCGCGCCTGGAAGCGAAAGGCCGCAGGTTCACGTCGCATTCGGACACCGAGGTGATGCTCGAGCTGTACGACGAGATGGGCGAGGCGATGCTCGGCGAGCTGCGGGGGATGTTCGCCATCGCCCTGTGGGATGGCGCGGAGCGGCGGTTGCTCCTCGCGCGCGACCCGTATGGCATCAAGCCGTTGTATTACGCGAACGACGGCGGCACGGTCCGCATCGCGTCGCAGGTGAAGGCACTCATCGCCGGAGGCCGGGTCGACAACCGCTTCGATCCCGCCGCCGCGGCGGGGTTCTTCCTGCGCGGGACGGTGCCGGAGCCCTTCACGATGTACCGCGCGATCCGCGCCCTGCCCGCGGGCTCGTACTGCTACGTCGATGCGAACGGCGTCAGCGATCCGCGTCAGTACTTCTCGATCGCCGCGACGTTGCGCGACGCGGTGGAGAGCGCGCAGCGCGTCGCCGACCACGAGCGCGAAGACCTCGTCCACGACGCCGTGCTCGAATCGGTGAAATACCACATGGTCGCAGACGTGCCCGTCGGCGCGTTCCTCTCCGCGGGCATCGACTCCAGCGCAATCGTCGCCTTCGCCCGTGAGTCCGGCGCGACCGACCTGCAGACGATGACGTTGCGCTTCGAGGAGTATCGCGGTCGCGACAACGACGAGGCCCCGCTGGCCATGCTCGTCGCGCGGCAGTACGGCGTTCGCCATACGATCCGCGAGCTCACGCTCGACGATTTCCGCGCCGAGCTCCCGCGCATCTTCGCCGCCATGGACCAGCCGACCGTCGATGGCCTCAACAGCTACTTCATCAGCAAAGCCGCGGCGGAGCTGGGCCTGAAGGTCGCAATGAGCGGCACCGGCGGCGACGAGCTGTTCGGCGGCTACACGTCGTTCCGCGACATCCCGCGCTGGATGCCGGTGACGTCCGTCCTCGCCCGCGTCCCCGGCCTCGGCGAAGGCGTCTATCGCCTCAACACCGCGCTCGCGAAGCGCAGCCGCCACATCAGCCCGAAGATGGGCGAGATCCTCCGCCACGGCCGGTCGTACGCCGGCGCATACCTCGTCAAACGCGGGCGCTTCCTGACCTCCGAGCTCCCCGAAGTCCTCGGCAACGACATCGCACGCGAAGGCATCGAGCGGCTGAACCTGATCCAGATCCTGGAGCGCGCGGTGACGCCCGACCCGGGCACGCCCTACGCGCGCGTCGCGGCGCTCGAGTCGTCGCTCTACCTGCGCAATCAACTGCTGCGCGACATGGACTGGGCCAGCATGGCCCACTCGCTCGAAGTGCGCGTGCCCCTCGTCGACGCGCACCTGCTGCGCCGCCTCGCACCGGTGCTCGTAACGCGCAAGGGCCGCGGCAAGGGGATCCTCGCGAACGCGCCGCACCCTCCCCTGCCGCCGGAAGTCCGCACGCGACGCAAGACCGGCTTCACCCTTCCCATCAAGGAGTGGCTGCAGCAGGAAGGGCGCGTGGAGTTCGGCAAGCGCAGCTGGGCGCGCAAGGTGTACGAGGTGATGTTCTCCAGCGAGAACGGGTACTGGTGACGCACGTGCGGCGGGACTGGCGGTTCATCGGGATGATCGCCTTGCTGACGGTGCTCGCGGCCGGGCGGGTGGCGTCGACGTGGCGCGTTTACGGGGAGACGCTCGACGAGCCGGTACAGCTCGCGGCCGGCTACCAGTGGCTGACGTCGCGGTACACGACCGACCTCGGGCATCCGCCGCTCGTGCGCGTGCTGTGCGCGCTGCCGCTATGGATCGCGGGGTATTCGCGTCCCGTGTCGGCGGACCCGATTCAGCAGGGCAACGACCTCCTGTACGAGCGCGATCGCTACGAGACCAGTCTCGCGCTCGCGCGGTCGGGCAACTTGCTGATGCTGATCGCGGCGATCGCCGGAGTGGCGCTGTGGGCGAGGCGGACGTTCTCGCGCGGAGTGGCGGTCCTCGCGGCCGCGATCTTCACATCGACGCCGGCCGTGCTGGGACATGCAGGACTGATCACGAATGACCTCGGTGCGGCGGCGACACTCGTACTCGCGCTGCTGGCGTTCGAGCGGTATCTCGACGCGCCGTCGAACGGACGCGCGGCGCTCACCGGAGTCGCCATCGCCCTCGGATTGCTGACGAAGTTCTCGTTCCTTGTATTCTTTCCGCCCGCCGCGCTGGTTGTATGGGTGTGCAGGTGGAGAGCGCTACGGTGGAAAGACGCCGGCATCGCGGCACTCGTCGCATTCGTCGTGGTGTGGGCCGGCTACAAGTTCGATTTCGGCTCGCCGAAGGACCTCTCGAAGGATGGCCTGTTCCTCTTCGAATACGCCGCGCCGAAACAGCTGTGCACGATTACGCGCCCCCTCGCAGAAGTGCCGATGCCCGCGCCGGCCTTCTCGCTGGGGCTGGCGACGCTCGCGTTTCACAACCAGCAGGGCCACGACGCGTACCTCTTCGGCGAGACCAGCCGCAAAGGCTGGTGGTATTACTTCCCGGTCGTCCTCTTCTACAAGACGCCGATCCCGCTGCTCCTGCTCGCGGCGTGGGGCATCGCGATCATCCGTGACCGGACCCACCTCGCGTACGCCGGAGTCGCGCTGGCTGTTCTCCTCGTCGCCATGACGGCGTCCATCAACATCGGTATCCGGCACATCCTCCCGATCTACGCGCCGCTGTCGATCCTCGCGGCGCACGCGGTGACGGCGATCTGGTCGCGCGCAACGACGTTGTTCAGCCGCGGCGCGCTCGTCGCACTGCTGCTCTGGCTCTTCGGCGGGGTGGGCCTGAGCGGCCGGGACATGTTGCCGTGGTTCAACGAGGCCGCGCTGCCGAACCCCGCGTCCATCGCCGTCGACAGCAATCTCGACTGGGGACAGGACACGCTCCGCCTCGCCCGCGCCGTGCGCGAGATGCAGATCCCCGAGCTGCACGCCGCCATCTTCACGAACGCGCGCCTCGACCGCCACGGCATCCGCGCGCTGCCGCTCGATCCGTACGTGAAGACCAGCGGCTGGTGCGCGGTCAGCGAGATGATGATCGCCATGGGAAAACCGAAGGGCGAGTACGCGTGGCTGAGCGCGTACCGGCCCGTGCGCCGCATCGGCAGTTCGATCCGGCTGTACTCGATTCCATAAGATGCGCGCGATGCAGAGGGACTGGACGTTCATCGCGGTCGTGGCGGCGCTAACGCTCGTCGCCGTGTTCCGAGTGGCGTCGACGCACCGCGTTTACAGCGCGACCGTCGACGAGCCGATCCATCTCGCGTCGGGCTACGAGTGGTTCAAGGGCGACTTCACGCTGGACATGACCCACCCGCCGCTCGCCCGCGTCCTCGGCGCGCTGCCGCTACGGCTGCAGGGCCTCCCGTATCCGCAGCCGGCGGGGATGGTCGATCGCGGCAATCAATTGCTGTATCACGGGAATCACTACGTGAAGAACCTCGCCCGCGCGCGCATGGGCAATCTCGTGCTGCTCGCGCTGGCGATCGTCACGGTCGCCGCGTGGGCGCGGCACCTGTTCGGACGGGAAGTGGCGATGGTTGCCACCGCGATCTTCACCTCGATCCCGCTCATCCTCGGGCACGCCGGCCTGCTGACGACGGACCTCTCGGTGGCGGCGACGATCCCGCTGGCGCTCTTCGCGCTCGGCCTGTTCCTCGACGAGCCGACATGGAAGCGCACGCTGTTCCTCGGCGTGGCGATCGGACTGGGCGTGTTGTCGAAGTTCTCGTTCTTCGTGTTCTTCCCGCCGGCTGCACTGGTGGTGCTCATAGGCGCGCGAATTCGAAAGCGGAGGCTACTGCCTCCGCACTCCATAGCTGTCCTCGCGATTGCTTTCCTGGTCGGCTGGGCCGGGTATCGTTTCGATGTCGGCCGTCCTGCAAATCTCGTCAAGAACGGCGCGGAGATCGTCGAATGGGCCGCCCCCGGGCCGCTCAAGCCGCTCGCGCGCGTCCTCGCGCGCACACCCGTTCCCGCACCGGCGATCCCGCTGGGCATGGCTCAGGTGAAGCTCCACGAAGCCGGAGGCCACACCGCCTACCTCCTTGGCCGCGAGAGCCGGCACGGCTGGTGGTATTACTTCCCGGTCGTCTTCTTCTACAAGTCGCCGCTGCCGTGGCTGATCCTCGCCGCGTGGGGCGCGGTGCTGCTGCTGCGGGATCGGCGAGGTTTGCAGGTCGTGCTCATCCCGGCGGCGATCCTGCTGACAGCGATGACCACGTCGCTGAACATCGGTGCGCGCCACATCCTCCCGATCATCCCGCCGCTGGCGATCGTCTCCGGCTACGCGGCCGTCCACATCTGGCGTACGTCGCGCGACGCGTTCGGCCGCGCCGCGCTGATCGGCCTCCTGGCAGGGCTGTTCATCGGCGTCGGCAAGGAGCATCCCGACGCCCTGCCGTGGTTCAACGAGCTCGCGCAACCGAGTCCGTCGTGGTTCGCCGCGGACAGCAACATCGACTGGGGACAGGACGTCCTCCGCCTCGCGCGCGTCGTCGAGGAGCTGCACATCGACCACCTCCACACCGCGTTCATGAACAGCACGCGCCTCGGCGAGCACGGCATCCACGCCACCGGCCTCGTTCCGCACCAGCCGGTGAGCGGCTGGGTCGCGGTGAGCGAGAACTGGCTGCGCTTCGGCGAAGCGAACGGCGACTACGACTGGCTGCGGACGTATCGTCCCGTGCGCATCGTCGGCAAGACGATCCGCCTGTACTACATTCCATGAAACGAACGGACCTCGCGGCGCTCGCGCTGATCGTGCTCTCCATGCTGCGCATCGCGGCGACGTGGACCGTCTTCTCCGCGACGGTCGACGAGCCGATGCACGTCTCGGCGGGACTGCAGCTCTACTCGCAGCACGTGAACACGTACCTGCCGGCGAACCCGCCGCTGCCCCGCCTCGTGTTCGCGCTCGCGCCGTGGCTCGCGGGCATGGACTTCGATCCGCACCGCTCCGTCAACGAGCAGCTCCAGCACGTCTTCTATTCCGACGGCCGCTACGAGACGAACCTCGTCCTGGCCCGCTCCGGAATGCTGGTCTTCTTCGTCATCGCGTCGCTGGCGATGTGGTGGTGGGCGCGGAGAGAGCTCGGCCCGATGGCCGGCTTCATCGCCACATTGCTCTTTATGTTCCAGCCGATGATCGCCGGCCATTCCGGTGTGGCGACGCACGACATGCCGGGGGTGGCGGGAGTGGCGGTGTCACTTCTCGCCTTCGCCCGCTGGGTCGACGACCGCACGATCAGAAGCGCGGCGCTGTTCGGCGTCGCGTTCGGGTTCGCGGTGCTCTGCAAGTTCTCCTGCATCGGCTACGTGCCCGCGGCATGCCTGGCGGTCTTCATCGTCCGGCGCGACCCGCGCTGGCGCAGCATCGTGCCCGCCTTCGTCGTGGCGCTGATCACCACGCTGCTCGTGATCTGGACGGGCTACGCGTTCACGATCGGGAGCCTGGTCGCGGGCATCAAACAGCTCATCGAGTTCGATCGCGCCGGCCATTTCACGTTCCTCTTCGGCGAATTCGCGATGCACGGCTGGTGGTGGTATTTCCCCGCCGCGGTCGCATTGAAGACCACCCTCGGATCGCTCGCGCTGGCGCTCCTCACGCGCGGGCGTGGCTTCGAAGCGCTCGCCGCGGCGGTGGCGATTCTCCTCGTGGCCATGCCGAGCGGTCTCGACCTCGGCGTCCGCTACGTGCTGCCGGTCTACGTTCCGCTTGCCTTCGCCGGCGCGGCGGCGTTCGTAGCGATGAAGCGGCAGTGGATCGCCATCGCGCTATTGGTGTGGCACACCGGCGCGTCCGTGCTCGCCCATCCCGACGCGATTCCGTACTTCAACGAGGCCGCCGGCCGCCAGCCGTGGCGCCTGCTGCTCGACAGCAACATCGACTGGGGACAGGACGTACTGCGCCTGCGCGACGTCGTCCGCGAGCGGAAGATCGACCGCATCGGCGTCGCCGTGATGGGCTGGCACGACTGGGACCAGCTCGGCTTCCCACCCCACTACGACTTCCGCCGCGAGGTTCCCTCGCAGGGATGGATCGCCATCAGCGAGCACATTTACGGCTTCACCCCGCGCCCGCTCTGGCTCGAAGGACGCCGCTACGAGCGCATCGGCAAATCGATCCGCCTCTATTACATCCCATGACCGAGACCCGCTGGCGAGTGCTGCTCGCGCTGATCGTCGTCTTCACGCTCGCGCGCATCGCGATGACGCACCGCGTCTTCTCGCAGACGGTCGACGAGGCGTCGCACCTCATCGCGGGCTACGACATCCTCACCAAACGGGTGTACACGACGGACCTGCATCATCCGCCGCTCGCACGCGTGCTCTTCGCGCTGCCGTTCATCGGCGAGCCCGATCCCGCGGCCCCCGAGGGCGACATGTCGCGGGGCACTGTGCTGCTGTTGCGGAGCGACCGGTACACGCAGAACGTCGCCCGCGCGCGCATGCCGAACCTGTTGTTCGTGGCGGTCGCCATCGTGGGCGTCGCGTTGTGGGCGCGGCGTCTCTTCACACCGGGCGCGGGACTCCTCGCCGCGCTGATCTTCGCGTCGCTACCGCCCGTGCTCGCACACGGCGGACTGGCGACGACGGACATGGCGCTCACTGCGACGCTCATCGTCGCGCTCTACGTCTTCACCCTGGTCCTCGAAGACGCCACGTGGCCACGCACAATCGCCCTCGGCGTCGCGCTCGCGGCGGGGCTCCTCGCGAAGTACTCCTTCCTCGTCTACTTTCCCGCGTGCGCGCTCGTGCTCGTCGTCGTGAGGAGGCGTTTCCCGTTGGTGAAGATCGTCTGGGCGCTGGTGATCGCGCTGTCGATCGTCTGGCTGGCCATGCCGCCGCAGTACTTCATCGCCGGACTCGAGTCCGTGCGCGAGCAGACGCGCCATCCCCCGCGCGGGATTCTGTTCGGCGAAGTGCGTGAGGGCGGCTGGTGGTATTACTTCCCCGTCGCGCTCTTCTTCAAGACGCCGATCCCGTTCCTCATCCTCACCATCGCCGGCCTGCGCCGCCGCTTCGAGCTCGCGCTCATGGCCGCCGCGATCCTCGCCATCGCCATGACCAGCAACATCAACATCGGCGTGCGCCACGTGCTCCCGATCTACGCGCCGCTCGCGATCTGCGCCGCCGTTGCGATCCGCGTCCGCTGGCTGAACATCGCGCTGATCGCCTGGCTCACGATCGGCAGCGCCTTCGCGCATCCCGACTACCTCGCCTGGTTCAACGCCTTCGCGGGCAAGGAGCCACACCGCATCCTCAACGACAGCAACCTCGACTGGGGTCAGGACGCGCTGCGCCTCGTGCGCCTCGCGCGGAAAGAGAAGATCCCGCACATCACGACCTCCCTCCCCTGGTCCGCGCCGCTCGACCGCATCGGCCTCCCGCCGCGCGAAGATCTGCAGATCCTGCAGCCTGTCCACGGCTGGCTCGCCATCAGCGAGTTGAACATCGCCCTCGGACGCGCGTACAGCCCCGAGGTGCGGCGGTGGCTCGATCAGCTATTGGCGGACCGGCCCTACCGCCGCGTCGGGAAAACGATTCGTTTATACGACTTCGAGTAGACAGTTGACAGTTGGCAGTTGGCAGTTGACAGGAGCCCGTGTCCGCTCCTGTCAACTGCAGACTGCCAACTGTCAACTTCGTCAATTCACGCTCGCCGCTTCCGGCTCCAGCGACAGCCCCAGCTTCCCGTCCGGCATCACGTTCACGAACACCGTGTCGCCCGGCTTGAACACACCCTCCAGCAGGCGCATCGCCAGCGGGTCGATGATCATCCGCTGCAGCGCGCGCTTGAGAGGCCGCGCGCCGAACGCCGGGTCGTAGCCCTCCCGCGCGATCGCGTCCTTCGCCGCGTCGCTGATCTCGATCGACAGGCCGCGGTCCTCGATCAGCTTTGCCAGGCGGCGCAGCTGCACGCCGATGATCTGTTTGATCTGACCCAGGTTCAGCGTGTGGAAGACGATGACGTCGTCGATGCGGTTCAGGAACTCGGGGCGGAAGCGCTGGTGCAGCTCTGCGTCCACGGCCTTGCGCATCTCGTCCTCGGAGATCTCATTCTTCGCGTAGTCGTGGATGAACTGTGAGCCCACGTTCGACGTCATGATGATGACCGTGTTCTTGAAGTTCACCACGCGGCCCTTCGAGTCGGTCAGGCGCCCGTCGTCGAGGATCTGCAGGAAGACGTTGAACACTTCCGGGTGCGCCTTCTCGATCTCGTCGAACAGGATGACGGCGTACGGCCGGCGGCGGATCGCCTCGGTGAGCTGCCCGCCCTCCTCGTAGCCGACGTAGCCTGGAGGCGCGCCGATCAGACGCGCGACCGCGTGGCGCTCCATGTACTCCGACATGTCGATGCGCACCATGGCGTTCTCGTCGTCGAAGAGGAACTCCGCGAGCGCGCGGGCCAGCTCGGTCTTGCCGACGCCGGTCGGGCCCATGAAGACGAACGAGCCGATCGGACGGTTCGGGTCTTTGAGTCCCGCGCGCGAGCGGCGGACCGCATTCGCGACCGCGCGCACAGCGTCCTCCTGCCCGATCACGCGGCGCTGGAGGTTGTCCTCCATCCGCACGAGCTTGTGGATCTCCGACTCGAGCATCTTCGTGACCGGGACGCCCGTCCACTTCGACACGATCTCGGCGATGTCCTCTTCCGTCACCTCTTCACGCAGCAGCGCGCCGCTCTTCTGCATCTCCGCGAGCTTCGCGGTCTCCGCCTCGATCTCGCGCTGCAGTTGCGGCATCGCGCCGTAGCGCACCTCGGCCGCACGATTCAGGTCGCCCTCGCGCTCCGCGCGCGTGGCGTTCTCGCGCTCGTCCTCGAGCCGCTTCTTCAGCTCGTTGATCCGCGTGATGACGTTCTTCTCGCTCTCCCACTGCGCCTTGAGGCCGGAGATTTTCTCCTGCAGCTCGGAGATCTGCGCGCGCACCGCGTCGAGGCGCGATTTCGCGACCGGGCTGTTCTCCTCTTTCTTCAGCGCCTGCTCTTCGATCTGCAGTTGCGTCAGGCGGCGGGTCAGCTCGTCGATCTCCTGCGGCATCGACGTCAGCTCGATGCGCAGCCGCGACGCGGCCTCGTCGATCAGGTCGATGGCTTTATCCGGAAGAAAGCGGTCGGTGATGTAGCGATGCGACAGCGTCGACGCGGCCACGATCGCGGAGTCGCGGATCGTCACCTTGTGGTGGACCTCGTAACGCTCCTTCAGCCCGCGCAGGATCGCGATCGTGTCCTCGACTGTCGGCTCGCCGACGTACACCGGCTGGAAGCGGCGCTCCAGCGCGGCGTCCTTCTCGATGTGCTTCTGGTACTCGTTGAGCGTCGTCGCGCCGATGGCGCGCAGCTCGCCGCGCGCGAGCGCGGGCTTGAGCATGTTCGACGCGTCCATCGACCCCTCGGCCGCACCCGCCCCGACGAGCGTGTGCAGCTCGTCGATGAAGAGGACGACCTCCCCCTCGCTCTCTTCCACTTCCTTGATCACCGCCTTCAGGCGATCCTCGAACTCGCCGCGGTACTTCGCGCCGGCGATGAGGGCGCCGAGGTCGAGGGAGACGACGCGCTTGTTCTTGAGACCTTCGGGGACGTCACCGGCGACGACGCGGCGCGCGAGTCCTTCGACGATCGCGGTCTTGCCGACGCCCGGCTCGCCGATGAGCACGGGGTTGTTCTTCGTCCGGCGCGAGAGCACCTGGATCACGCGACGGATCTCCTCGTCCCGGCCGATGACCGGATCGAGCTTGCCGCGCCGCGCGAGCTCGGTGAGATCGCGCGCGTAGCGCTGCAGCGCCTGGTATTTGGCCTCGGGATTCTGATCCGTCACGCGCTGCGTCCCGCGCACCGACTGCAGCGCCTTGAGCACCGCGTCGGGAACGACGCCGTGACGCCGCAGGATCTGCGCGGCGGTCGCTTCCTTCACGTCGGACAGCGCGAGCAGGAAGTGTTCGGTGGAGACGTATTCGTCGTTGAAATTCGTCGCCGCGCTGAACGCCGAGTCGAACACCTTCCGCAGTGAGCTCGACACCATCGGCTCGGCGGACGCGCCTCCTACCTTCGAGTATTTCGACACCGCGGCGGCCACTTCGGCCTCGATCGTTCCGGGCGGAACGCCCAGCTTATTGAGGATCGGCGAGACGATCCCGCCGTCCTGGCGGACCAGCGCCAGGAGGAGGTGCTCCGGCGTCACTTCCGGGTTGCCGGCACCGCGGGCGAGGTTCTGCGCCTCAGCGACCGCCTCCTGCGCCTTGACGGTAAGTTTATTGAAATTCATGGTTTGCCTCGCATTGAGTCCAGATGACTCACATCAACTAACCGGCAAGTTTTACCGTTCATTCCGCCGTGTAAGAAGAGCGCGCGGCTGACGTGGTAGCGTGCGCCGCCATGCTTCGGCGCCTCTCCCCCGTGACGGAGCTGATCCTCGTCAATCTCATCTGCTTCGGGCCGTTCGCGGCGCGGAGCATCATCGAGCTCGCCGCGAGGAACGAGTCCATCGTCTTCGACAACCGCCGCGCCCTCTTCATCCTCGGCACGGAGCTCGTCTGCGGCACCCTCGCCCTGCTCCTCCTCCGCGCCCGCGGCTGGACACTCGCCAGCCTCGGCCTGCGCATCACCATGCTCCAGACCATCGGTGGCATGCTCCTGCTGCTCGGCAGCAACATCGCCATCACGGTCTTCTATCTCCTCGTGCGCTCGGGCACCGGCATCGACCTCGACAAGATCACGTCCTTCGAAGCCACGGTGACCTGGCCCGTGCTCATCGCCCTCACCCTGATCAACCCCTTCTACGACGAGCTGTTCATCGTCGCCTACAACCTCGAGGCGGCCAAGCCGAACGGCGCCGCCTTCGCCATCACCCTCAGCGCCGCCGTCCGCTTCATCTGCCACCTCGACCAAGGCCCCATCAGCGCCGTCACCATCCTCCCCCTCGGCCTCATCTTCGCCATCGTCTACTGGCGCTGGCGCGTCGTCTGGCCGCTGATCGTGGCGCACGGGGTGATGGATTTCGTAGGGATGCTGCCGAGTTGAAGCAACGGGCCATCGCCGATAGACTCGCCGTCCGGGAGAACACCCACCATGACCGTCCAGCCCCTCCGTGAAGTCACCCCGCAGACCGCGCTTTTCGAGAGCATCCTCGAGCTCATCCGCCGCACCTCGACGCAGCTGCCCGACGACGTCGTCAGCGCCGTCACCGGCGCGCGGAAGCAGGAGGAGACGGGCTCGAACGCGGACGTCGCGCTCGACGTCATCGGCTGCAACATCGTCCTCGCGCGCGACAACTCGGCTCCCCTCTGCCAGGACACGGGCACGATCCTCTTCTACGTCCACACGCCAGCCGGCTACGACCAGATCGAGTTTGAAGAGATCGCCACCGAGGCCGTGCGCGCGGCGACGAAGAAGGGATATCTGCGGCAGAACAGCGTCGACAGCGTCACGGGAAAGAACACCGGCGACAACACCGGCCCGGGATCGCCGGTCTTTCACTTCCATCAGTGGCGTGAGCCGCACGTCGAAGTGAAGCTGATGCTCAAGGGCGGCGGCTGCGAGAACATGAACGCGCAGTACTCCCTCCCGCACCCCGACCTCGGCGGCCGCGATCTCAGGGGTGTCGAGAACGCCATCCTCGACTGCATCCTCAACGCGCAGGGCCAGGGCTGCGGCCCCGGCATCCTTGGCGTGTGCATCGGCGGCGACCGCGGGACGGGCTACGGCCACGCGAAGGAACAGCTCCTCCGCACGATGGACGACGTCAACGACGATCCCCTGCTCGCGGAACTCGAGCAGCGCGTGGTCGAGAAGGCCAACCAGTCCGGGATCGGGCCGATGGGTTTCGGCGGCAAGACGACCCTCATGGCCTGCAAGATCGGCAAGCTCAATCGCCTGCCGGCGTCGTTTTTCGTCTCCATCGCCTACATGTGCTGGGCCTTCCGCCGCCGCGGGGCGGAGCTCGACCTGAACGGCGAAGTTACGAACTGGCTGTACTGAGGTCCGCCATGGCACTCGTGAAGCTCACCACCCCCATCGACGAAGCCACCATCCGCACCCTGCACGTCGGCGACACCGTCGCCATTACCGGCCGGCTCTACACCGGCCGAGACGCCGTCCATCACCGCATCCACGAGGGTGTGAAACCGCCGGTCGATCTGGAAGGCCAGATCATCTACCACTGCGGTCCGGTGATGGTGAAAGAGGGCGACCAGTGGGTGTGCAAGGCCGCCGGGCCGACCACGTCGTCGCGCGAAGAGCCCTACCAGCACGAGGTCATCCGCGACTACCGCATCCGCGGCGTCATCGGCAAAGGCGGCATGGGGCCGAAGACCCTGGCCGCGTGCAAGGAGTACGGCGCCGTCTACATGCACGCCATCGGCGGCGCGGCGCAGGTCTGCGCGGCGTCGATCAAGCGCGTCGACGGCGTCGACTGGGAGGACCTCGGGTCGCCCGAGGCGATCTGGCACCTCTGGGTGGAGGACTTCATGGCCATCGTGACCATGGACGCCCACGGACAATCGCTGCATCAGCAGGTGTTTGAGGAGTCGCGCGCGCGCCTTGCAGCACTGAAGGCCTGATGCGAATCGAAAAAGACACCCTTGGCGAAGTTGCGGTTCCTGAAAAAGCTCTCTACGGCGCCCAGACTCAGCGGGCGGTCGAGAACTACCCCATCAGCGGACTGCGCGAGCACCCGCAGTTCATCCGCGCGTTCATCCTGCTGAAGCGCGCCGCCGCGCTGGCGAATCACGAGCTCGGCGTGCTCGACGAAGAGCGCGCTTCGGCCATCGTCAACGCCTGCGACGCCGTCCTCGCCGACTTCAGGAGCTACCGGAAGCACTTCGTCGTCGACGTCTTCCAGGCCGGCGCGGGCACGTCGTTCAACATGAACTGCAACGAGGTGCTGGCCAACCTGGCCAACGTCGCCCTCGGCGGCAAGCTCGGCACATACACCCCGGTTCACCCGAACGACCACGTCAACATGGCGCAGTCGACGAATGACGTCTTCCCGACCGCGCTGCGGATGGCCACGCGCTTCCTCCTCGACCAGCTCCTCCTCGAGCTCGACACCCTCGGCGACGCGCTCGACGCGAAGGGCGTCGAATTCAACGACGTCATCAAGTCCGGCCGCACGCACCTCCAGGACGCCGTCCCGGTCACTCTCGGCCAGGAATTCGCCGCCTACGCCGCCGCGACGCGCCGCTCGACGCGCCTCCTGCGCAACATCGGCGAAGAAGTCGACGAGCTCGGCATCGGCGGGACCGCCGTCGGGACCGGCATCAACACGCCCATCGGCTATCGCTTTGCAGTGATCCGCCACCTCAACGCGGCGACCGGGATTCACTTCCATCCCGCGCCCGATCTGCGCGAGGCAATGCAGTCGCAGCTCCCCATCGTCGCGGTGTCCGCCGCGCTGCGCAACCTCGCGCTCGAGCTGACGCGCATCACCAATGACCTGCGGCTCCTCTCCTCCGGGCCGCAGACCGGCCTCGCGGAGATCACCCTGCCGTCCGTGCAGCCGGGCTCCTCGATCATGCCGGGCAAGGTCAACCCGTCGATGCTCGAGTGCATGAACCAGGTGCTCTTCCACATCATCGGCGCCGACACCGCAGTCGCGTACGCGTCGCAGGCCGGGCAGCTCGAGCTGAACGTGATGATGCCGCTGATGGCCTTCGAGATCACGTTCTCGATGGAGATCCTCAAGAACTACCTGCCCGTGTTCGTCGCGAAGTGCATCCGCGGGATCGAGGCGAACCGCGAGCGCTGCGAGGCGTACTACATCAGCTCCCCCTCGCTGGCCACCGCGCTCAACCCGCTGATCGGCTACGCCGCCGCCGCGGAGATCGCCAAGGAATCGGCGAAGACCGGCAAGCGCATCCCCGACCTCTTGCGCGAGAAGCAACTGCTCGACGAAGAGCAGATCGCGCGGATCTTCACGCCCGAGTTTCTCGCCGGCCAGGCCGACCGTACGGAATGACGTTACAATCCCGGCGGTCCGCGGTCCATGCGACTCTTCATCGCTGCGCATTTTCCGGAGGAGATCCTTCGCGATCTCAACGAGCGCGTTGTGCGCCTCAAACCGCGCCTGCCCGCGGCGTCCTGGGTGCGCGCCGAGGCCCAGCACCTGACGTTTGCGTTCCTCGGGGAGCAGCCCGAGGGGCTCGTGGAGAAGATCGCGCAGCCGCTGAGCGAGGCCTGCGGCGCCATCGCCGGATTCGAAGCGCGGCTCAGCGGATGCGGGTTCTTCCCCAATCCCCGCCGTGCCCGCGTCGGCTGGATTGGCCTCGATCCGGAGGGGCAGTTCGATCAGATCGCGAATGCTGTCCGCGCAGTCGTGACCCGTAATGGCGTCGCACTCGACGGCGGCGCGTTCCGGCCGCACCTCACGCTGATGCGCATGCGCGACGCGTGGCCGCCGGCGTCCATCGACCTGTTCACGAAGTCCCTGCGCGACTACCAGTCCGCGCCGTTCGCCGTGAGCGAGGTGACGCTCTTCGCGAGTCAGCTCAACCCGAAGGGCGCGATCCACACGGCGCTCCTGACGTTCACGCTGAAAACGTAGGGCGTGGCTTCAGCCCGCCTCCCCCGTGGAGGGGCGGGCTGAAGCCACGCCCTACATCGCCCGCCCGCCCGTGGCCCGGCTCTTCGCCACGTCCTTGCCGCGCAACTGGCCGCACGCCGCCGCGATGTCGCGGCCCTTCGACCGCCGCACCGTGACTCGCACGCCGTGCTGCACGAGCGCGTCGACGAAGCGGTCGATCGCCGTGTCCGTCGGACGCTTCATCCACGCCGGCAGGTTCGGATCCGCGTTGAACGGGATCGCGTTCACCTTCGCGTGGATCCCGCGGATCAGTTTCGCCAGCGACGCCGCGTCGCGCGGCGAGTCGTTGTAGCCCGCGAGCAGGACGTACTCGATCGTGACGTCCCGTCCGCGCTCGAGCGGGAACCGCCGCAGCGAGTCCATCAGCTCTTCGAGCGGATACTTCGCGGTGATCGGCATGATCTCCTCGCGCCGCTTGCGGTCCGGCGCGTTCACCGAGATCGCCAGGTTCGGGCGCCGCTCGTACCGCGCGAGCTGCTCGATGCCCGGGATGATCCCCGACGTCGACACCGTGATCCGCTTCGGCGCCACGTTGCGGTAGAGGATCTCCAGCGTCGCGATCAGGTTGTCGTAATTCAGCAGCGGCTCGCCCATCCCCATGAACACGACGTTCATCTGCTCGAACGGGATCTGCTTCTCGCGCTGGATGACGAAGAACTGCCCGGCCATCTCCCCCGGCGTGAGGTTGCGCCCCGCGCCGAAGAAGCCGGTCACGCAGAACGTGCAGCCCACCGCGCACCCCGCCTGCGACGACAGGCAGATGCTGGTCCTGTCGCCCATCGGCATGTAGACCGATTCAATCTTCTGTCCGTCCGCGAGCCGGAACAGGTACTTCTGACTCCCGTCCGGCGCCGGCTCGGTGCGCGTCAGCACCTCCGGCATCGCCACCGTGAACCGCTCCGCCAGCTCCGCGCGGATGTTCTTGGGGATGTTCGTCATCGCGTCGAACGAATCGACGCCGCGGACGTGCAGCCATTCTTCGATCTGCTGGACGCGGAACGCGGGGGAGACCACCTCGGACAGCGTGCGCTCGAGTTGCGCCGGCGCGAGGTCGTGCAGATTCAGACGTTCATTCGTCACTTGTCTGTGCGAGAGGTTCCACCCGCCTCACGCCCTTCACTTTGCGGGTTGGGTCGATGCCGAGGCCGCGGAGCATGGCCAGGTCGTTCACGTTGATGCGAAACTGCACTTCCCGCATCGGCTTCGCCACGGCTACGACGTCCGTCGTTTCGCCGGCGTCCGGGTCCTGTTTGTTCAGGCCGATCGTCGCATCGAGCACGACGTAGAGATCATAACCTTCGTCGCGGATGCGCTGGATGTGGCGGTTGACGTCCTCGGAACCGGAGATCGACTCGTTGATCGCCGTCCCGAGCTCTTGCAGAAGTTGCTTGATCTTGTCGTCCACGCGTTCTCCGTTTTGTCACACGTAAACCATTACAAAATCAACAACTTACAATTTACGTGCAACAAGAGAATTATGCAAACGGGACCGCTCGCGGTCAATATTCCGAATCGCGAGCGGGCGGAGTAGACTATTCGTCCTCGCCCGCTGGCGGCCGCTGCAAGCCCGCCACCAACTCCGACCAGTACGCGAGGTACTTCCACCGTCCCCATTTCGCGTAGCGCCGCAGCATCGTCGCGTCGCTGACCTTGCGCCCGCGGTGGTACTTGTCGCGGACGAAGCGCCGGAACTCCGTGTCCACCGCGATGTCCTCGTGCTCTCCGTCCATCGCGCGCAGGTGCGCGGTCCCGTACGGGCCGATCCCCGGCAGGTCGAGGTAGTCGTCGACCGCGTCGAGATCCACCTCCGCCAGCGCCCGGATCGTCTTCGCGCGATAGCCGAGGCGGCAGTCGCGCTGCAGCTCGTCGACGCTGAACCGCGCGACGTCCGCCTGCGATGGGAACGCGCCATCCCGGCCGCACTTCGCCACCAGCAGCTCCGCCATCCGCACCGTCTGCGACCACATCGTGTTCGTCGTGGCGATGACCTTCACCGCGTCTTCCCACAGCGTCGTCCCGCACAGCAACCGCCCGAAGCCCGCCGGCTCGACCCAGGCGTGGGCGTCCGAGGTGCGGGTCATCGCGACGAAATCCGCGAGGTCGAGGTGGAGCTGAAACATCCGCGCGACGCGCTTCCGCAGCTCCTCGGAATCCCGCGCCCCGCGCACGTGCAACGCATTGCCGCGGTGCGCGATCTCCAGCTCGACGATCCCCTCCGGCAGCGCCTCCATCCGGCGCAGCACCCTGCCGTCCCAGCGGAACGGCGCAAGCCGATACCACCCGTGCGATTCCACGGTGGCCGCGAAGGCGAAGTCTTTGGGAACAGGGATTTTGGAGGCGACGGCCGGAATCGAACCGGCGGGTGAAGGTTTTGCAGACCTCTGCCTTACCACTTGGCTACGTCGCCTCATTTCAAGAAGAGCGGAGAGGGACCGCGAGTGTAGTGAACCAGCGCAAATGCGTCAATATTCATGACTCGCTGCCGTCCCCCCCCCCCCCCCCCCCCCCCCCCCCCCCCCCCCCCCCGCCCCCCCCCCCCCCCCTCCCCCCTGCCCTGGTAAAATCGCCTTCTTGCGACAGGACGTGATCATCGCCGGAGGCGGTCCTGCCGGTTGCGCGCTGGCGCTCGCGCTCGCGCAGCGCGGCATCCGGTCTACCGTGCTCGAGCAGGGCGACGGCTCGGCAGTCCGGCCGGGCGAGATGCTGCAGCCCGTCGCCGGCGCGCTGCTGGCGCAGCTCGGCATCGACCTTTCCGGCCACCTCCGCGCGCACGGCGTTTCGTCGGCGTGGGAATCGGATACGCTCCAGCAGAACGACTTTCTCTTCGGCATGCACGGCGAGGGCTGGCTGCTCGACCGCCGCCAGTTCGATGCCACGCTGGCCAAGGCCGCGCAGGATCTCGGCGCGACGATCGTGACCGGCCACCGCGCGCGGGCCGAGGACTTCGGCGGCGCGTTCGTCGTCGACGCCACCGGCCAGACCGCCGTGGTCGCGCGCGAGCGTGGTGCGCGCAGGGTCGTCTTCGATCAGCTTGCGGGCGTCTTCGCGTTTCTCGACGCGCCCGCCGGCGGCGACTCCTTCACGCTCGTCGAAGCCGTCGAGTACGGGTGGTGGTATTCGGCGCTCGTTCCCGGCGGACGCATCGCCGTCGCGCTCATGAGCGACGGCGACATCATCCGCGCCGAGGGACTGGCCGATCCGCGACGCTGGCACGCGGCGCTCGCGCAGACGCGGTACACGCGCGAGCGCGCCGGTAACGCTGGACTGCGCGAGCCGCTGCAGGTGCGGTCCGCCGCCTCCTCGATCCTCGATCCGGTCGCAGGCGACGGCTGGCTCGCCGCCGGCGACGCCGCCTCGGTGTGGGATCCCCTGTCCGCCGCAGGCCTTTACAAAGCGCTGCACAACGCCGTCGCGGCGGCCGAGGCCATCGCCACGGGAGCGTTCGACCTCTACGCCCGCTCGGTGCGCGCGTCGTTCGACGAGTACCTCGCCACGCGCGACCGCTACTACGCGCTCGTGCAGCGCTGGCCGGAGAGCCTCTTCTGGCAGCGCCGGCAGCGCAGCATCACCCTCGACCCGATGGCCCTGCTGCGCACCCACGACCCATCGCCGGCCGCCCTCGCACGCATCGACCCGCGGCTGCGCATCGCCGGGATCGTGGAGCTCTGCCGCGAGCCCCGCCGCGCACACGACGTCGTCGCCGCGTACGCACCGCGCCACGGCGACGCCACCGTGATCCTCGCGCTGCAGGCCATGCTGCGGGAAGGGGTGTTGGCTTACTGCCGCACGGCGTAGAACGACGCCACCAACCCCGCCTCCTCGCCGCCCGGGTGGGGGATCGTGCGGATCAACGAGCCGACCAGCGCTTCGATCTGGTCCACGCCGTTCGGCCAGTGCTTCACGTAGTAGCACTCGTAGTCGTAGATCCACGGCGCGCCGCCGATCTCGCCCTTGCCCTGGAAGCGGGCGGTGTACGGGTCGCCGTAGGTGATCCAGCCCTCGAGGTCGAGGATCCAGCTGCCGGGCGTGCCGATCGTGCCCTTCACCTGGCCCATCGGCGCGTCCACGAACGTCAGCGTGCCCGCGCCGAAGAGGGGTAGCGTGTCCGGGATCGGGTCGCCGAGGACGGGATCGTTGAGGAAACTGCGATACGCCCAATTGCCGATGAAGGGATTGGTGAGGTTGGCCATGATTTCCTCCGCTCTAAGGTTTCGGGTAATCCGTGTCGATCTGGTAGAACCACGGCTGCGAGACCGGCTGCGGACTGTTGTTGATCAGGAAGCCAAGGGACTTCCAGGCCGTGACCATCTTCAGATTGCCGGCATCCGAGTCGGAGATCCCGTATGCCCACTGAGCCCAAACCGTCTGGTTCTGCTGCGGATTGACGTTCACCTGCAGCGGGTGATGGGCCGGCCACCAGATGATGCCGGTGACCGTCTTGAACGGCTTCTGGGTCTTGTTCCAGTTCTCGTACTGCACGTTCGTGTCGTTGGTCGTGCACTGGTTGAAGTCCGCCTGCCACGGCACGGCGTTGCGCTTGGTCAGGTCGCCCGCCTGCAGCCCCACGCTGAAGTCCTCCTTCGTCTTCGCATCGAGCTGCGGGTCTTCGTAGTAGCCGAGGTTGAGCTGCCGCGTGTCCCCGAGGTCGATCTGCCACGGCGCCTGGCGGATGCGGTACGGCTTCACGAAGATGTCCGGATTGCGGATGATCCACGTCACCTCGGCGCCGGGACAGAATGCGCCGCCGAGCGCGTTGCCAAGGACGGCGCGGTCGAGCTGGACGCCCCACGGCGGCGGAGGCGGCCCGACGATGGGCGGGTTCGGCTGGTCCGTCGGCATCACTCCGCCGATGAACTTCCCGGCCGCCCACTGCTTCAGGAAGAAGAGCTGCGTCGGCGTGAGCGTGAGGAACTTCGAGACGATCTCGTTGGTCAGCGGATTGTCGCCGTTGAGCAGCGGCATCTGCGGCATCTGCAGCGGCTGCATCGGCGGCGGCTGCGGGACCGTCAGCGCGTACTGATTCTCCTGCCCCGGCTGCCGCAGCACGGAGTAGATGAAGTTCCGCATCCCCCAGTACGGATCGTTCGCCGGATCGTTCGGATGGGCCGGCGGAACCGAGATCTTCGACATGTCGAAGTTGCCGCTCGGCCCGGTCTCGTGGGGATCGTCCTGGATCGTGATGGTCGTGAAGTTCTGATACAGGTACGGGCGGGACAGGATCGGATAGAGGTCCGTATCCCAGTACGGCCAGTAGTTCTCGTTGTACTGCTTCGGCTGGCGGCGCCACTTCGCCAGCGCGGCATCGGCCGTCGCGCTGGTGCCCAGGTCCTCGGGATCGAAATCGATCGGACCGAATGGCGGGGCGCCGTAAAGGAACGGCGCATACGCGAACTCGCGCACCGAGAGGTCGTAGAGCAGCTCGTCGAGCGTGATCATGTCCGGGATCTGCGGCGCGAACCGCGGATAGCCGACGACGCACCACGCCGGATCGTCGATCTGCAGCGGCACGGGATTCACCACGGGCGGCGACGTGTTCGGGCTCTGATCGGGACCGGGCAGGTACCACAGCACCGCCGTGACCGGTCCGTCCGCGATGTCGTCGAACCAGCCGTCGTTGTTCGCGAAATGCGTGATCTCCGGCTGGCCCAGGCCCGTGAGCATCGACCCCGAATTGCCGTACGCACCCACCACCAGCAGGCGCGAGTCGTTGTCCAGACGCACGCTGCCGAGAGACGCGATCGACGACGGCGAGAGCGGCGGCGGGAAGGTCTGCGACCACATCGGATTCTGCCCCAGCGCCATCTCCGCCGAGGTCGCGGTCGTCACCGACGACGGGTTGTGCGGATTCTGCGTCGCGACGAACACCGGCCCCGGATCGATCACCAGCGCCTGGCGGTTGCTGACGTTCTTGTTGCGCAGCTTCGAGTCCTTCTTCAGGTAGCCGTGCTCGCCGTTCAGCTCCTTGAACTGATACCAGGCGGCCTTCTTGTTGCCCATCCACACCACCCACTGGATGGCGATGAGCTCACCGCTCCCTTCCGGCCCGGAAACGATCGTTCCCGGCGTCGTGCCGTTCTGCGGCACGAGCTCGATTCCCTCGGGATTGGCATCGTCGTACATGACGACGCGGAAGCGCGCGGCCTGCCGCAGGATGTTGTGATCGCCGTCGCGGAACCCCGTGACCGGCTGCTCCTGGCCGTCCGGCCCGAGGATCGGGTTCCCCTGGTCGTCGCACTGGATGGGCAGGCCGCTCAGCGTCTCCGGTCCGATATAGAAATGCTCGCTGTTGCCGAGGCGGGCCACGCCGATGGAAGGATGAACCTTGTATCTGGTCTGCATCGTCTAGTCCTTGAAGTCGAGCGAAACGGCGTCCAGACGGAGATGGCCGTCGAGCGGCCGTCCTCCGCCGTCGACGACCACGAAGCTGACCTGCATCTGCTTCGCTCCCTGAGCGGCGAGGCGCTGCACGGTCTGCGTCGCCTTCATGCGCACGTTCTGCGGTGCGTTGTGCGAGCGTCCCCGCTGATCGAACTGCGCCCGCGGCTTCAGCGCCGGCGCGCAGTGGTCGGGCGTCGTGCCGATGCACTCGCCGTGGCCGAAGATCACCACGTGCCCGGCGAAGTGCGGATTGTTCACCACCGGCGTCGAGGCGTCGGCGTCCGGCTGATTGACGAAGAGACGGATCACGAACGACGTCACCGGACGCCGGATCCGGTGCAGCCGGATGCGGGCGCGCGTCGACGAGGAGAAATGGTCCGGCACGTCCACCGGCGCGGAGACGAACCGCGTGTACGGCTCGTCCGGATCGGTGAGGAACTGATTCGTGTCCGCGGCATAGTCGTAGCCGAGGTTGTGGATGCTCAGCACGTCGCCCGGCGTGAAATTCAGCGGGCTGAGGACGTCCGTCAGATCGTCCGGGTTCGCGCCGGGATGCAGCGCCTGCCACTCCGCGAAGAGCCGGTCCACGTTGCCGTGGTGGGCCCAGAAGATCGGGTCCAGCGCCGCGGTGAGGTTGTTGAGCATGTAGCCGGCCACGTTCGCGCTGGGCTGCCCGCCAACCCAGACGTGGATGGCGTTGTGCGGGTTCATCGACAGCGCGCCGAAGGCCTGGTTCGAGTACGGACCTCCGCCGAACGACCGCCAGTCGGGGATGGCCAGGATGCCGTCGATCTCGTCTTTGGTGGGGTACTGGAACCCGAACTGCTGCAGGGGCGAGCCGCCAAAGTTGCCGGGGTAGCGCTGCGCGATCCACAACGGGTTCGGACTGCCGTCCGGGAGAGTCGCGCCCACGTACGGGTCCGGGATGATTCCGCCGACGCCGTCCTTGTACTTCGCCGCCGTCCAGTCCCAGTACGGAAGCGTCACGCCCGGAACGGCGTCCTGCAGGAGCAGCTCGAACTCGTAGAGATACGCGCGGTGCCAGGTGAGGAACTGTTCCCACCCGTGCTGGCAGGAGCTGCCGTGGATGCGCGCCCAGTAGCCGAAGCTCGTCGTGTCCATGTAGCCGTTCGGCCCGTTGTCGCGCGCGCGGAGGATGCCGAACGCCTGGCGGAGTGCGGCCACTTCGCCGGGTGTGTAGGTGTCGATGTTCTTGCGGATCTTCACCTCGCTGCGGCCGGCGCGGGCGAGGTTGCCGTTGTTGGTCGGCGGGTGCTCCTCGAGTCCCAGGGAGCGCTTGCTCGGGCCGAGGCGGCGGTCGTCCGGGCGGTGCGGCTCGTCGCCGGGACAGCCGTCCGCGATCCAGCGCTCGATGTACTGGATCCCATCCTCGGGCACGGGCGGCATGCCCTGCGGCATGCGCGGGAAGTGGGTGCCGTCGAAGGGGAAGAGGCCGCGGATGGCTTTGATCAGGCCTGCGTCGCTGGGATTGCCGCCGGCCGGCGGGGCGCCGGCGGAGGCGCCGGCACCACAGCAGGAATCGGCTGCCGGGGCGGCGGGAGGGCTGCAGCAGGAGCCGCCTTCCGCGGCGGAGGTGGAGCCACCTCCGCCGCGGAACTGGGCCGGGATCAGCTCGATCCCGTAGATCGACAACGTCACGAACTGGTCGCGCGGCAGCTCCCAGAACTGCCCTTTCGACTCGTGGTTCGGGCTGGAGTTGCCCGCCGCGTCGCGCAGGATGTCCTGGACGTGTTGATAGCGCGTGCCGTCGGCCATGGATACCTCGCCTTCGTCAGTGGTGCGAATACGGAGACTGCAGCGGCGCGACCTGGACCACTGTCATCATGCCGCGGTCCTCGTGCGCGAGGATGTGGCAGTGAATGACGTAGTAGCCCGAGTAGTCGACGAACCGGCTGCGCATCTTGAAGTAGCCGGGGATGGTGACCGGATTGCCGTTCGCGTCCTTGGCGCCCGTGCCGGTGGGGATGGGGAACACGTCCCACCAGATGTTCGCCGGCGGCGGCACGGCGCTACACGGCTTCCAGGTCGAGGGATCGTTCGGATCGACGTAGCACTGCCCCTGCACCAGCGGCGTGGTCTTGTCGAAGACGTACACCTGGTAGGGGGCCTTGGTCGCCGGATTGACGACCGGCTCGTTCGTCTTCGGATCGATCAGGTAGCTGTTCGGCGCGAACTCCTCCACCACCTGGAACGGGTTGATGTGAATGTGGAACGGGTGGGAGATGGCCGGCCCGGTCGAGGCGTTCGTGGCGTTCGAGACCTTCCACTCCTGAACCTCGTTGAGGAGGACCACCTCGCCGACTTCACCGCTGAACTCCTGCCCGTTGATCGAGTGGACCGACGGTGGCGGGCCGTTCCCGGGGAACTCGCTCGTGAAGACCAGCTCCTGGGTCCCCTTCACCTCGGCCGCCGTGATGTCGGCGAGGAACGGAGGGAACGCCGGGGCGTTGGGGATGAACTTCGTGGTGTTGCCGGTGGCCGCGGAGCCGGTGACGAGCACCGACAGCAGCGTGTTCTGCGGCTGCGCGCCCGGTCCGAAGATGTCGCTCTGGTCGACCGCGTTCTGGACCATGAAGCTGAAGGCCGTCTTGTTCGCCTTCGCCGGCGCCATGACCAGGATGTCGGCGCGGTTGCCTGACGCCAGGAGGAACGGCCGGTTCAGCGTCTGCTTGTAATTCGCGTCGCTGAACTGCACGCCATCCTGCGCCAGCTGCATCCACTGGAAGCCGGCGGGCGGACCGTCGAAGTAGACGCCCGCGCGTCCCGACGTGTTGACGATGCGCCACAGCTGCACTTCGCCCGGGGCCATGGTCATCTGCGGCGCGATGCGGCCGTTGACGGCAAGGCTCGGGCCCTTGTCCGGGCCGAGGTTCAGGCCGGCCGCGTTCTGGCCGCCGCCGCCGCGCTCGAGGTTCGGACCGACGCCGAGCTGGTTGATCACCATCACGGGGGCTTTCTTCGTCCAGTCCTTGCCGTAGAAGGCGTTCAGGTCGTCGTCGTACTGCCCTTCGATGATGAACACGCCGGTCAGGCCGTTGGCGACGTTGATCGCCGTCGAGCCGTGCTTGTGCGCGTGGTACCAGTGCGTCCCCGGCGACTGGCCCATCTGCAGCGGGCGGCTCGACGTGGACGCCGGCTGCTCCGCCGCGCCGGCGCCAGCCGTGTGCGCCGCATGGGCGGCCGAGCCGTTTGCCGGGGGCCACGTCGTGCCGGTGTACGCGGGGATGCGGTAGCAGTATGGATACGCGCCGATGTAGTACTGCGGCCAGGCGCCCATCGCCAGCTGGCGGGCGTTGGTCGGCCATAGCGTCCGGCCCGCGGTCTTGTCGTACTCCTTGATGAGCGCCTCCTGCGTGGTCGTCCACGACGCCGGGAGGTCGGCCCAGGTGAACGGCCACTGGCGGAGCTGGTTCGTGACCGGCAGTTCCTGCGAGCATTTGGCGAAGAACTCGTCGAACGGCTGCTGCACCGTGGCCTGGGTCACGATCGGCGCGTCCTGCGCGTCCCGCGTCCGCGGCGACGGACGGATCTCGAGGAACACGTTGTCGCCGGTCGAATTCGGATTCGTGTGCGTGCCGTGGAAGTGGATGTTCACGGTGCTCGAGCCGTGGAAGCAGTCCGGGAACTTGTCGGCGTTGGGCCCCGTGCCGGGGTAGAGGCTGGTCTGATCGCAGCCGCCCTGCGGCGATTTCTCCCCCTGGTCGATGGAGTAGGGGAAGTCGTTGGGATCGATCTGATTGAGGAGCGTGAGCTGCACGAGATCGCCGACGCGGGCCCGCAGCGTCGGGCCGGGCAGCGGATAGTTCATGCCGTTCACGGGCGGCGGAGCGGCCGGCAGCGCGCCGGCGCCGCGCGCGATGCGCACGAACTGCGGCGCCCACGTGTACGTGCTCGCCGGCGCCTGGGCCGTCGCCGGGACGCGAGTCGGCAGGCACTGGTTCTCGGCCGAAAAGACGATCGTGCCCTTGAGCGTGTTGCCGCTGGCGGCGAGCTCGGGGATCTTCACGAAGCTGTTCGTGGGAGGCGCGCAGGTCGCGGGCTGCGCGGCGAGCGAGGGGACGAGCGCGAGTGCGAGGAGCAGAATGAGTGCGGTCCGTTTCATCGCTTTTCCTTTCACTGCGGCCAGACCACGATCGAGGCTTTCTCGTCGGAGTGGAACGTACACGTGTAGTCGATGGTGACGTTCTTTCCCACCGTGGCCGTGGTCACGTAGCCGGGCGTCGACGACGTCCACGGCGGGATCACGTCCGACAGGTACAGCCCCTGCGCCCTGGCCTCCTCTTCGGTGAGCTTCTCGCCGTTCACCACCGGCCACGGCTGGTGCTCCTCGGACGTCCTGTTGTTCCACGAGATGATGTCGGCGTTGCCCGCCTGCAGCGGCTCGCCTGGCGTCTGGTTGGGTAGGTTCGGCGTGTAGACCGCTGGATCGCCCGTCGTCTCCGCGGGCGTGATGAGAATCGACCAGTCTTGACCGGACATTTCGTGCGTTTTCTCCTTTTCTGATGACCCAATGAAGGAGGGTCAGCATAAGGGAAAACCCTACCCGCACGATTGATGGCAGAAGCCTACGGAGTCACCCGCGCGGCACGCGTGGCGTCCGGGAAGTACGCAACCGCGTCGAACGCCTTGCCGAGGATCACGTTCAGGTAGCCGGTCTGGAAGCGCATCTGCCGTTCCTGCGACAGCCACGCCGCGGCTTCCGGCGCAGGGGTGTGGAGCGACAGGAGAAACGGACCCTTCCCGACCTTCTCCAGCGCCGCGTCGACGCTCCCCTCGGCAGCGGCTGACGCATCGTCCCGCGACGGACCGCCGTACGCGGTGGCGATGGCCACGTACTCGTCGCCGAGGACTGTGTCGAAGCGCATCCCGGAGCCGAGGAAGCTGCCCGGCGGGAGCGGCGCGCCCTGGATCAGCACCTTCTGCACGTGCGCGTTGTGCGCCCAGTACACCGCCCGCTCTCCCGGGCCCAGCCGGCGCACCACCCAGAGCGTGTTGTCCGCCAGCGCGTAATCCCGCGGCCCGGTCGGGTCGAACATCCCGAAGCGCAGCACCGCCTCGTTCTGCTGAACCACCGCCGCCAGCCGCCGCGCCCACTCGAGCTGCTGCTCGTCGCCCCGCGACAGCAACTGCACGCGCTCCACCAGCAGGCTCACGTCGCGCGCCAGCCCTGCCTTCGCTTCCGCCGGAAGCGGCTCGTACTTCTGCGCCGCATCCCGCCAATGCCGCCCTGACGCCTGCACCGCCACCGGCCGGATCGATTCGACCAGCGCCTTCACGACCCTATCCCCTGAAGTCAGTTCCAACAGCCGGTCCAGCGCCGGAACCATGCTCCCCGACCGCGCGGGGATGTCCGCGCCATAGACCCTCACCGGCCGCGCGCACTCGTCGCTCAGGTTCCACGCGCGGAGCCACTCCATCCCCCGCCGGATCTCCTCCAGCGACCCATACCCGCCCGGCAGCGCCGCATCGAAGTCCACGGACGTCGTCCGCCCCCGCACGTAATCATCGAGCGCCATCGCCTCCGGCAGCCCCGACTCCAACACCACCGCCGTCACCCGATGCCGCCGCACCAGGTCCTGCAGCAACTGCGTCCGAAACGACAGGAACGGCTCGCTGTCGTGCACACTCTCCCCAACCCCGATCAGCCGCGCCCGCGCAATCACGGCGTCGAGACTGCGGAACGCGGCGCCGTCCGCGTCGATCGGTATGGCCCGCGCCCGCGCCCACCGCCCAAACTCCGCATCCGGCTGCGCAGCGACAGGCACCGCGAGCAGGAGAGCCACCAAAAGGACCTTCATGGTGCTCAATACGCCGGGCGGGTGGGGGCGGTTGCGGTGGACTGGATGCTCCTGGGGCCACGGGTGGATGCTCCCATGTGGTGCCGGCGACCCGCCGGCCGTTCCGCCGGCGCCTCGCCGGCCGGTTCCCCCACCCGCCCGGCCGGCCAGTGGCCGGCGTTACGGCCGGCGTGGTCGCCGGCACCACACTTTGCTCACAGCTCCGCGGCGAGCCGTTGTTCGTGGGCGCGGAGGAGGTCGCTGCGGGTGACGATGCCGATGACACAGCGGGGGTCGTCGCGGGTGATGACACGGCAGGCGGCCCGACGTTCTCGCGCACCATCCGGTCCGCGGCTTGGAGCGCCATCGCCTCCGGCAATCCAGCACCACCGCCGTCACCCGATGCCGCCACGCCAGGTCCTGCAACAACTGCGTCCAGAACGACGGGAACGAATCGCTGTCGTGCACGCTCTCTCCACCTCGATCAGCCGCACGCGCGATCGCGGCGTCGCGACTGCGGCGTCGCTGTCCGCGTCGATGGCAACCGCCCGGCCCCCCGCCCACTGCACAAACTCCACAGTGACAGGAACCGCGAGCAGGAGATCCACCAGAAGGACCTTCATGTCGGCGGCAGTTGTGCTTGATCTCGAAACAGAGAAGCAAACGCCAGGCGCCTCACATGAATGTGTCCGCGAACACCAGCGCCTGCCATTGCATTGCGTTGCACTCAAGGGAATCCGTATCACCACGCGATCCGTTCGTACTTATGAGTACGCAGAAGGCGACCTGACGTCGCGTTCGCTAAGGGAACTCCATAGCGCGAGCTCCGCCGCACAACATCCTGAAGGAGGCCGATTTCATGCGTCGATATACACTCCTATTGCTCCTCGCAGTGCTCGCACTGCCGACATGGGCATTTACCACACAAACGACTGCGCGCGGCACGTTGCTACGCAAGACTTCTACAGGCGGGCCGGACTATGGCGATTGGGGATACATCTATGCACCCACTGCAATTCGCAGCGGCGCCGACTTACACCTTTGGACTTGCGGGGGCGTAACGACTCTGGAGGATGGAGACGCGACCGTTGGCGGCGGCGACCACAGTTTCTACATCAAAAACTGGCTGACGCCGGAGGTGGTAAACCTCTGCCCAAAATACCAGAACGAGCGAACGGCTATCTCATTGTGCAGCGGCACGTTTCGCCAGGGATACGTCACAAACCCGACCGGGGATTACAACGGGGTCTGCGATCCGACGGTGGTACGCCAGAATGGCACATATCATATGTACTACACCGCGGATCCGAAGAACGGCACAGACAACCAGATGTTCTTAGCCAAGTCGTACGACGGTCGCACCTTCTGGAAGCACCCGAACAACCAACAAGCGGCGACACCCGTGATTCCGTTCGTGCCGACCGCACGTTACGGTATCGGCGAAGGAAGCGTCGTGTACAACAACGGCATTTTCCACTTGTACTACACCGATGCGCCATGGTTCTCAGAAAGCACCGTCCGGAGGGCGACCTCATCCGATGGTGTCTCGTTCGGTCTGGGGACGAGAATTTACCCAGAAGCAACGATTCCATTCGCGGGCGAAGGCACCGGCGGCGTGGACGTAAAGTACATTCCAGGCTGGAATCTATGGCTCATGATCTCACCCACCGCGAGCAAACAGGATTTGACGTGGAACATCTCCAGAGATGGTCTGCACTGGTTGCCGTGGTCGGGAACGTTCGGCCACACGACTCGCCTCATTACGCTTCAACGGCGTTACGCAACCGCTCCTGGCATCGAAGGAAATGAGTCAGGCCATGTAGGTGACGGCACTCTTGCGACGTCACAATCGCTGAGAGTGTATTACACCGCCGGCGACTCGAAGTACGTTCGGGGTTGCGCTCACATCGACAGCTACCTCGGTGAGCAATGCTATGGCGGGTCGACGAATCCGCAGGCACCGGACGAGCCAGCAGGTTTTTGGCAATGGACGATTGATGCAGTCGATTTCACGCTCAATCCACAACCGCTCTCGGGCTACCTGGATGGAGTGGATGCCTACAAAGTTGCATTCGGATGGGCCTATGACAAGGACACCGGGACGAACGACGCAGCTGCTAACGGCAGCTCGAGCGCACCGCTGGGACATGATACCTGGGTTCGCGCTGTCGCATTCAGTACGGCGACCGGGCAACGATACGAAGGGGCGTGGCAGTCGGCGGAAGGAGCACGAACCGATCTCGTGACAGCCGGCGTCACACCCGACAAGTATCACGGATTCGGGATTGCTTTACGATCTCAGGGATTTCCCGCCGGCACCTATCGAATCCGAGTCGAGGGAGGGGAGTTCCCCACGGGGATGGGCGCACGTGAATTGCCCGGCGAATTCACGGTGACGCTCCCGTAAGAATGTGTTAGGTTTCGAGCACGGGATGACGGATCATCGTCATCCCGTTTTTTGCAACCATGCCCCCTCTTTTCAACACGCTGAGAACGACGATGGTGCGCGCTACAAACGCGTTCCGGAAGGCACGCGTGGGCTTGCGCCTGCACGGAGAGAACGTGTCGCCGGAGGTCCCGAATGATCTCTTTCGCGCGCACGAGTCCATCTACCACTTTGCGTCCGCGTTTGCGCGGGGCCAGCGTGTGCTCGACCTGGGGTGTGGGTCCGGGTATGGAACCTCAATCCTGCAGAGCAGTGGGGCTGCGAGCGTCATCGCCGTAGATGCCGATCCGAAGAACATCGCCTACGCGCGTCCGCGGTTCGAAACGGGCACCGTGCGCTTTCGCCTCTGCGATGCCGGTGAGTTGGTGCTCGACGAGCCCGTCGATCTGATCGTCGCCTCGAACATGCTGGAGCACCTGGTCGACACGCCGGCGGTGATCGAGCGCCTGACCCGTTTCCTGAGCTCCGGAGGTGTCCTGGTCGCCGCCGTGCCACCGATCACGGACGAGAATTCGCTGCGCGAGAACCAGCGCAACCCGTTCCACCGGACCAACCTTTATGCCGGCGAGTGGATGGAACTGTTCCGCCGGCATTTCGGTTCCGTTCGCCTGTTCGCACACAACGCACCTGCCACCAGCTCGCTGGACTTCAACAGCCCCTTCGCTTCGCAGGTGGACCCGAAAACGTTTCGATTTTCCGAGACAGACCTCGTCGCGTTCCCTGCGACGCACAGCCTCACTGCCGTATTCATCGCCGAGCAGCCGCACACCTCATAGCTCCGCGGCGAGCCGTTGTTCGTGGGCGCGGAGGAGATCGCTGCGCGTGACGATGCCGATGACGCGGCGGGGGTCTTCGCGGGTGACGACCGGCAGGCGGCCGACGTTTTCGCGCACCATCTGGTCCGCGGCTTCGCGCAGGGAGTTGTCGGCGAAGATGACGGCGGGCGGGTGGGTGACGAGGTCGCCCGCGCGCGTCGACGCCGGTTTGGTCACGTCCAGGAAGTTGCGGCGCGTGATGACGCCGATCAGCTTCCCTTCCCCGTCGACGACCGGGAATCCCTGGTGCGAGCCGCCGCGCTCTCGCAGGGACGCGATAGTGTCGTCCGCGCCCACGGTCACCACCTCCGTCGAGCATGCACCGGCGACGGAGATGAGGTCGAGGTGGTCGGCCGCGTATTCCGCCGGGACGCGCACGCCGCGGCGGGCGAGCTTCTCGGTCATGATCGTGTTCCGCATCAGCAGCGACGACATGAGGTAGCCCGCGGCGGATCCGCCGAGGAGCGGGATCAGGCCGAGAGGCTGAAGGGTGGTCTCGAAGGCGAACACCACCGACGCCAGCAGCGCGCGCGACGCACCGGCGAACATCGCCGCCATGCCCACCAGCGCACAGACCCGCAAGTCGAGACCGAGCCAGGGGAACGTCCGCGCGGCCACGCCGCCGAGCACCACACCGGCTCCGCCGCCGATCGTGAGGAGCGGCGCGAGCGTGCCGCCGGACGTGCCGCTGCCGAGAGAGATCGCCCACGAGACGAACTTCAGCGTGCAGAGCAGAAGGGCCGCCGTGCCGATCAGCTTTCCGGAGACCAGGTCGTCGATGTTCGTGTAGCCCACCCCGAGCGTCCGCGGCGCGAAGTAGCCGACCACGCCGACCGCGATGCCGCCGATCGCCGGCCACCACATCCAGTGCACGGGCAGATGCTCGAAGTGGTCTTCGATCCAGTACACCGCGCGCGTCACGTAGACCGACAGCACGCCGACGACCGCGCCGAGGACCACGTACGCGGCCAGCGCCGACTCGACCGGCCGTTCGAGCAGCGGCATCGCGAACGCCGGCTCGTATCCCACGAACCCGATGCGCACGGCCGTCGCCGTCACCGCCGCGAGGGAGACGGCGATGATCGAGCGCGGGCGCAGCTCGAACAGCAGCAGCTCGACCGCGAGCAGCACGGCGGACACCGGACTGCCGAACGTCGCGGCCATGCCCGCCGCCGCGCCCGCGGCGAGGAGCGTCTTCCGCTCGACCGCGGTGATCCGGATGACCTGACCGACGAACGAGCCGAACGCGCCGCCGGTGGCGATGATCGGCCCTTCCGCGCCGAACGGTCCGCCCGTGCCGATGGAGATCGCGGCCGACAACGGCTTGAGGAACAGCACCCTCGGCGAAATCCGGCTCTCGTTCAGCAGCACCTGCTCCATCGCCTCGGGGATCCCATGTCCGCGAATGGCGGGCGAGCCGTAGCGCGCCATCAATCCGACGACGGCTCCGCCGACGACCGGCACGAAGACCACGGCCCAGCCGAGCGAATGTCCGGCGGGCGAGACCGGAGCGAGCGAGAGGCGTCCGTAGAACGCGAGGTTCGTGACCAGGTCGATGATGGCCACCAGCAGGCGGGCGATGAAGCCGGTGACCAGCGCCAGCGCGACGCTCAGGCTACAGATGAGCACCGCGCGGCGGTCGAAGACCGTGCGGTCGATGGGGATACGCAGTCCGGCAGAATTCACATGGCATCCCAACCATTGGGAGCGCCTGCTCAATTTCGACAGACGAAGATGATCGACGCCGGGACGCCGCTGCCGGGGTGGATGGGCTCGCGAATCTGCGTCACCGCATAGCCGGCCGCGGCGAACGCGCGGCTCCAGGACTCGATCGTCCGGAAGTACCACGGCATCGGCTCCGGCCACACGCCCTCGAAACCGGAGAACGTCTCGTTGCGCCAACCGTCGGCGTACGGGGCATCGGCGAAAGCGGAGTGGACGGTCTGCACGATCAGCCGGCCGTCCGGCGCGAGCAGAGGCGCGACCGCGCGGAGGAGCGCGTCGAGGTCGTCGTCGAGGAGCGAGAAGTTGGCAACGATCGCGTCGAATGCCGACCCGCCGAGCGTCGCGAGGTCTTCATAGCCAATGGCCAGGAACCGCGCGCCGCCGAGGGCGTTGGCGGCTTCGATCAACGGCGCGGAGGCGTCGACGCCCGTGACCTCCAGGCCGTACGCCGCCAGGGCGCGGGAGAGCCAGCCCTCGCCGCAGCCGAGGTCGAGCACGGTTCGGGGATGCGCGTCGAGGACGGTGCCCACGATCGCCGCGTCGGTGACGAGGCGCCGGCTCTCAATCTGCTGCTTGCGGACGGCGTCGCGCCAGCTCGACGCGTTCGCGACCCAGCTACGGCGCAGTCGATCCTGCTTCGACATCGCGCACATTGTCCTCCCGCTTGGTCTCGATCAGCACCTGATTCGGGTCGACGCCGGCGCGCGCGGGCTCGCGCGGAACGGTGACGGTGATGGTCTGCCGGCCGGAGTGGACGCGGTGCTTCCGCAGGTAGAGCGGCCTGTCATCGGCGCTGTAGACGCCGACGTCGACGAGGTCGTTCATCGCGACCTCCGTTTCTTTCCCCGTGGTATCGGCGTGGGTCTTCCGCGCGCGTACGTCCAGCGTCACGCGCCACTGGCCGGACTGCGTACGCGCGGCGCGCGCGGTGTCCGTCTGCAGCTCCCAGAACGTGTTCGTCGCGAAGAGGTCGGCGACGGCGGCGTGCGGCGCGACCGCGCGAAGCTGCGCGTAGAGATCGAGCGACGTCGGGAAGGGAGGCTCTCCCGCGCCGTACCGCGCGAGCAGCGCACGCAGCGCGGCGTTCACGTTCTCCTCGCCCGCGGCATCGCGCAGCCCGTACATCGCGAACGGACCCTTGCGGTAGACGTCGAAGTGATCGGTCGCGCGGAGCAGCGGGACGCCGGCTTTCGAGCGCGGCGTGAGGTACTCGCGGCGCATCATGTCCAGCAGCCGCGCCAGGTGATCCTCGCCGTAGGTCTTCTCCACCACCATCATCGCGCTGTACCAGGCGAGGCTTTCGGTGAGCACCGGCGCGCCCTCCACGTCCGCGGGCACGATCTGATGCCCCCACCACTGGTGCGCGATCTCGTGAGCGATGACGGCGAAAGGCAGGTCCAGATGCCGCGCGTCGTCCGTCGGATTCACCACCGCAAACGCCTCGGAGTACATGATCGTGCCGGGGTACGCGCGGAGGAGCATGCTGTTCCGCGGGAACTCGACGAAGCGGAGCTGCGCGTACGGGTACGGCCCGAAATTCTTGGTGCAGTACTCGAGCGACGCCTGCGCACCGCGGATGATGCGCTCGACGTTCGCGGCGTGGCCGGGATGGTGGAAGACCTGGATGGCGACGTTCTTCCACCGCGCCTCGCGCACGGCATAACGCGCGGAGAAGAAGGCGTAGATGTTCCGGATCGGTGCGTCGGTCACGTAGTGGAAGTAGCGGCGCCCGTTGCTCGTCCAGGTGCGGCGCAGGGCACCGGGAGCGACGACGGACTGACCGGCGTCCGTGCCGACGACGGCCTCGAAGTCGATGCGCTCGCGGTCCGTCGTATCCCGCCGCGCGGCGACGTCGTTCAGGGAGCGCGCCGGCGCGTCGTCGTCCGCTGGATAGCCGACGAACGGGAGCCACGATTTCGGATCGAAGTTCGTGCCGTTGTCCGCGACCGGCGAGCGCACGCCGCGATTGGTGAAGCCGCGCGGCTCCAGGCGCACGTCGAGGTGCATGTCGATCGTTTCGCCCGATTGAAGCGGCCGATCGAGCGCGTAGACGTGGTCCTCCACCTTGCGTCCGATGCCGGTCACCGACGTCTCGGCATCCCGGTTCGTGACGACATGGATTCTGTCGATCGGTTGCGCGGTCCGGTTTTCGAGGCGATACGTGCCGCGCACCGCGAACGCGTGGCGCTGCGGGTACAGCTCGACGTGCAGCTTCGTGCCGGTCAGCAGCGGCTGCGGCGCGCGCGCATGGGCGTCGTGAACTTTGTCCGCCGCGGTGCGGTACTCGTTCCGCACGTTCGTGTTGTAGAAGACGAATCCGCCGATGGCGGCGATGGCGATGACGGCCGCCGCCGCGGTCGCAACCGAGGCGCGCGTGAAACGCACGCGCCGCTCCGTGCCGCGCACCCAGAACGCGTGCGCGATCACCGCGAGCAGCAGCCCCCACGCGGCCCAGAACAGCTTGAGCCAGAGCCACGGTCCCAGCGACGCGCCGAAGCCGTTCATGTCGGAGTACGACCAGCCGGGGTCGGAGCCGTAGATGAGGAGCTTGTGCTCGATCCCGAGCTCTCCCGCAAACGTCATGGAGAGAAAGGCGAGGAACGAGATCACGTGGCCGAGGTACTTCTGGTTCACCAGTACGTGGACCGCGAGGGCGAGCACCGCGAACAGCAGCGCGTCCGCGAAACGCAATCCGAACAGCACGCGCAGGTACAGGCCGGGCTCGAAGTCCGTGTAGCCCTGCATCGCCTGCATCGTGATCCCCGCCGCGGCCAGCACCGCCTGCACGGTGCCGAGCACCAGGGCGAGGGCGAGGAACTTGCCGAGGAAGGTGACGCGGTCGGGTACCGGAGCGACGTCGGCCAGCGCGTCCATGCGCGCATCGCGCTCCTTCCACACCAGCTCACCGGCATACAGCGTGGTGAGGACGCCGATGATGATCGTGACCATGATGTTCCCGAAGAGCGGGAGCACGCGCGCGGTCGTCGGAACGCTCGGAGTGCCAAGGCTGACTTCCATGAGCTCCCCGCCGACGAAGACCAGGAACGCCGCCAGGAGCGGCAGCACGAAGACAGTGCGGCTGGTGAGGATGTCGCGATAGGCGTAGAGGGCGAGGGCGAGGGTCTGCCGCACAGGCCCGCAGTGGTGCCGCCGGCCCGGCGGCCGTGACGCAGACGCCTCGCCGGCCGGGGGGCCGGCGTCACGGCCGGCGCGGGCGCCGGCACTACTTGTGTGCGCGAACCGGAAGCGCCAGTGCGTCAGCGCCAGCAGCGCGACCGCGATCCCCATCCACAGCAGCCGGTTCGTCAGCAGCGCGCCGTCGAGCGGAACGAGCATCGCGTTCTTCTGCGCCGGCGTCCACGTCCGCCACATCGCGCTGATGATCGTGAACGCCGAGGGGTCAAGCTGCTTCGCCAGCTCCCATTTGCCGAGGACTTCCGCAACCAGCTCGCGGCTCAGGAGCGTCACCAGAAAGAGCATCGCCGCGGCGACCAGGCTCGACATCGCGCGGCGCGTGAACGTCGCCACGGAGAAGAGGATTGCCGTCACGATGAACGCGTTCGGCAGCGCAACGAACAGGTACGCGCCGAGATAAGCGAGCGGCTGGAACGGCCCGACCAGTTGCGCCTCGAGCGCCGGCAGTTGCGTGAGCAACGCCAGGCCGAAAGGCACCACCAGCAACAGCAAGGCACTCACCGCGAACGCGCCGAGGAACCGGCCGCCCACGTATGACGTCTTGTCGATCGCCGTCGCGTACACCAGCGGCGCCATGCGCGTCTGCAGATCGCGCGTCGCCGCATCACCCGACACGCCCGCCATGATCAGCAGGCCGATGAGGCTCGTGAGGACCGTGGCCCCCGCGATGAGGATCGGGGCGTTGAAGAAGAAGCTCCCCTGCCGTGCGTCGTCCACCAGCGACGCCGTCGCCGCGAATGCCAGCGCGAGGAAGATCGCAAAGTAGATCCACGTCGCTGCGCGTCGGAATTGGCTGGCGATCTCGAAGCGTGCGACCTCGCCCAGCCTCAAGAGCAGCCCGCCATCGTGCTGAAGTAGACGTCGTTCAGGTCCGGCTCGACCGGCTCGAAGTGCGCGCCCGGCGAGGTGTCGTCGTACACGTGGACCACCGTGCGTCCCGCCAGCAGTCGCGTCGACACCACCGCGTGCTCCCGCTCGATCGTGGGCAGGTCCTGTCGCGCCACGATCGTCCGCCAGATCTTTCCCCTGAGCGCGTCGATGCCGTGCAGCGGTTCGGTCTCCAGCAGAATCGACCCGCGGTCGATGATCGCCATCCGCGTACAGAGCTCGGACACGTCCTCGACGATGTGTGTCGACAGGATCACGACGCTGTTCTCGCCCAGCTCACTGAGCAGGTTGAGGAAGCGCACGCGCTCGATCGGGTCCAGCCCCGCCGTCGGCTCGTCGACGATCAGCAGGCGCGGGTTGCCCAGCAGCGCCACCGCGACGCCGAACCGCTGGCGCATGCCGCCCGAGTACCCGCCCACCTTCTGCTTGCGCACGTCCCAGAGGTTGGTCTGGCGCAGCAGCGTCTCCACCGCCTCGCGGCGCGCCGCGCGATTGCCGATGCCCTCGAGCACCGCGAAGTGCTCGAGCAGCCGCTCCGCCGTCGCATTCGGATCCAGCCCGAAATCCTGCGGCAGGTAGCCGAGCGACTTGCGGATCTCGTCCTTCTGCCGCACGACGTCGATCGTCCCGAAATGGATCGACCCCGCGTCGGGCTCCTGCAGCGTCGCGATGGTGCGCATGAGCGTCGACTTCCCCGCGCCGTTCGGGCCGAGGAGGCCGTACATCCCGCGTGGGATGGTCAGCGTGATGTTCTGCAGTGCCTTGACGCCGTTGGGATAGGTCTTGGAGAGGTTGGAGATCCGGAGGTCCATGGGTTTCGGCGGTTGATACGCGCCGGCACCGGGATTGGTGTACAGGCGTCAGAACGCGCGGCGCACGATGTCCAGAATCGCGTCGTCGCTCTCGTTCCGGCCCATCGCCGCTTCCACGGCGAGGCTGACGTCGTCGCGGAACAGGGTCGCCACGGCGGCGATGCGGCCGGCGTCGCGATAGATCGCCGCGGCGTTCGTGGCGTCGAGCGATCCGAACAGTTGCACGTCGTCCGCGCGCTCCGCATGGCCGACGTAGGCGAAGACGAGCTCGTAGTGCTGGCTCCAGAAGAAGGGCACGGTCGTGAACGGCTCGCGCAGGCCGATCGCGTTGCGCGCCGCCGCCTGTCCCTGCCGGCCCGCGGCGGCCCAGTGTTCCACGCGGATCGACTTGCCATGCCTTCCCGGGAACCTCGCCACGTCGCCCGCGGCGTAGATGTTCGGAGCGCTGGTCTGCAGAAATTCGTTCACGACCACGCCGTGATCGACGGTGAGTCCCGCGCGTTCGGCCAGCGCCACCACGGGCTCGACGCCGATGCCGGCGACGACGAAGTCGCACGCCTCGACGCTGCCGTCGTCGAGCACGACGGCATCCGCGCGGATCTCGACGGGACGGCGGCCGAGGCGGAAGCGGACACCGTGTCCTTCATGCGTGCGGCGGACGAAGTCCCCGATCTCGGCCCCGAGCACCTTTGCCAGCGGCCGCTCATCGGTGCCGACGACCGTGACGTTCAGTCCCCGCTCGCGCAGCGACGCGGCGGTCTCGAGACCGATGAAGCTCGCGCCGATGACCACGGCCGTGTGTTCCGACTGGGCCAGGCCGCTCAGAACGTCCGCGTCGGCCCACGTGCGCAGGTAGTGCACTCGCGCGCCGGCGGCCATGCGCGTGTCGAGAGTGCGAGGGGTCGCGCCGCTCGCGAGGATCAGCCGGTCGAAGGCGAGTCGCTCCCCCGAGCCCAGCGAGAGCTCGCTGCTCGCGGGATCGATCGCGTCGACGGTCGTGTGCAGCCGCAGATCGATGTGGTCGTCCTGGTACTCCGACTCGCCGCGGAGCGGGATCCACTCCTGCTGCGCGCGCCCGGCCAGGTAGTCCTTCGACAGGTTCGGCTTGTCGAACGGAAGCCGCTCGTCGGACGTGATCAATGTCACCCGGCCCGCGAACCCGATCCGGCGGAGCTCCGCCGCGGCGAATGAGCCGGCCGCGCCCGCGCCGACGATCACGACATGGTTCGGCGCGGCGGTCACGCCCACCGGCTCCGCGGGGACGACGCGCGCATCCGCCAGCACACGCACGACGTCACCCTCCCGGACCGTCGAGTAGACCTTCAGCGGACGCATCGCCGGCGCTCCGAGCGCGCTGCCGGTGCGCAGCTCGAAACAGGCGTGATGCCACGGGCAGCGGAGCGTGTCCCCGACGATCAGGCCTTCCGCCAGCGGCCCGTGGTAGTGCGTGCAGTGCGCGTCCAGGGCGAAGAAGTCTTCGCCCTTTCGCGCGAGCAGCACCGCCTCGTCCCCGACCCGGCCGGCGATCATCCCGCCGTCGGCAACGTCGTCGACTCGTACGCCTTGCTGCAGATCGGGACCGCTGATCGTGTCCATCATCAGAGTCTACGTCTTTACACCGCGCGTTGCTGTGGCAGGGCGACAGCGGCAATGCGCCCGTCGGAGTGCTCGCGGACCTCACTGAGGCGAGCGAGCGTGAAGGCCGCGATGGCCATCACCAGGTCGCGCACGGCGAGGTCGTAGAACGTGCCGGTCGTGACGAGACTCGCGGCGATGGCGACCAGCCATCCGGCGACGACGTAACCGCCGAGGCGGGTCAGACCGGCGAGGAGCGCCGCGCCGGCGATCATCTCGATCACGCCGACGCCGCGCATGAACGTGGCGGGCGAGACGGGGATGAGGTTCGTGGCCAGGGGCGTGAGATACGTCTCCCAGTTCGCCAGGATGTTGAAGAACTTGTCCAGGCCGGCGAGGAACGCTCCGAGGCCCAGGCCGATCCGGAGCATGCGAAAGGGAAGTTCGAGATGGGGATTCATGTGCGACTGCCTCCTTGCCCCGTTAGAGGCGGCGGCACGCGTTTGGTGACAATGTCACCTTTTTCCCATCGGCTCCTCTAATCATGGAGGAAGGATGACAATGCCATCATGACCGTCGCCGAGCCCGCGGTTCCCCTTCGTCTGGAGATCTCCGACGACGAGGTCGTCCGTCGCGTCGTCGCCGGCGAGCGGGAGCTGTTCGAGCTGCTCGTCCGCCGCTACAACCAACGCGTCTATCGCGCCGTGCGGGCCGTCCTGCGGAACGCGGACGACACCGAAGACGTCATGCAGCAGGCGTACGTCAGCGCGTACCGCGCCCTGCACCAGTTCGAAGGCCGCTCGAGCTTCGCGACGTGGCTGACGAAGATCGCCCTGCGCGAGGCCGCTGCAAGGAACAGGAAGACCGTTTCCCACGAGGAAAACCCCATGAACGAGTTTCCCGAGCCCGGTCCCGACCCCGAGACGCGCGCGGTCGCCGCCGACCTGATGCAGCACGTCGAGGCGGAGGTCGCCGCACTTCCCGAGACCTATCGCTCCGTGCTCCTGCTCCGCGAGGTGGAAGGACTCAGCACCGAGGAGACCGCCGCGTGCCTCGACCTCAGCATCGACGCCGTGAAGACGCGCCTCCACCGCGCGCGCACCATGCTGCGCGACGCGCTGTACCGCCGTGCCGGCATCGGCCTGCAGACGATCTTCACCTTCGGCTCGCAACGATGCGACCGCGTCGTGGCGCGGGTGATGGAGGAGATCCGGCAGCTGTAGGAGCGGCATGGACCCGCGGCCCAGGCACGCCGTCCGCTCCGTGGCCAACCTCACGCGAGCGGACGGCAAACAAGTCTTTCAGCACATTGAAGCACTGCGGATCGAAACGAAGCGGGACAGCCGTGCTCACGTGTACTGCGAGGTGACGTCGGTCACCTGAGACGAGAAGTTCACGGTCTGGTTCATCGTCACCGACCCGGTCAACGTGACGTAGCCGGTACCGTTCCCGGCGTTGCTGTACAGGCTCGAATCGGTGCCGGCGCAGTTGTCACTGTTGATCCATCCGAATGCCGTGCCGGCATCGGTACTGTAGTTGTAGTGACCGTTGACCTGGTTGTTGAACCAGGTCTCGGTCGTTCCCGTCACCTTGATCACACAGGTATACGGAATGGTGATTTGCTGCACCTCGGCAGTGAGCACCGCCTGATAGACCTTACCGGCCGGCACGTAGACGGGCACAGTGGTCGTCTCCGTTTGCGTCGTCGTCGTGGAATTCGTCTCCGACTCTGTCGACGTAAACGTAAACGAGAGGCTGAATTCCATGCTTTCCTTCGCGACCACTTGATTCAATTCGATCGTGAATTTCTCGCCCAACGTCACGGATTGCGTCACTGTATGCGTTTCCGACGTCGTCGTGGAGGCTAGATAGCTCAGAGACACGGAGTTATCGATCGCGTTCAACCCGTTCAGATTGTTGATGTCGCTCTTGTCACAGAGGAGTGCCGTCGTCGTCGTCGTGGCGGCGTCCGTGTCGAGCGTGAGCGACGTCGGAACGCTGTCGGTGAGCCCGCCATACAAGCCGATCCCGTCGCCGTTTGCGCCATTCGTGAGCCACTTGCCGTCGTTCGACGGGCTTTCGCTCGTACCGAGCTGGGTCCTCCACGCACAAGACAGGGCGGTTCCGATCGTGCCGGGATCGAGATGCGTCAGAGCCATGGCATTTCTCCTTTCTGTTACTCGCCCTCGCCATCGTCGTCGTCACCGTCGTCGGCACCGTCGTCGGGTGGAAAGTCCGGCAAGTTGTCCAAAGCGCCGTCATCGTCATCGCCATCATCGTCGCCGTCACCGGGACCGTCGCCGGCACCGGGACCACCCACTTCACCTTCACCAGGCGCCACGGCACCGATGACGCTGTACACGGTGACGCCCGCCGGCAGCAAATACTCTTCGAGATCCTGAATGTCTGTCGCGGTTGCATCGCAATCTGCATAGCAGGCGATGACCGCACTGTGAAATGGGAATGATGGCAGTACTGTAGAAGATGATTGTGAGGGGAATGTCATTTCTCTCTCCTATTCTTAAACCAGGCAAACAATTGGCACACGAAACCCACAAGGGAATGGAAGTGGAATTGAGCTCACTATGGCCTGCGATGCGATTACTGCACGATTGTGCGAAGTGCAGTGAATGTACGTCACGCCTTTGCGGAGCGCAAGCGATCCTCCCGGCATGCGTTCCGGTTTTACATTCGTAAAGGCAGGGGCAACGGTCGAGCAGTTGTTTCGCGCACCGGCGAGCCGCCGGTGGACCGGCCGGCTGGGCAGCCGGCGCGCCGTTGTGCGTCTGTTTGTACGCTGTTCTCGCTCTCGACGAACGATGTGATGGAGCGCTGGCCGCCGGCCGGCCGGTCCACCGGCGGCTCGCCCACCCGGGAACGGGGGCACCACTGGCCTGGTTGCTGATCGCGGCACCCCCATCGAACATCGCCATGGACTTGCTGACCCTCTTCACCTGGAGCTTTCTGGCCGCGACGATCCTGCCGCTGGGATCGGAGCCGGCGCTCGCCGCCATCGTCGCTCACCGCGACGCGGTCGCGCTGCCGGTGGCGATCGCCACGCTCGGCAACTACCTCGGCGCCTGCACGACGTACGCGCTGGCCAGGTCCGCGTCGAAGGCGGTGAAGAGCGAGCGAGCGTTGCGCCGCATGGAGCGCGCGTCCGTGCTCATCCGCAAGTACGGCGCACCGGCGTTGCTGTTGTCGTGGGTACCGCTCCTCGGCGACGCGATCGTGGCCGCGGCCGGCGCGGCCGGCACGCGCTTTCTTCCGTTCTCACTCTGGACTCTGGCCGGCAAGGCGGCCCGCTACGCCGTGCTCGCCCTGATCGTCGCTCGAGCTCAGTTCTGAACTCCTCAGCTCACCGTGACCGCGCTCAACGTCAGCACGCCCGTGGGGCTCATCGACACGTTCCGGATCTTGCGGGAGTGGAGAACCACCGACTGGCCGTAGATCAGCGGGACGAACAGGGCTTCGTCGCGGACGAGTTGGTTCAGGACGCGTTTGTTGTCCTCGGTCGGTTGTTCGCGGAAGCGCGCAAGGGCGGCGTCCATGGCGGGGCTCTTCCAGCGGCTGAGGTTCGAGTGGCGGTCGCCCTGGCAGTTCTTCGACGAGAGCAGGGTCTCGAAGAAGTCGGCGGGATCGGGCGTGTCGGCGATCCAGCCGGCAAGGGCGAGGTCGTAGTTGCCGGGGAGAAGATCGCCGAAGAACTCGTCGCTCGTCTTAGTCTCGCGCAGATCGACGGTGACGCCGACTTCAGCGAGCTGCCGCTGCAGCGCCTGGGCGAGCGGGAGCGGCTTCGGCATGTAGGGACTCGAGCCCAGGGCACGAGCAGCGACAGCCGTCTCGGCGCCGCGCCGCTGGAGTCGAGAAGGCGTCGCGCCTCGTCGCGGTCGAGCGCCGGCACGCCGGTCGGGCGTCCCATCAACGGCGGAAGGAGGTTCGGCGCGAGGAACGCCGCCGGGTTCTTGTCGAACGAGCGCGTCGCGAGCTCGTGCAGGTCGACCGCGATTGACGATCAGGATGCGTGCGCGCTGTCGCGTGGTCATGCGGAAGCTCCTGTCCTGCAGAGTGCGATGCAATCGTTCATCGTGGCCCGGACGCTCTCCCGCGGGATGCCATCGATGCCCCAGCTGAATGCGAGCACCGCCGTGGTGCCCGGGACGATCGAGGTGTGTACGGAGTCGCGCACGCCGACGATGGAGATGACCTTGTCCTGGTCGCGCAGGACTGGAAACCCCTGCGGCACCGGCTCGCTCTTCGTCTTTCCCAGAGGGACGATCTGCTCGTCGCCGCGCGCGATCCCCAGGGTGAGGCCGCCGGCGATCGCGTGGAGATCGAAGAGGCCCACCGGGATCAGGTTGCGCAGCGAGGCGACGTTCGCGGCATCGACGAGGGAGTTGATGCGGGGGAACTTCCCCTTCATCAGGTAGCGCGTGACGACGTTCTCCACCGCCGGAACAGCCGCGCCGAACTGGTCGGAGAAGCGGCGGCTCAGCTCGCGGTACAGAGGGATCTCAGGCACGCGCGCGACGTCGTCCGCCGTGGCGGTGCTCCAGCGGCTCAGGATTTCACTGACCGCGTCATCGAGCCAGGGGGATTCTCTGGAGACGGAGAGCCCGTCCGCCGTCCGGCTCTCGACGAACAGCCCGGGGACGTGATCGCGAACTTCTTTCGCGATGACGATGACCGGGGTCGGAGCATCGGGTTGCATAGCGTCTCAGCGCGCGCCGGCCTGCGAGTCCGACACGTTTCCTGAAGCGAGCCAGCAGACGACTGCCGCTCGCGGTCTCACTGCTGTGAATGACCAGCGGTGTCTACTATTGAACCTAAGCGGACAATATAGGTCGATGAACTGGAGTAACGCAAGTCCATACATATATGTTCGCATGACGGTAACATGACGGTAGTGTGCGCAAAGGCTGACTCCCGTGAGTCGTGGCCCCGGTACATCCACACCGGCCCTACCGTTTAGCCTGTTTCGCCCGTCAGTTCGGCGATCCACACCTCGACCTCGTCGATCACGTAGTCGGGTGTCGACGCGCCGGCCGTCACGCCGACGACGTTCGCGTTGCGGAACCATGCGGCGTCGAGGTCATCCGCCCCCTGCACGAGGTACGACGGCTTCGATTCGCGGCAGATCTCCCAGAGGTGCTTCGTGTTCGCGCTCTTCGTGCCGCCGATGACGACGATCAGATCGACTTCCGGGTCGTGCGCGAGCAGGCGCGCCGCGTCCTGGTTCTGCTTCGTGGCGTAACAGATCGTGTCCGCGCGCTCGACTTTCCCGGCGCGGCGCTCGATGACTTGCACGACGTCCTCGAACGCCTCGGCGTTGAGGGTCGTCTGGTAGAAGACTTTGATCTTCGCGTACCGCCACCATTCGACCGCCACGGCTTCTTCGACCGTCCCCACGATGTGGTACGCCGCGGGATCGAGGTCGTGCGTGTAGCCGATCACCTCACGGTGCCTCGGGTCGCCGATGAAGACCAGGTGATGCCCCTCGGCGAGCGCGCGCTGCGACTCGTGATAGAGGTCGTAGACGAACTTGCAGGTGGTGTCGAGGATCTTCAGGCCGGCCGCTCTGGCGCGCTCGTGAAACGCCGGAGGGACGCCGTGCGCGGAGAAGACGATGGTCGGCTCCTCGACGGCCGCGATGTCGTCGACCGTCCGTACGCCGAGCTTTTCCAACTCCTCGACGACGCGCTCGTTGTGAACGAGCTGCCCGAGGACCGCGCCGCGGCCGCCGCCGGCGGCGAAGCGCCTGACTTTGAGGTCGGCGATGCGCACGCCGGAACAGAAGCCGTATTTCTCCGCTCTTCGGACCGTCCGCGCGCTCATGGGGCACCCTGGAAAACGATGGAGACGCTCACCGGCCCAGCATAGCATCAACGACTTTACGGAACAAAGTTACTGACTCGATTGGGGGGAGCTGGCGACCCTTTGAGGAATGGGATCTGCAAAAGACCCCCCGCGTGCGATTCGCCATGGTCATCCCTTGCCACCACGGCGGCGGTGTTGTTGACGCTCTTCCAGCGCGGTTTTACGGTACGCACCGCCCCGATGCCACGGAGACGTCATGCCCCGCGCAATGATCGTAGAACCTGACGAGGGGGTTCGCCGTCTCCAGCGGACGATCCTCCGGCAGCACGCCTCGATCGACGAAACGGTCGAGGTCGCGTCCGTCGAGGAAGCGCTGCCCCTGTACTCCTCCGAACACTTCGATTTCGCAATGGTCGACATCTCGCGGCCCAGCAAATCCCTGAACGAGCTCCTGCACGTGTCGCGGAAAGAGCAGAAGTCCCCGGTGATCGCTTTCACGACCGGCCAGGTTTCACGGGAAACCCTGCAGCTCCTCGTCAGCGACCACGTCTTCGCCGTGTTTCCGAAGCCGTTCGAGCTCGATGAAGTGATTGCGTCCGTTCGCGGCGCGCTCGAGGCCGCAAGGACGGGAACGCTGTATCCGACGTTCTTCGGGTTCCTACGGAAAGATCGCGGCAGCGAGTCGTAGTCTTCCGGCTCGCATGCGCATGGCGGTCATGGCGGGCGGTGCCGTTGCAGGCCTGTACACTAAGGTCTGGAGGAATTGCACAATGAACGAGCCCATTTGTTCGGAGTGTTCGGGCGTCATGGAAGAAGGATTCATTCTCGACCGCGGTCACTTCGACAGCCGCCACATCGCCTCGTGGGTGGGCGGCCGTCCCGAGCGCTCCTTCTGGAGCGGATTGAAGACCAGCGGCAAGCCCAATCTCGAGGTAGTCACATACCGCTGCGTACAATGCGGGCTATTGAAGTCCTATGCGCGGCCGGCTCAGCTGTAATGACCTCTACAACGCCCGCCATCCATCCAGCCGCGTTTACAGAAACGTGACTTGACCAATAATTATCAGTTTCCTAAACTGCACACTCTCGGCGTCAGACCGGGTCAAACAATTCAATAATCGAGGTGCCCCGGCGACCGCGTCCATTGTGGACCGATCGCAATATGCCGGAGGTTCGTCCTCAAACGAAGTGCCGGATGATTCTCATGAACCAGCTTCAGTCGAGCTCTGCCTCGAAACAGACCACCCCGGGCCGCGGCCGCGCATTGTCGCTGCTGGCGGCTCTGATCCTGATCCCGGCGGCGCTGATCGCGTATATGAGCGTCACGCGGCGTCCGGAGTCACTGGCCGCCGGAGACCGCCTGCAGCCCTTCGATGCACGGACGCTGCAGGGACAGGCGCTGCAGGTACCAGCCAGCGCGCCCGGCGGGGCCCAACACGTTTGGCTCGTCGTGAGCGCCTCGTGTCCCATCTGCCGCGCGGAGCTCGAGGAGATGCAGCGCTCCGATGAGCCCTTCTCGCGCGTGACCATCGTTTCCCTCAGCTCGCCCGAGGACACGGCCGCATTCATGAAATCCTTCCCGCGATTGCAGGGACAGACCGTCGTCGATGCCGGCGGCGTATTGAAGCGTACTTACGGCAACTTCCGCACTCCCACGGGGATTCTCATGGATGACCGGGGAGCGATCGTTCGGAAATGGCGCGGACCGCGCCCGTCCACCGTGGCCCATGTCTTCGCTCAATAAGAACGCCGCTCGCACCGCTCTGCTGTTGTCCGCGATTCTCATTGCGGCAGTGCCGCTCACGGCCGCGGCCTTGCGCTCGCGCCTGCGTCCCGTGCGGAGCCTGAAGGTGCATTTCCTCGGAGGCCGCCTGCTGGCTGATGCGGGCATGGAGTTTCAACAGGGGACGGCCGACTGCGGACCGACCGCACTGAGGAACGTCCTGGCATTACAGGGCATCCGCGTTTCCGGGCATGTCCGTCCGGCCAATCGCGGCCGGGCGGGATGGTCGCCGTCGCAGATCGTGGCCGCAAGCCGCGCGGCGGGATTGAGCGCCGCCACAACGCAAATCTCCAAAGACCGCATCGCTACCATCTCCGCTCCGGCCATCGTGCTGCTCGGTACGCACTACGTGGTCCTGGAGCGCCGTACGTCCGGCGGCGGCTTCATTGTGATCGACCCCGACCTGGGCCGGATCCAGGCCGGGATCGACTATATGGCCCGGAACTGGACCGGGTATGTCGTCGTCTTTCCCACTTCCTCTACGCAATCCAATCTTCGCTCCGATGCGTCCGCGCCTGAACGACACCACGGGCGCACCGGGGCGAGGCATCAATCCCAACCCTCATAAGGAGTCTCTTTCATGCGTAAGGTCCTTTCCTCCCTGGTCGTGTTTTCGCTCCTGGTGGTCGCCGGTCTCTCCGTCAGCGCGGCCCCCTCTGTTGCTCCCATGAACGTCCCGGCGGATGCGTCCGCCGATGCACACGGCGCCCGCCCCTGCTTCGGCATCGGCAGCAACAACTGCTGTGGTGAGTTCATGGTTCTCGGCGTGATCGCCGCTGTCACCGGCAACCTGCCCGCCCTGGCCGTCGCCACGGGCGCGTCTTACGCCTACTGCTACTAATGTTCACGGACTCTCAGGTGCAAGGTCAGGCGGGAATCGCGTTGGTTCCGACCCAGGTGTCGTCGCCTGAGAGTCCCCTTTCTTGCGTAATCCGCGCGGTGGCGCTGGATTGGAAGCTCCTGTTCCGGGCCCTGCGGCGGGAAGCGCGGCCGAATCTGGTGGTCGCCTTCCTCGCCGCGGCCGTATTGCTGAACATCACCTCCTCGGCCGCGGAGCTCGGCCGCTTCGCTCGTACTCAGCCGTTCCGGACCAGCAGCATCCTGGCCTTCGTGGCCTGGACGACGTGCTGCGCGGTCTTTGCCTCCTGCTTCCTGTCCGGTCACATCGCCGTGGGGCGGCGCATCTCCGACGCCCTGCGCATGCATGGGCGCACGCGCGCCCAGGCGGCAGGGACGATCGCGGCCCGGCACATCGCCGGCCGCCAGTCGGCGGTGACCGTTCTCGTGCTGCTTCCGGCAATTGCGTTTCTCACCGCCTGGATGGATCCGGCTCGCGCCCTTCCCCTCATTGCGGTGCTGTTCCTCATGGCCTGGACGTCGTCGAGCGCGGCCGCGGTGACGCGGTTTCTCCCGGCTCCGGGCAGGATGCTCGTCTGGACGGCACTCCTGGCCCTGATCGTCGGCCTGCTCGTGCCGGTCCTGCGCGCGACGTTCGCGGCCGCGTTGCCCGGATTTCCGCGGGCGTGGATGGTCCTGCTTCCGCTGGCGGCGGTGCTGGCATTGGAAACGGCGCTATCCCTGCGTCACGAGTCCGCGGACAGTGCGTCGTTCGTGGCCGGGCCGGTCGCCCTCGGGCGCCTGCTGACGCCGTTGCTCTCTTCTCGCAACCCGCGCCTCGCGTCGTACGCGCGGGAGCTGCTGCTCGCGCTGCGCTCCGGACGGCTGCTCGGCTTCTGGCTCTTCGGCATGGCATTGTTCGCGGTTCTGGGAGCCGGACTCCGGCCGAACGGACCACTGATGCCGGCGGTCGCGGTCTCGCTGCTGCCGCTTCTTTTGTCGTCCGCCTTCTTCAGCAACCTGTTCGGCGCCGACGGCGCCGGATTCCAGAGCCATTGGCTGCTGCCCATCGATCCCAACGACGTGCTCGCGGCCAAGGAGCGGGCATTGTGGACGCTGGTGCTGGTCTCGCTCGTCGTGGGCTGGGCGTCCATGTCCGTCGCCGGAACGATCCCGAAGCCGTGGCCCGTGCGCATGTTCATCGTGGCCATGGAGATCGCATTCGCGCTGTGGCTGGCTGCGGCCGGACGCGTCATCAGCAGCCTGTTTCCCCGCGGCGTCGATCCGCGGCGGATCTCGGGGGATTACACCTCCCCCACCGCCACGGTGGTCACCGGTCTGGCCTGCACGCTGTTCCTGGCTGCGGCCATCGGCATCCCGGTGCTGTACGACCGCGGCCGCATCGCCGCTCCGCTCCTCGCCATTCTCGGAGGTGCGCTCCTCCTGTTGACCGTTTTCCTGCGCGCGGCCCTGTCGCGCGCCGCGGTGCTGCTGCTACGGCATCACCGCGAGAACATCCTCAAATCGGTGCTCCCATGATCGAGATCCGCAACGTCACCAAGTCGTATGGCCGGGTACAGGCTCTGTCGGGAGTCTCTCTCACCGTCCCCGCGGGAACGGCATTGGGGCTGGTCGGCCCGAACGGCGCCGGCAAGTCCTCCCTGCTCCGCATCGTGTGCGGGCTGGCTCGCCCGGATGGGGGCGAGATCGTCCTGGCCGGCCGCAACGCCGTGGACGACCTCACCGCGCGACGGAGCCTCGGCTGCATGCCCGAGACGCTGCCGCTGTTCGAGCTCCTGACGGGGCGTGAACAGTTGTCGTGGACCGGAGGAATCCTCGACATCGACAGGACCGCGGCCGAGCGGCGGATGGGCGAGCTCGCGGCGGCGCTGGAGCTCACGGATGCTCTCGATCGGCCGATCGCCACGTATTCAACCGGCATGCGCAAGAAGCTCGCCTTCGCCAACGCGCTCATCGGCGATCCGAAGCTGCTCGTCCTCGACGAGCCGTTCGAAGGCGTCGACCTCCTCGGCATCTACACCATGAAAGACATCCTCGCGCAGTTGCGGGGCGCGGGCGCGGCGCTGCTGGTCAGCTCGCACATCCTGCCCCTGCTCGAGGATCTCTGTTCGGAATTCGCATTGATTCACCACGGCAGCATCGTGCTGCACGGCAATCGGGAAACACTCCGTGCTCAGGCACTGGAGATCAATGACTCCACCAGCGGCGAGCGGACGGACCTGGAATCCGTGTTCCTCGACATCGTCGCACCGGGCCGGCGCTCCCGCCGCCTGGAGACCCTCGGCCAAGGATGACCTCATGACCACATTCGATAATCCCCTTTCCACCGCGTCCCTGCCGCCTTCCACGGACGACCGCAACCACTGGACGAAGGCTCTGCACGGCCTGTGGCAGACGGTGGGATACCCGGATCGCTTTTTCGCGCCGGGACTGCGGGCCTCCTATGCCCTCGCTCCGCTGGCCGTGCTGGCGCTGATCAAGATCGTCCTGATCCGCGCGCAGCTGCCCTACGTCCTGCAAGCCATTCTGCGCACGCTGCCGGACAGCGTCGCCGCCGAGTACATCAACGAGCCGGGACGACTCCTGGCCGGCCGCCTGTGGATGCAATACGCGGGCGGCGTGGTGACTCCGATGCTGGTCGTGGCCGTAATGGCCGGCCTGCTCTATCTCGTCTCGTTGTCTATGGGACACCTGGGCCGGTTCGCGAACTTCTTCGTGGCCGCGGCCTACGGATGGCTCATCTATGGTCTGAAGGCGATCTTCACCTTCATCCTGCTGACCCTGCGCGGACTGGGCTCGATCAGCGGTCCGGAGAGTCTGCAGCCGTCCGTGGGCCTGGGACTGCTCTTCCGCGACGGCAGCCCCGCCTTCCAGGCCATGGTAGACACCGTGAACCTGTTCGACCTGTGGCTCGTGTTCGTGCTGGCCATCGCCGTACACAAGAGCGAGAAGCTGAGTCCGAAGACGGCCGCCACGATCGCCTCCGGCGCCTGGCTCATCTTCCACGGCTTCCGCCTCGGGTTCATCTATCTGTTCCAGCAGGTCGCCGGATGAAGCCTCTGTTCTCCCGCGCGGCCTGGGTCGTGTTGCTGATGGTGTTCGGCCTCAGCGTGGCCGGCAAGGTGCTCGACCCGGCCGGCTTCGCCTTTCAGCTCGAGACCCTGGGCATCGCCATGCGCTGGGCCTGGCCGCTGGCCCTGGGCATCCTGTTCGTGGAGCTGTTGATCTCCACGGGTCTGTTGATCCGCCCGTACCGCCGCACGGCCGCGAGCGCGGCGGCGGTGCTGCTGCTGCTGTTCGCGGCCGGCCTGGCCTGGTTCCTGGTGCAGGGAAAAGGCGGCGCCGATTGCGGATGCTTCGGCGCCCTCCTCGACAGTCGAGTGGAGCCGCTGCGCGTGGCCGAAAACGTCGCGCTGTCGCTGCTCGCGCTCTGCGTGCGGTAGTGTTCCCCGTGCACTCGTTCCCGACCCGCGCGAACGACGACGGAGAACAGACAGATGGACGCTGAGAAGTGCCGGCCGATGAAGGTGATCGTCGCAGTAGACGGTTCGCCCGGTGCGAAGCACGCGGTGAAGTCGGTCGCCGCACGGCCGTGGCCGGACGGGAGCGTGTTTCGCCTGGTCTCGGTCTTCGACGCTCCCCTGCCGAGCAACGCCGCCGGCGGCGGCATCCCCGCGGATTTCCGGCGGCGGTATCGGGAGGGCGCGGCCGCGCCGGCACGCGCCGCGATCGCGCGCGCCGCCACGACTCTCCGCAAGGCGGGGCTTACGACTGACGACCGGACCATCGAGGGGAATCCAGCGCGGGCGATCGTGGACCATGCCGGCCGCTGGGGAGCGGATCTGGTGGTTCTCGGATCCAGAGGTCTGACGCGTGCCCGCCGGTTTCTTCTCGGCAGCGTCGCCAGCTACGTGGCGGCCAACGCGCCGTGCTCGGTCGAAATCGTGCGCAAGACGAAACCGTGACGTCTCACGGGTTGTGCGGCTGGTAGGCCAGATACATGATGCGTCCTCCTCCCACGATGCTGCGGGCGACCGTCCCCGCCGCGGCGAGCCCGGCGAGGGCCAGTTTGTATGGGCCCGGGGGGGCGATCTTGCCGCCACCCGCGAAACCCGCGGTGACGACCGCCAGCAGGTCTTCGAACGCACTCCATACGACGACTTCCCACCGCCCACCGACCTCCTGGAAGAACTTCACGATGTCGAACACGCTCTTGACGAGCGCGTTGAAGATCTGGAACAAGCCGCTGAAGATCAACTCGAGCGGCGCGGCCATGTCGTACAACCCGCGGAGCGGACCGAACCACCGCACCCCCCACCCGGCCACCCGTCCGAACCGCCAGTTCCCCACCGGCACCGTGCAACCGATCTGGGCGAGGTCGAAGAACACGCTCATCCATCCGGGTCTCTTGCCGCCCAGCGCGACCATCGCCGCGTCCAGCGAGCCGCTGATCAGCGACGCGCCGACGCTGATCCCGCCGCCGATCAGCGAATACGCGCGCAACGCGTTGGCCGCGCCGGCATCCGCGAGCTCCGGCTGCTGGAACTTCCGGAACAACGCGACATGGCCGTCCGTGTCCAGGCCTCCCGTCCCCTCGGCGAACGGCGCCTTGCCGGTCACGATCTTGAACGCGGCCGTGGCCGGAATCGCGACGATCAGCGCGAAGGCCTCCAGCGGCGTCGCCTTCCGGCCTTGCGTGATGTGACGGAAGAACGTGGAGAGGAACGGGATCTCGGGCTCGCTGTCGATCAGCTGCTGCAACTGCGTGAGGATCTGGCGGAACACCTCGAGCATGCCCTGGAGGAGCACTTGCATCGCCTCCACCACGTTGCGAAGCGCCGTCGATCCGAGCTTCTGGATGATTGCGTCGGGCGTCATCCCTCCCCCGGTGAAGAGGGCCCCGAGATCCTTCCCCAGTTCCTGGATGTCCCCTTGGACCCTTTCCAGGAACGGAAGCAGAGTCCTCTCGAAGAAGTCGCTGGTCTCTGCATCGACCTGCATCGTGAGACCCGCTCCGCCCTGCGACACACCGCCGTACTGCATCTGATATCCGGCGAAACCGCCTGCCGGGCTCCTGGTCAGAAACTCGAGCCCTTTCTTCCCTTTCTCGGGGAGCCTGTCGTGGACGCGAGCTTCGGTCTCCTCGCGCACTCTGACAGTGCCGGGCTCGCGGCCGAGGGGCTTCATGCCGTCCACCATCTTCAGGAAGTCGTTGAACGCGCTGTCGATCTCGCGCTGCAGGAGCTCGATCTGCGAGCCGGCGTACGGGATCGCTTGACGGGCCACATTGGCGATGACGGACTGGGTCTTCAGGATGTCGTCCCAGTCGAAGAGGAAGCCCACCCAGTCGAGAATGTCGTTGAGATCGAGGCCGAGGGCTCTCTTGAGGACGGAGTTGACGGCGTTGTAGACGTGGCCGATGCAGTTGATGACGAAGCGGAATGCGTCGTCGCCGATCTGCACCATGAACTGCCACGCGTCGTCGATCCTGCGGACGAGAAAGCGGAATCCGGCCTCGGCGGCGTTGCGGAGCCACACCAGCACGTCGCCGGCGATCTTGCGCAGCACGCCCCAGTCGGCGTCGTTCTCTTCGAAGAAGGCGGCCGTGCTGAGCGCGTCCCGCATCATCGCGGCCGCGGCGTCTCCTTCGAAAAACCGCACGTCGTCATCGGTGATGCTCATGCCCCAGCACGGAAGCTGGCCTCCAGCGGCGAGATCGACGCCGCGGAGATAGCCGGCGGAGACGCTGCCGTCGGGCGGCAGGTTGCGCGCGACGCCGTTCAACTGCTTCACGCCGTCGGCCGCTTCGGCGCGTTGCTCCGGGGTCAGCGTGCGCGTGACCAGCGGCTTCCCGTTCTGCCGCTTCTCCTCCCGAATCGCGTCGGCGGTCTCCAGCCGCTTCAGCCCGTCGGCGACCTTCTGGGCGGGATTGACCGTGACACGCCCGCGCAGGCCTCCGCCTTCGATGCGATAGATCGGCGGCGCGATCCCTTCCGCTCTGCGGATGATCGTGATACGCCCCTGCAGGTCCGTCTTCACCGCGAGCGGGACACGGTCGCCGAGCTGATGCGCCACGCCGTCGATGACGACCTGGCACCACTCCGAAGCCGTCAGCTGGAACGCGGTATGGCGCACCGGCTCGTCCGCCCTGGTCACCGTGATCTGCGTCGTGTAGCTATCGAACGTCTGCAGCTTTCCGGTGTCCTGCACCGGGATGTCCTGGTCGTGCCAGACGGTCGTCGCCGGATCCTGCGCGAGGCGGCGGACCCGCCCTCCGCTCTGGATGACCACGAGATCGTTCGTGGCCTGCACCTGATTGCGGATCGGCGCGAGCTGCACGACGTCGCGGCAGATGACGATCGGCGGCTCCCATGCGCCGCCCTTGCTGCCGATGACGTAGCGCAGTTGTTTCTGCGCGTCCACGGCCCAGAGCGCGATCGATCGCTCGTCGTCGCGCGCGATGAGACCGCGCAAACCGGACACCGCCGAGGGCGCGGCGATCTGCGTGAGCGTGCGGGGGTCGGTGTTCTCGCGCTCCTGCAGCGCGGGCGGCAGATAGTGCAATCCATCGCCGGCGTAGTAGAGGCCCGTGACCCGCTCTTCACCTTCGGGCAGCGCGGCGAAAGACGTCATGCCGGGCGGTACGGGCAATTGCACGCTGCGCACGTTGCCCTCCCGGTCGGGGATCGTCGTGAAGTGCAGATGGCGCACCTCCTGGAGGCGCGAGAACACGTACACGCCGTCGCCGGGGCTGGTCCTGCCGCTCTTTCGCTTGCCGACCTGCACGCCGAGGATCTGATTCGCCTGCACCGGCAGTTGCAGCCGTTTCCACGGTTGCGGCTCGCGCTCGACGTCGACGTCGACCTGATAGTAATGCTGGTCGCCGCCCTCTCTCGCCGCGAGCAGCACGAGGGGGCCGATCTCGCGTCCGCCGCCGTCGCGCATCTGGCTCGCGCCGGCCTGCAGCAACGTCACCTCGTCGACCTGCTTCGCCGCGCGCGCCTTCCACAACTGATGAAAGTTCTCCCAGTCGACCGCGCCCGCGTCGTTCGTGAGCGCGCGCGTCGTATACACGCGATGGTCGCCGCGCGAGACGAACACGATCGTGAACGCGCCGCTCGCCTCCTGTCCGACGGCAACGTTCTCCACCAGCACGCCGAGCTTGCCGGTGAGATCGAACGCTCCCCAGCCCGTGGCGTGGCCTCGCCGGCGCACGATGACGTAGAGATCGCCGTCGTCGCCGACCGAGAACACCATCGGCTCGCCGTGCGCGTCGCGAATCGCGACCACCGATTTGTTGCCGCTCCCGTCGATGACCTGTCCCGTGGCGTGGCTCTGCATCAGCTCCGACGACCAGGTCAGCGACAACTCCGCCTCATCCTCGGCCGCGCTCCACTGGACCTCCCCGTCGATGAACGTTCTCATGACAACTCCTCGTCCGTGCCTCGATAGGAGATCTCCATGGCCAGGTTGACGAACCCGTCGACCATCGGAGCTCCAGCGTTCTTGAAGGAAAAGTGTTTTGCGCCGGGGAGGACGTGGACGCCGAGTCCGGTCCACACGTTCTTCAGATTCGCGATTCCGGTGTTTACGGCGGCGAGCTCGTTCTCCGCCGTGTTCTGCACGCATTTGCGGAAGAGATCGCGGTAGAGAGGACATTCGCCGATCCAGCGCTCGGTCCCCCTGCGATACGACAGTTCCTTCTTCTCGCCCTCGGGGTGGACGCGCAGCTTGCTGTCGACGACGGTGATGTAGAGGAAAACCTCCCCGGTGACCTGCATCCCCGTCAGCGTGTTCAACTGCGGGCAGTCGGAAACGAAGCGCCAGTCGGTGAGACAGAAGAAGAGAACTTCCGCGCTGTGGCCGTACACGGGATGGTTCGCCGTTTTCGCCTGCACCGCGCGCGTCGGCGCCTCGATCGCATGTCCCTCCCACACCTGGTTCGGCGGACAACCGACCGGTCCGCGGCCGCGGCCGCCGTCGCGCGAGTGGCGCTCGACGCGCCAGTGCCACTGGTTGTCATGAGGACGATCGGTTCGGCGCCGCAGTTGCGTTCCGGGAAAGTCGAGATGGATGCGGCCCACGAGCGTGTCTTCCATCAGGAAGGACTGCGCGAGCCGCATGCGGCTGTGCCCGAAGTGCTGGCGCGACGCGCGGATGACGCCCGCCCCGGCGCCGGTCGGCCGGGGACGGTTGCGCGTCATCATCATGTAGTTGAGCGTGCTGTGCTCTTCGTTCCCGCTGCCCTCGAAGGTGATCGAGTGGTCGACGAGCGTCGGGCGGAACCAGTTCTCGCCGCCCGCCGCCTCGTCGGCGAATCCCGGCTTCAACGTCGGCGTAAAGCCGAGGTGCATGCCGTGCTCATGTCCGAGGTTCCTGCGGAGGTGCTGTTCGACCAGCGTCGCCAGAATGTCGAGGTCCTCGGCGCCCAGGTTCGGCAGTCTGCTGCGCCCGGCGTCGAGGTTTCCGCGCACGCCGCCGTGCGCGAGCGTGATGTAGAGATGCCAGATGCCGAAGCGGTTTTCCGGGTGCTCGAGCAGCCGGTCGCGCACTTCCCGCGGAAGGTGGCGGTGGCGGTGGATGTGGCCGTGCGAAACGGCTTCGTGCGCGATCGCGGCGCGGAACGAGATCTTCCAGTTCGCGATCTCATGAGTCCCGCCCGGGGCCACGAGCTTGCCGCCGTCGAGAAAGAGCTCGAGCACCAGACGTTGACCGGCCTGCGACGGAAAGTCGGCGTGAAGATGCACCTTCGGCGCTTTCACGCCGCAGTTCAGCGACCACCCGAAAGGGTTGGCTTCGTCGATTCTCTCGGGCAGGTGCCGGTCATCCCACAGCCAGAACAGCTGCGCGTTGACGTCGGATTGGCGCACCTGGAACGCCTGGTCGTACCCACCAAGGTCGTCGTTGCGGTTTGTCATGATGATGCGGTTGCTCTAGGAGTGACGCAGATGGCGTGTTCCCTACCCGCAGCCTGTGCCGTCTTCATTCGCATCGCGCATCTCGTCGAGAAAGGTCTCTTCGGCGAGCTCGACTCCGCTGAGGTACGCCGCGCGGCAGAGCATGTGCCCGGCGACCGGCGCGGTGAGGAAGAACAGCAGGATGAGCAGAAGCGCGCGCGTGGTGACTCCGGACTCTCCCACGTGCGGGGCGGAGGCTCTTGTGAGCCTGCCGCGTTCACACGAGGGAGGCGGGCTGAAGCCACGCCCTACGTTTCACTCTTTCGTCAACGGTGGCCGGCTGCCGCCGGTGGGGCCTGTGGTGAAGCGGCCCCCTTCGTGTCTGCCACGATGAAGAGATCGTTCACCACAGAGAGCACAGAGACCACGATGGCGGTCAGGAGGAACGCCTGCTGGACAGGGCCTCCCTCCGCTGTGCAGCCCACCGCCACATGAGAACGGTGAACCGCCTCGGCGGGGCCATTCGGCCACAGCGGCGTCTCCGCCGCCTGCTCCGCCTTGCCGTCCGGCACTGGCCCGAGGATGGCTTGCGCGCCGGCGCGCAAGTCCGGTCCCGCCACCAGCCAGGCCCCCTTCTCCTTCCGGACGGACGCCCCGGGAAAGCACAGCCACGCGGTACGCACCGTGTCGTCGTCGGGCGGCTGCTGGAGCCGCGAGAGGATCATGCAGCGCGCGGAGACATCCGTCGATTGTACGTCCCTCAAACGCCGCCGGACGGAACGTATGGGCTCTCTGTAAGCCGTGTTTTCGTGACGAAATCTTTCACTTCCAGCGTCCCTTTGACCACGCGCCTGTCTTCGGTGCCTTCGGCGTAACGGGTAAGCACCGTCGCCTGGAATTGGCTAATGACGGTACGGGGCTCGAGAATGACCTCCATTTGCATGTTCGTCTTGGGCGGCACGGTTACTGTTTTCTCGAACGTCAGCGATAGCTCTGCCGTGTGCCTTCCGCCTTTGGCGGTTGTCTGCACTTTCTCTGTCGCGACCGTAGCTCTGTAGCTTGTCTCGACACCAATCTTTCCTGTGCCGAACTTCTTCTCTGCACTCAGTTTGATTCCGATCTCATGGGAAATCGAGTTGGAGATGGAGTCCGAAGCGTTCCAGTTTGATTCGACTGAATTGCTCAACTCCACCTTCAGGACATCCTCGACAGGGCTGCTGGTTCCGTTATCAGTCGAATCGAAAGCTCTCGTGCGCTCTCCACGCGGCTCGATTTTCTCGGTGGACCAGGTGATGGCTTCGACAACTTCTGACTCCGGCAGAAATCGCGGGCCGACCCCGCTCCCCGAGACAAAGTCGATCCGCCACATGGCATTGCCTCGAGTTCCCGGAGCCTGGTGATAGATATTTCCGTCGAAAACATCTCCGCCAACCAACGCGAGATCGTGTTTTCCATCTCGCAAGATCCAAAATCCTTCTTCGTTGGCGGACGCCACGCGCCAGCGCGCGTTCGAGCGGTTGTCAGGGTTCTGGTGATAAACAAGGCCGTCGGAATGAGCTTTACCCGCAGCCAGTGAATATCCAAAGCGTCACCTCCGGGCGGAGTTGCACGAGCGTCCGGCTCACGGAGCGGGCCAAGGCGAACGGGAGCGACAGCGGCTGCAGCACGGGAGCGATGAGACTGGCGACGAGTCCCGCCGCAAGAGGGAGGCTGGACGGTGGTGGCGCCGAGATTCCGGCGGCGACCAGAAACGTCGCTTCGCCGCGGCGGATGTCGGTGACCGTCCTCACCCGTCTGGATGCGCCACGTCGCGCCGATCTCGTGCGCCAGGCGTTGTTCGACGCGGAGCCGGCGGGCCGGATATCAGCCCGCCGACAGTTTCAGCGTGTAGGGAGAGGCGGTGGCTCAAAGGCGTTTCCGAACCCGCCTCAGTATGTAAGCCCAACAGCGCCATTGAGCGGCGCCTCGACCTCGGTGTGGGAATTGCCGCTGTACGTCACCTGCGAACGCGCGCCGTACTTCTGAAAGCGGCCCGGCATCGCAATCTGGCCCGTGCAGGGATAGCTCGGGCGGTTGCTGTACACGTGCGTCGCATCGTCGAGGTTGTTCTCGATCCGCCAGTTGCGCACGCCGTCCACTGGATAGCCGTACCCCATATAGCTCCCGGTGACGGTGTTGTAGTGAATCAATGCGCCGTCATTCCGTGCGCCGTCATTGCACGACGGCCACCAGAGGAATGGGCCGCTGCCGATGCCGACCTTGATGAATGCGCCCGTCGCGCTCACCCAGTTGTGATAGACCTCGGTGCCACGATAGTCGCCGTCGCCCGCCGGCGTCTGGAAGATGCCCACGCCCGCGCTCGGGTCGATCAACGCGATGGCCGACAGCGCCGGACGATTGATCGCCTCGACGCGGTTATCCGCGATCAGCGATCCCGGCGCGCCGAAGACGACGATGCCGCCGTCCGTGGCGTCCCAGACGTAGTTGCCCGTTACGAGGCCATTGCGGCACTGATACGAGATGCCGTCAGCCCAGTAGCCGCCGTACGGCTGACCCGACGGACCGATGTCGTTGTTCGTGACCTTCACACCCGTGCAGCCGCCTGTTCCGGCCGACACAAGCAGCGAAGTCCAGCCGCGGGGCTCCAGAACCTCGCACGAATGAATTTCCTGCGTGCGCCCGTTCGCCGACGTGGTGACCGTGCCCCCAAAGTCGAGCAGTGCGCCGAGGCTCTGGTAGACGTTGCCGAGCCACCACGCCGAGCCGTCGATGGAGATCCATTTGAGCCACGATCCGGGGACGTCGTGCCCGATGACCGCGGTGACCAGGCTTGCATCATTGATGTGAATGCGCGCGCGCTGGCTGAGGTCCGTGTTGCCCGTGTCGAACGTCTCGGTGGCGAGCATCTGATTCGCGTGCGCGAAGCGGATCGGGCTCTTGATGTAGTAGATCGTCGAACGGCAGAGATACACGTTGCCACCCACACCGGCGTTCGCCAGCGCCAGATTGATGGCAGGTGAGGAGTCCGCGCCGGTGGCCGCGACGCAGACCGCATGCGCGGGAACGGTGAGGGTGGCAAAAACGAGAAGAGAGAGGAAAAGGGAACGGAGGGACAAGGGAAGGGTCTCCAGGGAAAGGATTGAGCTCCGGGGCGAGTATGCAGGACCTCCGGACTGCAATCAACCCCTACTTCCGGCAGTGCGCGGTGCCCAGGGGCTGACTTCACGTACTGGGAGGGCTGACTTCACGCTCTTGGGGGCTGACTGAACGTACTTTGGGACCAACTTAACGCCCTTTGGGACCGACTGAACGCCCGTTGGGGTCGACTTAACGCTCTTTGAGGCCGACTTAACGCTCTTTGGGGCCGACTTAACGCTCTTTAAAGCCGACTTAACGCCCTTTGGGGCCGACTTAACGCCCTTTGGGGGCTGGCTTAACGCTCTTTGAGGCTGACTTAACGCCCTTTGGGGCCAACTTAATGCCCTTTGAGGGCTGACTTAACGCCCTTTGGGGCCGACTTAACGCCCTTTGGGGGCTGACTTACCGCTCCTTGAGGCTGACTTAACGCTCCTTGGGGCTGACTTAACGCTCCTTGGGGCTGACTTAACGCCCTTTGGGGCTGACTGAACGCCCTTTGGGGCTGACTGAACGGTTTTGAGAACTGAATTTATGCCTTCTCGAAATTGATCAGCGTCCCGCGCCGCCACCCCTGGGGTGGACGGGGTGCGTTCTCCCGAGTGCCCCGGGCGGCGGGGACTCCGCCCGGCCAGCCGCCGGGACGGCGGCGCTCCCTAAGGACTGCTGAAGCCGGGGTCTATTCCCTCGCGCCGCCTACGGCGGCAGACCTTGGCGTTTCCCTCACGTGTGTCATACCTCAAGGCCCTTGGTCTCCGGGGACGTCTTCATTCGCATCGCGCATCTCGTCGAGAAAGGTCTCTTCGGCGAGCTCGACTCCGCTGAGGTACGCCGCGCGGCAGAGCATGTGCCCGGCGACCGGCGCGGTGAGGAAGAACAGCAGGATGAGCAGAAGCGCGCGCGTGGTGACCCCGGACTCTCCGAGGTGGAGGGCGAGGCCGATGGCGAGGAGGCCGGCTCCGAGCGACACGCCTTTCGACGACGCGGACATTCGTGTGTAGACGTCGGGCATGCGCAGGACTCCGACCGCCGCGAGCAGCAGCAGAGAGCTCCCCAGAAGCAGAAACGTCCCGGTGAGGATGCTCATCGCCGCGCGCTCCGCTCCATGTACCTGGCGAAGGCGATCGTGCCCGCGAAACTCACGAGAGCGAGCGTGATGGCCGCGTCGAGAAAGACCGTCAACCCCGTCGCCACGCTGTACAGGATGATCATGCCGACCGAGATGATGCCGATCAGGTCGAGCGCGACGACCCGGTCCGCGACGGACGGTCCCATGGCCAACCGTACGAACGCCAGCAACAGCGCCAGTGAGAGCATGGCGGAACAGATCACGAGAATGGTCATCGCGTTACCCTCAGGATCTTCTTCTCCAGCCCTTCCTTGATCTGCCTGCGGACCTCTTCGACGTCCTCCGCGTACATGGAGTGGATGAAGATCGTCTTCCGATCCCGCGATACGTCGAGCGTCAGCGTGCCCGGCGTCAGCGCGATGAGGCTCGCCAGGAGCGTGATCTCCCCGTCCGTCTCCGCGTCCATCGGGATGGCGATGATCGCCGGCTTGAGGTCGTGTTTCGGTCTCAACACATCGCGGGCCAGACGCAGGTTTGCCGTGACGAGGTCATACAGGAAGTACAGGAGCAGGTGGATCGTGCGTGGGAACTTGAGCAGGTAGGCTTCCGCTCCGATCGCCCGCCGCGTCAGAAAGAGGACGAGCAGACCGGCCAGGAAGCCCGTTGCCAGTGAACCGAGCGTCAACCGTCCTGAAGCAAGCGCCCAGAAAACCGCCAGGAGCACGTTCCAGAGAAATGCCTGGGCAACGCTCATCGCAATCCTGCCTTGAGAACGTGGCGCATGTAGACCTCCCGATGCATGAGCTGTTCGGACGCCTCGAGACTCACGGAGAACAGCCAGCCGGCGCCGAGTCCGATGGCGACCGTCAGCAGAGCCAGCGCGATCACCGGGACCATCATCACCCGCGCGGCGTCGCGCCATGCCGGAAGCTCCGTGGCTTCCGGGGCCGGCTTCCAGAACGCTTCGTTCCAGATCTTGGTCATCGAGAACAACGTGAAGAAGCCCGTCACGACCGCCGCGGCGACGATCCCGAGCTCACCCGCGGCGATCCCGGCGCGGATCAGACCGAGCTTGGCGAAGAATCCGGACAGCGGCGGAATCCCCGCGAGCGACATGGCCGGAATGAAGAACAGCAGCGCCAGGAGCGGAGTGAGCGTCTGCAGGCCGCCGAGCCGCCGCAGCTCGTACGTCCCTCGAATGCGATGGACGATCCCGCTGATGAAGAAGAGGTTCGCCTTCACGATGATGTGGTGCAGCACGTAGAAGATCGACGCCGCGAGCGCGAACGGAGTGAAGATCCCGAGGCCCATGATCATGTAGCCGATCTGGCTGATGATGTGAAACGACAGGATGCGGCGGAGCTCGTTCTGGGCCACGGCTCCGAGGACGCCGGTGATCATCGTGAGCCCGGCGATGACGAGGATGAGTCGGTGCGTGAACTCCGGGTTGTGCACGAACAGCGAGAGTGAAGACCCGCAGCAGAGCGTACACGCCGACCTTGGTGAGCAGCGCCGCGAAGATCGCTGAAATGGCGGCAGGCGGCGTGTGATACGAGGCCGGCAGCCAGAAGAACAGCGGAAACACCGCGGCTTTGATCCCGAACGCGACGAGGAAGATCACCGCAATCGCCGCGACGAGCGCCGGCTGCTCCGCCGCCGGCAATTTGCGGGCGATGTCCGCCAGGTTGAGCGTGCCGGTCACGCCGTAGAGGACGCCGATGCCGGTCAGAAAGAAAGCCGACGAGATCAGGTTCAGAGTCACGTACTTGATGCCGGACTCCATCTGCGCCTTCTCCCCTCCCAGCACCATGAGCACGAAGGAGGAAATGAGCATCACTTCGAACCAGACGTAGAGGTTGAAAAGGTCGCCGGTCAGGAACGCCCCGTTCACGCCCATCATCAGCAGCATCGAGAGCGGGTAGTACCCGAAGCGCTCGTGGCGTACCTCCATCGCGGCGAGCGAGTAGATCGTCGTGGCCACCGCGATCACCGCCGATACCACCAGCATCAGCGCGGACAGGAGATCGGCAACGAGCACGATCCCGAACGGCGCCGGCCAGGAACCGATGGCCGTCATCAGGAGGGACTCTTTCCGCACAGCCACGAAGATCGCGATGGCCGCGGCGAGCAAAGCGAAGGACGTCACGACGGCGATCGCACGCTGCGCTTTGCGCGATCTCCAGACCATCATGCACACAGCTGCGGCGGCGAGCGGAATGACGATGGGCAGGACGAGCAGGAGGCTCACGATTCCTCCGTCGTCGTGAAAGCATCGAGGTCGTCGGTCCCCACCGCTTTGTAGGTGCGGTGAAAGAGAGCCAGCGCAAATGCCTGAACGGCGAACCCGATCACGATCGCCGTCAGGATGAGAGACTGCGGCACCGGATCCGCCATCGGTCCCGTCACGCTCGCACTCCCCTCGGCGATGATCGGAGGGCCGCCCCTCACGAGGCCGCGGCCCGATGCGGCCACGAAGATGAGCAGGTTCGACGCGTGCCCGAGGAGGCCGAGGCCGATGATGAGCTTCACCATGCTGCGCCGCAGCAGCATGTAGAGACCCGCCGCGTAGAGGATGCCGATCACGATCGGCAGGAGCGTGCGCATCAGTCCTTCCCCTCCCGTTCGGTGAGCGAGAACATCATCATCACGGACGCGCCGAAGACGACGAGATAGACGCCGACGTCGAAGATCAGCGGCGTGCCGATGGCGGTGTCTTTGCCGAGCACGATCCATTTCCCCGTCAGGAACGGTTCGCCGGTCACCATGCCCCCGAAGCCGCACGCGAGCACGATCGTCAGGCCGATCCCGATGACGAAATGCGGATCGATCGGGATGGCGCGTTTGGCGGCGCCCGCATCCCAAGCAAAGATGTACAACGCCACCGCCGTGGCCGCGAGCAGTCCGCCGGCGAACCCGCCTCCCGGCAGGTTGTGACCGCGCAGCAGAGTGAAGATCGAGAACAGCAGCAGCAGGGGAATCAGGTAGCGCGCGGCCGTCCGGAAGATGAGTGACGTCATGACCGGTCTGCCGTCCGCAGATGCAGAAGCGCGTACACCCCGATCGCCGCGATGGCGAGCACGGTGATCTCGCCCATCGTGTCGAACGCCCGGAAATCGACGAGCATGACGTTGACGATGTTCCGTCCATGCCCTTTGGAGAGAGAGTTTGCCTCGAAAAACGAGGCCAGCGTGGGATCGACCGGCACCGATTGGGCCGCCATGACGAGCGTGGCCATCACTCCGCCGAAGATCGTGCAGATGATCACGTCGCGAACGCGCTCGCCCCGTCCCGTGAGCAGGTTGTACTTCGGCAGCCGGTAGAGGACGAGGACATAGAGGATGACGGTCAGCGTCTCCACCACGAACTGCGTCATCGCCAGGTCGGGCGCACTGAAGATGATGTAGGTGAGCGCGATCGAATAGCCGGCCGCACCGAGAGCGGCGATCGAGCCGAGCCTGGTTTTCGATGAGACCGCGACGAACGCCGCGGCGACGATCAGCACCGACACGGCCACTTCGTACACGGCAAAATTGTCACGGTGGATGGCGATCGTCACACCGGCGCCGCCCCAGACCGTCGCGAGCACGAGCAGACTGATGAGCGTGAGGAGGATGACCATCACGTAGACGCGGAGATATCCGCTCTGGAGCACGCGAGCCTGCCAGGTCGCCACAGCCATCATGGCGCGCAGAGATCCGCGATACCACGCCGAGGCCTGCAGCACCGTCACACGACCGGCCGATGCGACGAGACCGCTCCACCGGCGTCGCAACCGATAGAGCACGAGGCCCGCGACCGTCGCCGCTGCCGCCAGAACGAGAGGCGTGTTCACACCATGCCAGAGCACGATCTGCAGCGGCGCGACTCCGGGATGAACGGCGGCCGCGGCCGGGGCGAGGAGAGCGTCCGCGATCGTCTGAGGGAAGAAAGCGATCAGAACGCCCGCAGCTGCGAGGAAGAGCGGCGGGACCCACATCGACGGCGCCGGATCATGGGCCTCCGTGCGCGTCTCCCGGCGCTCGCCGAGGAACGGCCTGATCGCGACGAGCGCCGCGGCCGCAGTGAGAAGAATGGCGCTTCCGTAGACCGCGATCTCGAGCGGCACGCGCCACGCTCCGGTGCTGCCGATGGCGGCGGCCACCATCTCCTTCGCCGCGAAGCTCAGCACCGGGCCGAACGAAGCGAGCGAGATCGCGCCGACGATGGCCGCCGTCGCCGTGAGCGGCATGGCTCGCCGCAACCCGCCGAGCTGCGTCACGTCGCGGGTTCCGGTCTCGTGATCGACGATCCCCGCAACCAGGAAGAGGGCCGCCTTGTAGAGGGCATGGGCGAAGAGGTAGACGATCATGGCCTGCACGGCGGCCGGCGTGCCGAGGCCGAGCAGCATGACCATGCTGCCGAGTGCACTCATGGTGGTGTAGGCGAGGATCTGTTTGAGATCGACGGACGTTGCCGCGAAAAGCGCCCCCGCAACCATGGTCAACGCGCCGGTGATAGTGACGATCGTCGACCATTCCTCGGTCCCGGCGAACGCGGGCGAGAGCCGGGCCAGCAGGTAGACGCCCGCTTTGACCATGGTGGCCGAATGCAGGTAAGCGCTGACGGGAGTGGGCGCCTCCATCGCCGACGGAAGCCAGAAATGAAACGGCACCTGCGCCGACTTCGTGAACGCACCGAGCAGGATGAGCAGCAGCGCCGGCACGTAATGCACGTGCGCGCGGATTGCGTCGCCTCGCGCCAGGATCGTCGAGAGCTCGAAGCTTCCCGCCATCGAGCCGAGGAGGACGAAGCCCGCCAGCAGCGCCAGGCCGCCGCCGGCCGTCACGAGCAGAGCCTGCAGGGCGGCGTCGCGCGCTTCCTGCCGCTCGTGGTCGATCCCGATCAGCAGATACGACGAAATGCTGGTCAGTTCCCAGAACACGAACAGCAGGATGAGGTTCTCACTCAGCGTGAGCCCCAGCATGGCGACCATGAAGAGCGTCAGGTACGCCCAGAACCGCGGCAGGTCTCTGCGATCGGCGAGGTAGGTCGCGCCGTAGACATACACGAGAGTGCCGATGCCAGTGATGAGCAGTGCGAAAAGGATGGAGAGTCCGTCGAAACGAAAGGAGAGCCGGATCCCGAGCTCGGCGGAGGCGCCGAACGGAAGCTCCACGACACGCGCACCATGAGCCGCGGAAGGGACGAAACGAAGCGCCGCCACAAAGAGCCCCAGAGGGACAAGTGGAACGAGTCGCCTCGCCATCACCCGTCGTGTTTACCACACGACGAAGCCGGGGCGGCAGTCATTTCACGGGGATCGCGAGAACCGGGCAGAGCCTGCTGCGCAGCAGCGCGCGCACGTTCGCGTCACTCCTGCTCACCATCCGGGTTTCGTTGCTGGGAAACGCGATGACGGCCATCGTCGCGCCCACCAGCTCAGGCTTGCGGCCGGCCTGTCCGTCGTTCGGAATGCGGAGCGCAATCACTTCCGCGCGCAAGGCAGCGGCGATCGCGGCGGCGCGGCGAAGGACGTCCTCCACGGCATCCGGCTCATCGAGGACCGCCACGATCGCACCGCCCTCTTTGCACGGAGCTTCGCAAGGGACGGCCAGCACCGGGAGCCCGCTCCGCCGGATGACGGCATCGGCCGTGGAGCCGAGGAGGGCTCCGGCGACTGCGCGACGGCCGTGAGATCCGATGACGATGATCCCTGCGCCTGCGCGTTGAGCCACATCGAGAATCGCCTCGACGGGCTGGCCGGCGACGCCCACTTCGCGCACGCGCGGCAGGTTCTCGAGTTGGTGGTGATGCGTCCGCACAACCGCCGCGGCCGCATCTCCGTCATATGCCGGCAGGCTCGGGTCGAGGTCATCGCTATAGAGATCGGAGTACCGCGGCGGCGAGCCGGGCTGGTGGACGCCGGAGCGATACAGATCGTCGTAATCCGGCGCGTTTCCACGAACGTGCACGACGGTCAGCCCCGCGCCGGTCGCGCGCGCAAGCGCGATCGCATGATCGAGCGCGTTGCGCGAGCAGTCGCTCAAGTCCGTCGCGGCGACGATCTCGGCGATCCGCCATTGCGGTCCCGGCTCCAGTCCGCTGTTCCACGAGGGAGGGTCGCTGGCCGGAAACGATTCCGCGATGGCGACGTCGATCCGGTCATCGGAATCGAATGCGCCTTCCGGAAACCGGATCGGATCGATTCGTCCCCCTCGGCTCATGCGGGGACAGTCTATGCCCGATTCCGGGCGGAGGCCTGCGTCACCTCCGCCGCCGCACCTTCTTCTCGACCGCGCCGACGAGCATGTGTACGTCCGGGGATGCACCGATCGCTCGAATCATCTGCAGCTCCGCATCGGCCGTCTCGTAGTCGTGTTTCCGGATCGCGGCATTCGCGCGCCAGTAGTGTTCCGCGATCTGCTGCCGCACCCCCGCGTCGTCGCGGAGCTGCCGCTGCGTGATCTCATAGGTCCGCAGCAGATCCGCGATCCTCGGCCGATCCGCTCCCGCGTTCGCGAGCACCACGCCCTTCTTTTCGATGTACACCGGATTCGCAGGAGATGGCTCGTGCAGGAGCAGATCGTGGATCGCGCCGTAGACAGGCAGATCGCGAGCGATGGCGCGCGCACGCGCGAGCTTCTCGCGGATCACCATCGGCGCACGCCGCGGTGTTCCCCGCGGGAGCGGGCCCGGCGAGTCGTCCATGATCTCTTCGTTACCCGCGTCGACGTCGAACGTCAGGCGGGTCTTGCTCCCGAACGTCGTATCGCCGCCGTGGAACGGGATGTCGTATGCATCCCAGCAGTGCCCCAGCTCGTGGAAGAGGTAGTACGCGAGCAGCTCTACCGTCACGCCGGGCGTGGCACTGATCACCAGCGCATCCGAGCCGCGATAGGCGAGGCCACCGATCGGCATCACGTGCGTTCCGCTCGTGTAGACCTCCAGCGGGCGGCCGGTAAGGTTCACGTGAATCGTGTCCGGCTGCTCGACGGTTCGATGAAGGAACTTCGCCAGCACATACGACGCGTCGCGATCCGGCGCGGAGGGACGGAACGTGAGCCGGCCGAGCTCGAACCACTCGCGCCGGTAGCGTGACCATTCGACGTTGTGAATGGCGATCGCGTCGCGGACGAGCTCCTCGACGCGATCGCCGTGCTGCCCGGCGAGCGCGTCGTCATACTCGACGTTGAGGTGAATGATGCGATCGAAGGGCGGCAGCTCCGCGTTCTTCAGCGCCGGCGGCGAGGCGGGCATCGACACGGGGATGTCGTGTCGCACGCCGACGGCGAGCGACACGAGGCACACCAACATCCATAGCAACGAAGTACGCATCATCGAACCATCCGGCGAGCGCGGATCGCGGCCTGCGCGTCACGGAATCCGTCACTCCCGCAAACAATCCCGCATCCCGGGCGATTGCACGCAGCCCTCAGTCACACCGCTCCGTAACATCCGCGACATTCAGCTCGCCGCTCCTTCGTGCGCGGCCGCTTCGGGCTGAAAGAGCACGGCGTCGAGGCGGATCCGTCGCACGCCGCGCGGGACTTCCCATTCGATTTCGTCGCCGACGCGATATCCGAGAAGGGCCGTTCCGAGCGGGGCGAGAACAGAGATCTTCCCGGCGTCGTAGTTCGCCTCTCCCGGCATCACGATCGTGTAGTCCAGCTCCGCACCGTTTTCGAGGTCGGTCACGCGCACGGTCGAGTTGAGCGTCACCACGTCGGGAGGCACGGCCTCCGGCTCGACCTCGACCGCTCTCGCCAGCTCCTCGCCGAGCAGCACGAGATCCTCGCGATCGGCGTACTCCGTTCCGAGCCGCGGCAGAACCCGCAGCAGTCGTTTCTTGTCTTCCCGTGTAATCAGAATCTGTTCTCTGGTCATCGGTTTTCTCCTTTCAAACCGGCTAGCTCACGAACGTGAGCGGCCATGGTTGCGGCACGACGAGGAGCGCCAGCGTCGCCACCGCGAGCGCCGCGTTTCGCCAGAATCGGGAACGTTCTCCGGCACGCGCGGCGGCATCGGCGACGCGCCAGAACGGGTGCATCACAAACGCCGCAGGAACGAGAAAGCCCACCAGCAGCGCGACCCCCGTCGCGGGGAAGAGGCCCATCCCGAGCGACACGCCTCCCACCAGCAGCATGAGACCGGAGAGCGGCACCGCCAGGAGCGGCAACGGCACGCTTCTGCTTTGTGCGTAGGCGAGGAGGTGCTCGCGACCGTAGGCGTTCAGATGCTGCGCGCCCTGCCACGCGAAGTAGCCTCCAAGGGTGAAACGAATGAGTAGAAACACGACTCCCATGACCCGTCCTTTCGTGTGTGAAGAGGCAGGCGCGAACGAACCGTCCGCGCCGCGAGCTCTCCTGGTGGCTCCGCCGCTTGAACCCGACTGACTCTCCTTAGAGCAATCGACGGCCCATCCAGTAAGCCTCGTATTTACAATGAATTAAGTTCTTACCTGAAGCTTGGAAGCTCTCAAAATGGGAGTCATTGAATCAATTTGATCGAGGTCCGATCGGCACGGCCGGCAATCTCGATAGAATCGTGTCTGAATGAAAGCCGCCGACCTTCATCTCGATGAAGTGCTCAGCTTCGATCCGCAGGGCGGCGTGATCCGGTTCGGCGGGTCGCGAGTGATTCTGCTCGACGCCACCGCCGTCGGTTTGTTTCGGAGGGAGCTCATCGAAGGTCTCGGGGGAAGCGGCGCCCGGATCGTTCTGACGCGTTTCGGGTTTGCCCAGGGTTGGCGTACCGCGGAGAACCTGAGGCACGACTTCCCCTGGGATTCCGAGAGCGACTGGACCCATGCCGGATCGGCTCTGCTCACGCTGATGGGTCACGCGCTCGTCGAGCGGGTCGCCGGTGAAGGGACGCCTGACCGTCCGTTGGTCGAGGCGGTCTGGAAAGACAGCTACGAAGCCGAGCAACATTTGCTGCACCTGGGTCAGGCGCAGATGCCGGTCTGCTGGACGCTCACCGGGTTCGCCAGCGGCTATCTGAGCTTCTGCCGCGGCGACGAAATCTACGCGAGAGAAGTGAAGTGCCGAGGGAAAGGCGATGTCGTCTGCCAGATCGTCGCTCAGCCGCGCACGGTGTGGGGCGACGAGATCGAGGAAGAGATCGCGATCTACGGCAAAGAGTCACTCGATGCCGCATTGACGAAGGTTGCCGATGCGCTCAAGAGCGCCGAGCAGAAGCTCCAGCGTCACGTGCGAACGCTGCACACCGCGGCGAGCGACGTTCTGGATCCATCCGGAATCGTGGCGGCGAGCACTTCGATGAAGCGCACTCTCGATCTCGCGCGCCGCTTCGCGCGGGTCGATTCGAGCGTCCTCGTGACCGGCGAGAGCGGCGTGGGCAAAGAACGGGTCGCGCGGCTCATCCATGAGGAATCCGAACGGGCTACGGGACCATTCGTCGCCGTCAACTGCGCGGCCGTGACGGAAAGCCTGCTCGAAAGCGAGCTGTTCGGACATGCCCGAGGATCGTTCACCGGGGCGTCTCAGGACCGTCCCGGCTTTTTCGAAGCGGCGAATCGCGGATCGATCTTTCTGGACGAGATCGGAGAAATACCGGCATCCATGCAGGTGAAGCTGCTCCGCGTTCTTCAGGAGCAGGAGATCCGGCGCGTGGGAGAGAACCGGAGCCGCAAGGTGGACGTCCGCGTCATCGCCGCGACGAATCGCGACCTCGCGCAGGACGTGGCCGCGGCGCGATTTCGCGACGATCTGTACTATCGACTTCGCGTCGTGGAGCTGAAGATCCCGCCGCTCCGGGACCGCCGGCAGGACATCCTGCCGATCGCCCGGCGGACGCTCGCACAGCTTTCGCGAAAGCTCGGGCGGCCGATGACCGGGTTTACTCCGGCCGCCGCGGATCAGCTGCTGCGCTACGCGTGGCCAGGCAACGTGCGGGAGCTGCAGAACGCGATCGAACACGCCATCGTGCTCACCGATGGGACCCGCATCGATGCCGGCGATCTGCCGGAGGACGTGCGGCTGTCGGTGCCGCGGCCGTCATCGGCCGATCTCACCATGCCGCTCGCGGACGTGGAACGTCATTACATTCTGGCCGTGCTCGATGCCAAGACGGAAATCGCACGAAGACGGCGGAACAGCTCGGGATCGGTGCGGCGACGCTCTACAGAAAGCTCCGCTCCTACGCTCGATAGGCCGGTGGGGATGAAGACGTGAAACGACGCAAGGGCTCACCGACGAAAGATGACCTGGTCATCAGCAGCTTCGACAAACAGCGTTTGATGCGCCTGCTGAGCAGCGTTGCCACTTCGATTGAAGACCCCTCAGAGCTCGAGGAACTCACGTCCGAGATCGAGCGGGGCGGAGAGGTTCAGCCGCAGGACATCCCGCCGGATGTCGTCACGATGAACTCGTCCGTTCGCGTGACGGATCTGGAATCCGGGACGAGCCATACGTACACGATCGTCTTTCCAGCCGACGCTGATTATGAAAAGGGGAAGATCTCCATCCTCGCGCCGTTGGGGACTGCCTTGCTGGGATATCGCATCGGGGACGTCGTCAACTGGGACATGCCCGGCGGCACGCGCCAGCTGCGGATCGACGCGCTGATTTACCAGCCGGAAGCGGCCGGCGATTTTCACCTCTGAAAGGGAACGAATCGTGCGGTGAGTGCAGGAACTGCGGCGGGCAGCCGTTTTACGGCCGCCCGCGCGCGCATCATTCATGAGTGGGCCGCGGCGCGCCGGCGCTGGTTTGCGCGCCAGCGCCAGCAGGTCGTAGCGATCGAGGTTCATGACCTTGTTCCACGCTTCACTTTGCAGCGGGACTGTGAACCCCGCGTCGCGGAGCGATGGCTGGCCCGCCGATGAACCACAGTGCGACGAGGCGGCGCTGAAGCGGTGAGGGATTCGGTCCCGACCCATGCGCCAGGTACGGATGGAAGATAACCGCGTCACCTGGATCGAGCGGTATCAGCGTTCGACGGCTCTCGTCGAAGACGCCTGCATTGGTGTCGGAAGTGTCGTAATGGAAGTTCACCGCGCCGCCCGCGTGGGTACCCGATAGGACCTCGAACCCGCCGTTCACCTCGTCCGCGCGATCCAGGGCGATCACCAGATTCGCCCCGCCGTATTTCGCGATCGAGTCACGCTGCTGCCAGGCGACGAACGCCGAGTCCTGGTGCCAGGGAAAGCCAGTGCCGACCATGGGCGCCTTCAAGTTGATCTGATCCACGATCCAGCGCGGCGAGGTCACACCGACCGACTCCATGAGCTTCACGACCCGTCGGTCGTTACGCAGCAGGGCGACCTCCTCGCTGGCGGACGACGCAAACGTGATCTTTCGCAGCGCCCCGGGCGCGATCGCGGTCTCACCTCGGCGGCCGCCCGCGGTTTGCACCTGGTACCGCGCGCCTTCGATCTCGGCGTCGGCCTGGAGGTGCGCACCCTTCGACGCCAGCTCGTCGGTCGCCGAGCGAAGGCCTTCGACCTCGCGTGTTGTGAGGAAGCGCGGAACCAGCGCCCACCCATCCCGGTCGAACCGTTCGCGGATCATCGGTGCACCGAATGCGGATAACGGACGGATGTCTCCTACTGCGCGGCCAGCGCAGCTTTCGCGACCGCCACCGCGATGTGGTACGGGTCGCCGGCGGGTGGGGCCGGGAAGCCGTTCGTGAGGACGGCGACGGCGATGTCCTGATTGGTCAGGTACACGAGATGGCTCTGGAAACCATCGATCATGCCGTTGTGCCACACGATCGGATGTCCTTGCAACGACTGCCGGTGCACGCCGAGCGCGTAACCGTTCGGCACGACGGTGTTGTTCGTGAATCGGGCGGGGGTGGTCATGGTCGCGTACGAATCAGGGAGCATGACGTGGCCGGTTGCGAGGAGGTGCGCCCAGCGCGCGAGATCGGATGCGGTGGAGCAAAGCGAACCGGACGACCAGACCACGGTGTTGTGGAGTGACGGGAGCCGGATCCACGTCGCGTTGTTGATCAGGCCGTACCCTTCCGGCACCGGCAGGTTGGCGGTGCCGCACACGCCGGTGTCGAGGAGCCCGAGCGGCAACGCGAGCTCGCTATGGATGAGCTCGGGGTACGCCATGCCCGTGATCGATTCGATCGCATAGCCGAGGAGCATGTAGCCGGCGTTGCTGTAGCTCCACTTTGTGCCAGGCGCGGAAGCGAACGGTTGGCCGTTCAAGGCCTTCATGGTCTGCTCACGCGTGATCGGCGCGAGCAGGTTCGGCCACGGCGGACCGGGTGGGAACCAGTCGCGCGCAAGTCCCGACGTGTGGCTGAGGAGCTGCCGCAGGGTGATCGTCGCTCCTCGCGGGTTGAACGCTGGGACGAACTTCTCGATGCGATCGTCGAGTGTCAGAGCCCCGCGGTCAGCCAGGCGGAGAATCGCCGCTGCGGTGAACTGCTTCGTGACCGAGCCGGCCTGCAGCAGCGATCGCGGTGTTGCCGCAGTCGCGCTCTGTTTGTCGGTCACACCGAACGCCTCGGAGTAGACGATCTGCCCCCGCTCAGACACCGCGATCTGAACCGCCGGAACGCCCGCCTGCAAGGCCGCTTCGGCGGTCTGACGTGCCGCTGTCACGACGGCCGCTGGCGCGGTGGCCGGTAGAGGATGCCGCACGGCTCGCCTGCGCGGCGCCGCGTCGACAGAAAGCTGTGCGAACGTCAGAAGCAGTGCAAGGAGTGCTCGAGTCACGGGATCGTCCTGATGTGGCGCCGGCGAAGAAATGCGATCGCAGGATTGTAGCGCCGGCGGGACAAGAGGAAGACTCAGCGGGGCACATGGTCGCTGGTTTGTTGCAGTCTGTTGCTCCGCGCGGACGACGCCCGCGGCCATGCTACTTCGCCCGTGTTTTGAAGTGTTACCTGGTGGAGGGGTCCCGCGACGCCGAGACCTGCGCGTTCCCCCCATCAGCTCGCCTACGCCGGCCGGCGCGGGCTGCTTCTTCACTTCGACTTTGATCGAGCGCGGCTTCGCGCGTTTCTTCTTCGGAGGGTGCACTTCGAGCAGGCCGTTCGTGAATGTGGCCGAGACCTTCTCCGGCTCTCCGCACATCGCCAGGTACGCGGCGATCTCAGCGTGCTCGATCGGAGCGAGCGGACGGCCCGCCTGACCGCCACTGTCTTGTCGTGGTCAGCAGCAGAAGGTGTCTTTCGCGGGGCCGCGTGTTTTCGCGAGCTGTTCGGATCGCGAACGCCGGTGCAGGGACTCGGCGAGGCGTCAGATCAGCAGGGCACTCCCGACGACGCTCGTGAGTACCGACCCGATAGAACGAACAACCGAGAAGAGAAACCCACGTGTGCTGGTGTGATGAGCCATATGCACCTCCTGCAAGGAACCCGTCGAGTAATCGATGAGCGCTGCGAGAAAGAAGACGGCCGGCACCCACGCCATCATCGGTAAGCCCTGAGACCCCAACATCGCTGCTGGTCTGACGCCTCACCTCAGCAGCAACGAAGTCTGGACTGGAGATATTCGGGTCGTCGGAAGAGGGGTCGTCGGTTGAAGCCTTCCCATTCTCGCTTCGGCGGCAGCACCCGAAGGTCTGTTTTGTCGAAGATGCTGATAAGTTCAGCCACCTCGCAGTCCATCGCCAGTGCGAGGCGAAGGATCGTCGTCAGGCTCGGTACCTGGATAGGGCGCGGCGTCCGTCCGCCGTACCAGCGCGTACGCTGCATGCGCGGCGAACCAGGGGCCCGGACGACCCGTTATTGCCACAGAGACCACCTGATCGAGCCGCCACAGCCGTTATCATTCCACCCTGATGACGCGATGTCTGTTTGCAGCGATGGTCGCTCTTACGACGATGCAGTGTTCGATCGCCAAGCGGCCGGACTATTGCGACGGATGAGGTGGTCGAGAATCTCAACATCGAGAGATGACCTACTGGGCCACGACAGCACGGGCGGGTTGCGCTGCACCCTTCTCGCGGACGCGTGCTTTCTCCGCGATGGCATTTCGCACGCGTTTGTCGATGCCGCGCACGTCGATGCCGAAGAGCGTCATTGCTTGCTTGAAGACGACGCGCTTCCCTTCACTCGTCTGCGGGCTGTTCCAGCCCGAGATCATCGCGTCCAGGACGAAGGAGCGCTTTTCGACATCGCTCATCTTGTCGATGAGCCCCTTCGAGATCTTGTGACGGCTGCGCTGCAGTTCCTCACGCTCGCCGTCGAAGCCGTGACGTAGCAGCACGTCATCGATCGTCCACGCGCGATCTTCCAGGATGGCGCGGGCGAGCAGGTCGATCCACTCGCTCTGCGGCACCTTCGCGCGCGCGACCTTCTCCGAGAAATCAGTAGCGACGGCGGTGTGGACACTTCGCTCGATGCGCTGCTGCAACCGCAGTTCGCGCTGAACGGGATCCGGCGTCCGCTCCATCCGCTTCTTGAGGAAGGTGTGGCCGGAGGCTTCGAGCGCCGGCGAAAGAAGGTCGCGGGGAAAGAAGGTCGCGGGGAAAGAGCCGCCAGAGACGGCGGCAACGAAGGTGTAGACGATGGATTTCTTCGTCTCGTCGGAGAGGAGCGTGTCGTACGTTCGCCGTTTCGGATCATCGTGGCACGGCCGGTCGAGATCGAGATAGCGGTCGCCCGGATGCGCTGTGCTGTACGGGAATGCCTCGCGGATCTCCTCCGGAGAAAGGAGGACTGTGTAGCCCTCGTCACGCAGGTGCAGGAGGTAGTTCGTGACCTTGAGGCGAAAGTCCGCGAGATTCGTGCAGACATTCTTCCCGCGCACGTCGCCGAAGAGCTCACGGTTGTTGCCGCTGCGGGCGGGACAGGTGGAACACTTACCGTGCGACTAGAATTGCGAAAGAACTTCGATGTGGCACAAGTGAACCCTAACAACCGAGACGCTGCAAGGTGAGCAACTCCGGAGTGTTGGTACACTGCGCACTTTATCGATCAGGATGTGCGGGCAGGCAACGTCGGTGAGTTGTCGATGCGTATCCGCCTAACTACATCGGAGCGCTCCGCTGCCTAACTCTTGACTAAATGCCGCGCTTGCAGCGTCACCGTCGACGGCAGCGAGCGTGGAGGCTCCAGCTCCTGGTCGATTGCTCGTCCGGGGACAGGCCATGGCGGTCTGTCCGTACCAGTGAGGCTTAGGTGCATGAGCAATTCGGAAGCACTCGCGGCCTAGACACCCCGCAACTCAACTCATTCAATGCTTAGGCGGGTCCTTCGACGCGGGGTTCTGTGGTGGTTCTGCGGTCAGCGGGAATCGCTGAGACCCTTTCTTGTCATTGACCTCAATAAATGCGTGGGATGGCCGAATCTCCCGTGAACGAACCGATCACGGATAGACCTTTGCACAGCTTTAGAGCGGATGCTGCGTCTGTCGCACCGAGGCGAAGTTCTGTGGGCCCATGCTTGAAGCCCCGCGCGAGCTTCAGCGATCGCACGCCGCTCCTTGCAAGCGACGGCAAACGCCGACCGGAACGTGCCGGCAGTCGGCAGTACTTCAGCCGCCGGCTGCCCTGGTGAGCTTCACGCCGCGTCGTGAAGGACGCGCATCATGATCTGTCCCGCAGGCCCGACAAGCTCCTCGAGCGCCCTGATCTCGGTGACAGGTGGAGGCAGGTGGCCCAGTGCCGTCGTCTCATCGAATTTGACCCACAAGACGCCGAAGCACTTGCCGCTATGCGCGATCGGCAGGCCGAGTTGGGCGCTGATGCCGGGCTGGACGCACACCGGGTTGAGCTCGGTCGGCGCGGCATTCGAGACGGCGCGCCACTCGGTACCATCCCATTCCAAAGCGCTGAAATCCTTGCGGCTCTGGATCCCGTGCAGAAACACCGGCTGTCTCTGCTTGGCAATGTAGTAGCTCCAACCTTGGGGGCGTGGCCCGCCGCCATTGGTGTTGACGTTTCCGCCATGCACATCAAAGGTTCCGCTTTCGGGCCTGTACCGCCACACGTCGCTACTCGCGCAATCGACGTATTGGGAAGCGAGATCGGCGATGCGTGTCAGAGATTGCTGCAGATTCTTATCAACGGCTTTGAGCAGCTCCTTCCATGTCCAGATGTACTTCCCGAACATGAAGTTCTGCCACATGAGGGCAATCTGACTTCCCGCCAGGGCCAGCGTCCGCACCACATGCGGGTCAAATACATCCGGCTTCGAGCTCTCGATGTTCAGCACCGCGACGACATCTTCGCCGGCCATCATCGGCAATGCCAGCTCGCTGCGCGTTTCGGTCCGAATTGGGTGATAGATATGCCGGAACTCGGATGTTCGGAGGTCATTGACCACGATGGCACAGCGGCGGAGCGCGGCCCACGTGATGAGGCCTTTCCCGTCGGACGTCCGCAATAGCGGTAGCTCCGCAATGGGGTTCGGGGTTACCTTGGCGGCCGGCATGAGAGTACCGGTCTCTTTCTCGTAAATGTGAATGGTCCCCAGCGTGTCCTGCCGATCGAGATCGAGTACCGCCAGGATTCGATCGATGATGACCGTCAAGCCACCCTCGAGCGCCGACACGACGGACCGTTTATCCCTCGCGGCGAGAAACTTCTGCAACGCGATCGGCAACCGATGCAGTTCCTCGCCCCACTGTTCGTTGCTATAGAGCGATTTGAAATACGGCAAGGCCTCGGCATTCAATTGCTCGAATAGGCCACTGATCGGTTCCTTCAATTGCTCGGGAAACTCGGGCTCGGAGGAGTAGTTCACAAAGAGCACGCTGGTGATTCTGTCCCCTTCCGTAGCCTGGATTCGCGCGCACGACACCACGCGTTCGCGATCGACGAAATCGCCGAATAGAGGGTTCGCAGCGATGAGTGGGCGTGCTCGCTCATCGACCTCGGCGCGCAAGGGAAGCGCCGAGCGCGCATCCTTGAAGAACGAATATGGACTGAGCGACTTGAGCGCCCTGGACTGAAGAGGAAAGTTCGGACCCAGCAGGGCTTCCGGGTGGCGAACACCAGTGTGTACGGCCAGGCGGCAATTGCCGTCGAGCAGCGGATCCACGACGTAGTAACAGATCGACGCTGCCCCCAGCCGCACGCGTGTTTCTGAAATCAGGGCCTGAAATTCGTCCTCTTGCGTTGGCGAAGGCTCTGACGCGCGGGAAAACAGTGCCTCACGCGCCTTCGCGTTGGCGTCCAGCAGAAGCTGTTCCTGTACGCTGGCAGGCAGCGTACCCAGGGTCCGCTGCAGAGCAAGCCTGAGCGGCTGAAGCATATATTCGCCGAAGGTGGCGCTGTCCCCAAGCCTTCCGCTGAGCGGGCTGACTTGATGGGCCGGAGCACGGCACAAAGCGTCAAATTCGACAACAATCCCCTGTGGCACGTCCCGGTTGTCGCGCAGACATTCGAGAATGATCCTGAGGCGTTCCGGGGTCGGTAACGTTCGATCGGTAACCCATTGCGAAATCGCCGACTCGCTGAGGCCCAGGAGCTGCGTCCACTGCCGGCGATCGTGAAGGTTTGTATCATCCAGAAGGGCCACGAGCGCCGTGGCGAAGCGACTCCGCTTCTTCCGTTTTTGCGTTGTGGTCCCATGCGTTGGATCACTAGTGGAGGGGTTCTTCAATGACCTCAGGTGCCTCATAGTCATAACGTGTCTTTCTTACAGTCGCCCCTGGCGAGTGCGGTCCGAGTCATGCGGCTTTTCGTCGCGGCGGCCGAGGGATTGTCATCACCGAAAGGGCGCGACGTGCTTGACTGAGCGCCTGCATGGACTTGGCCGTGGTCGCAAACAGGAGACCAGGAAACTCGCTGGGAGCGAAAAGAGTTGGTTGGTGAGTGAGGCGGCCGTTGATGAGAACGCCCAGAGTGTTGCCTGCGATGAAACGGTGAGGGAGTGCGCCGACGGGCAGAAACGACGACGCATAGCTCAAAAGGAGATCTTTGTGGTTCGGCCGGCCGCTGCCGGCATCCTGCGATTCGATCTGGAAACGTTTGGACTCTTCACGGCGAATGAGCAGACGGCCCTTCGGTGGACACTCACGCTTGTCGATAGAGGCCACGACGAAACCGGTGGACCCATCAGTGAGGAGTCGCGCCGGCAGCCCGTCCGCTGAATCAATCTCGAGGATCCATGACGGGATGACGACGACATCATGAGCCAGGAAAAGTTGTTCCACAAATGCTGGCGTGTCAGCGCCGCCGGACACGACTGTGATGGCCGGGTCGATCCACGTAGAGCCGGCTTTGAGGACGTAACCATTCGTCGCATCGCCATGGATTTCCAGCGACACCGGGCATTCGTGGAAGCGAACACCCCAGACCTCTGCTCTCGCTCGAGCAATTCTCGTCAGGTCCGCCAACGGGAATGGAAGGTCCGGAACACGGAAGTGTGTCGCGTCACTTACGAAAAAGGCTCCAAGAGCAGCGCGCGCCTCCGCGTTCGAGATCCGGAGGGCTCGCCGTAGTAGTCCCCTGGCGTTGGCGTGATTGAGGAACCGCGAAACCTCATCTTGGCGAGTGAGAGACAGGATGCTGCCGCCTTTGGGCGGCGGATACCCGAAGTACTCGAGCATCTCCAGCCCGTCGTAATATCCCCGCCCATCGGCATCCCCACCCGGCTCGAGAAGTCCCGATTCGAGCCATCCGAGCGCCGGCGGCCTCACCCGAGTCCCGACAAGAACGTCTACCGAGCGTCCGGCCGCGGCCGCGAGTTGCGCGAAAATGAGACCAAAAAGATCACCGCCAACGACGACAACGTCTCGACGGTCGGTTCTCATGAACCCCAATATGTCGATCGCACTGAATTAAGTCAAGCTTGAATCACTGCATTTCGGCCCGAGCAACGTTGTGGTGCACTTCGTGTGGGAGCTAGACAGGAACGAACGGTCGTGCTAGTTTAGTCTTGAGCGTCGCGGCGGCGGGAAGTTGATGGCCGCTCGCGCGCTGTCGAGGACGAGCTTCGGACGATGCTGCGAGGCGTCGCCGCGGCCAACCTGTCACGCCGTCACCCTGTCGGCCTGATCACACTGCAGACGTACAGCATCTCGCGTCAGCTCGTGCGCAAGAAAGCACACGCCGACCTGCTGCCGCACGTCGACGGCATGCGCCGCCTGACAAGTTCGGCCGCAAACGCCGGACGGCGCCGGCGGTGGAGCCTGTGATCAAGCCTTCGACGGTGCCGTCACCGTCATAGTCCCATCGCTGTAGTGCCCACATGTCCCAAGTGACCGGGCGCGCTGCAGCGCGCCCGGTCACTTGGATGGCCGCGCCTGCTCAAAAATACGTCCGCTGTTCTCCGATCCCGGTGGTGTTGGTCACGCAGCGCAGGCACAGTTTCGGATCCTGACCTCGCTCGGCCACGTCCGAGCGATGATGCCAGCAGCGGGAGCATTTGATCCCGTCACTCTTTCTGGCGACGACCTGAAGCTCCTCTTCGTCGGTGGCGACGAGGCTGGCATCCGAGGTGACGAGCCAGAATTTCAACTCCTCGCCGACGGTCCGCAAATCCGCAGCCTCCGCGTCGCGTCTTACGCCAACGACAATCTCGGCATCGAGGCTCCCGCCGATTGCGCCGGTGGCGCGGAGATCCTCCAGTGCCTTGTGTGCAATCTGCCGGGTCTTGAGCAACAACGGCCAATTTACATCACCGCTTTCGACGGGTGGAAATTCGTACCACCGTTGCGCGAACACCGACTCCAGGCGCTGACCCGGCATCGATCGCCAGACCTCATCGGCGGTAAAGCTGAGGATCGGCGTCATCCAGCGGACGAGCGCTTCCGCAATGTGAAACAGCGCGGTCTGGGCGGATCTCCGAGCACGGCTTTTCGACGGCAACGTGTACAGCCGGTCCTTGAGAACATCCAGATAGAGCCCACCGAGCTCGACGACGCAGTAGTTGAGGATCTTCTGATAGACCTGATGGAACTCGAATCGCTGATAGGCCTCCCTGATTTCCTTTTGAGCCGCGGACGCCGTTGCCAGCGCCCACCGGTCGAGGGCGAGCATCGCCTTGGTGTCGACCGCATCGAGGGCCGGATCAAAATCCGCCAGATTTCCGAGCAGAAACCTGCTGGTGTTCCGAATGCGCCGATAGGCATCGCCTGCATGCGCGATCAGTTTCTGAGACACGGGAATGTCTCTCGAATAGTCAACGCTCGAAACCCACAGCCTGAGGGCGTCCGCACCAATGGAGTCGACCACCGTTTGGGGTGACACGACGTTGCCGATGCTCTTGGACATCTTCCGGCCCTGCTCGTCGACCGTGAACCCGTGTGTCAGTACGGCCTTGAACGGAGGACGGTCCAGGGTTGCAGCGCTCAGCAGGAGCGAGGACTGAAACCAGCCCCGGTGTTGATCGGAGCCCTCGAGATAGAGATCCGCCTGTGGTGACTCCCCGTTCACGACGAGGTCGCCATGCGTGCTCTTGAACGCGCACTGGTGCGCGGAACCGGAATCGAACCAGACGTCCAGGACGTCGGTACCCTTCTCGTAGGACGAATCGACCCCCCAATCGGAACAGTCCGAGCCGAACCACGCCTCCAGCCCCTCCGCGGCCACCCGGTCGGCGATCCGTGCAAGAAGTACAGCGGTGTCAGGATGAAGCGAGTTGTCGGCCTTGCTCGTGAACACCGCCAGCGGCACTCCCCAATATCGCTGGCGTGAGATGCACCAGTCGGGGCGGCCGGTGACCATGTCCCGGATACGGTCCCTACCCCAGGCGGGGATCCAGCGTGTCTGCTCGATGCACAGATCGGCGGTGTGGCGCAGCTGCTTCTCTTCCATCGAAAGAAACCACTGCGGTGTGGCCCGAAAGATGACGGGCGTCTTGTGACGCCAGCAGTGAGGATAGCTGTGGGTGATCGTTCTCCGGGAGAGCAGGGCACCGCGTTCCCTCAGGAGCCTCAGGATTGTCTCTTCCGCTTTCCGAACGTGCAGCCCGGCCACATGCTCCGTTCCCGCGGCGTAGGTGCCATCGGCACCAACGGGATTCTCGATCGGCAGGCCGAATTGCAGCGAGACCGCGTAGTCGTCGGGGCCGTGGGCCGGCGCGGTGTGAACGAGCCCGGTCCCGGCGTCGAGCGTCACGTGCTCGCCGAAAACGATCGGGACGACCCGATCGCAGAATGGATGCGCGGCAGTCGCTCCCACGAGATCGGAACCGAGCGCCTTGCCGACTACCGCCGGTCCGATAGCCAGACGAGCGCAGACGTCAGCGGCCAGCGACTCCGCCACGACCAGTCGCCGGCCGTCGTGAAGAAGCAGTACGTACGTCGCCGACGGGTTGACGCAGATGGCCTGATTGGCAGGGAGGGTCCAGGGCGTCGTCGTCCAGATGACGAACTCGATCGGCATTTCGCGCGACTCGCCCTCTGCCAGTTCAGTGCAACGCTTCGCGATGTCCTCGGGCTCGGTTGCCCTGAAGGACACGTCGATCGCAGCGGATTCTCTGTCGCGGTGCTCCACCTCCGCCTCGGCCAGCGACGACATACAGTCCAGGCACCAGTTGACCGGCTTGCACCCGCGAACGAGGTGACCCCGCTTCACGATCTGCGCGAGCAGCCGCAGTTGCTCTGCTTCGAACTCCCGGTCCATGGTCAGGTATGGCTGACCCCAATCTGCCAGGATGCCCAGACGCTTGAACGCTTCGCGTTGTCTTGCGACCTGGTGGGCCGCGTACTCGCGGCACTTCTGGCGAAAGGTGGCGGCGTCGAGTCCGTCGCCCACTCTTCCGAACGTCTTTTCGACTTGGAGCTCGATGGGCAGGCCGTGGCAGTCCCATCCGACGACGAGCCGTGCGTCGAGCCCATCGAGGCGGGCGGCTTTGAGGACGATGTCCTTCAGGACCTTGTTGACCGAGTGTCCGATGTGGATGTCGCCGTTGGCGTAGGGGGGCCCGTCCACGATCAGGAACGGTGGTGCGCCCGCGTGAGCGGTGCGCACCTGTTCGTAAACGCGTTCGGACTCCCAGCGTGCGAGAGCTGCAGGCTCGCGCCGCGCGAGGTTGCCCTGCATCGGAAAATCGGTGGTAGGCAGGTTGAGTGTCGGATCGCGTTCGCCCTTCATGACAGTTCCTCGAAGGTGATCAGCAGGACATCGCGTCTCGCCGGACGGCCGTCGGAGCTGAACATGGGGGTGACCGCGTGGTAGGACTGGGTGTTGGTCAGCAGCAGCATTTCGAACTGCTCCTGAAGCTTGAAGGCCTCCGAGATGACGCGGTAACGGCCGTCGTTCGGCGAGATGATGTTGTCGCCGCCGGACAGGTTCGGCGTGAGCCCGCACAGGATCACGGCCACGAAGGGCTCGTCGTCCTTGTGCAGCCACGTGGGCGACGCGTATGCAGGGCCAGCCGCGTCCGGGCGGTACGAGATCATGTGCAATCCCAGCTTCGCCGCGCCCCGCTGCGAGAAAATTTCCGGAACAGTGGCACGGGCGATTCCGGTGGTGAAGGAAATCAGGTACTGGAGAGTCCTGGAGGACAGGACGTCGTCGACGATGGGTTTGAAGACGCGCTGTTTTCCGCCGTCATGGGGGTTGTATTCCGGGGTCTGCACATAGGGGGAGTGGGCAAGGCGGGAAAGGCCCCCTGACTCGTCGATCACGAGCTTTGCGTGAGACCGCCACCGGCGACCGACCTCCGGGTCGAGCTCCTGGTCCCATTCGAATGCTCGATCGAAGACATGCCGGTCCGGCATCTCCGCGAGGTCGAGCGTATCCACCTCAACCTTGGCGAAACCGAGTTGCGTCAGCGCTTGAACGGTAGGGCTGATGGGTCCTTTTTCACGTTCCGTCGCTTTCGGTCTGTGAAACGCCGCGGTGGAGGTGCCGGTAATTCCAATCGATTCCGATCTCGCTTCCATGGACACCTCATGGATGACGAGCGCTTGTGCGCGAGCCATCGGTTAGGCGCGCGAACCCCCTCGCGATAGGACGGTCCACCGAAAGCAGCCGCGGTCGAAACAGCTGGGGAAACTTTGCTTCAACCAGCAAGTCGGTATACGGTGTTACGGCCGGGGCGACGTACCCAGAAGACTTTGGAGAAGGCCGGAAGGGTAGCGTCGCTTGTACGGTCGAGGGCTCGAACGCTTGTTCGGGCCTTCAGTTTTTGTACGGCTTCACGTCCATCGTCCTCCTTGAGTTTGGGGTTCAGGAATGCGACTGCATTGTTTGACGTCAGAATCAAATATTACTTCTTCGCTAAATTTAGTCAATATCTTTTTACTTCATTGCGATGAACCATACGTTCCTACGGGGACGCTGTCGATTAGGGCAAGTCCCTCAGCCGCTCACTCGGATGGCCAGACCGGCGTCGTTTTCGCGCTCAATAGATCTTGATGCGCACTCCGTGCAATTCGCACCGTGGTTCGGAGGACTCGATCGCAAGCAGACGAAGCCGGTCGACGCACGCACGGTGCGGGTGGTGTTCGACGAACCCCACGCCGGACGCGTGTATGCATTCATACATCGGTGTGATGCCGGAGCACGTCTACAGGAAGGAGAACTTCGCGACGACGATAAGGGTCGTAGGCAATGAGCAGCCAGCCATCGACGCGGTGCGCTTCCGTGCGATCCCCAACAACGCGGTCGCGTGGCGGGCATTGCAGCGCGGAGACGTTGATGTCACGCGCGTCGATAACGACACGTGGTTTCGCGTTACCAGCGATCCTGCCGTTCAGCGGAGATTCGTCTTTCACAGCGTCTGGCCGCTTGGCTACAACTGCATCGTCTGGAATCTCTCCGATCCATTGCTGGCCGACATCCGCAGATACCAGCTAAGTCTCTGATTCTAAATTGGCTGTGGCGGGAGGGCTCGAACCTCCGACCACCGGATTAACAATCCGGCGCTCTACCAACTGAGCTACACCACAGCAAGGAACCGAAGGGCGGTCATGGTCGCCGATGGCGGTTCTTCTGTCAAACGCGTCAGTGCCAGCGCAGCTCGAAGGTGCAGGTGTCGTCGTTGGCGCACTGGCAGGTCGATTCGGTGACGCTGGCGGACTTGCCGCCGTGGGTGGCGATGACCTGTTCGAGGTAGCCGGCTTCGCTGGCGCAGTAGGCGGGGCTGTAGCAGGAGGAGTTGCGGATGGTGATGCGGCAGTGGCCGGGGGCGAGCTGTTCGAAGGCGCAGTCGCCGAAGTCCTGGAACTGGCGGTGGAGGGTGGCGCTGTTGCGGAAGAAGTCGTAGAGGTCGTCGCGGTGGAAGGCGCGGTAGATGGTGGTGAGGTTGATCTGGGCGGAGTGGCGGCCGAGCTCGCGCATCACGTCACGCTCGTCGCGGGCGGCGACGCGGGCGATGGCCCGGTCGAGGGTGATGAGGCTCTCGAACGAGCACCAGCTCGAGGCCAGGATTCCCTGCACCTCCGCGGCCACGGCGGGAGGGAGGGTCTTGAGCGTCTGCGCCAGGGCGGGCTCGCCGAGGCGGTCCCGGACGAACTGCAGGTGGGCACGGACCATCGAGCCTTTGACCCGTCCGCCGGCAAGGGCTTCGCGGCGGAGATGTGGAACCGTTGCCATTGCGCGTGAGTTTAACTCCGGAACCAGAGGTCCCTCCCACCAGACTCGGCCTGCGAATTGCTCCGTACGCCCGGCAACCGGAGGTTTTTGATGAAGCGTCGCGCGGTATCTGTGCTCTCTCTTCTGATGTTGTTCTGCCTGGCTTGCGCATCCAGCCCGGGCGACGGCCCCGTCGAAGTCACGGCCGGCTCGGACGTGCGCACCTACAGCGGCCTGACCGAGATGGGGACGGGCTTTTTCGGCGGAGCGAAGGCTCGCGGGAACGGGCGGTTCGAGATCGGCTCGTCCGGAGTGCTCTGGTACAACGAGCGCGGATCGGATCGGAACATCTCTCTGCGTCCCGAGGTGATCAAGCGGGTATGGCTCACCTGCGCGGAGCGGACGGGAACGAACCTCTGCCTGGACCTCGGCATCGAGACGCTCACCGGCAAAGAGCACCACTTCCGCGACACGAACTGGGAGGGCGGGGTGAACACGATGGTCCTCGACGCCTACGAGCACATGCGGACCCTCTATCCCCAGGTGCAGTTCGACCGGAAGACCGTCGACGATTTCAGCTGACGGCGGTGCTCACTGGACCACTTCGACCACCTCGCCGAGGATGCTGCGGACTTTGGCGAGGAGCTCGACGGCGTTGATGGGCTTGGTCACGTAGTCCGTGCAGCCGGCCACCCACGCGGTCTCGACGTTCTCGGTCTCTCCGCGCGTCGTGACCATGATGATCGGGGTCTGCCGGAGCTCCGCGTTGTCGCGGATGAGCCGGCAGGCCTCGAAGCCGCTCATGCGCGGCATGACCACGTCGAGCAGGATGAGGTCCGGCTTTTCGAAGGCGGCTTTGCGGACCGCTTCTTCGCCGTTCGACGCGGTGATCAGGGTGTACGGGTCGTTGCGGAGAATGAACTTCTCCATCATCAGGATGGTGCTCGAATCGTCGACGAGCAGGATCTTCTTACGAAGCATTCACGGACTCCTTCCGGTCTTGCAGGTAGGCGGGGATGTCTTTGGCGGCGATGGGTGTGGCGAAGAGCCAGCCCTGGCCTTCGTCGCAATGCGATGCGGTGAGGAAGTCGGCCTGGTCCCGCGTTTCCACTCCCTCGGCCACGACCCGCAGGTCGAGTGCGTGCGCGGTGGCGACGATGGCGTTGACGATGGCCGTGGCGGAGCGGGATGAGGGAACGTCGGCGACGAACGTGCGGTCGATCTTGAGACCGGTGATGGCGAAGCGCTTCAGGTACGCGAGCGACGAGTAGCCGGTGCCGAAGTCGTCGATGGTGATCTGCAGGCCGAGGGCGCGAAGGGCGTCGATGATGCGCGTCGTCGCCTCGGCGTCGTGCATCGCGGTGGTCTCGGTGATCTCCAGCTCGAGCGCGGTGCCGTCGACGCCGTGATACGCGAGCAGGTCGCGGATGGTGTCGACGAGGCGCGGCTGCTGGAAGTGGCGCGCGCCGATGTTGACCGCGATGCGCGGCACGTCCAGCCCCTCGCGGCGCCACGCGTCGATCTGGCGGCACGTCTCGCCGATGACCCACTCGCCGAGGTCGATGATCACGGCGCTCTGCTCGATGGTGCCGATGAAGGAGGCCGCGGGAATCATGCGCCCGTCGCGGTTCCAGCGCAGCAGCGCTTCGAGGCCGATGACCGCGCCGTCGCGGAACCGGATCTGGGGCTGGTAGACGAGCGAGAGCTCGCCGTCGGCGATGGCGCGGCGCATACGCTGCTCGACGTGGAGGCGCTCGAACTCGGCGATGGTCAGCGCCGTGGAGGAGTGATGGCGCTGGTTGCCGCCGAGCTCTTTCGCGCGGCGGAGTGCGGCGGCGGCGCCGCGCAGGAGGTAGTCGACGCCTTCGCCGTCACGCGCAAGGTCGGCGATGCCGATGCTGACGGTGATGTGGACGTCGCGTCCGGAGAGGTCGAACGGATCGCGGAACGCGTCGAGGATGGACGACGCCATCGCCAGGATGAACGCGGGCGGCTGGTTGGCGATGAGGATCGTGAACTCGTTGTCGCCGGTGCGCGCCACGAGATAGGGCGCGGCGCAGCACGCCAGGCGTTCGGCCGCCGCTGCCAGCAGCGCATCGCCCGCCGCCTGTCCGGCCGCCGCATTCACGTTGCGGAAGGAGTCGACGTCGACGAGCAGGACGGCCAGGTCTTCGTCGAGCCGCCGGGCGTGCCCGACGGCCTGCGCGAGCTGCTCGCGCAACTGGCGGCGGTTCGGCAACCCGGTGACCGAATCGAGGGTTGCATTCCATGCCCGCGACCGCTGGACCGCGAGCTTCTCGAGAATCTGTGGATCGGTGTTCATGTCGCGCCGCCTTAGCGCAAGGCGGGCGCCACGAGGTGCCAAGTGTTAAGTCATTGATTGAGCGTTATTTAAGTCGAGTATTCGGTTATGGAAAATCCCGGGATCTCGTGAGTTTTCACGAAAACGTAGGGCGTGGCGAGAGACGGGCTGAAGCCACGCCCTACGTTCCTCACTCAGAACCGGAACTTGATTCCGCCGGAGATGATCAGCGGATTGACGTCCAGCGCTTCGTCGTCGGTATCATTCTCGCCGCGGGCTTCGTACATGACGTACTTGCCGTCGACGAACAGCGCGAGACCTCGGCCGAGGCCGACGTTGAGCCCCGCGTTGGCGAGGAATTCGATTTCGTTTTCGAGGTCCGCGTCCTCGAGCTCGTCCGAATCGATCGATCCCGCCTCGCCGCTGATGTAGGCGGCGCCGCCACCGATGTACGGACTGATGATACTGCCGCGTGCAAAGTGGAACTGCGCCGTGGCGGAGAGGATGTCGAGGTTCAGGTCACCGGCATCTTCCGCGATGTCCTCGAACGACACCGTCAGATCGGCGCCGAGCTTCTGGTAGGCAAACTCGGTAGAAAAACTGTTCGTCCAGAAGCGGTTGTAGAGCACGCCGTAGCCCATGTCCTCGTCGAACTCGACGTCGAAGATGTCCCCGGCGTCGTCGATCTCACTGTCTTCGAACTGCGACGTGGAGATGAAAACGCCGATTTCGTTCATCTGAGCGGTGGCGGTGAGCGGGAGAAGAAGCAGAGAGAGAGCGATGAGTGTCCGTTTGATCACAAATTCCTCCAATAGCCGTCCGCCGCTCTTGCCAATGCCATACCTAATGCAAAAGGAAGGGCTCGGTACTTGCGTCAGGAGCAACTGCCCGCTACGCGGGCAAGGGAGAACGGGAGCCCGCGGTAGCGGGCGGCAGACAACGAACCTACGGCTTCTCGATCGCGAAGGACTTCATGCGCGACTCCAGCGTCGACGGTTTCACGCCGAGGAGCTCGGCGGCGCCGCCTTTGCCGGAGATCTTCCAGTTCGCGCGCTTGAGGGCGTTGACGAGGTTGCGGCGCTCGAGCTCGCGCCATTGGGGCTCGGGGATGATCTCGCCGTTGCCCGCGAGGGGCTGGGGCTCCTCGGGCGCGACGTCCGGGCCGCCGATGGATTCGAGGAAGGGCTCGACCGGGAGCGGCCCCCCGGTGTGGCGCGCGACGGCATCGAAGACCATGGCCCGCAGCTCGCGCACGTTGCCGGGGAAGTCGTAGCGCGACAGCATGCGGTACAGACGCTCGGGAACGACGGGCGGCTTGCGGTCGAGGTCGTGTGCGCGGCTTCGCGGACGAAGTGATTGACGAGCGACGGCAGGTCGCCGGTGCGCTCGCGCAGCGGCGGGATCCGCACGTGGTACCCGCGCAGGCGGAAGTACAGATCGCGGCGGAGCTTCGCGGGATCCTGATGCGTGGCCGCGACGACCCGCGCTTCGAGCCGCTTCGGGACGTCGTCGCCGAGGGTGTGGTATTCGCGCTCCTGCAGCACGCGCAGCAGCTTCACCTGCGACGCCTCGGACAGATCGCCGATCTCGTCCAGGAACAGCGTGCCGCGTCCCGCGCTCTCGATCATCCCCTTGCGCGTGCCCACCGCACCGGTGAACGCGCCGGGCTTGTGGCCGAAGAGCGTGTCGCTGAACATCGTGTCGTCGAGTCCCGCGACGTTCACCGCGCAGAACGGCCCGCGCCGGCCGCTGAGGTTGTGGATCGCGCGCGCGAAGAGCTCCTTGCCGCTCCCCGTCTCACCGCTGATGAGCACGGGATTGGAACCGGGCGCGATGACTTCCAGGTACGCGAACAGCGCGTGCATCGCGGCGTCGACGGTGATGATCTCGTCGAACTGCTCGGGGTGCGCGAGCGCTTCCTGCAGCAGCTTCGCGCGCAGCCGCGCATTCTCCTCGCGCAGCTCGCGGTGCGCGAGCGCGCGCTCGATCACCGCCACCAGCTCCGGCCCCGCGGACGGCTTGACCAGGTAGTCATACGCCCCGTTCTTCATGCACTCGACCGCGGTGCGGATGTCCTGCTCCGCGGTCACGACGATCACCGGGATCTCGGGATGCGACGCCACGATGCGCTCCAGCAGTTCGTGCCCGGTGAGGTGCGGCATCATCAGATCGAGCAGGATCAGCGAGACGCGGTCGGCGTCGAGGAGCGGCTCGACGTCGCGCGGATCGCGGCACATGAGCACGTTCTCGAACCCCGCGGCGCGCAGCGTGCGGCGCACGCCGTTCAGCACCGCTTCCTCGTCGTCCACGACGAGGATCGTGACTGCATCCAGTCCACTCATGATTTCGGTAGCCACAACGTCGCAGTCGTACCGCGGCCCAATTCGGATTCGAACGTCAGCTCGCCGCCGTGCTCCCCGGCGATGCGATCGGAGACAGGAACGCCGAGACCCGTGCCGCCTTCCGCGCGCTTGGTAGTGAAGAACGGCGTGCGGATGTTCGGCAGGTGCTCCGGCGCGATGCCGCGGCCTTCGTCGCGCACGCGGATGAACACGCGTTGTCCGTCGAAGCCGGTCGTCAGGCGGATGGCCTGGTCGTCGCGCTCGAGCGCCTGGCAGGCGTTGAGGATGAGGTTCACCACGACCTGTTCGAGGCGCCGCGCGTTGCCGGCGATGAGCGGCACGTTCTCCGCCAGCTCCATCCGGAACGCCTTCGTCGCCCGCGCGATCTGCTTGCCGACGAGGCGCATGGACGCGTTCACGATGTCGTTGACCGAGACGTTGCGGCGCGTGCCCGGATCGTGGTCCAGCGCGAAGCCGCGCAGCTCGGTGACGATGTTGCGGATGCGCTCGGACGCGTGCTCGATGTCTTCGATCATCGCGCTCACCTCACCGCGGGCCTCGCTCCACGGGATCCGCCCGATGCGCAGGTCCGCGCGCGCGGCCGCCAGCTCGTCGAGCAGCGCGGAGGCGTCGCGCCAGGCGTCGCGGACGAGCGGCGCGTTCAGCCCGATGGCGTGATTCGGATTGTTGATCTCGTGCGCCATTCCGGAGACGAGGATGCCGAGGGTGATCATCTTGTCGGCGCGCAGCAGCTCGTCGCGGTGCCGCGCGCCTTCCTCCTCGGCGCGCTTCGCGTCGGTGATGTCGCGCAGGATGCCGAAGGCGCGGATCATCGAGCCGTCGGCCGCGTAGGTCGGGAAGATCTGCCCGACGGCGACGATGAGAGAGCCGTCCGGGCGGGGAAACCGATACTCGCGCTCGATGACGAACGGCCGCGCCTCGGTGGAAGGAGCGCGCAGCTCGTTCCACATCTCCGTGACCTGGTCGTAGTCGTCGGGATGCTGCGCCGCGAAGGATTCGTCCGTCGGCCGTTCGCGCCGCTCGACGCCCTCGCGGCCGTCGATGATCCGCCAGAACTCGTCCGAGCCGTAAATCAGGTCGCTGGCCAGGGTCCACTCCCAGCTCCCGATGTGCGCGGCGGCCTCGGCGCGCTCGGTGAGCTCGTGCCGGTGTACGAGCTCGCGCTCGATGCGCTTGCGCTCCGTGAGGTCGATGGCGATCGGGAACGTCATCCAGTCCTCGCCCCAGTGCTCGGAGCGCGCGATGCGGACCATCACGTCGATCGGCTGGCCGTTCGTGCGGATCAACGTGTACTCGCCCACGATGAAGTTGCTCTCGCCGAACATGAGCGCGGGCGCCGTCGCCGACCAGCGCACCGCCGACTCGGGCGTGGCAGCGGTGGCCAGCCAGCGATCGAACTCCTCGAGGCTCGAGACGCCGGCCATCGCCAGCGCGGCCGGATTGGCGGCGGTGACGTGTACCCGCGAGCCGAGGTCATAGAAGACCGAGGGATCGTTCGCGATCGCGGCGATCCATTTCTCAGGCGAGGCGAGATCGCGGCGCGCGATCTCCGCCATCACCTCGGACCAGTCGTTCTCCCACACCGCGACGGGCAGGGTGTTGAAGAGACGCCGGTAGCGCCCCTCGCTCTGCACGAGCCGCTGCTGGGCTTCGTGCTGCTCGGTGAGATCGCGGCCAACGGACTGGATCTCGATGAGCCGGCCCTCGTCATCGAAGAAGCCGCGGTCGGTCCACTCGTGCCAGCGCATCACGCCGCCGGGTGCGAGGACCCAGTGCTGATCGGTAATCACCGCATTCGACGGACGCAGCGCCGCGAACTTCGCGCGCACGATCCGCTGCTCCTCGTCGTTCATGCAGGTGAAGAACGAGGTGCCGACGAGCTCCTCGGCGGTGGTGTTGTTGTAGCGGCAGTAGGCCTGGTTCACGAACGTGCGGGTGCCGTCGGGAAGGCAGCGCACGATGAGCTCCGTCTGGTCTTCGACGACGCGGCGGTAGTGCATCTCGCTCTGCCGCAGCGCCGCCTCCATGGCCACGCGCTCGGTGATGTTCTCGATGAAGCCGATGCCGCACACGGGCTCGCGGGTCTTCGAATAGACGATGGAGACGGAGACTTTCGCGTGGATGACGTCGCCGCTGCGGGTGATGTACCGCCGATTGATGACGTAGTGGCCGGAGCGCCCCTCGCGCAGATCGGCGACCCGGGCGAGCACGTCCGAAACCTCGTCGGGATGACTGACGTCCGTGAACTTGCGCCCGACCAGATCCGCGCGCCGATACCCGATCATGTCGCAGAGGGCGTCGTTGACGTCGAGGATCGTCCCGTACATGTCCGTCAACAGGACACCGACGGGCGTGTGCCGGAACAACTCCTCGAGAACGACCTCGGTGTCCTCGATGGGCGGGAGCGGCAGCGGCGTAGTCATGGGCCCCAACTAGGATACGCCCGATCGCAAAGCCCTGGCCGCGTCGTAAGATGCGGAGCGCCATGACGATGACGATTCGCCGCGCGGAGCGGCGCGATCTCGACGCCCTCGGCCGCCTCGGCGCGATGCTGATGCGCACGCACTACGCGTTCGACCCGCAGCGGTTTCTCCCGCCGGGCGATTCGGCGGAGAGCGGCTACGCGCGGTTCCTCGGGAGTGTCATGGAGTCGCCGGACGACTGCGTGTTCGTGGCCGAGGAGGGGAACGCGGTCGCCGGGTACGTGTATGCGGCGCTCGAGCCTCTGTCTTGGAAGGAGCTGCGCGGACCGGCGGGATTCATTCACGACATCGCGGTGCGCGAAGACGCGCGGCACTCGGGCGTGGCGCGGCTGCTGCTGCAGACCGCGATCGACTGGCTGCGCGAGCGCGGCGCGCCGCGGGTCGTGCTGTGGAGCGCCGCGCCGAATGAGGCGGCGCAGCACCTGTTCCGGCAGTTCGGCTTCCGGGACACGATGGTGGAGTTGACGATGGAGCTGGAATCAGTGCTTCAGAACTGACCGAATGGCGCGTAAACGCTCCACGGCGCCGTCCATGTCGGCATGAATGCAGATCGTGTCGAACACGACGACGACACGGGAGTGGTCGCGGGCGATCACGACGCCTTCACGAGCAAGCAACACTACCTGCGCCACGGCTTCCTCGACCGTGAGCGTGGAACCGGGGATGCTGCGCGGCGTCAGCGAGCCATCGGGCTCGTAACGGCGATCGGCGAAGGCTTCACGGATCACGCGGATGCCGGCCGCGCGCGCGGCGGCGGCCATCTGCGAGTGATCGGGTACGACGAGCGCAATGTTCGCGTCAAGCGCGGACACGACGACATCGGCGAGAGTGCGGTCTTTGTGCGCGTCGTTGTACAGCGCCCCGTGCGGCTTGACGTGATGCACGGGTGCGAAGGACCCGAGCGCCGCGATCTGCGCCCGCAGCGACGCACGCAGCGCATCGGGCGCCATCTGCATCGAGCGCCGGCCGAAATTCTCGCGGTCGGGATACGAAGGATGCGCGCCGAAGATCACGCCGTGCTGCGCGGCAAGTGCGGCGGCGGTGCGCATGGAGTCGTCATCGCCAACGTGACCGCCACAGGCCACGTTCGCCCGGTCGATCAGCGGCCAGATCTCCTCTTCGCCCGGAGAGCCTTCGCCGAGATCCGCGCTCAGCCCGACGATCACAGCTCCGTGCCTTTCGTTTCCGGCAGGAGCCAGATCAGCACCGCGCCGAGGGCGAAGAAGAGGGCGTCGGCAGCGATGGAGAAGCCGAGGCCGTACCTTGTCGCGGCGGCGCCGATGGCGTAGGGCGCGGCGGCGGAAGCGAAACGCCCGGCGTTGTAGCAGAACCCCTGCGCGCTCGCGCGGATGCGCGTCGGGAACAGCTCCGCGAGCATCGCGCCGAAGAGCGAGAAGTAGCCATGCGCGAAGTAGCCGACGAGCGGACCGATCACCAGGAGCGTGAACGTCGAGCGCGCGCCGAATGCGAACAGCGGCACCACCGCCGTCGCCGCGATCATGAACAAAGTGAACGCAGGACGCCGTCCGATGCGGTCCGCGATCCAGCCGAAGCTGATGTAGCCGGCAAACGCGCCGACCTGCAGCACGATCAGCCAGAGCGACGACTTCGTCATCGTCAGCCCCGCCCCACCCTCCGACACCGGCGAGGCGAGGAACGCCGGGAGCCACGACGTCACTCCCCAGAACGCGACCAGCACGCTGCTCGAGACGAGCGTCGCCAGAATCACCCGGCGCCGGTATTGCGGGCCGAACATCTCGCTCCACCGCGACGGCTCACGCTGTTCGCGTTGCTGCTCGCGCTGCTGTTCGAGCCAGAGAGGCGGCTCCTCCACCGTGCGACGCACGACGAACGCCAGCAGTGCCGGCGCCGCGCCGATGAGAAACAGGACCCGCCATCCGTACCGCTCCAGCACCAGTCCCGAGAGCGCGGCCGCGATCATCGCCCCGATCGCCCACCCCGACTGCATGATCCCCATCGCCTTCGCCCGATGCTTCGCCGGCCACGTCTCCGCCACCAGCACCGACCCGCACGACCACTCCCCGCCCATCCCGAACCCCACCAGCACCCGCCACGCGACGAGCTGCCACAGGTTCTGCGCCGTGGCCATCCCCGCCGTAGCGATCGAGTACAACAGGATGCTGATCGTCATCGCCCGCACACGGCCGATACGGTCCGCGATGCGCCCGAACGCCATCCCTCCGATCGCGCTGGCGATCAGCGCAGCGACGATGGGCAGGCTGACTTCCTGCTTCGTGAGGCCAAACTCCTTCTGGATCGAGAGCAGGGCGAAGTTGAACAGGAGGAAGTCCGTGGCGTCGAGCATCCACCCGAGCTGCGCCGCGAACAGGGCACGCCAAGCGTTTCTCGGGACGTCTTGCATGGGGTGCAGTGTAATGAAGTCACGGCGTGGCGCTGTACAAAACGACCTGCGCCCAGTTCTTCGGATCGGCAGCTTCACCGCCACGCGCGATCGCTTCCAGCTGTGCGTCGCGCAACGCATCGGCCGGAGGTAAGCCCTCGGCGATCCGGCGATGGAAGGTCGTCAGGAGGTCGGCCACCAGTTCGTCATCGACGTCCGTTAGCGTGCCGACGACCGCGGACGCGCCGGCGGCAAGGAACGACCGGGCGAGACTGGGCATGCCCTCGACGCCCTCGACGCGGCCACGCAACGTTCCACACGCGGAGAGGACGACGAGCGGCGCCCGGCGCAGTCGCAGCGCCGCGATGTCCGACGAGACGAGCGGCGCGATGCCGCCCCCGTCGTCGTGAAACATCAGCGCGGCGGTGATTGATCGTTCGTCCGAGAGACCATGCCCGGCAAAGTGGATCACGTCGTACTGCGCCGCCTCGGCCAGGAACCTTGCCTTCGTCGCGTCGCTGCCAAGGAGCAAGCGCGACCCGGAATGGATCGCACGAATCTCCGCGGTCTCACGCCTCACCCGCGGAAGCGCCTCGAGCTCCCGCTCCCGATCGGGGGCGGGATTGCCGACGACGAGCACCGCCCTCGCTCCCGGCTCCCTTCTCTTCGACGCAACCGCCAGGCGGCTCGCGCTCGGTGCCTCGGCAATGACGTGGCTCCGCACAAGGAACTGCCCGTTCCAGCGCAGCGCTCCGAACGCGACACGCTGAAGGATGCCGTCCGGAACGATCATGAGCCGGCGGGCGGTGGCGATTTCGTCGCTGACGGTGCCGAGGAGAGTCGCGGAGAGATCGGCCCGCGCTTCCAGTGCAGCGCGCGTGATGGGTACGCGATGCATGCGCATGCCGTCGTGGCGAATCGCAAAGATCACGAGCTCGTCCGGCAGGACGGCGTATTCGATCAACAGCGTCTCCGGCGACAGCAGGCGCGCGACTTCTGCAGACAACGTGACGGGTTGCTGATTGCCGCCGAGGACGTCGAGCAACACGCGGGCGCGGGCGCGCTCTGCGAGGCGGAACGCCTCCTCGGCGTTGCCTTCGCGCACCTGAAGCGCGATGGCCGCTTCGAACAGCTCCTCGGCTGTATCGAACATACGCGAGCGGAGATCCAGTTTTGTGATCGCACCGCGTTGTGCGTCGATTGAATCTATGGCGGTGGAGAAGTCCAACCATGCGAGCTTTCGATCGCCCGAGGCGAGATACGCACGGCCGCGGTGGAGCAGCAACATGGGCAACAGGATCCGCCGGTTCGTGCGCTCGCAGAATTGAATGGCGCGTCCGAGGAGCTCGACGGAGCGTGCGGAGTCGCGTTCGCGAACGAACACCGCTTCGGCGGCATCGAGTTCCACCGTCAGGCGAGCCTGCTCGTTCTTGTCCGCGATCACGCTGATGGCTGCCCGCGCCCGGCCGATCGACGTGTCGCGGTCGTCGGAATCGCGTCGCTCGTGCTGGAGTAAGGCGCGGCGTGTGAACAGATCGGCATTGAGGAGCGGAGTCCGAACGCTGCCGGCAAGCGCCATCTCGACGTCCAGCAGCGACAACGCGAGGTCCAGATCGCGCGCGCGCATCGCGGCGCGCGTGCCGGTGCCCACCGCGGCGAGCAGCCGGTCCGGCGCTCCGCCCGCGCTCATGTCATCGAAGGCCCGGAGGCGGAGCTCCCAACCGCGCTCCCGCTGTCCAACGAGATCGAGGACGACCGCGAGCATGGTCTCGCTCTCCCCGGCGGTGGCCGTCTCTCCGAGGTGGTGGGAGAGCGCCGTGGAACGCGTCGCGTTTTCCGCGGCCTCGTTCCAGCGGCCACGGTGCGCGTTGCACATCGCCATCAGCTGTTCGGCGTGAGCGAGCAGCGCGCGATGCTCACCGGAGCGCTCGCGGGCCAGAACCTGAGTGAGGATGTCGGAGGCCTCGTCCGTTCGTGCGAGCTCGAAAAGAAGGGCCGCTGTGTACGACTCGGCCACCTGCTTCATCGGGCTGCGCGCGGCCCGAAACAACGCCGACGCGTCACGCAGCTCGCGCTCCGCGGGCGCATAGTCTCGACGGCCGTAGGCTCGCCGGCCGCGGTCGTATGCGAGGTACCCTCGTACAACGGTAGCGGAATCGCTCCGAGCGATCGCGTCGTCGATCACCGCCACAGCTTCGGCCACCAGCGGATCGCCGCGGCGGCGCAGCGCGCGTCCCGCGGTTCGAACGACGCTCAGCCAATGATCCGCCGCCGCGGGATCGGTCTGTACCGCCTCGGCCCATCTCGCGAGATACACACCCTCCGCGTACATGCGCGCCTGGCCAGGACACTGGCCGAAGATGCGAATGACGGCCGCTTCATCGCCCGCGGCCGCGGCAGCAATGAAGTCCTTTTCCAGTGCCTGCCAGCGACTTCGTTCCGAAGGACGCGTCGTTTTCACGACCGCGGCGAGCCCGAGGTGCTCGAGAATCAATGCGCGGTTCTGGAGAGCTGGAGCGAATTGCGGCTCGATGCGCAGCGCCTTGTCGGCGGCAACGAGCGCGCGCAGGGGCTGATTCGTTTCGACGTACGCCGCGGCCAAGTCGCTCCACAGCCGCGCCTCGCCGGGCGCTTGGAGCACCGCCTGCTCGAGGAGAGGCACGGCCCTGGCCACATCCCGCCGGATCGCCCACACCGCGGCGTTTGCGGCGATCACGCCAGGCGAGGATGAGCCGGAGGAAATGCCCAGGAGCTGCGCAGCCTGCGCATCGACGCCAGGAGCCAGAGATCCCGGTCCACGCATCGACGCGCCGGTACGTGCGTGAGGAATCGCCGAGAACCGCGCGAGCGGAAGCTTCTCGGGAGGCAGAACGTCGAGCAGGCTTTCGAACGCGATCCGGGTGCGTACGCGGACGATCAGATCCGAGGCGGTGGAGAACGCACCTGTCGCCGCCGCGAGCGCCAGAACGGCGATCGCCGCAATGGCTAACTGCAGACGCAACCGCGTAGCCACCACGACTGCCCTCCGGCAGTCATGGTAGCCGATCGCGTCGTCTGGGGTGCCTCAGGGATAGTTGTTGTTCGGGCAACCGGAGCCGTCGAACTGGGTCGGATTCGGAAGCGGTGGATCTGTCGGCGGATTTCGGAAAAGGGTGTAATACATGGCGTAGTGGCCGGTGGGCTGCACGGGGGCATGGTCGCTGCCGTTGTGGGTATGCGCCGCTGTCGCGCCGAGGGTGCCGAGAATCAGCCTCTCCGGCTCGTTGCCGATGGTGATCAGGCGCAGCGATTCCTTGAAGTGAATTTCGCGAATGGTGCCATCCTCTTTGAACAGCACCAGCTCGATGACCAGCGGCGGCTTATACGTCGTGTACAGATCGCTCCAGCGCGCGAGACGCCGCGGCGTGAACTCCCGCTGGGGAATGAACGTCGTGCGCAACGCCTCCGGCTCACCAGCAACGAGGCGACCGGCCGGCATGTCGAATACCGCCGTGACGCGATCGCGGTCCACGTCCTTCACCAGTGGGGTAAGGAGACCGTTCAGAAGATCGTCTGTCACCACGAAGCCAGGAAAGATCTCCGCCATGTGGGGAACATCACGCTGATAGCCGACTTCCTCTTTGACGTTGCCCGCCGGGATGCCTTTGAGCCGGATCTCCACTCCTTCGAGCTCGTCAACGAGGTTGAGTCGAGCGAAACGCCCCTCAATGCCGGGCCGGTTGTACGCGATCAGCTTCAGATTGTCTGCAGACTCGACATCGTCCGCAAAGAACTCGATGTACGGGACATGGTGCTCGATGTTGCCGTTCCCGTTGCCGTTCTGGTGGCGTATGAGGACCGTTCGCTTCTTCTTCCCGGTCGATCCGTTGGAAAGATCGATGTGTCCGCAGATACCGCGGAACCGGATGAGCAACTGCTCTGAATTTTCCGCCATGATCTACCTCCTCGTCCTGATTGGTGAGGCGGGAACAGCAAATTCCCCGCGCCGCGAAACTCCGTCACGTGTCCCACTCACAGACAAGCAGAGAACGGAGGTTGACATGGCGAATGAGTGGCTGACGATGATCTTCCTCGGCGCCGACAATGACCTGTTCCAGTTCGGCAAAACACTTATGACCGAGGTGCAGCGTGTCGGATCCAGCGAGCACGTGACGATCGTGGCGCAGCGCGATCCGACCAAACCGCGGGAGCCCTCGCTTCGCGGACAGGTGCTGCGTGGGCGATGGGATGCGCGGGAGATTGGTGTAACCGGAGGCGACGCGCGGGCGATCCTGGACTTCGTCGAGGACACCACTACCAAATTTCCTGGGGACAAAAAGATGCTGTTCCTGTGGGATCACGGCAACGGCTGGCAGAATATCCACTCCTTCGAGCCGGCTGCATCGCTGCCCGAACAGTTAGAAGCCGTCGTACTCCGCGAAGCCCTCGGGGAAACAGGGGTCGATGTCCTCTGCTTCGACGCGTGCCTCAAGGCGATGATCGAGATCGCATTCCAGTTGCGCAACCGCGTGAAGTACATCGTCGCTTCCCAGAACGTGGTGCCCGCCAACACGGGCTGGCCATACACATCGATCATCGGCATTCTGAACACGCAGCCGCAGATGACGCCGGAGGAGGCGGCACGCGCGATCGTCGGCGCTTTCGCCGGCGCTTACAACGATTCGATGGACCCGGTCGCGCTTTCGGCGCTGGATCTCAACTTCGTCGAACCGACGGTCGCGGAGATCGCAAAGCTGTCCCTTGCGCTCATTTCCACGTGCAGGAATGGAGGACGCGAGAAAGTTCTCACGGCCCGGCGCCTGAGCCAGTCCTTCGGCAATCCCGACTACATCGATCTCATCTCCTTCTGTACCGAGGTCGAGCGTCTGTTGCCGGAATCGGCCTCGGCTCTCGCCGCAGCTGAGGTCATGAAGTACGCCCGGCAAATGGTCATCCGTGCGACGCGCGGCAACATGCCGTCCATCAGCGATGCGAACGGAGTTTCCATCTATTTCCCCGATCGGCCGGTGTCACCGCTGTACGACCTGCTGGACTTTCCGCATCGAAGCGGCTGGTCCAAGTTCCTGTCGATGGTCACCCCCGAGATCAAAGAACCGGAGCCTTTTGTACCGCAGCCGGACCCCGTGCAATCCCTCGCACAGGGAGAACCTGACCGCTGTACTTGCGGTAAGGAGAAGGTAATGAGGAAGAAATCGAGTTCGTCGAAGACCTCCCCTTCGCAGCATTCGCCACACCCGTGACAAACGTGTCTTCCCGGGGCGGGTTGAAGCCCGCCCTGGATGAAGCACAATGTCGCCATGCGGATCTTGCTCGCTCTTCTCCTCACCGCCGCCACCGCCCACGCCGCTGACCGGCTCACGGACTTCACCGCGAGCAGCGGCGCTCCGCGGACCGCGGAACAGATGGCCGTCGTCTTCGAGGCGGCGGATCTGCAGCTGCGCGTCGATCCGCGCAAGCGGACGATCGAGGGAGATGCGGCGTTGACGTTCCGGGCCGAGGGGGCGGCCAGCCGGCTGGCCGTGGAGCTGGATCGCAATCTGAGGGTCCGTTCGATCGACGTCGACGGCACCGCGCTGGCGGCGGGGACGTGGAGCAATCCGGAAGGACGGCTGTTCATCCCGCTGGCGAAGCCGCTGGCGGCGGGGGACACGACGACGGTGCGCATTCGCTACGGGGGAAGGCCGCACGTGGCGAAACGCGCGCCGTGGGACGGCGGGTTCGTCTGGTCGAAAACTCCGGACGGCCAGCCCTGGGTCGCCACCGCCGTGCAGGGGGAAGGATGCGATCTCTTCTGGCCGTGCATCGATCATCCGATGGGCGAGCCCGCGCGCATGGATCTGCACATCACGGTGCCCACGCCGCTCGTGGCCGCGTCGAACGGAGTGGCGGTGGGGATGGAGGAGAAGGACGGCTGGCGCACGTATCACTGGCGGACACGCAATCCGACGACGTACGGCATCGCGCTGAACATCGCACCGTACGAGCTGATCTCCGGCGAATACAAGAGCCGCTTCGGCAACACCATCCCGCTGCGCTTCTACCATCTCCGTGGACATGACGCGAAGGCGCGCGAGCTCTTCGCCGAGCTCACCCCGATCCTCGACTTCTTCGAGAGCACGATCGGGCCGTACCCGTTCGCCGACGAGAAGGTGGGCATCGTCGAGACGCCTCACCTGGGGATGGAGCACCAGACCATCAACGCCTACGGCAACAAGTTCGCGAAGTCGCCGGAGGGCTACGACTGGCTGCTGCAGCACGAGTTCGCGCACGAGTGGTTCGGCAACCAGATGACCAACTCGGACTGGGACGACATGTGGCTGCACGAGGGCCTGGGGAGCTACATGCAGCCGCTCTACCTGCAGTACCTGTACGGCGACCGCATGTACTTCGCGATGCTGCACCGCGGCCGCGCGGGGATCAAGAACACCGCGGCGCTGGTGTCGGGGAAGACGCGCACGGAAGAGGATGTCTATCAGGCGGCTCGCGGCGGCCCGGGTGGGGACATCTACGCCAAAGGCGCCTACGTCCTCCACACGCTGCGCAACCTGATCGGCGACGACGCGTTCTTTCAATCGGTCCGCCGGCTCGTGTACGGAACCTCCGATCCCCGCCCCGGCAACTTCACTCCGCGTTACGCCTCGACGCGGGATTTCGTCCGGATCGTCAACGAGGTCACCGGCCGCGATTACGGATGGTTCTTCGACGTGTACGTCTTCAGTGCCGCACTCCCGGAGCTGACGAGCACGCGCGATGCGTCGGGACTCACGCTGGCATGGAAGACGGCGGAGAACCGGCCGTTTCCGATGCCGGTGGACGTGCGCGCCGGCGATCGCGTGGAGACGCTGCCGATGACGGACGGGCGCGGGCACGTCGCACTGCCGCCGGGCACGACGTTCACGATCGACCCCGGCTCGAAGCTCCTCCGGCAAGAACCGTACATCGAGGCGTTCCAGAAGTACGACGCGGAGCAGAAGGCCGCGGCGAAGAAGAAGTAGGACTCAGCCGCGCAGACGCGAGAGCAGGAACGTCTCCAGCCCCACATCCACGGGCAGCCCGCCCGATTTGCGTTTGATCTCGAGGTCGGCCACTTCCGCCAACGCGCGGAAGAGGTCGGCCTCGGTGTACGTGCGGGCGGCTTCGTACTTCTTGTGGAGGGGGAACGGGTGGGGACGCTGGCGCACGAGGCCGTGGGCTTTGAGGTAGTCGCCGAGCTTGTCGGCGATGGTGTCCTTGAAGCGGTTGTAGTTGACGGAGGCGCGGAGGTTGACGTTGTGCGCGCGGGCCCAGGAGTGGATGCCGATCATCTGGCGGAGCTCCTCGGGGATGGCGAAGAGGTAGCGGCCGTAGTGGATCTCGACGCTGCCTTTCGGATCCTCGCGGCGGGCCTGGGCAACGAGGTCGCGGAGCTTGGCGACGGCTTCGAGGATCTTGCCTTCGGTGAAGAGGGAGCCGAGCTCGTAGCGCGCGCCGCCTTCGACGGCGCTGATCTCGCGGTCGACGACGTCCGCGGTGACGCGGCCTCCCGAGCCGACGAGCGTCGCGAGACGGTCGGCCTCGGAGACGGCGAGGCGCAACGGCGGCACGTCCTTCGAGAACTTGTCGGCGAGGAGGCGCTCGATGCCGAGGCGCTGGCGGAGGCGGGCGACGGCGTTGGCGTCGAACTTCACGTTGGCGTCGGACGCGATCGAGGCGATGGCCTGGTCGAGCGCGGCGTTGAAGCCTTCGCGCGTGAGATCGGCGACGATGACGGCGCCATGCTTGTCGATCAGTTCGATCGTGGCGGAGTCGCGAGGGACTTCGCCGGTGCGCATGAGGAGGATGGCGCCGGTGGCGCCGCCGCGGGCGATGGCTTCCATGAGCAGCGCGGCGTCGTCTTCGCCGCGTCCCGCCTTCTTCCCTGTCGCGCGGCAGAAGCCGAGCATGTCGGTGAGGGTGTTGTCGAGCGTGACGCCGAGAGCGTCCGCGATGTTGCGGTCGGTCATCTCCAGGTCGGAGCCGGCGAGGCCGAGAACGTGGAGGAGCTTGGCGGCGGAGGTGGTGCGCTTGCGATCGGTCTTGGCGCCGCGCCAGTCGGCGAGGGCTTTGTCGTACAGCGACGCGATCTCTTTCGCCGAAACGAACGCGTTGACCTCGGGGACGATCAGCAGGCGCGAGCCGCCGAAGAGCGAGCCGGTGCGATAGGAGTCGAGGATGGAGGCGAGCTCGGTGCCGGGCTCGTAGGTCTCCAGCGAGATCGAGGGGTTCTTGGCGACGATGGCGTCGCGGATCTCATGGAAGGCGTGCTCGGAGAGGAAGTCGGAGGAGCCACCGACCAGGAGGACGCGGGGCGTCTTTCCCTGGCCGATGGCGGATAGAACGGTGTCGAGTTTCTTGGGCATCGAGTGGACGGGCTGAGGCCCGTCCTACGTCAGGCGAGCATCCCCTTCTCCTGCAGCTCCTGGCAGTCGATGCAGAAGGGCGTCCAGGGAACTGCCTGAAGGCGCTTCTCGCCGATCTCGGCGCCGCAGTTGGTGCAGACGGCGTAGGTGCCGTCGCTCATGCGGTTGAACGCTTCGTCGATGAGCATGAGCAGGTTGCGCTCGCCGTCAGAGAGGGAGAAGTTGAGCTCTTTGGAGTAGGCGCTGGCAGCCTTGTCGGCGAGGTCCTGGATGCCGTCGTCGGGCGACGCGTTTCCGGCGGCCTTGTCGCGCTGGTAGGAGTCGATGAGCTCGCGCTGCTTGGCGCGGAGAGCATCCTCGTGCGCCTGGTAGGGATTCACTTTGGCTTTCGCTTTCACCATTTTGGGCCTCTCACTTGTGGTACGGGATGTTGCGCATCAACGTGCAGGCCCGGTAAACCTGTTCCAGCAGGATGACGCGCGCGAACTGGTGCGGGAGGGTCATGGGAGTCAGGGCGAGAAGTTTGTCGGCTCGTTTCCTGACCGTGTCATCGAATCCGACGTCGCCGCCGATCACGAAGTTCACTCCGTGAGGGCTGTCGATCGTCAGCCTCTCGATCCACTTCGCAAACTTCAAAGAATCAAGCAGTTGCCCTCGCTCGTCGAGGACTACCGTGTACCCGCGATCGGGGATCGCAGCCAGCAGGCGCGCGGATTGAGCGCGCATGATAGCCACATCACTCTGACGCTGTCTACCGCGCTCCGACGTCACTTCCGTGACCTCGATCGGAAAGAAGTGCTTGATCCGATTGAGGTAACGCTCGGCGGCGCCGGCTAGCTCGGCGTCGGCATGGGAACCTCCCCAGATGAAGCGAAATTTCATAGCAGGGCCCGGGGCGCACGGGGCAGGGCGCAGAAGAACGCGCTCTACTCCAGGCCGTATCTACGTCTCTTCTCCAGGAGTGTTTTCCGGTTGATGCCCAGAATCCCGGCCGCTTTCGAATAGTTGCGCCTGGTCATGTCCAGAATGAGACGGATGTAGTGGGACTCCAGTTCGTCCAGGGTCCAGGAGCCGCGGGCGGCGGTGGTGACGAGGTCGCTGAGGGGAAGCGCGGCGGCATCGATGACGTCGCCTTCGGTGACGAGCGCGGCGCGCTCGATGGCGTTCTTCAGCTCGCGGATGTTGCCGGGCCAGGCGTAGCTGGTCAGCAGGCGCCGGGCGCCGTCGGTCAGACGCTTGCGCCCGAGAAATTGTTTGGCGAGGGGCAGCACGTCCTCGGGGCGCTCGCGCAAGGGCGGGAGGGTGAGCGTCACGACGTTGACGCGGTAATAGAGATCGCGGCGGAGGGCTTCGCGCGGGTCGGCGCTCGTCGACGAGAGCACGCGCGCTTCGAACGGGACGCTGCTGCCGCCGAGGCGGGTGAAGCGGCGCTCTTCGATCGCGCGGAGGAGCTTCGCCTGCAGCTGCGGCGTGAGCGCGGAGATCTCGTCGAAGTACACCGTACCGCGCCGCGCGGCTTCGAGCTTGCCGACCTTGCGCGCGTGCGCGTCGGTGAACGTGCCGCGCTCATGGCCGAAGAGCTCACTCTCGAAGAGGTCCGCGGGGATGCTCGCGCACTCGATATGGACGAACGGCTCGTCACGGCGGTTGCCGCGACGCGTGGATCGATTCGGCGAGATAGTCCTTGCCGGCTCCGGACTCGCCGAGGATGAGGATGGGGACGTCGTGATCGAGGACCTTCCCGGCCGTGTCCAGCACGTTCCGCATGGCCGCGTTGCGCGTGCGGATCTGTAGGGCGGGCCGTACGTCGTCAGGACGTCTTCTTGATGGCACGCGGCTGCTCGGATTCTCCCGTGTACTCGGCCGTGACGTTGGGCGCGTCGCCCCACAGCCGCTCGAGTCCATAGAACCGCCGCACGTCCTCGGTGAAGATGTGCACGATGAAATCGCCGAAGTCGAGCAGGATCCAGCGTCCCGGGGTGGTGCCTTCGATGAGCAGCGGCCGGATGCCGAGCTGCTGCTTGAGCTGGTCGGCGACGGCATCGGCGATCGCGGCGCCCTGGCGCTCGTTGCTGGCCGAGGCGAGGATGAAGTAGTCGGCGATGGAGGTGAGCTCTCCGACCGACAGCACGTCGAGATCGAATGCTTTCTTGTCGAGCGCCGCGGCCACTGCCACGCGGACGCGGGATTCAATCGAGGAATCGTTCACGCTTGGCCCTTTCGATAGAGGTCGTAGTGATGAATGTAACGCGACACCGGCGGCGGGACCAGATCTTCGATCGGTTCGCCCACCCGGACGCGTCTGCGAATTTCGGTGGATGAGACGGGAACGGTGGCGTTGTGCGCGAGGACGACGGCGCCGTGCTTCGGGCGCGACGGCGCCTCGGCGACGCGCTCCCTGAATTGCGGCGTGACTTCGTGCGCGCCGCGCGTGAGGACGACGAAGTTGGCCATGCGCGAAGATGGTGTCGATCGACTTCCACTCGCCGAGCCTGGCGAGGTTGTCGTCACCGATGATCCAGTCCAGCGTCGCGTCTTCGATGCTGCGCGCGCAGCTCGCCCAGCGTGTCGACGGTGTACGAGACCGCGCCGCGCTCCAACTCCACGTTCGAGACCTGCAGTGCGTCGTGATCGAGCGTCGCGATGGCGGCCATCGCGAAGCGGTGATGGCCGGACGCGGCCTCGCGGTCCTGTTTGAACGGCTGCACGAAGGCAGGGACGTAGAGCACGCGATCCCACTGCAGCTCGCCGCGCACGGCAAGGATCGGGTCGAGATGGCCGCGATGGAAGGGGTCGAACGTGCCTCCGCAGATGCCGATTCTCATGCTGGTGGGGAAGAGGCGGCCAGCGCTTCTTCTTCGCGCGCGTGCTCGCGGACGGAGCGGGCGAGCATGCGCACGAGCTCGCGCACGCCGTCGCCGACGACGGCGGAGATGACGTGATACGGGTAGCCATGCTGCTGCGCATACGCGCGCAGTTTCTCGGAGTTGCCCGGAACCTCGGAATCGAGCTTCGAGCCGACGATGATGCGCGGCTTCTGCGCGAGGGTCGGCGAGTAGAGCTCGAGCTCGCGGGCGATGGTCTCGCGCGTCCTGATCGGGAGTCTTCGTTCGTGGAGAGGTCGACCAGATGCACCAGCGTCGAGCAACGCTCGACGTGGCGGAGGAACTGATCGCCGAGGCCGTGGCCTTCGTGGGCGCCTTCGATGAGCCCGGGGATGTCGGCGACGACGAACGTTTCGGAGTCGTCGGCGCTGACGACGCCGAGGTTCGGGATGAGCGTCGTGAACGGATAGTCGGCGATCTTCGGCTTCGCGGCGCTGATGACGGAGATGAGCGTGGACTTGCCGGCGTTGGGCAGTCCGACCAGACCCACGTCCGCGATCAGTTTCAGCTCGATGAAGAGCTCGCGCTCCTCGCCGGTGTTGCCGTCCTGCGCGAAGCGAGGGGCCTGGCGCGTGGCGGTGGCGAAGTGCTGATTGCCCCACCCTCCCCGGCCGCCTTTGGCCATGAGCACGCGCTCGCCGTCGTGGGTGAGGTCGGCGATCACCTCGTCCGTGACCTTGTCGCGGACGACCGAGCCGACCGGCAGCTCGATGGTGACGTCACCGCCGTCCGTGCCCGAGCAGTTCGAGCCCATGCCGTGCTGTCCGCGGCCGGCCTTCCACTCGCGCTGGAACTGGAGGTGATAGAGGGTGTTCAGGCGTTTCGAGGCGACGATCCAGACGGAGCCGCCCGTGCCGCCGTCGCCGCCGGAAGGACCGCCCTTGGGGACGAACTTCTCACGGCGAAAGGCGATGCAGCCATGCCCACCGTCGCCGGCTTTTACGCGGATCGTTGCCTGGTCGATGAACATTTCAAGCCGCTCCAACAGTGCTAGGGATATGCCGAAAAGGCAAACGCGGCAGCGACCTGCCGTCCTATCGGTACCATGCGTCCTATGAATCGACTCAGGCGGCCGGGGTAACGCTGATGAAACGTCCGCGCTCGCCCTTGTCGTGGAACTGGACGATGCCGTCGATCTTGGCGAAGAGGGTGTGGTCGCGGCCGATGCCGACGTTGACGCCGGGCTGGAACTTCGTGCCGCGCTGGCGGACGAGAATCGAGCCACCGGTGACGAACTGGCCGGCGAAGCGCTTGACGCCGAGCATTTTCGGCTGCGAGTCGCGGCCGTTGCGCGAAGAGCCCTGTCCTTTTTTATGAGCCATTGGATGTGCCTCCGTTAGAGCTTGATGCTGTCGATGCGTACTTCGACCACATCCTGACGGTGGCCGTGGGTCCGCTTGGTGTGGTTCTTACGGCGCTTCTTCTTGAAGACGATGATCTTCTGGCCACGCGACTCGCGGATGACGGTCGCGACGACCGATGCACCCGAAACCGTCGGGCTGCCGACCTGCGGCTGATCGCCGCCGACCATCAGAACTTCGCTGAATGTAACTTTGTCCTGATCCGCATTGCCGAGCACGTCACGCTCGACCTGAAGGCGATCGCCTTCGGCAACGCGATACTGCTTCCCACCGGAACGAATGATGGCGTACACAACGTCCTCCAGAAAAAACTGCGTGTCACACACCCCTGCCAGAGTGGTCAGTGGTGCGGATCGTGTTCAACTCCTTGAAAGAGAACGGAATTCCCGGCGGGCGCGGCCCGCTGCGCTGATTGCTGCGCCTTGCGGCACATCCGCCACGGATGCAACGGTCGTGGCTCCGGGCGGCGCAACGCGCCTGAACTAGCTCCCCGCTCGTTGACCTCCCCACAGACCGCTGGTCAGCTCCTCCACGGTAGCCGCGACGTCGAGGTGCTCGTCCCCTGCCTCGATGGGCACCCGGATGGTGAACATCTCGTTCAGCTCCCTGGGGGTGACGGTGCGATGAACGATCGTCGGCGGCATGTTCTTCCGGCCGACGGCGATCGTGACGCGGAAGACCGTCTGGTGGTCGGCGAAGACCGGGGCGAGCCCGGCCAGGGAGGAGTTGACGGTGATCTGCCCCTCGCGGCGGGGACCGATCCGTCCAGTCCAGGCGAGCGAGACCGTGGTCGGCAGGTCGCCGCCGGCCAGAGGAGCATCGCTCAGGAGGGACAGCGTGCGGGTGGCCGCGAGCTCGCTGGGCGTGCTCTCGGTGGCCCACTTGAAGGCCTTGATCTCCAGACCCGGCCGGCGCGATTTCACCTGAATGCTGCGCGGCTTGCCGTCCGGCTCGCGGGAGACCTGATAGCTGATGATGAGTGCCTGTTCCAGACGGGCGACGCTCGTGCTGAGCATGCCCGGAGTGCCGGCGGTGCCGCCGGTCTCGGCGGCGAAGGCAATGAGCGGATCGTTACCGCGCTCGGAAGCGTGCAGAGCCTCCCTCGCGCGCGGGGAGCTGACTCGGCCGATCGAGCTGCGCGACGCGTCGTCGAGCCACTGCTCGCCGGCGCCGAGGGGCGAGTGCACGCCGATGGTGGTCCATCCGGATGCCGCGAGGACGCGCGCGATGGAGTCGACGGTGTCCCCCACGTTGTACTCGGTGGGATTCGAGCGGATGCGGCGGATGTCTTCGAGGTCGGAGGAGAACTGCTGATAGAAGGCGCCCGAGTCGAGCTCGAAGCCTTCGCTCACGACGAACAGAGCCCGCGGTGTGCGCCGCGGAAAGCGTCCGATGGCGGTGAGCAGCGCGGCCTGGAAGCGCTCGACGGCATCGACTTCGGCCATGATCTCGGAGCGGATGAACTCCTCCATCTGGCGGGCCTGCTCCATGGCCGCGAGGTCGGAGGTGAACATCCGGCCGCCTCTGGCCTGGTCGCTGCGATTCTGATACTGGCGGCGGTGCCGCACGAGCCAGTTGCGCGCGGACGTCGAGCGCACTTTGCTGAGTCCCGCGCGGATCTCGTCGGCGCTGCGCGCGCTGAGGACTTTGAACTCGAGAACGGGATCGGAAACGACGATGCTGACCTGCCCGAGACGCGCGAGCTCGTCGGCGCGCTGGCTCAACGACTCCACCGAGCTCTTGATCGTCGCGGCGCTGGAGAGATAGAGGTCGAAGAAGATGACGATCTGCCAGCCTGCTTCGTCCTGCCGGTTCATACGCACGTTGGTGGGCGTGGCGGCCGCGACGGCCTTCGACGCTTCACGGACCGAAGAGAAATAGTCGACGCCGATCACGGCCTGTTCGACGCCGTCTTCGATGATCACGAAGTCGGAGGGCTTGAGGTCCGCCGGCACATCGCCTTTCGCGTCACGGACATCGGCGACGATCTCGATCGCCGTGACGTAAACGGGTTGATTGACGACCGGCTGCTGCTGAGCGGCAACCGAGACGGCGATGAGCATTGCGACGACGAAGTATTTCAAGGATGACCTCCCGCGTTGTAACAGTCTACGTTCGGCGCTCGGGATTATTCGTGACGAAGTTGATACGTAGGCAGCGGGCCTTACCGTGCCCTGGATACGAAAAAAGGGCGGGACCGAAGTCCCGCCCTTCATAAAACGAAGACTGCGAAGGATCAGAACCGGAACTTGGCGAAGATACGGACTTCGCGCGGATCCTGGAACTGGTTCTCCTGACCGTAAAGCGGGTTGAGGCTGGCAGCCGTCAGACCGGACTTCGGGTCGAAGCCGTTGAAGAAGGTCGCATCGTCGAGGCGCTCAGAACCGTTCTGGGCGAGGGCGACGTTGCGGGTGGAGTACGTGTTGTTGATGTTGACCGCCGTCTCGGAGTCAAGCAGGTTCAACACGTTGAGACCGACTTCGAAGCCATAGCGGCCCGCGAGACGGAACTCGTGCATGATCGCGAGGTCGGTGCGCGTGAGGGTCGGGGTACGACCCATGTCGCCGCGGCCGTACGCGAAGAACGGAACACCGTAGTACGAGAACTCGGTGGAGATCGGCGTGCCGCTGCCGATGTACTGGTTCAGGCCGAAGCCCGTGCCCCACGGCGCAGAGTAGGTGACCTGCGCCTTGAAGACGTGCGGACGATCGGTGGCCAGCTTGCCGTAAACGGCGTCGCCGTTGGCGTCGAAGCTGTTGAACAGGTTGTCGAAGTAGCGGTTGACGTTCGGGGAGTTACGGCCGTTCTCGTCCGAGCTGGCCAGACCGCCGTAGTTGCCTTCCAGCTGGCTGTAAACGTAGCTGGCATGGGCGCCCCAACGGTTGCCGAAGCGCTTGGTGGCTTCGAACTCGAGGGCCTGGTAGTCGCGCACGGCCTTCGGGAGGCCGGGGCAGGACGGGCAGGTCGGCGCAAGGATGCGATCCGCGACGCCGAAGCCGGGGTTCGCGATGAAGTACTCCTCACTCGCGCTGCCGTCGTCATGCGTCACGAGAACGCCGACGTCTTCGATCGTGCGATCGAGGCTCTTGTTGACGAAGCGGAAACCGAGCGCGATCTGGTTGGTCAGCTCGTGCTGGTAACCGAGGGTGTACTCCGTGGACTCCATCGGCTTCAGGTCCGGCTCGATGAGGTCGAGCGACGGGTGACGGAGGTCGGTGTTGCTGCTGTACACGAGGCCGCCGGTGCAGGTCGGGATGACCGCCTGGCTGGTTCCGACGTTCGAGCACTGCCAGTTTTTCCAGTTCGGGTCTTCGATCTTGAAGTCGAACCAGATCCACTTGTCGCCGCCGAAGGAGCCGCGCGGCATTTCCATCTTGGTGATGTCGTAGTACTTGCCCCAGCTGCCGAAGACCTTGCTGCGGCCCGTGCCGAACAGGTCATAGGCGAAGCCGAAGCGCGGCGCGAGCTTGTCCTGATAGTCGAACTCGATCGCGTACTGGCGCAGGCCGAGCGCCGGATCGGCGTAGCTCGGAACCTTTTCCTGCTCCGTGCGGACGCCGAGGTTCAGCGTGAGGCGGTCGTTCATGGTCGTCCACGAATCCTGGACGAAGAAACCGGTGTTCTCGCTCTCGACCTTACCGAAGGTCTTGAAGACGTAGACACCCGCGTTGCCGTAGGTGCCGACGTTGGTGCCGGCGAACGGATCGGCCTTATCCCAGTACGTGCGGATGAGGTAGTTCTGGTTGCCGGAGTCGACGTTGTTCTTGAGGTTGGTCAGCTGGACGCCGGCCTTGAAGCGGTGCGTGCCCGCGAAGGTCGGGAACCAGGACACGTCCGCGTCGAAGTTGTCGCGCTGGTACGAGTCCTCGGTGATGGCCGAGTTGGCCGAGACCGGCGAGCGGAAGCCCGCGGCCTGAATGAGGGAGGGATCGATGCCGGGGTAGAGGCTCGGCGAGCCGCCGGCGAACCACACGAACGGATCGGTGGGGATGCCGCCCTGGGTCAGGTTGTCGTAGTAACGGCCACCGCGTGCGGAGAAGTACCACTCCGGAGTGGCGATGAAGTCGGCGTAACCGGAGTACGACCAGTTTTCGCGCTCGAGGGACTGGCCCTCATAAGCGGTGCGGGCCGAGCTGCCGCGGCCGTCGATGCCAGGCAGGAGGTTGGTCTGCTCGTAGCCGCTGTTGTTGCCCGAGAACTTGAACAGGAACTTGGAGCCGAGGCTGCCGTTGAGGGTGGCGGCCCAGTTCTGGCGCGTGAATTCCTGGTTGAAGGTCGAGGTGGTGCCGTTGGTGAAGTCGATGGTCCGGTCGGTGTCGCGCATGCTGGGAGCGTACGCGCCGAAGAACCAGAGACGATCGCGGAGGATCGGACCGCCGAGGGAGACCGTCGGCTCGGTAATGGTCTCGTCGTCGTTACGGTACTGCGCGTAACGGAAGGACTGCGCATTGGCCGGATCCGTCTCCAGGACCGGACGGCGGTCGCCGCCCCACGAGGAGTCGGTGTACTGCGCACCGAGCGTGCCGCGGAAGTCGTTCGTGCCGCTCTTGGTGACGACGTTGATGACGCCGCCGATCGCGCCGCCGAACTCGGCCTGGTAGCCGGCCGACTTGACCTGCACTTCTTCGACGAAGTCGGTGATGACGATCTTGCCCTGAACGCCCGTCTGCGGGTTGGTGGTGTTGACACCGTCAACGACGTAGACGTTCTCAGAGCCCGAGGCGCCGTCGATCGAGATGCCACCGGCTCCGGCCGTTCCCTGCTTGGTCTCGAAGTTCGCCGAAGCGGCCTGCGTGACGACCGTCGAGAAGTCGCGTCCCTTCGGAAGCTTGTCGAACGTCTCAGCGCTGATCGAGGTCGCCGTGGCGCTCGACGTCGCATCGACGAGCGGAGCTTCCGCCGTGACGGTGATCTGCTCGGTGACCGCACCGATCTTGAGCGTGAGGTCGATCTTCGGCACCTGGCCGAGGCCGGCGTTCACGTTCTTGACTGAGGCGGGATCCATCCCGGCGAGGGTGGCCGTGATGCTGTAGCTGCCCGGGGGGATGGAAGGGAAACGATACTTGCCCGAGGAATCCGTCTGGGCCGAGTAACGCTGTCCCTTTGAGCTCACTGCTTCGACAGTCACGCCGGGCAGAGCTGCGCCGGAACCATCGACGATAGTGCCCTCAATGGACGAAGTCTGTTCCTGCGCGACGACCGGAATGGCCATAACGAGCAGAAGCAACGCCGCCACGAGAGCGAAAAAGCTACGCTTCATGATGCTCCTCCTTCACTGCGGTTGAGAGTTTTTGGAACGACGGGTGATTCTAACGTTGTCCGAATCATTACGCAATCGTGACGCCCACGTGCCAGGAACGTTAACTCCAGTCCCACTTGTCACTTACGTCCGCGACGGGTGTCGCGGCATCCGGATTTTTGGAGAGATCCGGTCGGCTGGTTGAATTTTCTGTGAGGTTTCGGTCGATGGCGGGTCACCGGAAACGGGCGGGTGTTACGGGCCCTGTCGTCCGCTATGCGGGCTCGATTTGCGCCCACGCCGCGGTTCCCCCCGGCTGAAGCCGGCTTCTATTCCCTCATGCCGCCTACGGCGGCGAATCCCGAGCCTGCGTTAGCAGGCAGCAGACAATAGACCCCGGCTTCAGCCGGGGGGCCGGGATTGCGGCGGCATCTGAGCCCGCGTCAGCGGGCGACAGGCCGGGGCGCACGTTACAGGGGGATGTTCCCGTGCTTTTTCGGGGGGTTGCGGTCGCGCTTGTTGCGCAGCATCGCGAAGGTCGTGATCAGCTTCCGCCGCGTGAACCGCGGCTCGATGATCTCATCGATATAGCCCCGCTCGGCAGCGATGTAGGGGTTGTTGAACTTCTCTTTGTACTCCGCCACCTTCGCCGGACGGTCGTCGGCGCCGCGGTAGAGGATGTTGACCGCGCCTTCCGCACCCATCACCGCGATCTCCGCCATCGGATACGCGAAGTTCATGTCGGCGCGGATGTGTTTCGAGTTCATCACGCAGTACGCGCCGCCGTAGGCCTTGCGCGTGATGACGGTGACTTTCGGCACCGTCGCTTCCGCGAGGGCGTACAGCAGCTTCGCGCCATGGATGATGATGCCGCCGTACTCCTGTCCGGTGCCGGGAAGAAATCCGGGGACGTCTTCGAGCACGAGCAGCGGGATGTTGAACGCGTCGCAGAAGCGCGTGAAGCGCGCGCCCTTGCGCGACGCGTCGATGTCGAGCACCCCCGCGAGGAACGCGGGCTGATTCGCGACGACGCCGATGGAGTAGCCGTTCAGGCGGATGAAGCCGACGACGATGTTGCGCGCGAAGTGCTGGTGCACTTCGAGGAACTGGCCTTCGTCCGCGATGGTCTTGATGACCTCGCGCATTTCATAAGGTTGATTCGGACTCTCGGGGATGAACGTGTCGAGCTGCGGATCGACGCGGTTGATGTCGTCGTTCGTCGCGACGCGCGGCACCTCTTCCATGTTGTTCGACGGCATGTAGGAGAGCAGCTCGCGGATGAGTGCGATGCAGTCTTCGTCGTTCTCCGCGGCGAAGTGCGCAACGCCGGAGACCTGGTTGTGCGTCTCCGCGCCGCCGAGCTTTTCCTTCGTCACTTCCTCATGCGTCACGGTCCTGATGACGTCGGGGCCGGTGACGAACATGTAGCTGGTCTTCTTCACCATCAGGATGAAGTCCGTGATGGCGGGCGAGTACACCGCGCCGCCCGCGCACGGTCCCATGATCGCGGAGATCTGCGGCACGACTCCCGAGGCGAGCGTGTTGCGCAGGAAGATGTCCGAGTAGCCGCCGAGGGAGACGACGCCTTCCTGAATGCGCGCGCCGCCGGAGTCATTGAGTCCGATGAGCGGCGCGCCGTTCTTCATCGCCAGATCCATGATCTTCACGATCTTCGCGGCGTGCGTCTCGGAGAGCGATCCGCCGAAAACGGTGAAGTCCTGCGCGAACGCATAGACGAGGCGCCCGTTGACGGTGCCGTAGCCGGTGATGACGCCGTCGCCGGGAACGCGCTGCCTGTCCATGCCGAAGTCGAAGGAGCGATGGACGACGAGCTGGTCGAGCTCCTGGAACGAACCGGGATCGAAGAGGAGCTGGATGCGCTCGCGCGCGGTGAGCTTGCCTTCGCTGTGCTGCCGGTCGATGCGGGCCTGGCCGCCACCGAGCTCGCTCTGCCGCTTGCGGTTCTCGAGCTCTTCGATCTGCTTTTCCAGAGACATTAGATGATGACGTTCCGTTCCGCGGCGATGCGGCGCATCTCGCTGTCGATCTGCTGTTCGGTGGCGCGGCCGCCGAGGCGTTGACGCGCTGCCTGCTCGATGGCGTCGAGCTCGGCGAAGTTCTCCTCGATCGCTTTGGTCACGACGAGGATCGCCGCCTCGGCATCATGGAACTCCACGAGGCCGCGGTCTTCGAGGCGGTTGACGATGGCGCGCGAAAGGAAGTCGACGTTCATGCGTTCTTACCGGGGCGAGATTAAAGCATCATCGCCGCCCCGAAGGAACCGCCGCCGTACGGGTACCAGACGCGGTCGTTCGATACGGCGCGGATGCGATCGACGGTGACGGTGGCGGGATAGACATCGTCGCCGTCGACGACGAGGACGCGGAGGGTCAGTCCGGTGACGGGTGCGAGGAGGGCGACGGCGCGGGGAGCGTCTTCGTCGATGCCGGTGTCCGCACACTCGAGGCGGAGGTTGAGCGGCATGCGGATGGGACGCACGCGGTAGCTGGGGCGATAGGCGTTCGGCCAATCGGTCTCGACTTCAATGATGTCGCGGCCATAGCCGTCGACGCCGCCGGCGGTCTGCACGAGGCGGACGTTGGGAGGAGTGCGCCCGGGGAGGTGCGGGAGGAGGGCGGCGGTGACGTTGGGCTCGAGACGGAGGTGGTGGAGCTCGCGCTCGTGTTGATCCGCGCGCTGGAGTGCGTTGGCGATGGGGAGGATGTCGTCGAGTCGTCGAGTCGTCGAGTCGACGAGGGCGCGCAGTTGTCCGTACACGAGCGAGATGTGAATGCGATCCGTTTCTTCGCGCCACGTGCGGCCTTCGCATTCGTGCTCGGCGATGCCGTGCGTGATGATGAGGCGCTCGGCGTGAACATCACGCAAAGCGTGCGCAACGTAGGGCGTGGCTTCAGCCCGCCCGCCCCCGGGGAGGGGCGGGCTGAAGCCACGCCCTACGTCGGGTCTGCACTCGAAGGAGTCGCCTTCTTCGATGGCCATGCCGCTCTCGGTCACGCGGATGAGCGTGCCGTTCTCCCAGCGCGCGACGCTGCCGTGCTTGCGGTAGATCATCGCAGCTCCGTGAGCAGCACCGGGGCGAAGGACCCGACGACGAGCTCCTGTCCTTCGCGCGAGCAGATGACGCCGGGATAGCGCGTCGATTCGCCGCGTGCTCCGGTGAAGACGAATCGCTCGCGCGGCTCGTGGATGGTGAAGGCGCCGATCGACGATGCGGCGATGCGCAATGTGACGGTGTCGGTGAGGGGGTCGTAGGCGCCGCTGTCGATGAGGGTGATCTCGACGGGGTCGTACGAGGATGGGAAGGGCGCATTGGTGTGCGACGCGCGGACGTGCTGCATTCGTAGCAGGGGGACGTCGCGGAAGGTGGCCCGCCGGGTGGTGAGGGGGATGTCGACGTGGAGCCATGCGGGGAGGGGGATCGGAGGGATGTTGTGCTCGAGGGGGTGGCCGATCAATTCGTGGAGGAGGACGGAGGCGGAGCCGTTCTGCCAGAGGAAGACGGGCCGGCGGGGCGCCGGCGGAACGGCCGGCGGGGCGCCGGCACCACAGAGGAGCAGGGCCACATCCTCTGTTATATGCGTGGGGGTCGTGACGATGGACAGCGCGCCGTGACGGACGGTGATGGTGCCACTCGTACCCTCGGTGCCGGATTCGGCGACGAGCCGGACCGTGAAGCCTTCGGGCATGGCGTCGCGGAGACGATCGAGCTCGCGCTCGGCGGCAGCAACGTAGTCGTCGTTGCGAGCGTCGGTGGCGACGATGCCGTGCTCGTCTTCGTGCGCCTCGCCGTGCGAGAGGCGTGACTCGAGGAGTCGTCCGCGCGACCAGAGCTCCTCGCGGACGGCGTGGGCGAACCGGCTCAATTCAGTTCGTAGCTGAACGCCTTCGTCGCGGCGTTGTAGTGGACGATCAGACGATGGCTGCTGCCGGGCTCGAGGCGCACGCCGGGGATGACGTGATGCTCCTGGATCTTCAGCGCCGGGACCGTGACCCACACCTGCACGTCGGCGTTCTTGGCCGGCAGCGCGCGCGACACGCTGATCGGCCGCGGCTGGCGAACGAGTGTGTTGATGACGCGACGCCGCCGCTCGACGTAGAGCGGCTCGCTGGCGACGATGTCGCCGCCGATGCGCACGATGATCTGCCCATCCGTGAACGGATGTGTGAAGACCGTGGTGACCTGCGCCGGCTCCGCGGCGGCAGTCGTCTGCGCGACGGTGGCCGTCGGCTCCTGCGTCGCGGCGACCGTCGTCGTCGCCACAGGACCGCGCTGCCGCTGCTGCTGACGCGCCAGCCGCGCGGCGTCAAGCTTCTGCTGCTCGGCCTGCGCCAGCGTGAGCTGCGCCGCGGCGTCCGCATGGACCGCATTGATCGCCAGTGCTTCCTGGAAGCGCACGATCGCGTCGGGATACTTCTTCTCGGTGAAGAGAGTCATCCCTTCGACGTACTTCGCCTGCGCCTGTGCGAGCTGCACTTTGCTGACCTCGTCCTGCTGGCGGATCGCGTTGAGCTTCTGGATGGTGTTGTTCACGTACTGCGAGTTGGGCGCAAGCCGCCGCAGCTCGGCGTACTTCGCATGCGCGTCGGTCACCCGTCCCTGCCGCAGCAGCGCGTCGCCTTCCATGCGCAGTTGCCGCTCGCGTGCGCGTTGCGCTGAGAGTGCGGTGTCAACGGCGGGGACGTCCGGTGCTTGAGTGCGGATGCCGACGACGCCGGCGAGCAAGGCCACGACGAGCAGCGCGACGAGTCCGAAGAAGATCGGCGCGGCGATGCTGCGCCGCCACAACGGCGACGAGCGGACGTTGGTCAGCGTCGTGTGCAGTTTCTGTTTGGCCGGCACCGCCGCCGGCTTCGGCTTCTCGACCGTGGGTGCCGCCGCGGCCGCGGCGCTCGCCGCGGCGACGATCGGCGCAGCCACGGCAACGGTGCCCGCGGGGACGGGTGTCGCCTCGGGGAACGGCACTTCGACGGTCGGCTGCGGGCGCTCGCGCGTGACCATGGTCTCTTCCGCGAGCATCGGCTCGGGACGCGTGGGACGATCGCCGCGGGCGACGGCTCGCAACGCGAGCGCGAGATCGCGCGCGCGCTGGTACCGCTTCGCCGGATCTTTCGCGAGGCAGTGGGCGACGACTTCCTCGAACAATTCGGGGATCTGCGGATTGACGTCGTGCAGCGGCGGGAACGGCTCGTGGACGATCTTGTACGAGATCGACGTCAGCGAGTCGCCGCCGAACGGCTTGCGCCGGGTGAGACATTCATAGAGACAGATGCCGAGGGCGAAGATGTCGGTGCGGCCATCGACGGGTGCGCCCTTCACCTGCTCGGGCGCCATGTAGTTCGGCGTGCCGAGGAACTGGCCGGTGGTGGTGAGGTTCGCCGCGCCGGAGGCGATCTTGGCGATGCCGAAGTCCGTGATCTTCGCGCGGATGCCATCGACGAGGATGATGTTCGCCGGCTTGACGTCGCGGTGCACGATGCCTTTCGCATGCGCGAAATCGAGCGCCTCGGCGACCTGAGCCACGATGTCCGCGCTCTGCTCGAAGGTGAGGTTGCGTCCCTGGCTCAGCACCTCTTTGAGGTTCTGCCCTTCGACGTACTCCATGGCGATGAACGACACGTTGCTGGTGTCGTCCTGTCCGATGTCGTGGACCGTGACGATGGACGGATGGTTGAGGATGCCGGCGGCCTGGGCCTCGCGGATGAAGCGTTGCTGGAACTCCTTCGTCTCGTCGTCGTCGGCGTGGGCGATCGCACGGATCGTCTTCAGCGCGACGAGGCGTCCGATGAGCGGGTCCTTGGCGAGGTAGACGACTCCCATCGCCCCTTTGCCGAGCTCGCGTACGACTTCGTACCGGCCGAGCTTCAACGGGGACTTGTCTCCGGGTGCGCGGTTGCGGGTCTCCGCGCCTGGATCGACGGGACTGCCATGGGCCGACAATGATAACTCCTCTGTCCGGGCGCGGGGGGCAGAGCGCAGAGGCAGGAGAACCGAATTTTTCCTGCGCCCTGCCCCCTGCGCCCCGCGCCCTTCTTCATCTATGATGTCACGCCTGTTTGTGAAATCCCTTACGGAGTCGCGCTCATGAAGGTTTACTCGGGTTCCGAGATCCGCAACGTGGCGTTCGTCGGACATAACGACACGGGTAAAACAACCCTCGTGTCCGAACTGCTTTTCAACGCCGGAGCGATGACGCGCATGGGGCGCGTCGAAGACGGCACGACGGTGACCGACTTCGATCCGGACGAGATCGACAGGAAGCACTCCATCTCCACCGCGGTGGCCTTCGCTGAATGGAAGGACACCAAGATCAATCTTCTCGATACGCCGGGCTTCGGGATCTTCATCATGGAAGCCAAAGGCGCGCTGCGCGTGGCCGACGCGGCGGCGGTGGTCGTCAGCGGCGTCACCGGCGTCGAGGTCACGACCGAGAAGGTGTGGAAGTTCACGGAGGAATTCGCGCTGCCGCGCGTGATCGTCGTGAACAAGCTCGATCGCGAGCGCTCGTCGTTCGCGCGCACGCTCGAATCGCTGCAGAAGAAGTTCGGCAAGAACATCGTCCCCATCCAGCTCCCGATCGGCGAGGAGAAGGACTTCAGGGGTGTCGTCGACCTGGTGTCGATGAAGGCGTACCTCTACAACGCCGACGGCTCGGGCAAACACGAGGTGACGGACATCCCGGCGGACCTCAAGAGCGACGCGGATGAATGGCGCGAGAAGCTCATCGAGAAGGTGGCCGAGGGCGACGACACGCTGATGGAGAAGTTCTTCGAGCAGGGCGGCCTCTCGCAGGAAGACCTGCTCGACGGCCTCCATCGCGAGGTCGCACACCATCAGATCTATCCGGTGCTGCTCTCGTCGGCGTCGCACAACATCGGCGGCCACGCGATCCTCGACGCGATCGTGTCGCTCCTCCCCTCTCCGGTAGAAGTGCAGACCATCGACGGCAAGAACGCGAAAGGCGAGAGGGTGACGTTCGATCGCCGCGCCGAGGCGTTCCCCGGCGCGATCGTGTTCAAGACGTTCTCCGACCCGTTCTCGGGACGCGTGTCGCTGTTCCGCGTCTACTCCGGCACGCTGCAGTCCGATCACGCGTACTGGAACACGGGCCGCGACCACGAAGAGCGCGTCGGCAAGCTGCAGGTGCTGCAGGGCAAGCAGCAGCTTCCGGTGCCGGAGCTGCGCGCGGGCGACATCGGCGCGGTCGCGAAGCTGAAGGACACGTTCACCGGCGACACGATCGCCGCGAAGGACCACGCCATCGTCTTCGACTACATCAACTATCCGGAAGCGGCGATCGCGTTCGCCGTGGAGCCGAAGGCGCGCGGCGACGAAGACAAGCTCGGCGCGGCCATCCATCGCATCATCGAAGAAGACCCGACCATCAAGTTCGAGCGCGACATGCAGACCAAGGAGTTCCTGATCAGCGGTCAGGGACAGCTGCACGTCGAGATCGTGGTCGCGAAGCTGAAGAAGAAGTACAACGTCGACGTGGTGCTGCACCCGCCGAAGGTGCCGTACCGCGAGACGATCACGCGCTCGGCCGACGCGCACGGGCGCCACAAGAAACAGTCCGGCGGCCACGGCCAGTTCGCGGACTGCAAGATCATCATGGAGCCGCTGTCGCGCGGCGCGGACTTCGAGTTCGTGGACGAGATCTTCGGCGGCTCGATCCCGCGCCAGTACATCCCCGCGGTGGAGAAGGGCATCCAGGACGCGCGCGTGAAGGGCTACCTCGCGGGCTTTCCGGTGGTCGACTTCCGCGTGCGCCTGAAGGACGGGCAGTACCACGACGTCGACTCGTCGGAAATGGCGTTCAAGATCGCCGGCTCGCTGGCCTTCCAGCAGGGCATGGAGCTGGCGCGCCCGACGCTGCTCGAGCCGATCATGCACGTCGACATCAGCGCGCCCAGCGAATACGTCGGCGACATCATGGGCGACCTGAACTCCCGCCGCGGACGCGTGGAAGGCGTCGACGCGGAAGAGGAGTCGCAGGTCGTACACGCACGCGTGCCGTTCTCGGAGATGCTCACGTACGGCTCGACGCTGCGCTCACTCACGCAGGGCCGCGGCAGCTTCCACATGGAGTACTCGCACTACGAAGAAGTGCCGAGAAACCTCCAAGAGAAGATCATCGCCGAGGCGAAGAAGGCGAAGGAAGAACAAGCGGCGGCGCACTGATATGGAGTGCGGCGGCAGCGCCGCCGCTTTGAAATTCGCGCGGCGCGAGATGCGCGTGTGCGGCTCACGGCAAACGAATGAGAAAGCGGCGGCGCTGCCGCCGCACTCCATATCTACTCGCTGCTGGCGGCGCGGGCCGTCATGCCGTCGAAGACCTCGAGCGCGAGGTCGACGCGGCCGAGCGGCGCACTGACCTGCACGCCCGCCACCCGCCCGTGCACGCGGGCCAGCGTCTCGCGGGCGATGGTCACGCCTTCGTGGAGCGCGTGCTCCTTGCTCTTCTCGCTGGCGATGCGCATGCGCTCCATGACGTCGTCGGGCACGGACACGCCGGGGACTTCGTTGTTCATGAACTGCGCGTTGCGGTACGACAGCAGGGGCCAGATGCCGGCGACGATGGGGAGGTTCAGGGGCTCGATGCGGCGGAGGAAATGCTCGAGCTGGCGGACGTCGAAGACGGGCTGGGTGATGGCGTACTCCGCGCCCGCCTTCACCTTCCAGTCGAGGCGCTTCAGTTCGTAGTCGAGGTCGAGGTGGCCGGGATTCACGCCCACGCCGATGGTGAAGCGCGTCGGCTCGCCGAAGGGATTGCTGCCGAGGTCGAGGCCGTGGTTCATGAGGCTGACCATGTTCGTCAGGCCGATGGAGTCGATGTCGAACACCGCCGTGGCCTCGGGGTACGGGCCCATCTTCGGCGGATCGCCGGTGATCAGCAGCAGGTTGTGCAGGCCGAGGGCGGCGCAGCCGAGAAGATCGCTGTGCATGCCGAGGAGGTTGCGGTCGCGGCAGCAGTAGTGCAGCACAGCCTCGATGCCGATGCGCTGCTGCAGGAGCACGGCGACGGCGATGGCGCCCATGCGGTTCTGCGCGCGCGGGCCGTCCGGGACGTTGACGCCGTCCACGCCCGCGGCCTTGATGAGCTCCACCTGCTTCAGCATGGCATCGGCGTTCGGACCCTTCGGCGGCACGATCTCGATGGTGGTGACGAACTCGCCGCCGGCGAGCTTGCGCCCCCAGTTCGAGCGCGTCGCCATCGGCGCGGGCTCGACGCCGGCGGCCTTGTCGGTCTTCCCGTTGCGCTCGATGATCACGAACGTACGCCGCGGCGACAGCGGACGCACCGCGTCGGCCATCATCTTCACGTGCTCCGGCGTCGTGCCGCAGCAGCCGCCGATGAACTTCACGCCCTTGTGGATCAGCCGCTTCGCGTACTTCGAGAAGTACTCCGGAGAGGCCATGTACATCTGGCGGCCGTTGACGTCGCGCGGCAGGCCGGCGTTGGGCTGACAGGAGATCTTCTTCGCGGTGACGGCGGCGATCTCCTCGATCGCGTCGAGCATGAGGTCGGGACCGACGGAGCAGTTGATGCCGATGACGTCCGCGCCCGCGCGGTCGAGCCTCTGCGCGAACGTACGCGGCACGTCGTTGAAGATCGTGCGGCCGTCCGTGCCGATGGTCATCTGGGCGATGACCGGGAGCGAGCACACCTCGCGGATCGCGGCGATGGCCTGCTCGATCTCGGCGATGTTCGAGAAGGTCTCGCAGACGAAGAGGTCGACACCCGCCTCGTTCAGCGCCGCGGCCTGTTCGCGGAAGATCTCCCGCGCTTCGTCGAGCGCGGTCGGCCCGTACGGCTCGATGCGGATGCCGAGGGGACCGATGGCGCCGGCGACGTAGACGCCATCGCCCGCCGCTTTGCGGGCAATCTCCGCGGCGCGCATGTTGATGTCGCGCAGCTCGTCCTCGATGCCGAAGCCGTGCAGCTTCACGCGGTTCGCGCCGTAGGTGTTGGTCTCGAGGATCTCCGCACCCGCCTTGACGTACTGGCGGTGGACTTCGAGCACGATCTCCGGGTTACGGACGTTCAGCTCGTCGTAGCACTTGTTGATGAAGACGCCCTTGGAATAGAGCATCGTCCCCATCGCGCCGTCGAAGAGGTAGACATGTTCGTCTGCGATTGCCTGGATGAAGTCCATAAAAACAAAGCCCCACGCCGGAAGACGTGGGGCGGATCGAATTCGTCTCTGGTTCCCGGCTCTTTAGCTTTTTTTTAGCTGGTTGCAAGCCGCCCCAAATCAATCCAGCGCCGCTGAATCTAGACCTCGGCGGCAGGTTTGTCAAAAGCGCCGCCGATCAGCTCGTGCTCTGCCCGAACATCGTCTGCCCGGCCACGTCGAGGATGCTCGGCAGAAAGAGCAGCGCAGCCGCGACGAACACGAGGGCGACCGGCGTGCCGATCGGAACCTGAGTGGGGTTGTCTTTGTGCTGCTTGAATTTCATCACTGCGCCGATCGAGAAGCCCAGCCCGGCGAGATAGGAGCCCGCCGTGATGAGCTTGGTGAGATTCGTAAAGCTGCTGGTGATGCTCTCCGCGATGTCCCCGATGCTCGTGGGGCTCTCCGAGCTCGTCGTGGCCGCCGTGGGAGCCGCGGGAGGAACGACCAGCACGAGATCGTCCGGGGACGATTCGAGCGCCCGAACCTCCACCCCACTGGGCACGGAGATCCCGTGCGCGGAAAGCGTTTCCGCAGGTTGGGAGAGCAGGCTCGATCGCAGCGCGCTGTCCGTCCACGAAGCGGCGACGAGTTGGGAGTACGCCGCGATGTCGTCCTGGACGGATCCGTCCTTCGGCAGCGATTCGGAGGTTGCCGTAGCGAGGTCCGCATCGGAAATGCCGTCCGGCCGCGACGGGACGACCGCGTAGCGCAGGTTCTGCGTCGCTTCGACGACCTTGACCGAGGCGCCCGCGGGAATCGAGATCCCGGCGCTCTCCAGCGTCGCTGAAGGATCGGCGAGCAACTGCGCGCGAAACGCCGGATCGGTCACGGCCTGATTGACGACGGAAGAAATTTGATCGATGGTCACAGTGCTCATTGGTGGCGCAACTCCTCTTTCTCTCTCTCGGGTGCTTTGGCCGATTCTAACGCGGGAGCGCGGCCTGCCTCCGGCTTCGCGCGATTCAGCGGAACGTGAGATCGCCGCGCCAGATGTTCATAAATTTAGTTCGGAAAAGCGTTAAGTCGGCCCCATTGGGCGTTACGTCGGCCCCATCGGGCGTTACGTCGGCCCCATCGGGCGTTAAGTCGGCCCCATCGGGCGTTACGTCGGCCCCATCGGGCGTTAAGTCGGCCCCATCGGGCGTTCAGTCAGCCCCATCGGGCGTTAAGTCGGCCCCATCGGGGCGTTAAGTCGGCCCCATCGGGCGTTAGGTCGGCCCCATCGGGCGTTAAGTCGACCCCAACGGGCGTTAAGTCGACCCCAACGGGCGTTAAGTCGGCCCCAACGGGCGTTAAGTCGACCCCAACGGGCGTTAAGTCGGCCCCAACGGGCGTTAAGTCGACCCCAACGGGCGTTAAGTCGGCCCCAACGGGCGTTAAGTCACGCTCTTCGGGCCTGACTTCACGCTCCTGGTTGGTGGGCGGGGAACCACAGCCGCCGCGGTCGGCGCACCGGCGAGCCGCCGGTGGACCGGCCGGCCAGCGGCCGGCGCTCCTTTCGGTGCTCCTTTGGCGGAGAGGGCATCAATCGAACATTCGCCGCAGCTTGTCCAGCACGCCCTCGACCTGCTGGCGGTTGCGGTCGGCTTCGTTGGCCCAGCGGCGGAACTTGTCGAAGGTGATCGCGGGGGGCTCGTCGAAGTGCTCCTCGTCGAAGAGCACGCGGCGGACGATGCGGCCCATGAGGCCTGTCGGGCAGTGGCGCGTGGGGGCGGTGCCGTCGAGGTAGACCTCGCGGATGGGGCCGGGGCAGCCGTCGCGCCAGCGCATGCCGGATTCGGGATCGATGTCGCGGAAGGTGACGCCCGCGGGCGGTTTGGGATTCGCGGGCGTGTGGGGCGTCTCGCGCATGTACGCGCCCCAGATCGGAAGCGCGGCTTCGCTCGAAGAGAGGCGCAGCGGCGCGCCGCGGTCGAAGCCGACCCAGACCGACGTCACGACGTCCGCGGTGTAGCCGACGAACCAGGCGTCGCGATAGTCGTTCGTCGTGCCGGTCTTGCCGGCGACGTAGCCGAGGCCGTAGCGCTTGAGGCGCGTGGCCGTTCCGCGGCGCACGACGCCGCGCAACAGCGTGTGCATGACGTACGTGGCGCTCGCGTCGACGACACGCTTCTTCTGCACCTTCGCCTGGAACAGCGTCTTCCCGAAACGGTCCTTGATGCTCGTCAGGAGGAACGGCTCGACGCGCTCGCCGAGGCTGGGGAAGACCGTGTACGCGGCGGTGAGCTCGCGCATCGATACCTCGCCGACACCCAGCGGCATCGCCGGAACGTTTTGGACTTCAGAGATGCCGAGGTCCTTGGCGACGCCGACGACGCGGCGCGCGCCGATCTCGTTCGTCAGGCGCACCGTCGGCACGTTCAGCGAGCGCTCGAAGGCCTCGCGCAGCGTGACCCGCCCGCGGAAGCTCTCGTCGTAGTTCTGCGGCTCCCAGACCTCGTCGCCCGACAGCGCGACCTTCACCGGCGCGTCGAGGAGCAGCGAGGACGTCGTGGCGCGCTTGGAGATGATCGCGGCGAGGTACGCGAAGGACTTGAACGCGGAGCCGGGCTGCCGCCGCATCTGCGAGGTGCGGTCGAACGGCGAGCGGCGGAAGTCCGTGCCGCCGACGAGCACGCGGATGCCACCGTTGCGGGGATCGACGGAGAGGATCGCGACCTGGAGCGGGTCGGCGGCGGACTGCTGGCGGATCCAGCGATAGCGCGCCTGCAGCGCGGCCGCTCCGCGCCGCGCGGCCAGCTCCGCGGCGCGCTGCGCTTTCGGCGTCCATCTCGCAGGCGATGGTCAGTTGTCCGCTGAGCAGCCGTTCCGCCCCGACCTGCCGGATCACCTCGGCACGCAACGCGCGGAGGTAGTACGGGTACGGCGTCTCCGGCAACGACCCGCGGACGACGTCCGCGTCGTGTGCCTTCGCCTCGCGGGCTTCGGCGTCATTCAGCCAGCCGCGCTCGCGCATGACCGTGAGGATCGCGTCGCGCCGCGCGCGGGCGAGCTCGGGCCGCTTCTGGTTCGGCGCGCGAATCATGGCCGCCAGGAGCGCGGCTTCGTCGACGCGCAGCCGCGTGCGGCGGCTTGTCGAAATAGAGCCGCGCCGCTTCGTCGATGCCGAGGATGGGAAGGCCCTGGTGGTGGCCGAGATAGACGTCGTTCAGGTAGAGCTCGAGCATCTCGTCCTTCGTCAGGCGCACGTCGAGCACGACGGCGAGGATCGCTTCGAGGAACTTGCGGCGCCAGGTGCGGTCGTTCGTGAGGAAGCGCTGCTTCACGATCTGCTGGGGGATGGTGGAGCCGCCCTGCGCGACGCCGCCCGCGCGGATGTTCACGAACAACGCGCGCGCGATGCCGATGGGATCGACTCCGAGGTGGCGGCGGAAGCGGACGTCTTCCGCGGCGACGAAAGCATCGGCGACGTGGCGCGGGAGCTTGTCGATGAGCACCGGCGGCGTGACGCGCCAGCCGCTCCCGTAGACGCGCATGACTTCGCGCGAGCGGCCATTCGCGGCGACGTTCGCGGCAGAGAGGATGGTGGTCGGCTCGCGCCAGCTGTGCGTGACGAGCTCGCGCGAGATGCGCCGGTTCATGAAGAAGACGTAGAACGAGAGCGCCCACATCGCGAGAAACAACGCGATGAAGAGTGGGAGCGTCCAGCGGAGAAGGAGGGCACGTCGTGACAACAGTGGCATGTTCGTCTACATTGTTCTTCGTGCAACTCGTACACCGGGTTTGCACATTGCAGCAAAGGTTTCCAACGTGAAAAGTACGGCTCCCCAAAACCCGAGACTTCAACGAAGGAGAAAACCACATGGCTGCGAAGAAGAAACCCGCCCCGAGTAAGAAGGGCGGAGCAACGAAGGCCGCATCGAAGAAGGCCGCCGCGAAGAAAGCCCCTGCAAAGAAGGCTGCTTCGAAAGCCCCGGCAAAGAAATCGCCGGCACGCAAGGCCGTCCCCGCAAAGAAGGGCGGAGCGAAGAAGGCCGCATCGAAGAAGGTCGCGCCGCGCTACGTAGCAGCGAAGAAGGCGCCCGCGAAGAAAGCGACTCCGGCCAAGAAGGCCGCTCCGGCCAAGAAGGCCGCTCCGGCCAAGAAAGCCGCTCCGGCCAAGAAGGCGGCGCCAGCCAAGAAGGCTGCTCCGGCGAAGAAGGCGGCTCCTGCCAAAAAGGCCCCAGCCAAAAAGGCTGCGGCCAAGCGGAGCGTTGCCGCTCGCGCGCGTGGCGCGATCAGCCGCGTCGTCGAGCAGGTGAAGGAGACGGTAGGCCTGGCTCCGGCTGCGGCTCCCGATACTGGCAACGGCAACGGCAACGGCAGCGGCGGCGGCGACACCGGCGGCACCCAGAGCTAGCGTCTATGGAGTGCGGCGGCGAGGCCGCCGCTTTTGAAAAGCACGGCAAGAACGCAGCATCTGCGACCCTGCCGCGCATTCGAAAGCGGAGGCGATGCCTCCGCACTCCAGATCACCCTTGTTCGTTGAAGGCGCGGCGGATGCGCTTGGAGAAGTACTTGTCCGGCAGGCCGCCCTGCCACCTGCGCAGCGCCTTCGCCTTGCGGAACGACTGCAGCGCCGCCGTGCGGTAGCTCTCGTCAGCCTCGAACGCGTACTGCGAATACTGGGAGGCGCCGAGGAAGGCCCAGATCCAGCCGTTCGTCGGCAACTTGCGCGTGAGGTCCGCGAACTGGCGGGTCGCGTCGTCGAACTCGCCGTTGAAGTAGTCCTCCAGCGCGCGGCGGAGCTGCGGCCGGTAATCCGAGAGCACGGTATCCGCGGCGATCGCCGGCCGGGTCGGCTGAGCGTTAGGCTGCACGGGCGCCGGCACGTTCGGTGGCATCGCCAGGTCCGCGAGATCGCCCGCCGTCTCCGCCATGGAGATGATCGCGTTCAGGTCCTCGTTGTTCTTCACTGACCCATTGCGCACCGTCGCGTCGGTGACGAGCGTCATCGCCTGCGCGTACTGCGAGGAGCCCGACGCGCGGCGCTGCTGCGCCTGCTGCAGTTTCTGCCTGGCCGCACCGAGCACGGATGCCGCGCGTTGGCGCAACGCAGGATCGATCTGGGGGACCACCGGTTGCTGCTGCACGGGCGCCGGCACAGGTGCGGGCACGGTCTGCGTGACGACCGGCTTGACCGGGGCCGGCTCCGGCGCGCTCGCCGCCGCCAGCTGCCTCTTCGCCCGGTCGAGCAGCTCACCGATCGAGCCGAGGTTCTCCGGACCCGCGCCGCTGGTGCGCTCCAGGTCCGCGATGGCCTGTTCGTACTTACCCACATTCAGATACGCGACGCCGCGGTAGTAGTACGGGTGATAGTTGATGAAGATCGCGCCATACGTACGGGCCTTGTTGTTCTCCGTCGGATTGCCCTTGATGGCCGAGGACATCTTCGAGATCACGGTGTTCCAGTTGCCCCCGCGCGCGGCCGCGAGCCCGGCGTCGTAATCGTCGTACCACGAGGCGTGCGCGGCCGAGGCCAGCGCGAGCGTGAGCAGGAGAGCGAGGGTGCGTACGGGGGTCATTGTTGGCTCAGTTCATCCGTGAGCGCGTCGACATCGACGCCGCCCATCGGCACATTGCGGGTGGTCGATTTTCCGGCCTCGATCTGCACGTCGATCGTCTTCGGCCCCTGCGGGCCGCTGACGGTGACGCTGTACATGCCCGGCCGCAGCTCGATGCGCGTCGGCGTCGACGGCTCGGCGGGAAGCGGGATCTCCTGCTGGTCCGATTTGCGGACGATGCGGTCGAGCTCCCCCCACGGCGACGCGGAGAGGAGCAGCGCGCCGCGGTCGCCCGCGATCGGCTGCGTGCTGACCGTGCCGGTCGCGGTGAGCTCCGTGCCCGTGCCCGTGGTCGTCGACGCGATCGGCACGTCCGTCGCCGGCGTCTTGCGATTCATCATGACCACGGCACCGATGATGACCAGGACGGCCACCGCCGCGATCGCGGCGATCAGGCCGGTCTTCTTCTTTGCCGGCGCCATCTCGATCTGCCGCTCGAGCACCGTCGCCTCGGCCTGAGGCGCCCATTTCTGCTCGACCGCGGTCGCCGCGGCGATGGTGCCGATGCGCTCCACGACCGTGGCCTCGTTGCTGCCGATGGTCTTCGCGGTGCCGGTCCCGCCGGTGACCGTGGCTCCGGGCATGGTCCCGCCCGCGTATGTCTGCTGCGTCTTCTGCGCACCGCCCGCCGTCACCTGCGGCGAGGAACCGGTCATCTTCGGCAGCTCCGCGAGCGTCTGCGCGCCGGAGAGGGTGATCATCTTCTCGCCGACGCCGTACTTCTGATCGGGCGCGACCGACGCGCGCACGTTCTCCAGCGCCTGCGCGAAGTCCTCGGCCGCCGCAAACCGCGCGTCGCGCTGCTTCTCGAGCGAGCGCATGATGATCGTCTCGAGCTGCGGCGGAACGTTTGCCGAGGTGTTCAGCTCGCCGATCGGCGCGGGCTTCTCGGTGACGTGCTTGAGGATGTAGCCGTGCGGGTTCGTGGCCTGGAACGGCGCGCGGCCCGCGAGCATCTCGTACATCACGATGCCGAACGAGTAGAGGTCCGAGCGCGGATCGAGGTGCTCTCCTTCTTTCAGGAAGCCGGCCTGCTCGGGCGATGCGTATTTCAGCTTGCCCAGGAACATGCCGGTCTGCGTCAGACCGTGGCCGGCGTCGTTGCTCTCCTGGAGCTGCTTGGCGATGCCGAAGTCGATCACCTTGACCAGCAGCTTCCCGTGATGGTCCTGCGACAGCATGATGTTCTCGGGGGAGATGTCGCGGTGGATGAGACCCATCGAGTGCAGGTGCTCGAGGCCCATCAGGGCCTGGATCGCGATCTCGACGGTGAGGCGCGGCGGCATGGGCCCGTTCGACGCGATCCACTTCTGGATGTTCGTGCCGTCGATGAACTCCCAGACCATGTAGTACGACCCGTCTTCGAGCTGCGCGAAGTCGTACAGCATGGCCAGGTTCTTGTGCTTGATCATCGTGGACGTGCGCGCCTCCTGGAGGAAGCGCTGCAGTCCCTGATCGTCCTGGGCGATGTTGGCCCGCATGATCTTGATCACGCGGAGCTCGTTCAGATGGATGTGGCGAACCTTGAAGATCTCGCCCATGCCGCCGACGCCGAGGCGGTCGATGACCTGGTACTTGCCGTCGAGCGGGCGACCCGCATACGTCTTCTGGAAGAGCGTGATCTTCTCCCCGCAGTGCGGGCAGAGGTCGTACTCCGCGTCAATCGACTGTTTGCACTTGAGGCAATTGATCTGGTGGCTCATCGAGTCTCCGAGTCGTCGAGTCGTCGAGTCGTCGAGCCTTGAAGACTCGCCGGCTTGAAGACTCGTCGACTAATGATCACGCAAAACGTAGCTGCACGCCGGGTCGGCGCCGAAGCGAACGATGTCTCCCGCCTTCAATACGACGCGGTCGACGCGGTTGTTGTTGACGTAGGTCCCATTCGCGGACTGCAGGTCTTCGAGCACCGGGGCCTGTCCGCCGACGGTGATGCGCGCGTGGCGGCGGGAGACCGCCGGGTGCTGCAGCACGATCGCGCAGGTGCGGTCGCGGCCGACCATCACGCTGTCGCCGTTGATCGCGTGCTTCTCGTTCGCTTCCGGCTTGACGTTCACCAGCGCCCAGTTCTTCGCCACGTCCTGCTGCGGCGGAGGAGGAAGCGGCGGCGCCTCGACCACCGGCTGGCGCGAGGTCGGCGCGATCGGCTGGCGCGCGTTGTACTCCTCGAGGGCCTCGAAGAACTCGCGCGCCGTCTCGTAGCGCTGGTCCATGCGCGGGCTCATCGACTTCAGCACGATCTGCTCGAGCTCCTTGTCGATCTCCGGCCGGAGCGCGCCCGGCGCCTGCTTCTCGCCGCGATAGATCGCGTCGATCAGCTTCGGCAGCGACCGGCTGTTGAACGGCAGCACACCCGTGAGCATCTCGTAGAGCACGACGCCCGAGGAGTAGATGTCGCTCTTCGCGCCGGCGTCCTTCGGCTCGCGGATCTGCTCCGGCGACATGTAGTGCGGCGTGCCGAGGAGGAAGCCGGACTTCGTGAGGACGGTCTGGCCGCTGGCACCGCCCCCTTCCTTGATCTTGGCGATGCCGAAGTCCGTCACCTTCACCGTGCCCGCGCTCAACTTTTCCTTGATCAGGTTCGCTGGCTTGATGTCGCGATGGACGATGCCCTTGCCGTGCGCGTAGACGAGCGCCTCGAGCAGGCACTGGGCGATGCCGATCGCGGAGCTGAGCGGCAGCGCGCCGCGCTCGGTCAGGAGGAGGTCGACGGGCGTGCCCTCGACGTACTCCATCACCAGCACCGCGCCGGTGGCGTTGTTGATGAACTCGTAGAAGCGCGTGATGTAGCGGTGGCGGAGCTTGGAGAGGATCTGCGCTTCCTTCACGAAGCGCTTGCGGGCGGTGACGTCGCCCGCAAGCTCGTCCGACATGACCTTGAGCACGACCGGGAACTCGACCGGCAGCATCTCCGTCTGCGCGAGCGTGCGGCCGATGTAGACGTGGCTCATCCCGCCTTCGCCGATCTCCCGCTCGATGCGGTAGTTGCCGATCGTCGTGCCGATCATTTCAGGAGACCCTCGTCATCCCAGTGGAACCCGTCGTGGCAGAGCGGCGCGAAGAGGAACCGCTGGACCCCGATGCGAATGACGTCTTTGGCCGCGAGGTCGCGCCTCGGCTCGATCTCGGCCTCGTTGACGTACGTTCCATTCGTAGAGTTGTGATCCATGAGGATGAAACGTTTCTCTTCCGGGCGAAAAACCAGGTCGGCGTGGTGCGAGGAGGCCTGCTCGTCGTGGATGACGATGTCCGATTTGCGGTCGCGGCCGATGACGTTGCGGCCCATGCGTACCGGGAACGACTCGCCGCGCGACGCGCCGCTGAGGCCAACGAGCCAGGCCACGACGTAGCGTTTCGCCGCGTTGCCCTGCGCCGCGGCGATGGTGCGCTCCATCGGCGGAGCCTGCACGGCGGCGAGGGCGGGCGAGCTGCTGGAGCGGGATCCGCCGCGGCTGCCGGTCTGATCGGCGACGGCCAATGCGGCGCCGCCGCTGGGGACGCCGGCCAGCGAGCGAGCGGGCGACGCCTCGACCGCACGCGGACGGACAACCGGAATCTCGGGCTCGCTCTGGTCCTGTGGGCAGTAGGGACAGATGTCCCACGACTCATCGATGAAGTGCCCGTTGTCGCAGCGCTTGTCAGCCACTTGACCCCTCACACATGAAATGCCACAGCGACGGCGTTGCGGCCGCCGAAGTAGATGATGTCTCCGTCCTGGAGGAACCTTTTCTCGATCTTCTGATCGTTGACGTACGTCCCGTTCGACGAATTCCTGTCGATCAGCAGCGTCTTTCCGTCGATGGACACGACTTCGGCGTGGAGCCGCGAAACCTTCGGATTTTCCAATACGATCTCACAAATCGTCGATTCCCGTCCGATCCGGATGCCCGATCCGCCGAGCCCGAGCTTCTCGCCCGCGCGGGTGCCGTTGAGGATCGTAAAACGGCCGAGCATGGAGGCGGAAGCGGCCTCGACGCCGCTCGGCGCGACGACGGTCTCGACGCCGTTGGACTTCGGCATCGCGAACGCGGGCTTCGGCTGGCGCGAGCGGAAGGCGAAGTAGGCCGCGGTCGCCGCGAGGAGCAGCGCCGCGAAGAGAGCGGCCACCGTGGCGACGGGGTAGAGCTTCCACGGCGGCAGGCTGCGGATGGCGCGGTCGGCGTCGTTGCCGAAGCGCACGAGGTCGGGCGACCGCGGGAAGAGGTTGGACGCGAGGAGAAGCTTCTTCTTGGCCTCGAGCCACTTGCCGTCGCCCGCGGCTTCGAGGGCGGCGCGGTAGTTCTGGTTGAACTCCCCGCCCGCGCTGGCCGCAACCTTCGCCTCGGACAGTAACTGCTTCGCGACGTTCACCGGCACGAGAAACTTGATCTGCTCGGCGTTGGTATGGCCCCAGGTGGAGATGCCGATCACTTCGCCGTCGCGGTTCACGGCCGGACCACCGGAGTTGCCGTGGTAGATCGCGACGTTGGTCTGGAACACCGGGACGTTCACGACGTTGCGCTTGATCGCGGTGATCGTCCCCGGATTGACCGTCGCCTCGAGATCGCTGTCGCGGGACAGCCAGCCGCCGATCACTTCGTCCGTGCTGCTCGCGACGGACGGGTACCCGACCGACCAGATCGACTCGCCGACCTGCACCGCGTCGGAGTCGCCGAGGGGAAGGGACGGCAGCCGCTTGCGGTCGATCTGCAGGATCGCGAGGTCGGAGCCGCGCTCGTGGAGCGCCGGCGAGTACCGGCGGATCGTGAACGGCAGGGTCTCGCCGTTGGAGAGCTCGATCTGATTGACGACGCGCTCGTTGTCGATGGTCCCCGCGGCCGCCAGTGGCGCGACGTAGCGGTCGAGCGTGTCGCTGCGATGGATCGCGCGGAGCGTCTCGACCGGGAAGTGACGGACGAGCGCCGCGATCGCGCCGTTGCGGCGCAGCTCGCGCTCGAGCTCCTCGGCGTCCCGCGTCGGCGCGACGACGTGGCCGCTGGTGAGGATCACGCCGTCGGGATGGATGATGAAGCCGCTGCCCGAGCCGCCCGCGCCGGTCTCGACGAGCGTCTCGGAACCGTCCGCGTCCCGCGCTTTGACGCCGAGGGCGGCTTCGAGGGCCTGGATGACGTCGAGGGGGTAGCGGAAGTCCGCCTGGGCGAACGCGCTGACGCGCACGACCGCGGGCTTCACGCCGTAGGCCATCTTCTGCACGCCTTCGAGGGCCTGCGCATCGGTGCGACGGCAGGCTGCCACCGCGGCGAGGGTGAGGATCAGGGCGAGATGCCGGGGACGGAGCATGAGGTCAACGGGAGGGGGACTCTTTGGCGCTCGCCTGCTGATAGTTCCAGTAAGCCCACGCACCCGCCGCACTCAACGCGAGCGCGAAGATGAGGATCCATTTGAGGACGGAGTACCCGGGGCGGGCTTCAGCCCGCGCTGGGGCGGCCGCCGCGTTCTTCTCCAGCGCGATCGTCGGGAGCGGCTGCGTGATCTTGAGCGTCTCGTCGATCTCGTAGAGCGGCTGGGTCTCGTCGAGCTGCTCGACGAGCGTGGTCTCGCCGGCGTCGCTGTCTTCGACGCGCGCGACGATCACCGTCACGTTGTCCGGCGCGCCGCGCTCGAGGGCCTTGCGGAGAAACTCGTCGGCCGCGGCGTCGATCGGCTTCCGGGCGATCTCTTTCAGCTCGTGCTCTCTGACGAGGCCGTGCAGGCCGTCGCTGCAGAGGATAAAGGTGTCGCCGGGCTGGATCTCGATGGGCCCGCGGACGTCGACTTCGACCTCCTCGGCCACACCCATGGATCGCTGGAGGACATTGCGCCGCGGATGGTTCTCCGCCTCGGCGCTGGTGAGGAGTCCCTCGCGGACCATGGTGGCGACGAGGGAGTGGTCGTCGGTGAGCTGGCGGATGTCGTCGCCGCGGACGAGGTAGATGCGCGAGTCGCCGACGTGCGCGAGCCAGCTCTGCTCGCCGCGCACGACGAGGGCGGAGGTCGTGGTGCCCATCCCGCGCAGCTCGGGGTTCGCCTGCGCCTCGGAGAAGATGCGCGCGTTTGCACGTACGAGCGATTCCTTCAGCGCGGCGGGGATGTCGGCGGTCTCGCTGCCGAGGTACTGGGCCTTGACCGTCTCGGCGGCCAGACGCGAGGCCGTCGCGCCGCCGCGATGTCCGCCCATGCCGTCCGCGACGATGAGCAGGCGTCCGCCCGGATTGCTTTCTTTCTCTTCTTCCGCGGTGGTGTACGTGCCGAAGTCCTGATTCTCCGAACGGACCAGACCCACGTCGGTGCGGAGAACCGCACGGATCACGAGACGGCGCTGTGAAACGGACTCGGACGATGCTTGCTCGCTCATGGGAGCTGACCCCGTTGACGCGGAGTGGACATTATAGACACGGGACCGCCTGGAGTGCTGAGTGCTGAGTGCTGAACCGTTGCCCGTTGCCCGTGACCCGTGACCCGTGACCCGTAGCCCGCGTAGCGGGCGGCTAGAGAATAGACCCCGGCTTCAGCCGGGATATGCAAGACAGGGGATCGAACGAGCCCGCGTAGCGGGCGGCAGTTCTCTGTCGCCCGCTACGCGGGCTCGTTGTGGGCATCCGCCGCAGTACCCCGGCTGAAGCCGGGGTCTATTCTCTGGCAGCCCGCTACGCGGGCAACGGGTCACGGGCAACGGCCGGGCACTCAGCACTTATAATCAGCTCTCCGATGGAGCAGCTCCAGATCCACTACGTCGATCTCGGCGTCCCGCGCATCACGGACGTTCGTTCGGAGCTGTCGATCGGACGCACCGAAGGGAACGATCTCGTGCTCAACCACCCGTCGGTCTCGCGCAAGCACGCGCGGGTCGAGTCGCGCAACGCGCACTGGTGGATCGTCGATCTCAAGTCGACCAACGGCGTGAAGGTGAACGGGAACCTGATCGCCGAGTCGCAGATCGGCGCGGGCGACAAGATCCTCATCGGCTCGGTCCAGCTCGACGTCAAGGCGATGCCGAGTGTCGAGTTCACCGGCGAGTCGATGTTCGACAACCCGTCGGGCACGGTCATCCGCCGCATCTCCGATTTCAACTCCGAGTTCGGCCTCGACCTCGGCGAGATCGCGCAGCAGCCGGTCCGTCCGGCCTCGGAGCCGGGACAGCCGCCGCAGGTCACGCGGGAGAAGATCTTCCAGGTCCTCGTGCAGGTCGCGAAATCGCTCCTGCAGACCGAGGAGCTGAGCGATCTGCTCGAGACCGTGATGGACATGATCTTCAAGTACCTCCCGGTCGAGCGCGGGCTGATCATCCTCTTCGACGAGGCCGGCAACCCCGTGCCGAAGCTGACGAAGTTCATCGAAGGGGCGGACGCGGCCGACATCCCGATCTCGCGGACGATCCTGAAGATGGTCGCCGAGCAGCAGGTCTCGCTGATGACTTCCAACGCACTCGAAGACGCCCGCCTCCTCGGCGGCAAGTCGATCGCGATCCACGGCATCCGCTCGGCAATGTGCGTCCCGCTCTGGAACCGGCAGCGCGTCATCGGCGCGGTGCAGGTCGACTCGCCGATCCACATCGGACGCTTCACGGAGGAAGATCTCGACCTGCTCACCGCCCTGGCGAACTTCGCGGCGGTGGCGATCGAGCGCGCGCAGCTCGCGGAGAAGATCGAGCAGGAGCGCAAGATCCGGTCGCGGATGGAGCGATACCACTCCCCCGCCGTCATCGACGAGATCGTGAAAGGCGCGGCCGCGGCGGCCGAGGACGAGGTCAAGATCGCCGAGGTGTCGATCCTCTTCGCCGACATCTCCGGCTTCACGACGGTCTCCGAGACCAAGGCGCCCGAGGAAGTGGCGGCGTACCTGTCGAACTTCTTCTCGGCCGCGGTGGACGCGATCTTCGCGTACGGCGGCACGCTCGACAAATTCATCGGCGACGCGGTGATGGCGTTCTTCGGCGCGCCGATCCATCAGGACGACCACGCCGACCGCGCGATCATGGCCGGGCTGATGCTGATGGAGCGGGTCGACGAATGGAACGCGCAGCGGGACCTCGAGGGCCTGCCGCCGGTGCGGGTGCGCATCGGGATCAACAGCGGCCCGGCGGTGGTCGGCAACGTCGGCACGGAGAAGCGCGTCGACTACACGGTCCTCGGCAGCTCGGTGAACATCGCGTCGCGCCTGGAGAGCGGTGTGGCGAAGCCGGGACAGCTCGTGATCTCGCAGAACACGCTCGACCTGGTCGTCGGCAGTTTCGACACCGAGCCTCTCGGCGAGTTCGCCCTCAAGGGGCTGCAGCAGAAGATGCCGGTGTACTCGGTGAAGAGCTCGTCTCACCTGAAGCGGAACACGACCTCGGGGACGTACGCGGCCCATCCGGGCATCACGGGCGGACTGCCCTAAAACGCCGGGACGGAACTTTTGGCGTGGCTCGTTCGTTGAAAATGAGCCGGATGCCGCGTACGAAGTCACTTCTCCGCACCATTCTCCAGCCGCTGGGCGTGGCGATCGCCCTCGCTGCGGCTGCGCGTGCGGCGGTCCACATCTACTCGATCCCCTCGCGCTCGATGGCTCCGACCCTGGAGCCGGGCGACCAGATCGTCGTCACAGGCTACTTCCGCTCCGCTCCCGAGCGGGGGGACGTGATCGTCTTCCGCTCGCCGTCGGGGTCGGATGAGCTGATCGTCAAGCGCGTCATCGCCGTGCCGGGGGATCTCGTCGACAGCCGCCTCGGCCGGGTGCGCATCGGCGGACACACGCTGCCGGAGCCGTACGTGCTGCGCACCGCGGCCACAGGCGCGATCGAGCCGCAGCTCATCCCCGCCGAGTCGTATTTCGTCCTCGGCGACAACCGCGACGACTCGCTCGACAGCCGCACCTGGGGCGTCGTCCCGCACACGCACGTCGTCGGCCGCGCACGGCTGGTGCTCTGGTCTTCGTCGCACGATCTCGACGAGCCGGCGTCCGCGCAGCCCGCCCATCCGGCCGGCCCGGTCGATCCGAAGCGAGCGCGTCTCTTCAAATGGATCGAGTGACCTGCTAATCTCGCGACAATTCGTCGGGAGGTCGTCATGTCGAGGAATCACTGGCAGCGCGGTGAAGGTCGTTTCGGATGCCTGGTCGGTCTGGTGATCCTGTTGGTCGTGGGGCTGATCGCTTTCCGGCTGATTCCGATCAAGGTGAAGTCCGCGGACCTGCGCGACACGATCATCGACGAGTCGAAATCCGCCGGGCGTCACGGCGACAAGGCCATCCGCGCCAACATCGTCCGCAAAGCCGAGCAGATCGAGCTGCCGGTCACCGCCGAGGACATCAAGATCCGGCGCGCCAACAACTACATCCGCATCGAAGTGACGTACACCGTGCCCGTCGAGTTCCCCGGGTACACCTACAACTGGGACTTCCGCCACAACTACGAGAACCCGATTTTCTAAGGACGGTCATGAGCGTAAAAATCACGATTCGCAACAACGGTCCGTATGTCGTCGAAGGCGACTTCACGCTCGTCGACGCCGAGGGCAACGAAGTGCCCCTCACCAAACGCGCCCTCTGCCGCTGCGGCGGCTCGACGATGAAGCCGTTCTGCGACGGCACGCACTCGAAGATCGGCTTCCAGGGCGCGAACGCCGCGGTGGAGAAGGTCGAAGAGCCTTCGTCGTAATCGGCGTGCGTTGCAACCTAATACTGAAAGGGTCCTAGCCGCCCAAACAAGCAGAGGGTCCGCGCGTCACCGTCTACTCGTCCTGCTCCTGCCACGGGTACGGCGCCGCGTCCGGATGACCATCGTCGCGATAGGCAGCCAGTTCCTCTCGATCAAGCGAGTACCACTCGTCGACGGCGTATCGCTGAAAAAAGTAGCCGACGCGATGGCGGAGGTGCTCGCGAGCGTAGTCATTCAGACCTCCGAGACGCCGGTTTCGCATCGAAAGCAAATCCGCGACGTCAAGGCGAATCGACGTGTGAAAATCGACCGCCATTTTCTCGGTAAATAGCGAACCTGCTGGTAAGTAGAACCAATGTAAATGCACTCGCGAGAGTCTTGTGATGTGCTTTTGAATCGTCTTCGGACTAGAAGCGGCGCCGAGTCCGCGATGAACAACCGAGAACCGATCGATGAGTGCCAGCGTGGCGGAATCGTCGTCGCGAGCAATGTCGCAATCCTGACTGATGATCATGGCCATGACGGGCCGGAGTTGCACCACGGCCGCGAGGGGACCGCTCGCGCTGGACAAATGCTCTTCCCATCGAAGCGCGGCACCATCTGGTGTGGCAAGATCATTGATACTGAATTCGGGCAGCGGAATGCCTGAGAATACATCGCCTTGGTAAAGCGGCTCCTCTACACCACGATCAACATAGATCACACCAGATCGTCCAAACCTTCACTCTGGCGAGCCGCGACCTCCCGTCGTCGTTCACGGTTTGCGCGCACACGCTCTGCGGAGCGCGCCGCGATTGCAGAGGCGTCGAGCGGTACCACGTTAGGCGACCCGCTTGGCGGGGCTGCCGGTGGTAAGTAGTCCCACATGATGACCTGCCATGCGCGTTCATCAATCACGAGCGTCACCGATTGTCGCTGACATTGCTCGGCGTAATGCCTTTCGACGATCTCAGGAAGCGTTTCGGCCGGAAGTGTCACCGCTTGGCGGGTGAACGACGGGAACGGGTATTCCATCATGCGAAGGCCCTCGCTAGGTTCCCCTTGATCATGTTAAAGAAGATCTCTTCCAGTACGGCATGGCTACTGCCGAGCCATTCACCCATCTCGGCAATCGTGTTAGGCAAAGCTGCGCCTCGACTCTCAAAAATGAGTTGCCAGGCTAAACGCTTCTCGGATTGCTGGTGCAAGATGCTCCCAAAAACAATAGTCACGACGCCCTGAGGAGATGAACACCGAAATGACTGCGTTGACTGAAAATGTACCGGTGCATGCGATACCGACGCTGGCAAGATGCGCCGCGTCGCGATCACATCAGCATTCAGGTTCGTCCCTATGTACTCGAAGGCGTCGAGACGCATGAAATCGAAAGGGATGGAGTTGATGTACTGAAAACCCACACTATGTGGTTGAAGGGGGACAGGATAGCTCTGCAGAAGGACATCGTATGTCCAGATGCACTTTTCAACGAAGTCTTCCCACCGATACTCTCGTGGGCGCGTCTCATTTACCGACAATACGCCAGGTCCTAATTGCAGAATCGGTGCACCGGCCTCGGGTGCCCATCGATGTTGTACGACGTACGACGCAATCGCGTCAGGCATTTCCCATGTAGGAAGAGTTTCGTACTTTGGAAATGCGGCCGACACGCGATCGAAGAAACGCCCGGCCGCAATGCGATAGTAGGGGTCAACGGGAAAGGACCGTCCGGAGGCCCCGCCGCTTTCAGACTGCTGAAGTGCCCACCGAAATTCGAAGACCACCTCCTGCAGCGGAGGATTCGAAAGGACCCGCCTCTGGAGTGGCGGTAAGTCGGCATCTGCTGCTGCGTGGTGGTTCATCGTGTCTTTGTCGACCGTGTCAGCAACACACAAAAGTATACGCGAAGCAGACCCTCGACATTCGTAGTACGACCATGCTCCTGTGATGGTTCTGCCCCACATGATATGGAGTGTCCGAACCTTGGGGAATCCCTACCTCACGGTGGGTTGACGGGTCACCCCAAGCTGGGCGTTAGGCGCCTTGGCCTCCTCTACCCCGCATGGCGCACGTTTAGCGCACGATCATCACTTCGCTGAGAGCCTTCTTCGTCATGTCCGGGACGCGGCACCCTTCCGCGGGACATGCGTTCGCGCGTGTACGGAATGGTCGGAAAGCTATAGCCACAGCAAGGTAAACCAGAGAAGGATCCGCGCGCAGCAGGTCGGCGAGGATCGCGCCGGCGAGCCAACCGATGGCCGTTCCGCTCCGGCGTCCGCGGCGGACAGCGCGCACGGTGGCGACGGCGCCGAGGATCGTGCCGAGCACGAGGATGGCGATGACGCTCCAGAACAGCAGGCGCGGACACGCGCGTGAGGAGCCGGTAGACGGTCATGTACGTGATCGTCAGGAACACGGCAGCGAGCGGAGGTACGGCGGCGGCGCGGAACCGCGCCGCCGTTTCATGGTCTGGACCGACTCGAACAACTACCCCGCCGCGACGGCGCGCAGCTCGCCGTGGGTGTCTTCCCATTCCTCTTCTTCCGGCGTGAAGAAGGTCGCGCGGACCTTCTTGTACTCCTTCGTCGGGAAGAGGGCCTGCTTCTGGGCGATGCCGGTGTCGATGGCGAGGTCCTGGATCACGGACTCGCACTCGTCCACCGAGCGCGCGTGTACGGTCGTGTAGAGGTTGTACGGCCAGTCGTCGTAGACGGGACGGAGATAGCAGTGCGACACGGCGCGGTGCTGGGCGAGCTTCGCGGCGTAGTCGTCGACGCTGTTCTGCGGCACGACCCAGAGCCCCATCGCGCTGGCGACGAAGCCCGACTTCCGCGACGCGACGCTCGCCGCGTAGCGGCGCATCTGCCCCCGCTTCTGCAGCGTACGCCCGGTCGCGAGCAGCTCTTCCGCGCTGACGCCGGTGTTGCGCGCGAGCGCGTCGAAGGGTCGCGGCTGCAGCGGCAGATCGCGCTGGAGCAGCCGCACGCACTCGATCTCCGCGGTCGTGAGCGGCGTGTACTCAGGCGCGTTGTCGGAGTGGTACTCGCCGTCCGGGCTGGAGCTCTTGTAGAGCTTCAGCGTCGGCAGCGCGCGAACGACGTCGCAATCCGCTTCGCGCCCGAGGGCGTCGATGGTCCTCTCCAGCCCGATCTTCGACTCCGGTGAGACGAAGACCGTGAACCAGAGATTGAAGTCGTTGTTCCGGCGATAGTTCTGCGTCACGCCGGGATGGGCGTTGATCGCGTTCGCCGCGTCGTCGATGCGCGACGGCGAGACGCGCGCGGCGACGAGACACGACCGGTATCCCAGCGCCCGGGCGTCGAAGTACGCCGCGATCTGCCGGACGGCACCGTCGCGCTTGAGGCGCTCGGTGCGCTTGATGACTTCCTTCTCGGACATGTCCAACGCCTGTCCGAGAAACGAGTACGGCGTGGAAACGAGCGGAATCTCACCCTGCAGAGCACCCAGCAGCTCCCGATCCCGGTTATCCATTTCCTGCATTTCACCCTCGGTGTCGCGAAGATTCCGTTGGGGCTGAAGAGCCTCAATTGTAGCGGAACTTCGGCAGCTCTCCGCCATCGATCTGTTCGCCACGCGCGATGCGATCGCGATGTTTTTTCGCGCTCGCAACCACTTCGTCGCGATCGACACCGAGAAAGTGCACAGGGTACGGTGCAAGTTTCGAGAGAGCGGCGTCGAAGAGCCGCACGCCGCCCCGGAATGTGCCCCGCTGCACGTGGTGATACGCCGCGGCGAGCTGAATCAGACCCTGAAGGAAAATCTTGTCCGTTCCCTCCGCCGCGAGCCAGATCCGCTCCCACGCTTCGTGCGCGTGCCAGAAGCGCTGGGCGTTGAAGAGAGCGACGCCTTCCTCGAGATCGTTCAATCCGTCGCGCGCGTTCCTTTCCGGAGCACACCGCAGATCGCCGCCGTGAAGTCCATCGTCGTTCCTTCGCCGCCGATGTCGCGGGTGCGGCTCTCCGGGCCCATGCCGAGGACCTTCGTGATGGCGTCTTCGATGCGCTTGGCCGGTCCGGGCTCGCCGATGTGGTGGAGCATGAGGATCGCCGACTTCAGCAGCGCGAGCGGATTCGCTTTGTTCTGTCCCGCGATGTCCGGCGCGCTGCCGTGCACGGCCTCGAACACCGCGCCGTTCTCGCCGATGTTCGCACCGGCCACGACGCCCAGGCCGCCGACCAGTCCCGCGGTGAGGTCCGAGACGATGTCGCCGTAGAGGTTCTCGAGCAGCAGGATGTCGAACTGGGTCGGGTTCATCACGAGCTGCATGCACAGGTTGTCGACGATCTTGTCGTCGGCCTCGATGTTCGGATAGTCCTTCGAGACGTTGCGGAAGCACTGGAGGAACAGCCCGTCCGAGAGCTTCATGATGTTCGCCTTGTGCACGGCGGTGACCCGCTTGCGTCCATGCTTGATCGCGTAGTCGAAGGCAAACCTCGCGATGCGCGTCGACGCCTTCTCCGTGATGATCTTCAGCGACTCGACGACGCCCGGCACGACCTCGTGCTCCAGGCCGGCGTAGAGGCTCTCCGTGTTCTCGCGCACGACGACCAGGTCGACGTCCTCGTAGCGCGTGATGATGTTCGGCATCGACTTCACCGGCCGCAGGTTGGCGTAGAGGTCGAGGGTCTTGCGCAGGCGGACGTTGATCGACGCAAAGCCGGTCCCGACCGGCGTCGTCACCGGCCCCTTGAGCGCGACCTTGTTGCGCAGGATGGAGTCGAGCACATCCTGCGGCAGCGGGTCGCCGAAACGCGTCAGGGCCTCGGCACCGACGAAGTACTTCTCCCACTCCACGTCCACGCCCGCGCATTCGATGATCTGCACGACCGCGGCCGTGACTTCCGGCCCGATGCCGTCGCCGGGGAGCAGGGTGATCTTGTGTTTTGCCATGATGACTCCTTAGCGAGTTAAGTAGGGTCAGACCTGGAAACTCTACTTAAGCGGTGGATGGCATGGACGGCTTAAGTAGAGTTTCCAGGTCTGACCCTACTTAACTCGCTACGTGTTCAATTCTCGTGCGCGTTTGGCCGCGGCCTCCGCGTCGAACGCGAGCGGGAAGATATCGCGAAGCGCGGCGTACCCGGGCAGCTCATCGAGGCAGCGGCGGATGCTCTCCAGCGTCGCGGGGATGAACTCCAGGTAGTGCATGCGCCCGCGGACGATGGGCTGCTTGGAGAACGTACCGAGGATCTTGATGGAGCGCTGGAGGAGGGTTTCGAAGTAGCGGCGGCGGATGTCGCCCGCCGCGCCGGTGAGCCGGACGTAGTGGTCGAGGAGCTCCAGCTCGGCGTCGTCGCCGAGGATGCGGGCGACCCCGCGGTCGCGGAGGAGGGACGCGACGTCGTAGGTGTCCGGTCCCTGCCGCAGATCCTGATAATCGATCAGGTATAGCGTGTCATTTACGACGTGCAGGTTTTGACCGTGATAATCGCGATGACATAAAACGTACGGGTGGCGAGCAACATTCTCACAGAGCTTTCTCAGCATCGGAAGAATGGGCTCCACGTCGCCCTGCATGAGCTGCTCGACGTAGAACTCGCGCGCCATCTCCAGCTCGGCGTAGAAGAATTCCGCCGTGAACGGCGCGTTCAGGCCGCGGTCGGGCGCCTTCTGGAATACCGCGAGGAGCTCGATCGCCGCGCGATAGAGACGGATCCCCTCTTCGCGGTCTTCGTGCAGGACGGCGAACAGGGTGCGGTCGCCGACGTCATGCTGTAGCACGGCGACGTCGCACGACTGCAGCACCTCGGGCACGCGTCCGTGCGGCGCAACGGCTTCGTACGCGCCGAGGAAGCGCGCGAGCTGCGCGCGCACCTCCTCGGGGTACCAGGCGAGCATGTACGTGCGTCCGTCCGCGCCGGTGATGCGGAAGTACGCGCGGACCGAGGCGTCGCCGGCCAGCGCCGCCGCGGACCAGCCCGGGCCGAGCCACTCCTCGACGTACCGGGCTGCTTCGGGCGGGAGCGTGGACAACTCAGTGGGCCGGGGTCGGAGCCTTCTCGGCGTCGGTCTTCGCGTCGCGGACGACGATCTTGGTGATCGAGACCGGGTTCGCCGGACGTTCCGGGGCACTCTTCGGCGCGTTCACGATCTTGTCGGCGACGTCCATCCCTTCGGTCACTTCACCGAAGACGGTGTAGTTGTTGTCGAGGAACAGCGAGTCCGCCACGACGATGAAGAACTGCGACGACGCGCTGTTCGGGCTGTTCGAGCGGGCCATGGAGAGGATGCCGCGCTTATGGGGGATGCTGTTGAACTCCGCATTGACGTTCTTCGGCGAGCCGCCCGTGCCCCACGTCGCGGGATTGCCGGAGATCGTGTTCGGATCGCCGCCCTGGATCATGAAGCCCGGCATCGCGCGATGGAACTTGGTGTTGTTGTAGAAGCCCTGCTCGGCGAGGTCGATGAAGTTCTTGACGTGGTTCGGGGCCACGTCGGGGAAGAAGCGGAGGTTGATCTGGCCCTCGGTCGTGTGTACCTCGGCGATCTTGTTCGTGTACGCGCTCATCGGTTTCTCCTGTCCGGCGGGGGTCGCGGACGTCATCGGTTGCGAGGTGTCCGTCGACGCGGCGCTCGTGGTGGTGGTGGCGGTGGTGTCGGTTGCGGCCGTGTCCGTGCTGCTGCCTGTCTGCGAGCAGGCGGCAAGGGCGATGACAAGGACGCCGTGTAAAAGTGCTTTCAAGCTCGATCCTCCATGGGTCATGTGTTCAGGCGGCGAATCCTATCAGAGGGCAGAAGAACGAGGGCGGGCGGGGCTCTTCTGCCCTCTGCCCTCTGCGCTCTGCCCTCTACTTCCGCGTCACGACGGTCGGCGGGACCGGGCCGGTCGAGATGCGGATGTCGCCGTCGGTCGCGTGGAGCACGATCTTCTCGCCGCCGCCGTTGATCTTGCCGGTGGCGCGCACGCGCGTCTTGCCGCCGACCTGATCGCTGCTCACGGAGAGGCCGGGGATGTCGGACAGGAACGTATCCGCGTCGGGATCGGACGTCAGGATCGTCGCGTCGATCTCGCCCGCGAACTGGGGGCTGACGTTGAGGATCACGTTGCCCTTGGCCGTCTTCGCGTCGACGCGCTCGCGTCTTCGACGCCGCATCGATGGTGATGGCGATGTCGCCGGACGCGGTGTCCGCGCTCACCGGGGCCGCGGCCTGGCGCACGTGGATGTCGCCGCCGCCGGAGATCAGCCGCGTGGGGCCGCTGGTGTAGAGCAGGCGGATCGTGCCGCCGCGCGTATAGATCGTCCCGCCGCGCCGTGCCGTATCGACCATGATGTCGCCCGCGCGCGTTTCGAGGTTCAGCACCCCGAAGACCTCGCCGAGCTGCAGCGGACCGCCGCCCGAACGGATGCGGCACGAGCCGCTGACCGCGCCGAGCTGCACTTCGCCCGCGCCGGTGAAGATGTCGGCGTCGCCGAGGACCTGCTGGACGCTGACGTTGCCGAGGCTGGTCTGGAACTCGAAACGGCCGCGAACGACGCGTGGCTGGGGTGTGCCGCCAGCACGCTGCATCTGCGGCGCCTGCACCGGCACGCTCTTCCGCAGCGACTGGGCGTAGCGCTGGGACCGCCCCTTTTCGTACAGATGCACGTTGCCCATCAGCGAGGCCGTGGTGATCGTCGGGCCGCCCGGCGCGTTGACCGTCCCGTTGAACGTGTTCGCCAGGAACGTTCCGCGCGCGGGAAGGTTCGTCTTGATGTCGCCCTTGAGCGTCTCCGCAACCCAGCGGAAGCCCGCCTGCGGCGGCACGGTCACGGTGATGCTGCCGTTCACGGTCGACAGGAGCACGTTTCCGCGGACGTCCGGCGACTGGTAGAAAATCGAGCCGTTCACGCTCTCGACGATCGCCGCGCCGACGACGTCGCTCAGGACGATCTTGCCGTTGTAGTTCTTCACCTGCACGCCGGAGCGCATGCCGCTGATCTGGATCTGATCGCCGGTGCGGGTGAGGACGCGCACGTTCGCGGTGCGCGGCACTTTGATGCGCCAGGAGACGGACGCCGACCAGCCACGCGTCGGCGACGATCCCGCGGCGATGGTGGTGCGCACGCTGCGGCCGTTGTTGTCCCCGCCGACGATCAGCGTCGTCTGCCGGCGGCCTTCCTCGACCGCTTCCTTGTCCGCGCCGCTGATGGACTTGATGAGCATCGCCTCGACGTTCGGCGTGTCCTTGCCCTCGATGACGACGTTCCCGCTCGGGTTCTCGAGATAGAACGTGCCGTTCGGCGCCAGGCCGAAGGTCTGGTCGGAGCTGAACGTCCGCGAGAGCGGCCGCTGCGCAAGCGCGGCACCGCACGCCAGAAGGACGATCGCTGCTGTCAGAGCTCGGGTCTTCATGATTCTCGGGTTGACAGTTGATAGTTGACAGTTGACAGGAGGCCACCACCCAGCCAGGAGCGCCCGGGCTCCGTGGAAGTGCGGGGGCCTCCTGTCCACTGCCAACTGCAAACTGTCAACTTCTTCATGGCTTGATATTGCTCAGGGCTTCGGCCGCTTTCACGCGGACGTAGAGGTTCTCGTCATCCTGCGACGCCTTCTGGCGCAGCGTGTCGACCATCGCCGCGTCGAGCGTCTGGCCGTTGCGGGCCATGTTCGCCAGGGCCTCGACGGCCTTGATGCGGACGGCCGGGTTCGGGTCGCTCTTGAGCGCTTCGATGAGCGCGTCGCGAGCCTGCGAGCCGACTGTCGGCGGCAGCGTCGTCAGCGTGTCGACGGCGCGGATGCGCACGCCTTCGTGCGAGTCGTTGCGTAGCACCTTGGCCAGCGCGTTGGCGATCTCCGGATCCGCGTACTGCGGGTCGGAGTACGTCCGGCGCACCCACTCCATGCGTGTTCGAGCGCGGCGTCATGGCTGCCTCGTTCTCCAGCATGTACGAGAGCAGGCGGACCATGCTCTTGTCGCGCGGGTTGCCGTTGACGGTCCAGCGCGAGGTGACGTCGAACGAGACCGCGATCTCGTCGTCCGCGGCGTCGTCGTCGACGAACTGAATGTTGGAGATGTCCGGACGCCCTTCGATCACCGGGCTCAGCGCCGCTGCGTCGAGTACGCGCGTCTCGGAGAGCGCCATAGGCTTGGTCGACACCGTGCGGATCTCGTTGTTCGGCGTCACGCTGTCGATCGTGGCCGTGGACGGGGTGATCCGGTCGGCGTTGCGGTCGCCGAGGAAGTAGCCGCCACCGAGAAGGACGACTACCGCGGCGGCCTGCGCCACCCACTTGAACGCGGGCCTCTTGTGAAAGGGGACGACGTTGTCCGGCAGCTCGGCGGCGGTGGCGATTCCCGCGCGCTCGAGGAACGCCGCCTTCACGCGCGCCGGCACCTCGACCTCGGGGAGGTCGGCCATGACGGCCCACGTCTCGCGGTACGCGCTCCACTCGTCGCTGCAGAGCGCACAGCTCTCGATGTGCTGATGCGTGAGCTCGCGCCGCGCCGTGTCGAGCGACTCGGTCAGCAGCAACGGCATGCGTTCAGTTACTGCACTACATTCAGACATCGGTCCCCTCCGCGCGCCTCGCCGACGAGCGTCTTCTTCAGCGTTTCCATGGCCCGGAAGACGCGGGTCTTGACCGCGCCCTCCGAACATCCGGCGATCTGTGCGATCTCGGCGTACGACAGTCCCTGGTAGCGGGACAGCAGAATGGCTTCCCGCTGCTCGGCGGTGAGCGACTGCCGAGGGCGCGCCGGACGCGCTGCTCGTTCTCCCTCTCTCCAGCGTCCGGTCGGGCGAGTACTCGCGGGCGCGGGCAGCGAGATCAGCACGTCGTCCGACTCCTTGTTCTTGTTGTCCGCTTTTCTCAGGTAATCGCGGCACCAGTTGGCCGTGATCGAGAAGAGCCAGGTGGAGAGCTTGGCGTCTCCGTGAAATTGATTCGCGTGCTTCAGCATCTTGACAAAGACTTCCTGAGTCGCGTCCTCCGCCGCTTCGGAGTTTTTCAGGAAGCGAAACGCGAAGTTGTAGATCCTGCCGCTGTAGCGGTCGTAGATCTCGGACGCCGGGGAGTAGTCGCCCGCCTGAACGATTCGCATCAGGTCCTGATCGTTCAGGTGCTTCATCTCCCCGCGTTCTCTGCCTCTTGGACGTGGACATGGGTGAAAGGTTTCGCCTGGAGCTGAGTCCTGAGTACGAGTCCTGAGTCAAGGCCGCCCTGCGGACAAGGGGACTCAGGACTCAGGACTCGGCACTTAGGCAATGTGCCGGAACACCTCGGCGCCAGCATCGGCCAGCCCGCTCGAGCGAGACGCACCACTAGCGCGAAGAGGTTCAGCATCAGGTAGAAGACCTCGGTATCCCCGAAGTTGAACTCGAAGAGCCCGGCCACGGTCAGGCTGACGGCGACGGCGATGCCGACCTCGGCCCAGACGTGCCGGGGCCCCTTCCAGCCGCGGATGCACTCGCGAAGGAAGAGCGCGAGCAGGAGGAGGTAGGAGCAGAGGCCGAGGATGCCGCGCTCGGCCCAGAGCTGGACGACGTTGTTGTGGAGGTGCGGCGGACGCGGCGCGGGGGGCGTCGTGCTTCCGGTAGATCGCGTAGATCTCCTTCACGTTCGGCCGGCCCGACGCCGAGGACGGGGAAAGTCCCGGATCATCTCCGCGCCGGCTTCGAGCATGCGGATGCGGTCGAAGTTCGACTACTGCTTTAGGTCGAACGTCGAGATCAGCCGGCTGAAGAGGTTGAGCGGCAGGAAGGTGATGAAGAGGATCAGCACCGGCAGCGCGTAGAAGGCGAGCTCGCGCCCGCGTGGCGACAGGACCACGACCAGCACGGCCACCACCCAGCCGAGCCAGACGCTGCGGGTGAACGTCAGCAGCAGCGTGACGCGTCGACAGCGCGCACGCCGTGAGCTGCCACCATTGCCGCTGCCGCCACCAGAGGAACAGCATCATCACGGAGAGCGGCAGGAGCAGTCCGGAGAACGTCATGACGTGCGACGACGGCCCGCTGATGCGGTGCTCGAGGTCGCGCTGGTCGAGGAAGAGGAACTCGAGCAGCCCCCAGCACGCGCCGCCGCCGGCGACGATGGCGAAGGCGTAGGTGGCGAGCTCGCGCAGCCGCGGCACCTGGCGGTAGAGGATGATCGCGCACGGGAAAGATCAGCATCTTGAACCAGAGCACGCCCGTACGCCGATAGCTGCCGGCGCGGTGAACCAGCGAGGAGAGCATGGAGGCGAGGCCGTAGACGATCAGCGGGAAGTAGAGGATGTGCAACGAGAAGCGCGCCTCTTTCGGCAGATGGCCCAGCCGAGGCAGAAGATCGACCAGAACGCCGTACAGCTCCAGCAGCGCGATCTTGACGATGAGGAGGATTTGAGGAGGTAGAGGACGACGGCGGCGGCGACGAGGGCGGAGCGATGATGATGAGTCGCTGAAGAGACGGCCGCGCCGATCGCTTTCAGCGCTCTCCTCGAATGCTTCTTCGACCAGCATCACCGGGATGTCGCTCACGATCGGATAGACGCGGCGGCACTTCACGCACTGCAGTCCCTGCTCGACGACCGGTTCCTCGCCGCGGAACTTCTCCCGGAATTTGTCGCGCACGGAGTGCGGCGCTGCCTCGGCGAGCGGCACGAGCTTCACCTCTTCCTTGCAGAGCGGGCACGCTAGAATCTCGAGCAGTTCCTGGTCGACCGCCATGGCGCGGGGACTATACCAAATCACCACCATGAGAATCCTCCATCTCGCCGCCGGAAACCGCTGGACCGGCGCCGCCGCACCGGCCTTCGCGGAAGTCGAAGCCCTGCGCGCGGCGGGGGTCGACGCGCACTACGCCTACGTCGGCGGCTACAAGCTGCAGGCGAAGATCGGGCACCACGACTTCGCGCATCCGATCATCGAGAAGGCGCAGAACCCAGTGGCGTTCGCGCGCAGCATCGACGCCTCGAGCGCCTCGTGCGCCAGCACGGATTCGACGTCATCCACGCGCACCTCACGTACGACCACTGGCTGGCCCGCCTCGTCGTCCGCGATCACCCCGGCGTCCGCCTCGGCCGCACGTTCCACGCGCGCCGCGTGCTCCGCGGACGATCCGTTCACGCGCTCCCTGCTCGCGGCGACGCGGCACCGTGTTCGTCGTCAATCAGGCGTTCCGCAACGTCACCGGTCGCGGACAGCGGTGTTCACGCCGCCGCCGCTCGATCATCGCGCAGTTCCCGAAGGTCCCGACGGACCGCGCATCGACGGACTCGAAGGACAAGGTCGTCACGGTGATCGGCAAGCTCTCCGCGAACCGCGGCTTCGAAGAAGCGCTGCAGACGTTCGCCGCGCTGCGGCGCTCTCGACGCCGTGCCGGATGATGATCATCGGCCACGGCGAGCACCGGCCCGCGCTCGAAGCGCTGTCGCGCGAGCCTCGGCGTCGCGGACGATGTGATCTGGGCCGGCTATCACGAGGACGACCTCGCGGAGCACTACCGCGCGTCCAGCCTCCTGCTCTTCACCGCCCGCGGCTCGGACGAAGGACACCGCGCCGTGCTCGAAGCGATGGCCTGCGGCGTCCCCGTCGCGGCCACTGCCGATCGAAGGAGATCGACGCGCTGGTGCCGCACGGAGTGGATCGTCGTCGTCAGACGATCCCGAAGGCGCTCGCTGCGACCGCGGCGGCTCTCCACGCGAGGCGCGGCGCTCCGCGGCGATGCGTACGAACGCTCGCAGGAGTTCGGATACGAGCCGCGCGGCCGCGCGGCTGATTGGCGGCGTACGAAACGTAGTGGCCTGCGCGCTTCCAGCCCTCCTCCCCGCGTGAGACCGTGCGGAGAGGGTCTTCACGAGCAAGTGTCCGTTCGTCCCAGGGGGAGCGGGCTAGGGAGAGCCACGCTCTTACGTTGTTACTTCACGCTGTCGCGATCACCTTCACCTCCACCGCGATCGGCGTCGGCAGCGAATCCACCCCCACCGTCGTGCGCGTCGGCTGGATCTTTCCGAAGTACTCCCCATAGACCTTGTTGAAGCGCTCGAAGTCGCCGCTGCATGTCGGTCAGGTACACCGCCACGTCGAGCGACTTTCTCCAGCGAGCTGCCGGCCTCTTCGAGGATCGCCTTCACGTTCTCGATGCACGCACGCGTCTGCACCTCGATGTCGTGGCCGGCCGCTCCGCGCGGCAGACCCGGGAATCTCGCCCGTGCCCGGCTTGCGCGGGCCGATGCCGGAGAGGAACAGCATCCCGCCGACGCGCCGCGCATGCGGATACGGGACCGACCGGCTTCGGCGCGCTTGTCCGTGCGGATGACATCCGGTCTTCCTCCGAGTTCATCTCGCTGCCCGCTGACGTTGCGCCTTCGGCCAGCACGTTGTGCGTCTCCAGTCCCGTCCCGCTGCGGCGTGGTCGGGCGAACGTCGGCACCGGCCCTTCGTCGAACTCTTTCTCCCAGTCCATCTGCTTCCGCTCGTTCGGCGTCAGCTCGACGATCGCGTTGCCCGTGCCCCACACCGGCTGGTAATCCCACACCTTGCCGTCGTAGCGGTTGTGCTCCCCCATCACCGCGCCGAGCCACCAGATGGCCTTGAAGCCCATGTCCGCGTTGGCCTCGCGCGCGAAATCCCGCGCCACCTGCGCGACATCCTCCAGCCGCCCCTCCCCGAGCATCTCCAGCAGCTTCCGGTTCCACTCGTCGTCCTTCTGCGACGAGATGCGGTCCTGCGCCGGATCGATGTCCGCGACCTCATAGCGATTGGAAAAGTTCGTCACGCAGACGACGATCGTCTTCTTCCCGTAACGACTCGATCGCCGCCCGCGCCGCAAAGCCCAGCGCGCGCGTCTCCTCGCGCTCCGCGTAGATGTTGCAGGACACGATCGACGCCGGAATGGCATTGTTCGGATTGAGCAGCTTCAGCGCGACCACCGTCCCGGTATCGATCGGAAACCCGTGATACGCCACCGTCGCCGCCTGCATCCCCTGCTTCTTCGCACATCCCGCAGTAGAGCTTCCCGAACTCGGGATCGATCCGGAACTCGTACGGGATCTCGCCGAACTCGTACCAGTTCGCGTCAACGAGCGTCCAGTTCGGCTTGGGATCGACCTGGAACAAATGCCCGATGACCGAGAACCACTGCGTGGAGTAGACGAGCAGCAACTCGGCGCCGGACTTTTCGATCTCGCGTCCGACTGCTCGTAGCTCTACGAAGGGAAGCCCACCCTCGTTCTTTTCTGGTGCAAGCAGCGGATGCGGTTGGCCAGGAACGATGTAAGCCTTGAGGATCATGGTGGCCTTCGAAATTGAAAATTGAAAATTGAAAATTCGGACCGTGTTCATGCGCGCTCCCTGGTTTTGCGGACGATCGTTGTCAGTACGGCGATGATTTCCGTGGCTTCTGCGATGAGTGGGGCGAGTGTCTTCGTGGTGATGAAGCGGGAGAGATGCGGAGCCAGTAGCGCGTCTCTCGTGCTTCCTTCAGAGCGATATTGCATTTGGAGATGAAGTCAGCACGACTCTGGGCCGCATCGGCTTCCTCCAGGTTCGCTCCGACTGAGCTGGCGGCCGACGACGCCTGGCGACTGGCGTCACGCAGCGACGCTCACTTGTAAGCGATGAAGGCAAACGCGCAAGCGAACCGAAGGCGCTCCGAATGTCGCCCTCTTCCGCTCTCAATTCATATTTTTCAATTTTCAATTTTCAATTTTGCGCACATGCGAAACAGCTCGCTCGCGCAATATCGGATCCCAGCCCACGACCGCGTTGCCGGTGCCGATCACCGTCCAGTATCCATACACCTCGCCGGGTAGTCCGGGAAATCCAGCGCTGACAACATCCACGCGAGCGAACCCGCCTTCACCTCGCTGACGGCGTGGTCCATGAACTCCGGCAGGATGGCGATCAGCTCTTTCGTGCGGCCTTTGCGCATCAGGTCGATCACTTGCATGTCCCACAGGTATCCCGAGTGCTCGATACACGTGCTCGCGCGACATGTCCTCCGGGATCTCCGGCTCGGTCGTGAAGTGGCGGTGCGACAGCGTGTTCGACGCCAGCAGCACGGCCTTTTTGCCGCTCTTCTCGATCGCGCGCTTCGTGGCCTGGCCGAGCTTGAGCATCTGCTGCTGGCCCATCTCGTTCGAGAAGTAGTACGGCGAGTTGTTCGACGAGATGCCGACGATGGGGATGTCCCACTCGGGGTTCATCATGTGGCAGGAGACGATCGTCCCGTAGTCGACGCGGAAGTTGCGGGTTGCGCATCATCTTCGTGATCAGCCCCGCCTCCTTCCCCTCCTCGGCGATCAGCCTCCGCCAGCTCCACGTCCACCTTCAGGTCGTACTGGAAGCGGAAGAGGTTCGGGAAGATCGGATCGACGGACAGGCCGTGGAACTCCGGCAGGCCGAGGAAGTGGTGGCCGATGACGGTCTGCCAGTGCGGCGAGTGGACCAGGATCACGTCCGGCTTCTTCTCCAGGAAATGCTTGCGCGCGCGCTCATACCCCCAGCGCAGCACCTCCCAGCCGCACTCCGACTTCGGCTCGTTGCGCCAGTGGTTCTCGCCGTAAACGATGTGGGGAGGGTGCGGCGCGAGGACGCCTCCGACGATTTCGCCTTTAGTCATAGTTCGTCACCGATTGAATGGAACCTCGTTGATCCAGTGGAAGCCGCGGGTCCGGAGGAGGAACTCCTTCTCCGCGTCGAGCTTCAGCAAAGCGTGAACCTTCTTCCCGTCCATCGTGCCGTCGACGACGAGCGTGCGGGGATCGGGCCGGGTGTAGCGGAACAGTCCTTTGAAAGCGGGGTCGTCGCGTTTGCCGAGGGTGAATTCGTGCCCGGTGAGCTGAATCGAGTAGCGGTTGCGCTGATCGTTCACGAGCAGGATCGAGAGCCCGCGTGTGCTGTCGAAGACCATCCGCCGCCAGCGCGTCCCGTTCGTGAGCAGCGGCGGCTGGACCACTCCGTCCATGGTCAGCTCGTCCACGTTCCAGATCCCGCGCAACGGCGAGCGCGGCGAGAGGTCACCAAAATTCTCCCGCCCGGTCTGAGCGCCGTCCAGCGCGTACCAGACGAAGCCGACGACCACCGCCGAACGCAGCGCGACCTTCCACCACGGCGCGCGCTGCGGGCCGGCAAAGAGGAACGCGAACAGACGTTTCGCGTCCGGCGCGATGAGGAAGAGGGCCATGAACAGCAGGGCGCTCGAGAAGAGCTTGACCGGCACGTCGTAGCAGAAATTCAGCACCACGACGTGCGTCATCACGCCCGCGGAGACGAGCGCCCCGGCCAGCGCCGTCCGGCGCGTGGTCAGCAGCAGACCACCCAGCATCTCGCCCACGCCTGTGAAGATGGTGTAGCCGGCCGAGGCGCCCATCAGCGTCCAGAGCAGCCCCATCGGCGAGGCCTCGCCAAACGGCTGGAGCAGACGGTCCAGCCCCGGCGACGGAAACTGCGACGGGATGACCTTCATCGCGCCGTAGAAGATCATCCACATCGCCAGCGCGAAGCGGATATACGCGCGGAACCAGTGATGCAGGCGCGGGTAAGCCGTCGCGCGGCTGGCCAGCGACCACACCAGCGTCGCCGCGACCGAGATCGCGGCCATGACGAACAGCTGCACGTAATACCAGGCCGAGTCGCCGCTCCCGTTCTGGGCCAGTTCCGCCTTCACGCCGAAGAGAGGCGGCGCGGCCGGCGCGACCAGCCACGCCACGGCTTGCTCACCGAGTCGCCGACCTTCGGCACGAACGTCAAAGGGAACGGCAGGTTGTAAAGCAGCAGAAATACGAAGCAGAAGCGGAACGCGACGCGGGTCGCCAGACTCCACTCTTCCTCGCGCACTTCGACGGCAGATCCTGTCTCAGCCAAGCTTGACGCAGACATTCTTCGCCTCCGTGAAAAAGTTCAACGACTCGAACCCTCCCTCGCGTCCGACCCCGCTGTCCTTCATCCCGCCGAACGGCACGCGCAGGTCCCGCAGCAGCCAGCAGTTGATCCACACCGTGCCGCGTCGATCGCCGCCGCCACGCGATGCGCCCGCTGGAGATCGCGCGTCCAGAGCGTCGCCGACAGGCCGTACTTCGTCGCGTTCGCGAAGCGGATCGCCTCCTCCTCGCGATCGAACGGGGTGATCGTCACGACCGGGCCGAAGATCTCCTCCTGCGTCGTGCGGCAGTACGCGCCGAGCCCGGTGATGACGGCCGGCTCGACGAAGAACCAGCCGGGCGGTCGACGCGCCGGCCGCCGGTGACGACCGTGCCGCCTTCCTCTTCGCGAGGTCGACGTAGCCGAGGACCTTCTGCATGTGCGCTTCGCTGACCACCGCGCCGACGTCGGTCGTATCGTCCATCGGGTCGCCGATGCGCAGCTTCCGGGTCGCCTCGACGAAGCGCTCCACGAACTGGTCGTGGATCGAGCGCTCGACGAAGAGGCGGGAGCCGCAGAGACAGATCTCGCCCTGGTTCCAGAAGCTCGAGCGGACCGAGGTGGCGATGCACTCGTCGAGATCGGCGTCGGCGAAGATCACGTTCGGGTTCTTGCCGCCCAGCTCCAGCGAGAGCTTCTTGAACAGCGGCGCCGCCGCGGCCGCGACCTTCGCGCCGGTCGCCGTGCCGCCGGTAAACGAGATCGCCGCGACGTCTCGATGCTCGCAGATGCGCCGCGCCCGCACTGCGCGCCGTAGCCGTGGACGATGTTGATCACTCCCGGCGGAAGCCCGGCCTCCACCGTCAGCTGCGCCAGGCGGTGCGCCGTCAGCGGCGTCACCTCGGAAGGCTTCGCCACGCACGTGTTGCCCGCGGCGATGGCCGGCGCGATCTTCCACGACAGCAGGTACAGCGGGAGGTTCCACGGCGAGATCAGGCCGACCACGCCGAGGGGCTGGCGCAGCGTGTAGTTCAGCGCGCTCGCAGTCGGTGACGTGCGCTTCGCGACGAGCGTGCAGGATGGCCGTGGCGAAAAAGCGGAAGTTCGCGACGCACGCGGGATGTCGATGCGCCTCGCCAGCGTGATCGCCTTGCCGTGTCCTGACACTCGAGACGCGCGAGCTCTTCGAAGTTCTCCTCGATCAGATCGGCGAGCTTGAGCAGCAACCGGCTGCGCTCGGCGGCTGCGCGTCTTCGACCACGACCGGGAAGGCGAACCGCGCCGCGACGACGGCGTCGTTGATGTCGTGGTCGTCACTGTCCGGAATCTTCGCGAGACGTCGCCGGTCGCCGGCGCGAGACGTCGAAGTAACTGTCGCAACACGGACCGACGAAACCCCGTCGATGAAGTTAGCGAGGCGCATGGTCACGGCGAACTCCTCCGGGGTCGAACTCCCAGCGATCGATGTCCGGGTCCCAGGAGTCCCACGGCACGATCTTCGCCATGCGCTCGCGCAGGCCCGGCGGGATCACCTCCGGCACGATGAACGCCTTCTGCCGCCGCAGCTTGTACGGGTTGCGGAACTCGAAGCCGAGGACGCCGAGGATGTAGCGGGCGATGTACCAGGTGGCCTGCGGGTTCCAGCCATGCGCGATCTTCACCACCACGCCCAGCCCCTCGGGGATACTCCGGATGCTCGATGGAGAGGCCGAGCAGACCGTCGGCGCCTTCCTTGGCGAGGACGCGGCCGCCGCACGCCTTCAGCACCGTGGAATCGAGGCGGTTGAAGCCGCCGATGAGGTCGGGATGCGCGATCATCGCGTGCCAGATCCAGTCGACGTCCTTCTCGGTGACGAGGTTCGCGAAGAGCTTCGCCAGATCGGTGACGGTCATCGAGACGGTGGGCAGGCCGCAGCCATCCTTCGCGATCGTGCCGGTCTGACCACTCGGGCCCGAGGACGCCGCTGATGTAGCCGAGGTACTCCTGGAAGAACGGATGGTGCGGCCAGACGTAGCCGACGCGGCGCCACCCCTCAGCCGGCACCCGCGGAGGATGGCGGCGTGCTCGCCGGAACAGCAGTGATACCAGCGGCGCGGGCGGCGCACCTGCCGGCCGAACTGCACCAGCGGCACGTCGTGCGGCGTCTGCATGAGCCCCCACTCCGCCTCGCGCAGGATCGAGCGGGCCATGGCCACGTGCTCGGTATCGCCATTGTGCGAGGCGACGGAGATGGCCCGCTGCTCGCTCGTCAGCGCGTTGGCGAAATCCGCGCGAAGACCTTCATCATGATCGGCTTGACCATCGAGCGCCCGTAGACCTCGACGTTCCCGCCGAACGAATAGATGAGGTTCGGCCGGAGACCCAGGAGACCGCGCCATGGATGGTGTTCTCGGCCACGCCGTTGCGGCGGTACTCGACCAGCGGCTGCCAGTTCGGCATCGCCCGGGCGAAGTTCGGCGTGGCGGTTTCGTCGAAGGTGGCTTCACTGGTCGAGGGTCGTCATCGGCGGACTAGGGTATCGATTGTCGGCATCAACCGTCTATGCCGTTCCATCCCCCGTCATCCTGAGCGGGCGGCGGCTGGCGGGCGAAGGATCTCAAACTACGAAAACCATGGGCCTGTGGCTGCGTTCTCCTATTTGAGATCCTTCGCCGTCTACGCGGCTCAGGATGACGGGGAGCGTGCCGCTCAGGACGATGGCGCCACGCGTCGCATGAAATCGCGCATGTTTTTCATGACCCTCTTGGAGTCATGATTATTGAAGTCGAACCACAGCATCAGGCGGTCGTCCGGATCGAATCGGTCACGCATCTGCGCGGCGATCGTTTCGGCGTCGCCGACGAGGGCGTTGTTCGTGGCGCGGCGGACTTTTTCTTCGTCCAGCGTGCCTTCGAGCGCGCGCCAGTAGTTCGACAGCGCGTCGCGCGCTTCCTCCGCGGCCTGCGCAGGGTCGTCGTTGATGAACACCAGCACCGTGCGCGGCATGAGGCGGCGCTGCCAGCGGCCCGCCGTCGGGGTGGTAGTGCTCGAGCATGCGCTCATTGGTCTGCTCGATCTCGTCGCCGGGGGTGATGGAGAGGTTGAACACGCCCACCGGGCAGGAGCGTGTTCGCGAAGATCTGCGTGGCGGCGTCGTGCGAGCCGATGGACAGCCGCAGCAGGTCCATGCGCGACTCCTGCGGGACGATCTTCAGGTTCGGGAAGCGCCAGCGCGGGTCGAGCGGGAATTCGTCGACGGGCTGCCCGTACGCGGCGATGACGCGCTGCCAGTCGTCGTCGTTGCGGAAGTCGGCGCGCTTCAGCGTGCGCGGGGCGACCCGGTCGGAGCTGAGAGTCTCGCCGTTGAGCAGGCGCAGGAAGATCTCCGTCGCCTCCTCGAAGATCTTGTTCTTCACCACCGGCCAGGCCGCTTCCTCGACCGGGTTCCGCGGCACGATGCCGTACGGGATGTTGATGAACGGGAAGCGTCCCGACGCGAATCCGATCGTCAGGAGGCGCTTCTCGTTCTCGTCGAGGCCGTGCAGCGCGAGGAAGGTCTTGATCCGCTCCGCCGCGGCGATCGGGCCGCCGTTGCAGAGGATGTTCATGATCGCCGAGCCGACGCCGATGCGCTTCGTCCGCGAAAACACGCGGTGCGCGAGCTGGAGGATGTCGGTGTTCAGGCCGATCTCGCCGGCGAAGTGCGGGATCACCGCGCCGGGATTCATCTTCTGGACTTCCGTCGAGAGGTGGCTCTCCGCGACCCAGGCCGTGCCGAACCCCAGCTCGTCGGCGAGCTCGACCTGTTCGAAGAAGTTCTCGAACATCACCCGCTCGCTCGGCAGTGTAGCCGTGGACGTCGGTCTGGCAGATGGAAAAGAAGATGTCGAGGTCCATGGGAGGGCGCATACATTAGGCGACATGAAACGTGCGATCAACTTCATCGCGCTCGCGCTCGTCTTTGCGCTGCGCGACCGAGCTCCCTCAGCGTGCTCGACGCGCGCGGGTACCGGCAGTCCGTCGCCCGCGACCCGGAGATGCGCCTGGTCGACCTGGAGACCCTCGGGATTCCGCTCGATATCCGCTACGCGACGCCGAACAACTTCATGAAGCAGACCCTGTATCCGTCGGCGAAGGCGTTCCTGCGCGCACCCGCCGCGAAGGCCCTCGCGGACGTGCAGCGCGAGCTTGCCGCTCAGCGGGCTCGGGATCAAGGTGTTCGATGGCTATCGCCCGTACGCGGTGACGGTGGCGATGTGGGAACCGATCAAGAACCCGGACTACGTCGCCGATCCGAAGAAGGGCTCCCGCCACAACCGCGGGGCTGCCGTGGACCTCACGCTGATCGACCTGAAGACCGGCGCGGAGGTGGCGATGCCCACGCCGTACGACGACTTCACCCCGCGCGCCGCGCAATCGTTCAACGATTTACCCGCCGGACGTGCTCGCGAATCGCTTGCTGCTCACGACGTCATGACCCGGCACGGCTTCGACCCGCTGCCCTCGGAATGGTGGCATTTCGACTTCCGAGGGTGGGAGCGGTTCGACTTGCTGGATGTGCCGTTCGAGTCTGTCGCCCGCTGACGCGGGCTCGTTTCCACCGGCCATCGCGATCCCCGGCTGAAGCCGGGGTCTATTCTCTGGCAGCCCGCTACGCGGGCAAGCGGCCCAGCCTGCGTAGCAGGCATCAGACAATAGACCCGGGCTTCAGCCGGGGGAAACGATGGCGCTATTGACAGCGAGCCCGCGTATGCGGGCGAAAGAGAGCGATCAGAACCGCGTCACCATCGAGATCGAGCCGACTTTGTAGTGCTTGGACGAGTCATAGGCGAGCGTCGATCTGGAACCGCGGCCACGCAAAGCCGACGCCGACGGAGTAGTGGTTCTGCGCTTCCCCTTTCGGGAACAGCATCGCCTCGGCGATGAAATCGGGGTGCGTGAGCGGGCCGTTCCACTCGACGGAGTGGGCGGGGTCGCGCCAGTAGCCCGCGCGGAGCGCGAACGGGATCTTCGTCGCGAAGAAGTACTCCGCGCCCGCGCGCAGCTCGAGCGCATCCTCGATCTTGAACGGATCGTCGAGTGTGCCGACCGAGGCGGTGTAGACGGTCTGGTGGTTGTCGGCGAGGTTCGAGTACTTCACGTGGACCGCATCGACGTTGATCGTCAGCACGGGGATGGGACGGATGGAGACGCCGAGGCCGGCGACGTCGGGGATATGGAACGTCGGCTGCGCACGCTCGGTGAAGTTGAACTGCGTCGCCACGTCCGCGTAGAACAGCGTGGTCTCGAACTCCGGTCCCTGCTTGTACACACCGCCGACGCTGATCTTGTCCGTCGGCGTCCATTTGAAGCCGAAGCCGAACGTCGTGTCCGTCGCTTCGACGAGCTCCACCTCGTCGCCGTTCGCCGTCGCCGTGGCCTGCACGAGCACCTGCTTCGGATCGAGCTGCTGCGTGTAGCGCGACGTGAACGCCGCCTCCTGGAACCGCTGATGGCGTACGTTCGCGCCGATGGACAGCTTCGGGTGGACCTGCCAACCGCCCGCGAGACCGAACGTCCGCTGGCGCACGGAGAGCGCGGAGACGAACGGGTCGAGGCGGAACTCGAGGCAGGTGAACGGATTGTTCAGGTCCCGGCGGCGCTGCTCGCACGCCGCCTTGTCGATCGGCTCGCCCACGACAAACGCCTGGTTGTTCCGCACCTCGGTCGGCAGATAGAAGTTCGGCACGGTGCTGATGAGATCGCCCGTGATCTCGTCGAACACCGGCGCGACCACGCCCCCGCCCTCGTTGTTCAGCGGCTCGTGAAAGTAGGCGCCGATGGTGAACTTGTTCTTGATCGGGATCACCGCGCTGGCGAACGAGATGCTCACCCGGTCGCTGTGGTGCGTGAACGCGGTACGGTTGATGTCCGGGAACGTGCCGCTGGTCGTGAAGAGCTGCTGCTCGAGATAGTTGCGCGCCTCGATCGAGACCTCCGGCTTGCGCAGAATCGTGAGGCCGGCGGGATTCGCTTCCGCGGCCGAGGCGTCGTCGGCGAGGCCGAGAAACGCGCCGCCCATGCCGAGCGAGCGCGCTCCGGGATTGCCGAAGTTGAACTGCAGACCCGAAAGGGCCTCGATGTCTACGTTCTGTGCGGCAAGCGGGAGCGCGAGCAACGTGAGAGCGACGAAGAGCTTACGCATGCAGGCAGGATAGCAAACGTAGGGCATTCAGACTCGCGCTGCGCGCACGGCCTCAATGACCGTGTTCACAACGTCGTCCGGCGCCCCGAGCTGCTTGGCCCGGTCCTTCCGCCAGCTCCACTCGATCTGGCCGTTCGCCAGGCTCTTCGCGCCGACGGCGATCCGCAGGGGGAAGCCGATCAGATCCGCGTCCTTGAACTTCACGCCTGGGCGCTCGTCGCGGTCGTCCAGCAGCACGTCCACCCCCGCATTCAGGAGCTGTTCGTACACGTCGTTCGCGGCGGCGTGGACGGTCTCCTCCTTGCCCAGGATCGTGACGATCACTTCGAACGGGGCGATGGGCATCGGCCAGATGATCCCGTCGTCGTCGTGGCTCTGCTCCACCGCGGCGGCCACCGTGCGGCCGATGCCGAGGCCGTAGCAGCCCATGATCATCGGCACGCGCTTGCCCGACTCATCGATGTACTCGCAGTGCATCGCCTCGGAGTACTTCGTCCCGAGCTTGAAGATGTGGCCGACCTCGATGCCGCGGTTGATCTCCAGCGCGGTGCCGCAGCGGGCGCAGGGGTCGCCGGCGAAGACCGTCGAGACGTCCGCGAACTCCGGCTCCGGAAAATCGCGGCCGGGGACGGCGTAGTCGAGGTGGTGGTCGTTCTTGTTCGCGCCGACGATCCAGCGCTTGCGGCCCTTCAGCGAGGAATCCGCGAGTACCTTCGTGCGACTTCGTCCCCACCGGGCCGCAGTAGCCGATGACGCCGCCCGTGGCCTCCTCGAAACGCGACTCCGCGATGAGCTCGAGCCGCTGCGCGCCGAGGTGGTTCTTGATCTTGATCTCGTTGCCTTCGCGGTCGCCGCGGACCAGCACCATCACCGGGCCGAGGTCCGTGTCGAAGACCAGCGTCTTCACCAGCTGCGCGGTCGGCTTGTGGAGGAACCTGCCGACGTCGTCGATCGTCTGGGTGCCGGGCGTGTGCAGCTCGGCAATTGCTTCCGAGGGAGCGGGCTCCGGCTCGTCGTCGAAGAACTTCGACGTCGCCTTCTCGATGTTCGCCCCGTACCGGCAATTCGGGCAACTCACCACCGCGTCTTCGCCGGACTGTGCCAGCACCATGAACTCGTGAGAGGCCGACCCACCGATATTGCCGGTATCAGCTTCGACAGGTACGTGGTCTAACGCACAGCGGTGAAAGATTCTCGTATACGCGTCCCGCATCGCGTCGTAGGCCTCGTCGAGCGATTCCCGGCTCGCATGGAAGGAGTACGCGTCCTTCATGATGAACTCGCGCCCGCGCATCAGGCCGAAGCGCGGACGGACCTCGTCGCGGAACTTCGTCTGGATCTGGTAGAGGTTCACCGGCAGCTGCCGGTAGGAGTTGATGGCGTCGCGGACCGTGTCCGTGATCACTTCCTCGTGCGTCGGGACCGAAGACGAAGTCGCGGTCGTGGCGGTCCTTGATGCGCAGGAGCTCCTTCCCGTACTGCTGCCAGCGCTTCGACTCGATCCACAGCTCGGCCGGCTGGATGCAGGGCATGAGCAGCTCGGTGGAGCCGGCGCGTGTCATTTCCTGACGAACGATGTTCTCGAGCTTCTGGATCGAGCGGAGCCCGAGGGGAAGGTACGTATAGATGCCCGCCGCGACCTTGCGGATCAGGCCGGCGCGCATCATCAGTTTCTGGCTGATGACGTCGGCGTCCGCGGGAACTTCCCGCAGCGTGTTGATGAAGTAGCGAGACCAGCGCATAAGGGGCGGGATTGTACATGGGGACGGGGAGGACGAGTGCTGGGTGCTGAGTGCTGGGTGCTGAGGAACAGGGCGGGCTTTGCCCGCAGCCCAAGACAGTGGCGCTCGGAGGGAAGTCCCCTCTCCCCGCGCGTCGAGCGTGGGGAGAGGGTTAGGGTGAGGGGTCGCTCCTCGCACGAGGCACGTCCCCTCACCCGGCGCTTCGCGCCACCCTCTCCCCACGCTCACGCGCGGGGAGAGGGGACGGGGGCAGGCGGGACTCAGCACTCAGCACCCAGCACCTCAGCACCTGCTCGCAACTGTGACATGAGCCGCGACGGTGCGTGTGTTATGACAGGAGCAAGTCGATGAGCGACGAATCTCTTCTCGTGTTCGAGAGGCCGCCCGTGCAGCGGATCGTCTCGTGCGCGGCCGCGTTCGGGTCGGCGGCGATCTTCTTCATGTACCTGTCCGAGCACCCGACCGACTACGAGGCCCTCCCGATCATCGGCCTGGTCCTTCTCTTTCTCGGCACGCTCGTCGCCATGATCCTGCAGTACGGCGACCACATCTATCTCAGCGACACCGGGCTGAAGTACGAGAACCGGCTGCTGACGTGGTTCGGCAAGCGGGGCCACTGGATGCGCTGGGAAGACATCGTGGAAGTGCGCGAGGTGAAGCAGAAGGTGCTGATCCTGCTGTCGCAGGACGGTCAACGGATGCTGGTGGACGCCATTCTTGGCTATGCGATTGCACGCCGCGAGATCCTCAGGCGTGCTCCTCAGGCGATTCTGTCCGGAACGCTCGCCCGAGAAGATTCTTGGCCCGTAAACGCGTAATCCTTTACTCCGCCGCCGCGCTCCTCGTTCTCATCACGGTCATCGCGGTCGTCCTGCAGCGCCAGCGCGTGCGCAGGCATCGCGTGTTCCGTCCCGCGGCCGGCGAGGTCCAGCCCGAGCCTCTGCGCGGCGCGATCCCGCCGGTCGACCAGTGGACGGAGGCGTTTCAGCAGCTCCAGGGCGAAGAGCTGGCGGATCTGCTGGAGGCGATCGAGCAGAAGCATCCCGATCTGTACAAGAAGGACTCGCTCGCCTACCTGCACGCGCGGGTGCTGGTCGAAGAGAACGAAAATGCCGAGGCGGCGGCGAAGCTCGCGCCGTTCCTGGAGCAGGGACATCCCTTTCGCGACCGCGCGCTCTATCACCGCGCGTCGATCGCGGACGGCGCCGAGGCGAGCCGATATCGCAATACGCTCATCTTCGAGCATCGCGACTCGATGTATCGCGACGAGGCCATCGACGAGGAGCTGGAGTTCTCTCGCGGACGACCCGCAGGCGCTGAGCGCGTTCGCGGAAAAGATCGCGCCGTCGGCATCGACAGAGCGGCGCCGCGAGATCAGCGCGCGGATCGTGGAAGTGACGCACTCGCTCGATCGCGGGCTGGCGTTGCTCAAAGGCGGGACGTCCGATGACGCAGCCGATCGCGTCACACGCGCGCTCGACCGGCCGGAGATCCTCGCGAAGCTCTCCGTCGAACAGCTCGCGCTGTTCGGCGAGACGTTCCAGCGGCACCGCCATTACGACCGTGCGATCGCGCTCCTGCAGCTCGCCCTGAAGAAGGCCTACTCCGACGACCTCCAGTTCGACCTCGGCCGCAGCTACTTCGGCGCGGAACAGTACGCGGAGGCGCAGGCGGCGTATCTGCGCGGCGCGGGGATCACGAAGAAGCCGGACCAGCAATGCACGTTCTTCTGGCATGCGGCGCGCGCGGCGCAACTGCAGGGCGACGACCAGACCGCGGAGCAGTTGATGACGAAGGCGATCGCGGTGAAGGGCAAGTTCCCCGCGACGCTGCCCGCACTCACGCAGCGCCTGCGGACGCGGCTGAAAGCGCGGCGCTTCGCAGAGGCAGGCGCGGACCTGGCGCTGCTGCGCAAGCTCGCGCCGAACGAGCGCGCGGTGCTCGAAGGGGCGCTCGCGTACGGGACGGGGATGCTCGCCGCGGGGAACACGACCGCGGCGGTGTCCGCGCTGAATTCCGTTCCGGTGAAGCTCCTCGACGACTACGACAAGGCCGAATTCGCGTACTGGCGCGCCCGTGCGCTCGAACAGCGCGACCCGCCCGCGGCGTTCCGCGCGTATCTCGACGTGCTGCGCTCGAAGGCGCCGTCGCACTTCGCGTACCTCGCGCGCACGCGGCTGGATTCCGCGGCCATGGCGCCGAAGCTCGCCCGCGAGCTGGCCCTCCGCGAGGCACAGGTCAAGAACCTCATCGCCGGGAAGCAGCTCGATCTCGCCCGGCGCATCCAGACCGACCGCATCCTGCTGTCGTCGCGCGATCAGGCGAATCAACTGAAGATCCTCGCGGGGATCTACCGGCAGCTCCCCGCGTACGCCGCGGTCCTCGACCTGAAGCCGGCCGCGCTGCCACGCTTCCCGAACGTCGACGCGGACGATTCCGCCTCGCTGTTGATGGCCATGGGGCTGCACGACGAAGCGACGTCCGCGATCGAGAAGCGCTGGGCGCTGCGCCCGCAGTCCTCCGCCCTCACCCGCTCCTACGCCCTCAACCTCGGTGGCGCGTCGAAGCAGTCGATCCACGCCATCGAGGTGCTGATGAAGTCCGTGCCCGGCGACTTCCACCCCGATCTGCTGCCGGAGGTCGTGCGGCGGCTGCTCTACCCGCGCTACTTCTATGCGTTCATCACCGAGGACGCGGAGAAGTTCGAGGCCGACCCGACGCTGCTGCTGTCCATCATGCGCGAGGAGTCGCGCTTCAACCCGCGCGCGAAATCCCAGGCTGCCGCGCGCGGGCTGCTGCAGTTCATCATCACCACCGCGCGCGACATCGGCCGCGACGTCGGCCTCGTCGACGTCGACCCCGAGGACCTCTACGACCCCCGCGTCATCATCCGCCTCGGCGCGAAGTACCTCAGCGAGCTCTCCGCGCAGTTCGAGGGGAACCGCTATCGCGTGGCCGCCGCGTACAACGCGGGGCCGAAGCAGGTGGCGCTGTGGAACCGTATGCAGTCCGCGCCGGGGAATGACTACTTCCTGACCGCGGTGAACTTCGACGAGACGAAGCATTACGTGCGGAAGGTGATGAACTCCTACGAACGGTACGCGGAGATTTACGGAGGGGCGGCGCCGGTGGGTGGGTTGAGGGCAGAGCCGTGATGTGTTTCCTGTCGCCCGCTACGCGGGCTCGTTCGAATGACGCCCGCGCGTACCCCGGCTGAAGCCGGGGTCTATTTCCTTGGGCTCGCTACGCGGGCTCGTTCTTTTGCCCGCGTAGCGGGCAGCCAGAGAATAGACCCCGGCTTCAGCCGGGGTACGACGGGCGTCATTCGAAACGAGCCCGCGTAGCGGGCGACAGATTCCGCGCTACCCCAGAACGCGCGAGTACATCTGCCGGTACACCGGCACGATCTTCTGCTCGTCGAACCGCTCCACCGCCATCTCCCGCGCACGTTTGCCCATCTTCCGGCGCAGGTCGTCGTCGCTGAGGATCTCGATGCTGCGCTCGGCCATCCCCTCGACGTCGCCGACCGGCAGCAGATACCCGGTCAAGCCGTCATCGACGACCTCCGGCAGACCGCCCGCCCGCGTCGCCACCACCGGCACCTCGGACGTCATCGCCTCCAGCGCCGCCATGCCGAAGGACTCGGCGTCCGACGGCAGGAGGAACAGGTCGCAGGCGCCGAGGACTTCTTCGAGGTTGGGGACGTTGCCGAAGAAGACGATGCGGTCGCGCAGGTCGTGCTCGCGCGCGAACGCCTCGGCGCGCGAGCGTTCCGGCCCGTCGCCGATCATCAGCAGTCGCGACGGCACCTTCTTCTGAATGCGCTGGAACGTCTCCACCACGTCCATGACCCGCTTCACCGGCCGGAAGTTCGACACGTGGCAGACCAGCTTCTCCCCCGGGCCCGCAAACATGTTCAGCACCGTGCGCTTGAAGCGCGCGGGGTCGACGAAGTTCGGGATGACCTCGATGGTCTTGTCGGTGTGGAAGTTCTTCTCCGTCTCGTCCTTCAGCCACTGCGACACCGCGGTCACGCCGTCCGACACCTCGATGCCGAACTTGGTGATCGGCAGATAGCTGGCGTCGCGGCCGACCAGGGTGATGTCCGTGCCGTGCAGCGTGGTGATGACCTTCAGGTTCGACTGCAGGATCTGCTTCGCGAGATACGCGCTGATCGCGTGCGGGATGGCGTAGTGGACGTGCAGGATGTCGAGCTTCTCGTACGCCGCGACCTCCGCCATCTTCGTCGCCAGCGCGAGCGTGTACGGCGGATACGGATCGAACAGCGGATACGGCGTGACGTTGACCTCGTGGAAGTGTACGCGCTCGTGCAGCACGTTCAGCCGCGACGGCATCGCATAGCTGATGAAGTGCACGTCGTCGCCGTGCTTGGCCAGGTTGAGGCCGAGCTCCGTCGCGACGACTCCCGAGCCGCCGAACGTCGGATAGCAGGTGATCCCGATCTTCATATCTCGCGGCCGGCGTAGGCGCCGAGCAGGTCGCTCACACGCGGCGGTTGCTTCGAAACGAACGCTTCTCCGTACTCCGCGCCGATCAGTGCCCCGAAGTGCTTGCCGCGGGCGTCGATCATGTCCAGGAACTTCGGGTCGGAGATGAATGTCTGCGGCTCCTTCGACTTGGGGTCGTGGAACTGCGATTTGTACGCGGCGACGCTGCGCATTTTCGTCTTCCAGTGCTTCGTCACGTCCACGACGAACGACGGCGTGAACATGTAGTTCTGCAGGTAGTACAACACGGCCTGGGGCCGATGCGCTCGCGGGCCTGTCTCCAGCGCCCGCAGGCCCGCGTAGAACGACGCCTCGGTCACGATGCGCCCGGTGCGGGTGTGGTCGGGGTGGCGGTCGTCGGGATAGGGGCCGACGACGAGCTGCGGCGTCGCGCGGCGGAGGACGTCGATGATTTGCAACTCCTGCTCGCGGCCGGTCTGCAGGTTGCCGTCCTGGAAGTCGAGCTGCACGCGAAAAGTGGCGCCGAGGGCCTTGGCGGCGTTCGCGGCTTCGCGCTTGCGGGTCTGCGGCGTGCCGCGCGTGCCCATCTCGCCGCGGGTGAGGTCGACGATCGCCACGCGCAGCCCGTCCTTCACGCATTTCGCGACCGTCCCGCCGCAGGAGAGCTCCACGTCGTCGGGATGCGCGCCGAAGAAGATGATGTCCACCGATTCGATGTTCATAAGCTGACGATCCTGAAGTGGTCGCTGTCCGGCTCGACCTCTTCGATGACGCGCTCGACGAGCGGCTGCCCGTACTGGCACCAGTAGGCGAACCAGCTCACGACGCGGTCCTGCACGTTGCGGTCGGGGTAGAGCGTGGCCACGAGCTCGCGCGTCGCGGCGTAGCGCTCGCGGTCCTGGCGCACGAGCCCTTTGATCGCGCGCTCGGACAGTTTGTCGAAGTGAAATTCGAGATGGCCGATCGAGCGCTGGATGGATCCGGCGAGGGAGTGATCGGCGGGCAGAGCGAGGTCACTGATCTCTTCGATGCGCGCCAGCAGATCCCGTTTCCCGGCCTCGGCGATGGCCCGCACGCGCGTGACGGCCTCGGGCTCTTTACCGGCGAGGATCGTATCCGCGGACTGGAAGACCGCCGCGGGCTCGATGCCGTAGCGCTCGAACGCGCGCTCGATCCGCTTCGGCGCGACGAGGACGTGTCCGCGTAACGCGACGCGCGGCACGGGGATGCCGAGGAATTCGTGCAGCGGGGCGATCTGCGCGTAGTACGCGACCTCGGCGGGCCCGCCGAGGAAGACGTCGGGCTGGAGGACGGCGTCCTGGAGGAGCGGGCGGGTGATCGCGGACGTCGAGGTGCGTTCCGGTTGGCGGTTGGCGGTTGGCGGCCTGCCCTGAGCGGAGTCGAAGGGTTGGCGGTTCTGCTGGTCGTCGAGTTGGTAGAGGAGCGTGTATTCGTTGCCGTCGCCGGGGGTGACCTGTTCGTGGTAGCCGGCGGCTTTGAGCTCCGTCGCGCGGTCCCTGAGGAGCTTCTGCACGTCTTCCTTGTGCGTCTCGATCTGTTGGAAGAGCGGCTCGCCGGCGCGGCGGAGCTCCGGGAGGAGCGCGTCGACGAGGATGATCTCGCTGCCGAACGCCTCGGCGATCAGCCCGGCGAAGGAGTCGCGGAAGGTGATGCCTTCGCGGAGCCACTGGGGTCTGGGGATGTCATAGAGCGCGAGGAGCTGCGTGACCAGCGCCTCGGGGACGGGCAGCGATCCGACGATGCGGCGGGTGTCCGCCGCGCGGATCGCGCGCATACAGAGGAGGTCGAGCTGGCGGTTTACGTCTTTCTCGCGCGGCAGCGTCGCGACCGGCACGTTCAGCGTGGCGATCTCGTCGAAGTCGTGATCCTCGGTCGCCAGCCAGAAGAACGCGGTGACGGGCGTGCCCTCCTTCTCCAGGTCGCGCTTGATGCGGACCAGGGAGGCGAGCTTGCCGAGGGTGTAGAGGGGACCGCCGGCGAAGCCGACCTGCTGTCCGGCGATGATGGTGAACGTGTCCCCCGCGGCCCAGCGCTTCAGCTGGTCGCCCGCAAAGATGCCCCAGTGCTTATTGGATTCCTTGAGCGCGTCAGCAATGGAGCGCCGATGTGGTGCCGGCGCCCCGCCGGCCGTTCCGCCGGCGCCCCGCCGGCCGGTGGCACCACGAGAAAGGAACCTCTCATCCCCTCCCAGCCAGTCGAGGACAAACCGCGTCATCCCCGGGTACTGCGCGAGCGGCACCCTCATCCCTTGTTCCCCACCAGGATCAGGCGCGGCGACGCGCGGTCGAACTTCGAGCCGTCGAAGTCCCCGAAGGCGGCACGGATCTGCAGATTGCACGCGTTGAACATCCCCGATATTTCGTCGAGATCGTATCCCCGCACGCGCTCCAGGTAACGTTTTTCACCGATCGTTATCCGTTTGTTGAACGAGCGGTCAGATCTGTCGAACCAGCGCTCGATCTGCACGGGCCCCATCGGCGTGTCGCGCGTCTCCCGCTGCACGAGCTGGTCGAGCTCGCGGTGGACATTCAGATAGTCAAAGAGAAACCCCGCGCCATGCTCCAGCACCCGCGCCATCTCGCTCACGACGGCCGAGTTCTCCTCCTCCGTCGCGAAGTAGCCGAAGCTCGTGAAGAAGTTGACGAGCCCCGCGAAGACGCCGTCACTGAACGGCAGCCGGCGCATGTCCGCGCGCACCATGTCCATCACACCGTATTCCTTGATGCCGGTGCGCAGCAGCGTGTACGAGAGGTCGCAGCCGATGGTGTGGTAGCCGAGCGTCTGCAGCTCCTGGATGTGGCGGCCCATGCCGCAGGCGAGGTCGAGCACCGGCCCGTGCAGCTCCCCGGCCTGCTCGCGGAAGAACGCAACCTGCTGCCGTGCCTCGTGCTCGTCGCGATGCGAGTACAGCTCGAGGTACTCCTCGCCGAACCACTCCTGATACCAGGCCATGTACGGCGCGGAGTCTAACGTTTTCCGTTGGCCGCTACGCGGCGTCAGGGCGCCGTCACGACGGACGCGACGCCGCTTCCTCCCGGTGGCGGCGGCGCGGCCGATCCACCGCCGCCCACTGCCGGCGCCGGCGCCGTAAAGATCATGGCGGGCGGCTGGCGGTCTTCCGAGCCTTCCTCGCGGCTCTTCTCGCGCGGCTTCACGGTCGACCGGATCACCATGAACTTGTTCAGCACGTCGAACCAGAACGGCGCACCGAACGATGCGGCGATCGCCGTCAGGATCCAGCCGATCCAGGGAAAGAAGACCTCCGTGCTCCAGCCCTCCCAATTCTCCGGCGGCCGCAAGGAAAGCGACCAGCGCGTCCAGCCGACCGGCAGATGGAGACTGTCGAGCGTTTTGGTCGCCTCCTGATAGGTCATGTTCGATTGCGCGCTGCCTGCCGCGGCGACGGCGGCCGCGCGTGTCGCGTCGGACTTGTAAAGATCCCCGATGACGGCGATCGAATCGACGTTCATGCCCACCGCGATGAGCAGGCCGAGCGCGAGCACGATCTTGTGGGTGGAGCGCTTGTACCAACCCGAGATGCGGTCCATCCCGCTGTCGTACCAGTCCTCCACCGCCTTCTGGACGTTGTTCAAGTCTCCCTGAGCGCCGTCGATTGCGGTGAGCAGCACCCGGCGGATCTCCGCGTTCTCCATGTTCGCGGCACCCCGCCGCAAGCTGTCGAGCGACATCGGCTCCGCGTTCCGTTCGCTCGCGGCGGGATCATCGAGCGGACCGCGCACGGCGATGTCGAGGAGAGCTTTCGCGAAGTTCCTCGACGGGATGTACGACGGTAGCCCCGTCCCGCGCCGCATCAACGCCGGCTTCTCGGAGTTTTTCCCCGGCTTGTAGGTGCGGGCGGTGAAGAGACCGAAGACCAGCGGATGCTTGAATACGTCCTTCGCGAGCTTCGTACCGTCCCGGTCCTGCAGAAGCTGCCGGATGCCGTGCTCCAGGTAGACGGCCCGCGTCTTCAGCCATGCTTCGATGCCCTCACGGGCCGCGGAACAGATCACGCTGACGATGAGATAGACCAGAGCCAGGCCGATGGCGACATCGAGAATCTCGGAGCCAAACATGGAATCTCCTCCCGCTTCGGAGAGCCCGACGGCCTCCGATTTCCTACCTCAGGATCACTTTTCGTCAGACCGCGCCCAGGCGCGCCGCCAGCTTGCGCTCGTTCTCCCGGGCGCGCTCCAGGACCGTTTCCAGCGACGTCACGATCGCGCGCGCGTTCGCGAGCAGCTCCTCGAGCTCAACGCGCTCCGTGCTCTCGTCGTGGACAGCCGGCGTCGCGAAGGGATCCTCGAAGTCGACATGCGTCTCCGGCTCGGCAAACGGATCCTCTTCCACCTGCACCGCCACCTCGTCGGTGTCGAACGGCGCCGCCTCGGACTTCATCGTCAGCTTCGGCGTGCCCGCGGAATGCTGCGAGACACCGGCCTTCTGCGTCATGTCCGGCGCGGAGAGCGGCGGCTCTTCGTAGAGCGTCGCGTCGACGTGCTTCTTCAGGTTGTCGAGGATCGCCGCCACGGCCGTCCGCAGTGTCGCCGTCACACCAGCGCCCGTGATCGCCGACGCCTCGACGACCGGCGCGTCGCCGGCCTGCAGATAGGCCTTCATCTCCTCGACGGAGCTGACGTTCGGCAGGTCGCGCTTGTTCAACTGGAAGACGACTGCGACCTTTTCCGGATCGAGCCGGTTGATGCGCAGGTTGGTCCTCAGGTTGGCGAGGCTGTCGAGGTTCGACTGCTTCATCGTGTCCTGCGAGTCCGCGACGAACACCACGCCGTCCGCGCCGCGCAGGACCAGCTTGCGTGTCGCGTCGTAGAACACCTGCCCCGGCACGGTGTAGAGCTGCACGCGCACCTTCTGCCCCGCGATCGTGCCGAGCTCCATGGGCATGAAGTCGAAGAAGAGCGTGCGGTCCGTCTCCGTCGACATCGAGATCATCTTCCCTTTGTTCTCGAGCTTCGGGTTGCCGTAGATCTTCTCCAGGTTGGTCGTCTTCCCGCACAGGCCGGGCCCGTAGTAGACGAGCTTCACGGTGACTTCGTTGATCGCCTTGTTGATGAGGACCATGGGCGCGGGTGATGTTACCTCGCCCGGTAGCCCCGAGCGAAGTCGAGGGGCCGAGTTAGCACCTGCGCCGCGCAATCACGAAGCACGCTGCACGTGCAGCCGCCTGTGGTTCGCGCCGCGTTGCTGCTAACCTGGCCCCTCGACTTCGCTCGGGGCTTACGGGGGGGAGCGGGCCCCTCGACTTCGCTCGGGGCTTGCGGGGACAATGACGCACCATGCTCACCGCCGGATCGCGAGTCGGACCGTACGAGGTCATCTCCCTCCTCGGCGAAGGGGGCATGGGCCAGGTCTACCGCGGCAAGGATCCGCGCCTCGGGCGCGAGATCGCGATCAAGGTCCTCGCGCGCGACTCGTCGCAGGACACCGAGGCGGTGGCGCGGCTGGAGCGGGAGGCGCGGGCCATTGCCGCGCTGTCGCATCCGAACATCGTCGCGGTCCATGACGTCGGCCGCGAGAACGGCGACTTCTACCTCGTCACCGAGCTGCTCGAAGGGCGCACGCTGCGCGACCAGATCCGCGCCGAGCCGCTGAACTGGCGCCGCGCCGTGGAGATCGGCGCGGAAGTCGCGGAGGGGCTCGCCGCCGCGCACGCGAAGTTCATCGTCCACCGCGACCTCAAGCCGGAGAACGTCTTCCTCACCGCCGACGGCCGCGTGAAGATCCTCGACTTCGGGCTGGCGCAGACCGATCCGCTGCTCTCGTCGCGCGACGAAGCCGACATCCCCACCACGCGGTGGTTCCAGACCCATCCCGGCACCGTCATCGGCACCCTCGGCTACATGTCGCCCGAGCAGCTCCGCGGCGAGAACGTCGACGGCAGCGCCGACATCTTCTCCCTCGGCTGCATCCTCTACGAGATGGTCACCGCGAAGCGGCCCTTCCATCGCGAGTCCGGCGCCGCGACCATCGCCGCCATCCTGAAGGACGAGCTCCCCCGCGACGCCCTCAGCAGCGTCGGCCCCCCCGAGCTCCAGCGCATCATCGAAGGCTGCGTCGAGAAGACCCCGTCCATGCGGTTCCAGTCCGCGCGCGACCTTGCCCTCACCCTCCGCGCCATCGGCTCCAGCGCGGCCATGGAGAAGGTCGACCTCATCCGCAAGATCACCAGGCGGCGCTCCAAGGCCATCGACTCCCTCGCCGTCCTGCCCCTCGTCAACGCCACCAACGATCCCCACGCCGAATACCTCACCGACGGCATCACCGAAGGCATCATCAACCGGCTGTCCCAACTGCCGAAGCTCAAGGTCATGGCCCGCAGCACCGTCTTCCGCTATCGCAACCGCGACGCCGACGCCCTCGCCATCGGCCGCGAGCTCCGCGTCCGCGCCGTCCTCACCGGCGTCGTCAAAGAAGTCGGCGACCGCCTCCAGATCGCCGTCGAGCTCGTCGACTCCACCGACGGCTCCCAGCTCTGGGGCGACACCTACTCCCGCAAGCACGCCGACCTCATGAAGCTCCCCGACGAGATGTCGCGCGAGATCGCCGAGAAACTCCGCGTCCGCCTCACCGGCGCCGAGAAAAAGAAACTCCGCCGCCAGAGCACCTCGAACAACGAGGCCTACCAGCTCTACCTCAAAGGGCGCTACCAGTGGAACAAGCGCACCGAAGACGGCATCCGCCGCGGGATGGCCTTCTTCCGCGAGGCCATCGAGCTCGACCCCACCTTCGCCATCGCCTACGCCGGCCTCGCCGACTGCTTCATCACCCTCACCACCAACATCCCCCTCCCCCCGCACGAGACCATGCCCAAGGCCAAAGCCGCCGCGCTCAAAGCCATCGAGATCGACGACACCCTCGCCGACGCCTGGGCCTCCCTCGGCGCCGTCCGCTGGTGGTTCGAATGGGACTGGGAAGGCGCCGAAGAAGCCTACCGCCGCGCCATCGACCTCAACCCCAACTACGCCAACGCCCACGACGGCTACGCCATGCTCCTCTCCGCCCGCGGCCGCTTCGACGAAGCCATCGAACAGAGCACCCGCGCCTCCGACCTCGACCCCCTCTCCCTCATCATCGCCGTCCACGCCGGCTGGCCCTACTACTTCGCCCGCGACTACGAATCCGCCATCCGCCGCTTCCGCAAGGCCTTAGAGCTCGACGAACACTTCATCCCCGCCCACGGCTGGCTCGGCATGGCCCTCGCGCAGCAGCACCGCTACGCCGAAGCCATCGACGCCTTCCACCGCGCGCTCGAAGTCGAGCGCATCTCCATCCTCACCGCCATGCTCGCCCACACCCACGCCATCTCCGGGGATCGCGCCTCAGCGCGGTCGCTGCTCGCGCAACTCGAGCTGGAGCGCCAGACGCGGTACATCTCGCCCTACGACACGGCCATCATTTACGCGGGGTTGGGGGATGGGGGGGCGGCGGTGGCGCAGTTGCGGGCGGCGGTGGAGGATCGGTCGGCGTGGATGGTGTTCGTGGAGGTGGACCCGCGGTTGGATGGGCTCCGCGAGGAGCCGGCGTTCGCCGGAGTCCTGACCTGAGCCCCACCTGTCATCCTGAGCAGCCCTTCGGCTTCGCTCAGGACAGGCTTCGACGGCGAAGGACCCTCGCCCAGCACGAAACACGCTCGGATACGACATCAGAACGTATCAGTCGAGGCACTCACGCCAGTGGGAGACATTCTGCGAGCTCCGACGGGACTACACGACGCATCTGCTACGGCGTTAGAGAGCAACAGCTGGACAAATTGCTCGAAGGAGAATCCGCGCATCAAGCACGCGGTGCCAACAGAGCCGTCGCTTCCAAGGTATGCGTCAGGACTAAGCTCGATGAAATGAAACTGACCATCTTCGGACAGTCGACCGTCGATCCGAATGACCTCAACCTTCCCCAATGCGCGAAACCAACGCTGGCCGCGCTCGATATCGGTGGAGGGTATAACGTCGGTCACCCGGTCCCAATGAAACTTGAGCGGAGCATGCTTCAACTCAAGCCCTAGAACAGCGCTACGCAGATCGTGCCCTTCCACGACGAGCTCCAGAACCTCACAGACATCGATGGTCGTCCGCCGCCCTATGAGCACGTACGACACCTCTCTCCCGAACACGAACTCCTCGGCCAGTACCGGCTGGCGATGACAGTGTAGAAGTCTTGCGGCTATTTTCTTTGCGGCAGCGGTATCGTGTACTAGGCATTCTGAAGAGATGCCGATGGAGCCGCCCTCGTAATTCGGCTTGACGACGGCCGGGTATCGGATGGACTCCAACAGCAAGTCCATCTCGGCGAAGGAGTCGATGAGCACACTGCGCGGCGTGTTAAATCCCAAAGCCGCCGCCACGACTTTCGCGGCCAATTTGTCCTGACCAAGACTGTTCACGTATGCATCCGGCCCAACATAGGTGATCCCGAATACTTCGCAAATCGCCGGAACGAGTGCTTTCCGGCTGCGCGAACGAACTCCGGACCAGATCGACAGTACGACGTCATTCAGATGATCGCGTGCACGGTCGGCCAGCTCCGCCGGCGACGAGTAACAGACCACATCGTCGCAAACGCGCTCTAAGGCCGAGAGAATCTCGTCGTAATCGTGCTCGGCGAACTCCAGATCAGCCCGCTCCAGTGTCGGTGCAGAGTGATCGAACTGCCGATCGGCGACGAGAACGACACGCTTCGGAACCTGCATAACGCGATAACTCGAAATTATCCGCCACCCGAGCGATACGAATGGACCCAGTCCAGAGCCTTCTCAAGAATAGTTTTGCGATCACCGACGCCAACGCGGCACTGGCGGGGGCAGCCGCAGGTGTTTGCTCGGCGGCTTGGGAGTTTTTCCGGTCACCGCTATCAGCAAAAGAGGCTTATACGACAGCCGCCGGCGAGGGCTTCCGTGCGTTCGCGACAGAGTACACCGACGAGCCTCATCAGACCGATCTCGTCGAGTGCTTTTCGTGCAGCATCACGCGGCGATACGTTCGAAGCAAGTTTCCTCCCGGGCCCGGACTCCTTCTTTACGATGCGATGTTGGACGTTCAACGCCTCTTCGCTTCCGAAACCGAACGCCTTGCACGTGAAGTATTGCTCGCACTCGGCCTGCACCCGCCGCCCTGTCTCGGGTTCGAGCGCTGGTCGCGACTGCAGGTAAATTATGCGGACATGGCGATTGCAGGCCGCGACCTGCTTCACGTTGTGCATGAGGATGGCGATCTTCTGACGCTCGATTTCGCGACAGGGCCGGGGCTGAAGGTGTTGCGGCACGACGGTACTCCGCAGAAACTGTGGCCGGAGTCCGCGGGCAAATTTGTCGTACTCACCGGAGAAATTCTGTCCATTGTTTCGGGAGGACGCATCGGCGCAGCGTACCACTGCGTCGAGCGGCAAACGAATCTCGACGAGCGGCTGGCCCTCCTCTACTTCGCGGACGCTGATCCTGATCTTCTAGGTCAATGCACAGACTGCGATGCGAACGCCATACGCGACCGCATCACTGCCGGCTGGCTTCGGTCAGGAGTGGCTCCGGTGCAACCTTCCGTCGCAGCGTGTGATGCCGAGGAGGCGAGTTGACGAAGTGGATTCTTGGCTTGGGCGGGTCGGACCATGACGGGTCGGCCGCGTTGATGCGTGGCAATGACATCGTGGTGGCCATCGAAGAGGAGCGGCTCACCCGGCGAAAGCATGGAATGTCAAATTTCTTCCACAATCCCGTGGAGAAAAGCGTCAACTATTGCCTAGAATACGCAGGAATCACACTCTCGGACGTGGAGATCGTGAGCAGCAATCTCCTGCCGGCTCGCGCCCGATTCGAATATCGCGACATCCCCGCGAAGTTATACGCCCATCATATGTGCCACGCCGCAGCGGCATATCTACTGCTGCCGCCGGGCAGCACAGCGGGAGTGCTGGTCTATGACGGCGCCGGATCGATCCAGCGGCAAACCGACGACTGCCCCATACGCAATGTCCGGGAGACATTCACTTTCTACGTCATGACTGGATCCGGGATCGACTGCCTCGGCCAGACGTGCGGCACGGGAGTCTGGGAGCACGACGATTTTCCGAGTGCGGTCAACCACTCAGTGGGCTTTTTCTACGAGTTCATCTCGGGCATGCTGGGCTTTGACGTCCTCGACGGCGGAAAAACCATGGGATTAGCTGCACACGGGAAGCCGCGTCATGCCGCTGATCTCGAAGCATTCATCACCTACGGCACTAGTCCGGACGACATCTTCCGTTGCGAGCTCGACAGTCCGAACCTCCGCGCGTACGTCGAGCGAATCCTCCGCGACGCTCGCGATTCGTTCGCAGCCAGAGCGGACGTAGCCGCCAGCGCACAGGAAGTCGTGAATAAGGCCCTGCTCAATGCGAGTCGGGTTTTCCGCGGTCAGCCGATCGAGTACCTTTGTGTGTCTGGCGGCTGTGCACTGAACACCGTGGCCAACTCATACCTCATCGATCATCTCGAATTCGATGTCCCGGTCGTGATTCCGCCGCACGCAGGTGATTCCGGTCTTGCCCTTGGTGCACTCTGGCTGGCGGCGCGGGACCGCGGCTATTCGTCCGTGACCTTTCGAGGAAAACAACCCCATCCGGCGATTGGGAGACCAGGCCGACATTACGACGCCGCGAGCTGCTTGCGCGCTGTGGGCGAATCTTATCCGGCGTTGGCGCATGATCCGTCCGTAGAATCGGCGGAAGCGCTGGCCGGCGAGATCGCGGCGGGACGAATCGTTGCGTTCTTCAACGGTGGGTCTGAGATCGGACCGCGCGCACTCGGTGGGCGAAGTATCCTCGCCGACCCGCGCAACGCGTTGACTCGCGAACATCTCAATCGCCATATCAAGCATCGCGAGCCGTTTCGGCCGCTGGCGCCCATGATTCTCGCAGAGAGATACGACCTCTACTTCGAAGGTCCTCGTCATAAGGACCCGTACATGTTAAAGGTGCCGCGGGCAACGGCGAGGTGCCGCCGGGAGGCTCCGGCCGTCGTGCATGTCGATGGAACGGCTCGTGTGCAGACTGTCGCTTCAGATGGAGATCCCTTTCTTCGCGAGCTTCTACTCGCTTTCGAAAAACGGACCGGCCTACCGATCCTGCTCAATACCTCGTTCAACCGGCGCGGTGAGCCAATCGTCGAGACGCCGTCCGACGCTGTCGACAGTTTTCTCGGTCTGGGCCTCGATGGGTTGTATTTGCAGGGCTACTATTACCGTCGAGCCGAGGTGATCTCAAGCGTCTGAAGCACCCGAGCCACTGCCGACTCGAAATTCGTCGAATCTATGAAAACCTGGAGACAGTCTAACAGCCGGCGAACCGTGGAACGGTCCCTCAGAAAGTAGTAGCCGATGCGGCTCCACTCCTGCTGCGACACCTGCCGGCGGCCGATTCGCGGATCGCGCCGAATCTTGATCTCCTGAAGGTCTACGTCATTCAGCGCACTGCCCGTGGCTCTCAGAAAACGAACGGTCTCGGTGGGGTGGCGGCAGTACGCTTCCGCCAGCACGCGCACCACTGCTGTGTGGACGTTAGGATCCGAAACGCCGATCGCATCGCGCAGCGTGGCCAGCCCCTCGATGGGCCATGCCACGATGACCTCGTTTAAAGCCTGTAACATCTGTAAGATTTCGTCGTTGCGGCCTTCAGTCAGGAAGAGCCGGAGGTACCGAGAGTAAAGCGGCAACGGCTCGGTACGCGACGAAAAGTTTTCGAGTCGCGCGTAGTCCTCGTACGTCATCTCTTTTCGCCTGCGCGGCGGCAACAGAAGTCCGTACGGCGAGATGACACCGAACCCGTCCTCGAAAATCATGTCAAATTCGTCGCGGAAGCCGCGAATGCGGCCACGCAACAGGCCTGGAGTGAACCGGAGGATGGATGGCCAGTCGCGAAGCACGCGCTCCTCGTATTCGGCGAAGCGGTTGTCATACGGCACATTAAACAGTGAGTGCAGATAGATCAGGACACCTTGGTAGTAGTCGATAGCAACCGGCGAGGTTTGATTCGTGAACGTGTCGTACTGCTGCTCCCACAAAGCGAGCGTTGCATCGAAATCGTTGAATCCAGACAGGATGAACAGAAGCGTGCAAATATTGAATTCGACGTTCATCGGACGTGCGACGAAATCCATCGACTCCGTGTACGGCTTCATCATGTCCAGATGGTGTAACTGAAGTGTCTCGCCGGAGCGAAGGTCAGCGAGAATACTCGCCAGCTCGTGCCGTGCATCATTTCGAAAGAAGTCGTGAAAGTCGTCGGGTGTCGCATTGAACAGCAGCCGGTCTGTATTCCTGAGGTAATACTCCGTGAAGGAAGTCACGTCTTTTTTCGACCAAGGACGTGACGACACTTCCCGCGCGAGCGGCGCGATGGCTGCGGTGACCGCGGAATACTCCGCCGGATGTAGATTGTCTGGCCCGGCTCGCGAGAGAAAGCGCATGACTCGCCCGAGCTGTCGCCACGGTTGGACGCTCGCGTCGGCAAGAAACATCTCATACGGCGTGGCTGTCGAGAAATCGATGCCCGGACAGTTTTCCGTCAGATAACGGCGGAGCAGCTTGTCCACTGCGTAGATGCTTGCTTCCGTAGCGGCGAGATCGTCGCCGGCCACCGCTGCCGCGGCCAAGGCGGGAATCGCCGCGTCGTTCGGCAGGCTGGCTGCCGTCTGGACGAGCGTCCGCAGGTGTTCGTTGTCAAGGCGGCCTTCCGCGGCGGCGCGGATTCCGGCCCGGATGTAGCGAGTTGCGACCGGTGGATTGCTTTCGCACAATTCATAGATCACTTCGCGGGCGAATCCGAACAGAAGCTCGCGATCGGTCTCCGAGAAATCGGACATGCCCGTTCGGCGGATGAGCATGGCTTCCTCGATCAGGCGGAACCGTTCGCCGACGTCATACGCAAAATGCATCCGCGCTGCGGAACGCGCTTTCGGATTGTGTTTCGTCGCCTGCAAGTAATCGCGGAGCTCGGACAAGGTCCCGAGCCGTGGTCCTTCTGGCAGAGACAGGGCCACCGATAGAAAGTATTCGTGCAGGCGGTCGTGGCGGAATCGAAGGAAGTTGTCGGATTGCTCGATCAGAATGCCGAGGTCGAGGGCCGCACGATGAAGATCGCCGCGCAAAGACTCCGGCGTCAGATCCTTGCGACGGGCAACTTCCTGTTTCGATTCAGCGGCGATCAGCGCCACACGTGCCAGCGCGTCCTCTAGCGTGGCTGCGTCGAGTCCCACTCCGTTGTTCGAGAGCATGGCGTGGTAGATCACGCGATACAACGACGACGTCGGTCCGCTTAAACCACTGATAGAGCTGGCAGAAGCAATCGCCGCTAACAGGAAAGGGTCGCGAAGCCGCTCGACGGCCATGGGCGACAGATCATCGAAGCGGATCTTCGTCCTGTTGGCGGAGCGGAGGCGTTCCAGCGCGGAGCGCAGCTCTCCATCCGTCAAAAGACCGATCGGGATGGCCTCGATGGCGCCCGCGATCTGGGATGGGGTCCATAACACCTGCCGCAGTGCGCCGAGGTCGACGCGCGCAATGACCGAATTCCATGTTTCCTGCCGGATGGTCGCTATGATTCGGATCGCGCTGGTCGGCTTGTCGGGGAGGTAGTAGCAAAGCCGGATGATGTTGCGCAGGAGGGTTGCGCAGTCGTCGAGATCGCTCCTGTACTCGTTAAGCGCATCGATGAAGATGAGCAATTGTGCTTTCTGTTCGTGCAGCCACGTTTCCAGCGAGGCGATAGAAAATGGCTGGCGCGGCCCGAGGCCTCCCAGCCGCTCGGACAGGTGTGCCTCGATGTTTGGGGGATCAAGGCTCTTCGCCGTCAGAAGTACAACGTATCGTGAGGCCTGCGTTTGAAATTCATCGGCGAGCCGGATTCCTAACGTTGTTTTTCCATAGCCGGATGGTCCGGCCAAAATGGCGAGAGGGCGTTCCGAAGCCAAAAAAGTACGCACGGCTCGCTCCACCTCGGGACGCGGTGTGACCGTCAATGGTACATGCGCTGGGGAGTTCGAGTAGGCATTTAGGTACGTCGCATTGGAGTGTTCGACGCGCCATTCAAAGAGGCTGCGAATGTACGCCATCTTCGACGCGCCGTAACGCGGCTTCTGGAGGACCGGCCGCGCGATGGTAGCAATAAGTTTGTCGAAGGTTGCCGCGATGAACTGGGCTCGTCCATGGAGTGCCACGTGAAGACTGCTCGCCGCGTCCGGCGGTGTGACGTTCACCCAGAACACCCGGTGGCTACCTCCGGCCGTCGCTTCACCAATTACATTCGCCAGCACCGGGTCGTTACCTGAATAGCCGGCAAAGACCATGTCGTGAGTTGCGGCGACGGTCCGGAGATAATCGAGCAGTGTCGACTCGTATCGTCCCTCGCGAAGCTCTTTTTCTGTGAGATGCGTGACGACGCGCGTGCCGAGATCGCCATGGAGTTTCAGATACGGCGCCTTCCGGCGCGTGGGCATTCCGGCTGGCCAGAACGGCCGATTCATGCCAGTCGTCCGGACCTCGAAAACGTTGCAGTCGAGAAGCGTCTCCGCCCGTTCGAGCATGACATCGAAGTTCGTGGTGATAACAGCGTCGATCCCACCTGCCTCCGCCAGCAGGACCAGTAGCTTGTACGCATCGGACGGATCGAGCTCGTTCATCCGATGTAGGAGGTGATCGATCAGGATCCCTCGGTCTCTGGCGGCCGTGTGCTTCTCGAACAGCAACTCGAACTGCTCCTCGAGCTGTCGCTCGGTGGTGGCCAAGAAGAGCCGATCGCGTACGATTTGCTCAACCGCCGCCCGCTTCAGTTGAGCAAAAGTCAGTCCGCCGGAGGAGATGTCCGCCCCGGCGCCTAGAAAGAGGGCGATGGCTGTAGCATCGGGGTGCTCGGCGGCGCGGTCGGCAACGAGGTTGGTCAGAAGACTTAGAGAAGCATTGCCATCGCTATCATCACCGCTATGGAAAGACATCATCGATTGTGCTTCGCTCCTGCGACAGCTTCAGCGATAATTTCG
>CAWGEI010000005.1:0-1969867 GCA_963821585.1 uncultured Acidobacteriota bacterium
TCGTCCCGCCGCGATCTCGCCGGCCAGCGCTTCCGCCATTCTACGGACGGATCATGCGCCAACGCCGGATAAGGTTTCACAGCGCGCAAGCAGCTCGCGGCGTCGTAATGTCGGCCTGGTCTCCCAAACGCCGGATGGGGTTGTTTTCCTCGAAAGGTCACGGACGAATAGCCGCGGTCCCGCGCCGCCAGCCAGAGTGCACCAAGGGCAAGACCGGAATCACCTGCGTGCGGCGGAATCACGACCGGGACATCGAATTCGAGATGATCGATGAGGTATGAGTTGGCCACGGTGTTCAGTGCACAGCCGCCAGACACACAAAGGTACTCGATCGGCTGACCGCGGAAAACCCGACTCGCATTCAGCAGGGCCTTATTCACGACTTCCTGTGCGCTGGCGGCTACGTCCGCTCTGGCTGCGAACGAATCGAGAGCGTCGCGGAGGATTCGCTCGACGTACGCGCGGAGGTTCGGACTGTCGAGCTCGCAACGGAAGATGTCGTCCGGACTAGTGCCGTAGGTGATGAATGCTTCGAGATCAGCGGCATGACGCGGCTTCCCGTGTGCAGCTAATCCCATTTTTCCGCCGTCGAGGACGTCAAAGCCCAGCATGCCCGAGATGAACTCGAGAAAAAGCCCACTGAGTGGTTGACCGCACTCGGAAAATCGTCGTGCTCCCAGACTCCCGTGCCGCACGTCTGGCCGAGGCGGTCGATCCCGGATCCAGTCATGACGTAGAAAGTGAATGTCTCCCGGACATTGCGTATGGGGCAGTCGTCGGTTTGCCGCTGGATCGATCCGGCGCCGTCATAGACCAGCACTCCCGCTGTGCTGCCCGGCGGCAGCAGTAGATATGCCGCTGCGGCGTGGCACATATGATGGGCGTATAACTTCGCGGGGATGTCGCGATATTCGAATCGGGCGCGAGCCGCAGGAGATGCTGCTCACGATCTCCACGTCCGAGAGTGTGATTCCTGCGTATTCAGGCAATAGTTGACGCTTTTCTCCACGGGATTGTGGAAGAATTTGACATTCCATGCTTTCGCCGGGTGAGCTCGCTCCTCTTCGATGGCCACCACGATGTCATTGCCACGCATCAACGCGGCCAACCCGTCATGGTCCGACCCGCCCAAGCCAAGAATCCACTTCGTCAACTCGCCTCCTCGGCATCACACGCTGCGACGGAAGGTTGCACCGGAGCCACTCCTGACCGAAGCCAGCCGGCAGTGATGCGGTCGCGTATGGCGTTCGCATCGCAGTCTGTGCATTGACCTAGAAGATCAGGATCAGCGTCCACGAAGTAGAGGAGGGCCAGCCGCTCGTCGAGATTCGTTTGCCGCTCGACGCAGTGGTACGCTGCGCCGATGCGTCCTCCCGAAACAATGGACAGAATTTCTCCGGTGAGTACGACAAATTTGCCCGCGGACTCCGGCCACAGTTTCTGCGGAGTACCGTCGTGCCCGCAACACCTTCAGCCCCGGCCCTGTCGCGAAATCGAGCGTCAGAAGATCGCCATCCTCATGCACAACGTGAAGCAGGTCGCGGCCTGCAATCGCCATGTCCGCATAATTTACCTGCAGTCGCGACCAGCGCTCAAACCCGAGACAGGGCGGCGGGTGCAGGCCGAGTGCGAGCAATACTTCACGTGCAAGGCGTTCGGTTTCGGAAGCGAAGAGGCGTTGAACGTCCAACATCGCATCGTAAAGAAGGAGTCCGGGCCCGGGAGGAAACTTGCTTCGAACGTATCGCCGCGTGATGCTGCACGAAAAGCACTCGACGAGATCGGTCTGATGAGGCTCGTCGGTGTACTCTGTCGCGAACGCACGGAAGCCCTCGCCGGCGGCTGTCGTATAAGCCTCTTTTGCTGATAGCGGTGACCGGAAAAACTCCCAAGCCGCCGAGCAAACACCTGCGGCTGCCCCCGCCAGTGCCGCGTTGGCGTCGGTGATCGCAAAACTATTCTTGAGAAGGCTCTGGACTGGGTCATCGTATCGCTCGGGTGGCGGATAATTTCGAGTTATCGTTTTGCGACGGCTTTAGGCCCGCCCACTACAACAGGAGTGACGAAAGCGATCCTTTCCCTACCCACCTCGTGGTCCGCAACCAATCCACCATCCAACTCCCGTCGCCCGCTGATCAGTATCCGCGGCGGACAATTTCTTCTGTTAGGCCGCTTGCCACACGTTCCGTAGGGCGGTGGCGTTGTCTGTAACGTCGTAAAATTACGCTTCTCAACCCTGGCCTACCTCCCCACAATCCCCTTCCTGGGATGCCTCTCCGTGATCCGCACCTTCAACGCCGCATCCGCGACGTGCGTGTACATCTCCGTCGTCGAGATGCTGCGGTGGCCTAACAACCGCTGCACGTAGCGGATGTCGACACCTTCCTCCAACAGGTACGTCGCCACGGAGTGGCGGAACATGTGCGGGGTCACGCGGTCGCGGACGGCGGACTGCGTTCGCCGTGGAGGCGGACGAGGCGGCGGATCATCTGCGGGCTGGCGGCGGCTGCCGCGGGAGTTGACGAGGAAGGTGTCGGCGGTCGAGGGGGCGCGGTCGCGGGCGGTGCGGTAGTCGGTGGAGGAGCGGATTTGAGCTCGTCGGGGACGAAGACGCGGCGCTGGCGGTTGCCTTTGCCGATGATGGTGATGGTGCCGTCTTCGAGGTCGACGGCGGCGTCGAGGAGGCCGGCGAGTTCGCTGACGCGCATGCCGGTGGCGAAGAGGAGCTCGGTGGCGACGTAGGCGGTGAGGTCGGCGAAGGCGGGGGGTGGTGCGTGGAGGAGGAGGCGGCGGAGGTCGGCTCTGGCGATGACGCGGGGGAGGCGCTTGGGCATGCGGATGCGGATGCGGGCGCCGCGGAAGGGGTCTTCGACGGCGTCGTCCTCTTCTTCGAGCCAGCGGAAGAGGGAGCGGAGGGTGGCCAGGTGGCGTTTGACGCTCGGCTTCCTTGAGGGCGCGGACGTCGAAGAGGTGGCGGACGTAGTTGTGGATGACGGTCTTGTCGCACGAGGCGACGGCGGCGCGCTTGCCGAGGAACTGGGTGAAGCGGGCGAGGTCGAGCTCGTAGGCGCGGATGGTGTGCGGGGAGAGCTTTCGGATCGACTGGCAGTGGCGGATGAAGTCTGATGCCGCGTCTCGGAACAGCACGTCGATGAGTACCTCCAAAATTGGTGAGTGGCGGACGTTATCCGAGAGGGACGCGCCGAGGCGACCGGAATTCCGGAGGGATGGCGAGCAAGATTCTGCCCATCTTCGGCGGCCGAATGCTGTTGCAACGATGGTTTGTGCGAGATCCAGCACCTCCAGCGCGGTACGGCCCGGAGATGAAGGGATCCGTCAGTCCCTTCAATGGCAGACTTTGTCGGGTTGAAGGCTGACCGAGTCCCTTCAAAGCGACTCCGTCTCGTTTCGATGGCAGACCGAGTGCCTTCAAAACGACTCCGTCTCGTTTCGATGGGACTCCCGTGTCCCTTCAAAGCGACTCCGTCTCGTTTCGATGGCAGACCGAGTGCCTTCAAAACGACTCCGTCTCCTTTCGATGGGACTCCCGTGTCCCTTCAAAACGACTCCGTCTCCTTTCGATGGGTCACCCGAGTCCCATCGAAAGGACTCCTGAACCTCCCACACCTTCCTCGCGGTCGTGGAGCTCACGCCGAGCGTCACGTCCTGCGATTCTGCGCGGGCGGCGAGGACGCCGCCCGGACAGCCGCCGGGACGGCGGCGCTCCGGGACGGCACGGCGGTCCGGTAAACTATCCCACGCAATGTCGAGGAAAGAGCTGCTCGCGCGCGTTTACACGGAACAGATCATCGGCGTGGTCCGGGAGGACAACGCCGAGGTGGCAGAGGCGGTGGCGGAGGCGTATGCCCGCAACGGGATCCGGCTGGTCGAGGTCACGTTGACGACGCCGGACGCGATCGACCTGATCGCGGCGATGGTGGAGAAGTACGGGCCGGGGGTCACGGTGGCGGCGGGCACAGTGCGCAGTACGAACGACGCGGCGCTGGCGCGGCGGGCGGGGGCGGAGATCATCGTGTCGCCGCACACGGACGCGCGGGTGATCGAGTATGCGAACGAGAACGACCTGCTGTGCATCGCGGGGGCGGCGACGCCGACGGAGATCATCCGGGCCTGGGAAACGGGCTGCGACGTCGTGAAGGTCTATCCCGCCCATCACCTCGGCGGCCCCGACTACATCCGCACGATCCGCGGGCCGATCCGCGATGTGCCGATGCTGGCGGGCGGGCCGGTGCCGCTGGACATGATCGACGCCTATCTCGACGCCGGCTGCATCGCCGTCAACCTCGGGCCCTCGCTGGCGGTGCCGGACCTGGTCCGCTCCGCGCAGTGGGAGGAGATCGGCCGCCGGGCGGTGCTGGCGACGTCGATCATCCAGTCGCGCCGGAATGTGGAACAACCCGACGCTCCTTACGTCCACTGATGGCCGCCCTGCTCGCCCTGCTGCTCGCGATTGCCACACCGACCACCGACTGGATGCGGCTCGACGCGTTCCATCTGACCATCGGCATGTCCCGCGCCGAGGCCGTCGACGCGCTGCGGGCGTGGCGCCCGAAGGCGGGCAAAGACGCGAACGAGCTGGTCGTCGATTACTCGAGCGACAAGTCGCTCACGCTCGAGTTCCGCAAGGACCGGCTGACGTCGGTGCGCTTCGAGCTGTTCACGCTGCTGCCGAAGGTGCGGAAGGCGTTCGAGGAAAAGCGCGCGGCGATGGGTGAGCCGCGCAAGGCGACGCGCTCGATCCTGATCTACGACGACGCGCTGCCGAATGCGATGGTGGTCGTCGCGGACGATCCGAAGTCGGCGCAGGGGAAGAAGGGGCTGGGGGTGTTGGCGGTGCGGTATTACGATCCTAGATAGGGTTTACCCCCGAGCGGAGTCGAGGGGCCAACTTAGCAGCAACGCAGAGTGAGCCTTTTACGCTGCGCGTGCAGCGACGATCGGTTCGCTCTGCGTTGCTGCTAAGTTGGCCCCTCGACTCCGCTCGGGGCTAAAAGCCGGAATCACTGCCCCCCGCCGCTTACCTGCGCAGGGATCTTCGCGTCGCGCGCTACGTAGCGCTGCATCTTTCCTTCGTACACCCACACGCCCTCGCCGAGGGTGCCGAGGTAGTAGCGGTCGCGGCTGAAGGCGTCGGGGACGACGGACGTGATCTCCGTGCCGCGCAGGGGCAGGGTCAGTTCGCTCCACTCGGTCTCCGTCGGCTCGCCGACCAGCACCTCGCGCTGCTGGCGCGACGTGACGAACAGCATCTGCCCGTTCGTGCGGCTGCCGCCGTGGACTGACGCGTACTGCGCGTCCGGAGCGGCCGTCGCGCGCCACTTTTGCTCTTCGTCGATCGTGCCGGCTTTCACACCAGATGCTCCGGCGACGAACACGTGATCGACCCCTGCAATCGTACGGATGGCGATCGAGCGTCCCTTCGCCGGCGCGTCCGCGACGGTGATCCACGTCGACCCGTCGAACACCTCGAGACCCGCCGCGGTCAGCGCGTACAGCGCCTTCTTCCCGGACAGCGTGCCGATCGTGATGTCCACCGCCCGATTCTTCACGCCGCCGAGTCGGTACCAGTTGCGGCCGCCGTCCTTCGTCGTGAAGACGCCCTCCGCCGTCGCCGCGAACGAGCGCGTGCGATTGAAGCGCACGATCTTGTCGACGCGGATCGGGAACCCCGAGGGCTCGGCCTGCGTCCACTGCTCGCCGTCGTTGCTCCAGAAGAAGCCCTTCTCCGTGCCGGCGATGAGCTTCACCTCCGCATCCGCCTCCGACGCGATCGTCAGCGACAGCACCTCGGGCAGCGCAGTCTTGCTCGCCCGCTCCCAGGTCTTGCCGGCGTCGTTCGAGCGGTAGATGCCCGATGCCGCGCCGCCGAAGACCACCGCCGCGTAGACGCGGTTGCGCTGGAACGGATCCGTCGCGATGGTCGTGATCCGCAGGTTGTAGAGCCCCTCGGACGTGCGCGCAAAGGTCTGCCCGCGATCCTCCGAGATATAGACGCCGTCGCCTTCGATGCCGAGGATGATGCGGTCCGGACGCTTGGGGTGCAGGACGATGGAGTTGATCACCAGCCCCGTATCCGAGATCACGCCGAACTTCGTGCCGCCGTCCGTCGAGCGGTAGAGGCCCGCGACGGACCCTGCGTAGATGACGTTCGGGTCGCTCGGGTCGATCTTCACGTCGTGGATGCGGCGGTTGTCGAACCCGTCCTTGTAGCGCGTCCAGAGGTCGCCGGTGTTCTTCGAGTTGTAGACCCAGCCGCACGTCGCGACCCACACGTTGTCCGCGTTGGCGGGATCGATGTAGATCGAGAACATATCGGTGTCGAGCACCATCCCGTTGGCGATGTGCTTCCAGCTCTTGCCGCCGTCGTCCGTGCGCCAGCCCTGGCGCCACGTGCCGATGTACATGCGCTCATTCGTGCGCGGGTCGATGGCCACGGACTCGACGTTGATCTGATCGGAGATCTGCTTCCACGACTTGCCGGCGTCGGTGCTGCGATAGACGCCGGTCAGGCCGCCGGCGATGACGAAGCTCGGATCCTTGGGATCCAGGGCGATCGCGCGGACGGAAAAGTCCTCGAGACCGGCGTCGCGGCGTACCCAGGTCTTGCCGCCGTCGGCCGACATCGCGATCGCGCCGCCGCCCCACAGCCCCCACGCCGCCGCCCAGAGCTGCCCCTTCCCGTCGAGCACGAGGTTGTCGACGACGTAGCCCGGGAAGGGGATGCCGTTCCGTGGCGACGTCCAGCTCTTCGCGCCGTCTCGGGAGACGTACACCTCACCGCCGCTGGTGCCGAGGTAGAGGGTGTCCGGATCGCGCGGATCGACGATCAGCGCGCGGGTGTCCGCACCGTGCAGACCGGCCCTGCGCCATTGCGCCGCGGCGGGAAGGGTGACGAGAAGGATCGCGAGGAGAATGAGGAGTTTACGCATGTCGGCCGTGTTCAGGATGTTTTACCACAGGCGGCCTAAGCAAACGGTCGGCCACGCTGTTATTCTTCGCGGCCGATGAACACCCTCCGGACGTGCGTCTTCCCCTGCGCGGGCTTCGGGACCCGCTTCTTTCCCGCCACGAAGGTCATCCCGAAGGAGATGCTGCCGCTGGTCGACAAGCCGATCCTGCAGTACGGGATCGAGGAGGCGCGCGACTCCGGGCTGGACAAGCTGATCATCGTCACGTCCAAGGGGAAGGACACGATCCTGGACCATTTCGACCGCACCGCGGAGCTCGAGCGCTCGCTGCAGGAGCGGGGGAAGAACGACCTGCTGGCGGAGGTGGACAACGTCAGCCGCATGGTCGACCTCATCTCCGTCCGCCAGAAGGAAGCCCTCGGCCTCGGCCACGCGGTGCTGACCGCGAAGGACGCGGTGGGCGACCACCCGTTCGCGGTCGTGCTGCCGGACGACGTCATCCTGGCCGAGGAGCCGTGCCTGCTGCAGATGCGGCACGTGTTCGAGGAGACCGGGCGTCCCGTCGTGGCGCTGATGGAAGTGTCGCGCGAGGAGACGTCGCGCTACGGCATCGTCGCCGGAGAGCTGGTCGGCGAGCGGCGGTTCCGGATCACGGACATGGTCGAGAAGCCGAAGGTCAAGCCACCGTCGCAGTACGCGATCATCGGACGCTACATCCTGCCGCCGGACATCTTCCCGCTGCTGGAGAAGACCGAGCGCGGCGCGGGCGGCGAGATCCAGCTCACGGACGCGCTGCGCGAGCTGGTGCGCACCGGGGACTTCTACGGCTACGTGTTCAAGGGGCAGCGCTACGACGCCGGCGAGAAGCTCGGCTACCTGAAAGCGACCGTCGACTACGCGCTGCGGCACCCGAAGCTCGGCAGCGAATTCCGCGAGTACCTGAAGACCGCCGTCTCGTGAAAGACCCCGATAAGCACCTCGACAGGCACCTCGACGTACTGGACCTGCCCGAAGACCTGCGCGACCTGATTCGCGAGTGCGCGGCGAAGGGCACACGCACGGTATTCGAGCGCAACCGCCGCCCGGTGGCGGCACTGGTCTCGTACGACGAGTACATGGCCCTGCGCGAGACGATCGAGATCGCGAACGACTCCCTGCTCTTCGCCAAGATCGCCGAAGCGGACGACGAGGAGGTCGAGCAGCGCGGGAAATACGAGCGGTTGCGCTTCGCGAAATCCGCCGCACCGATCTACGACGCCGCGCTGCGCCGCATCGAGCTCGACCCCATCGTAGGCGCGCCGCTGTTCGAACCGCTGAAGGGACTGTGGAGTTACCGGACCGAGGAGCTGCGGATCATCTACAAGATCGTCGCGGAGGCGAAGATCGTGGTGATTCTGCACGTCACGAAAATGTAGGGCGTGGCTTCAGCCCGCCCCCCCACGGGAGAGGCGGGCTGAAGCCACGCCCTACGTTCCTATAAACTCGCGACGTGAAATTCATCCTTGCCTCGGCGTCGCCGCGACGGCGCGAGTTGCTGGCCTCGATCGGGCTCGAGTTCGAGGTCCGGCCGAGTCATGTGCCCGAGATTTATCGGGAGGGCGAGGCGCCGGCGGAGTATGTGGCGCGGCTGTCGCGGGACAAGGCGAACGCGCTGGCGACGGAGCATCCTTCCCGCTGGGTGATCGCCGCGGATACCACTGTCCTCCTCGGCGACGAGCTGCTGGAGAAGCCTGTCGATTCCGCCGATGCCGCGCGCATGCTGGGCACGATCGCGGGGAAGACGCACGTCGTGTACACCGGCGTCACGCTGCAGAACCTGGAGCGCGAGCACCACGACACGCGCGTGGCGGAGTCCGAGGTGCGGATGCTGCCGCTTTCGGCGGAGGAGATCGAGTGGTACGTTGCCACCGGCGAGCCGCTCGACAAGGCCGGTGCGTACGCCGTCCAGGGTATCGGCGCGATGTTCATCGATTCCATCCATGGCAGCTACACGAACGTAGTCGGACTGCCGCTTGCTACGCTTTTTCAGATGCTCAGAACAGCGGGCATCGACCCTCTTATGGAGCCTAAACCATGACGTCTGCAGCAAAAGTCGGCATCGTGATGCTGATCGCCCTGGCCGTTCTCGGATACTTCGTCCTCCGCATCGAGGACATCAGCCTGAGCCGCTCGAAGACCACGCACGTCGTGAAGGCGGTCTTCGACGACGTCGCCGGTCTCGACGACGAGTCGGCGGTGCGCATCGCCGGCGTCCGCAAAGGGCACGTGACGGACATCAAGGTCCTGCCCGACGGCCGCGCGGTGGTGACGATGCAGGTGGACGACGACGTGCCCCTGCACACCAACGCGCAGGCGAAGGTGGCGAACCTCGGCCTCCTCGGTGAAAAGTACATCGAGCTGGATCCCGGATCAACGCAGGCTCCGGTGCTGAAGACGGACGGCGAGATCGAGCTGCCGGGGACGCAGCCGGCGAGCTTCGACGACGTGACGGACCAGGTCAAAGCCATCGCGGACGACGTGAAGGCGATCACCGAGTCGCTGCGCGCCGTCGCGGGCGGCCCGACGGGGCAGCAGCGCCTCGACGAGATCGTGGAGAACGTCCGCGTGATCACGGCGGAGACGCGGGCGCTGATCGCAGCGAACCGCAACAACGTGGACGCGACGCTGGAGAACACCCGCATCATCACCGAGCATCTCCGCAACGAGATCCCGCGCCTGGCGGAATCGATCGACCGCGTCGCGAAGCAGATGGGCGGAACGGTCGGCGAGAACCGCGAGGATGTACGCGTCGTCGTGCAGAACCTGCGCGGCCTCTCCTCCGACCTGCGCACGACGGCGGACAACCTGAACGCCATCACGGGCAAGGTGAAGAGCGGCGAAGGGACCGTGGGCAAGCTGTTCTACAGCGACGAAGCGCACGACAAGCTCACCAGCGCGCTGTCGTCCGTCGAAGGCGGCGTGAAGTCGCTGCAGGAGACCCTCGGCCGCGCCACCCGCATCCAGATGGACCTGGGCATCCGCGCGGATTACTACGCGGGGCTGTCCCAGCAGAAGATCGCGGGCATCGAGCCGAAGGAGTTCGGCTCGGGCAACTCGCGCAGCGCGGTGGGCCTGCGGCTGATCCCGAACCCGGACATCAACCGTTTCTACAACATCGAGCTGAGCGACGACCCGCGCGGGAAGCGGCGCGACAAGGTGAACGTCGAGACGCGCACGAACCCGGCCACTGGGCAGAGCGAGACCATCGTCACGGAGACGAGCCGCTACGAGCGCGACTTCCTGATCTCGGGTCAGGTCGGCTGGCAGCTCGACCCGGCGCTGGCAGTCCGCGTGGGACTGTTCGACAGCACCGGCGGCATGGGCGCGGACTACCGCCTCAACGACCGGCTCGTGGTGACGGGCGAAGCGTTCGACTTCGGCCAGCGCCGCGACGACAACCCGCACCTGCGCCTCTACGGCGAGTACACGGTCCGGAAGGAGAAGCCGCGCACGCCGCGCCTCTTCGTCACGAGCGGCATCGACAACGCGCTCAACGACACGGCCTTCACGTTCGGCGGCGGGCTGCGGTGGAAGGACGAAGACCTGAAGTACTTGCTGGGATCGATTCCCCTCGGAAAGTAGATGATCCAAGTCATCCTCCTCTTTGGCGGAAGGTCCGCCGAGCACGAAGTCTCGATTCTGTCCGCGCGGTCGGTGGTGAAGGCCGCGCCGGCGGACCGCATCACGTTCACGCCGATGTGCATCGCACGCGACGGGAGGTTCGTCGCGCCGGAGCGCAGCGCGCGGATTCTGGAAGGCGCGGAGAAGAGCGTCGAAGGCGACGCGGATTTCTCGTTCGAGATCTGGTCCCGTACCGCGACGATCGACCTGGTCTTTCCGCTGATCCACGGCACGGGCGGCGAGGACGGCGCGCTGCAGGGCTATCTGGAAATCCTCGGGCTGCCGTACGGCGGCAGCAGCGTCACCGCGTCGGCCGTGGCGATGGACAAGGTCCACATGAAGCAGGCGTTCGCCGCGGCGAAGCTGCCGATGGTGGATTTCGTTCCCGTGCAGGAACACGACTGGCGGAACGAGCGCGAGCGCGTCGTGCGCGCGGTGACCAACGCGCTGCGGCTGCCGTATTTCGTGAAGCCCGCGAACACCGGCTCGTCGGTGGGTGTCACGAAGGTGAAGAACGACAAGGACCTTGCGACGGCCATGGACCACGCGTTCCGGTTCGACGAGAAATTGCTGATCGAGCGGGGAGTGGACGCGAGAGAGATCGAGGTCTCGATCCTCGGCAACGAGACGCCGCAGGGATCGGTGCCGGGGGAGATCGTCGTGGGCCGGGAGTTCTACGACTACACGGACAAGTACGTGGAGAACAAGTCCTCCCTGGTCATCCCGGCGAAGCTGGCGAGCGACAAGGCGGCGGAGATCCAGCGACTGGCAATCGCCGCGTTCAAGGCGGTCGGGGCGTCGGGGTTCGCGCGCGTGGACTTCTTCCTCGAGCGGGGCACGAACCGGCTGTACCTGAACGAGATCAACACCATCCCTGGATTCACGAACATTTCGATGTACCCCAAGCTGTGGGAAGCGACGGAGCTGAAGTACCCCCGGCTGATCGAGCGCCTCATCACCCTCGGCATCGAGCGCTCCAAGGCGCGCAAGGCGCGCGGGGAGTCGACGATGCGCTGGTTCGACGAGGTGGCGCCGATTACGTAGGGCGCGTGTGTCCTGTCGCCCGCTACGCGGGCTCGTTCCAACGCCCGCTTCGTGTTCCCCCGGCTGAAGCCGGGGGCTATTTTCTGGCAGCCCGCTACGCGGGCAAGAGGCAATAGACCCCGGCTTCAGCCGGGGGAACGAGCGCGCGACGTTGGATCGAGTCCGCGTAGCGGGCGGCAGACAACGCGTGTTTGGAGTGCGGATCAGCTACCATCGCGCGATCGTGCCCATCAGCGCAGAATGAAGTCCACCGCCCCCTGATCATGTGGCCCCTTCGCATCGCCGCTGCGCGGCTTCGTCCCTTCAACGCCTCCACGTTCATCCGCACGGGGATCGTGCTGGTCGTCGTCGCGGCGTTCCTCGTCGGCGACTACGCGCTGTTTGCGCGGCTCTTCGGCGCGATCGCGGGCGTCGAGTCGGAGACGCCGCTCTTTGCCCTCGGCCTGCTCCGCAACCTGCTCGGGCTGGTGTTTCTCGTCGCGACGGTGACGCTGTTGTCCTCCGCGATGGCGGCGGCGATCGCGTCGTACTTCACGGACCTCGATCTCGACATCTACCACGCCGGTCCGCGGTCGAAGCTGCGCATCGCCCTCTCACGGTGGCTGAAGACGCTGGTGCAGAGCGCGACGGTGGTGTTCCTATTTCTCGTGCCGCTGATCGTCGCCTTCGCGCGCCAGTACGACAAGCCGTTCGCGTTCTATCCCGCCGTGCTGGTGAACCTCGCGCTGCTGCTGACGATCCCGGTGACGCTGGCCTCGATCGTCATCCTGATGCTCGTGCGCTGGTTTCCGGTGCGACGGGTCTACCAGATCGTGGCGTCGATCGCCGTACTCGTGCTGACGCTGGTCGTGATCGCGTTCCGCATGAGCCGGCCGGAGCGCTTCTTCGCCGAGCTCTCGACGATTGACGTGGCCGAGGTGCTGCGGGCGATCGAGCTGCCTTCGATGAGCATCTATCCGAGCACGTCGCTCGCGGAACTGATGACGCGCAGCGATGCAGCGCCGTTCGCGCCGCGCATCGTGCTGATCGCGCTGATCGCGTTCATGGCATTCGCGGTGCTGGCGCGGGCGTGGTACTTCCGCGCGTTCGTGCGGGCGCGGGAGAGCATGGCGCCGGCGGCGATCGGGGCGTCGTCCGCGACGCGCATCCTGGACCGGCTCTTCGCGCGCGCGGACCCGCCGCTGCGGGCGATGATCGGCAAGGAAGTGCGCACGATCGGGCGCGACGTCGCGCAGTGGTCGCAGGTGTTCCTCATGGGCGCGCTGCTGTTCATCTATCTCTACAACATCCGCATGCTGCCGCTGGGCGGCGACGCGCGCGCGACGCTGGTGGCGTACGCGAACCTCGGCATGTCGGGCTTCGTGATCGCGGCGATCTGCCTGCGTTTCGCGTATCCGTCGGTGTCGGCGGAGGGGAAGGCGTTCTGGCTGATCCAGAGCGCGCCGATCTCGTACCGCGACTTCCTGCTGGTGAAGGTCGCGGTCTACGCGGCGCCGCTGACGCTGCTCTCGCTGCTGCTCACCGCGTTCGCGAATTTCATCCTCGGCGCGAACGCGGTGGTGTGGACGTTCACGCTGGCGGGCGCGCTGCTGCTGGCGGTGACGCTGGTGAGCCTGGGCGTGGGCCTCGGCGCGCTCTCGCCGGACTTCAACGCGGAGAATCCGCTGCAGGTGGGGCTGTCGCTGGGAGGATTCGGCTACATGGCCATTTCGCTCGCGTACGTCGCGGCGGTGATGGTGCTGATGGCCCGTCCGGTGATGAGCTACTTCCTGCGCGTGGTGGGCGTGGAGCAGGCCGCGATCTCGGCGACGATCCCGATCGTGATTGCGCTCACGTTGTCCGCGCTGCTATCGGTGATATCTCTGCTGGCAGCGGAACGCCGCCTCACCCGCTTCAAAAGCGATTAGAATCGAACCGCCTGAAGACAATCCGGCAAGGAGAAGAAATGACCGCTATTCCTCCGCCCACGGTCCCCCCTGTGACTCCTCCGCCACCGGGAGGCGGGTCGTACACTCCGCCGCCCCCACCGCCACCGGGCGGAGTCAGCCCCAGCTCCGACCGGACGCTGATGATCGTGCTCTCATACCTCGGCCTGCTCGCTCTGATTCCGTATCTGACGAAGAAGGAAGACGCCGAGATCCACTGGCACGCGAAGAACGGCGTGGGCCTGCTAATCCTCGATGTGGTGGTCGGGGTCGCCCTGTTCGTCCTCGGCATGATCATCAATCAGGTAGGCATTCCCTGTGGCTCGTTGGCCGTGAGCTGCATCGTCTGGATCGGCATCCTCGTCCTGCACGTTTACTGCATCACCCAGGCGGTCGGCGGAAAGCGTCCGCGGATCCCGGTCGTGACCGACTTCGCCGAGAAATCGCTCTAAGGTAGATCGGATGTCCGACTCCACGCCACCGTCCCCACCACCCGCCCCCGCCGGTCCCGGCGGGGGTGGTCTCGTCTATCCGGCCAATCCGCCGAAAGACCCGGTTCTGATTCTCATCCTGAACCTAGTCTTCGGAATCGGGTACATCATGATGGGCCAGAAGACGAAAGGGATCGTCGCCATCGGTGCTTTCTGGGTGGTGACGTTCGCAACGTGCGGCCCGGGGAGCATCATCGCCGCGTTGTATGCGATCGACGGCTACCTGCAAGCGCAGCAGCTCCAGCAGGGACACCCGGTCGGCGAGTGGACGTTCTTCAACGACCATCGGTAGTCTTTGGAGTGCGGCGACGACTAGTCGCCGCTTTTCAATCTTTGCACGCTGAGCGCTCGAAGATAGGAAAGCGGCGACTCGCCGTCGCCGCACTCCATATCAGAACGGGTACAGCGGCGTGTTCCGCACGATCCAGTAGCTGGTCAGGACGAAGAACGCCGCCCACGCGAACCAGGGTTGCATGAGGAAGCGGGGCTGGCGACCTCGGAACAGGCTGGGGAGCGCGCACAGGGTCACGGCCAGCAGCAGGAAGAGCATCGGATTGAGGCGGAAGGCCTCTTCGACGCGGCCGTGCAGCAGATGATGGAGCGCGCGCGTGGTGCCGCAGCCGGGGCATTCCAAGCCCGTCATCAGCCGGAAGGGGCATTGGGGGTAGAAGGCGTACGCCGTCGGCGGGAAGGTGAAGAGCACCCACCCACCGACGGCAGCCACGGCCGCGCTAACCGCGATTCGCCTGAGCTGCACTGATTGCCTGCATCATGTTGGCGCCGAAGACGATTCCCCAGATGATCGTGGCGACCAAGCCAACGCCAACGCCGATGAGCAGGAACATCTTCGCCTTCTGCGACGCTTCCTGCGCGCCGGCGATGTCGCCCTGCGCGAGCTTGGAATTGACCTGCGCGGAGAAGATGATCGCCACGATGCCGAGCGGGAGGCAGCAGCAGAGCGTGACCACGATCGACTGCCACAGGTAGTTCGGGATGGTCGCGGCGCCGACCGGCGGCGGCGCACCGAAGTTCGACGGCGGCGGGGGAGGCGTATACGACGACGGAGCCCCGGCGCTCAGGGAGCGTCCGCAGTTCACGCAGACCGAGGCGTTATCGAGGTTGGACGTACCGCAATTCGGACAGTTCAAACCATTCCTCCTTATTTCGACGTGGCGATCGAGTATCCGATGAACGCCGCGTACGCGAGACCGATCAGAGCACCGGCACCGAAGGCGATCCAGCACCACATCTTTGCCTTCTCGGACGCTTCCTGGGCGCCCCCGACGTCACCGGCGTGCAGCTTCGAGTTTACCTGCGCGGCATAGATGATCGCCACGACTCCGAGGGGCATGCAGCAGCAGAACGCCGTCAGCACTGCCTGCACGAGGTAGTTGTTGATCTGCGGCAGAGGCGGAAAGCGGCGGATGCGCTCGTTGCAGTTCGTGCAGACGGTGGCGTTGTCGGCGCGGGCCACGCCGCAGCTCGTGCAGAACATTACTGTTGCACTCCTTCCGGATACTGCACGAAGGTCCCCGTCGAGAAGACGATGTCGTTGTCGAAGTCGGTCGTCTTCGTAAACGGCGTGTACTCCTGCAGCGAGTCGTGCTCGAACGTCTTGTCCGCGCCGGCGCTGCCGATCGCATAGGTCTCACATGCGCCCGCCGGCCAGCACTCGTAGCGGAACTGTGTCTCCCAGCCGTCGAGCGTGGGGACGGACTTGACGTATTTCGGCACGAGCGCCGAGGAGAGGTCGCTCACCGACGAGACTTCGGGGTAGTGGTTCTGATCGGTCGAGTAGGCTTCCACCGCCGTCGCGATCGTTCGCATGTCCGCCATCGAACGCTTCTGCTTCGACCGGTTGAGCGCCGTCAGGAAGTTCGGGATGGCGATGGCGGCCAGGATGCCAAGGACCGCGACGAGCACCAGTCCTCCGACGATGACGCCGATGATGATGCCCGCGCTCTTCGAGCCCTCGCCGCGGGCCACGCGCTGCGAGCCGTTGCTGGGATTGCCGCAACGCGGACACGCCGCGTAGGAAACGTCGGTGACCTGATTGCCGCACCAGGCGCAAAACGCCATCACAAGCTCCAGTCGTACCGGGATTGGATGGCGGATTGTAACGTAGGGCGTGGCTTCAGCCCGCCTCTCTGGTCGAAACCCCCGCCCACGAGGGGAGGCGGGCTGAAGCCGCGCCCTACGTTTGTGACATCACCACATCATGCCGAGCTGCAGGCGCGCCGCCTCGGACATCATGCTGCGATCCCAGACGGGGTCGAACACGACGTCGACTTCGGCGTTCTTCACACCAGGCAGGCTCACGAGCTTGCTCTTCACGTCGCTGGCGAGGACCGGACCCATGCCGCAGCCGGGCGCGGTGAGGGTCATCTTGATCTTGACGTTCTTCCCGCCCTCGTCCGACGCCTCCAACTCGCAGAGGTAGACGAGGCCGAGGTCGACGATGTTCACCGGGATCTCGGGGTCGTAGCAGGTTTTGAGCGCTTCCCAGACCATCTCTTCCAGCTTCTCGGGAGTGAGCTCTTCCGGTTTGACCTCCGCGGTCTCCAGCGGAGCCTTGCCGATGGCCTCGACTTCAACGCCGGACACCCGGACCATCAGCCCGCGGTCGGTGATCAGCGTGTACGTGCCGCCGAGGGACTGGGTGATCGTCGCCTGGGCGCCCTTCGGGACGAGGACTTTCTCCCCGCTGGGGATCATGACGGCTTCTGTGTTGCGGCTGAAGGTGATTTCTTCTCTCATCGCAGTTCGCTCCCGCTCATTCGGTACTCACCTTCTCGTCCCGGCCCTCGAGAGCACTTCGAAGGGTGTGCCAGGCCAGCGTCGCGCACTTGACGCGGGCAGGAAACTCGCTCACGCCCGAGAACGCCGCCAGGCGGCCGAGGTCCGAGGCGCTGAGACCGCTCGCATCGCCGGTGACCAGACGATGGAACGTATCGAAGAGGCGCTCGGCTTCCTCTCTGGACTTTCCTTTGATGGTCGAGCTCATCACAGACGCCGACGCCTTCGAAATGGCGCATCCGCTCCCGGTGAAGCTCACCTCGGCGATCTTCTCGCCGTCGGTCTTGAGGAAGATCGTGTAGTGATCGCCGCAAAGCGGGTTGTAGCCATCGACACGCGAGGTGGCGTCCGCCATCTCGTGGAAGTTGCGGGGGTTCTTGTTGTGGTCGAGGATGACCTGCTGGTACAGCTCGCGTAAGTCGGACATTTTAAATTTACCGGAAGACCTCGATGACGTTGTGCAACGCGGCAACGAGCGCGTCTGCTTCCTCGCGGGTGTTGTAGAGACCGAACGACGCGCGTCCGGTGGCCGGCACGTTGAACCGCATCATCAGCGGCTGGGCGCAGTGATGGCCGGTGCGCACGGCGATGCCTTCCTGATCGAGGATCGTGCCGATGTCGTGCGGGTGTACGCCTTCGAGCACGAACGAGATCACCGCCGCCTTCTCCGCGGCCGTGCCGATGATGCGCAGGCCCTCGATCTCGAGCAGGCGATTGGTCGCGTAGACGAGCAGATCGTGCTCGTGCGCGCCGATCGCGTCGAGTCCGATGGAGTCGACGTACTCCAGCGCCGCGGCCAGGCCGATGACGCCTTCGATGTTCGGCGTGCCCGCCTCGAACTTGTAGGGGAGCGCGTTGTAGGTCGTCTTCTCGTACGAGACGGAGAGGATCATGTCCCCGCCGCCCTGCCACGGAGGCATGGCCTCGAGCAGCGCCTGGCGTCCGTAGAGCACACCGACGCCGGTCGGGCCGTAGACCTTGTGTCCGGAGAACGCGTAGAAGTCAGCGTCGAGGTCCTGGACGTCGACGCGGAGGTGCGGGACGCCCTGCGCGCCGTCGATCAGCACCACCGAGCCGTTCGCATGCGCGGACGCGACGATGCGCTTCACCGGATTGATGGTGCCGAGGGCGTTCGAGCCGTGGTTGACGGCGACGAGCTTCACGCGCGGATTGAGCATCCGCTCGAGCTCCTCGACCATCAACTCGCCCGCGTCGTTCACCGGCGCGACGCGGAGCTTGGCGCCCTTCTCCGCGCAGAGCATCTGCCACGGGACGATGTTCGAGTGGTGCTCGATGGCGGTGATGATGATCTCGTCGCCTTCGCGGACGTTCGTGCGCCCCCACGTCTGGGCGACGAGGTTGATGGCCTCGGTCGTCCCGCGCGTGAAGACGACTTCCTTGATGTCCCTGGCGTTGATGAAGCGCTGCACGACGCCGCGCGCGTTCTCGAACTCGATCGTGGAGATCTCGGAGAGGTAGTGGACGCCGCGGTGGACGTTCGAGTTCTCCTGCGTGTAGTAGCGCACGATGCGGTCGATGACCGCCTGCGGCTTCTGCGTCGTGGCGGCGTTGTCGAGGTAGACCAGGCGCTTGCCGCGGGCGGCGCGGGCGAGGATCGGAAAGTCGCGTCGGATGCGGTTGACGTCGTAGGTGGTGAGGACTTCGGCGACGCTCATCATGCTTCTCCTATCCGCTCCGGCAGGCGCTGCGGGAGCGACTGGAAGAGCGCCCGGCGGATCTGCTCGCGCACGGGCTCGATCTTCATACGGTCCACGAGCTCGCTGGCGAAGGCGTAGACGAGGAGGTTGCGGGCCTCTTCTTCGCCGATGCCGCGCGAGCGCAGGTAAAACAGCGGCTCCGGCTCGATCTGTCCGATGGTCGAGCCGTGGTTGCACTTGACGTCGTCGTTGTGGATCTCGAGGGTCGGCTTGGAGTCGACCACCGCGGTCTCGCTGAGCAGGAGATTGCGGTTCACCTGGCGCGAGACGGTCTTCTGCGCGTCGGGACGGACGATGATCTTGCCGTCGAACACGCCGCGCGCGTTCCCGTCGAGGATGCCCTTGTAAAGCTCGAAGCTCTCGCAGTGCGGCTTGATGTGGTCGATGACCGTGCGGTTGTCGAGATGCTGCGTGCCGGCGCCGACGAAGAGGCCGTCGAGGACGATGGACGCGCCTTCGCCCGCGAGGGCGACATGAATCTCGGTGCGTGCGATTGCGCCGCCGAGGAGGATGTTGTGCGAGGTGACGTTCGCCGCGCGCTCCTGGCGGATGAAGATGTTGCCGACGTGGAAGGCCTCGCGCGATTCGCACTCGACCTTGTAGTGGTCCACGACCGCGCTCTCGTCCGCGACGATCTCGGTGACGGAGTTGGTGAAGTACTTCCCAGAGCCGATGTACGTCTCGACGATCGTCACCTGCGCGTTGCGGCCCACGACGATCGTGTTGCGCGGGTGCGACCAGATGCCATCACCGCGACCGACGAAGATGAGGTGAATGAAGCCGTCGACGACCTTGCCGTCCGGGATGACGATTTGCGCGCCGTCCTGCTGGTTCGCGGTGTTGAGCGCGACGAGGGCGTTGCGCTCCCAGTCGGCGATATGGATTTCCGAGTCGCCGCGGTAGGGGTTTTCACCGGAGACGAAGCGGCCGTTGACAAAGACGAGCTCCATCGACGCGTGTCCCGCGTGGGAGATTGGGGGATCAACAGCGATGGGCGAGTCATCCACGCGCCAGGCGATCTTCTGCAGCGGCGCGAGGTTGGTGTAGCGCCACTCCTCGATGCGCGGCGTCGGCCACCCGAGTTTTGCGAATCGCTCGGCGGCCTCGGATCGAAGGTCGGTGACGACGCTCACGCGACCTCCGCCTCCACCCAGTCGTATCCCTTCTGTTCGAGCTCTTCGGCGAGCTCTTTGCCGCCGGACTTCACAATGCGTCCGTTCGCGAGGACGTGCACGAAATCGGGCACGAGGTAACGCAGCAGGCGCTGGTAGTGGGTGATGATGAGCACCGCGTGCTTCTCGCTCCGCAGCGCGTTCACGCCCTCGGCAACAATGCGCAGCGCGTCGATGTCGAGGCCGGAGTCGGTCTCGTCGAGGATGGCCAGCTTGGGATCGAGCACGGCCATCTGGAAGATCTCGTTGCGCTTCTTCTCGCCGCCGGAGAATCCTTCGTTGACGCCGCGGTTCATGAACGCTTCGTCGATCTCGACGACCTTCATCTTCTCGCGTGCGAGCTGCAGGAACTCGATCGCGTCGAGCTCCTCCAGTCCACGATGCTTCCGCACCGCGTTCAGCGCGGCCTTGAGGAAGTAGATGTTGTTCACACCCGGGATCTCGACGGGATACTGCATCGCGAGGAACACGCCCTCACGCGCCCGCTCCTCGGTCGCCATGTCCAGCAGGTTCTTCCCTTCGTACAGGACTTCCCCCGAGGTGACGGTGTAGCGCGGACGTCCGGCGAGGACGTTCGCGAGCGTGGATTTGCCGGAGCCGTTGGGCCCCATGATGGCGTGGACTTCACCGGGATTGACTTCGAGCGTGAGGCCTTTGAGGATCTCTTTGCCTTCGATCCCGGCGTACAGATTTCGAATTTGCAGCATTTGTTTCCTTTGGCTCAGTTGCTATTCACCACAGAGAGCACAGAGATCACGGAGAGCTCTCTGTGGTCTCTGTGCCCTCTGTGGTGAATCGGTCCTCATCCGACCGATCCTTCGAGGGAGACTCCCAACAATTTCTGTGCTTCCACCGCGAACTCCATCGGCAGCTCGCGGAAGACTTCGCGGCAGAAGCCGTTCACGATCATCGACACGGCATCCTCGGCGCTCAGGCCGCGCTGCTGCGCGTAGAAGAGCTGGTCTTCGCCGATCTTCGACGTCGACGCCTCGTGCTCCATCGTGGCCGAGGAGTTGCGCACTTCGATGTACGGGAACGTGTGCGCTCCGCACTTGTCGCCGAGGAGGAGGGAGTCGCACTGCGAGTAATTGCGGGCGTTCTCCGCGCCCTTGAGGATCTTCACTTCGCCGCGATACGTCTGCTGGCCGTGACCCGCGGAGATGCCCTTCGACACGATCGTCGAGCGCGTGTTCTTCCCGATGTGAATCATCTTCGTGCCGGTATCGGCCTGCTGGTAGTGGTTCGTCAACGCGACCGAGTAGAACTCGCCGACCGAGTCGTCGCCCTGCAGGATGCAGCTCGGGTACTTCCAGGTGATCGCGGACCCGGTCTCCACCTGTGTCCAGGAGATCTTGGCCCGGTTGAGCGCCTTGCCGCGCTTGGTGACGAAGTTGTAGATGCCGCCGACGCCGTTCTTGTCGCCGGGATACCAGTTCTGGACCGTCGAATACTTGATCGTGCCGCCGTCGAGCGCGACCAGCTCGACCACCGCGGCATGGAGCTGATTCTCGTCGCGCATCGGCGCGGTGCAGCCTTCGAGATAGCTCACGTACGCGCCTTCGTCGGCGATGATCAGCGTCCGCTCGAACTGCCCGGTGCCGGCGCTGTTGATGCGGAAGTAGGTCGACAGCTCCATCGGGCAGCGGACGCCCTTGGGGATGTAGCAGAACGAGCCGTCGGTGAAGACCGCGCTGTTGAGCGTGGCGAAGAAGTTGTCGGTATACGGGACGACGGTGCCGAGGTACTTGCGGACCAGGTCCGGGTGCTCGCGCACGGCCTCGGAGAACGAGCAGAAGATGATGCCGAGCTTCGCCAGTTCCGCGCGGAAGGTCGTGGCGACGGAGACGGAGTCGAAGACCGCGTCGACGGCCACGCCGCTGAGACGCTTCTGCTCTTCGAGCGAGATGCCGAGCTTCTCGAACGTCTTGCGCAGCTCGGGATCGACTTCGTTGATCGAGTTGAGCGTCTTCTTCTGCTTCGGCGCCGAGTAATAGATGATGCCCTGGTAGTCGATGGGCGGGTAGTGGACGTTTGCCCACGTCGGCTCCTTCATCGTCTGCCAGTGACGGAAGGCCTTGAGACGCCAGTCGAGCAGCCACTGGGGCTCCTCTTTCTTCGCGGAGATGAAGCGGATGATGTCTTCCGTCAGTCCGGGAGGCGCGGAGTCGGCTTCGATGTCGGTGACGAAGCCGTACTTGTATTCCTGAGAGGCGATTTCCTGAATTTCTAGATTGCTCATGAGGCCACCAGTCGTTGCTTGTCGATCACGGGGATCGGCATTCCGCCACGCACGAGATCGTCGAGCGTGACCTGTTCAAAAGCTCCTTTGACTGCCCGGTTGATGCCGAACATGAACCGCCGGGACGGGCAGGCCACGCGGATCGCGCAGGTCGCCTCGCCGTGGTCGTCGAAGGTCTCGCACTCGGTGAGGTCCCATGGCCCCTCGAAGATCTCGATGAGGTGGCCGAGGGTAACGACCTCGGGGTTGCCGTCGAAGGAGTAGCCGCCCCCGACGCCCCGGTGCGAATGGATCACCGCGCCGTGGTTGAGAGTCTTCAGTACCTTGGTCACCGCCGGCAGGGGCAGGTGGTAGAACTCGGCAATCTCGCGCGCGGAGGTCACCTCTCCCGCACGGCGGGCGAGGTAAACAACGGCAAGAAGGCCGTAATCGGTGAGTCTGGAGATCTTCAACATGCGGGTCGTTTCCCCTGAAGCGGCGAAACCGTACCATGTCGGTACGGTTTCTTACAACCGGATGGATTGATGGGAGATTCCGCCTGCCGCCCGCTACGCAGGCTGGACATCAACGCTCCCTCGCGTCCCCCGGCTGAAGCCGGGGTCTATTCTCTCAAGCCGCCTACGGCGGCTGGAACCCGAGCCTGCGTAGCAGGCACCAGAAAATAGACCCCGGCTTCAGCCGGGGAGACGGCGGCGCGATGAGATCAGCCCGCGTAGCGGGCGGCAGAAAAGTGGCACCCTGCTTGCGATTCGTCAGACCAGGACGGCCATGAAAAACAGACTGATGTTCCCGTTGGTATTTGTCGCGGCGTGGGGGGTGGCGTGCAGTGGCGACGGAGCCCGGCGCGGCGCACAGCAGAACAACTACGAAACCGTTCAGGAAGGCTCGGCCGCGGGCGTGACGTCGACGATTCACGGGCCGGGCGAGGTGCTTCCGCCGGTCACGGGGACGAACGCGGATACGACCTCAGCCTTCACGATCGACCCGAACACGGCCGCCACGACAGTAGCGGTCGCACCACCCATGCCGGAGCCAATGCCGGTCACGGCGACAACGCCGGCTCGTTATCCGATTCCTCAGACTTCCGCCGTGCCGGTCCGGCAACCGCCTCCGGAGCGCGCACCCGAACCCGCGCCTGCACCGCCTACGGAGACCGCGCCGCCTACCGAGACGGCGCCTCCCACGGAGACCGCACCCCCGACAAAGACGGACACGGTCGCGCAGCCAGGCGAGCAGGAGCAGGCAGAGCCGCAAGCGGAAGAGCCGCCTCCGACGACGACGGACACAAGGGGACAATAGGACGGATAGGACGAATAGGACCTATAGGACAAGCAAGAGTCCACCCACCCGTTTCTCCCTATCCGTCCTATAGGTCCTATCCGTCCTATCGTCCTATACTGCGCGCCCTATGTCGCGCGTCACGTTTCAGTCCCTGATCCTCAAGCTCCAGAACTTCTGGGCGGAGCGGGGCTGCATCATCGAGGCGCCGATGGACCTGGAAGTCGGGGCCGGCACGATGCACCCGGCTACGTTTCTCCACGTCCTCGGACCGGAACCGTGGAACGTCGCCTACGTCCAGCCCTCCCGCCGTCCGGCGGACGGCCGGTACGGCGACAACCCGTTCCGCCTCGGCAAACACTATCAGTTCCAGGTGATCCTCAAGCCGTCGCCGCTGGAGGTGCAGGAGCTGTATCTCGACTCGCTCCGTGCGATCGGACTGGACCTCACCCGCCACGACATCCGCTTCGAGGAGGACAACTGGGAGTCCCCCACCCTCGGCGCGTGGGGCGTGGGCTGGCAGATCCTCCTGGACGGCATGGAGATCACGCAGTTCACCTACTTCCAGCAGGCCGGCGGCATCGACCTCGCGCCGATCTCCGCGGAGATCACGTACGGACTCGAGCGCCTGACCATGTTCCTGGCCCGCGAGTCCTCGGTGTTCGACATCCACTGGACGGCGGGCGTGCCGTACGGTGCGGTGCGCAAGCAGGACGAGTACGAGTTCTCGAAGTACTACTTCGAGCTCGCCGACATCGACGTCCACTGGAAGCTCCTCGACGTCTACGAAGGCGAGGCGCGCCGCTGTCTCGACGCGAAGCTCGTCCTCCCGGCGTACGACTGGACGCTGAAGTGCTCGCACGTGTTCAACACGCTCGACGCACGCGGCGCCGTGTCCGTGACCGAGCGCGTGGGCGTGATCAAGCGCGTCCGCGAGCTCGCGGTGCGCTGCGCGGAGCAATACCTCGCGGCGCGCGAGGAGCTGGGATTCCCTCTGTTGCAGGCGTCCAATGGCTGAATACTTTTTCGAGCTGCTGACCGAAGAGATCCCCGCGTGGATGCACGACGCGGCGGCCGCCACGCTGCGCGAGCGCCTGAGCGCCCTGTCCCTAAACACGGTGTCTAACGACGTGACCGTCAACTCGACGCCACGGCGCATCATCTTCCTGCTGAAGAACCTCGCCGTCCGCGAGGAAGACCGCGAGCAGGAAGTGAAAGGGCCGCCGAAGAAGTCGCCCGAGGCCGCGCTGCAGGGCTTCCTCAAGAAACAGAACGCCACGGCCGACGACATCCTCCCTTCGACCGACGAGTACATCCGCATCAGGAAGAAGATCACCGGCCGCGACACGCGGGAGATCCTCGCGGAGCGCATTCCGGAGATCGTTCAGTCGATCCGCTGGCCGAAGATGATGCGCTGGGGCAACGGCGAGCATTCGTACATCCGTCCGATCCACAGCGTCGTCTCGATCTTCGAAGGCGAGCACCTGCCGATCACGATCTTCGGCACACCGTCCGGCACGACCACCGTCGGCCACCGCACGCTCGCGCCGAAGGCCTTCAGCGTCGCGTCGTACAACGACTACGTGACGAAGCTCGAACTGGCGCGCGTGTATATCGACGCCGACCGCCGCAGGCACGGGATGGCCGCGGCGGCGATCTCGCTGTCCAAGGACGTCGAAGGGAAGCCGGCTGACGACGCGTCGATCTGGTCGCAGTGGCAGTACCTCACCGAATATCCGGGCCTCGTGCGCGCGGAGTTCCGCGGCGAGTACCTGGCGCTGCCCGAGGAAGTGCTCGTGACGGTGATGCGCGTGCATCAGAAGCAGCTCCCGATCCGCGACCGCAACGACCGCCTCACCAGCTCGTTCCTGGCGGTGCTCGACAACGAGGGCGATCCGGACGGCAACGCCGCGTACGGCAACTCCTTCGTCACCAACGCGCGCTTCGCCGACGCGCAGTTCTTCTACGACACCGACCGGCGCAGGAAGCTCGAGGACCGCCTCGAGCAGCTCACGCACCTGCAGTTCCAGGAGAAGCTCGGCAACTATCTCGACAAGACGAAGCGCGTGGAGCGCATCGCGCGCGGGATCCTCGATGACGAGGACGTCGCGACGGCCGCGCGTCTCTGCAAGTCCGACCTCGTCACCGAGATGGTGAAGGAGTTCACGGACCTGCAGGGCCAGATCGGCGGCATCTACGCGCGCGAGGAAGGGCTGCCGGACAATGTCTGGCAGGCGATCTACGATCACTACCAGCCGGTCAGCCTCGACGACGCGCTGCCGCGCCACATCACCGGCGCGGTGGTCTCACTCGCCGATCGCATCGACACGCTCGTCGGCTTCTTCTCCATCGGCGCGAAGCCGACCGGTTCGAAGGACCCGTTCGGCCTGCGGCGCGCCGCGCAGGGCGTCGTGCAGATCCTGCTGAACCGGGACAAACGCGAGGTGAAGATCGGCATCGACAAGCTGATCGACCTCGGCATGGAAGCCTACGGACAACAGGCAACGGGTAACGGGCAACTCAAAACCGATCTCCTCGCCTTCTTCGCCGAGCGCGTCCGCACGATTCTCGAAGCCTCGGCGTGGCAATTCGCGTACGACGAGATCGCCGCGGCGATGGAAGCGGGATGGGCGTCATCGCTCACGGACCTCGTCGACCGCACCGGCGCCGTGAAGGCCGTTCGCAACGAGCCCGACTTTCTCTCCCTGCTCGACTCGGCGAAGCGCATCGCGAACATCACCGAGGGGCATGCGTCGAACCGGGTCGATGCGACGCGGCTCGAGCACGCGACCGAGAAGCGGCTCAACGAGCTCGCCGACGCCGTCGTGGTCCAGATCGGGGAGCTGAGCGCCGAGCGGCAGTACCGCATGGCCCTCGAATCATTCGCGGCGCTGGCGCCCGAGCTGGAGACGTTCTTCAAGGACGTCCTCGTCAACGTGGAGGATCAGGACGTGCGTACCAACCGGCTCTCGCTTCTCCGCAAGGTGGGCGGCGCGGCCATGAAGATCGCGGACGTGACGAAGATCGTCGTCGATCGCCGCGATTACCGCGCGTGAGCCGCCCAGCCGTCGTCCTCCTGCTCTGCTGCACGCTCCTCGCGTGCCGCGAGGACGCGCCTCCTCCCGCCGCCGCCAAAGCACCCGCGCCGCCCGCGCGCATCGCGGCGACGCCGGACAATGACTCCGACAACTCGTTGAATCTCATGTACGGCGCCGCGGTCGTCTCCCGCACCGGCGAGCTGCACCTCGAAAACTCTGCCGTCCACACGATCGACGGGTTCGCCGAGACCATCTGGATGTCCGCGCCCGGCGTGCCGGAAGAGATGCTGGTCTATTCGATGCTCGCGCCCACGCGCCTGCAGCGCGTCGGCATCAGCACCCACAGCGGCGACGACGCGGTGGACAGCGTCGCCTTCGCCGCGTCGATGGACGGGAAGACGTGGACGGATCTCGGCACGCTGAAAGCCACGCGCACGGACGAGCGGCAGTTCCTGGACGTGAAGCCGACCGTCGCGCACTACCTCCGCGTCCGCACGATCGATCCCGCGGGGCGCTACTACGTCCGCCTGCGCGGTGTCCACGCGATCGGCGAGGAGGTAGCGGCGCCGAAGACACCGTCGTTCAGCGGCTGCTGGATGATCAACGGGGAGCGCGCGCACCTGGAGCAGCACGGTGCGCGCATCACGGGCGTGATCGAGAGCGATCCGCCGGCGTACATCGACGGCGGCACGGACAACCGCGCGGGGATGATCATGTGGATGCGCGGTCTGACGTGGGGCTACGCGGTGATCACGCGCTCGCCTAACGGAGAGCATCTCTCGGGGTTGAGCTTCTTCGAGGAAGTAGACAAGAACATCGGCGAGGGGTGGTTCGGGGAGAGATGTAACGTAGGGCGTGGCTTCAGCCCGCCCTCCCCGGGGGCGGGCGGGCTGAAGCCACGCCCTACGTTGTTCTTCGCTCGCGCGAAGCGGTATTCGCTGTACGGGCTGGTCTTCGATGCGAACGACCGGCTCGTCGAGGAAGTGAGCGAACCGACGCTCGATGTCCTGGCCTCGCTGATCGCCTCTGCGTCGCAGCCGATGCGGCTCGTCGCGCGCGAGCTGCGCTACACCCCCGAGCAGAACCGGCAGCACGCGGCGGCGCGGCTGCAGGCGATCCGCGCCGCACTCGAACGGCGCGGGGTGAACCTCTCCCGGATCGAGTTCGTCAACGCGGGCGGCGACACCGGCGGAATCGTCCTCCGCTCTTCCCTTCAGCGAGCGCTCCTCAGCCGCGTCGACCTCGTTTCTGGGACATAATCCGGGCGCTATGACGACGACGTACGTCTATTACTTCGGTGATGGCCACGCCGAGGGCAACGCGAAGATGAAAGAGATCCTCGGCGGCAAAGGCGCGGGCCTCGCCGAGATGACGAACATCGGAGTGCCGGTGCCCCCGGGCTTCACGATCTCCACGGGCGTCTGCACGTACTTCTACGAGCACGACAAGTCGTATCCGCCCGAGCTGAAGCAGGCCGTCGCGGAGAACCTGGCGAGGGTCGAGGAGTCGGTCGGACGGAAGTTCGGCGATCACGCCCAACCGCTGCTCGTGTCCGTGCGCTCCGGCGCGCGCGCGTCGATGCCCGGGATGATGGACACGATCCTCAACCTCGGGCTCAACGACGAGACCACGCAGGGACTGGCGACGTCCTCGGGCGACGAGCGCTTCGCGCTGGATTCGTACCGCCGCTTCATCCAGATGTACTCGGACGTCGTGCTGGAGATCGACCGCGAGCACTTCGAGCACGAGCTCCACGCCTTGCGCGACCGCGTGGGCGTGAAGACCGACGCGGAGATCCCCGCCGAGTCGCTGCGCGAGCTCGTCGCCACGTACAAGGGCATCGTCCGCGAGCGCGGCGGCCGCGAGTTCCCGCAGGACGTCCACGATCAACTCTGGGGCGCGATCGGTGCCGTGTTCACGTCGTGGAACAACCAGCGCGCGATCACCTACCGCAAGCTGAACAACATTCCCGACGACTGGGGCACCGCGGTCAACGTGCAGTCGATGGTGTTCGGCAACATGGGCGACGACTGCGCCACCGGGGTCGCGTTCACACGCAATCCCGCGAACGGCGAGAGGCGATTCTTCGGCGAGTACCTCCCGAACGCGCAGGGCGAAGACGTGGTCGCGGGCATCCGCACGCCGCTGCCGATCAGCGAGCTCGAGAAGTCGATGCCCGACGCGTACAACCAGCTCGTCGACGTCTACAAGAAGCTCGAGTCGCACTACCGCGACATGCAGGACATCGAGTTCACGATCCAGTCGCGGAAGCTGTACCTGCTGCAGACGCGCACCGGCAAGCGCACCGGCTTCGCCTCCGTGAAGATCGCGTGCGACATGGTCGACGAAGGGCTGATCACGAACACCGAGGCCGTCGAGCGCGTCGAGGCCGGGCAGATCACGCAGCTCCTCGCGCCGGTGTTCGACGCCGCGGAGAAAGAGAAGGCCCTCAAGGGCGGACGCATGCTCGGACGCGGACTGCCCGCCGGACCGGGCGCCGCGGCGGGACAGATCGTTTTCAGCGCGGAGAACGCCGTGCGCATGGCGAAGGACGGCCCGGTGATCCTCGTGCGCATCGAGACGTCGCCCGAGGACATCGCCGGTATGCACAGCGCCGCGGGCATTCTCACGACGCGCGGCGGACTCACGTCGCACGCCGCCGTCGTCGCGCGCGGCATGGGACGCCCGTGCATCGTCGGCGCGGGCGCGCTGCGAGTCGACTACGGCAAGGGCGAGCTGCGCAGCGAAGGCCACGAGCCGCTCGAAGAGGGCGACTGGGTCTCCATCGACGGCACGACCGGCGAGGTCATCGGCGGCAAGCTGGCCACGCGCCCCTCGGAAGTCGTGCAGGTCCTGCTCGAAGGCTCGATGAAGGCGGAGGACTCGGAGACGTACCGCAACTTCGACCGCCTCCTGAAGTGGGCCGACGAGATCCGCACCCTCGGCATCCGCACGAACGCGGACACGCCGAACGACGCGCACGTCGCGCGCCTGTTCGGCGCGCAGGGCATCGGCCTGTGCCGCACGGAGCACATGTTCTTCGCGGAAGAGCGCATCCTCCGCGTGCGCGAGATGATCCTCGCGCGCGACGAGAAGGGCCGCCGCAAGGCGCTCGCCGAGATCCTGCCGTATCAGGCCGGCGACTTCGAAGGGATCTTCCGCGAGCTCGCGGGCATGCCCGTCACCGTGCGCCTCCTCGATCCGCCGCTGCACGAGTTCCTGCCGCAGACCGAAGCGCAGATCTCGGCCGTGGCGCGCGAGATGAACTGGGGCTTCGTCGAGCTGCGCAACAAAGTGTCGCAACTGCACGAGCTCAACCCGATGCTCGGCCACCGCGGCTGCCGCCTCGGCATCACCTACCCCGAGATCTACGAGATGCAGGTGCGCGCGATCTTCCAGGCCGCATGCGCCGTGAAGAAAGACGGCATCGACGTGTTCCCCGAGGTGATGATCCCCCTGGTCGGGACGACCAAGGAACTGCAGCTCACGACCGAAGTCACGCATCGCGTCGCCACCGAGGTGATGAAGGAGACGGGCATCCAGGTCGACTACCTCGTCGGGACGATGATCGAGATCCCGCGCGCGGCGCTCATCGCCGGCCAGCTCGCGGAGATCGCAGAGTTCTTCTCGTTCGGCACGAACGACCTCACCCAGATGACGTTCGGCTACTCACGCGACGACGCGGGCTCGTTCCTCCCCGAGTACGTCGACAAGAAGATCCTGAAAAAGGACCCGTTCGAGTCGATCGACCAGGAAGGCGTCGGGCAGCTCGTCCGGCGGGGAACGGACGACGGGCGGGCGGCGAACCCGAACCTCAAGGTCGGCGTGTGCGGCGAGCACGGCGGCGACCCCGACTCCATCCGCTTCTTCCGGGCGTGCGGCCTGAACTACGTGTCGTGCTCCCCGTACCGCGTACCGGTCGCCCGTCTGGCGGCCGCGCAGGCGGAGCTTGAACAGAAGGCCTACGAGGGTTGAGTCACTCGTCTTCCTTCTTTTCCTTGTACCGGTGCCACACCCAGAACCCGATCGCAATCAGGGCGATGACCGCCAGGCCGTACTTCTCGATGTGCTCGACGCGGCCGAGGAGACTCTCGATGGCGCGGCCGAAGTAGTAGCCCGCGGCGGTGATGACCGCCGCCCATAGCGCGCAACTGATGGCCTGGTAGAACAGGAACTTCAGCAGCGCGATGCGCGACATGCCGATGATCACCGCGCAAGTGATCCGCAGCCCGTACACCCACTGCGTGAGGATGATCGCGGTAACGCCGTAGCGCTCGAAGACGCGCACGCCTTTCCCGAAGTGGCGCTTCATCCTCGGGAAGCGATCGAGCAGCCTCACACCGTGCGCGCGGCCGAGCCAGAACCAGAAGAGATGCCCGAGGTAGGCGCCGGCGAACGCGACCACACCGACGGCGAACGGGTCGAGGTAGTTGCGTGACGCAAAGAACCCCGCGGCGACGAGAATGGCCTCGCCTTCGAGGAAGGTCCCGACAAAAACTGCCAGATAGCCGAAATCCTGCAGCAGTGATTCGGGTGACATTCAGCCCTCTGCCAGTGCAAGATTCGGGGCGCGGAGGAAATTGTGATGGTTCACGGGCACATTAAGGATGTCATGTCCCGCACACTGACGATCAATCTGGTCGTGACTCTGGTCGTGATTCTGGTCGGGGCCCTCCCGGTCCTGGCTGAGGAAAAAAAGGCTGAGAAAAAGACGGCGGATGCCGCGGCTACGACCACGGCTGCCGCCGCGAAGCCGCAGGCACAGCCCGACTCCCCGCTCGTCGCCGCGTCCAGGCGCGCGAACCGCCTCGGCAAGAAGCCCACGAACGTCATCACCAACGCGACGCTCAAGAGCTCCGGCGCGAACGCGCACGTCTCCACCACGGACAAGCCGGCCCTCCCGGTGCTCCAGCCGCTCGCGCCGTCCAGCGACACGCCCGAGGTGGCAGCCGTGAAAGCGCAGCAGGAGCAGCGCGCGAAGGCCGCCGAGCAGGCGGAAAAGGATCGTAAGACGAAGGACGAGGAGCAGCAGAAGGCGCGGAGGGAAGCCGCCGCGGCCGAGGAAGGCCAGGAGGGCGACGCGTCGGAAGTCACCGGGTCCACGCCGCCGCCGCAATTCTGATCCCGTGCGCACCGCGGCTAGCGGCGCACTCCTTCCCGTGATTTCTGCAGGTGCATGGACCCAATGCTAACAGCAACGTAGGGCGTGGCTTCAGCCCACCTTTTTGGACGGCACGCTGTAGCCACGCCCTACATTCTTTCGCTTACGCGTGTCGGTGCTGGCTCCGGCGCCACGCCTTCACTCCGCCGATGACGCCGGCGATCATGGCGAGACGGCCGAAGCCGAGCATGCGCGCCGCGCCCCTGGCCGAGGTCTGGCCGAGGCGGAAGGCGACCAGTCGCTTGATGAAGTTCAGCATGTGTTGTCCTCCATTCTCTCCGCTTCTTTTGCAACCGCGAGGCCAGCGCTAACCCTCTGAGGTAAGATCACTTAGCACATGCGTCGGACGCTCCTGATCTTCCTCGCCGTGGCCCTCCTTTACACCGGTCTCGGCTTCCTTCCCGGCTACACGTTTGCGCCTCTCGACGTGCCGCTGGACTTCGACGCGTGGAAGCACGATCCGACGCAGCGCGTGCGCGTCTCCAACTCCCTGCTCACCGACGTCATCGTGCAATTCATCCCCTGGGATCGCGAGATCCTCCGCCTGGCGGGGGAAGGCCAGTGGCCGTGGACGAATCGCTGGGCGGGCGACGGCGGACCGCTGTTCGCGAATCCGCAGACCGCGCTCTTCTCGCCGTTCACTTGGCCGCGCATGCTCCTCGGGCTCGACGGCTGGGCGGTGATGGCGTTGCTGAAGCTCCTGGCGGCAATGCTGTGCGCGTATTGGCTCGCACGCGAGCTCGACGTGCCGCGGCCGCAGGCGATCTTCTCCGGAATCGTGTACGCGACCGCGGGCTACACGATCGTCTGGCTCCTGTATCCGATCACCAGCGTCTTCACGCTCCTCGCGGGACTGGCCGCGGCGATGCTGCGTCTGATGAAGGTCCCGCGCATGCGCAACGCCGCGCTGGTGATCCTCTTCGCCGCGCTGTGTGCCGCCGGCGGTCATCCGGAGACGCTCTTCCTCGGCGTCCTCGGCATCGGACTGTTCCTGATCTGGGAAGCGGAGAAGCGCCGCGAATTCGGACTGCTGGCCCTCGTGCCGTCGTTCGCCGGCGCGGTGCTCGGCTTTCTGCTGATGGCGGTGCAGCTCGCGCCGTTCCTGGCGCTGCTCCGCGACAGCTACGCCGAGGTGCTGCGGCCGCGGATCGCGCATCCGTTCCGCGCGTGGGGCGTGCTGTCTCAGGTGCTGCCCGGAGTCCTCGGCAGTCCACTGCAGGGCGAGCTCGATCTGACGGCGGTGCCGCTGGCGGAGAACTTCAACCTGCGCGCGGGCGGCTTCATCGGCGCGATCGTGCTGCTGGCCATCATCCTCGCGTGGCGCGGGCTCACGCCGTCGCTGAAACGCGGGCTGGCCATCGGTGTCCTCGCGCTCGTCGCCTCGTGGTATCCGCCGGGACTGTGGTCCGTACTGCGGAACGTGCCGGTGCTGCGCGTGCTCACACTCGAGTATGGCGTGGCGTTGTTCGTCCTGTTCGGATCGATCGCGGCGGGTCCGGCGCTCTTCATTCTTGCGTCCCGCCGGCGCCGCAAGATCGGCAGCGCGCTCGCGCTGGCGGGAGTGATCGCGGTGATCGCCGGACTCTTTCCGCTCGTCGCACCCGGCCCGCTGAAGAGCATCGCCCGGACCGGGATCACGGCGCTGCGCGAGCGCGGCCAGCTGCGTCAGGCGCCGGAAGTCTACGAAGAGCGCCTCGGCTATTACGTCTCCGCCGCGGGACTGACGACGCTGCGCCGGGCCGCGCTGCCGGGCGCGTGCTGGCTGCTGGCGGGGATCGCGCTCGCGCTGCCGGTGCGGCGCCGGATGGCGATGCTGCTCATCGCCGCGGGGGGTGAGCTGCTCGCGTTCGGCATCGGCTTCAATCCGGCGGTGAAGATGACGGACGTCCCCCCGGAGCCGGACGTCGTCCGCGAGATCCGCCTGCGCGATCCCGAACGGCAGTTCCTCCTCGCGGAGCACTTCGAGGTCTTTCCTGCGAATCTCGCGACGCTGTACCAGGTCCGCGACGCAATCTCGTACGACGCACTGAGCCAGAAGCCGCGCGTCGAGGAGCTGGCACCACGCGGCTACGACCCGCTGATGCACACGTTCAATCCGATCCTGGCGCCCGAGGAGGTGCAGCAGCTCGGAGCGATCGGCGTGCGCTGGGTGCTGAGCCGTGGCGACGTCGCCGGCGCGACGCGCATCGCGGGCCCGCCTCCGCCCGCGGTCGGCGTGTACGAAGTGCCGAACGCCGTTCCGCAGCCGCTGCCGGCGAACAACGTCCCGCCGGGCCTGATCCTCGGCGCGGTGATCTCCCTGCTCGCGGCGGCGGCGAGCATCGGATGGCTGCGGCTCTACACGATCGAGCCAGGTTAAGTGTGGATGGGGTCAGACCCCAACCATACTTACGCCACCTCGGACTTCAGCGAACGCGTCATGAGCCGCTGGATGGCGCCTCGCGGCGACTCGCCTTCGTAGAGCACGCGGTGCATCTCGTGCGTGATCGGCATCTCGATGTGATGCCGCTCCGCGAGCGCCTGCGCCGATTTCGAGGTCTTGATCCCCTCGGCCACGAACTTCGCGTCGCGGAGGATGTCTTCGAGCTTCTGCCCTTTGCCGAGTTGCACGCCGACGGTGCGGTTCCGCGAGAGCGCGCCGGTACACGTGAGCACGAGATCGCCCATGCCCGCCAGCCCCGCGAACGTCTCCAGGCGTCCGCCGAGGGCGATGCCGAGGCGGGTCATCTCGCGGAGGCCGCGCGTGATCAGCGCGGCGTTGGTGTTGAAGCCGAGGCCGAGGCCTTCGAGGGTCCCGGCGGCGATGGCGACGACGTTCTTCAGCGACCCCGCCAGCTCGACGCCCACCACGTCCTCGGAGTGATACAGCCGGAACGTCGGCGACGACATGAAGTGCTGCGCCTGTTGCGCGAACTCGACGTTGCGGGACGCGATCACCGCCGCCGTGGGATTGCCGTTCGCGGTCTCGATCGCGAAGGTCGGACCGGAGAGCACGGCGAACGCCGTGAGCTGGTCGCCGAGGACTCCCGCCGTCACCTCGGACATCCGATCGAGTGATTCGTTCTCGATGCCTTTCGTGCCGGAGATGACCTTCACCGGCCCGAGGAAGTGCTCGCGCAGGTTGGTGAGGACTTCGCGGTAGTGATGGCTGGGTACGACCATGAAGTGCGTGTCGGAGAACGTCGCCGCCTCGGCGAGATCATTCGTCGCGCGGATCCCCTCGCCGAGCTTCACGCCGCGCAGGTAGTCGGGATTCTCGCCCGTCTCGGCGATCGTCTGCGCGACCGCGGCGTCGTGCGCCCACAGCACGACCTCGTTGCCCGCGCGCTGCGCGGCCACGGCCATCGCCGTGCCGAACGCACCCGCGCCGATGACGGAGATCTTCATTCGTCCTCCTCCTTCTTGCGGCCGAGCCTCCGCTCCGTGCCGCGCGCGAGCCGGGCGATGTTCGAGTGATGCTTGAGAATCACGGCCAGCGCGATGCCGATGCTGAGGACCGTGCGCCAGTACGGCGCGTCGATCGCGACGAAACGGAACAGCAGCGGAATCGACGCGGCGCTGAGGATCGACGCCAGCGAGACCATCCGCGACAGCAGGACGACGATCGCGAACACCAGCACCGACGCCGCGAACACGCGCGGATCGAGCGCGAGGATGACCCCCGCCGCCGTCGCCACACCCTTGCCTCCATGAAAGCGCAGCCACACCGGAAACATGTGTCCGAGCACGGCCACAAGCCCCGCCAGCGCGATCCACATCTCCCGCGACTGCCACGGCTGTGGCCCCGGCCCATACGGCCACTCCGGCCGCCCGACGATCCAGCGCGCGATCAGGATGATGGCCACGCCTTTCGCGAGATCGCCCAGCAGCGCGAGCACCCCGGCCCCCTTCCCCGCCGTCCGCGCGACATTCGTCGCCCCCACGTTCCCGCTCCCCTCCCGCCGCACGTCCTTCCCCGCAAACACCCGCGCCACGAGATAGCTGAAGGGAATCGAGCCGACAAAGTACGCGACGAGGAGGAGGGCGGCGGACATGCGGGGGCTATTGTAGTTTGCGCACTCGCTCCGCGAAGCGCGCCAGACTGATCGCGGGATAGCGGTAGAGGTCGGGCTCGATGGCGGTGAAGAACGCGAACAGCTTCGCCGGCTCGACGAGCCCGTTGTCGATCATCGCTCGCACATCCTGCCGGTCGATATCATGGTCGCGTTCGATCTTCGCCAGCGCCTGCGCATAGAAGTCGTAGTGATGAAAGGACAGCTTGCCTTCACGTGCGATGAAACGGCTGCGGTCCTCCCATCCTGGCAGTTGCGGGATGAAGTCATCGGGAGATGCGAGCTCCACGTTGATCTGCAGGGCTTCCTTCACTTCAGGAATCGCACGCAGCACGCGATCGTGCTCGGGGATGAGCTTGATGTCGATGTCGAGCGTGCTCTCCCGCCATCCCTGCAGCACCGCGGTCGCGCCGCCGGTGAGATAGATGCGGCCTTCCACGACCGCTTCGCGCGCCAGTGCGCGCATGAAAGCGCGAAGCCGATCCTGCGTTACTCGCTCACGCATTCGGCGGCGCGCTCGAAACTCACCAGGCGTCGGATCAGTGCGTTGTAACGAGAGTGCGCCTCGTCGGGATCATCTTCGGCGAGAAGATCGTAGAGGCGATGTTCCGGGTGGCTGCCGTCGGCCGGATCGGCGATGACCAGTCCGAGATCGCGCAACCGCGGCGCCCCTACCAGAACGAGGAACGCCGGAACGGATTCAACGCCGTTGGCGAGGTCGCGAAGGCCTTCGCGAATCAGATCCGCGCCGGGGAGCGCATCGGAGATCTCTCGCATCTGGCGCGAGTATAAGGGGATCTCTGTCGCCCGCTACGCGGGCTCGTTCCCAGCGACCGCGCTATTCCCCCGGCTGAAGCCGGGGTCTATTTTCTGTAGCCCGCTACGCGGGCAGAATTTGCCGCCGTAGGCGGCGACAGAAAATAGCCTCCGGCTTCAGCCGGAGGACTGCGACGGGTTGGGGTTGCGAGCCCGCGTATGCGGGCGGCAGAGATTTGCCCCTCACATCCCGTCGAAGGCGTTCTCGAGATCCGCGATCAGGTCCTCGATGTCCTCGATCCCCACCGAGATGCGCACGAGGCCCGGGGTGATGCCGAGGCGAGTGCGGGTCTCCAGGGGGACGGACGCGTGCGTCATCGTCTCCGGGTGCGAGATCAGCGTCTCCACGCCGCCGAGGGATTCGGCGAGGGAGCAGAGGCGGACGCGGTCGAGGAACTTCTTCGCGTTCTCCAGCGAGCCCAGATCGAACGAGATCATCGAGCCGAAGCCGTTCATCTGGCGCTTCGCCAGCTCGTGCTGCGGATGGTCCGAGAGGCCGGGGTAATAGATCTTCTGCACCTTCGCGTGGTGCGAGAGGTAATTCGCCATCGCCATCCCGTTCTCTTCGTGGCGCTTCATCCGCACCGCCAGCGTCTTCACGCCGCGCAGCACGAGCCACGAATCGAACGGCGACAGGATCGCGCCGACCGCGTTCTGCAGGAAGCCGATCTGCTCGCCGAGGTCGTCGCGGTTCGAGATCACCGCGCCACCCACCGAGTCCGAATGACCGTTGAGGAACTTCGTTGTCGAGTGCACGACGATGTCCGCGCCCAGCTCGATCGGCTTCTGCAGCCAAGGCGAGCAGAACGTGTTGTCGACGACCACCAGCGCGCCCGCCTGGTGCGCGACGTCCGCGCACGCGGCCAGGTCCGTTACCGTCATCATCGGATTCGTCGGCGTCTCCAGGAACACGAGCTTCGTGTTCGCCTGCAGCGCGTTGCGCACGTTGTCCACGTTCGACGTATCGACGTACGTGAACTCCAGCCCGAACTTCCCCAGCACGCGGCTGAACAGGCGGTACGAGCCGCCGTACATGTTCTCGCCCGCAATCACGTGATCGCCCGACTTCAGCAGGCGGAAGACCGTGTCCGTCGCCGACATGCCGGACGCGAAGCAGTGTCCGTACTTGCCCTTCTCCAGCGCGGCGAGGTTCGCCTCGAGCGCCGAGCGCGTCGGGTTCTGCGTGCGCGCGTACTCGTAGCCCTTATGGCGTCCGAGCTCGGGCTGCACGTACGTCGAGGTCTGATAGATCGGGATGGTGACGGCGCCGGTGTGCGGCTCGGGCTCCTGCCCGGCGTGAATGCAATCGGTGGAAAAACCCATGGTGATCAGGACTCCTTGCGCCAGCGCGAATAGACGCCCTTGGACATGTAGCGTTCCGAGGCGTCGGGGATGAGGGTCACGACCCGCTTGCCGCGGCCGAGGCGGCGCGCGACTTCCAGCGCGGCGCTGACGTTCGCACCCGCGGAGGACGCGCCGAGGATGCCTTCCTCACGAGCCAGCCGCGCGACCATATCGAACGCGGGATCGTCATCGACTTTGATCACGTCCGTCGCCAGCGACATGTCGAGGACGGGAGGGATGAACGACGATGCGCCGATGCCTTCCACTTCGTGCGGACCTGCTTCGCCGCCCTTGAGGATCGATCCCTGCGGCTCGACCACATAACACTCGACGTCCGGCAGGCGTTCGCGCAGGTACTTCGCGACGCCGCTGAACGTACCGCCCGTGCCCGCGCCCGCGAGCCATGCGTCGACGCGGCCTTCCATCTGTTCGAAGATCTCGGCGCCGGTCGTTTCGTAGTGCGACTCCGCGTTGTACGGATTCGCGAATTGCTGCGGGACGTATGCGCCTTCGATGTCCAGCGCGAGCTCCTGCGCCTTCGCGATCGCGGCCTTCATGCCCGCGTCCTTCGGCGTGAGGATCACTTCGCCGCCGAGGGCTTTCATGACTTCGCGCTTCTCGATGGAGAAGTTCTCGGGGACGCAGAGGATGACGCGATAGCCCTTCTGCACGCCGGCGAGCGCGAGGCCCACGCCGGTGTTGCCGGCGGTCGGCTCGATGATCGTGCCGCCGGGCTTCAGCAGACCGTCGCGCTCCGCGCGCTCGATCATGCCGATGCCGATGCGGTCTTTCACCGAGAAGCCCGGGTTGAGGAGCTCCATCTTCACGAAGATGTCTGCGTCGTCGGGGCCGGGGATGCGGTGCAGTCGGACCATCGGCGTGTTGCCGATGAGATCGAGGACGGAGTCAACAGGGAGGGAGGTCTTGCTCAAGCGGCGCGGATGATAGCGCAACAAAAAGCCGGCGCGGTTGGCGCCGGCTTCGGAAGGGTCGATTGTTCCTGAACTGTCAGGCCCAGCTCGAAGGGCGGCTGTTCGATCGGCGCTGGTTGTAGCAATCGCGGCAATAGACCGGCTTGCCGCTGACGGGCGTGAACGGAACCTCGGTCGGGATTCCGCAGCTGTCGCAGGTAACGCTCACCATCTGGCGCGAGCGGCCGTCGGAACCGCCGTTCCCGTCGCGGGAGGTCTTGCGTTTGTCGCGGCAGTTCTTACAGCGCTTCGGCTCGTTCGTGAATCCGCGCTCGGCGTAGAACGCCTGTTCGTTGCGGCTGAAAATGAATTCCTGTCCGCAGTCGGCGCAGTTGAGGGATTTGTCGTTGAAAGTGTCCATGAAACCTTGATCTCCTAACCTGTTGTTACCTGATGAACGACGTTTGCCGCAGCGGATGTCACGTGCGGGGGGCCGCGACCCTGCCCCCGCTTGATGGGTAGATACTACGAAGTGCGTTGAGAATCGACCCCCTTCCGAGTCCGCAGGAACAACACGATCCCCTCAACGAACGCCGCTGTCCGACTGGAGGTGTGCATATTGATCCCGATGGCATGGGTTTTAGCATAGTTTTCGAAAGGAAGGCAACGCAGAAGGACGTACTCCAAATAAAAGCGTCAAGGTATTGACCATTGAAGGAACCAACCAAAATCCGCATCGGCCCGGCGGGCTGGAGCTACAAAGATTGGGAAGGCGTCGTCTACCCGTCGCACGGTTCGAAGTTCGACGCACTCGGCTATCTCGCGCAGTTTTTCGACACCATCGAGATCAACTCGCCGTTCTATCGCATCCCTCCGCCGACACACTCGAAGAGCTGGGTGAAGCGCGTCGCCGTGAACGACAATTTCAAGTTCACGACGAAGATCTATCGCGGCTTCACGCACGAGACCGAGGCGCTGTCGAAGGATGACGTGCAGGCGTTCCGCAACTACCTCGACCCTCTCATGGAAGCCGACCGCCTCGGCGCGATCCTCATCCAGTTCCCGTGGAGCTTCAAGAACACGCCCGAGTCCCGCGCGAAGCTCGTCAAGCTCTTCGGCGCCTTCAAGGACTACCCGCAGTCCCTCGAAGTACGGCACTCGACGTTCCAGGTGCCGGAGCTCTACGAGCTCCTGGACGAGCACGACGTCGCCTGGGTGAACGTCGACCAGCCGCTGTTCAGCGACTCCGTGAAGCCGGCGGACACGGTGACCGGTCCCGTCGCGTACGCGCGCTTCCACGGACGCAACTACGAGAAGTGGTTCGCGCACGACGAATCGTGGGAGCGCTACAACTATCTCTACTCCGAGCGGGAGCTCGCGCCGTGGGTCGAGCGCATCGAGCGGATGGCGAAGAAGCGCGACACGTACGTGATCACCAACAACCACTTCCGCGGCCAGGCCATCCTGAACGCGGGCGACCTCAAGGAGTCGCTGGGCCAGGACGCAACGCTGCCTCCGCAGTTGAAGGAGGCCTACCCCGACCGGACGTAGGGCGTGGCTTTAGCCCGCCTCCCCCGGGGGAGGCGGGCTAAAGCCACGCCCTACGTTGCGAGGTACGATTCGCGCGAATGACTCGCAAGAAACGCGTGGTCGGGACGGCCGGCCACATCGATCACGGGAAGACCTCCCTCGTGCGCGCGCTGACCGGCATCGACACCGATCGCCTTCCCGAAGAGAAGCGCCGCGGCATCACCATCGACCTCGGATTCGCGAGCTGGTTCACCGACGACTTCCAGATCGGCTTCGTCGACGTGCCCGGCCACGAGCGCTTCGTCAAGAACATGCTCGCCGGCATCGGCGGCATCGACAGCGTGCTCCTCGTGGTCGCGGCGGACGAATCGATCAAGCCTCAGACCCGCGAGCATTTCGCGATCTGCAAGCTCCTCGGCATCAGCTCCGGCGTCATCGCCATCACCAAGAGCGATCTCGTGGAGCGCGACATCCTCGAGCTTGTCCGATTGGAGGTGGAAGAGCTCGTGGCCGGGAGCTTCCTGGAAGGAAAAGCGATCGTGCCGGTGAGCAGCACGACCGGCGCCGGTCTCGACGACCTCCGCGCGGCGATTCTCGAATCCGTTTCCGCCATCGGCGACCGCGACGCGAGCACGCGCGTGTTCCGTCTGCCCATCGACCGCGTGTTCACCATGAAAGGCTTCGGCTCGGTGATCACCGGCACGACGTACTCCGGCCGCGTGAAAGTCGAGGACGAAGTGGAAGTGCTCCCCAGCGCGCGACGCAGCCGCGCGCGTGCGATCCAGGTCCACAGCGAGCCGCGCGACGAAGCGTCCGCGGGCGAGCGGACGTCGATGAACCTCGCCGACATCGCGCTCGAGGATCTGCACCGCGGACATCAGGTGCTGCACCCAGACACGCTGCGGCCGTCGCAGGTGATCACCGTGCGCATCGAGCTCCTTCCCGATGCGAAGCCGCTCAAGGAACAGACCCGCATCCGCTTCCACCACCTGTCCGCCGAGCTCCTCGGCACGGTTCGATTTGTCGACGTCACGACAGAGCTACGCCCCGGCGAGAGCGCGTTCGCGCAGATCCGTCTCGAATCGCCCATCGTCGCCGTCGCCGGCGATCGCTTCGTCATACGCCGCTACTCGCCCGCGTTCACCATCGGCGGCGGAGTGATCCTCGACGCGCACCTCTCGAAGCTCAGCCGCAGCACGCGTCCGGAGATCCTGGAGACGCTCGCGAGCGGCACGCTGCCGCAGCGCGTGGAACTGATCGCGAAGCTGCAGGGACTCCGCGGCGTATCGCTCGATGAGCTGCAGGCGCGCACCGGCATCCGCATCGAGTCGCTGACGAAGGAACTGCGCGGCGTCCCGAACGTCGCGAAGACCGGCAATATGTTCGTCCACAACGACGTGCTCACCGACTTCCGCCGCAAGTCGATGGCCTTCATGGAGCGCTACTTCAAGGACAACAAGATGGCGACGAGCGTGCCGAAGGGAGAGTTCGTGCAGAAGCTCATCCCCCCGGGCGCGCCGGTGAACTATCTACTCAACGACCTGGCGAAGGAGAACATCGCCACGGTGCAGGGCGACGCTCTCGACATCCCCGGGCGCTCGAAGACGCTGGGCGGCACGGAAGGCGAGCTCGCGCGCGCCATCGAGCTGAAGTACGCCGATGCGGGATTACAGACGCCCGCGACGTCCGAGCTCATCAAAGCGATTCCGCAGAGGCCAAAAGTCATCGAAGGCATCATCGCGTACCTCGTGAAACAGGGAACGCTCGTGCGCCTCGCCGACGGCATCTACCTGCACCGCGACGTCGTCGCATCCGCGCGCGAGAAGCTCGCGACGAAGAAGGGCGAGACGATCGACGTCGGCCAGTTCAAGGACCTCTTCGGCATCTCCCGCAAGGTCGCGATCCCGCTGCTGGAGCACTTCGATCGCGAGGGAGCGACGAAGCGGATTGGCGACGCGCGGCAGGTGCTGTGATCACCTGAGCTCCGCGCTCGATAAGACCGTCACCGTTTGGTTCTCGAATGGAGACGGCGTGATGATCTCTGACGTGCGTGCAATCTGTACGATCCACTGAACATGCTTCTACTCGCACTCGCACTGGCCGCGACCCTGGACGTTCCCCGCGTCTCGGCACCCGTCATCGACGGCACGGTCGCGGCCGGGGAATGGAGATCCGCGAAACGCGTCGAGCTGACGAACGGCGGCCACGCGCTGCTGCAGCACGACGGAACGTTTCTGTACATCGCCATCCGCGGCCCGCGCACCGGAATCGCGAGCCTGTGCATGCCGCAGGGGAAAGACGTAGCGATTCTCCACGCTTCGGCCGCACTCGGCACCGCGGTGTTCCGGGACGGCCACGCGACGCGCGAGTTCGTCTGGACCAATCGCGACACGACGGACACCGCCGCGCGCGACAAGTTCCTCGCCGCCGAGCATTGGTTCGCGAACACCACCCCGCGCGGCCACGTCGATCGCGAGATGCAGATCGCCATCGCGGGGAGGAAGGAGATCCCGCTCACGATCGCCTTCATGAGCTTCGCGCCGAACGAAGAGCAGCGCATTCACGTGTGGCCGGCAGAGTTGAACGACGCCTGCGCGTCGATCGACCTCGCCTCGGGGAAGACCGAGGGGACGCTGGTGTTCGATCGCGCCCAATGGGGCGTGCTGCGGCTTCGCTGACCTAGTCGTCCTTGCCGCTGGTCCAGGACGGCGGGTCGCTCGCGGGGAAGGACTCCGCGATGGCTTCGTCCACGCGGTCGTCGTCGTCGAGCGGGGCCTTCGGGTCCCGCAGCGGATCAATTCTTCCGCCGCGCTCCTTTTCCCAGTCCTTCTGCGGTGGCTCTGCCATTGGTCCGGTCCTCGTAGCCTTTCGGAATTGCGACCATACTCTCCGGGACGTCCCGCTGCGAAATCGCGACCACCGCGCGCTCTACGACCAGCTCGCCTTTGCCGACCGGAACGGTGGTGCGGTCGAGGAGCGGAAAGCCGCGCACGGCGACGAGCTCGCGGTCGACGTCGCGCATCATCGGCGCGAGCGGCGACGACGGCGTCTCGCTCGCGTGCATCATGGCAAAGAGCTCGTCCGGGATGGCCGAGTGCTCCGCGAGCCAGAGCTCGCGTTTGTAGCCGCCGGAGACGATCGTCACCTGCTCCGCGCGGACTCCCTGGAGCTCGCGCCGTTCCTTCGTCCGCGCGAACACCGCGCGCGCGTAGTGCGGCGGCAGCGCGGCGGAGTTCACCGCCGTGCGGCGCTCGACGATCGCGGGCAACGCCTCGGTCTTCACCGTACGCGCGACGTCGTCCACGACCGTGACCGTCTTCGCGCGGGTGTCGAAGAGCCGCCAGACATCGTGCTCGGCCGTGCTGCGGGCCCGGTCTCCGGCGATGACGATGGTGTGATCGTGCGGTTTCTTGTCGATCGTCGTCCGGATGGTCACGATCGTCGCGCGCACCTGCGGCCCCGCTGCGGCAGGCTTCGCCGGCTGTGGCGCGGGTTTACACGAGAGGCAAACCGCAATGACGAGGAGGCAGAGACGTCTCACTACTCTTTCGCGTCGTACCAGCTCTTCCCCCAGTGCACATCCACGGCGAGAGGGACAGCCAGCGGGAAAATACCCTCCATGGTCTCTTTCACGATCCCCGCCACGTCGGCCGCGCTCGGCTCCGGCGCCTCGATCACGATCTCGTCATGGACGGTCAGCAGCATCCGCGCGCCCGCACCGTGCGCGGTGAGGCGATCCTCCAGGGCGATCATGGCCATCTTCAGGATGTCCGCCGCCGTGCCCTGGATCGGCGCGTTCGTCGCCATCCGCTCGGCGTTGCCGCGTACGGTGAACGAGCGGTTGTGGATCTCCGGGATGTACCGCACGCGGCCGAACAGCGTCGTCACCTTCCCCGTGCTCCGCGCGTCGGCCAGCGTCCGGTCCAGATACTCCTGGATCTTCGGATAGCGCGAGAAGTACGCCTCGATCCACTCCTTCGCCTGCTGCCCCGAGATCCCGAGCTCGTTCGCCAGCCGGAAGGCCGACATGCCGTACAGCACGCCGAAGTTGATCGTCTTCGCCGCGCGGCGCTGCTCCACCGTCAGCTCGTCCTCAGGGATGTTGAACATCTTCGACGCCGTCGCGCGGTGGATGTCGGCGCCGCGGCGGAAGGTCTCGATCAGCGACTCGTCCTGCGAGATGTGCGCGAGGATGCGCAGCTCGACCTGCGAGTAATCCGCGGAGAGCAGCACCGAGCCCTCGTCCGCGATGAACGCCTTGCGGATCTCCCGGCCGGTCTGCGTACGGATGGGGATGTTCTGCAGGTTCGGGTCGGACGACGACAGCCGTCCCGTCGCCGCGACGGCCTGGTTGAACGTCGTGTGGACGCGCCCGTCTTTCCCGACGAGCAGCGGCAGCGCGTCGATGTACGTCCCCTTGAGCTTGTGCAGCTCGCGGTGCTGGAGGATGAGCTGCGGCACGGCGAAGCCGTGGCTGGCCAGCTCTTCGAGCACTTCCACGCTCGTCGAGAAGCTCTTCGTGGTCTTGGTCTTCTTGATGACCGGGTAGTTCAGCTTCTCGAAGAGGATGTGGCCGAGCTGGAGCGGGGAGTTGATGTTGAACTCCGTCCCCGCCTCCTCGTACACGCGGCGCTCGAGGTCCGCGATCTGCTCGCCGAACGTCTTCGACATCGCGCGCAGCAGGCCGGTGTCGATGCGGATGCCGCGGTCTTCCATCTTGCCGAGGACGGGGAAGAGCGGCATCTCGATCTGCTCGTAGATGCGCGGCAGGGCCTCGTCGCGGCGCAGCTCCGGCCCGAGCACGTCCTTCAGCGCCACCGTCACCTCGGACTTCTCGCCGAGGTACTGCAGGAGCGGGGTGAGTCTCGAGGAGCCGATCTCGTGGTCGATCTCGAACAGCGGGGCCGTCTTCTCGACCACCTTGCGCGCGGAAATGTCCTGCTTGAGACGATCGCGGGCGATGTTCCCCAGCGCGTGGCTGGGCAGGCCGGGATTGATGACGTACGACATCAGCATCACGTCTTCCCAGCGCGTGGGAACGGGCCAGCCGAGGGCGTGGAGACGGCGGGTCTGCGCCTTCGCGTCGTACGTGACGATGACGCGGTCGCTGGCGAGGAGGTCGCGCAGCGCGTCGTGCATCTCGCTCGTGCCGCCGTACTCCTTCGCGATCGGAACGAGCAGCGACTCCGAGGGCTTCATGGAGAGCGAGGCGGCGATCGGGGCGTCGAAGCCGTCCGGCGTCTCCGGCTCGAGCCACAACGCGATCGGCTCGCCGGGCCCGGCGAATGTGCGGACGTCCTCCGCGCTCCCCGCAATCCGCACCTCCTTCTCCACCGGCGGCGCCTCGGGCAGAAACTCCTGCATCAGGGAGGCGAACTCCAGGCGGGAGAAGATGTCGTGCAGCTTCGGGCGGTCGGGATCGGTGCGCTTGAGCGTCTCGAAGTCGATGGCGAGATCGAGGTCGCACTTGATGCGCGCCAGTTCCTTGGAGAGGTAGGCCTTGTCCTTGTTGTCCTCCAGCGCTTTGCGCTGCGTCGCCTTCTTGATCTGATCGAGGCTCCCGTACACGCCGTCGAGCGAGCCGAACTGCTGGATCAGGCCCTTCGCGCCCTTCTCGCCGATGCCGGGGACGCCCGGGATGTTGTCGATGGCGTCGCCCCAGATGGCCATGACGTCGACGACCTTCTCCGGCGGCAGGCCGAACGCCTCTTCGACGCCCTTGGCGTCGTACATGGTCTCGCGGCCGGTGTGGTAGAGGCGGATGCCGTCGCCGACGAGCTGGAAGAAGTCCTTGTCGCTGGTGGCGATGACGACGTCATAGCCGCGGTCGCGCGCCGAGCACGCCAGCGAGCCGATGAAGTCGTCCGCCTCCCACTCCGTCGAGCGGATCACCGGGATGCGGAAGCCGTCCAGGACTTCATAGACCAGCGGCACCTGCACGACGAGGTCGTCGGGCATCGGCTTGCGGTCTTTCTTGTAGTCGGCGAACTGGCTCGTGCGCGCCGTCTCCCGGCCATCGTCGAAGGCCACAGCGATGCAATCGGGGTTGTGGTCCTTGAGCAGCTTCTTCAGCGTCGTGACGAAGCCGTAGACGGCGTTCGTCGAAAACCCGTCCGAGTTCGTCAGATGACGGATCGCGTAGTAGGAGCGGTAGACGTTGTTGGAGCCGTCAATGATGAAGAGGGAGGGGCGCTTCGACTTGGGCACGGGGGCGGATTATAGGAGTGCTGAGTGCTGGGTGCTGAGTGCTGGGTGCTGAGTGCTGGGTCACGCCTGCCGTTCTCTCAGCACCCAGCACTCAGCACTTTTCCTCTGAAAGCACTAACGGACCCTTTCGGGTCCGTTGTGGTACATCGGGCTGGACTGCTGCGGCCAGTTGGTGGGGTTCAAGGAAGCTAAGTGAGTAATCGTCCAAAATCGGTCCAATAGTCAAGGAGGGAGCCCGCAGCAGCCACTTGGCGCAGGCAAGTCAGGTGTGACCCGCGCAAGCGTGGTTTCGAGGTCCATTTCGAAACCTGATTCATCGTGCTCTCTCCTACTGCATTCGGTAGGCCAACTTCACCGGAAGCGTCCCAATCAGCACAGAAACAGAATGTTTCAGCGGGCGCAAGCGCAGAAGTTCCAGTAATCAAGAGAGATACGCCCTCCGCTTGTGAAAAAAAGCGCATGCGGGATGACGACAGGATCGGTGGAAAGTTTTTCCACCCCTCGAAGGGCCGTTGCAATTCTGACCACCCGGCAGGAGGTAAATATTGACCACCCCGCTTCCCCCGGCGCGCGATGCACCAGGGTTGAGCCGCGTCAGCGCGCGGCGGAACCCAGCAACGAGTTCAGATCCCGCAGGAACGACTCCAGCTCGATGCGATACCCCTCCGCGACCTCCGCGAGCGTCTCATCGTTGGCGCGGCTGCAGCCGTTGCAGCCGCCGAGGTGATACGCCGCGAAGACCCAGCGCGCTTTCGGGTGCTTCTCCAGCGCCTCGGAAACGATGGTCGTGGGCGTAAACATGCGGCCGAACATTCTAGATCAGAGCGCGGAGCGCAGAGGGCAGAGCGCAGAAGGCCACCGCCCCACCACCGAGTTCTTCTGCCCTCTGCGCTCTGCCCTCTGCGCTCTACAATGCGGACCGTGACCGTGCGCCTCCTCTTCTTTGCCGTCCTCCGCGACATCGCGGGGACCGATTCCCGCGAGCTCGCGCTGGCGGACGGGACGACGGCGCGCGACGTGTGGCAATCGCTACGCGGGGAGTTCGCGAAGCTGGCCGACTACACCCAGCCGCCGATGATCGCCGTCAACGAGAGCTACGCCGATCCCGAGACCATCCTTCGCGACGGCGACGAGCTCGCGTTCATCCCCCCCGTGGCCGGCGGTTGACGATGCCCTACCTCACCGACGACCCGATCGATCCCCGCGCGCTCGTCGAGCGCGTCATGCGCCGTTCCGACGGCGCGTACGTCCTCTTCGAAGGCGTCGTGCGCAACCACCACGAAGGCCGGGCCGTCGAGTCGATCTTCTACGACGCCTACCGTCCCATGGCCGAGAAGGAGATCGATACGATCGTGCGCGAGATCGCCGCTCGCTACCCCGACGTCGCCCTCGCCATCCTCCACCGCCTCGGCCACCTCATCGTCGGCGACTCCTCGATCGCGATCGTCGCGTCGTCGCCGCACCGCGCCGAGGCGTTCGAGGCCTGCCGGATGATGATCGACCGCATCAAAGAGACCGTCCCCATCTGGAAGAAAGAGCGCGGCCCGAATGGCGAGGAGTGGGTCGGATGGCAGGGCCGATGCTGAGCGACGAAGTCCCAGCCCTGCCCGCGGCGAGCGCCATCGTCCTCCGCGAGCCATTCGAGATCCTGATGATGCGCCGCCACGCCGGCGCGTCGTTCATGCCCAACGCCTGGGTCTTTCCCGGCGGCATCGCCGAGGAGCTCGATCACGAGCTCGGCGGACTGAAAGTCACCGCCGTGCGCGAGACCTTCGAAGAGACCGGCGTCTGGCTCGCCGCGCCGCTCGAAGACCCGGAGCACAAACGCCGGCGCCTCCTCGCCGGCAGCACATCCATCCGGCACCTGCTGGCCGAGGCGCCGTTCGATCCCGGGACCCTCATCCTCACCTCCCGCTGGATCACGCCCATCGGCGTCCCGAAACGCTTCGACACGTACTTCTACCTGGCCAGGGCCCCCCGCGACACGATCGCGACCGCCGAGGACCACGAGTCCGTCGACGTCACCTGGATCCATCCCGAAGCAGCGCTCGCGAAACACGCCGCCCGCGAGATGCAGATGGTCTTTCCCACCCTGCGCAACCTCGAGGCGCTGTGCGGCTTCGACAGCATCGACGCATTGATCGAGTCGCGCCGCGGCATCACCGTCGAGCCGATCATCCCCGTGCTCGTGGATGGCAAACCAACGCTGAAGTGACCATGGACATCCGCTCCATCACCGCCCCGAACCCCGGCCCGTTCACCCTCGACGGCACGCGCACCTACCTCCTCGGCGAGACGGCGGTCCTCGACCCCGGTCCCGCGATCGGCTCGCACATCGATGCGATTCACGCCGCGATGCCGCGTCTCGAGACCATCCTCATCACCCACCGCCACGGCGATCACGCGCCCGCCGCGGTGCCCCTGAAACAGCGCACCGGCGCGCGGATCATCGCGCCGCGCAACGTCCTCGATAGCGGATTGGACAAGGTCGACCAGCGCGTCGAAGGCGGAGAAGTCCTGTCCATCGGCGGCGTCGAGGTCGAAGTGATCGCCACCCCCGGCCACACGAACGAGCACGTGTGCTATCTGACGTCCGAGGGCGACCTCTTCACCGGCGACACCATCCTCGGCGCCGGCACCACCGCCATCTTCCCTCCCGACGGCCACATGGGCGACTACCTCCGCTCCCTGCAGATCCTCCGCGAGCGCAACCCGAAACGGATCCACCCCGCCCACGGTCCCACCCGCGACGACGCCGTCGCGCTCATCGACGAGTACATCACCCACCGTCTGGCCCGCGAGCGCCAGATCCTCGCCGCAATCGCCGCGGGCGCGCAGACGCTGCAGGACCTGCGCAAGCGCGTCTATCCGGTGCTCAACCCTCAGCTCCACGGCGCCGCGGAGATCCAGCTGACCGCGCACCTGATCAAGCTGCGCGAAGAGGGCCGCACCACCCTGTCATTCTGAGCCGCGTAGACGGCGAAGAATCCCCCGCCGAAGCATACGACGCGCTCAACGCACGGGATCCTTCGCCGTCTACGCGGCTCAGGATGACAGGTCAGCGCGGGATTACCGTCCTGATGAAGCTCTTGTTCACGAAGTACGTGTCGTCCTCGGCGTCGATGCGCACGAACGACTCCGTCTGATCGTTCAGCACGTCCGAGATGCGCGAGGACTCGCGGGGGCGGTCGCCGATGGGGATCATTCCTTCGATGCGCGTGCCGTCCGCGAGCTCGAGGATGGTCAGCTTCTCGATCATCGTCGAGTCGAGGTCCACGATGTCCGGGAGCTTCTCGTAGCGTACCCAGAGGACCTGGTCGCGATTGAGCATCTTCGGCACGCCGGCGCAGACCATAGGGAAGAAGCGCCGCCTCCCGTTGAGATAGTCGGCGACGGACTCCGGGCCGTCGCGCCGCTCCGCGTACGGCGCCAGATAGAGAAAGTGCTCCTCGGGCTCGGCGCGTGCGAGAGCGACGATCACCGCGACCTCGATCATCGGGACCTGGTAGGCCATTCGTGCGCAATAGAATACGACGCGACATGAAACACAAAGACTTCATCGAAGTAACCGACTACACCGCGGACGAGGTCCTGGAGCTCTTCCGCCTCGCCGCGGACATGAAGAAAGACAAGGACCAGTACCGCACCGCGCTGGCGGGGCAGACGCTGGCGATGATCTTCGAGAAATCGTCGACGCGCACGCGGGTCTCGTTCGAGGTGGGGATGTACCAGCTCGGCGGCCACGCGCTGTTCCTCTCCTCGCGCGACATCCAGCTCGGCCGCGGCGAGCCGATCACCGACACCGCGCGCGTGCTCTCGCGCTACGTCGACGGCATCATGGCCCGCACTTTCGCGCACAAGACCGTCACCGACCTCGCCGAGTACGCGACCGTACCCGTGATCAACGGACTCACGGACCTCTCGCACCCCTGCCAGTCGATGACCGACTACTTCACCGCGTGGGAGAGGTTCGGCGGCAATCTCAAGGGCCGCAAGATGGCGTACGTCGGCGACGGCAACAACATGGCCCACTCGCTCCTCGTCGCCGCGCCGAAGGTGGGCATGGACATCGCTGTAGCCACTCCCGCGGACTACGCCCCGAACGCCGAGGTCGTGGCGGAGGCGCAGGCAGCCGCGCGCGAGGCGGGAACGAAAGTGATCCTCACGAACTCGATGGACGAAGCCATCAAAGACGCCGACATCGTCGAGACCGACGTGTGGGCGTCGATGGGACAGGAAGCCGAGGCCGAGAAGCGCAACCGCGACTTCCACGGCTGGATGGTCGACGCCCGCCACATGGCCTCGGCGAAGAAGGACGCGATCTTCATGCACTGCCTCCCCGCCCACCGCGGCGAGGAAGTCGCGGCCGAAGTCATCGACAGCCCGGCATCCGTAATCTACGACGAAGCGGAGAATCGCCTGCACGTGCAGAAGGCGATCATGTATACCTTGATGAAGAAGTAGGCAGTCGACAGTTGGCAGTTGACAGGAGAGCCCGCACACCCCCGGCGTTCTCCCTCTCCTGCCAACTGCCAACTGCAAACTGTCAACTGAAATGGCAGACGCTCACACACGCCACGGCCGCGGCCTCGTCGTCGTCATCTTTCTGGCCGTCGTCTTCTTCGCACTCCTCGCCCTGATCATCCTCAGATCGGGCGGAGGAAAGAGCGAGGAAGCGGCGGCGGTCGAGACGTTGACGGTGCTGCCGGCGCGCGTCCGCATGCGCACCGAGCCGCAGGCGCGCGCGCCCGTCGTGGCGACGCCGACGAGCGGCGACCGCCTCACGCTGCTCGAGGACCGCGGCGCGTGGGTCCGCGTGCAGACCGCGGACGGCCTGGTCGGCTGGGCCGAGCGCTCCGCGCTGGAGAAGACGGCCGAGGTGCAACGGCGGATGCAGCGGTACGAGGCGATCCGGAAACTGCCGCCGCTGCAGGGCGAAGCCACCGATCGCGTCCAGCTCTACGCCGGCCCGGGCATCTTCTATCCGCTGATGGGAGAGATCGCGGCGGGCACGCAGGTCGTCGTCTACACGCGCGATCACGACTTCTACGTCGTCGAGCACGGCAAGGCCATCGCGTACGCGAACGTCGACGCGATCGACCTCAGCGCGTCCGGCACGCGCCAGCTCGACGTCCGGACCGCGAGCCTGCCGCAGACCGGGACCGCCGCGACCGAAACGCAGCCGCCCGTCGCCGACACCGCCGTCGCGGAGCCTCCGCCGATCACCGAAACGCAGCCCGAACCGGAGCCGGTGGAGCGCTCCACGGGCGTCTACAGCGCCGTGCCTCCCGGCGGAACGCAACCCGAGGAGCTGGATCGCGTCGTGCCGCGCTATCCGCCCGCCGCGCGACGCGCGGGCGTCGCCGGCGCCGTCGTGGTCCGCGGGATCGTCCGCCGCGACGGTACGATCGACAACGTCGAGATCCTCAAGGACCTCCCCCACGGCCTCGGCGACGAAGCGCGCCGCGCGGTGAGCCGCTGGCGCTTCCGCCCGGCAACGTTCCGCGGCGAGCCGATCGACGTGTATTACACGGTGACGGTGAATTTCAAACTGCAGTAGCGCGTTCTGATCGCGCCCATGTCCCGCTTCACCTTCCCCCATGCTCCCGGCGATCTCATCGGTGCACACCTCTCGACGCAGGGAGGGCTGCACACGATCTTCGAGCGCGCGTCCGCCATCGGCGCAACCGCCGCGGCGCTGTTCGCGAAGAACGGAAACCAGTGGCTAGGGAAGACGCTCACGGACGAGCACTGTGCGACGTTCGCGTCGCAGCGCAACGTGGCGCCGCTGCTCACGCACGCGTCGTATCTGATCAACCTCGCGGGAACAAACGAGGACTTCCACCGCAAGTCGATCGCCGCGCTGATCGACGAGCTCGATCGCGCCGAACGCCTCGGCATTCACGCCGTCGTCCTCCACCCCGGTGCGCACCTGGGCGCGGGCTCCGCTGCAGGGGTAGACCGCATCGCCCGCTCGCTGGACCAGGTCCATGCGGCAATCCCGCACCATCGCGTCGTCACGCTGCTGGAGACGGGCGCGGGACAGGGCACGTGCGTCGGCTGCACGTTCGAGGAGCTGGGCCGCATGATCCGGCTCGTCGACGATCCCAAGCGCGTCGGCATCTGCTTCGACACCTGTCACGTGTTCGCCGCCGGCTACGAGATGCGCACGCGCGACGCGTACGAGCGAACCATGGACGAGCTGATCCGCCACGTGGGCCTGGACAACGTCGGCGCGTTCCACCTCAACGACTCGAAGAAACTCCTCGGCTCCCGCGTCGACCGCCACACCCACATCGGCGAAGGCGAGCTCGGACTGGAGCCGTTCCGCTTCCTGCTCAACGACCCGCGGTTCGCGCGCATCCCGAAGGTGATCGAGACGCCGAAGGACGTGGAGACGATTTCGGACCAGCGCAATTTGCGCGTGTTGCGGTCGCTGATCGGGGAGTCTCAAAGTCGGAAAGTCTCAAAGTCTCAAAGAAGAAGACGAACGGCTGCTGTCGCAGCATCTCTTTGAGACTTTGCGACTTTGAGACCCCGTATTGCGAGGGTCGTGACGGTTCAGCTAGAGTGCGGCGCCAAATGGCAGACCGCATCGCACCTCCCGCCTCCGGCACTCGCATCGGCTACGAGAACAACAAGATCGTCGTTCCTGACGACCCGATCGTCCCGTTCATCGAGGGCGACGGTACGGGTCCGGACATCTGGCGCGCGACGCGGTACGTCGTCGACGGGACGGTCGAGAAGCTGTACGGCGGGAAGCGCAAGATCCACTGGCATGAGGTGTTCGCGGGCGACAAGGCCTTCCAGCAGTTCGGCGAGTATCTGCCGCAGGAGACGCTGGACCATCTCGCGCACTACCGCGTCTCGATCAAGGGGCCGCTCTCCACGCCGGTCGGCGGCGGCATCCGGTCGTTGAACGTGACGCTGCGGCAGGTCCTCGACCTGTACGCGTGCGTGCGCCCCGTGCGGTACTTCACGGGCGTGCCTTCCCCCGTGCGCGAGCCGGAGAAGGTGAACATGGTCATCTTCCGGGAGAACACGGAAGACGTGTACGCGGGGATCGAGTGGCCGGCGGGGTCGGAGCTGGCGAACCAGGTGATCAACTTCCTGAACTCGATGGAACGCCGCACGGCGGGCAAGATCCGCGAAAACTCCGCGATCGGCATCAAGCCGATGTCCGAGTTCGGCTCGAAGCGCCTTGTGCGCAAGGCCATCGAATACGCCATCGCCGCGAAGCGCGACTCCGTGACGCTCGTCCACAAGGGCAACATCATGAAGTTCACGGAAGGGGCGTTCAAAGACTGGGGCTACCAGCTCGCGAAGGACGAATTCGGCGATGTGACCATCCCCGAGTCCGAGCTGAGCGGCCCCGCGCCCGCCGGCAAGATCGTCATCAAGGACCGCATCGCGGACTCCATGTTCCAGCAGGTGCTGCTGCGCCCGGCCGAGTATTCGGTGCTCGCAACCACGAACCTCAACGGCGACTACATCTCCGACGCCCTCGCCGCCCAGGTCGGCGGCCTCGGCATTGCGCCGGGCTCGAACGAGTCCGACGAAGTGGCGATCTTCGAAGCCACCCACGGCACCGCGCCCAAATACGCCAACCAGGACGTCATCAACCCCGGCTCGCTGATCCTCAGCGCCGTGATGATGCTCCGCCACATGAAGTGGTGGGAAGCCGCCGACGCCATCGAGAACGGCATCGCCAAAACCATCCAGCAGAAAAAGGTCACCTACGACCTCGAACGCCAGATGGAAGGCGCGACCAAGCTGAAAACAAGCGAATTCGCGAAGGCGATCGTCGACAACCTCCGATTTCAGCTCGAGTGAGCTGGAATCAGCAAAATGATGCTGGAGCCAGCTCCACGATGCTGTGGCCAGCTCAAATGTGCTGGAAACAGCAGGAAAATGCTGGCGCCAGCAAAATAATGCTGCGGCCAACAAAATAATGCTGCGGCCAGCTCCAGAAATGCCGGACCAGCACGAAAATGCTGGAATTAACTCGTTCGACGATTTTTCCAGCTCGCCAGAGCTCCGCGCAGCATTTATGGAGTGCCGGTGTCATCCTGAGTCGCGTAGACGCGGAGGACCTTCCCCCCTGCCACGTGGAAGGTCCTTCGCTGTCTACGCAGCTCAGGATGACACCTTGGATGACACCTGGGCACACGCCTCTGAAACCCCGCGTTGTGGCAGCCGTAGGCCGTACCGGCGAGCCGCCGGTGGACCGGCCGGCCAGCGGCCGGCGCTCCACATGTGCCCTCACCCCGCTCGTCGAGAAGGCGAACGACGCACGAGCAGACGCAGGAAGGCGCGCCGGCTGCCAGCCGGCCGGTCCACCGGCGGCTCGCCGGTGCGGGGCCTGTGGTGAATGCAAGACCTCACGCGCTGGCGGCGCGGAATTCGAGGAACCAGGGCTCGCGGCGGCCGAATTTGGTCGCGAGGGCTACGCCGACGCCGAAGATGCTGGACAGGGACCAGAGGATGGTTCCGACGACGGGGATGAAGCGCAACGAACCGAGAAGCAACACGCCGATCACGACCATGGCCAGGTCGCCGCGGAGCCACTTCCGCTGCTCGAGCTGACCGCGCGAGCGCGCGCCGGCGATCAGGGTGCCCACCGCGTGGAAGACGGCGATCATGCCGTAGATCTTGGTCAGCAGAGCGAACACGGCCAGCGCGGCGAGCAGCGGGATGCCGACGACGTACGGCACGAGGTAGCTGAACGCGATCGCGGTGAGGACGAAGCTGGTCAGCGCGACGAGGCCGAGGACGAAGCAGTGCAGCGCGCTGGTGCGCACTTCGACGGACGACAGGCGGATCTCACGGCCGCTCATGAGCGTCACCACGATCGCCGCGATCAGCCACACCAGCACCAGCGAGGCGATGATGGCATTCTTCGTCAGCGCGCCCGCGGCCCCTTCCAGCGACGCCAGCGGGTAGATCCGGCCACCCACGCGCCCTTCCGCACCCATCAGCGTCGCGCCCGCATGGATCAGGTTTCCCTGCACGCGTCCGTTCCCCGCGAACGTCACCTTCCCGCCGATGACCAGCAGATCGCCAGCGATCACTTCCCGCAGCAGGAGCGTCCCGCCGTAGACCTGCACCGTGCCGAGGACCGGCTCGTCGATGGTCGCGTTCTCGTCGACGAAGTGCGTGTCCGAGGTCGTCGTCCGCGACTGCCCCTTCGCCCCGGTCGGCAGAACGACCGCGAACAGCGCCACCAGCGCCGCAACGACGGTCAGCGGAACGACGAGCCGTCTAAACATCGACTCCCTTCGGCGCGCGGCGCAGCAGGAAGTACAGGATGGTATTGATGGCCACGAACAGCACCGCGACGAGCGGTCCGCCGATCGCGCGCCCGGTCAGCTGCAAGAACGTGAGCAGCGCTTCGAGCGACGGCATCGACGACGTGACGACCGTGATCGGAGAGATCCCTGCATACGCCGAGAGCACGATCGCCAGCGTCAGCGCCGACACCAGGCCCGCGCCGACCAGAGGCCACGTGCGGTGCGACGAGCCTTCCCAGGACGCCAGCGGCAGCGCGTCCACACGGATGGGACGATGCTCGATCTCGAGCGGCAGCGCGAAGTCCTCCTCGAGCGCGCGGCACTCCGCGCACGACTCGAGGTGAGCCGCGTTCGCCTCCGGATCCTGCAGGTATTCCTCACATGTCATAAAGGTTCCACGAAAGATCCGAGCGATTCCTTCAGCAAATTCCGCGCTCGGAACAGTTTGTTCTTGACCGTGCCGAGGGGGAGCTTCTTCATCGAAGCGATCTCCTCGTACGAGAGCTCCGCGAAGTGGCGGAGCTGAATGAGCTCGCGATAATCGGACGGCAACTGCTCGACGGCCTTGTCGATCGCGGCGCTGAGCTGCTTGTTCTTGAGCGCGCGGTACGGAGAAATGCCGTCGTCGGCAAACTCGCGCTCTTTCCCGCTCGGCTCTTCCTCGGTCGGCCGCGCCAGCGGCACCTCGGAGATCGACTTCTTCCGCAGCGCATCGATGGCGCTGTTCTGCGCGATCCGGAACAGCCAGGTCGAGAACTGATACTTCGGATCGTAGCGATCGAGTGCGAGATAAACCTTCACGAAAATTTCCTGCGCCAGATCGTGCGCGTCTTCGTAGCGATGCGTGATCCGGTACACGTAATTGACGAGCCGCTTCTCGTAGCGGCCCACCAGCGTCGTGAACAGGTCCCTTTCGCCGCCGAGGATCCGCTCCACGAGGGCGCGGTCATCGAGCTGAACACGTTCTGCCATTCGATTCTACGGGCGTCAGGACTGAAGGTTGCCCGAGGGCGATGATACCCTGCCGCGGGATGATCGAAATCCAAGATCTCACAAAGAGATACGGCGATTTCACGGCCGTGGATGGCCTCAGCCTTACCGCCGCGGCCGGTGAGATCTTCGGCTTCCTCGGACCGAACGGGGCCGGAAAGACCACCACCATCCGCATCGTGGCGGGCTTATCCCTGCCGTCCAGCGGCTCCGTGGTGGTCAACGGAGTCGACGTCATCCACGACGCCGTGCGGGCAAAATCGATCATGGGCTACGTGCCCGACCGGCCGTACCTCTACGAGAAGCTCACCGGCCGCGAGCTGCTGCACTTCGTCGCCGACCTCTACCGGCGGCCATGGAGCGAGTGCGAGCCGCGCGCGGTCGAGATGCTCCGCTACTTCGACCTCGGCGACTGGATCGACGCCCGCATCGAGAACCTGTCGCACGGGATGAAGCAGAAGCTCGTGCTCGTCTCGGCGCTGGTCCACGACCCCACGGTGCTGGTGATCGATGAGCCGATGGTCGGCCTGGACGCGCTCGCGCAGAAACAGGTGAAGGTGCTGTTCCGCAACCTCGCGAATGCGGGAAAGACCGTGTTCCTGACGACGCACACGCTGTCGGTGGCGGAAGCGGTGTGCGACCGCATCGCCATCATCAACCGCGGCCGGATCGTCGCGAGCGGCACGACCGCGGAGCTGAAGAAGGATGCGGCGCTGGAGGACGCGTTCCTGGCGCTGACGTATGACACTTCGACGCCTGGATGAGCTCCGCGCGCACCGCAGGGACGACGCGCTCCGCCGCGGCATCAATCCGCGGGATGTGGATCTCCTGCTCTCCGATCTTCTCGACCGGTCGCTCGCGTATCTGTACGCGCACGGCGAGCTGGAAGTGGACTCCACGCAGCTCGACGCACGGCTCGCGCGGCGTTACGCGGGCGAGCCGCTGCAGTACATCCGCGGGCACACGGAGTTCTACTCGCGCGACTTCCTGGTCGACGCGCGCGCGCTGATCCCGCGCCCGGAGACGGAGCTGCTCGTGGAGACGGCGATCGAGCGCGCGCCTGCGCACGGACACGTGGTCGACATCGGCACGGGGACCGGGTGCATCGCGATCTCCATCGAGCGCGAGCGCTCGGACCTGCAGGTGCTGAGCGTCGATCGATCGCTCGACGCACTCGCGCTCGCGGCGACGAACAAGGCGCGGCTGGAGTCCAACGTGATGCTCGCGGCGTCGGACGTGCTCGCGAGCGTCCGCGGCACGTTCGACATCATCGTGTCGAATCCGCCGTACGTGCCGCTCGGGGAGTACCGGCAGCTCGCGGTCGAGGTGCGCATTCACGAGCCGCGCATGGCGCTGACGCCCGGGCCGGCCGGCACGGAGATCATCGAGCGGATTCTCGACGAGGCGCACGCGCGCCTGGAGCCGCGCGGCTGCCTGATCCTGGAAGTGGGATACGGGCAGGAGGAAGCGATCCGCACGCTGGCCGCGGCGAAGCGATACGACGTCGAGGAGTTCCTTCCTGACCTCGCCGGGATTCCGCGCGTCGTCGTATTATCCGCGCATGCCGAGCCACGATAAGTGCCTCTTCTGCCGCATCGCCGCGGGCGAGATCCCGGCGAAGAAGGTCCACGAAGACGCCGACGTCGTCGCCTTCCACGACATCAACCCCCAGGCCCCGACGCACGTGCTGGTGATCCCGCGCAAGCACATCCCGATGCTGAACGACCTCACGGACGCGGACGCCGCGACGATCGGCACGACGCTCGTACGGGCATCGGAGATCGCGCGCGACCTGCGGCTGCACGATGACGGCTACCGCCTGGTGGTCAACAACGGCGAAGGCGCGGGCCAGACGGTGTTCCACATCCACGTCCACATCCTCGGCGGCCGCAACTTCGGCTGGCCACCCGGCTGAGGCCGGGATTGAGGATGAAGGATTGAGGATTGAGGATTAGAACCCGTAGCCCAAGACGGTGGCGCTCGGAGGGAAGTCCCCTCTCCCCGCGCGTCGAGCGTGGGGAGAGGGTTAGGGTGAGGGGTCGCTCCTCGCTCGAGGCACGTCCCCTCACCCGGCGCTTCGCGCCACCCTCTCCCCACGCTCACGCGCGGGGAGAGGGGACGGGGGCCGAGAGACCTCAGATTCATCTCCTGCCCCCCGCGCCCTGCCCCCCGCCCCCTGATCAAGCCGGCGGGGGCACGCGGAAGCGCGTGCCGCTGAAGGTCAGCCGGCCGCTCTTCTTGCGCGCGCCACGGCGCTGGGCGAGGAAGTCTTCCTTCGCTTCCTTGAGCGTCGAGGGCACGTAGCTCGCGCCGGCCTTGAGGGTCTTCTGGCGGTCGCGCGAGAACGCGGAGCCGCCGGCCACGATGGCCAGCTCGGGGAAGTTCGCGTTCAGGAGCTGCAGCATCGCGTGGCCCTGGCCGAGGTGGTCGGGGTTCGTGCAGGAGACGAACACGGCTTCCGGCTTCACTTCGTTGATGAACGCGATCAGCTCGGGCTCCGGCAGGTCGGTGAAGTAATCCGCCGTATACCCCTCGGTCCGCAGCAGCTGGGTGAGCATCAGCGTGCCGAGGGAGAGGCGCTCGCCGGCGACGGAGACGGCGACGATGTGCTTCGTCGGATCGGGCGTCCCCGCGTTGCGGTCGCCGAAACGGATGATCAGCTCGCGCACGACGTCCTTGATGAAGTGATCGTGCGCCTGGGTGATGCGCTTGCGGTCGAGCTCTTCCTGCGCGAACGTGAGCGTCGGGATGAAGAGGTCCGTGAACATCTCCTCCATCGTCGAGGCCTCGGCGTACCGGTCGGCGATGGCGATCGCGCCCGTTCTGTCGCGCAGGAGCAGGCGGTTGTAGTAGCTGAGGTAGCCCTCCAGCGGGTCCTCGCTGCCGAACATGATCGAGAAGATCCGCAGCGCGGGGATGAACTCGCCGCCGACGGTGAGACACACGGTGATCGGTGTCGCGAGCAGCAGGCCGACCGGACCCCAGAGCCAGCCCCAGAAAATCGCCGCGAGTAACAGGGCTATGGGAGATACCCCGACGCGATGTCCGACGACGATCGGCTCGATGAACCCGCCGATCAGCTGGTCGCTGAAGACGAACAGGCCGAGGACGGCGAGGGAGGAGTACCAGTTCGGAAAGACGGCGAACGCGAGGAACGTCGGCGCCGCGGCACTGAGCACCGCGCCGATGTACGGGATGAAGCGCAGCAATCCCGCGAGCACACCCCACAGCGCGGCGTGCGGCACGCGCAACATCCACAGGCCGATGCCGATGAGCACACCGAACCCGATGTTCAACAACGCAATCGTGAGCAGGTAACGGCTGATGCGCTGCGACGTCTCGCCGATGGCCTGGGTCGTCACGGTGAGATGGGCGCGTCCCGCGACGCGCAGCAGTTTGTCCCGCAATTGCTCGCGGTCGCGGAGGAGGAAGAAGACGACCACGACGACGAGGAACGTCGCGGCGACACCCTCGACGCTCGGCGCCACTTCCTCGTAACGCTCGGCGAGCGTCTTCCGCTCCGGGATGACGCGCACCTTGAGCTGCTCGCGCTCGCGTGTCTCGCCGACGGCGGCCACGCGCTGCAGCGCGTCTTCGAGCAGGGTGAACTGGCCGGCGCGCTTGCGGATCGACGCCAGCTTGCGGTCGACGTTGTCGCTGGTCGCCGCGCTGCTCAGCTCTTTTGCGACGGAGTTCAACTGCTGGTAGATCCACCAGCCGCCGAATCCCAGGGCGATCGTCGTCAGGCCGAGGGAGAGGACGATGGCGCCGGTGCGGCGGATGATGGTGCGCTCCAGGCGGATGACGATCGGCGTCAGAAGAAATGCGAAGAGCACCGCGAGCGCGACCGGCACGACCACGGGTCGCGCAAAGTGCAGCACGGCGATGACGATGATCGTCCCGACCAGGATGCGGGCGTTGCCTTCGCGCCGGTCGACCGTGCGCTTGTCGACGACAGCCTCCGGCTGGGGGCGCGGAGGCATGCGCCGCATGGAGAGCGTGCGGTCAAACCGATCTGTGTCTTCTTCGTCGGGCACTCGGGTGCTGAGTCTACTGCAAGGGCGTGGCCGCCGGCTCGGACCAGGAGATTGCTTCGAGGCTCAACCCGAGCTCGCGACCGTCATCTTTCGGCCGGATGGGCTGGTCGGTCGCGAGGAGCAGCTGGTTCGCGCCTTCGCGATGGCTCGGCAGGATGTACCGGAGATCCAGCTTGCCGTTCGGTGGCGCGGTCCGGCGATCGATCACGGTCCCGTTCCACGTCAAGGTGATCACCGGCGGCCTCGGCGTCGCATCCACGGGCGCATGCAGTCTCAGGCGCAGCTCTCCCTGCCCGTAAAGCGCGGGGGAAAGGAGGATCTCGCCCTCGCGCTGCATCCAGCGCCAGTGGTTCCGGCCGTCGGTCTCGAGCAGGTGCCAGCCGCGGGACCAGCGAATGATGCGGCGCATCGGGACGACACCGATCTCGAAGAAGCGCGGCCGTGTGATCTCGAAGAGCTGCTCCCGCTTGCGCGTGAACATGCGGATGCCGGGATGCTGCCGCTCGCCCTCGAAGAGGTAGTAATTCCCGGCCACCAGATCCTCGGCCGGCAACTCTTCGTCATGGCCAACGATGCGGTAGTCATAGTCGCCGATGACATACGCCGCGTGGTAGGCGAGATTCACCTGCACGTAGACGCGGGGCCCGGTTTTGGGGACGTTCGTCCGGATCCATTGGAATGCAGCGACGGCCGGGGCCGGCTCGGTGCGCGCGAAGCGCAGCGCCGGCCATGTCCATTTGGCAAGCGACCAGGTGACGAACCCCGACAGGACCAGGAAAAGCGGCAGGCGCGCGCGCGACGGCACGAGCTGCGCGACGGCCTCCGCACCCGCGACGGCGAGGAATGCGTGCAGCGGCAGATAGGCGATCGCGTAGCGCGCCAGCGCCGACATGTCGAGCATCAGCCAGGTGAGGACCGCCATCGGCAGGAACATGACCAGGAGCACGGCGATGCTCCACCGTCTCCGCACGAGCGCGTCGAGGAGCGCGACGGCAGCGAGAATCACCACCGCGAACCGCGCTCGCCCGCCTCCCTGCGGATAGAGAAACACGCGCGGCGCCAGTTCGCGCAGCGGCGTGCGGTACGGATTGCGGAAGGAGTCGGTCTCGCGGAGGTGCTTCTGGATGTAGCGCACTTCCTCGAGGTAGGCGGCAGGAAAGCCGGTGGAGTAGTACGCCGCGCCGAGATAAGCGAGGAAGACGACCGCCGCGGCGGCGAGCCACGAGAGAACGAAAGTCTTCATCCGGCGCAACGCGAAGGCGCCGAGGAGCGCGGGGGGCGCGGCGACGAGGAGGAGTTGCGGGCGGATGCCACACGCCAGGGCGGTGAGGAGCGCGCCGGCCAGGTAGGCACTCGAGCTGCGTCCGCCGCGCAGCAGCAGAGCCGCCGCGAACAGGATCAGCGCCAGGGCGGGGACGTCGCTCAAGCCGGTACCGCCGTGGTACCAGACGGACGGCAGAAACGCGGTCATCGCCGCCACGCTGAACGCGAACGGCGTCCGGAAACGCAGCTCGCGGGCCAGGAGGAATGCCGCGGGGAAGACCAGCATCGACGCCAGCGTGGCCACGGCTTGCAGCGCGTGAAAATCGGTGTCGGTGAAGAGCCGCGCGACCTTCGCCGCGGCGATGAAGAGCGGATAGCCGGGCGGATGGGGGTGGTGCGGCTTGACGTCGTATTCGCTCACGCCGAACGCGAACAGGGTCTCGTCCCAGTCGTGAAGCGTCATCGACAGCGCGGGAAAGCGGGTGAGCGCAATCGCGACTGCAAGAATGTTGAAGAGGATTTTCTGGCCGCGGGTCAAGGAGATGGGAGACTCACGAAGGGCAGCGAGATACGCGAGCATGGGACGGCCCGCATTCTGTCATCATTATGTCCATCACAAACAAGCAGCATCCGGGAGGTCTCGTGTCACGAATTCGCGTGTGGACGCTGTTCGCAGTCGTCGTTCTCTGCTGTACCGCGTCCGCGCAGGACACGCGCATCGGGGAATCGATCGAGGTCTCGATCGTCAACGTCGAGGTTCACGTCACGGACAAGCAGGGGAACCGCGTGACCGGGCTGCGGGCGGAGGACTTCGAGATCCGGGAGAACGGCAAGGCCCAGCCGATCACGAACTTCTCGGAGTACGTTTCGGCGGGCTCCGCCGGGACGGCGGCGGTCGAAGCGGCGCCCGGGAGTGCGGCTGTGAGCTCGTCCGTGAAGGCCGAGGCTCCGCCGCGGCTGCGGCGCTCGATCGTGCTGTTCATCGAGCCACTCACCCTCGCCAACTTCCGGGCGAAGGAGTTTTTCGACTCCCTCCGCACCCTGCTGCGGCGCACGGTCGAGAAAGGCGATCAGGTCTCGATCGTCACCTTCGTGCGCGCGACGCGCATCCGCCAACCGTTCACGGACGACATGGCCAGCATCGACACCACGCTCGCCGCGCTGGAGAAAGAAATGACCGGCGTCGAGGGCAATACCTACGACGAGAGCAGGTTCGTGCTCGCCGAGGCGGCGTCGTTCGAGAAGGAGTACGAGGAAGCGCTTACCGAGCTCGGATTCCCCCCGCCGGGCAACAGTACACCCGTGTCCATGTCCGAGCTGGCTGCGGCACGGCGGGAGCTCTTCCTGATCCGCCAGAAGACCGCGGCGCTGGAGTCGCTCATCCAGAGCATCTCCGGCGCGGACGCACGCAAGATCCTGATCATGGCCCCGCGCCGCTTCGGGTTGTACGCGGGGGCCCATTACTTCGGCGGAGCCGTTCCGACCCAATACAGGCAGGAACTGGACACGACGCAGTATCGGCAGTCGCTCATCGCCAAGGCGAACGCCAACGGCGTGACGATCTACACGCTCCATCCGGAAGGGCTGCTGAACACGAGCAGCAACGATCCGTCGATCTCGGGCCAGGACCGCATGGTGAGCACGCTCGAGCAGGATCTCGCCCGTGCGAGACTCGGCAACGGGATCCTGATGAATGAGTCCTCGGCGCTGGATGAGGTCGCGGTCGCGACCGGCGGTCTCAGCGCATGGGGGAGCACGGGCATCGCGAAGCTGCTCCCCCGGGTCGGCGACGACCTCGAGACCTACTACTCGCTCGCGTACAGGGCCACGGCGACGGGGAAGGACGCCGCGCGCAAGATCGTCGTCACGACGAAGAATCCGGCCCACGTCGTGCGGGCGCGGAAGCAGTTCGTCGAAAAGTCCGAGACGACGCAGATCAAGGACCGCGTGCGCTCGAACCTGTTCCAGAAGGTCGAGGGCTCGAGCGCGCAGATTCCGTTCGACGTGGCGGTGGGGACGGTCAAGAAGACCGGCAGGAACCGCTGGACGGTGCCGCTGAAGATCCGCATCCCGATCGGCAGCCTGACGACCTTGCCGCGCGGCCCCGAGGAGTCGGGAACGTTCTCCGTCTTCTTCGCCACCGGCGGCGTCCTCGGCGTCATGAGCGAAGTCGAGCAGCGCACACAGTCGTTCACCATCCCCCGCGGCGACGTCGCGCGCGCGAAGACGTCGCACTTCACGTACGACCTCGAGCTCTCGATCGACCAGCTCGTGAAGTCCCTGTCGATCGCGGTGATGGACGACGTCGGCAAGGAGTTCGGCATCAAGCGGTACACGCTGCCGAAGGAATCTGCCGCCCGCTGACGCGGGCTCGTTCTCGCGCCGCCCGCACGGTCCCCCCGGCTGAAGCCGGGGTCTATTGTCTGGCAGCCCGCTACGCGGGCAAGAGAACAGGCCCGCGTAGCGGGCCCAAGGGAATAGCTCCCGGCTTCAGCCGGGAGACGACGAGGGGCAACCCAGGAACGAGCCCGCGTAGCGGGCGACAGTTGCCCCTACTTCTTCCAGCGCAAAACCGGCTGGCGCGCCGCACGGGCTTCGTCGAGTCTCCGCACCGGCGTCGTGTGCGGCGCGCTGCGCACGAGCTCCGGGCGCTCCTCGGTCTCGCGGGCGATGGAGATCATCGCCTCGCAGAACGCGTCCAGCTCTTCCTTCGGCTCGCTCTCCGTCGGCTCGATCATGAGCGCGCCGGAGACGATCAGCGGGAAGTAGATCGTCGGCGGGTGGAAGCCGTAGTCCATGAGGCGCTTGGCGATGTCGAGGGTGTGGACGTCCTTCGGCGTCTGCAGCTTGTCCGAGAAGACCACCTCGTGCAGCGACGGCGCGTCGTAGGGCAGGTGGTAGTGCTTCTTCAGGCGCGCACGGATGTAGTTGGCGTTCAGCACGGCGAGCTGCGCGATGCGCCGCAGGCCGGTGGGGCCCATCGAGCGCATGTACGTCAGCGCGCGCACGAGCACGTTGAAGTTGCCGTGGAACGCGCGCATGCGGCCGATGGAGTCCGGGTGCGAGAAGTCGCAGTAGAACGTGCCGTCTTCACGGCGCTCGATCGTCGGCGTCGGGAGGAACGGCACGAGCGTCTCGCTGACGCCCACCGGACCCGCACCCGGTCCGCCGCCGCCGTGCGGCGTGGAGAACGTCTTGTGCAGGTTCGAGTGAATGACGTCGATGCCCATGTCGCCGGGCCGGGCGATGCCGACGAAGGAGTTGAGGTTCGCGCCGTCGCAGTAGAGGTACGCACCCTTCGCGTGCAGGATGTCCGCCATGGCGCGGATCTCGGACTCGAAGACGCCCAGCGTGTTCGGCACGGTGATCATCAGCGCCGCCACGTCCTCGGTCACCGCGGCCTCGAGGGTCGACAGATCGACCGTGCCGCGGTTGTTCGACTTCAGCTCCCGGATCTCGTAGCCGGCAAACGCCGCGGACGCGGGATTCGTCCCGTGCGCGGAGTCGGGGATGAGGATGTACTTGCGCGGGTTGCCGGTCTTGGCCAGCGCCTTGTGCACCATCAGGATGCCGGTGAGCTCCCCGTGCGCGCCCGCGACCGGCTGCAGCGTCACGCGCGGCAGGCCGAAGATCTCTTTCAGCGTCTGCTCGAGGTGCCATAGCAGCTCGAGGTTGCCCTGCACCTGATGCTCGGCCTGGAGCGGATGCGAGTGCGCGAAGCCGGGCGTGCGCGCGATCTCTTCGTTGATGCGCGGGTTGTGCTTCATCGTGCACGAGCCGAGGGGATAGAGGCCGGCGTCGATGGAGAGGTTCAGCTTCGACAGCCGCGTGAAGTGCCGGATCACGTCGACCTCGGACACCTCGACTTCGTCCACGATCTCGTCGCGCCGGAGCGACGCGGGGAGCAGCGCGTCGAGCGGCTGCTCCGGGACGTCCAGCGTGGGCAGCTGGTAGCCGCGGCGGCCGGCCTTCGAGCGCTCGAAGATGAGCGGCTCGAGAGACGACTGCTTCTTCATGGTTTCCTCGTCGACTGCTTCGATGACCGTCATCGGCGCTCCCGGGAGATCGCAGCGCTCAGCGCGGCCGCGTACGTGTCGAGCTGCTCTCTGGTGTGCAGCTCGGTGACGGCGACGAGGAAGTCGCGCTCGTGGCCCGCGTAGAACGGCCCGAGCGGAATGCCGCCGAGGATCTTTTCGTGCTCGAGGTCGGCGAGGATCTGCGTGGCGTCGACGGGCGTCCGCACGACCAGCTCGTTGTAGACCGGGCCGCCGAACGGAAACTCGACCTGCGCAATTGCTTTCAGCTTGTCGCGCAGGTACGCGGTCTTCTGCAGGCACTGCGTCCCCACCTCGCGCAGGCCTTCCTTGCCCATCAGCGAGAGGTACATGTTCGCAGCGAGCGCGATGAGCGCCTGGTTCGTGCAGATGTTCGACGTGGCCTTGCCGCGGCGGATGTGCTGTTCGCGCGTGGCCAGCGTCAGGACGTACGCGCGCTTCCCGTCGACATCCACCGTCTCGCCGACGAGACGTCCCGGCATGTGGCGCTTCAGCGCGTCGCGGACGACCATGAAGCCGACGTACGGGCCGCCGAACTGCGTCGGAATCCCCCACGCCTGCCCCTCGCCCACGCAGATGTCGAAGCCGTGGTTTCCCGGAGGAGCGAGCACGCCGAGGGACGTGGCTTCGGCGATGACGGCGATCTTGGTGAGACCACCCGCCGCCTGCGCGACCGCGTCGTAGTCCTCGATGACGCCGAGAAAGTTCGGCGACTGAATCGCGACCGCGAATGCGCCTTCGCTTGCGGCGCGAAGGGCATCGAGATCCACGCGGCCGTCCGCGTCCCAGCCGATCTCCACGATCTCGAGACCGAGGTTCTGCACGTACGTGTGGACGGTGTCGAGGTAATGCGGGTGGATCGACTTCGCGACGACGACCTTCGTCTTCCCTTTGACCAGGCGCTCCGCGAGCAGCACGGCCTCACACAGCGCGGTCGAGCCGTCGTACAGCGACGCGTTGGCGACGTCGAGTCCCGTCAGCAGGCACTGGTGGGTCTGGTACTCGAAGATCGACTGCAGCGTCCCCTGCGACACCTCGGGCTGATACGGCGTGTACGCGGTGAGGAACTCCGCGCGCAGCAGGAGCTGATCGACGCAGGCGGGCTGGTAGTGCGCGTAGGCGCCGCCGCCGAGGAAGGAGATGTGGTCGACGGCGGTGAGGTTGCGCGCCGCCAGGCCACGGAACCACCGCCGCGTCTCGATCTCGGACCACGGCCCGGGGATGTCGAGCAGGCCCTCGAGCTTGACGTCGTCCGGGATGGTGTCGAACAGGCGGTCGATGGAGTCGACGCCGATGACATCCAGCATCTCGCGGATGTCTTCACCGGCGTTGGGGATGTAACGGTGGGAAGAAGAGGAAGCTGTCGGGTCGGGAAGACTCATGGAAATGACGGGTCAGTGCGCGGATTCTTTTTCGATGTACTCGTCGTACTCTTCGGCGGTCATCAGCTCGTCGATCTCGGTCGGGTCGCTGACGCGGATGCGGACCATCCACCCGTCGCCATACGGGTCGGAGTTGATGAGGGCGGGGTTGTCGGCGAGTGCTTCGTTCACTTCGACGACTTCGCCCGACACGGGCGAGAAAAGCTCCGAGACGGCCTTCACCGACTCGATGCTGCCCAGTTCGTCGACCGCGTCGAGCTGCGAGCCGACCTGCGGCAGCTCGACGAATACGACGTCGCCGAGCTCTTTCTGCGCGTAGTCGGTGATGCCGATCGTCGCCACGTCGCCTTCGAGGTGAACGTACTCGTGGCTCTTCGCGTACCGGTTGTCTTCAGGGCTGGCCATAGCTTGCCTCCAGGTGTGCTATTTCGCTCGCTTGTAGAAAGGAGTAGGGATGACGCGGGCCCGGGTTTCCTTACCGCGGATGAGCACCATGAACTCGCTGCCCTGGGCCGACTTGTCGAGCGGAAGATAAGCGAGTCCGATCGCTTTTTTCAATGTCGGCGAATGGGTACCGGACGTAACGACGCCGATCTCCTCGCCGCCTTCGACGACCGGGTAGCCGTGACGGCCGATGCCGCGGTCGACCATCTCGAAGCCGACGAGCTTCCGCCGCGGCCCTTCGGACTTCTCCCGCGCGATGACGTCGCGCCCGACGAAGTCGCCCTTGTCGAGCTTCACGATCCACCCGAGGTCGGCTTCGATCGGGGTCGTGGTCTGGTCGATGTCGTTGCCGTAGAGCGCCATCTTCGCTTCGAGCCGGAGCGTGTCCCTCGCGCCGAGGCCGCACGGCTTGACGCCGGCGTCGACGAGCTTGCGGAGAATGCGCGGCGCGTGCTCGGGCGCGACGTAGATCTCGAAGCCGTCCTCGCCGGTGTAGCCCGTGCGCGAGACGATCGCCGGCACGCCGTCGACGTTGCCGGTGGTGAAGCGGTAGTACTTGATGTCCGCGAGGCTCGCATCGGTCATCGGCTGCAGCACGCGCTCGGCCTCGGGGCCCTGGATCGCGAGCTGGGCGTAATCGGCGCTGACGTTCTGTACCTCGACGTCGAGCCCGCTCGCTGCCTGCCGGAGCCACTCGAAGTCCTTGTCGGTATTCGAGGCGTTGACCACGACGAAGAAGTCGCTGGGCGTGTTCTGGTAGATGAGGATGTCGTCGACGAATCCGGCGTCCTGGTAGAGCAGGCCGTTGTAGTGGATGCGGCCCGTGTCGAGCTTCGCGACGTCGTTGCAGGTAGAGAGCTGCAGGAGCTCGAGCGCCTGCGGACCTTTGACGGTGAGCTCGCCCATGTGCGAGACGTCGAACACGCCGACCTTCGTGCGCACCGCCTCGTGCTCTTCGAGGATGCCGCTGAACTGCACCGGCAGCTCCCAGCCGCCGAAGTCGACCATCTTCCCGCCGAGCTCTTTCTCGACTTCGTTGAGAGGGGTTTTCTTCAGCGGCTCCGTGGATTCAGACATCTCTGCGGCCTCCCGAGGGAGGCGTAACGTAGCACAACTGGCGCTGCACGGGACCCTTTCACGACTCGATGCCGGCGACTTGCCGCTATGAAGTGCGGCGGCAGCGCGTAGAGTACTTGCTCGCGTGGCTTGCGTTTCCTATGCGGTTGCAACATATTGTTATTCATGCACCGCCTGGCTGCTGTTCTTCTCGCCGTCCTGGCCACGCTATCGCTCCACGCCGCGCTCGGTCCGGGCGCGGAGATGCCGGTCACGCCGGCGTCGTACGGGGCCATCTCCGGCTCGCAGCAGACTCTCGCGGTGGCCACGGACGGAACGGACTTTCTGGCGCTGTGGCGTGATGACACTCCGGGCCGCGACGGCATCTACGCGACCGTCCTGAGCGAAAACGGCGGGACGCGGCCGCTCGCGCCGGTGCCGATCGTCCGCGGAGGACTGATCGACATCAGCGTCGTGTGGACAGGCCACAGCTATCTCGTCGTGCTGGCGCGCTACCTGGAGCCGGGATTCGTCCTGAGCCTGAATCGCGACGGCGAGATCGTCTCGCCGCTGCGTGCCCTGGATCTCGGCGGCGATCTGGGCATCACCGAGCTGGCGTGGAACGGCAGCCGGGTGCTGGCCCTGGCCCGCGACGAATCCGGGACCACCGCGGCGCTGCTGGACGCGGAAGGCAACGTCGTGCGCTCGGGAATCCAGCTGCCCGGCGGAATTCATGATTTCCGCGTGGAGGCGGCCGGCGACGCGTTCCTCGTCGCGTGGGTCGAGCAGCTCTCTCTGTCGCCCCACACGATGCGCGCCCGCGCGGCAAGAATCTCGGCCACGGGCAAGGTCAGCGCTCCGGTCAACCTGACGGAGCCGCTGCCGGGATTCGTCGGCATCGAGACCGCGTCCAACGGTACGGAAGTGGGCGTCGTGGCGAGGCGGGCAGCTCGTCCGACACGGTGATCTACCGCGCCACCATCGATGCGGAACTCGCGGTAAGCGCGGACGCGCCGCTCGCACTGGAGCCGTACGCGAGCAGCAACGTCGAGGTCAGCGCGACGTCACGCGGCTTCGTGGCAACGTATTTCGCGATCAATCACGCTCAACTGAAGACGGTCGCCTTCGGATTCACCAGGAAAATCGGCACGATCGATTTGCCGTGGTCGCCGGGCTACGGCATGACCATCGCCTCGAATGGCCACGCGATCATGGCGTTCTGGGGGATCTATCCAGCGCGCGCCGCGGCGTTCGATGCGTCGCTCACGCGTGTGACGAGCGGGATCATCGCCGTCCCTCGTGCTCCGGTGGCGCAGGCGGCCCCGGTCATCGCCAGCGCCGGCGATACGGGCCTGGCCGCATGGCTCGAATCCGGGACGCTGAAGCTGCGGCGGCTGGACCAGCACGCAAACCCGCTCGACGCGCAGCCGGTCGTGGTCGCGAGCAACGTCGAATACCGCCCGGCCATGGTCTTCACCGGCCAGCTCTGGCTGATCGCCTTTGTGGATATCACCACGGGGATCCGGGTCCAGCGGATGTCGCCGGAGGGCGTGCTGCTCGGCGAGCCGCTCACCCTGGACATTCCGACGGGCGACGTCGCCATCGCGTGGAACGGCAAAGTCGCGGCGCTGGTCATGACGTCGAGCTTCCGCCGCATCGGCCTGAGCCTGGTCCGATTCTCCGCGACCGGCGAGCGCCTGGACGCGTCTCCGATCGTGTTGACGGGCGAGCGATCGGTCGACGATCCGGCCATCGCCTCGAATGGCGACGGGTTCCTCGCGGTGTGGAGCCAGTCTCTGGGACGCTCGCCGCGACTGCAGGGAAAGCGGCTGGACACCTCGGGGAACCCGATCGACGCGGAGCCGATCGGCATCTCGAATCGGATCGATTTCAGCGAATCGGCCGCGCAGGTGGCGTCGAACGGAACGGACTACGTCGTGGCGTACGTGCAATACGGCGACTACGTCCCGTACGACCCGCCGTCGCAGGACGATCCGCATCCGGACCTCGCACGCATTTACACGAAACGCGTGCTGGCCACGGGCGTCCTCGCCGACAAGATAGAGGACCAGGAAGGCACGTTCGTCGGCCTGGGAACGTTCCCGGCGATCGCTTTCGATGGCGAGCGGTACGTCATGACCTTCCGGAAAGACGGGACGGATGCGCTGTGGCTCTTCGCCGCCCCGCTCGATGGGCACGGCGTACCACTGACCGCTCCCCACCTGCTCCTGCGCGCCGAGTCGTACGTGCTGGACCACGGACTGGCGACGTTCGGAGGCGCCATCCGGACGACGTACTCGCGCGTCGTCCCGGAGCTGACAAACGTCCACCGGGTGTTCCTGCGCGAGGTGACGGAGCAGCAGGCACGCCGGCGGGGATCGAGAAACTGACGCTGAAACCTGACGTACGCTCGCGGATCTGAGCGCGAAGGCGCGTTTACAAATGGAGCCCCGGGCTTGACGACAGACGGACCGCTGTCGTCGTAAGTTCGTGTATATGGGCTCGCGACCGCACTCCCGATCAGATGGCTGCTGCGCGGGGGGTGGTGCCGAGGACTACGCGGTTGCGGCCGGCCGCTTTGGCCGCGTAGAGGCGTTCGTCGGCGGTGCGGAACAGGGACTCGCGATCGGCGCCGTCGTGGGGGTAGAGCGCGGCGCCGATGCTGATGGTCACCGCGGCGCCGTCCTTCGGCGCGGGCAGCTTCTCGATGTTCGCGCGGACGCGCTCGGCGATGGTCAGGAGGGACGCGGCGTCGACCTGGGGGACGATGACGGCGAACTCTTCGCCGCCGTAGCGGGCGGGGAAGTCGACGGCGCGCACGGTCTCGCGGATGGTCTGCGCGACGCGGCGCAGGGCGTCGTTGCCGGCGAGATGGCCGTAGCTGTCGTTGTATTTCTTGAAGCGGTCGAGATCGAGGATGAGCACGCCGAAGCTCTCCGGATAGCGGTCCGCGCGCTCGAGCTCCGCGGTGATGCGCTCGGTGAAGGCGCGGAAGTTGGGGAGGGCGGTGAGGTCGTCGGTGCGCGCGCGGGCCTTCAGCTCGTCGGCCATGCGGTTGAACGCGACGCCCAGCGTGGCGATCTCGTGATCGCCGGCGACGGGCGCGCGGGCGGTGAGGTCTCCGGCGGCCACGCGATCGGCCGCGACGGACAGCTCTTCGATGGGACGGACGACTTTGCGCAGCGTCGTCTGCACGGCCGCGAATCCGAACAGCGCGACGATCCACGCGACGGCGAGGCCGGTGGACATCATCGTCGACGTCTCGCGCTCGAGGGCGGGGAGCTGCCGCGCGATCTCCGCCTTCCGCGCCGCGATGATCTGCTGCGCCTCGGCCACGATCGCGGAGGACGTCGAGTCGATGTCCTCCGGCAGCGGCGTGGGCTCGTGGATGATGGTGCGGAACTCGACGATGCGCGCGCGCAGCGTGCCGAGGTCGATGCGCTGGAGGGAGTCGTCGGTGAGGAGCTGGGCGACGACGCGGTAGCGTTGCGGCGATTCACTGCCGGCGAGGAAGCGCGTGTGGAAGCCGTTCTGCGCGCGGACCAGTTCTTCGAGCGCGGCCACGGCGCGCGTCTCGATGGAGATCAGCCGCGTCCAGCGCTGCTGCGCGAGACGCGAGCGCCAGCTCAGCCCGAAGGCGATGGCGAAGAGCGCGAGCGTGAACGCTCCGGTGAGGAGGAGCACGCGCGTGCGGAGATGCTGGCGGCGCACGTCGCGAGCATAATCGCGAGGCGGTGGACTTGAAAGCGATCTACCTCACAGCGCTCGAACGTTGTGCGCCGGAGCAGCTCGTGCGCGCGCACGTCCGGAGCGACATGCCGCGCAACGTGGTGGCCATCGGGAAGTGCGCGGGCGCGCTGCTCGATGGAGTGGCGGCGGTACACGAGATCGAGGATGCGTTCGTGGCGGTGCCGGAGGGGTACCCGCTCCCTGTCATCCTGAGCCGCGGAGACGGCGAAGGATCCCCTGCCGAAGCACGTGAAGCGCTCAACGCACGGGATCCTTCGCCGTCTACGCGGCTCAGGATGACAGTGTGCGCCGGCGGGCATCCGCAGATGACGCGGGCGAGCTTCGACGCGGGGCGCGCGTTGCTCGCGTTCGTCGATACGCACGACGACATCCTCTTTCTTGTTTCCGGCGGCGGGTCGGCGTGCGTGGAGGTGGCGCTCGCCGATGAGGACACCGTCGCGCGCGCGAATGCGAAGTGGATCGCGTCGGGGATGGCGATCGCGGAGATCAACGCGCGGCGACGGACGTTGTCGGCGATCAAGGGCGGGAAGCTGGCGGCGCGCGTGCGGGGCCGCGCGGTGACGCTGGTGTACTCGGATGTCTCCACGGGCGCGCTGCACGACGTCGCCTCGGGGCCGACGATCCCTGGGACGGAGACCGTGCTGGTCGCGGACAACACGACGCTCGTTCGCGCCGCGGCGCAAATCCTTGGTGACAATGCCGTGGTGGTCGAGGAGCAGATCGAAGGGGATGTCGCGGATGCGGCGGCGCTGCTGGCGGAGCGGGCGCGAGGGCTGGAGAGAGGCCAGGTGCTGGTGGCGGGCGGGGAGCCGACGGTGGTGGTGCGAGGGGACGGGCGCGGGGGGCGGTGCAGCGAGCTGGCGGTGCGGTTTGCGGCGATTTGTGGGAATGAGGCGCTGTTTGGGAGCTCGGATGGCGTGGATGGGAACTCGGGCGTGGCGGGGATCCACCTCCCGTCCCGGCTGGGAGCCGGGGGAACGGCCGGCTGGGAGCCGGCCCTACAGCGCTCGGACTCCTATCCCATTGCCGTGCAAGTCGGTGAGCCGATTATGATTGCGCCCACGGGGAACAATCTTCGAGACCTCTTCCTCGTGGCCTGTATTTAGCAGGCAAGCGCCACGGTAACCGCGCCACCCATGAACGTCGACGATCCGGCCGACCCGCTCCTGCCTCCAACGGCACGCCGAGGCAGGCATACGTCCGCGCGCGAGCGCCAGCGCCGCGGGCCGATGTGGGGCTGCCTGAAGGGACTCCTCTGGGTCTTCGCCGTCGTGTTCGTCATCCTCTTCATCGGCATCGGCGGCGGCTGGTGGTACCTCGGCAGCGCCAACTTCGCCGACTACGTGAAGAAGAAGATCGAGGCCACGCTGGAGGCGAAGCTCGAGCGCGACGTGACCATCGGCAGCGTCGAGTTCGTGCGCACGCGCCCGCAGCGGATCATCCTCAACGACCTGCGCATCGCCAACGCGAAAGGCGCCGTCGCGCCGCACTTCGCCACCGTGCGCCAGGTGGAGCTCACCGGCAACGTGCAGTCGCTCTGGGGCCGCGACGTGAAGATCGACCGGGTCGACGTGCGCGAGCCGCGGCTCTGGTTCGAAGTCTTCCCCGACGGCACGCACAACTTCCCGCACTGGAAGACCGGACCGCCGCGCCGCTTCGAGATCGTCCACGTGGAGATCGGGAAGCTCTTCATCACCGAGGGCGCCTTCGGCTTCAACGACCGCAAGCACGACATCGCCGTGCTCGCGCAGAAGATCGACTCCACCATCACCGTCACGAGCGCCGAGGACCTGTACGAAGGGATCCTGCACAGCCCGATCATGCGCGTGCGCCTGCAGGACTACGAACCGTTCGACGTCGACATGCGCGGCGGCTTCCGCTACACGCCCGGCGTTCTCGCCCTGCAGTCCATTGCGCTTCGCGGGCGCGGCATCGAAGCCTTCCTGGCCGGCAAGCTCGATCCGCTGACCGATGCGGTGTACGACCTGCGGCTCACCTCGAAGCTGCAGCTCGAGCGCGTGCGCGAGATCCTCCGCGTCGAGAACACGCTCGAAGGTGCGCTCTCACTCGACACGCGGCTGCAGGGCAAGTCCGGCGACTTCACGATGACCGGCGGCTGGACCTCCCCGAAGATCGTCGCCGACGCGTACACGCTCGAAGACGCGAAGGGCCGGCTGAACGTCACCGACACGGACATGGTCCTCGACGTCGAGAAAGCCACGTACGGCGGCGGCACGATCGGCGCGCACTACTCGCTCGCGCAGTACGCCGAGCCGTACCCGATGAAGGTCGACCTCCGCTACTACAACATCGGCATCGAGCCGCTGTTCAGCGACTGGGGTGTGGACGACACCGGCCTGCGCGGCGCGGCGACGGGCAACCTCACCTATCGCTGGAACAAGGACAAGGTCCTCGAAGGCGCGGGCCAGGGCACGGCGCGGCTGGCGAAGAGCACGGTCGCATTCTCGAACGCGCGCTATCCCATCCCCCTCTCCGGCACGACCGACTTCGCTCTGAACAACGGCGTGGTCACGTTCCGCAACGCGGAGCTGGATACCGAGAAGTCGCACGTGAGCCTCAAAGGCACGCTGAAGATCGAAGGCGTCGTCACGGACCTGCAGATGAACATCCGCAGCGACGACTTCTCCGAGCTCGATCGCGTGGGCTACAACTTCGCGCACTCCGCCGACAAGGACGACTACGAGCTCCTCGGCCTCGGCGGCGAGGGCACGATCCTCGGCTCGGTGCAGGGACCGATCGACAAGCCGCAGGTCGTGGCGACGATCCTCAGCCGGGACACGCGCTACAACGAGGTCCTCCTCGGCAACGCGAACATCGACCTGCTATACGACGGCAACAATTCGACGCTGGTCTTCAAGAACGCGGTCTTCCAGGACGGGACCGCGCGCCTCGAGCTCGGCGGCACGGTGGAGTTCCCGGACAGCGGCCCCGGTCCGCGCTTCCACGTCAACGTGAATGCGGCCGAGTACCCCGCGCAACGCGCGATCGACGCCGTCGGCATGGACCTGAAGATCGGCGAGGGACTGGCGACCGGAAGACTGATCGTCGACGGCACGCCGGAGAGCGGACGGGCGACGTTCGTGGACACGACCATCAGGCGCGCGGAGGCCACCCTTGCGCCCAACGGCATGGTCGAGTGGCTGCCCGGCGACGGGAACGTCGCGTTCGATCTCGACATCAACGCGAACAACTTCCCGGTCACCGACATCGCGTCGTTCCTCGACTTCGCGGACCTGCCCGTGACCGGCAATCTCACCGGCACCATCAAGATCGCGGGCCGCAAGGAATCGCTCGAAGGCAGCGGGCGCGTCACCGTCACGCAAGGCACGGTGATGGGCGAGCCGATCGACCTCGCGTCCGCGGACCTCACGTTCACGCAGGGCCGCGTGAAGGCGACGAACGTGCTCGTGCAAGCGGCCGCGGGCGAGATCCGCGGCGAGGCGGAGATCGACCTCGCGCAGGAGCGCTTCAGCTACACGATCACCTCGTCTGCACTCGACGCCTCGAAGCTGAAGATCGCCGCCGGACTCTCCGATCTCCTCGGCGGACGGATCATCCTGAAGTCGACCGGCGCGGGGACGTTCACGCAGCCGGAGCTGGTCATCGAGGCGGAGCTGGAAGGCGCGACGCTGCGCGGACTGTCGCTGCCGCCCGGTACGCCGCCGCCGTCGCTCTACCTCGCCATCCGCAACGGGCGCCTGATCGTGCGCGGCGGAATCGCGGACATCGTGTCGATCGAAGGCGACGGCGCGGTGGGCGAGAACATGGCCGTGGACGGCAACGTGCGCGTCACCGTCCACGACATCGCGCGCGCGGTGGCGATCTCGCCGGCGTCGTCGTCGCTGCCCGCGTCGGGCAATCTCGTGATCGACCTGAAGCTCGGCGGGCGGCTGTCACCGATCGAAGCCCTGGTGGTGGAAGCGACGGTGCCGGTCTTCAACTTCAAGTTCGCCGACAACGAGTTCACCGCGCCGGAGCCTCTGCGCATCACGCTGCGCAACGGCCGCATCGAATTCGACGCCTTCTCCCTGCGGCGCACCGACTCCGTCTTCGCCGTCACCGGCTTCGCGGAGATCACCGGGAACAAGCGCATCGACGTCGACGTACGCGGGCGCATCGAGGCCGCGCTGCTGCAGCTCTTCATGGCCGATGTGCGGGCCGAGGGACACATGGACGTGGCCATGGGCATCGGCGGGACGATGGCCGCGCCCGTGTTCACCGGCACCGCGGAGCTCACCGACGCGGAGGTCAAGTTCGCCGGCTTCCCGCAGCTCATCGACGAGATCAACGGCACGCTGCGCTTCGGCGGCGACCGCATCGAGATCGAGTCTCTGCGCGCGACCGTCGGCGGCGGCACCGTGGTCGTGGGCGGCTCCATCGCGCTCGCAGGGCTCGGGCCGAAGAGCGCGCGCATCACGCTGCAGGGCACGGGCGTCTCCCTGCGCGCGTACGACGGCGTCACGATCGAAGGAAACTTCACGCTGCTGCTCAGCGGCGATCTGGAGCGCGCCACGCTCACCGGCGACGTCGACGTCACGCGCGCGCTGTACTTCCGCGACTTCGACATCCAGAAGACGCTGCTCGACGTCATCCTGTCGCGCACGCGCGTCGCCCCGGCGACGGCAGCGACGTGGCAGGACCGCGTCACGCTGCGCATCCACCTCGCCGCTCCCAACACGCTGGCGATCCGGAACAACATCGCCGAGGTCACGGGGAGCGCGGACCTCGACGTAACGGGCACCGTCGCCAATCCGGTCATCCTCGGCGAAGTCACGCTCGACGAAGGCGGCACCCTGCGCATTCAGGGCGTCGACTACCGGCTCGTGCGCGGCACGGTCGCGTTCCAGAATCCGTTCCGCATCGATCCGTTCCTGGACATCACGGTAGAAGGGACGGTCTCGGGATTTGGCGCGGAGACGGAGAGCGGGCCGTACGAGGTGACGGTGAATCTCACCGGCACGCTGGACCGGATGGTGCCGACGATCACCAGCGATCCGCCCGCCAGCGACATCACGCTCTTCTCCATCCTCGGGCTGGGAGGGCTGGGCGGCAGTACCGGGACGTCGCCGGGCGTGGGGATGGTCGGCCAGTCGCTGCTGTATCAGTCGATCGGCTCGCTGATCGGCTCGCGCGTCTTCCCGTTCGTGGACTCGTTCGCGTACGACCCCGGCACGCTGGACACGGGCCAGGGCGCGGGCGCGAAGGTGACGTTCGAGAAGCGGCTGTCGAACGACATCCGCTTCCTGCTCGTGTACAACCTCGAGAACCAGCAGAGCCGGCAGGTGGTGGAGTGGCTGGTGAACCGCGACTGGACGCTGCAGCTCACGCGCGACGAAGCGGACGAATACCGGCTCGACGCGCGCTTCCGCCGCCGGTACGAAGCGCACTGGGAATTCGGGAACGCCCGCGAAGAGGCGATGGCGACCTCGGCGACGATCCGTAGTGCCGGCTCCCAGCCGGCCGTTTCGCCGGCTCCCAGCCGGCCGACCGCCCCCCAGCTTCCTCCGGTAACAACGGTCAACACGCGCGCGGCGGATGAGCGCCCGATCGCGCGAATCGACTTCCGCGCCGACGCGCCGTTCGACACGAACGCGGTGGCCAGCGAGGTCACGCTGAAGCCGGGACAGGCGGTGACGATCCGCGAGCTGCAGTCGTCGATCAAGAACCTGTTCGCGACGGGCAACTTCCGCGACGTGCGCGTCGACGCGACGCCCGCGGACGCGGGCGTGGTGCTGACGTTCGCGCTCTATCTCCACTACCGCATCGGGGAGGTCGAGCTGGACGGGCTGCCGAAAGACGAGAAAGCGCGCGCGCAGCGCGAGCTCACGGTGCGCAACGGAGAGGTGCTGTCCCTCGACGACGTCGACGACAGCGCGAGCGCTCTGCAGGACTTGCTGCGCCGCAACGGCTGGCTGGAAGCGACGGTCGACCCGGAGACGAACTTCGACCGCGCGCGCAGCGTCGCGGACGTGAAGCTGTACGTCACGGCCGGGCCGCTGGCGCGCGTGGCGGACGTGATCCTCGAAGGCAACCCGGCGCCGTTCACGCAGGCGCAGCTCATCGAGCGCATGAAGCGCGGGCCCGGCAGCACGTACAACGTCACCGAGGCGCGCGAGGACGCGAACCGGATGCGGAGCTTCCTCATCCGCCGCGACTATCGCCGCGCGGACGTGGACCTGGTCAGCAACGTCTACGATCCGGCGACGCACGGCGTGACGCTGCGCTATCGCGTGAACGTCGGTCCGACGGTGAAGGTGGAGGTGGCCGGCATCGAGCGCCGCGCGGTGCGCCGCTGGCTGCCGTTCGCGCGCAATCAGGAGTACAGCGAAGACGCCGTCGATCAGGCGGCGGACAACATCGTGCGCGGACTGCAGGAGCGCGGGCACTACAACGCCGCCGTCGACACGGAGAGCGAGCTGCAGAACAACGTCTGGACGACGACGTTCCACGTCAGCCCCGGACCGCGCTTCCGCCTCACGGACGTGCGCTTCACCGGGAACCTGAAGGTGCCGGAGAAGCAACTGCACGGCGTGGTCGCCACCACCCCGGGCGGTGGCTTCAAGCGGCTGCTCTCGTCGCTCTTCCGGCGCCCGACGGGCGTCACGCGCGGGCAGATCAGCGACGACGTGGACGCGCTCACCGCCTTCTATCGGCTCGAAGGCTTCTCGGAAGCGGCGGTCGCCGAGCCGGTCGTGAAGCTGAACGACGCAGCCGGGACGATGGAAGTGGAGTTCCCGATCACCGAAGGGCCGCAGACGCTGGTCGCGAGCGTGCGGACGGAAGGCGTGGACCGCGAGCGTCATCCCAAAGCGCCGCAGCCGAAGCTCAAGCAAGGGGAGCCGCTCAGCCCGCAGCTCCTGCACGACGACGTGGTCGCGCTGCAGACGTACTACTCGAACGAAGGCCACACGGAAGTGCAGGTCACACCGCGGGAGGAGACCTCGACCGACAAGACCAGCACCGCCGTGACGTACCTGGTCGCGGAAGGCCCGCAGGTCGACGTGGACGAGGTCATCGTGCGCGGCAATACGTACACGGATCGCGACGTCGTCCTCCGGCGCTCGGGGCTGGATCCCGGCGATCCGTTCAGCTACACCCGCATGCTCGAAGCGCAGCGCGAGCTCTATCGCCTGGGCATCTTCCAGCGCGTGGAGATCCAGCCGGAGCAGGCGCAGACGAGCGTGGCGGACCGCGACGTGGTCATCCAGGTCGAGGAAGGGAAGAACCTCACGCTGACCGGGTCCGTCGGTCTGCGGCTGGAGCGCGGCGCGCAGGACGACGAGAACGCGGACGACGCCGAGGAGCCGGAGGAGGGCGGCGGAGCTGGGGCGGTCGGCGGGAACAACTCGGAGATCCACGAGCGGGTCTCGATCGCGGCCGCACATCGCAACCTCTTCGGCACGGGCCGCTACCTCGGTCTCGAAATCGTCGCCGGCCGCGAGGAGCAGGAGTGGTACCTCACGTACCGCGAGCCGTTCCTCAGCCGCTGGGACGTACCGGTGCAGTTCCAGATCTTCCAGAGCGACGACAGCACGCGCGCGGGAACGACCATCAAGCAGCGCGGTCTCTCGGTCGAGGCGAGCAAGGTGGCCCTGCAGAGGACGCGCTGGTCGCTGCGGTACGAGTACAGGATCTCCGAGTGCGAGGGCGGAACGCTGTGCACGGAGCTCCAGAAGGACAATCCCGTGGAGTCCCTCGATCCGGAGCTGCGCAACATCCAGATCTCGAGCATCACGCCGACGTTCTTCTGGGACACGCGCGACGACATCATCGATCCGCACCGCGGCTTCTTCACCAGCGCGTCGATCGAGTACGCGTTCCCGGCGATCTCGGCGAACGCGCACTTCCTGAAAGAGTACGTGCAGGGCGCGTGGTATCTGCCGGTGAGCGAGAGCACGGTGGTCGCCCTGTCGGGACGCGTGGGCCTCATCCAGAACTGGGGGCGGAATGCGGACCGCACGGTCCTGCCGGTGCCGCTGTCGGAACGCTTCACGGCCGGTGGAGAGAACACGCACCGCGCGTTCGCGCTCGACCGCCTCGGCAATCTGTGCATCGATCCGGAGGAGCCGGAGGGCTGTCAGGCGACGCTGTTCCAGGCGGTCAACTCCGCGGGTGAGCGCGTCGGCCCGGTCCTCCCCCTCGGCGGCAACGCGCTGTTCCTGCTGAACGCGGAGTACCGCTTTCCGATCTTCGATGCGGTCGGCGGCGCCGTGTTCATGGACGTAGGCAACGTGTTCGCGCGCACCATCAAGTTCGACCAGCTCCGCTACGGCGCCGGCCTCGGCATCCGCTATCTCTCCCCGGTGGGCCCGCTGCGCATCGACGTGGCGATGCCGTTCAAGCGCTACGAGACATACGAGAAGGACGTGTTCCAGTACTTCATCAGCCTGGGCTACGCGTTCTGACCTCCGTCCCTGTCTGTCGCTCCCGTGCCCGCGTAGCGGGCTGCAGAAAATAGCCCACGGCTTCAGCCGTGGGACCCGCAGCGGCGCAAAATCCAGCCCGCGTTCAGCGGGCGACAGAAGCGAGCTGTCGCCCGCTACGCGGGCTCGTTGTTGGGTCGCACTATCGTCCCCACGGCTGAAGCCGTGGGCTACTCCCTGTCGCCCGCTACGCGGGCCGAGAGGACACCGACTTCCCGGAACAGTACGCGCCGCCTCACCGCCGGGACTGGAATCTCACCGTGACGTCGTTCTCGCCGGTCAGCACGTTCACCGTGATGGGTGGCTCGAAGCCGGACGCCACGTCATAGAGCGCCTGTCCTTCGGCTTCCGACCGGTAAGGCCAGAACTCATACGTGCCGGGCGGGATGTGCGCGAGGGAGATGCTTCCCGCCGTGTCGGTGACGAGCGCGAATCCCCGATTGATGAGCTGGCGGGCGACCGCGGGCGGAACGACGGCGCCGTCGATGCGCATGAGGAGCCACAGATCGGAGAAGGCTTCGCCGCTCGCCGATTTCAGGGCCAGGCGCAGGGACGAGGAGCCCTCGGGCACGCGCAGCACGAGGGGGTCCGTGCCCGCGACGCGGCTCATCCCGATCGAGCCCTCCTTCGGCAGCGCGTAAACCGTGCAGGAGCTCGCGTCCGGCAACGAGACCTGCGCGCGGCCTTCGGCATTCGTGACCGCGGTGGATTTGACGTGTCCGTCGCAGGCGGTGAGGAGCGATGCATTGGCAATCGGATCTCCCCGCCTGTCGACGACGCGAATCGATCGCTGCGTACCGCGCGCCAGTGCGAGATCGACGGTGCGCTGAGCGGACAGGCCGCGAAGCTCGAAAGCAACGGCATCACTGTTCAGGTACGACGGCGCACGGGCGGACAGCGCGTGGGAGCCTTCCCGCACGCCGAAGAACTCGAAGCGGCCATCGGGCGCGGAACTGGTGCGGATGGAGAGCGTCGATTGCTCGTTCTGCGACCGCAGGATGACGGTCGCACCGGCGACCGGCTTGGCGTCGCCGCCGAGGATGTGGCCGGTGATGTGGCGATCGGGAACGGCGATCGTCAACGGTTTCGCGGAAAGCGTGACGTCGACGAGATGCGGCGCGGCGTTGCGATCCCGCCGCACGTGCGCCGTGTAGAGGCCCGGTTCCCACAGGTCACCCTCGAACCGGCCCTCGTCGTCCGTCTCCAGCTCCGTCTCCCATCGCAGCTCGTCCTGGGTGAGCACGATCGCGGCGCGTGCGATGGGCTCGCCGGCCAGCATGACGCGAAGCGAGGCCGTTCCTTTCGGGATGGCGAAACGGAGTGTCTGGCCGTCCGCACCGACGTTCGCTTTGGCGCTGAGCCGCTGCAGCGGTTGCGGGCCTTGCACCATCACGATGTAGAGCCCCCTGGCCAGGCCGGTGAAGGTGACGGCCGGCTTCCCGGCCGCCAGCGTTTTAGCGGGCAGCCATTCCGGGGGATTGCCTTCGACACGCGGCGCGACCATGACGGCGATCGGACCGCTGAAACCGTTGCGGGCCACGGCGACTTGCAGATCGGCGGCGGATGCAGAGATCGAGATTGCGAGCAACGACGAAACGAGCAGCAGGCGCATGATTTTTTCATCTCCGGTTGGCGATCTTTCCGGCGATGAACATGCGTAGGTGAATTACTGCGAAGCGCCGGGTTGCGGCGTCTCGGCCTTCGCGACCGAGGCCGGGGTGATCACGACTTTGGTGAGGCGCTGGTCGGCATCCGGACGGTTGACCTCGATCGAGGCAATCTTCCACTCGGCGAGCACTGTCGTGTCCGCCCTGTCGATGCAGAACGCGAGGAAGGTCTCGCAGGCGCCGCCGACGAAGCGGCACCTGGTGCCGCTGCCGGGATCTTCGAAGCAGGGACCCACGTCGTCGAGACAGGACCTGCACGGGGGAGCAGCGAACGAGGGAACAGCAGCCAACAGCAACAGCGTACAGACGAGAACGATTCGAGAGAGCTTCATCCTTTTCCTCCTGGCAGCCGGAAAGATCGCCGGACGGCAGTTATGCACCGGCGATGACGCGGATACTAGGGACAAAAAAGTGAGCGCTCGCGGTGGCGCGGGCTTGCAACCACGACGAGCCAATGTAGGGCGTGGCTTCAGCCCGCCTCCCCGGTGTGAGCATGGCAGGTTCGTAGAGTCCCCACCCCGCCCGAGAGGCGGGCTGAAGCCACGCCCTACATTGGCTCGTCTGCACCGCTTTCGTGAACGGGTGGTCCACAACCGCCGGTGGCGCCTGTGGTGAATACCCCGTACTCCTAGACTTTCGTTCCCCCGAACAACTGGAAAGGGAGCATGGCGCGGAGGGAGATCTTCTCCATCACGCGCTCCGCTTTCGCGCCGGCGCGGGTGTTGGCGAGGAACGGGGGGAAGTAGCCGAAGCGGTGGACGCGGAGGTTGGTCAGGCCGGCGTGACGCATGGCGCGGAAGACGCGGCCTTTGCGCATGTCGACGATGCCACGGTCGCCTTCCCAGGTCATGCCGGGCGTGATGGCGACCTGCACGTAGTAGAGCGGGTTGAGGGCGTTCGGCTCGAGGAAGACGATGCGGCCGCCAGGCTTGACGAGGCGGGCCATGGACTCGAAACAGAGCTCGAGGTCGTGCAGGTGATGGAGCGTGAAGAAGCCGATGGCGGCGTCGAACTGCGACTCGAGGTGCGCGGGCGGGTGCCAGATGTCGGCCTCGTGCAGGGTGACGTCGCGCGGCGCGGCTTCGCGCAGTTTGGCGAGCAGGAACGGCGAGAGATCGAGGCCTTCGACGTTCACGCCGGCGTTGATCAAGGGGATGGTATAGCGGCCCATGCCGCAGCCCACTTCGAGCACGCGGTCGTCCGGCGTGATCTTCGCGAACTCCAGCGTCTCCGCCACGTGCCGCCGGATGTACGGCGTCTCGTTGGGCATCATGTTCGGCTTGAGCGCGCCGAAGTAGCGGATCTGGGTCTGGTTGTGCGCTTCGATCTCTTCCGGTTTCATCAGTAGCCTTTCTCGCGATCGACGACGTGCAGCAGCGGCTCGCCGGCGGCGAAGCGGCGCACATTCTCCTCGAACAGCGGCTCCCAGCGGTACGGCGGGCTCTCCATGCTGCGCGCGACGTGCGGGGTGATCAGGACGTCTCTGCGCGCCCACAGCGGATGATCCGGCGGCAAGGGCTCCTCTTCGAAGACGTCCAGCGCGGCGCCGCCGAGGTGTTGGGCGTTGAGGAGAGCGTTCGTGTCGAGCGTCTCGCCGCGGCCGACGTTGACGACGAACGCGCCGGGCCGGAGCGCGCGAAGCGCGTCCGCGCCGGCAAGGTGGCGCGTTCGCGGCGTCAGCGGCAGCGCGAGGAACAGCAGGTCGACGTCGAACGTGTAACGCCCGTCGCTGCGTCCCGCCTGCACGCGCGTGCCGAACGGCGCGAGCAGCTTGGCGATCGTCCGCCCGACGCCGCCCCAGCCGAGGACCAGCGCGTCCAGGTCGCCGAGGTTGCGGAGAGGGGTGCGGTTCCACTCCGCGCGCTGCTGGGCATCGCGAAACGTGTGCAGCCCGCGCACGAGCGCCAGCGCGAGCGCCACGGCGTGCTCCGCAACCTCGGCGTCGTACACGCCGCGCGCGCAGGTGAGGACGAAGTCGCGGTGTGCGGCGCGGTCGAGGATGAGATCGACGCCCATCGAATTCGACTGCATCCAGCGCAGGCGCGTGGCTGCGTCGACGGACTGGTAGAACCAGCGGTTGCCGAGGACGGCGTCCGCGTCCGCGATGAGTGTGCGTGCTTCGTTCTCATCGTGCGCGACGACGAAATCCGTCTCCGGCGCGGCAGCGCGCAGACGCGCGAGATGCTCGGCGCGCGGCTCGTACATCAACAGAATGTTCATCGGTGCGCCAGAACCCACGCCAGCGTGCGGCAGGCCAGACGCAGGCGCGCGAAGCCGCTGTACGCGCTGCCGTCGCGCGTCGCGCGTGCGACCGGCACGGCGATCGTCTTCACGCGCAGGAGCCCGAGGGCGGCGACGATGGACGGTACGGGCGCCATCGCGGCGACGCGCATGGCGACGTCGCGGTCAAGCGCGACGAACAGGCCCGCGCCCTGCGGGACGGACGCGAGCCGGGAGAGGACGCTCTTGTACAGGCGCGACGTGAACATGCGCCCGCCGCTCGCGTAGTCGCCGACGCGCGACGCGAACGCGATCGCCGCGCCGCTCTCCGCCTTGCGCCGCAGCAGCTCCGGGATCGCCTCCGGCGGATCCTGCAGGTCGGCGTCGAGCACGACCAGCGTAGCAGCGTGTGCGTGGCTGAATCCGGTCAGCACGGCGGCGTTCTGGCCGCGGTTGTGATCGTGCGTGACGACGCGTGCCTTCAGCGCCGACAGCACCTCCGCCGAGTCGTCCGGAGACGCGTCGTTCACGAACAGCAGCTCGTAATCGGTGAGAACGCTCGCGATCCTTGCGGCGAGCTCGCGCAGCGTCGATGCGTTGCCGTAAACCGGCACGATCACCGACACCGCGGGCGTCACACCGGCACCTCGACGAACCGTGCCAGCAAGCCGCGATTGGCGAGCAGCTCCGCGGCCGAACGCTCGCGCGCCGCATCGATCTCCTCCCGCAGCGCCCTCACGACCTCGGCCACGCCATACCGTTCCGCGTCACGCCGGAACGAGCGGCGCACGAAGCTGAACGCGCAGTCGAGGCGGACCATCTCGTTCAACAGCACCCGGCAGGGGATCGGCGCGCCGCCATCGGGATGGGTCAGGCCCGCGAAGCCGAACGGCTTCGCGCACGCGTTGCGCACCCGCTCCACGGTGCCGTCGGCGACGGAGGTGAAGATGTTCGCCAGGCCGCGATCGATGGAGAGGTCATTCAGGCCGACGTACACGCGCGCGAGCGGCAGCGCGCAGAGGGCCGGGGCGATGCGCACGGCGTCGGCGGTCTCGATGAGGATGCCCAGGCCGCAGCGGCCTTCGATGAGCGCGAGCACGCGCGCGACGTCGTCGATGCGGCGCACCATCGGCAGGAGGATCTCCGTCGCGCCGCCGTCGATGGCCTCCTCGACTTCGCGCTTGCTCCCTTCGCCCGCCGCGTGGATGCGCACCAGCACGGGCGCGTCGATCGAGCGCCGCAGCCGCAGGAGATCCTCGACGGTGTCGTGATTCACCTCGGTGTCCGCACCGGCCTGGCGCTGCTGCTTGCCGAGGTGCTCCCAGTCGACGACGAGGCCGTCGACGCCGGCGGCAAGCGCTTCCTGCGCGTAGTCGACGTCGGTCGTGAAGAGAAAGAGATCCACTCAGCGTTCCTTGACGGCGACGAGCGCCAGTGACGAGCCGATGGGAACGAGCCACCGGGGCAGGCGTCGTTCCATGCGGTTGACGGCGAGCAACAGACGATTGAGCCAGCGCGGCGGCGCGTCCTCGAAGTCGCGCGCGGCGACGCTCTTCCGGCGCGTGACGCGTGTGAGCAGCATCAGCGGCAGGAGGAAGAGCTGGAAGCCGCGCAGCTCGCGGATATGGAACCCGTGGCGCGTGAGCAGAGAGCGAACCATCGCGCGGCTGTAGCGGCGCCGGTGTCCGGCCGCTTCGTCGCGCACGCTCCAGAGCGCGCGCACGGCGGGCACGGTCGCGATCAGCCGTCCGCCGCCGCGCAACACGCGCGCGACTTCCGTCAGCATCGCGTCGTCGTCGACGTGCTCGAGGACGTCCAGCGCGAGGATGACGTCGACGCTCCCGTCTTGCAGAGGCAGCGACTGCGCGTCGCCCTGCAGCATGCCGGGCGTGAGCTCTTCGATGTGGATGTCGACGCCGAGGCGGCGGACGCCGTCGCCGGCGAGAGCCAGGTTGGCGCCCGTGCCGCAGCCGACGTCGAGCAGCGTCTCGCCCGCGCGCAGCTCACCCCGCAACAGCGACGCGACGAGCTCGCGGCGCGAGACGAACCAGAAATGCCACGCCTCGATGCGCCGCAGCTTTTCCAGTCGCGCGAGGGGGAAGACGATGGTGGACACCAGGGGTCGATGATACAACGCGACTCGTGCAGGGAAGATGGCGGGAGACCGCGGTCTGGACGCTCGTCGCCGCCGTGCTCGTGGCATGGCTGGCGCGGAAAGGCATTACGACGTATTTCTTCGCCGAGGCGTTCGTCTACCTCGGCGCCTACCACGACGCAGGGAACAGCTTCCTCGGCGCGCTGCTGCGGCCGCATTCGTACATCTTCTTCCGGCCGTCGCTGTGGGCGGTGAACCTCGCGTGGAACCTGATCGCGCCACCGGACCCGCTGCTGTACCACCTGCGGAACCTCGTGTTCGTCGTGCTCAACGCGTTGCTCCTGCACCGGCTGCTGCTGCGGCTCGTCCCCGATCGTTTCGGACGCGGCGTGGCGATGGCGTTCTACGCGATCTCGAAAGTCCACCTGACGACGATCGGCTACGTGGCCACGTTCAGCACACTCCTGCTGCTGTTCGCGACGCTGTCGATGTTCCTCGCGTTCTGCCGGTGGCTCGAGCTGCGGCGCTGGACCGACTTCGCGGTGACGCTGTTCTTCGCGGCGTTCCTCGTGTTCTCCAAGGACTACGGGGCGGTTGCGGTCTTGCTGCTGCCCTTCCTGGCGTGGGCGCGGGGCGCGGACGTGTGGCGGACGATGCGGCCGTTCGCGATCCCGCTCGTGGTGGTGATCGTCGCGTACGCGGGCATCCGCGCGTGGGTGGCGCCAGCGCCGGGAAGCGGAGAGTACGAGCCGCGCATCGACGCACGCGTGTTCGCGAGGAAGACGGTCCAGGCGGCGACGACGCTCGCGAACGTGTCGCTGTTCGAGACCGAGGGGCGGACCGGGGCACGCGGTCTGACGCGCCTCGTGTGGGCAGACGACTCGCGCGCGGGACGCTTTGCCGAGGGAGTGATGCTCCTCGCGTTCCTCGGATTCGCGATTGTTTCTTTGTCGCGAGTGCGCCTACCCCTGCTCGTGTTCTGCGTCGCGTGGGGCGGGCTGTTCTTCGCGCCGACGCTGCTGGGGCGCAACGAGCAGCTCTACTACCACAACGACCTCGTCGCGGCGGTCGCCGTGCTCCTCGGTGCATCGGCGGTGTGGCGGCGACTCAGCATCGCCGTGCTCGTCGTGCTCGCGCTCAACGCGGAAGTGAGCCAGCAGTCGATGCGCTACACGTGGTACGAGCTGTCCGAGGCACTGCGGCCACTGGAGCAGTTCCGCAATGTGGCGGCGGAGAGCCTGGTGTTCATCACGGATGACCAACCCAAGTGGGACTTCGCGCTACGCGCGGACGGACATGGACTGTTCGTGCAGACGCTGTTGGGCCGGCCGGATCTCCAGGTACGGGTGGTCGACCGCCGCGCGTTCCACGGCGAAGAGGGCGCGCTGGTGATCGACGTCGATCTATGGAGTGGTGCCGGCGCCCCGCCGGCCGTTTCGCCGGCGCCTCGCCGGCCGGTTCCCCCGCCCGCCGGCCGGCCAGTGGCCGGCGCTACGGCCGGCGTGGGCGCCGGCACCACTCCAGATCAAACGGAATCCGTGCGAAAATCTCCCGCTCCCTATGGACATCAGGACGTTTGCCGACTTCTGGCCCTTCTACGTCCGCGCGCACTCGCGTCCGCAGACGCGGGTGCTGCACGCGATCGGCTCCATCCTCGCGCTCGCCGCGATCGCCGGCGGGCTCTTCGTGAGCCGCTGGCTTTTCCTCGCCGCGCCGCTGATCGGGTACTCGTTCGCGTGGTACGCGCACTACTTCGTCGAGCACAACAAGCCGGCGACGTTCGGCCACCCGTTCTACTCGCTGGCCGCGGACTACGTGATGCTGTGGAAGATCCTCACCGGCCGCATGGGGGCGGAAGTGGCCAAACACTGCAGCTGATATCATCCGGCGCATGGCATTACTCGAAGGAAAGACCGGAATCATCTTCGGTGTCGCCAACAAGCGCTCCATCGCCTGGGCGATCGCGCAGGCGCTCGCGCGCGAGGGCATGCGGCTCGCGTTCACGTACCAGGGCGAGCGACTGAAGGACAGCGTCGACGCCCTCACCAGCCAGGCGATGCCGGGGTCGCTGGTCCTGCCCTGCGACGTGACGAACGACGCGGAGATCACCGCGGTCTTCGACCAGGTCGGCGAGAAGTTCGGCCACCTCGACGTGCTCCTGCACTCGGTGGCGTACGCGCCGAAGGAAGACCTCGAAGGAGAGTTCGTCAACACTTCGCGCGAAGGCTTCAAGCTCGCGCACGACATTTCCGCTTTCTCGCTGGTCGCGCTCACGCGCGCCGCGCTGCCGTACTTCGAGAAAGCCGGCGGCGGCTCGGTCCTCGCGCTCACGTACCTCGGCGCGACCAAAGCGGTCGAGGGCTACAACGTGATGGGCGTGGCGAAGGCGTCGCTCGAAGCGAGCGTCCGCTATCTGGCCGCGAACCTCGGCCCGAGGAACATCCGCGTGAACGCGCTGTCCGCGGGACCGGTGAACACGCTCGCCGCCCGGGGCATCAAGAACTTCGGCACGATGCTGCACCACCACGCGGAGCGCGCGCCGCTGCGTCGCAACGTGGAGACCGCGGAGATCGCCAACACCGGCCTGTTCCTGCTGTCGCCGCTGTCGACCGGCATCACCGGCGAGGTGATGTTCGTCGACTGCGGCTACAACATCGTCGCGCAGTGAGCCGCTAGGTCTTGTCGACGACCTTCGCGCCCGGCGCGTTGGCCGCCACGGACTTGATGCCGTTTTCCATGCCCGCGGTTGAGGTGTACATCTCGCTCTTGCCGATGGTCTCGCCGTTCTTGGCGGTCAGGACGAAGTAGGCGCTGCCGTCCTTCGCCTTCTTGCGCGTGAAGCGGGAGTCGTCCTGCGAGTTCTTCCGCACGGACTCGATGCCCGTGAGCGCGCTGGCCTTGGTCGAGTAGGACTCGCTCGTCAGAATGACCTGGTTGTTTCCGGCGCGCAGGTTGAAGCGAACCGCGTCTTTGGAACCCTTTTGGATCACGAATGTACCGGGCATTGGCGAAGACCCTCCGTTTTTCGGGGCGGAGTATACCGTGCTCTTCTCCATCGCATTTCCGGCGACGACGAACCGGTCACGTCGAAGAGCTGATCGCTTTTGTCGCCGGGATTCTCGCGGCGGCACGGGTCACACTCTCGACGAGCCGTTCGCGCACCTCGCGCGGAGGAGGCACAGGCTCGAGCCCGAGGGCGATCAGCGTCGTCGCGCGGCGGTACTCGTTGCGCACGCGCCGGCACGAGAGACAGGCCGCGACGTGCATCGCCAGAACGACCGCATCCCCCGCGCTGGCGATTCCCAGGGCGTCGAGTGCCGCGATCGATTCGGTCTCTTCGTGGGTCATTGAAATGCCTGCAGACGCTCCCGCAGCTTCTTCATCCCGAGCTGCATGCGCGTCTTGATCGTGCCGAGGGGCTCGGCGAGACGGGCGGCGATCTCGGTCTGGGAGAGCCCTTCGAAATACGCGAGCTCCAGAGCCACGCGCTGCGCATCGGGCAGCTCCGCGAGCGCACTGCGCACGGCCCTGCACTCCTCGGACTGGATCGCGCGGTCGGCGCCGGTGGTGTGCTCGATGAACGCGGAGAGGATCGAGACTTCGCGTCCGGCTTCGTCTTCGCGGGTGTAGCGGATCTTGCGGGAGCGGAGGCGGTCGATGCCGCGGCTGCGGGCGATGGAGACGAGCCACGCGATCTCGCTGCCGCGCACGGAGTCGAACATCTTCGCGCTCGTCCACGCTTTGACGAAAGTCTCCTGCAGGACCTCCTGGGCATCGTCGGCGTTGGCGAGGATGCGCAGCAGGAGCGCGTAGACCGTCGGAGCGTAGCGGTCGTAGAACTCCTCGAACGCGAGGACGCTGCCTCTGGCGACCGAGGGCAAGAGCGTGGCGGCGGATGCGCTGGCGGTGTTCATCTCTCTCTGGCGTGGTTGATCAGTTTACGACTCACGCACCGGGTTGGATGTGCAACGCACAGGTTTTCCGACAGCTTACTTCTTCTTCGGCTCCTCCGGCGGAGGGAAGTCGATGTCGGTCCGGATGCCTGTCCGGCCGGGCTTGCGCGTCCCGGGGAAGCCGCTGGGGCGGCCGGCGGTCTGATCGTCGCTGCTGTGGCCCGGCGTGCCGCCGTCCCAGAATCCTTTGTCTTTGCCGTGCTCGCGGGGGTTCCCGGACATATCTCACCTCAGATCAATGATTTGGCACTCGCTTAGCAATAGTAGTCGGTAGACAAAGGAGATCCTAAATGGTTGACAACGTGAATCCTACCAGCCAGTTCCACCCCTACCAGCCGCAGGACGCGACGCCGCAGAGCGAGCTCCCCGTGCAGGGGGGACTTGGCGGCATCCTCAGCAAACTCGGGATCGATCGGAGCAGGATCGATGCGATGGGCAGCAACATGAAAAACATGGATGTGCGCGGTCAGCTCGACCGGGCGCGCGGCATGGCGCAGAAGAACCCCGGCATGGTGCTCGGCGGCCTCGCGGCCCTGGTCATCGGCGCCGGCCTGATGCGAAAACGCAGCATGAACCGGTAACGGATGAGACGGCGGGCCTTCGAGCCCGCCGTTTTTCGTTGTCATGGATGCAGAGAGTACTGGATTCGTACGTCCGTCCCGACGACACGCCCGCGTAGGATCACCCGCGCGGTCGATTGCGTGATCCCCGAAGTCGTGGCTTCGCCGTGGATCTCGAAGTCATTGGCGTTCTTCGTCATCCGCCCGCTGATCGTTCCATCCTCCATGTTCACGGAGAACTGCGGCGTCGACTCGCGCGCGACGATCTGCAACGCCGCGAGCTCCGCAGCGTTCTCGGCGAGCGTCTCCGCCACGATGCGCGCGCGGAAGCGGCGCGCTTCGCCGAGCTCGCGCTGGGAGTCGAGCAGGACCAGCTGGACGAGCGCGAAGTAGAGCACGGCGAGCACGATCGCCATGATCAGCGCGTAGCCGCCTTGGCTATTCAGTTGCGCGCGGCTGGAGGATCGTGTCGATCGCAAGGCGTCCCTTCTCGTCCCTGGCGGTGATGCGCGTGGCCCACGCGGAGCTGGTGCCGGTCTTCACGGCGTCGATCTCGAGGCTGGAGAAGTCGACGGGCAGGCCGCGCGTCACCCAGTTGTCGGCCACGCCGACGTTGAACGCCCGCCGCCGCACTTCGCCGGGCGTGCGGAAATCCCAGACCACGGTCTGCTGGCCGCCGTTCGGCATCATCGTCTCGACGATCAGCACTTTGTCGGACGACGTGTACTCCCCGTAGCTCTTCTCGTAGGGCTGGCGGCTCGCGGCATCGAGCACGTCCCGGCGCATGCGCGAGAGGACGGAGATGACCTGGGGATTCTTGTGCATGTTGAGCGGCAGGCGCTTCTCGTAAAAGCGCATCTCCGCGGTCAGCGTGAACAGCACGGCGCAGAAGATCCCGAAGATCGCCATGGAGAAGACGACTTCCAGGAGCGTATAGCCCGCTTCAGAGCGCAGAGGGCAGAGCGCAGAGCGCAGAAGCGGGAGGGCGGATCTTCTGCCCTCTGCCCTCTGCGCTCTGCCCTCTGTTTTCACCACAGGTTCGATCCTCCGGTGTCGACGCGCAGCAGCTCGAGCTTCGCCTGCCGCTGGCCTTCGTTCCAGCGGATGGTCATCAGCACGCTCTTGATGCCGGGCTGGAGCTGTTTGACCGCGACGACGGTGGCGAACGGTTTCAGCGGATCGAGGACCACGACGTCGCTCACGAACTCGGGCGACTGGGCCTCGAGGGACGCGTAATCCATCCGCCTCCGGTACTCGGCTTCGTTGGCGAGCGCCTGGTACGCGAGGATGATCTCGCTGGCCTGCTGCAGCCGGCGGCTGCGCTCCACGAACGCGGCGAGCGAGATCGTCATCACGATCGAGAGGATCAGGAACGCCACGAGAATCTCGACCAGGGAAAAGCCGCGCTGCCGGCGCATGGCGTCATCGTCTCATGGAGTGCGCTCTGTCGCCCGCTGACGCGGGCTGTTTTCTGCCCCCGTCACGGTCCCCCGGCTGAAGCCGGGGTCTATTTTCTGGCAGCCCGCTACGCGGGCAAGAGGCCAGCCTGCGTAGCAGGCAAAAAGACAATAGACCCCGGCTTCAGCCGGGGGAACGGCGAGGGAACGGGAACGAGCCCGCGTAGCGGGCGACAGACTGACGGGCCCATGGTACAAACGGGCGCCATGATGGGTGCGCGCATCCGGGGGTTCGACGGACTGCGTGCCGTGGCCATCGTGCTGGTCATCCTGTGGCACACGAAGCTGGTCTTCGGCTTCCGCTCCCTCGGCGTCCTGGATCCGCTGGTCGATGCAGGATGGGCGGGCGTGGACCTGTTCTTCGGGCTGAGCGGGTTCCTGATCACGTCGCTGATCCTGAATGAGGAGCGCGAGCGCGGGCGGTTCAGCATCCGCGATTTCTACGCGCGGCGGGTGCTGCGGATCTTTCCGCCGTACTTCACGGTGCTGCTGGTGACGGGGCTGGTGCTCAGCCGGTTCGCGCTGTTCCGGTCGGCGCACTGGCCGTGGGAGTCGCCGGAGCCGCTGTACGTCGCGTCGCTGGCGTTCCTGTTCAGCAACTATCTCGATCTCGGCGCGATCGGGTTTGCGTACATCGTGAACTGGTCGCTGTGCGTGGAGGAGCATTTCTATCTGGTCTGGCCGGCGACGCTGCTGGCGCTGCGCAGCCGGCACGCACGGGTGATCGCCGGCCTCGGCGTCTGCCTGCTCGTGCCGCTGCTGCGGCTGCAGGCTCTCGGCGCGGGGCTGGAGCCGCACCGCGTCCACTCGCTGTCGCACCTGCGCATCGACTCGATCCTGTGGGGCGCGCTGGCCGCGCTGCTGTTCCATTGGCTGACGGAGCATCCGCGCATCCGGCGCACGGTGCTCATCGTCGCCGGCGTGGGCGCGCTGTTCTTCCTCGGCCCGGAGCAGACGATCCGCAGCCAGGTCGCCGGACTCTCGATCATCGCGATCGCCGTGGCGGCGTTCGTGAGCAACATCGCGGCGACTCCGGAATCGTGGCTCGTGAACCTGCTCGAAGCGGAACCGCTGCGCGCGGTCGGGAAGGTGTCGTACGGGATGTACCTCCTCCACTTCCAGGCGCTGGACGTGGTCCGCGCGCTGGCGCCGCCGGGGCTCCCGCACGTGCTCGCGTTCGTGCTGTTCTCGCTCTGCGCAATCGCGCTGACGTGGGGCGTCGCGGCCGTCCTGTACCGGCTGGTCGAACGCCCCGCGCTGCGGCTGAAGCGGTACTTTGCAGGCGCTGGTATGCTCCGCGGCCGATGAAACTCCGTTTTGCTCCCTCGCCGACCGGCTTCCTCCACGTGGGAGGCGCGCGTACGGCGATCTTCAATCTCCTCCACGCGCGGCGCTTCGGCGGACGGATGCTACTGCGCATCGAGGACACGGACGTCGAGCGCTCGAAACAGCATCACGCCGAGCAGATCCTGCAGTCGCTGCAATGGCTCGGGGTCGAATGGGACGAGGGTCCGATCTACCAGAGCGACCGCCTCGCGCGGTACCGCGAGCGCGCCGAGGAGCTGGTGGCGGGCGGGAAGGCGTACCGCTGCTACTGCACCGTCGAAGAGCTCGAAGCGGAGCGCGCTCGCCGTGGAGAAGGCGGCGATGCGTATCGGTATTCGGGACGCTGCCGCAAACGCGCAGAGGGAGGCCCCGAGGAGAGCGAGGAGCAGCCTGCCGACCGCGCGCACGTCATTCGCTGCAAAGTCATGCCGGGGCCGATCGAGTTCCACGACCTCATCCGCGGCGACGTGCAGTTCGAAGGGGAGCTGATCGACGACTTCGTCCTCATCCGCTCGGACGGCAATCCGACGTATCACCTCTCCGTGGTCGTCGACGACGTCGACATGGAGATCACGCACGTCGCGCGCGGCGACGATCACCTCTCGAACACGCCGAAGCACATCGTGCTGTTCCGCGCGTTCGACGCAAACGTCCCCGTCTTCGCCCATCTCCCCCTCATCCTCGGCAGCGACCGCAAGCGGTTGTCGAAGCGCACCGGCGCGACGTCGGCCGAGGAGTACCGCGAGCTCGGCATCGTGCCGCAGGCGCTCTTCAACTTCCTCACGCTCCTCGGCTGGAACCCCGGCGGGGACCGCGAGCTGATCACGAGCGACGAAGCGACGCAGTTCTTCGATCTCTCCGACGTGAACAAGGCCCCCGCGGTCTTCGACCCGGAGAAGCTGCTCTGGATGAACGGCCAGTACCTGATGCGCATGTCCGCGGACGAAATCTATCCGCACCTCGTCCCGTTCCTCCCCGGCGAGCCGCTCGCTCGAAGAGCTGCGCGCCGCCATCGAGTTGAGCAAGGGCCGCGGCCGGACGCTGAAAGAGATCGCCGACGCAGCTGAGCCGTACCTGCTCGAAGACGACACGATCGAGTACGAGGCCGAGGCGGCGAAAAAGAACCTGAAAGGCGAAGACCTCGCGGTACGCATGACCGAGCTGCACGACGTCCTCGCCGCACCGAGCCGTTCGACGTGACGACGACGGAGGCAGGCGCTGCGGGCGCTCGCGGAATCGAAGGGCGTCGGCGCCGGCGAAGCTCATCCACCCGCTGCGGCTGGCGCTCACCGGCCGCGGCGCGTCGCCGCCGATCTTCGACGTGGCGGTGGTGCTGGGAAGAGAGCGGACGCTCCGGCGCCTGCGGATCCTGATCGACCGTTTGGCAGCTCAAACGTAGGGCGTGGCTTCTCACGCTTCGATGGGGCGTTGTTTCGAGCGGTCGATGAGCGTCATCGCGCCGAGCCACAGCGCGCAGATCGCGAGCATGCCGAACATGATGCACATGCTGTAGCGGCCGTCCGCTGAATACGGCTCGGTCGCGGGGTGAATGGCTTCGCTGTTCGGGAGGATCTCCGCCTCGCTGAACTCGTGGATCGCGAAGAACACGATCTGGACGGTGAAGAGCAGCAGGAACAGCCCGGTGACCTGGAAGAAGCGCTTCACGTTGATGCGGTGTCCGAAGTGGGCCCAGAGCCACGACATCGCGGCCGCGGCGGCGAGGCCGAGGGCGCAGCCGAGCCAGAACCGGCCCTGGCGGACCTGGATCAGCATCAACGCGGTCTCCATCCCCTCGCGCGTGATCATCAGCAGGGTGAATCCGAAAACCCCGATCCACGCCCACTTGCCGCTGGCGTGCGCTTCGAGACGATTCTCCATGTCGCGCTTCATCGTCGGCGCGACGCGCCAGATGTGGATGACGAAGCTCGCCACGAGCACCGCCGCGACGAGCGCGAGGATGCCTTCCCACAGCGGCTGATTGACCGCTGCAGCAGGAAGCCGAGACCGAAGCTGGCGAAGACGGACAGGGCGATCCCCCACCAGACCGCGGGGCGCAGCGCGTTCCGGCCGGTCTTCTTCAGATACGCAAAGATGATCGCAACGGTGAGAAACGACTCGAAACCTTCGCGAAAAACGATGATCAGTGCCTGGAGCATGCGTTCTACTTTCCGCAGCCGGGTCGGCCCGATCATCTGCACGCGATCGGGCGAGTCCGGAAATTGGCCTTTGCGCCGGCAGGAATCGCAGACGCCGAGGATCTGAAGGTTGTGAAACGTGGGGGTGAACTTCTTCTTCTCGCAGATCGCCATCTGCCGCTGCTCGAGCAGCTCCGGATCGTGGAACTCGATCACCCGCCGCAAGCCGTGCAGATCAGGTGATCGTGGTGCGAGTTCCCGGTGACGTGCTCGTAGTGATAGTGGTCCTCGCCGAGGTGGACCCGGCGGACCATGCCCCGACTTCACGAGCAGCTCCAGCGTGCGGTAGACCGTGGCCCGCGAGATCTTGACGCTCTTCTCCTTCATCTTGAAGAGCAGCTCATCGGCCTCGAAGTGGTAGTGGATGGAGAAGATCTCCCGCACGAGCGCGGTGCGCTCGGTGGTCAGCTTCTGCCCCTGCTGCTGCAGGAAGTCCTGGAAACGGGGGATCTCTTTTCCGGCGTTGGCCATCGCACTCGCGCAGGAATTGAGACTGAGTCTCAATCGCGATTCGCGAGTGTAGGAGGCTCGATCCGGTTCGTCAAGTCGCGCGACGCAAAATTAACGCGGCGAAGCCTCTGTGGTCTCTGTGTCTCTGTGGTGAACGGTCTCTTTCGCGCGGCAGCACGAAGGGGGACCGATTCTCCACAGAGACACAGAGACCACAGAGGCTTCGCCGCGTTAACTTCGTTGCGGCTCTGAGACGCTACAGATGCGTCTTCGCCGCCTCGACCATCTGCCGCATCCTTCGGCTGGCGGGGATCGATCGCCAGCGAGCGGTTCCAGAAGTCCAGCGCGCGCGCGAACTCGTCGCTCCGCGCGTAGAGCACGGCCAGGTTGTTCAGCACGAGCGTCGACGACGGCTGGAGGCCGAGGGCGCGCTCGAGCTCGGGCAGGCCCTCCGTGTACCGCTCCGCCTGCGCGAGCGCGGAGCCGAGGTTCGCGGCGACGAGGTACGACTGCGGATAGATCTGCTTCGCCTTGTAGAGGAGATTGACCGCACGCGAGGTCATGTTCGTGCGAGCGGTACAGTGCCGCGAAATCGATGAAGCGCTTCTCCGCGTTCGGCAGGCCCCGCTGCGCGGCCAGGATGAACACGTTCTCCGCGGCCGTGTACTGCTGCCGCTCGAACAGCATCAGCGCCATATTGAGGTACGGCGTGGGACGCGAGGGATTCGGTCGATCGCCTTCTGGAAAGCCTCGACCGACTCTTTCGGCTTGTTCTGCCTGCGCAGGTCGATGCCCTGGTTGTTCCAGTGCGCGTACGCGCCCCACTGCTCGGGCGGAATCGGCGGTCGCGACCTGCACGCCCTCCTCATCCTCGAACACCGGCTGGATGCCGCGACGGATCGACGAGGTGTCCGATGGCCTGCAGCCGCTGCGTGTATCGCTGCGGATTCACGCTCTGTCCGCCCGTGGGACGTCCGGCGAAGAACTCGTCGTAACTCACCACGCGCACGGACGTCACCGGGTCGATGTCGCGAAAGACCCACGGTGCCTGATTGCCCGGCATCTCCGACGGACTTCGGCAGTCCGAGAACGGCGAGGACCGTCGGCACGACGTCGTAGAGCGAGAGCGAGTGCGAGCCCGCGATTGGCCGCGACGTGGTTCCCGTACGCGATGAAGATCCCGGGATTGCGATGATCGGAGATCGCGCTGCGCCCCACCGGCTGCATGCGCGGCCGGTTCTTCCCCCACCGGAATCCGTGCGCGGACATGACGATGACGGTGGTGTCGTCGGTCAGCACCTTCATCCACTCCCCGATCAGCCGGTCCACCTCGGAGTAGTAATTCGCCACGCCCGGCCAGTACTTGCGGTACTCGGTCTGCGACATGCCCTCGCGGTACGGCGGGTGGTACGGGGCGAAGAGGTGATTGACGACGTCCGTGCCTTCGTACGACATCATCATGACCAGCGGCTCCTGCTGCTGGTACAGCGCGACGGCGACGCGGTGATCGGTCCAGGTCTTGGCCAGCGTCTCGCGGAAGACGTTCACCGGATGGCCGGCCCCGCCCTTCGCGATCCCGTCCTCGTACTCCGGCCGGTGATGTTGAGGAAGCGGCTGACCTGCGCGAAGCCGATGGTGCTCGGGTCGACAACCTGCGTCGCGATGCGCGGCTTCAGCTCGGCGGGATCGATGGCGTCCGGCATGAGCACGCCGGGCGTGTCGAACGTGACCGCGCCGTCCATGCGCGGCGGCCACGCCGTCCACCAGTTCACGACCACGGACCGGCGCCCGAACGCCTCGGCGATGTCCCACAGCGCGGGCGTGCGCCGCGAGGCGGCGTCGACCGGCTGCTTCGTCTGCGGATCCACGAAATCGATGACGCCGTGGCGATCGGGAGGGAGTCCGGTGGCCACCGAGGTCCAGACCAGCGGCGAAACGGTCGGCTGGATCGTCTGCAGCGAGCCGGTGGTGCCGCCGAGAGCGAGCGCGCGGATGTTCGGGATGCGGCCGTCGGCGGAAAGCTCGGAGATCAGCTCCCAGTCGGCGCCGTCGATGGCGAAGATCGCCACCCGGCCAGCGATGCCGCGCGCGTCGCGGCGCAGCTCCTGGCGCTTGTACTCGAGCAGCGCCCGGCGGTCCGGCTCGATCCGCGCGATCTCGAAGGCCGTCGACCTGCAGGCCGCTCTGCGCCGAGGTAGTCGGCCACGACGCGACGCAGGACGTCGCGCTGCGCCGAGAACTGCGAGGTCGGCGAGAGGCAGCTCCTCGATCGGCACCTGCTGCGTCACCGCCGACACGGCCTCGCCGACGCGCGTCCGGATCCAGGCGCTCCAGCCGTTGCGCACGAGCCCCTGCGCGTCCTGCAGCTTCTCGCCCGGAAGGGTGAAGCGGATGCGGTAGCTGATCGTGACCGGGACTTGCTCCTTGGAGAAGATGCGCACCAGGCCATCGCGCTGCGCCGCCCCGTTCCGCTTCTCGAATTCGAGGCGGTAGAACTGGTGCGGCGGCAGGAAGGTGATGTTGTTCTGCACCAGCCGGACCTTCCCCGAGCGCTTGTCGACGCCGAAGATCAGGCGCCGCGAGGAGGGCAGAAAGAGGCTGACGATGAGGTAGATCGTCCCCGCCATCGCAGCGAGAAGGGCCAGGGCACGGGCAGACTTCGAGCGGAACACGAAGCGCGATTATGAAAGAAAGGTGCCGGGATGGTTGGCAGTTCGCAGTTGGCAGTTGGCAGGAGAGGGAGAAATGGGGGCGGGCGGGGGCCTCCTGCCCCTGCGCGGCGCAAAAGAATACTCGGCCCCCGTCCCCTCTCCCCGCGCGGGAGGGAGGTGGCGCGGGGAGAGGGTGGCGCGAAGCGCCGGGTGAGGGGCCGTGCCTCGTGCGAGGAGCGACACCTCACCCTAACCCTCTCCCCACGCTCGAAGCGCGGGGAGAGGGGACTTCCCTCCCAGCGCCACCGTCTTGGGTAGGTGGGACACGAACGCCTGCCCCCCCTGCCCCCGGCGCCCTGCGCCCTATTTTTTCCGCTTCACCAGCTGCTTCACCTCGTCGTTTCCGATGGGGCTCTGGGCCGAGATGATCACGGCGGCGGTGCCCTCGCGGAACGAGGGAATCGTGCAGCGGACGATGGCCGAGCCCTAGGCGGCGGTCTTGCCGCGGAAGATGACCCGAGGGGGCTCGACCGTCGAGATCACCTTCACCTCGATCGCGGCGGCCGGGATGGGGGCCTGGGAGAGGCTTTTGCGCGTGGCGACGCGGAGCTCGATGGACGTGCCGGCGAAGAATTCGGTCTGGTTCAGCAGCGCCAGCTCGAGGTGCTCGCTCTCCGCCTCGGACGCCAGATAGTCGATGATGACCTGGTCGAGGGTCTTCTCTTCGTCGATGGCCAGGGGCGCGGAGGAGTCGTGGAGGGGCGTGCTGGCGTGCGTCGAGAGCGTCGGGCGCTCCGGCACGGACTTGGTCGTGTCCGCGGGCTGGTCGAAGCGGCCGCGCTTGATCGCGGCGATCATCGTGCGGTGCTGCTGCTCCATGAGCCCGCCGATCCACTTGTCGTCGACGCCGACCTTCAGCTGCTCGGCGTACGAGGTCTTCTTCGAGGCGAGGATCTCCCCGCCGACGTAGACCAGCGACTCGATGTACGGATTGCCGACACCTTTGTCCTCGGTCTGGACGTGGTAGACCTTCTCGTTGTGCTTGATATCGGTGTTGAAGCCGGTGATCACGGAGACCGGTATGTTACCAACTAATTCTGGTCCAACCACGCGCGCAAGTACGTGACCTGTTCCCGCACGCGCGTGCGGTCGTCCGCGGAGGGCATGAGGGCGAGGTAGCGCTCGAAGAGCTCGATCGCCTGCCTGTAGGCGTGCATCTGCATGGCCAGCGCGGCGCGGTCGCGGACTTCGTACGCGTCGCGCGCGTCGAGGATCAGCAGGCGGTCGATGGACGCGGCGGCGCGGGTGAGGTCGCGCTGGGCGAGGTAGGCGGCCTTGAGCTGCGCCAGCTCGCGCGCGAGGATCTGCCTCGGCGTGAACGAGCGCAGGTGGTGCTCGCGGAGCTGCACGCCGCCGCCGTACATGCCGTCGAGGATCTTCTGCAGCTCGACGTTGGAGAGCACGCGGCCGCCGTCGAACGGGTCGACAACGATCACCCCGAACGGGCCGGTGAACTTCACGAGGAAGCGTCCCGGCAGCGCGACGCCCGTGGCCTCGATGCCGGCGCGGCGGGAGAGCTCGATGTAGAGGATCGACAGCGTGATCGGCAGGCCCGCGTGGCGGTCCAGCGCTTCGCTGAGCAGCGCGCTGCGCGGGTCGTAGTAATCGTCGTTGGAGCCGAGGAAGCCTTCTTCGTCGAAGAGGAGGCGGTTGAGCGTGGCGACGATGCGGTCCACGTCGCGCGAGCCTTCCAGGCGCGCGCGGACGGCGTCGCTCCAGGCCTGGACGTCGTGCAGATGGCGGGCGAGATCGAGGCGCGGGTCTTCCTCGAGATCGATGACCAGGGAGGCTTCCACGAGATCGAGCAGCGGCTCGGGACGGCCCGCGATCTCTTCGAACCGCCGGCGCGCCAATGCAGGATGCGTCAGGAGTCTCCCCGGCTGCTGCATTCCCCTATCTTCCTCCGCAGGTCATCGCCGACCGGCACTTTCGAGCGGCTCGCCCAATCGTAGCGTACGACAGTGACCTTTCCCGTGGCGGCCAGTTCGTGGCCGCGCGTCTTCCAGATCTCGTAGTGCGTGTCGAAGGAGCTGGTGCGCACGTCGCCGTAGCGGATGCGGATCTCGATCGGCTCCATCTCGATCGACTGGCGGAAGTCGCACTCGGCGTGGGCGACGATGAACCCGATGTCCAGCGCGCCGCCGAAGCCGGCCACCTCGAACCAGAGCAGCGTGCGCGCCCATTCGAAGTAGGTGAAGAACACGGCGTTGTTGACGTGGCCGTAGGCGTCCACGTCGCGGAAGATGACCTCATGAGGAACGACGTACCAGCCATCGCGCCACGTCCCCCGAAACTGCTCGGGCGCCTTCATTGTACGGCAGCGCTCGTGACGGAGATGGTGCTCTTCGCCGACTTTGTCGTACACGCCTGCAGGTAGCGGCCGGGCAGCGGGTGGTCGAGGTACGGCGCGATGATCGACGACGCCTGCACGAGGCGGTTGAGGTCGACGCCGGTATCGATGCCCATCCGGTCGAGCATGTAGACGATGTCCTCGGTCGCCAGATTGCCGGAGGCGCCCGGCGCGTACGGGCAGCCGCCGAGGCCGCCGGAGCTCGCGTCGAAGGTGGCGATGCCCATCTCCAGCGCGGCGAGCGTGTTCGCGAGCGCGGTGCCGCGCGTGTCATGGAAGTGCATGGCCAGCTTCGCTGCCGGGATCACCTGCAGCAGCATCCCGATCACGCCCTGCACCTGCATGGGCGTGCCGACGCCGATGGTGTCGCCGACGGAGACTTCGTAGCAGCCGAGGTCGAGGAGACGCGCGCACACTTCCAGCACCTTCTCCGGCGGCACGTCGCCCTCGTACGGACAGCCGAACGCGGTAGAGACGTAGCCGCGCACGCGGACGCCTTCCTCGTGCGCGCGCAGCGCGACCGGCGCGTAGTTCTCGAACGACTCGTCGATCGACATGTTGATGTTGCGCTTGTTGAACGTCTCGGACGACGCGGTGAAGATCGCGATCGACTTCACGCCCGCGTCCAGCGCCCGCTCGAAGCCCTTCATGTTCGGGACGAGCACGGGGTACTCGACGCCCGGATCCTTGGGGATGTCGCGGTAGACGTCCGCGGTGTCCGCCATCTGCGGCACCCACTTCGGCGAGACGAACGCCCCGGCCTCGATGACGCGCAATCCAGCATCGGAGAGGGCGGTGATGTAGTCGATCTTGGCCTGGGTCGGGATCGTGACTTTCTCGTTCTGCAGGCCGTCGCGCGGGCCGACTTCGACGATTTTGACGGTGTCGACGAGGATTTTCATTTCAGGGTCACCAGTTCCACGCCCGGTTGCACGAGCTCGCCCTCTTTGCAGTTGACGGAAGCGATCGTGCCGTCGTGTCCGGCGCTGATCTGGTGCTCCATCTTCATGGCCTCGAGGATGAGCAGCGGGGCTCCTTTGGTTACAACATCGCCCACGGACACGAGAATTCGCAATACCACGCCCGGCATCGGCGCCTCGGTCGAGTGGTCTTTCTTGTGACGCGCCCGCGAGCGGCCCTTTTCTTCGATCTCGATGAAGTAGATCTCGCCGTCGAAGCTGAAGTTCACGGTCGAGCCCTGAATCACGTAGGGGACGACGTGCGTCCGCCCATCGACGCGGATCTCGGCCTCTTCGCCGTCGGTGGAGACGAGCTCGATCATCGGCTGAACCGCGATCCCGGCGCGTCGAGCGCCACGCCGCGCGCGCAGAGGTCGCACGCGCTTTCTTCGTACGTGTCGAGATTCAGCGCCAGCAGCGCCTCGTAAGGCGCGTCGAACGGGTTCGGCTTGCCGCTGCGGTTGAGGATCGACGCAAAGCCGGTGACCACGCCGCCGTGCTGCGCGATGACCTCCGCGGTCTCGCGCGTCGACTTCCCGGTCGTCACGACATCCTCGACGATCACCACCCGCTCGCCTTCGCCGATCCGGAAACCGCGACGCAGCGTCATCGCCCCATCCTTGCGCTCCGTGAACACAAACGGCAGCTCGAGCCCCTCGGCCACCGTGTACCCGATGATCACCCCGCCGAGAGCCGGCGCGACAATCTTCTGCGCACCGAGGGAACGGATGCGGTCGCCGAGGGCGATGCCCAGGGCCTTGGCGTTGCGGGGATGCTCCAGAAGCCGCGCGCACTGCACGTAATTCGGGCTGTGCAGTCCCGAGGAGAGGCGGAAGTGGCCGGTGAGCAGCGCGCCGGTTTCCTGCAGGAGGGCGGGGACGTCGAGAGACATGGCCGGCGAGAATAGAATGCCGTTCGAGGTGAACGCAACATGGGTGCACTGACCGACAAAATCCGCGCGGACATGACGGCGGCGATGAAGGCGCAGGAGAAAGACCGCCTCTCGACCATCCGCATGCTGCAGTCCGCGATCAAGAACGAGCAGATCAACAGCGGACACGAGCTGTCCGACGAAGAAGCGATGTCCGTGATCCGCAAGGCCGTGAAGCAGCGGCAGGACTCGATCGAGCAATACACGAACGCCGGACGCACCGAGCTCGCGGACAAAGAGCGCGTGGAGATGGACCTGCTGAAGGCCTACCTCCCCGCGGAGCTGTCCGAGGAGGAGCTGGAGGCGGGCGTGCGGGAGATCATCGCGTCGACCGGCGCGCAATCGAAGAAGGACCTCGGCAAGGTGATGAAGGAAGCGACCGCGCGGTACAAAGGGCGGGCGGACGGGAAGAAGATTCAGGAGCTGGTGTCGCGGTTACTGCCGTGATGCGTGGCCCGTGACCCGTGGCCCGTTGCCGGGACGTTTCGGCGATGGCGTTCACTTCAGGCGAGCGCGCCCCTCACCCGGCCTTCGGCCACCCTCTCCCCGCGCTCTCGCACGGGGAGAGGGGTCTTCGTTCGTGTTTCTCGCGAGATCCACGGTCAGTTGCCCTTCTCCCCTCGGCGAGGGGAGAAGGTGGCCGAAGGCCGGATGAGAGGTCGCTCTCGCCTAGAATGAACCGCCATTGGACGGGCAACGAATTTAATCCATGCGCTACCAACGTCAGATCACATTGCCGGAGCTCGGCGAGGCCGGGCAGGCGAAGCTCAACGCCGCGTCGGTCCTGATCGTCGGCGCGGGCGGATTGGGATCGCCGACGGCGATCTATCTCGCCGCGGCGGGCGTCGGGCGCATCGGGCTCGTGGACTTCGACCGGGTCGACATCACCAACCTGCACCGGCAGATTCTCTACGGCACGTCGGACGTCGGACGGCCGAAGCTCGAGGCGGCGCGGGAGCGATTGAACGATCTGAACCCCGAGGTGCAGGTCGAGACGCATGCGGCGCGGCTGACGTCGGAGAACGCGCTGGAGATCCTGCCGGGCTACGACGTCGTCATCGACGGCACCGACAACTTCGCGACGCGCTACCTGGTCAACGACGCGTGCAAGATCCTCGGCAAGCCGAACGTGTACGGCTCGATCTTCCGCTTCGACGGACAGGCGTCCGTCTTCGCGACGGAGACCGGGCCGTGTTACCGCTGTCTCTATCCGGAGCCCCCGCCGCCGGGGATGGTCCCGTCTTGCGCGGAAGGCGGCGTGCTCGGCGTGCTGCCCGGCGTCGTCGGGACGATTCAGGCCATCGAGGCCATCAAGCTCATCACCGGCATCGGCGAGACCCTGGCCGGACGTCTGTTAATCTTCGACGCGCTGCGGATGACGTTCCGCGTCATGAAGCTCCGCAGGCGCTGCGAAGAACACGCGCCCATCACGAAACTGATCGACTACGAGGAGTTCTGCAACCCCATGCAAAACACCGACATCACCCCGACCGAGCTCTCCCAGCGCCTCGCCGGCGGGGACGACCTCGTCCTGATCGACGTGCGCGAGCCGTACGAGTGGAGCGCCGGCCACATCGAAGGCGCGACGCACATCCCCATGAACCAAGTCCCGGAGCGGCTGGCGGAGATCCCGAAGGACAAAGAGGTGGTAATGATCTGCCGCAGCGGCGGCCGCTCCGGCCACGTCCAGCAGCACCTCCTCGGCGCACAGGGCTACTCGCGGGTTCTGAACATGACCGGGGGGATGCAGCGTTGGGCGCGCGAGGTGGATCCGTCGATCCGCGTGGCGTGATTACTTCGTGGTGACCTGCTGCACTTTGCGGCGACCGAAGAGGACGACGATGGACTTCCCCGTCGACGGCCCCTTCGTCGAGCCTTCGATGATCGCGATGCCGCAGTCGGCGTACCTGGCGCCGAGGATGTTGGCGCGGTGGCCGGAGGACTCCATCCAGGAGAGGACGAGCAGGCCCGCGGTGTCGAAGCCGGCGGCGAGGTTCTCCGCCGCGAAGGCGTAGTCGTAGTCGATAGGGATGTGGACGAACGGCGGCGTGCCGTCCGGTGCCTGGTGCCCCCACCACTCCCCCTCGGTCATGTCCCGCATGCGCGCTTCCGCGGCCGCGGTGAGGCTCGGGTCGATGCGCAGCGGCGGCAGGCCCGCCTCGGCGCGGTACTCGTTCATCGAGCACGGTCACGTTCGCCGCGGTGATCGCGTTGGCGTCCAGCGCGAATGCGCGGAACGCGAAGAGCATGACTCCCAGGAGCAGTCGTTTCATGAGCTTCAGAGGACGCCGTCGGGACGGACGCGCAGGAAGAACGTACACGCCTTGCCGGTCTTGGATTCGACCCACACGGAGCCCGCGTGCGCGACGGCGAATTCGCGGGTCCGGAACAGGCCGCGGCCCGTGCGGTCGGCCGACGCCGGGGTCCACGTGAACGACGGCTCGAAGATCGCCTGCCGCAGCGGCTCGGGCACCATCGGACCGTTGTCCATGACGAAGAAGAGCAGCAGCGGCTTGCCCTTGTGCTCCATCCAGCGGATGCCGATGACGACCTGCCCGCTCGCGGGCACGTAGTGCAGCGCGTTCTCCATGAGGATGGCCAGCGAGTCCGCGAGCTGCTCGTGATCGCTGAAACGCTCCTCGAGCTCCTGGACGTCGATGTCGAGGCGGATGCCCTTGAGATCGGCGTGCGCGCGGAAGCGCTCGGCCACGCGGCGGACGACTTCCGTCACCGTCGGCACCGGCCGCACGGCGAACGACGCCTCTTCGACCTCGGGGGCCAGCTCGAGCGACGACAGCACCTGGTCGAGCGAGGAGACCGCGTCGGTGAGGAAGTGATCGTTCTTCGCGTGCGCGGCGGAATCGACCGAGTCGCGCAGCGCGCGCAACGGGCCGAACACGGTCTCGCGCACGTACGTGACGAACGACGCGTGGGCCTCGTTCATCGGATCGGTGTGGCGGAAGACCAGCGCCGCGCCGCTCGCTCCGCCGGACATCGGCACGAGCGTGTAGATGAAGTTGCGGTTGCCGATGCGCACGCCGGCGCTGGCGGGAATCGAGAGATCGCCGACGCGCACGCCGGCCTTGGTCTCGATCGCGGAGAGCTGCGCGAGCTCCGCGTGCGTCGCGTCGAACAGCTTCTTCGCGTCGTCGGAGACGAACTTCACGCTGCGGTCCGGGCCGACGAGGATCGACGCGCCGCCGGTGGCGATCAGCAGGTTCACGACGCTCGTGATCGCGGGAGACGCGGATTCGACGGGGAACGGAAGGATGGGTGCTTTCGGGAACGGATCCTCCTGAAGCCGCTGGGCGACGATGACGGCCTGGCGGCCGGAGTCTCCGCGCGACTGCTGCTGCGGCGGCGCTTGCTGCGGCGACTCGGGCGCGGGCGCCTTCGTATCCACGACCTGCTGGGTCGCGCCGCTCTTCTTCCGCGGCTTGTCGCACTTGCCGCAGATGATTCCCTCGGAAACCTCACCCCCGCACATGAAGCATTTCCGCGCCATGAGGACCGAGGATGAGTTTACGCCAACTGAGGTAGAGTCTGCCCATTCCGAGAATGAAAAACATCGTCGTGATCGGCGGCGGCACCATGGGGAACGGCATCGCCCACACCGCGGCAGCCAGCGGGTTCGACGTCACCCTCGTCGACGTCAACGAGGGCGATCCTGCAGCGCGCGGTGTCGACCATCACCGCCAACCTGCAGCGCGGCGTCGACAAGGGCAAGATGACCGCGGAAGAGCGTGATGCCGTCGTGGGGCGCATCCGCACGAACACCGACCTCCCGTCCATCGCCGATGCCGACATCGTCATCGAGGCGATCATCGAAAGCCTCGACGCGAAGACGGACCTCTTCGCGAAGCTCGACACGATCACGAAACCGGAGTGCATCCTCGCGTCGAACACGTCGTCGATCTCCATCACCAGGATCGCCGCGGCCACGAAGCGTCCGGACAAAGTCATCGGCATGCACTTCATGAATCCCGTGCCGGTGATGACGCTCGTGGAGGTGATCCGCGGCATCGCCACGTCCGACGAGACCTGGAGAAGGTCGAAGACCTCGCCAAGCGGATGGGTAAGACCGCCATCGAGGTGAACGACTACCCCGGCTTCATTTCCAACCGCGTGCTCATGCCGATGATCAACGAGGCGATTTTCGCCTGTACGAAGGCGTGGCCACGCGCGAGTCCATCGACGGCGTGATGAAACTCGGCATGAATCACCCGATGGGCCCGCTTACGCTGGCGGACTTCATCGGCCTCGACGTCTGCCTCGCGATCCTGCGCGTCCTGGAGCAAGGATTCGGCGATCCGAAGTACCGGCCGTGCCCGCTCCTCGTCAAAATGGTGGACGCCGGATGGCTGGGAAGAAAGAGCGGCCGTGGGCTTCTACGATTACCGTAAGTAAAGTGTGACCGGAGGCGCAATTGCGCCTCTCTCCTTTGCTGTTCTAATCCGCCGCCACCACCATGCTTTGCCAGACCTGCAGCGCGTATAACGACGATGAGCGGGAGTTCTGCTTTCGCTGTCAGAACAAGCTCCTCGTCCTCTCCGGCGTCAACGCCTTCGAGGAAGACGAGCTCGAAGACTACGAGGAGGAGGAAGACCTTTCCCTCGACGAGCATCTGCTCGAGCGCGTGAGCGCCATCGAAGAGATCGTCAAGCGCTCCGCGGAGACGATCCGCTCGCTCGTCGACGCCGTGCAGAAGCACGAGCGCGCGATCTTCATCAACCAGACCGGCCTCCTCTCCGTCAAGGAGATCCTGGAGAAGAAGAACCTCCTCACCAGCGACGAAGTCGTCGAGCTGTGGGAATCGAAGATGGGCGAGCAGATGCTCGCCCTGGAGAAGAAGCAGCGCTTCACCGAGCGCAAGGACCGCATGGTCTCGCTGTTCCGCGGCGAGAAGCGCGAGCGGTTCCTGATCCTCGTGGCGGACTCCGAGGCGGCGTTCGACGGCTTCGATCCCGACCGCGGGATGAAGCACCTCGAAGAAGCCTTCCGCCTCGACCGCGACAACTACGAGCTCTCCTTCTTCCTCGGCGAGATGTTCTTCAACGACGGCAATCTCGATCGCGCGAAGTCGTATCTCGAACGAACGCTGGAGGTCCAGCCGGATCACTTCGACGCCGCGGTCTTCTACGGCGTGCTGCTGCACGAGCAGCAGGACCTGAAGGGCGCGGAGCGCTGGCTGCGCCGCGCGATCCAGATCTCCCAGGAGTCGTTCCTCCCCTACTTCTCCCTCGGCGCGATCTACGCGCGCAAGGGGAAGCTGCTCCGCGCGCAGAAGTTCCTCGAGAAGGCCATCCAGCTCGAGGCCATCCCCCAGGCGTACTTCCTCCTCGGCACGATCTTCTACGAGAAGGGACAGCTGGAGCGCGCGATCCGCTCGTTCCAGGCCGCGCTGAAGCTCGACCCGGACTACGAGGAAGCGATCTACCACCTCGGCCTCTGCTACCTCGACCGCAACTGGAACCGCAAGGCCATCGAGTGCTTCCAGGAAGCGCTGGAGCTCAATCCGAACAAGATGGAGTACCAGCAGGCGGTCAAGATCTACGAGGGCATCTCCGGCCACATGCCGGTCGAAGGCCCGGCCGCGCAGGCCATGACCGAGGCGGAAACGCTCACCAGCGACGGCCAGTACGCCGAGGCCCTCGATCACTACCGCACGCGCCTCGGAAGTCGAGCCGGACAACGTCAACGTCCTGCTGCCGTACGCCCTGCTCTGCTCGCACCTGGATAAGAACTCCGAGGCGATCGCGGTGGCGCGGCGCGATCCTCAAGCACCGGCCGGCGGAAGTCGTCGCCGCGGCGGCGTACACGACGCTCGTCGAAGCGCTGCGCGCCGAAGGCAACTTCAAGGAAGCGAACCACGTCCTCGAGGACATGCTGCGCGACTACACGTCGAACTACGCGAAGTCGATCGCCTACTACGAGAAGGCGTACAACCTCGCCGAGATGGAAGAGAACCTCGACGAGGCGCTCGAAAGCGCGCAGCTCGCGCTCCGCTACTCGCCGAAGGAGCTCCGCCAGTTCCCCCTCGCCGCCCTCGGCTGGGTGTACTTCAAGCGCCGCGACTTCAAGAGCGCCGTGGACTTCCTGACCAAGTCCGCCGACCTCGGCCCGACCCCGACCAACCTCATGCACCTCGGCATGGCGCTGTTGGAGAACGGCGAGAAAGACCGCGCCCGCCAGGTGTTCCGCCGCGCGAAGAGCTTCAAGACCAAGGGCGCCGGCCTCGAGGAGAAGATCCTGGAGCAGGTGCGCAGCGCGACGAAGCTTATCGACCGCCTGCACCAGAGGCGGCGCAAGGTCGCGAAGACGTGATCGTCCCCACGGCTGAAGCCATGGGCTATTTTCTGCCGCCCGCTACGCGGGCTCGTTGCCGGGTCGCATCATCGTCCCACGGCTGAAGCCGTGGGCTATTTTCTGAGGCCCGCTACGCGGGCAGCTGGACCCATTGTCGGGCCCGCGTAGCGGGCGGCAGGGAGTAGCCCACGGCTTCAGCCGTGGGCCGGTGTCGTCGCAAAAATCCAGCCCGCGTCAGCGGGCGACAGAAGCACCCTGCCTCAATAGGCGACGGCGACGAGCTCGGGCAGGACGAGTGGGTGGTCGGGTGGGGGCGCGATGGCGAGGAGAGTCTCTTTCAGTTGCGCGAGCCCGTCGAGATCGAAGCCGGTGGTGTCGGCCTGCGCGAACGTGCGCTCGGCACACTCGGCGAAACCGAGCGCTTCCGGATACCGGTGAAGCGACGCCAGGACGGACGCGTGCTCCCAGAGAGCCTGTCCGCGCACGATCTCCACGTGCTCCGGCGCGTGCTTCAGATCGAGGTCCTCGGCGATCGCCACCGCGATCGACGTCACGCGGCAGGCGTCGAGGGGACGCCGCTCGCGCAGAACGGGCACGCGCGCGAGGAGCTGCTGCACCACGGCCGGCGTGCGCGTGTCCGGATTTCCGTGGAAGCTCGCGGCCCAGCTCCGCGGCGGCCCGGTCAGAAGACGGTCGCAGAGCGCCTTCGCGCACGCCTGCTCCGCGTCGACTTCCCGAAAGATCGCCGCGATCTCGGCGGCGCTCACGATCTCGGGGGTCTCCTCCCACAGGAGCGGGTTGCTCAGAAGGAGCAGCAGGTCCTCGCGGGTCTCCACGGTCACAACCCCCGCCGGTGGGTCTGCCACCATTCCCAGAGCTGGTCGACGGCCGCTGTGCCCAGCAGCTCCACATCCGCGACCGTCACGCCGAGGGCCGCGGCGACCTCCTCGAGGGTCTGCTTTTCGCCGTAGACCAGGTGCATGATCTTCCGGGCCACGGGGGTCAGCGTCCCCATGGCTTCCTTGATCCTGACCAGGTCGAGCACGAGCGGCGCCCGCGCCTGCGGAGCGGGACGCGGCTCGATGCCCCGCAGCTCCAGGTGGCGCACCGTCTTCAATTCGATCAGCTCTTCGAGACAGGCCTTCGGGTCCGGCACGGTGTGGCGCACGCGTGCGAAATCGCGGAAGGCTTCTCTCAGGAGCCGCGGGACTTGCGGCGGGGTCACGCCGCGCCGCAGCAACGAAGCGGCGAAGGCGTTGAGGGCCCAGGCGACGAGACCGTGGTCGCCTCCCGGTACCAGATCGGACAGCGCTTGCGCCAGCGACTCTTCCGCGGAAGAGTCCGCGCCCTCGGGATCCTCTCGATCGATGGTCATGACCGGGCCTCGGACAAGGTTTTGTGTGGGGACATGTTCCCCCTCCGCGATCGGGAACGCAACCGGAGTTGCGGAAGGGTGGAGCGCGCCCCAAGGCGCGCCCCACCGGGTTAACGTCATGCCGCGAGATCTCTCCCCGCCTTGAAGCGGTTGGCGATCTCGCCGATCACCTCCGGCTCCGCCAGGGCGTCGAGGGCCCGCATCAGGGACTCCACCACCGCCCCCCAGGTCGGCGGAACGAGGGGCAGCTTCGCGAACGTGGCCAGGACCGGCCGGGCCCCGCGGTAGATCTTGAGGACCTGCTGCAGGAGCCGGAGCGGCGACTCGGCCAGCAGCGTGTTCTCGTGCTTCAACTCGGCCAGCAACGCGTCCACGCTGCGGTCGACGGCCTTCCGCTCCTTCCGGAGCAGGCGGTCGGTCATGCTGTAAATGCTGTTCAGGACAGTGCTCATGAGATCTTCTTCCTTTCTTGCGTCTTGTTGATGGGAAACTCGCGGTGCCACAGCGCGCGCCGCCGGGCCGCGACCGCGGCGATGTACCGCGCGCGGTGCGCCGCGGCGCGCTCGGGCGAATGACAGAAGGGGCCCGACTCGGGCAGACCGACGTCCGCCCAGGCCTGGCCGACCGCGTGCTGCACGTTGCCGCCGAAGCCGAACAGCTCCCCGGCCGTCTCCACGGTGGCGCGGGCGAAGTCGTCGAACGTGGCGTCGGCGGTCAGCTCGTTGATCACCACGGCGTACCAGAGCGGCCCCAGCACCTTCCACGTCTCCCCGCCGATCTCCATGGCCGCGAGATAGAAACCGTGATTGAGGATGCCGGAGTTGATGTGCACGCCGCCGTTGTCCTCGGCCGTGTGCACGAAGCCGCGCATGTGCGACGGCTGCGGGTCCCGTCCGAGGATCGGATCGTCATACGCGCTGCCCGGGAGGGCCAGACAACGCACGGCGCTGCCGCCGCGCACCGCGGGCCCGAACAGCCCGGAGCCGATGAGCCAATCCGACTGGTCCGCGGTCTGGCCCAGCGTGAACTGCCTGGCCATGATCCCGAACGCGTCGGAGAGGTGCTCATTCAGCGCCCCGGTCTGACCGGAGTACCGGAGGGCCGCGGTGTGCTGCGTCACGCCGTGCATCAGCTCGTGCGCGATGACGTCGATGGAGGAAGTGAAGCGGGTAAAGAGCCGGCCGTCCCCGTCGCCGTACAGCATCTGCCGGCCGTTCCACATCGCATTCGCGAAGCCCGTGCCGTAGTGCACGGTCGAATCGACGCGCATGCCGCGGCCGTCGACGGAGCGGCGTTGGAAGACTTCCTCGAAGAACTTTAGAACGGCTTCGCAGCCGTCCCAGGCCTCGGTCACCTGGAGGTCGCCCGCGCGATCATCGGCGCCGGACCGCACGAGGCGTCCGGGAAGCTCGTGCCGCGAGCCGGCGTCGTAGACGTGCTGGCGATCTTCCGAGGGGTCGGGGTCGGGTACAGGGAGACACTCGCGGAGCGCGTTCCCGCCTCCGGCCGCGAGCTCGCGCATATGGTCGAGCGTCGCGCGGGCGTTGCCGCTCGCTTCGTCTCCGCTGTGGGCCGCCACCCGCGTCAGGATGTGGTGCGGGATGACACCACAAAGAAATTGCGGTAAGTTCGTTTCAGACATTGCATCTTCTCCCCAGAGGGCGCGTGTCGATGGGGACGGGCCGCGCGCACACGCGGCCCGCCCGCTTTACGCGGCGATCACCTCCTTCTGTTGCGGCTCGGCGGCGACCTTCGCCAAGCGCACCTGGACTTCCTGCTCCACGGCGGCGTCGAACTTCTTCTTCGCCACCGCGTCGCGCTCGGCCTTCGTCGGCACCTTCTTCGCGAGCGCCGTCTTCATCATCGCGTGGAAGGCGGGCAGAGACGGGTTGAGGGTGCTCTTCTTCCGCGCCGTGGCCACGCGATAGATCTCCAGCGCGTGACCGCCGACGACCGACTGGTTGGCGCGCAGTCCGTGCCGCAGCGTGCCGGCGACGGCCAGGAGCTTGGCGTATACCGGACGGAACGCCTCGAGGTACTGCAGACGGTTGCGGTCCAGCTCCGTGTACGCCCGGGACTCCAGCTCCGGAACCTGCTCCGCGGCGCTGATGGCCGCGTAGCAGAATCCATCCGGCACGTTGAGGTTCTTGCGAACCTGCTTCGCGTCGGACTCCTCCGCCTGATCGACCTTCGGAATGATCGAGACGAACGCGTCGAGCGCGGCGATCAGGTCTCCCGAGACCTGCTGGTAGTGAGTGAGCGTGGCCGAAGTGGGATCTTCGACCGGTTGCGTAGTAAACGTGATGACAGCCATTTGGACAAAATCCTCCTTTCGCACCGCGGCGGACGCGACGCGCGCCTGTGCAGCGGTGCCATTGCGAGTTACCCGCCCCCGCCTCGGCCGAAACGTTGCGGGCGAACGGCACCTGCAGGTGCCTGACTGTTGAACCGGATCGAGAGCATTCTGAAGGAACGTATGCTTTACTGTCAAGCAGTTTTTACGCGAGATCTAAAAGAATGTGGGTTAGAATGCGTTGAAAGGGAGTGCCGGGTACACTCAGCACTCAGCACTTACGGGAGGAAGCGTCATGTTCGAGCCCCTGGGCACCGAGATCCGCGTGCGGCGCAAGCAACTGGGAATGACGATTGACGGCCTGGCGGTCGCCGCCCGCGTGAGCCGCGCGCGCCTGATTTCCCTCGAGAAGGGAGACGACAACGTCACGATCGACCTCCTCCTGAGGATCGTCAACGCCCTGGGCATCACCGAGATCCACATCGGCGGCTTCCGCATCCTGCCCGCGACCCCCGAGCGCAAAGCCGCCGTGGACACGATCGCCGCCATCCAGGACGCGTTGGAGACCCTCGACCACGCCGTCGCGGCACGCGACCAACTCCGCCGCGCCACCGGCCCCATCGCCGACCTCTTCGCGTCGGTGCTCCCGCCCGCGTCCGGCGAGTAACGCCGGCGATCCTGGCGCGGGAGCATTCACCACTGAGGCACAGGGGGCACAGAGGAGGCCGGAGGGAAGGGTCTAGGAGTGCGGTGGCGCGGGCGGGTGGGCGGAGGGAGCCACCGCTCTGGTACTCGCGGCATACCCGACCCGAAAGCGTGACCGGGACCAACCGCCGGAGGAAGACTGACGCGAACGCCGATTTGGAGTGCGGAGGCCGCGCCTCCGCTTTCGTATCCATGTGATTTCGAAACGCAGGGGGCGGCCTCTCTGCTCTCGCGCAAGAATCACGAGGATCTGGCGGACGGCTTCGGCCGCGTCTCGAGATTCTCGGTGCCAGAGCCGTTAGCCGGCGGAATACTCACTTCTTCGTGAAGACGCCGACGCAGACGCGAACCCCTCCATGAGCGAGGCTGATTGCAAAGGAGAAAACCGAAAAGCAATCGGCGAAGAGGAGGACCGCCCTTGACAATCGCTGTCCGGAGGGAGAGGCAGGAGCGACGCTCGGGGATTGCCCTCTGAATCCTCCCGATCGCCCAACGCCTGGGCCGCCTAGCTTGCCACTGCAGCTGACGCGGCCCGGCTTCGGCCCGCCACCCACTCCACCTCGGACTGCGCCAGCGTGGCGGCGTCACGCCGGTTACAGATCGCGTGTCGCTGTCCAGCGGTATACGCGGCAACCGGCGCGCCGCAATGGCTTCGGCACGCGGGACCGGCCGCGCAGCTGAGTGACAGATCCGTTGGGCGGACGTAACTCACCGTCTTCAGAGTAAGTCTTAACTCAGATCCTCGAAGTCGATGATCCGCGTGCCGGTGATGTCGAATCGTTCATATTCCGCTGAAATGAAGGCAATGAAATCGCCGTCTTTAACAAAGTGGCCCTCATTAGATTTGCGGCGGTGCAGCTCGCGGTACTTCTTCCTCAGGCAGTCTGATGCGGCCCAGGTTCCGATACCTCGCAAACCCGCTAGTCCGACAACAATCGTCCGGCCGGCATCGTTCTTCGGATTTCGGAATTTGAACAGAAACGCTACATCTTCACGCGGCGCTTCAACGGGCGTGCCGTCAGGTACTCGATGTGAAGGCGAAACGTACGTCGTGTCGTGCCGTCGCTTGAGGATAAACTTGTTGTCCGATGAATCGCGCTCGAAGTGAACAGACGTGGCTGTCACTTTGTTAAGGATCCAGTCCGTATACTCATTGACCTTCGCGCCGCCAATCGTAATGATGTTCTTCTTACGGTCATCGTCGGACAGATTCTTCGTGTCCTTCACCTTGAAGTGCACATGGAGCCCGGCACGAGTGATGAGCGACATCACATTCATCATCGCGAGAACGTCTTCTGCCGCAACTCGCGGCATGATCGAATCGGCCTCGAGCTCACGATGAGGTATGACAAAAAGTACGTCGGCATCGCCAAAATTCAGCAGGTCACGAACGTGTCGCCATCGTACGCGGTCCTTGTACCGCGTCACGAGTGCGCTAATAACAACGCCGATCAGCGCCGACAGGATCGCTGACAGAACGAACACCATAGACTCACGCATTTGCTGAAGGTGGAAACGTTAGCACAGATGCCGGCGCGCCCCAACTTCGATGCCGGCGCCGCCCAACTTCACGCTGAAGCTGGCGCGGCCCGGCTTCGGCCCGGCAGCCGAGCTGCCTGCCTCGTCGCCAGCGTGACGGCGTCACGGCCGCTGTGGCTCCGGCACGCGGGTCTTGGCCGCACAGCTTAGCGTGAGAGTCGTTAGGCGGACGAAAGCTCCATCACTACTCAAGCAACCACGCCGGGAGAGCGGGGGTCGTTGCCGCCTGCCGAATCACCGTATGATACCCGGCATGACGCTACGTATTTTCAAAGGTGGCGACGCTGATCGAGAGGAGTTTCTCCGACACCTTCCGATGCGGGAGTACTTCGTCGATCGCGGCGACGCCCGCGACGCGCGACGCTCGCTTCGAGAGGCACTGCAAACAGGCAGCGAGCGTCAGGCACAAAAACTTTTCGAGCAATACCCGCTGTTGCTAGCCGATCGACTCAGCGCAGGAATGGGATGGGTCATCCCACAGAAACGCTTAGGATCGGAGCACGTGACCGACTTCATGGTCGGAGAGCAGCTATCGCCAGGCTTCTACTGGCTAGCCGTCGAACTCAAGAGTCCTAAGGCTCCGATGTTCAACAGAGCTGGCGACCCTTCTCGATTTCTCGCACACGCGATTCGACAGATCCAAGATTGGCGGTCTTGGCTTGAGAGTAACCTCTCGTATGCCTCGCGCGAACGCGAAGACGATGGTCTCGGCCTGCGAGACATATCGTGTCACCTGCCTGGGTTGATCATCATTGGCCGCCGATCAGATGCGCGCAACGCGACGAACCGGTTACGACGACAAATGATGGTAGAGAACCGCATCGAGATCCGCAGCTACGATGCTTTCCTAGACGAACCAGACCGGCTGCCACTCTATAATCGGTTCGGAGACCGGTCGTGGGGATGACGCTTTGCCACCGCCGCCTACTTGCCACTGCAGCTGTCGCGGCCCGGCTTCGGCACGCGGGCCCTAGCCGCGCAGCTGAGTGACAGAGCCGTTGGGCGGACGCGGGCACCGACGCTCCGCAGTCTTCAGGTTGATGGCCAAAAGGGGACAGGCGTCATGGGTGGCCTCGGTGCGCTCCCACCGCGCCATCCCTGCTTCCACCCCCGAGACAGCATACTCAGCGCGAGATCCGCAGGGTTGACCACTCGACGTAAACTCGGAACATCGGTGAGTTCCTGGGAGCGCTTCACGTATACCCAAAATTAGTCGTTGAGGCGTGAACTGTGTTTGATAAGTATCTTCCTCTTTATCCGGGAGGTGTCCATGGGCGTCACGCTCAAGGTTCCAGCGAATACCGATATCCGTATCGATGTGCAAGTCAATGCCGGATACGCTCAACGCGTGACGGCATACTACTTTCAAGATCCCGAGCGTCACCAGGTTGGGACTCCGGCTCGGGAGAAGGTGTCAGTCACTAGGCTCAAGTATGGTGCGTACCTCAACAGGAGCGCTGGAGCTTGTGATCGAGCACACCAGAGACGGCGTAACGTGGCTTCCTGACGCTATAAGAGTGGTCGACGTTTTGACGTCGCCAGCAACTACACCAGTACCTTCGGATCCACCCTCTCTTGCCGGCTACATACAACGGAATCCTCACCACAACAGCCACTGTCAGCACCACGGTACGAGCAGAAGATGGAGTCGACAGCGATTTCAATGATGTGCTGGTCAGGTTGTCGCGGGCTGGACGCATTACTGGGGCTCTTGCCACCGCATAATGGACGCCAAACGTCGTTTTTCAGCCTTAGGTGGCGGGTCATGTCGTATTCGACGATCCAGTGCGAAACCACAGTAGGCGGGTGGCTCTCACACCCGAGGCACCGACAGTTGTAATCAGGAGCGGGACGGGGTTCAATCTGAGACATGGCGCGGCTGCCGTAACAATTGCAACAGCGGAAGACGTTGGTATCCGAGCATTAGGGCAATCCCCGGTTCGATGCTTGGTAAGGATCGTCTCATCATGACATCGTTCGGCGCTCCGTTGTGGATCAGGCGTTCCAATCGCCGCCCAACTTTGGTGTGAAGCTGATGCGCCCCGGCTTCGGCCCGCCGGCCGAGCCGGGCTGCTTCATCGCCAGCGTGACGGCGTCACGGCGGTTGCAACTCGCCACTCGTTTCTCCGAACGTCATTGGCGGCAACCGCCGCGCCGCTCAGGCTTCGGCACGGGGGACCGGCCGCACAGCTTTCACCAAGGACGTTGGGCGGACGTTGGCACGCTTGTGTAAGCCCGACCTGGTTGCTACTCTGCGAATGTGAGTCAGCCAAAGAGCGCATGGCAGCGATTTGAGGAGATCGCGCAGGAACTGCAAAGTGAACTCGCACCGAATGCTGCGGTGACGCGTAACGAGAAGCTACGTGGCCGCAGCTCAGTCCTCCATCAGTGCGATGTCGTCATCCGAAGTAAGGTTGGCCAATACGAGTTCATCTGTGTTATGGAATGCAAAGACCTTTCAACGAAGGTGGACTTAGACATCGCGCGCAGCTTCGCAGCCGTAATAGACGATCTTGGTGTCTCACAGGGCGTGCTGGTGTCGGCGAAGGGTTTTACTGATGATGCGCGGCGGTTTGCGAAGGGGGCCGGCATCCTCACGTACACTCTCGCCGATGCCGAAAGCGTCAAATGGCGCGACGCGGCATTGGTGCCGGTCGTAGCGAACTTCATCTGGCTGAAAACGTGTGCGGTCGAGTTTAAGAATCCTAAAACCGGTAACAGGTTTGGACTCAAGCAGGACTGTGACATGACAGCCGTGCCACTTGTCGACACCGTCGCGCGACGCCGGATCACCGTCAAACAGTATCTTGAAGAGCACTGGGATGCCGTTTGTTGTGATCCGATTCTCAGTGAGCCGCGCGAGCACGGCGACACGACAGGCAGGTATGCTCTTGAAACGCCGTCGGGTCTCGTAAACGTCCACGCGTCCATCAAGTTCACTCCAGGATGCATGTACCACTATGGATTCATTCCTCTGCAGTCCGGTCGAGCGTTCATCGATGCTGATAGTGGGCGTGTTCTGCTCGGCCACGAGTTCGACACTGGCGACATTGATTTTCATGACATTCGTACGAACTGGCCGTATGTCGAGAGCGAATCAGACCTGCCACTGAAACGTCCTGTATTCAAGCTGCACACACCAATCTTGTTCCGCCTGCCTGATCAACCAATTGATGGCATCCGAGTCGAGAGCTGCCGGATGCCAAAGGGCGAGCCGTGAAGTGCGGTGTCGATGCGGCGCCCAACGTCACGCTGAAGCTGTCGCGGCCGGGCTTCGGTCCGGCGGCCGAGCCCGGCTAGGCAGAACCCTAGAGTCACGGCGTCACGCCGGTTGCAGATCGCGTGTCGCTGTCCAGCGGTATGCGCGGCAACCGTCGTGCCGCAAGGGCTTCGGCACGCGGGCCTTGGCCGCGCAGCTTGCGTGAGAGCCGTTAGGCGGACGACGGAGCCGGACCAGAGGTAGGGAACAGGGCTCGCGATGTCCCTCCTGAGTATGATCAAGACTGCACTCGTGCTCCTATTCGCAGCGGCGGGTTTAGTAGTTAAAGCGGTCGAGCCCGAGCGCGACGTTGTATTCGTACGAACGAAGGATGCGGGCGTGTTCACAGGAAGGGCTGGCATCGTTACCCACCTTGCGCCGGACGAATTAGTCCTTTCGACCGACGGCGACGTAGTCCTATTTAGGAGGGAGGCCGTCACACATGTAAGCCTTAGTGAGACCAGGATCAAGCAACATCCCGAATGGCGCGAGCTGCTTGATACACGCTGGAATGTCGGACATCCCTTGAGTCTGAAGGCGCTCGCGTTGCTGCCAGGCATAGGTCCTCCACTCGGAATTGTGCTGAGCGAAGTCTCGCCACTAGTAGGCAGTACTATAGCGATCATACCGTTAGCAATCGCTCTACTCTGGATACTCATGAAGATCTATGAAGCGAGTATCGTCAATCGCGACACGAGGAACCTCGCACGAATTAAGACACAACTTGAGATTGTGAAACTCCGAGAGGAAGCCATCGCGCTTTATGGCGCACAGAACGATCCGTTGGTCACTTTGATTCGCGCTGTGGAGTTGCCGTTCCACACACCTAAGCCGGACCGCGATAACGCTCTCTCTCCGAGAACCAGGGCGCGTCGGATTCTTGACCGTATCGGTGGGATCTTTCTGACCACACATGATCGGGACACACTCCGCGCGGTGTACGCGGCCGAAGCCGCCCTGTGGCTCCGACGCGGCCGCGCGCAGCTAGAACGCGTCAGACTCCGGCGCACGCTGTTCCTATCGCTCGGGATCATTCTGTCGCTACTTTACGTGTTCACCGTGTTTCCGAACGCGATCGTGGACGTCTATGAGGCATATGATCAAGAGTCGCTGTTGGCGGCCGTATTTCAAACAATCATGAGTGTCGTTCTGTTGCGGCTCGCAGTCCGGTTAGCTATAAAATTGCGCGATTCGCACATCGAGTTTACCTGGGTGCTTCGTGGCTCAACCAATGACTCTCCGAACGCGGCCGCGACCTAACTTAACTAACTAACTTGCCGCTGCAGCTGACGCGGCTCGGCAGCCGATCTGCCTAATCCATCGCCGGCGTCACGGCATCATGGCAGTTGCATTTCGCGGCTCGTTGCAGGTAACTCATTCGCGGCAACTGTTATGCCGCACCGGCTTCGGCACGCGGGACCGGCCGCGCAGCTTACACCGTGATCCGTTAGACCCGTCCTAGACGGACGCGCCGCGAAAATGCATTATTGCGCTGTCCTGGACGCGGTGCGGGCGTCCAAAATTCTGCGCGGAATAGCTCTACTGGTAAACTGCGCTGATGGCGGCAGAGGAGACTTACCCAATCTGGTCGACGATCGGAAAGATCAGCGCGGTCATCGGCCTTATCATCGGGCTGGTTACCGTCTACAGGTTTGTACGTCCGCCTGAACCCGCGCTGTCGTGCAACTGCGCCCTCGCTAACGTCGACATCACGTCTATGTATTCAGATCTCCGAACTGGGATCGAAAGGCGACGTACCGCCGCAACGCCATCGGCGATTCGCGAGACGCTGAAAAAGACGGGACAAACACATCCTAGCGACGGCATACGACGCTTTGACGCCGCTGAAGAGCTGTCGGACGCCATTTTCCAGGATTCAGGCCTCTCTTTGATCACACCCTTGCAGAGAAACACAACGATCGCAAACTGCGTTGTGAGCAATCGAGGTGCTAAACAGGCAACCGGAGTGACGTTGCGAACGCCCTTCGAGCTCGCTGGCGCTGTCGTTGGCGATGCCAGACCGCCGCGAACATCGCTCTCTGGAAAAAGCGTCGCCCTGGGCACTATCAAGCCTGGTGAGACGTTCCGCCTTTACATGTGGAGTGCCTACCCTTCCGGTAGCGCGTGGCGCGACGATGCGTTTCTTTTGACCTTCGCAGAAGGTGCCGGGGAAGTGAGCATAGCGCTGGATGCACATGGCGTCTCCTCAACCGTCGCGACAGTGGTAACGCTCCTCACGGATGTGCCGCTCTACACCGCTTTCATGGTGGTGTTAATCATTCTGGCGATGCTCTCCTTGTTTGCATCCCTCCGGAGGCACTATCTCGCGGCAGGTTACAACCACGGTCTCAAAGCACATCGCGATCGCCAACATGTTGCGCACGTTGCCGATAGCAGCGCAGACGATGGCGGCCAAACTTCGAGCTGAAGCTGGCGCGTCCCGGCGCTGGCACGGCAGCCGAGCTGCCTTGCGTGATCCAAGCGTGACGGCTCACAGCCGTTGCAGGTCGCGCATCGCGGTCACGCGATCGGCGCGGCAACGGGCGCGCCGCACCGGCTTCGGCACGTGGGCTTGGCAGCGCAGCTTAGCTCGTGAGCCGTTGGGCGGACGAAAGTTGGACTCGGCGGCTAAGCTTTGCACCGCCCATCCGGCGGACAATCAGCTACGCACAGAGCTGGGCGGTATCGACGGCACTTGACAGAGCTCGCGTCGGGAGGGCGCGGCGAAAGCCGGTCATGATCGCCGACAGCCGCGGAAGTTCAACGTCTGTTCGAAGCATGATCGCCCCCCTGTCCTATGGAGTGGCCCGGCGCCGCGGCACTCCTACTCACATTTCGTCACGCGCTCCCGGTATTCGGCCGGCGTCATCCCGAAGGCGGCCTTGAAGCACCGGTAGAACGTCCAGGCCGTCCCGAAGCCGCTCGCAAGCGCGACCTGTTCCACCGGCGCCGGCGTCGTGCGGAGAAGCAGCTGCGCGTGCGCGAGCTGCTTCTGGCGCAGGAAGTCCCTCGCGGACATCCCGGTGAGATCCTGCACGATGCGGCTCACGTGCGGGCGGGCACGCCGGAGGTAGGCCGCGAACTCGTCCACGCGCACCGCCGAGCGGGTGCGGAAGGGGGTCTGGAGGTAGAGCTCCGCCGATCGCTCGAGGCGTTCCCGATCGAGCTCCCGGCGCGCCGCCCGTCCTTTCGCTCTGGTTCGTGCCATCCGACAATCGAGACCCGCGTCTTCTTCCCCAAGGAGGGGGGGTGCCGGCAGGCGAAAATCCTCACCCACATTTCGTAACCTCGTGGTGTAAGGAACATGCACCGGCCGACACTCCCGCGCGTCTTGAGGGCGCCCTCTCACATTCGCCGGCTTCGCGGCCGGCGGGAAGGAGGGCTCATGCGAGGTGTATCCAAAGGTCTGGGGCGCGCGGCGTCGATCGTGGCCGTGCTCACGATGCTCGCGGCGCCGGCGGCGTTCGCGGCCAACCGCGACGACCGCGAGCTCGGCGGCAAGTTCTTCGAGCGCGCCAAACGCTTCGTCGAGATCATGTTCTCGCGGCTCGGCACCCCACCGGGCTAGGTGTCGGTTTCCGCTTCGGGTTGGAGCGCGCGGAGCATCTCCGGCCGCGCGCTCCAACAACGTCAGGCGGCCGGCGGCGCGAAGAGCAGCTCCGGTTGCCGCTCGGCGCGCGTGAGAAACCGGCGTACGTGCGGGAACGCCGCCGGGACGATCTGTCCTGCCGCAGCGGCGTCTTTGAGGTAAGCCAGCGCGGTCAATGCTCCGGTGATTTTTCCGGCCGCGGTGAAAGTCTGCACGACACCTGCGAGGAGCTTCGGGATCTCGCGCGTCCGGCCCAAGGTGTGCAGCATCTCGGCGAGATCGACGGCGGCGATGGCGGCGTCGGTGAGGATGGCGAACCGGGCGAGCTCCTGGATTGCCGTGCGCAGAAGGTAGGTTGCCTCGGCAGCCTTGCCTTCCGCAAAGTACAGCAGTGCAAGGGCCCATCGGGTGCGCGTCACCTCCGGCGGCAGATCGAGGTCCGAAAACAGACGCAGCGCGCGGTGGAGAAGCCTGCTGGCCTCCGGCAGCGATCGTAGTTCGACATGGCAGTGGCCAAGGGTGAGCGACTCGCGCGCGATCCAGAGGGCATCGTCGCGCTGTTCGCCATACGACAGGATGCCTGCAAAGACTGCAGCTGCGTCTGTGAACAAGCGGCGCTCGTAGAGGAGCTCTCCGTGCAGATGCCGCGCGCGCATGAAGCGATCGGTCTCGCCGAGGTGCTGCGCACCCGCTGCGGACTGACGCGCTAAGGCCTCCGCGGCGTCGAGCTGATCCTGTTCGTGGAGAACCGAGGCGCGCACAAACTGAACGGCGACGATCCCCACCCCCTCGAGCGGTAACTCGCCGTACTGTTCCTCGGCGGCATCGAGTGCTTTGAGCGCATCCTCGAACCGTCCCAGAAAGCGGAAGGCATTCGCCTGCTCCTTCCGCGCCTCGCCGCGGAGCTCGTGAATCGTCGTGCGCGGATAGCTCGCAGCCGGCAGGAGGTCGGCGATCCGCGTCGCCGCTTCGGCGAGGCTCAGGGCGTAGAGCGGCTGGCGCTCGCACATGCCGTTGGCGAGGGTGCAGAGCCGCCGTGCAACGCCGCCGGTCTGGTACTCCGGCTTGCGCGCGACGTCCTCCCAGACGAAGCTCGTGGCCGCCTCGGGATCCTCGAAGTCCTTCAAGAGCGCGACGGCGGCCGCATTCTCCTCCGCGGCGCGGAGGACGAACGCGCGCAGCTCCTGCGCACGTGCATCCGCGTTCTTTGCCGCCGCGGCCCAGGTGTCGGGCTCGCGCAGCGTGCGATCACAGGCGCGGATCTCCTCCAGCGCGACGCCGCAGGCACCGCAGGCGACAAGGTGCGCCTCGAGCGCGTCCCGCCCGGCGGCGAGCGCCGGATCGAGCACGTAGAGGCCAAGACGTCGTTCGCTCGGATGCTCCATGGCTTACGACCCCGTACACATTTCGCGGTACAGCGACCGCGCGCGATTGCGGCAGTAGTTGAGCAGCCGGCAGATGTAGTTCGCGGAGGTTTCCCGGCTCTCGGCGATCGCGGCCGTGGTCTCCCCGCGCAGGTAGAAGCGCTCGAGGGTCTCGCGGCAGCTGTCGCCGAGGCGCCGCAGCGTCGCGCCGATGACGAGATTGCGGATCACGCCGTCGACGACTTCATCCGTGGGCGTCGCGGCGCAGGCGATACTCGCGCCGCAGAAGGGCGATGCGTGATCGCGCCGCCAGTACTGGCGCGCCGCGTTGCAGGTCGCGCCGATGAGGTAGGCGTGCGGGTCGTGGACGTTCGCGCTGTTCGCGAAGTAGGTCGCGAAGACGTCCTGTACGAGGTCGTCGACGTCCGCGGCCGGGATATCGAACTTGCGGATCGCGATTTTCCGGAGCAGGGGACGGTAGCTCGTATAGAGCGCATCGAATGGCTCCGCCGCGCACACCTCATCCTCCGGACGCGCAACGGTGCTGGCGGCGCGTGCAAGCCGTTCTGCGGCGGGCTCCGTCATCGTTCTGCCGTCATCGTTCTGCCAGGGAGTGACGGGTCCGGAGAGTTTGCTCCCTCCGGTGTTCCAGCTGACGCGATGTGGGTACGCAGCGCGCGTGACGAATTGCGCGTAGACGGTCCGTATCCGTGTCTGTAGAAGAAGCGGCCAGACGACACCGCATGTCTGACCTCATGCCCATCGCGAACGACCCGGCTCCCGAGCACCTGGTGTGGTTCTTCCGCGAGCGGCCGGCGCTCACGACGAAGGAAGCGGGCTATCTCCTCGGCTGGCCGGATCCGCGCGTGCGGTCTCAAGTGCAGGACGGCGGCGTGGTTCTGCCGGACGGGCGTGTGGCGTGGGAGGAGGTGGTGTTCTGGCTGCTCGACGCGTGGCCACGCCGCTGGGTCCTCGATACCCTCGGACCGGCGGCAGATCTCCTGCCGAAGGGCCTCCACCTGACACAGATGCCCTGGGAGCTCCCGCGCTACATCGTCCAGGGCCTCACGCAGCAAGCCGCGCTTCAGCTCTCCGCGGACGACGTCGCGCACCGGCTCACCGTCCAGGACTACGTCGCGCGCCTTCTCCACCTCGCCATCGTGCCGGAGACGGTGACCGCGCTCGCCGGCGACGCGTCCTTCCGGGACGCCTACGAATACCTCAACGGAGACATCGGATGAATTCCGTAAGCCTTTGGGAGGCTGACTTAACAATCACCGGGTTTGCGGCATGGTTCGTTGCTTTGGCCACGTTTGGCAACGACGACAACGCGATGCGCAAACGCCGCTGACTCACTCATCCCGCCCGCGAGATGATCGTGCCGCGTGAGGAGGCCCGCCGGCGAACGGGTCGTCGTCGAGACCGTCACCGCCGGGCCTCTGCCAGGATCGCAGCCGATGCCGCACAGCGACCGGCGAGGAGCGAGCCTTCGCGCTCGTCGGGCCTTAACGCTTCTTGAGGCTGACTTAGCGCCTTTTGAGGCTGACTTAACGCTCCTTGAAACTGACTTAACGCTCCTGGGGGCTGACTTAACGCTCTTTGAGGCTGACTTAACGCTCCTGGGGGCTGACTTAACGCTCTTTGAGGCTGACTCAACGCCCTTTGGGGGCTGACTTAACGCTCTTTGAGGCTGACTTAACGCCCTTTGGGGGCTGACTTAACGCCCTGTGGGACTGACTTAACGCTGTTTGAGGCTGACTTAACGTCCTGTGGGGGCTGACTTAACGCCTTTGGGGACTGACGTAACGCTCTTTGGGGGTTGACTCAACTCCCATAGGGGCTGACTTACGATCTTTGAGGCTGATTGAACGGGCTTTGGGGCTGACTTAACGCCCGCTGGGGCTGACTTAACGCCCGCTGGGGCTGACTTAACGACTTTGAGAACTGAATTTATGCCTTCTCGAACGATGCGAGGGAGTCCACGGGCTTCCGAAACCTCCAGACGAGCGGCTGCACCGGCGCCATGTGGCTGCACGATGCGGCTCACGTGCGGGCGCGCACGCCGGAGGTAGGCCGCAAACTCGTCGACGCGCACCGCCGAGCGGTGCGTGTGGGCTCATTACGCTGGCAACCACGCCGCTTCTGTGCTCGGCATTAGAGTCGGCCACAGATTCTTGGCGAAATCATCAGGGACCAACTGCCCGGCGTCCCTTTGTAGCCGACCCGTTGTGAGTGAGATCGCGCGCCGCTCAACTTGCCACTGCACCAGGGCATTTGTGCGCGCCCTGATCACGTTCACCACGATTCAGAGAGCAGAGGGACGCAATGCGCGTCAGGAGCTTGTGTGCGCTTTTCCATGAGTCACGATCAATCGCGTGGTCGCGCGATCATCATGCGGTTGGCGGCGATTTCGTCCGCCATCCTTCTTTCCCTGGCATCCGCGGCCCAGGCGGACGCAGAGCCTCGCAGGCTGACGCTGACCTTCGGTCCCGACATGGTGAACGTCGCGGGGATCGAGGGGCGCCAGGAGATCATCGCGTTCGGCATCGGGATCGGGAGTCACGGTCACGCGGCGCTCCTTCGCCGTGAGGTCAGGACCGCGATCGACGACGACGGCGACGGGACGGTCACGTTCAACGTGCGCAAGATCCCCACCCGTTCGGTGTGGATCGTCGTCGATCCCCTGTCCGGCGACTACACGATTGCCACGCCCTCCGGGGAAGCACCTGGCGTCTTGAGCTTCCCCGCCGAGGGATGGCGCGGGGACCAGGCGCACGTCGAGATCGAGCGCACGTACCTGGAAGTTCTGGTCGTGCGTCCTGGACTGCACGCCGGTGCGTGGACGCTCCGTTCCGCGGACGGAGGCTCAAACGATTCGGACGGAGTCTCGGACCGGAAGATCCGAGTCCGCCTCGACAGGATGGAGCGGCTGATCGGCGCAGAAGAGCAGGGACCCGCGTACGCGATTCCGAAGGATCTGCTCTTCGTGGTGGACCCGCAGACCCTCGATCTGTTCGCGAGTGAGGCGCAATGATGCGCGCCGGCCGAAGCTTCCTCCTCCTCGTCGCCACCGCGCTCGCCGTTCCGTGCGTGGCCAGTCAGGATCCGAATGTGCGGCGCGGCATCGCGCCCGGCAACGCCTATCGTTCGTTCGACATCGACACCATCAATCAGTTCTCGGGGAGCCTGGTCCTGCGGATCCCGCTCTCCGAAGCCCCGGTAGGGCCGTTCCTGAGTCAGGGGCTCCAGCTCACCTACAACAGCGCCGTCTATGACTACCAGTTCGTCGATCATGTGAACTTTCCGGGCGACACGCGCTACAAGCGCCGTGCGATTCCGGAGACCTTTTCGAACAGCGGGTTCGGCTGGTCGCTGAGCCTCGGAAAACTCGAGGCTCCGCGGCCGGGCACGCCGATCACCCCGGACCGTGGCTGGCTATACCGGTCGAGCACGGGGTCCGAACACGAATTCACCATGGGTGTGGGCGACGTCGCGGAAGCCGTGACTCACGACGGGTCGTTTCTCCGCCTGAAGCGCTACCCGAGCAACCTTTCCGAAACCGTCACGCACCGGGAAATCGAGATGCCGGATGGGACGGTCCATCGATTCAACCCGGATGGGCTTCTCACGCAGATTCGCGATCGCGTGTTGCACACGATCGAGATCGACTACGCCGACCCGATGAAGTGGGTGATCCGGAACAAGTACGACGGCACGACGTTCCGGACGACCACGGTCCACTTCGAGAATCGAACCGCGCCCGGGGGCTACACGTACGCGCCGAACTTCCAGAAGGTCGTGAGCTCGATCGATGTCCCGGCGTTCGATGGCACCGCGACCTACCGGTTCATCTACGAGGACACGGTGCTGCCGCGCGACGGATGTGGCGACCCGGTCAGCTACGATCCTCCCAATTTCGCCGCGCCGCTCCTCAAAGAGGTTCAGCTGCCGGAAGGTCTCAAATACGGATTCACCTACCAGACCACCTTCGGCAGCGCCTGCTCCATGGGCCTCGTCAAAGCCGCGAAGCTTCCCTCGCTCGGGTCGATCGAATGGACGCAGCAGGTCTATCGGCTCACGATGCCGGAGTGCGACGACAACCACGGCTGGGTCGTGAGCTCTCCCGGCGTCCACAAGCGCATCCTGAAGGATGCCGCGGGCACCACCGTCGGCGAGTGGACGTATGCGACGTCGATCGATCTGAATCCAGGGCAGGAGGTGGCGTGCGGCGACTTCGACGGCATCAACATGTTCTACGGCCCACCACCCACCGAGATCACCACCACGGTCACATCCTCCGAGATGCTCAACGGCGTCCTGACCGCGGTGGGCGGGAAAACGATCCACTACTACTCCGGTACCTTGAACTTCTTTCGCGCGGACGCCCTCGGCTACAAGATCGAGGAGTATGGACTGCCGTTCACGCGGCGCCTGCCGCATTCGAGCAACCTGAACCGCTTTCTCTCGACCGAGCGTTTCGACGCGGGAAACGTTCTCCTCCGCTCGACCTATCTGACCTACAAGGGCGACGCCGAGATCTACGACGGACGGCTCGCGAATGGGCGCGTCCAGGGCGACCTGACGGTCTGGAGCGGCGATACCGGCTGCGGCGGCATCCCCTGCCGGATCGACACGGATCGGCCGGAGGCCGGCTACGACCAGTACGGGCACTATCGAAAGTCCGTCATGACGTCCAACTTCGGCCCTTCGCGTACGACGTTCACGAACTACACGCCGAGCACGAATCCCTGGATTCTCGGCACGTTCAATTCCTCGTGGGTCGAAGAAGGGGGCGTCGCCAGTAAACAACTGTTCACCTTCGACGGCAACGGGGTGATGAAGACCCGCCGGATGCTGGCCGGCTCAGCGGCGAGCGCGGACTCCATTTCCGAGCATCCCACGAAAGACCTGCTGGCGGTCACCTGCCGCGACGCGCGCGGGTTTCCCGCCAGGGAGAGATTCTTCGGCGGCGATGCGCCGGCCGCGCCGATTCCTGCCGGCGACCCCTGCGACCCCACGGCGGCCGCCGAGTTTCAGATCGATCACGTTTTCACGTTCAACTCCAGCGGCGCACCCACGAAGCACACCGCGAAGTATCCGGGCATGCCGTTCTTCATTGCCGATGAAGACCTCGACGTGGGCACCGGTCTGGTCTCGGCGTCGCGCGACATCTCCGGGGTCTCGACCACGTTCACCTACGACGCCCTCGGCCGGTCGAAAGAGATCCGGCCTACCGGGACCCCATGGACGCTCTACGAATACGCGAACGCCAGCGGGACGAACATTCCGGCGAAGATCCGGTCCACGACGAGACCGGCCGGCACGACGTCGTCGGCAACGCCGTTGACCGATGCCTCCGTCTATTACGACGCCCTCGGTCGTCCGATCCAGGAAAAGAGCTTGATCCCGTCGGACAGCGGGCCGCGCTGGTCGACGACGAACACCAAATACGACCTCTTCCATCGCCGTACGACCGCGTCCGTGCCTGAGCTTCGCACCAGCGCGAGCTACGAGACCTTCACGCCCGCGCGTTCCACGACGACGGCCTATGACGTCCTCGGCCGGCCGATTGCGATCACTGCTCCCGACTCGAAGACCACGACCATCGCCTACGAGGGGAACGGCGTCCGCAAGGTCAGCAAGACCGTGGAAGTCGCTCTCCCGACCGGACCGGCGAACGTCACCACCGAAGAGACCTACGACGCCCTCGGTCGCCTGACGCAGGTCGAGGAAGGGAACGATACGAAGACGCGCTATTCCTACGATCTGGCCGGCCGCCTCGTCAAAGTCTGCCAGGACACGACGAATGAAGGAGCCACCTGCGGGCAGACGCGGACCTTCGTCTACGATAACCGCGGATTCCTGACGTCCGAGGCACACCCGGAGAACGGAACCGCCACGTACACGTACGACGCCCGTGGTCACGTTCTGACGAAGACCACCACCGGCGCCCCCTTCAGCGAAGGCAACCTGCAATTCGTCTACGACACGGCGGAGAGACTGCTGGAGATCCAGACGCACCACCCCAGCCAGAGCTCCTTTCGCGCGGGGAAGGTCTTCACCTTCGGACCGGCCAACGCGGGAGCGAACAAGGCCCTCGGCAAATTGGAATCGGCGACCCGCTACAACTACAACGCCGGCCAACTGGTGGTGAAGGAAAGCAACGACTACTCCGACCCGGCCGGGCGTCTGAAAAAGACCACCACGGAGATCAACAAGGACGGCTTGCTGCTCCAGAAGCTGGAGCAGAGCCAGACCTACGAGGCCGGAGGCAACCCGGAGACGATCACCTACCCAACGTGCCTGACGATCTTCTGCGGCGCGGCGGCATGGAACAGCACGACCTCCACCTACACGAACGGGATGCTGACCGGCGTTGCCGGGTTTGCCGATTCCATCACCTATGCCGCGGCAGGCTCGGTGTCCAAAGTGGATCATGCCGGGCCTGTGACCGATATCTACACTCCGGACGAGACCGGAGTGCGGCCGAAGTCGATCCAGTTCGCCGGAACCGTGAGCTGCGCCGAGACGGGCCCCTCCGCGATCGCCGTGTCCCCGGACTCCGGCCCTGCCGGCGGGGGGACGCAGGTCACCCTCACCGGGACGTGTTTCTCTCCGGGAATCCAGGTGCAGTTCAACGGCTCTCCGGCATCGAATGTCACCGTCATCGATGCCACGCATCTCGCCGCAACCACGCCGGCGATGCCTGCGGGCTCGCTCGTGCCGATTTCCCTGAGCTCCCAGCCGACGCCGTTCCTGTTCCTCTCCGATTTTGTCGATGTCCCGGCGGGAAACGCTTTCCATGACGACATCGAGACGATCTTCCGGCGGGGCATCACCGGCGGATGCGCCGCCGGCACCTACTGCCCCACCGCCTCGGTCAACCGCGCCCAGATGGCGGTCTTTCTGCTGCGGGCGAAGCTCGGCTCGACATACGCCCCCCCGTCGGCGCAAGACATCTTCAGCGACGTGGCGGCGGGCTCCTTCTTCGCGCCGTGGATCGAGGATCTCTACAACCGGGGAATCACGGGGGGCTGCGGCACGAGCCCTCTGCGGTATTGCCCGTCCGATCCGATCACCCACGCGCAGATGGCGGTCTTTCTGCTGCGCGCAAAGGAAGGATCTTCCTATCAGCCGCCGCCGGCCACGGGCACGGTGTTCGGGGACGTCCCTGCGGGGCACCTCCTCGCCGCGTGGATCGAAGAACTGGCCCGCCGCGGCATTACCAGCGGCTGCGGAGGCGGCAACTACTGCCCGAACGATCCCGTGCGGCGCGATCAGATGGCCGTGCTCCTGGTGAGAACGTTCCACCTCGCGACCCAGAGCCCGACTCTGTCCGCGATCCGCACGGCGATCCGCAGCAACGCTCAGACCTGGACCTCGGGCGAGTACACATACGACGGCGCCGGAAACATCGTCACGATCGGCACGCCTGCTGCCCCTGGAACGCAAGGCCATCGAACTTACGGGTACGACCCGGTCCTGCGCCTGAAGAAAGCACAGATCGGCGGAGTGACTCCCGCGGCCACGCACGAGTACAACTACGACGCGTTCGGAAACCGCACCGCCTACGGCCTCAACGGCCAGTGGGCCACCATCGGCGTGAGCCCGGCCACCAATCGCCTGACCAACGCCTCCTACGACGCATCCGGGAACCAGACCGCGCAGCTTGCGACGGCGGCCACGTATGATGGCTTCAACATGGCCACGAGCTACCGCTTCGACGCCAGCAACGTGGAGACGCTCGTCTACACGGCGAACGACGAGCGGATCGGCGTGCTGCGCGGAACGGCCTGGACGTGGAGCCTGCGCGGCACCGACGGCAAGCTCCTTCGCCAGTACCGCAGCTCGGCGACAAATCCGGGCGCGCCGTGGGTCTGGATCGAAGACTTCGTCTACCGGGACGGCCTGCTCCTGGGCTCAGAGCGAGCCGCCGCGCAGGGCGGGCCCCGCCACTACCACCTCGACCACCTCGGCTCGCCGCGCCTGGTCACAAGCGCCAACGGCTCGGTGCTCTCCGAGCACGACTTTCTCCCCTTCGGCGAGGAGCGAACGGCGATCGGCCAACACCAGGCGCGCGGTTACGACCGCGAAGAGCCGCTCCGCTTCACCGGCCACGAGCGCGACTTCGACAACGCGCAACCGAACGACAGCAGCGCGTACATCGATTCCATGCACGCGCGGTACTACGCGACGAAGAGTGGGCGGTTCTTATCCGTCGATCCAAGTATGGATCTGAAGAGAATTCTACCGAACCCTCAGATGTGGAATCGATACGCCTATGTGATCAACAATCCGATTCGTTTCACGGATCCAGATGGGCGCGAACACGTCATTGAACCAGGATTCACGAAGCCTATGACCGCAGAGAACCTCGACCTAGACACGGCACCACCGTTCATCAGGGCTGTCTTCCAGATCGAAGGTGCACTTCTCACCGCCGGTCCGGCCGGCCGCATCGTTGGAACGGTGCTGGGGCTAATGCGCGTTGGCAGCAAGCCGCAGGAACCGACATTGCGGGCCGACGTGAAAGTGTCTGGTGGTCGTAGCGGTCAAGACGTGAAGAATGCAACTGGGCCCGCCAACAGCGTTGTCAGAGGAAGCGATGGTCGCGTATATCAGACCAACAGTAAGGGACAGGTAGTCGCGGACATTACTAAGGATCGTGTTAAGCCCGTAACGCCGGGTCAGGGGTTTGGTCCCAAGCGTCCGCCGACGGCACAGGAGCTGAACTGGCTAGAGAAAATGAAGGACGCGATCCGGGACTTGGTGAAATGACCGCCTGGCAAACGACTGTGGATCACCTGATGCTGACGTTTCGAGATGCTCTCAGAGCTCTGGTTCCGCACGTTGAAAGAGCACGAATTGAGTGGCGAGACGGCTCGGCGTACGACGACTGGGATGAGATCGCGCAAACACTCTACGAAAAGATCGTGGTGGGATCGGTGCGATGGGCCATGCCTGAGCATCTGCGCGAGGCTTCAAAGTTTCCACATTACAACATGACCTACGACTCGTATGCTGAAATGACGGTCGTCGTCGTAAATCGGATCGCGAATGAGGAGAGGCTCGTGTTCCACAGCTTCGCTACCGAAACGGAGCCATTTGACCAAGTTCGCCTGTATCGCGTCGGAAAAGATGGCCGAGCGGTGGAGGGCGATCCGATCGTGATCGATGTCGGAATGGCGGCCTTCAGCGTCGAAGCGGGGGAGATGATGTTGGCGGGAATCACGGTTGACGTGTAGAGGCACAGCCAGTGAGTCAGATCCACAGTTTCTTGTGTTGCCTGGCCGTTAGCCCCGCACCCCCCACCCACGCCGCCGTCACGGCGTTCGCAACGCGCGCTTAGCGGAGTGTGACCGTGCGCGCGGGCGAACGTCGCGCCGGCGGCTTCCCCCGGCCTGTGGCGCGTCGTCGTCGTTGCACGCTCCACCCGCGCAGCCCCTCTGCACGTTCGCTCCTCGCGGGTTTCCCGCCAGGGAGAGATTCTTCGGCGGCGATGCGCCGGCCGCGCCGATTCCTGCCGGCGACCCCTGCGACCCCACGGCGGCCGCCGAGTTTCAGATCGATCACGTTTTCACGTTCAACTCCAGCGGCGCACCCACGAAGCACACCGCGAAGTATTCCGGCATGCCGTTCTTCATTGCCGATGAAGACCTCCACGCGAGCACCGGTCTGGTCTCGGCGTCGCGCGACATCTCCGGGATCTCGACGACGTTCACCTACGACGCCCTCGGCCGGTCGAAAGAGATCCGGCCCACCGGGACCCCATGGACGCTCTACGAATACGCGAACGCCAGCGGGACGACCATTCCGGCGAGGATCCGGTCTACGACGTGCGGGTCACCTCCTCGCCGCGTGGATCGAAGAACTGGCCCGCCGCGGCATCACCAGCGGCTGCGGCGGCGGCAACTACTGCCCGAACGATCCCGTGCGGCGCGATCAGATGGCCGTGCTCCTGGTGAGAACGTTCCACCTCGCGACCCAGAGCCCGACTCTGTCCGCGATCCGCACGGCGATCCAAAGCAACGCTCAGATCTGGACCTCAGGCGACTACACCTACGACGGGGCCGGCAACATCGTCACCATCGGCACGGCGGCGGCCCCGGGGACGCAAGGCCATCGAACGTACGGGTACGACCCGGTCCTGCGCCTCAAGAAAGCACAGCTCGGCGGAGTGACTCCCGCGGCCACGCACGAGTACAACTACGACGCGTACGGGAACCGCACCGCCTACGGCGTCAACGGCCAGTGGGCCAGCATCGGAGTCAGCTCGACCACCAATCGTTTGACCAACGCCACGTACGACGCATCCGGGAACCAGACCGCGCAGCTTGCGACGGCAGCCACGTATGATGGCTTCAACATGGCCACGAGCTACCGCTTCGACGCCAGCAACGTGGAGACGCTCGTCTACACGGCGAACGACGAGCGGATCGGCGTACTGCGCGGAACGGAATGGACGTGGAGCCTGCGCGGCGCCGGCGGCCAGTCCTTCGCCAATACCGCAGCTCGTCGACGAACCCGGGCGCGCCGTGGGTCTGGATCGAAGACTTCGTCTACCGGGACGGCCTGCTCCTGGGCTCAGAGCGAACCGCCGCGCAGGGCGGGCGCCGCCACTACCACCTCGACCACCTCGGCTCGCCGCGCCTGGTCACAAGCGCCAACGGCTCGGTGCTCTCCGAGCACGACTTCCTCCCCTTCGGCGAGGAGCGGACGGCGATCGGCCAACACCAGGCCCGCGGTTACGACCGCGAAGAGCCGCTGCGCTTCACCGGCCACGAACGCGACTTCGACAACGCCCAACCGAACGACAGCAGCGCGTACATCGACTCCATGCACGCGCGGTATTACGCGACGAAGAGCGGGCGGTTCTTGTCCGTCGATCCGGCGATGAACGTGGAAAGAAACCTTCGCACTCCTCAGCGCTGGAACCGATACGCGTACGCGGTAAACAACCCGATCAATACGTAGATCCGGACGGCATGACCGAGCGCACCGGCTGGCAGGCGGGAGTGGTCGTCAACAGGTCGAACCAGGTGATCTGGATCGCGTCCGATCACAATGGTGCACAGGTCGTGATCTCGCTGCGGCCCGGCGAGAGTTCGACCAGGTTCTTTGTGGACACGGATGCTGTGATCATCGGTTCTGGTCAGAAGATCGACGGTGAAACGACCGGAGCATTCAAGATCGGCTCTAGTGATGTGGACGTGGAAGGCAAGAACGCTGGTAAGCTGGAACTTGACGCGGATGGCGAGTGGGTCGTGAACGCTGTCGCTGGTCGTGCTGGCCACGTCTCGCCCGCGACCGCGCAGCAAAACGGCTGGGTTGTTCCAGCTGGTCAGCAAGGCGCGCAGGCAGATGATAAGACACGCCAGCAACTACAGCAAGAACGGCAGCGCGAGGAGCAGAAGAACAAACCACAGCCACAACCGCAGCCGAAGCCACAGCCGAAGAAAGAGCGCGACTGGTGGCCGTTCTGGTGAGGAGCAATCATGCGAAAGCTCATTACAGTCGTTGTCATTGTTCTTCTCATCGCTGGAGCATGGTTCCTATTCGCGAATCCGTTCAACATAGGCGTTCAGAAATCGGAGCACTTCACCGTAGCGAAGTTCGATACGATCCGGAATGGTGAGCGCATCGAAGAGGTGGTTCGTCGCTTGGGCAAGCCGGTGAGCATCACGAAAAGCACCGGCTTCCCTGGAATCTGCCGGCAGGACGAATGCGACATGTACGCGTTCACGGGCTCGCCGGCAGCATGGGTGATCGGGCACAAAGAAGCGTGGCTCGTGGTAAATCACGACGGCCGCGTTGTTCACAAGCTGTGGAACGTCGAGCCGTAGCGTGAATCCGACGCGCGATCACATTAAAGCGATCGGATGATCGCGGACATCGTGCGGCCGATCGAGTCGACTCCTCCCGACCACACGCCCTATCTGGCCAAACTGAACGCCTTCCTCGCTGAGATGAATCGCTACCGCAGCCATCCAGCGGCCTGACTGAAGGTGAAAGGGAGAATGGAATGGAAACAAAGTCTGCTCAGAAACTCGGGCGTGTTTGTGCCGCAATCACCGGGTTTGCGGCATGGTTCGTTGCTTTGGCCACGTTTGGCAACGACGACAACGCGATGGGGACGGGATTGTGCTTAACCGCGGCGGCCATCGCTTTTGGTTTGCTATCCAGAACAAGCCAACCGCCGGAATGAAGCGTTCTCCCTCCATCGCCCTTCTCTGCTTGTTGTCGGCATGCAGTGGTTGGCAGCCGGTCGGCGAGCGTGTGGAGAGCGGCGTCATCGGGCCGGACCTTGCGTGTGGCTCGGGCCTTTGGGGGGACATCACGCTTCTCGGGGCTGACATCACGCCTTTCCGGGGCTGATGTCACGCTCTTTTGGGGCTGACATCATGTCCGGCGTCAACTAGAAGTGCGGGGCGTGCAGGTCTAATGGTCGCTGAACAGGCATCACGCCTTTTGATGCTGACTTGCGCTCCGAGGACGCGGCTTCCGAGATCGAAGAAGACCGGGCGTGGTACCGCGCGCAGTGAATCCGCGGGAGCAGGCTTCCTCCGCGACCTGGATCACGCGATTCAGCAGGTCACCGATGCTCCAGCACGATGGCCACACGATCTCGCTGGCACCCATCGGTACGTGTTTCCCACGTATCCGTACTCACTCGTTTCCTTCGTTGAAGGCGCACGACAAGCGACGACCCGGCTATTGGCGAAACCGGCTGCGGCTGCGCCAGCGCCGCTGACTCACTCATCCGCCGGCGAGATGATCGTGCCGTGTGAGGAAACCCGTCGGCAACGAGTGGTCGTCGAGACCGACACGACGACTCATGCCGCACGCTCCGCCGGCGCGGTGATCCCTGCGAGACCAGGAAATCCGAGCGCATCATGACGATGGTGTACGGGTTCCACGTCGACAGCGTGTAGTAGATCGACAGTGTGCGGCCGGCGACACGCGTGAAGCGCTCGATCATGTACGGCGCATAGGGACCGCCCGGCGTCGTGACCGGATCATTGGGGCCGATCGTCGGTCCGGTCAGACGGTCGCTCGGTGAGATGCGCGGGTCGTGAATGAACGTTCCCGCCGCGCCGTCGCGGGTGGCGTTGAAAACGAGCTGTGGCCGCTGCCACGGTCCCCACGGCTCACTGGCATACGTGAAGTAGAACCCTCGGGTCTCCCGCGAGCTGCGGACGCTGTCGTACGTCATCAGCCAGAGACGGAGCTCGTTCGAGTAGATCAGCGACACGTTGCCGATGCCCGGCGTGTGATCCGGTACGTTGGACGGATTGTCCAGCACGACCGGCACGGCATCCGCTTCGGATGTGCTCCATCTCGGCTGCCCGTTCACGAGTCCGGTGAAGTAACGCGTTCCCCGTCCGCTCTCGAAATCGGCCGCTCCGACGACGGAAAGGTAGACATCGCTGCCCCGATAGACGCCCAGGCCGAAGATGTACACGTCGTTTCCAAACTGGCGCGGCGCGGTCGTGACGAATTTCCCATTCGGCCTCGAGAAATCGTCCGCAGGACGGTAAAGCGACGGGCGGCCTCATCGAACCGCGTCAACACCGAATCCTCGTTGACGTTCGGGTCGGGGAGATCAATGTCCGCTCCGGTGGTCACGAAGATGTACGTCGAGCTGTTGAGCCGGATCCCGGCGTGGGGCACCTCGCCCGCACCCATTCTCACACCAGGGATGCGCACGAAGTACGGCGAGCCGTCCTGTTCAGGGAGAAGTCGAGGAACAAGCCTCCGGACGGATCGGTGCTGACGCTCGAGGCCATCGTGTCACTGGCGAGGTAGTTCTCGGAGAGTGACGGACTGATGGTGTCGCCGAACAGGAAGACGACCCGGCCCTCCGATTCGAACGACGCGCCGATGTCGGTGCCGAGGACTCTGGCGCGCGTGGCGGTCCGGCTGGTGGTGGGGACGCATTGTCCCGTCTGCGCCTGGGCCGTGTAGTCGCAGTCGCCGATCATCTGTTCCACCTTCATCGTCGAACCCGGGATCCACGTGAGAGTCGTCGCGTGCGCCGCGACGGCGAATGCCGCCGCCAGGATGGCCAAAGCCGTTCTCATAGGCGATCGGACTGCCGGGCCGTTCTTCTGTTTACAGGGCGAGCGCGCGCGACTCGCTGTTGCACTCTTCGCCACGGTAGCGGGGCCTGGACAGGTGGAGAGACCGGCACGCGCCTCGTGCCCCGCCAACCCACGACGCTCGGGGATGACAGTCGGCTAGCGCCGCGGCGGGGTCTTCTTCGCCTGGGCCTGGCGCGCCTGCTCGCGCACCGGGACCTTCTCCACGGCGGGGTCTTCGCCGGGCTCGGGCTGCGCGGGGCGGTTGCGGTTGTCGACGGTGCGGGTCTTCATGCAGGCTCAGGGCTGCAACGGGCAGGCCGGGCACGGGCGCGTACGGGATCACGCGGAGAGCGGCGACCCGCAGCTCTTCGTGCTCTTCGACCACGCCGCACGGCGTTGTGACTGTCTGTCGCCCGCTGACGCGGGCTGACCATCAACTCCCATCGTTTTCCCCGGCTGAAGCCGGGGTCTATTGTCTGAAGCCGCCTACGGCGACAGTCGGCAGCCCGCTGCCGCGGGCTGACCCCTCAACGGCCATCGCTTTCCCCGGCTGAAGCCGCCTACGGCGGCGGCCGGCAGGCCCCACCTTCAGGCCCGGGTGAGCTTGGCGAAGCGGGCGATGAATTTTTTGGTGCCGTGGCGCTCGAAGTAGACGGAGAGCTTGGCGTCGGGGCCGCTGCCTTCCATGGTGAGGATGGTGCCGACGCCGAACATCTCGTGGCGGACTTTCTGGCCGCGCTTGAGCTCTCCCGACGCCGGGGCCTCGGCCTGCTTGGCGGCGTGGATGGCGCTGGGGTCGAACTGGACGGGGGCGTTTTGGAAGAAGGACATGACGCCGTTGACGTTGGCGCTGGGGCGGGCCTGGGGGGGCCGGCCGGTGGCCGGGAGGGAGCCACCGGCCGGTAGCCGGGGGACCGGCCGTCCGGCGGACGGCGCGCCGGCTCGCGCCAGTTCTGCGAGGAAGGCGGGCGTCCGAGGCGGACCTGTTCGCGGGCGGACTCGGGGATCTCGGTGAGAAACTGGGACGGGCTCTGTTCGCGGAACCGGCCGTGGACGCGCCGCTCGTAGGCGTGCATGCAGAACAGCATCTCCCGCGCGCGGGTCATGCCGACGTAGCAGAGGCGGCGCTCTTCCTCGAGGTCGTCGGTGCGCTCCTGGGACTGCGAGTGCGGGAGGATGCCTTCCTCCATGCCGACCAGGAAGACGATCTTGAACTCCAGCCCCTTGGCCGCGTGCAGAGTCATTAACGTGACTCCTTTTTGCGACTCATATTTATCGAGGTCGGACATCAGGGTCAGGGAGTCGAGCCAGTCGGCGAGCACGGCCTGGGGGTTCTGGTCCGTGTACTCACGGGCGGAGTTGATCAATTCTTCGAGGTTCTCCATGCGCGACTCGTCCTGCAGGTCGCGCGACTCCTGGAGCATGCGCCGGTAGCCGGTGCGCACGAGGACGTAGTCGACGAGATCGGCGATCGGATTGGTGGCCGCGCGGTTCAGGTCGTGGACGATCTCGCGGAACTCGCGCACGGCCTTGGCCGCGCGCGCCGGCAGGAAGGCCAGATCGCCTTCGATGACCGTCCAGAGCGACACGTTCTGGGCCGCGGCCTGCTCGGTGAGGGTGGTGACCGTCGTATCGCCGATGCCGCGGGACGGGACGTTGATCACGCGCTCGACCGACGGCGTGTCGTGAGGCCGGATCGACAGGCGGATGAAGGAGAGGATGTCCTTGATCTCCGCGCGCTCGTAGAACTTCACGCCGCCGACGACGGAGTACGGCAGGTTCGCGCGCAGCAGCTCTTCTTCGAAAGGCCGGGACTGGGCGTTCGTCCGGAACAGCACGGCGAAGTCGGTGAGCTTGTACTTCCCGCGCAGCGACGAGATCTTCTCCAGGACGAACTGCGCTTCCTCGCGGTCGTTGCTGCAGGTGACGATGCGCACGGGGTCGCCCTTGCCGCCCTGGGTGAAGAGGGTCTTGCCCTTGCGGGCGATGTTGTTGGAGACCACGCCCGTCGCGGCGTCGAGGATGTTTCCGGTGGAGCGGTAGTTCTGCTCCAGCTTGATGATTTTGGCTCCCGGAAAGTCTTTTTCGAAATTGAGGATGTTATTGATGTCCGCACCGCGGAAACGATAAATGCTCTGGTCTTCGTCGCCGACGGCGACGATGTTCCCGGCCTTGCCGGCCAGGAGCTTCACCAGGACGTACTGGGCCTTGTTGGTGTCCTGGTACTCGTCGATGAGGAGGTGCTGGAAGCGGTCGTGGAGCTCGTTCCGGACGTCCTCGTGCTTCTCGAGGAGCACGACGTAGTTGCCGATCAGGTCGTCGAAGTCCATCGCGTCGTACTCGCGCAGCTTCTTCTGGTAGAGGCGGTAGATCTCCGCGACGCGCGCGCCGAAGAAGTCGAGGTTGGTCTTCTCGTACTCGACGGGGTTGATCAGCTCGTTCTTGGCGTGGGAGATGCGCGTGAGGACCGAGCGCGGCGGGAAGGCGTCGTCGTTGACGTTCAGCTCGCGCATGCAGCGGCGGATGAGGGTCAGCTGATCGGAGGTGTCGTAGACGGCGAAGGACTTGGTGAAGCCGAGACGGTCCGCGTAGCGGCGGAGCATCTTGAGGGAGGTGGAGTGGAACGTCCCGATCCAGGGGCGGTAGCCGCCGGCCGGCACGAGCTGGTCGACGCGATGGAGCATCTCCGCCGCGGCCTTGTTGGTGAAGGTGACGGCCAGGATGTTCTGCGGGCGGACGCTCATCGCCCCCATCAGGTAGGCGATGCGGTAGGTGATGACGCGGGTCTTCCCCGAGCCGGCGCCGGCCAGGACGAGCAGGGGGCCCGCGCCGTGCGTGACGGCTTCGCGCTGCTGGGGATTGAGTCCGGAGAGGTCGATCATGAAGGTGCGGATGGTACCGCCGAGGTGACGGGGAACGCATCCCTTTGTGACGCTGTTCTTGCAGGGGAACGCACGGATTCAGGTTAGACTTCCGCCGTCTGGTCCTGCCCTAGGAGGCCTCATCATGCTTGGCTCATTCGGTCCCATGGAGTTGTTGCTCATTCTGGCCATCGTCGTCGTCATCTTCGGCGCGTCCAGGCTCCCCCAGCTCGGCAAGGGGCTCGGCGAAGGCATCACGAACTTCCGCGATGGCCTCAAGGGGAAGGACGACAAGGCCCTTCCGAAGCCGACTGACGAAAAGTAAGTGAAGTGGCTCATCACCGGTGCGGGCGGGATGCTCGGCACCGACCTCAGAGACGAGCTCACCCTGCGGGGTGAGCCGGTCATCGCCTTCAGCCGCAGCGATCTCGACGTCACCGACTCACGCCTGGTGAGCGCGACCGTGCGGGAGCACGCGCCGGACGTCATCGTGAACTGCGCGGCGTACACGAAAGTCGACCTCGCGGAATCCGAGGAGGCGGCGGCGAATGCGATCAACGGCTCGGCGGTGGAGCTGATCGCGGCCGCGGCGAACGAAGCGGGCGCGCGGCTGGTGCAGGTCTCGACGGACTTCGTGTTCGACGGGTCGAAGCGCGAGCCGTATGAGGTGACCGATCCCACCGGGCCGCTGTCGGCGTACGGCCGCTCGAAGCTGCTTGGCGAGATCGCGGCCAGTCATAGTGAAAAGCACCTGATCGTGCGCACGTCGTGGCTGTTCGGGGTGCACGGGCCGAACTTCGTCGAGGCGATCCGCAATCAGGTCCGCAAGGGCGTGGAGTCGTTGCGCGTGGTGAACGACCAGCGCGGGCGGCCGACGTACACGCCGCACCTGGCGCGGGCGATCGTGCGGCTGGCGTCGCAGTCCGCGCAAGGCGTGGTTCACTACGCCGACGCGGAGGAGTGCTCGTGGTACGACTTTGCGTGCGCGATCGCGCCGGGGTTCCCGATTCATCCCGTGAGCAGCGACGAGTTTCCGCGGCCCGCGCGGCGGCCGGCGTACTCGGTGCTGTCGACCGGGCGGTATGAGCGAGTTGACCGGGGTTGCTCCGGATTCGTGGCGGGACGGGCTGCGGGAGTACCTCCGGGAGTGATGAGTGATGAGTGATGAGTGATGAACCAGATCGCTCATCTCTCATCGTTCATCGCTCGTATCGCGCGACGCGTGCATCAGGTACTCGACGTTTCCCTCGGCGCCCTTGATCGGGCTTTCGATGACATCCTTCACGGCGAAGCCGTTCTCGTTCGCGAAGGCCACGACTGAGTCCACCGCGGCCTGGCGCTTGGCGTCGTCGCGGACGATGCCGCCTTTGCCGACGTCGTGCTTGCCGACCTCGAACTGCGGCTTGATCAGCGCCACCAGCTCGCCGCGCAGGAAGTTGGTCACCGCGGGCAGGATCAGCTTCAGGGAGATGAACGACACGTCGATCGAAGCGAACTCGATCGGCTCGTCGAAGTTCTCCGGCTGCAGGTAGCGCGCGTTGACCTTCTCGCGGTTGATCACTCGCGGATCGTTGCGCAAGCGACACGTCCAGCTGTCCGTAGCCGACGTCGATCGCGTACACCTTCGCTGCGCCGTGTTTCAGCATCACGTCGGTGAAGCCGCCGGTGGACGCGCCGATATCCGCGCACACTTTACCGTGTACATTGATATCGAACATGTTTCAGGGCGTGCGCGAGCTTCATGCCGCCCCGCCCGACCCACGGATGCTCCAGCTCCGCGACCGTCACCTCGTCGTCGCCGGCGACGTTCGCCCCCGCCTTGTCGACGAACTGGCCGTTGACGAGGACCCGCCGGGCCATGATCAGCGACTGGGCCTTCGACCGGGTGTCGACCAGACCGCGCTCGACGAGCGCGACGTCGAGGCGCTGCTTTTTCATGACGCGTCGGAGAGGACGGTGAAGCCTTCCTGCCGGAAGTGGTGATCGTTGGTGAGGACGTGGGCGATGCCGCGTTGCGCGCATGAGCGACCATCGACATACAGTCGACGAGGGAGTACCCCTTGTCGAGACGGTCCTCATAGTGAGCGAGCGCGTCCAGAAACAGCGTTCGATCCTGCGGCACCACAACGATCTCATACGACGTTAATCGCCGCACCGAAGTCGCCGCCATCGCCCGCACGCGTGGTCCTGATGCCGCGAAATACGTGAGGAATTCGACCAGCACTCCGTCGTGCGTGATGAGCTCCGCTCCTCCGTACGCTTGCCAGAGGCGTTTTGCACGAGCGTGATCCCCGTCGGATTGACGGAGCCAGGCGATCAGGAACCACGTATCGAGCAGAACCCGCTGCATTCATTTCGCGACGCGGTGACGACCGTACACGACTTCATCGATCTGGTCTGCAGCCGGCAACTTTCGCAGCTCTTCTTCCGGCGCGTCTTTCCATATCTCGCCGAGCAGATGACCCAGTTCGCCGACCGTCATGGTCTGCTTCCGCGGCCCCACGAACTCCCGCACCCGCCTCGCGATCCCCTCGGCGTGCAGGTCGTACTGCGCGCGCAGCACGTCCTGGGAGCCGTGGTGGACGTACTCGTCCGGGATGCCGATGCGATGGAACTGGACGTCCTGGATCCCCAGCTGTTCGCAGCGCTCCATGACGGCCGAGCCGAAGCCGCCGGCCAACGAGCCTTCCTCGACGGTAATGATCCGTGAATGAGGCGTGCAATATTTCGCAATCAATTCATCATCCAAAGGCTTGATGAATCGTGCATTGATAACAGCGACGTTAATCTCTTCCCTGGCCAGGATCTCCGCCGCGTGCATCGCCGGCCAGACCTCGTTGCCGATGGCGAAGATCGTGGCAACGTCGCCTTCGCGCAGGACTTCGCCTTTGCCGATCGGGAGGGACTGCAGCTCGGCGTCGAGCTTCACGCCCTGGCCGTTGCCGCGAGGGTAGCGCAGCGATGCCGGGTGGCCGCACTCGAGCGCGGTCTTGAGCATGTGCCGCAGCTCGTTCTCGTCCTTCGGCGCCATGCAGACCATGTTCGGGAAGACCCGCAGGTAGGCCATGTCGTAGATGCCGTGGTGGGTGGGGCCGTCCGCGCCGGCGATGCCGCCGCGGTCGAGGGCGAAGACGACCGGCAGGTCCATGATCGCCACGTCGTGGAAGACCTGGTCGAAAGCGCGCTGCAGGAACGTCGAGTAGATGGCGACGACCGGCTTCATGCCTTGCGTGGCCATGCCGCCGCGACATCGTCACCGCGTGCTCTTCCGCGATCCCGACGTCGAACATCCGCTCCGGGAAAGCCTTGCCGAACTTGTCGAGCCCCGTCCCCTCCGGCATCGCCGCGGTGACGCCGACGATCTTCGGGTCGTGCTTCGCCAGCTCGATCATGCGCGTCCGCGAAGACCGCGGTATACGTCGGCGGCTGCGGCTTGTCGGACTTGTGGACCTCACCGGTCGGGATGTCGAACGGATTCACGCCGTGCGACCAGATCGGCTTGTTCTCCGCCGGCGTGTAGCCCTTCCCCTTCTTGGTGATGACGTGGATGAGGATCGGGCCGTCGTAGTCGCGGTTCTCCTCGAAAATCTGCAGCAGACCGGGGAGGTCGTGCCCGTCGTAGGGCCCGAGGTACTTGAAGCCGAGCTCCTCGAAGAGCGTGCCCGGCACGATCATGTTCTTGAGCACCTGCTCCATGTCGTGCGCCAGGCCGTGGAGCTTCCCGCCGATCAGCGGCACGCGGTCCATCACGCCTTTGGCCAGGTCCTTGGCCTGGTTGTAGCGCTGGCCCTTGATGATCTGGTTCAGGTAGCCCGACATCGCGCCGACGTTCGTCGAGATCGACATGTCGTTGTCGTTCAGGACGATCATCAGCTTGCGCTTGAGGTGTCCGGCCTGATTGAGGCCCTCCAGCGCGATCCCGCCGGAAAGCGCTCCGTCGCCGATGATGGCGACGACGCGGTAGTCCTCCTTGCGGAAGTCCCGCGCCAGGGCGATGCCCACCGCCGCCGAGATCGACGTCGACGCGTGGCCGGCGTTGAACACGTCGTACTCCGACTCCTCCCGCTTGCAGAACCCGGAGATCCCGTCGTGCTGGCGGATGGTGTGGAACGTGTCCCGCCGGCCGGTGATCAGCTTGTGCGGATAGCTCTGGTGGCCGGTGTCGAAGACGATCTGGTCCCGCGGCGTGTCGAACATGTAGTGCAGCGCGAGCGTGAGCTCGACGATGCCCAGGTTGCCGCCGAAGTGGCCGCCGACGCGGGACACCACGTCGATGATCTGGTCGCGGATCTCCTGCGCGAGCTGCGGAAGCTGACGGCGATCGAGCTTGCGGACATCGCGCGGCGAATCGATCGAATCGAGTAGTCGTGGCATCTTTTTTTCCGATTTCCAGCCGCTCTCAGGAGCGGCGTTCGCAAATGTAACGTGCGATCGGGGCGAGGGTATTCACCGGACCGCCGATCATATCAGCGTTCCCCAGGGCCTCCCCGAGCAGCCGATCCACCTCCGCCCGTGCAGCATCGACGCCGAGCAGGGCCGGATAAGTCAGCTTTCCCTGAGCGACATCCTTCCCCGCGGTCTTGCCCAGGGTGGCCGAGGACTCCTCGATGTCGAGCAGGTCGTCCACGATCTGGAAGGCCAGACCGAGCGCGTCCGCATAGCGCCGGAGCGCGCCGAGTTGCTCGTCCGAGGCGCCGCCGAGGAGGCCGCCCAGGACGGCGGAGACGGTGAAGAGCTTGCCGGTCTTGTTGCGGTGGATGAAATTGAGCTCGCTGAGGAGCGCGTCCCGATCGCTGCTCTGCTCGTGAGAGCGCTCGGCGACGATGTCCGCCACTTGGCCGCCGATCATGCCTGTCGAGTCGACGGCCGTCGCGACCTCCGCGATGGCGCGCAACTGCCGCTCCGGTTCGATCCGCGCTCCCGCGACCGGTCTCGACAGCCACGCAAACGCCTCGGTCAGCAGCGCGTCGCCGACCAGGATGCCCATGGCTTCGCCGTAGACCACGTGCGTCGTCTTGCGGCCGCGGCGGAGATCGTCGTCGTCCAGCGGCGGGAGGTCGTCGTGGACGAGCGAGTAGGTGTGGATCAGCTCCAGCGCGCAGAACGGGACGAGCAGCGGCCCGATGTCCGCACCGACCGCCTCCGCGGCGGCGATGGCCAAGATCGGCCGGATGCGCTTGCCGCCGCCGAGGACCGCGTAGCGCATCGCTTCGTGGATCAGAGGAGGGGACGTGTCCGCGGGTGGCAGGTTCAGGTCGAGGGTCCGGTCGACGACCGCACGCTTCGCCTCGAGGTACTCGCGCAGGCTCACTCCGACGATTTCCTCGTCCTCGTGAATTTCCTCGTCCTCGAATGGCTCCGTCACCGGCTGGCCTTTGGCGTCCGCGAGGATCAGCTCGATCTTCTTCTCCACCGCTTCCAGCCGCTGGTGGCAGAAGCGTGAGAGCTTGATCCCTTCCTCGAAGAGCTGCAGCGAATCGTCGAGCGGCATCTCTTCCCCTTCCAGCCGCTGCACGATCTTCTCGAGCTGCTGGAAGGCCTTTTCGAAATCGTTCTGACGGCGGGCGGCCATTGCGCGGCGGGTTATACCAGAAGCGTAAGGGAGGGCGGCGCTTTGAGGCATGGGGGAATTCACCACAGAGGCTCAGAGGATACGGAGGGACGGAGAGCTTTTCATATGTGAAGTCTTCGTCCCACTCTGCGTCCTCTGTACTAATCTCGCAATTCTTCGCGTGGCACAATGATTTCGCCGCGAAGCCTCTGTGCTCTCTGTGTTCTCTGCTGCGAAAGTCTCCTTGCAGCCACGGCGAGCCAATGTAGGGCGTGGCTTCAGCCCGCCTCCCCGGTGTGAGCATGGCAGGTTCGTAAAGTCCCCCACCCCGCCCGAGAGGCGGGCTGAAGCCACGCCCTACATTGGCTTATCTGCATCGCTTTCGTGAACGGTGGTCCGCAACCGCCGGTGGGGCCTGTGGTGAATCGGTCCCCCTTCGTGCCTGCCGCGGGAAAGAGACCGATCACCACAGAGAACACAGAGAACACAGAGGCTTCACCGCGAAACTGCTTGTCATCCCGAGCGTCGAGCGACTCACCTGGGTGGGCGGGGTTCGAAGAACATTCCTGTCGCCCTCCGCGAGTGCGACGCCCGTCACAGCCGCGCCCGCCGTCCCGACGCACGTTGTGCCAATGCGAAAACTCGTGCTGTCGCTCCTGGCGGCCCTGCCGCTCTTCGGTGGAGCTCCGTCCACCGCGCCAACTCCGCCGGACGCGGCCAAAGTCGAGCAGCGGATTGCGCGGGACGTCGAGTGGTACCGCACGACGACCGTGGGCGCGTACGAGCGCTCCGGCTCGAAGAATGCGAAGTGGGACGCCGCCGCGATCGAAGCCCTCACCGCGTCGGCGCAGCTCTGGAGCAACGATCCGAAGCGTCCGGGGAACGAAGAGGAGCGTGCCTGGCAGGCCTCGCGCCGCGCCATCGCCGCCGGGTGCGACGACGCGCTCGTCCAGTACGTCCACGCCCGGATGTACACCATCGCCGTGCTCGAGAGCACGGACGAGGCGGCACGGCTGGCGCGCGAAGCCGCATCCGCGCTGGACCGCTCCGCCTATCACCCGGCGATCAAGCTCACCGCGCACGTTCGCGCGGCCGAGGCGATCATCGCGGATGCGCGGGCGCGCAACGCGACGAGCGCGCCCGGCGCGGCGGAGCAGCTCGATGCCGCGGACCCGTACTGGCCGGAAGCCGCCCGGTCCGCCGACCTCCCCCACACCTACGTCGCCGGCACGTTCCAGAGCTACCTCGACAAACGCCGCGAGCTCGGCGGCGACCGCAAGATCGCCGCGGCGCCGATCTTCACGGCCTTCGAAGCCGCGTCGAAGAAGAGCGCGGTCCTGCAGATGCTGCGCGCGCGGTTTCTCGTCGACTACGCGTGGGACGCGCGGGGGCGGGAAGTCCGTCGACAAGACCACGCCGAACGCCGTGAAGGTCTTCGAGGAGCGCCTGGAGGCGGCGGGCGGCGAGGTGCGGAAGTTGATGGCCATCGATCCCGCGTCGCCGTCCATCGCGCCGATGATGCTGACCGTGGAGCTCGGGTGCGACGGCGATCGCGAGCGGATGGAGTCGTGGTTCCGCTACGGCCTGGCCGTCGACCCGGGGAACAGCGCGCTCTGGTTCACCCGCCTCCATCACCTCGAGCCGCGGTGGCACGGCAGCCGGCAGGAGATGCTGGAAGTCGGCGCCGAGGCGCTGGCCACCAAGCAATGGACGTATCGCACGCCCTTCGTGCTGGCCTTCGCGCACCATCAGCTGGCCGAGGACGATCCGGAGTACTTCACGGCCGCGGTCTGCCACGACATCCGCAACATCTACGGGCCGTATCTGGAGAAGTATCCGGAAGCGCACTACGAGCGCAGCGGCTACGCGTACCTGCTCTACCAGTGCCGCGACTACACCGCCGCCAACCGCGAGATCAAACGCCTCGGCACCAACCGCCGCCTGGGCCCGTTCCTGACACGGGCGAAGTTCGACAAGGTCAAGGTCGAAGCGGCCTTGCGCGCGAAGTAGGAGACCTCCATGAAACGCACGATCGCGATTCTGCTGTCGATCCTTGCCGCCGTCCCCGTCTTCGCCGATACCGCGAAAGCGAAGAAGAAGCTCGAGCGCGACGGCCGCGAGCTCACCGTCGACGCCTTCCACAAGAGCATCTTCCTCGGCGAGCCGAAGGTCGTCGCGCTCTACCTGGAGGCGGGGATGCCCGCCGACGCGGCGAACGAGAAGGGCGTCAGCGCGCTGCACGTCGCGGCGCGCGAGGATGACCCGAAGATCCTGGAGATGCTGCTGAAGGCGGGCGGCGACGCGAACGCGAAGGCGGAGAACGGCGATACAGCGCTGTGCGCAGCCGCGGACGACGGCACGGCGAAACACGTCGGGCTGCTGCTCAAGGCCGGGGCGGACGTGAACGCGGTCTGCAGTCTCACGAAGACGGCGCTGTGGCACGCCGTGCGGGACGCCGAGGATCCGGCCATCGTGGCGCTGCTCATCGCGGGGGGCGCGGACGTGAACGCGCGCGACGGCTCGGGCGAGACCGCGCTCCACCGCGCCGCGCAGCTCAGCGACGCGACCATCGTCGGGTTGCTCCTCAAGGCCGGCGCGGACGTCGACGCGAAGAGCCGCGCCGCGGCGACGCCGTTGCACCAGGCCGTCGAGAGCAACAGCCCGGCGTCGGTGACGGCGCTCCTCGCCGCCGGTGCGAATCCGAACGTCAAGAACGTCGCCGGGCTCACGCCGCTCGCGGAGGCGAAGCAGTTCGGGCGTCCGGACGTGCTGCCGCTGCTCGAGAACGCCAAAGCCCCCTCCGCGCCGAAGCCGGTCCCCGCGGGCGACCCCGTCGCGCAGCTGAAGAAGATGGGCATCCGGACCGTCGACGCGGAGACGCTCATCGCGCGCGTCAAGGCCCGGGACAACCGCGCCGTGGCGCTGCTGCTCGCCGCGGGCGTGAAGCCGGGAATCCGCGACAACACGGGCCGCCCGCCGCTGTGGAACGCGATCGAGAACCACGACCTGGAGATGGTGCAGGCCCTGCTCGCGGGCGGCGCGGACCCGAACGATCCGGGCCAGCACGTGCGCAAGGAATTCGAGTCCCACGCCACGCTGGCCATGCAGGCCGTCGACTCGGGGGAGCCGGAGCTCCTCCGCGCGCTCATCGACGGCGGCGCGAAGGTGGACGGCGTGAACGACTACGGCCACAACGCCCTCATGTCCGCGTGCATGTTCGGCAAGGGCGAGATGGTGAAGATGCTCGTCGCGGCCAAAGCCAACGTGAACGCCGCCGACGTGGCCGGCACGCCCGTGCTCTGGATGGCGGTCAAAGGCGGCAGCGTGGACGCGGTGAAGGCGCTGCTCGACGCGGGCGCGAAGCTGGGCGCGAAGAAGGCGCTGATCCTCGAAGTCACCGCGCAGAGCGGCAACGACGAGATCCGCGCCCTGATCGGCAAGGCGGCGGGCACGAACGTGCAGGCCAAGGCGCCGCCGCCCCTGCCGGCGAAGAAGCCGGCCTCGGCGAAGAAGTCGATTCGACGCGAAGCAGCTCTATGCGCTGGTCCTCCCGATCGCCCGGAAGTGGGAGGAAGACACCGACCTGGTCGACCTCACCACCCTGCGCGACGCCGACCTCCAACTCGACGGACGCTCCCACAACTGGAGCGCCGGCTTCTATTCGCGCAGCGCGCAGAAGCTCCTGCGCATCTCCTGGGACGACGGGAAGGTCTCGCAGTACGAGACGCCGTCCTCGCCCATGCGCGGCATCCCCGTCGACGGCGAGACCATCATGGACACGAAGGCACTCTCCGAGATCGCCGTCGAAGCCGGCGCGTCGCGCCTCACCGACCGCGGCATCCGCCCCACCGTCGGCCTGGTCTTCAACTCCCAGCCGCTCTGGTACTTCAATTACAGCGACCCGGAGACGAAGAAGAACGTGATGACCATCGTCATCAACGCCCAGAGCGGCGAGATCGTGCTCAACGACTCGAAGTGAAACGTAGGGCGCGGCTTCAGCCCGCCCGCCCGCGGGGGAGGCGGGCTGAAGCCACGCCCTACGTTTGATTACTGTCCGGCCAGAGACTCTCCACGCCGAGCGTCTTCGCGTCGACGGTCGCGTTCAGCCGTCCCTTCTTCAACTGCACCTCGATCGGGTCGCCGACCTGGACCTGGTTCGAGTCGAGGATCGGCTTGCGCCCCCGCTTCGTGCGCGAGAACGCGATCGCATAGCCGCGCGACAGCACCGACAACGGCGACACCGCCTGCAGCGTCGCCACCACTCCTCGGAGGCGATGCCGCTCCCGCTCGATCCTCGCGGGGTACTTCGCCAGCGGCTCATCGCACGCGCGCAGCCGGATCCGCAGCGACTTCGCCCGCGCGTCCAGCATCCGGTACAGCAGCATCCGGCGGCGCTCCAGCCGCTCGCGCATCAGCGCCGCCCGCCGGACCACGATGCCCAGGCGGTCCGATGACGCAAGGTGCCGGAGCTCGTGGCGGTAATTGCGCACCCGCCCCTCCAGCACGTGCCGCACCCGCCGGGTCATGTGATCGATCTGCGAACAGATCTCGCTCTTCGCCCGGATCACGATCTCTGCCGCCGCCGACGGCGTCGGCGCTCTCAGGTCCGCCACGAAATCGCAGATCGTGAAATCCGTCTCGTGCCCGACCCCCGAGATCGTCGGGATCTCACACTCCGCCACCGCCCGCGCCACGATCTCCTCGTTGAACGCCCACAGATCCTCCAGCGAGCCCCCGCCCCGCACGATCAGCACCACGTCGTGCAGCTTCCAGCGCGACAGATGCTTCACGGCCGCCGCAATCTCCCGCCCCGCCATCGCCCCCTGCACCCGCACCGGATAAATCTGCAGCGACAACCCCTCGAACCGCCGCCCCAGCACGTTCAGAATGTCCCGGATCGCCGCCCCCGTCGGACTCGTCACCACCGCGATCCGCTGCGGCAACATCGGAATCTCCTTCTTCCGCTCCGGGTCGAACAGCCCCTCCTCGGCCAGCCGCTTCTTCAGCTGCTCGAATGCGAGTTGCAGCGCCCCCAACCCCGCCGGCTCCGCCGCCACCGCGTTGAGCTGGAACTCCCCCTTCGCCTCATAAATCGTCAGCCGCCCCCGCACGATGAGCTGCAGCCCGTTCTCGATCCGGAACCGCAGAAACCGCCCCTGCGTCGCGAACAGCACGACGCGCATCTGCGACCGCGCGTCCTTCAGGGTGAAGTACTGATGGCCCGCCGCCGAGCGCGTGAAGTTCGAGACTTCGCCTTCGACGGATACGTCGTTGTAGCGGTAGAGGTCGAGGTTGAGCTGGCGAAGCAACTCGGAGACGGACCAGGTACGGAGGGCGTTCATGGCGTCGTGAATGATAGTGGGGACGCGCGCGGACCTCGAGTTCGCAAGCGCCCTGCGCGCGGAGCTGGTCAAGCGCGGGTTCGAGGTGTGGAACCCCGAGCGCGATCTCGCACCCGGCGGTAACTGGTTGAAGGAATCCGGGCGGGCATTGGAGCGCGCCGACGGGATCGTCTTTCTCCTCTCCGACCGGGCCCTGGAGTCGCCTGCGATTCAGAAAGAGATCGACTACGCACTGACCACCGGTAGCGATCGGGAAGGCCGACGCGCACATCCCGTGGATCCTCAAAGAGCTCGGCATCGTGCGAGCCACGCCATCGAATCCTCGCGAGACCGCGGCCAGGATCGCGCCAGCAGCCGGTGACCGGAAGGTGCGAAGGGCAGAAAGGGTTCCGGGCAGGCCGTAGTGTCCGGAGCGCGCCGGCCCAGAGAACTCTTCCTGTCGCACGCGAATCGCGACCGCCGGTTCACGTGAAGGATTGCGACACCGACATCGGTGCGCGCGAATCTGCTACGGCCTGGGCCTGTCATTTGAACGCTTGTGAATCGCGAGGGTCAGCCGCCGTAGGCGGCGCGAGGGAATAGCCTCTCGGCTTCAGCCGGAGGACCGCGATGGCGACGGGATCTGAGCCCGCGTAGCGGGCGACAGGCCCGGGACCATGCGATCGCTGTCGCCCGCTACGCGGGCTCGTTCGTGTCGCGCGACCGACATACCCCGGCTGAAGCCGGGGTCTATTCTCTGCTGACCGCTACGCGGTCGTCAGCCCGCCCAGGTCCTGACACATAACGGGCACTGCTCTTGCCTTTCTCGCGGGCGTGGGGTCACACGGCGTGGCCCCGGAAACGAAAACAGGAGTCATGATCATGATCAAGAAACTGATGCGCAATTCTGCGGCCGCGGCTGGCTTGGCGTCCCTGCTCCTCGTCGGAGCGTGCGCCAGCAATGATGGGCTCGACGACACGACCGATCAGACCGATCAGATCGTTCAGGTCCGTCCCGAAGAGGCTGGTGTGGATGCGTCCGTTGCGCCCGCTCCCGGTCCCGCGAAGGTCGACAGCGACGGCAATGTCTACGCTTCGAGCGCGGCGCCCGGCCGCGGCAATACCGGCGGGATCGGCACGAACACCAACGTCAACGTGATCCCCGAGAAGAGCACCGTCGAGGTGACGAACAACATGGAACCGTCGCCGCTGGTCGAGCCGACGACTCCGATGACGACCACCACGACCATCGAGACGACCACCGCCCCGATGACCTCGTCCGTGCAGGAATCGACGACCACAACGACCACTGACGATGATGACGACGAGCCCGCTCCGGCGCGCACTCGCATGCGCAAGGATTAACTCGTAGCAAACGAACGGCGGGCTTCGGTCCGCCGTTTTCGTCTCAGTCCGCGTCCGTCAGCGGACCGTCAGCGCGGCCCTCGATGAACTGCCGCACGATCGGATTCCGCGACGCCTGAAACTCCTCCGGCGTCCCCTCCTCGACGATCGAGCCGCGGTGCAGCATGGCCACGCGGTCTGCGATCTTGAACGCGACCTTCATGTCGTGCGTGATCGTGACCGTGGTCGTCCCCAGCTTCTGGTCCATCTCCACGATCAGGTCCGCGATGACGTCGCTGATCACCGGATCGAGGCCGGTCGTCGGCTCGTCGAACAGGAGGATGTCGGGCTTGAGGGAGATCGCGCGCGCGAAGCCGACGCGGCGGCGCATGCCGCCGGACAGCTCCGACGGGCGCTTCTTGTCCACGCCGTGCAGGTGGACGTCGTCCAGGCACTCCTCGACGCGCGTGCGGATCTCCGCCTCGGTCATCTTCGTGTGCCGGCGCAGCGGGAAGGCGATGTTCTCGAACACCGACATCGAATCGAACAGCGCGCCTTCCTGGAAGGCCATCCCGAAGTGGCGGCGGAAGCGGTTCAGCTCCACCTCGCTCATCGTCGTGATGTCCTCGCCCGCGATGAGCACGCGGCCCTGGTCCGGCCGCAACAGGCCGATGATGTGCTTGAGCGTCACGCTCTTGCCCGTGCCCGACCCGCCGACGATCACCAGCGACTCGCCCTGCTCCACGTCGATGGACATGTCGTCCAGCACCTTTTTGCCGTCGAACGCTTTGTAGAGGTGCTGGAGGGAGATGGTCTGCATGATCAGAAGAGGATCTTGGTCAGGAAGAAGTCGCTGAGCAGGATGATCAGCGACGCCGACACGACCGCGTTCGTCGTCGCGCGGCCGACGCCTTCCGCGCCGCCGGTGGTGTGATAGCCGCGCACGCAGCCGGTGAGCGTGAGGATCAGCCCGAACACCGCCGCCTTGATCAGGCCGCTCCAGACGTCGCTCATCGCCAGGAACTGATACGTGTTCTGTTTGTAGACGACCGGGTTGGTCTTCAGCATCTTCACGGCGACGAGATAGCCGCCGTAGATGCCGAGGGCGTCGCCGAGGATGCAGAGGAACGGGAGCATGACCACGCCGGCGATGACCCGGGGCACGAAGAGGTACTGGATCGGTTCGGTCGCCAGCGCCTTCAGCGCGTCGAGCTGCTCGGTGACGCGCATCGTGCCGATCTCCGCGGCCATCGACGAGCCGACCCGGCCCGCGACCATGAGTCCGACGAGCACCGGCGCCAGCTCGCGGAGCATCGCCAGAGACACCACGCTGGCGACGAACTGCTCCGCGTGCACGCGCTGAAAGCCGACGAAGGTCTGCAGCGCGAGCACCATGCCCGTGAACATGGTCGTGAGGAACACGACCGGGATGGAGTCGACGCCGACGCGGACCATCTGGCGGAACCACTCGCGCACGTCGTACGGCGGGCGGAACATCCAGAGGACGGTGCGCAGGAGCGCGTCGAACCAGATGCCGGTCTGCTCGAAGAACGAGATGAAGCGCCGGCCGATGCGATCGAGGATGGTGATCATTCGCGGTAGAGGCGCGGCACGCGTTTGCTCACGCTGCAGAACACCTCGTACGAGATCGTATCAAGTTTCGCCGCCAGCTCTTCGGCGGTGATGCCGTCGCCCAGGAGGACGACTTCGTCCCCGACCTCGGCGTCGACGTCCGTCACGTCGATGGTGGTGAGGTCCATCGACACGCGCCCGACCACCGGCACCCGCCGTCCCCGCACGAGCACTTCGGCGCGATTGGAGAGGCGGCGGTTGTAGCCGTCCGCGTAGCCGACCGGCAGCGTGGCGATGCGGCTGGCGCGCCGGGTGTGGAACGTGGTGCCGTAGCCGATGGCGTGGCCTGGCGGGAGCTCTTTGAGCCGTGCGATCTCCGTGCGCCAGCGCATGAGGGGGGTGGTTGGCGGTTGGCGGTTGGCGGTTGGCGGTTCGTCGAGTGGCTCGGCTCCGTAAAGTGCGATTCCTACGCGCACGAAATCGCCGGGCGTGATTCCTCGCGCTGTGGCGGCGCTGTTGGACGCGTGATGTTTCGGGGCGCTCAGGCCTGCCTCGCGCAGGGTCTCGACGAGGGTCTCGAACCGCGCCAGCTGGTGGCCGGTGAACGGGTCGCGGGGATCGCCGGCATTCGCGAAGTGCGTGTAGAGCGCCTCGACGCGCAGCCGTGGGGCGGAACGGATCAACTCCACCACGTGGGGCAGTTCCGTCTCGACCACGCCCATCCGGCCCATGCCGGAGTCGAGCTTCAGGTGGATAGCCACGTCCCGCTCCCGCGCAACGTGCGCCACATGTTCCAGCTCCTCGGGGCCGGGGACGCCGAGGGTGAGGTCGTGGTCGAGGGCGATGCGGACCTGGGCCTCGCTGAGCGGGCCCAGCACGAGGATCGGCAGCGCGATTCCGGCGCTGCGCAGCTCCAGTGCCTCCTCGAGCAGCGCGACCCCGATCATCGCCACCTTCTCCGGCGCGCAGCGCCGCGCCAGCGCGACCGCGCCGTGGCCATACGCGTCGGCCTTCAAGAGCGCGATGAGCCGCGTGCCGGGAGGCAGGCGCGAGACGATCGCGTCGACGTTGCGCTCGAAGGCGCCGAGGGAGATCTCGGCGAAGGTGGGGCGGGCGTCAAGCGGAGTAGACATTCAGATTCTGCCCGTTCATCGGCCGCGAGCGGTCCGATGCAAGAAACAGGATCGTTTCCGCGACCTCTTCGGCCGTCATCGACGCAGGCGCGCCGCCGCTGGCGTCGGCCCACATCTGGGTGTCGACCGAGCCCGGGCTCACGCTGTTCACGCGCACGCCCTGGGCCTTGACCTCCACCGCCAGCGCCTCGGACAGCGCAATCACGGCGCCTTTGCTCGCGCAGTACGACACCCAGCCGGGGAACTTCTCCGGCCCCGGCACGCCGGAGATCGACGCGACGTTGACGATCGCGCCACTGCGCCGCTCGAGCATCGACGGCAGCGCGCGGCGGCAGGTCAGGTAGACGCCGTGGACGTTCACCGCGAACATCTCCTGCCACTCGTCGAACGTCGTCTCGATGAGCGGCGCGGGGTCGATCATCCCGGCGTTGTTGATCAGCACGTCGACGTGGCCGAAGTGCGATTCGGCGGCGGAGAAGAGGCGCTCGATGTCGCCGAGATGGCTCACGTCGCCGGCGACCGGCAGCACGCGATCGCTGGCGAGACCGGCCAGCTTGTCCGCCGAGCGCGCGAACGCCGCCACCCGCGCGCCCCGCTGCGCGAGCAATTCGGCCGTACACCGGCCGATGCCCGAGGAGGCGCCGGTGACGATCGCAACTTTTCCGTCGAATTCGCTCATAATCCGCAGGCTATCCCATTCTGCAGTCGACGAGAGGAGAAGTCATGGACCCCACCGTCAACGCCCTGGTGAACCTCTTCCTCCGCTGGATCCACGTTGTGGCCGGCATCATCTGGATCGGCCATCTGTATTTCTTCAACTGGGTCAATGCGCAGTTCCAGGCCAAGGTCGAAGGACCGACGAAGAAAATCATCAATCCCGAGCTTCTGCCCCGCGCGCTGTACTGGTTCCGCTGGGGCGCCATGTGGACCTGGATCACCGGCATCTTGCTCCTCGGCCTGATCTACTACGATGGCAAGATCGTCTTCCGGGACGAGTACAAGAATCAGAACATCTGGTTGTGGCTGACAATTGTTCTGATCGTCCTCTTCGCCGGCTTCGTGATCTACAACTTCATCATGAAGGCGATCCCGAACAAGGTCGTGGGCGCGGCGATCTCGCTACTCCTGTTCGCGGCTGCTTACGCGCTGCTCGAGTACGTCGGCCATTTCGATGGCCGCGCGCTGTACATTCACGCCGGGGGGATCCTGGGCACGATGATGTTCCTGAACGTGTGGATGGTGATCTGGCCGAATCAGAAGAAGATCATCTCCGCGCTCAAGGCTGGCACGCCGCTCCCGCCGGACTCGCCGCGAAGTGAAGATCGCCGGCTTGCGCTCGCGCCACAACACCTTCATGTCCGTACCGCTCGTGTTCCTCATGCTGAGCAACCACTACTTCCTGCTGTACGGCAGCAGTTGGAAGGACGTGTATCTCGCCGGCATCATCATCATCGGCTTCGTCGCCGTGCGCCTGCTGTACAACAAGGCCGGCAAAGTCCAGGGGATGTAGCCGGCTTGCGCCTGCTGCAGATCGACGCGTTCACCTCGCAGGCATTCCGCGGCAATCCCGCCGCGGTCTGCCTGCTCGACGCGGAGCGCGAGGAGCGGTGGATGCAGGACGTCGCCGCGGAGATGAATCTCTCCGAGACGGCGTTCCTCCTGCGCCGCGAAGACGGCGACTACTCGCTGCGCTGGTTCACTCCCGAGGTCGAGGTCGCGCTGTGCGGGCACGCGACGCTCGCCAGCGCCCACGCGCTGTACGAGGAGCACGGGCTCACGTCCGTGCGCTTTCACACGAAGAGCGGCGTTTTGACCGCGGACCGCACGGGCGACAGCATCGAGCTCGATTTTCCGGCGACGCTGGAACAGCCCGCCGAAGCACCGGAAGGCCTCCTCGAATCCCTCGGCGTCCCCGCGCCGGTCTACGTCGGCCGCAACAAGTTCGATTACCTCGTCGAGGTCGCATCCGAAGACGAAGTGCGTGCGCTCGATCCCGATCACGGGCGGCTCCGCCATATCCCCGTGCGGGGCGTGATCGTCACCAGCCGCTCGCACGAATTCGACTTCGTGTCCCGCTTCTTCGCTCCCGGGTCGGGCATCGCCGAGGATCCGGTCACGGGGTCGGCGCACTGCTGCCTCACGCCGTACTGGGCCGCGAAGCTGGGCAAGGACACGATGACCGCGTTTCAGGCCTCGAAGCGCGGCGGGGTCGTGCGGGTGCGCCTCGCGGGGGATCGTGTGAAGCTCGACGGCGAAGCGGTCACGGTGCTGCGCGGCGAGCTGACGGCACTTTAGGCGAGCGCTCCCCTCACCCGGCCTTCGGCCACCCTCTCCCCGCTGACGCGGGGCGAGGGGCTTATGTACGTTCCTTCTCGCGAGAGCCAACATTGATCACCCCTCTCCCCGCGCGCTTTTGCGTGGGGAGAGGGTGGCCAAAGGCCGGGTGAGGGGAGCGCTCGCCTAGAGTGAACACTGGGATAGCATCGCGCGTATGACCATCCGGGAGATGCTCGAGCGGATCGAGTACGACACGCTCGTTCCGCAGGCCGCGAAGAGCGCCGAGACGCGCGGGCGGGACCGCGCCGAGGAAGAGGACGACATCCGGCCGTCGTACCAGCGCGACCGCGACCGCATCATCCACTGCAAAGCCTTCCGGCGGCTCAAGCACAAGACCCAGGTGTTCCTCGCGCCCGAGGGCGATCACTACCGCACGCGGCTCACGCACGTGCTGGAAGTGACGCAGATCGCGCGCACGATCGCCAAATCACTGCGCCTCAATGAAATCCTCGCCGAGGCCATCGGCCTCGGACACGACCTCGGACACTCCGCGTTCGGCCACGCCGGCGAGGCCGCGCTGAACAAGCTCGTTCACGGCGGGTTCGATCACTACAGGCAATCCGTGCGCGTCGTCGAGAAGCTCGAAGACCTCAACCTGACCGTCGAGGTGCGCGACGGGATTCTCAAGCACTCCAAAGGCGAGAAGGGCGAGCTGTTACGGAAGCGGCCGAAAGCGCGTGCGCTGACGCTGGAAGGGGACATCGTCCGCATCTCGGACATCATCGCGTACGTCAATCACGACATCGACGACGGCATCCGCGCCGGCATCATCCGCGAAGACGACATCCCAGCGGACATCCGCACCACCCTCGGCAAGACCAAGAGCAGCCGCATCGACCGCATGGTGCGCGACGTGATCGACGCCACGCTGGCGTGCGATTACGAGGCGATCATGATGACCGCCGAGGCACTGGATGCGCTGGAAGCGCTGCGGAAGTACATGTTCGAGAACATGTACTTGATCCACGAAGTGCGCGGCGAGTTCGAAAAGGCGCAGAAAATCCTGGCGGCGCTGTTCGAATACGTGGTCGCGCACCCGGAGGAGTTCCTGGACACGACCAGCGACGAGCCCGTCGAGCGCCTGGCGATCGATTTTATCGCCGGGATGACGGATCGTTACGCGTTGAACCTGTACTCAAAATTGTTCCTGCCGCGCCCCTGGGTCTCCTGAGTTTCCGCGGCGAAGCCTCTGTGCTCTCTGTGTCTCTGTGGTGAATCGGTCTCTCCCTCGTGATTGCAACAGGGAACGTTCACCACAGAGACACAGAGGACACAGAGGCTTCGCCGCGGAAACCGAATTATTTTTTGCGCTTTGCAGGCGCGGCGTTCAATAGATCGCGTAAATCCTTGCCCGCCCGGAAACGCACGTTCTTCGACGCGGGGATGGTGATCGTTTCCTTTGTGCGCGGATTACGGCCTTCGCGGGCCTTGCGCTTCGTCACAGTGAAACTGCCCAGTCCCGGGATCGCGCAGCGGTCGTTGCTCAGGCAGGTATCCGAAATGTACTTGACGAATGCATCGAACGCCGCCACGGCCTCCCTCTTCGAAATCCCGGCCTCATCGGCAATGGCGTTGATGACATCACCCTTACCTGGCATTCCGCCCCTCCTCGATCAATTGTTCGGATAGCGTTCGTCAATCTAGGGTCGGGCTCCGCGAAAGTCAACGCGCATTACGGTGCATTACGAGGCACCCGTGCACAACGGACACAACTTGCGCGTGACTCCATGTGAGCGGCGCGACGGAAACGTGTTGTCCGTCGTGCGGATCAATCTGCTCGGGCAGGATCATCGAGCCCGTCCCTTTCGCGCGAGACCAGCGCACGAGATCGAGCGCGGCCTGGATGTTTCCCTTCGACAGCTCGTGCTCCGCGAGCCAGAGCGTACAGAGGATCCAGGGATTGCCGCTGTTCTCGTAAATGCGGTGATATTGGTCGTTCTCGTAGCGCACGATGCCGCCGATCTCCGTCCGGATCGACAATTTCTCCCGGATCGCCCGCATCGTCCCCTCGACCAGCGCGCTCTCCGCGGGAAAGACGCCCAGGTAGAAGGTGGCGAACGCCGAGGCGTCGACGGTGGGATCGAGCTCGAGGGCGCCGGAGTCATTGAGGACCAGGCCGCGCGCGAAACGGCCTTCACTCTCCAGCCACAGGTGCTTCTTCATCGCGTCGCGCACTTCGTCCGCGGCACGCGCCCACGTGGCGCGGCGCTCCTGCTCATTGAACAAATTCGCCAGCTCCGCCGCGGCGGTGAGTCCCGCCCACACAGCGGCGCACGTAAACGTGAAGACACCTTGCCGTTCCTCCCACAGATCGAAGCTCGGCCTGGGCAGGCCGGTGTCGGGATCGCGGAAGCTGGCCAGGAAATCGGCGGCGGTGACGACGAGCCGCGGATAGATCGTGCGGAGCAGCTCGAGATCGCGCGTCCGGTGGTAGTGGCGCGCGACGAGCCAAAGCACCAGCGCGGTCTCGTCTTCCTGGATCGGCAACTGCGGTTGCCCGTCGCGCACCCACGGCTGCCAGAGCGGAGCGGGCGAGCCGTCGGGGTTGTACTTGTGGAGGAAGTAGCCCTCGTCGCGGATCACGTCGTGCGCGAAGAGGAGAAAGCGCCGCGCGATCTCCGGAAAGCCCGCGCGGTCCATCGCGTCGCAGACGAACGCGCTGTCGCGCATCCACGTGTACGAGTAGTGATCGTTGTGGCCCCACTGGATGTCGGAGTCGTTCGCGGCGAGCACCGCGCCGCCGCGATCGCACTGCGTGGCAATCACGAGCAACGACCGGCGATAGAGATCGGTGATCTCGTCCGGCAGCGCGCTCAGGTCTTCGTCCGATTTGTTGACCCACGTGTACCAGTACGAGCCCGCGCGCGCGAGGACGTGCGCCGCCCCCTCCGCCCGCACCGCCGCATCCAGCCTCCGCACCTCGGCGTCGCTCCGCCCCGCGCAGATCCACAGCATCACCGTGGCGCTGCCGTTCGCGTCGAGGTGGACGGGGATGGCGATGGTGGCGTCGACCGCGCCCTGCGCGATCGCGTTCATCGACAGCTCGCCGTCCGCCGCGTCGACCCAGCTCATCGCGCTGCGGCTGCACGCGTACTCGCGCACGCCGCCTTCGCAGTTGATCAGCACGTAGCGGCGCTTCTTGTACTGCATCAGCCCACCTGACCGCGGGTCGAACAGGACCGTGTCGCCCATGGAGTTGCCGTACAGCGCAAATTCGTGGTGCAGCATTAGCTTCACGTCGCGCGCTTCGTCGCGCTGGTTGCGGACGACGAGCTTGCGAACGTACACGTTGGCATCGGGATCGACGGCGTCGTAGCAGCGCAGCCGCAGGCCGAGCGTGTCGTTCTGCAGGGTGACGTCCGTGACCAGCGTGTCGCGCAGGTAATCGAGCGTGTGCTGCCAGTCCGGCTCGTCGGTCGCGTGCAGCGCGCCGTCGGTGTAGACGCCGAGGCGGAACTTGGCGCCGGCCTGGTTCTCCATGCCGACGCGGGGGAAGTAGAAGTCGGAGAGGCGATACTGCGCATCGAAGGCAACGAGCATGGAGCCGTTGCCGATCGGTAGATCGCGAGGCATGGGCGCGGAGTCTACACGGGCAGTACGAACGCGGTGAATCCGTCCGCGCCCGACTCCGGCGTCAGGCGCAGCACCCCGTTCTCCACCCACCCTCGCGCCCCTTCGGGCACGAACCGCGTGATGTCTTCCCGCGCGCGCCCTTCGACGATGGCGTCGTTCTCCTCGGGCTCGAGCGAGCAGGTGGAGTAGACGACGTACTTGTCCGCGAGCGTGAGCGCGCTCGCGAGCAGCTCGCGCTGCAGCTTCGCGAATTCCTGCAGTTCTTCCTCGCGCAAACGCCACTTGATCTCGGGGTTCTTGCGGATCGTGCCGGTGGCGCTGCAAGGTGCGTCGAGGAGAACGACGTCGAACTTCCTCCGGAACGGCGCCCGCCGCCCATCGCTCACGACGATGCGCCTGTCGCGGCCAAAGAGCGGCCGGAGGCGCGTGAGCGAGACGTCGTTCGAGACGACGCGCGCGCCGTGGTGATCCATGTAGATCGTCTTGCCGCCTGGCGCGGCGGCGAGATCGAGGACGCCGTCGCCGCACGCGCGCGCGATCGCCGCGATGACCGCGCTCCCTTCGTCCATCGGATAGAAATCCTTCCGGTCCAGGTCCGCGCTCGAGCCGTGCAGCTTCCAGAGATCGGGGACGAGCGCCGACGGCTCGCCGTTCGGCGGTGCGTCGCCGAGGGCGAGGACGTCGGGGTAGGAGAGCTCCTGGTTCGCGTGCGCGATCTTCGCGGCGCGCTCCGCGCCGTACGAATGGGACCAGCGATCGACGAGCCACTGCGGATGGGCGGCCTGCGTCGCGAGATCCTTCGGCTCCGGAACGTCTCCGCGGGTTACCCGACGGAGGATGGCGTTGACGAATCCCCGCGCGCGCTTCGGCGCGAGATCCACGGTCTCGGAGACGGCCGCGTACTGCGCCACGTCCATGAACAGCAGTTGATACAGGCCGAGGCGGAGCACCTCGACGACCGGCGGATCCAGCTTCTTCACCGGACGCTGCGCGAGCTGGGCGATCACGAAATCGAGGCGCGAGCGCCAGCGCAGAATGCCCAGCACCAGCGTGCGTACGAAGCCGGATTCGCCGAGGAGGAGCAGCGAGGCGTAGAGCTGCTCGCGCTCGATGCGCTGCAGGAGCTGCAGCGCGCGCTCACGCTCAGAGGACATGACCCGCTCTCCATCCGAGGCCCCGGGCGACCGCGGCGGCGGGCGTGCGCGGCTTGCCGGGACGCTGCAGCTCCACGATCCGCAGCGCGCCCTCGCCGCAGGCGATGGTGACGCCGTCGTCGATCTCCAGAATCGTGCGCGGTGTCGCGTTGCCCTCCGCCGGACGCAGGTCCGTCAGCTTCAGATCGCGGAAGTGGATTCCCGGCCAGGGGTCGAACGCGCGGAAGCGGTTGTAGATCGCGTGCGCCGGCTCGTCGAACGTGATCTCCCCTTCGCGCTTGTCGAGCTTCGGAGCGATCGTCACCCGCGCGTGGTCCTGCTCCGTCTCGGCCGCGGTGCCGTGCTCCACCTCGCGCAACACCGTCGCCAGCGCCTCGCCGCCGATGAGCGACAGGCGCTGCGCGAGCTGCGGCGTGCGCTCGTCCGCGCCGATCTCCGTCGTCTCGATCCGCAGCATCGGGCCATGGTCGAGCTGCTCGTCCACGCGCATGATCGTCACGCCCGTGACCGTGTCGCCCGCCTCGATCGACCGCTGGATCGGCGCCGCCCCCCGCCACAGCGGCAGCACGGAGCCGTGGACGTTCAGGAATCCGTGGTTGGGGATGTCCAGCAGCGCCTTTGGCAGGATCTTTCCGTACGCGACGACCACGCCACAGTCGGGGTTGGCGCGCGCGACTTCGGTCAGAAACTCTTCGTTCCTGATTTTCGGCGGCTGCAGCAGCGGCAATCCCAGCTCCCGCGCCCGCGCGGCCACCGCCGGCGCCTGCATCTTCATCCCCCGCCCCGCCGGCTTGTCCGGCTGCGCGACCACGAGCACGACCTCGTGCTCGCGGGCGACCGCGTCGAGGGAAGGAACGGCAAACTCGGGTGTGCCGAAGAAAACGATGCGCACGGGCGCATTCTAGAGCGCGGAGGGCAGAGGGCAGAGGGCAGAAGAAACTTCTGCCCTCGGCGACCGCGTAGCGGTCGTCAGACAGTAGCCCCCGGCGCCAGCCGGGGGGACGCGATGTGCCCCTTGTTGCGAGCCCGCGTAGCGGGCGAAAGGACGTTCCTGCCGCCCGCTACGCGGGCTCATTTCCGTGACGCCTTCCGTCTCCCCGGCTGAAGCCGGGGGCTATTTTCTGGCTGCCCGCTACGCGGGCAAGAGGCCCAGCCCGCGTAGCGGGCGATCGAACGGCGTCATCCGCGCAACTTCTCGAACTGACCCGCGCCGGGGAGCTACCTATGCGTCCTATAGGTCCTATCCGTCCTATCGTCCTATTCAACGCGGCTACAATCCGTGTTCGATGAGCTTGAACGCACGTGCGATTGCCCTTTTTCTCCTGCTGACGACGCCGGTTCTGGCGCAGGTCGCGGACGGGGACCGCCACTATGCCGCGCGCGCCGAGGGGGCGACCGGCGCCCGCGCGAAGGCGGATCCGATCGACGCCGCGATCGTGGCGTATCAGCGCGCGCTGGCCGCGAATCCGAACGACATCGAGGCGCACTGGAAGCTCCTGCGCGCCTACCGCTACAAGGGCGCGTACGTCGCCGTGAACGCGGAGCAGAAGAAACAGATCTACGGCATCGCGAAGACCGCGGGCGAGAAGGCTCTCGGCGTCGTGAACGCGCGGCTCGGGACGGGCGCGAAGTCGAGCGAGCAGCAGGTCGCCGAGGCGGCGCGGAAGGTGCCGGGCGCGGGTGAGGCGTTCTTCTGGGACGCGGTGAACTGGGGGGAATGGGCGGTGGCGTTCGGGAAGATGGCGGCGGCGCGCCAAGGCGCGGCGGACCGCATCAAGCGCGGTGCGACGATCGCGCTGCTCGTCGACCCCCGCATGGAAATGGGCTCCCCCGCACGCCTCCTCGGGCGCCTGCACGATCAGACGCCGCGCATCCCGTTCATCACCGGCTGGGCGTCGTCGAAGGAAGCCGTGCGGTTCCTGAGCGATTCGCTGAAGATCGACCCGGCCAACAAGCTCACGCTGGTGTTCCTGGCCGAGGCGACGATGTCGGCGGATTCGTCGAAGAAGCCGCAGGCGCTGCAGATGCTGCGCACGGCGATCAACACGCCGCCGCATCCGGAGTTCACCGTGGAAGACGCCGCCGCGATCGAGGACGCGAAGGCGCTGCTCAAAAAGTGGGGGGCGTAACGCTCACTGCTGCTCCGCGGGAATCGCGGCGATGAACTCGGAGTCCCCGCTCGGCTCCACGACCGTCGCGAATCCCACCCCCGTCCCCGCGATCACGGTGATGCGCACCGTGGTCGTCTCGTCGAGCTTCACGCCGAGGGCCGCCTCGAGGTCGTTGACCAGCCACACCTGATCCTCGGGCACCCCCTGCTCGACGCTCCCGCCGATGGGCTGGCCCGTGCGTGTGCGCACCGAGAAGCGGAACGTCGCCGGGATGGTGCCGATGTTCACGACGCCCGCGTTCACGCGGCGCCCCGCGACCGTCGATGCCGGGATGCCGACGAGCGCGAGCTCGGCGCTCTGCGTCGACGCCGCCGCGGAGTCGAGTTTCGTCAGCGGCTCTTCCAGCGAGGCGCTGGCGCTGTGCGCGACGTCGGACGTCTTGATCACCGCGACTGGCGCGCGGCCTTCGCGATGCTCGAGCCAGAGCGTGCCGACCGTTCCCGGCCGCGCGAAGAGGCTGCGCACGACGTCCGGCCAGCGCAGCGTCTGCCGTGGCGCCAGAGTCAGGCGCCGGTCGATGCCCGTATTGCCGGACACGTAGCGCAGCGTCAGACGCAGCGGATCGCGATACGGGTTGTGAATGGTGAGGTCCGACTGCCAGTAGGAGTCGCCCACGCCGCCGATGCTGCCCACCGCAGGGAAGACCGAGCGCGCAAGTCCCGTCGCGACCAGCTCCTTCTTGTCCGGCAGGCGAATGAGGCGGAGGTAGTCGGCGACGGCGCGCGGCTTCGCGTCCGGGCGGCGCGTCCAGAGCTCCACGCCGCGCACGGAGCGATGGAAGCCGTACGCGTCGTCGATGTACGCGGACACCGCCTGGGCGCGCAGATCGTTGGTCACGCCGTCGAACATGTCGAACAGCTCGGGCGAGCGGCGGAGGATGACCTTCGGCTTCGTCCTTTCCAGCGCGGCGATGGTCTCGGCCTGGAACTCGCGCGGGGAGAGGATGGGGACCTGGTAGAAGCGCGTGGGATTCGGTCGGTCGGCAAAGAAGTAGAACGCCGGCTGGTTCGAGAAATCGAAGATGGGCTCGTTCGGCTTCGTCAGCTCGCGCACGTTCGCCACCACGTCCGTGATCCGCCACTGCACCGCCTCGGCGTTCGGATCGTGATCGACGCGCAGCACGCGGCCGTAGTAGCGGGTGAAGTCCTGCAGGCGCGCGTTGACGAGGTCGGGGATCCAGAACAGGACGCCGACGACGGGCACGGCCATGACGGCGAGCGCGGCGACGAAGGCGCGCGTGCCCTGCCCGCCTTCGCGCCAGAGGTTGCGCAGCGCGCGGATGAAGATCACCGCGAGCAACACGATCAATGGTCCGATGAGGAACGCGGCGAAGTACTGGTGGCGGAACGACGCGCGCCCGAATGCGGTCCGTTGTGCGACCGTCGCGAAGACGGTGAGCACGAGCAGCGCGTAGTCCAGTCCGTCGACGCGCCGGCGCAGCCAGCGAACGATGAAGTACACCGCGGCGATGGCGATGACCAGCGGGCTGAGGACGAGATGGAACTTCTCCCACAGCACGAAGTCCGCGAGCGTGTGCAGGGTGAGGTCTTTGCGGAATGTGGAGACGAGATCGGGGAACGGCAGCGACCAGACGGCGTCGATGATCCGCGGGATGGTCACGAACGACGTCGCCGCGAAGTCGTCGAGCGCGCCGTGCATGGCCAGATACGCCGCGAACGGTGCGGCGCCGAGGATCACGCCGAGGACGAAGAACAGCGCGGCCTGCGCGGGCGCGAGACCGTCCCACGCCACACGCTTCGAGGCGATCCACACCAGCAGCGACGCCGCCAGCGCTCCGGCGATCGAGTACGTGCCGATCTCGTAGGAGAAGAAGATCGCCGCGCCGGAGAAGATCCCGGCGAAGACCGCGGACAGCCGGCTGCGGTTCCGTAGCGCGTTCCAGAACAGCGCCGCGGCAGCGACCTGGAAGAAGGTGCGGTTGTTCTCCGCGGTCGTCCAGGAGCCCATCGCCACGCAGAGCAGCGCGAGGGGGATGGAGTCGAAGACGACCAGACCGAGGAACCAGATGGCGACGCCGAGGAAGGCGCCGAGGATGACGGTGCGGGCGATGGCGACGTCAAGCGAGCGACCGAAGAGCTCCATCAGCCAGGCGTCGAGCTGGCCGTCTTCGAGCATGCCGTGGAGCGCGAAGACGTCGCGGAACGGGACCTTGCCGCGGAGGTAGTCCGACGCCGGTCCGATCGATTCGCCGCGATGGAAGAGGTCGATCCACTGCGACAACTGCGCGGTCGAGGCGTAGCTGAAGAGGTAGATCAGGGCGGGGATGATCAGGTACGCGGCCAGGCGCCACGCGTTGCGTGGCTTCATCGGTCGTACGACGAACGCCAGCACCGCGCAGAGCAGCAGCGCGACCCCCATCACCGGACGCGCGGGTTTCAGCGGGACCCACACCGTCGCGAGGAACGGCAGCAGCACGAGAGGCAGAGCGGCGACGGTGATCCGCTGGAACGTCTCCTCCGCGTCGCGCGCGAAGTTCAGCTCCGCCAGCTTGGCGATGAGCAGCGCCGCGGCCCAGAAGATCGCCACGAACAACGCCACGAAGACGACTTCGAGAAAGAGCGTCGGGATGTGGGCGATGCGCCGCGCGGTAACGAGGTAGCGGAAGAACAGCCACGACAGCGCCTCGGTGAAGAGCAGCGCGTGATACGGGCGCAGCTCGTCGCGGAACAGCCGCCGCAGCCAGAGGCGCGTGCGCGTGAAGCGCAGGAGCGCCGGCCCGCCGAACGACAGCGCGACGGGGATGCCGAGGATCCAGCCGACTTTGCCGGTGGTCAGGTAGAAGAGCGGGGAGAAGAAGTACGGGATGGTGGCGAGCGGGTGCGGACGCCTGCGGAGGAGGCGCTGCAGCCAGACGGTGAGCGGCGGGACGAGGAGGAAGAACAGCGCGGCGCCGAGGTAGTCGCGGAGCTTGGAGTAGCGCTCGATGGTGACGAGGCCGATGGCGACGGGGTCGGTGGGCGGGAGGTTGCGGAGGAGGAGGGTGATCGAAAGGAAGACGCCGGCCGCGAGGCAGAAGGCCGCGATCCAGACGAAGGCGGCCGCTATGCGGTCGTAGAGTCTCACTTGGCGGCGAGTGTAGCAGCGGTGCGGAGGAGGCAATCGATCTGGGGGTCGTGGGGGTGGGTGCGGCGGGGGAGGAGGGTGGCGAGGCGAGATTCTCGGTAGAGGTTGGCGCGGGTGGGTTTGCGGGCGAGGAGGGCTAGGCGCAGGAGGCGCGCTCTTACGCGGGAGGGTAGCGAATTCGAAAGCGGAGGCGTTGCCTCCGCACTCCATAGGGGATCGCGTTCAACGTTGTTGGCGCCGAGGGCGCGCGGGGGGAGGGGACGGCTGGCGCGCGACACGGGCGAGCCCTTCTTCCGGGCGGCGAGGATGACGTAGTCGCAGGGGATGCGGCGGGTGTCCACGAGCATCGCCTCGATGGTGCAGAGGATCTCGAGGATGGCACGCTCGCGCGGGACGTCGAAGCGGAAGTGCTGGACGACGTCGTAGAGGAGGTGCTGGAGGATCGTGCCGCCGATCTCTTTCTGCTCGAGGATCTCGAAGTGGCGCACCGTGAACGGCAGCAGCTCGTCGCTCCGCACCGCCTCGGTCGGGTCGTTCGCGATCATCTCCTCCACCGTCGGGCGCGTCTTGGGCGGGAAGCCGATACAGGCCAGGAGGGTGTTGATGATCGCGAGGACGTCGTCGCTGTACTGAAAGCGCGGCGGGCCGGCGTACTCGTTCAGGATCAGGGTCGCGTCCGGCTTCATGGTCCGCTCGATCTGCGCGTAGGCGTGCTCGAGGTTCTCCACGTGGTGCAGCACGGAGTGCGCGACGACCACGTCGTAGGTGTCGCGCGGCAGCTCGTCGCGGTTCAGGTCGACGACGCCGTACCGGATCTTCGGAATCCCGCGCGCCGCCTCACGCGCACGGGCCACGGCGTGCTCGGCGAAATCCACCGCGTCGATGTGCGCGACGAACGGCCACTGCGCGACGGCGCGCTCCAGCCACCCTTCGCCGCAGCCGAGGACAAGCACGCGCAGGTGGTCGCCGGCAAACCAGCGGTGCGCCCACGACGACAGCCAGTCGCGCGCGGGATCGCCCGTCGCACGCTCGTTGAGGTGCATGAGGACGGCGGTGTTCGCCATCCAGGTGCTGTGCGCGAGCTGCGCGGAGCGCTGTTCGTCATTCCAGACGGTCATCTAAACAAAGTTCAGTACCGCGTCGTGCAAGGCGGCGATCGTGGCGGTCTTGGCCACGATGTCCGGCGTGCGGCCGTGCCGTTGGATCGCCTCGCTGGTCGTGGGGCCGATCGATGCGAGCAGCGCGCGGCCGGGGGTTGCCTTGGCGAAGAAGTTGTCGACCGTCGACGCGCTGGTGAACGTGACGACGTCGATCTGGTCTGCCTCGATCAAGGCCCGCAGCTCGTCGAGATTTTCGTCCACGGCCACGGTGCGATACGCGACCGCGAGATCCACCTCACCTCCGCGCCGGCGCAGCTCGGTGAGCAGCTCGTCGCGGCCTTCTTCGGCGCGGATGATCGCGGTGCGGATACCGCGCTGGTCCTCGGCGAGGAGCGGCAGGAGCTCGGTGGAGATGAAGCGCTCGGGGACCACGTCAGGATTCACGCCCCGCGCGCGGAGGTCCTCCGCCGTCGCCTGACCCACGGCCGCGATCTTCGTCGACGCCAGCGCGCGCACGTCCTTGCCGAGGGCGAACAGGCGCTGGAAGAATGCCGCCACGCCGTTCGTCGACGTGAACACCAGCCAGTCGTACGAAGACTCGATCACGCGATCCAGCGAATCCCACGACGCCGGCGGCGCGATCTCGATGGTCGGGAACTGCAGCACCTGCGCGCCCGACTCCTCCAGCAGGCGTTTGAGCTCCGAGGCTTGTTCGCGGGCGCGGGTGACGACGATGCGCTTGCCGAAGAGCGGCTTGTTCTCGAACCAGTTCAGTGTCTCGTGCAGCTTCACGACGTCGCCGACCACGATCAGCGCGGGCGTCTCCAGCTTCGCCTCAGCCACGCGCGCCTCGATGTTGCGCAGCGTGCCGGTGACGGTGCGCTGATCGAAGCGTGTGGCCTTGGAGATCACGGCGCAGCCGCGGTCGGCGCTCATGCCGTGAGCCGTCAGGTTTCTGCAGATCGACGGCAGGTTGGCGAAGCCCATCATGAACACGATCGTGCCGTCGAGCTGCGCGAGCGCCGCCCACTGGATCCCGGTCGAGCCGGAGTCTGCCTCGTGCGCAGTGACCAGCGTGACCGACGTGGCGTAGGAGCGGTGGGTCACCGGGATGCCCGCGTACGCGGGTCCGGCGATGGCCGATGAAATGCCGGGCACGATCTCGACCGGCACTCCCGCCGCGAGCAGCTCCTCGGCCTCTTCCCCACCACGTCCGAACACGAACGGATCGCCGCCCTTGAGGCGCACCACCGTTTTCCCCTTCTGCGCCTCGGTCACGAGCAGCTGGTTGATCTGGTCCTGCGGCAACGCGTGCGTGCCGGCGCGCTTGCCGACGTACACGACTTCGGTGGTCTTCGGGATGCGCGCGGCGATGTCCTGCGAGACGAGGGCGTCCAGGGCGACGAGGTCCGCGCGCTCGATGAGCTCCGCCGCGCGCAGCGTGAGCAGGCGCGCGTCGCCCGGACCGGCGCCGACGAGATAGACCGTTCCGCTCACAGGCGAGTCTCCACGAGTTGCGCGTACACCGAGTCGACGTCCGGCCCTTCCGCGCGAGCGCCTTCGAAGAACGCGCGCAGCCGTCCGCCCGACCAGTGCGCGGCGACGACGGAATAGCAGTCGAGCCGCGTTCCGAATTTCTGCAGCAGACCGCGCTCCACGAGGGCCGCGGTCTCGCTCGGCGCGTGGTTGACCGCACGCGCCGCGCTCTTCGCGAATTCGTTCGATGCGAGACACTCGATCGCGATGATGCCCTGTCCCGCGGCAGGGAGCATCTCGTCGACGGAGAAGTACGACGTGATCTCGCCCGCGCGTCCCAGCCGCGTCAGGCCGGCGCTGGCGAGAATGATCCCGGCGTACGCGCCGTCGCGCGCCTTGTTGATGCGCGTATCGACGTTGCCTCGGATGTCCTCGGTCACGAGTCGCGGGAAGAGCTGCGCCAGCTGCGCGCGGCGCCGCGGAGCGCTCGTCCCGATCACCGAGCCGTCCGGCATGTCCGCGATCGCGCGTCCGGCGGCGTGAATCCACGCGTCGCGCGGATCGGCGCGCTCGATGAACCCCGCCAGCTCGAAGTGGTCCGGGATGATCGACGGCACGTCCTTGAGACTGTGGACGGCGATGTCGACGTCGCCGCGCTCGAGCGCTTCCTCCAGCTCCTTGATGAACAGCCCCTTGCCGCCGATCGTGGCCAGCGAGACGTCGTGGCGCGTGTCGCCGGTGGTCTTGACGACGCTCAGCTCCGGGTCGTAGCCGGCGTCGCGCAGGCGGCGGGCCGTTTCCTTGGCCTGCCAGAGCGCGAGCTGGGACCCGCGCGTCCCGATGCGGACCTTCTTCATTTCGCCAGACCGAAGATCTTCCGGATCGTCTTCCGCAGCGACTCGCGCTCCTGCGGCTCGTCCGCGCCGTCGCGGAGCTGCAGGATCGGGTAGTGGAGGATCTTGTTGACCATCTGCGTGGAGAAGATCTCGATGGCCTCGCGCTGCTCGGGGGTCATCGGGCCGACCTTGCGCAGGCACTTCTCGAGCTCCGCGGAGCGGATGGTCTCCAGGCGCTGCTGGAGCTCGAGGATGGTCGGCACAGCGTCCTGCGAGACCAGTCTTCTGCGGAATCCCTCCACCTCGCGGAGCACGATCTGTTCGGCGTCCATCGCCCGCTGCTGGCGCATGCCGAGGTTGGTGTCGGCGACCTGCTGGAGATCGTCGACGTTGTAGAGGTACGCGCCGTCGATCTTCGCCACCGCGGGGTTGATGTTGCGCGGCACGGAGAGGTCGATGAGGAACAGGCTGCGGTTGCGGCGGACGTCCAGCGCGCGCGTCACCAGCACCGGCTCGATGACGAAGTGCGGCGCCGCGGTCGACGCGATCACGATGTCGCACTTCGCCAGGTGCTCGTCGATCCGGTCGAACTGCACGGCCGCGCCGTCGAAACGGTTCGCCAGCTCCACCGCCCGCTCGTGCGAACGATTCGCCACGAACACCTGCTTCACCGCCTGCTCGTGCAGGTGCTCCGCGGTGAGCTCGCCCATCTCGCCGGCGCCGAGGAGCAGGACCTGCAGGCCGCGGAGATTGCCGAAGATCTTCTTCGCCAGCGTCACCGCGGCGAAGGGCACCGACACGGCGTGCTCGCCGATGCCCGTGTCCGTGCGGACCTTCTTGGACACGCGCATCGTGTTCTCGTAGACCTGCGTGAGCACGGCGTCGAGCGTCCCCAGCTCCTGGGCCGTCAGGAAGGCCTTCTTCACCTGCCCGCCGATCTGCGGCTCGCCGAGGATCATGGAATCGAGGCCGGAGGCGACGCGGAAGAGGTGCTTGACCACGTCGCCGTGGCGGAGGATGTACAGGTGCTTCTCCAGCTCCGCGCGGTGCGTCCCCGCGCGCGCGGCCAGCCAGTTGACGAGCTGCTCGATCACGTCTTCGTCGCGCGACGAGACCACGGCCTCGACGCGGTTGCAGGTCGAGAGGAGAGCTGCACCCTCGACGCCATCGATGGCGCGCAGCGCGTTGGTGGTGTCCGGCAGGTTCGGCTCCGGAACGCTCAACCGCTCGCGGACGTCCACGGGCGCGGTGCGGTGATTGAGTCCGACGAGGATCAGCGGCATGGTTAACCCCGGATCCCCAGCATGGCCACGATGATGGCGATGAATGCTCCGGCGGAAACGAGCAGCATCCGTTTCCGCCGGTACGTGTTGCTGATGTACGACTGCAGCAGGATTCCGAATAGCACCCATGCCGTGACGGCGGCGATCGGCTTCGCGCGCAGGTCCATGAAGCCCGCGGTGGTGCGGTAGGACCAGAGCACGCCGGCGATCAACCCAATGGTGTAGATGCTGAAACCAATCGCGAGAGCCCGGAAGCTGACCTTCTTGCAGACGTCCAGGCTGGGGATCCACTCCCACAGCCGGCCCGGACACTTGTTCTTCAGCGCCCGGTCCTGGATCAGCGCGAGCAGGCCGAACGCCAGGCCGATGAGCAGTCCGGCGACGCCGAGGGTCGACAGCAGCAGATGGGTGGTGAACAGGTTCGAGCGGAGGGCCGGATCGAGCGCGGCGAAGTTCTCGCCGACCACGGCGGCTATGGTGAGCAGCAGCAGGACCAGCGGGTAGACGAAGAACGAGGCCGCGTAGACCCGATAGCGCAACCAGAGGCCCAGCTCGACGGCGAACACCACCCAGGCGACGAAGCTCACGGTCTCGGGAAGGTTCGTCAGCGGCGGATGGCCGGTGGCCGCGCAGATGGTGCCGATCCAGATCGTGTGCGACACGAAGCCGCCGATCATGAGGAGCAGCCCGGCATACTGCAGGCGCTTCGCCCCGGTCACGAACAGCGACGCCAGCGCGGCGAGGGTGCCGAGGGCGTAGAAGGCGAGCGCGGCGTAGAGGGTCATGCCAGAGTCTTCGAGAACACGACCTTGTCGTCCTCGATTCTGTAAAAGTCCTTGATCCGCGAGATCTCGAGATAACCCGCGCGCTGATAGAACCGGATCGTGGGGGCGTAACTGCGTTTGGACGACGTCTCGATCAGCAGCATGCGCCCCGCCTGCCGCCGGACTTCATTTTCCACGAATCGGAGCAGCAGCTGTCCCAATCCCTGCCCTTGTTGTTTCGGATCGATGGCAATCCAGTAAAGATCCCACACGCCTTCGGCCTTCGGCGTCGCTCCGAAGAGGACGTAGCCCTGGACGGCCCCGTCCGGCTGCTCGATGACATGGGCCTCGTACTCCGGTTTGCCAGCAAGGACGAGGTCGACCAGCTCCATGGCCCAACCGACCTCCTGACGCGTGAAGCGGGCGGTGGAAACGAGGATCTGCTGGATACGGTCGCGGTCGGCGGCCGCCGCGGGACGGATCTTCATGGCGTGGGAAGATGATGTTACACGTAGGGCGTGGCTTCAGCCCGCCCCCTCGGGCGAACGGACCTGCCGCGTCAACCGCACGATGGCGTTCACTTTAGGCGAGTGCGCCCCTCACCCGGCCTTCGGCCACCCTCTCCCCGCTGACGCGGGGCGAGGGCTATCGTGGGGTTCCTTCTCGCGAGAGGGGGAACCGGATTGTCCCCTCTCCCCGCGCGTGAGCGTGGGGAGAGGGTGGCCGACGGCCGGGTGAGGGGCGCGCTCGCCTAAAGTGAACACCATTGGCGGGTTGAAGCCACGCCCTACGTTTGGCGGGCTGCCGCCGCACTCCTGGACATCACACCGCCGCGCGGTGTCGCGGGCGGGTCGCGTACTCCGCGAACATGTGCACCGAGTCCCGCGGCACCCACGCCGTCAGGACCATGCCCGCGTCATTCGTCGCCTGCTCCTGCACCTCGGCAACTTCGTGGAGCTTGGCCAGCAGCCGCGACTCGGAGTGTGGAATCTCGAGGTGCAGCAGCTCGCCGCCGGCGCGCTCGCGGTCGCGGATCATCTCGATCAGGCGCTCGGTGTGCTCGCCCGTGAGCGCGGACACCACGACCGAATTCGGGCGGCGCATGGCGAAGTGCTCGTCGATGCGATCGACCTTGTTGTAGACCTCCAGCACGCGCTCGCGGTCGATGCCGAGGTCGGCGAGGACTTCGTCGCCGACTTCGCGCTGCTCGGTGTACTGCGGGTGGCTGCCGTCGATGACGTGCAGGACCAGGTCCGCGGCCACCGCTTCCTCCATCGTCGAGCGGAACGACGCCACGAGATGGTGAGGCAGTTTGCGGATGAAACCGACCGTGTCGATGACCACCGTCTCGCGCGGCATCTCCGCGGCGATCTTCGCGGACTTCGAGTCGAGCGTCGCGAAGAGCTTGTCCATCGCCAGGGCTTCGCCGCGGGTGAGGCGGTTGAAGAGCGTGGACTTGCCCGCGTTCGTGTAGCCGACGAGCGCGACGGTGAACGCGGAGTGGCGTCCCTTGCGCTGCGTCTCGCGCGTCTTCCCGATGTGCTTCAGCTCTTCCTTCAGCTTGGCGATGCGCGTGCGGACGATGCGGCGGTCGAGCTCGAGCTGCGTCTCGCCGACGCCGCGCTTCGCGCCGCCGCCCGCGCCGCCGCCCTGGCGCTCGAGGTGCGTCCAGGCGCGCGTCAGGCGGGGGAGCATGTACTCGAGCTGGGCGAGCTCGACCTGCGTGCGCGCCTCGCGGGTGCGGGCGCGGCTGGCGAAGATGTCGAGGATCAGCGCGCTGCGGTCGATGACCTTCACGCCGATGAGCTTCTCCAGGTTGCGGATCTGCGCGGGCGAGAGGTCGTCGTCGAAGACGACCAGCGTCGCCCCCGTGCTCCCCGCCAGGCTCTTGATCTCCTCGGCCTTCCCCTTGCCGATGTACGTGCCCGCGTCCGGCGCGGTGCGCTTGCCGAAAACGGTGGCGACGACCGACGCGCCGGCGGTCCCGATGAGCTTGGACAGCTCTTCGAGGTGCTCTTCGGCGACGGTGCGGGAGAGGTCGGGGAGGATGAGGCCTGCGGCGATGACTGATTGCATGTGGCGTTGGGAAGAACATGATAGCCGCAGTGAGGATTTCGGACGGGAGCTGCCGTCGTATGATTCGCGGCCATGTACGTCCTGTACGAGGTTCTGCTGTACCTCGTGCTCCTGCTGGCGCTGCCGTATTTCCTCTTCACCGGGTTCCTGCGGGGGAAGTACGTCGTCAACTTCCCCGTGCGCGCGGGCTGGTTCCGGCATCGCGCCGGGCGGCATGACCTCTGGATCCACGCCGTCTCCGTCGGCGAGACGCTGGCGGCGAAACCGATCGTCGACGAGATCGTGCGCCAGCGGCCGGACACCTCCATCGTCTTCACCACCACCACCATCACCGGACAGGCGCAGGCACGGCGCCTCTACCCGGGAGCGACCGTGACGTATTTCCCGTTCGACTTCGCGTTCGCGGTGCGTCGCTTCCTCGAGCATCACCGGCCCCGCGCCTTCGCGACGATGGAGACGGAGATCTGGCCGAACGTCACACGCCTGGCGAAAGCGCGCGGCACGCGCCTCCTGCTCGCGAACGGCCGCATCTCCGACCGCTCGTTCCCGCGATACCGCGCCTTCCGCGGGATCGTCGGCCACGTGCTCCGCAAATACGACCGCATCCTGGCCCGCGAGACCACCGACCGCGAGCGCTTCGTGGCCATGGGCGCGCCTCCGGAGATCGTGGAAGTGAGCGGCAACGTCAAGTTCGACTATCAGCCGGACGACGCTCCGCTGGAGATCGCGGCGCAGCTCGAAGAGATGATCGGCAACCGCAAGGTCCTGGTCCTGGGCTCGACGATGGAGGGCGAGGACGAGGCGCTGCTGCCGGAGATCGAAGGGCTGCTCGCGCAACACCGCGCCTTCGTGATCATCGCACCGCGGAAGCCGGAGCGGTTCGAGCTGGTGGCGGGGCTGCTGGCGACGTCGCAGCTGCGGTTCGTGCGGCGCAGTGAGATGAGCACCGCCACGCCTGCCGACGTCCTTCTCCTGGACACCTTCGGCGAGCTGGCGAAAATCTACCGCTACGCCACGGTTGCGTTCATCGGCGGCACTCTCGTGCCCACCGGCGGCCACAACCCGATCGAGGCGGCGGCGAACGGAGTGCCGGTGTGCTTCGGGCCGTCGATGTCGAACTTCCGCGAGATCGCGCAGGTGTTCCTGCGTAATGAGGCGGCGTCCGAGGTGCGGACGGCGGCGGAGGTGGTGGAGTTTACGGTGAAGATGATCGAGCAGCCGGAGCTGCAGCGTGCGTGGGGCGACCGCGCCCGCGACACCGTGCTCCAGAACCGCGGCGCCTCGGAGCGCACGGCCCGCAGAATCGTCGAGCTGCTCGCGTGAGGGTCCTGCAGGTCCTCTGGATGGCGGTGAACCGCGCGCGCCGCGCGCTGTACCGGGCGGGCATCCTGCGCGGGAAGAAGCTGCACCGCCCGGTCATCTCCGTCGGCGGCATCACGGCCGGAGGGGCGGGGAAGACGCCGGCGGTGATCGCCGTGGCACGCGCTCTTGCAGCGCGTCACCTGCGCGTGGCCGTGCTGACGCGCGGCTATGGTCGGAACGATAAATCGTACTCAGGTCCAGTAACGTCAAGTGATCCGGATAAATTCGGCGATGAACCGGTACTGATTCGACGTTCGATAATCGGTGAAGTATTAGTCGGATCAAATCGCTATCAAAATGGTCGCAATTTCGATTGCGATGTATTCGTGCTCGACGACGGTTTCCAGCACCTCCAGCTCCGCCGGGACTACGATCTGGTGATCGACGCTCCGGCGAGGGTCCATCGCGAGGGGCGCTCCGCGCTGCGGGACGCCGACGCCGTCATCCCCCGCCAGCTCCGCACCCTGGTCCCGGAAGAGCTGCGTGGCAAACAGGTGTTTGCCTTTTCCGGGCTGGCCGGCAACGAGCAGTTCTTCGCGTCTCTGCGCGAAGGAGGGCTCGACGTCGCCGGTACGAGGAGCTTCCCCGACCATCACCGTTACACCCCCGCGGACATCGAAGCGCTGAAGCGCGACGCGAAGGGCCTCCCGCTCGTCACAAGCGAGAAGGACAAGGTCAAGATCGCGGACGCGGCGGTGCTGTCGGTGGGCGCGGAGCTCGTGATTCCGGAGGACGTACTGGAAGAGATCATCAAGGTTGCGAGCCAGGCGACGGCGCGGAAGAAGCGCCGCAAGAACCCGCTTCTCCAGCGGATCGAGTACGTCGCGTACCGCTTCGTGGCGCGCCGGGTCACGGCGATGTCCGAGGAGTCGGTCCACCGGTGGGGCACCCGCCTCGGCGCGCTGGGCGGCAGGATCCTCAAGGGGCGTGACCGGCTGATGATGCGGAACCTCCGCCTCGTCTATCCCGAGCGGCCGGAGGGCGAGCTGCGGAAGCTGGCGAACGAGTGCTGGCGCCACTTCGGCCGCGAGGCGCTGATCTCGATCCAGACGCAGAACCTCTCCCTCGAACAGATCGCGGAGCGCTGCCGGTTCGACAACGCGCACATCCTCGAAGAGGCCATCGCGCGCGGCAAGGGGACCATCCTCATCAGCGCGCACTGGGGAGGCTGGGAGGTGGCCGGGCTGGCGATCATGTCGCTGATCCGCAACGTCCGCACCGTCGCCCGCCCGCTCGACAACGAGCTGCTCGAGCGGGAGCTGCAGCAGATCCGGGCGCGGACGGGCGCCGAGGTGGTGGACCGGCGGAAGGCGGCACGGGTGCTGTTGAAGGGGCTCGCGGAAAACGGCCTGCTGGTCCTGCTGACCGACCAGTCCGTCCTCCCCCGCGAAGGCGTCCTGGTCCCCTTCCTCGGCCATCCCGCGTGGACCACGCCGGCCCCCGCGAAGATGGCGTTACGGGCCGGCTCGACGATTGTGTTCGCTTTTTGCATCCCGGACGGGCTCAGGCATCGACTCGAATTTCAGGATTCGATTCACGCCGATCTGCTGACAGAGGCCGAACGGGATCCGGTGGAACTGACGAAGCGCATCAATGAGATCATCAGCCGCCGCATTCATGCACGTCCCGATCTCTGGCTGTGGATGCACGACCGCTGGAAAGGGACCGGAGAAGGTGGCGTAAAGCATGGCGTGTGAAACGGTCGTCATTGGCCTGAACTGGGTCGGGGACAACGTACTGGCCCTTCCGGCGTACAAGGCATTGCAGCACCGCTTCCGCAGCGAAGGCGGCATCGCCGTGGTCGCGCCCGCGAACGTTTCTCCGCTGCTGGAAGCGACCGGCGTGTTCAAGGAAGTGATTCCCTGGAACCGCTCGATCACGAAGCGCATCTCCATCCTGCGCGAGCGCGACTTCCGGCGCGCGGTGATCCTCCCGAACTCGTTCCGCGCGGCGTTCGTGACGTTCGCGGCCGGCATCGACGAGCGGTGGGGCTATCCGACGGACATGCGCGGCATGCTCCTCTCGCGCTCCGTGGCCCCTCCCGCGACGCGCGGACACCAGCTCGACGACTACTTCCCGCTCCTCGCCGCGCTCAACGCGCCGCGCGTGGTGGACGACATCCCGACCATCAGGCTCCCCGCGGCAATTCGCGAGCACGGGCGCAAACGCCTCCTCGCCGTCGGCCTGCACCTCGACCGCCCGGTCATCGGCGTCCACCCCGGCGGCCTCTACGGCCGCGCGAAGCACTGGGGCGACGACCGCTACGTGGAGGTGATCCGCCGCCTGCGGCTGGAGAGCTATGACGTGGTGCTGCTGACCAGCCCGGGCGAGCGCGCCCAGGCAGAGCGGATCGCGACGATCTGCAACGGTGTCCCGATGGTCGGCCACGACGGCGACGTCCTCGAGCTGGCCGCCGCGATGTCGCACCTCGCGGCCATCATCACCAACGACAGCGGCCCCCTCCACGTCGCCGCCGCCCTCGCCATCCCCTCGGTCGCCATCTTCGGCCCGACCGATCCCGAGCGCACGGTCATCCCCGGCGCCACCCGCGTCATCCGCCAGCACCTCGGCTGCCAGCCCTGCTACCAGCGCGAATGCCCGCTGAAGCACCACGGCTGCATGACCAGTGTGTCGGTGGACGAGGTGTTCGACGCCGCGTTCGGCCTGTTCGCGGAGCCGGCGGTCGCCGAAGCCATCCATCACATCGAGGCGTGATCGGTCATGAGGCGCGCCTATAATCGCCGCTGATGGCCCGCGCTGACGCGGAAGAGAAACTCTACAAGATCGGCGAAGTCTGCAAGCTCGCCGAACTGCAGCCGTATGTCCTCCGGTACTGGGAGACCGAGTTCCCTCAGCTCGCCCCTGGCAAGAGCGGCGGCGGCCAGCGCCTCTACAACCGCAGCGAAGTCGACGTCATCCTGCGCATCAAGGAGCTCCTCTATCGCGAAGGCTTCACCATCGCCGGCGCGAAGAAGAAGCTCGACACGGATATGGCGGAGCCCGCTGCGGTCGCGCCCGCGGCGCCTGCGCGCGATCTATCCCAGGTGAAGGAAGAGCTGCGCGCCATCCTCCAGATGCTCGCCGATTGATCTAACTAGTTCCTGTCCTGAGACGTAAGTGATTGAGATGAAAGCAAATAGGGCGCATTCGCGATAGCTATCTGCGAGGCGATCCGTTAGAATCATTCGTGTCCAAACGTCTGATTCCAAACGAGATAAACGCCAACAGGAGCGAGCCCGAATGCGCCCTAAACGTAAAAAACAGCTCAGTCTGAGCGAGAACTGGCTGGCTTTTGAACAAGCCCAGGAACTCGGAGCGATCTCGGCACTCCTGAACCAGCATCCTAGGGCCGGAGAGATGGTCTGGCAAGACTTGGCCGAGGCCGGTCTTGCGCGCGAGGGCGCTGTTGATGCCGTCGGGCTCAGTGGCGAGCAGGTGCTGCGGGCTCTGGTGATCAAGCAGTTGAACGGGTTCAGTTATCGCGCACTGGCGTTTCATCTTGCAGATTCGGTCAGTTACGGCAGGTTCTGCGAGTTGGGATGGGGGCAGACTCCCTCGAAGTCCGCACTCGCCGTCTGCATCAAAGCGATCCGTGCCGATACGCTCGAGAAAATCAATCGGATACTGGTGGCGGACGCGAAGTCCAAGAAGATCGATGACGGTAAGAAAGCGCGCATTGACACGACTGTTGTCGAAGCGAACATTCACGCGCCGCTCGATTCGAGCTTGCTCTATGACAGCGTCCGAGTGCTCTGTCGCATCATGGGTGTCATAGCCGGCGAGTTGGGGCTGAAGAAGTCCGTTCCCAATCGCACTAGAAGGGCCAAGCGGAGAGCGCTGGGAATCTTGAATGCTCGGAACATGGACCAGCGCAAGCCGCTCTACCGAGACCTCGTGCAAGTCACCGAAGAGACCATCAGACGCGCACAAGAGATGGACGCGACGATGACGCGCAGGACCCAGCGTATGAAGATCGAAAGCAGTTCCCTGACGAAGCTTGGTGCTCAGCTCTCGCACTACACAACGCTGGCAACGCGGGTAGTGGATCAGACCAGACGACGTGTTTTCAAGGGCGAGACCGTGCCTTCGGGCGAGAAGATCGTATCGATCTTCGAAGAGCACACGGACGTGATCGTGAAAGACCGGCGCGACACTCTGTATGGACACAAGGTCCTTTTCGGCACAGGGAAATCAACCTTGATTCTTGATTGCAAAGTGCTGGAAGGAAACCCTGCCGACTCGACCTTGGCCGAGACCATGATCGATCGCCACATCGAGATCATTGGCCATGCCCCACGCCAAGTGGCGTTTGACGGCGGGTTCACCTCCCGAGCAAACCTGGACGTCATCAAAGCAAAAGGCGTGGAAGACGTCGTGTTCAGTAAGGCCCGTTTTCTATCCATCGCCGACATGGCTCGCAGCAACTGGGTCTACAACAAACTTCGCGACTTCCGAGCAGGGATCGAGGCAACCATCTCGTTTCTCAAGCGCTCGTTTGGTCTTGATCGATGCACATGGAAATCGGCCGACTCGTTCAAGACCTACGTCTGGAGTTCGGTCGTCTCCTTCAACCTGCTCGTCATCGCCCGCCACCAGCTTCAGACCTAAGCCAACGTCCCTGCAGTGTGACGACTGGCTATGATTCCATGGCCGGCCGCCGCATGGTCAACGAGCAATCGGATCACGTGTTTTTGGAATCTCACTGCCGCCGCAACCTCAATCTACTCCAACACACTCAATCTAGATCGCTTGCCAACCTCTTCGCACGCCATGGCAGCATCCGGCAATCGCCGATTTCGGGACAGGAACTAACTAACGTTTGCGGCGATCGATCCGCACCGGTACTGGTGTGAGACGCGGCTTCGTACCGGCTGCGATCAGCAGGAGCGTTCCGGCCACTACCAAAATCACTTCAATCATGCCGTCCTCCAGCCTCTTCTAGTGCATATAGGCGGCCAGCTTGTAAATCCGCTCGTATTCCTTCGCCGAGCGCTCCCACGAAAAGTCCGCGGCCATGCCGTTTCCCTGCAGCACCTTCCACGCCTCGCCGTCCTTGAAGTTCAGCATCGCGATCCACGTGGCCATATACAGCTCGACGGGATGGGCCGCGATGAAGCCGAAACCGTTCGCCTGGCCCAGATTGGTGCCATCAAAAGGGATCACCGTGTCCGCTAATCCGCCCGTCAGCCGCACGATCGGAAGCGTGCCGTACCGCAGCGCGTACATCTGATTCAGGCCGCACGGCTCGTAGATCGACGGCATCAGCAGCATGTCCGCGCCCGCGTAGATCCGGTGCGCGAGAGCGTTGTCGAAACCGATCCACACCCGGCAGCGCCCCGAATGCCGCGCCGCGATCGACTGGAGTGCATGCTCCAGCTCCGGCTCGCCGCTGCCCAGGAGCACCACCTGCGCCCCCGCGGCCAGCAGGTGCTCGAGCATCGGGATCAGCAGCTGAAAGCCCTTCTGGCCGACGAGCCGCGACACTGCGCCGATCAGCGGCGTCTTCGCGGAAAACTCGAAGCCCGCTTCCGTCACCAGCGCGCGCTTGTTCTTCGCCTTGCCCTCGAGCGCGTTCGCGTCGTAGCTCGCCCCGAGCAGCGGGTCGGTCGCCGGATTCCACTCGTCGGCGTCGATCCCGTTCAGGAGCCCGCTCAACTTGTACGACATCGCCCGCAGCACGCCGTCCAGCCCCGCGCCGTTTTCGCTCGAGCGGATCTCCGCCGCGTACGTCGGCGACACCGTCGTCACCTGATCGGCGAACAGAATCCCGCCCTTCATCGGATTCACCGTCCCGTAGTGCTCCACCGCGTCCGGCGCCCAGTAGCGGCTGTGCAGCCCCGTCTGCGCGAACGCGCCCGGGCCAGCCACACCCTGGTACATGAGGTTGTGGATCGTGAAGACCGACCGCGTCCTCTGGAACTGAGACTGGCCGCGCAGCCCGGAATGGAGGTACACCGGCAAGAGCGCCGTGTGCCAGTCGTGCGCGTGCAGGATGTCCGGCTGCACGTCGAACAGCTCGCAGCCGCGGATGACCGCGCGCGAGAAGAACGTGTAGCGCAGAAACCCGTCGTCCGTGCCGTCCGCCGCGCGCCCGTAGATCTGATCGCGGTCGAAGAAGTAATCGTTCACCACGAGGATCAGCGGGATCTCCGTGCCCGGCAGCGTCGTGCGCAGATACGTCGCTTCCGCGGCCCAGTTCCCCCACGAGACCGGCACCGTCGGCGTGGCCTGGTACGGCGTGACGCCGTTCTTCTCGAACCAGTGCCGCGCCTGGCGGTAGAACGGCATGAAGATCGCGACCTCGTGGCCGAGTCTGGCCAGAGCCTTGGGCAGCGCGCCGCACACATCCCCCAGCCCGCCCGTCTTCGCGATCGGTGAAACCTCGGCAGTTGCAAACACGATTCTCATGCGACTAGCACCGAAGCGTATCCCACTACGTGTGAGTAATCCCCATTCACGTCTCCCGACGTCGTGTGCTTGATCAGCCGCGCGCCGGTCGCGCCGAGGGCGTTCGCGGCGAGAAGCATGGTCGTGGTGGGGATGAAGCCGCACATCGACACGTCGTATTCGTCGACCACGCGCCAGAGCTCACTGGGGTTGCGCGCGAGGACCTGGTCGATCGCGAGCTGATCTTTGCGCAGCGTCTCGCGCTGGTCTTCGTAATGGTTCAGGTCCGACGACGCCAGGATCGCCACGTCCTGCTCGCTCTGCAGCACCTCGGCGATCGCACGCCCGATCTCTTCCGCGTAGTCGTAGCGGTGCGCGCCGAGGCAGATGGGGACGAAGGTGAAGTCACTGCCGAGCAGCTTCTGTAGAAAGGGAAGCTGCACTTCCAGCGAGTGCTCCCGCGCGTGCGCCCGCGCATCCTCGGACAACAGCGGCGTCTTCGCCATCAACGCGTCCGCGAGCGGCGTGTCGATGGCGATGTCGCCGAGGGGCGTGCGCCATGCGCCGTGGCAGTTGATGGCGGCGAAGTGGCCCGCGCCCGTGTGATTCGGGCAGAGGATGACGAAACGCTTCGGCAGGTCCGCGAGTGCGTAGAACGCCGCGGCGACGTGACCGCTGTACATCAGCCCCGCGTGCGGCACGACGGCGCCGAGGAAACGCTCCTTGCGCGCGGGCGGCTGCGGGTTCGCGGCGAAGCAGGCGTCGACCTGACGCGCGAGGCGATCGGGCGTCCCCTCGTAAAACGTCCCGGCGACGGCGGGCGGGCGGATGTGCATGCGCCTAATCCTAATGCAGTGCATCATGGCGCGATGGAGCTGCACGTACGCCTCGAAGGGCGCAGCGACCTCGCGCGGCAGATCTATCGGCAGATCCGCGCGGCCATCGCCAGCGGGCGGCTGAAGCGCGGCGATCGCCTGCCGCCGACGCGCGAGCTCGCGCAGCGGCTGGACGTCTCGCGCAACACGGTCGCGCTCGCGTTCGAGTGGCTGGTCGCGGAGGGGCTGCTGAGCGGACGCACGGGGGCGGGGACGTTCGTCGAGAACGATCCGCTCGCACGAGGCCGCCGCAAGCCATCAGGCGCGCAGATCCGGCATCGCGCGATCTGGAACGAGCTCACCATCCTCGGCCAGCGCGGTCCGGCGCCGCCGTACGACTTCGGCGTGGGCACGCCGGACGTGCGTCTGTTCCCGTTCGACGCGTGGCGCCGCCTGCAGGCACGTCAGCTTCGCGCGTCGGAGCTGACGGCGGGCTACGGCGATCCGGCGGGCCATCCGAAGCTGCGGGAGGCCATCGCGCGCCACGTGGCGGTCGCGCGGGGCGTGATCTGCCGCGCGGACGACGTGATCGTGACGAACGGCGCGCAGCAGGCGTTCGACCTCATCGCGCGCGTGCTGCTCGAGCCGAACGCGCAGGTGGCGGTGGAGGAGCCGGGCTATCCGCCGCCGCGCATGCTCTTCGAGTCCCTCGGCGCCCGCGTCACGGGCGTGGTGGTCGACGGCGCGGGACTGGACGTCGCGGCGCTGCCGGATCAGGCACGTCTCGTCTACGTCACGCCCTCGCACCAGTTCCCCCTCGGCATGCCGATGTCGCACGCGCGCCGCCAGGCGTTGCTCGACTGGGCGGAGCGGCGCAACGCGGTGATCATCGAGGACGACTACGACACCGAGTTCCGCTTTGGCGGGCGTCCGCTGGAGACGCTGCAGGCGAGCGACCGGAGCGGGCGCGTGATCTACGTCGGATCGTTCTCCAAGTCGATGCTCCCCGCCCTCCGCCTCGGCTTCATGATCGCGCCTCAGCCGCTGCAGAAAATTCTGCAGACAGCGAACTTCATCGCCAGCTGGTACTCCCCGTGGCTCACGCAGGCGGCCCTCGCGGCGTTCATGGAGAAGGGCCTGTTCGTGCGCCACATCCGCAAGATGCGGCGGGAGTACGCCGCGCGGCACGACCACATCGTCCGCACGCTGACGCGCGACTTCTCCCGCTGGCTCGAGCCCGTTGTCGCCGAGACCGGGATGCACGTCTGCGCCACGCTGCGCTCGCAGAGCGTCCGCCGCGAAGGCGAGATCGCCGCCCGTGCGCGCAAGGCCGGCGTGGGCGTCGACCGCCTGTCGACGTACTGCCGCGACGAAGAGCGTGCCGGGTTCGTCCTGGGCTACGGCGCGGTCCCCATGGCGAAGATCGACGAAGGACTGCGCCGCCTGCACGGCTGCTTGGCCCAGTGAAGTTCGTCGAAAGCGGTCCGTTTTCAGGACCGCTGCGAGCGCATCATGCGCCTCATGAAAGCACGACTGAACTACGGCAACGGCCTCTACGACGCCATGGACGCCCTCGACCAGTACCTCGGCGCCTGCTCTCTCGACGCCACGCTCCTGCACCTCGTCCGCCTGCGCGCATCCCAGATCAACGGCTGCGCCTACTGCCTCGACATGCACTGGAAAGACCTCCGCGCCGGAGGGGAGAACGAGCAGCGGTTGTACTCCCTCGACGCCTGGCGCGAGTGCCCCTACTACTCGGAACGCGAGCGCGCCGCGCTGGAGTGGACCGAAGCCGTCACGCGGATCACGGACGGGCACGCGTCCGACGCGGTGTACGAACAGGTGCGCGCGCAGTTCAACGAGCGCGAGCTCGCGGACCTGACGCTGGCGATCACCACGATCAACGCGTGGAACCGGTTGTCGATCGCGGCGCGGCTGGTGCCCGGCAAGTATCAACCGGCAGCGGCGTAACTACTAAGTTAAGTGTGGTTGGGGTCTGACCCCAACCACACTTAACACTCTCAGCCCGAGAGCGGATCGAACCCCGCGATTCCGGCGTAGCCCAGGATCGCTTCGTCTTTCGTCACAAGCCTTCGTCCCTCGGCGATCGACTGCACGATGAGAAGTCGATCGAACGGGTCATCGTGGTGGCGTGGGAGGGACTCGAGACGCAGCGAGTGCGCGAAACGGACAGGGAGCTCGGTGAACCCATCGGCGGTCATCGATGACAGCAACTCATCCAAGTCCACTTCAATTCGACCGAGGGAACGCTTGATCGCGATCTCCCAGATTGAAGCGGCGCTCACGGCGACATCGTTTTCCGGTGACGCGAGCGTGGCCGAGAGCGCCTTCGACAACCTGCGATCGGCCGTCACCCACCAGAGGAGGATGTGCGTATCGAGGAGAAGTCGCATCACTCGTCGCGATCGAACAGATTCGCTGGGAGAGGTGCATCGAAATCACGTCCGATGCGGATGCGCCCGCGCATGCGCCCGGGCTTCCGTTTCACGGGCGCGCTGCGAAACGGGACCAGGCGAGCGGCCGGACGACCCCCGCGGGCGATGATGATCTCCTCCCCCGCTTCAGCACGGTCGACGAGCTGGGAGAGCCGGGTCTTCGCGTCGTAGATGTTGACCTTCTCGCTCATTGGTCTGACTTGACTAACTCAGGAGACGTCACGAGCTATTCCGCCCGGCAGTATGGAGTGCGGAGGCAGCGCCTCCGCTTTGGTATTCGCGCGCCTATCGCGGCGAGTCATCCGAATTGAAAAGCGGAGGCGCTGCCTCCGCACTCCATATCACCGCGGGAACGAGGGGCTGTACACCACCGCGTTCAGAAAGATCGGCAGGGTCCCGCGCCAGAACAGCCGGAAGTGCGGGTCATCCGCGAACGTGATGACCTGGCCGCGGCCGGACGGTTCGCTGACGACGTATACCGAGCCCTTGATCCGCTCCAGGGATTCATTCCAGGCCACACCCGAGATCAACGGCTCTTTGGGGTCGATGGTGAGGATGTTGTCGATCTTCTTGGCCAGCGGGAGGAACGCGCCGGTGCCTTCGACGAGCACCGCCGGGGGGCGCGGCACGCCGAAGGTGAGGTACGAGCGCTCGTTCATCGTCGTGCGGAAGGCCGAGCCGGGGATGCGGAAGTCGTTGTAGCGGTCGGTGTCCGCCGGTTCCTTGTCGTCTTCCTTCTTTTTCGGCGGCTCCCACGGCTTGAGCTTCGAGATCTCGACGTCCTTCCCACGGAGGAACGCGCTCGCGCCTTTCACGGCCACGATCGTGCCGCCTTCGTTGACCCACTGCTTGAGCTTCTCGATGCCGCTCTTGCCGATGCGGTCGGTGTAGCCGCCGTCCGGGAAAACCAGGACCTCGTAGTCGTGCAGGTCGATGTTGCGGAGCGACTCCGTGGAGAGCACGCGGTGCGGGATCGGGGTGTCGACGTCCAGCGTGTGCCAGAGCATGCCGAACGACGTCGGATCGCTGCCCGGTCCGCCCATGAGGCCGATCTTGGGGTCCTTCACGAAGCGGACTTTCTCCGACCCGAAGGCGGTGCCGCCCATCCAGCCCGACTCCAGCGTCACCACGCTCACGCCGCTCGCCTGCGCGATGGCCTGCAGGCGCGCATCGAGGTCCGTCCCGTTGTTGCCCTTGAGGATGATCAGCGAGCCGCGCGCGTGTGTGTGGTCGCCGACGCGGATGTCGCTGTCGACGACGTTGAAGCGGACCTTGTCCTCGAGCAGCCGGCCGATGAAGCGATAGAGCTGTGGATCGCGCGCGTCGACGAGATACCCGTACTGCGCGGCGCGGAACGGCGACAGCGCGGCCTTCTGCAGCTCGCGTGTGCCGGTCACTGGCGCCTGCGTCACCCATCCCTCGACGTTCATCGCCAGCGGCAGCGACCACGTCGTCAGGTCATAGAACTCATCCGGCTCATCCGCCTCCGCCTTCGCGCGCTGCTCCTCGACGAAGCCCTTGTTGAACACCGGCGCCTTCTCCAGCAGCGTGTTGGCGAGGGCCCCGAGAGGCTGGCGGGTGGAGACGACGGCGGTGCCGGCGGGGAAAGTGCGGGACTCCGTGACGTCGCGGTCGATGCGCGTCGCGCGGATGTTCGCCGCCGCGGTGAGCATGTCCACGCGGACGCCCTGCTTCTGCAGCAGCGTCACCAGCGCGTCGAAGTTCGGCGAGTCGGCGGCGATCAGGAACGTGTTCTTCCCGCCGTCGATCTGCGCGCGTGCCGCGTCGTATGTGTAGCGCAGCAGGCCCGCACGGTGCTGCGCCGCCGTGCGCACGGTGGCGATGCCGGTCGTGAAGTGCCGCAGCGCGCGGTCCGCCAGGGTCAGCACCGTGCCGTCCTCGCGCTCGATAGCCGTGCCCGCGCGGCCGTGACCCGCCATCTCGTACGTCATCCCCACCGCGCCCTGCAGCGCCGGCCACGAGTCCCCGTAGCCGGGGTAGAAGAGGTCGAAGAACTCCGCCACGAAGAACGGCCAGCCGCGGCGAGAGAACTCCGCCGCGTTCGCGCGGCCGAAGACGTCCAGCCAGTCCTCCACCGCTTTGGGGAGGTTCGCGTTGATCGGCTTCGCGTCCGGCGGGAAGAAGTACGTCGAGTTGTAGGACATCTCGTGGAAGTCGACGAGCACCTGCGGGTGCCACTCGCGGTACGCCGCCACGCGCGCCTGGGTCTCGCGCTGCGACTGCCACGCCCAGTCGCGGTTCATGTCGATGAGGTAGTGGTTGTAGCGGCCGCCCGGCCACGGCTCCTGATGCTCGTAGGCATCCGGGTCGGTGTTCGCGCGCACGCCACGCGTGCGGTGGAACCACTGCACGTAGCGCTCGCGCCCGTCGGGATTCTGGAGCGGGTCGATGATCACCACGAGGTCGTCGAGAAGGCGGGTGAGGTCGGGATTCGTCAGCAGCGCGTGCGCCACCATCATCGACGACTCCGCGGACGACGACTCGTTCCCGTGGACCCCGAACGCGAGCCACACGATCGCCGGCGTCGCCTTCGTCAGCGCCGCCGCGTCGCCCTCGCCCCGCGCGAGCGTGGCCACGTTCGCGCGGATCGCGTCCAGGCTCGCGTGATTCTTCGCCGACGTCAGCGTCGCCAGCACGAGCGGGCGGTCTTCGTACGTCGTGCCGATCGTGCGCATCGTGATCAGGCTCGAGCGTTTCGCCAACTCGTCGAAGTAGGCGAGGATGCGATGGTGCGGCGTGAATCGCTCGCCGATCGGGTAGCCGAGGAATTCGGCGGGGGCGGAAATCGTCTGTTGCGCGAGTGCGGCGGCGGTGCAGAGCAGTGAAAGAACGACGCTGAGCACGAATCGACGAATCATAGGCTGGGGATTCTAATGGCGATGCAGGTGATCTCGATTGCCGGAGCTGTCATGGTTTTGATCGCGTACGCGTCGCACCAGATGGAGCGGATGCGCGTGGAGACGTACGCGTACCAGCTGTTGAACCTCTGCGGCGGCGCCATGCTGGTGACCGCGGCGATCACGACGCGTCAGGCGGGGTTGATCCTGATGGAGGGGGCGTGGGTGGTGATCAGCTTGTACGGGCTGGTGAAACTGATCACTCGGCGACGCTGACTTCTTCTTCCACGACCGCGTTCGACTTCGTGTGGATCCCCAGGCGCTTCATCATCTCGTTGAGCGTCGAGGGCTTCACCTGCAGCAGTTCCGCGGCGCGTTTCTGGACGCCGTTGGCCAGCTCCAGGGACTGCAGGATCATCGTGCGCTCGTAGTTCGAGACCGCGTCCTTGAGGGAGATCCCTTCCGCGGGAACGACGGTCGCCGGCTGGTCCGTGCGCGTGGGGTAGCGCAGGTAATCGGGCAGGAGCTCGGGCGTGATGCGGTCGCCGGTGCAGAGGACCACGGCGCGCTCGATCGTGTTCTCCAGCTCGCGCACGTTCCCCGGCCAGTTGTGGTCCAGCAGGATCCGCATCGCGTCCGGCGTCACCTCGCGCACCCGGCGCTTGTTCTCCTCCGAATACTTCTGCAGGAAGTGCTGCACCAGGAGCGCGATGTCCTCGCGGCGGCGGCGCAGCGGCGGGAGCTGGATGGTGATGACGTTCAGGCGGTAGTACAGGTCCTCGCGGAAGCGCTGATCGGCCATCAGCTTCTGCAGGTCCGCGTTGGTCGCGGCGATGATCCGCACGTCGACTTTCACCGTCTCGACCGAGCCGAGGCGCATGAACTCTTTTTCCTGGATGACGCGCAGCAGCTTGGCCTGCGTCTCCAGATTGATGTTCCCGATCTCGTCCAGGAAGATCGAGCCGTTGTCCGCGACCTCGAACAGTCCGCGCTTCGAGGCGATCGCGCCCGTGAACGCGCCCTTCATGTGCCCGAAGAGCGACGACTCCAGCAGCTCCGGCGGGAGCGACCCGGAGTTGACCGTGACGAACGCGTTCCGGGCGCGGGGGCTGGCGTGATGGATCGCCTTCGCCACCAGCTCCTTGCCCGTGCCCGACTCGCCTGCGACCAGGATGTTCGACCGCGACGGCGCCGCGAGGCGGATCAGGTCGAAGACCTTCCGCATGATCTCGCTCTTGCCGATGATGTTCGAGTACGCGTAGCGGTCCGAGAGCTCGGCCTTCAGGCGCTCGTTCTCGCTCGACAGCCGGCGCTGCTCGAGCGCCTTGTTCACCGTGAGGACGACTTCCTCGTTCTTGAACGGCTTGGGGATGTAGTGGAAGGCGCCCTGCTTCATCGCGTCGATCGCGCCGTCGATGGACGAGAACGCGGTGATGATGATGACCGGCAGGTCCGGATTGGAGATGCGGATGGCGCGCATCGTGTCGATGCCGCTGATCCCCGGCAGCATCACGTCGAGGATGATCAGGTCGATCTCATCGGTGTCCAGGACGTTCAAGGCTTCCTCGCCGCTGGACGCGGCGACGATGTCGAAGCCCTCCCGCCGCAGCACGGCGTCGAGCACGTCTCGCAGAACTTCTTCGTCGTCGACGATGAGGATGCGCATTTGCTGGCGGGACTACATAGTGCCGACTGCTCGGTCCACCCGTGGCAACTTAATCGAAAACTCGGCGCCGTGGCCGGGAGTGCTGGCGACCTCGATCTCGCCGTCGGTCGCGTCGATGATACGGCGGCTGATCGCGAGCCCGAGGCCCGTGCCGCCCTGACCGCGCTTCGTCGTCACCAGAGGCTCGAAGATTTTGCCGATCATGTCCGCCGGAATGCCCTTCCCATCGTCACGCACGCGGATCACGACGCAGCCGTTCTCTTCCCTGGCCGACACCCAGATGTTCCCACCGTCCACGACCGCGTCGCGGGCGTTGAGCAGAATGTTGGTCAGAACCTGCTGCAGGTCGTGGAAGTTCCCGCGCACCTTCAGCGGGACGACGTCCGTGTGGACCTGGATGCTCTTCGCCTTGAAAAGATCTTCGTGGAGGATGACCGTCGCCGGCACCAGCTCGTTGATGGCGACGATCTCCCGCGAGCGCGGCCGGTTGGCGATCAGGTCCAGCAGACTGTTGACCAGGTTCGACGCCCGGAACGTCTGCTGCTCCATCTTTTTCAGGAGCCGGTACTTCGGATCATCCTCCGCCGTCTCCGCCAGCAGCAGCTGCGCGTACGACGAGATCCCCGTGAGCGGCGTATTCACCTCGTGCGCGACACCCGCGGCCAGGAGGCCGAGGGAGGCCAGGCGCTCCTTGTCCTGCAGCTCGCGCTCGAGACGCACGCGGTCCGTGACGTCGCCGATGACCAGCACGCGCGCGCCGTCCGCCACGTCGCCCGCCGACAGCGGGCTCGCCGTCAGCGTCACTTCCTTCTCCACGCCCGCGGAGTTGATGAAGTGCGTGGTGATGGTGCGCGAGTCGCCGGCACGGAGCTCATCGTAGGGAGGGAACAGCTCGGTGATCGTCTCCGTCGTGTGGTCCGAGCCGACCAGCTCCCAGAACGCCTTGTTCGCCGTCAGCACCGTGCCGTCGCTGCCGACCACCGCGATCGCCGAGAGCGACGACTCGATGATGTTCTCGTTGTACTCCTTGAGCGCGCGGATCTCCTCGAGCTGGCGGCGGAGCTTGCCGTACAGGCGCGAGTTCTCGATCGCCAGCGCCACCGGCGCGGTGAGCGTGCCGATCAGGTGCAGGTCGTCGCGCGACAGAGGCTCGTCGCCGCGGCGCGTGCCGAGGAGGAGGAGGCCCTGCAGCTCGCCGCGATGCCGCAGCGGGAACACATAGCGGTAGCCCGCTTCGAGCAGCTTCCACGGAATCTCGGTCTTGTCCGGAAGGCGCGGTGCGCTCAGCACCATCGGCCCTTCCCTGGGGATGGCTCCCAGCTCGTCCTCGCCCACCCGCCGCGGCACGACGCCCTCGGGGTCGTAAATGAGCAGCGTGGTCCCTTCGCGCATGTAGAGGTTCATGCGCTCGATGTGCAGCGTCGCGCGCATTCGCTCGCGCATCATCGCGATCAGCTCGTGGACGTCGTGGAACGTCGCCAGCTCCTGCGCGAAGTCCGTCATCGTGCGGCGATGGCGGTAGCTCTCGCGGTACAGGATCATCTCGATGACCGACTCGATCCTGCCTTTGACCGGGATCAGCACGCCCGCGATGAGCAGCCCCGAGCTGAAGGCGAGGAAGTTGCGCTCCAGCGCGGAGCGCTCCTCGATCACGCGCGACAGCACGAGGTTCACCGTCGAGAAGGCGATCATGCCGAACACGAAGGTGACGGAGTACGCCAGGACCTCCTTGATCACCACCTCGACGTCCCACAGCTTGTATCTGAGGATCGAGACGGCAAACGCCAGCGGGATGAACGCCAGCGGGATGATCGAGGCCGTCGTCCATGCCGGCGCGACTTCCCCGGCGATGAGGTACGGGATCAGATAGATGGCCAGGAACGGCAGGAAGCCGAAGGAGAGGCCGAAGTAGATCCACTTGATCTGCTTCTTGCCGATGGCCGCGGCGTCCCGGTACGTGAACGCGAGCGCGACCAACGCGAGCGTGAAGTAGATCGCAAAGTCGATCATCTCCCAGCGCTGGATGACTTCCAGCGCGCGCAACGGCGTCGTCACCGCGACCGTGTTCGCGAACAGCAGCAGGTCCGCGCTCCAGAGCGCGAGCAGCGTCGGCGGCAGGTACATCGCCGCGATCCAGCGCTTGTCGCGGATCACCGGAGTGGGGAAGAGCAGGAAGAAGTGGAGCGCCAGCGGCGGCAGGAAGATGCGCGCCAGCTCCTCCGTCATCTGCAGGGTCTTGTAGCTCCAGTCGATGTCGCCCGCGGGGGTGTAGACGTAGACGATGAACGACAGCAGCGTGACGAAGTAGAACAGCCGGCTCTCGCGCGTCTCGCCGCGGAACAGCGTGAAGAGGCCGATGGCGAGATAGAGGAAGCCGATGAAGCTGAGGATGAGGTACGGGTAATCGACCTTCAGCTCCGGCGGGCGGTAATCGAGGCGCAGCATGGCCCCGCCGCGGTCGACGACCATCGGCACGTTCTCGCCAATCCGGCGGAGCGTCTTCTGGACGCCTTCGACCTCGCTCGCGGCCGTGCCGCCGATCATGATGATCCGGTCGCCGGGAATCAGTCCCGCGCGCTCCGCGCTGCTGCGCGGGTCGACGTCCTTGACGACGATCACGCCGTTCGCGCGCTGGAAGGTGAAGTCGATGCGCTCGAACGACGAGCGTTTGCGCTGAAAGGAAACGAACGCACCGAGGATCACACCGACCGTGAGGACGGCGAGGAGCGCATTCGTGACCAGGGAGCGGCGCATGACCAGCGGCAACGTGATTCAATGGCGGTGCCGTGCGAAAACAGCGGCTAATTCGTTGATTCGAAACGTTGAATCGAGCTGCAGTTTTCCGGATTGCGCCGGTTGGGGTCCAAGCGCTTGGATTTTAAGGACGGAAAATTGGAGTCACGCAGGCAAGTGGCGCCCTACGTCACCGGAAATCTGCACACGTCGCGTAACAGGCACACGTCGCAGTTCTCCTTCCGCTGCTTGCGCGAGCAAAGATCGAGGATGCCCAGGCGGCACAGCGCGAAGTCGTAGCGGACGGGATCCGCGGCGTCGAAACGGGCCAGGTTGTCAGTGAGCGCGCGGGCCGCTTTCCAGTCGCCCGACTTGCGGTCGCTCAGGCCGAGGAACGTGGCGATGCGGTGGACGTGCGTGTCCAGCGGGGTGACCAGCTTGGCCGGATCGACGAACGTCCACAGGCCGAGGTCGGGCGCCGTGCGGCGGACCATCCACCTTAGATAGAGGTTCATCCGCTTGCACGCGCTCTTGTTCTCGGGGTCGGTGAGCAGGTACCGCAACGCGTTTGCAGAACCCACGGAACGGACGAAGCGCGACAGCGACGGCGCGATGTCAGGAGCCTCCGCGTCGTAGCACTTTTCGAACAGCGCGCCGAGGGAGCCGTGCTCGCGGATGACGTTCGCGATGCACTGCAGGAAGTCGACGAGGTCCGGCGTCTTGTGGAACCGGTGCGCGAAGCCCGCGAAGCGCTGGCTCGCTTCACGCGCGTCGAACGTCCGCAGATAGCGGAACGGCGACGGCTTCATGCGCGACAGCACCACGCCCATGTTCGCGACGATGATGTCCGCGCGGCCGTACGCAAACGCCGCCGCGATCAGGCCCGCCACTTCCTGATCGAGCGGGTCCTTGAAACGCAGCACGAGCTGCAGCGGATCGGGCTCGATGGTGGAGACGTCGAACGTCGCCACGAGCTCGTCGAGCCGGCGCTTCAGCAGCTCCGCCTGGACCGGCTTGCGGCGCTTCAATCCCAGCGCACCTGCCTGACGCCGCGCTGATTGAGGGTGATCACCGCGTACGGATACGTGATCGCCTGCGTCGTGATCCCACCCGGCGGCGGACCCTGCACCTTCGCGTCGATCACCGCCGTGTCGCCGTCGACGCGCGCCGACACCGGGACCACCGACCACCCGCCCGTGTTGCGCATCCCGCCCATGATGAAGACGACGACGTGCTTCTCGAAGTCGACGGCGGGAATCTGGCCCTCGCCGATCAGCGCCTGCCACTGTTGGCGATAGCCGGCGTCGCTCGTCGCGAGCACGGCCTGGCGGGCTTCGGCTACGGCGTAAGCGCCGTTTGCGATGGTCTGCATCTCCACGGGAGCGACTCCTTGAACGTTCGTACAAGCCAGCGCGGCAAAAAGCAGTGCAACTCGCATGACGTCGCCAACAGGGGGGTGGCGGCAACTGTTCCGCAGAGCACCGGCCAGCGGCCGGGGGACCGGCCGGCCCGGCGGCCGGCGCTCCTATGGAACCGTTGCGAGGTTCCGGCGTCATACTTCACGCCATGCGTACACGACCCTTCGCCGCCGCCTTCGTTTTTGCCCTGCTCGCGATGCCCGCGCTCGCCGCGATCACCGGCAGCGTCATGACCGCCGACGGCGCGCCGATCGCCGGCGCCCGCGTGTCGTACTCCACGCTCGAGCTGCCCGAGGCGAGGCGGGCGCGGCTCCTGTCGCCGTCGCCCGTGCGCGTACCGGCCGAGTCCACCCAGGCCGACGCGAAAGGTACGTTCTCCCTGCCGTCCCCGAAAGACGCCGCGGTCGTCGAGCTGCGCGTCGAAGCCAACGGCTACGAGCCCATCACCCGCCGCGTCGAGCGCGACGAAGAAGCCGGCGCGATCGCGCTGACGAAACGCGATACGCACAAAGGCACCATCACCGCGGGCGGCAAACCGGTCGCGAAGGCCACGGTCCTCATCTCTTATAACGGCGCCGACTTCATCGCCCTCACCGACGAACAGGGCCGCTACGACGCCCCCGACGTCAAGCGCGCGCGCAGCATCACCGTCCTTCATCCCGACTACGCCCTCGACGAAGAGTCGTTCTTCAACCCCGGCACGCCGTCGAGCGAGATGACCCGCACGCTTTCCGCGGGCGTCAAGCTCGCCGGACGCGTCGTCGCCGCCAACGGCACCACGCCCGTCGCCAACGCCGCGATCCTCCTCGACCAGTGGCCCGCCGCCACGAGCGGCGACGACGGCACGTTCACCATCGCCCACGCGCCCGCGAAGTGGTCGACGCTCACCGCGCGCAAGGACTCGCTCATCGCCCAGCGCTCCTCCGACTCCGCGCCGAAGGGAGCGCTCACCCTGAAGATGGAGAAGGCCGCGGTGGTCTCCGGCCGCGTCACCGACGCGAAGACCAAGCTCCCGGTCGCCGGCGCCTCCGTCGTCCTCGGCGCCTCACGGCGCATGATGATGTTCGACGGCCCGGGCCTCGTCGCGCTCACGGACGCGAAGGGCGCTTACTCGATCCCCACGGCCGCGGGCGCGTACTCCGTAGTCGCCTCGCACCCGGCATTCGACACGGGCAACGCCGAGGCCACCGTCACCGCGGGTCAGCAGGTGGTGAAGGACGTGGCCATCGGCCCGCTCGCGCGCGTGAGCGGCGTGGTCGTCGACGAAGAGCAGAAGCCGGTCGTCGCTGCCTCGGTCAACTCCGAGCCGGCGGCCGAGGGCAATCCGATGCGCATGATGACCATGCGCGGATTCCGCGGAATCGCGCGCGCGGTCACCGGTCCGGACGGACGCTTCGCCCTGCGCGTCTCGCCCGAGCAGGACATCCGCCTCCGCGCCACGAAGAAAGGCCTGCCGCAGTCGAAGGGCGAGACGCTGCACCTCGCGCCGGCGGAGCGGAAGACCGGCGTCGTGCTGCTGATGCCCACCGGCATCGCCGTCACGGGCAAGGTGAAAGACGCGAACGGCGATCCGCTCTCCGGCGTCGCCGTCGCCGCCATCGAAACCCCTTCGGGCCGCGGCGGCATGATGGTGCGTCAGTTGGTGATGGGCGGCTTCATGGGCGAGGAAGAAGACACCGTCCGCACCGCGAGCGACGGTTCCTTCACGCTGCGCCTGCAGGAAGGGACGTACGACTTCTCGTTCCGCCGCGAGGGCTACGCGCCGAAGGCGGTGCGCGCGCAGAACGTCACGCTGCAGGGCGGACCGGTGATCGAGACCAGCCTGGAGCCGGCGGTGGAGGTCTCGGGCCGCGTGACGCGCGGCGGCGTGGGGCTCGCGGACGTGAACGTCAGCAGCTTCGGCATGGGCGACAGCAGCTCCACCACTACCGGTGCCGACGGCTCCTTCACCCTCGGCGGCCTCGCTCCGGGCTCGATGCGCGTGATGCTGCGCAAGGAGTCGGATTTCATCCAGGACCAGCGCTCGGTCACGGCACCCGCGCGCGACGTGGTCTTCGACTTCCCTGCCGGCGGCCGCGTGCAGGGGCGCGTGGTGGAGAAGGGGTCGAGTAAGCCGATCACGACCTTCCAGGCCGGCATCTCGACGTCGCGCGGCGGCGGCGGTTTCGTGATGATGGCGCCTCCCCAGCTGAAATCCTTCACCTCGGACGACGGCTCGTTCGTGCTCGAGAACGTGCCCGCGGGGGCGATGAACATCGTCGCGCAGGCGCCGGGCTTCGCGAATGGCCGCGCGAACGTGGACGTCGAGGAGGGGAAGACGGTCAGCGACGTGATGATCGAGCTCGACACCGGCGTGAAGCTGGTCGGCAAGGTCACGGGACCGAACGGCTCGGCGCTCTCCGACGCGTCCGTGCAGCTCCAGCCCTCGCCGACGGGCCAGTTTGCGCGCGGCGGTTCCATGCGCCGCGCGGTGACGGACGCGAACGGCGAGTTCTCGCTGGACTCGCTCGACCCGGGCGAGGAGACGTTCGAGGTCACCCATCCCAAGTACCTCGGCACCACCAAGACCGTCACGCTCAAAGGCCGCGAGATGCGGATGGACGTGCAGCTCTCCGGCGGTCAGCGCGTGACGGGCGTCGTCGTGACCGACGCGGGTGCGCCGGTGGCCGAGGCGGAGGTGGAGGCGTTCTCGGCGAGCGGGGGCGGGGACAGCGTGCGCACGAACGCGTCCGGCCAGTTCGAGTTCGGTTCGCTCAACAGCGCGCGCTATCGCTTCGTCGCCCGCAAGAGCGGCTACCTCGAAGGCGTGGTCGAGGACGTAGACGTCAGCAGCGGCGGCAACGTGCGCATCCAGATGCGCACCGGCGGCTCGGTCTACGGGCGCGTCACCGGCCTCACGGAGCAGGAGCTGTCCGGCGCCACGGTGACGGCGCGCAGCGGACGCTCGTCGTCGAGCGCCGCCGTCGACCCCTCCGGCAACTTCCGCATCGAAGGCGCGCCGACCGGCACGGTGCAGGTGTCGGCGACGACCGCCTCGCGCTCGTTCATGGAGCGCCGCTCGTCCGGCACGCAGACCGTCGAGGTCACCGCCGGCAGCGCGGCGCAGGTGAACCTCGAGTTCCGCACCGACACCAGCGTCCGCGGACACATCACCCGCAACGGCACCCCCCTCGGCGGCGCCACCGTGATGTTCCAGCCGCGCGGCGGATCGCGGGCGAGCGCCAGCACCAGCGCGGACGAAGCGGGCAACTACACCGTGGCCGGTCTCGAGGAGGGCGAGTACAGCGTCTTCGTCGCCGACTCGCAGCGCTTCAATCCCTACCAGACCACCTACCAGGTGCGCTCCGGCGCGTCGACCTTCGACATCGACTACAAGACCGCCTCCGTGCGCGGCCGCGTCGTAGACGCCGGCACCAACGAGGCCCTCCCCGACGTCACCATCAACTTCCGCCCGGCCGCGTCCGGCGAGATGCGCTTCGCCCGCGCGGCCATGACCGACCCGAACGGCAACTTCTCCATGGAATCCGTCTCCGCCGGGACGTATACCCTCACGGCCTCGCGCGAGGGTTACGGCACCGAGGTGCGGGAAGAGACGTTCGGCGACTCCGGACGCGACGGCCTCGAGCTCCGCCTCTCCCGCAACGACGGCGTGAACCTGCACATCGTCGACGGCCGCGACGGCCGCCAGATCAACGCCTTCGTCACCGTCTACGACGCCGGCGGCCGCATCGTCTACGAATCCATGGGCATGCGCTTCGGCAGCAGCGACACGACGTCCGATACCCACCTCCCCCTCGCCCCCGGCTCGTACACCGCCACGCTCTTCATGACCGGCTACGCCGCAACGACCGTCCGCATCACCTCCCCGTCCCCTCGGCAGACCGTCTCCATGACCCCCGGCGGCACGATCCTCGTGCAGTCCCAACACCCCACCGTGCGCCGCATGCGCCTCCTCGACTCCACCGGCACGCCCTACCCCCGCTCCGGCTCCCGCCCGACCACCCGCGACCTCCTCCCCGGGACCGTTCCCATCGAGAACGTCGCGCCCGGGAGCTACACGCTGCAGTTGCTCAACGACGACGAGTCCGTCGCCAACACCCAGTCCGTGGTGGTGCGGGAGGGCGAGACATCCCGCGTATCGCTGTAGATTTGGAGTGCGGTGGCGTGGGCGGGCGTGTGGGCGGGCAGCCACCGCTTTGGCAGGGCGGTGTTCGCGCTGCGCAGCGGGAGCACGCAGGAAGCGTATCGCCCTCCGGACGGGGCGGTGCACCCCCGCCGGCCGTTTCGCAGGCCCCCGGCCGGCGAGGCGCCGGCGTTACGGCCGGCGGAGCGCCGGCATCACTCCTGAAAGTAGAATCCGCCGATGCGCCATCCCGCATTTGCCGGTGACGTGACGCGGGACGACCTGGTCGCCTGGTATCGCGCCAACCGTGCCCGTACGCGCGAGCTGTTCGATCTCCTCGTGCCCGAGGCGTATTACGAGCGTCCGATCGGGCTGCGCAATCCGATCGTGTTCTACGAGGGGCACCTGCCGGCGTTCAGCGTGAACACGCTGGTGAAGCTGACGAAGAAGCTCGCGGGCATCGACGAACAGCTGGAGACGCTGTTCGCGCGCGGCATCGATCCGGCGGACGAGACGACGGTGCGGAGTCCGACGGACGTGTGGCCGTCGCGGGAGGAAGTGCACGCCTACGCACGCGCGGCGGACGCGCTGGTCGAGGAACACTTGACCGAGCCGGGAGAGGCGGTGTTCACGATCCTGGAGCATGAAGCCATGCACCAGGAGACGCTGTTGTACATGCTGCACGAGCTGGGGCATGAGAAGAAGCGCCCCTCACCCTGGCCCTCTCCCCGCGCGGCGGGGAGAGGGGAGGGGGTAAGGGTCCCCGCCGGCCGCGCCACCCTCGGCGCGGAAGCGGGTACGTTCGGGTGGGACAACGAATTCGACGCCCACGCCGTCGACGTCCCCGCGTTCACCATCGACTCCCACCCTGTCACGAACGGCGAGTACCTCGAGTACGTCAACGCCACCCGTGTGAGCGCGCCGCACTTCTGGGCGCGCGGCGAGGACGGGTGGCTGTGGCGCGGGATGTTCGCCATGGAGCCGCTCCCGCTCGACGCGCCGGTGTACGTCACGCATGATGAAGCGACGGCGTTTGCGCGCTGGAAAGGCGTGCGGCTGCCGACCGAGGCGGAGTGGCATCGCGCGTACGACTGCGGCGTCACGGACCTGGCCGGGCACGGCTGGGAGTGGACGTCGACATTGTTCGCGCCGTTTCCCGGATTCGCCCCGATGGCCTCATATCCGGAGTACTCCGCCGACTTCTTCGACGACGCACACTACATTCTCAAAGGCGCCTCGCCCGCGACGCCTCGCGAGCTGATCCGGCCGAGCTTCCGCAACTGGTTCCGGCCCGCCTACCCGTACGTCTACGCCACCTTCCGTTGCGCGCGCTGATCTTGCATCTGCGAGAGGCATGGATACGAAGATTTACAAACCCAAATCCTTCAACCTCTCCGGCCTCAACGGTATCTCCGACAAGACCCTGGAGATGCACTTCAAGCTCTACGAGGGCTACGTCACGAACACGAACACGCTGACGGAGCGCATCGCGGCGATCCTTTCCGACGGCAAGGTCGACCAGGAGGAGACACCCGCCTACTCCGAGCTCACCCGCCGCCTCGGCTTCGAGTACAACGGCATGGTCCTGCACGAGTACTACTTCGCGAACATGAAGCGGCAGGGCGGCGGCGACGCCTCGCGCGGCTCGAAGTTCCGCGAGGCCGTCGAGCGCAGCTACCCCAGCTACGACATCTGGAAGACCGACTTCACCGGCATCGGCAAGATGCGCGGCGTCGGCTGGGCGATCTGCTACCTCGACCCCAATAGCGGCCATATCTCCAATCACTGGATCACCTTGCACGAGACCGGCAACATCTCGGGCTTCGTGCCGCTGCTGGTCATGGACGTGTGGGAGCACGCCTATCTCCTCGACTACAAGCCGGCGGACCGGCCCAAATACATCGAGGCGTTCCTGAGCAACGTGGACTGGAGCTCGGTCGACGCACGGATGAACGTGAACGCGATGGCGACATCGTGACCCGTGACCCGTGACCCGGGCAACGGGCAACGGGCAACGATTCACGGGCAACTTTCCTCGATCGGCGCCGTATTCTGTCCTCATGACGACGACGCTGATCGAGGTCTCCGGCCTCCACAAGCAATACCGGTCGTCTTTCCGTAAGCCGAAGATCACTGCGCTCGACGGCATCGACTTCCAGGTGAAGGAAGGCGAGCTGTTCGGGCTGCTCGGACCCAATGGCGCCGGCAAGACCACGACCGTCAAGATCCTCCTCGGGCTCACCTACCCGACGTCCGGCACGGCCACGATCGGCGGCCTGCCCGTGCGCAACCCGGAGTCGCGCCGCCGCGTCGGGTATCTGCCCGAGGGGCACAAGATTCCGAACTACCTGACGGCGCGGCAGGCGATGTCAATCTTCGGGCGGATGTCGGGGATGAATTCGGCCGACATCGCCAAGCGTGTGGCGCTCCTGCTCGACCAGGTGCGCATGACGCAGTGGGCGGACGTCCGCATCAAGAAGTTCTCGAAAGGCATGACTCAGCGGCTGGGGCTGGCCTGCGCCATGGTCCACGCGCCGCAGGTGCTGCTGCTGGACGAACCGACGGACGGCGTCGATCCGGTGGGACGCCGCGAGATCCGCGACATCCTCCGCGCCGAAGCCGACCGCGGGACGGCGGTGCTTCTCAACTCGCACCTGCTGTCCGAGATCGAGCGCACGTGCGACCGGGTGGCCGTGCTCCGCGACGGCAAGGTCGCGGCCTTCGGGACCGTCAAGGACTTGACACAGAAAAGTGCTACCTACAAAATGGTGGCATCGCCGGTCGACGACTCGCTCGTCGCGGCGTTCCGCGAGTCCGGAGCCGGCGTCGAGCGCGTGAACGGCCACATGGTCCTCTCCGTCGCCGACGTCCAGCACCTGAACGCGCTGGTCGACCAGCTCCGTTCGCGCGGCGGCGTGCTCAGCGAGCTCTCGCCGGTGCGGGAGACGCTCGAGGACGTGTTCGTGGACCTGGTTCGCGCGGAAGAAGGCGTCTCGGTGGGAGCGCACTCATGAAAGTCCTGGCAGCCAACATCGAAGACGTGATGCGCGAAGCGGCGGCGCGGTGGACGCTGGTCGCCTACTTCTTCCTCTCTTCCCTGTTCATCATCATTTTCGCCTCGGCGATCAATCTCGACATCGTCGACGGCGCGCTCGCGGGCGCGAAGCTGTTCGGCAAGGAAGTCGACATGCGGGACTCGATCTCCATCGAGCGCCTGGTGCTCGGCTTCGAGACCGGGTTCAGCGTCTTCCTCTACTTCATCTGCACGTTCCTGGCAATCTTCGCCACGGCGCACCTCGTGCCGCGCATGCAGGAGAAGGGGACCGTCGATCTCTACCTCTCGCGTCCGGTCGGCCGGGTGAAGCTGCTGGTCTCACGCTACATCGCGGGGCTCATCCTGGCGTTCAGCAACGTCGTCTATCTGGTCGGCGCGATCTGGCTGATCGTGTGGTGGAAGACCGGCGTCGCGAACCCGCGTTTCCTCCTCGGGGGCACGATCATCTTCCTGGTGATCGCGGTCCTGCTGGCGTTCGCGTTCCTGGTCGGCGTCGTCACGTCGTCGACCGCGGTCTCGATCATGACCACCTACGGCATCTTCTTCTTCGGCCTGATGCTCGCGGCGCACGACAAGATCGCCGCGGCGGTGTCGAAGGAATGGCAGGCGTGGACGATCGAGACGCTGTACTGGATCTTCCCGAAAACCGCGGAGCTCGGACAGGCCGTGGTCGCATTCGTCGATGGCGGCTCGGCGCTTCCGGAGCGCGTGCTGAACGTCCTCACTCCCGCTCCGTTCCTGACGACGGCCGCCTTCGGCATCGTCTGTCTCTCCTCGCATCCTGGCTGTTCACTCGAAAGGAGTTTTGATCATGACCCGTTCCCTTCGTACCTTGGCAGTTCTCGCGGCGGTGGCCCTGCTCGCGCTTCCGGCGCTGGCGGCTGACGACGCTCTCAACCTCGTGCCGGCAAACGCCGTCACCGTCGGCATGGTCAAGCTCGCTGACATGCGCACGAGCCCTCTCTCCTCCATGCTCTTCCAGCAGGCGGACAAGATGAGCAGCGACGGTGAGGCGGAGAAGTTCCTCCTCGAAGCCGGCCTGTCGCCGACGAAGGACGTGGACGTCCTCGTCGTCGCCACCTCGCCGCGCACGACGCTCGGCGCGGATGCCGACGTGCTGGTGATCGCGGAAGGCCGCTTCCAGCCGGAGAAGCTCACGAACGCACTGGTCGCGCACGGCGCGGTGAAGAAGAACGGCTATGTGCTGTTCGCGCCGAAGGAGAAGCAGGGCGACGAGAACGGCGCGGTGGCGTTCCTCTCGCCGTCGATGGCGATCGCCGGCAATGAGCGCTCGGTCGTCGCGGCTCTGGCGGCGCGGGCGAACGGCGGCACGGGCTTCCGCAGCCGCGGTGCTCTCGGCCTGGACCTCGGACGCGTCGATTCGAAAGCGACCGCCTGGGCGCTGGTCGACGTCACGCGGGCCGCGCGCCTGACCAAGGGCGGCAACATCACCACGGGCAAGGGCCAATCGGGCGACGCACTGCAGGCGGCAATCAAGACGCTGTCGACGGTGGCGGTGTGGGCCACGGACACGGGCGACGCTCTGGAGCTCGGCGCGGTTGGCCTGTCGGGCGACGCCGAGACGCTGCAGCTCCTGGAAGACACCGTGAGGGGTGCGCTCTCCGCGCTGCGCCTCGCGGTCAAGGACAAGTCGCCGGAGATGGTGTCTGTGCTCCGCCGCTTCGGCGTGTCGCGCAAGAGCGACTCGATCATGGTCGAAGGCTCGATCCCCGCGGCAACGCTGCGCGAGCTGATGGCCAAGAAGACCGCGGCCATGGGCTCGAAGTAAGCTTCTTCGCACTCGGTGCAAGGGCCGGCGGAAGCCGGCCCTTTTTGTTTGTAGCGGCCGCCTTCACGCGCGCCAGGCCAGCCAGGCGAAGATTGCGGCGACGATCAGGAGCATGACCCGTCCAACACCCATCATGCGGGTGTGCGCGACGGGCCGCGTCCCTTTCGGTTTGATGCCGGTCACCGCGGCAATGGCGACAATCACGACGGCGATTCCAAGCAATACCATCCAACTCATGGCCGGCTCTTCTTCAAGAGCCGCACCATGAAGGTCTGTCGCCCGCTACGCGGGCTCGTTCCTCTTACCGCACACGTCCCCCCGGTTGAAACCGGGGGCTATTCTCTGGCTGCCCGCTACGCGGGCAAGAGGAGACACGCCCGCGTAGCGGGCAAAAGGAAATAGACCCCGGCTTCAGCCGGGGGAACGTGCGCGGTGACACGATCGAGCCCGCGTAGCGGGCGACAGGGCGCGCCGTCAGAATTCGTCGAACGCGGCGTGGAACTCGATGAGGCCCTGCACGCCGTCGAGCGCGCCGGGGCGCAGCTCGAGCACGAAGAAGTGGGGGTCGAATTCCTCGCTCTTGTAGTGCAATCCCTTCGGGCCCGCGGGAACGAAGCCGAAGCGCGGGTAGTACTCGGCGTGCCCGAGGACGAAGATGGCGGCGTCGCCGCGTGCGCGGCAGGCGTCGATCCCCGCGCGCACCAGCGCGGAGCCGACGCCGGAACGCTGATGCTCCGGCAGGACGGCCATCGGAGCGAGTGCGACGAACGCGCGATCCCCCACCTTCACCGGCGAGAACAGAATGTGGCCGGCGACCGCACCGTCGATCTCCGCGACGAGCGACACCGCAATCGCGTTGCGCTCCCGCAGGATGTCGACCAGCCGTGCCTCCGCGCCGGTCTCGAACGCACGCGCGTTCACCGCGAAGATCGCGTCACGATCGGACGGACGCTCTTCCCGGATCATCACACGAACCGTCGCAGGTGCTCCCGCCACCAGGGCCAGTCGTGGCCGAACTGGCCGGGCCAGATCTCGAGGTGGTTGGAGATGCCTTTGCTCCAGAGCATGCCCGAGAAGTCGCGGTTCTCCTGGACGAGGGAGTCGTGCTCGCCGGTGGCGATCACCCAGTTCACGCGCGACAGCTTGCCCGCCAACTCCCCGTTCATGTTCGGGATGTACGACACGGGGCAGTTGAAGTAGCAGTTATCGTCCCAGTGGCCGTCCAGGAACGAATGAATGTCGAACACGCCGGAGAAACAGATCGCGCGGCTGACGATGTCGGGATAGCGCCCCGCGAAATTCGCGGCGTGGTAGGCGCCGAAACTGGCGCCGTACACCACCAGGTCGCCGCGCTGCGCCCGGTTGTGAATGTACGGCACTAATTCGTGTCGTAAATACGAATCGTATTGTGTATGACGCGCCGCGCGCACGGCCGGATGGACGTGCTTGTTGTACCAGCTCTCGTTGTTCACCGTGTCCGGCAGGATCACCTGAATCTCGCCGCCGTCCACCTTGTCCGCCACCGAGTCGACGAGGCGAAAGTCCTCATTCTCGAAGTAGCGTCCGGCTGAGGTCGGGAAGAGGATCACCGGCCGCCCGAACTTGCCGAACCACAGGAGCTCCATGTCGCGGTTGAGAGAGGGGGACCACCATCGGACGTGTTCGCGGAACATGATTTTTGCGCCAGCCTTGCCGCACGGGCGGGCGATTCTATACGATCCCCGGCCGTTCGTTTGCAAAGGGGAGGACGCATGCGCAAGAAGAAAATTGGATTGCTGTTCGGGATGGAAGACACGTTTCCGTGGGCGCTCATCAACGCGATCAACGAGCGCGGCGGGGAAGACGTCGAGGGCGGCATCTGCGAGATCTCGTACCTCAAGGACGACGGAGTGTTTCCGTACGACCTGATCCTCGACCGCATCAGCCACGAAGTCCCGTTCTACCGCACCTACCTGAAATGCGCCGCCGCCTCCGGCGTGCGCATCGTCAACAATCCGATCTGGTGGTCGGCCGACGACAAGTTCTTCGACAACCTCGTCGCCAAAGCCGCCAAAGTCGCCGTGCCGCGCACGGTGCTGCTGCCGCACAAGCAGCATCCGCCCAACACGGAGGGCAAGTCCTTCCGCAACATGAAGTGGGTGAACTGGGACGAGGTCTTCGCCTACCTCGGCTGGCCGATCTTCATGAAGCCGGCTTACGGCGGCGGCTGGAAGGACGTCTACAAGTGCGACAACCCGCAGGAGTTCTTCTCCGCGTACGACCAGACCCGCGACCTGACGATGATGGCCCAGGAGGCCATCGACTTCGAGCTCTACTACCGCTGCTACGTCCTCGGCCGCAAGCGCGTGAAGATCATGGCCTACGACCCGAAGGCGCCGTTCCACGAGCGCTACGTGAAGAACCCGCCGCCGATGGCGCCGGAGTTCGAAGCCCTCATCCACGGCGGCGCCCTCGCTCTCTGTGACGGCCTCGGCTACGACATGAACACCGTCGAGTTCGCGGTGCGGGACGGCATCCCGTACGCGATCGACTTCATGAACTGCGCGCCGGACGCCGACGTCAACTCGGTCGGCCAGGAGAATTTCGACTGGATGGTCACGAACATGGCCGAGGTGCTGATCGAGATGGTGCAGGGCAAAAAGCAGTTCGAGCTGACCGGCAACTGGCCGACCGTCATGGATGTGACGAAGGACGTCACCGCGCCAGTCGCATAGGGCGCGGGGCGCAGGGGGCGGGGCGCAGGAGAACGAACGCCTTCCGGTTTTTGCTTCTGCCCCCTGCGCTCTGCCCCCCGCGCCCTGATATCCTGCCCGCCATGTCTGCACAACCAAGCTTCACCCTCGGCATCGAGGAGGAGTTTCAGGTCATCGATCCGGAGACGCGTGAGCTCAAGTCGCACATCCAGGAGATGTTCGCCGAGGGCGAGAAGCGGCTGAAGGACGAGATCAAGCGTGAGATGCACGATCCGGTGATCGAGGTCGGAACGCCGATCTGCAGGGACATCGCACACGCGCGCCGGGAGATCACACGGCTGCGCCGCGAGATCATCGGTCTCACGCACGAGAACGGTCTCCGCATCGCCTCGGCCGGGACGCACCCGATCTCGCACTGGGCCAGCGTGCCGATCACGAAGAACGAGCGCTACGACAAGATCGTGTACGAGCTGCAGATGCTGGCTCGCGCGAATCTGATCTTCGGACTGCACGTCCACGTGGCCGTCGAGGATCTCGAGACGCGCATCCAGATCATGAACAGCGTGCGCTACTTCCTGCCGCACGTGTTCGCGCTGTCGGTGAACTCGCCGTTCTGGTGCGGGGAGAACACGGGCTGGAAGAGCTATCGCGCGAAGATCTTCGAGCGCTTTCCCCGCACGGGCCTGCCCGATCACTTCGACCGCCTGAGCGACTACGACGACTACGTGGCCACGTTGGTGGCGACGAACTGCATCGACAATCCGAAGAAGATCTGGTGGGACGTCCGTCCGCACCCGTTCTTCCCGACGCTCGAGTACCGCATCTGCGACGTGCCGATGCGCATCGACGAGACCATCTGCATCGCCGCGATCTTCCAGGCGCTGACGGTGAAGCTGTACCGCATCCACAGCTCGAACATGATGTGGCGCAATTACCGCCGCATGCTGCTGAACGAGAACAAGGCGCGCGCGGCCCGCTTCGGCACGGGCGGGAAGCTGATCGATTTCGGCAAACGCGTGGAGGTGCCGTATCACGAGCTGCTGCGCGAGCTGCTGGAGTTCATCGACGACGTGGTCGACGAGCTCGGCTCGCGCAACGAGGTGTACTACGCGCTCGAGATCATGAAGAACGGCACCGGCGCCGACCGCCAGCTCAGGGCCTACGCCCAGCGCAACGACCTGAAGGACGTCGTGGACTACATCGTGAAAGAGACCGAGCACGGGGTCGTGTGAAGAGCTTCGATATTCACGAGCCGCATCCGTTCTTCGAGTACGCCCGCGTCAACGGGTCCGTTCCCGCGCCGCGGGCGGATCGCATCGACGTCGCGCTGCTCGACATGAATCATCTCTGGCCGAACCTCGGCCATGACGCCCTCGTACACATCGTGCTCGAGGCGGCCGAGGGGTTACGGGAGGAGCTCGGGGACGTGAAGGTGCGCGTGCTGTCGTTCGACGTGCGCTACCGCAACCAGATCCCCGAGCCGGGACGCTTCCGCATCCACATCGGCACCGGCGGCCCCGGACACCTCGACCCGCGCCTCAACGACGGCGTCACGGAGTGGAGCCAGGGGGTCGACGAGACGGGCGAGTGGGAAGCGCCGCTGTTCCGCCTCTTCGACACGATCATCGCCGACGAAGCCTCGGCGATGATCGCGGTGTGTCATTCGTTCGGCCTCGTCTGCCGCTGGAGCGGCATCGCGAAGCCGGTGCTGCGCGAGGAGAAGAGCAGCGGACTGCGCATCAACCGGCTGTCGCGCGAGGCGATGAAGCACCCGTGGTTCGAGCAGTTCGCGCGCGACCTGCCGGACCATCAGCATTTCCATGTCGTCGACAACCGGCTCTTCGACCTGATCCTCGAGGACGAGCGCAGGGGGATGCCGCTGGCGTTCGAGGGTGAAGGCGTCAGCGCGCTGACGATGGTGGAGCTGGCGCGCGACCCATCCGGCGCGATGCCGCGGTTCCTGGCCTACAACCACCATCCCGAGATCGTCGACCGCGAGCACGTCCTGCAGGTACTGGACGAGAAGCGGGCGCACGGCGAAGTCGATCAGCAGTGGTACGACGAGCGCGTGAAAACGATGCTGGAGCTTTTCGGCGAGAAAGAGCGGCTGAGCAGGATGACGTCGTACTACACGCTGTTCGAGCCGCTGCGGTTTCATCTACGGCAGATGCTCTGATGAGCGTTCTCATCGCCACTCAGGGTTGGAACTACGCGGCCTGGGTGGGGCCGTTCTACCCGCTCGGGACGCGGCCGGCGGAGTTCCTCCCGATCTACGCGCGCGCGTTCCGCGGGGTGGAGGTTGACTCGACGTTCTACGCCGTTCCCGATGCCCGGGCGGTGCGTGCATGGGCGGAGCGCACGCCGCGCGATTTCACGTTCGCGCTCAAGATGCCGCAGGAGATCACGCACGAGCGCCGCCTCGTGGACGCGGATGACGTGTTGAACACGTTCCTGGATCGCGCGCGCGAGCTGAGCCCGAAGCTGGGACCGATCCTGATGCAGATGGGGCCGGACTTCGCCCCGGAGGAGCTCCCGGCACTGGAGCGGTTCGTTCCGAGCCTGCCGCGGGACCTGCGGTTCGCGGTGGAGGTGCGGCAGAGCCGCTGGATGCGTCCGGAGGTGCTGCCGAATCTGCTGGAGCTGCTGAGCAGTTACGGCATCGCGCTCGCGCTCAGCGACGGCCGGTGGGTCCGGCGGGAGACGATGCTGGAGCTGGCGGAGCGGCCGACGGCGGAGTTTCATTACGTGCGCTGGATGGGGCCGGACCGCAGCATCACGGACTACTCACACCTGCAGTTCGACCGGTCGGAGGAGATCGGCTCGTGGGCCGAGGTGCTGAAGCGGGTGGCGCACACCCGGGATGTGTACGGGTTCTTCAACAATCACTTCGCGGGGCACAGCCCGGCGAATGCGCGTGAGATGCAGCGGTTGCTGGGGCAGGAGCCGGTGGACCCGGAGACGCTGGGCCCGCAGCGCTCGTTGTTCTGAGGTTCTGTCGCCCGCTACGCGGGCTCGTTCCGCGACCGCGCGCTGTTTCCCCGGCTGAAGCCGGGGTCTATTTCCTCGAGCCGCCTACAGCGGCGAGACCCCGACCCGCGTAGCGGGTCGCAGAGAATAGACCCCGGCTTCAGCCGGGGGAGCCGGGACGCGCCAGGACGACGAGCCCGCGTAGCGGGCGACAGATTCCGCGCGAGGATAGAATCCCGCGGCGATGCCCACCCCCGGACTCAACATCGTCGCCATCGGCGGCGGTACCGGCTTGTCCACCCTCCTGCGGGGGCTCAAGACCTACGTCGAAGCCGACGGCGCGTGGTCCGTCGCCTCCCTCGGCGCGATCGTCACGGTCACCGACGAAGGTGGCAGCTCGGGCGTACTGCGCAAGGAGTTCGGGATGCTGCCGCCGGGCGACATCCGCAACTGCATCGTCGCGCTGGCGGAGGAGGAGCAGCTTCTCTCGCGCATCTTCAACTATCGCTTCGACACCGACTCCGCCCTCAAGGGCCACTCCCTCGGCAACCTCCTGCTGAAGGCGATGACCGACATCACGGGCAGCTTCGACAACGCCATTCTCGCAGCGTCGGAAGTCCTCGCCATCCGCGGCGAGATCTACCCGTCGACGCTGGCGGACGTGCGGCTGCGCGCGACGCTCGAAGACGGCACGGAGCTCGACGGCGAAGTGGCGATCAGCGGCTCGGCGATCGGTGAGGAGCCGCGCACGAGCGCGCGCCATGCGCGCATCACGCACCTGGCGATCGATCCCTCGGACGCACAGCCGACCGGCCGCGCGCTCGCGGCGCTGGCCGCGGCGGACCTGATCATCATCGGTCCGGGGTCGCTCTACACGTCCGTCCTGCCGAACCTGGTCATCGAGCCGCTGGCCGCGGCACTGCGGCAGGCCCGGGCTTTGCGCGTGTACATCTGCAACGTGATGACGCAGCCGAACGAGACGGACTTCTACAGCGCCCAGGACCACTTGCGCGCGATCATCGAGCACGCGGGGCTGGTGGTCGACGTGATGGTCATGAACGGCCGCCGTCCCTCGGAAGCGATGCTCACGACATACGCGACGATGAATCAGGCGCCCGTGCAGTTCGACCTGGACGAGATCCGGGCCCTCGGCGTGACGCCGTTCTTCGGCGACATCATTGCAGAGGACCGCCTCGTGCGGCACGATCCCACCGCGCTCGCGCAGACCATCTTTCAGCTCTACGACCGCTACGGACGCAGCCTGCAGCGCATGAGACAGTCCTGAGTGCTGAGTCCTGAGTGCCGAGTCACACCCGACCCGCTGCTCAGGACTCAGGACTCAGGACTCAGGACTAACGAATGAACGAGAACCTCGAAGTCATCATCCTCGCGGCCGGCCTCGGCACGCGCATGAAGTCGGGCACGATCAAGATCCTGCACCACGCTGCCGGGCGGCCGATCATCGACTACGTCCTGGACCTGGCCGCGGACCTCTCGCCCAATCCGCCGGTGATGATCGTCGGCTATCAGCGCGATCAGGTGCAGAAGTCGGTCGGCAGCCGGGCGCGCTTCGCCGTGCAGGAGGAGCAGAAGGGCACGGGCCACGCGGTACTGCAGGCGGCGGAGCACGTCGATCCGACCCGCCGCGTGATGATCCTCTCCGGCGACGTGCCGCTGACGCGTGTCGAGACGCTGCGCCGGTTGCTGGACGAGCACGAGCGATCCGGCAACGCGCTCACGCTGCTGACGATGAAGCCGGGCGATCCCGCGCTGTACGGGCGCATCGTGCGCGACGCGAACGACGCCGTGCAGCGCATCGTCGAAGTGAAGGACGCGAGCGATGACGAGAAGAAGATCGGCGAGGTGAACGCCGGCATCTACGTCTTCAACGGCGAGCACCTGTTCGAGAACCTGCGCAACCTCAAGCCGGAGAACGCACAGAAGGAGTACTACCTCACCGACCTGCTGCAGGTGATCCGCGACGCGGGCCATCGCGTCGGCGCCGTCGTTGCCGACGACCCGGCCGAAGCCCTCGGCGTCAACTCCCGCGCGGAGCTCGCGCAGGTCGAGAACGAGATCCAGCGGCGCGTCGTCGCGCGGTTGATGTCCGAGGGGGTGACGTTCCGCAATCCGGCGACGGTGGTCATCGATTCATCCGTGACCATCGGGCCCGACACGGTCGTCTATCCGTTCGTCACGCTCGAAGGAAACACGCGCATCGGCGAAGGCTGCGTCATCGATCCGGGGGTCCATCTGAACAACGTCACCGTCGGCGATGATGTGCATCTGAAAACCGGTACCGTCGCCGAGGACGCGATCATCGAGGACGAGGCCACCGTGGGGCCGTATGCGCATCTGCGTCCCGGAACCCGGCTCGGGCGCCGCGTGAAGGTCGGGAACTTCGTCGAGACGAAGAAGGCGACGTTCGGTGAGGGCGCGAAAGCCTCGCACCTGTCCTACATCGGCGACGCGGAAGTCGGCGCGGACGCGAACATCGGCGCGGGAACGATCACCTGCAACTACGACGGCGTGAACAAGCACCAGACGATCATCGAGGAGGGTGCGTTCATCGGCTCCGACTCGCAGCTCGTCGCGCCCGTGCGCATCGGCCGCGGCGCATACGTCGGCGCGGGCTCCACGATCACGAAGGACGTCCCCGCCGGCGCGCTCGCCACCAGCAGAACGCCGCAATCGGTGAAGGAGGGGTGGGCGGAGCGGAAGCGAAGGAAGACTTAACGCCGCCGCTTGAGGTCGACCCGCATGCGGCCGAAGTCGATCACCACGTTGAAGTTCTTCAGGTAGTTCTGGCCGATGATGCCGGCGGACTGATCGCGCTCGTCCGCTTCGTACATCGGAATCGTGCGGAACTTCCCGCCCCACTTGTCGAGGCCGATCTCCACGTCCTCCAGTTTCGCCCCCCGCTTCATCGAGCCACCGAGACCCTGCAGCATCGCGGAATGGGTGCCCGACAGCGCTGGGACCGGCAGGCTGGAGAGGCGCGACTGGTTGAGGAACGTGATCTCCGAGCCGGTGTCGAGGATGAACATGAACCAGGCGTGGCGGTTGATCGAGCCGCGCACGTGCGGGCGGAAGCCTTCGAAGAAGAGGTTCTGATCGGCCGCGGGCCGGCGCTCGGTGAGGCGCGTGAAGACCACGTGGCCGCGGTCGAAGTCGAGCTCCAGGCGGAACTCCTTCAGCAGGTTCGAGCCGAGGAGAAAGTCCATGTGGAACTGCGTTCCCTCGCGCTTGCTGATCAGGAACTTCATCTTGTCGTCCGGCATGATCGCCACCGGCACGTTCTCGATCACGATGTCACCGAGCGACAACGACTCCAGGAGGCCGAACGTCACCGTGATCGGCTCGCCGAGGAGGCCGTAGAACGTCCCCTCGGTCTTGCCGAGCGGCTTCACGGGCAGCGACGTCGCCAGGCGCTTGGAGATGATCGACAGCACCGCGCCCGAGTCGATGATCCCTTCGACCGGGTGCGTGCGGTTGATCCGCACGTCGATGCGCGGAACGTCCGGATGTCCGAACTTGAAGCGCAGCGCGTCGGTGGACGCGCCGGAGAAGCGGTACACCGGCACGCCGACGAGCGTCTGGAGATAGTCGAGGTGCCACTGGCGGATGTTCAACCCGCGCTCGCGGGCGATGTTCGCCCACTCCAGGCTCGATTCGAAGTTGTTCGAAAGGTACTCGACCTGCGACAGGTCCCACGCGACCTGCGCATACGTCGCCCGGAACGGATCGAGGTCCAGCGCCTTGCGGAGACGTCCGCGCGCGTCGTCATAGCGGCCCGCGGAGAGATACGCGCTGCCAAGCGCGGCGAGGTCCGCGGCGCTCTTGCGCTCGCGCCCGTCGACCACGTTGGCCATCTCCATGGCGCGCAAATAGTCGGACTTGCGCAGCATCCCCGAGAGGTCCGCGCCGCGGTCGATGTTCGCCGGCTGCAGGACGAGCGGCGTCACGTCGACCTCGTTGTAGAGGGCGCATCCGCCGAGGAGGATCAGAAAGACGACCGGTACGGCCTTGCGGAACATTGCGTTTTTCCCCGTGTGAACGCGCCGATTCTACGAGTGTTCGAGCGCCGTGGCGGTCCGGATGCGGTTTCGCCACAGCCGATTTCTCTTTTCGTGACAATCCATCTCTCGCGCAATAATCCTCCGTCCCCCTCTGTGCTCTCTGTGGCTCTGTGGTGAATACAAACTTGCCTCGCACGATAGATGTGGGTATTCACCACAGAGGCACAGAGGACACAGAGGGGGACGGAGGGGTTAGACCTTTACGAGGATGCCCAGCTCGCGGATCTGGTACGCCAGCGCCTGGCGCGACATCTTCAGGGACGCGGCGGCCCGGTTCTGGTTGCCGCTGGCGTCGAGGAGGGAGCGCTCGATGAGGCCGCGCTTGAAGCGGGCGACGGCGTCCTGGTAGGAGCCGGCGATCGCGCGGGACGGTGTGACCGTGCGCAGGCGCTCGGGGAGGTGCTCGATCTCGATCTCTTTCGCGTCGCCGGCCATGGCGTGGGCGGCGCGGATGGTGTTCTGCAGCTCGCGGACGTTGCCGGGCCAGGCGTACGCGGTGAAGATGGCTTCGACGTCGGGGGAGAGGAGTGCGGGGCCGGCGCGGTGTTTCTCGCGCTCGGTCGCGAGGAAGTGCGTCGCGAGGAGCACGATGTCCTCGCCGCGCTCGCGCAGCGGCGGGAGCACGACTTCGACGCCGCGGACGCGGTAGTAGAGATCATCGCGGAAGCGCCCTTCCTCCACCGCGGAGTCGAGCTTGCGGTTCGTCGCGCTGACGATGCGCACGTCCGCCGAGCGGTTGGCCGTGTCGCCGACGCGCCGGAGCTCGCCTTCCTGCAGGAAGCGCAGCAGCTTGGCCTGCGTGACGAGCGGCAGCTCGCCGATCTCGTCGAGGAACAGCGTGCCGCCGTCCGTGGTCTCGATGAGGCCCATGCGGTCGCGGTCCGCGCCGGTGAACGCGCCGCGCACGTGACCGAACAGCTCACTCTCGACGAGGTTCTCCGGCAGCGCCGCGCAGTTCACCGGTGTGAAGGTCTTCTGGCGGCGTGCCGACTGGCGATGGATCGCCCGCGCGACGAGCTCCTTGCCCGTGCCGGATTCGCCGAGGATGCAGACGGCGACGTCACGCTTCGCGACGAGGGCCACGCGCGATTCCACCTCGCGAATCGCAGGCGAACGGCCGACGATGCCTTCGATCGCGCCGGCGATCGCGGGACGTGCGCTCTCCTCCTGCTCGACGAGACGGCGGAGGCGGTGATTCTCGGCGCGCGCGCGGAAGATCGCGGCCACCGCCTCCTGCCCTTCAGCCGACCAGCGCGAAGAGCCTTCGAGGTACAGCCGTTCGCGCTCGCTGCACTCGATCCAGTCGTCGCTGTCATCCAGAGGATGCGGACCGATCGCGTTCCAGTGGCCGAGGCGGTTGCGCGTGGCGAAACACCAGCCGATGCCGAAGTCGTGCGGGCCGAACGGGAACTCCCGCATCGCCGCGGCGCGGAGCACGCGCAGCTCGACTTCCGCTTGAACGGGCTCGGCCTCGTACACGATGCCGAAACGATCGGCGATCGCGTTCGCCGTCGCATGGTCCTTCTCTTTGACCGCGCGGCGGAACGCGAACAGCTCCGCGGGCACGCCGCTATAGATCCCGTTCGAGCGCCGCGTGAGCTCCGTGTTGCCCGACTGCCCGGTCGCCCGCATGCCGCGGTTGCCGTCCAGCCAATCCAGCTCGTCGAGGATCAGCGCGGCGGCTTCACGGATCTGATCGTGGAGACAGCGCTCGTCGTAGATGGCCTGCGCGTGGCGGCGCGCGTCGGCGAAACGGCCGCGTGTGAAGTCGAGATGCCCCTGCAACAGCGCCAGCTCCGCGAGCCGGAGCGAGTCGCGCGTCGTCGTATAGAAGTGCCGCAGGCGTGCGATGCGCAGCGACGCGTGCGCCCACTGCGCGTTGTCGGCCGCGAGGTACGCCAGGGTGAACAGGATTCCGCCGGCGGCGCGGTCGCCCTGCGTCTCCTCCACTTCCTGCAGCGCCTCGACCGCGATCGCGCGCGCCTCGTCCCAGCGGCCGGCGGAGAAGACGGCGAAGAGATGGTCCAGCGACGCGTCGATGCGCTCGACGGTGTTCCGCGCGAGATGGCGGGACTCGCGTTGCGCGAGGTACGCGGTGAGAAAGTGCCCGGACGGCAGCGTGACGTCCCCGCCATGTACGCCGCGCTCGTAGTCGAGGCGCACGCTCTCTTCGTCCGTCGCCGGTACACACTCCGCGAGCGCGCGCTGTGCGTCCGGGCGGCGCTCGAGCAGGCGCAGCACTTCCGCGCGGAGCAGGCTCACCTCGAACGACGGCGGCAGGCGCTCCAGGCGCACGAGCGCGGTCGCGTAGTCGCCCATGCGGCGCTCGGCGCGCGCGAGCACCAGCTCGTCGCGCGGCGCGACGTCGCACGCGTCGCGGTAGCGGCCGCAGTCGACGAGCATGTGCGCATATCGCGATGCGAGCGCCGGCGTGAGCACCGAGCGTGGGATGCGACGGAGCGCGTCCACGCTCCACTCGCTCTGCTCCAGCACTTCCGCGGCCAGCGCCGGCTCGCCCGCGTCCAGCCACAGCAGCGCGGCGTCCACACCGTGTGCGTGCGCTGCCGCGACGCGGCAGATCGCGGGACGCGACGCCGCAGGCACCAGCAGTGCAGCCTGCTCGCGGATCGCGTCGCTCGCGAAAACGAGGGCATCGCCATCCAGCGACGTCACGCCGTCAACGGCGAGATCTTCCAGAACGCCGTGAAACAGAAAGTCCGCGAGAAAGCGCTTGGCGAGGTCGCGCGGAATGCGGGTGCCGAGGAGCGCGAGCGCGGAGAGAAAGGAGCGCGTCGGCTCGACCAGCGCGGGCAGCGGCGCCGGCGGTGCCGGGACGTCGCCGTGCGCGAGATACGCGACAAACGCCGGCGAGTCGACGAAGGACTCGAAATCGACACCTTCCAGCGCGGCGCGCGCAGCGAGCCGCGGCGCGACGAGGAACGCCCGCGACGGCGGCAGCGCGTTCGCCTCGCCCGGAATCAGCCACGTACCGTGGCCGCCGCGCGAGAGGAGCTCCACCACCTGACGCGAGCCGTCGTCGAACGCGTGCGCGTCGGCGACGACGAACACGTGCCGCACATCGGACGTCGTCGCTAGGATCCGCTCCGCTGCCACGGCGGGTGCCAGCGTGCGGTCGTCGAGCAGCGCGCCGAGAGCGGAGTAGCGCTCGAGAGGCGACGCGCCCCGCAGCACGAGCGCGCGGAACGAGCCGTCGAGCTCCGCGAAGCGCAGCAGCGCGTCCCCGCAGTCCGCGGCAATGCCGAAGCGCCCTGCGTCCAGCGCGCGTAGGGCGTCCGGGCCCGGTGACGCGATCGCGCCGCACCCCGAGCGCCGCAGCCAGCGCAGGTCCGCGGCGACGTCGCGGCTCAGACGCGCGAACGCTTCCGCATAGATCGCGTCCGCCCGCGCCCACGACTGGCCAAGGACCTCCAGCTCCGCACCGATGCGCTCCGCGAAGTCCTGCGCAATCGTCAGCACCGGTGGCGCCAGCGACGGATCGCAGACGCGCGCCCCGACCCGCACCAGCCGCACGTCGCTGCCCCGCTTCTGGACAACCGCCCATTCCGCCGGATCGAAGTCCGCGTCCGCGATCCCGGCGAACTGCAGCAGCGCCTCATGCGCGGCAAGCTGCCCGAGGAGGGAGAGCCGGTCGCGCGTGCCGAGCTGGCGGATCTCGGCGAGCGGCGTCGCGGTCAGCGGCTCGTTCCAGGGGAGCGTCGCGTGACGCAACGTCGCGACGACCGCACGGTCCCAGCCGAAGTTCCGCGCTGGAACGGACGCCGTGCGTCCGCGGCCGCCACTGACTCGCATCCCCATATGGAGTGCGCGAAATAGTAACGGAAGAGTGTCTTAACGGAAAGGTGCTGGAGATTCTGTCGCCCGCTACGCGGGGCTGGATTTCTGCGCCGCCGCCGGTCCCCGGCTGAAGCCGGGGTCTATTTTCTGGCTACCCGCTAACGCGGGCAAGAGGCCGAGCCTGCGTAGCAGGCACCAGACAATAGACCCCGGCTTCAGCCGGGGGACGCGGGACAATGCGACGGATCGAGCCCGCGTCAGCGGGGCGGCAGAGCGGGAGCGGCATTACGCCGCTCCCGCTGGCGATTGCGATCAGTTCGCCGGGAACGATGAGCGGTCGACTCCGCCGCCGACGGTGCCGGCGGTGTTGTTGTACGTGCGCGTCGTACCGGTCTGCGTGTCCGTCACGGTGACGGTGTAGCCGACGTCGGTCATGCCGCCGTAGTAGACGTCGAAGCGGGGCGCGAATGGACGGGTGTCCTGGATGCGGACCACGACTTCGACGGCCTGGGCGCTCGAGAAGCCGAAGAGCGCGACGTCGGGGTTGATCCCCGGGGTCGAGCTCAGGCGTTGGGTGAGGAACGTCCCGGGCTGGTTGGGCGGATTGGAGAACGGATTGACGTAGTCGATCTTCACGCGGAAGCGGTTGCTGAGCAGGCAGACGACCGTGGAGCTCGGCGAGCAGACAGTGGGACCCGTGCCCTGAGTCGTGCCCGTCGCTTCGTTCGAGTACGGCGAGTCGCCGCTGCCATTGCGCGCACGGACGCGGAACGTCGCCGTCGTGCTGGGCTGGAAGCCGGTGACGTTGGTCGAGGTCGCGTTCGCGGATGCCGCGCCGATATCGGTGAACGAGGCGCCGACCTTCTGCTCGACGCGGAACTCGGTCTCGTTGCTCGAGTTGTCTGTCCACTGCAGGCGGATCACCGTGGTCGACGTGCCGGCGGCGGTGAGATTCGACGGGGCCCCAGGAGCGGAGCCGCCGCTAAGCCCGTTCGTCGTGAGCGTATATGCCGAGCTGCCGGCGAAGGCCGAGACACCGACGTAGTACGTGCCGGCAGGCAGAGACTCAACTGTAAAGGTCTCCGTCGTCGTGGTGCCTGCAGCATTCTTGAGGATGGTCAGACCCGAGCCCGTGTCCTGGAAGAGAACGATGTCCAGGTCCGCGCTGGCGTTGGTGAACGTCAACGTTGCCGTGAACGATCCGGTCGCACCGGTCGTCACCGCAAAGACGTCATGAACGCGCCCCTCATCGCCGCCGTCATACTCGATGACATAGGAGTAGGAATCGCTGAAGTTCGCGGCCCCTGTACACGGCGTACCGAGCGGCAGCGCGTTCGCGGTCGCGGTGGTGTTGTTCGTCTCAACCTCGGCGCACCCGCCGCCGCCACCTGTATTCACCGCCAGACCCTGCTCGAGCTCCGATGCGGCGGCAGTCGGCGCCACCATCACCATGCGTGCAGCCGTCTTCGAACCGGAGCGGAGGATCGACCGCGATTCGATGATGCCGCGGAGGTCAGACGGCTGCGCCGGCTCCATCTCCGCCGGGAAGCTGTCGTAGCCGCCGGACGTGAGCTGGTCGGGGAGGCCGAGGGCGGAGGCGGGGAACGTCGAGCGATCGACACCGCCGCCGACCTTGCCGGCCGTGTTGGTGTACTGCCTCGTCACGCCTGTCTGCGTGTCGGTCACAGTGACCACGTAGCCAACGTCGGTCATGCCGCCGTAGTAGATATCGAAGCGCGGCGCGAACGGACGGGTGTCCTGAATGCGCACGACCACCTCGACCGCCTGCGCGCTGCTGAAGCCGAAGAGCGCGGTGTCGGGGTTCTGCACACCCTGCAGCAGGCGGGCGGCGCGGAACGTGCCCGGCTGGTTCGGCGGATTGGAGAACGGATTGACGTAGTCGATCTTCACGCGGAAGCGGCTGTTGAGCAGGCAGACCGTCGTGTCGTTCGGCGTACACGTGCCCGGATTGGAGTTGGTCGTGCCGCTCGCTTCGTTGGAGTACGCCGAGTTGCCAGCAGCGTTGCGCGCGCGGACGCGGAACGTCGCGGACACGCCGGCGCCGAAGCCGGTCACGTTGATCTGCGTGGAATTGGCAGCCGCCGAGCCGATGTCGAGGAAGTTGCCATTGACCTTCTGCTCGATGCGGAACTCGGTCTCGTTGTTCGAATTGTCGGTCCAGTTCAGGCGGATCACCGTCGCGGAAGTGCCCGTGGCGGTCAGGTTCGATGGCGCAGCGGGCACCGACGGGCCGCCGCTGCTGACGACGTTGTAGCCCATCATGCCGAACGCTTGGAGGTCGGCGTCGTTGAGCTCGGTGCGGACGCCTTTCGAGAGGGTCGGGTCCATGACGCCGATGCGAACGCCAGTGATCGCATCGTCTTTCCAGTGGCTGGCCTGATTCTCGTCACCGCCCGCACCGTCGGGGCGACCGGTCGACAGATTGAGCGTGCCCGTGCCGGTGAAGTAAACCTGTGAGCCGCCGGAGGACTGAACGCGCTGCGCGCTGGCGAACGTGCCGAGCGTCACGCCGGGACGGAATCGGAACCAGTCGAAGATCGTCGGCGGGATCGACGTACCGAGCTCCTCATAGCCAACGGTGGAGACGAAGCCGAGCATGTGGCCGATCTCGTGGATGACCACGCCCTCGAAGTCCGTCTGGCCCGGCGAGATCCCGTTGGAAGGATCGAAGTCATAGGGGAACACGGAGTTGAAGCCGATGGACGGCCCATTTTCTTCAGGAGTGGCCTCCGCATCCAGCGCACCGATCGCGCGGAAAAGCATGGATGCGGACGAGACGCCCACCTTGGAGCCGATGTCGGTGGGCAAGCTGGTTCCCGGCAGGGCGCTGTAGACCGCGATTTCGTTCGAGTTGTGCCCACGGCCGTTCAGGAAGCCGCGAACCTCGGAGTAAGCGCTGGCGTCGTTGGAGAAGAGGATGTGCGAGCTTGCGGAGGCGATGACGTCCTCTTCGAACGGCTCACCAAACCTGGTGGTGCCGTAGTCGACCTCGACGTAGACCTTGATCGGGTCGGCGATCTTCGATTCCCAGAACTCCGCGGCGCGCTGGAAAGCGGCCTTGGCCTGAGGATTCGCATCGAGTTGCGAGGTACCGACGAGGACGATGTCGAGACCCCCACCGGCTTCCGTCCGGATGCGGCCGGACCCCTGGCCGAAGACGCGCCGTTCGGTATTCCGGCGGCTATTGATACGTACCGCCTCGACCGGAGTGGCGTCATTGCACACGGTCTTGCCATCGACGCTACGGACGATGAACGCGCCGCGGTCGTCCAACGGCTCGAAGCCGGTGGCCCCATGGAGCTCCGGAACGGCACCGAACAACGAGAATGACAACAGCACACTGCAAAGAGCAACACAAACGGATTTCATGGTGCCTCCAGGCATTGGACGACGAACCGGACCTTATGACGAACGAAGTACTGCTATTATCTTACGGTTTTATGGAAGTACTCACTATTATCTTACGGGTTTATGGACGAAACCAGCATTTGTCCTGACTTGTTTCAATGGCCGGAAAGCGTTTCACGTCCCCACTTCCAGCGCGCTTCCATACAATCCGCCCCGCATGAACGATCTGGCCATTGCACAGTACGCCGCCCGCCGCGGCGCCGAGGTCCTTCTCCACTACTGGGAGACTCTCGGAAAGGACGACGCGGACCTCAAAGCCCGGCATGACTGGGTCTCGAAGGCGGACCGCGAGAGCGAGCAGGCCATCGTCGACGCCATCCGCGAACATCGCCCCGACGACGCCTTCCTGGGCGAAGAGAGCGGGATGACCGCGGGAGCGGCGGCCGACCGGGTGTGGGTCATCGACCCGCTCGACGGCACCTCGAACTACCTCCAGCACTTTCCGATCTGGTCCGTCTCGATCGCCCTCCGCGAAAGCGGGGTGACGACCACGGCCTTGATCTACGAGCCGCTGCGCGACCTCTTCTTCACCGCCACGCTCGGCGGCGGCGCGTTCCGCAATGGCGAGCGCATGAGGATCTCCAACCAGGAGCAGGTCGAAGGCTCGTTCCTCGCGACCGGCTTTCCGTTCCGCGCGCAGGACTATGTCGAGCGCTACGTGGCGATCTTCACCGACGTCATCCGGCTGTCGAAAGGCGTCCGGCGGGCAGGCTCGGCCGCGCTCGATCTCGCGTACACCGCGGCAGGCGTCTTCGACGGTTTCTTCGAGATGCACCTTGCGGCCTGGGACGTCGCGGCCGGCGCACTCCTCGTCACCGAAGCCGGCGGCGTCGTGACCGACTTCTCCGGCGGACAGCGCTGGCTCGACCGCGGCAACATCGTCGGCGCGGCGCCGAAGGTCCACGCGGAGCTGCTGGCGATCATCGCCAGGCACGTGTCCGAGGACGAGCTCGATCACCGGAAAGGCGCGCAGCCCGGCGTTTGATGCGAAAGCTGCCCCGATCGTTCTACCTGCACGACACCGTGACCGTCGCGCGCGAGCTCCTCGGTTGCGTGTTGTGGCGGCGGTTGGAGCATGGTGAGCTCCTCGCCGCGCGGATCGTGGAGACCGAGGCCTACCTCGGCGCGAACGACATGGCCTCGCACGCCCGGCGCGGGCTGCGCTCGGAGCGGAACGCGTCGATGTACCTCGAAGGCGGGCACGCCTACGTCTACTTCACGTACGGCATGCACTGGTGCCTGAACGTCGTCACGCAGGAGGCTGATATCGCCGAGGCGGTGCTGCTGCGCGGAGCGGAGCCGGTGCGCGGGATGGAGGTGATGCGCGAGCGGCGGCCGAAGGCGAAGAGGGCTCACGAGCTGATGAACGGACCGGGGAAGATCTGCATGGCGATGGACGTCGACCGGCGTCTGGACGGGGAGAGTCTGCGCGGGGATACGTTGTGGATGGCTCCGCGCGATATCGAGGTCGAGGACATCGCCGTGAGTCCGCGCATCGGCATCGACAACTCCGGCGACGCCGCGGCGTGGCCGCTGCGCTTCTTCCTCCGCGGAAATCGCAACGTGTCGGCGTACCGTAATGTCTGAGGATCACTACCGGACGCTGGCCGCGCCCGCGGAATTCGCGCACAAGATCGAGCGCTCGGAGTTCCTCGGCATCGCCTTTCCGGTCGCGAGCGAGGAGGCGTTCTTCGCGGAGCTGGAGCGCGTCCAGAAGAAGCACTTCGACGCCACGCACCACTGCTGGGCATTCCGGCTGTTCGCCGAGTCGCGGTCGCGGAGCTCGGATGCAGGCGAGCCGTCCGGCACCGCGGGCAAGCCGATCCTCGCCGCCATCGACGGCGCGAACCTCCACGACCTCGGCGTGATCGTCGTGCGCTGGTACGGCGGGATCAAGCTCGGCACGGGCGGACTGTCGCGCGCCTACCGCGAGACCGCGGCAGAGACATTGCGCGGTGCGGCGTTGCTCGACCGGTACGTGTACGAGCGGATCGTCGTGCTCGTGCCGTTCGACGCGATCAGCAACGTGTACCGGCTCGTCGATCCGCCGAACGTCGTGCTCGTGGAGCAACGGTACGGCGAGGAGAACGAGTTCGTGTTCGACGTGCGGGGTTCGGTTGTCGCCGCGTTCCGCGCGAGACTCGTCGAGCTTCGTCTGAACACCCTGTCATCCTGAGCCGCGTAGACAGCGAAGGATCCCCTGCCGGTAGCACGTGACGCGCGCAAATCAGGGGATCCTTCGCCGTCTACGCGGCTCAGGATGACAGAGAGGACACATCACTCCTCGGTGACGGTCGTTTTGGCGAGGCGGTCGCCGGTGCGGGGCTTGCCGAGGAGGACGAGGAGGACTTCCAGGAGGTTCCAGCCAGGGATGATGAGCGGGATGTTGCGCACGAAGGAACGGCCGTAGCCGCACCCGTCCCCCCGCGGCGTGACCAGGCGCAGGCCCAGGAGGTGCTTGCCGATGGAGCGGCCGCGGAAGCCGTCGCGGAAGAGCATGGCGATCATCAGGACCAGCAGCGCGGCCCACCAGACCAGCTGGATCCCTTTCGGCGACGCGGCCCAGGTCATCCCGTAACTGACGATCGAGGCCGGGAGGACGAGAATGATCGCAATCGTGAGCGCGTCGACGAGGAAAGCGGCGATCCGAAGCAGCTTCGTCTGGGAGTTGTCCGTCATGAAACCTCTCCGGGCGATTCTCGTAGAACCGCTTGCAGGTGTCGAATGAACAGGTTGAACGCCAGACTTTATTTACCGGTTCTCGCAGCGACGGCAGTCGTCCTCGCGGCCGGATGTGACGCTCACCACGAACGGCGGACCTCGAACGCCCGCCGCGCGACGATCACCCGCAACTGGCCGGCCGCGGGCATCGCCCAGGTCAAAGTCTTCGAAGTGAGCGGCAGCATCAGCGTCGAAGCCACGACCGGGAACGAGATCTCCCTCCTGGCGTCCGCCTCGGGCGACCTGGACGTGAAGAAGGGCGTCGAGAACGACGGCCTGTTCACCACCGAGCTCGCCGGCGACACCCTCCGCATCGGACGCAAGCAGGAGAAGCGCAAGGGTTTCAACATCAGCTTCTTCTGGGACCGCGACGACGTCGAGATCGACTACGTACTGAAAGTCCCGCCCAGCGTCGCGCTCGACGTGAGCACCGTCAACGGACGCATCGCCACCCGCGGCACCGAGGGCGCGACCGAAGCGTCGACGGTGAACGGGACCATCGACATCGAGACCGCGGGCACGCACGAGCTGAAGGCATCGACCGTGAACGGGCGCGTGAAAGCAAAGTTCACGAAGGCGTTCAGCGGCGCACGCTTCAACTCCGTCAACGGAGGCGTGGAGGCCTCGCTGCCGACCAGCGCCTCCTTCACGGTGAACCTCTCGCAGGTCAACGGCGACTTCGAGGCCGCGTTCCCGCTGAGCATCCACTCGAACCCCGGCAGCCGCCGCGTGTCGGGTGAGGTGAACGGCGGACAGCACGAGCTGAAGATCGTGACGGTGAACGGCGACGTGGAACTGGCGCGACTGAACGGCGCGCATTAGCATCGCCGCGTCATGCGGCGATTTCTTCCTCTCGCGCTGTTCGCCGCCTTCACGGTTGCCGCGTTCGGCGCGATCCGCAGCTACGACCTCTTCTGGCAGCTGGCGACGGGACGGTGGATCGTCGAGCATCGCGCGCTGCCGCAGGCCGATCCGTTCGCGGTCGCCAGCGACAAGACTGAGTGGATCGACGGCGAGTGGCTGTACGAGGTCGCGCTGTACGGCGCGCACTCGCTCGTGGGTCTGGAAGGGTTGTCGTGGCTGCGCGGACTGCTGGCGGCGGCGATCTTCACGATGGCGTTCGTGGCGACGCGGCGGGACAACGACAGCGCGCTGCTCGTGAGCGCGATCGCGTTCGCGGGGGCGATGCCGGTGCTGGATCTGCGGCCGTCTTCGGTGGCCGCGTTGCTGCTCGTGCTGATGCTGGCGACGGGTGCGTTGTGGGGGCGGGGGCTCATCGCGATCGTGTGGATGAACGTGCATCCGTCGGCGTTGCTCGCGCCGATCGTGGGCGGACGGGCTGAAGCCCGTCCTACGTTGTTCCTGGCCCTCGCGCTGCTGGTGAATCCGTTCGGGTGGAAGGCGATCGTCGCGCCGATCCGGCTCACTTCGTTTGTCGGCGCGGGGACGTTCGTCAACGCGGAGTGGCTTCCGAGCTCGCCACTGCTGTACCCGATTCTCTACGTCGCGATCGTGATCGCCATCGGCGCGTTCACCGTCGAGCCGCAGCGCGACTGGAAGCGCATCGCGTTGCTCGCGCTCTTCGCCATCCTCGCGGTCCGCAGCGTGCGCAACCAGCCGTTGTTCTTCGCCGCGTTCGCCATGCTTGTGCGGCTGCCGAAACTGCGGCCCGCGCTCGTGTACGCGGCGTCTGCGATCGCGATCGTCCTCGTGGGTGCGACCACCGATCACCGTCTCGGCGTGCCGCCGGAGCGCTTCCCCATCGCGGCGGCAGCACAACTGAAAGCCTCGGGACTGCGGGGCAACATCTACAACCCCGACCAGTTCGGCGGTTTCCTGATCTGGTCGTTCTATCCCGAACGGCGCGTGCTCACCGACGGCCGCAACGAGCTCTATCGCACCTTCATCCCCGAATGGCAGGAGGCGCGCGAGGACGGCCGCAAGTGGAATGCGCTCCTGCGCAAGTACGACATCGACATCGCCGTCGAGGAATACCGGCCGCCCCTGCGCGTGACGAACGCCGCAACGGGCAAGGTCATGGAGATGCCGGCGCACCTCGCCTATTGGCCGGCGCAGGAGTGGGTGATGATCGGGAGGGATGAGGCGGCGATGGTGTTCGCGCGGCGCTCGCTCGTCAGTTCACGAGCTCGTGGGGATCGGTGAAGGGCAGCTCTTCGTTCGGCCAGCGCTGCTGCAACACGCGACTGAAGTGCGGCTGCACGATGCGCTCGTAGCGTTCTTCGAAGCCGGGGAACAGCTCGAGGATCGCTTTGCGCGCGCAATCGACGAGGCAGCGCGCTTCGCGATGCGCCACCGTGCGGTCACTGCTGATCAGGTTCAGCGTGAGCTCCACGATCATCCGAACACGACGGAGCCGGCGGCGCTCGAAAAACGCGGAGTTGGGCTCCGTCTGCGACTCGTATTCGAATTTCGGCATCGTGTGTTCACCCGCCGCAAACCGGGGCTCACGTGCGGCAATTCCAACCCGAGTTGACAGTTTGCAGTTGGCAGTTGACAGGAGCGATTCTCACGCTCCTGCCTACTGCAAACTGCCAACTGCCAACTTGTTTTACGCGTGCTCGCGATCGCCCTCGGTCCAGATCTCGTCGGCCACCACCGGGTCGATCAGCGAGCCGTAGTAGCGCACCGCGCTCCGCGCCACGGCCAGGACCGCCGCGTAGTTCAGTGCGCCTCCGGAGACCACGCCGACGAACGGGATGAGCTTCGCCAGCTGCTCGCGCAGCATCCGCGTGCCGATCTTTTCCGCGATCACACCGCCGGACAGAGTGGCCGATCCGAGGACCGCGGCGATGCCGTGCTTGCCGGCGCCGACGCCCGATGCGTACGCGAGACACGACAGCGCCTCACCGAAACGCTCGCGCGCCGACGGCTCGTGTCCGTAGATCGCGGCGATGCCGAGGATCAGGCGGAACTGCTGGTAGACGAGATAGGCGACGTCCGCGCTCAGAGTGCCGATCGCGGCGAGGCCGAGGGGCAGACCCGTGACCGCGCCGGCGGCGGCGCAGCGGATGGCGGTGCGGCGCGTGAGCATCCGCGCGTGCCGTGCAGGAGCCCAGTCCGGCGCGCTCGCGCGCAGCTCTTCCACTTCTTTCTTGAGCTTATCGGTGTCGATCTCTTCGAACATCGAGCGGAAGATCTCCTCGAGCACGGTGTCCGCGCGCTTCTTGAAGTCCCTCGCTCTCGACAGGGTGGCAAGCATCGGTCTACTCAGTGCTCGACTTGGTCTCGCTCTTGGTCTCGCTTTTGGCTTCCGACTTCGTCTCGCTCTTGGTCTCGGACTTCGTGTCGGACTTCGTGTCGGACTTCGTTTCAGACTTCGTATCGGACTTCGTATCAGACTTCGTATCAGGGGGCTTCGAGCTGGAGCTCGGGTAGTCGGTCTTGTAGAAGCCCGAGCCCTTGAACTGGATGGCGGGCGAGGAGAACAGTTTCTTCATCTCACCGCCGCACTTGGGGCAATGGGCAAGCGGAGCCTCCGACATGCTCTGGATGATCTCCTGGCGCTCTTTGCACTGGCTGCACAGGTATTCGTAGATCGGCATCTCTCTCTCTATCTCAAGAACGCAATCTCATGAACGCAATAGGGACGAGGCCGATTTCAGGAGCTCAGTCTCCCCAGCCGCGCGTTCGACGTCTCTTCGGCCGCGAACACTTTGCCTTCGCGGAAATAGACGCCGGCCACGCCGCCGCCGCGCGTGCGGTAGTACCAGGCCTCGATGGTCGCCTCGGGGCGTTTGTTCTTCGCGGACCATCCGGGCATCGGCTTGCCGAGGATGGCGGCGACTTCGCGCTGGCTCATGCCTTTTTCGAGCGCGAGCAGCTTCTCGCGCGAGACGGCGAGGCGCTCGACCGCGGTGGCCAGGCCGCGGCTGGCGTGCTCGTTCGTCGGGTCGTGCTGGAGGACGGCGCGATAGAAGCGGATGGCATCCTGGTGGCGGCCCAGGGCGGCGAGATCGTCGGCGAACTCGATCTGCAGGCGCTGCCAGACTTCGCGCGCGCGGCCGTGATCGGGATGCTTCTGGACGAACGCGCGGACGGAGTCGGCGTAGACCTGCTTGTGCTCGGGTTTCGCGTCGGGCGCGGCGGCGGCGCGCTTGTGCTGGAGCACGCCGCGCCATTCGGCCTGATGATCGGGCTGGGCGTTCGAGCCCGACGGGCGGTCCGCGCAGGCCGCGAAAACGATCAGGAACAGGGTCAGAAGAGGTCTCGACCGCATTGACGACACGGTAGCACGAAGCCGATAATCGCGGGTCGGTTGAGCGTTTCGCCCAACCTACACGAGGTGGAGAGTTTATGGCCGTGAAGGGTGAGGAAGTCGCGAGCTCGATCGACGCGCATGTGCGCGAGTCGATCGAGAGAATGGTCGGGGAGATCCGTTCGTCGATCGAAGACGTCCGGGTAGCCGTCGACTCGCAGCTCAAGGCCGCCCTCCAGAGCGTGCAGGCGGACGTCAACTCCATCTCCTTCCTGCCGCACATCCAGAAGTCGGTGGCCGAGCTCGAGGAGTCGCTGGTCGCGGAGGCTCCGCCACCCGTCGCAGCGGCGGCGCCCGGCGGTGCGGGCGCGGCGCGGGTGAAGGCCGCGATCCAGTCGATCGAGCGCGGCAAGTCGCAGGTGGACGTGCTGAACGCGCTGCTCGAACAGTGCCTCGGGTTCGGCTCGCGCGCGGCGCTGCTGATCCTGCGCGGCGAGACGTTCAGCGGCTGGAAGGGTGTGGGCTTCTCCGCGCACGGCGGCAATGACGAGATGGTCAAGCGCTTCAACGCGGCGCCGGGACTGATCCCGGAGCTGGACCGCGTGCTGCGCAACGAGCAGGTGGTCGAGTGGGACGGCGCGAATCTCGCCAGCCGCCTCGGCGTCGGCAACTCGGTGCGCGCGATCCTCGTGCCGATGGTGATCAAGGACAAGGTCGCGGCGGCGGTGTACGTCGACGCGGTCGAGGACGCGACGTCGAAGTTCGACACGGACGCGATCGAGCTGCTGGTCTTCACGACGGGCCTGCTGGTCGATACGCTGGCGATCCGCAAGAAGATCCCTTCGCCGAGCCTGCGCGCCGAGGGGCAGAGTGAGACCGTTCAGGCGGTCTCGGCTCCGGCGGCCTCGGCTCCCGCGCCGGTACCGGCTCCGCCGGCTCCACCGGTCCCGCCGAAAGCCACCGCGCCTCCACCGCCACCTCCGCCCCCGCCGCCCGCCGTGCCCAAGCGCACGGACGCGGGGACCGTGGCGATCGACGCGGCACAGTTGCGAGAGATGATGGCCGCACAGCGTCCGCAGTTCAACGTCCCCGCCGACCACGAGTTCGCGCTGCCGGGCACCGGCCCGGGCACGGTGAAGGTGCCGTCCACGCCGGCTCCGCCGCCTCCCCCCGAGCCTCCGAAGGCGGCCGAAGACCGTCCGTCGACGCAGTACATCCCGCCGGCCAACCTCGCCCGCGGCACGGCCGGCGGTCCGCAGAACGACGACGCGAAGAAGCACGACGAAGCCCGCCGCTTCGCGCGACTGCTGGTCTCCGAGATCAAGCTCTACAACGAGTCGAAGGTCGACCAGGGGCGCAGGAACAACGACCTGTACGAGCGCCTGAAGGAAGACATCGACCGCAGCCGCCAGATGTACGACGAGCGGATCGGCGACGACGTGCGGAAAGTGTCGAACTATTTTTACGACGAGCTCGTCCGGATTCTGGCCGATGGGAAGGCGGAGGCACTAGGCTTGTAGGGGTGCGACGTAGTACTCAGTCGCGTCCTGCGCCACGGCGAGAAGCTCATCGAACGCTGACGCGTGAAACGGTGTCCCGTACTTCTCGCGAGAACGGATTCGGCTCCATGTAGCCCTGACTTCCGTGTAGGCATCGATGAGTTGCGGAAGTTCGACCTTTCTTTTTCCGTCGCGGTAGAGCGCGTGTGATACGGCAGCGACTGCTGATTCGCCCGACCCGTCATGCTCGTGGATCGTTACGGTTTTTATATCGCTCAACGCGCGCTCGATCCGCTGCTTTTCTCGTCCGAGAATGAACCAGTCGTGCGTCGCCGTTCGGCTTGCGGCAACCGCCACGCCAAGCTCGAACGGCATGTTCAAATGAGCTGTGCGTGGCTTTTCTCCATCCGCACCAAGTACGGAGAGATCATGAATAGAGAAGCGGCAGCGTGCGATCGTTTCCAGCGCGCGGTGGAACTGCAAAGGCGAACGGTCGCTGAGAGCGCATGTCGGAACGAGGCCGAGGCCGGCTACCGTCACCAGCATTGCGATGAACAAGTCTTCGTTGCCCCTCACGTACGCGAGGTTGAGAAAGACTTCCTGTACCGGATCACTTTTTCTTTGAAGACTTTTTTTGGCCACTCTTCGTCGCCGCCGCTTTCATCTTTTTCGCTAGGAGGAGTCGACGAACCTCAAGCTGCGTAGCTTTCAGTTGCTCGCTGCGCGCCTTCGGAATTTGAGTGATCTCGGCGATCTCTTCAGCCGTGGGGTAGCGGGAGGTGATTTTCACGCGTGTCGCCATCTGGGGATTCTACTCCTCGCGCCGTGATCGACTACGCCGCGTAGAGGCTCGAGCGATGATTTCAGCTTCCTTCGCCACGAGAGGACGCTCGCCCGTCGGATCATCTCCATATTTGCGGCGTAACTTGCGGTTGTATGGAACCTGCACATGGTCTACACGGAAGAGACAGATTTGCCCAAGACGATAGCCCGGAGGGATGCGAATGGGTAGATTGCCGGCGTTCGAGAGCTCGAAGGTCAGTGTGCCGGCGTATCCGGGATCGATGAACCCGGCTGTTGCGTGCACTTGGAGACCGAACCTTGCGAGCGTGCTGCGTCCCTCAAGTCGGCCGGCGAGGTCGGGCGGAAAGCGAAGGTATTCGAGCGTCGTCGCCAAGGCAAACTGCCCGGGATGAAGAACAAAGCTTTCATGGGGCGCGATCTGATGAACGCGCATGTACTCATCTAACTGCCGCTCCAGCTCTTTGGCGGAATCACTGAGGTCGAGATGCGTGGAGCCAGCGACACGCGTCACCTTCAGAATGGTCCCCAGCCGTACGTCGAGCGAACTGGGACCGACTTGCGTCACGGCATCAAGGAGGGGTGAGACAAAGAATGCGTCGTCCGGCTTGGCAATCAGGCGCTTCAGGATTTGGAAATCCGAGAGAAGATATCCCTCCTCGCCCACCTTCGGCGATAGTTGACCTCTTCCCCGTTCGTGGATTGGTAGAGGAGTGATTGCCAACGCAGACATCTCGCCGCGTGTCGGTGTGCGGTTGCCCTCGCTCAACCAGTATTCATGGACGCCAGCGATACGGATCGACAGTTCGGTCGTTCGGTCGAGCGCTTCAAGCTTTTCGTTCAGCGTCTCGACTTCCCGCTCTCTTGTCAGCTGAAGCCCGTCGGCGGCGTACTCCTTCAGGATCGCATCGCGCCGTCGATGGGCGGCCAGAAGAATGGTCGGCAGCCCGAGCGGCTTTTCGTCAAATTTTGCAGCGATTGCATAGTACATCTGCGGGATGCCACGACGACGATCGTCCTTAAAGTAGGCATCGAGCTCGCGGTCGAGCATATCGCGATCGGCACCCTGCGCACCGATAGGATATCCGCGCTCAAGTCGATCGTCGCAGCGCTTCAGGCCTTCGGCATCAATGGCATGGTGCGGTAAGTCGAGCTTGAGGACGCGCGACTCGATGGCGCCGACGATAGGAACAAAGAACTTTTCGAATAGGTTTCGATCGCGGCGGTATTCACGCGCCCCTTCGTCCGGATGCTGCAAGTGAAGACGCTCGAACGCGAAACGCTCGAACTCTTGCGACTCTTCGACGAGATAGCCGTGTGTGCCAAAGTGTCGTAGAAATTCGGCCACAGCCATAGCGCGCCAGTGCGTCTGCGGATGCGCAAACCGCACCTTTTCTGCATCCCGCTCAACCATAAAGTCGGTGTAACGATTGCCAAACGTGCAGCGCTCCATCGAAAGCAAGGCCATCATCGGCGCCGGGCCGAGGACCGCCGCCGCCACAAGGTCGCAGAAGATTTCTTCGGCCCAATTGGTGAGAATGTCATGTTCGGCCGGCCATTCTTTTGCGAGCTTTGGCAGCGCGCGACTCACTGACCATGAAGCTGGCGACGGAGTTATTTTGCTATTTAGGGCATGGCCGATCTCGTGTCCTAGGACTGACCACGCCGGCGGGGAAGCGAAATCGCACATGCCGAGCTCGAGGACGTTCTTTGGTTCGGCCAGTCCTCGATCGAATTCGAATTCGAATGCGTTGAAGACTCCACTGAGAAGAATCGAGTACTCCCGTGGTTCGGGACTCCCTTTCCCCTTCCTTCGACGTCTGTAGCGTGAAAACCGAAACATCTCCTCAATCGCGAACATCTCCGGCTTGGCGTGTAGCGGCGGTAGTTGCGCGAGCCGTTCATTTTCGCCCTCGAACGTTTCGCCCATGTTACCGAGGGCGATGAACAGGTCCGTAGCACGCCCCGCTGCAGGACCAGCTATGGCATTGGCGATCAGTAGTTGTGTGCCCGACTGCGAGTTGCGGAGCCGTTCCCGGAGATAGGTCGTTAACCCAAGGTAGTCGCCTGAAACGCTACGTGCAAGCTCGATCACGTAAGCATGCACGCGACTTGAGCGGTAAAACAGCTCGGCGGCACAACGATAGAGGAAATGCGTGAAATCAGAATCCGAGTCCGCGACCAAACGCCGCGACTTCTTGGTAACGGGCACGCCGACGCCTCCGCAGATCGACCTTCATGAGGAGCTGGATGAGACGTGCTGCGTCGGCAGTGGAGATCTGCTGCTCACGCAACTTCCCAATGAGGGTGATGGTCCGAGTGACATCGGCTCGGCGAACAGGTGCGAAGCGCCGGGATGGCCGATGAGGACGATCGGTACCGGCGCAGTCGAGGTCATGGCGGAATTCCACCATCGACTGTTCGAGGTATTCGGTCGCCTCCCGCTCGACGGCGCTGAGTGTTGCTTTCGAATCCCCGGCGCGCTTCGCCGCGGCAGCACGTACGAAGGCTTCGGAGAACTCATCCTTTACGAGTCCTAACCGGAATACAACACCTGATGCGCTCTGCATTGCTACCTCCTACGATTCAACGGGACTCGTCGTCCACGAGCCGAAGGGGAACGACCTCGCCGCCGTATGTGCGTTTGTCTCTTGCAACGGATTGGTAGTAGCGGTCGATCGCCACTGCGATGACAACATCACGCGACTCGTCTCCCGCCACCTGACACAACAGGCGAAATGTCTCAGCGAGCTCCGCACTCAGCTCAACGGCCACAAACTCCGTATTCATGAACGAACCCTCTCCTTTGCGTGGAAGAGACTGAGTTGTGCAGCATTTTCCTCACGGAGTAACTCCAGGCGCCGTTTCAGCTCTGGCTCGGAACTCACGCGCGCGGCAACATAAAAGTCGATCGCACGCTCTACGAGCGTTTTAGGATCCAACCCGGTTCTTTCCTTTAACGTTGCAATCTGAGCAGCGACGCCGCCCGGTGCTCGAAAAATAAACCGCTGCCACTGATCACGTTCACCGGCTGCAATGTGCTGCAGCAACGCCTCCTCCAGAAACCACTTGGCTGGCACGCGGGTTCGGGCGCAGAACCGTGCCGCCTGTCCCGCCAGCTCCGGCCCGAGCTCGTTCCTAATCATCGGCGACAGCACCTCCGGATGGTGTTCGGCCTGCAACCCCCATTGGCGGTACGGGAGGTACATTCGCAATGCGTTCGCGATGACTTTTTCCGCGACGGCACCGTCGCCTTCTCGACAGAACGTCTCGAGATCTTGTCGTGTATCTTCAGGAAGAACCACGCCTTGCGTGATGGGTTGCGGCTTCGGACGAGATGTGATGTGCTCCTCGATCGCCTTCCGAATGATCGAGATTCTGCTGCCGCCTTTGCCGCGCCGAAGGCGAAACGCCTCCAATCGGCGGGCGAGGTTGGCATCCAACTCGACTACCAAGCGCTGCTGGTTCGGTTTGATCCTGTTTGACATTTATATTTTCAATATACATTGAATATAGATTCCTTCCAGCTATTAAGCAATAGCGCGATGATGGCAACCATCTAGCAGGATGTGGTAGCTGTGCTGTTTCTCCGTCGCCGCTGGATTGCGGCCCTCGTCTTTCTTCTCATCATCGGCGGAATCGTCGCGTTCGTTCTCCTGCGGCGAGGGGAACCGGCCGCCGGAGATCCCGAGCCGGACGTAGCCTCGAAGGAGGAGGCGCCTGCCGACCTCCAGAAGCTGCGCGAGCCGTTCGCCGCAGGCCTCGAGGCACTGGGACGAGAGGACGGCGCGGACGCCGTGAAGCACTCTCCTCGTTCGATTTCGGCTCGCGTCCGGTCGAGGAGTACCGGCTCTACTACCTCGCCAACGGCCATCAGCGGCGGGCAACGCGGCCGCGGCGCGCGTGACGCTCGCGCGGCTGTGGCGGCGCACCCGAAGATGATCCATGCGCACGACGTCGCCTTCAACCTGGCGACCTGTACGAAACGAAGGCGATCTCGCGAAGAGCGCGGCGGTATACGCGGCCATCGCGCGACGCGCGACCGTTCCCGACGGTGGCTGCCGCCGCGCGCTGGCGGGCGGCGGTCAGGCGCTGCGGGCGGGCGACGTCGCCGGCGCGCTGTTCAAGGCGCGGCGATCGTCATCCAGAATCCCGCGGCGAGCAGGCCAAGGACGCGAGCGGCTCGTGCACACGCTGATCGGACGGCCGAGCACTGCGCCGCTGCCGCTCACGCCGTCCGAGCGCTTCGACCGCGCCCTCGCGCTGATGGCGGGCGGAAACCAGCTCGACGCGGTCATGGAGCTCGCCGCGCTCGAAGCGGGCGCGCCGGAACTGAAGCCAGGCCGCCAGCTGCAGCGCGGCAACGCATTGCACCAGCTCTGAAGGTACGAGGAGTCGAACAAAGTCCTGGAGCCGCTGACGTCCGGTCCCTTCAAGTACGCCATCCCCGCGCTGCGGTACACGGCGCAGAACTACGCCATCGTGGCCGCGTCGATCAATCCCGAGACCATCAAGACGGTCAAGGAGAAAAGAAGGTCGGCACGTGAAGGTAAAGCGTCGGCAAGGGCAAGAAGAGGAAGACCGTCACCAAGCCGAAGTACCAGACCGTCATCAAGCCAGGTGAAGCTCGTCGACCTGGCGAAGAAGAAAAAGAAGGACGAGTACAACCGGCTGGCCAGCGAGCGGCTCAAGGACTGCTGCGGTTGAAGATCGACGACGACGTGCGCGTCGAGACGTTGAATGCGCTGGCCTCAATCGCGCCGTGACGAAGAACCAGGACGGATACGTCCAGGAGCTCGTCCCGCAGATCATCAAGATCGATCGCGCTCCGATCCCGCGCTGCAGCACTTCTGGGACAAGGGGTGGGCGGCCTACATGCGCGGCGACCTGACACGGCGCGCAGGAGCTCTTCCGCTTCATCGCCGGAGACTTACACGCAGACGAACATACGCCGGCAGTCGGAGTACTGGTACGCGCGTACCTCGAGCGGCAGGGGCAGAAGGAAGAAGCGCGGGCGATCTACCAGAAGCTCGCCTCCGCGCCATACGAGGATCTCTACGCGCAGCACTCCGTCAGCCGCGGCGCGAAGCGGAGTGGGAAGCCGCCAATCCGCTGAGGAAGAGGGTCCGGACTGGCGCGAGCTCGCGGAGAAGCAGATGCCGGAGGAGCTGCAGCTCGCGTACGAGCTCACGCGCGCTGTCGTCGATGCGCGAGGCGTTCGCCGAAGTGCGGAGGAACGCGACGGCGCGACAACACCCGCTTCGCCAACGCCATCGATGGCCGACTATTACCACGCCGCCGGCAACGAGGTGCTGATGTACCGCTCACTGCGCAAGGCCTGGCCGCAACTCGCCACCGTCGAGCAGGACACGGTGCCGCGCTACTTCATCCGCATGTACTACCCGCTGAAGTACGGCGAGGAGATCGAAGAGCACGCGAAGGAACGCGGCGTCGACCCGAACCTCGTGCGCGCGCTCATCCTGCAGGAGAGCTACTACAACCCCAAGGCGAAATCGCGCGTCGGGGCGACGGGACTGATGCAGCTGATGCCGCCCGACCGCGAAGGACCACGCCAGCCGCCTGCGCCTCCCGTTCGCCGCTTCCCGGCTGGAGAATCCCGAAGGTAAACGTCAGCCTGGGCACGTTCACCTGCGGATGCTGGTGAAGATGTTCAGCGGCAACGCCTATCTGGCCGTGGCGTCGTACAACGCCGGCCAGGGCAACGTCATGAAGTGGCGCCGCGCCGCCCCGCAGAAACCGACCGACGAGTTCCTGGAGTCGATCCCGTTCCCGGAGACGCGCAACTACGTGAAGCGCGTGACGATGCTGCGAAGCTCGTACGCGCGAATCACGGAGTGACGTCGCTCGCTGACGCGGGCTCGTTCCCGCGAGCCGCCGCCGTCCCCCGCTGAAGCCGGGGTCTATTGTCTCCCCGCCGCGCGACGCGGGGATGAACTCCCGCGCGTAGGCGGCCTAGAGACGATAGCCACTCGGCTTCAGCCGGTGGGAACGTGCGGCCCTCGAAAACGAGCCGCGTAGCGCGCGAAAGACTCACCCCTTCCACTTGATCGTGCACCCGAACGCGCGCGTGTCCGTGTTTGCACCTCCCGGCCGTTGATCAGCGCGTTGAGCGCGTCCGTCAGGCCGGTCGTCTTGCGCTCTTCCGGTTTGCGCGGAATCGTCCACGTAGCCGCGATAGCGGACGACGCCCCTGCCGTCGACCACGAACACGTGCGGCGTGACGCGAGCGCCGTACGCGCGGGCGATGCTGCTGTCGCCGTCCTTGAGGTACGGGAAGCGGTATGTTCCGGTCCTCCGCGCGCGCCTTCATGTTCGCGCAGCGTCTCTTCCGCGTACTGCGCGTCGTCGTTCGGGTTGACCGCGTAGAACTTCACGCCTTTCTGCGCGAACTTGTTCGGCGATCTCGATGATCCGCGGCTCGAACGCCTTCGCGAACGGGCATGGTTGCAGGTGAAGACGACCACCTTGATGCCGCCGTCGTCCGGCTTCATCGTCACGGTCTTGCCGTCGACCGCGTTCACCAGCGAGAACGCCGGCGCCTTCGCGCCCACCGCCAGTGCTCCGGCGCGGCGAGCGCATGCCGCGCGATAGCGACGCAGCGTCAATCACTCACCAGCTTCTTCATCGCATCCTCCTTAGAATCGTCGCGCAGCCGCGCGATGGTTTTCGTCCCGATCGAGGCGCCCCTGGTGGCGCCACAGCTCTTTGCCCTTTCCGGTCGAACACGATGGTGATCGGGATCTCGCCGTCGAACTTCAGGTGCTCGCCGAGGTCGTCGGCGTTGCCGTTGTAAGTAGACGTTGGGGAAGGCGATCTTTGACGATCGAGGAACTGCCGCACCTTCTCCGGCTTCGCGTCCGGCATCATGTCGTCGAGCGACACGCCCACCAGCGCCAGTTCGGCGCCGAACGTCTCGTCGATCGCCGCAGGTCCGGCATCTCCTGCACGCAGGGCACGCACCACGTCGCCCAGACGTTCAGCAGCGCGCACCTTCGCGCCCGCCGGAAACACCGTCGCGATCTTCGCCGGCTCCTTCGACGGACGCAGATCCGCCGCGACGCGGCAGCGCGCGAGCGCGACAGCTAAGGCAGATAGCCGCGAATCGTGCGGACTTTCGCATCGGGACGGTCCACTTTCACTTCGATAGTGCGATACGCCTGGTCCTTCTTCGTGCTCTCGGTCGTGATAGCTGAGCAGATACTGCGAGCGGAGATCCTGCTCCAGCTGCCGGTAGGTCTCCGGCAAGTCGTTCACGTGGCGGATCGAAGTACGCGATGCCGCCCGTCTCGCGCCAGCGAGCGATCTTCATCCGCCGTTGATCGCCGAAGCGGAAGCCGATGCCGATGAAGTACAGCGGCACCCGCGAGGCGCGCGCGTACGACAGCATGTCGTCGTACGGCATCCGCGAGGTCGTGTCCTCGCCGTCGGTGATGATGATCAGCGCCTTGCGTCCCTGGACGTTGCGGAAGCGATAGAGGCCGGTGACGATCGCGTCGTAGAGCGCCGTGCCGCCGCCGGCGTCGGGGATCGCGTTCACCTGCGCCTCCAGCGTCGGCACCTCGGACACGAACGGCGCGTTGCTTCGACGGGTCCGCGGCGAACGGCGGCGATGAACGCGCGGTCGTCCTTCGTCAGGATGCGCCTTGAAGAAGTCGACGGCCGCGCGTTCTTGGCGTCGCGCCATCCGCTTCTCCATGCTGCCGGAGTGGTCGAGCAGCACGCCCGCGGAGATCGGCAGGTTCGAGCGTAAGTTGAAGCTCGAGATCGTCTGCGGCTTGCCGTTCTCGAAGACCGTGAAGCTCTTCTGCTCGAGGGTCGGTACCGGAATGCCGGCGGCATCGCGTGACGGTGATCGGCAGCTCGACGAGGTTCACTTCCATCTGCTCGATGAACCGGTCGCCGCTGAGAAACAGCAGGTCCGCTGGCTTCGTAGCCGGTGTTCGTCGAATCGCCGACGCGCGGACGAATCCACGCCCGCCAGCCGCGCTGTGGGGATGGTCGATCGCGTACGGCGGGCCGCTCCACTCGTGCAGCTTCTGGTCGCCCGCGTAGAGAATCACGCTGCTTGATGTTCGTCCTTTTCGGATTCTGCACGCTGAGCTTGAAATGCGAGACGCCGTCCGGCGTCTCCGTGCGCGTGATCTTCACCTCCAGCGGCGTGTCGCGCTCGTTGACGATGAACGCGTCGGCGTCGACGTAGCGGTCTGTACTCGTCGAAACCGATGGCCCGCACTTCCACCCGCTTCGGCAGCTTGCCGAGGTCGAGCTCGGCGCTGTACGGCGGGCGCGTTGCGCGCCATGACCTTCTTCCCTTCGACCCAGAACTCCACGCGCTTCACCGGCGGGCAGGACGTCGACTCGACGATGAAGAGGTTCGGCGCGACATCGCGCGCGCGGCGGCAGGATACTTCACCGCGCCGACAGTCTCCGGAACGACGCCTTCGGCCGAACGCCGCCTCCGCACCTTCATCGGCGCTCGCCACGTACGGTTTGCCGGTCTTCGTCGACGGTGAACTTCTCGGCGGCCTTGAAGATGATCACCGGCGGCCCTTGTCGTCGCCGGTCATGCATCAGCCGCACTTCGATCTCCGCTCGCCCTCCGCGAAGCGTCTGCACCGCCGTGATGGTGTTGCCGCCGCTCGGGGGATCACGGGATAGCGGAAGTTGCGGATCACCTTGCCGCCCTGCATGAACGACCCCTGCAGAAAGCAATCTCCGTCTCCGGGCGCGGCGTCGACCGGGCTGGCGAAACGGAACGTGACGCGCGCGCCGACCCCGGCTCGGTGTCGCCGAGCGGCTCCAGCGCACGATGAGGAGGGTTCCTGGCGCGTCCTGCGCGAGGGCAGGAACGGAGAGCGCGACCAGCAGGAACAGCGATCGGCGAGAAGCTTCGCATGGCGTGGAGAACGAGCATACGACGGAGGATTCCGAATCCGGTGGCAAAACAGGTAAAAGGTCCGAGGTGAAGGTCGCGGCGATGACAGGCTTCTCCGGTGCGGGCAAGACCACGCTCATCGTGCAGCTCATTGCGCGGTACGTGGCCGAGGGGCTGCGGGTGGGGGCGATCAAGCACACGCACCATCACCTCAACGAAGAGAACCGCGGCGATACCGCGCGCATGCGCGCCGCGGGCGCCGAGCCGGTGATCCTCGCCGGGCCGGGGCAGGCTGTGATCTTCCGCGCAAGCGGTACCGACGCGCGTGCCGTACGAGCGCCCGCGCGACCTGCTGGTGCACTTCGATCACGACGTCGTGCTGGTGGAAGGATTCAAGGATCTGGGCGACTGGCCGAATATCTCGATCAGCGACGACGCCCGGCCCACCGTCGACGAGCTGGCCGCGAATCTCGATAGAATCTGGCGCTCTGACTGCCGGCCTTCCGGTACCGGGCGGTGCTGTTCGATCTGGACGGCACGCTCGTCGACTCGTACGCCGCACTCACCGAAGCGGTGAACCACGCGCGGCGGCACGACGGCCTGGACGATCTGAGCTCCGCGCCGCATCCGCGACCTGGTAGGCGACGGAGTGGAAGCGTCTGCTGCAGCGAGCGTTCGAGCGCACAGACATCCCGCGCAGCGTCGTCGAGGCGTTCGAGTCGCGCTACGACGAGGTCTGCTGCCAGGAGTCAAGCGTGCTGGCCGAGCGTGGAGGCCACGCTGAGCAGCTCGCCGAGCTCGGCGTCGCCATGGCCGTCTGCACGAACAAGCCGACGGTGTTCTCGAAGAAGATCCTCGATTTCCTCGGAGCTGTCGCACTACTTCCGCGCCATCGTCGGCCCCGACGTCGCGGGCGCGCGCAAGCCCGACGCGCGGCATCTGCTGGTGACGCTGGCGTCGGCGACTGCGCGCCCGAGCAGGCGCTGTTCGTCGGCGACATGCCGCTCGACGTCCACGCCGCGCGCAACAGCGGCATGGACGTCGCGGTGGTGGCGACCGGGTCGTCGACGCGGGAGCAGCTCGTGCCGGACGCGGAGCCGGATCATTTTCTCGGAAAGCGCTTCTCCGGATCTGGGATCGAATGTCGTGGCGCGCTGAGATCTTCGCCGTCTAGCGGCTCTGGATGACGGGAAGCATGATCAAGTACCGCTTCGTCTTCTTCGACGTCGACTCCACGCTCGTCACCATCGAGGGGATCGACGTCCTCGCGGACGGCAACCCGAGATCGTGCGCCTGACCAACGCGGCCATGAACGGCGAGGTCGCCGCTGGACGAGGTGTACGCGCGCCGCCTCGAGATCATCCGTCCCACACGCGCCGACGTCGACGCGCTCGGCGAGCGCTACGTGGCGTCGCTCGATCGCCGGCGCCGAGGAGACGATCGCCACACTGCAGGCGGCGGGCGTCGACGTCCATCTCGTCACCGCCGGCATCGCCCAGGCGATTGCGCCGCTCGCGCGGAAGCTGCAACATCGCGCCTCGTGCGGTCCACGCCGTCGCCCTGCGGTTCGACGACGACGGCAACTACGACGACTTCGACCGGCGCTCGCTTTCTCGCGCGTGCCGGCGGCAAGGAACTGGTCGTGCACTCCATCCTGACGCGCGCGAAAGGCGGTCCGCGTTCATCGGCGACGGCGTGAGCGACCTGGAGACAAAACCGGCCGTCAACCTCTTCATCGGATTCGGCGGGGTTCACACCCGCGGCCGCGTGAAGGAGAATGCCGAGGTGTTCGTCAGTGAGCCGACCCTGCTGGCCGTGCTGCCTTACCTGCTGGAATCACCATGACAGAAACTGCGCAAGTACTTCGTCCCCGGCCCCACGTGGGTCCGTCCCGAGATCCTGCGGAGATGACGCGGCCGATGATCGGCCACCGCAGCAACGAGTTCAAAGAGCTCTTCCACGCGCATCAACGGCGGGCTCAAGGAGCTGTTCATGACGTCGCAGACGACGTTCGTCATGACCTGCTCCGGCACCGGCGTGATGCAGGCGGCGCTCGAGAACTGCGTGGCGCGGCGCGTGCTCGTCACCACCTGCGGCGCTTTCTCCGAGCGCTGGTACAACATCGCCGAGTCGCTCGGCTACGAGGTCGATCGCCTCGACGCCGGCTGGGGCAAGGCCGTGGATCCGGACGAGCTCGCCGACCATCTCGCGCGCCACCACCGCGCGCACTACGACGCGGTGACGATCACGCACAACGAGACGTCGACCGGCGTGACGAACGACGTCGCCGCGCTGGCCGCGGTCGTTCGCGAGGAAGCGCCGGACGCGCTCGTGCTCGTCGACGCCGTGTCGTCCCTCGGCGGCATCCCCGTGGAGTTCGACAGCTGGGGCGCGGACGTCTGTCTCGCCAGCGTGCAGAAGTGCATCGCGCTGCCGCCCGGGATCACCGTCGTCGCGGCGTCGCGATCAGGCGCTGGCGCGCGCGAAGAAGCATCCGTACCGCGGCACGTACTTCGACTTCGTCTCGTACAAGGAGAAGGCGGACGAGGACAGCGTCCCGTCGACGCCGTCGGTCCCGCACTTCTACGCGCTGGCCGCGCAGCTGGACCACATCCTCCGCGAGGAGGGCCTGGAAGCGCGCTTCCGAGCGCCACCGCCAGATGCGTGAGCTGACGCACCAGCGCGTCGTCGCGCTACGCGAAACTCGCCGGCGATCCCGAATTCGCCTCCGAACACCGTGACCGCGGTCGTCGCCGGTGCTGCCGCCGGAGACGATCCGCGCGGAGATGAAGAAGCGCGGCTACACCCTCGGCGGCGGCTACGGCATCTGGAAGGACACGACGTTCCGCATCGGGCACATGGGAGACATCCCGCTCGCGGACCTCGAGGCGATGCTGGACGCGCTGGGAGAAGTGACACGCGGCTAGCACGCGCGCTGCTGTGGCCCTTGCCGTTCCGCGGCGCTCTGCTGCTCGCACTCGGCGCCGCGATCCTCACTTCCGTCGTTCTATGGCCGCGCACGCGCGGCGCCGGCTGGCGCGTCGATGAGGCGCACAAGGTCTCGGAGTCGTACGCACTGCGTCTCGTGCTCGAGCGGCGCTGGAACGACTTCGCGACCATGATCGACCGGAGCAATGGGCCGTTCGGAAAATACGCATTCGGACTGGCGGTGCTGGCCGCAGGGGAAGAGCTGCCGGAGATGCCGTTGCTGTCGCGCCTCCCGCGCACAGCCCTGCTCGAGCCGTTCGTCGCGGACGTCCACGCGCGTCCGTACCTGCCGCTCCTGACTCCGTGCCGCCGCGTGTCCCTGTTCGCGACCGCGCTCACGGTCGGCCTCATCGCACTCGTCGCGGCGCGGACGCACAGCGCCCTTGCGGCCGTGATCGCGAGCGCGTGGTGCGGCGCGCACTGGATGACGTCGCTGTTCGGTGGCGACGCGATCTACGATCCGCTGCTCGCGTCTCTCGTATTCGCCACCTTGCCGCTCGTGCTGTTCTGTCATCCTGAGCCGGCGAAGCGCGGCGAAGGACCCCCTGATTCAGGCGCGGCCGGCGCGAACCGCAGGGGATCCTTCGCCGTCTTCGCGGCTCAGGATGACAGCGTTGCCATGCTCCTCGGCCTCGTCTGCGCGATGGCCTTCCAGACGCGGTTCAACGGCGGCATTGCGCTCGCCGCGGTGCTGGCGGTGTTTCTTCTGCGCAGGAACTGGAAAGCGGGGCTGCTCGTCGGCCTTGCGTTTGCGGCCGCGACGATCGCGATGAATCCGTACTACTGGCCCAACCCGATCGGCCGCTTCGCGCAGGAGATCTCCGAGCTCCGCACGACCCTGGCAGCCGTGACGGCCGGCGGCGTGCGGCTGCCGTTGTGGGCGGCCGATTCACCCGCGCGGACGCCGATCGAGTGGACCGCGCTCCAGAAGCTCCGCTTCACGTGGATCGCGCTCGACGGCGGCATCAGGAGCCTCGCGCTCCTTGCCGGTGTCGCCGCCGGATGCTGGGCGGCGGTGCGCGAGAAATCGTTCGCGCTGCTCCTCTGGTGCGCCGTCGTGATCGCCGGAATCCTGATCTGGCTGCCGCTGCCGTGGGCGCGCTACCTGCTCGTCGTCCTGCCGTCGCTGACGCTCCTCGCGGGCCTCGGCTATGCCGCGGGCCTGAGGGCCGCGTTCGAAGCGTGGAGGTGAACGATCCGCCAGCCGCGCGCGCCGCGGCGCCAGACGAACGTCCGCCGCGAGACCGCGCTCGGATTGTGGACGTTGAACGTGATCACCGCGATGTCGCCGCTCTGCTGCACGCGCAGGTCTTCCGGGACGATGCTCGTCTTCTTCGTATTGGCCTTGAAGTACTCGCGAAAGACCGCCGCGATCGCGTCCCTGCCATCGACGCGCTCCGCGCTGGCGGTTGGGAAGAACGCCGTCGCATCCTCGGCAAACGCATCGACGACGCGCGCTTCGTCCAGGGAGTTCAGTGCGTCCATCCAGTCGCGCATGGCCGCGACCGGCTCACCCGGACGCGCGGTCGCGCAGGCGACAGCAAACAGCAACAGTGTGATGAGCGCGATGCGTCGGGGAGCGCCGGCTGCCAGCCGGCCGGTCCACCGGCCGCGGGCCGGTGACCGACGAGCCGTCGGTGGACCGGCCGGCGAGCCGCCGGCGCTCCTCAGAACAGCGATCACTGGCATAGGCGCGCGCGATTGTAAGGTGCTACTGCTGGTAGAGCGACTTGACCCTTTACCATCCGCCGGGCATCATTCAGGCAGAGGTGATGTTGTATGGCGCCAGTGAAACTCAGACGACGGGAAGACGGTTCCACCGAAGCCGATGCTGCTGAGGTTCTTCTCCGCGAATGGGCCGACGTCATAAAGATCTTGCAACCGCGCAAGTCTGCGACGGCGCAGGAGAAACCGTCCCCAAAAACCAAAGGCTGACGAGTGCCGGCAGCGGAACTCGTCGTCTGGTTGATTCCAGGCTACATCGCCCTCCTCCTTTACCTGCACGCCTATCCCCTCCGCACCAAACAGAGCTACGAGTGGTTCTTCCAAGCGGCTGGCTTCGGCATCATCTGCTTCGTCCTGTCGCGTCTTCTTCTCTGGGCCGCCGTGAATTCTTACGACTCCCTGCCGTGCATCAATGGCTGGTGTCCGAGCGCTGACGCCGCACGAGCATGGTGGAAGGACCACGTCCCCTACACTCACTCTTTCTCGCTCGTCGTCGGAATTTGCGTCGCACCTGTCGCAGCTGGCGTTCTCGTACTCTTACGGCCGGTGTGGGAGTGGCTCAAGGCCCTGTCGCGGCGTCTCGCGCCAAGCTCTCCCGTGAGCGACATTTTCTACTTCGCATGTGTAAGGCTCGACCAGAAGGCGGTGATCGTCAGCGTCGACGGCGGCAAAGTCTACGTTGGGTACCTGACCGACTACACGAGCGACCCGGACGAACCGGAGAAATACATCAAACTCGTCCTGGTCATGAGCGGGCGGCGCATCTCTGATGAACCTTACATAGAATTCACCACGCCTTATGTCACCAGTCCTGTGCCGCCGACACCAGACGACGTGAAGCAGTGGTCGCAAACTCGCGCGATCCTGATTCCCGTCAAGAAAATCGTTACATTTGCACCCTTCGACCAGGAGTTGCATGCCTGGTTCGTGGCCCACGACATGGTGAAAATCAAGTTCGAGCTCGATACACCGGAAACCGCCTGATGACATCCATCCCGTTCCGTGCCCTCGTCACCGACACCCTCGCCGAATCCGGCCTGGACATCCTGCGCGCCGCGCAGGACGTCGAGCTGGATTACCGCCCCGGCCTCAAAGGCGACGCGCTGCTCGACGCCGTGCGTGAGTCCGATGCCCTGATCACCCGCAGCGGCACGGCCGTCACGCCGGAGCTCGTGAACGCGGGCACGCGGCTGCGCATCATCGGACGCGCCGGCGTGGGCCTCGACAACGTCGACGTCGACGCATGTACGCAGCGCGGCATCCTGGTCATCAACGCGCCGACCGCGAACATCATGTCCGCCACCGAGCACACCATGGCCATGCTGCTGGCGCTGTGCCGCAACATCCCCGAGGCGCATGCGAGCGTGAAGCGGGGGGAGTGGACGCGCTCGAAGTTCATGGGCACCGAGCTCGATGGCAAGACCCTCGGCGTCATCGGCCTGGGCCGCATCGGCACGCGCGTCACCGCCCGTGCACGCGGCTTCAACATGCGCGTCGTCGCGTACGACCCGTTCATCGCCGACTCCGTCTTTGAGCGCGTGACCGCCCAGCGGGTCACCCTCGATCAGCTCCTGGCGCAGGCCGACGTCATCACCGTCCACACCCCGCTCACAGACGAGACGCGCGGCATGATCGGTGCGGCGGAGATCGCGAAGATGAAGGACGGCGTGATCGTCCTCAACATCGCCCGCGGCGGGATCTACGAAGAGGCCACGCTGGCCGAGGCGCTCAACTCCGGCAAGATCGGCGGCGCCGCCGTCGACGTCTACGAGGACGAGCCCCCGGGCCAGGACCACCCGCTCCTGAACGCGAAGAACATCGTCCTCTCGCCCCATATCGGCGCGAACACGATCGAAGCGCAGGACCGCGTGGCCGTGCAGACCGCGGAGATGGTAGTCGAGGCGCTGCGCGGCTCGATCTTCGTCTCCGCCGTGAATCTGCCGTTCGAAGGCGTCTCCGACGCGGGCGTCGCGCCCATCATCCACCTCGCGGAGAAGCTCGGCACGTTCGTCGCGCAGCTCATGAACGGGCCGATCAGCCGCGCCGCGGTCGAGCTGTGGGGACTGGAGGAACGGCACACGAAGATCCTCTCCGTCGCCGCGCTGAAGGGCCTCCTGGCGCCGTATCTCGCGGAATCCGTGAATTTCGTCAATGCCCAGCAGATCGCCGAGGCGCGCGGGATCTCCATCAGCTCCACCCTGCACCCGACGCCGCGCGACTACGCGAACCTCATTACCGTCCGTGCGTCGTCCGCGTCCGAGGAGGTGTGCGTGTCGGGCACGGTGTTCCACGAGAACAACCAGCGGGTCGTCGCCGTCAACAACTATCGCGTGGAGTTCAAGCCCGAGGGGCATGTGCTGTACATCATCAACAAGGACGTCCCCGGCGTCGTCGGACGCGTCGGCACGACCCTCGGCGATCACGAGGTCAATATCGCGGAGTACAACCTCGCGCGCAGCGAGAGCGGCGGCACCGCGATGGCGATCATCACCATCGACTCGCCGCTCAGTACGGATGCGCTGACGGCGTTGCGCGTCATGCCGGCGATCAAAGAGGTCCGGCAATTGCGCCTTTAGCTCGGGATAGACTACGAGCGTGCACTACCGGAAGCTTGGCAATACCGGCATCACCGTTTCCGACATCGGGTTCGGCGGCTGGGCCATCGGCGGCGCGGCCGAGGCCTCAGGGACACCACTGGGATGGGGACGGACGAACGACGAGGATTCGCTCGCGGCGATCCGCCGTGCGCGCGAGCTCGGCGTCACGTTCTTCGATACGTCGGACTCCTACGGCTTCGGCCGCAGCGAGTCGCTCCTCGGCATCGTGCTGTCGCGGCGGAGGCAGGACGTCGTCATCGCGACGAAGGTCGGCGTGGTCCGCGACTCGGACGGGAAACTGCGCAAGGATTTCTCCCGCGCGCACATCTCGCACGCGGTCGACGGCTCGCTGAAGCGCCTGCGCACGGACTACATCGACCTCCTGCAACTGCACAATCCGACGCTCGACGATCTGCGCCGCGACGACATCCACGAGGCCATGGACCGGCTCCAGGAAGTGGGGAAGATCCGCTTCTGGGGCGTGTCGATCTCGACGATCGACGAGGGCATGGAGATCGTGAACAAGGGTTGGGGGTACGCGCTGCAGGTGCTGTACAACGCCCTCAATCAGGCGCCCGCGGACGAGCTGTTCCCGCTCGCGTTCAAGAAGGGATACGGCTTGATCGCGCGCGTGCCGCTCGCGTCGGGACTGCTGAGCGGCAAGTTCCGGCCGGATACGGTGTTCGCCAAGGACGACGTCCGCCAGAACTTCCTCACACCAAAACGGCTGGAGGAGGTGCTCCCGCGCATCGACGAAGCAAAGTCGATCATCGGCGGTACGGCGCGGTCGCTGGCGGAGGGAGCGCTGCGGTTCGTGCTCGCGAATGACTGCATCTCAACGGCGATTCCAGGCGCGAAGAACGTGCGGCAGGTGGAGATGAACGCGTCCGCGGACGAGGTGCGCATCCCGCAGGAAGTGGTCGACAAGCTGCGCACGCGGCTGGGGGACTACAACTTCTACCAGCGGCACGGGATCCGGATTTAGGGCGCGGGGGGCAGGGGGCGGGGGGCAGGGGAACGCCCTTGGGACTGCCTTAACGCCCTTTGGGCCCAACTTAACGCCCTTTGAGGCCGACTTAACGCTCTTTGGGGCCAACTTAACGCCCTTTGAGGCCGACTTGACGCCCTTTGGGGCTGACTTAACGCCCTTTGGGCCCGATTTAACGCTCTTTGAGGCCGACTTAACGCTCTTTGGGGCCAACTTAACGCCCTTTGAGGCCGACTTAACGCCTTTTGAGGCTTACATCACGCCCAATGGCGGTTAAGTTGGTCTCAAAAGGCGTTAAGTCGGCCTCAAAGGGCGTGATATCGGCCCCAAAGGCGTGATGTCGGTGTGATGGTACCGGCGAGCCGCCGGTGGACCGGCCGGCCGGCGGCCGGCGCGCCTTTCGGCGCCCTACCTCAAGGCCGCACCGCGCGGCGACGCGCGTAGGGGATCCACGTCCCTCGCAGCAGGACACCCGCGGGATTGCGCAGCGTGGCGAGATTCTCCAGCGGGTTCTCGGCGACGAGTACGAGATCCGCGCGGGCCCCGACATCGATCACGCCGAGGGTGGGATCGTCGAGGTACTCGCCGGCCGCGCGCGTGGCGGCGCGGAGGGCTTCGTACGGCGTCAGGCCCGCCGCGAGCAGCTCCGCGAGCTCCTCGTGGAGCGACGTTCCCGCAGGGACGAGATAGCCCGCATCTGTGCCCGCGAGGATGCGCGCACCCGCTTCGTCGAGCGCGGTCAGCAGCGCGCGGCGCGCGTTCAGGAGCTGCGTTCGCTGTGGCTCGGGGATATCGCGCGTGACGTACTGCGTGTAGACCACCATCGTCGGGCAGTTCCAGACCCCCGCGGCGCGCGATGCCTCGGCGTACCCGTGGTCGTCGCTGCCGAGGGGGTAGCCGGAGAGGTGCTCGATCGAGTCCTGGCTGGTCATCGCGTGGGCGATCGGGACGTTGTGCGTGACGTGCCCCGCGACCTTCACCCCGCGGGCGTGGGCTCGCGCGATGATCGCGTCGTACACGTCGCGCCGGAGACCGTCGTAGACCTTGATCGACGTGGCGCCGCGGGCGAGCTGCTCGTCGACCGCTGCCGCCGCGTCCTCCACGCGGGTCACGGGACGGGAGAAGAACGGGTTCTGCGGGCTCGCGCCGGTGAGCAGCCTGCTCGAGGCCAGGATGCGCGGTGCGTGCTCGGTACCGACCAGCGCCAGAACGCTATCCAGCCCCGCCAGATCGCGCACGGTGGTGATGCCGTTCTCCACGTAACGGGGCAGATCGCGCTCGATCACGTGGACGTGCATGTCGATCAGTCCCGGCACCAGCCAGCGCCCTCGCCCGTAGATCACGCGAGCACCGTTCGGGATGTCGATCGTCTCGACAGGACCCATGGCGACGACGTGCCCGTCCTCGACGATCACGGTTTGCGCATGGAGCACTCGCTCGGCGTCCATGGGAACGACGTTCACGCCGGCAAACGCGACAACCTCGGCGTGGACGTTCCCCGCAAACAGCAGGATCGCGAGCCATCGCATCGAATGAGTATGGCCCGCGACCGGGTGAACAGGCCGTCACGTTGTGTAAACGCTACTGCACGCGTAAATCGCGCAAGTATTCGGCGACATCCACACCAGATGCAGGCTCCCCGCGCCCGGATGCCTCGACGATCAGCAGGTGCGGCAAGTCCGGAGTGTCAGGCGACTGCTCGTGACGCTCGAGCTCTCGTAACGCGTCGTGAACGCTTCGCCCATAGGCGCACCAGACCAGATCCGCGAACCCGGCCGCGCGAAGCGCATCCTCGAGCATGGCCCGGTTGTAGAGAAACCTGTGTCCCCACGCCCGGAACGCGCGATTGATCGTCAGGCAGTCGCGTGCCGCCGGCGCGTCGTGCGGCCATTGCGTCGTGTCGATGGCGGCGCGCGTCGGCGATTCGGGAATCCACCGCGTCGCGTAGGAGGTCGCCCACACCCAGTCGAGATTCGGCGTCGTCAGGCGCAGCACGCCGTCGTCGCGCAGCACCCGGCGGCACTCGCGCAGGAGCGCCAGCCCCTCGTCCAGGTCGAAGTGTTCCAGGAAGTGCTCCGAGAAGACGTGCTCCACCTCCTCGAACGGCAGCCCCTGCCGCACGTCCAGTACGCGATCGACGCCGGGATACGGGTGCGCGTCGACGTTGATCCAGCCCGGCAGGACCACCGTGCCGCACCCCAGATGGAGGCGGGTCATGGAGAGACATTCTGCGGGAAGCGCGAGGCGGTCCGGCAACGTTCTCTCATCGAATGCCCGACCGCACCATCTCCATCCGCGGGGCGCGGACCCACAACCTGAAGAACGTCTCGGTGGACATCCCGCAGCGGCAGCTGACGGTCGTGACCGGCCCGTCCGGGTCGGGGAAATCGTCGCTGGCGTTCAACACGCTGTATGCCGAGGGGCAGCGGCGGTTCGTCGAGTCGATGTCGACGTACGTGCGGCAGTTCCTGGAGCGCATCGACCGGCCGGACGTCGACCAGATCGACGGCATCCTGCCGGCCATCGCGATCGAACAGAAGAACTCCGTCAAGAACGCGCGCTCCACCGTCGCGACCGCCACCGAACTCGCCGACCACATCCGCCTCTTCATGACCTACTGCGGCGAGACCTGGTGTCCCGACTGCGGCGTTTCCGTGCGCAGGGAGAACCCGGAGTCCATCACCGATCAGATTCTGGCCACGCTCGCGGGCCGCCGCGCGGTCGTCCTCGCGCCGATCTTCTTTGACGCCAGCCACGTCGACATCGTGGTCGAGCAGCTCGTGAAGGCCGGCTACTACCGTGCCTGGATCGGCGGTGAGATCCACGACCTGAACGAGCTCGACACGAAAGGCGCGACGTCGTTCGAGATGGTCATCAACCGGCTGCGCATCGACGCCGAGCGGCGCACGCAGATCACGGAAGCGATCGAGCAGGCCTTCGAGGTGTCGAAGGGGACGGTGAACGTGTTGGTCGACGACGACGGCGAGTGGCACTCGCACCGCTTCACGTCCCACTTCGCCTGCAACAAGTGCGGCACCGAGTTCCTCGTGCCGACGCCGCACATGTTCTCCTTCAACTCCCCGCTCGGCGCGTGTACGGAGTGCCAGGGCTACGGACGGATCATCGGCATCGACCTGGAGAAGGTGATCCCGAACCGCGCGCTGCGCCTCGACGAGCAGCCGATCACGCCGTGGAACTCCGCGGGCTATGAGGACTGCTACGACGACCTCGGGAAAGCCGCGGCGAAGTACAAGCTGCGCCTCGACGTCCCGATCCAGAACCTGTCCGAAGCCGAGTGGGACGTCCTCTACAACGGCCGCGGAAAGTGGTACGGCATCAAAGGCTTCTTCGAGTGGCTGGAGACGAAGAAGTACAAGATCCACGTCCGCGTGAAGCTGGCGAAGTACCGCAGCTACGAGACCTGCCCGCAGTGCCGCGGATCGCGGCTGAAGAACGTCGTGGACAACGTGAAGTTCCGCGACCTCACCGTCGGCCAGCTCTTCGGAATGGACGTCAAGAGCGCGCGCCGTTTCTGGGAGTACCTGGCCATGTCCAAGAGCGAGGAGAAGATCGCCGGGCACCTGCGCCGGGAGATCGTGAACCGCCTCGTGTACCTCGACGAAGTCGGTCTGTCGTACCTCACGCTGGACCGCCAGACGCGCACGCTCTCCGGCGGCGAGTCGCAACGCATCAACCTCGCCGCGGCCCTCGGGTCGTCGCTGACGGAGACGATGTACGTGATCGACGAGCCGACCGTGGGTCTGCACGCACGCGACTCGGAGCGGCTGCTGACCGTGCTGCGGCGCCTGAAGAACGCGGGGAACACGGTGATCGTCGTCGAGCACGATCCGACGATCATCGCGGGCGCGGACTATCACGTGGAGCTGGGGCCGGGCGCGGGGGAGTACGGAGGGGAGGTGCTGTATGCGGGGCCTGCACGCGCGGCGCAGGACGGCGCGGGGTCCTTCGCCGTCTCCCCGGCTCAGGATGACAATGGCGGGGCGATTCGCATCGTGAACGCACGCCAGAACAACCTCCGCAACGTCACGGTCGACATCCCTCTCGGCAAGCTCGTCGCCGTTACCGGCGTTTCGGGATCAGGGAAGTCGACGCTCATCCGCAACTGCCTGTTCAACCGCTACCGCCGCGACATCCGCGGCGTCGCGGGGCTCGACACCGGCAAGGTCGACGCGCTGGAAGGGACGAACCTGATCTATGACATGGAGCTCGTCGACCAGTCGCCGATCGGCCGCTCCTCGCGCTCCAATCCCGCGACGTACATCAAGGCGTGGGACGAGGTCCGCAAGCTGCTCGCCGAGACCACGGGCGCGAAGCTGCACGGCGTCACCGCGGGCATGTTCTCGTTCAACACCGAGGGCGGGCGCTGCGAGGTCTGTCAGGGTGCGGGAGTCGTGACCATCGACATGCAGTTCCTCGCCGACGTCGAAGTCGTCTGCGAGAAGTGCGACGGCCGCCGCTTCGGCGAACAGGTCATGAAGGTGACGTTCAAAGGCAAGAACGTGAACGACATCCTGCAGATGACCGTGGACGAGGCGTCGCGGTTCTTCGTCGCCCGGCGCGCGCTGCTCAAGCGGCTCGACGCGCTGCGCTCCGTCGGCCTCGGCTACCTGCGCCTCGGCCAGTCGACCGACTCCCTCTCCGGCGGCGAGGCACAGCGGTTGAAGCTGGCGTCGTTCCTCGCCGAGACCGCCGCCAAGAGCGAGAAGCCGCGCCTGTTCCTGTTCGACGAGCCCACGACTGGCCTCGCCGCGACCGACGTGCAGGTGCTCATCCGCACCTTCCGCGACCTGATCGACCGCGGCAATTCCGTCGTCGTGATCGAGCACAACATCCAGCTCATCGAACAGTCGGACTGGGTGATCGACCTCGGCCCCGACGGCGGCGACCAGGGCGGTGAGGTTGTGGCGGAGGGGACGCCGGAGGAGATCGCGGCGAACGAGCGGTCGATTACGGGGCGGTATCTGCGGAACGCGACGGTCGCCGCGGTCTGAGGGACCGCCGGCGTCCCGCCGGCTGATCGGGCGGCGTCCCCGCCGCCCGGGCACTCGCGAGGACGAACCCTTCCCCCGCCCACCCAGGTGGCGGCGCGGGACGCCGCCACATCAGCCGCCGGGACGGCGGCGGTCCGACACGAACCGGCACGGTCTGGCGGACCGCTGGCGTCCCGCCGGCTGTTCGGGCGGCGTCCCCGCTGCCCGGCTCTCGCGAGGACGCACCCTTCCCCCGCCCACCCAGGTGGCGGCGCGGGACGCCGCCACATCAGCCGCCGGGACGGCGGCGGTCCGATACGAACCGGCACGGTCTCACGGACCGCCGGCGTCCCGCCGGCTGATCGGGCGGCGTCCCCGCCCCCCGGGCACTCGCGAGGACGAACCCTTCCCCCGCCCACCCGGGTGGCGGCGCGGGACGCCGCCACATCAGCCGCCGGGACGGCGGCGGTCCGACACGAACCGGCACGGTCTCACGGACCGCCGGCGTCCCGCCGGCTGATCGGGCGGCGTCCTCGCCGCCCGGGCTCTCGGGAGGACGCACCCTTCCCCCGCCCACCCAGGTGGCGGCGCGGGACGCCGCCACATCAGCCGCCGGGACGGCGGCGGCCGACACGAAGCGGCAAACACGTCTGGGCCCCCGAACCGAAGGCGCACGGGAACCGTTGCACCTCCCGGGCTACAATGCTCGGACTTTAGCGGTGAGGGGGAGACCCACATGAGTGTTCCGCAAGGGCATCCGGACAGAGTCGGGTTCCAACCCGAAGGTCCGGAGCCGTTCACGCCGTACATCGCTCCGGAGACCACCCTGCGCGAGCTCACGCCGCGCGCCGTGATCGTCGGCACGATTCTGGGGATGATCTTCGGCGCGTCGTCGCTGTACCTGGTTCTGAAAGTCGGCCTGACGGTCAGCGCCTCCATCCCGGTCGCCGTCATCTCCATCACCCTCTTCCGCATCCTCTCCAAGATGGGCGCGCGGAACGCCACGATCCTCGAGAACAACATCGTCCAGACCGCGGGCTCCGCGGGCGAGTCCATCGCCTTCGGCGTCGGCGTGACGATGCCGGCGATCCTGATCCTCGGCTTCGACCTCGAGATCACCCGGGTGATGCTCGTGGCGATCCTGGGCGGACTGCTCGGCATCCTGATGATGATCCCGCTCCGGCGGGCGCTCATCGTCGCGCAGCACGGCATCCTCAAGTACCCCGAGGGGACGGCGTGCGCGGAGGTGCTGAAGGCGGGGGCGAGCGACGAGTCGCGCGCAGCCGCGTCCGAAGCCGCCAAGCGCGAGCAGGCAGCCCTCGGCGGCGCCGGCACGAGCGCGAAGACGATCTTCACCGGCTTCGGCATCGGCCTGGTCTACAAGACCCTGAACATCGCCTTCCGCGCGTGGAAGGACGTCCCGGAGAAGATCTTCGGACGGCCGTTCAACGCGGCGTCGGTCTCGGTGGAAGTCTCGCCCGAGCTCCTCGGCGTCGGCTACATCATCGGACCGCGCATCGCGGCGATCATGTGCGCGGGCGGTGTGCTCGCGTACCTGGTGCTCATCCCGATGATCAAGTTCTTCGGCGAGTCCCTCGCCGGGCCGCTGGCGCCGGAGACGACGGCGCTGATCAAGGACATGAGCCCGGGCGCGATCCGCAACGCGTACGTGCTGTACATCGGCGCGGGCGCGGTCGCGGCGGGCGGCATCATCAGCGTGTTCCGCTCGCTGCCGGTCATCTGGCACGGCATGAAGGGCGGCCTGAAGGATCTGTCGAGCACGAAGGGTGTGGACTCGCCGGCCGTTCCGCGCACCGACCGCGACATGTCGATGAAGCTGGTGCTGATCGGCATCATCGCCCTCATCGTGGTCATCGCCTTCTCGAACCCGTTGTATGTCGGCGGCACCGGCATCGCGGCCCGCATCGCCGCGGCGCTGCTGATCATCGTCTTCGGTTTCCTCTTCGTCACGGTGTCCTCGCGCCTGACCGGTGAGATCGGCTCTTCGTCGAATCCGATCTCGGGCATGACGGTGGCGACGCTGCTGCTGACGTGCCTCTGCTTCGTGGTCCTCGGATGGACAGGGAGCAATTACTTCGTAACGGCGCTGTCGATCGGCGCGATCGTCTGTATCGCGTCGTCGAACGGCGGCACGACGTCTCAGGATCTCAAGACGGGCTACCTCGTCGGCGGCACTCCGAGCCGGCAGCAAATCGCGATCCTCATCGGCGCGCTGGCCTCGGCCCTGGTGCTCGGACCGATCCTGCTCAAGCTGAACGACGCGGGCTCGGTCTATGTACCGGTCGGCACGGCGCCGCAGGGCTTCTCGGCGGGCGCGGTGACGCCGGGTGAAGTGGCCGACCCGAAGGAGTTCCACGGCCGCGAGACGGTGAAGGGCGCGATCGCCGCCACCGACGCCGGCGCGGACACGAAGGCGTACAACGTGTGGTTCCGCCAGGATCCGTCGGGCGGCAACGCGGAGAAGTACCTGGTCGACGACTCGGGCAAGCCGGTGTACTACGTCGACCCAGGCATCAACGGATCGATCCGCAAGCTGCCGAACGGCCAGGATGTGCCGAAGTTCGACGCGCCGAAGGCCACGCTGATGTCGTACATCATCAAGGGCATCCTCGGCGGCGAACTGCCGTGGGGCCTGGTGCTCCTGGGCGTGATGATCGCGGTGGTGCTGGAGCTCTCGGGCATCCCGTCGCTGGCGTTCGCCGTCGGTGTGTACCTGCCGCTCTCCAGCTCGTCACCGATCCTCATCGGCGGCTTGGTGCGCTGGGCTGTGGACAAGTGGATCGCGAAGAAGCACGCGGGCAAGAACCTCTCGGAAGAGCAGCTCGTGGCGGAAGGCGACAAGAGCCCGGGCGTGCTGATGGCATCGGGCTACATCGCGGGCGGCGCGATCGCAGGCATCATCATCGCGTTCCTGGCGGGCGTGCCGTTCATGGCCGGCTTCAACCAGCAGATCGGCTCGTGGGCCGACGGGAATCCGCTGCTGAAGGAGGGCTTCGGGGACTTCGTGTCGCTGATCCCGTTCGTGATTCTGATCCTCCTGCTGTACCTCACCGGACGAGAGAAAATACTCGCGCACCGCGAAACGACGTAATCTTAGAGGGCCGGCCGCCAAGCCGGCCCTCACTGTTTATGTGGACTTTTCTTGCGCTGGTGACGGCTGTGGTCGCGCTCGTGATCGCGAAGCGGGCGAAGGACGAGGTGCGGGAGCTGCGGAAGTGGCTCGCGGATCATAGGGTGGGAATGGGGCCGGTGCCGCAGGCGGAGGCGCCGCCGGTGCCTGTTGCCCGTGACCCGGAGCCCGTGGTCCGTGACCCGTTGCCCGTGGTCCGTGACCCGGAGCATGTGGTCCGTGCGCCGGAGCCGGAGATTCCGATCTGGCAACCTCCGCCGCCACCTCCGCCGGTCGTCGAGCCGGAGCCCATCCCTGAGCCGGTTGCCGCGTTCGAGGCGATGCCGCCTCCACCGCCCGCCGCGCCGCCGAAACCGCCGTTCTGGCAGTCGATCGACTGGGAGAGCTTCGTCGGCGTGAAGCTGTTCTCGTGGGTCGCTGGCGTCGCGCTGGTGGTCGCGGCGATCTACTTCCTGAAGTACTCGGTCGACCACGGCTGGATCTCGCCGCCGATCCGCGCGGCGATCGGACTGCTCACCGGCAGTGCGCTGCTGGTGATCTGCGAGCTGCGCATCGCGCGGGACTACAAGTTCACGGCGAACGCGATGCACGGCGCCGGCATCGCCATCCTGTACGCGACGCTGTTCGCCGTACACGCGCTGTGGCACCTGCTGCCGTCGGGCGTCGTGTTCGGCGGGATGCTGATCGTCACGGCGGTGGCGGTCCTGCTGTCGATCCGGCGTGAGTCGCTGTTCATCGCCCTGCTCGGCATGATGGGCGGCTTCGCGACGCCGGCACTGCTGTCGACGGGCGAGAACCGCCCGGTCGGGCTGTTCTCGTACCTGCTGCTGCTGAACGCGGGGCTGGCGTGGGTGGCGTACAAGAAACGCTGGCCGGCGCTGACGGTGGGCACGGTGATCTTCAGCGTGGTCTACCAGTGGGCGTGGATCGCGAAGTTCCTGGACGTCGCGCAGCTTCCGCTCGCGGCGGGCGTCTTCCTGGTCTTCGGCATCGCGGCGGCGACGGCGCTGTGGATGCGCCGCGACGACCAGCAGCAGCGCATGTTCGACCGCCTCGGAGAATTCGGCGCGGCGATGCCGCTGCTGTTCGCGCTGTTCGCGGCGGCCGTGCCGGCATATGGCGCGCGCTTCAACGTCCTCTTCGGCTTCCTGCTGCTGATGGCCGCGGGACTGGGGATCATCGCGAAGGTCCGCGGGATCGAGTGGATGCACGCGGTCGGACTGGTGGCCACGATCCTGACGTTTGCGATCTGGCTGGCGGTGTCGTACACGCCCGAGGCGTGGCCGGTGATGCTCGCGTGGGTGAGCGCGTTCGTGATCCTCTACCTCGCGATCGGCGTGTTCTACCGGTCGCGGGTCGTCATCGGCGGCGCGGCGCTCCTCTTCGTGCTCCCCGCGCTGATCCAGCTCGAGCCGCGCACCGCGTCGCCCGTCCTGCTGTTCTCCGTGCTGTTCGTCCTGCTCGCGCTCGCGGCCGCGTATGCGCTGCGCTACGAGGAAGGGCTGGTCTATTACGTGGCCGCGTTCTTCGCGATCGTGGCCGAGGCGCTGTGGTCGGTGCGGCATCTGAGCGCGGAGCGGTTGTACGAAGGACTGGCCATCTACGGCGTCTTCGGACTGCTCTTCCTCGGCGTCCCGATCGTGGCGAGGCGGTTCCACCGCGCGCTGCTGCCGGCGAACGGGGTCAGCGTGACGGTGCTCGTCAGCCTGGCGATGCTGCTGTTCCTCACGACGGACCGGATCGCGTCCGGCGCGCTCTGGGGGCTGGCGCTGCTGCTGGCGGTGCTGCTGATCGGCGCGATGACGCAGGCGCGCACCACGCGCACGCCGGTGTTCGCGGCGATCGCGGTGATCCTCGCCTGGATCGTGCTGGCGTCGTGGTGGGAAGCGGCGACGCTCGAAGCGGCGCTGATTCCCGCGCTGTTCGTGATCGCGGTGTTCGGCGTGCTGGTGGTGCTGACGACGGCGTGGGCGAAGTTCGAAGGGCAGACGCACTTCGCGCTGGCGGGCCATGCGTTCCTGGTGTTCGTGGCGGCTTCGCGGACGCTGGCGTTTCCGCCGTGGCCGTTCCTGGCGGTGCTGCTCGTGCTCGATCTCGCGATCGGTGTGGCCGCGGTGTATCTGAAGCGGTCGTCGCTGCTCGTGGGCGGGGCGGTGATGTCGCAGGTGGTGTTGCTGGCGTGGGCGGTGGTGGCGGAGGTTGCGCCCTGGCCGAATGTGGCGCTGGCGGCGACGGTCGGGGTGGCGGCGTGGGCGATTGTCATAGGACTCATGGGACGGATAGGACCCATAGGACCTATAAGTCCTATTCGTCCTCTAGGTCCTATGGGTCCTATCAGCGCTCTCCTTCTGGGGCATGTGGTGGCCATCGTCGCCGGCGCCAACGCCGACGCGCCGCTTTTCGCAACGCTCCTCGCGACGCATGCGGTGCTCGCGGTGGCCACGCTGGTTGTGGCGGCGCGGAGCGAGCTGCACGTGTTTGCGGTGCTCAGTGTGCCGCTCACCGCGATCGGGACGATGCTCGCGCGCACGCAGTCGCCGGGGCAGACGTTCACTTTTGCCGCTGTGCTCTACGCGATCTACATCGTCTATCCGCTGATCCTCGGCGCACGCGCGAAGCGTGCGGTGGAGCCGTACCTCGCGGCGATCTTCGCGAGTGTGCCGTTCTTCTTCATCGTCCGCGACGCGATGGGCGACGCGGGGCTCGATTACATGATCGGCGTGCTGCCGGTCGCGCAGTCGCTGGTGATGCTCGTCCTGGTCGTGCGGCTGCTGCGCATCGAGCCGCAGCTGACGCGGCTGGCGATGGTCGCGGCGACAGCGCTGGCGTTCCTCACGCTGGCGGTGCCGCTGCAGCTCGACAAGCAGTGGATCACGATCGCGTGGGCGCTCGAAGGTGCGGCGCTGGTGTGGCTGTACCGGCGGATTCCGCACCGCGGCCTGCTGGCGTGGGCGGCGGCGTTGCTCGCGGCCGTGTTCGTGCGGCTGTCGATCAACCCTGACATCTTGTCGTATCACGCGTCGAGCGACCGGGCGATCCTGAACTGGTACCTGTACACATACCTCGTCTGCGCGATCGCGTTCTTCGTCGCCGCCTATCTCGCGCCGCGTGAGTACAAGCGCGCGATCGGCGCGACCCGCGCGGCGGGGACGCTGCTGCTGTTCTTCCTGTTGAACATCGAGATCGCGGACTACTACTCGAGCGGTCCGACGCTGACGTTCAACCTGCTCTCGTCGTCGCTCGCGCAGGACCTGACGTACACGATCGGCTGGGCGGTCTTCGCGATCGTGCTGCTGATCGCGGGGATCGCGCTGCACACACGCGCGGCGCGCGGCGCCGCGCTCGCGCTGCTGGTGGTGACGATCTTCAAGTGCTTCCTCCACGATCTCGGCCGCCTCGGCGGCCTCTATCGCATCGCGTCGTTCCTCGGTCTCGCGTTCGCGCTGGTGATGGTGAGCGTGCTGCTGCAGAAGTTCGTGCTCGCGCGCCGGGCGAGGCCCGAAGAGGTGGCGCCCTGAGCCTGGTTCTCGCGCTGGTGATGACCACGGCGTTCGCGCACGAGCGGGCCGTCACTCCCGGCGCGCGCGGTCCGAACCGGCTCGACGTGGACGTCGCGCTGCTCGCGAAAGCGCAACCCGATCTCCGCGACTTGCGCCTGCACGACGCACAGAATCGCGAGCTGGGCTACCTCCTCGTGCCGCCCCCACCGCCGGTTCACACGTGGGTGGACGGTTCGATGCTCCCGGTCGCCTCCACGAAGAACACCAGCGGCTTCGAGCTCGACCTCGGGCGTCCCGTGCTCGTCGACCGTTTGCGGCTCGAAGGAGTCACGGCTCCGTTCCTGAAGCGCGTGACGCTGGAGGGCAGCGGCGACCGCGCACGATGGACGCTCCTCGCCGACGCCACCGTGTTCGATCTCCCCGAACAGGACTTGCGGCATACCGAAGTCGGATTCGACGCCGGCACGTACCGCTACGTGCGCGTGACGTGGGACGACCGGTCGAGCGCGCGCGTCTCCCGCAACGACTGCCTCGGCGCGCGAGGCGTCCCTCAACGCGGCGCCGATCACCGCGTTCGGTGCGCCGTTCGCGAAACGCACCAGCGAACCGCGGAAGAGCCGCTATCGCATCGCCCTGCCCGGCGACGCATCTGCCGATCGCCGCGATCGAGGTCGACGTCGCGGGCGGCAACGTCTTCCGCACCGCGACGATCACGGAGCCGCGCCTTGGCCGCAATGAAGTCGCCCCGGCACGACTCGGCCACGCGACGCTGAAACGTACGGAGCGCGACGGCATCGTCGCCGCCGAGATGGTCGTGCCGGTTTCGGCGCCCGAGGGACGGGAGCTCGATCTCGTGATCGAGGATGGGAACAATCCGCCGCTCGAGATCACCGCGATCCGCGCGCGGCTCGCGCCGCAGCCGTGGATCTACTTCGAGTCGCCCGACGGCGCGCCGCTGCACGCGCGCTACGGAAGCCAGGCCACCACGCCTTTGTACGACCTCGAGGCGTCGCGTCCGGGCGTCGCGTCCCGGCAGGCCGCGACGGCGGCGTGGGGAAAGACGGTCGTCGCCTCGAAGCTCGAAGTGTCCCCCGGCCTGGCCATCCCCCTCGGCGGCCAGATCGCCAGCGACCAGTTCCGGATCAGCCGCAAGGTGCCCGAGGGGAAGGCGGGGCTCGCGGTGCTGCTGCTCGATGCGCACGTGCTCGCGCGCAGCAACGACCTCGCCGACGTGCGCATCGCCGACGCGGAGGGACGGCAGGTGCCGTATCTCGTCGAAGAGCGCGTGGAGCCGCTGGCAGTGCAGCTGAACGTCCCGGAGCGCACCGCGGAGGGACGCTCGTCGATCTACCGCCTCGAGCTGCCGTACGACACCTGGCCGAACGGCACGCGGCTGGTGCTCACGACCAGCGCGCGCGTGTTCGATCGGGAAGTGGTCGTACGCCGCGTGCCGGACAACCATCGCAACCGCCGCGCCGAGGCGATCGCCAGCTCGCCGTGGCGCAGCGCGGATCCGGAGCTGCTGCCGCCGGCGTTCGAAGCCGGCTTCGCGGTGCGCGATGCGCGCGCGATCGAAGTCGTCATCGACGAAGGCGACAATGCGACGCTGCCAATCACTTCCGCGCAGCTCCTGCTGCCATCGCGCGCACTGCGCTTCTACCACCCGGGCACGCCGCTGTATCTGCTGTACGGAAACCGGCGAGCGAGCGCGCCGCGCTACGACCTCGCGCTGCTCGCGCCGCGGCTCTTCGGCGAGCCCGCCCGCGAGATCACGCTTTCGGCCACGATCGACGAGCGCGGCGAGCAGGACACGTCGGGACGGAAGTGGTTCTGGATCGGGATCGTCGTCGCGGCGGTGGTGCTGATCGCGATGCTGCTGCGGCTCGTGCTCTTCAGCGGCGAAACTTCTCGCGCTCCGGGCGACTCCACGTAGACGCGATCCGCTTCGCGGACCACTTCGGCAGAGCGCGGACGAGCCACAGGTGCGCGGCGACCGCGATATTCATCCCGCGCAAGAGCGCTAGCGACGCGTCCCGGTCGATGAAGGGCATTCGCGACTCGGGCCAGTGGATGAAGAGATAGTCGACCGCGAGGACCAGCGAGAGCTGGACGCCGTCGCGGATCCACGCGCGCCGGCGAGCGCGCTTGATCGCGTCATGTGCGTCGCACACGACGCGCGGAGGGCAGGCAGACGTCGAAACCCCCGGGAGCAGCTCGTTTTTCGGCATTCCGATGGATTCGACAAGGAAGTGCGTATAAGTATTCGCGGACTCAGCTGTACGTAGGGCGCGGCTTCAGCCGCAATGGTGTTCACTCTAGGCGAGCGCGCCCCTCACCCGGCCTTCGGCCACCCTCTCCCCACGCTCACGCGCGGGGAGAGGGGATGATCAATGTTGGCTCTCGCGAGAAGCAACCCCACGATAGCCCTCGCCCCGCGTCAGCGGGGAGAGGGTGGCCGAAGGCCGGGTGAGGGGCGCGCTCGCCTAAAGTGAACGCCATTGCGGCCCGCCCGCCCCCGGGGAGGCGGGCTAAAGCCACGCCCTACGTTTGCTCAGCGGTTCCGGATGCGGATCGTCTGCGCGATGAGGTTTCCGCGCGCGTCGCGATACGCCTGCACGAGGACCGTGTCCTTCTCCCGCAGCGTGGACGCCTGCACGTACGTGCCTGCCTTCGTCCGCACGGCGAAGTCCGGCGCGACCCAGATGCGCGCGACCTGGTTCGTGTCGGTCTCGCGCAGCCCGACCGTCACGGCGTCTTCCAGCGTCTCGGTGATCGTGCCGCTGGTCGTGACCAGCGCGGGCCGGTCGAAGCGGCCGTCGTTGTCGTCAGGGGACGTCCGGTCGGCTTCCGTGAAACGCACCGTCGATGCGTTGAACATGTCGCCGACACGATTGAAGCTGCCGGTGATCTCGACCATGTCGCCGACGCGAAGATCGCGCGCGCGGATCACGTCGCCCGTCGCGTCCTCGGCCTGCACCATGTCGACACGGACTTCTTCGCGGCCGTCCTCGACGTACACGCGGTCGAGTCCCGGCTCGAGTGCGCGACACACGTCCAGAGATCGTGGTCACACGTCCGCCCGTGGGCGCCGTGCCGGCGTCCTGCACCGACTGCACGACGGTCGATGCGCCGCGCGGTGATCTCGTCCGCCTGCGCCGTGCGGGCCTCGGCCTCGACGCGGATGCGATCGCCGACTTCCAGGTTCGAGACCTGCGTTGCTCTCGCCCCGATAGAGCACCGGCGTGTTGCGGTACGTACGCACCGTGATCATCCGACGCTGCGGCGTCTGGATCACGAGGCGGCCGTCGTCCTGGTTGACCGACCGGATCGTGCCTTCGACGTTGCCGGCGGTGTCGGTCGTTATGGTGTTGGTCGTGCGGTCATCCACCGGCGTGGACGAGCTCGTCGGCTCCCGCGTAGTACCGACGCCCACCGATCCGGCCTCGACGTTGCGCCCGAGGAGCGTGATGCGGTCGGCCTTGAATACCCCCTGGCCGCGCACCGAACCGCGGATGTCGACGCGGTCGCCCAGGCGAACGTTCGAGAGGCCCGAGGAGCCGGTGAAGATCTCCGGCTTCCCGGCGATGACGCCGCCGAAACCGTAGTAGGTGGTCGAGATCGCGTCGGTCTCGATCGTCATTCGCGTACGGTCGTCGTACTCGATCTGCAGACGGCCGCGGCCTTCATCGACGTCGATGACTGTCCCGGCCGTAGGACCGGATTGCGCAAAAGTGGACAACAGCCATGAGCGCGAGGAGCGCGCAAAGGGCTGAAATTCGAAGGGTTTGTCTCATTGGGTCCTCCTGAGCAGCTGCACAGCGCAAACGCAGTGCCGTTGTTGGAGTGCGGGCTTGACCTACGCTCTGAGACGCAGCGGCCGGCGATGAAGCTTCGCTCCACGGCGCGGTCATCCCCCATGAAGATCAGCCCCGCGAGCAAGTCCTCGGGTGACGACGCCCGTCCCGTGCGCATCGCCAGGAGCGGCGTGGCGTTCAGGTCGAGCACGAGGAAGTCCGCCGACTTGCCGGCTTCGAGGCTGCCGGTCTCCGCGTCGAGCGTCAGCGCGCGTGCGCCGCCGAGAGTGGCGAGGTACCAGAGATGGAAGGGGCTGAGGGAGACGCTCTGGACCTGCTGCACCTTGTAGGCGTCCGCCATGGCGTTGAAGAGCGACGGTGTCGTGCCGGCGCCGATGTCGCTGCCGAGGCCGACGACGACGCCCGCGTCGAGGACGCGGTACAGCGGGAACAGGCCACTGCCGAGGAAGAGGTTCGAGTTCGGGCAGTGCGAGATACGGGCGCCGCGGCGGGCGAGCAGATCCAGCTCCTCAGGCGTCAGCCACACGCCGTGCGCCAGCACCGTACGCTCGCTGAGGAGGCCGTAGCGGTCGTAGACGTCCGCGTACTCGGCCTCGTTGAAGAGCTCCTGCACCCATTGCACTTCGTTGCGGTTCTCGGAGATGTGCGTGTGGACCCACGCGTCGGGGAACTCGTGCTTGAGCTGGCCGGCGAGCTGCGAGCTGCTCGGGCGTCGACGTCGGCGCGAAGCGCGGCGTGATCGCGTAGCGCAGCAGGCCGCGTCCGTGCCATTTCTCGAGGAGCGCACGGGAATCGTCGTACGACTGCTTCGCGCTGGCGTCGAGGAGGTAGTCCGGCGCGTTGCGGTCCATCATGCGCCTTGCCGATGATGCCGCGGAAGCCGCGGCGCTCCGCTTCCTCGAAGAAGATGTCGGTCGCGGTGGCGATGGACGGTGGAGAAGATCAGCGCGGTCAGCGTGCCGTTGCGCAGCAGCTCGTCGTAGAACGCGCGTGCGACGCGGCGCGCGTGCTCCGGGTCTTCAAACTTGCGCTCGGTGGGGAAGGTGTAGCGGTTCAGCCACTCCAGGAGATGGCCGCCGTACGAGCCGATCATCTCCAGCTGCGGCGCGTGCAGGTGCGTGTCGATCAGACCAGGCGTGAGGAGCTTGCCGGGAAGCTCGACGACCTCGCCCTCGGGCGCGTCCTTCCAGTCGCCCACGCCGGCGATGCGGCCATCGTCACCGACCGCCACGTAGCCGTCGTCGAACCAGCGGTACGAATTCTCCAGCCCGTTCGCGAACGGGTCGTGAACGGGCGTGAAGACGCGGGAGCGATAGACCGTCACGGGCGTGATTCTAACTTCCTGTCTTCCCGCGGACGATCGCCATTACGTAGTTCTCGCCGCCGACGTACTTCGCCGCGGCCTTTTTCACGTCGTCCACGGTTTGCTTCTGCGCGGCCGCGAGCAAACGATCGGTGAAGCCGAGGCCGAGGTTGAGGAAGTGATCGCGAGCGATCTCGAAGACGTGCGCGCCGTTTGTCTGGCGCTGCAGTTTCGTCGCGCCGGCCAGCGAGGATTTTGCGCGTGTGAGGTGCGTTTCGTCGAACGCGTCCTGCGCGTGGCGGCGCAGCTCGCTGAGCAGACCCTTGCGCGCGTCTTCCTCCTTGGCCGCGTCGGTGGCCATGTACGCGAAGTACGCACCGCCCTGGTCGGACGGATTGACGTTGCTGAAGACCGTGTACGCGAGCGAGCGCTTGCCGCGCAGCTCGCTGAAGAGCGTGCCGGAGAGGCCGGAGGTGATCTGCTGCAGAAGGCGCAGCGGGACGTAGTCGTCATCGGTGTAGCGGACGGCCGGGAAACCGACCGAGATCGCGGACTGCTTGCGGTCGCGGTACTCGATGACGTCCGCGCGGCCCTGGGCCATCAGCGGCAATGCCACGGACGTACGCGGCGCCGCGCGCTTCGGCAGCTTTGCGAAGGCCTGCTCCACGAGCTGTTTCGCGTCGTCCGCGTGAATGTCGCCGATGACCACGATCAGCGCGTCGTCGGCAGTGACGTGCTCCTGCCACCAGGCGCGGAGCGCATCCGCGCTCACCGTCTCGACCGACGTCACATAGCCCTCGGTCGGCAACGCATAGGGATGGTTGCGGTACAGCGCTTCGTACATGAGCTGCAACGGCCGCGTGGTCGCGGAATCCGCATTGCGGCGGATCGCGGCTTTCTGCAGGTGCTTCTCTTCGTCGATGCCATCCGCGGGAAAGGTCGGGTTGAGGACGACGTCCGCGAGCAGCGAGACCGCGGGACGGACGTTGCGCGAGACGACGTCGAGCGACAGGCCGAAGTAGTCGCGCTGCAGGTCCGAGCCGATCTGCGTGCCGAGGAATTCGATCTCACGATCGATCTGCTCGGCGGTGCGGGTGGCCGTGCCGCGGCGCATGGCCGCCGCCGTGAGTCGGGTGATGCCGGCGTTCGCGCTGTTCTCGTCCACGCGGCCGCCGCGGAAGTAGACGCCGACGGTGACGACCGGCGTGCCTGCGCGCTCTTCGACGATCAGCGTCGCGCCGTTGGAGAGTTTTGTCGTTTCCGCCGCGCGGGATGCGCGCGCGGCACGCGTCGCCTGCGCGTTCGCGGCGCCTGCGATTTCCGCGGCCGGCGCCTCGGGCGCACCCGTGGTGGCTTCCTTCACGAACGCCAGCGCCTGATCGCGCGTCAGCTCGGGAGTGTCTTTCGCGCGGTAGTGGAAGAGGGTCATGTTGTCCGTGGTGAGGTACTGCTTTGCGACGCGTGCCACGTCGGCGGGCGTCAGTGCCTGCAGCGCGACCAGCTCCTCGCCGATCAGCCGGTAACCGCCGTTCACCTCGTAGTCGCCGAGCGACTGCGCCTGCCCGAGCACGCTCTGGAGCCCGAGGATCGTCTGGGACTCGATGAGGTTCTTCGCGAGCTGCAGCTCGAAGCCGGTCGGTCCGTGCGCCTTGATGCGCTCGATCTCGCGCAGCAGACGCCGGTCGACCTCGGCGCGGTTCTTCTCGTCGAACGACGCCTGCACTTCGAAGATGCCGACGTCTTCGAACACGTAGTTGCCCACTTCCGCGGTCGCCGCGCCCTCGGGGCCGACGACGTGGCGGAAGAAGCGCGCGGAGCGGCCGCCGGCGAGGATCGACGCGAGCGCGTCGAGCGCGATGTTGTCTTTGTGGCCGACACCGGGCGTGTGGAATCCGATGTCGGTGTAGCCCTGGCGAAGATCGGCGGAGGCCTGGCCGTAGCGGAACGCCTTCTGCGGCGGCTCGGCGGGCCCGCCTTTCTTCGCGGGCTTGCCCTTCGGGATCTTCGCGAACGTTTCGGTGACGGCGCGCGCGGCTTCGTCGTGCGTCACGTCGCCGGAGATCACGACGATCATGTTCTCCGGGCGGTACAGGGTCTCGTAGAACGCGATCAGGCTGTCGCGCTGGATGTTGCGCAGGACGTCGTTCGAGCCGATGCGCCAGCGGCGGATGCGGTGCTGCTCGAACGCCGTCGCGAACATGAGCTCCGAGGCCATGGCGGGCGGGTTGTCGCGCTTGCGGTTGGATTCCTCGATGACGACTTCCGCTTCCTTCTTCAGCTCCGCCGCGTCGAAGAGCGGGTAGGCGATGGCGTCGAACTGCAGCTCCATCGCGCGCCGGAAACCTTCCTTCGGGACGGAGAAGTAGTAGTTGGTGGTGTCGTAGATCGTGCCGGCATTGAGGTTGCCGCCGACGGCGGCGATCTCCTCGGACGCCTGCTCCACGCGCGGGAAGTTCTTCGAGCTCTTGAAGAGCATGTGCTCGAAGAGGTGGGCCATGCCGGCAACGTCGTCGGGCTCGTGGAAGTAGCCCGCTTTCACCCAGGTGTTCACGGCCACGACCCCGCTGCCGGGGACTTCGCGGGTGATGACGGTGAGTCCGTTGGGGAAGGTGCGGCGTTTCACGCTCGACAGGAAGGAGTCGAGCGGGGTGGGGGTGGTCTTCGTGGTGGCGGCGAGCGGCAAGGCGAGCAGGAGTGCGAGGGTCGCGAGGAGCGTGCGGCGCATTGCGCCGTTATAGCAAGTCTTCCTCGCGCTCCTCGTGAACAAGTTTCTCCAAAACGATGGCCTGATGGCGTCCGATGCCCGGTTCGTCCGTGTCGGCCTCCAGGGCGCTGGTGAGGGTGAGAGAGGTCTTGGTCACGGACTCGATGAAGCTCGGCTCCGGCGGTGGGATGATCGACATCTGTGCCGCGGACTCCGCGCGCATGCGCCGGTCGCGCTCCTCGGCGTTCTTGAAGTCGTTGTTGAACATGAGCAGCGTCAGCGCGAGCTTGTCGTAGAGCTCCGCGGTGGCGCGGACGTCGTCGAGGCAGTAGTCGGCGATCTCGCGATGGCGTCCCGCTCGGTACCAGGTCTCGACCGAGCGGCCGTCGAGGCCCTCGCCCTTCGACGTTTCGACGCCGAAGGCCTTGCAGGCGAGGTCGAGGTTGAACTTGAACTGGCGCGCGTTGACGGTGCCGAAGAAGTTCAGCGCCTCGCGGAGGTCGCAGTTGGGATGGAAGCCGTAGCGGTAGCCGACCAGATCCCGCCTCGGGACGATGCCGTTGATCGCGGAGCGGATCATCAGGAACGGCCCGTCGAATTGGCGGCCGTTGAAGGAGATGAAGCGGGAGTCGCTGTCGAAGAACTCCCAGAATTTTTCGAGGATCTGCTTCTCGGTGCCGGAGATGTACGTGCGCGCACCCGCCTTCTCGACCTTCGGCTCCGTCTGCCCCGGCATCTCGTACAGCACGCACGAGCGGCCGTCCCCGATGTTGATCACGCCGATGGCAACGATCTTCCCGCGGAACGGCGACAGCCCGCCGGACCGCTTCGCCTCCTCAGCGTCCCCTTCGGAGAGACCTTTGATCATGTACTCGCGAACGTAGGGATCGAGCTCTTCCCAGGGAAGGCCGACGGTCTCGATGTCGATGACGAGTTTTTTCATGAGGTAGGCCCGGTCGTTATCGTGGCGCAACAAGGATGATGCGTCAATGAATCCACGGGGGGTGGAGTGGGGGGAGCGGCTTAGGAATTGCCTTAGAATAGATGGCGATGAGGACCGCCAAACTCGATCGGCAGGGGTACAACCGAAGGGTGTTGATCACAACTCCGTTTCCGACGCCAGAGGAGGTGGCTGCGGAGCTCGGCGTTTCTCCGGAACGTCACGCCGAGATCAAGCAGATGCTCGCCGAGATCCGGGCTGAGGACGAACGGCGCGCGCGCCGTCGCCCAGCGTCGAAGCGCGCAGGCGTCAAGCCGGCGAAGAAGAAGTAGTGTGGGCGTCACCTCGCAGGTTGCACGCCGGATCGCATTCATCAACATCCCGTACGCGAAACGGTACGAGCGTATTTATCTAGCCTTCATTGCCGGCGTCGCGGGTCACGGTCTGAGGCCGGCAGCCGCGGTGCATGATCCATCCAGCCGGTATCAGCTGGATCGCATTTACGACTTGCTGGCGGGCGCTCACTTCTCGTTCCATGATCTGTCGTTGATGTCCGTGGACCGGCGATCACGCACGCCGCGCCTGAACATGACATTCGAGCTTGGGCTGGCCGTCGCCGTCGCACGTGCGGCAGGATCGCAGCACGAGTGGTTCGTCTTCGACACGGTTCCGCACCGGCTCGACAAAGCACTCAGCGATCTCGGCGGAATCCGGCCGCGAATTCACGATTTTACGCCCGAAAGCGTGCTCCGAGCGCTCATGAACGCGCTTGCGCGGCAGGAACACCGCCCGACCCTCTCAGGTCTGCTGCAGATCTATTGGGAGGTCGAGCGAGTGGCCCGCCGCATCAAACGAAAATACTCCAATGATCTGTTCGAGACGCGCCCGTTCACGGAATTGGCCGTCGCTGCGACCGACGCCGCCCACAAGTTCATCCCCTCCCTGCGCTCCTGATCACGCCGCCGTCTTCAGCTTGTCGAACAGCTCCTGCACTGCATCGGCCGACTTCTGCAGCGCCGCCGCCTCCTCCTCGGTCAGTTTGATCTCGATGATCTGCTCGAGACCGTTGCGGCCGAGTTTCACGGGGACGCCGACAAAGAGATTGTTGTAGCCGTATTCGCCGGTGAGGTAGGCGGCGCAGGGGAGGATCTTGCGCTTGTCCTTGAGGATCGCCTCGACCATCTCGACGGTCGACGCGCCGGGCGCGTACCACGCGGAGGTCTTGAGGAGATTCACGATCTCGGCGCCGCCGTTGCGGGTGCGGTCGACGATGGCGTCGATGCGGTCTTGCGGGATCAGCTCCGTGATCGGGATGCCCGCGACGGTCGAGTAGCGCGGCAGCGGGACCATCGTGTCGCCGTGGCCGCCTAGGACGAAGGCGTGGGTGTTCTCGACGGAGACGTTGAGCTCCATGGCGATGAACGCGCGCATGCGGGCGGAGTCGAGGACGCCGGCCATGCCGAGAACACGCTCGCGAGGGAACTTCGAGACGCGGCGGGCGACTTCGCACATCGCGTCGAGCGGGTTCGAGACGACGATGATCACGGAATTCGGCGAGCGCTTCGCTACCTCGGCGGTCACGCCGGCGACGATCTCCTCGTTCTTCCAGAGGAGGTCATCGCGGCTCATGCCTGGCTTGCGCGGCAGTCCCGCCGTGATCACCACGACATCCGAGTCCTCGGTGCCGTCGTAGTTGTTCGTGCCGGTCAGGATCGAGTCATACTTCTCGACCGGTGCGGTCTCCATCATGTCCAGCGACTTGCCCTGAGGAACGCCTTCCACGATATCGACGAGGACGACGTCGGCAAGCTCCTTGAGTGCGATGCCCTGAGCGACGGTCGCGCCGACGTTGCCAGCGCCGACCACGGTGACTTTCGTTTTCATGGCCGCGGATTCTATTGGAAATGCTTTCTGACTTCACAGTGACGGCAAACACCATCGCCGCGACCACGAAGAAGAGTGAGAAGGAGCGGATTCTGGCCACGTACCTGGTCGGTCTGGACGACGCTTCCCTCGAGCGCGCGGCCGTCTTCTTCTCCGGCTCGCCATTCCCGCGGCGCGACCAGCGCGTGGCGGGTGTCGGCGGTGCGGCCATCGGCGAGGCGGCGGCGGAAGCGAGCGGGCGCACGGTCGAGGAGGTCTGGGCGCCGTGGCCGAAGTACGCGGACCCCGGCGACACGGTCGCGGAGTCGTTCCCGGACGATCCCTCGCGCGACATCACCCTCGTCGAGCTCGGTGAGTATCTGGACCGCATCGCGGCGACGCAGGGCGCCAACGCCAAGAAGGAGATCCTGGCCGAGCTGTTCCGTAAGGTGAACGCCCAAGGCGCCCGGTACGTCGTCAAGATTCTCACCCGCGAGCTGCGCATCGGACTCGTGGAAGGACTCGTGGAGTCGTCGATCGCCAAGGCCTTCGGACGGAAGCTCGACGCGGTGCGCCAGGCAAACATGTTCACCGGCGACATCGGCGCGACGGCACTGCTCGCGAAGTCCGACGCGCTGACGTCCGCGAAGATGGCGCTGTTCCAGCCGTTCGCGTTCATGCTCGCGCAGCCGGAGGAGGACCCGGCGAAGATCGTCGCCGAGCTCGGCGCGGACGCGTTCGCGGACGACAAGTACGACGGCATCCGCGCGCAGATCCACACCGACGGCAAAGAAGTACGCATCTACTCGCGCACGCTCGACGACGTGACACACCGCTTCCCTGAGGTCGAGGCAGCGGCGCGTGCGATGGGCCGCAGTGCGATCCTCGACGGGGAGATCGTCGCTTTCTCCGACCGCATTCTCCCGTTCGCGATCATCCAGAAGCGCCTCGGCCGCAGGCAGGTGACCGCGAAGCTGCTCAGCGAAGCGCCGGTGGCGTTCTTCGCGTTCGATCTGTTGTATCTCGATGACGAGGTTTTGTTCGAGGTGCCGTTACGCGAGCGGATTGCCCGGCTGCGCGCCGCCCTGCCCCCAGGTCCCTCGCTCACGCTCGGGATGACATCCGGGGTCAGAGACGCGGCGCACCTCGACGAGCTGTTCGACGCGGCCCGTGCACGCGCGAATGAAGGCCTCGTCGTCAAAGACCCTGACTCGATCTACACGCCGGGACGCCGCGGGAAGTCGTGGCTGAAGTACAAGAAGGCGCTGGCGACGCTCGACTGCGTGGTCACCTACGCACAGTGGGGCAACGGCAAGCGGCGGAACGTGCTCTCCGACCTCACGTTCGCCGTGCTGAAGGATGGCGATCTGGTGAACATCGGCAAGGCCTACTCGGGCCTCACGGACGTCGAGATCGCCGAGATGACGGAGCACTTCAAGCGCACGACGCTCGATCTGCACGGCCCGGTTCACCGCGTCGAGCCGACGGTGGTGCTGGAGATCGCGTTCGACCGGATCCAGGAGTCGAAACGTCACAAATCGGGCTACGCCCTGCGCTTCCCACGCATCGTCCGCATCCGGGACGATAAAACGCCCGGCCAGATCTCAACCATTGACGAAGTTCGCCGTATCTACGAGGGACAACTGCGCCGGGAAGCGCAGGAGGGACTGACGAAATGCCCCTTTATCGCTCTCGTAAGTATTCGATGATCGCCGGAGTCTGCGGCGGACTTGCCGAATGGCTCGGCTGGAGCCCCATGTGGGTGCGGCTCCTCTACATCCTGATCTCGATTCTCTCGGTGGCCTTCCCCGGAATCATCGTCTACATCATTCTGTGGATCGTGATGCCGAAGGCGCCGTACTAGCTCCCCCGCGAGCAGCGGCTCTTGATATACGCGGCGACGTCGACCGGATCTACAGGCTTCGGGAAGATCGCTTTGACGACGTGCCGGTCCGAGGGATCGGCGAAGAGGACGCGGTCCGGATAGCCGGTGACGGCGATGACCGCCAGGCGCGGCGCGGTGCGCGCGATGTGCGTGACGATCGACGACCCGTGGATCGTCGGCAGGAGCATGTCCAGCACCACACAGCACCAGGCGTCGCGCTCGGCGTCGATGGCCCGGACCGCCTCGCGCCCGTCGGTGGCGACCGTCACCTCCAGGCCGGCGCGCTCGAGCGCCACCCGCATCGCGTACCGCAGTCCTTCATCGTCCTCGATCAGCAGTACCCGGTGGGAGTTGGCCATGAGAGGGCGAAGAATATACCCGTTCCGGAGCGCGCCGATAAACGAACCACCGCCAGCCGGAGAGTCCCGCGTATGGATACTCGTCGACGAGCACGTACATCGCGCCACCGGCGAGCACACCCGCGGCCGCCGGCCGCTTTTCGAAATCCTGAGTCTGGGCGATGAACCACTCCGGAGGGGTCGTGCTCCAGTCGGGGCGAGCGACGTAAAAGATGCCGCCCGGATGCCGCAGGCGCCGCGCGTAGTAGCTGAGGATCATCGCCGTCCGGAAATCGTTGTCGCTTCCCAGGACGATGCGGCGCGGACCGGTCGCGGCGCTGATCCGGGCCAGCGCGCGGCTGTACTGTCCCCTGCCGACCGCGAACAGCGACCAGACGCGCCCGCTCTGGGCAGTGACGAGCACCGCCACGAGCGCCACCGCCGCCCATTTCACCGGCACGCGGCAGATCAGCCGCGCGAGCAGCAGGTAGAAGAAGGGAAAGAACACCGCGAAATAGCGTACGTACAGGAAGTCCGGCTGCATGATCAGCACAGCCGCCAGCGGGGCGATGAGCAGCGCCGGATAAAACGACCACATCGCGTTTCCGGCGCGGCGGAGCGCGAAAGCGCCGCCTGCAACCACTGCCCCGACTGCGATCACGGCGACCACGCCCGGCCAACGCTCGGGAATGCCGAGCAGCAGCGACCCTGCTTGCGCGGCGACGTCGAACACGCTGTACCGCAGCCGCGCGTTGAAGCTCATATCCCGGACGAACGCGAGATACCAGACGCCGATGAATAACAGCGGCACACTGTGAAGCGCGACGTACCGCTCGCGGCGGACGGTCAGCAGCGCGGCCGTGACGAAGACAAAGGTCAGGTGCGCCAGGACGCCGAGGATCGAGACGATCCAGAACAGCGCCACGCGTCTCCACGACGGTTTGTCGCTCTCCTGAATGAGTGCATAGGCCGCGAGCGCCAGAAACATCGCCGGCGCGTAACCCCTCGCCTCGGAGAAATAGAGCAGCAGCGGAAACGACGTTCCGACCAGCACCACGCCCGCCACAGCCTCCGCCAGCGTCCACCGACGCGCGATTCGGGCAATGACAGCCAGGCTGCCGATCCCACATGCCACGGCGAGGAGCCGGTAGGCGTACGGCGGTGCGGTGGCGCCGAGGAACCAGAGAACCAGGGAGCTCAGGACGTGGTTGTTATCGTGCCGGATCCCGAACACGTCCACGAGGCTCCGCGCGTCGCGCAGGAGCTGGATCGACCAGATCTCGTCGAACCAGAGGTCGCCGCGAGCCGCCGCCGCAATCAGGAGAGACCCAGCAACCTGAGCGGAAAATGTTGCGAAAACCGCGCGATTTCGAGGGTCGACCGGCGTTCGAATGGCCGCACAACTCTAGCAGGTTTGCTATTCTCGCCCGCCCATGTCGTTCCTCACCGAGCCTCCGAAGTCGCTGGAGCTTCCAGAGGGCTTTCGCTTCACGCACGGCCAGACCATCGCGCCGTTCTCGATCGTCTACGAGACGTTCGGTGAGCTGAACGCGGATCGTTCGAACGCGATCCTGGTCTGTCACGCGCTCTCCGCCAGCGCGCACGCCGCGGGGAAGTACAGCGATGATCCCGAGGAGAAGCCGGGCTGGTGGGACGGCCTGGTCGGCTATGGCAAGGCCATCGACCTCTCGAAGTACTTCGTGGTCTGCGTGAACCTTCCGGGATCGCCGTTCGGGACGACCGCGCCGAAGTCGTTCAACCCCGCGACCGGCAAAGCGTACGGCTCGCACTACCCGTGGCCGACGATCGAGGACATGGTCGAGTCGCAGAAGCTGGTCGTAACGCACCTCGGCATCGAGCGCCTGCGCGCGATCGCCGGCGGCTCGCTCGGCGGGATGCAGGTGCTGATGTGGGCGGCGATGTACCCCGAAGCAGCGGATTCGATCATCTGCATGGCCAGTGGCTCCGCGGTCCCGGTCACCGGTATCGCCTGGCACATCCTCGGCCGCAAGATCATCGAGTCGGACCAGCAGTTTCAGGGCGGCGACTATTACGACTCGGATGAGTCTCTGCGCGGCCTGCAGGTCGCCCGGATGCTCGGGCACATGACGTATCTCTCGTCGCACTCGCTGCAGCGAAAGTTCGGGCGCCGGCGCCGCGGCAGCACAAGGCAGTTCGAGATCGACTCGTACTTCGAGCATCAGGGAAAGAAGTTCGCCGCGCTCTATGACGCCAACTCGTACATCCGCGTGCAGGCGGCGATGGACGAGATGGACCTCGAGGAGCAGTACGGCAACCTCCAGTCGGCCTTCGCGCGCTGGCGCGGACGGACGCTGCTCGTGTCGTTCGACACGGACTGGCTGTTTCCTCCCGCCGAGAGCGAGCGAGTCGCCGCGGTGATGCGCTCCCTCGGCACACCGGTGCAGCACGAGCTGATCGTGTCCGCCAACGGCCACGACACATTCCTGATCGACTTCAACCTGATCGACGGGCTCGTGCGGGACTTCCTCACCTGAACCGCTCGTCCGGATCGCTGAGCAGCTCGATCTCGTCGAGCGTCGCGATGCCGGTGGGGCCGTCGAGGAAGCGGTAGCCAACGGCGACGGTGCCGTCCTCGAGGCGCTCGGCCTGGACGACGATGACCGGCGTCGGCAAGCCGATGTCCTCCTCGGTCACGATTGCGCAGGACGGGATGTCGAGCTCGACGGGCTCGCCCCCGACGGCAAAGACCGCGCTGCCGGCATTCACGTCCGCATCTGTGGCGGTGCGTCCGCTCACGCTCGGCGTCAGGCGCCATTTCTTCATGTCGATCGGATCATTCATCAGCGCAGATCCCCTCGCTCGAATTCGTGGAGCCGCCGCTCCAGCCGCAGTTGGACACGCGCTTTGGCGTTCGCGTCGAGGAACGCGCGGCAGTCGTCCGATTCCTCGTCTTCCTCGCACGACGCGGCGTACGCCTCGTAGTTGCGGTCTGCCCAGAGGCTCGCGCCTTCGAGGAATGAATATTCGATGCTGTTGCGCGCGAACCATTTCAGATCCTCGTACGACACGTCGTGCTCCTCGACGGCGCGCTGCCATTCGGTGGTCATGTCGCCGCGCGATACACCGGGATCGTCGGTGGCGAGAACGACCGGGACGCCGCTGCGCAGGTACAGGCTCAACGGGTGATCCCGGCCGCGGACGCCGAGGATGACGTCGTTGCTCGTCAGGCAGATCTCGACGGCCACGCGCTGCTCGGACATGTGCCGCAGCAGCGCGAGGGCGTCGCGCTCACGGGCGATGGCGACGCCGTGTCCGATGCGCTCCGCCTTCGCGATCATCACCGAGTCGCGGATGTGGTGTCGCATCCCCTCAGGCGTCACGAGCCCCGGCGCAAGCTCGCCCGCGTGGGTGGAGACGCGCACGTTCGGGTACAGCGGACGAAGGTATGCAAACATCTGCATGAGCTCGTCGAAGCCGCTCATCGACGCATACCAGTCCTCGGGCTGCACGACGTTGAGCCCGACGACACGTGAGTCCACGATCGCGAGCTCGAAGCCGACCAGCAGCTCGGCGAACAGCCTCTCGCGTGCAAATGCGCGGTGCGTCTCGAACAGATAGCGGATCGTCGAATCGCAGCCGGGCCGCGCGTCGCTGGTGCCACACTTGAGATCCTTCCGCAGGCCCGCTTCCGCGGTGTCGATGTTCGCGCGCGATCGCTTCACCACTTCCGCGACGCCACTCTTCAACAACTTGTCCCGCATGTCAGGGAACGGCGTGCCGGATTTGATCTTGCGCCCAAGGTCGCGGGCGGTGCCGAGATCCTGGCCGAAGAGAGACTCGACGTAGTCGACGTTCTCGCTGGCGAAGCGCGAGACCACGTCGGCCAACATTTCCGGCAGATGGTTGCGGGTGACCGCCCTGAACTTGCCGAACGTCGCGAAGAAATGATCGTGCCCCGATTCGGCGGTGCCGCGGAACTGCCGCATCGACATCGCGTCGAGGAGGCTCGTGTAGAGCTCTGTATCCTTCAGCGCCTTCGACGCGGGCACCTGTATCTTGCTGTTTTTGGTGCAGGTGACGTACGACAACGCCGCGGTGTCGATGCAGAGTCCGTCAGCCGCGCCGAGGCGGATGAACGTCTCGCCGTAGACGGTGCCGGAGAGGTGATTGTGCAGGTCGCCGCCCTTGGGCATCTGCTCGAGGAAGCGGCGCAGCAGGAGCGGGTCGTGGCGGACACTCTCGAACAGGTCTTCGTCCGCCAGCGCCTCTGTCGAAAAGGCGCATATGGCGAACGTGTGAACAACGAGCAGCAGTGCGATCCGTCTCTTCATGCGGCGCAAAGTATGCCTCTACACTCTGCGTGATGCGCTACGTTCCGGTGGTTCTCCTGGCTCTCGTTCTGGCAGTTTCCGCAGTCGCGCAGCAGCAGACTTGGAATCAGTGGGCCGGCGGCCCGAGCCACAACGGCTCCCTGCCGGTGAACGCGCACCGGTTGGCGAAACAGCTTGCGAACATCGTCGTCGATCCCTTCGCGGAGAACGAGCGCGCGGAAGCGGGCGGGGCGCTGCTCGTTCACTACCAGACGCCGCTCAGCGACGGCGGCGACGTGTTCATGGAAGTGAAGTCAGGGACGTACACGGGCTTCCAGACGTGGGAGACGCAGATCTGGAACGTGCGCAAGTTCGAGTGGAGGGACGGGCAGCTCGTCGCGCAATGGACAGCAGAGAGCGACTGGAATCCCGTCCCCTCGGGCGGCGCCCGCTTCGAGCCGGTGTTCCACGCGGCGCTGACGAAGGAGTTCGTCTACATGGCCGGCACGGGCGGCACGGTGCTCGAAGTCGATCGCGAGACCGGCGCGATCACCCGCCGCCTCGGCCAGTTCGGTGATTCGCTCGATTCGCGGACGTACGTGACCAGTCCGATCACCATCGACGCGCAGGGGAACCTCTACTACAACGTGCTCCGGCTGGCGGCGCAGACTCCATGGACGAGTGACATCCTGGGCGCATGGCTGGTGAAAGTGCAGCCCGACGGAACGGCGACCCGCGCGAGCTACGCGTCACTCGTGCCGGACGCGCCCGCGATGTGTACCGGCGAGTTTGCGTCAAGCACGCTGCCCTGGCCGCCGTCGCCGAATGCGGTGCCCGATGCCGTGCCGTGCGGCTCGCAGCGCGCCGGCATCAATCTCGCCCCGGCCGTCGGTCCTGACGGCACGGTCTATACCGTCGCGCGCGCGCACCTGAACGCCCGGTGGGGCCGGCTCATCGCGGTGAACGGGGACCTCTCGCTGAAGTGGACGTCTTCGCTGCGCAATCGCCTCAACGACGGGTGCAACGTACTGCTCCCGGCCAACGGCACCCCGGGCGGCTGTCGCGCGGGTGCGACGACGGGTGTCGATCCCGCTGACAACCAGCAGGGCTCCGGTCAGGTGAACGACAACTCGACGTCGTCCCCGGTCGTCGCGCCGGACGGCACGATCTATTACGGCTCCTACACGCGCTACAACTACTCGCAGGGGCACATGATGCGGTTCTCCGCCGACGGCGGGTTCCTCAGCGCGTACCCGTTCGGCTGGGACGTCACGCCGGCCATCTGGCAGCACGACGGCACGTTCTCGCTGATCACGAAGGAGAACCGCTACGTCGGCGCCCCGTCGTATTGCGGAAGTTGCAGCCCCAACCGCATCCCGAGCGCGCCGGCGGGCTACTACATCACGCAGCTCGACCCGACGCTGCAGGTGGAGTGGCAGTACAAGGCGACCAACACGGAGAGTTGCGCGCGGCTCGAGAACGGGAGCGTCGAGTGCGTCGACGACCATCCGGAGACGTTCGAGTGGTGCGTGAACTCACTCGCCGTCGACCGGCGCGGAGTCGTGTATGTGAACAGCGAGGACGGCCATCTCTACGCGATCGACCAGGGCGGCACCGTACGCGAGCGCATCTTCCTGCAGCTGGCCCTCGGCGCCGCCTATACCCCGCTGTCCCTCGGCGTCGATGGGCGGATCTACACGCAGAACGCGGGAAGGTTGTTCGTCGTGGGCCTGGATACGGTGAAGCGGCGAGCGGTGCGGAGATGAAGACGTAGGGCGCGGCTTCAGCCTGCCCCCTGGACGGGGAGGGGGACGCCACCCACCCACGAAGGGGGCGGGCTGAAGCCGCGCCCTACATTTGTTACTCGTTCGCTGCGGCCGGCGGTGTGATCGGCGCGCGGTAGTCGCACTCGGGGTTGTTGCACAGCTCGATGTGGCCCTCGCGCTTCGTCTCTTTCTGCATCAGGTACGGAGCGTGGCACTTGGGGCACTCCCGCGCGATCGGGCGGTTGTTCATCGCGAACTCGCACTTGGGGTAGCGATTGCAGGCGAAGAACACCCCGCGGCGCGAGACGCGCTCGACGAGATCGCCTTCCTTGCAGTTCGGGCACTTCACGCCCGTCGGCTTCGCAGGCGTGGACGACTTACCGCCGCGTCCGATCTTGCGGATGGTCTTGCACTCCGGATAGCCGGAGCACGAGTAAAACGGGCCGTAGCGACCGCTCTTCAGGACCATCTCTTTGCCGCAGTTCTCGCACGGAGGCTGCGGTTCAGTCGGCAGGTTCGCGGCCTGCTTCATCAGCTTCGGGTCCTTCGTGTTCTTGCAGTCGGGGTAGCCCGTACACGCGAAGAACTGGCCGAACCGCGAGCGCTTGAGCGCCATCGGTTTGCCGCACTTGTCGCAGATGATCTGCTCGTCGTCTGACGTCGCTTCCGCGGCGTCGCCCTTCGGCATTTCCTTGGTGGTCTTGCACTCCGGGTAGTTCGAGCAGGCCAGGAACTCGCCGAAGCGGCCGAATTTGATGACCATCGGCGAGCCGCAGGTCTCGCACTTTTCGTCGGTTTCGAGACCCGTGCCTTTGACCTGCGTCATCTCCGTAGCGGCGCGCTCGAGGTCCGCGTTGAACTTGACGGAGAACTCGCGCATGAGGTCCGTCCAGTCGAGGCTGCCCTCTTCGACGTCATCCAGCTTCACCTCCATGTTGGCGGTGTAGCCCTCGTCGATGATGTCGCCGAAGGAGGCCTTCAGCAGCTTCACCACGAGCGCGCCGAGGTGCGTCGGGTGGAACTTGCCGTCGTGCTTGTACGTGTAGTCGCGGGCCTGGATGGTCGTGAGAATTGCGCCGTACGTCGACGGGCGGCCGATGCCGTTCTCTTCGAGCGCCTTCACCAGCGTCGCTTCGGTGTAGCGCGGCGGCGGCTGGGTGAAGTTCTGCTTCGTGTCGAGGTCGAGGAGTTGCAGCACGTCGCCTTCGTTCAGCGGCGGCAGCGCCTTGTCATTCTTTTTCCCGTCGGCATCCTCTTCGTCATCCTCGCCCGGTGCATCCTGGAAGACCGCCAGGAAGCCGGCGAACTTCTGCACTTCGCCCGAGGCGCGGACGGTGAGGTTGCCGACCGTGATGTCGGCGTCCGTGACGTCGAAGAGCGCGGGCTTCATCTGCGAGCCGACGAAGCGGTCCCAGATCATCTTGTAGAGGCCGTACTCCTCGCGGGTCAGGAAATCCTTGACCTTCTCGGGGTCGAGATCCATGGACGTCGGGCGGATGGCTTCGTGCGCGTCCTGCGCTTGTGCAGCTTTCTTGACCTTATATGCGTTTGGTTTTTCGGGAAGGATATCGGTGCCATATTTAGCAGCGATATAAGATCGCACTTCCGTGAGTGCTTCTTCACTGGTGCGGACCGAGTCGGTACGCATGTAGGTGATGAGACCCGCGAACCCGAACGTGCCGAGCTCCTTGCCCTCGTAGAGCTTCTGGGCGACCTGCATGGTGCGCTTCACCGGCCACTTGAACCGGTTGTACGCGGTACGCTGGAGCGTCGAGGTGATGAACGGCGCCGCGGCGGACTGCCTGCGCTCCTTGCGCGCCACTTCCGTGACGACGTACTGGCCCGACTTGAGCGCGGCCTCGATCTTCCGGGCCGTCTCTTCGTTCGTGACGTCGGCCTTCTTGCCGTCGATCTTCGTCAGTTTCGCCACGAACGGAGGCGGCTGCTGCGCGGAGAGGCGGGCGGCGAACGACCAGTACTCGACCGGGACGAACGCCTTGATGTCCTCTTCGCGGTCGACGATCATCTTCATCGCCACCGACTGCACGCGTCCGGCGGAGAGTCCGCGGCGGACCTTGTCCCAGAGGAGGGGAGAGATCTTGTAGCCGACGAGGCGATCCAGAACGCGGCGCGCCTGCTGGGCGTTGACCTTGTTCATGTTGATCTCGCCCGGCTGGTCGATGGCCTTCTGTACGGCCTTCTTCGTGATCTCGTGGAAGAGGACGCGGCGCACCTTCGTCGCGTCGGTGCCGAGGAGCTTCATCACGTGCCAGCCGATGGCTTCCCCTTCGCGATCAGGGTCCGACGCGATGTAGATCGTGTCGGCCTTCTTCGCGGCGGCTTTCAGCTCGCTGACGACCTTCTCTTTTCCTTCGAGGACCTCGTACTTCGGGAGGAAGGTTTCCTCGTCGACTCCGAGCTCGCTCTTCGGGAGATCGCGGACATGGCCGACCGATGCTTTGACGACGTAGTCCTTCCCGATGAACTTGTTGATCGTCTTCGCTTTTGCGGGAGACTCGACGATGACGAGGTTCTTAGCCATTGCGGAACGCCCCAAACTGCCAGCGCGACTACGGAAATTCCGGGGCCGTGAGGCGCTGGACCATATCAAACGGTCCGGAGACCAGCCAAATTGCCACCTCCTGTAGAGAGCGGGCCGCGTAGAATCCCGCCCGTGACGGCGCTCCGAAGCTGGGCCACGCGGACCGTGCCGGAGCCGGCGGTGCTCGCCGGCGGGATCGTTCTCGGGGTGATCCTGAGGGCGGTCCAGATCGCGACGTCCATCGGCACCGTCGACGCTTCAAACTGGCTCCGGCACGTCCTCTACGTCGATCAACTCGGCGTCCTGCGCTCCTACCAGGCCTCCCGTCTGATCAACCATCCGACCCTCGGCCTGGAGGTCGCATACTGGACCTGGAAGCTGGGCGGGACGCTCGGACTGCACTTCTTCGACGCGTTCCGGATCCTCATGAGCGTGGCGGACGTGGTGACCGCACTGGCGCTGGTCGCTCTCGCCCGTCACGTGGGCGGGAAGGCGGTCTGGGTCGCGCTGGTGTTCTTCCTCTCGCCCGCGTCGATCTTTATCAGTGCGTTTCACTGCAACTCCGATCCACTGATGGTGATGTTCATCGTGCTGGCGCTGTTGGCCACCGTCCGTCAGCGCCCGATCGTGGCCGGCCTGCTCATCGCCGCGGCGGTCGGGATCAAGATCATCGCGTTCGCTGCGCTCCCGCTGCTGCTGTTCGGCTTCCGCGGCTGGAAAGCGCGTGTGCAGTTCCTGCTCGCCTCGGCAGCCCTCGGCGCGATCGTCTTCATTCCGCCGGTCGTGGCCAGCGGCTGGACCGCGATCCGGAACGTCTTCGGCTACACAGGGTGGCGCGGCGCGTGGGGAGTCCACCTCGCGCTCAACATCATCGGCTTCGCCTTCCCGCAGATCGTCCCGGAGGACTCGTCGACGTTTCTCACACCGCTGCTGATCCTGGCCATGCTCACTCTATGGGGTGTAGAGGCGTGGCGGGCGTTCCACGGGGTCATCGAGCCGCAGCGGCTGATCCGCGTCACCGGCCTCGCGTTCCTGCTCGTCCTCTTCCTCGGACCCGGATTCGGCGTGCAGTATTTAATGTGGCTGCTGCCGTACCCGGCGTTCTTTCTCCGGCGCCCGCAGACGCTGATCCTGCACGGGCTGATCTCCGCGTTCCTCTTCGCCGTCTACACGAGCTGGTCGCACGGCTGGCCGTGGCTGTGGGCAAGCGGGAGCACGAACCCGGTGTGGGTCGGTGTGCTCGGACTCGTCGCCTGGGCCGCGATCGGGTGGGCCGCGGTGTCGAGCGCGCGCGCGCTGTACGCGCGCGCGGCGTGACTACTCCTCGTCCTCGTCCTCGCCGCCGGCGCTCTTGTACTTCTTGGTCTTGTTGTAGAGCGTCTTGTACGAGATGCCGAGGATCTCGGCGGTCTTGCGGCGGTCGCCGTCGGTCATGTTGAGCGTCTCTTCGATGACGATGCGCTCGACTTCTTCCATCGGCTGGCCGAGAGGGATCGTGACCGCGTCCTTGGAACGCTTCCGGCGATTGCCCGCGAGCTTGTCAGGCAGACACTCGACCGTGAGCGTGTCGGTGCGGGCCATGATGAACGCCCGGTTCACCACATTGCGCAGCTCGCGCACGTTGCCCGGCCACTCATAGGCCTGCAACGCCTCGATGAATTCCGGGTCGATCTTCTCCACCTTCTTCTCCTCGGTCTCGTTGAGCTTCTGGAGGAAGAAATGCGAGAAGAGCGGGATGTCCTCGAGGCGCTGCCGCAGCGGCGGCACATCGATGGGGAAGACGTTCAGGCGGTAGTAGAGATCCTCACGCATCTTGCCGTCCACGATGGCCTTCTGCGGATCGCGATTCGAGGCGGCGATGATGCGTGCGTCGATGTTGATCTCGTCATTGCCGCCCACGCGGCGGAACTTGCCTTCCTCGAGCACGCGCAGGAGCTTCACTTGCAGCTCGATCGGCATCTCCGTGATCTCGTCGAGGAACACCGTGCCGCCTTTGGCCAGCTCGAAGTAGCCCTCGCGGCGCTTGATGGCGTTCGTGAACGCGCCCTTCTCGTGGCCGAAGATCTCGGACTCGATGAGGGTCGGGGAGATCGCGCCGCAGTTGAAGGCGATGAACGGCTTGTTGCGGCGGCGCGAGAGGTAATGGATCGTGTTGGCGACGACTTCCTTGCCCGAGCCCGACTCGCCGACGATGAAGACGTTCGCGTCCGTGTTCGCGACCATCTCCAGCTCCTCGAACAGCCGCTGCATGCGCGGCGACTTGCCGACGAGGTGCCCGAGGGCGCCCATCTTCTGGAGCTGGCGCCGGAGCTCGATGATCTCCTGCTTCATCAACTGCTTGTCCTCGACGGACTTCAGGATGACTTGCAGGCGGGGAAGGTCGACCGGCTTGGTGACGTAGTCCTCGGCACCGACTTTGAGCGCTTTGACGGCGGAATCGACGGTGGCGTGTCCGGTGAGGATGATCACCGAGACGTCGGGATAGGTTTCTTTGATCCGGTGCAGCAGATCGAGGCCGGAGCCGTCGGGGAGTTTGAGGTCGACGATTGCGACGTCGGGAATGAGCTTGTTGATGGAGGCCCAGCCTGCCTTGACCGTATCGGCGACCTCCGGCTCATAGCCCCACTCTTCCACGACGTCGGCCATGCCGGCGCTGGTGGCGCGATCATCATCGACGATGAGGACTCTTTTCATTGTGCTCCCAAAGGTAAGGACAGGCGAAGGATGACCTTATCACGTTCGACCGCGGCGTACAGCTCACCACCATAAGTCTCGGCGATGAGCCGGGCAACCGCGAGCGACAGGTCCGGGTTTCCCTCGGCGTCCGTGTAATAGAACTTGAATAGTTTGGTCAGCTCGAAGTCCGGTGCGGCAGGGTTGCCTGCGAGCGTGACGGTGTAGCGGGCGTCGTCGAGCTCTGCGACAGCGTTCCGTTCCGCGATGGCCTTCGACGCGCCCTCGAAGAACAGCTTGTATGCCTGCCGGATTCTCGCCTCGTGGCCGAAAACGTGGGCGTTGCCGTTCGTTTCAAGGGTGAACCCGGCGGACGACGCCGCGTCCGCGCAGATCGGGGCGACGTCCAGCGTGGCCGGCGCGTCGTCCTGCTTCGGCGGCGTCGACAGGAGGAAGAACGCGTCGAAGATCCGTCCCAGGCGGCGCAGCTCCATTTCGATGGCGCGGGTGTAGCCGACGACCTTCTCGTCATCGTCTCCGACGACCTTCCGCAGCCGCATGCGCAGGAGCTCGAGATTGAGCACCGCTACGTTGAGCGGCGTCTTGAGATCGTGCGCAGTGTCGGCGCTGCGCTGAAAGTTCGCGCGCGCAAAGTGTTCGAGCCAGGGCTCCATGGGTTCTGAACCGCGCGCGGGTTAATGCAAGCTCGGGGCCGGTTGGGGGATAAGACGAATAGGACTTATAGGACTTATAGGACCTATAAGTCCCATAGGTCCTGTTCGTCCTAGTGGTCCCGGTACACGCTGATCATCGCGATCGACTCTTCGAGGCGCGCTTCCACGCGGGCGAACTCGGGGTCGTGCGAGGAGAGGTAGGCCATTTCCTTTTCCGCGGCGGCGCGCTCCTGTTCGGCGGTGGCGCGGTCGATCTCCGTGGGGAGGAAGCCGCGCTCGGCCAGGACGATCACGCGGTCCGGCAGGACCTCGGCGAAGCCCCAAGAGATCACGAGGCGTTCGACCTTGGTGCCGGTGCGGTAGCGCAACTGGCCGATGCGCAGGGTCGCGAGGAGGGGCGTGTGTCCGGGGAGGACGCCGATCTCGCCGTCACTCGCGGGCAGGATCACCTCATCGACTTCGGTGTCGATGATCTTCCGCTCGCGCGTGACCACGTTGAGATGGATCTTGGTCGGGAGATCGGCCATCGTCGGTTCCTTACGCCGTGTCGCGCTTCATCTGCTCGGCCTTCTCGAGCACCTGCTCGATCGTGCCCTGCAGCAGGAAGGCCTGCTCCGGGATGTCGTCGTGCTTGCCGTCGACGATCTCGCGGAAGCCGCGGATCGTGTCGGCGATCTTCACGTACTGCCCCTTGATGCCCGTGAACTGCTCGGCTACGAAGAACGGCTGCGAGAGGAACCGCTGGATCTTGCGCGCACGCGCGACGATGACCTTGTCCTCTTCCGACAGCTCGTCGATGCCCAGAATGGCGATGATGTCCTGCAGGTCCTTGTACTTCTGCAGGACCGCCTGCACTGCGCGGGCGGTGTTGTAGTGCTCGTCGCCGAGGATGCGCGGGTCGAGAATCTTCGAGGTCGACGCCAGCGGATCGACGGCCGGGTAGATGCCCAGCTCCGCGATCTGGCGCGAGAGAACGGTCGTCGCGTCGAGGTGGGCGAACGCCGTCGCCGGCGCGGGGTCCGTGAGGTCGTCGGCGGGAACGTAGATCGCCTGGACCGACGTGATCGAGCCCTTCTTCGTCGACGTGATGCGCTCCTGCAGCTCGCCCATCTCCGTCGCCAGGTTCGGCTGGTAACCGACGGCGCTCGGCATACGCCCGAGGAGTGCCGACACTTCCGAGCCCGCCTGCGTGAAGCGGAAGATGTTGTCGATGAACAGCAGCACGTCCTGGCCTTCGACGTCGCGGAAGTACTCGGCGACGGTGAGGCCGGTCAGGCCGACGCGCAGGCGCGCTCCGGGCGGCTCGGTCATCTGGCCGTAGATCAGCGCGGCCTTCGAATTCGCGGGATCGCCGGGCTTGATGACGCCCGTCTCCTCGAACTCGAGGTAGAGGTCGTTCCCTTCGCGCGTGCGCTCGCCGACGCCGGCGAACACCGAGAAGCCGCCGTGCTGCTTCGCGACGTTCGTGATCAGCTCGAGGATGAGAACCGTCTTGCCGACACCGGCGCCGCCGAACAGGCCGGTCTTGCCGCCCTTGGTGTACGGCTCGAGGAGGTCGATGACCTTGATGCCGGTCTCGAACATCTCGATGCCCGTGGCCTGGTCTTCGAAGGACGGCGCCTCGCGGTGGATGGACCAGCGAAGCTCGGACTCGATCGGCCCACGCTCGTCGACCGGCTCGCCGAGGACGTTCATGATGCGGCCGAGAGTCTCGCGGCCCACCGGCACCTGAATCGCGGCGCCCGTGTCGATCGCCTTCATGCCGCGGACCATGCCGTCCGTCGGCTTCATGGCGATGCAGCGCACCTGGTTCTCGCCGATGTGGTTCGCCACCTCGACGATGACGTCGATCGGCACCTTTCCGAGCTCGCCGTTATCGAGGATGCGGATGGCGTTCTGCAGCGAGGGAAGGTGTCCCTCGCTGAATTCGATGTCGACGGCGGGGCCGATGATCTGGACCACTCTGCCGATTTGCTGGGTAGCGGTTTCGGTCGTTGCCATGCTTGTTCTCCGAACTAATGTCCTGCGGCGGCAGCGCCCGACACGATCTCGATGATCTCTTTCGTGATCGACGCCTGGCGGATGCGGTTGTAGGTCAGGGTGAGGTGGCTGATCATGTCCGAGGCGTTCTTCGTCGCGGACTCCATCGCGGTCATGCGCGCGCCCTGTTCGGCGGCCGCGGACTCGAGGAGAATGCGATAGAGCTGGAACTCGATGTGCTTCGGCAGCAGCTCGCTGAGGATCGCCTCGGGGCTCGGCGCGTAGAGGTAGTCGATGGCGGGCTCGTTCTGCTGCTGCTGGCGCGACCACTCGCGCTGCAGAGGCAGGAGCCGCTCGAGCGTCACGCGCTGCGCGATGACCGATTTGAATTCGTTGTAGATGACGTAGACCGCGTCGAACTCGCCGCTCAGGAAGTCATCGCTGAGCGCCTGCGCGATCTCGCGCGCGGTCTCCAGCGAGAGCGCCTGATAGACCTGCGTCGCCTGCCGGCGGATCGGCCAGCGGCGGCGCTTGAAGAAGTCCAGCGCCTTGCGGCCGATCGGCAGGAGCTCGACTTCCGCCCAGCCCTTCTCGGTGATCGCGTTCTGCGCGGCGCGGGTGATGTTCGTGTTGAACGCGCCGGCGAGGCCGCGGTCCGCGGTGACGATGAGCAGCAGGACCTTGTTCTCCTGCTCGCGCTGCGCGAGCAGCGGGTGCTGGTCCACGTCCACACGCGTCGAGATCGACGCGAGCACCTGCCGCAGCGCGGCAGAGTACGGGCGCGCGGCCATCATCCGCTCCTGTGCGCGGCGCAGCTTCGCCGCGGCCACCATCTTCATGGCCTTGGTGATCTGCTGCGTGTTCTTGACGCTGCGGATCCGTCGTCTGAGGTCGATCGTGCTGGGCATGATTTAGGCCGCGGCCAACACGTTGGCGTTGTCTTTCACGTACTGCTCTTTGAAGTCGGTGATCGCTTTGCGGATCGCGCCTTCGAGCTCGGCGTCGAACTTCGGCGAAGTCTCCAGCTTGCCCACCAGCTCCGCGTGCTCGTCGACGAGGTTCTGGTGCAGCGCGGCCTCGAACGGACGCACCGCTTCGACGGCGAGGTTGTCGAGGAAGCCCTTCGTGCCGGCAAAGATCGACGCGGTCTGCAGACCGACGCGCAGCGGCTGGATACTGCCCCTGCTTGAGGATCTCGACCAGACGCTTGCCGCGGTTGAGCTGCTGCTGCGTGGTCTTGTCGAGGTCCGAGCCGAACTGCGCGAACGCCGCGAGCTCGCGGTACTGCGCGAGGTCGAGACGGAGCGTGCCCGACACCGAGCGCATCGAGCGCACCTGCGCCGAGCCGCCGACGCGCGACACCGAGATGCCGACGTTGATGGCCGGACGGACGCCCGAGTGGAAGAGGTCCGTCTCCAGGAAGATCTGGCCGTCGGTGATGGAGATGACGTTCGTCGGGATGTACGCCGAAACGTCGCCGGCCTGGGTCTCGATGATCGGCAGCGCCGTGAGCGAACCGCCGCCACGCGCGTCACTGAGCTTCGAGGCGCGCTCCAGGAGACGCGAGTGGAGATAGAAGACGTCGCCCGGATACGCCTCGCGGCCCGGCGGGCGGCGGAGCAGCAGCGAGATCTCGCGATACGACGCGGCGTGCTTGGAGAGATCGTCGTAGATGACCAGCGCGTGCTGGCCGTTGTAGAGGAAGTACTCGCCGATCGCGCAGCCGGCATACGGCGCGAGGTACTGCAGCGGCGCCGCTTCCGACGCCGAGGCGTTGACGACCATCGTGTAGTCCATCGCCCCGTACTGCTCGAGGGTCTTGACCACCTGCGCGACGGTCGACTTCTTCTGACCGATCGCCACGTAGATGCACTTCACGTCCTTGCCCTTCTGGTTGATGATCGTGTCGATCGCCACGGCCGTCTTGCCGGTCTGGCGGTCGCCGATGATCAGCTCGCGCTGGCCGCGGCCGATCGGAATCATCGCGTCGATGGCCTTGAGCCCCGTCTGCAGCGGCTCTTTGACGGGCTTCCGGTCGATGACGCCCGGGGCCAGGCGCTCGATCGGGTAGTACTCGGAGGAAGCGATCGGGCCCTTGCCGTCGATCGGCAGGCCCAGGGCGTTCACGACCCGGCCCAGAATCGCGGGGCCGACCGGCACAGACATGATCCGTCCGGTGCGCTTGCACTGATCGCCTTCCTTCAGCTCCTGGTAGTCGCCGAGGAGCACGACGCCGACGTTGTCTTCCTCGAGGTTGAGGGCCAGACCGGTGACGTTGTGCGGAAACTCGACCAGCTCACCGGCCATGACCCGCTCCAGGCCGTACACGCGGGCAATGCCGTCGCCGACGGAGGTGATGGTGCCGACTTCCGACACCTCGACACCGCGGCCGATGCCGGTTAATTGCTGACGAATAATCTCTGTGATTTCTTCTGCCTTCAAATCGACAGCCATTTTTATTCTCCGATATTGCGACAGCGAATCGTTACGTCAACGACTCGCGGAATTTGTTGATCTTGCCTTGGACCGAAGCATCCCAGATCTCGCTTCCGATCTTCACCACGAAGCCGCCCAGCAGCTTCGGGTCGGTCCGGATGTCGAGCTCCACCTTCTTGCCGACCTTCTTCGACAGCGTGTCGGCCAGATCGCGGATCTCGTCCGGCCCCAGGCTCTTCGCGCTGCGCACTTCGGCGACGGCGACGCCGAGGGCCTTGTTCACGTAGGCCGCGAGCGCGGCCACGATCCCGTCGATGTCGTTGATGCGATGGTTGTGCACCAGCACTTCGAGCGTGCGGCCGGCGAGGTCGGACGCTTTCATCTTCCGCGCGAGCGTCCTGGTGACCGCGAGCTTCGCCTGCTCATCGACGGCCGGGTTCGCGTAGAAGTCGCGAAGGTCGCTCGACTTGCCGAGGGCGTTCGCGAAGAGCATCAGCTCTCCGCGCAGCTCGTTCGCTTTGGCCGGCGAGCCGGCAGCGTCCATGATGGCGCGGGCGTAGGGACGGGCGTATCTGCGGATCATGCGTTCCCCACTTCGCGCAGGCTCTCCTGGAAGAGCTTCTGCTGGTCCTGATCGGTGATCTTCTCGCGGAGGATCTGCTCGGCGCGCTCGCTGGCGAGCTGGCCGGCGAACTCGGTGAGCTCGGTGCTCGCGTGTTTGAGACGGTTGTCGACTTCGTTGCGGGCGTTGGCGAGGATCTTCTGCGACTCCGCCTCGGCCGCCGCGATGAGCTCGCGCTTCTGGCGCTCCCCCTCGGCCTGCGCACGCTCGTGGATGGCGTGGACTTCGGCTTCGATCGCGGAGAGGCGCGCCTGGATGTCGCCGGCCATGCGGTCGGCTTTCTCGCGGCGCTCCCGGGCTTCCTGGGCGGCCTGCTTGATCGCGGCGCTGCGCTCGGCAAAGGCTTTCTTCACCGGCCCGCCTGACGAAGTACACCAGCACGCCGATGAACAGGAGCATGTTGGCGGTCTTCAGGATCCAGCCGGGGATGCCGAAGTAGGTCTTCTCGTGGTGTTCCGCGGGCGCCGCGGTCTCAGTGCCGTGCGCCGCGGTGCTGGTCTTTTCGACCTCGGCGAAGAGGCCTGGCGCGATGGCCAGGATGAGCAGGATCAGGAGCAGGCGGCGGCGCATCAGACGGCCCTCCCGAGAATGCGCTCGGCGGCGAGGCGGGCGAGGGCGTCGGACTCGGTGACGATCTGCGCGCGCGCGGCCTGGACGTCGGCGGTGAGCTTGGTGTCGGCTTCGGCGACGATCTGCCGGCCGTCGGCGCTGGTGCGGTCGACGACCTGCTGGCGGTACACACCGGCTTCACCGCGGAAACGCTCGCGCAGCTGCGCCGCCTCGCGCTTCGCGGCGTGAAGCTGCGCTTCGGTCTGCGCGGTCGCTTCGTTGAAGCGCGCCAGCGCGGCCTCGTACAGGTTCTCGGCCGTCCTGGTCTCCGTCTCGCGCGCTTCGAGAACCTCGTTGATCGGGCGCAGGAAGAACCGGCGCACGACGAAGTAATTCAGGATGAAGATCACCATGATCGCGAGCAGAGAGAGATCGGGCGCCAACTTGATTTGCATAGTGTTTTTCGTGGAAGCAATGCTCAGGGCGAGCCGCGCTGAGGGCCCGTCTGAGCGCAGACGTTCGCCCGCTGGCGACGCCCAAAGCCGCCGCTGTATACCACATCGGAAAGAACGTTGTCACGCAAGCGGTTGAGTGCCGCAGTGGCTGACGACGACTACAGAAAGATCCTCGAACGGGCCGACCATCACTTCGACTCGGTGATGCAGTCGCAGCCACAGAACCTGCAATGCGGCGCGGGGTGTTCCCTCTGCTGTTACGGCCTGTTCGAGATCGGCTCGGGCGACGTGCCGGTGATCGCGGACGGTCTCGAGGCGATGCACCCGTCGCAGCGGCGGAAGGTGATCCGCCGCGCACTGGAGATCGTGGAGCAGAGCGAGCATCCGAACCTCCGGGAGAGCACGGCCGAGGAGAAGGAAGCGTTCTTCGACCGCACACAGTCGACGGCCTGCCCGAACCTCGACGACGCGGGGCTGTGCATGATGTACGAGCACCGCCCGCTGGTCTGCCGCACGTTCGGCTTGCCGCTGCGGGAGAAGCGCAGCTACCTCGGCGACGTGTGCGAGCTGAACTTCAACGAGGCCACGCAGGCGCAGCGGATGAAGGCCGCCTGGGATCTGGCGTGGGAGGACGTGCTGGGGCCGGAGGACGAGTTCACGATTCCGGAAGTGATCGTGATGGTCGCGCGGATGCGGGGGTGGATCCCCGTGTCCTGAGCCGCTCAGGCCTTCGCCACTAAATTCGTGACGCTCCCGCCCTTCTTGTCGCCCATCACGCAATTCCCCTGGAAGATCGCGCCTTCCTCGATCACGAGCGCGGGCGTATCGACGTCGCTGTAGACCTTGCCGTTGCGGTGGATCTCCACGCGCTGGTCCGCTGTGATCTTGCCGACGACCGTGCCGCTGATGGCGATGCGTCCGACGTGGATCTCTCCTTCGATGTGCGCGCTCTCGCCGACGATCAGCTCATTCTTCGAACGGATCTTCCCGTTGAACCGGCCGTCGATGCGCATCGTGTCCTCGAACTCCAGCTCTCCCTTGAAGGAGGAGCCTCGATCGAGAAAACCGTTGAGATCACCAGATTTACCCTTCATCGTCTTCTCCCCATCAGTTCCTCGACGAGCCGGATGAGCTCGTCCTCGCTGCCGAAGCGGATGTGAATCACGCCGCCGCGGCGTTTGCGGTCGATTTCTACCTTACTTCGCAGTGTCCGCGCGAGGCGCTCCTCGGCGTCGCGCGTGAAGACGTCCTTTTCCTTCTCGGGCTGCTCGGCCTTGTCGGCGCCCTTGTTCGCGGTCTCCGCCGCGAGCATCTCGGTCTGGCGCACGTTGAGGGTGCGCTTGACGACGCGCTCGGCGAGCTGCTCTTGCTTCTTCGGCGAGTCGACCGCGAGGATCGCACGCGCATGGCCCATCGAGAGCTGGCCGGCGGCGAGGAGCTTCTTCACCGAGTCCGGCAGCTTGAGGAGCCGGAGGAAGTTCGCGACCGTGGAGCGCTCCTTCCCCACCCGCTTCGAGATCTCTTCCTGCGTGAGCTGGAACTCCTCGTGGAGCTGGTGGTAGGCGTACGCCTCTTCGATCGGGTTCAGGTCCTCGCGCTGGATGTTCTCGATCAGCGCGACCTGCAGGACGTCGCCGTCGGTCATCGTCTCCTTGACGACGACGGGGACGGTGTCGAGTCCCGCCTTCTGCGCGGCGCGGAAACGGCGCTCGCCGGCGATCAGGCGGTATTTATGATCGCCAATTTTCGTGACGACTAAAGGCTGAATGATCCCGTGCTCTTTAACGCTGCGCGCGAGCTCTTCGATCGACGCGTCGTTGAAGGTCTTGCGGGGCTGGTACGGGTTGGGCGAGATCTGGTCGATGCCGACCATGGCCAGTCCCGGACCGGGCGAGGCCGCCGGCGGTGGAGGGGGCGGCTGTTCGACGGGTCGCGAGGGGATCAAGGCTCCGAGTCCCCTGCCGAGCGCTTTCTTCTGCGTGCTCATGTCAGGACGTTCTCCGCGCGCTGGATGAATTCCTTGGCGAGGCTGATGTAGGCCTCGCAGCCTCGGGAACGGATGTCGTACAGGATGATCGGCTTGCCGAACGAGGGGGCCTCACCGAGGCGGACGTTGCGGGGGATGATGGTCTTATAGACCTTCTCGCCGAAGTGGCTCCGCACCTCGTCCGCGACTTGGCGGGCGAGGTTCATCCGCTCGTCGTACATCGTGAGGGCGATGCCCTCGATCTCGAGCCCCGGGTTGAGCATGTCGCGGACGCGCTCGACCGTGTTGATGAGCTGCGCGACGCCTTCGATAGCGAAGTACTCGCACTGCATGGGGACGAGCACGGTATTCGCCGCGGTGAGGCCGTTCACGGTCAGGAGGCCGAGGGAGGGCGGCGAGTCGATGAGGATGTAGTCGTAGTCCTTGACCACTTCCTGCAAGGCTTTGCGGAGATAGAACTCGCGGCCGATGGCATCGGCCAACTCGAGCTCGGCCGCGACGAGGTCGACGGACGAGGGCGCGACGTGGAAGTTCGGCAGCTCGGTCTGCCGGATGACCTCGCGGATGTTCATCCCGTCAGTGAGGACGGGATAGATCGACTTCTCGTCGTTCTTGGAGATGCCGACGCCGGAGGTCGCGTTCGCCTGCGGGTCGAGATCGACGAGGAGAATCTTCCGCTCGCAGGCAGCCAGAGAGGCGCCGAGGTTGATGGCGGTCGTCGTTTTGCCGACACCGCCCTTCTGGTTCACGAGCGTTACGATTTTACCCATTCGATTGTTCCACGTGGAACGTCAGAACCACGAGGTAATTGGATTCGCCCCGAGGCAGCGGGACCGCCTCCCCTCGGGTAAAGTCGGCGATCTCCGGGGCGTCCGGTGATCCCTGGAAAAGCGCGACGCGCGCGCCCGGCTCCAGGTGTTTCTTCAGCGTCGGCACCCACTCCTCAGGGTTCCCCACGGCGCGGGAAACGACCAGGGAGAAACGGAGATCGGCGGGGAGCCGCTGCAGAAGGCGCGACAATCTATCACCGTAAACCTGGCAGCTCAAGCCGCATTCACGCGCGATGTGCTTCAGAAAGGCCCATTTTTTCTGATCCGCCTCAACCAGGTGGAACCGCGCAGCCGGGCTCAGGATGGCCATCGGGATGGCGGGTAACCCTCCACCGGAGCCGAAGTCCATCACTTCCCTCGCGGTTGCAGGATCCCGGCGGCAGCCACGGCCTCGGCGATGTGGTCGTCCAGATTGGTCTTCGCCTCAGGGCCGATGAGGTTGACCTTGGCGTTCCACTTGAGGAGCTCGGACTTGTAGAGGGCGAGAGCGTCCGTCATCGCCGTGTCATCCTGAGGCGCGTAGACGCCGAAGGATCTTCTCCCGCGGCAGGAACGCTGGAAGATCCTTCGCCCTCTACGGGGCTCAGGATGACACTGCGCCCCCGCCGCAGATGCATCCGCAGGATCGCGACCGCCGCGGGCGTCACGCCAGGGATCCGGCTCGCCTGGCCCAGCGACACCGGCCGCATTCGTCAGCTTCTCGGTCATTTCCCGGGAAAGCCCCGGCAGCGTGTAGATCATGGTCGCGAGGGATGCGAAGGTCTTCGTCCTGGTGCAGCTTTTCCGCTTCGCGCTGCTGCCGCTCGATGTACCCGGCGTAGCGCAGACGGCTGACCACACCCTCGGATTCCTCTTCGTGAGAGCGCGGAACGCCGCCGAGAGTTCTGGTAGGGCGTTTTCCGCCGCACCGTAGGCGTCCGATGTCGAGGATGGGCGCTGGATCGAGTTTCGCGATGGTGGTCTGGGCCGTGAGCTCGACGTCCACGCCGCGCAGCCAGGCCACGGTTTCTTTGTCCGGCCGCAGCTCGACTTCCGCCGCCTCGGCCGCACGGCGCATGCGCGTCACCCGCGCTTCGATGCGGCGCTTGCGCTCGTCGTCGAGGATGCCCAGGCGCTCGGCGACAGGGGCGAGGCGCTCGTAGACGGAGTCGCAGCCCAGGAGCAGGCGGTGCTCCGCCCGCGAGGTGAACATCCGGTACGGCTCCTCGGTGCCGAGGGTGACGAGGTCGTCGATCATGACGGCGGCGTAGGCTTCGTCGCGGCGGAGCACGACCGGCTCCCCTCCCCGCACGGCCTGCAGCGCGTTCATCCCGGCGAGGAGCCCCTGCGCAGCGGCTTCCTCGTATCCCGAGGTGCCGTTGATCTGTCCCGCGAGGAACAGTCCTTCGACACCGCGGACCTGCAGCGTCGGCGCGAGCTGCTCGGGATTCACGAAGTCGTACTCCACGGCGTAGCCGTAGCGGGCGATCTTCGCGTCTTCAAATCCTGGAAGAGAACGGACGACGGCGTCCTGCACGTCGGGCGGGAGCGACGTCGAGATCCCGTTCATGTACAGCCACGGGATGCTCAAGCCCTTCCGGCTCGACGAAGATCTGGTGGCGCTCCTTCTCCGCGAAGCGGACGACTTTGTCCTCGATCGACGGGCAGTAGCGCGGGCCGGCGGCATTGATCTGGCCGGAGTACATCGGCGCGCGATGCAGGTTCGCGCGGATCAGGTCGTGGGCGAAGGCGCCGGTATAGCGTGATCCAGCAGAGGACCTGCGGCTGCTCGAGCCGGTCCGTGAGAATGGAGAACGGGCGCGGGCGGTCGTCGCCGGGAGCTTCTTCGAACTTCGCGAAGTCGACGGTTGTCTGTCGATGCGGGGCGGCGTGCCGGTCTTGAGGCGGCCGAGGATCAGGCCGAGGCGCGGAGGGAGTCGGAGAGCATCTCCGCGGACGGCTCGCCGAAGCGGCCGCCGGCGGTCTTCTGCTCGCCGGAGTGCATGAGCGCGCGGAGGAAGGTGCCGGTCGTAACGATGACAGCGCGGGCGTGGAGACGGGTGCCGTTGGTGAGGACCACCCCTCGAACGGTCCGGCCTTCGATGATCAGCGACTGTACGGCGCCTTCGACGACGTCGAGGTTCGGCTCGCCGGCGAGGATGTCCTGGACGGCGGCGGCGTAGAGATCGCGGTCGCACTGGGCACGGGGCCCTTGGACGGCCGGACCCTTGGAGCGGTTGAGGACCTTGAACTGGATGCCGGCACGGTCGGTGGCTTCACCCATGAGTCCACCGAGGGCGTCGATCTCCTTGACGAGGTTCCCCTTGGCGAGACCGCCGATCGCGGGATTACACGACATGCGGCCGATGGCGTCACGGAGCATGGTTACCATGGCCACGCGGAGTCCGCCGCGAGCACAGACGCGCGCCGCTTCCGCTCCGGCGTGGCCGCCGCCAATCACGAGGATGTCGAACCCAGACATGTTCCACGTGGAACACGCGGGAGGGAGACAGTCATCCCGCAGTGCCATCCAGGGAATGACCTCACGGGTGGTAGCGTCACATTTACCAAAATTGACTATCGATACTTCAGTTTCGAGGCTTGATGCCTGAAAATGGAGACTTGAACCCTCGAAACCGAGGCTTGATACCTCCACCCCTGAGGCTCGATCCTTCGAAACTGAGGCTTGAACCCTCGAGACTGAGACTCGAACCCTCGAGATCGAGACTCGATCCCTCCACCCCTGAGGCTCGATCCCTCGAAACCGAGGCTCGCAGGCTGCAAGACGGTGGTCACAGCCTCGGAATCGGTGGGGTCGTACCGACCAGACTATTTGCCGATACAGAACTTGCCGAAGATCTCGGTCAGGACGTCCTCGCGAGTGACGGCACCGATGAGCACACCGAGCGCGGTCGCCGCACGGTAGAGGTCGACGACGATCATCTGTTCGTCCAGTCCGCCATCGACCGCAGCGAGCGCGGAGTGCAGCGCTTCGTGGCACTCGGCCACGGCCACGCGTTGGCGCTCATTGACGAGCGCGCCTTCGGGAGCGACATACCGCTCGCGGACCAGTTCGTCGAGGCGTGCGAGGAGCTCGTCAATGCCGTAATCTGATACGGCAGAAATGGAAAGTCCTGATCGCTCAGTGAGATCGGCTTTGGTGTGGACTACCTGGACGTTTTCCAGAGCCGCGAGCTCCGCCTCGTCCTCCGCCGTGACCCCGATCACCCCATCCACCAGGTACAGGACGATATCCGCGGTCCGCGCCGCCTCCCTCGCCCGCTCGATTCCGATCGCCTCGACGAGATCCGCGCTTTCGCGCAGACCGGCGGTGTCGGACAGCGTCACCGGCAGCCCGCCAATCTCGATGGTCTCCCGGACGATGTCCCGCGTCGTCCCCGGGATCGGCGTGACGATCGCCCGGTCGCTGCCGACCAGCCGGTTCAGCAGCGTCGACTTGCCTGCATTCGGCCGGCCGAGGATGACCGCGCTCAACCCGGCGCGCGTCGCCCGGCCGCGCTGGTAGGTATCGGCGATCGCGGCGAGGTCGCGCAACGCGGCCAGCAGACGCGAACGGACCTCGTCCCGCGTGATGAACTCGTACCCCTCCTCCGAGAAGTCGAGTGCCGCCTCCAGCCGCGAGATCACCTCGAGCAGCGTCTGCCGGATCGCCGCCGCCTTCCGGCTCAGCATCCCTTCCAGGTTCGACAGCGACAGCTTCGCCTGGAGCGTCGTCCGCGCGTTGATCAGGTCCGCGATCGACTCCGCCTGCACGAGGTCCATCTTCCCGTTCAACACCGCGCGCTCGGTAAACTCCCCCGGCTCCGCGATCCGCGCACCCAGCGCCACGCACGCCTCGATCACCCGCTCCACCAGCAGCGGGTTGCCGTGCAGCGTCAGTTCGACGAGGTCGTTTCCCGTGAACGAGTGCGGCGCCTCGTAACGAATGGCGATGCACTCGTCGATATCCTTTAATAGAGTGAGTGCGGCGGTACGGACTGCCGGAAGGGCGGACCAAGACAGAGACGTCAGGATGGAGTTGCTGCGAGGGCCGTCGATGCGCACGATCGCCAGAGCGCTGCGCCCCGGCGGGGTAGCCGGGGCGACGATCGTGTCCGCTCACTCACGACTCCGGCTGTGATTCGGCCGCTTCTTCTTCTTCCGGCGCCAGGTCCGGCGACCCGAGCGCTGGCTCGCCAGGTGGACGCTGAATGATCGCGACCCGTTTGAAGAACCCTTCACCGCGCGAGTCGGTGGTCACATCCGGATCCTCGCGCAGCGCGATGTGGACGATGCGGCGCTCGATCGGCGACATCGCCGGCAGCAGCTCCTCGCGGCCACCGCGGCGCACGCGGTCTGCCACTTCCTTCGCGCGGCGCCCGAGGTCTTCTTCGCGATGACCCTTGAACTCCTCGCAGTCGAGCTCGATCTCCTTCTCGACCTTGCGTCCGACCAGCGCTTTGTTCGCCAGCACCTGGATCGCGTCGAGTAGCTCGCCGTGCCGGTCGGTCAACCGGCCACCGTCGGCGCCGTAGAGGCGCACATGAATCTGGGTCTCGTTCTCCTCGGTCCGCGCAATCACGTCGAGGCGTGAAAGCGCGATGGTGTCCTCGACCCAGATGCGCACGGTTTTCGCGGCCTCGGACTCCGGACCCTGCTCCGGCACGTCGCCGAGGAAGGTCTCGAAGTCGCCGCTGCGGAAGTCGCGGCCTTCGTCGCGGCGAGGTCCGCCGCCGCGGCGTCCGCGGCCACCCCCACCACCGCCACCCCCGCGAGGACCGCGATCGCGACCCCCACCCCCCCCACCTCGGGGCCCACCCCGGGGTCCACCACCGCCGCCCTGCGGACCGCGGTCACTCCGCGGCGGACGCGGCTCGGCCACCGGCGCGGGTGCCGCCAGCGGCGGCTCGGCCGCCGCGGCGTTCACATCCGCTTCGATGACGATGCGCTTCATGCCGCCGAGGAAGCCGCGCTTCTCCATCAGCACGTGATAGTTGAGCGCCCAGCGCTCGACACCGAACGTCTGCGCCGCCTGCTGCAGCGCGTCTTCGAGATTGCGTCCTTCGAACCGCTGGCTCATTCGCTCCTCGGAAAACGATCACTTCACCGCGACGGCGTCCGTCTTCAGATCGTCTGGATGGGTCTTCCACCACTTATTCATGATCAATTGCTGGATGATCGTCAAGATGTTCTGCACCAGCCAGTAGAGCACGAGACCGCTCGGGAAGTCCTTGAAGAGGAAGCCGAACACGAGCGGCATGATGAGAAACATCTTGCGCTGCGCGGGGTCGCCGGTGGCGGGCGTGAGGTAGGTCTGCAGGAACATCGTGGCCGTCATGAGGATCGGCAGCACGTAGGTCGGATCCTTCTCCGACAGATCTTTGATCCACAGAATCCACGGCGCGCCGCGCAGCTCGATGGCGCGCGAGAGCAGGTTGTAGAAGCCCCACAGGATGGGGAGCTGCAGCACCAGAGGGAGACAGCCCGCCATCGGATTGATGCCCTCTTTCTGATAGAGCTGCATCATCTCCTGGTTCATCTTGTTGCGCTGCTCGGCGTCGGTCTTGGATTTCTTGTACCTCGCCTTGATGGCCTCGATCTTCGGCGCGACCACCTGCATCTTCTTCATCGAGACGTTGCTCTTGTGCTGCAGCGGGTAGAGCACCATCTTGATGATGATCGTCAGCACGATGATCGCGAAGCCGTAGTTCTGCGTGTACTGGTTGATCCACACCAGCGCCACCAGGAAGAAGCGCGCGATGAGGCCGAACCAGCCGAACTGCAGCGCGGCGCCGAAGCCGTAGTCGTCGAGGATCTGCGTTTCCTTCGGGCCGATGTACGCGTTGCCGGCCTGGACTCCGTTCGCTGCCGCGTTGACGCCGGCGAAGAAGTCCGGACGCCTTTTCTTCGTCGCGGGGTCCGTGAACACCGCGCGCTCGAGCACACCCTGGCCACCCGACGTCGGGCGCAGCACGGCGAGGAAGTAGTTGTCCTCGATGCCGATGTAGTCGAGCGGCTCGAAGATCTCGAACTCCTCGCCCTTCTCGCGCGGGTGGACCTTGAACTTGCCCTCGCTCTGCACGACGCCGTTGCCGGTGATGATCGCCGCCGAGTCGACGTCCTCAGGGCGGACGTTGCCGATCCCCGGGCCGATCTCGACGCGATACGGGACCGGAGGCTGAATGCCCATCGAGTAGTCGAACAGGAACGGGCGAGCCGGGTCGAAGCGGAACGTCTTGGTCGCCGTGTGGTGTCCATCCGAGAAGCGATACTCGAGGACGCGCGCGCCGCGGTCGTTCCGGTCCGTGACCGTGTACAGCGCAGAGTTCAGCCGCGTGTCCAGGGCCTGATCGACGGTGTCGAACGCGAACGGAAAGTCCGTACGGTTCGGCTCACGCGTCCGTACGAGATCGACGTCCTGGTCCGGCTTGTCTTTGCGGTGGTAGTGCTTCAGGCGGTAGGAGACGAGTTGACCGCCACGATTCGAGAACACCGCCGTGAACGTCGGCGTGTCGATCGTGCTCGTCTGCACGCGCGATGCAGTGAGCGGGGCCGCCGGGGCGGCCGCCGTGATCGCGGTCGAAGGAATCGTGGCGGAGGCCGGCGATCCGGCCGTGGTGGTCGTCGCTGGCGCCGATGTCCTGGGAGCCGTGGTCGTTGAAGCCGTAGTGGTGGCGACTTTGGCCGGCTCCGGTTTCTTGGCGAGCTCCGGGAAAAACTTGGGGAGCGCCCACGACCACAGGCCGAGGAGCGCGATCGAGATCACTACAGCGATAAAAATTCGCTTTTCCATGTCAGGGGACCGGGTCCCAACCTCCAGGATTGAACGGGTGGCAGCGCCCGAGGCGCTTCATGCCGAGCCAGACGCCGCGAAGGGCGCCGTATTTTTCGACGGCCTGCATCGTATAGACAGAACAGGTCGGCTCGAAACGGCACATCGGGGGGAGAAGAGGCGAGAGGAACCGCTTGTAGAAGCGGAGGAAGAACAGCGCGACGGGGCGGCCGGTCATGACCTTGCGACTCGGTCCAGCACGCGCGCGAGGTCGCGGCTGTATTCGTCGAAAGAGGCGGCGGCGGCGTTCGGCTTCACATTCACGACGATGTCGAGCGATCGTGCGTCGAGGCCCAGCGGCTCGCGTTGCCGCCGGTACGTCTCACGCGTCCAGCGCTTCAGACGGTTCCGAACGTTGGCTTTCCCGAGCTTCTTCGTGGCAGTGATCCCGATCCGCGACTGAGGCTGATCGTTGGCGGCGAAGAAGAGCTACGGTGTAGCGGGAAAAGAGTTTCCGGCCCGTTTCGTAAGTACTGACGAACTGACGACGTTTGGCCAGTCGTTTCTGTTTCGGCAGCGCCTCGGGCAGTGGGCGTTGCACCGTCAGTACCGCGAGCGCCCGCTCAGACAGCGAGGCGCTTGCGGCCCTTGCGGCGACGGCGGGACAGAACGGCCTGTCCGTCCTTTGTCCGCATCCGGACAAGGAAACCGTGCGTCCGCTTGCGACGACGATTGTTCGGCTGAAAAGTACGCTTCATTGCCATGTGTGCTAACCCTCTGAAAACGAAAGCGGTGAGTATAGGGCCCGCGGAAAGGGCGGTCAACGACCACGCCGGCTACCCGCAGGACGAGGGCGCAAACGCCCTTGTGCAAGAGCGTTATTCCAGTCCGTTTTTCGCCCTTCCCCACCCCATACCCCTGTGCTAGACTCCGTCCCCCATCCAGAGAACCCAATTTCCACAACTGTGGAAAAGCTGTGGATTCTCAATGAGATAGCTCCCATCCCGTCGATGAGCACATGGAACCAGGTTCTCGCTCGTATCGAGCAAGTCGTTGATCGGACAGAGTACGACACCTGGCTTGCGCCTACCCGTTTCGTGGGCCAGAAAGGCGACACTCTCGACGTCGCCGTCCCCTCGCAACGCTATGTCGACGAGATCCGCGAGAGGTTCGGCTCCCGGATCCGCGGGGTGCTGAACGAGATCACCCCGGAGCGCGTCCAGGTCCATTTCGTGGTCGACGCCCACGTCAAGGACGACCTCGGCATGCAAATGGCCCCGCCGAAGGAAGAGGTCCCGGCGGCGGTCTTCAATCCGCGCTACCGGTTCGAGACCTTCGTCGTCGGTGGATCGAACCAGCTCGCCTACGCGGCCTCCAAGTCCATCGCCGAGAATCCCAGCGGCTCGTTCAATCCGCTCTTCATCTACGGCGGCGCCGGCCTCGGCAAAACGCACCTCATCCAGGCCATCGGCCACCAGACCCGCGAGCTGCGCCCGAACCTGAAGGTCTCGTACATGTCGGCCGAGTCGTTCATGACCGAGCTGATCGCGTCGATCCGCTTCGACAAGATGGCGTCGTTCCGCGACCGCTACCGCTCCGTCGACGCCCTCCTCCTCGACGACATCCAGTTCATCGCCGGCAAGGAACGGACGCAGGAAGAGTTCTTCCACACGTTCAACGCGCTCTACGAAGCGCAGAAACAGATCGTGTTCACGTCCGATCGTCCGCCGAAAGAGATCCCCACCCTGGAAGAGCGGCTGCGCTCGCGGTTCGAATGGGGACTGACGGCGGACATCCAGCCGCCCGACCTCGAGACCAAGGTGGCCATCCTTCGCAAGAAGGCGGAAGACAAGGGCATCAACCTTCCGCAGGACGTCGCGCTCTTCGTGGCCGAGCGCGTGCGCTCGAACGTGCGCGAGCTCGAAGGGCACCTCAACAAGATCGTAGTGTTCGCGTCGCTCGCCGGCAAGAGCGTCACGACCGAGCTGGCGAAAGAAGCGCTGAAGGACATCCTCTCGAAGGAAGAGAAGCCGATCAACGCGCCGGAGATCCTCCGGGTGGTCGCGCAGCACTACGGCCTGAAGGTCTCGGACCTCAAGCAGAAGACCAACGCGAAGACGATCGCCTTCCCGCGCCAGGTGGCGATGTATCTCTGCAAGGAGCTGACGGATCTCTCGTATCCCGAGATCGGAAAGGTCTTCGCCGACAAGCACCACTCGACCGTCATGTACTCGGTCCAGCAGATCAAGAAGATGCTCGACGCCGATGCGCAGTTTGCGCGGACGGTCGATGGCCTGACCAAACAGTTCCGCTGATTCCGCAACCCCTGCGGAAAGCCCCCATGAAAACGTGTGGATGAAAATGGCTCGCGAACGAAGCCCGCTCGCAACTGCGGAAAACGGCCGAATTTCCCTCAGTTTTCAGGGTCTCCGATCCACAGGGCGAAATGTCGAAGACTGCTATACTTTCGAACACTTTGCGCGGGGGACTGCCGTTCTCCGCAGCACCTACTACTACTACTACTAGAGATCTAGGTTCAGTTTGAAGGAAGAGGCCAAATGGAGCTGACCGTCGGAAAAGCGGATCTGCAGAAGGAACTCCAACTCTGTCAGGGGGTGGTCGAGAAGCGTTCGACGATTCCGATTCTGTCGAACGTGCTGCTCAAAGCCGCCGACGGACGCCTGCAGATTGCCGCGACGGACCTCGACGTCACGATCCTCAGCTCCTGCGCCGCTCGCGTCACCACGCCGGGCGGAGTCACGATCGAGGCAAAGCGCCTCTTCGACATCATCCGCTCGCTTCCCGACGAAGACGTCCACATCGCGCTGCAGGACAACAACTCCGTCCAGATCGAGTCCGGCACCGCCAAGTTCCGCCTCCTCGGGCTCCCCGCCGAGGATTACCCGACCCTCCCGACGGTGAACGTGGCCGAGGGGTTCAGCATCCCGCTCAACGAGCTGAAGACGATGGTCGGGAAGGTGAAGTTCGCGATCACGCACGAGGAGACGCGCTTCCAGCTCAACGGCGCGCTCCTGAAAGTGCAGCCGAACAAGCTGGAGATGGTCGCCACCGACGGCCATCGCATGGCGCTGATCAACTTCCCGTCCGCCATCACCGGCGCCACGGGCAAGAAGGGCGGCGACCTCACGATTCTCGTTCCGCGCAAAGCGTTGGGTGAGATCGAGCGTCTCGAAGCCGGCCAGGACGGCACCGTGAAATTCGGCGTCTCCGACAACCAGCTCTTCTTCGACGCCGGCGACCGCCGCCTGCTGGCGCGCATGATCGACGTCAACTTCCCGAACTACATGGAAGTGATCTCACGCGACAACGACCGGCGCGTGCTGGTCGACCGGGAGCGCCTGCTCGCGACGATCAAGCGCATCAACATTGTCGCGAATGAGCGCACGCGCGCCGTGCGCTTCGACTTCGCGCCGGGCAAGCTCACGGTGTCGTCGACGAACCCCGAGCTCGGCGACGCGCGGGAGACCGTGCCCATCGACTACGCCGGCCAGCCGTTCTTCGTCGGTCTGAACGCGGCGTACGTGATGGACTTCCTGAGCGCGACGGACACCCCGAGCGTGTCGCTCGACCTGAAGGACGAGAACAGCCAGTGCATCGGCCGGCCGGCCTCGACCGCAGAAGATCTCCCGTACGACTACCTGTACGTCGTGATGCCGATGCGGCTTGCGTGACGATCTGTCGCCCGCTACGCGGGCTCCCGTCGATGATGACGCCGCGGTTCCCCCGGCTGAAGCCGGGGGCTATTCGCTTGTGCCCGCTACGCGGGCTGTCCTTTTGCCCGCGTAGCGGGCTGCAGAAAATCGACCCCGGCTTCAGCCGGGGGAACGCGATGACCGGGTCTGAACGAGCCCGCGTAGCGGGCGACAGAAACGACGAATGATCCTCGACCGTCTCTCCTCCCAGAACTTCCGCAACCTCGCGGAATCCGAGGTCGAGCTCCACCCCCAATCCAACATCCTCGTCGGCCGCAACGGCCAGGGAAAAACCAACCTCCTCGAGGCCATTTACTTTCTCGCCACGACCAAATCCTTCCGCACCTCGCGCGTCGCGAGCATGTTCCGCTTCTCCCAGCCGAACGTCTTCGTCAGCGGCCTGCTGCGCCGCGACGGCGTCGCCAAAACCCTCTCCGTCGGGCTCGAGACCGGCGAAGCCAAACGCCGCGTGCTGATGATCAACGGCGAGAAGGTGACGCTCCCCGCGTACCTGAACGCGATGAGCGTCTTCGCCTACTCGGCCGCGCGCCTGGAAGTCATTCGCGGCACACCGGAAGAGCGCCGGCGCTTTCTCGACCGCGGCATCGCCAGCGTCAACCCTGCGTACCTCGAGCAGCTCACGCGCTACACGCGCGTGCTCAAACAGCGCAACGCCCTGCTCGCGGAGATCGCCTTTCAACGCTCCGCACAGGCGTCCCTCGACGCCTGGGACAACGAGCTGATGGTCGCGGCCAACGTCGTCCACAAGGTCCGCGCCGCCTACGCCCACGACCTGAGCGTCGCCTTCAAAGAGATCGTCGCGCGGCACGGCTATCACGTCACCGGCGTGACGATGGAGTACCGCCCAAACGTCACCGAAGAGCTGGCGAAACACCGCCGGGAGGAACTGCGAGCGCGCATGACCCTCGTCGGCCCGCAGCGCGACCTCCTCGACTTCGAAATCGACGAGAGACCGGCGTCCGAGGTGCTCAGCGGGGGCGAGCAGAAGATGACCGTGCTGTTCCTGAAGTTCGCGAAACTCGAGCTTTTCCGGCGCCGTCACGACGACGCGCCGCTGTTTCTGCTCGACGACGTCGACGCCGAGCTCGACCTCGAAATCCTGCAGTCCCTGCTGTCGAATTTGCCCGTTTCCACACAGGTCTTCGCCACCTCGGCCAAGGAGGCCTTTCTGGCCGCCCTGGAGGCCGGCCCGCACCGTCGCCTAACTCTTGAAAACGGAAGAGTTACGGGCGCCCGTGATTTCGCCTGAAAAGGCAATAAAACCGCTATAATTTAGCGTTCTTATACGCGGCGAAAAATCCTCTCCCGCATCGCCGCGGGAAACACCCGTACAGGACGCCGGAAAGCAATCTCTCGATGGCAGAAAACTACACAGCAGAAGACATCAAAGTCCTCAAAGGGCTGGATGCGGTGCGCAAGCGCCCGGGCATGTACATCGGCGACACCGATGACATCTCCGGCCTGCACCACATGGTCTACGAAGTCGTCGACAACGCCATCGACGAGGCCCTCGCGGGACACGCGGATCGCGTCACGGTGACGATCCACGTCGACAATTCGGTGACCGTCACGGACAACGGCCGCGGCATCCCGGTCGACTGCACAAGGAAGAGAATCGTTCGGCGGCCGAGGTCATCATGACCGAGCTGCACGCCGGCGGAAAGTTCGACAACAACTCGTACAAAGTCTCCGGCGGCCTGCACGGCGTCGGCGTCTCGGTCGTGAACTTCCTCTCCGAGTGGCTCGAGCTCGAGATCAACCGCGACGGCAACGTCTGGCGCCAGCGCTACGAGCGCGGCCTCCCGACCGCGTCGATCGTCAAAGGCGAAAAGACGACCCATCGTGGGACCCGCGTCACGTTCAAGGCCGACGGAGAGATCTTCTCCGTCACCGAGATGAACTTCGAGACGCTCTCGCAGCGTCTCCGCGAGCTCGCGTTCCTCAACTCCGGGATCCAGATCGAGATCGACGACGAGCGCAGCGAGAAGCACCACGAGTTCTGCTACCAGGGCGGCATCGTCTCGTTCGTGAAAGACCTGAACAAGAACAAGACGCCGCTGCACGACCAGCCGATCTTCATCCGCGACGAGGAAGACGGCGAGCAGGTCGAGATCGCGCTGCAGTGGAACGACGGCTACACCGACAACATCTACACGTTCACGAACACGATCAAGAACGCCGACGGCGGCACGCACCTGGTCGGCTTCAAGGGCGCACTCACCCGCACCGTGAACAAGTACGTCACCGACACCGGCGTGCTCGAGAAGCTCAAGCTCTCGCTGGAAGGCGACGACGTCCGCGAGGGTCTCACCGCCATCATCTCGGTGAAGATCCGCGACCCGAAGTTCTCCTCCCAGACGAAGGACAAGCTCGTTTCGTCGGAAGTGAAGACCTGGGTCGAGCAGATCGTCAACGAGCGCCTCGCGGAGTACTTCGAAGAGAACCCGAAGGAAGCGAAGCGCATCACCGAAAAAATCATCGACGCTGCGCGCGGCCGTGAAGCCGCGCGCAAGGCGCGCGACCTCACGCGCCGCAAAGGCGCGCTCGACTCCGCGTCCCTCCCCGGCAAGCTCGCCGACTGCTCCGAGCGCGATCCCGCGCTCTGCGAGATCTACTTCGTCGAGGGCGACTCGGCAGGCGGCTCCGCCAAGCAGGGCCGCGACCGCCGCTTCCAGGCCATCCTCCCACTCAAGGGCAAGATCCTGAACGTCGAGAAGGCGCGCCTGGACAAGATGCTGTCGTCCGAGGAGATCCGCCTGATGATCACGGCCCTCGGCACCGGCATCGGCGCCGATGATTTCTCAGTGGTCAAGCTCCGCTACCACAAGATCATCATCATGACGGACGCCGACGTCGACGGCTCGCACATCCGCACGCTCATCCTGACGTTCTTCTACCGCCACATGCGCGAGGTCATCGACCGCGGGCACCTCTACATCGCCCAGCCGCCGCTGTTCAAAGTGACGCAGGGCAAGAAGGACACGTACCTCAAGGACGAAACGGAGAAGTCGCGCTTCCTCCTCGGCCGCGTCGCGGAGTCCGTCGAGGTCACGCCGGAAGGCGGCCTCGCCGTGCGCGGCGAAGCGCTGATGAACATGCTCCAGCGCATGGAGGAGCTCCGTTCCCACGGTCGCAAGGTAGCGGTGCGTGGCGTTCCCCGCGACGCGCAGGACGTGCTCGTCCGCGAGCACTTCACCGACCGCACGGCGCTGGCCGACGAAGCGAAGCTGGCCGCGCTCGAAGCTGCGTTCACGAAGGCCGGCTTCCTCGACGCGCGCATCGTGCGCGACGAGATCACCGAGACCGCCTCGGTGCAGTTCCGCGCCGGCAACAACGGCAGCGGCAAGACCTACAGCGTGAACAGCGATCTCCTCGGACAGTACGAGCTCCGCCAGATGGTGAAGTCGTACGAGCAGCTCTCCGCATTCGGTCTGCCGCCGTACACGGTGAAGCACGGCGAGGAAGTCACGGTGTACACCGACATCGACGGCCTCCTCGACCAGATCTACAAACTGGCCGAAAAGGGCCTCACCATCCAGCGCTACAAGGGCCTCGGCGAAATGAATCCCGAGCAGCTCTGGGACACGACGATGAATCCTGAGACGCGGCGCCTGCTGCAGGTCACGGTGCAGGACGCCGTCGGCGCCGACGAGATCTTCACGATCCTCATGGGCGACCAGGTCGAGCCGCGGCGCGTGTTCATCCAGGAAAACGCGCTCGAAGTGAAGAACCTTGATATTTAGTTTGCAGTTTGCAGTTTGCAGTAAGCAGGAGAAAAAGCCCCCGGCTTTTGCCTCCGCTCCTGTCAACTGCCAACTGTTAACTGCCAACTAACACTATGGCTGACGACACCACCGAAACTCCGAAATTCACCGAGCAGCGTTATCCCGTCAACATCGAAGACGAGATGCGCAAGTCGTATCTCGACTACGCGATGTCCGTCATCATCGGGCGCGCGCTGCCGGACGTCCGCGACGGTCTCAAGCCCGTGCACCGCCGCATCCTCTACGGGATGTACGAGCAGGGGAACACGGCGGGCAAGGCGTACAAGAAATCCGCCCGCATCGTCGGCGACGTGATGGGCAAGTACCACCCGCACGGCGACTCCGCGATCTACGACACGGCCGTGCGCATGGCCCAGGATTTCTCGATGCGGTACCGCCTCGTCGACGGCCAGGGCAACTTCGGCTCGATCGACGGCGACAATCCCGCGGCCATGCGGTACACCGAGATCCGTCTCACGCGGCTGGCCGAAGAGCTGATGCGGGACGACATCGACAAAGAGACCATCGATTGGACTCCCAACTATGACGGCTCGCTCTCCGAGCCGTCGGTGCTGCCCGCGAAGTTCCCGAACCTGCTGGTGAATGGTTCGTCCGGCATCGCCGTCGGCATGGCCACGAACATCCCGCCGCACAACCTCGGCGAGGTCGTCGATGCCTGCCTGATGATGATCGACAACCCCTCCGTGACGGTGAAGGAGCTGATGACGGTCCTTCCCGGTCCGGACTTCCCCACCGCCGGTTACATCCACGGCCTCGAAGGGATCCGCCAGGCGTACGAGACCGGTCGCGGCATCATTCAGGTGCGCGCGCGTGCGGTCATCGAGACGCAGAAGAAGAGCGAGAAGCAGCAGATCGTCGTGACGGAAGTGCCGTACATGACGAACAAGGCGCGCCTGCTGGAGAAGATCGCGGAGCTCGTGAAAGACAAGCGCATCGAAGGGATCTCCGATCTGCGGGACGAGTCGGACCGCGACGGTATCCGCGTGGTGATCGAGTTGAAGCGCGACGCCATCGCCGAGATCGTGCTGAACCATCTGTATCGCAACACGCAGATGCAGACGACGTTCGGGATCATCTTCCTGGCCATCGCCAACAACAAGCCCGAGGTCATGGACCTCGCGACGATCCTGCGGCACTTCGTCGAGCACCGCAAAGAGATCGTCGTGCGGCGCACGCGCTTCGACCTGCGCAAGGCCGAGGAGCGGGCGCACATACTCGAAGGACTCGTCCGCGCGCTGGATGTGCTCGACGAGCTGATCGCACTCATCCGCGCCAGCCGCACCGGGCAGGAGGCGAAGGAAGGTCTCATCTCGCGCTGGCAGTTCAGCGACGTCCAGGCGCAGGCGATCCTCGACATGCGCCTGCAGCGCCTCACGGGGCTCGAGCGCGAGAAGCTGGTGCAGGAGTACCAGGAAATCCTCGCCGTCATCGCGCGCCTCCGCGAGATCCTCGCCTCGGAGAAGCTGGTCCTGGAGATCATCTCGGCCGAGCTGCGGGCGATCAAGGAGGCGTACAACGATCCGCGCCGCACGGAGATCATCCCGGACACGAGCGACATCTCGATCGAAGACCTCGTCGCCGACGAGGACATGGTCATCACCGTGTCGCGCGGCGGCTACATCAAGCGCTCGCCGCTCTCGCTGTATCGCTCCCAGCGCCGCGGCGGCAAGGGCCGCATCGGCATGCAGACGAAGGAAGAGGACATCGTCGAGCATCTCTTCGTCGCGTCGACGCACGCGTACGTGCTGGTCTTCACCGACCGCGGGCGCATGTACTGGCTGAAGGTGTATGCGGTCCCCGAGGTCGCGGCGAACGCGCGCGGCAAGGCGATCGTGAACCTGCTGCCGCTCGAACAGAACGAGAACGTCCGGGCACTGCTCACCACGCGCAACTTCACCGAAGGCAAGTACGTGGTGATGTCGACGCGCGCGGGCAAGATCAAGAAGACCGAGCTCGCCGCGTTCTCGAACGTGCGCGCGGCGGGCATCATCGCCATCGACATCGGCGAAGGCGACGACCTGTACGGGGTGCGCATGTCGAGCGGCAACGACGAGATCTTCGTCGGCACGCACGCCGGCATGGCCATCCGCTTCCCCGAGTCGCACGTGCGTCCGATGGGTCGCGGCGCGGCCGGTGTGAAGGCGATCTCGCTCCGCGGCGACGACTTCGTTGTCGAGATGGACGTCCTCCCCGGCTCCTCGGACGTGGCACTGCCACCGGTGGATGACGAGACCGCGGAAGAAACCGTTCTCGTCGACGAGCTGGTCGAAGAAACGGCGGACGCGGAGAGCGAAGACGAAACGATTCTCGCAGCCGACGACCGCGGCTACATCCTCACGATCACGGAGAAGGGCTTCGGCAAACGCACGCCGGTGCTCGCGTACCGTCTCCAGCGCCGCGGCGGCCTCGGCCTGTCAAATGTGAAGATCACGGAGAAGAACGGCTCCGTCGCGGGCATCGCACACGTCGGCGACGACGAGCAGCTCCTCCTCATCACCGAGCAGGGCATGATGATCCGCACGGGTGTCAGCAGCATCCGCATCGCCGGCCGGAAGACCCAAGGCGTTCGGATCATCAACATCGACGAGGGCGATATCGTCGTCGGGGCGGTGAAGGTGATCGGGGCCGCCGAGGACGAATCCGGCCCGGATGACGAGGAGACTCCGGAATCTCCTGACACTCCGTCGGAAGAACCGGTGCATTAGCCTCTACAATTGGGATCCATGGTCCGTCCCTCACGGGACCGTCTCACGGAGCTGGCGCGTCAGATCGTTGACGCGCTGGCCCGCTCCCGCGCCGTCATCCTCCTGAAGGAGCGTGAAGCCGTCCGCCAGGCCGTCGCCCAGGCCCTCGCCGACGAGCTGCGCCGGGAGGAGGAGCGCGAGGAGAACGCGCGCCGCCGCATCGCGTCGATGAAAGGCGCACCGAAGCCGCGCACCAAGGAGTGGGAAGAGCTCTTCCGGAAATTCGTCGTGGAAGAGTATCTGCGCGAGGGGCTGGATTCTTAGGGATTCTGTCGCCCGCTACGCGGGCCGCGGTTCTCTTGCCCGCGTAGCGGGCAGCCAGAAAATAGACCCCGGCTTCAGCCGGGGTAACGAGGCGCGGTCGCAGATCGAGCCCGCGTTAGCGGGCGACAGGAACGAACGTCAGTTGCGCTCTTCCGCGCGATCCTCGCTCATCTTCCGCTTCGCCGCGCGCTTCTCTTCGCGTAGCGCCAGCGTGTCTTCTTTCTCGTCGTCCGCGATCATCCGCCGCACGCGCTGCGCCTTCATGCGCTCGAACACGCCGCCGGTGTGGCCGGCGGGGATCCAGCTGTTCCCCGCGCACTTCGGACAGCGTCCTCGAAAGGCGATGTTCTTCCCGCAATCAGGACAGATGATCACGAGCGAGTGCGACAGCTCGAACTTCTGTTCGCCTTCGGCGTCCAGACTGTTCAGAAACGTCGCGAGGTTGCCAAATGTCTCATCGAGGGGCATTGCGACTCCGGACCCGACTTTACTGCACGCGGCATGCCGTCAGATGCGCATCACATCGAACTGCTCGTGGTGCAGTGCTTCGTCGGGTTTGAACACGAGATGGATCCCCAGCGTCCGTTCCACTTCTTCGAAAATCGGGTCGCCCGTGTGCAGCGTTCCGTACACGATCGGGTTCACCCGGACGATGACGTCCTGTCCCTCGTGGAAGTCGCGCAGCTTCATCAGCTCGCGCCAGACCTCGAGGGCGATCGTCGTATTCGACTTGATCCGGCCACTTCCGCCGCAGTAGGGGCAGGCCTGCGTCAGGGAGCGCTCCAGGCTCTGCCGGACGCGCTTCCGCGTCATCTCGATCAGGCCGAATTCGGAAATCTGGAGGATTTTGGTCTTGGAGCGGTCTTTCTTGATCTCGTTCTCGAGAGCTTCGAACAGCTTCTGCCGGTTCGCGGGCTCTTCCATGTCGATGAAGTCGAGGACGATGATCCCGCCCAGGTCACGGAGGCGGATCTGGCGGACGATCTCTTTCGCCGCCTCGAGGTTCGTGCGAAATACGGTCTCCTCGAGGTTCTTCTTCCCGACGTACTTCCCCGTGTTCACATCGATCGCCACCAGCGCCTCGGTCTGGTTGATGACGATGTAGCCGCCCGACTTCAGCCAGACCTTCGACTTCAGCGCCTTGGCGATCTCGGGCTCGATCCCGAACTCGTCGAAGATCGGCTCATCGCGGCGGAAGAGGCGCACGCGCGACACGAGCTGGGGTTGAATCTGGTCGAGGAACTCGACGATGCGCTGGTATTGCTCGATGGAGTCGACCCACACGCTTTTGAACTCGGGCGAGAGGACGTCGCGGATCGTGCGCAGGACGAGATCGAGGTCGTGATGGATCGCCGTGGGCGCGGACGACTTCTCCGCACGCCGCCGGATCTGTTCCCAGAGCTCGGTGAGGTAGCGGAGGTCGCCCAGGAACTCCTCGTCGCTGCGGCCCTCGCCGGCGGTGCGGACGATGAAGCCGCCGTGTCCGTGCGGCCGGATGCGCTCGAGCATCTCCTTGAGACGCGTGCGCTCCTCTTCGTCCTCGATGCGCCGCGAGACGCCGACGTGATTCACGGTCGGCATGTAGACCAGGAAGCGTCCGGGCAGCGTGATGTGGCTGGTGATGCGCGCGCCTTTTCCGGCGATGGTGTCCTTCGACACTTGGACGACGATCTCCTGCCCTTCGCGGAGGAGATCGGCGATGGAGGTCTCATTGCGGTGCGGCTGCGGGACGTCGTCGAGGTGCAGCTCGTCCGGGGTCTCGCTCTCGTACTCCTCCAGGTCCTCGATGACGTCGGAGACGTAGAGGAAGGCGTCACGCTCGAGACCGAGATCGACGAAGGCGGACTGCATGCCGGGGAGGACCTTGGTGACGCGGCCCTTGTAGATGTTCCCGACGATCGTGCGGTGGCGGGTCCGCTCCACCCACAGCTCGACGACCTGTCCCTCATCCAGAACGGCGATGCGCGACTCGTGTCGCGTCGCGTTGATCACGATCTCCCGGGACATTCGGCGCGCATTGTAGACCGCCGCACCGAGGGCACGGCGATCTACTTCTCGTAGCGCTGGATTCCTGGATTCAGGGGAGGTCAGGAAAGTCGTATCGGGACGATGCGGGCACGCGAAGGCCGGAGAACGCGTCGCCGGTCAGCATGTCCACGGAGCTCGTGTACGCGACCCAGGGCATCGTCCGCGCCGGCGGCCCGTCGCCGATCGACCACTCGGGGTAGACGCGGACATAGCGGCCCCCGTTCCCTTCACCGGGAAGGCGGATCTGGCGCAGGGTGTTCGGCGGCACGACGACCGCGACAGGGTCCGCGTACTGGAACTGCACGTAGAACGTCGCTGTCTCCGTCGGATGCATGTTCACGATCCCGACGTTCGTGTACACGCCCGTGTTGATCGAATGCCGCACGCCCAGGAACACGGCCTCTTCGGCGGTGTAATCGCTGGAGGGGATGCCGGCCACTTCCTGTCGTGAAGAACCGTTCTTCGCGAAGCGGCCGCGGTCGGCGACGACGAACGCGTTCGCCTCGATACGTCCGTTGGGATCCGTCGCCTGCTCGACGTCTCCGGAGCGGAAGGTGTCGAGTGCCCGGATGCGGAGGGCTCCGACCACGGTGTGCGGCGAGCTCGGAGACGTCCCGAAGCCGGCGGTGGGAAGGAACTCGGTCTCGTACGGCTGGAGCTGGAAGATCGCCATCGGCGAGACGTGACCGTCCTTGACGAGCGCGAGCTCGACGTACTGCGGGACGTCGCGGTAGTTGGTGATGGTGAGCTCGGTCCTGTACGAGACCTCGTTGGCCCCCTGGGCAAAGCCGACGATCGGGACGGTGACGTCGGCGGCGATGGCGCCGAACATCGGAACGGCGACGGCGAGCGTGAGGAAAGCAAAGGAAATGAAACGAAGTGGTCTCACGTGATCCTCCCTGCGGTTAGCGGTTATTAGTAGAAACAGCATACGCTAGACTTCGAGGCCTTGGCCACCATTTACTTTTCCGGCTCGATCACCGGGGGAAGAGAAGACGTCCCGCTCTACCGCCGTCTGATCGAGGCCCTGGAAGCCGATGGTCACCGCGTACTCGCCGGCGCGGTCGCGGCGGAGCATGTCAGCGCAGGCGGCGAGCCGCTCGCGCTCTCCGAGATCTTCGCCCGCGACATCCGCTGGCTGGACGAATCCGACCTGGTGGTCGCGGAGGTCTCGACGCCTTCGCACGGCGTCGGCTACGAGATCGCGTACGCCCGCTGGGCACGGCGCATCCCCGTCATCGCCCTCTACCGCCGCGGCCGCACGAAACGCTGCAGCGCCATGATCTCCGGCGACCCCGGCGTCCGCCTCCTCGAATACGAAGACCCCGCCGCAGTCCTGGAATCCCTCCGGCAGGCAGTGCGTTACCCCGACCGCTTGCCTTGACGGAGGGGCGTGCGGGTGCTATTTTCCGCCGCCTTCTGCATCGAGTATTCCGGCATAGCTCAGTTGGTAGAGCAGCGGACTGTTAATCCGCGGGTCGTAGGTTCGAGTCCTACTGCCGGAGCCATTTAGATCAAAGAGTTACGGCCACTTCGCGGTGGCCGTTTTTGCTTCACGCAACAACCTACGCCACTATTGTCGCATCAAGCGATGGCAAGACGAAAGGCGCGGTCCTCTCCGAAAAAGCAGCGAGCGAACGACCGAATCGCGAACGCCGGGAAAGCGATCGTTGACACGATCGTCAATCTCGATCTCGGGTGGATTGATCGGCCGCAGGATGCCTCGGGTACCGACTACGGTATCGATGGCCACATCGAGGTAACGGACGACGACGGCGTAGAAACTGGGCGTATTCTCGCCGCGCAGATCAAAACGGGAGCTAGTTACTTCGCTAAGGAGACGGACGCTGGATTTCTGTTTCGAGGCGAGCTGCGCCATCTTTCCTACTGGCTGTCTAACTCGCTTCCCGTCCTCGTGATTCTGGTCAACGAGCAGACCAAAAAAGCGCACTGGACGCTCGTTCGCGAACCAATCGAGCGAAGCAAGAAGCGTTGGAAGCTGGTCGTTCCGCGGGAACAACTTCTCGATGTTTCTTCCAAAGCAACCCTCTCTGCCATCGATTTGGTGCAGGTACGGAGCGCACGCGCGCAAAGAATGACGAATCCGAACGAAGGGAGAGCTTGAGCGAAAGATCGCCGAGGTGGACGCGCTAATCGCGGAGTACGTTGCTCGTCTTGCGGCGCAGCCTGCCCCAAGTTCAACCACCCAAAGCACAGCACGCATCGACATTCTCGGGCTGTCGTTTTCCCACCTTCTCGCGTGGGTCGAGCGAGCGGAATTCGCGTGCGAAGCCGTGGATGCGACGCATCGTGCTGCTTACATCCTCGCAGCGGAACACCTCTTCTTCCAAACCACCATCGCTGAGCATGACGCAGCAAAAGCGCTGACGCTTCTCCGCTTGCCGAAGAGTGGGGGAAAGCAGGATCAATCTTTTTGTACGCACTCGAACTTTCTCGAACGCTGCCGCGGGTCGCGTCCCCGTCCATCGTCGATCTCTTCGCATCGACCACCCTTCCCGAAAACATCTCGCGCGACCTCCGCATTGTTCTCCGAAGCACGCAGATCGCTGCACGGCGAAACCACGGGCGACCTGTGGACTCGATCCTCCTAGACCTCGATCGGCTTGTGGCAGAAGCAACGGTGGCCGATGCGTGGGCCGTGACCGTTGCTGCATTCGGAGAAGCCCGTGCGACTGGTCGGCGGTCTCCCCTTCGTGCGATCAACTACATGCGCGCGGCGGCGATGTTGCGTCCGGGCGCGCTCGGATATGGCAATCTGCCGTTTCCCGAAAGCGTCGATCAAGCTTGGCCGCTTATGCTGGAACTCACGTCGGGCGGCGTGACGACTGCCGACGAACTCGACGCGTGGTTGGCCGCTCTGGGGCTCGTGCCGGAGGATGCACGTGCTCGAATCATCGCCGACGAAATGAACGACGTTATCTCGCGCATCGTTTCTGGCTTGATGAATCGAAGAAACCGGCTCACGAGCGAACTGGGCGAGTATCCATAGCATTCTGGCGCGCATCGAGGAATGGAGCACCGTTCATAACGCCCCGCTTCTGTTCGCGGCTGCCCGGCGTGGTCGCGTGGTTATCCGCGGTGAATATGAGCACAATCTTCGCGACGCGATCACGCTCGCGACCGACGTTCCGTCCTTCGTTCAGTCGGATGCTCACGCGATGTTTCATCTCAACGAGATTGCGGCGAGCCAGTTCCTTTATGGGGGTCAGAATGGAGCTTCGTCGCGTTCCATCGGCATTAGCCTATCGTCCGCTCAACTCATGGGTGCTTCTGAGACGGTCCTCAAGGCTGCGCAAGTGGAATCGCGGTTTGCGAATTCGATCATGCTGTCAGATGGACGGATGAAGCGAACAGGTCACCGATGCGAGCGACCTTCGAGCCTCAACCGACCGTGCCGTAGCGCGCGCTGAAAATGCGCTCACGCTGTGGTTCGCAGGTGACCGCATCGCGGCGGCTGAGGCGTGGGATGACGCAACGCAGGAGTTGTTCGCGGCGGAAGACAACAGTGCTCGATGGCGGGGCTTGGCGGTGCGTTTCCATCATGTCGGAGGATACATTGCCAACACGTTGCGAACGGAACACCGCCAGCGGTAGATGCAGATGGCAAACCAAATGTTGAGCCAAGACCGGGCGCATTTCTGATAGATCTGGCGAGCCAAGCGCCGGCCTTCAACGACGAAGTTCGATTCGCGGTTCATCTGATAGTCACGATGATGTCCATCGACCGTGTCGCCGAGATCGCGCAAAGCGATGGGTTGATGCGGCACTTCGATTTGCGACGGAACATGTTCCTGAGCGACGCTCCCTGCTCGCGCTGCCCGCGCTCCCTTATCTTGTCGATGACGGACGCTATGTGGATGCACTCGAACTGTCGCGCACGATCGCCACCGGCTGGGAAGCGCACAACGTCATGCCACGCACGGACGGCGAGTTGGTTGCCTGTTCGTTAAGCATCGTGCCTTCGGTTCTGGCCATTGCGCGAGCAATGAGGATGACCCGGCAACGGCCTTCCGTGATGCCGAATCGCTTGCAAAGGCGTGCCGAACTGCGGCTGCGACGAGCAGCAATGGCGTTTGGGCGAACTGCGCAGAACTGCTTCACGCAACGTTCATTTCGGACGAGCGACCAGGAGCGTCTTGCGGTGATCCTTCAATTTCAGTCCCAGCGCCAAACACTGCAGACGAATCGCCGATCCTGATACTGACGGAGCTGTGCGCCAGCGTCGTGAAAGGCGTCTCGGTTGAGACCAGCTCGGCGCTTCATGCGCGAGCCTCGTGGTTTCGAATCGCCGCTTTCAAGAATTTCAGCCATGACAGACTTCACGTGGTGCCGTTCTTCGGGTGTTACTGGAAACGACGGTCATGAACGAACCATCAGCCTTCATAAATTCTGCTGCGGTTATCAACGCGCTCGACCAGATCGGTATCTTCGGAAGGGAAACGACCGCGTGCGATTCTGGCTGCCGTCGCCTTGGCAATCCGGTTGTCTTAGCGGCTTGTAAGCTGTTCTGAGCCGGGGAAGAGATACGCACGCGGTCCTGATCGGAACGGATGCAATCCGCTCTTCAGAGACTTACGTGAGTCGGCGCGACGCGTGACGCACGTGCAGCCCTGGCGGCGATCCCGTCCTGCGCGCTCCAGTGTTTGCTTTTCCGGCATGACAATCCTCCGGAGAAAGAGCTGAAGGACATTTCTTAAAGCTACGGCTGCGGTTGCGTCGGTGGGAGAACCGACCTATATTGATGATGGATCTGAACCCCGGCTCGTCTGGGTAGTAGGATTCACCCGGGGCGCCGACAGGCGCCCCCCTTTTTGCCATTTCAGCGTAGGTGAACCACTCCATAGCGGTTCTCTTTCGTGGCGACGGTGCAAAGCACCGGCAGCAGACGCCGGAAATACTTCTTCGCACCTTTCCGTCGGATGAATGCGCTCGGGGCGAGCTCCTGATAGAGGAAGAATGCGGTCATATCGACAGCCTGGAGGAAATAGGTGCTTTTGGAATCGCGGTGTACCGGATCTTCGATGATGTACTTGAGCCGGAGATCCCGATAGCCACTGCCGAAGGATTTTTGATTCGGCACCGGGTTGTATCGCCGCATTCTGCGGAGCAACCGGTTTAACCGCTGATCCGTTTCGTCACAGATGATGAGGCCTCGTTCGTCCGGGTTTGCAGGTCCCGGGAAGTTATGGTGTGCGAGCGTGTCCTCGAATCTTTGGATCAACGTTCGCCAGGCCCTATCAAACACGATGTCGCTGCTGTCGCTCGGACGCTTATCGACCACCACGTTGATGACGTTCACGTCGGGTAGATGTGTGATTTCGTCGACAAGAGCGCGAAGAATCGTCAGGCGATCATTTCGATTGATCCGGACTAGTGGGCCAGGTTTGTTGATCATTCCTGACGCGTGAATCTCTTCCGTCAACAAGAGACCAAACCGATCTCGCATCCGGCGACGAAAGTCGATCAGTTGCTGAAGTGCAGCCTGCCACCGCAGTTCATGCACGACGAGGCTCGAGAGCGCGAAATGCTTCGTCGGCGAATTTAGGACCCCGGTATCTCCGCTCTCGTCGACGTACATCAAATACATGTCCGCTCCCCTTACGAGTCGTGGGGTTCAGCCGTAAACAGCTACGGAGATACACTACCTCGGATGAGCAGCGGTTGGACCGTCCCTCACGCCATCACGCGGCGCAGGATCCACACCACCGCCCAGCTGATGAAGCCGCAGATGGGGAAGGTGAGGATCCAGGCGAAGACGAGGCGTTGGGTGACTCCCCAGTTCACCGCCGAGCCGCCGCGGGTCGCGCCGACGCCGACGATGGCGCTGGTGATGGTGTGGGTGGTGCTGAGGGGGATGCCGAAGCGCGTGGCGGCTTCGATCACGGACGCCGCGGCGACTTCCGCCGCGAAGCCCTGGTGGGTCTCGAGGCGGGTGAGCTTCATGCCCATGGTCTTGATGATGCGCCAGCCGCCGGTGAGGGTGCCGAGGGCCATGACGCTGGCGCAGAGGAAGATCACCCACAAGGGGATCTGAAACGCCGGCAGGATGCCGCCGAGGACCAGCGCGAGTGTGAACACGCCCATGAACTTCTGTCCGTCGTTCGAGCCGTGTGCGAACGCCATGAACGCGGATGAGATGATCTGCAGTGTCCGGAATGTTCCCCTGGTCTTTGCGGGGGCCGCGCGCCGGAACAGCCAGTAGACGCCGATCATCAGCACGAAGCCGCCCAGCCCACCGAGCACGCTCGAGAAGAAGAGGCCGAGGAGCACCTTTCTCCACCCTTCCCAGAGCAGCGCGTTCGGACCGGCGGTCGCCAGTCCCGCGCCGGCGAGGCCGGCGACGAGCGCGTGGGTCTCGCTGGTCGGGATGCCCCACTGCGCCGCGAGCGACGACCATACGATGATGCTGATCATCGCTCCCGCGACAGTAGTCAGATCGATGACGCTCGCGTCCACGATCCCCTTGCCGATCGTCGCCGCGACCTTGGTCCCCGACAGTACGCCGAGGAGGTTCAGTACCGCGGCCATGATCACGGCCTGCAACGGCGTCAGCGACCGCGTCCCGACGACGGTCGCGATCGCATTCGGCGAATCCGTCCAGCCATTGACGAACTCCGCGCCGAGGATCAGGAGAAGGACGAGGATGAGGCCCGCTTCCACGAGGGGCGCATCCTACGATGAAACCGGCCGCTGGTGCATTAGTCTCCTGCCCGGTATTCTGATGGGCCGGTCCGTAAATGACGATTGCTCCGTTTCCCACGACGCGGCGCAGCGTCGTGCTCGCCCTTGCGAGCACCGATGCCGCCGAGCGCACGCGTGCCTTCGACACGCTCGTCGCCTGTTACTGGAAGCCCCTCTATAAATACGCGCGCGTGGCCTGGAGCCGCAAGCGTGAGGACGCCGAGGATCTGACGCAGAGCTTCTTTACCAGAGCATTCGAGAAGGAGTCGCTCGCGACCTACGACCCCGCGAAGGCGAGCTTCCGCACGTTCCTGCGGCTGCTCTTCGACCGTCACGTGTCGAACGAATGGACGGCGGGACAGCGGCTGAAACGCGGCGGCGGCGAGGTGCACCTCGACTTCGACGCCGCGGAAGCGGAGATCGGCCGGGATACGTCGACCGTGACGCCTGAGGAGTACTTCCAGCGCGAGTGGGTGCGGAGCATGTTCGCCCTGGCGGTCGAGCGGTTGCGCGAGCGCTGCACGGCGGAAGGCAAACACGTCCAGTTCGCCATCTTCGAAGCGTACGACCTCGACGACGACCGTGGCGTCTCCTACCGAGAGCTCGCGGTGCGCTTCGACGTCCCCGAGACCCAGGTGACGAACTACCTCTCGTTCATGCGGCGGAGATTCCGCGAGATCGTCCTCGCGGCGCTGCGCGAAGTTACCGCCACGGAGGCCGAGTTCCGCAACGAGTCCCGCGCCCTCCTCGGAGGTGCGCAGAAGTGAGCTGGCTCTCCGACGACACGATCGCACGGCTCCGCGACATCACTGAGCAGCCCGATCTAACCGGCACGCGCTATGAGCTCGTGCGCGAGCTCGGCCGCGGCGGCATGGGCATTGTCTACGAGGTGCGCGACCACCAGCTCGAGCGCAGCGTTGCAATGAAGGTAGTCGAGGAAGAGTGGCGCGCCGAGGCGAAGATCATCGCGGCGCTCGAACATCCCGGCATCGTGCCCGTCCACGACGCGGGCGATCTCCCCGACGGCCGCTACTACTACACGATGAAGCTCGTGCGCGGCGTGCGTCTCGACGCCTGGGCGGCGCAGGGGCACGCGCGCACCGAGCGCCTGCGCCTCCTCGCGCGCATCTGCGAGCCCCTGGCGTTCGCGCACGCGAACGGCGTCGTTCACCGCGACCTCAAGCCGGAGAACGTGATGGTCGGCGAGTTCGGCGCGGTGCTGGTGATGGACTGGGGCGTGGCGAACATCGCCGGCACGCCCGGCTACATGGCTCCGGAGAAATCCCGCGACGCGAGGTCGGACGTGTATGCGCTGGGCGCGATCCTGACCTTTCTCGTGAGCGATCCACCGCGCGCGTTGCGCGCGATCTTCGACCGCGCGATGGCGGATGATGCCGCGCGGCGCTACGCGAACGCGCGCGAGCTCGGCGACGACGTGCTCCGCTTCCTCGACGGTGAGCCGGTGAGCGCGTATCGCGAGAACGTCTTCGAGCGCCTGGGCCGATGGGTGTCGCGGTATCGCGTGCTCGTGGCGATGCTGTTCGCGTATCTGCTGATGCGCGCGATCGTCCTGTTCTGGACGAATCGCTAAAGGATTTCGAAACGGCGTTGAATCTGGTCAGCGGAGGGATGACATGAACAAAGTTCTGATTGGGGTGATCCTCGGCGCGGTGCTCGGACTGTTCGACGGCGCGACGGCCTGGTTTACGCCGGACGCGCGCCCGATGATGCTGCAGATCATCATCGGCTCGATGGTCAAAGGCATCATCGCGGGCGTCGCGGCGGGGATCTTCGCGCGCAAGGTGCACTCGACGCTGGCGGGAATCGTCTTTGGCCTCCTCGTCGGCCTCGGCCTGGCGTACTGGGTCGCGGCGATGCAGGACAAGTACTACTTCGAGATCATGCTGCCGGGCGCGATCGTCGGTGCCATGCTCGGCTGGGCGACGCAGCGCTATGGCCGCGCCTCGGGCGCGCGCGCGGTCACGACGTGAATCGCTGAATGAAACCGGTTCCCTCCGCGTTACTCTTTGCGCGGAGGGAGACGCCGATTCTGACGCGCAAGCAGCTTCCCGACAGCCGCCGCGCGATCGTTACCGCCCTGAAAGAACGGGGCGCCGAGACGATCGCTTGCCTGGCCCAGCACCTCGGTCTCACCGGCGAGGCGGTGCGCCAGCAGCTTCTTCAGCTTCGCCAGGAGGGATGGGTGGAGGCGGCGATCGATCGGGAGACCATGCGCGGCCGCACCGGGCGCCCATCCACGCTGTATCGCCTTACCACGGCCGGCGAGCATCTCTTCCCGAAACACTACGACGCGCTGGCCATCGCGATCATCGACGCGGTCGGCGAAGAGCTCGGGTTGGACTCCGCCGTGCGCGTGCTCGAGCGGGTCTCGAACGACCGCGTGGCCGCACTCACGCCGTCGGTCGAAGGCCGCCCGCTCGAGGAGAAGCTCGACGTCCTCAAGGGGTGGTACTTCGAGGAAGACCCATACATGGATTTCGAGAGCGACGGCGACGACTACCTGCTCATCGAGCGCAACTGCCCGTACTACAACACCGCGATGCACCGCCCGGCGCTGTGCAGTGTCTCGGTGAACGCGCTCACGCGCCTCCTCGGCGTCCGCGTCGCGCGCCAGGAGAAGTTCCAGAACGGCGACGGCCGCTGCGTGTTCCACGTGTTCGTGAACGAGCCCGTGACGAACGCGCGATTCGCGCTGGAAACGTAGGGTTACGCCACCCACACGGTCTTGATGTTCACGAACTCGCGGATCCCGTAGACGCCGAGCTCACGCCCGTAGCCGGAGTGCTTCACGCCGCCGAACGGGATGCGTGGGTCGGATGCCACCATCGCGTTGACGAAGACCTGTCCGGACTCGATGCCGGCGATGAACGTCTCCGCCTCGCTGCGATCCTGCGTCCACACGCTGGCGCCCAGGCCGAAGGGTGTGGCATTCGCGAGACGCACGGCTTCGGCGGCGTCGCGGACGCGGAACAGGGACGCGACCGGGCCGAACGTCTCCTCCGCGTACGCGGGCGCGTTCGGCGGGATGTCCGCGAGCACCGTCGGCGCGTAGAAGTTCCCGCGCTCGCGCAGGCGCTTCCCGCCGGTGAGCAGCTTCGCACCCGCGCTCACGCTCGCGTCGACCTGCTTTTCGAGGTCGTCGACGATCTGCGGTGTCGCCAGGGGGCCGACGTCCGTCGTCTCCTCGAGCGGATCGCCGACGCGGAGCGCCTCCATGGCCTCGACGAAGCGCCGCTGGAATTCGTCCGCGATCTTCTCGTGCACGATGAAGCGCTTCGCCGCGATGCACGACTGCCCGTTGTTGACGATGCGCGCCTTGACGCCGATCTTCACGGCATCGTCGAGATTCGCCGAGGGCATGACGATGAAGGGATCGCTTCCGCCCAGCTCCAGGACGCTCTTCTTGATCCGCTTCGCCGCGTTCGACGCGACGCTCGCGCCGGCGGGCTCGCTGCCGGTGAGCGTCGCGGCCTTCACGCGCTCGTCCTCGAGCAGCGCGGCGACCTGCTCCGACGAGATGAGCAGCGTCTGGAATTCGCCGCGATCGAAGCCGGCCTCGCGCAGGATGTCCTCGATCGCCAGCGCGGACTGCGGCACGTTCGACGCGTGCTTCAGCAGCCCGACGTTTCCGGCCATCAGCGCCGGTGCGGCGAAGCGGAACACCTGCCAGAACGGGAAGTTCCACGGCATCACCGCGAGGACGGGTCCCAGGGGGTCGAAGCGGACGTAGCTCTCGGACGCGTCGGTCCGGATGTGCTCCTCGGCCAGATACCCCGCCGCGTGCTCCGCATAGTGGCGGCAGACCGTCGCGCACTTTTTCACTTCGGCGATGGCCGCGGCGAGAGGCTTGCCCATCTCCAGCGTGATCGTTCGCCCGTAGTCCGCGGCGCGCGATTCGAGGATCTCCGCTGCTTTGCGCATGCGCGACGCGCGCTCGCTGAAAGAACGGGCGCGGTTGATCTCGAAGGCCTCCATCGCACGGCGGAGGCGCTGTTCGATGTCGGCGCTGGTGAGCGGCTCGAAGGTGGCGATGGTCTCGCCGGTCGCAGGGTTCACACTCGCGATCGTCATGACGGACGGAATGATATTCTTTCACCCCTCGGCCAAACGGATTCAAAAGGGGAACATCATGCGCATCCGACGAACACTTCTCGTGTTGCTGCTCAGCATTGCTCTGTCCATTCCGGCGCTCGCACAGAGCAGCACGGGCTCGATCTCAGGCACGGTCACCGATGACTCCGCCGCGGCACTGCCCGGGGTCACCGTCACCGCGACCAACACGGCCACGGGCGCGAGCCGATCGGCGGTGACGAATGCGGGCGGCTACTACCAGATCGCTCTTCTTCCGCCGGCGACGTACTCGGTCGAAGCGATGCTCGAGGGTTTCCAGGCGGTGCGCCGCGACAGGCTCGTCGTGAACATCGGCTCGGCCGTCTCCTTCGACGTGGCGATGAAGGTCGGCGTCTCGGAGACCGTCACCGTCACGGCCGCGGCGCCGCTCATCGAGACGGAGCGGACGGAGGTGACCTCGGTCGTCAATGAGACGGCCATCGAGAACCTGCCGACGAACGGCCGCAACTTCATCGACTTCGTGCTGACCACGCCCGGCGTCGTGAAAGACGTGCGCCTGGGCGACATCAGCTTTGCCGGCCAGCGCGGCACGCTCAACTCGCTCGTCATCGACGGCGCGAACAACGACAACACGTTCTTCGGTCAGTCGCTGGGCCGCACGGGCTCGGGCCGCGCGCCGTACCAGTTCTCGCAGGACGCGGTGAAGGAGTTCGTGGTCAACACGAGCTCCTACTCCGCGGAGTACGGCCGCGCCGGCGGCGCCGTGATCAACGTGGTCACGAAGTCGGGGACCAATAATCTCGACGGCACGCTCTTCTACTTCCTGCGCGACAAGGCGTACAACGCGAACGACTACATCAACGAGATCAACAGCCGCGCGAAGAGCCCGTACCACTTCGATCAGTACGGCGCGAGCGCCGGCGGTCCGGTCGTCCGCGACCGTCATTTCTTCTTCGTCAACTACGACGCGCAGCGTAACTCGATTCCGAACCTGGTCGTGCTCGGCCGCCCCTCGGGCGGGTTCCCCGCCGACGCAGACACACAGGCCGGCCTGGCAAAGATCAATGCGCTCGCCGAGAGCTACTCGCGCAATCAGGATCAGGACGTTTACCTGATCAAGACCGATCACGAGCTCGGCTCGACGAATCATCTGACCTTCCGTTTCAACCGGCAGGAGTTCGTCGGGAAGAATTTCGAGAGCGGCGGCATCACCAACTCCGTCGAGCACACCGGCGACTCCAACGTCACCACCGACACTTACTCCGGCTCGCTGACGTCGACGTTTACCAGCACCGTGTTCAATGAAGTGCGTCTGCAGTACGCCAAGGACCAGGAGCCCGGACTCGCGAACAGCGACATGCCCGAGGCGCTGATCCGGCAGCCGAACGTTCCGGGCGATCTGTCCAGGGGCTTCACCACCGTGCTGACGGTCGGCCGAAACTTCTTCAGCCCGCGCGAGACGACCATCAAGCGCTGGCAGATCGCGGACACCACGACATTCGTATCCAACAAACACACGATCAAAGAGGGCTTCGACTACAGCAAGGACGACATCCTCAACTACTTCCCCGGAAACTTTTCGGGCTCGTACACCTTCGACAGCCTTGCCGACTACCAGAACGGGAAGGCGTCGCGCTTCCTGCAGGCGTTCGCGGGCCCCGGAACGTCGGGACCGACGACCCATCCGAACATCACCGAAACGGGACTGTTCATTGAAGACGCATGGCGTGTGCTGCCGACGCTCACGCTGAACCTCGGGCTCCGCTACGACTTCCAGGGCATCGAACAGCCTGAGGTGCGGAACACCGACGCGCAACTGCTCGCGCACGGAATCGACACGAGCGTCGTTCCGGAAGACGACAACAACATTGCTCCGCGCCTCGGCTTCGCGTGGACTCCGGGCAATGACGCTCGGACGATCGTCCGCGGCGGATACGGGATCTTCTACGGCCGCACGCCGGCGATCATGATCGGCACCGCACATTCGAACAACGGCATCAACGTGCAGACGATCACCTTCACCGGTGCGCTCATTCCGCAATACCCGAACATCTACACGTCGTTGCCGACAGGCGCGAGCCTGCCGAAGCCGACGATCTTCGCGTTCGATCCTGACTTCGAGAATCCCCAGGTGCATCAGGCGAGCCTCGGCGTAGAGCGCGCGGTCACGCAGGACATCAGTGTGGGCGTGACGCTGCAGCACGTGCAGGGCAACAACCTGCAGCGCTCGATCGACGCGAACGTCGGCGGGTCCGAGATCGTCAACGTCGGCGGCGTGCCGGTGCGCCGCTACACGAACGCGAGGCCGTTCGCGAATTTCCAGCGCGTCATCCTCTTCCAGAGCAGCGCGGACTCCCGCTACAACGGCGCCACTCTCGATGTGAACAAGCGGTTCGCGAACAACTGGCAGGCGCGTCTCGCGTACACGTACTCGAAAGTCGAAGACAACAAGCCGGATGCGACGGCGGTCGTGCCGGGCGGCTCGGACGACGCGAAGTACCTGAACGACCCCCTCGACATCGAGGGCGAGTGGGCCCTCGGCGACAACGACGTGCCGCATCGCATCGTGCTGAGCGGCGTGTGGGATCTGAACTATGGCGCGTTCGAGAGCGGGTGGAAGCGCTGGGTGCTCGGCGGCTGGTCCGTGAGCGGGATTGCGGCCTACCAGAGCGGCCAGCCGTACACCGCCATGGCCACGACGGACATCAACAACGATCTCAACAACCGCAGCGACCGGCAGCCCGGCTTCGACCGCAACACGTTCCGCCTGCCGGCCACCTTCTCGGTCGATCCGCGCGTGACGAAGACGTTCGCATTCGCGCCGGCTCGCCTGCAGCTCATCGCCGAGGCGTTCAACCTGTTCGACCGCAACAACGTGAATGCGGTGCGGACGGCATACACGCCCACCTCGACGCTCTTGTCCGGCTTCGGATCGCCGACGTCCTCGTCCGGCCCGCGCATCGTGCAGCTCGCGGCGAAGCTCTCGTTCTAGTGTCCGCAAAAAGGCATCTGAAAAAGATCATCCCGCTGTTGGTGATCGCCGCCGCGGTCACCGCGGCGCTGCTGTACTACCGCAAGCAGAACGAGCCGAAGCCGCTCGTCCTCGCCGGAACGCTGGAAGCGCGGACGGTGAACGTAGGGTCGCTCGTCGGCGGACGCGTGGTCCGCATTCACGTCGATGAGGGACAGCAGGTCGTCGCCGGCCAGACGCTGGTGACGCTCGAGACGGAGACCATCGACCGCCAGATCGCGGAGCAGCAGGCGGCGATCGACAGCGCCAACGCGCAGCTCGCAAAAGCCCTGGCCGGCCCGCGCGATGAAGAGATCCGCGCGGCGGAGGCGGTGGCCACGAACGACGAGCGGGAGCGCCGCCGTCAGCAAGCGCTGTTCAGGGAAGGGATCGTCGCGCGCGATCTGTATGAAGACGCGGCGACGAAAGCGAAGACGTCCGCAGAAGAATTGCGCGCGTTGCGCGAGGGGACACGCAAGGAAGACATCGCCGCCGCGCGCGCGCAGGTCGTTCAGCAGGAGCGGCATCTCGCGTCGTTGCAGAAGCAGCACGCGGAGACGGTCGTCCACTCGACGGTGACGGGGACCGTACAGTCGTTCGGACTGCGCCCCGGCGACATCGTCGCGCCGAATCAACCCGTCGCGGAGATCCTCGAGCCGCGCGAGCTCTGGGTCCGCATCTACGTGCCCGAAACGCTCCTGGGCCACGTCCGCGTCGGCATGCCGGTGCGCGTGCGGGTCGATACCTGGCCGGACGTCTGGTTCCGCGGTCACGTCGCGACGGTGGCGTCGCAGGGCGAGTACACGCCGCGCAACGTGCAGACGCGCGCGCAACGCGCCGAACAGGTATACGGCGTGAAGGTGCTGGTCGATCCCGACCCGCGCCTCAAAGCGGGCATGGCGACGGAGGTCGATCTCGGCGTGAAGGGCCTTGCGCAGTGAGCGCACCGATCGGGATTGACGTGCGCGGTGTGACGAAAGACTTCGGCGACTTCCGGGCGCTGAATGACGTCACGCTGCAGGTGCCGCGCGGCGAGATCTTCGGCCTCCTCGGCCCCAACGGTTCCGGCAAGTCGACGCTGATCCGGATCCTGTGCGGTCTGCTGCAGCCCACCGCGGGCGACGCGACGGTCGACGATCTCGATGTACGCACGCAGGGCGAGGAAGTGCGCCAGCACATCGGCTACGTGTCGCAGGCGTTCTCGCTCTATCGAGACCTCACCGTCGACGAGAACCTGGAGTTCTTCGCTTCGATCTACCGGCTGAAAGGCGCGGATCGCCGCGAGCGGAAGGAATGGGCGGTCGAGCTGACGCACATCGCGCCTTATCGCAACCGTCTCGCGGGCGCGTTGTCCGGCGGCTGGAAGCAGCGCCTGGCGCTCGCCGCCGCGCTGATGCACCGGCCGCAGGTGTTGTTCCTCGACGAGCCGACGGCGGGCATCGACCCGGTCGCGCGCCGGGAGTTGTGGGACCTGTTGTTCGGTCTGGCGGCGGAGAGCGTCACGCTGTTCGTGACGACGCACTACATGGACGAGGCGGAGCGCTGCAGCAACGTCGCGTATCTGTACCTCTCGAACCTGATCGTCAACGGACATCCCGCGGCGCTGAAGAAACTCCCCGAGGTGACGCCGCAGGGGACGCGCCGCGTGGAGGTGGAGTGCCGCGAGGGCGTGGCGTCGCTGATGACGTCGGCGCGCACGCTGCCGTACGTCCGCGCGTCGACGATCTTCGGCACGTCGCTGCACCTGCTGGTGAGCGAGTCCGTCTCGAACCAGAAGATCGACGACGACCTGGAGGCCTTCGGCATCTCGTCCGTCGTCGTCCGGGACATCGAGCCGACCCTGGAAGACGTCTTCGTGCGGCTCACGGAAGTGAGGGCGGCAGCATCATGATGAACGGATTCACGGCCGTGTTCCGCAAGGAGGTCACGCAGATGATGCGCGACCGCACGACGGTCATGTTCGCGCTGGCGGTGCCGGTGTTCGAGCTGATCCTCTTCGGCGTCATCGACATGAACGCGAAGAACATCCCCACGATCGTGTTCGACCAGAGCCGCACGCAGGAGAGCCGCCGCCTGATCGAGCAGTTCGGCGCGACGTCGTATCTCCGGGTGACGGGATTCGCGCCCTCGCGCGGGGAACTGCAGCACGCGATCGTCGCGGGACACGCACAGGTGGCGATCGAGATCCCGCCGGACTACTCGCGCGACCTGACGACCGGCCGCGGCGCGCACGTGCTCGTGCTCATCGACGGATCGGATTCCAGCGTCGCGTCCCAGGCGCTGTCCGCGGCCAATGGCGTGGTGCTGCAGGAGAGCATCCGCGACCTGCTCGAGCGCGGCGGCGGCAAGCTTCGCGTCGAAGCGCATCCGGTGATGCTGTTCAACCCCGACATGCGCAGCGCGAACCTGCTCATCCCCGGCCTGATCGCGATCCTGTTGACGTTCTCCGGGACGATCCTGTCGGCCTTCGCGATCGTGAAAGAGCGCGAGCGCGGCACGCTCGAGCAGTTGATGGTGACCCCGGTCTCGCCCCTCGCCGTCGTCCTCGGCAAGATCCTCCCGTACCTCGGCCTCGCCTATGGCACGCTCGTCATCGTCCTCGTGCTGATGCGCTTCCTGTTCCGCGTCCCCTTCAACGGCAGCGTCGTCCTCCTGCTCGTCCTGTCGTCCGTCTACCTGCTCGCGCTGCTCTCGTTTGGACTGTTGATCTCATCCCGAGCCGGCTCCCAGATGGAGGCCATGCAACAGGCGATGGGCGTCATGCTCCCGTCCGTCCTCCTCTCCGGCTACATCTTCCCCATCGCGTCTCTCCCTCTCCCCCTCCGCTTCGTGTCGTACGCATTACCGGCCACCCACTTCATCAAAATCGCCAGAGGAATCGTCATCCGCGGCGCGACCTTCGCGGACCTGTGGGAACCGGTCTTCGCGCTATTAGCGATCTCGGCGGTGCTCATCGCCGCCAGCGCCCGCGCGTTCAAGAAGACAGTCTCCTAACGCCCGCCCCGGCTAACCGGTAGCGCGCGAAGGCGCGCTGTCCAAGCTAGCCCCGGGCGGACCGCCGCCCGGGGTAACGCGAGGACGCCCCCAACAACGCGGCCGCGAAGGCGGCCGCTCCAAGGCGTGTTGTAGCGACCGCCTTCGCGGTCGCACCCTTCTGCCGTGCCGCGTTCCCCGGGCATCAGCCCGGGGCCAGATTGGAGTGCGCGCCTTCGCGCGCTACCTGCGCGAGTGACAACTTGATCAGCACCGTTACAGCACGTACCGACTCAAATCCTCATCCCGCACCACACTCTCGAGCACGCGCGAAACATACTCCGCGTCGATCGTCACGCTTTCCCCACCCCGCTCCGAGGCATCGAAGGACAACTCATCCAACAGCCGCTCGAGGATCGTGTGTAACCGCCGCGCACCGATGTTCTCCGTCTTGTCGTTGACCACCGCGGCGTAGCGCGCGATCTCCCGCACCGCGTCGGCCGCGAACGTCAACGTCACACCCTCGGTCGCCAGCAGCGCCGTGTACTGCGTGGTCAACGCGTTCTTGGGCTCGCAGAGGATGCGCTCGAAGTCGTTTTCGGTCAGGGACTCGAGCTCGACGCGGATGGGGAAGCGGCCCTGGAGCTCGGGGATGAGGTCGGAGGGTTTGGAAACGTGGAATGCGCCGGCGGCGATGAAGAGGATGTGGTCGGTCTTCACCATGCCGTACTTCGTGTTGACGGTCGTGCCTTCGACGATGGGGAGGAGATCGCGCTGCACGCCTTCGCGGGAGATGTCTGGGCCGTGGGAGGCGTTCTGGCGGCCGGCGATCTTGTCGATCTCGTCGAGGAAGACGATGCCGCTCTGTTCGACCCGCTCGATGGCCTCGCGGGCGACGTTCTGCTGGTCGACGAGCTTCTCGGCCTCTTCCTGCACGATGATCTCGCGCGCGTCGCCGACGCGCATCTTCTTGCGCTTCGACTTGCCGCCGAAGAGGCCGGGCATCATGTCTTTCACGTTGACGCCCATCTCTTCGACGCCCTGCGGCGTGAAGATCTCGAACGACGGAAAGCCCTGCTCCTTCACATCGAGCTCGATCTCGCGCTCGTCGAGCTTCCCTTCGTCGAGCCAGCGTCCGAGCTTCTCGCGCGTCTCCGCGGACGAGTCTTCGGGCTCGGGCGCAGTTGACGAACGCGGGCCGTGCCCGCGACGGGCGGGAATCAGGGAGGAGGATGTCGAGGATGCGCTCGCGGGCGTTGCGCTCGGCCTGCTCGCGGACGAGGCGGTTCTTCTCGTCCTTCACCAGCTTGATGCCGATCTCGGTGAGGTCGCGCACGATCGACTCGACGTCGCGGCCGACGTAGCCGACCTCCGTGAACTTCGACGCCTCGATCTTCATGAACGGCGATCGTGTCAGACGCGCGAGGCGCCGCGCGATCTCGGTTTTGCCGACGCCGGTCGGCCCGATCATGATGATGTTCTTGGGCGCGATCTCATCGCGCAGCTCGGCCGGGAGCTGCTGCCGGCGCCAGCGGTTGCGCAGGGCGATCGCCACGGCGCGCTTGGCCGCGTTCTGGCCGACGATGTACTTGTCGAGCTCGCGCACGATCTCCTTCGGCGTGAGGCGTTCGGCATTGAGGACAGCGTCGTCGGGAACAGCGGGTAATTGGATGACCATGATTCAGAGGCTTTCTACCGTGATGTGGTCGTTGGTGTAGATGCAGATCTCCGACGCGATCCGCAGCGACTCCTCGGCGATCTGCGCGGCGGTCATCTGCGTGTGCTTGGCCAGCGCGCGCGCGGCGGCCAGGGCGAACGAGCCGCCGGAGCCGATGGCGAGGATGCCGTCGTCGGGCTGAATGAGATCGCCCGTGCCGGAGATCAGATAGGAGCGCTCGTTGTTCGCGACGATAAGCATCGCCTGCAGCTGGCGCAGGTACTTGTCCATCCGCCAGTCCTTCGCCAGCTCGACGACCGCGCGCTCCATGTTGCCGCGGTACTCCTCGAGCTTCGCTTCGAAACGCGAGAAGAGCGCGAACGCGTCGGCGGCCGATCCGGCGAATCCGGCGAGGATCTTTTCGTGGTACAGGCGCCGCACTTTCGCCGCGCCGTGCTTCATGACCGTGTTGCCGACGGTGACCTGTCCGTCGCCCGCCATGGCGACGGCGCCGTCGCGGCGGATGCAGATGACAGTGGTTGCGTGAAAGACCGGTTGTTCCATACCGCGCGCGATCCTATCGCACCCTGTCATCCTGAGCTGCGTAGACAGCGAAGGATCCCGTGCGTTGAGCGCTGCTCGTGCTATCGGCAGGGGATCCTTCGCCGTCTACGCGGCTCAGGATGACAGCGGCGGGAAATCGCCGGGAAGCGGCGCGATGAGCTCGCCTCCGAAATCCGCGTGATCGAGCTTCCACGCGTGCAGCAGCATCCGCGGCGCGGACATCGTCGACCCGTAGCGGCGGTCGCCAACGACCGGACGCTCGATCGACTTGAGATGGATGCGGATCTGGTGCGTGCGGCCGGTGAGGATCTCCGCTTCGACGACCGTGGAGCCCGCGAGCTGCCGCAGCGGGCGCACGATCGTGTGCGCGTCCTTCTCGCCGATCGGCGTCTCGATCGTCAGCTCTCGTTCGATCGCTCCTTCCGCCACGGCGAGGTAAACCTTGCGCACCTCGCGCGACGCGAACAGCTCCGACAGGCGCGCGGCCGCCGCGGGATGCTTCGCAAAGACCACCACGCCGCTCGTCTGCGTGTCGATGCGGTGGACGAGGTGAATCGTGCGGTACTTCATCCGCAGCAGCTCTTCGAGCGACCGCTGGACGCGGTCGCGCGCGGGCTGCGTCGGAATCCCGGCGGGCTTGTTCACCGCCACCCAGTCCGCCGTCTCGCGCAGCACCTCGATCGCGGGCAGCTCGTCGAGGGCGACCGTGATCCGGTCCCGCTCGCTGACCTCCCGCGACGCCACGCCGATGGGACGATCGTTCACGAACACCCGCTTCTGCGCGATCAGCTCGCGCGCCTTGCGCCGGGAGATCTCCGGATAGCGGGCGGCAACGGCTTGATCGAGACGCATGTGAACTTTGTTAACCCCACACCTGCACCCGTCGTATACCGCACTGGAGGCTTCGATGAAAACTCTCGCACTGGCTTTGCTGCTGTTGACCGCGTCCGCGGCAGAGGGCCGTCACATCTCGCAGACGTCGATGGGCGGCGACCTCGCGGTCGCGAACGCGCCGGATGGCGCGTCGCTGCGCACCATGGGCGGCGACATCCGCGTCGGCAGCGCGCAGGGCCGTGTCGTCGCCAAGACCATGGGCGGCGACATCGAGGTCCGGCAGCTCGCAGGGTCGCTCGACGCCGGCACGATGGGCGGCAACGTGGAAGTCGCCGTCACCCGCGGCGACGGCTCCATCGAGATCAGCTCCATGGGCGGCCACGTCGAGCTCACACTCCCCGCGGACTTCTCCGGCTCCTTCGAGCTCGAGCTGGAACAGGACGACGACGGTCCGCGCAACGAGATCGTCAGCGACTTCCCGGTGCAGATTCACGAGAAGAAGCAGAACAACTGGCTCCGTCCCGACACGATCGTCCTGGAGGCGAAGGGGACGAGCGGCACCGGGACGAATCGCGTGCGGATCAAGACCATCGGCGGCGACATCCGCATCCGCAGGAAATGAAAAGGGCGGCCCGTTAGGCCGCCCTCGCGTTTCGCTTACTTGCGAACCATTCGTTCGGGCTTCGCCGGAATAGCCGGCTCGCCGCCTTCGATCACCGTCAGCTCCGGGCCGCCGATGCCGAGGATGCGGCGGACCCTGCCTTCGAGCTCAGCGCAGAGATCGGGGTTTTCCTTGATGAACAGCTTCGCGTTCTCGCGTCCCTGTCCGAGGCGGACGTCGCCGTAGGAGAACCAGGAGCCCGACTTGTCGATGATCTTGTTCTCCAGGCCGATGTCGAGGAGCTCGCCGGTCTTGGAGATGCCCTCGCCGTAGCCGACGTCGAACTCCGCGTGGCGGAACGGTGCGGCGACCTTGTTCTTGACCACCTTCACCTTCACACGCGACCCGACCACTTCCTCACCTTCCTTGATCTGGTTGGTGCGGCGGATGTCGAGGCGGACCGAGGAGTAGAACTTCAGCGCCCGGCCGCCCGTGGTGGTCTCGGGATTGCCGAACATGACACCAATTTTTTCACGAATCTGGTTGATGAAAACAAGACACGTTTTCGACTTCGCAAGAATGGCGGTTAATTTGCGCATCGCCTGCGACATTAATCGCGCCTGTAAACCAACATGAGAATCGCCCATCTCGCCTTCGAGCTCGGCGCGGGGCACGAGCGCCGCGACGGAGTCGATGACGATCACGTCGATCGCCCCGGAACGCACCAGCACTTCGGCGATCTCCAGCGCCTGCTCGCCCGAGTCGGGCTGGGAGACCAGGAGGTTGTCGATGTCCACGCCCAGCTTCTTGGCGTACTCCGCGTCGAGGGCGTGCTCGGCGTCGATGAACGCCGCCAGCCCGCCCAAGCGCTGGGCCTCGGCGATCACGTGCAGCGACAGGGTCGTCTTACCGGAAGACTCCGGTCCGAAGATCTCCACGATGCGGCCGCGGGGGACCCCTCCGACGCCGAGGGCGGCGTCGACGCCGATCGAGCCGGTGGAGATTGCGCTGATGGCGGCGAACTCCTTCGCCCCCAGGCGCATGATCGCGCCTTTCCCGAACTGGCGCTCGATCTGGGTCAGCGCCGTTTCGGCAGCCTTCATTTTGTCGGTCGGTACGGTTACAAAGGCCATTTTGCCTGCTCCTTCATATTGTTTCCCGGTGGTGCGTTCGCCGAGGAGAGGCGCGGGAAAACGGTCGGCTGGTTGACGGATGGACCGGCATTCGTGTGGTGCAACGAGTGTACGACGCGAGCTCGAGGCTCGCAACAAAACGCACAGAAACGCGGTATTTTGAGCGCTGCAACGCGCGAGTTTCTACAACATGAAGAATGCTGCGAAGCTTTCCGCTCTCTTTCTGGTCCTGCTGTCGGCTTGCACGGCTACCCAGGCCACGCCCAAACGGCCGTGGCGCGTGGAGGTGACGACCACCGGCGGGATCACCGGCCGCGGCACGGGCGACTACGCGGTCGACTCCGACGGGAAGGTCACGGCGCGCCTCTTCAACGGGCGCGAGTGTGCGTTCACGACCGGGGTGGACGGCATCGAAGCCATCCTCGCGAAGGCGCGGCCGGGCAGGTGGAAGGAATCGTACCTTCCGGAGAACCCCTGCTGTGACCGCATCGAGTACACGCTGACCTACGACGAGGCGGGGGTGAAGACCACCACGAAGTGGATCGACGATCCGCTGCCGAGACCGGCCGACCTCGTGGCGCTGGCGGACGCAATCGTGGGCGGCGACGCGACCAGCATCCGCATGCTGGCCACCAAACGGTGTCCATGACGCGCGACGCAGCGAAAGTCGCCAGCCTCCTCTTCTTCTCCGGCCTGTCCGCGCTCATCTACCAGACGGTGTGGCTGCGGCAGTTCCGGCTGATCTTCGGCGCGTCGACGTTTGCGACGGGCGCCGTCCTCGCCATCTTCATGGCCGGGCTCGGCCTCGGCAGCGCGCTCCTCGGCAAGCGCGCGGACGCCAAGGAGAAGCCGCTCGCGTTCTACGCGCGGCTCGAGCTCTTCATCGCCGCCGCGGCCGCGGTCTCGCCCCTCCTGCTGGCGCTCGCGGCGAAGATCTACTTCGCGAGCGGCGGCTCTCCGCAGCTGGGCGTCTTCGGCGCGACGCTGCTGCGTCTCGCGCTGTCGATCGTCGTCCTCGGACCGGCCACGCTGCTGATGGGCGGCACCCTGCCCGCCGCGGCACGCTCGGTCGAGACCAGCGACGACACCGGACGCCGCGTGGTCGCGCTGCTCTACGGTGTGAACACGCTCGGCGCCGTGGCGGGCACGCTGCTGTCGACGTTCGTCCTCCTGGAGCGCTTCGGCAACCGCGCGACGTTGTTCCTCGCGGTGGGCCTGAACGTGCTCGTCGCCGTTGCCGCACGCATCATCAAGGTAGGACGGGCTTCAGCCAGTCCGGAAGACGTACCGGGGGGACGGGCTGAAGCCCGTCCTACGTTCTTCTACGTCGCCTCCGCCACCGTCGGCTTCGCCTTCCTCCTGATGGAGCTGGTCTGGTACCGCATGCTCTCGCCGATTCTCGGCGGGACGACATACATGTTCGGTCTCGTGCTCGCGGTCGCCCTGGCGGGCATCGGCCTCGGCGGCGCGCTGTACGCCTTCCTGCGCCGCGGCCCGGCGACCGTCGGCGGTTTCGCGATCACCTGCACGCTCGAAGCGCTGGCCATCGCGATTCCCTTCGCCCTCGGCGACCGCATCGCGCTCCTTGCGAACACGCTCCGCGGTCTCGGACCGCTCGGCTTCGACGGCCACGTCACCGCGTGGGTGATCGTCACGTCCATCGTGATCTTCCCCGCCGCGGTGATCGCCGGCGTACAGTTCCCGCTGCTGATCGCGCTTCTCGGCCGCGGACGTGAGGACGTCGGCCGGCAGATCGGCGCGGCGTACGCGTGGAACACGGGCGGAGCGATCGCGGGCTCGCTCGCGGGGGGCTTCGGCCTGATGCCGCTGCTCACCGCGCCGGGCACGTGGCGGCTCGTCGTCGTCGTCCTCGTCGCCCTCGGGATCGCCGCGACGCTCCGCGACCGGCGCTGGCTTGCGGTGACCACCGCGGTCGCTGCGATCGCCTGCATCACCGCCATCGGACCGACGGCAGTCTGGCGTCACTCCGGCATCGGCGCCGCACGCGCGCCGAGCCCCACGTCGCGGAACGAGCTGAAGCGCTGGATCAATGACAGCCGCCGCACCGTGCTATGGGAGCGCGACGGCCGTGAGTCGAGCGTGGCCGTCGTCGCGATGAGCGACATCTCGTTCATCATCAACGGCAAGAGCGACGGTGCCGCGCGCGGCGACGCCGGCACCCAGGTCATGCCCGGCATCATCGCCTCGGCGCTGCATCCCAAGGCGGAATCCGCGCTCGTCGTCGGACTCGGCACCGGCTCGACCGCGGGCTGGCTCGGCGCGGTGCCGACGATTACGCGCGTCGACGCCGTCGAGCTCGAGCCGGTCGTTCTCGACGTCGCGCGTGCCTGCACATCCGTCAATCAGGGCGTGATGACGAACCCGAAAGTACACATCGCCATCGGGGACGCGCGCGAAGTCCTGCTCACCAGCGGACGCACGTACGACATCATCACGTCCGAGCCGTCGAACCCGTATCGCGCCGGCATCGCCAGCCTCTTCACGCAGGAGTTCTACGTTGCCGCGCGCGACCGCCTGCGCAAACACGGCATCTTCGCGCAGTGGGTGCAGTCGTACGCCGTGCATCCCGAGACGATCCGCACGATCTACGCGACCCTCACGTCCGTCTTCCCGAGCGTCCAGACCTGGTGGACGACCGAGGGGGACCTGCTGCTCGTGGCGTCGGTGGATCCGCTCGTCGTCGATGCCGACGTCCTGCGCGCGCGCCTGCACACGGAGCCGTTCCGCTCCGCAACGATGAACACCTGGCGCGTCTCCTCGGTCGAAGGATTCCTCGCCCACATGTTCGCGAACGAGACCTTCGCGCTCGCCGCGGGGAAAGAAGCGGAGACGCTGAACACGGACGACCGCACGGTGATCGAGTTCGGCTTCGCCCGGAGCATCGACAGCGGCGCGAGCCTGCACCGGCAGATCGCAGACGACGCCGGCGCGATGCGCGCGATGTACCCGCGCAACGTGCGCGGCACTGTCGACTGGCAGCAGGTCGAGAAGAAGCGCCCCTGGCTCGACGATCCCAACGAGCCCGCGAACCTCGGCGCGCTCGCGACGATCGCGCTCGCCGCGGCGAAGAGCGGCGATGTGCGCGCGGAAGAGGCGGCGAAGGTCGTCGCGCGCGAGCAGCCGATCGAGGGTGGCTACATCCTCGCCACGCTGCGCGCGAAGCAGGAGCGGTACGACGAGGCGACGGAGCTGATGCGCCGCGTGTTCGTGAACTACCGCAAATCGGCGTGGCCCGATCAGGAGCTGATGGAGCGGTCGTTCGAGCTGGCGGTAGAGCTCGCGCGCACCGACCCGAAACGCGCGCGCGTCCTGTTCGACGCGCTCTCGAAACCGTTCGCCGCCCTGCAGCACGAGAACAGCCGCCGCTTCGCACGCATCGTCATCGCGCCACTCTTCGACCAGTGCGGCCCGCGCGCGATCGAGGCGCTGCAGGTGATGGAGCCATACCCGTTCTGGCAGCGCCAGGTGCTCACCGTCCGTGCGAACTGCTACGCCCTCGCCGGACTCGACCTCGCGCCCCAGGCCTGGGAAGACCTGGAGCGCTTCGACGACGCCGAGCAAGGCCACGTTGTAGGCGTGCGGTAGCGGGGGGTGGAAATTCAGTTCTCAAAGGCGTGAAGTCAGCCCCCAAAGGCGTTAAGTCAGCCCCAAAGGGCGTGAAGTCAGCCCCCAAAGGCGTTAAGTCAGCCTCAAAAGGCGTGATGTCAGCCTCAAAGAGCGTGATGTCAGCCTCAAAAGGCGTGATGTCAGCCTCAAAGAGCGTGATGTCAGCCTCAAAGAGCGTTAAGTCAGGCCCAAAGGGTCGTTAAGTCAGCCTCAAAGAGCGTTAAGTCAGCCCCAAAGGGTCGTTAAGTCAGCCTCAAAGAGCGTTAAGTCAGCCCCAAAGGGTCGTTAAGTCGGCCTCAAAGAGCGTTAAGTCGGCCCCAAAGGGCGTTAAGTCGGCCCCAAAGGTCGTTAAGTCGGCCCCAAAGGTCGTTAAGTCGGCCTCAAAGGTCGTTAAGTCGGCCTCAAAGAGCGTTAAGTCGGCCAGGGCTACAGGAGTGCTTCCCGAACCTTACGCAAGTCCTCCACGAACTTCGCCCGCTCCGACCTCCGCGCCTCCTCCGATGGCGTACGGAGGATCGACGACGGATGCACTGTCGCCGTCACAAACTCCGCCAGCTCGGACGGCACGAACACCCCGCGCTGCAGCGTCACCTTGAACTTGGGACTGATCACCGCCTGCGCGGCCGTCGATCCGAGGCAGACGATGGCGCGGGGCTGGACGACCTGGATCTCCGAGTCGAGCCACGGGCGGCACGCGGTGATCTCCGCGCCGTTCGGCTTCTTGTGGATGCGCCGCTTGCCGCGCGGCTCCCACTTGAAGTGCTTCACCACGTTCGTCACGTAGACCTGCGTCCGGTCGATCCCCACTTCCTCGAGCGCCGTGTCGAAGAGCGCTCCCGCCGGCCCGACGAACGGACGACCCGCCAGATCCTCCTTGTCGCCCGGCTGCTCGCCGACGAACAGGATCACCGCCTTCGTCTTGCCGTCGCCGAACACCGTCTGCGTCCCGAGCTTCCACAGGTGGCACGCCTTGCAGTCCGCGGCAGCGTCGCGCAGCTTGTTCAGCGTCGGGCGCGGCGGGATCAGCGGCGCGGCGGTGGGAATCGGCATTCTCACGCAACATGCGAGAATCCTTCCCAACCATGTCTGATCCGATGGCGCTCGTCTCCGACTCCGCCCTCGCCGTCCTCGCGTTGATCTTCGCTGTCCGCCTGTGGCGGTTGCACCGCATGTGGGCGCTCGCGTTCGTCTTCACCGCGCTCGCCGGGTTCATCGGCGGCGTCTACCACGGCTACGGCGATCAGACGCCCGAGCTCTGGAAGGCGACCGTGATGTCCGTCGGTCTCGCCAGCTTCTTCCTGCTGGCGGGCACGCATCGGAAGCTCGCCGTCGTCGCGGCCGTGAAGCTGGTCGTCTATCTGACCTGGATGACGACGCACGACGACTTCCTCTACGTCGTGGCCGACTACGGCATCACGCTGATCCTCACCGGCATCTTCCATCCGGCGAAGAAATGGGTTCTCGGCAGCATCGCCGTCTCGATTCTCGGCGCGGTCGTGCAGCAGTTGCGCGTCACGGTCGATCCCCAGTGGTTTGACTACAACGATATCTACCATGGGATCCAGATGGTCGCGCTCTGGATGCTCTATCGCGCGGCGCGTGAAGTTTCGGTGTCTCCCCGTACAATGCCAATTCATGCGTAACGCCGTCCTTGCCGCACTCCTGCTGTTCGCCGTTTCCGCCCATGCGCAACTGGAGTCCGATCCCGCGTACGGGTTGAGCAGCGACTTCCGCAACTGGCTCACCGCGAACGGCTACGACTCGTACAACTTCAAGCGCACGGATGTCCCGGGCGGCAGCTACGGCGGACGCACCTTCGCGGGCCAGGCGGTCGTGAATCAGCCGGTCATCTTCATCCACGGCAACTCCGACTCCGCCCTCGGCACCGGCTCCTCGCTCGCGACAGGCTGGCGCGCGAGCATCGAGTACTTCAAGGCGCAGGGCTACACCTCGGCCGAGATCTACGCGACGACGTGGGGTCCGGCGAATTCCGCGTTCGCCTCGCAGCAGTACCACTCGAAGGACTCCCTCACGCGCCTGCGCGCCTTCGTGACCGCGGTGAAGACGTACACCGGCGCGTCGAAGGTGGACATCGTCACGCACTCGATGGGCGTCACGCTCATGCGCAAGGCCATCAAGGGCGGCAGCGGCAACGACTCCCTCGCCGGCGGCGCCTACAACCTCGGCGGCTCCCTGACGTCGTGGGTTGACACCTTCGTCGGCATCGCCGGCGCAAACCGCGGCCTCACGACCTGCTACCTCAGCGGACCCACGATCCCGACGTGCGGCTCGACCAACGGCCTCTACCCCGGCTATCTCATCGGCGGCTTCGGCCCGTACGGCGTGTCATCCTTCCTCGTCGACCTCGCGGCCACGAGCCACTACGAAGGGACGTACGTCTACACGATCTGGTCGAGCGCGGACGAAGTGATCGGCTACGGCACCATCGTCTACGGCACATCCACCTGCCGCATCCCCGCCCAGAACGGCGAGCGCACGTTCAGCGGTTATCCCTACGGCCACATCGGGGCGAAAGACCAGACCGGCTACTACCAGCTACGCATGGTCAAGTTCCACTCGACGTCCTAGATATGGAGTGCGGAGGCAACGCCTCCGCTTTCGAATTCGGGTGCCTCACCGCGACAGGCGTGCGAATTTGAAAGCGGAGGCGCGGCCTCCGCACTCCACATTTACGACGTGAGGGATAAGGCCACGGTCGAGCCCACCCAGGTGAACTGCTTGTTGAAGTCCACGCCGAGCATCTTCCCCCGCGACAGCCGCACCAGGTTCTGCACCAGCACCGGCTTCGCCTCGTCGTCCGGGCGCAGGAACATCATCCGGATCTCCATCTTCACGCCGCCGCCGTCGGTCGCTTGCAGCGCGGGCTCGTACTCGATCTTCTCCTGCAGGCACCACGCGTGGCGGTCGGCCGCGGGGATCGCGTCGATGTCCGCGCGCGTCGGGTCGACGTTCACGCCGCCGCCGGCGAACGAGAACAGCGGCTTGAGCACGTAGCGCGAGAGATCGTCCGGGATGCGCTCGAGGTCGGAGACGAACGTCGCCTTCGGCACCGACTCGTGCCTGAGGAACGGCAGCGAATACTTCGACCACACCCAGTACCAGTTCGGGTGCGGCGCCCACTCGACGTCCAGCTCCTCGCGATAGTCGAACGGCAGCTCGAGGTTCTTCACGATCAGCTCGTCGAACACGACGCGGTTGTAGATCCGCCGCACGGGCGTGCCGTCCGCGCGGAACAGCGACTTGCCGCGCTTCACCAGCGTCGTCGGATCGACCGCGTCCACGCCGAACAACAGCTTCGTCGCCGCGAAGTCGGGATACGTCTTCTGCCGCGGCGGATCGATGTCCATGAGGATCACCTCCGCCGGATCGTGGAGGCCGACGATCGTCCGCCGCGCGAGGTCGATGAACGACTCGCGGTCGTAGCCGGAGTACCAGCACGACCACGCGACGTCGAGGCCGTCCATCTGCGCGAGGGCCTCTTTCCACACGTCGCGCTGGATGATCTGCATCGACGTCAGCGACGGGAAGCCCTGCAGCTCGATCAGCTTCGGCACGAGCGTGCCGTCCGCGGCGCGCACGACCGCGAAGTCCACCTGCGCGAGGTTCGGCAGCGCGTCCATCCCCGGCGTGTTCCACCGCTCCGGGATCGCCGCTTTCATCTGCTCGATGAGCGCAGGCTCGGAGAGCTGCTCGATGATCGCGTTCGCGGCGTCGACCGCTTTCTGTTTGAAGTCGTCCGACAGGAACAGCGGCGTCTCCGCGAGGCGGAACTCGAACGTGGAGTCGAGTCGCCGTGCGAGCTCACCGCGATACCAGTCGTACAGCTCCGTCGTGAACTGTTCGTTGAAAAGCTTCCGGAATTGCGCGTCCATGGCCGCGAGAGGTTACTCCATCCTGCCGTTTCGGGTCGCTGGTCACAGAAGGTTCCGGCGGCCGGACGTAGTCTTTTTTTGCGGAAGTCCGTTTCGCAGGCGGATTCCGCCCGAAAGGACAACGCATGCCTACCTCGCTTCGAGTCGTCCCGTCTCTGCTCTTCGTGTCCGGACTGTGCGCCCTCGTCTACCAGACCGTCTGGATGCGGGAGCTTCGCCTCGTCTTCGGAGCATCGACGCTCGCCGGCGCCGCGGTGCTGGCCATCTTCATGGCCGGACTCGGCGCCGGCGCCGCCATTCTCGGACGCCGCAGCGACACGCATCCGCGCCCGCTGAGGCTCTACGGCGTGCTCGAATGCGGCATCGCCCTCTCCGCGGCGCTGACACCGTTCCTCATCGACGGCGTGCGCGCGCTCTACATCGCATCCGGCGGCTCCGTGACGCTCGGTGCGGGAGGAGCGACCCTGCTGCGAATCGTCTTCGCGGCACTCGTGCTCGCCGCCCCCACGTTCCTCATGGGCGGCACGCTCTCCGCCGCCGCCCGCGCCGTGACCGCGCACGACGACAAGGGCCGCCGCCGCGTTGCGCTGCTCTACGCCGCGAACACCGCCGGCGCGGTCATCGGCGTCCTCCTCGCCGGCTTCGTCATGCTCGAACGCTACGGCAACCGCAAAACTCTCTGGATCGCCGCCGCACTCAACCTCGCCATCGGCGCCCTCGCGTACGGAGCGCCGGCCGCTGGCCGGCCGGTCCACCGGCGGCTCGCCGGTGGTGGCGCACCTCGCGATGATCGCGCTCCTTTGTTCGCCGCCGCCATCTCCGGCCTCGTCTTCCTCCTCATGGAGCTCGTCTGGTACCGCGTCCTCTCCCCGATCCTCGGCGGCACCACCTTCATGTTCTCCCTCGTTCTCGCCGTCGCCCTCGCGGGCATCGGCATCGGCGGCGCGATCTACGCGCGCGCACCGCGCGCATCCGCGGGCGCGCTCGCCATCACCCTCGCCGTGCAGGCCCTCGTTCTCGCGATCCCCTACGCCCTCGGCGACCGCATCGCGCTGCTCGCGAACGCCCTGCGCGATGCCTCCGCGTTCGGCGCACACGTCGCGGGCTGGGCGCTCGTCACCGCGATCGTCGTCCTTCCTGCATCCATCGTGGCGGGCATCCAGTTCCCGCTCCTCATCGCCCTCCTCGGCTCGGGCGGCGACGGCGTCGGCCGCGACGTCGGTCAGGCGTACGCCTGGAACACCGCCGGCGCGATCGCCGGCTCCCTCCTCGGCGGCTTCGTGCTGATCCCGCGACTCGGCGCGATGGGCTGCTGGCGCCTCTGTGTCGGCGCACTCGTGGTCCTCGCCGCCGTCTTCGCATGGCGCGCGGCAAAGACATGGCAGGTCGCGTCCGCGGCGCTTGCCGGCTCCGCGGCACTCGTCGCGATCTTCATGGCCGGACCAACGGCCGTCTGGCGACACTCCGGCATCGGCGCGGGACGCGTGCCCGCCATGGCCGGCGCAAACGACGCGCGCGCGTGGACGCATGCCGTCCGCCGTACGCTGCTGGCCGAGGCGGAAGGCCGCGAGAGCAGCATTGCCCTCATGAACGACGACGACCTCGGACTCGTCGTCAACGGCAAGTCCGACGGCTCCGCGCGCCGCGACGCCGGCACGCAGGTGATGGCCGGGATGATCGCCGCGCTGCTGCACCCGCAGCCGAAGTCCGCGATGGTCATCGGCCTCGGCACAGGCACCACCGCGGGCTGGCTCGCGTCCGTCCCGTCGATGGAGCGCGTCGACGTCGTCGAGCTCGAGCCGGCCGTCGTGAAGCTCGCCGCCGCGTACGCCGCCGTGAACCGGAACGTGCTCGCGCACCCGCGCGTACACATCCAGATCAACGACGCGCGCGAGACGCTGCTCGTGTCGCAGGCGCGGTACGACGTCATCTTCTCCGAGCCGTCGAATCCCTATCGCGCGGGCGTCGCCAGCCTCTACACGCGCGAGTTCTACGAAGCCGCGCGCACACGGCTCGCGCGCGGCGGTCTCTTCGCGCAGTGGCTGCAGACGTACTCCATCGACGCGCGCACCGCCCAGACGATCTACGCCACGATCTCCAAAGTCTTCCCGTACGTGCAGACCTGGACCACGAATCCCGGCGACGTCGTCCTCATCGCCTCGGCCGAGGCGATCACGATCGACGTGAACGCGATGCGCGCGCGCCTCGCGCACGGTCCCTTCCGCGACGCTGCGCATGTCGCCTGGCGCGTCGAGAGCGCCGAGGGCGTGCTCGCGCACTTCATCGCCTCGGAGGACGTCGCACGAGCGTTCGCGGGTGAGGCGCGCGAGCTCAACACCGACGATCGCCCGGTCATCGAGTTCGGCTTCGCGCGCATGGTCGGCCGCGATCACTTCGGCACCTCCGACATCCTCGAAGCAGCGTCGCGCGGGAACCGGGATCGTCCGCGGCAACTCCGCGGCAACGTCGACTGGAGTGCCGTCGCCGCGAACCGCGCGTCGATCGCGTACCTTCCGTCAGCCGATCCGCGCAACGTCTTCGCGCGCATCTACGCGGCCGGCGAGTTCGGCAACGCGGCCGCGGCGTGGGAAGAGACGCACTGGTCCCCGGCGACCTCGCGGCAGCTCGCCACCCTCGCGCACGCCCTCGCGATGCGCGGCGACGAGCGAGCATTTGCGATGTCCGAGGAACTGCGGGCCATTCAACCCGCGGAAGCGGATGCGATTGCCGGCATCCTCCGCGCGCACCAGCAGCGGAACGCCGTCGCCACGCCGCTGATCGTCCGGGCCTTGAACCGCTATCGCGACGATCCCTGGCCCCTCAGCGGCGTCATGGAGTCCGCCATCACCGTCGCCGCCGCCGGGCTCGCGGACGACGAGCAGATCGTGGACGCGCTCTCGCGGCCGTACGCCGCGTATCAGCTCGAAGAAGTGCGCCGTCTCGCCTATGTCGCCGCCGCCTGGCGCAGCGGCAAGTGCGGCACCCGCACCCTCGGCGCGCTGAGCGTGATGGAACCGAACGCGCTGTGGGTGAAGCCGGTCCTGGAGATGCGCGCGCTCTGCTATCGCAACGCGGCGTTCACGGATCTCGCGGAGCTCGCACGGCGCGATCTGGCGGACTTCGAAGCCGCGGAGGCCCGCGTCACTTCTTCTTCAGTTCCGTCAGCACGAGCTTCGCCACGGCCTTGAGCGTGTCGAACACGCCCGTGCCGTTCATCGCGACCGCTTCGAACGTCGGCTCGCCCTTGAAGTTGAGCTGGCGGTACAGCTCGTCCGGCGGCAGCGCCGTCGGCAGGTCGCGCTTGTTGAACTGCAGGACGTACGGCACCTGGCGCATGTCGTAGCCCTGTTCCTTCAGGTTCTTGTCCAGGTTCTGCAGCGACTCGATGTTCGCTTCCATGCGCGCTTCCTGCGAATCCGCCACGAATACCACGCCGTCGACCCCCTTGAGGATCAGCTTGCGCGACGCGTCATAGAAGACCTGACCCGGGACCGTGTACAGGTGGAAGCGCGTCTTGAAGCCGCGCACCGTGCCCAGGTCGAGGGGGAGGAAGTCGAAGAAGAGAGTGCGGTCGGTCTCCGTGGCCAGGGAGATCAGCTTTCCCTTCGCCTGCGGGTTCGTCTTGTCGTAGATCCACTGCAGATTCGTGGTCTTCCCGCACAGACCGGGGCCGTAGTACACGATCTTGCAGTTGATCTCCCGCGCCGCGTAGTTGATGAACGTCATGAGGACTATTCGCTGAAGAGGCTGTCGATGTCTTCGTCCGTGATCTCGGCAAACGGCGAATCGAAGCGGTTGGACATCGATCCCCGCTCCGCCTCGGCTTTCTTCATGAGCTGTTCGAACGTCCGTTCGAGCTCCTGCGACGCCTTCTTCACCCGGAGCCGGACCAGTCCGAGAGAGGACTTCTCGTCGAAGATGACCACCAGGATCACCCGCTGGGCGACGAGAGAGATGTGGATGTTGTCGCGCTCGCCCTCATGGAAGAGGATCGAGAACTCCTTCTCGCCGATCAGCTTCGCCAGCCCGTCGGTCGCGGCGACGTTGCCGGCGGTCAGAGAGGCGAGAGACGTGGCATCGACGCCGCGCATGTCCCCCATGACGGCGATCTGTTGGCCGTTCTTGTCGACCAGAAAGACGATCTTCGAGTTGGAGTCGACCTGCAGACGGTGGAGGATGTCCTTGATCTGCTGGTACTCCTCCTCGTACATCACGAGATCAGGAGACGCCATTGTTCACCATACGTAGCATTTGGCCCGTCGAAAGGGACGCAACTGTATAGCACAGTTGGCCCTTAGATCTCGCGCCGTCCCTCCAGCGCCTTGGCCATCGTCACCTGATCCGCGTACTCCAGATCGCCGCCGACCGGCAGGCCGAACGCGAGCCGGGTCGTGCGCACGTTCAGGGGCCGGAGCTGCTGCGCGATGTACAGCGCGGTCGCTTCCCCCTCCACGTTCGGATTCGTGGCGATGATGATCTCGCGCGGATTCTCCTTCTGCGCGCGCTTCAGCAGCCCGGCCACGTCGATGTCCTGCGGCCCCACGCCCTTCAGCGGCGACAGCGCGCCGAGGAGGACGTGGTAGACCCCCTTGAAGTCGCGCGTCTGCTCGATCGTCGGGATGTTGAACGCCTCTTCGACGACCGCGATCACCGAAGGATCGCGCCGCGGATCCGAACAGATCGCGCACGGCTCGACGTCCGTCATGTTGTTGCACACCGAGCACCGGAAGATCTTCGCCTTCATATCCAGAATCGCCGTCGCTAGCGCCTCGGCCTCGGAGGAGGGGCGCTTGAGGATGTGATACGCCAGCCGCGCAGCCGACTTGCCGCCGACGCCGGGCAGCTTCGTCAGCTCGTTGATCAGGTTGGCGAGGGGAGGGGCAGTCATGGCGGTAGGGAGTTGACAGTTGACAGTTTGCAGTTGACAGGAGGCCACCACCCATCCCCGTGGAGGGCGGGGGCCTCCTGTCAACTGTCAACTGCAAACTGCCAACTAGAATCCCGGAATCTTCATCCCGCCCGTCATCGCGCCCATCGACGACTGCATCTCCTCGTCGACCTTGCGGGCGGCTTCGTTGACGGCGGCCTTGACGAGGTCCTGGAGCATGTCGACGTCTTCCGGATCGACGGCTTCCTTGTCGATCGTGATCGCCAGCAGCTCCTTGTTGCCGTTCATCTCGGCCTTGACCATCCCGCCGCCGGCCGTGCCTTCGACGCGGATGGAGCCCATCTGGCGCTGCATCTGGTCCTGCATCTGCTGCGCCTGCTTCATCAGTTGTTTGATGTTCATCGTTCTCTCTCCTTCACGATCTCGCCGCCGAGGTGCTTGCGGAACGCGCTGAGCACAGGGTCGTCCCGCAGCGGGGCCGGCTGATCCTCGGAACGGCGTCCGGCCGGTGCCGGCTCGGCTTCCTTCAGTCTTGCTTCGACGGAGACGCGCTCGCCGTAGTGCTGCGATGCGACCTCCTCGATGGCGCCGCGTGCGTCGTTGATGGAATCGACGGCGAACGCATCGTCGATCTCGAAGATCACGCGCGACCCTTCCTTGTTCAGCGTCGCGTCTTTCAGATAGCTCGCCACCATGGGCTTCTTCTTGCGGATGGTCTCGATGAGGTCGCCGGTGGCCGCGGGAACGTGGGGCGCGGCTTTAGCCCGCCCCTCCGCGGGGGCGGGCGGGCTGAAGCCACGCCCTACGTTGGGCGCCGGACGGGCTGAAGCCCGTCCTACGTTCGTATCCCCCGCGATCACCTGCTCCACGCTCTTCAGCCGCGGGAACGTCGCCGCCTTCAGCAGCGCGATCTCCACCGCGAGGCGCTGGTGCTCCGCCTTGTTCACCGTCTCGTCGTCGCGCAGGAGCAGATTCGCGATGCGCAGCAGGTCCGTGTACGAGAAGTTCTGCGCGACCGACTGGATCGTCGGCAGATCCTCGGGCGACACACCCGCGAGCATCGCCTGATTCGCGCCGCCCGCGAGCAGCAGCAGGTTGCGCACGAAGTTCAGCAAGTCGCGGTACAGCATCTTGAAATCGCGGCCCGTGTCCGACGCTTCCTGCAGCGCCTCGAGGATGCCGCCGTGATCGCCTTCGCCGATGAGCGTCACCACGCGCGCGAAGAAGTTCGTCTCCGAGAGCCCGAGAATCGTCGCCACGTCCGCGGAGGTGACCGTGCGGCCGCTGAAGGCGATGATCTGATCGAGCAGCGAGAGCGAGTCGCGCACGCTCCCTTCGCCGCGGCGGGCGATGATCTCCAGCGCCGCGCGGTCCGCCGCGATCCCTTCCGCTTTGCAGATGTCCTGCAGGCGCTGGATCAGGTCGTCCAGCGTGATCTTCCGCAGCAGAAACTTCTGGACGCGCGACAGGATGGTCTGCGGGACCTTGTGCATCTCCGTCGTCGCGAACATGAACACCACGTGCGGCGGCGGCTCCTCGATCAACTTCAGGAGCGCGTTCCACGAGGCGGTCGATAGCATGTGCGCCTCGTCGATGATGAAGATCCGGTAGCGGTCGCGCGCGGGCTGGAACTGCGAGACGTCGCGCAGCTCGCGGACGTTGTCGACGCCGGTATACGTCGCGGCGTCGATCTCGCGCACGTCCATGTCGATCCCTTCCGTGATCTCCCGGCACATCGTGCACTCGTTGTCCGGCTCCGTCGTCGGACCCTTGATGCAGTTCAGCGCCTTCGCCAGGATGCGCGCCGTCGTCGTCTTGCCGATGCCGCGGACGCCGGAGAAGAGATACGCGTGATGGATCCGGTTGCCCTCGATCGCGTTGTGCAGCGTCCGCACCGCGGTCTCCTGACCGACGATGTCGTGGAACGTCTGAGGACGGTACTTACGCGCGAGCGCCTGGTAGGACATGCGGGGCGAAGTATATGTGGAGTGCGGCGACGGCTAGTCGCCGCTTTCCTGTCTTCGGGCGATCAGCGCGCAAAGATAGAAAAGCGGCGACAGCCGTCGCCGCACTCCATAAAAGGGCCCGTTCAGAAGAGCCCAGGCCTGACTGTGTCACACAGGGTAGGCACCTTAGCGCTGCTACCTTCCGGTCCTGACGCGGTTCGGTGCTCCTGCTGCACAGGACCTGGGCTCATCTCAACGGCCCGCCTGGCGGAGAGAGTGGGATTCGAACCCACGGTACGGGTTAACGTACACACGCTTTCCAAGCGTGCGCCTTAAGCCACTCGGCCATCTCTCCGGCTTGCAGGCAACTCGGGGATGCGCGAATGGCGGAGAGGGAGGGATTCGAACCCTCGATACCCGTGAAGGTATAACGGTTTTCGAGACCGCCGCGTTCAACCGCTCTGCCACCTCTCCATTCGTTCGCGTTGGCGCAGTTGGCGGAAAAACGCCTGAAGCATTTCGCGCGAGCGCTCCTCCATGAAACCACCTTCGACTTCGAGGCGATGGTTGAGACGCGCGTCCTGCACCAGGTTGCCCAGCGAGCCGCAGAACCCCGCTTTCGGATCGTACGCGCCGAACACCAGACGTTCGACCCGTGCGTTCACCAGCGCGCCCGCGCACATCGCGCACGGCTCCAGAGTCACGACCATCGTCGTTCCCTCCAGCCGCCAGTCCCCGATGCTCCGCGCCGCTTCCGCGATCGCGTAGATCTCGGCGTGACCGAGCGGATCCCCCGACTCGCGCCGGTTGCGGCCCCGCCCGATGACCTGACCTTGGCGATCCACGATCACCGCGCCTACCGGAATCTCTCCGTCGGCTGCGGCTTCCGCGGCCAGCGCGAAGGCCATTTCCATGGCTTCCAACTGCCACTGCACCTGATTCATCTGTCAAAGAGTACGACGGCGGGCCGAAGCCCGCCGCGGTTCAATTGAGGGTTGGTGCACCCATGAGGACTCGAACCTCAAACCTTCTGATCCGTAGTCAGATGCTCTATCCAATTGAGCTATGGGTGCGAGCAGGGTCTGGAACGGTCGTCCCCGGCCGTTCATTCCGCGGCGGCGGATTGTACTCAGCAGCCATTCGCGCCGCAACTATTGCGGGCACAAATATTGGAGCGTATCCTTGGTGTTCCTGGGTTGCAGCAATTTCACCTTTCACAGCCTCTACGGTTGGCTACTGCCTACCCAACCCTTCCCCAGCCAACCGTGGAGGCGTGATTTTTCTCCCCATGAAAAAAGAAGACCTGTACGCGCGGATGATGCACACCCCCGACGATCCCGCGCGCGCCGAGTTGCGCACCGCCCTGCGTGACGCGTGGAAGCAGCTCATGCCCCTCCATCGCGCTCTCATCGACGCCGCCAGCGCCGAGTACACCGCGACCGTCGCGCCCGTCAACGGCCCCACCCACCTCCTGGCCCTCCTTCAGGAAGATCCCTTCTTCGAGTGGCTGCGCCCGCTGACCTCGATCATCGTCGACCTCGACACCATGTCCCGCACGGACTTCGAGCGCGCCGGCGTCGACGCCATCGCCGCGAGGCTCGAGCGCCACTTCGGGCAGACCCCGGACCCCGGCTTCAGCGCCCGCTACGTGCCGCTCCTCCAGCGCGACATCGACGTCGCCGCCGGCCACGCGAACATGCGCAAGATCCTGCGGCGCCTCCTGCCGTCCTCCTGATTCAGGGACAAAAGTTCCCTCTTCGGGATTGGTAGTAAAGTACGACGACACTAAAATGGAACTTTTCGTCTTCGACGACGAGTACGTACGGCGCTTACGCGAGGGGGATCGGGAGACGGCGGCGCACTTCCACACGTACTTCCGCGACCTCCTTCTGCTCAAGCTCCGCAGGCGCCTCCGTACCCTCGAGGCCATCGACGAGGTGCGCCAGGAAGTCTTCACCCGCTGCATCGCCAACCTCGAGCAGTTGCAGGACTCCCGCAAGCTCGGCGCCTTCGTCAACGCCATCTGCAACCGCGTCCTGATGGAGTACTACCGGGCCGAGGGGCGGACCGAGTCGCTCGACGAGCATTCCGACGTCGTCCTGTCCAGCAGCGCCGCCAGCAGCCTGGACGCCGCCCTCGACAGCGCCCGCAACAGCGCGCGTGTCCGCCGCGTCCTCGACACCCTCGACCAGCGCGACTCCGACATCCTCCGCGCCGTGTTCCTCGAAGAAGCCGACAAGGCCGAGATCTGTACCCGGTTCGGCGTCGAGCGCGACTACCTCCGCGTCCTCCTCCACCGCGCCAAGGAGAAGTTCAAGGCCCACTATCTCCGCCGCAAGAGCGGGCGCATGTCGATTTTTGAAACGTTTGGCGGTCATACGTCACTACTCACCTGAGAGAAGGTATGGACCACGCTGAAGCGAGTACTACCCATGCAACCGACCGCTATCTGCTGGGCGAGCTGACCGCCGCCGAAGCCGACGCGTTCGAGGACCACTATTTCGACTGCGCCGACTGCGCGGACGAGCTCCGCATCGGCATGCGGTTCATGAACGGCGGACGCGGCGTCGCCCGCGAAGCCGCGGCGCCCGAGGGGGCGCCGGTCGTCCGCTTCGAGCCGCGCCCGCGCCGGACGGCCTGGCTTCCGGCGGCAATCGCCGCTGCGCTCGTGCTCGCGGTCGGAGCGCCGATCCTCATGAAGCAGCAGCGCCCTGCGGCGCAAGGCCCGTCGTTCGAGGTCGTGAAGCCGCACTCGTTCCTGCTCGCCGACTCGCGCGGCACGGCGGACGTCCCGGCGCTGAAAGCCAGCGAGACGAGCGGCATCGTTTTCGACGTACCCTCGGAGCCGACCTACTCGAAGTACGAGGCGCGCCTGCGCCTGCCCGACGGCACGATCCTCGCCCGCCCCTTCACTCCCGATCCGAACGGAGAGCCAACAGAACTGGCGGTCAGCGATTTGTCTGCTGGCCCCCATGAGCTGGTGATCGTCGGCATGGATCCGGCCGGCCAGCATGCCGTGATCATCAGACGCCCATTCATCGTCCGCTAACGGTCCACGCAAGGAGGGAGAAAATGTATTTCGAATACAACGCCAGCGCGCTTGGCGCCGGGGGGGTCATCGACTACGGTCCCGTCGCCTACACCATCCCCAGTCTCGCCTCGATCGCTCTCGCGCCGACGGGCGGCGAAGGACGCTCGGTCGTTTCCAACTATTACTCGCAGGAGCTTGCGTTCTCGCACGCCGAGACGCGCGTCTCCGGGCGGGCGGGCGTCACCAATCGAGGCGAACCGTCGTTCACGACCTGGACCTATGTCCTGTTGAAGAACGTGAACATCTTCGATCGCGTGAAGATCGCGGAGATGGGGTCGACCGTCACGTCCACGCGCGGTTTCGAAGAGGACGACGATCACCCCTTCGAGCTCTCGATCTGGTATCGCGACGTCACCGTCGACGGCAAAACCGTCCAGCCGAAGATCGATCTGCGCCTCACGGGCCCGGCGCGCTACGCCGATCTCGCGAACACGCTGAACGAGCCGCGGGCCGTTGCCGCCGGCAACGCTGCCGCCGCCACCATGGCGAAGTTCCTCAAGAACAAGAAGCCGGTGTACTGCTCGATGGTCGAGCACATCGAAGGCCTGGACCGCAAGCCGCAGAAGACGGTGCTCGTTCCGGGTCTCGGGGTGGTCCGTTTCGCGGAGCTGGTGCTGAAGCCGGGACGCCGCCGTCTGAACCTGCTCCGGTTCGAGTTCGGCCTGCGTGTCCAGGAAGGCATCCAGCAGGAAGGCGCGATGCCGAACGCCCTGAGGACGACGGAAGGACCCTTCGCCGAAGGCTTGGACGCCGGCGTAACCGGTGGTTCAATGACCCTCGGCTCAGGCGAAGGGAATGGGACGCCGATCGGACCTTGATGTACGTCTTCTCGCACCGCTGCTGGCGCTCCTTCTCATCGGGGCGTCGGCAGCGGCACCGTCATCCGAACAGGAAGCACGCCGCGCCGCGCGGGCCACGCTCGACCGCGGCGATCTGAAAGGCGCGCAGGCGCTCATTGACGGAGCCCTCGCGCGCTTCGGCAAACGCGACACGGAAGCCGCCTGGGCGCTGCGGGCGATGCGCGGTGAAGCGCTCATCGGGCTGGGCGACTATGACGCGGCGCGAGAAGCGCTGGCGTTCCAACTCCCGCAGAAATTTCGTACGAGTGAGACCGCCGTCCGGCAGCTCATCCTGCAGATGTACGTGTTCCCGAAGCGCGCCGCCGAGCTCGGAGAGAACGCGCGCGCCATCGCCAGCGCTCACCAGCGGGCCACTCTCTCCGACGTCTATGTGGCGATGCTCGCGCAGACCGACGCTGAAGGCGGAGAGACGCTCGCTCGCGAGGCAGTCCGTGCCGCGAAAGGCGCGAGCAAAGCTTCGAACGTGCGCGCCGTGGCCGCTCTCGCGCGGGCGCTGGCCGGCCGGCAGCATTTCGCCGAGTCGGTGCAATGGGGCGAGCAGGCCCTGGTGCTCGCACGTGACGCCGGAATGCTCAAGACCCTTCAGCAGATCGAGGGCAACCTCGGCTGGTCGTACCGCGAGCTCGGCGACTACGAGACCGCCGCCGAGCTGTTCACCCACGCCGAGGCGACGGCGGCGCGGATCAACGCCCGGACCGACCGTGTGGTGTGGCTCATCCAGCTCGGCAACATCCGTGAAGAGCAGCGCGACTGGGCGGGGGCGGAACGCTTCACCCTGCAGGCCGTGACCATCGCCCGCGAGATCGGGCACCCGCAGCTCGGATACGCGCTCGCCAACCTGGCCCGGTTCGCCGTCGCGACCGGCCGCTACGCCGATGCGCGGAAACTCAACGCCGAGGCGCTGCAGTACAAGAAGAACGACCCCGAGGGGCAACTGCGCTCGCGCATCATCGAGGCGCACATCCTCACCGTCGAGAGAAAGTACGACGCCGCGCTGAAGACCCTCAACGACGTCATCCGCGAAACGGATCGGGACCTGACGCGCGTGGAAGCAGCAGGGCAGCTCGCGCAGATGTACGTGCGCACGAACCGGCCCGACCTCGCCGAAGCCCAGTTCCGGCGCGCAATTGCCACGGCGCGGGAGGCGCGCGCCGAGGTGAAGGATCGCGACCTGCGCTTCTCGCTCTCCAACACCACGGCGGAGATCTTCGGCGAGTACGTCGACTTCCTCGTGCGCGCCAATCGCAAAGAAGACGCGCTCGCGATCACCGAGACCCGGCGCGCGCAGGAGCTCGAAGAAGGCCTGGCCGTGCCGGCGAAGCTCGACGCCCGCGCAACCGCGCGGCAGAACGATGCCACCATCCTCTGCTACTGGCTTGGCCGCGACCGCTCGTACCTGTGGGTCGTGACGAAGAACGACGTTGCGCTGCACGAGCTGCCGCCCGACACCACCATCGAGAAAGCGGCCGAGTCCTACCGCAACGAGCTCCTCGGCCCACGCGGCTCGATGCAGTGGACCGGTGCGCGCGGCCAGGCGCTCTACCGGATACTCGTCCAGCCCGCGGCCGCGGTCATCGCCAAAGGCTCGCGCGTGATCGTCGTCGCCGACCGCAAGCTGTACGCGCTCAACTTCGAGACCCTCGTCGCGCCGTCGCCGCAGCGCTACTGGATCGAGGACGTCGTCGTGATGAACGCCAGCTCGCTGCAGCTCCTCGCACGCGCGGCGCGCCGAGGGGCGGAGAACCCGGCCATGCTGCTGGTCGGCAACACGCCGTCGCCCGATCGCGCGTTCCCGCCGCTGCCGTACGCGGGCGCGGAGATGCGCGCGATCGAAAAGCGCTTCGCCCGCCGCACCGTGCTCGAAGGCGCGAAGGCCACGCCCGCGGCGTACAAAACCGCCGCGCCGGAGAAATTCGACTACGTCCACTTCGTCGCCCACGGCGTCGCGACGCGCAAACGGCCGCTCGACTCCGCGGTCATCCTCGCGCGCGACGCGTCGTCCCGGTACAAGCTCCTCGCGCGGGACGTCGTCGGCCAGCCGATCACCGCGCGGCTCGTGACAATCTCCAGCTGCCACGGCGCGGGCACGCGCACGTACGCAGGCGAAGGCGTGGTCGGCCTGGCGTGGGCGTTCCTCAAAGCCGGCGCCGACCAGGTCATCGCCGCGCTCTGGGAAGTGAACGACGCCGCGACCCCGCAGCTCATGGACCGCATGTACGCCGGCATCCGCGCGGGGAAGGACCCGGCGGTTGCGCTGCGCGATGCGAAGCTCCACCTCGTCCGCGGCCCCGGCGCCCACCGCCGCCCGCTGTATTGGGCGCCGTTCGTTTTGTACGCCGGAACGTAGCGTCGTTCCCTGTCGCCTGCTACGCAGGCTTGTGATTGCGCGGCCCGCCGTTCCCCCGGCTGAAGCCGGGGTCTATTGCCTCCTGCCCGCTACGCGGGCTCGATCCCCTTGCCCGCGTAGCGGGCAGCCAGAAAATAGACCCCGGCTTCAGCCGGGGGACACGCGCGGACACGAAAACGAGCCCGCGTAGCGGGCGACAGAGAGCCCCGTGCTTGACACTGTACTATCGCATTAATACACTAACTCCCAAGCACACCCATGATCGAGCTGCGCGGACTCGCCAAGACCTGGTCGGACGGGCACGTCGCCCTGCGAGGCATCGACCTCTCCTTCGGCGAAGGCATGTTCGGTCTCCTCGGCCCCAACGGCGCGGGCAAGACCACGCTCCTGTCGATCCTCGTCCTCGCGGTCGAGCCCAGCGGCGGGACGCGGCGCTATGACGGCAAAGATCCGGCGCACGCCGCATCCCGCGCCGAGATCCGCCGCTCGATCGGCTATCTCCCGCAGGACTTTCACCCTATCCGCCACCTCACCGGCTTCGAGTACCTCGTCCACTGCGCGCGCATCCGCGCAATTGGATTGACGCGCAGGGAGATCGACCGCCGCGCGCGCCAGCTCCTGGAAGCCGTCGAGCTGCAGGGCGCCGCCAATCGCGCGTCCGGCGGCTACTCCGGCGGCATGCGACGGCGTCTCGGCATCGCCCAGGCGCTGATCCACGCGCCCCGGCTGCTAGTCATCGACGAGCCCACCGCGGGGCTGGACCCCGAGGAGCGGATCCGGTTCCGCAATCTCATTGCGGAGGCTTCGGACGAAGTGGCGGTGCTGCTGTCGACGCACATCTGCGAGGACATCGAAGCCACCTGCGACCGCGTCGGCGTGCTCACCGGCGGCACGCTCGTCTTCGACGGCGCGCCCGGCGCGCTGATGGCGAAGCACGGCAACGCCGAGACGCTCGAGGAAGCGTACGCCCGCGAGCTGAAGGCGGCGCGATGACGCTCTTCCGCGCGTTCCTCGCGCACGAATGGGTCACGCAGATGCGCGCGGTGCGCTTCCGGCTCGCCGCAATCGCGTATGTCGCGCTCGCCTCCGCACCTGTGATTGTCGTGAAGATCGTTGCGGCGCGCGCGCTCTACATCGTCGGACCGGCCACCTACGCCGCGGCGCTAATGCTCTTCCAGCCGATGCTGACGACGCTCTTCGCCGGCGCGGCCGCGATCGACGCCGTCACGCGCGAGCGCGACGAGAGCTCGTTCGCCGTCGTGTCGCTCGCACCGCTGTCGGCCGCCGGCTACGTCCTCCGCCGCTGGCTGGCGATCGTCATCCTCGCCGCGCCCGTGACGATGCTCCCGCAAGTCATCGGCGCGATCCTCGCCGCGCTCGCGCAGCAGTCGTCCGGCGGACTGATGCCCTTCGTGTGGACCTGGCTGTTTCAGGTGCTGCCGGTGTTGCTCGCCACGTCCGCGGCCATGATCGCCCTCGGCACGATCACCGGCCGCCCGGTCCTCGCCATCCTCGCCTTCGCCGCCGCGCTCCCCCTCTCCCTCGGCGTGCTGCAGGACGTGCTCGCGTACGCGCACCGCAAGCTCGACGGGCCGGGACGCTTCCTCGCCTTCGACGAGCGCGCCGTGCAGGAGCTCGTGTGGACCGTGCGCGGTTTCTGGTCGCTGCCCGTCGCGACCGAGAGCGGCTGGCCCGTCGAAGCCGCGTTCGACGCGATGGTCCCCGGCGCCCTGCTGGCGCTGGCCGCATCGGCTGCGCTCCTGGGAATCGCGCCCGCGTTCCTCCGCCGCACCAAGCGCGACATCCGCCCCTGGCGCATCCGCGAAGACCATCCCCTGCGGACGTTTCTCCGCGCCCTGAATCGCGTGCGCGAGGAGTACGCCCTCGATGCCGGCCGCCAGCGCGCGGACGTGGTCCTGTTCCTCCTCACCATCCTGCTCGCCGGCGCCGCCTTCACCGCCCTCCTCGCCCGAGAATCCCGTTTCATCGACCTCGCGGAGCAACGCTTCGCCGCGGAGACCGGCACCGAGCCACGCCCCATGAGCGACACCCTCGCCGTCCGCTCCGCCCGCATCGAAGGCACCCTCGGACGCGAAGTCCGCACCCACACCACCCTGACGATCGAGAACCGCGGCCCGCAAGCGCAATCGCACCTCGCCTTCACCCTCCACCCAGCACTGAGAATCAGCTCCTGCGCCCTGCCCCCTGCCCCCTGCGCCCTGTCCCGCGCCTGGGACCGCATAGGCATCGACCTCGCGCACCCCATCGATCCCGGCCAAACCCGCACCCTGAGCGTCGAGATCACCGGCACCCCCGACGCCATCGACTTCTCCCTCCTCGGCAACGGCTCCTTCAAAGACCTCTACAACCGCTACCGCCGCGCCACCACCACCGTCGAGCTCAGCGACCTCTCCCGCTCGCGCATCGTCCCCGCAGCGTCCCGGGACCGCATGCTCCTCACCGCGAGCGACTTCACCCTCGTCCCGCGCTACGACACCCCGAACCAGCCGCCCACGCGCATCGAGACCAACCTCCGCACCACCCTCCCGGCCGCCGACTCCTGCGGCAGCGTCGGACGCGCACTCCGCAGCCGCTGCACGATTCCGCTGACCACCTACACCGTTGCCGCCGCGCACATGCGCGCCCTGCCGCTGACGCGGACCATCACGCTCCTCCACCTCGACCGCCACGAAGCCCTCGCCCGCACCCACGCCCCCGCTCTCGGCGAAGCACTGGTGCTGGCCGACCGCGCGTGGCCCGGCGTCCTCGAGCCCCGCGGGGTCTTCGTCGAGCGCCCCACGAAGCCCGGCGAGCGCATCTTCTGGCGCGACGACGAAGCCGGCATCCGCTCCAGCGGCGTCCTCCACCTCATCCCCGAGACCCTGTTCATCCGCCGGCAGCCGATGTCCCCGGGCGCCATCGCCGCGTCGATGCTCTCCGGCGCCCTCCTCGGCCGCCGGGCCGTGGCGTCCGGCGAGCAGGCGTTCTTCACCAGCTTCTACGAAGAAGCCGCCCGCGCCCGCGTCGGCGGCCAGTCGCGCGAAGCCACGGTCTCGCCCCGCGTGGGGACAGCACCGCTGCTCCATCCCAATGGGTCCCCGGCCCGCCTTCGCGCCGTACTCGCCGACCTCGAATACCGCGTCGGCGCCGACCGCGTCGCCGCGGGCATCAGCGACTTCGTGGCCCTGCCCGGCGAAGGCAACGGCCGCCAGCTCGTCGATACCATCGCCAGGCGCGCGGGCGCCGGTCTCGATCGCTTCTATCGCGACTACTTCGCCGGCGAGTCGCTGCCGCAGCTCACCTTCGAGAACGTCGCCTTCCACAAAACGGCTGATGGCTGGGAAGCGCGCGGCACGCTCCGCAACGAAGGCACCGGCGAAGTCTTCTGCCCGGTCGTCCTCCGCACCGGGCACGGCGCGATCAAGCGCCTGATCCGCATCGACTCGCACGAGGCGATCCCGTTCAGCATCCCCACGCAGCACGTGCCGCGCTCCGTGCAGCTCGATCCCGACCGCGTCTGCTACCGCATCTCCCGCATCGGACTCGTGGAGAGCGTCGAATATCGAGGTGCGTCGTGACCGCGGCCCTCGCGCGCATGCGCATGTCGCTGGCGCTCCTCACCGAGCGCCGCGCCGCGCTCTTCGCGTCCATCGACGCGTTCTTCCTGCTGGCCGGCGTCAACGCCACCTTCCTCGGCGGCAGCGGCAGCGGACGCGATTTCTGGATTCCCTCGTTCCTCCTCCCGATCCTCGTCCTCGGCGTCCCGCTGATGGCCGACGCGGTCGCGGTCGAGCGCCGCTCCGGCACGCTCGACCTCGCGCTCACGTCCCCCGGCGTGCGTTTCTACTTCGAGCGGCGCGTGGGCGTCGTGGCTTTGCTGATGGTTCTGCAGGGCTGGCTCGTCATCCTGCTGGCCAGGGCTCTCGCGCCCAACTTCCCGCTCTCCGGCCCGCTCGTGCAGGTGGTCTTCGTCGTCGCGTTCCTCACCACCGCGACGCTCAACTGGACGCTGCGCCTGAAGAGCCCCGTCGGCGTCGTCTTCGCCACGTACGGAACCTGTCTGCTTTTCCTGCCGTGGTTCTTCTCCAATCCCATCCATCCGCCGACGGAGATGCCGGAAGGCGTCATGAACCTCGGCGACTACATCGATTACGCGCAACAGAACTTCGTCCTCGCCGTCGCCGCGGCGGTCTTCTACCTCTACGCGCAGCAGCGGCTCGCGCGTCCCGAATCGATCATCCAGTGAGGCCCGTCATGAAACGCACACTCGTCCTGTCCCTGCTCGTCTTCGCCGCGTGCCAGCGCGAGCGCTACGAGCCGCCGGCGCCCACTCCCGTGCGCGTCGAGGCGCTGCAGCGCAGCGACTTCGCGCCCGCGATCGCGCTCGCCGGCACCGTCCGCGCGGCGCAGACCGTGCCGCTGACCGCGACGCAGAGCGGTACCGTCACGCTCGCGCCACGCTTCGCGAACGGCCTCCGCACCGGCGAGAGCGTGCGCGTCGGAGAGCGGATCGCCACCATCGCCAACGACCAGGTCGCGTTCTCCCGCACGCAGGCCCGCCTGCAGATGGAAGCCGCGCTGGCCAGCCACGAATTGATGGACCGCAGCTTCGGCGACGGCGTCGTGTCGCGCGCCGACTGGACCGCGTCGTCCCTCCGTACGCAGCTCGCGCGCGAGACCTACGCGGCCGCGCAGCGCGAAGCCGGACAGCTGGCCATCACTGCGCCCATCGCCGGACACCTCGTCGTCCGCACCAGCGTCGCCTCCGGCGCGAAGCTCGACGCCGGCGTCGTACTCGCGGACGTCGCCGCGGGTGGCGCGCCGCTCGTCGAATCCGCCGTCGCCGCGAGCGATCGCGAGTTGCTGCATCCCGGCCAGATCGTGCGTCTCGAAGGGCCGGGCGGGTGGAAGGGGAGCGGGCGCATCACTGAAGTCGCCAGCGTCATCGACGCCGCCGGCACCGCGCGCGTCGTCGCGTCCATCAATGATGCCATCGCTCCCGCGCCGGGCACCGGCGTCGATCTCCACGTCGAGCTCGATCGCCGCGCCGGCGTCCTCACCGTCCCGGACGACGCCATCGTCGCCGGCGCCGAAGGCCCCGCCGTCTTCGTGCTCTCGACCAACGACGGCATGCAGCGCGCCTATCGCGTGAAGCGCGCCGACGTCGAGACCGGCGGCCGCGCGAACGGCCGCGTGGAGGTGAAGAGCGGCCTGCGCGACGGAGACCGCGTCGTCGTCTCCGGCGCCGATGCGCTCAGCGACGACTCCCTGGTCATTGAGACCAAGTGACGGAGACCAAATGATCGACGCCATCCTCCGCCGTTCCGTCTCCGTCTTCGTCGCGACGGCCGCCCTCTGCGCCCTCGGCCTCTTCTCGCTCGCGAAGCTGCCGCTCTCGCTGCTGCCGTCCATCGAGCGGCCGAAGCTCGTCGTCATCGCGAAGGCCGAGGCGAGCTCGCGGGAGGAGCTGCTGCACGGGGTGACGCGGCCGGTCGAGCGCAGGCTGTCCTCCGTCCCCGGCATCACCTCCATCGAGAGCGAGACCACCGACGGCGAGTCGCGCATCGAGCTCGGCTCCGCCTGGCAGACCGATCCCGACCGCCTGCGCATCGACGTCGCCCGCCGCATCGAAGGCGCCGCCGAAGTTCCCGTCGACGAGCTGCTCATCGACGTCGCGGGCACCGACGTGTCGCCCGTGATCGAAGTCGCCGTGACCGGCCCGAACGGCGCCGCCCGCACCCGCATCGCCGAGCGCGTCGTCCTCCCCGAGCTCGCCCGCATCGAAGGCGCCGGTCGCATCGACGTCCTCGGCGCGACCCCGTTGCGCGTCGTCGTCCAGCCCCGCGCCTCCGCCCTCATCGCCCGCAACCTGACCGCCCTCGACGTCGAAGAACGCCTGCGAACGGTAGGCACCGCCATCGCCGCCGGCCGCGTCCGCGAAGGCGCCAGCACCCGCCCCATCGTCATCACCCAACCGGTCCGCAGCGTCGAAGACGTGAAAGCGCTGTTAGTCAAAGACGTCCCGCTAGGCGAGCTCGCCGATGTTTCCCTCCGAGAAGTCCCCGATGCGACGAGATACGTAGGGCGTGGCTTCAGCCCGCCTCCCCCGGGGGCGGGCGGGCTGAAGCCACGCCCCACGTCCGAAGCCGTACTCCTGCGCATCCACCGCGCCCCCAACGCCAACGCCGTGGCCCTCGCCCGCGACGTCCGCACCCGCGTCGAACAACTCAACATCGGCGCCCACGTCACCACCGACCGCAGCCACGAAGTCACCCGCGCCCTCGCCGAGCTCGCCCTCGCCGCCCTCGCCGGCGTCCTTCTCGGCACGCTCGTCCTCCGCTTCATGCTCGGCGTCTGGCGCCCGACGCTCGCTCTCGCCATCGTCGTCCCCGCCGCGCTCCTCGCGTCCTTCAGCGCCTTCTCCTTCGCCGGCATCCAGCTCGACGTCATCTCCCTCGCCGGACTGGCCCTCGCCACGGGCCTCCTCGTCGACAACTCCATCGTCGTCCTCGAGTCCATCGAGAGCGCCCGCGCGGCGGGCAAAGCGAACGCCGTGGCCTCGGGCACGAAGCAGATCCTCGTCGCCGTCGTCGCCAGCTCGATCACCCTGATGATCGTCTTCGCGCCGCTGCTCTACCTCCGCGGACTCGCACGCGCGCTCTTCGGCGAGCAGGCCGTCGCCGTCGTCGCCTCGGTCGCCGCATCGCTGATCCTGTCGCTGACGCTCACGCCCGTCCTTGCGCAACGCGACGCCACGCCCACGCGCCCGCGCAGCCCCGGCCTCGCGTCCTACCTGCGCCTGCTCGAGCGCACGTCCGCGCGTCCGTGGCGCGCCTACGCCATCGCCTTCATCGGCATCGCCGTCGCCATCGCCCTCGGCGTCCTTCTCCCCCGCGAGCTCTTCGCGCGTGGCGGCGATCGCACCATCGTCATCGACGCGCAGTTGCCTCCCGACCTCGATGTCGACGCCGCGCGCAAACTCGGCGAAGAGCTGTGGCGCGCGACGCCGGACGCGCGCTCCATGACCCAGGACGGCACGCACATCACTTTGGAGTGCGGAGGCAACGCCTCCGCTTTGCCATCCGTCCCCGGCGTCCGCGCCGTTGCCCGCATCAGACCTTCCGCCTTCATCGAATCCCTCAGCGGCGACGCCGATCGCACGGAGCTCGTCGTCTCCGCCGCCAGCGAGCGCGAAGCGGACGCCCTCGCAACGCGCGTGATCACCGCGATGCAGACCGCGCACTTCACGCGCGTCGACGAAGAGCCATTGCGCGCCGCGATGCTCTTGCGCTGGAACGACACCGCCGATCATCGCGCCGTCGAACACCAGGTCCGCGCCGCCCTCGCTACCACCGACCTCGGACAAACCGACATCGCCCGAGCGGAGAGCGCCATCCGCCTGCTGCCCATCGCGCCGCGCGACCTCCGCGTCGTCCCCGTGCGCAACGGCGAGGTCGTCGTGCCCCTCGCCGCGCTCGCGAACGCGCACATCGCGCAACGCACGCCCGTCGCCGTGCGCGATCAGGGACGTCCGGCGCGACGCCTCGCTTTCGAAGGACGCGGCGAGATCCCGGCGATCGCTGTCGATGGCACGGAGCGCATCCGCGTCACCGGCCACGCCCGCGAGCTCGCCGACGCCTTCGCGCAGCTCAAGCTGGCCGGTGCGCTCGCGGTGATCCTCCTCTACCTCACCGTCGCCGCGTTCTACGAGTCCCTCCGCCTGCCGCTGCTCGTCATGGCCGCGCTGCCGTTCGCCGCCGCGGGCGCGCTCGTCGCACTGCTCGTCACCGGCCAGAGCCTCAATGTCATGTCGCTCATCGGCCTCGTCTTCCTCGGCGGCGTGGTCGTGAATCACACGGTCGTGCTGCTCGACCGCGCGGAGCAACTCCGCCGCTCCGGGATCGCCGCGGCCGATGCGATGCGTGCCGCTGCCGCCGATCGCTACCGCCCCGTGGTCATGACCACCATCACGGCCATCCTCGGCATGCTCCCGCTCGCGATCCTCGGCGGCCCCGGCGTGGAGCTGCGCCGCGCGGTGGCGATCGCGGTCACGGGCGGCCTCGTCACCGCGACCATCGGCACGCTGCTGATCATTCCGCTGTTGTATGGGTTGCGCGCGTCCACGCGACGCGCGATCCAGGAGGCGTATGCGTAGGCACATCGCGGCGTTCGCGGTGATCGTCCTGGCGCTCGTCTCCGCGCCGGCGATCCATCTCGACTACGAGCCCGATCTCCAGCAGCCGGAAATCACAGTCGGCCTGCAAATGGGCGCGGAGACGGATCCGGAGGAGCTGACCGCGCACTGGGTCGTCCCCATCGAATCCGCGATCCGCTCCCTCGGCGACGTCATCGCCACGCGCGGCGAGATCACGGCGGATGCCGCGACGATCACCGTCCGCTTCCGCCGCGGTACGGACGCCGAATTGAAGACCGCCCGCCTCGCCTCCGAGCTTGCCGGACTGCGCAGCCGCCTCCCGCGCGATGCGCGGCTCTCGGTGTGGCCGTCGCAGCAGAGCGGTTCGCGCCCCAGTGCGTTCCTCGCCGTTCCGCGCGCGGCGGACGCGAAGCGCATCGCCGGCGAGCTCCGCGGCGTCACCGGCGTGCGCGACGTGCAGGTCTTCGGCGGCACGGAGATCGAGACCGTCGTGAAGCTGCAGCAGGGGAGTGCCGAGGAGCTGCGCGAGCGCATGGCCGCATCCGCGACCCCGCATCCCCTGGGCGCCAACGTCTTCGGCGTGAGCCGCCCGTTCCCGGTGGCGAGCTACCAGCGCTTCACCGGGCCGAGGAGCCTTTCGCGCCTGAACGGCAAGCCCGCGGTGATGCTCGCCGTCATCCGCGACCCGGACGTCTCTCTCTTTCGCTTCGACGCCGCCCTCCGCGCCCGCGCCCTCGGCGAAGAAGTCTGGAGCGAAGCGACAGAGTTGCGCGCGCTGCTGCTGCGCCTCGCCATCGGCGCGCTCGTCGCGACCCTGATCCTCGCCACGTGCCGCGCCGCGCTATACGTCCCACTGTCCATCGCGCTCGCGATCAACCTCGCACGAATCACCGACGCGCACGTCGACGCCTACACCCTCATCGCCGCCGCCATCGCCATCGCCGCCGTCGCTCCCTTCGCCGCGATGCGCCGCCGCCCCCTCTGGCCCATCCTCTTCTTCGCCATCCTCCCCATCGCCACGTCCTACCTCGCCCCCCAGCTCACGCCACACGCCCTCGCCTTCACCCTGACCGCGACCTGCGCTCTCTTTGGAGTGCGGAGGCAACGCCTCCGCTTTCCCATTCGCGCGCCATTCAAAAGCGGCGGTGTTGCCGCCGCACTCCAAAGAAACGCCTTCTCCGTAGCCCTGACCGCGATGGCGTTCACCATCCTCCTCATCTCCTGGTTCGCCCCCGCCCTCGACCCCCGCAAAACCACCCCCACCGATCGCGGCCGCCTCTCCATCCGCACCACCCTCCCGGCCGGCACCACGCTCGCGTCCACGACCCAGGCCGTCGCCACACTCGAAGCCGCGCTGAAACAGGAGCGCGACGTCCAACGCTTCTGGACCCTCCTCACCCCCGCGCACGCTCAAACCATCGTGGAGCTCGACGAAGAGCGGAAACAACTCTTCCGCCTCCGCCTCCCCGAGCTCGCGCGCCACGTCCCAGGCACCGTCACCGCGAACGAATCGTTCTCCCGCGCGGCGAGCGACCTCGAAGACCAGCCCGAGGCGGATCCAGCCGGCGCCCTCTACCGCGTGCTCCTCAAGAGCACCGACGCCGAGGCGCTCCGGCGCATCTACGACGAGGTCGCGAACCGCCTCGCGCGGATGGACATCCGCCGCGATTCCGTCGAGCCCGAATGGGACGCCAGCACCTCACGCATCGAGCTCACTCCGCGTCCGCACGTCACGAGCGATGCCGTGATGCGCGCCGCCGCGCAGCTCGTCGAGCGCACCTCGCCGCCGCAGGCGCGCATGCTTCCAGACGGACGCCTCCTCCGCGTCATCACGCCCCACGCGCCGGCATCGTTCGACGACGCTCCGCAGCGCGCCGACGTCGCCATCCCGCCGCTCTTCATCGAGCGCAACGCCGTCGTCCCCGGCCGCGTCACGTGGGAGCTGGGACGCTACGTCCTCCCCGTCACCATCTACGTTCCCGGCTGGGGCGACGAGAAACTGAAACGGCGCCGCGAGATCGACCGAACACTCGCGACCATGGCCTTGCCCGCGGGCGTGATGATCGAGCGCCCGTCGCTCGCCGAGTGGACGTTCTCGAAAGAGAAGCTCCGCCTCCTCTCCCTCGCCGCCTTCCTCCCGCTGCTGCTCATCGCCGCCGCGTGCGTCGTCCTCTCGTCCTTCCCCCGCGCCCTCGTCGCGTGCGCCCCCGCCCTCCTCGGCATCGCCGTCGCCGCCCCGCTGCTCCTGCTCGCGCGCGCGCAGACCGGCGAGATCACCATCGTCGCCCTCGCCGCCGCCGTCTGCGGCACGATGCCCATCGCCATCGCCGCGCGCGCCACCTACCGCGACCTCCGCGAAACGCTGCCCCCGCTGTTCCTCGCCGCCCTCGCCGGCACCGCCCTGCTCACCATCGCCGCCACCGGAGAAACCCGCGGCCCCCTCCTCGGCGCCGCCGCCGTCCTGTTCGTTTCCATCAGCGCCGGCACCCTCCTCCCCACCACCATCATTACCTCCGCCCGCGAAGCCAGGCGCCGCATGGCGCGCCGGCCGCTGGCCGGCCGGTCCTCCGACGGCCCGTCGGAGCTCTCCCTCTCCGTCCACCACCTCACCAAAACCTACGGCACCTTCCGCGCCCTGCACGACGTCTCCTTCGACCTCACCCCCGGCATCATCGGCCTCCTCGGCCCCAACGGCGCCGGCAAGACCACCCTCCTGCGCACCCTCACCGGCCTCCTCACCCCCACCCGCGGCCAGGTCCTCTTCCGCGGCGTCGCCGTCGACGCCGAGAACCTCGCCGGCTACCGCCGCCACATCGGCTTCCTCCCCCAGGGATTCAACGCCTACTCCGGCCTCACCGGCGCGCAATTCCTCCGCTACTGGATGCTCGAGCGAGGAGTGAATGAAGATGCCGAGCACCTCCTGAAACTCGTCGGCCTCGAAGGCCACGCCGACCGCCGCGTCCGCGACTACTCCGGCGGCATGCGCCAGCGCATCGGCATCGCCCGCGCCCTCATCGGCGATCCCTCCATCCTCGTCGTCGACGAGCCCACCACCGGCCTCGACGTCGAAGCCCGCGCCACCTTCCGCGAGCTCACGCAGTCCCTCGCCCGAGACCGCATCGTCATCGTCTCCACCCACATCGCCAGCGACGTCGAATCCACCGCCTCCCGCATCCTCCTCCTCGTACGAGGACACCTCCGCTGGGACGGCACCCCCGACGCCCTCATCGCCGCCGCCCGAGGCCGCGTTTTCGAGACCACCGTCCCCGACGCTGAAGCCCGAACACTCAGCCGCGCCTATCGCGTGACGAAACGCGTCCGCATCCAGCAAGGCATCCGGCTCCGAGGCGTCGCGCGTGCCGAAGAAGATCTCCCGGGCACGTCCGTCGAGCCGACGCTGGAAGAGGCCTACCTCGCCCTCGCCACCGAAGGCCAGGTCCGCCTCGGCAGCTTCTCTTTCCTGGCCAACGCGTCTTGACGGACCGCCGGCGTCCCGCCGGCTGATGTGGCGGCGTCCCGCGCCGCCACCCGGGTGGGCGGGGGAGTACGGCCCGACGCGAGAGCCTCCATTCTCCCGAGCGCCCGGGCGGCGGAGACGCCGCCCGACCAGCCGGCGGGACGCCAGCGCTCCATCACAAACGCCTTCGCGTCGTCGCCGCCGGCCAGCGCTTCGGGGGTGCGACTGTTCATTACCCAGAGCTCACAAACTAAGACGGCCCCCGGAGGCACCTTCCCCGGGATTCCTTGGGAACCGTAGGCCAGATGCGCGGATACCCGCGTCTTGCGATACCCGCCGCGCCGCATCCCTTCGATCGACTTGCTGAGTCCGGGGAACACGCGGCGATCGCCGACTCGGACGGTCATGCGCTCCCGGGGATGCACGATTTCACCGCGGTTCAGCGTGATCTGAAGATCGAGCGTGACCAATTCATCGCGCTGGACGACAGTGCCGTCGCCTGCAACGTCCTCGACAATCTGTATGCCCCGATCCATAAGCAAACGGTGACACAGGTTGGCGTCCCCGGCAGGACTCGAACCTGCGACCCACAGCTTAGAAGGCTGTTGCTCTATCCAACTGAGCTACGGGGACGGAGAGGACCGGATTGAGAATTGAGGATTGAGGATTGAGGATGAGCGAGACCGAAGCTCCCATCCTCAATTCTCAATCCTTCATCCTCAATCCGCCGCGGCAGCGGCGTTGGTCGGGGCGAGAGGATTCGAACCTCCGACCCCCTGCTCCCAAAGCAGGTGCGCTACCAGACTGCGCTACACCCCGACGTGTAAAAAAGACGCTGCCGCGGTCGCAACATACCACCGCAGAACGCCATTCCGAGAGGAGGGCGCAGGGGGCAGGGCGCGGGGCGCAGGAGAAGGACACGACATCTCTCCTGCGCCCCGCCCCCCGCGCCCTAGCGTGAGTCAGCTCGCGTGAGCTGTCGCGTTGCCCAGGGTGCGGGCCGGCAGCACGGCCTGCCACTTCGACGCTTCCGCTCTCGCCATCAGGAACTCGAACGCCGTGCCGTGCGACCGGAGCCGCAGCACGCGTACGTCATCCCGATGGTTCTTCCCCGTCATCAGCTCATCCGAGTACTCGATCTCGTCGATCCGGTTCAGGTCGAACGACGCTTCCATGTCCGTGTTCTCGTAATACACAGAGTCATTCGTCAGGGCCATTGCCACCGGGATCAGCTCTGCCCCTTCGACATAATCCGCGCGGCACACCAGCTTCGAGCCGTTGCGCCGCTTCTCCAGCAACGCGCCGATAATGTCCTTCTGGCGCAACTTCAGGTAAACGACGATCAGTCCGGCGAGGACCAACACTCCCACGATAGTTGCTAATTCGGCCACTGGCGACCCCCTTCTGTTTGAATTTTGTGCGTTAGGAGAAATGTACGCCTTTCCGTCAAATTCGACCAGCACATTCCAATCGGCCCCAGCCATGAAACGCGCGGGAAACGGCTAGAATGCGGCCGATGATGGGGGCGCCGAGGAGGAAGACGCGCAACGAACACTCGTCCGGCGGCGTGGTGATCGCGATGCGCGACGGAGCCCCTTACGTAGTCCTCATCGCCACCCGCAACAAGACCCGCTGGGGATTACCCAAAGGCGCCGTCGATCCCGATGAGACCTCCGAGGCCGCCGCGTTGCGCGAAGTGCTCGAAGAGACCGGACTCCAGGCCCGCATCCTCCGTCCCCTCGACACCATCGAATACACCTTCCGCGGCGGCGACGGTGTCGTCCACAAACGCGTCGACTTCTACTTGATGGAGTACGTCGCCGGAGAGCTCCAGCCCCAGCTCAGCGAGGTCGACGACGTGCAGTGGTTCGAGCTTTCGTCGTCGTTGCAGCACGCGAGCTTCGACTCCGAGCGGAGACTGCTCGAGATGGCGCTTTCTTCGATGCGGACTTCTTCTTAGCCGGTCTGTCCGCCGTCAGCTCGTCCGCCACCGTCGGCGCCTTCTTCGACGACGCCTTCCGGTTGCTCTGCCACACCCTCCCGCCGCCCACTTCCTCCACGAGCTTGTTCGATACCACCGACCGAGGCGCGACCTCCGTCACATCCACCTGCTCATTCGCGAACGCGTCCCGGTGCTTCAGCAGCAGCCACTCGTTTCCTTTGTCCGACTTCCCGCGCCCCTTGATCCGCACCAGCGCCCACTCCCCGAACATCTTCTTCCCGAACATCCGGAACGTCAGCTTCCCCGACTCCAGCGCGGCCACCGGATCGTCCCCGGGCTCGATGAACTCCCACTGCCCGTTGTCCCAGATGATCACGTTCCCCCCGCCGTAGTTCCCTTCCGGGATCACGCCCTCGAACGCCGCGTAGTCGTACGGATGGTCCTCCGTCATCATCGCCAGCCGCTTCGTCCCCGGATCGTACGAAGGACCCTTCGGCACCGCCCAGGACTTCAGCACCCCCTCCATCTCCAGGCGGAAGTCATAGTGCAGGCGCGTCGCCGCATGCTTCTGGATCACGAAGATGGGCAGCTTCGACTTCTTCGGCTTCCCCCCGGACGGCTCCGGCGTGTCGCCGAAGTCCCGCATCTGGCGATACTTTTTCAAAAGATCGGGCATGGCGACGTAGATTCGATGCAGGCCCCGTTCCACGAGGAAGTCACTTGTTTGCTACGGGTTAGCAGGCGAGCGGCGCCATTCTTGCAAGAAGCCTCGATGGATCAGTATGTCTCCCTCCATCCGACGCATGTTGTGGGCCGCCTTCATCGGCCTGACGGTGCTCACCATCGGCGGTGTCGCCGCGACGCTCTCCATCCTCCAGCGCGAGCAGGAGCAGGAGACCCTCATCGTCCAGCAGTACCGCCCCCTCATCGACGCCGTCCGCACCATGGACGAGTCCGTGACCGTGATGGTCTCCGCGTCGCGCGGCTACGTCCTCACCGGCGAGACCGCGTTCGAGCAGCAGTACGACGACGCCGTGCGCGATTTCGACACCGCCGCCGTGGGCGTCCGCGAACTGGCCAAGGATCGTCGCGACAGCGAATGGATCGAGGGCATGATCCGGCACCAGATCGCGGTGAAGAAGCTCACCGATACGCAGATGAAGGACCGCGACAACAGCACCGTGCGCGCGGTCGCCAACCTCCGCCGCACCGTGCCGAACTACGCCCAGCAGGTAACCAATCGCATCCGCGCCGAACAGCGCGAAAACTTCGAGCGCGCCGCCACAGTTCGCGAGTGGCTGATGCTCGGCATGGTTCTCCTTGGCGTCATCCTCGTCGGCGGTGCCGCGATCGCCGTCTCCCGCATTCAGGACCGTCTCAGCGACTCCATCGTCCGCCAGGTGCGGCGCACCGAGGCCATGATCGCCGGCATGTCCGACGGCGTGCTCCTCGTCGACGGCGAAGGCAGCACCGTCTTCATCAACCCCGCCGGCCAGCGCCTCCTCGGCAAAGCCGAGACCGGCGTTCCGATCTACAAGCACGCCGAGGTGTACCGGCTGCGGGACGAGCACGGACGCATGCTCGATCCCCGCGAGCTCCCCGCCGCCCAGGCCCTCTCCGCCGGACGCCTCGTGCAGGACGTGACCGTCCTGATCGCCCGCGAAGGCACCGAGCGCGTCGCCGTCTCCATGAGCGCCACTCCGCTCCGCGAAGACGGCCACACCTCCGGCGTCGTCGTCACTTTCCGCGACATCACCGAGCGCCGCGCCCTCGAAGAGCAGATGCAGGCCCAGGCCGAGCGCGCGCAGATCCTCGCCGACGCCGGCGCGTTCTTCTCCAGCAACATCGATCCGACCTGGGTCAACCAGGCCATCGCCGAGCGCGTCGCCGAAGTCCTCGGCGACTGGTCCGCGGTCATCCTCCGCAGCGGCGATTCCAAGGACCTCACCGTCGCCTCCATCTATCACCGCGACATGGCCTCCCTCGGCCTCGCCTGGTCCTACATCTATCGCCAGCCGCTCGCCGTCGGCGAGGGCATCATCGGCCAGGTCGTCGCCACCGGCTATCCGTCGATGATGACCGACGTCCCCCGCACCCTCGGCGATCTGACCAACCCCGGCACCTATCACCATCAGCCGCCCGTGAAGCTCGCGTCGCTGCTGGTGCTGCCGCTGCGCACGCGCCGCGAGCTCCTCGGCGCCCTCGTCATCGCCGCCAACGATCCCGACCGCGCCATGACCGACGACAAGCTCCCGCTCGCGGAGTTCCTCGCCGAGCGCGCCGCCCTGGCCATCGAGAACGCGAAGCTCTACACCGAACAGGTCGAGGCCCGCCGCAAGGTCGAAGACCTCTCCCGCCTGAAGGACGAATTCCTCTCCATCGCCTCCCACGAGCTGCGCACGCCCGTCACCTCCATCAAGGGCTACACCCAGCTCGCCAAGATGCTCATCAAGGAAGGCGACCTCACGACGTCCGAGGAGTACCTCGACATCGCGCTCGACCAGATCGACCGCATGTCCCGCCTCATCCTCGAGCTCCTCGACGTCTCCCGCATCGAGACCGGCCGCCTGGAGATCCGCCGCGAGCCCATCGCCTGGCCGCAGTTCGTGCGCGACGTCGTGCACCGCCATCACACCACGGTCAGCGACCGCCGCTTCCACCTCGGCGTCCCCGACGCCGGCAAGATCGTCACCGGAGACCGCGACCGCCTCGAGCAGGTTCTCGGCAATCTCCTGGAGAACGCGGTGAAGTACTCGCCCGACGGCAGCGACGTGACGGTGACGGTGGAGGACAAGGGCGACACCCTCATCACCGCCGTGTGCGACCGCGGCATCGGCATCCCCGCGGACGAGCTCAGTCAGGTGTTCGAGCGGTTCCACCGCGGCCGGCAGGTGAGCTCCACCAACTACGGCGGTCTCGGCCTCGGCCTCTACATCACCAAGCAGATCATCGAGCGCCACGGCGGCACGATCTGGGTGGACAGCAAGGAAGGCTACGGCACGACCTTCTACTTCTCCCTCCCGGCGGCCGAGGCCACCATCCCGACGACGACGGCCCCCGCGCAAGTCGTGTCCCAGACGTAGACTCTCGCGTGATGCTCCTCGCCGCCGCCGCCCTCGTCTTCGAGCTCTCCCGCGAGTCCCTCACCGGCACCCACTACCGCTACCGGGAGTACGTGAACGGCCTGCCCACCGAGAACTACGTCGTACGTAGGGCGCGGCTTCAGCCCGCCCACCCCGGGGTGGGCGGGCTGAAGCCACGCCCTACGTTGCTGTGGAGCGAAGGCCGCGTCGTCCGCCGCGAGATCATCCACGACTCCCCCCTCGAGCCCTACGCCCACGACTACGACACCCTCACCGGTGCCCTCATCCGCCGCACCCCTCTCTTCTTCCACGCCAAGCCCGCGCGCGTCTTCGACCCCAACCCGGTCGTTACCCTCAACGACCCGACGCTCCAGGACCTCAACGACGCCGCGAGCGCCGTCCCCGCCACCGCATACAGAGACGTCCAGCTCGACGACCAGGCCCTCCACGGCCCGCACGTCACCCTCATCGACCGCCAGCCACGCAACGTTGCGCCGCCCGAGGGCACCCTGACCTTCGACCGCGAACAGGACGGCTTCGAAGACGTCAACGCGTACTTTCACATCGACCGCAGCCAGCGCCACCTGCAGGCCCTCGGATACACCGGCTCGCGCGCGGTCGTCCCGTACGCCATCGAAGTCGACGCCCATGCCGCGAGCGGCGCCGACAACTCCTTCTTCATCCCCAGCCCGACCGAGGCGGGGAAGGGCGTGCTCTACTTCGGCGAGGGCGGGACGGACGACGCCGAAGACGCGGACCTCCTCGTCCACGAATACGCGCACGCGATCATGGAGTGGATCGCGCCCGGCACCTTCGGCGGCGCGTTCTCCAGCGAGCCCCGCGCCCTCGGCGAAGGCTTCGGCGACTACTGGGCCTTCTCCGCGCACGCCGAGGCGCGCCGTGCATCCGGCCGCGATCCGTACTGCTTCGCCGACTGGGACGCGCGCTGCTGGCAGGACGCGGCATCCGAGAGCTGCGGCTATGCGCCGGGCACCGACTGCCTGCGCCGCGTCGACAGCACGAAGACCATGGCCGACTACGAGACCGCCGAGACCTCGGGCGTCGAGCACCGCAACGGCGCGATCTGGGCGTCGGCGCTGCGCGAGATCCACGAGCAGATCGGCCGCACCGTCACCGACACGATCGTCGTCGAGTCGTTCTTCGACGCCCCGCCGCGTCCCACGTTCGCGGTGATGGCCGAGCGTCTCCTGCAGGCCGACCGTCTACTGTACGGGGGCGCGCACGCCGGCGCGATCTGCGGCGCGATGTTCGCGCGCGGCATCGTCACGCAGTGCGACACCACGCCCCGCGGCGAGCGGACCCTCTTCCAGTCCAGCATCTACGGCGCCGCCATCCCGGAGAACAGCTCCATCGGCGTGACGTCGACCATCACCATCGACGACCCGCGCGCCATTCAGGAGCTCTCCGTCCGCGTCGACATCGACCATCCCGCGCGCGGCGATCTCTTCGTCGAGCTCACCGCGCCGGACGGCACGAAGGTCCTCCTCCACCAGCTCTCCAGCTCGCGCACGGCGGACATCCACACCACATTCCCGGTCGACGCGCTCACCGGCCGCTCCGCCGCCGGCACCTGGACGCTCTTCGTCGCCGATCGCCGTCCGCGCGACGCCGGCATGCTCCAGTCCTGGGGACTGGAGATCCGCTTCGCCGGCGACGAGCCGGTCACGGAGCGTCCGCACGCGCCGTCGCAGATGATCCCCGTCGTCGCGCATCTCTTCGGCCAGGACGGTGCGTACGTCTCCGACGTGCGCATCGCCAACCCGTCGAGCGCCGCGACCGAAGCCACGTTGATCTTCACGCGCAGCGGCGAGGACGGAACAGAGCGCTTCGCCGTGCAGCGGCTGTCCCTCGCCGCCGGCCAGACCATGGCGCTCGACGACGTCGTCCAGCGCACGTTCCACACCTTCGGCAGCGGCACGCTCGAAGTGCAGGGCGACGTCATCGCCATGAGCCGCATCGCCGGCCAGCAGGTGCCGCCCGGCGTGGATACCACCGCCCTGGGCCAGCCGTCGCTGCTCGTCGCGCCGTACCCGGAAGCCGGCCGCGTCAACTTTGGCCTCGCGGAGACCGCGGGTGGGCGAGGCATCGTGCGCGTGAATGATCGCGACGTGGTGATCGAGCCCTTCAGCCACGTGCAATTCCCCGTGGACGCAGCGCTCATCGAGGTGCGCGTGATCGAAGGCGACGCGCGCGTAGCCGCCTACCTCTCCCAGATCGGCACCGACGCCCTGTTCATCGCGGCCGAATCGGCGAGTGAGCGAACCCGCTGCGCCCCGGCCATCACCTCCCAGACCACCCCTGACTGGCGCAGCGACCTCTGGCTCGCATCGCGCGATACCGGCACTCTGCGCATCGAGTCCCACCCCGGCGGCGCCGTGGACGCCGTGTTCCCCGCCGTCCTCGAAGACGTCCTCGCGCGCCTCTTCCACCGCACCGTCACCACCAGCATCCTCTGCGCGACCGTCCCGGCCGACGTCTTCGCCTCCACCCGAATCGTCCACGGGACCACGACTCAATCCGTCCCCATGCTCGCTGCCGGCCCCGCCCAGCAGCACCTTCTCTTCCTCGAGAACAGCGCCGCCCACCGCACCAACATCGGCATCGTCACCACCGGCGGACTCGCCGAGGTCACCGTCTACGACGCCGAGGGCATCGAAGTCGAGCGCTTCCCCGTCACCACCCAGCGCGCCGTCCACACCCCGGTCGCCAACGGCCGCGCCGTCGTGCGCTTCCTCACCGGCACCGGCCGCGCCTACGCCTCCGTCATCGACACCCACACCGGCGACGCCACGTTCTTCCCCGGCCAGTGATGTATCCTTCGCCCGCCATGGCCCAACTTTCGCCCCAGCAGACGCTGCCGGAGGCGCAAACGCTGGCGCAGCTCCCGGTCAAGATCCTCGAAGAAGTGATCCGGCAGTTGCGCAGCACGCGCAACGACATCATCCGGTTCGGTGTCTGGAACATCCGCAACCTCACCGACGACGATTTCAACAAGACCGACGACCGCAAGCTCCTCGGCTACTTCCGCCAGGACCTGCTCGAGACCCGCTTCCTCTCCAAAGGCCGCCGCATCGACATCATCCAGCTCTGGCGCTGGTTCGACGACCAGATGACCTCCGTCGACCCCCTGCTGGTCGACGGCGAAGAAGTCTTCCTCAACGTCCAGGACAAAGACCTCGACAAAGTCCGCAAGCGCATCCAGGAGATCCACTCCTTCCTGCCGACCTTGCGCGGCGACGACCTCGACGCCTTCCGCCGCGTCAAGTACAAGCTCCGCCGCACCGTCATGCGCCTGACCTACGATCTCCACCACGTCTTCAAGCGCCTGGAAAAGCACCGCAAGAACATCTTCATGTCCAGCGGCGCCCCCCACCTGGCCGACCGCGAGCGCATCCCCCTCGAAGCCGTCTCCGAGATCCCCGAGCCCATCGCCATCGAAGGCGACGATCACGACCACGAGTAGCTCGGAGCGCCGGCGCGGGGCGGCCGCGAAGGCGGCCGCTACAACCGGCCGGCCGCGTGCTTCTGAATGAACGACCGCAATAACCCCAGGCTCACACCCTCACGCATCGGATATGCCTGCTGGCGCCTCACCGGGAGCGACGCCGGAAACGTGACCTCATGGATGAAGGCCACCTCCGTACCGCCGATCGCACCGATCGGCATGCGACCACGCCCGAAATGAGCGATGCGGTCTTTGGTGAGAAAGAGAACCACCTTCTCGCCCTTCCGGGCATCCGAGGTGTCGCACAGGAACCACCCCGGAGAGACGGTGTACTGCACTTCGGAACGGACAGGCCCCTTCCACGTTTCAAGAACTCTGACCGTAGCGACGCGCCCTCGTTCCGGCGCAACGCCTGACTCCTGCACAGACACAACTTCGCCGACGACGACGGTGTGCGCTTCCTCGAACAATGCCTCGACGCTTACGACGGCGGAGTAGGCCTCCAGACGCGAGGCAGTCGCCACAACCAGGACCCCGATCACACCAGCGCGCAGCCAGGCTCTCACGGCATTGGGACGCCGGACGATCATCCTGAGTTCCGGACCGCTGCAAAGTTACCTTCTGGTAATCTGCCTTCGCGACTTACAGAGGAGGAGCAATGTCCCGCAGCCAGTCCGCATTGTCCGTGCACGAACCGGCCACTGTTTCCTTCTCTGAGACTGAATACCTGAAGCAACCATCCGTCGCATTGGCTGAGGCCACATACGGACAGCGCGTGGAACTGCGGGCTGCGGACGGCAGCACACGCGTCGTCATCTACCCGGGCTCGATCGCCGACGTTCCCGACGGTGAATAGCGCGCGGCGTCGCCCGGATGGCTGACATCGAGCCCGCAATTGAGCTGAGGTGCGTTGGCTACGCGCCGGCACGACGGGTTGTTCCCGATTGCCGTTCTCCAGATCGGCGTAGCACCATTAACGCGCATCGTCCGCAGGAACATGCCGCGCAACACACGCCGCACACACCTCCCGCCCCGTCCGAACCCCCGCCCCACAGAACACACAACCCGTCGCGATCCGCGGCGGCCCTTCCTGTGACAACGGATAGTTCGCCGCCACGACAAAACCGGGGATCGCTCGCGCCATCGCGGCGACGTTCTCTTCGAAGGCGAGAGCGTCCAGCTCGTACTCCAGAACGTCGCTCACGGCGAGCGGTGGGGCGCCGCGGGAATGGCGTTGCCGGGCGAGGTGGTGCAGAAGGCGGATCTGGTAGAGCGGCAGCTCGACCTGGATCGTGCGGTATTGGTTCAACGCGGGGAGGACGTCGGCCTGTCCTGCGCGGCGCAGGATGTGGGCGATCTGGCGCGGCGTCCAGCGCCTGAGCACGAGGGAGGCGACGTCCTCCCAGCTGAGGAAGACGTTGTTCCCGTCGGACACAGGCTCGACGGCCTTTTCAGCGAGGGCCTGATCGAGCCGAGCGGCGGAGATCTTCGCCAGGCGCCGCGCTTCGGCGAGGCTGTAGAAAGCCCGTCGCTCGGTGAAGAGCTGCAGAACGCCGGCCGGATCCCGCACACGGGAGGAGTGTCACGGCGCGGAGCGTTGTCTACCCGTGCGGGAAAGTGTCACGCATGCGTTCCGCCGCGCTAGCCGGGCGGAATCGAGACGCGGCTCTGCAGCTCGATTCCGAAGAATTCGAGAATGCGCGTGATGACGTTGTCGTCGAAGCTCGCGCGCCGATGATTGGTCGTCGACGCGCTGGTGGCGGCCGAGCCGAAAACGATCGCGGCGCCCAGAGACACCACGAGCACGGATTTCCTGAATCCTTCCATCGACCCTCCTTGGAGTCCCGCCTTACCCCGGTGGAAGAGAGATTCTGCTCGCCAGCTGAATCAGACTGACGATGACGGTGACGATGTCGCCGTCCACCGCCCTTACTGAATGTCTCGATGGACTTGCCGGCCCGCCACTCACGGCCGCGCCGACCGACACAGCGCTCAGAGACACCACGACCACACACTTTTTCAACGACTGCATGAATCCTCCCCGAGCCGGATCAACCGGCGGATGGGAGGACGCCCTCTGCCTCAGAAGTACCGGCAGAAGGGTGGGCTATGAGACGCGATCCGCAACAACCCTTACTGAAGCGGAACGAACGTCTCATTCGGGCGTGTGGGCAGGAGCTCGAGGTACGTGCGGATATGACGGATGAACGTCGGCGTGGCGGTACCGCGAGCGAGCGCCTCGTTTGCGTACGCCAGGGCGAGCCGCGCGTTTCGCATCATGTCCTGTGACTCGAACCGCATCATGATGCTCTTGCACGCATCGGCGACGTCCGCAGGCGTGCCGAGCGCGAGGCGTGCCGCGGCCCAATCGAGCGTCGCCAAGCCGTGGTCGTTGAGCAGACCGAGGTTCCGCAGCTCGGTGCGCGCGGCGACGAGTTTCTCTGCGCCGGGGACCAGCTCCCCTCGGCGCACGAGAATCAACGCGAGGGACCATCCGACCCGGGCTCGCTCCGTCGCAAGGCCAAGCTCCTCCAGCGTGACGGCGATCCTGTACGCCGTCCGCGCCAGCAGGAGAGAGAACTGCGGACGCTTCTCGTGCAGCCCGTGCGCCGCCGCGCACAGACAACGCACCACTCCCGGGTGCCGCGCCTTCGGGTTCTCCGCGAGCTTCGCGTCGCGAAAACGGATTTGCGACGTGAGGAGCGGCGCGATCAGCCGCTCGGCCGCGCGATCCTCCCCGTCGAGGTGCGCCTTCAGCGCGAGCGCTTCCTCCAGCCGCGCCGGGCGGCTGAGGAGCACATCCGCCTGTGACCACGTTTCGGTATGCCGCAGCAGGTCGTCGTCGTCCTGGCTCATTCCTTCCCTCCCGAGAGACTGCGGAACATCTCCTGCGCGCGCTTGCGGCACGTCACGAGAAGCTGGAGGACGTATGCCGGCGACGTCGCGAGGTGCGTCGCGATCTGTTCCTTCGGCTCCTCCTGGAGGTAATACCGGCGCAGGGTCTCGCGGCACTTCGTCCCCAGCCGCGCGAGCACGGTCGCCATCGTCAGGCGGCGCATCCACTGGTCGAGCGACTCCTCCGCCGCGGCGTCGATGGCTTCCTCGTGCTCCGGCAGGAGATCCGCTTCCCGCCGGCGTTTGCGGATGTAGTTGCTCGACGCGTTTCCGATCGCGCCGAGGAGCCAGGGCTTGACGTCGCGGACGCAGATGCGGCGCTGCAGGTAGGCCGCGAAGATGTCGTGGACCAGCGCTTCCGCGTCATCGGGAGGGACGTGGTAGCGCCGGATCGCGATCGTGCGCAGCAGCAGCCCATATTCGGTGTACAGCGACTCGAAGGCGCTCTCGGCCGAGCCGGACTCCTGAGACACGAACATTCTCCAGACGCGCGTTGTGCGGCTGGCGGAGGATACAGGAGCGGGCGCCGGTCCGCCGAACAGCGGCTCGACGTCGAACAGGTCCGACGGGCGGAAGAGCAGCCCGGTCACGGTGCGCATGGCGGCGACGATGATGTAGATCTTGTCCTCCGATGCCATGGCCCGGCCGCTGCGGATGCGCCCGAAGTGCTGGCGGCTGATGGACGGCCGTCCCAGCTCCCGGGCCAGGCGCTGCGCTTCGCGGACGACGTGCATCGGCTTCACGCCGAAGGCCCGTACCACCTGCTGCAGCCGCGTCGTGCCTGTCGTCCGTTTTGCCACGGTCCCGCATTTAGGGAGAGTGTCCTGAACGGGACAGTCCTACCTCCTCGCGAAACTGGCGCGCATGGGCGCCTGCCTCGGATAGGAGTCTTTCGAGCGTGGTGAGACCAGTGGGTGAATGGGGTAGCCGGGACCTTCGGCCCTAACGAAAGCGGAGCTGCACTCCACGCTCCAGCGACGTTTTGGTGCGTTGCCGTACGTGAAGTTGAGCCGGACCCCGCGCAACAAGATGTCCAGCCGACGAAAGTTGAGTGCCACGGAAGCAAAGAGCCAATTCGAGAAGGCATAAATTCAGTTCGCAAAGCGTGATGTCAGCCCCAAAAGGCGTGATGTCAGCCCCACAGTGCGCGACATCAGCCTCAAAGAGCGTGACATCAGCCACGAAAGGCGTGACGTCAGCCTCTAGGAGCGTGACATCAGCCCCGAGGAGCGTGATGTCAGCCTCCAGGAGCGTGACATCAGCCTCCAAGGGCGTGATGTCAGCCCCAAGGAGCGTGATGTCAGCCTCAAAAGGCGTGATGTCAGTCCAACGAGTGTGACATCTGTCGGCGGCCATCCTAAATCCCCTCATCCGGCCAGTTAAAAATCCCCCCCCCGCAACAGGCTCCAGTACCTCGAGGCCTTCCGTCCGATCGCGGACACGATCAGGGCCGTCGCCAAACGGGTCGACTACACCCTGATGTTCCTGAAGTCGGACGTCATGGAAGACGCGTATCAGATCTACCGCATCACCAAAGGGTTCGCCGGCGACAAGTGCAGCCCGCTCATCCAGGCGCACGCCGCCACCATAAAGGCGGCGCTCAACCGCAAAGGCGGCACGACCAAGCAGCAGCGCGAGGAGCGCAAGGCTGAGAAGCTCAGGATCGCGGTGGCCGAGGAGCTCGCGAAGGGCGGTTGGGAGGTGAAGAAGGCGGCGTAAACCGGACGAGCCGCGTGTGCTGCGCGGCCCGCCCTGACACGCACCCCCGTCGACAAAACAAAGGCAGCTATGTCGTACACAAGATACAGCACACCGTTGTGAAGTCCAATCCGTAGTTCCCGGTGGGGCGCGCCTTCGGGCGCGCCCCACCCCTTTTCAAGGTAGGGCGCGGCTTCAGCCCGCCCCCGGTCCGCCACGGCGGATCATTGGGCGAATTTCCCTGCACGTCGTACCACTCAACGGTTAGTCGCATGGCAGAGCCCTGAGCGCATCGTCTGACGTGGGCAGTCCAGATGACGCGCGCAGCCGAACCGGAGCAGAATGGTTTATGCACCGAGTTTCGGCATACGTCATTGCGATGCTTGCGGCGGCCCTCCTGACAATCCTTCCGGCAGCGTTGTGGTCGGACATGACCATGCCGATGGAAGACAACTGGGAGAGCTGGTACTGGAAGGGTCACCCGCATCCGAGGCCCGACTTCTCACTTCAGAATCCCCCGAGGCTGTTCGCCGCCGAGGTCCGGCTCTACAAAGCCCTTGTCGCGCCGCCCGCCTACCTCGCGCGAGTCGTCACTGGTTGGCCCACGAGCTACGCTTCGTTCTTCATGAACCGTATCGAGAGGCGGCGGGCGTTCCGCCGCTGGCGATGGCGCTGGAGCATGCGCGGTGGGCGCTTCCGCTATGGGTTGTCGTATTCATCGCTGTCGTTGAGATGTGGCTGCGCGTCCGCAACCGCCGTCACCGTGGTCCTCGGATCACAACGACGATCAGTGCAGCGCCATCAACAGTTTGATCTGCTCGTTTGGATGAACCGCCATAAGGGTGGGATTGGCCTTGCAGTAGGATCTTTTTGTGATTCCGAACAGCGAGCAGAAGGATATTCACGATCTGGAGTCCGAGTTGCTCCAACTGGCACCAGCGACCAGAACTGCCCTCGCGAGGAGGCTGCTTGCAAGCCTCGACGACCTGTCCGACGAAGAGTATGAGCGGCTTTGGGCGGAGGAGGCTGAGGCGCGATATGCGGATTTCCTCGCTGGCCGCACAACCGCCATCGACGGCGACGATGTCTTCGCACGCGCCTATGCCCGCGTGAGGGGGCGTTGAAGGCGTATCGTTTCCTCGATGGGGGCCGATGACAGACGGTGCCGATCATGGTCGCTTGCCGGTACAGCGATTGCTGGGCATACTCTGCCGAAGGACAAAGGCTGAGGCTCGATGGACCGATCGCAAATCGTGCATTCGAACCCGGAGATTCTGGGAGGAGTGCCGGTGTTCGTAGGTACGCGTGTTCCGGTGCGCACGCTGCTGGTCTATCTCGAAGGCGGGGAAACGCTCGAGGAGTTCCTCGACAACTTCCCTACGGTGAGCCGGGAGCAAGCGGTCGCGTTTCTCGAGGAGAGCGCGAGCAGGTTGCTCGCTGAGATCGCGTAAGGCGGGTTCTGTTCGACGAGAACATGCCGAGGCAGCTGCGGCGCGATCTGCCGGAGTTTGCGATCGTACCGTTCAGGAGGAAGGCTGGGGAGGGTTGGAGAACGGGAACCTTCTTCGTCACGCGGCGCCGAAGTTCGATGTACTGGTGACCGCGGATCAGCGGATGCGCTATCAGCAGGATGTTGCGCTGTTCTCCCTCGGGATTGTGGTCATCGAGACGTTCGATACGCGGTTCGCAACCTGCGTCGCTTCATTCCGCAACTGGGTGAAGCCATTCGTCTGGTGTCGGCAGGAACGGTCGTGTTGATCCCCGCGGTCTGAACTTCCGTGCGACGGACGGTTCCCGTGCATACCAAAGCGGTGTCTCCCACCCTGCCGCCCGCCCGCGCCACCGCACTCCAAAACGATCCTGCACGCGGTGTGTGTGTGTCACGCGACCGCTTCGGCGGTGAGGGGCACTTCCACCACCCGGAAGGTCGGGTGGTCAGGGAACGCCGCCGCTAACACCGGCATCGCGACGTTGTACACCGGCGCCCCGTTCTTGGTCCGCCCTTCGGGCGAGCCGCGGTGCGCGTGACCATGGAACACGGCGTTCACGCGGTAGCGGTCGAGGGGCTCTTCCAACCGGCTGGAGCCGAGGAAGGCGATGATCTCGGGGGGCTCGCCGTTGACGGTGGCCTGGATGGGGGAGTAGTGGAGGACGGCGATCTTTTGGGGGGTCCGGAGGCGGGCGAGGGCGGCTTCGAGTTTGAGGGATTCGTTGATGGTCTCGTGGACGAAGTCTTTGATGATTTTCTCGCCCCAGGCGCCGAGGGCGCGGCGGCCGAAGCCGCCGGCGAAGCCTTTGACGCCGGCGAAGCCGACGCCGTGGATCTCGGTGGCGTCGCCGTCGAGCATGGTCACGCCGGCGTCGGTAAGGATGGCGACGACGTCTTTCTCGAGGCCGGACTCGAAGTCGTGGTTGCCGAGGACGCCGATGACGGGGATGCGCAAGGCGGAGGTGATCTCTTTGGCGAGAACCTTGGTCTCCTCGATCGTGCCGTAGTCGGTGAGGTCGCCGCAGAGGAGGAGGACGTCGGCCTCGTCGGTGATCTGCGCGAAGAGGGGCTGCATGGAGCCCGAGCCGGTCTTCTTGACGTGGATGTCGGCCACGGCGGCGATGCGCAGGGTGTCGCGGCCGCTCATCACTTCGCTCCATCCACGGCGATGCCGGCGGTCCAGAGCGCGATGTCTTCGGGAGTCATCAGGCCGTCGACGAGCCGCGCGTCCTGGTAGCCGAAGTCGCCGATGTCTTTGAGGTACTGCTGCCGGGAGACGATGGTGCCGTAGCAGATCTTTTCGGCGGCGTTCTCTTTCTCCGCGCGCGTGCGCCCGGTGAGCTCGTCGATGACCCAGGCCGGAACCTGTTCGCGGTCGCTGGGATAGATGAAGCCGTACATCACGATGTGGGCGTAGAGGGCGCGCCAGTAGGTGCCGAAGCGCTCGAGCAGGCGTTTCCAGTCGAGGCGATCGCCGACGGCGCGGATGACGTGCGCGACGTCGGCGCCGTCGTAGCGCTCGCGCTCCATGACCAGTCCCTTCGACCAGATCATCTCCTCGGCCGGGATGAGCGCGACGTCGACGCCGAAGACCTGGTCCTTTACGGCATGCTGGAACCAGCGCTCGTCGACTTCCGCGACGCCGTTGCCGGCGCTGTAGATGAGGTCGACGAAGTCGTCGCCTTTGAAGGCTTTGCCGAGCCAGTGGGGAAAGGAGAGCTCGGTCTTGTAGCCGGCTTTCCGGAAGGCCCAGGCCGCTCGCTGGAAGTCGTCGCGGCGGATGAAGACGTCGAAGTCTTTGGTGTGGCGCTCGATGCCGGTGTAGCGGGCGAAGGCGTAGGCGCCTCCGACGAGGTGCGGCACGCCGGCGTCGCGCAGGATGGCCAGGGCGTGGCGGTAGAAGCGGATGCTGTGTTCGCTGAGAACGACTTGTTCTGGCGCTGCCATAGTACCTGCGGTATTTGCAGGTGCTGTGCCCCGGTACGGACACCCACTAAGCGACGTGGCGTCAGAACGTTACGGGGCCGATGAGGATGGGCGCGGTGATGGTGGAGAGGCGGATCTGGGGCTGCCCCGCGCCGATGCGGAGCTGTCTCTGTCCGGCGCCCCACGCGGCGGTCTCGCAGCCGCGCAGCGTGCAGAGGATCTCGCCCCCCTCGGCGATCCTGGCCTCGACGTTCTGGCCGTTCATCCCCGGGACCTTGAGCGCAATTGCGCCTCGCTTCGAGGTCGCTTCGATGTTGCCCGTGACGCGGTCCAGGGTGATGCCGCCGATGTCGGTGGTGACCTTGTAGCGCCCTGAGGAGTTGGCGAGGGAGATGCCGCCGCTGGTGGCGGAGGCGGTGACGTTGCCGCTCATGTTGCGGATGGCCACGCCGCCGCTGGTGGCGCGGATGTCGAGCGTGGCTTTGCGCGGGACGTAGAGGGTCATGTTCACCCACCACGCGGTGTTGGTGTCGATGGCCGGTCCGGCCGCGGAGATCACGCCGTTCGCGGTGGAGACCGTGATGCCCTGGAGGATGCGGGCGGCCTGGACCTTGGTGTGGGAGGCGGCGTAGCGGCAGACGATCAGGCGCGCGTCGGGGCGGTTCCAGCCGAGGACGGTGACGCCGCCTTCTTCACCAGCCGTGACCTTGATCTGGTCGACGCCGGTGAGAGGGAATTCGAGCTGCTGCTGTTCGTGGGTCTGGGCGCGGAAGCTGGTGAAGGTGGTGCGGTAGAAGTGATCGCAGTCGCCGATCTCTCCGCCGGCGAGGGAGTGGTCCTGCTCCGAGCCGATGATCTGGCGGCCGGGAGCGGTGCCGGATGCGGAAGCAAGGGTCGCCGTCGCGAGGATGGCTGCGAGGAGCACGCGCATTAGGGTCTCGTCTATAAATACGTTACGAATCACCGAACGTTAGGTTTCGGTCCCGTTATTGCGGCAGAACGTAGGGCGTGGCTTCAGCCCGCCTCCCCCGGAGAGGCGGGCTGAAGCCACGCCCTACGTTGCGGAACGCCAGCCGCATACACTGCGCGCGTGAGTCGAGAGTTCCAGCGCTGGGATCCCGTCCCCTTTCCACACGACGACCGCCCGCCGGCGATGCGCGTCGAGCACCATGACCGCCTGCAGTCGCTGAGCGTCGACGCCTACCAGCTGGCCGGCGAGCTGAAGCAGGCGGTGCGGGGCGAGGTGCGCTTCGACGACGGGTCGCGCGCGCTCTACGCGACCGACGCGTCGAACTACCGCCAGGTGCCGATCGGCGTCGTCATTCCGCGCGATGTGGACGACGTCGATCGCCACCGTCGCCCTGGCCCGCAAGCACGGCGCGCCGATCCTCGGACGCGGCGCGGGCACGAGCCTGGCCGGCCAGTGCTGCAACGTGGCGGTCGTGCTGGACATGTCGAAGTACATGCACCGCATCATCGGAGATGAATCCCGCGGCGAAGTTCGCGCGGGTCGAGCCGGGGATCGTGCTGGACGACCTGCGCCGCGAGGCGGAGAAGCACACGCTCACGTTCGGCCCCGATCCCGCGACGCACGCCCAGTGCACCCTCGGCGGCATGATCGGCAACAACTCCTGCGGCGTTCACTCGATCATGTCGGGCAAGACCGTCGACAACATCGAGGAGCTGGAGGTGCTGACGTACGACGGCGTGCGGATGCGCGTCGGGGCGACGAGTGAGGAGGAGCTGCGAGGCGATCATCGCGCGCGGCGGCCGGCCGCGGCGAGATCTACGCGGGGCTGAAGCGCATCCGCGAGACCGTACGCGGACCTGATCCGCGCGAAGTTCCCGAAGCATCCCGCGCCGCGTGTCGGGCTACAACCTCGACGAGCTGCTGCCCGAGAACGGCTTCCACGTCGCGCGGTCGCTGGTCGGCAGCGAGTCGACGTGCGTGCTGGTGCTGGAGGCGAAGACGAAGCTGGTCTACAGCCCTCCGGCGCGCGCGCTGCTGGTGATCGGCTATCCGAGCGTCTACGACGCGGCGGACGACGTCCCGCGCGTCCTTTCCTTCGGCCCGATCGGGCTGGAGGGCTTCGACGACCTGCTCGTGCGCGATCAGCAGCACAAGCGCATGAATCCGCACGGCATCGCGCTGCTCCCGCCGGGCGGCGGGTGGCTGCTGGTGGAGTTCGGCGGCGAGGACGCTCGACGAGGCGATGGAGAAGGCGGCGGCGGCTGGCGGCGACGGTCGGCGCGAGTCGCGCGCTGTTCGACAACGCGACGAAGGAAGCGCGCTTCGTCTGGGCCGTCCGCGAGTCGGGCCTCGGCGCGACGGGACACGTTCCGGGCAAGCCGCTGATGTGGGAGGGCTGGGAGGACGCGGCGGTCGCGCCGGAGAAGCTGGGCGGCTATCTGCGCGATCTGCGCAGGCTCCTGGAGCGCTATGAGTTCGGCGGCGATCTCTACGGCCACTTCGGCGACGGCTGCGTCCACACGCGCACGAACTTCGATCTGACGTCGGAGGCGGGGATCGCGAAGTTCCGGGCGTTTCTCGACGACGCGGCGGACCTGGTGGCGTCGTACGGCGGGTCGTTCTCGGGCGAGCACGGCGACGGGCAGGCGCGCGGCGCACTGCTGGAGAAGATGTTCGGCCCGGAGCTGATGCAGGCGTTCCGCGAGTTCAAGGCGCTCTGGGATCCGGAGTGGAAGATGAATCCCGGAAAGCTCATCACGCCGTACGAGCCGGACGAGAACCTCCGCCTCGGCACGGAGTACGCGCCGTGGAATCCGGAGACGCACTTCGGCTATCGCCGAGGACTACGGCCGGATGAATCACGCGGTGCTGCGCTGCGTCGGCGTCGGGCGCTGCCGCCGGCTGGACGGCGGGACGATGTGCCCGAGCTACCAGGTGACGCGCGAGGAGGAGCACTCCACGCGCGGCCGCGCGCGTCTGCTGTTCGAGATGTTCGAGGGAAAGGTCGTCCCGAGCTCGTGGCGCAACGAGGCGGTGAAGGAGTCGCTGGACCTCTGCCTGGCGTGCAAGGGCTGCAAGGGCGACTGCCCGACGCAGGTGGACATGGCCACGTACAAGGCCGAGTTCCTGTCGCACTACTACGAGGGCCGGCTGCGCCCGATCCAGGCGTACACCATGGGATTGATCTGGTGGTGGGCGGGTCTCGCGCAGTCGATGCCGTCGATCGCGAACGGGATGATGGCGCTGATGAAGCCGCTGAGCGGCGTGGCGAAGCAGCGGCAGATGCCGCGCTTCGCGCCGAGGACCTTCCGCGAGCAGTTCCAGCCGCGGACGAAGAACGCGAAGCGCGTGATGCTCTGGGCGGACACGTTCAACAATCACTTCACGCCGGAGACGGCGCTGGCGGCCGTGGACGTGCTCGAGCACGCGGGCTATCGCGTGGAGATCCCCCGCAAACGGGTCTGCTGCGGGCGTCCGCTGTACGACTGGGGCTTCCTCGATCTCGCGAAGAAGCAGCTGCGCGCGACGATGGACGTGCTCGACGAAGATCTTCCCGTCATCGGTCTGGAGCCGAGCTGCGTCTCGGTGTTCCGCGACGAGCTGCCGAATCTCTTCCCTGACGATCCGCGCGCGCTGCAGCTCGCGGGGAACGCGGTGACGCTGAGCGAGTTCCTGGCGCGGGAGAACGTCGTGCTGCCTCGCCTCGCGAAGAAGGCCATCGTGCAGGCGCACTGTCATCACAAGGCGGTGATGCGCTTCGACGCGGAGGAGGCCATGCTGCGCTCGATGGGGCTCGACCTCACCCATCCTGACTCCGGCTGCTGCGGCATGGCCGGCGCGTTCGGCTTCGACGCCAAGCACTACGACCTGTCGATGAAGGTCGGCGAGCGGGTGCTCCTGCCGCTGGTCCGCGAGGCCGATCCGGAGACGCTGATCATCGCGAACGGCTTCTCCTGCCGCGAGCAGATCGAGCAGGGGACGGGACGGAAGACGCTGCACTTCGCCGAGGTGGTTAAGATGGCGCTCGAAAGCTGATGCAGGCGAAAGCGCGAATCCTCGGCCACCCCATCCACCAGATCCTGATCGTCTTCCCCCTCGGGCTGCTGGCGACGTCGTTCTTCTTCGACCTCGCCTGGCTGCTGCGGCGGAACGAGCAGCTGGCGATCGTCGCGTGGTGGCTGATCTTCGCCGGGGTCGTGGGAGGCGCGATCGCATCGATCTTCGGCATGATCGACTGGCTGGCCATCCCGCGCGGGACGCGCGCGCGGCACGTGGGTGCGCTGCACGGCGGAGGGATGTTGATCGTGGCGCTGCTCTACGCGGCGAGCTGGGTGTTGCGGCGGGATGCACCCGCGCACCCGGGCGGTCTGCCCATCCTGCTGTCGGCCGCGGGCGTGCTGCTGACCGTCGTCACCGGCTGGCTCGGCGGCGAGCTCGCCGACCGCATGGAAGAGACCTGAAACGTGAGGGCGGGCTTCCGCCCGCCCCACGCAATCGTCAGAGTCTGTCGCGATCGCGGTCGGAGAACGAGTTGCCTTCGTTGGCGTCGTTCCGGTCGCGGTCGTTGTTCGGACGGCGCTCCTGGGAGCCGAAGCCTGCATTGCGGTTCGGCGACTCGAAGCTGCCGCGGTCCTCGTTCGCCTGGCGGACAAAGGGCTGCGAGCCGGTCGTCTCGTCGGACTGCGGACGGCTGGTGTAGGAGGTGCCGAGGTCGGTTTCGCCGCCGGCGGCTGCCGCACGTGCGCGCGCTCCACGGCTGTGGCCGCCTTCGCGGCCGATCGCGGCCATATGGGCCCGATCGCGGCTGACGGCTTCGCCGCCTTTGCGGCCGGCCACACGGGCTTCATCGGACGTGAACTCGTGAGCGGTTCCCTTGGCATGCGCCGCGCGCCCGCCCTTGCTCGCAATCTCACGCTGCTTCGACGCATCCATCGATGCAAAACCGCGCTTACTTGTTGCCATGTGTGTCTCCCTTCGGGTTCAGAATCAACTGCAATAACTTCTGTTTTCGCTCTTTCGAGGCGGTCTCATAGGGAGCATGAACCGTGCCCGTGAGTGACGTTTTCCGTCACTTTTGGTCATTTCGCTCGCACACTTCTTGCTCAGCAGTACAAAATGACCGTGCCAGCCACGTCTCTCTGGGAGGCGACCTCGGCCTCCCCCACCTTTGCGCCTCTCCGCTCCGATTTGCAGACGGAGGTGGTCATCGTCGGAGCCGGGATCACTGGCCTGACGACCGCGCTTCTGCTCGCGGAGCAGGGCCGGCGCGTCGCCGTCATCGAGAGGGAGACCATCGGCTCCGGCGAGACCGGCAACACGACCGCGCACCTCACCGTGGCCCTCGACGCGCGCTATCACTACGTGCAGCGCCACTACTCGAAGGAAGAGGCCAGGCTGGTGGCGGACGCGAGCCGGGCGTCGCTGGAGAAGATCGCGGAGCTCGTGCAGCGCTACTCGATCGGCTGCCACTTCCGGCGCGTGCCGGCCTATTTCTACACGGAGAAGCGCAAGTACGTCGCCGAGCTGAAGAACGAGGCCGCCGCCGCGCGCGAGGCGGGGCTCGACGCGCAATGGGTGAGCGAGGTGCCGCTGCCGTTCGAGACGCGCGGCGCGGTGCTCTGGCCCGGGCAGGCGCAGTTCCATCCGCGCGAGTACCTCGCGGCGCTTGCGAAACATGCCGCCGCAATGGGCGTGCAGATCTTCGAGCGTACGCTTCGCGACGAAGGTCGAAGCGGGCGTCGTCGAGACGGAGCACGGACGTATCACCGCGGAGCACGTCTTCATGGCCACGAACGTGCCGATCGCCGGGTTCACGCACGTCCACACGAAGGCCGCCGCGTACCGCTCGTATGCGATCGCGTTCGCCGAAACGGGAGCGCATCCCGAGGGGCTGTTCTGGGATACGGCCGATCCGTATCACTACATCCGCTGGCAGGAGACGGACGAAGGCACGTTCCTGATCGTCGGCGGCGAGGACCATCGCACGGGCGAAGAGGAAGACACGGAAGGCTGCTTCTCGCGCCTCGCGGACTACTCGCGGCAGTGCTTCGGTCCCCGCGAGGCCCGCTACCGCTGGTCCGGCCAGATCATCGAGCCGCACGGCGGCCTGCCGATGATCGGCGGCTCGAAGGAGCAGGTCTACATCGCGACGGGGTACGCGGGACAGGGGATGACGTTCGGCACCGCCGGCGCGATGCTGGTCAGCGACCTCATTCTCGGCGTGAGCAATCCGTGGAAGGATCTGTTCGACCCGATGCGCAACCGCCCGCACATGACGACGCGCGAATTCATCACCGAGAACATGCACTTCCCCGCCCACCTCGTCGCCGACCGCGTCGCGTCGGCGAATGTCGAGGCGACGAGCACCGAGGAAGTGGGGAACGGCGAAGGGAAGATCATCAAGGTCGAGGGGCGCAAGATCGCCGCGTTCCGCGACGACGCCGGCACGCTGCACTGCCTCTCCCCCGTCTGCCCGCACATGAAGTGCGACGTCGCGTGGAATTCCGCCGAGCGTACCTGGGACTGCCCCTGCCACGGCTCCCGCTTCGCGCCGACGGGCGCCGTCCTCAACGGCCCCGCGCACGAGCCTTTGGAAAAAATGTAGGGCGCGGCTTCAGCCCGCCTCCCCGGGGGCGGGCGGGCTGAAGCCGCGCCCTACGTTTGCAGCAACAGCTTCCCCCGCGTCGTCCGCGACTCCAGCAGGCGGTGCGCTTCCGCCGCGTCCGCGAGCGGCAGCACGCGGTCGACGCGCAGCTTCACCTCACCGGACTCGATCCACGTGAACAGCTCCCGCGCGCGCCAGCGCAGCTCATCGCGCGTGGCGGTGTAATGGCCGAGGCTGGGGCGGGTGAGGTAGGCGCCGCGTTTGGCGAGACGCGCGGGATCCACCGGCGGCACCGGTCCGGACGACTGCCCGAAGAGCACGAGCGTGCCTCGCACCGCGAGCGCGTCGAGGCTGCGGTCGAACGTCGTCTGCCCGACGGAGTCGTACACCACGTTCATCCCCTCCGGCCACGGATCGGAGTAGTCCAGCACTTCGTCGGCGCCGAGGGCGATGACTTCCTCGTGCTTCGCGGGAGAGGCGGTGGCGACCACGTGCGCGCCGCGGGCCTTCGCCATCTGGACCAGCAGTCCGCCCACGCCGCCCGCGGCCGCGTGGACCAGCGCGGTGTGTCCTTCCCGCAACGTGAAGGTCGAAGTCACGAGATAGTGCGCGGTCATCCCCTGCAGCATGGCCGCGGCGGCCGAGCGCGCGTCGATCGACGGCGGCAGCGGCACGAGCTTGTCGTTCGGCACGGCCTCGTATTCGGCGTACGCGCCCTGCACCATCGCCCACGCCACGCGCTCGCCCGTCTCTTCGACGACCCCCGCCGCCTCGGAACCGGGGATGAACGGCAGTGGCATTTTGTAGAGACCCGTACGGTGGTAGACGTCGATGTAGTTCACGCCGACGGCCTCGATGCGCACCAGCGTCTCGCCTTCGCGTGGCTCCGGCTTCGGGACGTCGACGTACTCGAGCACTTCCGGGCCGCCGGTGGCCCGTACCTGAATGGCTTTCATCGCATTCCTCCGCGTTCTCACAGTGCGGAGCGAAGCTCGCGCTTCACTTCCGCAATCCTCTTTTCGTTGCGCTTGTAGAACGTCCACTGCTTGATCCGCTTCGGCGTGATCAGGCCCGCGAGGCTGAGCACGCGGAGGTGCTCGCTGGCCGTGGGTGCGCTCACTCGCAGTTTCTGGGCGATGAACAGTCCGCAGACGCCGTCGCGGACGAGATCTCCGTCCACCTGCGGCGGGAAGTGCTCGCGCGGCTCCTTGAGCCACGCCAGGATCAGCAACCGCTTGTCGCTTGCCAGGGCCTTGACCACGTCGACGAGAAGCATATAAGCTACTTTGCCAAATGACTAACTACCTGTCAAGGACGGAAATGGAGCAGGCCCGGACGGCGGTCGTCCCGCACGTCCGCCGCACGCCCGGCGTCGAAGTCCCCGGCCGCGACTTCGGGCTGGGCAACTGCACGCTCTTTCTCAAGCTCGAGTACCTCCAGCACACCGGCTCGTTCAAGGCCCGCGGCGCGTTTGCGAACGTGCTCCTGCGCGAGGTGCCCGAGGCCGGGGTGGTCGCGGCGTCCGGCGGCAACCACGGCGTCGCCACCGCCTACGCCGCCATGCGCCTCGGCAAGCCCGCAAAGATCTTCGTGCCGACGATCTCGTCGCCCGCGAAGATCGCGCGCATCCGCGGCTACGGCGCGGATCTGGTCGTCACCGGCGACCGCTACGACGACGCGCGCGCCGCCAGTGAGGAGTGGGCCGCCGGCTCGGGCGCGATGCGCGTCCATCCCTTCGACCAGCGCGAGACCCTCCTCGGCGTTTCCACGCTCGGCGCGGAGCTGCAGGAGCAGGCGCCGGCGACGGAGACGGTGCTCGTTTCCGTCGGCGGCGGAGGGCTGATCGGCGGCATCGCGTCGTGGTACGACGGCGGCGTCTCGATCGTCGGCGTCGAGCCGGAGGGTGCGCCGACGCTCACCCGCGCGCTCGCTGCCGGGGAGCCGGTCGACGCCGAGACCGGCAGCATCGCTGCCGACTCACTCGCCCCGAAGCGTGTCGGCGCGCTGATGTTCCCGATCGCGCAGAAACATGTCTCGCACGTCATCCTCGTCCCCGACGAAGCCATCGTCGACGCGCAGCGGAAGCTGTGGGACGTCCTGCGCATCGTCGCCGAGCCGGGCGGTGCCACCGCCCTCGCCGCGCTGCTCTCGGGACGCTACGTCCCGCGCGAAGGCGAGCGCATCGCCGTCATCGTCTGCGGCGCCAACACCGACGCCGTCTCGCTCTGAGGAGAATGCCATGAGTGGAATGTTCGTCCCATCCGTCCAGACCGGAAACCTGGTCTTCGTCTCCGGCCACATCGCCAAACGCGACGGTCAGCCCTGGGTCGGCCGCCTCGGCGACACCATGACCACCGCCGAAGGCCAGCAGGCCGCCCGCGCCGTCGCCGAAGACCTCCTGAAGACCCTCGGCGACCTGACCCGCATCCGGCGCATCGTGAAGGTGATGGTCCTCGTCCACAGCGCCCCGGACTTCACCGAACAGCACCTCGTCGCCAACGGCGCCTCGGAGCTGCTGATCGAAAAAGTGAGCGAGCACGCCCGCAGCGCTTTCGGCGTGGCGCAGCTGCCGTACGGGGTGTGCGTGGAGATCGAGCTGATTGCGGAGCTGAGGTAGGGCGTCCTTCGTCGTACATATGGCGGAGAGAGAGGGATTCGAACCCTCGGTAGAGGTTTACCCCCTACGGCGGTTTAGCAAACCGCTGGTTTCAGCCACTCACCCATCTCTCCGGCTGAAGGAACGCGCATGTTAAAGGTTTAAGGGTGGGGGATCAATTCCCCGACTGGCGGAGGAGGTGGGATTCGAACCCACGGTACCGTTTCCGGTACGGCGGTTTTCAAGACCGCTGCCTTAAACCACTCGACCACTCCTCCGTGGGGCGGGACAACGTTGAGGCGAGACATTGTATTCGGGAGCGCCGGCCGCCGGGCCGGCCGGTCCACCGGCGGCTCGCCGGTGGCCGCTCCGGGCGTCGCGAAGATAGAAAAGCGGCAGCTGGAGTCTGTCGGTGGCGATCGCAGCGCGAGGACTCCGCTGACGCACTCCAAAACTCACGGCAATAGATTCACGTCCAACGTGATCTTCAACCGCAGCCGCCGGTACTGGCGCAGTTCGTCCAGCGTCAGGTTCAGCGGGATGCTCACTTCCTTCACCAGGCCGTCGTTCGCGCGGCGGTCGAGCGACGGCGAAGCGGCGACCGTCGTCGCGGCCGGCTGCTGGCCGAGGACCGGGAGGGAGTCGAGGATTCCCGCCGGGAGGGGGATCTCGATGGACGTCATCGGCACGTCCATCGCCGCCGTCGAGGTCCTCCTCGCTCGCAGAGTAGTCGTCGAACGGGTTTGCCGCGGGGTGGCGGCGGGAGGAGCTCCGTGGCCACGAGGGGGATGCTCTCGTCCGCGGACGCGTCGTCCAGCTCGAACTCCGCTTCGCCGACGGGCGAGAGCCGGCGATCGAGCCCGGACGTGCGGGCTCGGCGGGGGTGGCCGCCGGCGGTGCGGCGAACGGCTCGTCGTCGTCGTCATCCCAGAGCGACTCGCGCAGGGCGGGTGCTGCCGCGGTGGGTGGGTTGAGGATGTTGATGTCCAGCGGCTCCGAGCCTTCGAGGTCTGTACTTCTTCACCAGGTGCGCGAGGACGAGCTGGGTGATGCCCCTCAGCGTCTCCTCGACGCCGAGGCCCGAGTGTGGCGACCGACTCGAACGACGGAGCGGTCAGCTTGTTGATCTCCGCGTTCGATCTCCGCGACCGGCATCGCGTTCGGGAGATCGCGCTTGTTGTACTGGAGCACGAGCGGCATCTCGCGCAGGCGGATGCCCTGGCGCTTGAGGTTGTCCTCGAGGTTCTGCAGCGATTCGAGGTTCGCGTCCAGCGCGAAGTCCTGGCTGTCCGCGACGAACACGATCCCGTCCGCGCCCTTCAGCACGAGCTGGCGCGTCGAGTTGTAGTAGACCTGCCCGGGCACCGTGTAGAGCTGCAGCTTCGTGCGCATCCCGCGGATCTTGCCGAGGTCCAGCGGGAGGAAGTCGAAGAACAGCGTGCGGTCCGTCTTCGTCGCCAGCGAGAGCATCTTGCTCTTGTTGTTCGACGGCAGGGAGTCGTAGACGAATTGCAGGTTCGTCGTCTTGCCGCAGAGGCCAGGCCCGTAATAGACGATCTTGGCCGTGATCTCTTTGGTGGCGTAGTTGAAGAGGACCATCGTGGCTCCGGACGGTGAGGGTACGCAAATTGTGCACGGCAGGCAACAACCGCTCCTGCCATATGATGCCGCGCCACGGAGGGTGCTCATGACGTTTCGGCGATTCGTCGCCTTCGCGGTTCTCCTCGTTCCTCTCCTCGTTGCTCTGCCAGGCCGCGCGGACGCCCCCGGCGTCTACGCCGTCACCGGCGGCACGGTCCACCCGGTCTCCGGCGCGCCGATCGCCAACGGCACCGTCGTCATCCGCAACGGTCTGATCGAAGCGGTGGGCGCGAACGTCGCCATTCCCGCGGACGCGACGGTCATCGACGCCGCCGGATCGCACGTCTATCCCGGCCTCATCGACGCCCAGACCTCCCTCGGATTCGCGGCCACAGTCTCGCGGCGCGGGTCCGGCGCGGAGCGCACCGAGCGCCCGGCGGATCCGACGCCTGATTTCCTGGCCATCCGCAACGTGAAGCTCACCGACGAAGACGCGGAGGCGCGCCGCGCGATCGGCGTGACGACGATCGTCACCGCGCCGTCGAACGGCATCTTCAACGGCCAGTCCGCGGTCGTGAACCTCGGCAGCGGACCGATCGAGTCGCGGGTGATCAAGAGTCCCGCGGCGCTGCAGATCGCGTTCAACACGCGCCCGACGTGGACGTATCCGGACAGCCTGATGGGCGTAATGTCGTTCCTGCGCCAGACGTTCCTCGACGCGCAGCAGCACATCGCAGCGACGACGATTTACACGCGCTCGCCGTCGGGACTGGAGCGGCCGCAGGAGAATCCCGGCCTCGACGCGTTGCGTCCCGTGCTGAACCGCGAGCTGCCGGTCGTGTTCATCGCCGACACCGATCTGATGATGCGCCGGGCGCAGACCCTCGCGCGCGAGTGGAACGTGCAGTACGTGCTGTCCGGCGCGCGCCAGGGCTACGCGATGACCGCCGGGGAGCTGAAGGAGCGTGCCGGTGCTGGTCTCGGTGAAGTGGCCGGTGGCGCCCACGGACAAGGACGATCGCGAGGAGCAGCCGCTGCGCGTCATCCGCGACCGCCAGCTCTCGCCGACGACTCCCGCGGTGCTCGTGAAGAACGGCGTCGCGTTCGCGCTCGTCAGCGGCGCGGGGAAGACCGGCAATTTCCTTCCCGGCATCCGCAAGGCGATCGAGAACGGACTCTCCGCGGAGGACGCGTTGCGCGCGACGACCCTCGCGCCGGCGAAGATCTTCGGCATCGACCGCCAGCTCGGCACGCTGGAGCGGGGGAAGATCGCGAACCTCGTCGTCAGCGACAAGCCGCTCTTCGAGAAAGAAGCGAAGGTGAAGCGCGTGTTCGTCGACGGCCGCGAGATCCGGCTGCCGGCGGAGGAGAAGAAGGAAGGTGCTTCGCGCGGCGTCCGCCATCGACGGAACCTGGTCGGTCAGCGTCCGCGCGCCGCAGGGCAGCGTCGTCGATGCAGGTGACGCTGCGCGCCGAGGATGGCCGTGTGACCGGGACGTTCTCCGGCGACCGCGGCTCGCGGCGAGATCCGCAACGGGTCGCTCGACGGGACCAGCTTCGAATTCACCATCTCCGCGAACGCGCCGGACGCCGAGGCGAGCGACTGGGCGTTCCGCGGCACGCTCGACGGCGACTCCATGAGCGGCACCGTCGCCACCACCACCGGCAGCTTCGAGTTCAGTGGGAGCAGGTCGAAATGAAGAAGGTGCTCTTCACACTCCTGATCGCAACCGCGGTGACGGCGCAGGAGCGCGTCATCCTCATCCGCAACGCGACCGTCCTTACCGTCACCAACGGCACGATCGAGAACGGCTCGGTGCTGATCCGCGGCGCGAAGATCGCGACGGTCGGCAAGGATATCGCCGCGCCCGCGAATGCGCGGGTCATCGATGCCACCGGCAAGTTCGTGCTGCCCGGCATCATCGACACGCACAGCCACACCGCGGTCGAAGGGAGCGTCAACGAGGTCTCGCTACCGAACACCGGCATGGTGCGGATCGGCGACGCGATCGACAACAACGACGTCTCCGCGTACCGCCAGCTCGCGGGCGGCACGACCACGGCGCTGGTGCTGCACGGCTCCGCGAATGCGATCGGCGGGCAGAGCCAGATCCTCAAGTGGAAGTGGGGACGTCCGGCCACCGAATGGTTCGTCTCCGATGCCCCGCGCACGATCAAATTCGCCCTCGGCGAAAACCCGAAGTCCTCGAACTTCCGGCCGCCGGAGGGGCAGCCGCGGCAGTACCCGCAGACGCGCATGGGCGTCGAGGAAGTGATCCGCAAATCGTTCATCGACGCGCGCGACTACATGGCCGCGTGGGATGAATACGAAGCGAAGACGAAGCGCAAGGAGACCGCCATCCCGCCGCGCAAAGATCTGCTCATGGAGACCATGGCGGACATCCTGCGCGGCAGGATCGACGTCCACGCGCACTGCTACCGCTCGGACGAGATGCTGATGCTGCTGGGCGTGGCGGACGAGATGGGCTTCAAGGTCCGCGAGCTGCAGCACGTGCTGGAGGGCTACAAAGTCGCGCGCGAGATCGCGAAGCACGGCGCGGGCGCGGGCACGTTCATCGACTGGTGGGGCTACAAGGCCGAGGCGTACGACGCGATCCCGTACAACGTGGCGCTGCTCGTGCGCGACAACGTACTGACCTCCGTCAACTCCGACTCCGACGAGCTCGCGCGGCACCTCAATCACGACGCGGCGAAGGCGATGAAGTACGGCGGCCTGTCGGAGGAAGAGGCGCTGCGGCTCTGCACGATCAATCCCGCGCGGCAGTTGCGTCTCGACCACCGCATCGGGTCGATCGAGGCCGGCAAGGACGCGGATCTCGCGATCTGGAACGGGCATCCGCTGTCGGCCTACTCGCGTGTGGATACGACGTTCATCGAGGGCGAGGTCTACTTCGACCGCGAGCAGGATCTCCAGCGCCGCGAGGAGCTGCGCAAAGAGAAGGAAGAGCGCTTGAAGAAAGAAGCGGACGAAGCGAAGAAGGACAAGGACGACGCGAAGAAGAAGGAGAAGAAGGATGCGTAAGGCGCTCGCGATTGCACTGCTTTTCGCGTCGGGCGCATTCGCGCAGTCGACGATCCCCAACTCCACCGGCCGCAAGGGGACGGTCGCCATCCGCAACGCGACCATCGTCCCGGTCAGCGGGCCGGCCATCGCGAACGGGACCATCGTGTTCGCGAACGGCGTGATCACGGCCGTCGGCGTGAACGCAAACGTTCCGTCCGGCGCGACGGTCATCGACGGCACGGGCCTCTTCGTCTACCCGGGCATGATCGACTCCGGCACGAGCGTCGGGCTCGTGGAGATCGACTCCGTCTCCGGCACCGTCGACACCGCGGAGCTCGGCGACTTCAATCCGAACGCCCAGGCCGCGGTCGCGATCAACCCGCACAGCGAGATCATTCCGGTCACGCGCGTGAACGGCGTGACACACGTGTTGTCGGTGCCCGAGGGCGGGGTCATCTCGGGACAGAGTGCGCTGGTGCAGCTCGCCGGCTGGACCCCGGCGGAGATGGTGGTGAAGGCGCCCGCCGCGATGCACGTCCGCTTCCCCCGCCTGCGCAGCTCGTCGTTCGCGCAGCCCGCTGACGAAGAGGCGGAGAAGGAGCAGCGGAAGGCGTACACGAAATCCGTGGACCAGCTCCGCGACCTGTTCCGCGACGCGCAGGCGTACGGGAAGGCCGCAGCCGCGCGCACGCAGGATCGCAACGTCCGCCGCTTCGATCGCGATCTGACGCTCGAGGCGCTCGTGCCGGTCGTCGAAGGGCGCGTCCCGGTGGTGATGCACGCGAACCTCGCGCGCGACATCAAGGCCGCGCTGGAGCTCGCGGACGAGCTGAAACTGAAAGTGATCCTCTCCGGCGCGCACGACGTCGCGCGCGTCGTCGACGAGGTCAAGCGCCGCAACATCCCGGTCATCCTCGGCCCCATCCTCGCGCTCCCACAGCGCGAGGACGATCCGTACGATCTCCTGTTCACGAACGCGAAGACGCTCCACGACGCGGGCATCCCATTCGCCATCCAGACCAGCGATGCGCACAACGCCCGCAATCTGCCGTACAACGCCGCGTCGTGCGCGGCGTTCGGGTTGCCGAAGGACGTCGCGCTGAAATCCGTCACGCTCTACCCCGCCCAGATCTGGGGCGTAGCCGACCGCCTCGGCTCCCTCGAAACGGGCAAGAACGCGAGCCTGATCCTCACCGACGGCGACCCGCTGGAGATCCGTACGAACGTGAAGCGCGTGTTCATCAACGGCGAGGAGATCCCGATGGACTCGCGGCACACGCTGTTGTACGAGAAGTTCCGGAAACGCCCGTAACAAACGTAGGGCGCGGCTTCAGCCCGCCTCCCGGACGGGGAGGGGGAGCCCACCGCCCACGGGGGAGGCGGGCTGAAGCCACGCCCTACGTTCGTATACAATCCCCGGTCCCTGTTCTTTTTTAATCCACGTTCGAGACGGTGAACGGGAAGCCGGTGTGATGCCGGCGCGGCCCCCGCCACTGTAACCGGAGACGACTCGCGCCTTGGTCCGGAAGGACCCCCACTGCGACAGCGGGAAGGGGACGCGGGAAGGACGACCCGGAAGCCAGGAGACCGACCGCTCGAACAACTCGCCGTTTGTCGGCCTTCTTCGGAGGGAAGGAGTCGTCATGCATTCTCGCCTCTTTTATTTCGTACTCATTGTCGTCTGCAGTATCTCTGTCTTTGGTCAGCAATTAAAAGACGAAATTATCGTCACCGCGTCCGCGCTCCCCGAGAAGGTGGAGTCGACGCCGGCGGCGGTGAGCGTCATCACGCGCGAGGAGATCGACGAGCGCGCCGCGCGCGACGTCGCGGATGTCCTGCGCGAAGTCCCGGGCCTCGTCCTGAGCCGCACCGGCTCGCAGGGGCGCGCGACGTCGCTGTTCACGCGCGGCTCGAACTCGAACCACACGCTGGTGCTGTGGAACGGGATCGAGATCACGAATCCGTACTTTTCCGGCTACGACTGGGGGCGCTTCTCCACCATCGGCGTCGAGCAGGTCGAGGTCGTGCGCGGACCCTACTCCGCGCTCTACGGCTCGGACGCCGTCGCGGGCGTGGTGAACGTGCTGACGACGTCGCGGCGCAGCGGCTTCCGCGCGCTCCTCGAAGCCGGTGGCCGCGGTCTGCGCAACGGCGGGGTCAACGGCTCGTACGCGAACACTTCGTTGAACGCCTCGGCGTCGTACGAATCGCGCGACGACGACGGCTTTGCCGCGAATGACGACTTCTCGCAGGACAGCACGAGCGTCGCGCTGCGCTGGAATGCGACGCCGTCGTTTTCCGCCGGCCTCTCCGCCCGCCACACCTCCTATGACCTCGGCGTCCCCTTCAATCTCAACTTCGCCGCCGACGCGCTGGTGCCCAGCCTGCAGCGCCGCCAGGACGGCAGCGAGCGCCAGATCGCCGTCCCCATCGAGCACACGCTCGGCTCGTTCTCGTATGACGTCACGCTCGCCGAGTCCCGCCGCGACGATCAGTTCATCGACCCGGAAGATCCGTACGGTCTCACGCTCACCGCGGTGGAGAGCGAGACCCGCCGCGGGCGCGTGACCACGCGCACGAGCACCGCGTTCGGCACGATCGTCGCGGGCGGCGAATACGAGCACGCGGAAGTCGACGACGTCACGAACTTCGGCCCGAACTTCACCGGAGGCGAGCGCACGGAGCGGTCGCTGTTCGTGGAAGACCGCGTCACGCGCGAGCTGTCGCCGATGTCGCGTCTGGAGATTGGCGCCGGCGTGCGCTGGGACGACTACGAGACCTTCGGCTCCGAGCTCTCGCCGCGCGTCGCGCTGGCGTGGATCGCGGGGAGCAACAAGGTCCGCGCCGCGTACGGCGAGGCGTTCCGCGCCCCGGCGGTCGGCGAACTGTACTTCCCCTTCCTCGGCAACCCCGAGCTCGAAGCGGAGCGCAGCCGCAGTTTCGAGGTCGGCTATGACCACGCATCCGGCTTCTCGGCCACGGTCTTCCACAGCGACTACGACGACCTGATCATCTTCGGCCTGTCCACGAATCGTTTCGAGAACGTCGGCGCCGCGAACGCGCAGGGTGTCGAGCTCTCTCTCGAGCGCCGTCTCAGCGCGGCCATCCACACGTCGCTGTCGTACACGTTCACGGACACCGAGGAGGAAGGGGCGAATCGCCCGCTCGCGCGCCGTCCGCGCCACGCGGGGTCGGTCTTCGTCGGCTACGACGCGGGGCGGGTGAACGCGAACGTCGTCGCGACGTACACCGGCGCCCGCCCGGACGTCCTGCCGGTCGCGCCGTTCTCGCGCACGACGAACGAAGCCGACACGATCTTCGACGCCAACATCCAGCTCCACCTCGGCCGCGTCACGCCGTTCGTGAAGATCGAGAACCTGACGGACGTCGAGTACGAGGAAGTGCTGGGGTACCCGTCGCCGTCAAGACGCGCGGTCATCGGCGTCCGCTTCGGAATGTGATGTACCCACATGTCATCCCGAGCGTCGAGCGAGGGACCTGGGCGGGCGGGGCTCGAAACACGTGCCTGCCGCACCACCCGCCCAGGTCCCTCGCTCGACGCTCGGGATGACATCGGTTTTCACGCGATCTTCGCGATCGTCTCGAGGGCGCGGGCGGCCTGCCGCTCGCGCTTCTCGATCTTCTTCACCCGCCCCACCACGTCCTCGATCAGCGCCCACGTCACGTTCGACGGCTGGTAGCGATCCGGCGACGACTCCGCGACGTGGCGGCCGAGGGCGCCGAGGGCGGTGTGGTACGGGAGGGGGGTGGCTTCGCCGAGGCGCGCGAGCTCGTCGATGTAGCGCCCGGCGAGCAGGCCGACCGCGGACGACTCCACGTAGCCCTCCACCCCCGTGATCTGGCCCGCGAAGAAGATCCGCGGATCGCGCTTCGTGGCGAACGTCGGCGTGAGGTGCTTCGGTCCGTTGATGAACGTGTTGCGGTGCATCGACCCGAAGCGCGCGAACGTGGCGTTCTCGAGGCCCGGGATCATCCGGATCACGCGTTGCTGCTCGGGGACGCGCATCTTGGTCTGGAAGCCGACCAGGTTGAAGTACTCGTCGGAGAGGTCTTCCTTGCGCAACTGCACCACCGCGTGCGGCCGCTCGTCCGTCTCCGGGTGCTCGAGGCCGACCGGCTTCATCGGGCCGAAGCGCAGGGTTTCGACGCCGCGCGACGCGATCTCCTCGACCGGCAGGCAGCCTTCGAAGTGAACGGCCTTCTCGAAGTCGTGTGCCGCGAACAGCTCCGCCGTCAGCAGCGCCTGCACGAACGCTTCGTATTGCTCGCGCGTCATCGCCGCGTTCAGGTAGTCCGTCGATGAGCCTTTGCCGTAGCGCGACTTCCAGTACAGCTTCGAGAAATCGAGCGAGTCGGCGGCGAGGATCGGCGCGATCGCGTCGTAGAAATACAGGCCGTCGCGTCCCAGGAACTCGTCGATCGCGTGAAAGAGCGGATCGCTCGTCAGCGGACCGGTGGCCACGACGAGGAAGTCGTAGTCGCCGCGATCGAGGGTCGTGATCTCCTCCCGGTGCAGCGTAATGTTCGGCGTGCTCGCGATGGCCTTCGTCACCTCGGCCGAGAACCGGTCGCGATCGACGGCGAACGCGTCGCCAGCGGGGACGCGCGCTTCCTCGCCGCAGCGGATGACCATCGATCCCATCAGCCGCATCTCCTGCTTCAGCAGGCCGACGGCGTTCGTCTCGTTGGAGGAACGGAACGAGTTCGAGCAGACCAGCTCCGCGAGGTTCGACGTCGCGTGCGCGGGCGTCGTCTTCACCGGCCGCATCTCGTGGAGATCGACCGCGTGGCCGCGCTGCGCCAGCGCATACGCGCATTCACTGCCGGCCAGGCCGGCGCCGATGATCTTGATCCGCACTCAGTTCTCCGGCTCGTTGGAGGAGAACGTCACGCTCGCGTCCGCGCGGATCTCGCCGAACTTCTGCTCGAAGATGCTGATGTTGTGGCCAAGGGCTTCCAGGAGCTGCTTTGCGTGCAGTGGCGTGAGGATGACCCGGCTGTAGATCTTCACATCCGTACGGCCCGGAACCACGCGGCCGAGGTCGATGACGAACTCACTCTGCGAATGGATGATGTTCGCGAAGTTGACGTACTCCCCCTGCGCGACCTGGTCGTCCAGAGTGATGCGGATCGTCTGCGGCTGCGGCTGCTGGTTTTCCATGGCCGCCACAACTCGGCGGCGATCAGCGCGAATTCCGGGCGCGGATCTCACGTAGCGGGGCTTTGCTGACGGCGCCCAGGACGGTACGCGTCGCCGACGTGTGCATCCCGTTCGCCTGGATCTGCCCCACCTGAACAAGCACCACCTCGGCGATGTCACTCCACACGCCGCCGGACAGGTTCAGTTGCGAGAGAGCAGCTTCGAGGGGCGAGAGGCTGGGATTGAAGGCCGCGTTCTCCGCGTACGGCCCGGTGACGATCGCGCCCGCGTGCGTGCGCAACGCGACGCCCGCGTACGCCTTCGAGTACGGCGCGTAGCTCATGTTCGCCGCGTCCAGCGCGGCGCGCGCGAGGTCGTCGTCCTCGTCGATCGCCAGCCCATTCGCCGCCGGCGCGAGCAGCCCGCTCGTCACGCCGAGGTCGCGCGGTCCGAAGGAGTGGGGCAGCAGCTCCGAGAGCTTCCGCTCCTCACCGCCCATGACCACCGTCAGCTCGCTCGCGGACACCAGCTCGTTGAGAAACTGCCGGCAGTAGCCGCACGGTGCTGCGCTCGTCGCGACCACGTCGATCCCGGTCTCACCGCCCATCCACGCGTTCACCACCGCCGCCTGCTCCGCGTGGACCGTAAAGCTCAACGCCTCGCCCGCGAACTCCACGTTCGTGCCGAGATAGGTCTTCCCGCTCCGTCCCACCGCGGCCGCACCGACCCTGAAGTTGGAAACAGGGGGCTTCGCAAACGCCGCAGCCTGCAGGAGGAGGGAGGCGAAGTCAGTCATGGGACCGGGCATGGTACACCGGCGTCGCAATCTGCCTGAAACAACACACGTCCTTTGGACACTACCCTTAGACAGTTTACCGATAGACAGTTTACCGAGGGTCCGACCATGCGCGATGCTGCTGGGTATACGCACCCGCGTGTTCGTCTCTGCCTCGGGTAGGGAACATCACCGCTGCGTCACTCCTACGTCAGAGGCCTTCGCGATGCGCGAGCGCCTGTTGCGGCGAATGCGCGCTGATGCGTCGGTCTGGCGCCGTGTGCGTTCCTAGCGTTCCGCCGGCCGTGCAGTACTATTGAGGATCGTCCCTATGGACCTATACGCGTTCGACGACCTCTATGTGCGGCGTCTGAAGGAACACGACCGCGTGACAGAGGATCACTTCTACCGGTATTTCCGCCCCCTTCTCTTCGCCAAACTGCGCAACCGCATCCCTGCGGAAGACATCGACGATGTCATCCAGGAGGTCTTTGTGCGCGTTCTTCCCCGGCTCGACGACGTGCGGGACGGCCGCAAGTTCGGCGCTTTTGTGCTGGGGTTCTGCAGCAATATCGTGCTGGAGCGGTATCGCAAGACTTCGCGTACGGAGCCGTTGACCGAAGTACACGAGCAGATCGTGGACAAGAAATCGACTGCCGAAGAAGAATTCTTCAGTGAAGAGGCCTCCGCAGCCGTACGCCACGTCCTCCACGCGATGCGCCCGCGCGACGCTTCCATTTTGCGGGCGGTTCTCGCCGATGAACCGCGGAAGGACATTTGCCGGCGTTTGGGCGTCAGCTCTGAATATCTCGGTGTCGTTCTGCATCGGGCCAAAGAACGGTTCCGGGCGTTGTTCCGAAAAAAGAAGGAATAGCGCCAGCAGTTTTTTTTCTGAAATGTTCAGCGCCGCTGTGTCACTACCTCTATGAAAGCACCTCATGGAACATAAAGACGCGATTAAGACCGGCGCTGCCGAGCGCTACCTGCTGGACCAGATGGTCGAGGACGAGCGGGCGATCTTTGAAGAACATTATTTCGACTGCCGCGTTTGCGCGGCCGACATCACGGAGGGGACGCGGCTGATGGTCGTGGGCCGCCAGTTCGTCAAGGTGGAACCTGTGCAGCCGTCGAACGTCGTCCCGTTCCGGCGCTGGTTTGAACGGGTTCCGGCGGCCGCGGCGGCCTCGCTGTTTTTCGGCCTCCTCGGCACCGGAGTGGGGTATCGGGTCGCACAAGTGCAGCATCGGCCCGATACCGAGCTGCGGCCGCCCATTCAGATCGCCACCGGCGTGTCCCGCGCCGGGACGGTCGGGAAAGTTCCTGGCGTGCGTGCCGGGGATGACCTGCGGTTCGATGTCGAGCCGCGCGAGGACGCGGCGAGTTATGACGCGGTCATCACGTGTGGCGGAAAGATTCAGTCAAGACTTGGCATCAGCCGGGAGATGGCGGCGGATGCGGTTGAACTGCGGATCGGCGAGTTGCCCGCTGGCCGTTGTGTACTGGTGATCGAGGGTGTCCGAAAGGATGGCAAACGCTTCGAGATCACCAAGAGTCCATTTGAGGTTGGAGAGAGAGAAGGGGTCCGATAAACCGCGCCTGCGGGCGCACAAGGGAGGCAACCCATGACGTACGACTACAATGCGAGCGCCCTCGGCTTGGGCGGTGTCCTGAAGAACGCCGACGGGACGACCACCGGCGTTCCCAGTCTCGGTTCCGTCCACCTGGCGCCCAGTGGCGGCGAGGGTTTTGCGGAAGTCTCGAATTACAGCAAGGACGGGATCTCGTTCACGACAGCGCGCAGTTGCGTTTTCGGCTCGGACGTGGGCTACCGGACGTTCACGACCCGCTCCGACGTCTTCATCACGAACCTGAACCTGTTCGGACGTCTCCAGGCTGCGATCCTGCAGATGAACATCACCTCCACCCGCATCGTCGAAGACGTCGACATTTCCGACGAAGAGGCGATCGTGGTGCAGTCGAATCCGGACAACGCCCGCTTTGCGATGAATGCGATGGTCCGCGGCCTGGTCATCGACGGCGTCGAAGTCATTCCTGAGTACGACCTCGAGCTCAGCGCGTGCCCGACCTACGAGCTGTTCAGGAACAGGATTGGCGAGGGCATCGGCACCTACGCTGGTCAGTTCGGCGTCGAGCAGGCAAGGCTTGCGGACGTTCTCACGAGGAACGTGCAGCCCATCCGCGGCTCGTTCGTGAGAACGCTGCAGTACGCCCAGACAGACGCGTTCGAGCCATGCAGAGGAATCAAGCTGCCCGTGAAGGGCTTCGGCACCGTCCACTTCGGCGAGCTGGTGGTGAAGCCGGGACACCGTCAGGCAAGCCTGCTCCGCATCGAGTTCAATTCGCGTCTGGGCAGCAACGAGGAAGGCCCCGTTCTGGACGGAGGCTCCATGACGGTCGTGAACAATATCGGCAATGGTTCCCCAAGCTGGCCGTAGAGGCCTGGCGCGATTCCGCCTCGGACTGTTGCCGTTCGTGCTGGTTCTCAGCACGGCGGCAACAGTCCGTCCGTCGACATGGAAAAACGAGTATGACAAAGCGCGTGACGCGCTTCTGTTCAAGACGCCGCAGGCCGCACAGGAGATCGTCGAGAACGCACTGGATCGCGCGGGCAATTCGAACGACCCGTGGGTGGTAGCCCTTCGCCTGTATCGCACGGAGTTGACGGCCATCGGAGGCGGGTTCACGGAAGCGCTGCCGATTCTCGAAAGGCCTCTGCCGGGCCCCTTGAGGAGAACAGCGATCGAGATGCACCGCTTGCGCGGGCTGGCGATGGTGCTGGACAGGTTGGGCAGGTCCGCCGAAGCGTGCGCCATCACGGGCCGGATGGTCGCGCTGGCGTCGAAAGACGTTCCGGAAATGTCCGCCGATGCGTATTACATGCGCGGCAATCTGTGCATGGGGGAAGCGGACATCCGCACGGCGATTCGCCTGGCCAGGGCGAAGGGCAATGCGACGCTTGCTCTGAGGAGCGAAGCCCTGTTCGTCCGTGCATTCGAGAACAGCGGGCGATACGCCGAGGCCGTCGAGGTCGGAGAGAAAGTCCTGCCGCGCATGGAGAAGGCGGGCCTGAGCGGCGCCGGAACGATTGCCGGCAACCTCGGATCGACGTACTTCGAGCTTGGTGATTACGAGTCGTCGCGGGTGCTTCTCGTGCGCGCCGAGGCTGTAGCGCGGCGGTTGAACACCCTGCACGACCTTCCGGTGTGGCACCATCGCCTCGGTGACCTCTCGCTGGCCATGCACGATCTGGACGGCGCCGCGCGGTCGTACCGCCGGGCCGAGGAGCTCGCGCGCGCTCATACGCACCGTCAGCTTCCGCGCGCCCTTTCCAATCTTGCGCAGATCGCGATCGCGCGCGGTCAGCTCGCCGATGCGCGGCGCCTCATCGACGAGGGCATGCGCATCGACGCAAAGGAAGCCGACCCGGAGGACATCCAGCGTGCGCGGGTCGTGCGCGCGTCGCTTGAGCTTGCATTGCGCAACTTCGACGCGGCCCGGAAGGAGCTGGAGGACGTCCTTGCCAGGTCGAAGGATCCTTTCACCCGCCTGCGGGCGGAGACAGGACTCGGCCGCCTGTACGCGGCCCAGCAGAAGAATGACCTCGCCGGCAAATCCTTCGCGCGTGCGATGAGAACGGCCGTCGACGCGCGCGACGAGATCCCGTCGAGCTACCAGTTTTCGTTCTTCAACAGCGTCGAGGATCTGTCGGAGACCTACGTCGACTTTCTCGTCGACACCAGGCAGATCGGGAAGGCTCTGGAGGTCACGGAGGAGATCCGTGCCCGGACCCTGGCGGAAGGCCTCGGCGCCATCGCGTCGAAGCAGAAACTCGACGCGCCGGCGATCGCCCGGCGGGCGAACGCAACCATCCTCGTGTACTGGCTCGGCACCCGGCGTTCGTATGTGTGGGCAGTGACGCCCCTCGGCGTCACAATCCATCCCCTTCCCACGGACGCGGTGATCGAGCGCGACGTCGACGAATATCAGAAAGTGCTCGAGAATGGCTCGCTGAGCGATAGCACACCGCGCGGACAGCGGCTCTTTCAGACGCTCGTCGCACCCGCCATTCGCGGCGTCGCGAAGGAGTCGAAAGTCATCATCATCGCCGACGGCAAACTGCACACGCTGAACTTCGAGACGCTGGTGGTCCCGTCGCCGCGGCCGCACTGGTGGATCGACGACGTGATCGTCACCAGCGCCAATTCCCTGCACCTCCTCGGCCGCCCTGCCGCGAAACGCCCGGCGGAGCAGGCGCTGCTGTTGGTGGGCGATACCCCCCGCGCCGATCCGGCGTTCGGACCGCTGCCGAATGCCGGTGTTGAGATGGCGAAGGTCGGAGCGCATTTTCCACGGAGGAAGGTCCTGAGCGGTGCGGCCGCGACCCCAAAGGCGTTCCTCAAAGCCGGCCCGGCGACGTTCGACGTGATCCACTTCGTGGCCCACGGCATCGCCACGCGCAAGAGGCCCCTCGAATCCGCCGTCATCCTTGCGAAGGACGACACCGACCACTACAAGCTCTACGCCCGCGACATCGTGGCCCAGCCCCTCACGGCGCGCCTGGTCACGATCTCGAGCTGCCACGGCGCGGGAACGCGCGCGTACGCCGGAGAAGGCCTCGTCGGCCTGGCCTGGGCCTTCCTCCGCGCCGGCGCCGAACAGGTCATCGCTGCGCTCTGGGAAGTGGACGACGCGGCGACGACGAAGCTGATGAACCATATGTACGCCCAGATCCGCGCCGGCCGCGACCCCGCCGTCGCCCTCCGCAACGCAAAGCGCGCCCTGATCCAATCAGGAACCAGCCACCAGAAGCCGCGGTACTGGGCTCCGTTCGTGATTTACGCGGGGTCGTGAATAGAGCGGGAACCCGTCGACGTAGCGGGCGACAAACAGCCGGGCCGCGTGATCCCGACCGAGCCCGTGTCCGGGCCTGACCGCCGCAGCCCTGAGGCTGCATGAAGACCCGCACCGTCGGGAACCGCAACTGCCCCACGCAGCCCGAGCCCGGCGAAAGACTCCGCCGCGGCGCTAGTGTCGTGTCACGTTTGAAAACGGGGTTGCGTTCCAGCACGGGTGGAACGGCCGGCCGGCAGCCGGCGCTCGTGCGCCCGAGAGCGCACCTGAAGAGGAGGTGAGAACACTCTCAACCAAAATGCTCGACTGGTTGAAAGCCGACCGTAACTGCGTCGTCGTAAGACGGGGTGGAGAGCAACGGAAGGCGAGCCTGTTGGTCCGTACGATAAGAAACTCGATTCGGCTTCATGTCTTGGCGAGCCCGCGAGCGAAGTGGCGAAGCCGAGAGAGCCAAGGGCGCAGACTGGAAACGGCCCTGAGGTGACGACCCCAGAACGCGAATGAAAACGAGCACGAAGAAAGCGGACATGGGAAGACCTGGAGTGGTTGGAGACAGAACGACAGGAAGATTCAGGTGTGGTGAATCGGGGATCCCCGCAGCTGCGCGAGGTGAAGGGCAGACGGGTGACTGAGCCTCCATAGGAGCTGGGAAGCGTGTAACGAACGTGGAGCAAAGGGAGGCAGGGAGGTGGAATCGGAAGATCACGTCAAGACGGGGAATCGCCTATTGCCGCAAGGCTAGAAACGCGAGAGATGCGAGCAGCGAATTCGTGTTCGCACCCGCCGAGGCGCTGATCAACCGATGTAGATGGGCTCTGGTGACAGAGCGACTCAGCAACGAGTCAGCACGTCAGACTTCTTTCACCGCGACGCAAGTCCCACGTGTACGCATCTGCCATTGCATCCACCCCTGGAGAGCCGGATGCGGGAGATCCGCCAGTCCGGTTCGGAGGGAGGGGGAGGCCGAGAGGCCTCCTCCTACCCCTAAACTCATGCGTCTCCGTTGCGTTGCTCTTGAACCGTCTCGAGAGCACGTGGAGCGCCGGCCGCCGGCCAGAAGGTCCACCGGCGGCTCGCCGGTGTGCAGCCTTTTCAAACGTGACAACACGACACTAGCCTCGCGTCCCACGGACGGAAGCCTGCGCTCCTCCGCCCAACCTGAGCCGAGCGCGGAGCGTGCGTGTGTTCACGCCTTTGGGGCGTGTGTTCACTGTTCAGCGACCATTAGACCTGCGGCCTGACGACAACTAAAACTGCGGGGTCGGTCTCCTCCGAATAACCCCGAACCAACGAGCTGAGTCGACTAAGGTGCGCCACCCCGAAGGGAGGGCGTGATTGGTCAATGACCAGCAAGTGAGGAGACTGATGAAAAAGCTGAACGAGGGAGAGACGCTGGACCGGGCAGCGATCAAGGCCGGGATGAGCGAGAACACGGCGCGGCGGTATCGCAACGGAGCGGAGCCGAAGGGATCAAGAGCTCGGCGGACGTACCGCACACGGCCGGACCCGTTCGAGGCGGTGTGGCCGGAGGTGGAGAAGATGCTCGTGGCTGCACCGGGCTTGGAGGCGAAGACGATCTTGGCCCGGCTGTGCGAGCGGCCGGACAGCACGTTCACCGACGGGCAGCTGCGGACGCTGCAGCGGAAGATCAAGCGTTGGCGCGCCGAGCACGGGCCGCACAAGGAAGTGATGTTCCCGCAGCAGCATCGTCCGGGCGAGTACGCGCAGAGCGACTTCACCTCGATGAACGAACTGGGGATCACCATCGGCGGCGAGGCGTTCGAGCATCTGGTGTATCACTTGGTGCTGCCGTACTCGCAGTGGGAGACGGGCATGGTGTGCTTCTCGGAGTCGTTCGAGACGCTCATCGGCGGATTCCAGCGAGCGGTGGGCGAGCTGGGACGGGTGCCACACAAGCACCGCACCGACAACCTCTCGGCGGCCACGCACGACCTCAAAGACGGGCGCCGTGCCTTCAACGAGCGCTACCTCGGTGCGATGGCGCATTACGGCGTCGAGGCTGATCGGAACACGCCCGGCAGAGCTCACGAGAACGGTTCGGTCGAACAGGCGCACTACCGCTTCAAGCGTGCCGTCGAGCAAGCGCTCCTGATGCGAGGCTCGCGCGAGTTCGCCGATCGATCCAGCTATGAAGCCTTCCTGCGCGAGATCTTCGCGGCCCGGAACAAGCGCCGGATCGCCAGGCTCGGTGACGACCTGCGGGGGATGAACGAGCTCCCGCCGATGCGCATCGAGGACTTCCGGCGCGAGCGGGTCACGGTGACGCGGTTCTCCACGATCCGGGCCGCGGACAACACCTACTCGGTCAGCTCGCGGCTGATCGGCGAGACAGTCGATCTGCGTCTGTACGCCGAGAGCATCGAGGTCTGGCACGGCGAGCGGCTCGTCACCATGGAGCGCCAACGCGGCCGAGGCAACGTGGCCGTCGACTACCGGCACGTGATCTGGTCGCTGGTGCGCAAGCCGGGTGCGTTCGCCCGCTACCGCTATCGCGAGGCCCTGTTCCCCACGCTCACGTTCCGCCGTGCGTACGACGCGCTTCTCGAACGGCTCGGCAGCGCGACCGACCTCGAGTACGTGAGGATCCTCCATCTGGCTGCCTCGACGAGCGAAGTGGCCGTCGAAGCTGCACTCGAGGAGTTGCTCGGCCGCGGCCAGTTGCGCGATTACGCGCAGGTGCGAGCCGCGGCGGCGCCGGAACCGATCGAGATCCCTTCGAGCGCCATCGACCCGCCGGATCTGCGTGCCTACGACGCGATCACGGCGGCAGGAGGTGAACAGTGAAGGCCTCGTCCAGGACCCGCGCCGATGCCGCTCTGCCGATGCTGCTGCGCTCGTTCAAGCTGCCGGCCTTCGTACGCGAGTACGGACCGATGGCCGATCGTGCCGCCGCCGAAGGGCTGAGTCACGCCGAGTACCTTCTGGCGCTGGCCGAGACCGAGGCCGCCGAGCGCGACGCACGACGCATGGCGCGCCGGCTCGACGAGTCGCGACTGCCGCGCGAGAAGACCCTCGGCAACTACGATCTCGATCGGCTACCGGCGAAGGTGCGCGCCACATTCGCCACCCTGCGCGACGGCAGCTTCGTCGACCGGGCTGTCAACGTGATCGCCTTCGGCAACCCCGGCACCGGCAAGACCCACCTGCTGGCCGGCCTCGGACACGAGCTGGTGAGGCAGAACCGCACCGTTCTGTTCGCACCGGCCTTCCAGATCGTGCAGCGCCTGCTCGCGGCCAAGCGCGACCTGCGCCTCGGCCCCGAGTTGCGCAAGCTCGATCGGTTCGAAGCCCTGATCCTCGACGACATCGGCTACGTCCAGCAGAACCGCGAGGAGATGGAGGTGCTCTTCACCCTGCTGGCCGAGCGCTACGAGAGGCGCAGCGTACTGATCACGAGCAATCTCGTGTTCAGCCAGTGGGACCAGATCTTCAAGGACACCATGACCACGGCTGCCGCCGTCGACCGAGTCGTGCATCACTCGGTCATCCTCGAGCTCAACATCGACAGCTACCGCGCCCAGGCCGCAAGGGAACGGGCGCGCGGCGAGCGCTGAACGTCGTGAACGGCGCGAATCTGCGGAAAAGCCGAGGAAATTGCCACTTTTCCACAAAGAAAAAAGAACCAAAAAAGAAAGGAGAACCGCCCTGATGGAAAAGCGGAAAACGCGATGAGGCTGCGTTTCCCGCTTTCCCACAGGGCCTGCTGCCAGCGACCGACGAAGATCAGAGTCAAAGTCAAAGTCAAAACCGATGCGGAGGGCGGTCTGCCGACCGCCATCATCTGATCAGAAACCGGAGACCGCACCCGCAGTTCTTAATTGACGCGACCCCGCAGTTCTAGTTGACGCCGGACATGGCTGGGTCGAAGACTGCGTACTGCTGGTTGGTGAGAGGAACCACGCTGATCCAAAACCCATGCGGGAGCTTCACACGGTGGCAAGGGTGCTCGTTCTCCTCGCCCTCATTATCTCGGCTCCCCATCCAGAACGTCCCTGCAGGAACCTGCTGCCACAGGTCAACGGTACCGTCTAGCCCAGTAACAACACTCCGGAACGATGAACTGGCGGGGGTAGGAATGTGGTCGTAGAAGCGCCCGAGGAGGGTCTCGGCGGCATTCGAGTAATCGGGGAACATCCGGGCGACCCTGTTCACCGCGAGGGTGAGAAAAAAGAGATCGTTCCCGTTGGTTGTGCCACGGCGCAAGCGGTCGATCAGCAGAAGAGCGCGTTCACCGTCGCCAATTAGCTCCGGCAACCGCTGGAAGATCCTTCCCCGCGCTTCAACGTCATCCGTCGTTAGCTGCAATACTTCGGTGATCGTCTCTTTCTTCAGGCCTTGGGCGGTTGCGAGGGCGCGTAACCCGAGCGCACGGTTCTCCTTGACCAAAGCACGAACCAGTGCGTCCGGCTCTGTCACGCTCCCTGCCAGCAGCGCGTAAGGCTCCGCCCAGCGACTCTCCTCACCGGAGATTTCCCTGGCACAAGCGAGGATCGCTTCCGCACCTCCCACTTTCCAGCGCTGTTCGAGTTCCTCGGCGGCGAGTGCTTCTCGGAATGTGCGGTGCCAGAAGCGCCAGTCTGCCTCGTAGCCGTCATGCGGGCCGAGGATCCCGGTCCGGTCCGCTACATCTTCAAAGAATGGCAGAAGGCCCTGACTCCACCGTGGCACCTGTTCCAAGGGCTTGCGACGAGAGTCAGCCCGGGGATCATAGAGCCTAGCAGCAAGAGCCGACTCTCCCTCTGCGTCGCGATTCTCACGCGTGAGAGAGAACGCGAGATACTGCAACGCCTTGAGCACCGCCTCCTTATGCTCCAATGGCTGTGGCTCCGGCTTATGCTTGCCGCTGAGCAAGAAGTCAAAAACCTGTCGATAGAGTTGGCTTCGATTCGTTTGTAGCGTGCGGCCCTCTTCAAGTAGCAAGGCCATCAACGTGAGGTAGAGGGGATTCCCGGAGAGGTCCCAAAGGTTGGGATCATCTTCGAGCGCAGCTAGGGCTATCTCAGCTCGCGCTCTCTCATTCTCACCTCTCCGTCGGCCGAACCAGCGCCCAAGAAACTCCCGTCGACGATCCTTGTCTAGGGGCAGTAGTTCGAGTTCACGGAAATCGGCGTGGGGCCGTCGGTAACCGATCGGCCTCGAAGTGACCACCACTGGTGTTTGTGGCCAATGATTGATGAGGCCATGGAGCAAGCTCTCAGCGTCTTCTCGCTCCTCTTTAGCAACCTCGTCGAGGCCGTCGAGTAAGAGAAGAAGCTTGCCCTTCTTACCCTCCAGCTCGAGAATTGCGCCGAGCGACTCAGCACCCTGAAATCCGCTGAGGTGTAGCCGCCGTACAACGCGATTGAGTATCCATTCACGCTTACGCAACAACCGCGGCAGCGAATCCAGCACTGGGATCCAACTCGTCGTCGGATCCTTAGCCAGTTCCGCCGCCAGGGAGCGCAGCAACGTGGTCTTCCCGGCACCCGGATCACCACGAATCACCCACTTGCCCGTGATCCATTGAAAGTCCTGGGGCGACTGCTCAAGCACTTCACGAATGCCGAGCGCCTGGCTCCATCGTTGGTTGCTCATCTCGCTGCTTGTCAGTGTGGAGGAGTCAGCGCGTACCTCAAGCCTCACGTACACACGGTCGAGAAGGTTCAATTCTGCCTTCTGCTGGAAGTAGGGCACGAGCCGATTGTGGTCGGCGGCAATCTGTTCGAGGTAGGCCGCAATGAGAGGTGGGGCGCTCGGCGCGATTACTGGGGAAGTCGTTGCCTTCGACCTCCGATTTGACGCCGTCGACGCTGCCACTGCCGTCGTGAGCTTGTCGAAGTCTGCTGGAATCCGATAGTACGTTGCGCCCCGCAATGGCTCAGGTATGTGCGACGTCGAATCACCTTCGAGAAGAACGGGAATGAACTTGCGATTCAGGGTGGCATCCGCGTAGATCTCTTGACCGATGACCGCGCTCTCGAATGTCGAACCGAGCCCTCCCTCCATCGTTCGCTGCCTGCCTCGGAACCGATCGTAGTAGAACGCATTGCAGACAACGAACACCCAATCCGCTCGTTCGATCTGGTCGAGCATCCATCGCAGCCACCCCTCGGGCGGACCCTGGGGCGTCGCGACGTCGCGATCGAGCATGACGACGAATCCGGCTGCTCGAAGCGCCGCCACGAACTCCCCGACGCGCCGACCATTCCCCTCGGGTGCGTGTGAATAGCTGATGAAAATACTTCCAGACATTAATTCGCCCCAAGCTCCAGATAGTACAGGACGTGCCTGCGCCAATAATCGGGTTCAGTGCGTGCGTCTGGTCAGGACACCCATACGGGGTTGTGCACGCGATGCAATCGCCGACAGCCGGGCCGATCTCACAGGCGCACGTCGACGCGGACCTGCCGTGCAGCGCCCCGCACCTCGCCGTCCTCCACGTGCGAGTACCGTTGCAGCATCGCGAGCGAGCTGTGGCCAAGCATCTCCATCGCAAGCCGATCCGGCACGTCGCTCTGTCGGCACAGCGTTGCGAAGGTGTGCCGGAGCATGTGCGGGGTCACTCGCATGTTGACCGCCGTTGAGACTCGCTTGAACAGCACCCGGACCGCGATCTCCCCCATCGCATGATCGCCCGCGACTTGCGTCAGATACGCGGCGCACGAGCGCCCAGCATCCTCCCGCTCGGCTTCGTACGCCCGCAGAATCCGGATGAGCTGCGGCGGCATGTAGGCCACGCGATCCTTTCCGCCGTCAGGGCCTTTGCCGTCGACGATGATGATTGTCTCGTTGCGCGTGTCAACGTGCTTCGTACGTAGCCGCAATACCTCGCCGAAGCGCAAGCCCGCGAGCATCATCAGGCCGACAGTCGCCAGATTACGAGTGCGCTCGAAGTCGGAAGACCAGCGGTATGTGTTCACAAACGACAGCACAGCGGCGGCAGAGTGGCGCGGCAAGAATTGTGGGTTCAACCGGCCGACGCGCGGCGGGTCCGGGACGAATGCGCAGGGATTCAGTGTCCCATCGACGCGATTTGCCCACCGAAACGCTGTGAAGAGACCGCGCCATACCGTGTTGAGGGCGCTGCGCGTCAATTGGCGCTGCCGCAGCCATGCGATCCAACCGCGAAGGATCGTTACTTGCTCGCGCACATCGCCGCGCACGAACCGACTCTCGGCCTTCGACGCGAGCAGGAACGTCCGAAACGAGCGGTAGCCGGCCCGGACCCACCGGCACGTCGTCTCCTTCCGGCCGCCGGTGTCATGGGCATCGACGATGAGCGCTGCGATCCGTTCGTCCATGTGCGCGATTGACGGAAATGCCAGCGGGATGGGCACCGGGAACGCGGCTCCCGTGGCGGGCACGCCATACGTTCGCCGCGTGGCCAACCACGGAGACACTTCTTCGTGCAGTGGGTCCCCGCCGTTCAACATCGTGCGTCCGCCTCCGTCCATCATCGGCGCGGTTAGCCGAATTCCACGATGCGAGCATCGCGTTGCGGACGAGCGTTCGCGGGCATCCGCACGTGGATGCGGCGTCCCTTGTACGGTCGCCCTTTCAGGAGCCAGAAGCACTCACCCACGGGGAGGTTCGCGAGTTCGCGCGTCCGTGCCGTGAGCTCCTCGGCACCGCTCAGCAGCGGATCGCCAGACACGTCGTCGTACGGACGGACAGCATCACGCCACATATCGCCGCGCGGCTCGAAGAGGTCGGGCGCGAGGGCGCGGGCCTCGCCGTACGGCATGCGGAAGAAGAACTGCCGGCCGGTGTTGCCGAGCAGGTGCGGCCGGAAGGACGGCGGGAAGAGCGACAGCCCCTGCGCCGCGAGCGTGACCGCGACGCGGTACTTGCGGGCGGCGACAAGGAAGTCTTCGAGCCCGCTCTCCGATGCCGCGAGCACGTGCGCCTCGTCGAGGAGGAGGGCGTACGGACGACGGCTGCGGTATGCGAGCCGCTCGCGCCGCAGCGCCGCGACCTGGAGCGCGTTGACGAGGAGCCGCCCCATCACGTCGGCGGTCGGCCCGAGGTAGCCCTTGGCGAGGTTCACGAGGAGGATCTTGCCGCGATCCATGACCGAGAGGAGATCGAGCGAGGACGTGCCGCCGCCGAGGAAGCGCTGCACGGCGGTGGAGCCGAGGAAGGGCTCTAGCTTGTTCAGAACGGCCGAGACGTACATCTGCTCGCGCGGCCCGAAGCGGGTGAGGAAGTACGCGCGCGTCTCCGGCGACGCTGTCGCGAGCACGCGCGCCCGGACGGCGGGCAGCAGGAAGAAGGCGGGGAGGTCCGCGAGCGCGATCCTCGCCTGACTCTCGATCGCCGCGCGAACGGCGTACCGCGATAGCTCCTCGATCTTCACGCCCCACGCCCAGGAGGATGCGGTCTCGGCGGCGTACAGGCGCTTGAGGACGCTGATCACGAGGTCCACCTGCCGTCCGACATCGACGTCCAACATGCGCGCGAGTGGGTTCCACGAGGGGAGCGTGTCGGGCCGCGTGAAGTCCACGGACCGCACACCGCTGACACCGGTGGCCGCGAGCCACGTCTGCACGCGCGTGAAGAGGTCGCCGTGGAGGTCGACGAGCGCGAAGGGCTGGCCGCGGTCCACGTTCGCGCGCGCGAGGAGTTCGAGGAGCGTCGACTTGCCCGTGCCCGTCGCGCCGAGGACGAGCGCGTGCTGCCGGAGATCCGTGACGGTGAGCGTGGTCTTCACCGTGTGGCCGTCCGGCGCGCGGTACGTCCCGAACGGGAAGCCTGCGCCACGGCGCCGGAGCTGCTCGTGGAGGAACCGGTCGCGTGCGAGGTAGAACGCGTCCCAGCCGGAGCGCGTGCGGGCGCTCCGCGTCTGGAACGAGAGCGCGAGTGTGTCAGCGATGGCGTGCATGGAGGGCGAGGGTGAGGAGGACGAGCACGGCCGCGATGAGCGCGGCCGCGAGGACGGCAAGCTCGCGGAGGGCTGCCGGGAGGAACGGGATCGCGAGGAAGCGGAGCACGCGCCGCTCGCGGGGTGTGGGCGGCGGCAGGTCGCGGAGCGTCGCGGGCGCGAACGGATCCACGTTGGATTCGACGTGGAGCGCGCCGAACCGGCGCAGCCGGCGGACGGCGCGGCGCTGCCGGAACGTGCCGACGATCCCGATGCTCGCGGCGACCGCCGAGAGCCGCAGCTCCGCGCGCTCCCGCCGCGTCGGCTCCCGGGCCAAGAGCGCGAGGTAGAGGGCGAACGCGTCGCGGCCGAGGAGCGGCAGCGCCTGCACGAACCAGATCGTCGGGAGCGCGTGCAGACGCGCGGAGGAGGGCGGCCACGCCCGGACCGGCGGGTGGATGGGCGTCTGCGCCGGGAACTCGAAGACGATCCCCTCGCCCGTGCGGGTCCGCTCCCACGCGAAGGCGAGGAGGTCGGCGCGGGCGAGCACGTCCAAGCCACGCCGCACGCGCGCCTCGCTCGTGCGGAGCGGCCACGCGAGGGCGTGGAGCGTCGCGTGACCCGCGCCTGCGCGCACGCGCACCGCGCGGAGGAGCAGGTAGAGGAGCGCAGCCTCGGTGCCGAGCCGCCCGCCGAGGAGCGGCCACGCGGAGAGGTCCACCGGCACGACGGACTGCCCGTCTGGTGGGGACGAGGCAGGGCCGAGGAAGCGGAGCGCGATCAGCTCGGGCATAGCGCCGTGGCGGTGACGGTGTGGAGCCTCGGGCGGAGCGCTGCCGCTAGATCGCCCGGCAGCGCCGAGAGCGTCGCGGTGGTCGTGAGGATCACCGGCAGGCCGAAGGCGAGCCGCGATCCCAGCACGCCGAGGACGGCAGGCGAGGCGAACTCGATCCGTTCGAGGATGAGCGCGGGCACGCGGCGCGCCGCTGCGTCTTCGGACGGCCGGAGCGTCGCCGAGGCGGCGAGCGCGATCACGCCCACGTCCCGTTCGGTAAAGGCGTCCCGGAGCACGGCCGCCGCACGCGCGAGGACGGGTGGATCGCCTTCGATGAGGAGGCTCCGGCCCGCGACGTGCGCGAGCGGGAAGCTCGCGATGTACTCGCGCACCGCGCGAGCGGTAGCGTCCGGGAGCGCGCACGCCGCGAGCGACGGTGGTGCGAGCTGCGCCGCTGTTTGCTCCGGCACCTCGACGGAGAGGTGGAGGAACAAGAGGTCGCGCACGAGCGGGCTCCCACCGAAGACGACGGCGATCCGGGAGAGCACGGCGACCGTGAGCGGCTTCCGCCCGGCACGGACGTGCGCGAGGAGCGTCGGATGGACATCCAGCTCGCGCGCGAGCTGCGCGGCGGACCAGCGGCGCTCGCGCGCGAGGCGGTCGACTTCGCGGATGAGGTGGGAGATGCGGCGCATAGGAGTGCGCGCACTGTGGGCCACGAGCGGCACCGGACGCGATGGCACCAGCTCGTGCTGTGCCGCCGTGTCACGGGTACGGTCGGAGTAGGGCCGCACGGGATTGCCGGAGCTGGTAGTTGGTGTAACTAGCTTTGCTCTCACGATACGCCGTACGGCCGCTTCAGCGTCGATGCGCATCGACGGAACGAACGACGATGGCCTCTCCGTGCGATCCGCGACGCTGTAAATCCCGACAACAGCCCACGTTCGAAACAACGTCGAAGGTGACGCGCCGTCACGCTCCGATCGACGCGGTACGGCTCAGTACCGTGGGCCGATGTACCGTCCGTCGCGGCACCGTTTCCCGGCAGGGCGCACAGCACTGTGATCGCGTGCTCCGCTCTGCGCAGCTACCGCATCGTGATGCCGAGTTCTCCACGGTCCCCTGCCGCGCCTACAGGCGGCACCTCAGACGACGGTGCCACGCCGCGGGCGCGCACCCTCGCTGCGCTCTCCGCCCGTGATCGGGCGATCGTGCTCGCGGTCGCGCGGCTGCGCATCCTCGCGTACGAGCAGGTGCGCACGCTCCTCTTTCCTGATCGCCACCCCTCCGTCCTAACCCGACGTGTCCACGCACTCGTCGCGGAGGGATGGCTCACGCGGTGGCGGCCGCGCGGCACGGACGGCGGTGCGCCGAGCTACATCCTCCCGACGGCGCGGGCGCTCGCCCTCGCGCTCCACGCGCTCCGCCACGACGCGGTGGACACGGCGTACGCGCCGCTCGTGGATCGCATGCTCCCTGAGCGTCCGCGGAAGCCGCTCGTGCTCCGCGGCCGGACCGAGCCGGCGTTCCTCGCGCACCAGCGTGAGGTGAACAAGCTCGTTGTCGCGATCCTCCGGAGTGCGGCGTTCGACGTGCGTTGGGCGTCGAGCTTCGAGCGGCCGTTCGGGCGGGGAGGTGACGCGACCCTCCTCCCGCAGCCCGATTACGTGCTCGTGCTGCGCCGCACGGGAACGGCGGTCGTCGTGTTTGGCGAGCACGATCGTGGGCAGGAGTCGCTGGCGCACTTCCATCGCACGAAGGCCGAGCGGTACGCGCCGTATGCGCTGCTGCCGGAGCTCGCGGCCGCGACGTTCGGCGTCGCCACCGTCGAGGTGTGGCTCACCGTCACCGATCCCGTGGCGCGTCGGCCCGAACGACGGCTACGGCAGCTCGCGGCGGTACTCACGTCCGCGGGCGCGGCACCCATCACGCGTGTGGCGCTCGCGGGTCGCGCGCACGCGGACCCGACCGGCGCGTGGCGGAACGCGACGGTGTGCATCTGACGGTTACGCGGGCGACGGCGGGTCACGACCGCGCGGCGCGCCTCCGTCTCGTGGACCGTGACCCGCTGTCAGCCAACGTCGCGACGTCGTCGCGCTGAGCAATCGATGCGCGTGTAATCGCGGCGGTTCCTCGGCAGGCTCCTTCCCATCTCGGCTCCTCTGCTCCTGCTTTCTCGGATCGACGTTCCCGTGCGGCCGACCGCTTGTCTCGTGGCGCGCACCGCAGGCGGACGAAGACGGCTCCGTCCAGGCGCCCTGCCTACTTCCCGGTGCCCGCAGCCGCATCTCCGCACCCGCCCGAAGAACACACGTCCGCAGCACAGCTCCCGGTCGGTCGCCCGGGGGCGTCGTCCCCCAGAAAGGAGCAGTACACCTATGCACCACATTCCACTCGCGACCGAGCAGTTTCACAGCGGGAAGGATCTCGCGCCGACCGCCTCGTGCGACTACGGAGATGAGAGGAGATCGCCGTGGATGTCGTCCTGAAGCTCCGCGAGCTTCGGCGCACGCACGGGCTCTCGCAGAAGGACGTCGCCCGACGCTCCGGCATCGGCGAGAAGACGCTCTCCTCGTTCGAGACCGGGGCGCGCATCGGGGCGCTGAAGCTCGCCCAGCTCGAGCGCCTGATCGCCGTCTACAGACTCGACCTCGCGTCGTTCTTCAACCCCGCGCTCGACGCGGAGCTCTCCGGCGCGCCGCCGCCAGCCGTCGAGCACCTCCGCCGCATCGTGGAGCCCCTCACGCCTGCCGCGCAGGACACGCTCGTCGCGACCATCGCGACGCTGGCAGCCTCCCTCCCGCACCTCGCATCCCGATCCACGCACCGCGTCCCACTCGCCACGTCCACGCGCCCGCACGACGAAAGGAGGTCCCATGGCGCGCATCCTTCAACTCCCCGTGTCGCAGCTCGTTGAGAGCCCGACGAACCCACGCACACACTACGACGAGAAGGCGCTCCGCGAGCTCGCCGCGAACATCACGGAGGTGGGCATCATCCAGCCGGTGATTGTCCGGAAGGTTGCGCCTGAGACTGACCCGCCCACGTACGAGCTCGTGGCCGGCCACCGTCGCGTGCGCGCGGCGCGCCTCGCGGAGGTGCTCGCCGTCCCTGCCATCGTGCGCGAGCTGACCGACGACGCCGTGCGCCTCCTCCAGCTCGTCGAGAACGGGCAGCGCGAGGATCTGAGCCCCCTCGACGAGGCGCGGGCGTACGCCGAGTTCCTCGCCGTCGAGGGCGCACGATCCGCCACGCCGCACGGCTCCTCGGCCGCGACCCGGGCACGATCGCGCGGCGCCTCACGCTCATCAGCCTGGCCGAACCCGTCCAAGCGGCGCTCGCGGCCGGCGTGCTGCCGGTCGGACACGCGGAGCTCCTCGGCCGCATCCCGGACGCGGGCCTCCAGGAGCAGGCGCTCCGCCGCATGCTCACGACGCACGATACGGGTGGCGCGAGCAGCAAGCGTGTCCACGGGGTGGTCCCGTACGCCGTCGCGAAGAAGCTCGTCGAGACGGAGTTCACGGCCGTCATCGCGGCGGCGCCGTTCGATCCCGCGGACCCGACGCTCTCACCGCTCGGCGCCTGCGCAAGCTGCTCCCACCGCACTGGCAACGCCCGCGAGCTCTTCCCCGACATTCGCGGCAAGGACGTCTGCACGAACCTGGTCGACTTCCGCGCCAAAGTGCAGGCGCACCTGCAGCGCCTCCGCGACACCGGGACCACGGTCCTCATCACGCCCGAGGAGCTCCGGACTGCGTTCCCGTACGGGACGGGCCACGTCGGCGAGTCCTTCGTCGACCTTGCGTGGCCCTGCCCCAATGATCCGAAGCACCGCACGTATGACCAGCTGCTCGCCGCCGCGCAGCAGGACCGCACGGTCGTCGCGTACGTGGACGGTCGCCTGCGGCGGCTCTACCCGAAGCAGCTCCTGGCGGCGGCCCTCCGCGCGAGCGGCCACGCGTTCGCCGAGCGGAAGCCTGCGCCGGATCCCGCCCGCCGCGCCGAGCGGCTCCGCCAGCGCATCGACCGGACCGTGCGCGAGCGCACCGGCGCCGCCTTCGCGGACGCGATCGCGAGCACCAAGATCCCCGCAGCCGACTTCCTCGATCTCTTCGCGCGGATCATCGTGGAGGAGCGGTCGTGGCAGCTGGACGACGTGCTCCCGCGCCACGGCTACGAGGGCACGCGCGGCGATCTCCAGAAGGACCGCATCCGGATCGCCCACACGCTCCTCGCGGCCATGTCCGATGTGCAGAAGCGCGCGTTCGTGCTCGACTGCCTCATCGCGCCGTGGACCGGTCCGCACGGCAACGCCGCGAAGAAGGCGCTCGTTCGCGAGAGCTACGCGCTCGCGGGCGTGGACGCGCGGAAAATCGAGCGGCGCGTCCGCGCCGACTTCACACCGAAGGAGGCGGCACCGGCGGCGTAGTCGCCCGCCCGAGCCGTCCCTATGACCGTCGTTCCCATCCACCGCACCTCTCCGGCGCGGCCACTCGCGTGCATCGACACCCCCGACCCCGCTGCGCTCTCGGACGCGGAGCTCCTCGCCGTCCTCCTCGAGTCACGGAGTGGCCGGCCGAGTATCCCGAACGCGCGGCGACTCCTCCGCGACGGTCTGCTGCCGCTCGTTCGTACCGCCATCGACGGTGGCAACCTCCCGCACCACGTGACGCGGCGCCTGCGTGCTGCCGTCGAGTTCACCCGCCGCGCCCACGCCGCGTTCCCTGATCCGGACGCAGGCGCGGTCGACGTCGAGGTGCTCGGACGCGCCCTCGCGGCGCGCACCGCGTTCGCGGTCCAGGAGCACCTAGGCATCGTGCTCTTGGACTCGCGCGTTCGAGTGATCGGCGAGCGGGAGCTCTTCGTCGGCACGCTCACAGGTGCCGCTGTCTCCGTCGTCCCGATCCTCCGTGCGGCACTCGCGTTCGACGCGGCCGGCTTCATCCTCCACCACAACCACCCCTCCGGCGCGCTATCGCCATCCGCAGAGGACGTGCGGTTCACCGCGCAAGTCACCGATGCAGCGCGGCTCGTCGACCTCGCGTTCCACGACCACCTCGTGCTCGCGGCGGGACGTTCCTGGTCCTTCCGCGCGCACGGCTACCTCTGAAGGGCAACCGCGGGCGCGGCAGACCGCGCGCCCGCACACAAAGAAAGGACGCACCCATGACCGTTGTCGAAGGGCTGATCGCCCACCGAGGCGCCGCACTCGTCGGACGCCAGGATCTCCCGACCTACCCGACCCCCGAAGCAACCTCCACCCACAAGCCGATCCCGCACACCACGGTCGTCCAGGCGCTCATCGAGACGCTCGGCTTCCGCCGCCTGAACGTCGTGAGCGACCAGTACGCGGTGACGCCGGACGGCGCGCGCATGTTCGGCGTCCTCGCGCTCGACGTCGAGGGCTCGGGCATCCGGCTCGCGATCGGCGTCCGCAACTCGCACGACAAGTCCTGCTCGCTCGGCCTCACCATCGGCTACAAGGTCTTCGTCTGCGACAACCTCGCCTTCCACGGCGACTTCTCGCCCGTGATGCGCAAGCACACCTCGCGCGTGGACATCCAGGACGTGATGGCGCTCGCCGTTGACCGCATGCAGCGGCACTTCGAGCCGATGCAGCGGCAGGTGGACGCGTGGCGTGGCTACGAACTCCCCGACGACCGCGCACGGCTCATCATCTACCGCGCGTTCATCGAAGACGGCCTGGACGCGGCGAAGCACCTCGCGCGCGTCGTGCACCAGCAGTACTTCGAGCCCGAGCACGAGGAGTTCAAGGCACGCACGCTCTGGTCCCTGTCCAACGCCTTCACGTCCGCGTTCAAGAAGCTCGATCCGATTCCGGCGTTCAACGCCACGGCGAAGCTCGGGCCGTTCATCGAGCAGTTCCACTAGCGGAAGCACCGTTGACGGAGCGGCGATTGCCGCTCCGTTCTTTGCGTTCGTGGCCAGTAACGGCCGGGCAACCGAGAGCGCCGTTTTGCTCCGGCCAATAAGGTGGCTGTCCGTAGTAACGGCGGACGTGTTTGAGGTCGAACCGGGTAGAGTGCTGCAGCGCACGACGCCCCTAGTGAAACGTTTTAACGGGTCTCCGCACTACTGGATCAGGAGATCTCCTCAATGCGCAAGGCTGTTTTGGTAGTGACGTTTCTCGCCATTCTCGTTCCACTCACAGTCGATGCTGCCCATTGCCGGTGCGAGATCACATGCACCGCGGCGGACGGCAAGACCTTCACCCGAACCAACTCGCCCTTTCCGGGTTATACACAGGGTCTCGAATCCGAACGCAATCGGTGCGAGAGTTCCTGCAACCAATGGGTTGGCTCGTCGATTCAAAGCTGGTCGGAGGAGGAGAGAATCTGCGGCGGCGTGAACTGCTCGGGCACATCCCACGTCGGCGATGAACCACGCAACCGGTGGAAGAATGTTGCCGGCGCGCAGCACAACCGCACTTGTTGCCAGCCGGCTTCAAACGGCCAAGGCTGCCCACCGGCGGTGTGCACCGACATCACATCCGTTTTCAGGCTGACTCAGTTCGGAAGCGTGACCGGAGACTACACGCTCATTTATGACGTTTCCCTGAATCCCTGTTTGGACACGTCCTTTCGAGCCTACGCTAATTATGCTGCTACTCAAATACCGGGCATGACTCATATGTGGGTTGGCTACCGCATTGACGACATCACAACGCCGAACCCACCAGGGCAGATCGGCTGGTTCGCCGTCAGGTACAACACGCCTAACAATACGGCTGGCGCGCCTCCGTTCAGCGTGCTCAGTCCGGCAAACTCGCCTCTGTTCAAGGAAGACAGGACCTATCGTGTTACTAGGGGGCTGTTCTTCAAGAATGCCCAGGACCAGGATCTCCCCCACTTTGGCGATCCATCTTGCACGCTGCCGAGCTTTACCATCATCATTTCGGTCAATGCGTCGAGGGCAGGGGCACCACGAGGAAGCGCAGCGGGTCGCGCCATCGCCACGATCAGTGTTGCGGGACAACCTGATCGCCAAGTCGCCATCGAAACGGAAACTCGGAGTGATCAGGATCGGCGACGGCAACTCGAGGCGGTTCCTTCCGAGCAACCGCAGATCCGTCCTCCCGCGCTCGTGAAGCCGCCGGACAACCGCCGACGTTAACCATTGGTGTGCCGCGCCGTTGATCTATGACGACAAGTCTGTCCGATCACCGGCGCGGCACACCCCGAGCAGCGGCTATCTCCCGTTCAGCGCGTCGCGCACACGCTCGAATGCGCGCAACTGCAACCGCGCGTAGCGCTGCGTCGTCGCGATGTCCTTGTGCGCCATGACCCGGGAGATGGTCAGGATCTCCACCCCTTCCGTCGCCAGCCGACTCCCGAACGTGTGGCGGAGGTCGTGGATGCGTACGGTCCGAGTGATGCCAGCGAGCGCCTTCGCGATCGCGAACGCGCGACGAATGCGTGTGAGTGGCAGCGGCTGGCCGATCTCGTCCACGAACACCATGTCGGCGAAGCGCGCGCGGCGTCGGCACACCTCCAGCGCCGTGCGGCATAGGTCACTCATAGGGATGGCGGTGGGCGTCTTCGTCTTCTTCGTGACAACGAAGATGAAGCCACGGTCGAAGTCGAGCTGCTTCCACGTGAGCGCGCGTAGATCGGAGAGCCGGAGGCCGCTTTCGAGCGCCACCTCGAAAAAGGGGCGCGTGAACTGGAAGCGCAGGAACAGCGCACCTGTGGCGTCGCTCGCGGGGTTCCTCCCGCCGCCAAAGCTCCGTTCGGAGTGGAACCGCGTGCTCATCGCGGTCGTGCCGGTCGAGCGCGTGGCGGCGATGCGCGCCCGAAAGGCTGCCTCATCGTCGAAGGCAGCAAGGAAGCGTAGCCGCTCGTCGTCCGACAGCTCGTTCTCCGGCTTGTTGACCTTGTAGCGGATGACTTTCTTTCGGAGCGGGTACTCGTGGAGGAAGTCGTGCTCGACGGCTTTCCGTAGGAGGACGAGCAGCACCGCGATGTAGCCGTTCACGGTCGCGCCGGCCCGTCCCTCCTTCTTCAATCTCACGGCAACGGCGTTGACGTCGCGCGCACGAATCTCGCTCATGGGCGTAGTGCCGAAGGGCTTGAGGAGTACCGTGCGCACGATGAGCGCGTAGTCGCGCTTTGTTTTTGGTGCGAGATCCTCGCAGACCTCCTCGAAGTGGCGTTCGAAGAACGCGCCGAAGGTGAGGGCGCGCGTGTCGGCCGACTTTGCACTCTCGCCGTTCACCTCGTCGCAGAAGGCGGCCCACAGACGTTTCGCGTCCTGCGCGTTCAGCGCCGGGACGGTACGGCGTCGACGCACACGCCCCTTGCCGCCATCGACGTACACGTCAAAGTGCGCCGTCTTCGTTCGCGGATCGTACGAGAAGCCGGGCATGTGGTTGGCGGCACTCCGCGCCGACCGTCCCCGGACAGCGGTCACGCCGTGATCCGTGGCGGCATGCTCCGCTGGGTCCGTCGCAGCGCGCGGCTCGTCAGTGCGGCCTCCACGGCGGCGCGGTCGTAGAGGATCACGCGATCCGAGATCCACTGCGTCGGCTCCGGAAACCAGCCGAGCCGCGTCCACTTCGCGATGGTCGCCGGCCGGACTTGGAGCCGCGTCGCCAGTGCCGCCCGGGAGATGAGTTCGTCGTGCATGCCGTCCCTCCGCGTCCATCGTCGCTGGTGGAGGCGGCGGGGAGTCGGAATGCGTCGGCGCAGCCGCGCGAGCATCGGGTAACGGCGAACTAGACGCCGCACTAGACACACGACCACCTCTCGGGCGTTTCTCGCCGGTGGGTGGGTTACTCAAGTTGTTGTGGGTGGGGTAGTTATTTTGGTCGGGCAGGGGGGATTTGAACCCCCGACCACCTGAACCCCATTCAGGTACGCTACCAGGCTGCGCTACTGCCCGACTCGGCATGGATGCTACCACGCGCGGGTTGCTAACGGTTTACGGGCGTCCGAATTCCGGCTTCTTGCCGGATCGCGCTGGGATTGGCCGGTGCCTGCGGGCGCAGCCCGGAGGAGAGGCGCCTCCGCTCCCCAAATCCACGCGAATACCAAAGCGGAGGCGCTGCCTCCGCACTCCAAACCTACCCCAGATTCCCCACCCACAAGATCAGGTACTTCGTCACGTCGATGTTCTTCTGCGTCGGGACGATGGAGATTTCCTCGATGGAGCGGGCTTTGGACTGGAGGTCTTCGCGAAAAGCATGGAGCTCGCGGTCCCAGGCTCTCTGGATCTGGGCGATGTTTTCGAGGTAGTCGTCCTGGCGGATGGAGACGCCGGCGTCGGCGACGGCGGAGGCGGGGCGGCCGGCGGTGATGTTGTAGAGGGTCTGGCCCCAGGCGACGTTGATTTCTTTCTTCTCGGAGCGGGAGAGGGTTTCGTCGTCGTCGATCTCGCGTTGTTCGCGCTCGGAGCGCTCGCGGAGCTGGTCGATGCGGCGGCGGAAGGTGGATTCGAGGCGCTCCTGCTGGTCTTCGAGCTGGCGGGTGGCTTCTTCGACGCAGCGGTCGAGGAAGGCCTGGCGGGTCTCGGCGGGCTCGGAGTAGAAGCCGAACGCGGGGTTGTGGAAGATGGTCATGCGCGCGTTCTGCTCGAGGTATTGCTTGAAGCCCTCCTGCGACTGGGCGGCGTTCTGCACGAGTGCTTCGGGGGTGACTGCGAGCTCGAAGTGGCGCGTGGGGTCGGGGACGGCGCGGATGTCGAGCTTTTCGGCGTCGATCTGCGAGGCCTGGTGCCAGAGGACGCGGCCGTCGGCGGGGGAGATGGGGGCGATATAGGAGCGACTGCTCTGGTGATGGATCCCGCTGCGGGACTCGGCGTGGGTGACGATGCCTTCGGCGAGGATGAAAGGGCGGTAGTTGCCGCTGCCTCCGTAGACGTAGAGTTGCTCGAGGGACTCGACGTCGCGGCGCGCGCTGGGGCGCTGGCGCGGGAGCGGTGCGGCGTGAGGATCGCGCTCGCGCTCGACGGTGAGTCCGTGCGCGACGGGGACGACGTCGAGGACGCGTCCGGGGACGGTCGCCAGCGCGGCGGTGACGGCCTCGCGGCGATCGGGCGGGAGGAGGAAGACGATGCAGCCGCCGCCTCCGGCACCGCACACCTTGCCGGCCCATGCGCCGGCGCGGGTGGCGGCGTCGATGGCGGCGTCGATCTCGGGAGTGGAGATCCCGTCGATCAGGGCCTTGCGCGCTTCCCACTCGTGGCGCAGTGCGGTGCCCGCGGCTTCGAAGTTCGAGGAATCGAGGGCGCGCTCCATCTCGACGGAGACCTCCGAGATGCGCGCCAGCCCCTTCTCCACTTTCTTCTTCTTCTCGACCTGGCGCTTGTACAGCTCCCAGTTGTTCGTGCCGGAGAAGTGCGCGATGCCGGTGTAGTGCATCAGCATGTGCGCGCCGAGGTCGGGGATGGAGGTCTGCAGGGGATGGCGGGCGGGCTTGCCGGGATTCAGGTGGAGCGACCCGAGGCCGCCGAAGACGGGCGGGTAGTAATCCTGGATGCCGGCGGGGACGCCGAGGAGACGGGTCTCGAGGTCGCGGACGAGGAAGATGAGGTCCTCGCCTTCGATCGGTTGTCCGGCGATCTCGGACAGCGCGCGCACGAGCGTGATGGTGAGCGCGGAAGAGCCGCCCAGGCCGGAGCCGCGGGGAGCGTCGGTGCGGGTGGTGATGCGGATGTTGCTGAGGCGGAAATGCTCGAGCGCGCGGTGCAGCAGCGCGGCCTTCGGATCGTTCGCCATCTCCTGCAGCGACTCGTACGTCTGGCGGTACTGCTGGTCCGTCAGATGGACTTCGATGCCGCCGTTGCCGGTCTCACAGACTTCCGACTCGGCGAAGTACGAGATCGCGACGTTGACGGTGCGCGAACCGGGGTGGAAGAGGTACAGGGGCCAGAGATCGAGGGTACCACCAGCGAAGTCGGCGCGCACCGGCGCCCGGACGATGACCTTGTTCATATGGGTAGGGGCGATTCTGCTAGAAGAGTGCCCGCTGTTGCACCTGTTTTTCCGCGACGGCTGGTGACGCATTCGCCAGTTGGGGAAGCAGGCGCGCCACGTTCGCGCGGTAGCGCGTCAGGGACGCGCCGCGCAGCGGATCGGGCGTGATCGATTTGAGCTGCAGGGGATTCAGCCACTTGCCGTTCTCGGACACGCGGTAATCGAGGTGCGGACCCGTGGCCAGGCCGGTCATGCCGACGTAGCCGATCACGTCGCCCTGCGTGACTCTGGTCCCCTTCTTCAGCCCTTTCGCGAAGCGGGAGAGGTGCAGGTAGCAGGTGTCGTAGCGCGACGAATGACGCACGCGGATGAAGTTCCCCTCGCCCGGCTTGTAGCGAGCCTCGACGACGACGCCGTCCGCGGTGGTCATCACCGGCGTCCCGGTCGGCGCGCCGTAGTCGATGCCGTAGTGCGGGCGGAAGTACTTGAGGACGGGATGGAAGCGCTTCTTCGTGAAGCCGGAGGTGACGCGCGTGAACTTCAGCGGCGCCTTGAGGAACTGCTTGCGGAGCGGACGCCCGTCCGCGGCGTAGTAGCCCGCGTGGCCGTCGGTCTGCTCATGACGGTACGCCTCGTACGTGGTGCCGCGGCTGGTGAAGCGCGCGGCGAGGATCGGGCCGTAGCCGATCAGGTCCGCGCCCGCGTACTGCTTCTTCACCACGAGGCCGAACGAGTCGTTCTTGCGCAGCTCGAAGAAGTCGACGTCCCACTGGAACACGTCGACGATCTGCTGCACGAGCTGCGGGCCTTCGCCCTGCTCGCGCAGCGCTTCGTACAGCGAGCGGTTGATCGACGCGGAGACCGTGACTTCGACCTCGCGAATGGTGGCCTGCTGCGTCGTCACGTCGAAGCCGCCGCCGTTGCGCACCGCACCGACGTCGCCCCAGCCCGTGATCTTCATCTGGACCGCGTCGACGGTGCCGGTGGAGTCGTAATGGAAGCGGATCAGCTGACCGGGGCGAAGACGGCGGACGTCGATCGCCTTCGCCAGCTCCCTGGTCAGGAGGGCACTCTCGCCGCGTGAGAGGCCGCCGGCCGTGAGGAGCTTGTCGAGGGTGTCGTTCTTCTCGACCGTCAGGATGAGCGAGTGCTCGGGCAGATCGGCACGGAAGGGCTGCTGCAGCTCCGCATACCGGAGATGCGGCGGCGAGGCGGTGAGGGATGCCTGAACGGGACCACCGAGCTCCGGCTGCGCGCGGACGGCAGCGAGGAACAAGGGAATCGCGATCGGGAGCGCCAGTGCCGCGTAGGCTCGCGGCCGCTTGATCACCCCACCCAGACGTTCACCTAAGGAGCGAGATCTCTTCATTGGATGAAACAGGGGATGAAACCGGAAAGTCGGAGAACCGGACTGCGCTTCGGGAGGGATGGTAGCACGTAGGGCGTGGCTTCAGCCCGCCCGCCCCGCCCGAGAGGCGGGCTGAAGCCACGCCCTACGTCTATTTGGCGGGCGGATCGAATGTCAGCGTTTCGCGGGCCGCCTTCGGTGCTTCCTGTACGTCCGCCCGGCGGTAATTCGCCGGGATCGTGAACAGTGCAGCGTCCGGCGGAACCTCGCGGATGGACGTCACCCACATCTCACGCACGATGGTGCGTGCCATCGGCGTCTTGAGCTCCGAGCGCTTCGGCGGGAGGTCCGCCACCGCGCGCGTGGTCACGGTCTGGCGCAGGGGGAAGCCCTGCATACGCGTCGTCTCGACCTCGAGGAGCTGGTCGATCTCCGGATTGCCCGTGCGCATGCTGGAGAGGAACGACATCGCGGACAACGCCGGGAACTGCATCGTCGACCAGGTATCCACCTCGGTCCGCACATGCTGCTTGAGCACCATCGACTTCATGGTGACGGCGATGTCGTACGTGATCGTGAGCCGGGAGTGCTCGGTCGGGTAGCCGGCAATGACGGGCCGGTCGTCGCGAGCCTCTGCCGTCGATTTGAGGTTCGAGATGCGGATATTGCCCGATCCCAGGGTCGACGCCACCGACGCCGTGTTCACCTCGGTGTACCACTGTTTGGTCGGATCCACGAACTGCAGCCGCCGCGAGGCGTCCGTCGAGATGACGTAAGTGCCTGGCGGATAAAGGTTTCCACCGACGAAGTCGACACGGGAGCGATCGCCGTCGATGACGGCGCGGGCGGAGAGGTCGGTGACCGGCTCCACGGCATCGGTGGTCGTGTTCTTCTGCACGAACTCGTACTGGATCGCGGCGGAGGCGGAGACTGCGGCGAAAGTGAGCGCTACCGTAACCAGTAGTCTTTTCATCGGAATCCTCGCGGGTCGGGGTCGAGTATACGGGATGAGGCCGGAGAAATAACGATCGTTCCCGCGCCGTTGGGCTGCCCATGTCCATCAGGAGAGCCCTCGCGATAGCCATCTGCGCCTTCAGTGTCGTCATCCCCGTGCAGGCGGCGACGCTCGAGCAAGTCATCAAGAAGGTCCAGGAACAGCAGAAGAAGACCATGACGCTCCAGGCGAGCTTCCGGCAGGAGAAGGAGCTTGCGCTGCTCGCGAAGCCGGAAGTTTCGACCGGGACGTTCACCTACTCGCGGCCGAGCAACGTGCTCTGGACGTACGACGCTCCGAAGCGCGTGCAGATGGTCATCGCCGGCGGCACGCTGACGACGTACTACCCGGAGCTGATGAAGGCCGAGCGCATCGACGTCAAGCGCTTCGAAGACCGCATCTTCAAGTACATGGGCGCGACCGGCGCCATCGAAGAGCTCGCCCGCTACTTCGATTTCACCTTCACCGACTCCAAGTCCAAGCCGGTCTACGTGCTCGACCTCACGCCGAAGACCAAGGCCGTGTCGAAGCGCGTCCAGCGCATCAAGCTGTGGATCGACAAGACCACGTTCCTCACCAGCAAGATCGAGTACGTCGAAGGCGACGGCGACATCACGCGGTACGAGTTCACCAACGTCCGCATCAACGAGCCCGTCCCCGCCAGCCGCTTCGCGCTCAGCCTTCCGTCGAACGTGAAGGTCGAGCAGATGAAGATCCAGTAACCCTTCAGTCCTGAGTCCTGAGTGCTGAGTCCTGAGTCGCGACTGAAGTTCGACCTCCTGCATCAGGACGGAGCAGCGCGTCTCGGACGTGTCGAAACCCCCCATGGCGTCATCGACACACCGGTGTTCATGCCGGTGGGGACTCGCGCGTCGGTCAAGAGCCTCACCACCGACCAGCTCAAGCGTCTCGGCTCGAACGCTCCATCAGCGGAGGACTCAGGACTCAGGACTCAGGACTCAGGACCGAAGATCATCCTCAACAACACCTACCACCTGATGTTGAGACCGGGCGTCGATCTCATCGAGAAGCTCGGTGGCGTCCACAAGTTCATGGGGTGGGACCGTGCGGTCCTCACCGATTCCGGCGGGTTCCAGCTCTTCTCCCTCGCGTCGATCCGCAAGATCCGCGAGGAGGGCGTCGAGTTCCGCAGCCACATCGACGGGTCGCCCTACTTCCTCACGCCCGAGCTCTCGGTCCAGATCCAGACCCGCATGGGCGTCGACATCGCCATGGCCTTCGACGAGTGTCCGGCGTACGGCATTTCGCACGCCGAGGTGGAGAAGTCGATGCTGCTGACGCACCGGTGGGCGAAGCGCTCGCTCGACGCGCGCACGACCTCCGCCCTCTTCGGGATCGTGCAGGGCGGCGTCCACCTCGATCTCCGGAAGCGCAGCGTCGAGGAGATCGCCGGCATGGATTTCGACGGCCTCGCCATCGGCGGCGTCTCGGTCGGCGAGCCGAAAGAAGAGATGTTCGCGGTCGTCGACCACACCGCGCCGCTGCTGCCGGTGGACAAGCCGCGCTACCTGATGGGCGTCGGGACGCCGGAAGACCTCGTCAACGGCGTGGCCGCGGGGATCGACATGTTCGACTGCGTGATGCCCACGCGGAACGCCCGGAACGGCACGCTTTTCACGAGTTTCGGCAAGATTCACATCAAGAACGCGAAGTACGCGGCGGACGAGCGTCCGCTCGATCCGAACTGCTCCTGTGTGACCTGTACGACCGTCTCCCGGGCCTACCTGCGGTACCTCTACGTCAACGAAGAGATCGCCGCGAGCGTTTACAACACCATCCACAATCTTTCGTTCTACCTTGACTTGATGGGGGCGATCCGGCAGGCTATCGCGTCCAACTCGTTTCACTCCTTCCGCGAAGGGTTCCTGACGCGGCTTTCGAGCGAAGAAACATCATGAATGCGATAGCTCTGTTTCAAAGTTCCGGCGGCGCGGCTGCGATCGCCAATTTTCTGCCGATCATCGCGATCGGTCTCGTCTTCTACTTTCTCGTGATCGCTCCCGCGAACAAACAGCGCAAAAAGCAGGCAGAAATGCTCAGCACGCTGAAGAAGGGCGATCGAGTGCTTACGAGCGGTGGGATTTACGGAACGATTCAGGGTGTTGAGCCCGAAGCCGTCTACCTGAAAATCGCCGAAAACGTGAAAGTCAAGGTAGCGCGCTCTGCGATCTCCGGTCTCGTGTCCGGAGAGTCCGAGTCGCAGTAGCAGGTCCCGGAGGATTCCTTTGAACAGAAACATCATCTGGAAAATCGTGTTGATCCTCGCGGTCATGGCGGTGTTCACCGTCGCCATCATCCCGACGAAGAGCAACCCCGAGCCGCTCAAGCGCGGCCTCGATCTCAAGGGCGGCGTGCAGCTGGTCATGCAGGTGAACGTCAACGAGGCGTTCCGCCTCGAGACCGACCAGGGCATCAACACGCTCAAGCAGCAGGCCGCCGCGCAGAGCATCCCCGCGCCCACCGCGCGCCGGGTCAGCGACACGGCCTTCGTGGCCACGCTGCCCGCGGGAGTGCCGAGCGCGCCGTACGAGCGCATCGCCAGCGACTTCCTGCCGTCGTACGAGCTCACCCGGATCGGCACCACTGACCTCCGCTTCACCATCAAGAACACGGCGCTCAAGGACCTGCAGCGCGACATCGTCGACCAGGCCAAGGAAGCGATCGACCGCCGCGTCAACGCCCTCGGCGTCACCGAGCCGGTCATCGTGCCCGCGGGTGAGGATCGCATCGTCATCCAGCTTCCGGGCGTCGACGATCCCGCGCGCGTCAAGGACATCATCAAGACCACCGCGCTGCTCCAGTTCCGTATCGTGGAAGGCGGCACCGCGCCGACTGCCGAGGCCGCGTTCAACTCGCTGCCCGCGGGCATGAGGGAGCAGGTCGACATCCTCCCGATCGACCGCGAGGACGAGCTGGGCCGCGTCACCGGCACCGACTACATCGCCGTCCGCAAGGAAGTCCAGGTCAGCGGACGCGATCTGAAGAACGCCCGCGTCGACAAGGGACCCATCGGCCAGCCGGTCATCGGCTTCTCGCTGACCGCCGAAGGCGCGCCGAAGTTCGGTGCGCTGACCGCGCAGAACACCAAGCGCCAGCTGGCGATCGTCCTCGACAACAAGGTCGTCTCCGCGCCGACCATCGACGAGCCGATTCCGGGTGGCCAGGGCATCATCCGCGGAAACTTCACGCAGCAGCAGGCCGCCGATCTCTCGCTGGTCCTGCGCAGCGGCTCGCTTCCGGCGTCCCTGACGACGCTCGAAGAGCGCACCGTCGGCCCCTCGCTGGGCCGCGACTCGATCCGCCAGGGCTTCATGGCCTCGGTGATCGGCTTCGTGCTGCTCGTGCTGGCGATCGTCCTGTACTACAAGGGCGCGGGCGTGAATGCGGTCCTCGCGCTGCTGCTCAACCTGATCATCCTCCTCGGACTCATGGCCTACATCGGGGCCAAGCTGACGCTGCCCGGCATCGCCGGCATCATCCTGACCCTCGGTATGGCCGTCGATACGAACGTGCTCGTCTTCGAGCGCATCCGCGAGGAAATGCGCGAGGGCAAGACCGCGCGCGCTTCGATCGAGCAGGGCTTCTCCCGCGCCTTCGCGACGATCATCGACACGCACCTCACGACGATCATCTCGGCTCTGTTCCTGTTCCAGTTCGGCACCGGCCCGATCAAGGGCTTCGCCGTGACCCTGCTCATCGGTCTCGCCGCGTCGGTCTTCACGGCCTTCTTCGTGTCGCGAATGATCTTCGACATCGTTTACAAGCAGACCGACCGGACCAAAGAGCTCAGCATCTGAGGCCGCCGAGGACATCACCATGAGAATCTTCGACAACCCGAATTTCGACTTCATCAAGTACCGCTGGCATGCGGTGATCCTGTCGCTGATCGTGGTCGCGATCGGCGCGGGGGTCTACCTCACGCTCGGCGCCAACGTCGGCATCGACTTCGCCGGCGGCGCCAACATCGTGCTGCGCTTCAAGGAAGCCTTGCCTCTCACCGAGCTGCGCACGAAGCTTCCGGATGCCACGATCCAGCAGTACGGCCGCACGCAGGACAACTCGGTGCTGATCCGCCTCCCGCAGCAGCAGCGTGAGGGCGACTACGCCGGTCAGGTCGTCGGGCAGCTTCACGCCGACCTGAACCCGGCGGCCGCGCAGAAGCACGACCTCAACTACCTCGGCAGCGATCGTCTGGCGGCGCTGCTCGTCGAGACCAATCCCGAAAACCGGCTCGCGTCCAGCCCGGAGACCACGACGTACTACACCGCCCTCGCGAAACGCATCATCGATAAGCGCTCCGAGGTCGGCATCTTCACGGACATGAGCCAGGTCACGAGCGTGCAGGGTGCCAGCACCGCGGCGCGAATCCTCCAGGAGCGCGCGTTCCTCGGCCGCTTCAACGTCCTCAACCAGGAGACCGTCGGCCCGCAGGTCGGCGCGCAGCTCCAGCAGAAGGCATTCCTCGCGATTCTCCTGTCGTCGCTCGCGATGGGCGCGTACATCTGGATCCGCTTCGACATCGGCTTCGGCCTGGCCGCGATCGCCTGCATCCTCCACGACGTGCTGGTCGCCCTGACGTTCATGGTGCTGATGCGGCTCGAGTTCTCGCTGAACGTCGTCGCGGCCCTGCTGACCATCGTCGGTTACTCGATCAACGACAACGTCGTCATGTACGACCGCGTGCGCGAGAACAAGCGCAAGATCAAGAAGCCGATGTCGCTGGCCGAGCACCTCAATCTGGCGATCAACCAGACCCTGTCGCGCACGGTCCTCACCGCCGGCTCGGTGTTTCTCGTCCTGCTGGCCATGCTCATCTTCGGCGGCGAAGTGATCCGCAGCTTCTCCTGGATCCTCCTCATTGGAGTCGTCGTCGGCACCTACTCGACCCTGCTCATCGTGCCCGCCGTGGCCCTCGCCTGGGACAAGTTCACCAGCCGCCGCCCGGCCCCTGCAGCCGCGCGCGTGGAAGCGCCTCGCGAAGACGCGTCGCGCAAGACGGCGCGCCGGGCGAGCTGATCTCCCCGAACCGCGATCCTGAAAACGGCGGGCTTCCAGCCCGCCGTTTTTTCTTGCGGTAGACTTCCGCGCCCAATGGAAAAGCTGCGGAGGAAGCATGGCCAATAACAAGCGCGAGGACGCCCTCGAGTACCACTCCAGTGGCAGGCCTGGAAAGATCGAGGTCATTCCGTCGAAGCCGACGGCCACGCAGCGCGACCTCTCGCTCGCCTACACCCCCGGCGTAGCGATGCCCTGCCTCGAGATCGCGGCCGATCCGTCCGCCGCGTACAAGTACACGGCGAAGGGCAATCTCGTCGCGGTCATCAGCAACGGCACCGCCGTCCTCGGACTTGGCGACATCGGCGCGTTGGCCGGCAAGCCGGTCATGGAGGGGAAGGGCGTCCTCTTCAAGAGATTCGCGGACATCGACGTGTTCGACATCGAAGTCGACACGCACGACACGGAGGAGTTCATCCGCTGCGTGCAAGCTCCTCGAGCCGACGTTCGGCGGCATCAACCTCGAGGACATCGCCGCGCCGGACTGCTTCGAGATCGAAGAGCGTCTGAAGAAGGAGATGAACATCCCCGTCTTCCACGACGATCAGCACGGCACGGCGATCATCTCCGGCGGCCGCGCTGGTGAACGCGCTCGAGGTGGCGGGCAAGAAGATCGAGGACGTGAAAGTCGTGATCTCCGGCGCGGGCGCGGCGGCGATGGCGTGCCTGCGCCTGTACATCAAGCTGGGCCTGCGCAAGGAGCACGTCATCCTCGTCGACCGCCACGGCGTGATCCACAAGGGCCGCACGCAGGACATGACCGACTACAAGGAGGAGTTCGCGGCCGACACCGACCGCCGCACGATGGCGGACGCCTTTCACGACGCGGACGTCTTCATCGGGCTCTCCGCGGGCGGGATCGTGTCGCAGGACATGGTCCGTTCGATGGCGAAGGACCCGATCGTGTTCGCGATGGCGAATCCCGATCCGGAGATCGGCTACGAAGAGGCTCTGGCGGCGCGGCCGGACATCATCATGGCCACCGGCCGCAGCGATTTCCCGAATCAGGTCAACAACGTCCTCGGGTTTCCGTTCATCTTCCGCGGCGCGCTGGACTGCCGCGCCACGACCATCAACGACGAGATGAAGCTCGCCGCGTCGCACGCGCTGGCGTCGCTGGCGAAGGAAGACGTTCCGGACGCGGTCCTGCGCGCTTACGGGCAGGACCGTCTGTCGTTCGGCCGCGAGTATCTGATCCCGAAGCCGTTCGACTATCGCGTGCTGCTGAACGTACCGGTGGAGGTCGCGCGCGCGGCCGCGGAGACGGGGGTCGCGCAGCAGCCGATCGCGGATTACGGCGAATACCGCCGCCGCCTGGAGAACCTGCTCGGCCGTTCGCGCGGCCTGATGCACGACCTCTACGGGCGCGCGCGGCAGAACCCGAAGCGCATCGTGTTCCCGGAGGGGGAGCAGGAGAAGATCGTCCGCGCGGCGAAGATCCTCATCGACGAGAAGCTCGCGCACCCGATCCTCCTCGGCCGCCGCGACGAGGTCCAGGCGCTGCTGGACAAGTACAACGTCGACCGGTCCAAGATCGTCCACATCGACATCAGCGACTGCGAGCAGCGCGACCGGTACGTGCAGCGCTTCCACGAGATGCGCCGCCGGCAGGGCGTGACCATGGACGACTCGCGGCGCTTCCTGACCAGCCGGAACTACTTCGCGATGATGATGCTCGACGCCGGAGACGCCGACGGCGTGATCTCCGGACTGGGCTCGTATTATCCGGTCACCATCCGCCCGGCGCTGCAGATCGTCCGCCCGCGCGTGGGAGTCAAGCACGTCTCGGGCGCTTACCTGTTGATGTTCAAGAACAAGACCCTGGTGCTCGCCGATACGACGGTGAACATCACGCCGGACAGCGAGACCCTGGCGGAGATCGCGGAGCAGACCGCGGAGACGGCGAAGCGCTTCAACATCGAGCCGCGCATCGCGATGATCTCGTTCTCGAACTTCGGCTCGACGAAGCACCCGGAGGCGCAGAAGGTCGCGGACGCGGTGCAGATCCTCAAGAAGCGGCGTCCGGACCTGATCGTCGAAGGCGAGATGGAGGCGGACACGGCGATCGTGCCGGAGATCGCACAGGCGGAGTACGCGTGGAGCGCGATCCAGGGCGACGCCAACGTGCTCGTCTTCCCGAACCTCGACGCCGCGAACGCCGCCTACAAGCTCCTCTGGCGGCTCGCAGGCGCGGAAGTGATCGGCCCGATTCTGCAGGGATTGTCGAAGCCGGTCCACGTGCTGCAGCGCGGCGTGGACGTGAACGACATCGTGAACATGGCCGCCATCGCCGTCCTCGACGCCCAAGAGCTGGAGCGGTTAAGTTCAGTTGGGGTCTGACAACGTAGGGCGTGGCTTCAGCCCGCCTCCCCCGGGGGCGGGCGGGCTGAAAGCTACGCCCTACGTTTCCCAACTGACGAACAGCTCGCGGTGGCGGGCGATCCAAGCGGGCCGCCCGAACTGCGCGACGGCCCGCCGCCTGCCGGCTTCGCCCAGCTCGCGCCGCCGGACGGCGGCCAGCAGGATCGCGTCGGCCAGGGCCTGGGCATCCGGAACGCGGAGCTGCTCGAAATCCTCTTCGATGGCGACACCTACCCCGGCGTCGCTCCCGACGAGCTCAGGAACGCCGCCGCTCGCTCCGTAGACCACCGGCAGCCCGGAGGCCATGGCCTCGAGGACGACGGTGGGGCAGCAGTCGAGCGCCATGGTGTGGAGCAGCACGTGAGCGCGCCGGAAGATCTCCGGCGCTTCCGCCTGCGTGTAGGGTCCGAGAAACTCGACGCGGTCCGCGATCCCCAGCTCGCCGCACCATGCCTCGGCGCGGCGCCGCGCCTCCTCGTAGTCGGGCAGCCATTTGAGCCGTCCGGTGATCCGGAGACGGGCGTCCGGCCGCGCGCGTGCGACCAGGGCAAACGCTTCGAGCGCGCGGCGCAGCCGGTACTCGCGGTACTGCGTGCCGCCGAGGAGCACGCGAAGCTCGCCCGGAGCGGGATCGGCTGGCGCCGGGAAGAAGATGCCGGTATCGACGGCGTTCGGGAGAATGCCGGCGGGCCCCTGCCGCGGACCGAGGATCGCGTCGCACATGCGGCGGCCGAATGCGCTCTGGTAGAAGACGTAGTCGGCGCGCTGAACCAGAAATTCGAGCGGTTGATTGAGCTGCTTCCACCGCTCCCCGTGCGTCGCCGGACAGGCCGCGGCGGCCTGGCTGACCAGGATCCGGGCCCCGGTCGCGCGCGCCTCCTCGTACAGCTCGAAGATCCGTTCGGGCAGGCGGCTGCTGACGACATAGAGCACGTCGTAGCCGGTGGCCGTGTGCGGCCAGGACGGCAGCAGCGCCTGGAACTTGACCAGTCCCCCCTCGGCATGCCCGCCCGGGCCCGCGAGGTCCGGAAAGCCGTAGGACACGCGCATCTCAGGCCGCTCCGATCCACACCGCGGCGTGCCGGCGGAGAAACGCGGCGTGCTGTTCGATGAGTGAATGACTGGCCGGTGAGCCGGAGAGAAACTCGATGACCGCCTGCCGCCAGCGGCGCAGTTGGTCGAGAAAGGCGGGTGCGAACAATCCGGTAGCCGCGCCCCCGGGTTCGGTGGCGGCCACGGCCCGCTGGAAGTGCGCGCGCGCGGCGGCGAAGAAGCTCGCACGCTCGTTCGCGCGGTAGATGTCGTCCAGCAGCTCCAGGCTGCCGCGGACGCGCGCTCCCTTATACATTCCGCCGAAGAGCGCGATCTCGTCCTTGATGTTGGCGCCGAGGACCAGGTCGGGATCGAAATTCGTGTCGTACGTGCCGGTGATGCGGAGGTTGTCGTGATCCATCGAGATCAGCTCCGCCGTCCACGCACCCTCTCGGAAAACTCCCTTGAGGCCTACGTTGCGGCCGACCACGGATTCGCCGAAAGAGCACAGGCCGAGGGCGAGGAACGTTCCCCACAGGGCCCCGAGCCGAGCCGCCGCCGTCCGGTGGAGCGCCGCGGCGCGATCGACGTTCGCCGGCCGGGCGTAGACGGCATCCAGCCACTCCGCCGGATCCTCGACGCGCTTCGCGGGCGGCTCGAAGACCCCGAAGACCTCGTCGAGGAGCTCCGCTGCGAGGCGCACCGAATGGAGCCTCGCGAGAGCGGACGCGACCCTGTCCAGCCGCCAGGCGGTGGTGCCGACGATCACCGACTGGGTTGGCGCGGCATGGAGGAGCAACCGGGACGCGAGGGCCGTCTCGCCGGCCGGGACCGGCGCGTGGTCCTGCTCCTCGGCGCAGAATGCCCGGACCGCCCGGGCCATGGTGCCGTCCTCGCGTGGATCGCGCGCCGCTTCCTCGACGAAGTAGTCGTGGACCGGCAGCTCGCGCTCTCCGTCAGGAAGGGTCTCGGCGGTCTTCACCGCGATCGTGCGGCAGATCGGTGTCTCCTCGCCATGGATCGCGCGCCAGACGACGCTCAGGCGGGTGGCGGCGACCGCCTCGAAACGCAGAATGCTCCAGGTCGTGGCGCCGTCGAGACGGTGCGAGGGCGGCACGCGCTGGCCGTCGCGCTCATAGACCACCGTCAGCGGACGCGGCGCCGGTCGGCCGGTGCGCTTGATCTCGATCTCCAGGTCGCTCCCCGGCGGATTGACGGTGAGGGCCACGGTGCCCGGCGGAGACGCGACGAGGTCGCCGTCCTCGGCTTCGAGAGGAGCCCAGTACACGAGGGGCGAGCGCGCCAGCATCGAGGCGATCGCACGCTCCCACTCCGGCAGCTCCGCGAGCACGCGTGCGCCCTCGGCCGCGAAATCGGGTACTTCAACAATCGGCTGGATCACGGCGCGGGAGCTGCGCATCCGGCTGGTGATCCGCGCGGCAACCTCCTCGGGGGTGAAGAGCCACGGCGCCAGCATGAGCCGGGAGTCGCGTCCGGCCAGGTGCAGGAAATCGTCCATTGCCTCCGGTGCGGCGTCGCGAAGCGCGGCGTGGACGCGGGCGTTGCGGGCGATGCGGCTGCGCAGCCACGCGGGATCGATTGCCGCGCCGACGTGCCGCAGCACGGCAGCCTCCTCGGCCTTGGTTTCACTGATCCAGAAGAGATGCTCGAGCATGAGCGCGGCGCGGCGCCGCACAGGCCAGTCTTCGCCGCTTCGGCCGCGTGCGAGATCGGTCAGTGCGGCGGCGGTGGCATGCACGACTTCACCAGCGCGCTGAGCGCCCCGATGTCGAACGGCTTCGGCAGAAACGCGCAGATCCCCGCATTCACCGCGACGGCCACATCCGGATCGCGGTTCGCGCTGACGACGATCACCGGGATCCGGCTGAGCTCCGGATCGTGCTGGCGCTCGCGCAGGACATCCCAGCCCGACAGCACCGGCATCATCAGGTCGAGCACCACGACGTCCGGGTGCTGATCGCGCATGAGATCGAGCGCGTCCCGGCCGTTCGGCGCCTCGTAGAACGAGTAGCCGTCACGCCTCAGTGCCGCAACGATCATCCGGCGGATATTCGGATCATCGTCCACCACCAACACGGAAAACGCAGGTACTTCCGTTGTCACCGCACTGGAATTATGCCCGATGTGTCCCGTTACGGCGCACGGAAATGAAGATCGCGGTGGCGATGTCCGGCGGGGTCGATTCGTCGACCGCCGCGTACCTCCTGAAGGCGCAGGGGCACGAGGTCATCGGCCTGTCGATGCAGATGTATGACAACCTCAACCGTGCCGCGGAAACGACGTACGGCGGATGTTGCACGATCGACGATCTGGCGGACGCTCGCCGCGTGGCGTGGCGCCTCGAGATCCCTCACTTCACGCTGAACCTGGAGTCGAATTTCCACGAGAAAGTCATCACCCCGTTCGTGCAGGGCTACCTCGCCGGCACGACGCCGAGCCCTTGCGTCCTGTGCAACACGCACGTGAAGTTCGACCTCTTCCATCGCAAGGCTATCGCCATCGGCGCGGAGAAGATCGCCACCGGCCACTACGCACGCATCACCGCGAACGGCGGCAGCTTCGAGCTGCGCAAGGCGCTCGATCTCGCGAAGGACCAGTCCTACTTCCTCTTCGAGCTTTCGCAGGAGCAGCTGTCCGAGGCGCTGTTCCCGCTGGGAAACCTGACCAAGCCCGAGGTGCGCGACATCGCGGAGGAAGCCGGCTTGTCGGTGGCGCGGAAGAAGGAGTCGTACGAGATCTGCTTCGTCCCGGAGCAGGACGGCTACGCGAAGATCGTCGAGCGCGAGGCAGGGATCGCGCCGGGCGAGGCCGCGGGCGAGATCGTCGACATGGACGGCACCGTTGTCGGCACGCACGACGCGTACTACGGCTTCACCATCGGCCAGCGCCGCGGCCTGGACATCGGCGGCACCCCGGAGCGGACGTATGTAATCGACGTGAACCCATTCACCAAGCGCGTCGTCGTCGGTCCCGCGTCGGCGTTGGAGAAGGCGGACCTCATCGCCCAGCGTGTCCACTGGATCGCAGGCGAGCCGCCCGTTGGCCCAGTCGAGGTGCAGGCGCGCGTGCGCTCGCGCATGGCCGACGTCGCGGCCACGGTAACGACGCTGGACGGTGACCGGGCGCGGGTCACGTTCGCGCATCAGCTCCGTGCGGTCGCACCCGGTCAGGCCGTGGTCTTCTATCAGGACGACCTCTGCCTCGGCGGCGGCTGGATCTCGCGATTTGAGGAGGGCCCGTGAAACGTTTCCTCGGTGTGATTCTCATCGCTTGTTGCGCGTTGTCCGCACTCGCGGACCGCGCTCCGTTCAAGGCCGGTCTTCCGGACTTTCCGCCGCTGAAGAAGGTCTTGACCCTGCCGCGGACGGCGACGCTGCCGAGCACGGGCGACGGAGTGTTTCATGTCGTGACCGGATTCGGTGCCGGCGGCGCCACGGTCTGGTGGATGATCCACAAGAAACCGGATCGAACGTTGTCCGTGATGCCGCTCACGATGGCAAAAGACGCGGAAGAAACATGGACCACGACAGTGGAGCTCGAGCTGGATGGAACGTCGAACGCGACAAAGCGGCTGGAGCTCAGCGTGCTTCGCAAACGACGTCCTGGAGTACCGGTGGCTGGCTGGCGAGGCTTCGACGATCGCTCTCGGGCAGCCACTCCCGGACTTCGACCTGAGCGCTCCCGACGGCGGCACGCTGCGTCTCGCCGAGTTGCAAGGCCCCATCGTCGTTCTGAATTCATGGGCCACTTGGTGCGTCCCGTGCGTTGAAGAAATGCCTTCCCTCAACCGTCTCGTCAGCAAATACGCCAGCCGAGGCGTCGAATTCATCGCGATCCTGGAGCCGAAACAATCGGCAGAACTGACGGCCTTTCTGAAGAAGCACCCGTTTGCCTACCGGCAGACGATCGCCACGGACTCCAGTCGCCGCGTTTTCGGTGGCACGTATCCGCGTCACGTGATCCTCGGCGCGGACCGCACGGTCGCCTACACGTTCAAAGGGGGCTCCGCTCAGGTCGGCCGCGAGCTGTCAGCCGTCCTCGACAGACTCCTGAAGAAGTAGGCTCATCCCTTGATGTACCATCAGACGTACGTTTGGAGGTGCCATGGAGCGACGCGTGAAGTTGAGCGACATCAAGCCGGTATCGGAGTTCAGGGCGAACGCCGCGGAGCTCATCGAACAGGTCAGAACCTCTAAACGCCCCCTGGTGCTGACGCAGCGTGGCCATTCGGCAGCCGTGGTTCTCGATGTCGCTGAGTACGAACGCATGGTCGAGGAGATCGAGCTTCTGAGCGACGTCCGAGTGGCCGTGCAGCAGATCGAGCTCGGACAGGGTGTATCGAACCGCGACGCAAAGGCGGAGCTTCGGAGAAGATTCAGCCGGTGAAGATCGTGTGGTCGCCGCTCGCGAGCGACCGAGCGTATGAAGCGGCCGTCTTTATCGCCGGTGACAAACCTCAGGCTGCGCTCCGTTGGCTGGACGGTCTGTTTGCCGTGACCGATCGACTGGAACAATTTCCCGAGTCGGGTCGCGTAGTGCCGGAGATCAACCGGCCGGAATTCCGCGAGGTCGTCTATCGACATTCCTATCGCGTGATCTACCGCGTCGAACGGAATCAGGTGTCGATCCTGACGGTGCGCAACTTCGCGCAGCAGCTCGATCCCGACGAGCTGAACCAGGTGCGGGAGTAAACATTCTCGTTCACAAGTAGCGCGACGATCATCCCAACTGCGCGAGCTTCGCGTCGATCGACGGAATCCACTCCGCCGTACACGCGGGGTGCTGGCGGGCCTTCGCCAGCGCCTCGCGCGCCCCGCGGAAGTCGCCGTTGAACCGTCGCAGCGCGCCGATCTTCATCAGCGCGCTCACCGCGCCGGCGCTGTCGGGGTCCGCGTCGTAGAGCCGCTCGTAAAGCATGAGCGCCCACTCGCGGTCGCCGCTGCGCTCGACGAATGGCGCCGCGCGCGTGAGGAATTTCGGCAGGCGCGCGAAGCGATCGTCCGTCACCTCGCGCACGAGCTCCGCCGCCAGCGTCGCTTCCTTCTGCTCGATGTAACGGGCGAGGAGCCGTGCGGACGCGGCGTCGAACGCGGCGGGATCGTCGCTGTCGCGGGCGAGGTCGACCGCGAGCTGCAGCGCCTCGACGCTCACATTGCCGTCCCGCAGCACGGACGCGAGCTCGCGTTTCGCTTCGGCCGTGTCACCGCGATGGCGCGCATCCAGCGCGCGCACGAGGCGCTCGTCGAGGGACCATGTGGTTTCCTTCACGATCGCGGGATTCACGTGTTTCTCCTCGATCTTCGTGACCTTCAGGATCGACGCGAAGACGAGGCCGAAGACGAACCCGCCGACGTGCGCCGAGAAGCCGACGCCGGTCTGCGCTTCCGCGCGCATGCCCCACAGCTGCTGGGCGAACCAGATCGGGAGGACGACGAACGCGGGGAGCCAGAAGCGGTAGTTCCACGACGGCCGGTAGAGGATGGGAATGAACAGGAACTCGACCTTCGAGCGCGCGAAGCGGACCAGGTACGCACCCATCACGGCGGCGATCGCACCGGATGCGCCGACCAGCGGAATGCTGCTGCCGGCATTGTTCGCCGCGTGCGTGAGCGTCGCCGCGATGCCTCCTCCGAAGTAGAGCAACGCGAAGAGCGGGCGCCCGAACACGTCTTCGATGAAGGGGCCGGTGAGGAAGAGATACAGAAGATTGCCGAGAAGGTGGAGCAGGCCGGCGTGGACGAACAGGTTGGTCACGGCGGTGACCGCGCTCGCATCCGCGGGCACGTAGCCGAGCTGATACTTCGGTTGCACGCGGCGTGCTTCTTCCGCCTCCGCGGTTTCCTCGTCGAGCTGGCGTTGCTCGTTCGCGACGCGATCGCTCGGGACGCGCCCGTAGTTGCGGCTCCGCAGGGCCAGATAGGCCACGCCCTCGGCCCCGATGACGCGCTCCATGGCCGCGGGCGTCTTCAGATACGGGCGTTCTTCGTGGTATTCGAGCGCCTCCTGCCACTGCTGCTGCGCGTTCCTCACGGCCTCGCGCTCGAGCATTCCGACGACGACGAACAACAGGATGTTGAGCGCGAAGATGACGTAGCACACCCAGGCGTGCCGCCGGATCTCGGCTTCGTCACGTGCAATGGGGATGAGCATTCAGGGACCGCGACGATGATACCCAGTAGGCGTACACTTCTCCCATACACAAAGGAGGAACTCATGGCGAATCGTGTGGCTACGATCCTCGGCGTCGTCTTTCTCCTCGTCAGCATTCTCGGCTTCGTCAGTCCTCACCTGCTCAGGGCCCATCTGTCCCTCATCCACAACGTCATTCACTTGGTGAGCGGTGCGATCTCGTTGTGGATCGGTCTGAAGGGGACGCCATCCGCGGCGAATAACTTCTGCATCACCTTCGGCGCGGTCTACCTGCTCCTCGGCATCGCGGGCTTCCTCTTCGGCACGGGAGCGGACCGAATCCTGGCGGTGATCCCCGGTCAGTGGAGCTCGGGACGATGGACCACATCATCCACGTGGGCTTCGGCGTCGTGTACCTGGCCGCGGGGTTCATGACCGCGCCCGCACGCGTAACGGCGTAACCTTCAAAGCGGCTTGCCACCGGCTGATATGGAGTGCGGCGACGGCGAGTCGCCGCTTTCTAATCATTCGGAGCGGTCAGCGTGCAAAGATAGGAAAGCGGCGACTCGCCGTCGCCGCACTCCATAGTGCCTCTACTCTCTTTCGTCCCTTCGGGACGTCACTCCACCGTCACGCTCTTCGCGAGATTCCGCGGCTGATCCACGTCGCACCCTCTCCGCAGCGCGATGTAGTACGCCAGGAGCTGCGTCGGGACCATGGCGAGGATCGGCTGCAGCGGCTCGGGCGCCCAGGGGATTTCGATGAACTGGGGACGCCAGGGCTCCACCAAGATCACTCCACCGTGAGGTTCTTGGCGAGATTCCTTGGCTGATCCACGTCGCCGCACCCGCACGTGTAACTGCGTAATGAGGGTGGACTTGATCACCCCTTTCGACTGCGGTCAGAGAGGTCCACCCACTGCCAGATTATTGCGTTACCCCCCTTTCTTAGATCTGAGAGGCGCTATCTAGAGTTTCTACGATCTGTTCAGAGCTTGACAGATCCCGGGTGAGGATATACGTTTCATAACCCGTGGAACTAAAAAGTCTCAAGTTGCAGGCAACTGTATATGGTCACGCTGCTTGGGTTGTCGAGCAGCTCATGGCACAGAAGCGTGACTCGATGGCGAACATCACGACTTATCTCTTCAACCGGTGGATCGACGAGAACGAGGAGTACCTCAAACAATTCAAACTGACGCTTGAGGACTTCAAGGTCTTCGTGGCCGCAGAAGAGGGCGGGGGGGCGGAGATCCTGAACTACCCAGATAAGAACGCGTAGAGCGTGGAAAGCATGAGTCGTGGTTCTCAATACACACAGCCTTGCAGCTATCGGCGGGGCCCTCGCGGCGCTGGTCGCTGGAAAGCTGTTGCTGACCACAAAGTACCCTCGCACGTCCGGCGTGGTCATGCGCCGCAGCCGCGCATTTTGGGGTTACCTGGCGTGGTACGCCTTCTTCGGCTTCACGGCCACGGAGGCGGTATTTTTCTTCACCGGTAATCAATCCACGATAGTCGGCATCCCCCGAGTTGCCTGGCCGTTCTTCATCGGTTTTTTCCTGACGATCGCGAAGATGAAGTTTGCCGATGCCGTTCCGGCCGGTGATCAGATCGAGCCGTGGCTACGCGTTCCGGTTCTCCTCGTTGAGCCGGAGGTGTTGCACCAAGTGGGAGTCGATGAGGCGTTCGCACTCAACCAACTGATTCAGAAACACGCGCCGCTCTGGACCGATCTGGAACTTGTAAGAGCAAGGATCGAGGAGAAGATCCCCACGACGATCGCAACCCACAAACGGCTCGAATTCGAAGATAAGCTCAAGAAGTGCAAATCAGCGGAGGATGCGTTGGCGGAGTTCATCCGCTTGGTCACCGTGCGCTGGTTTCTCGTAGTATTTTCTGCACCGCCTCCAGAACAAGTCGCGGCGATGCAACGCCCTGATATGTCGTTGCAGCTCGCGCCCCGCAAGTCGCCGCGGAGCGTGTCCATACCTTCGCCACGCGGTGATTCACAACGCGTCACTCCACCGTGACGCTCTTCGCGAGATTCCTGGGCTGATCCACGTCGCACCCTCTCCGCAGGGCGATGTAGTACGCGAGGAGCTGCGTCGGGACGACCGCGAGGATCGGCTGCAGCGGTTCGGGAGCCCAGGGGATTTCGATGTAGTCGTCGGCGAGTTGCTGCATCTCTTCGTCGCCTTCGTCGCAGATGACGAGGAGCTTGCCGTCGCGCGCTTTCACTTCCTGCAGGTTGGAGACGACTTTGTCGTACACCGGCGTGTGTGTGGCGATGGCCACGACCGGCATGTTCTCGTCGATGAGGGCGATCGGCCCGTGCTTCATCTCTCCCGCCGGGTAGCCCTCGGCGTGGATGTACGAGATCTCCTTGAGCTTCAGCGCGCCCTCCAGGGCGATCGGGTAGTGGACGCCGCGGCCGAGGAAGAGGAAGTCCTGGGCGTTGTGCCATTTGTTGGCGAGCTGCTGGATCTTCTTCTCCTGCGTCTTCAGCAAGTGCTCGATCTTGTGCGGGATCGTCGACAGCTCGTGCATCGCGTAGCGGATGTCGTCCCGGTCGTCCCCGCGCAACTGGCGGATGTACAGCGACAGCAGGTAGAACGCCGTGAGCTGCGTCGTGAACGCCTTCGTCGACGCCACGCCGATCTCCGGGCCCGCGTTCGTGTAGATCGTGCCGTCGGACATGCGCGTCGCGGCGGCGGCGATGACGTTGCAGATCGAGATCAGCCGGGCGCCCTTCGCCTTCGCTTCCTGCATCGCCGCGATCGTGTCCGCGGTCTCGCCGGACTGTGTCACGCCGATGACCAGCGTGGACTCGTCGATGATCGGATCGCGATAGCGGTACTCGGAGCCGTAGTCGACTTCGACCGGGATCTTGGCGGCGCTCTCGAGGATGAACTTCCCGACCAGGGCCGAATGCCACGACGTGCCGCACGCCACGACGTGGATCTTCTTGAACTGCGCCCACTCCTCGGGCGTGAACTGCAGGTCGTTGAAGAAGACCTCGCCGGACTCCTCGAACATGCGGCCGTTGAACGTGTCCCGCACGGCGCGCGGCTGCTCGTGGATCTCCTTGAGCATGTAGTGCCGGTAGCCTTCCTTCTCGGCCATCACGGCGTCCCACAGGATCTTCTTCGGCTCGCGCTCGATCTTCACGTCGTCGCGACCGAAGACTTCGACGCGCTTGTCGTCCGCGATCGCATACTCGCCGTCCTCGAGATAGATGATGTTGCGCGTGTAGGCGAGCAGCGGTGCGACGTCCGAGGCGACGATGTTCTCGCCTTCGCCGAGGCCGATGACCAGGGGGGGACCGTGCTTCGCGGCGATGATCGTGCCCGGGTCATCGCCCGCGATCATGACCAGCGCGTAGTGGCCCTCCAGCTCCTTGAGCGTCTTCTTCACCGCTTCGACGAACGGCGTCCCGTCCTTGCGGTGCTCCTCGATCAGGTGCGCGACGACTTCCGTGTCCGTCTCGCTCTTGAACTCGTGCCCCTGCGCCTTCAGGCGCTGCTTGAGCGGGAGGAAGTTCTCGATGATGCCGTTGTGGATGACGACCACGTTGCCGGTGCAGTCGCGGTGGGGGTGGGCGTTGTTCTCGTTCGGTTTGCCGTGCGTGGCCCACCGGGTGTGGCCCATGCCGAACGTGCCGTGGAGCTCTTTCTCCGCCAGCTTTCCTTCGAGGTTGGACAGTTTCCCCTCGGCGCGCACGACGTCAACACCATTGCCGTTGACGACCGCCACGCCCGCGCTGTCGTAGCCGCGGTATTCGAGCTTTTTCAGCCCGCCGAGGAGTACCGGCACGACCTCACGCGTGCCGACATAGCCGATGATTCCGCACATGAATTACCTCGTCCGTTAGAATCCCCGCCAGTGAAAAAGTTCCTGGCGGCTTTTGCTCTCGTCGTCCTCGCCTGCGGCAAACGCGGTGATCCGCGTCCGCCCGTCCCGATGATCCCGGCGGCGACGAGCGACCTCGTTGTAACACAGCGCGCCGACCGGGTGCTTCTGTCCTGGAGCTATCCCGCGCTCACGACCGCCGGCAAGAACCTCACCGCCGTGCGCCGCATCACCGTCTTTCGCTACGAAGAATCGCTTCCCGTCGCCCCGGGCGGCCGCGATCCGAAGACGCTGATGCCGGGCGACGTCGATCCGACGCAGGCGCAGCCCGTCGTGTTGTTCTCGAAGATCCCCACCATTCCTCAGGCTCAATTCACGAAGCTCAGTACCCGCATCGACAGCATAGAAAAGGCCAACCTGGCGGACGCGACCACCGGAGCGCGCCTGCTGTTTCACGACACGCCGCCCTTCCGCTCCTCGGACGGCCGTCCCGTGCGCCTGACGTACGCGGTGGTGACCGAGGGTGAGGAGGCGCGCGGCCAGATCTCGAATCTCGCGGTGATCGTGCCTCTGGCGGTGGGCATTCCGCCGTCGGGACTCGCGGCGACGGCGAAGCCGGAGGGCGTCACGCTGACGTGGACCGCTCCGCAGCAGGCCGTCGGCAACCTCGGCGCCCCGATCGTGATGGGCTACAACGTGTACCGCACCCCTCCCGGCATCGTGCCGGGGGAGCTCGACGTGCCGGTCAACACGGCGCCGGTGACCGTGACTACGTACACGGACGCGCCGGCGTACGGCGAGCACGAGTACCGCGTGGCCGCCGTCGCGGCGACCGGGCCGCCGCTCGTGCAGAGCGATCCTTCCCCGGCCGCGAAAGTCACGTTCCGCGACCTCGTCGCGCCGCCGGCTCCGGCGACGGTGACCCCGCTCGTCGAGCCAAACGCCATCCGCCTGCTGTGGGATCCGGTGGAAGCGGCGGATCTCGCCGGGTACAAGATCTATCGGATGGAAGGGGCGGGGCACGGCAGCAACATCCGTGAGGTCGGGACGATCAACCTCATCAAGGATCCGATCAAGGAGACGACCTGGCTGAACAAGCCCGTGAGCCTCGGCCTGGCCTTCCGGTACTCGGTGTCCGCGGTCGATCAGTCGGGCAATGAGAGCGCGAAGACGTGGACGGACTGGATCGTCGCGCCGAAGACTCCGTGAGCCGTACGGCGGCGTGGGTTGCGTTAGCGATTGCCGTCGCGGTGGCGGCTTTTCTGCGGTTCGACGGTCTTGGCGTCCCGAGCTACTGGCTCGATGAGATCCTCGGCCAGCTCCTCGTCCAGCGCGCGCCTGCGATCCCCTGGTGGCAGTGGCTGACCGGAGTCCATCCGCAGCACGGGCCGCTGTACTACGCGCTGCAATGGCTCGCGTTCGTGGTGCGCGATGACGAGTGGGGCGGTCGCTCGCTCGCGGCGCTCTTCGGACTGGTCAGCGTGCCGCTGCTGTGGATGTCGGCGCGCGCGGCCCGGAGCGACTGGCCGTGGGTTGGCGCGGCTCTGCTGGCGCTCTCGCCGCTCCACGTCTATTACAGCCGGGAGGCGCGTCCGTACGCGCTCCTCGTGCTCCTGGTCATCGTCGCGCTGCTCGCGATTCTCGAGCGCATCCCCTGGCTGGCCGCGGGAGCGCTTTTTCTGATGCTGTACACCTCGGTCGCGGCGGCGTCCGCGGTGGCGTCGCTCGCGTTCGCGGCGTTGACGGTTTGGTCGTTGGAGCGAGACGCGCGGGCACGCCGCCGGCTCGCGATCATCGCGCTGATCGCCGTGCTGGTCCTGGCGCTGTTCCCGCTGCTCTATCGATCGACGACCGCGGAGCGGGCCGTCTCGCCGTTCCCGGGCTGGACACCGTCGCTGTTCGACTCGATCGTCCGCGGGCTTTCGGTGACGGCGCTCGATTCCCCGCGCGCGGGACGCACGGCGTATGGGGTCCTGGCGCTCGCGGTGATCGGCGCGGTGGCGCTCGTCCGCCGCAATCGGTCCGCGGCGGCGGCGATCCTCGCGATGGCAATTCTCCCGGTCGTGTTCAGCGTCGCCGCGCTGTTCACACAGAACCACTTCTTCGGCATCCGCTACGTCATCGCGGCCCTGCCCGCGTATCTGTTGCTCGCCGGCTTCGGGATCGCGGCCCTCTTTCCGTTCCGGAGGGCTCTCGCCGTCGTTCCCGCTCTGGCGATCGTCGTCGTGATCACCGTAATCGGCGTACAGACATGGCCGGCAGCACGCTCGGAGGCGTTTCGGAAGCTGGACTGGCGCGGCATCGCGGACACCATTCAGCGCTACGCCCGGACCGGAGATCTCGTGGTCACGGCGGAGCCGTGGTCGGGAATCGTGCTGCACCACTATCTCGCGCGCCTGCCGCACAAGGTCCTCGACCTGCAGCTTTCGACCGTTCCTCTCGCGCAGATGGCCGTGCAGCAGCACCCGGGAGCGTGGCTCGTCAGCGGCGGGTTCAGTACGGACAACGCCGTGCGCAACTGGATGTGCGGCTTTCCCGTGGTCCTGGCGGGCCCGCTCGAAGGATTCCGGATGCACTACACGTCGCGCACTGGCGGGCAATTCTTCCGCGAGCGCGCCGGCCCCGCCCAGTGGCGTGCCGTCGCCGCGGCCCTCGGCGAGCGAGGTATGACGTTGCAAACGACGGCGCAGGAGGACTTCCTCTTCGGCGAGGGATGGGCCGGACCGGAAGGCGGTGGAGACGCTTCGTTCCGCTGGGCCGTGGGGCAGCACGCGGAGCTGACTCTGCCGCGCTTCGGACGCATGGATCGCACGCTGCGCCTGCGGGTGACTCCCATCGATCATCCGTCGCTGCCGCGGCAGACGATGCGCATTTTGCTGAACGGCCGCGAGCTGCAGACGCTGACGCTCGCTCCCGGTTCACAGGAGCCCGCGGTGCTCGCACCCGCGGCGGCGTGGCGCGACGGGCTGAACACGCTGGCCTTCGACTTCGGCCGCGCGACGACTCCCGCGGAATTCGACCCGTCCAACGGAGATTCGAGAAAGCTCGCCGTCGCCTTCGACTGGATCGTGGTCGGCGACCAAGGGGCGCCCGCGCTGACCGCCCTGGCCCTGCGCCTGCCCCCGCTCCCGGAGAAGAAACCGGACGCCGCTACGCGCTTCCCCCCCGGTCAACTGAACCGCGACGCCGTCTCCAGGCTCCTCGGCCGTATCGGCCACGACCCCGCGGCCGCCTGGCCGCAAGTCGCGCGCGGCGAAGTCCGCCTCGAAGACCTGATCGAGACCGTCGAATACGGCACGGACTGCATGGACGACCCAACGTTCGTCCGCTACGCCTTCACCCTCCTCCTCGGCCGTACCCCCGGCGAAGCCGAGGTCCGGAGCCTGAGCCGCGTCCCCCGCGACCGCATCGTCGGCCGCCTCGGCAAATTCGAGGAGCTCCGGGGGATGTTGATCGTCGCCGGAACGCCGTGATGCTACGTGGAGGATCAGGACTGGGGTCAGCGCACATCTTGCCGTGGTATCCGTTGCGCGCGAAGGCGCGCGTTACAAATGTAGCCCCGCGCTAACGCGCGGGGTGATAAAGGCAGAGACGGTCTGCGGCCGCGAAGGCGACGCCAGTGCTCCACTTTGGACTGATATCACGCCTTTTGGGGCTGACATCACGCCTTTTGGGGCTGATATCACGCCTTTTGGGGCTGATATCACGCCTTTTGGGCCTGATATCACGCCTTTTGGGGCTGATATCACGCCTTTTGGGCCTGACATCACGCCTTTTGGGGCTGACATCACGCCCTTTGGGGCTGACATCACGCCTTTTGGGAGTGACATCACGCCTTTTGAGGCTGACATCACGCTTTTCAGAACTGAATTTATGCCTTCTCGAATTGAGATCTTTGCTTCCGTGGCACGCAACTTTCGTCGACTGGACAGCTTGTTGCGCGAGTCCAGCTCAGCTTCACAGCCCTGACCTCCGTCGATCAGAGCAGCGCCCGGAGCCTCTCCGGGTCCGCTGTCGGCTCCTCGCAGGCGTAACCGATGCACACATAGGCGAGTGAGCGGTCCGCGGGACGGTTCTCCATCAGCGGTAGGTCCGCCGACTGCGTTCCGCTGACGAGCACGCGGTGGGGGATGTACGTTTCGCCGATGACCTGGCGCAGCGCCGAGGATTCGCCGGTGAGGGCGATCTCTTTTGGCTGGCCGGCGCGCCATTCGGCGACGCTCAGCAGGAAGCCGAAGCCGGACGGGTAGCGCTCCAGGAGCGGCCAGGTCGATTCGACCGCTTCGGTTGCGACGCGCGCGTACTCCTCGTTCGCGAAGAGCAGGGCGTGGCGCAGGAGGATGTCGCAGGCGACGGACGTTCCGCCGGGCGTGGCGTTGTCGAAAAGGTCTTTCGGGCGGGTGATGAGCTGCTCGTGATCGACCGGCGTGTCGTAGAAGCCGCCGTTCTCTTCGTCGCGGAAGCGCGTGAGGATCTGATCGGTGAGGCCGCGGGCAGCATCGAGGTAGCGGCGCTCGCCCGTGGCCTCGTACGCGAGCGTCAGCCCCCAGGCGACGCCGGAGTAATCCTCGAGCAGTCCGGGGATCTTCGCGTGGCGGGTCAACTTACCGTTCACGATTCTCGTCAATAAAAAGTCAGCATTTTTCCGTATGACATCTTCGTAGCGATTGAAGGCCACGCACGCCTCGGCGAATGCCGCCAGCATCCATCCGTTCCAGCCCGCGAGCATCTTCTCGTCGCGGCCGGGCCAGACGCGCTTCGACCGCACGCCGTAGAGCTTGCACTTGCCGCGCGCGATCAGCTCCGCGTGCTCGGGGGACGGCTCGCGCGGCACGTTCAGGATGTTGTGCCCTTCCCAGTTGCCGCCCTCGGTGACGTCGAAGATCTCGCAGAAGATCCGCCCTTCCTCGTCGCCGAGGATCTCCAGGACTTCCGCGCGCGTCCAGACGTAGAACTTACCTTCCTCCCCCTCGGAATCCGCGTCGAGCGTCGCGTAGAACGCGCCGTCGGGCGAGGTCATCTCCCGCTGCACCCAGCCGAGGATCTCGTTGGCGATCTGCGCGAAGAGCGGGTCCTTCGTCCATTGCCACGCCCGCGTGTACAGCCGCGCCAGCAGCGCGTTGTCGTACAGCATCTTCTCGAAGTGCGGGACCAGCCAGTGCGCGTCGACGGAGTACCGATGGAAGCCGCCGCCGACCTGGTCGTACATCCCTCCGCGCGCCATCTTTGTCAGCGTGTGGACGATGATCTCCCGCAGCCCCGCGTCGTTGTTGCGATGGGCGGCCTGCATCAGGAATTCGAGCGACATCGACGGCGGGAACTTCGGCGCGCCGCCGAAGCCTCCGTGGACGCGGTCATAGGTCGACGCGATGCGCGCGGCCGCGGCGTCGAGCCCGGGACGGCTGATCGCGCCTTCGCCCTTCACGCGCAGCTGGCTGGAGATCGCCTTCCGGACTTCGTTCGACGCCTCTTCGACTTCTTCGCGCCGCGAGCGATACACGTTCACGACGTGCTCGAGCACGCGCCGGAAGCTCGGCATCCCGTGCCGCTCCTCGGGCGGAAAATACGTCCCGGCGAAGAACGGCTTGCCGTCCGGCGTGAGGAACATCGACATCGGCCAGCCGCCGTGGCCGGTCATCATCTGTACGGCCTGCATGTAGATCGAGTCGACGTCCGGCCGCTCCTCGCGGTCGACCTTGATCGACACGAAGTCCTGGTTGAGGGCCGCGGCGGTCTGGTCGTTCTCGAACGACTCGCGCTCCATCACGTGGCACCAGTGACAGGCGGAGTAGCCGATCGAGAGGAACACCGGCTTGTCCTCGGCGCGCGCCTTCGCCCAGGCCTCCTCGCCCCACGGATACCAGTCGACGGGGTTGTGCGCGTGCTGCAGGAGGTAGGGGGAGGTTTCGTCTTTTAGTCGGTTCATGTTGTTGTTTTGTCTTCAGCTCCGAGCGAGCGTATGCGCTCGAGGAGCCAAGTTAGCACCTGCACGACCTCAGCCTGAGGCGACGTCCGCGTTGCTGCTAACCTGACCCTTCGACTCGCTTCGCTCGCTCAGGGTTAACTTCTGAGGGCCTCCAAAAGTTGCGGCGGGAACGCCCGCATCTCGAAGTACTCGCTCTCGAGCTCTTCGACCTGAAAGCGGTCCAGCCCGGAGTTCGTGAGGAAGTCATTCCGCAGTTTCACGTCCTGTTCCTCCACGATCCTCGGCAGGAGCTGGTTGATATAGAACGCCTCGAGCCGGATCTTGGTGATCACTTCCTCCAGCAGTCCCTCGGTCATGAAGTCGTGCAGCTCGCGATGTGCAGGATCGTGCGCAATCTCCGCGCGGATTTCCCGCCGGAAGGTCTCCCGCCCCTCGGCCGTGTTCAGCTCGAGGTAGAAGTTCGCCATGCGCCGCCGGGCGAGGTTGTACGCGGCGAAGTACGCGCGCTCGTGATGGTTCAGCGACGCGATCGACTCCGCGACGCCCGCGAGCGACTCCTCGTTGTTCTCGATCGAGATCAGGCCGAGGGTGAGGGCGTAGAGCTTCTTCTTGCCGTACGCGAGCGCGTACTCGTTGTTCACCACTGGGTCGATGAAGAGCTGCTGGAACAGGCCGCGCCGGAGCTTCTCGAACACCTGCATGTTCCCGAGGAGCGACCGCACCTGCTCGTTCGACAGCTCGACGTCGTCCATGAACGCGAGCTTGTTCACCAAAGTCGTCGTGTGGTCGATGCGGTCGAACAGCGTGACCAGCTCGCCGAACGATTCCAGGCGCTCGAAGTCCTCTTCCTCCCGCCCGATCTCGTCGATCATGCGTCCGGTCTCGAGCAGCACCTCCTCGAACGTCTGGTCGCGGTTCGCCGCCGCGCGCTGCTTGTTCTCCATGAGCTGTACGAGATCGAGCGAGGACAGCTTGCGCGTGATGTTGCGGCCGAGGAGGAAGCCGCCGAGGATCTCGCGGGTGGACTGGATGTAATCCGGCTCGTCTTCCTTCCGCGAGACCGCGCGCGGCTCCTGCAGCACGATCTCCTCGAGCGTGTCGAAGATCGAGAGCGGCACTTCATTGCGCAGCGAGAGCGTGCGCAGGCGCATCAGACGCGCCCGCGCCGACGAGTCGATCGTGGACCCGGCGCACGACGCGAGGATGCGCTTGTACTCGTCGATCAGCTCCTGGTTGTCGGAGTGGTGATAGATGACGTCGATCTGGATGCGCTCGCGCTGGTACGTCTCGATCGGGAGATCGGAAAGTCTGGCGCTCGCTTCCTCCATCGACCGCGACTCTGCGTACGCGCGATGACACGCGTCGGCGAGGAGCTGGTTGGCGCGATGGACGACGCGCACGATGCAGATCGTCGACTGCGGCTCGTCGAGTGCCTCCAGGATGTCGTGCGCGAGCGAGAGGAAGTTGCCGGCGCCGACTTTCCGCGAGCGCTTGAGCAGCTTGCCCGCGCTCTTGAGCGTCGCCTCCTGCCGGTCGCCGACGTCGGCGTACTTCTTCCGGTCGTCCACGAAGAAGAAGTAGTTGGCGACGGCGTTGCCCTGCAGGAAGAGGTGGTCGTAGCGCTCGAAGCCCTCCGTGTTCGTGGTGAAGCGGAGCTCGTGGTTGCGCTCCACGATGGTGCCGTACAACGCCAAGCGGTTGACGACATCCTCGTTCAGCAGGTCAGCGACGGGGAGGTGGCCGCCGAACATGTACTCGCCGAAGATCCCGCCGTTCCCCCGGAACCGCACGCCCTCGGGATTGAGAATGATCTCCGAGCTCCCGCCGAAGTAGCGGACGACGTCTCCCCGGGACGCGTTGATCTGCTCGAAGAAGAACCGCTTGTCGACGTCCGGTCCCGCGACCACGGCGAAGTATTCGATGACGTTTCCGAGGAAGCCGTGGTGGACGATCGCGCGGATCACGCGTGCATTCTAGTTGGCAGTTGGCAGTTGACAGATGTCAGGAAAAAAACCTCACATCAGAGGGCAGAGGGCAGCGCCCCAATGGCGTTCACTTTAGGCGAGCGCGCCCCTCACCCGGCCTTCGGCCACCCTCTCCCCGCTGACGCGGGGCGAGGGCTATCTTGGGTTCCTTCTCGCGAGAGGCTGGCGAAGTGTTTTGTTTCTTGCGAGACGGAACCCGGATTGTCCCCTCTCCCCGCGCGTGAGCGTGGGGAGAGGGTGGCCGAAGGCCGGGTGAGGGGCGCGCTCGCCTAAAGTTACCGCCATTGGGGCCGAGCCCGGGTGGTGACTCTTCTGCCCTCTGCCCTCTGGTCACGCCCGCGGATGGGCTTTCTTGTACACGGCCATGAGCTGCCAGTCGTTCAAGTGTGTGTACTTCTGCGTCGTCGACAGCGAGGCGTGGCCGAGGAGCTCCTGGATGCCGCGGAGGTCGGCGCCGGCGTTCAGGAGATGCGTGGCGAACGAGTGCCGGAGCGTGTGCGGGGAGACGCCCGCGCGCAGGGATGCGCCGCGCACGTATTCCTCGAACAGGCGGCGGACGCTGCGCGTGGTGATGCGCTCGCCGCGGTAGTTGACGAAGACCGCCTGCTCCTCGGGATTGCGAATCAGCTCATCGCGCACCGCGAGATACGCGCGCAGCGCGGTTTCGGCCTTCGAGCCGAACGGCACGATGCGCTCCTTCGATCCCTTGCCGCGCACTTTCACGAGACGCGAGCGCATCTCGAGGTCGTCCAGGTCGACACCCGTGAGCTCGGAGATGCGCAGCCCCGAGGCGTACAGCAGCTCCAGCCAGGCGGCGTCGCGGATGCCGAGCGTCCTGGACGTGTCGGGCTGTTCCAGCAGGAGGGCGACGTCCGAGGTCTGGAGAACGGCGGGAAGGTGCTTCTCGCGCTTCGGCGTCGCCACCGTGCGCGCGGGATTCGCCTCCACGATCTCCTCGCGCACGAGGAACTTGAAGAACGAGCGCAGCGTCGACAGGTGCCGCGCCACCGTCGCCCGTGCGAGCTTCCGCCGCGAGAGGTGCGCGAGAAACGAGCGGACGGCGAGATGGTCGACGCGCTTCAGGTCGAGCTGATCGCGGCCCATGGTCAGGTAATCGTTGGAGAGGAAGCCGATGAACGACTCCAGATCGTCGCGATAGGCGATGATCGTGTTCGGCGACACGTTGCGCTCGAAGGTCAGATAGTCGAGGAAATCGCCGATCTCGTTGGTCACGCCCACCCTCCGCCTGTCAACAACGCCGCGGTCAGCGTAACACCAGTCCCGCCTTTCGCCCCCGCTCGATCACGGACGCCGCCCATACCGCTTCTTCCGCCGGAGACAGCGCTTTCACGTTGCCGAAGTTGTCGACGAAGCACTTCGGGCCCGGCTCGCGGATCAGCTCCAGCGACTGCTTCAGCGTCCGATGCACGCTGCGGACGGGGACGAAGCGCACGGTCGGCGACGAGAGCCATTCGAGCTTGTGCGCGACCCACACCTCGCCGTAGCACACGCGATAGCCGCCGGTCTGCAGCGCCGCCAGCGTCGGACGCGGATCGAACCAGCCGGGCCAGTTCGTGTAGCGCTCGGAGCGTCCCGCCGCGACGTCGTTCGCCTGCTGGATGCGCGGGACGAAGAGCGCCAGCGTGATCAGGATCGCCGCGGCCGCCGCGATCGGACGGCGCATCTTCACCAGACCCGCGGCGGCTGCGCCGTATACGAGCGGCACCACGGGGACGATGTATCGCACCGCGCCGGGATAGCCGTACGTGCTGAACAGCCAGAACGCCGCACTCAGCACTACGGTTGTGACGATGATGATCTGCGCGCGCGCCCCTGTGCGTTTCCACGACCGCCCGCGCAGACCCACGATCGCGAAAACGATCACCGCAATGCCCACGGCAAGGCCGCCGAGGAGCAGCCACAGATCGCTCGCGAAGAGCTCGGCGAAGTTCGAAAACACCTCGGAAAAGCTCCACGAGAGCAGCGTGCGCGAGTACAGCAATGGATCGCCGCGGAGTCGCGCGACGATCGCGGGCAGGTACCCCGCGGCGAATGCGACCGCAAACGCGATGACGAATCTCACGCGCACCGTGCGTTCGACGAACAGCGCGATCGCAATCGCGAGGCAGAGAAACACGACGCCCTCGTGCAGCCACGTGCTCAGTCCCGCAAGCACGCCGAGGATCAGCCAGTCGCGGACGCGGTCGAACGGCGCGCGCGTCGCGTACCAGAACAGTACCGAGGCCGCGAGGAACAGCTCTTCCGCGCCGATCGGAGCGATCGTGAAGTGGAAGAGGAATGCCGGGCCGGCCGCGAGCCACAGCAGCGCGAGCATCGCGCTGTGTCCGAAGATCCTACGCAGCGCGAGCCAGAAGAAGACGATCGCGATGGCGACCTCGAACGCCGCCGCGATCCGCAACGCCAGCGGACCCACGTTGCCCGCGAGGAAGCCCACCACCGCCGTGACCATCGACGTCAGCGTGCCGAGGTAGAACTGGCCCCAGAAGTACAACGGGAAGTCCCACCCCTCGCGCATCGCCCGCGCCATCATCCCGAACAGCGCCGCGTCGCTGTTCCAGCCGAGGATCAGGCCGGGGTCCGAATACAGCGGCAGGCGGATCGCGAGGAACGCCACGAGCACCCCGGGCAGCGATGCCCACTCCCACCGCGCAAGCCCGGGCCGCACTCCAGACTACTCCAGCGCCCCGATGAGCCGCTCCACCGTCCGCGTGAGCGCCTGCAGGTCGCGCTCGCTCACCGCTCCGGCGCCGATCGCCGCGATCCACTCTTCATAGGCCGGCCGCAACCTCTCCACCAGCGTCCGCCCGCGCCGCGTGAGCTGGACTCGCGACGACCGCAGGTCCTGCGGATCGTCATTCCGCTCCGCGAGCCCCAGCTGCTCCAGCCGGGACATCATCCCGGTCATGTTCTGCTTGGTCACGCCCAGCCGCCGCGACAGCCCCACCAGCGTTACCGGCGCTTCCTCGGCAGAAAGCGCGGAAATCACCGACCACTGCTGCGGAGTGATCTTCGCTTTCTCGAAGACCGGCCCGAGACGGCGGGTCAGAAGGTTCGCGAGCTGAATGACGCCCGTGACCAGATCGCGTTCGCCCGGCATGAGTGGTCAACATCTTGACTGAGCCCGACGGACCTGTCAATTGGCAGGAAATGTGATCTACACAGCGATGGAGGAATCACCATGGCTGCAACGAAGAAGAAACCACCTACAGACGCGATCGCGCTCCTGAAGCAGGATCACGAGAAGGTCCGCGGACTCCTGGACTCCCTGGAAAAGGCGAACGAGGGTCCCCGCCGCGCGAAGCTGCTGGGGCAGATCGAGCAGGAGCTGAAGGTCCACACCACCATCGAAGAAGAGATCTTCTACCCCGCGTTCCGCGAGGCCGGGAAGAAGAAGGACGACCAGGTGATGATCTACGAGGCCGTCCAGGAGCACCACATGGTCGACGTCGCGATGCCCGAGGCGGCCGAGGGCGACAACAACGAAGACCTCAAAGCGAAGGCGAAAGTGCTCAAGGAGCTGGTCGAGCACCACGCCGACGAGGAAGAGGAAGACATGTTCCCCCGCGCGCGCAAGCTGATGAGCCGCGAGGAGCTCCGCGACCTCGGCGCGCAGATGGAGGCGCGCAAGAAGGAGCTGATGGGGGCGGCGCGCTGACGCGCTGCAGAGACTTGAGGCGAGTGCGGCCCTCACCCGGCCTTCGGCCACCCTCTCCCCGCTCGTCGCGGGTAGAGGGGTCTTCGTTCGTGTTTCTCGCGAGAGGCATGGTCTGTTGCCCTTCTCCCCTCGGCGAGGGGAGAAGGTGGCCGAAGGCCGGATGAGGGGTCGCTCCCGCCTGCACCCAGCACCCTCTCAAGGCTTCTCGTTCCCTTTCCGGTGCAGCTCCGCGTTGATGCGCCCCAGGAGGATGCGCACGACGCGGAGGTCATGCCCGGCGTCGATCAGCAGCAGCGTCAGGTCGCCGCCGCCCCACATCAGGCCCGCCAGCACCAGCATCTGGGTCACCCGGCCGATCAGCTCGGCCAGGACGAATCCCTCGGTGCTGATGGTCGCGATGATCTCGAAGACCATCATGACCACCATCAGTGCGGCCAGCACTTTGAACAGCCGGGCGATGTACACCAGCGTGATGTACGGCTCGAGGTCCGCTGACCGGACCTCCTCGTCGGTCGCCCGTTTGTTGCCCTCGGACACCGGCGGCGCGCCGCACGTCGGGCACACCGTCGACCCGTCGGGGCGTCTGCCGTGACATTCGGGACAATTGATCTCTGTAGTCACTTCCTATCTCCTTCTCAAAACTAACCGCTGCCTGACCCGCGCCAACGCGCGCGCACGCCGCGCACGTCCACGTGTGTGAAAGGACCGTGCCCGCAGCACGCGGGATAGATTCCGATCCCACCAATGAGGGAACGGTACTCGTCCTCGACTCGCTCGGCGGCGCGGCCGAACTTCTCCGCGTCCGCCGTCGTCACCCGGCCGTCTCCGGTGATGTCGTCCGGCTGGCCGTCGCGGTTGTTGTCGACGTAGACGTCCGAGGCGTCGCCGTACATGTGCCGGCTCAGATTCGCCCGTCCCGCGGTATTGCCGCCGCCCGAGTTGTACCGCGGCGTGCGGAAACCGCTCATCACGTGGACGTGCTCGACACGCACGCCTTCCTTGCGCAGCTCCTGGATCGTCAGCTCGAGCTTGTCGATGAGCAGAGGATCGAGGGCCAGGTACTTCGGCCAGACGCTCGCCTGGTCCTTCGTCAGGAACTGGCGCAGCTGGAAGTGCTCGGACACCTGGAAGTCCTGGTTGGCCCGCGTGACCTGGATGAAGCCCGCGGGCGCGGCGTAGCGCGGCGTCCGCGGCTTGCCGCCGGCCTCGAACGGCCACGTTCCGAGCTGGTACGTGCCCACCTTGCCGCTCCGTTTCTCCGAGCGGGGGACCAGCGTGACGACGCTGATGTCCTCGATGGCGCGTTTCGCAGCACCCGTGGTCAAGGTCAGCGGATAGATCCCCGGCTGCCTCGGCGCGCGGACGTCGGCGATGCCGCCCGGCGCATCGTCGACGACGGACCCGCCGGGCAGGACGGGCGCATAGCGGAGCTCACCGCTCTCCCCCCGCAGCGGGTGCAGGAAGCCCAGCATCGCGTCGGTGAGCGACGCCGCCGCCCGCGGCAGCTCCGGCCCGAAGATCTGCGCGATGTTCTCGCCCGGTGTCTGCGGGGACGCCGGCGGCTCCTCGTGCTCCCCGTCCTCCACCGCGACGGGTGTGTTGCGGATGGTCTGGATCTGCTGGATCGCCGACACCCACGCCGTCACGTAGAGCAGCACGAAGATGACGGCCATCCACGTGAAGATGTGCTCCTGCCGCTCGGTCCGCAGACCGCCGTGAATGCGATGCCGCTGTGGCGGCTCGGGAAACAGGGGTGATCCAGGATCCATCCCGCCGCGGCCAACTTCACGGTTTGTGCCTGAGAGAGGCGTGACCCGTTGTCCGTTGCCCGGGGAATCCGGCACGGGTCACGGGTCACGGGCAACGCCTCTACGGAAAGTACCCCCGCGGAATCCTCAAATTGTGTCCCCCGCTCGACACGATCCGCAGCGAGCGCCACTGGTCCGGCACGTCCGCCTCGGAGTAGAAGACGATCTGGTACTGCTGCCGGAGCTCTTGGGCGATGCGGGCGTAGACGTTGGCGAGCTCGCGCTCGTTCTGGATGATGAAGTACGTCGCGCCCGTCTCGTCGGCGACGCGGTCCAGGCGGCGGGCCTGCAGGCGTCCGACGCCCAGCTTCATCCAGCGCGAGAGGGACTTGTTCTTCACGACCGGATACACCGGCACGCCCGCGTAGCGCGCGTAGTGGATGAGGTGATCGAGCTTGAACTGGCTGCCCTGGTCGACGCCGTCGCTCAGCACGACCAGCGCGTGCCGTCCCGGCACTTTCTGGATCTGGTAGAGCATCTCGATGACGCTGTCGTACAGGTGCGTCTCGCCGATCGGCTGCACGCGGTCGACCGCCTGCGCCGCCACGTTCCAGTCGTTCGTCCAGTTCGTCAGCCAGAACGTCTTCTGATTGAACCCGACCACGGCCAGGCGGTCCTGCGGCCGCAGCAGCGCGCGCGCGAACTGCTTGGCCGCGGTCTTCACGACCGGCAGCTCCTCGAGCATGCTCTCCGAGTAGTCGATGAGCAGGATGACGTTCAGCGGCAGGTCGCTCGCGGCGACCAGGGTCTCCACCGGGCGGGGCGTACCGTTGTCGACGAGCGTGATCTGGTCCACGCGCAGGGGCGCCGTGCCGTCGGCGACGGAGACCGGGATCTGCTGCACGGTCACGTCGGTCGAGGCGTGCGCGCGCTCGCCGAAGAAGAAGACGTCGTTCGCCTCCTCGCCCCGGGTCGAGCGCGCCACGACGCGCGCGTAGACCGGCGCGGTGAACTTCGCCGCGTCGACGGTCGTCGTGTACGGCGGCATCGCCGCGGTCGCAACTTTCTCCTCGCCGACGTAGAAGTCGACCGCGCTGATCGACACCTCGGCGGGACGCAGCAGGTTCGCGTGCAGCTCCACGCTCCCGCCCTCCGGCCACTGCTGCGGCCCCTGCAGCTTCACCCGGAACGGCGGACGCGGATCGTTCACGACCATCTCGTCCTCGCCCACGATGTTCCCCTGCGCGTCGTACCCGACCGCGCGCATCCGCAGGCGGCGGATGTAGTACCCGACATTCACCTGCGCCGTCATGCGCTGCCCCTGCGCCGCGGTGTACGGCACGCCGTTGATGACCAGCGCCAGCCGCTCCACCGGCGCCGTCGCCACGACCGGCACGTTGAGCGTCCCGGACACGAGCCCGGAGGGCTTGTCGGTGATGCGGACGGTCTGCGCGCCGAGGGAGAGCGCGAACCCGAGAACGACCAGAAGTTTCTTCACGCGCGGTTCAACGGATGTTCAGCGTTCATCCTTCCGCGTTCATCGTTCATTGACGGAAGGCCTTGTACAGATCCACACGCTTCGTCTTCGCCAGCACCGGCTTCCACAGATCGCCGACTTCTTCGAGCCGCTCCGCCGCGTTGTCGATGCGGAAGTCCTCGATCTTCACGCCGTTCTCCACCTCGTCCCAGGTCACCGGCATCGACGCGCCGGCGAACGGCGTCGGGCGCACGGAATAGATCGACGCCAGCGTCCGGCTCCACGCATTCTGGTTGTAGTCCACCAGCACCCGCCCGTGGGGGCGCTTCGCCTTCATGTACTCGGCCGTGAGGATCTGCGGGTGTCGTTTCTCCAGCTCCAGCGCGATCGCCTTCGCGAACGTCCACACTTCCTTCTGCGTCGGTCCGAGCACGATGGGGATGTACACGTGGATCCCCTTCGAGCCCGTCGTCTTCGGATACGTCGGCATCTTCAGTTGCCCGAGGATGTCCCGCACCCGCAGCGCGGTCTCCCGCACTTTCGCAAAGTTCGCCCCCGGGCCCGGGTCCAGATCGAAGTGCAGGAAATCGGGGCGGTCCGTATCCGCACACCGCGCGTACCACGGGTTCAAATCGATGCAGCCGAGATTGATCACCCACAGCAGCGACGGCAGGTCCTGGATGATCGGGAAGTTGATGCGCCCCGCCGAGCCGTGGTCGATCTCGCAGATCTCGATCCAGTCCGGCCGAGGCTCCGGCGCCCGCTTCATGTAGAAGTGATCGCCCTCCGCCCCGTTCGGATAGCGCTTCATCACCATGGCCCGGTCCTTCAGGTGCGGCAGCAGCCAGGGCGACACGTCGTTGTAGTACTGCAGCAGGTCCCGCTTGGTGATCCCCAGCTTCTTCCAGAACGGCTTGCGCAGGTTCGTGAGCCGCACCTCCCGCGCCCCGAACTTCAGGATCAATTCGTTCGCGTCGGTGGGGATGGTTACGCGCTTCGGAGGCATGCAGGACACATTTTAGAATGCAAACAGTGGGGGGGGCCGGTAGTGGGGTTGGAAGTCGCATTCGTGACCGGAAACGTCGGATTCATGGATCACTCGGATAAGATGTCGCATATCCTCCGGCGTCCAGCCCAGTCACGCAAAACTCAGCGACGACTTGACTCTTTGTGAACCAATGTCGAGCTTAAGAGGGTTGATCCGGGCGCGATGCCGAAGCGTATTACTCAGCTCCCGCTACAGAACCTGCTTGTCGGCAGACGTGAAGAGTGTCAGCGCTAATCGCCCCTCCGCGGCAGCGTGCCGAGCGAGTTGGCGAGCGGTGCGGCGTGAGCGTTCCGCACGATTTACAGTTGGCTAAGGAGCTCTGCTCGCTTCTTTTGGTACTCATCTTGGGTTATGAGTCCCTTCTTGTAGAGCTCATCTAGCTTTCGTAAACGCTCTTCGATTGTAAGGTCAGTAGCCGGTTTGTTGGTGGGCGGTACGGAGATCGCCACCGTTGCTGCAGGTCGTGGCATAGCGACACTGATCCCAGTGATAATTTTGCAGAACTCGTTGGCTACTGCGGCCGCATTGCCGCGATCACCGATACCAAATTTCTGAACGACTTTAACGCGGGTGCTGCCAGCCGTCGAGGTGAGAGTAAAGTTAAGCACGTAGGATTTGCCGTTATCAAATTCGCCGCTGGCACTGACCGTACCAGTACTCTTATCGGTCGTCAAAACTGTGAGCGAGTCGCTGGAAATAGCGGAAATGAGTGCTTCGATGGCAGAAGCCTGAGATAAGCCGGGAAACTCTACGAACGTAGAGTACGTGGATCCCCGGACCATTGAACCTCCGACCGTGAAGTTGGACCGGCAATGGGTGTCGGCAAGATCTGCTGCTGCGCCGCCGGGCTGCAGACGGCGGTCGATCGAATCAAGAAGTCTGGCTTCGCGGACGCCATCGGAACGGTCTGCATCCCACCCCTCGGCCGAAAAAGCACCGCTACCCGAAAACTTTTCGACAACGGAAGACACCGACACATTAGTGGTGTTGCCATTATTCACAAGCAATAGGTTGAACTTGTGACGCCACTCTTCGTCCTCTACCTTGTAATCAGTTGTCACGATACCGGTCGGCTTGTCACTATAGATGATCGCATCTCCACGACCCTGCAAAGCGCCGATCGTCGCGGCCCACACAGCTTCATAGTCATAACTGTAGCTGCGTTGGACCGCTCCAGCTGTCTGAGCGCCTGCCGACTGAGCACAGAAAATCAAAAGACACATCGCGAGTGTCACGACTCTCAGAACGTGCGGATATCGACGATCAGCTCTAACCGGAAGCAACTCAACCCGAACTGCGACGCTGATAGCCATCCTTAGCTCCTTCGTTGTACGGTCAGCTTGAGAGAATGCTGGGCAGGCACATGCTGGCGGCGCGAAGAGTATCACTGACACAATCGAATCCCCCGCTGGATGCGAAGTGTGATGCGTTAAAAATGGTCACAACCAAGCGCGAAAAATGGTAAAGATGGAATGCTTACCGTCCGCGACTAACTGACATTTAGCCTAGCAATGTATGTCGACCGCGGCTTGTAACACCGAGCGTGCATCAGGAAAAGCGTAGCTGCCTGACGACGGAGACCGCATGCGCCCTTAGAATCATCGCGCCCTGTGCCGAGGAAAGCGGGCCACACGGCCTCTTAGCACTGTGCCGAGACAAGAGGCCGCACATGAGCTGGGAAAACGCAATCGAAACCGCCAACAAACTGCTGGATGCCCAACGCAGACGCGCAGACGCGTCAACGCCTGCCGAGGCCGAAGCGATCATCACGGCGGCAGGAGCCGCGCTCCGTGATGAATCGTCGAACGTGGTTGCGCTGCTGCGCGCTCAGAGCCTCGACAACCTCGCGAACCGGCTGACTGTCGCGATCGAAGGCTTCGCCGCGTTCGCGCGGAACCCGAACCGCAGCGAGATTCGCCTGGTGAACGTCATCGACGACCACCTGCGGCTGCTCATCCTCGAGCTGCGCCCGCTGGTCGTGCGGGCCGGCGCGCAACAGCCGGCCGCCACCGACGTCTTCCCGGTCTCCGCCACCGTCACCGCGCTCCTGCGTGTGCCGGAATTGGACGCCTACGTCGGCCGCCTGTCGGCGGTGGCGGCTTTCGAGGAGGAAGCCCTCGACGCCGCGTCAGTGCCTGTGGGTCTGCCCCAGGCCGTGTCGCTTCGCGTGCCCGTCGCGCAAGCGTAAAGCAGCGCCTCCGCTCTCGTGGCTCACCGGGCCTGCTTGGAGTGCGGAGGCGCTGGAGAGCGTTCGCTGTGCCGGCCGTCCATGCACGGTGCGAATTCGGAGTATGTCAGCCCCACCTATCTCTCGAATGAAGCTGCGTCTTCCTGTTTCTCGTCGCGAATGAGCTCCAACTCCGCGACCGCTTCGAGATCTTTCGGACGGCCGGCCGCCCGCTTGGCGATGATCAGGGCGTCGAGATTGATGCAGCGGTAGGTCGCTCCATACAACAGAACTTCTTCGGAGGCAGCCAGCACGGCATCGTAGCCTCCGACACCGGTGATCTCGCCGAGTACATCGACCGCGCCGGCATTCGTCGTGAGCGTGAAATTGAGGCCGCGACGAACGGTTTCCGCGTCGAATCGAAACGGCAAGCCGGGCGGTGCGCCGCGCAGATATGGCGTCAGGGGCGCCAATGCCTGTACGAGGCGCTCAATGTTCGCGTGGGAACGTTCATACACGATGTCGATGTCGGACGTCAGTCGTGCGGAACCGTGAATGGTCGCGGCCACGCCGCCGACAATCACAAAGGAGGTCTCCGCGGTACGGAGACTTGCCAGGATTCGCTCGAAGTCGTTCATCAGCCCTTGTGAAGAGCCTTCCCCGCACGCCGCACCTCTTCCACGAAGGCTTGCATCTGTTGCAGGGCACGGAGGCGTTCGTCCGGCGTCTTTTTCAGGTTCTCTCGAATCAACGTTCGGTCGATGCCGGGTTTATATGCGTCGATCACCGGATCAGGTGTACAGCTCATCGGTTCCTTCGCCGCCATGTAACCGATTCTACTCCCGCGTCAGAGCTCAACTTGCGCGCCGCTTGTTCGAGGGCGCGGCAGCGCTCGACAGCTTTGAGGCCTCTCTGATCTAACCCCACTGGTTCCGACGCTGTACGAGTTGTGTTGGCGGTGCGTTCGCGTTCCGCGTTCGTAACCTATTCTTGCCGGCATCACTTCTTGCGTCGCCCGTGAAAGGCGTCGTCGATCTCCTCTGCGAACTTCTGCAGCAGACGGTTCTGGTCGGGGCGGCCCATGTCCTCGAGCGGCTCCTTCGCATCGTTGAAGGCCTGATATTTTCCGAGAATGCTTCGCTCGTACGAGCAGTAGTTCGTGACCAACGGGAGCACCGTCACTCCTTCCTTCGAGGCGCCGTCGAGGAGTGGCGGGAGCTCGTGCTGGGCGATGAAATCGGAGCTGAGAAAGTGGGGCCCGACGAGAAGGACCGCCACACGCGCGCGTTTCAGCGCGATCTCAATCTCCGATTGCCACGCTGCGCCGGCCTTGATGCGTGTGTCGTCCCAGACGTCGACGTCGCCGACGAGTGGCCGGAGAAACGTATGCAGGCGTTCCCGCCACTGTCGCTTCCCCTGATCCGCGTGGGCGTAGCTGATGAAGACCGAATCGCGGACGCGGTCGTCGGTAGGCGTAATGGTTTCGGATGGCGCCGCTGCCTGCGGCCGGGCCGCGCTACGCGGCGATTTCTTCTTTCGAGTCTGCGCGATGTCCCCCGTGACTTCGAACATCGCTAGGATGTGCGGCTCGCGGGCAATGGCTTCGAGAAGGGCAGTGGCACGAATCGCCTCGTTGGCGACGAACAATCCGTGAAAATCCTTGTCCGTATAGGCGCGTGCGCGCTCCTCCTGACGCGGAACTGCGGAGTGATGCAGTCCGATCAGACGGAGGCGTTCATCGAGAAGCGGTGCTCCCGCCGAGCCGGGAAGCGTGTTTGCGTTGTGATGCAGTACTTGGTCGTAGACTCCGACAAGCGTTCCCTGCTGCAACGAAATCTGCAGCGGGCCGGCGTGTGGATGATGAAAGAGGGTGACCAATTCGCCGACTGTCGCGTCGCCGGTGGTCGTCAGTTGGATCAACGGGCGATCGGGAAGCCGCTCGGTCAATCCGATCAGTGCAACGTCGAGCGACGTGTCGCTGAAGAAGCATCGCTGCGGATCGAGCTTGACGGTCGTGACCTGGCGGAACGCGCCGTCCTCGTCGCGGTGGTAATCGAGCTCGATCGTGCTCTCCGCAGCGGTCGCCGCATCCGGCAGCGTATGGTGGCAAGTGAGCACGAGCTGCGGCGCGACCAGAAAGCCAGTCCCGAATCCACGGCTTCGGGTGGTACCGCCTACAGAAATGCGTCCCACGGCGTGTGCAAGCTCCGCTGCGCGAGCCACAAACCACGGCGCGATCCCTTCGTGTGCGCGAATGACCCTTTCGAGAATCGCCATCAGGAGCTCAACTTGCGCGCCGCTTCCTCCACGGCGCGGCGGCGCTGGGTTTTCATCTTCGAGAGGCGGCGCTCGACGGCCTCGCGCACTTCGGGCGCGGTTTCCGCGGAGCCGTACTCGATCGCGACGCGGATCTCCTCGGCCACGCGCGCGCCGTGCAGCTCCTCGGCGATGCGCAGGGCGACGTCGATGCCGGCGCTGACGCCGGCGCCGGTGATGCGGTTGCCGCTGACGACGACGCGCTCTTGTTTGGGCCAGGCGCCGAAGGCCTGGAGGAATTCGAGGGAGGCCCAGTGGGTGGTGGCTTCGTTGCCGGCGAGGAGGCCGGCGGCGCCGAGGATGAGGGAGCCGGTGCAGGCGGAGGTGACCCAGCTGGCGCGGGCCGCGTGGTGCTGGACGAAGGCGATCAGCTCTTCGTCGAGCATGGCCTCGTTGACGCCGGGACCGCCGGGGACGAAGAGGACGTCGCAGATGGGGAGCTCGTCGAAGGTGAGGGTGGGGACGATGGCCAGGCCGCCTTCACTCTCCACCGGCTCGGCGGTCGCGGCGGCGAGGTGGACGACGGCGTCCGGCAGGCGGTGGAAGATCTCGAACGGGCCGGTCAGGTCGAGCTGGGTGAAGTCGGGGAAGAGAACACAGGCGATCGCTACCACGTCTCGGGCATCTTACCGCTCCCGCCCGTGCGATGTTGGGATCGCGCCGCCTGGCTATTTCGATTCCGTATCGGGCCCCCTAGATCCGCATCGCCGGCTTGCGCGTAGCGCGAACGAGTGGTGGCGCCCGAAACGAGCTGACGCCAGCTCATGATACCTATCAGTCTCGGGCATCTTACCGATGTCCTACGATGAGCAAGATGGCAGAGAAATCACTCGGTCCGCCACCCTGGTCCGACGACGAGTTGCGACATGCTTACTTCCACAACTTTGAAAGCGCCTATCGCGCAATTGATGAGCTTGCGGGAGCGCAAGTGGAACGAGCATTGTCGGGCACACGGTTCTCAGTGAATCTCTTGTTCGATTCGGCTGACGATCTACTGTTGGCGGTGAGCGAGTTCAAAACGGCTGCCGAGAACCCGATGCTCTGGAGCCGAGTGTGTCGCACGGAGCTTGATCTCCTCGAACGCAAGATCAGAAAAGCTTTGTTCGGTGTCACGTCAGCATCTCTTGCTCTCGTTGATCATGCTCGGCGAACGAGTGGTGATTTTGTCATTGACGATTACGACAAAAAGTTGCGTGAGACGTTCGACCAGGAACAGCACCGTTTCGTTCAAGGTCTACGGAACTTTGCTACACACGTGTCGATCGTGACACCTGAATGGCAGCAGATATACACCAAGAGGCAGAACTATACGGAACTCCTGCTGACACCGGAACTCCTGCTGGTGTACAAGAAATGGACAGTCGAAGCACGCAAGTTCATCGACAGGCATCCCGCAGGTATCAAACTGGACGAATTATTTTCCGACTACCGAAATAGGGTGGCGACTTTTTATTGCTGGTATTTACCGACGCTCGAAAACCAGTTTCAAACATCGCTGCAGGAGTACCGCAGGTATCGACAAAAGCTCGACCAATTCGGTCATCATAGCTTTTGGACGATGCTCCTATCGCAGGTGGTGATATCGCGTAAGCTCGACCCTTACGAATACTTGGACAGGTATCTTTCCGAGACTGAATTACAAGAGGTCCGATCACTGCCGGACCGGTCGCGACCGCAGGTCGACAGGATCATCTCGTTGATCGACGAAAGCGGTGCTTGTGATGACCGGCTCCGTGAACTCGTGTACCAAGCCTTCCACGTCAACACGTAACTGCTCGCTACCACGTCTCGGGCATCTTACCGCTCCCGCCCGTGCGGTGACGCGGCGCGTCGAGGGTCGTGTACTCCAGCTCCCGGCCCGCGCGGACGGCGCGGAGCATCAGGCCGCCGCGGGCCATGTCGCCGAGACCGGCGAAGACGCGGGGGAAGCGGAGCCACGGTCCGAGGATGGGCTTGAGGATGTCGACGTACTTGCCGGTGGCGACGCTGCCGAGGAGGACGACCTGGGCGTCGGCCGAGAGCATCGAGGCGAGCTGCCTGGCGTGCTCGCGGAGCGGCTTCGCGTAGCTGCGGGCGGAGACGTCGATGTCGATCTTCTTCATGCGCTTCATGCGCTCTTCGTTGAGGCGCCAGTCGGGCGGCACGAGGCCGTAGCCGGAGGTGATGATCAGGACGCCGTCAGGCGGGTCGGCGAAGTGGCGCGCGTAAGCGATCTTCCCCCGGAAGTAGAGAGAGCTCATGAACGCGAAGGCGTCGGCGATGGGCACGCCCTCGGGGGACCGATACCGCACCGCCGCGTCGAACTTCGCCCGCGGCGACGCGAGCTGTTGCGCACGGAGGCCGCTGAGGTTCGCCGGGGAGACGAGGAAGAGTGTGGGTGGCATTGATCGTGTGCAGATTACTGCACATAGTGGCCAGACGTGACAACTCACGGCGGACCGCTGGCTCTTCCCGAGCTGGATCTGGCTGGAGTGGAGCTGATGGTGGCCCGTTGGAGGCTGCGCGGAGCTCCGGTACAGGCAGAATTGGCTTGTCCAGAGCTGAATTTGGCTAGGTTGGAGCTAAATGTAGCTCGGTCGGAGCTAACTCTGGCCAGGTTGGAGCTAAATTTGGCTGGGTTGGAGCAAAAATCGGCTCCAACGGAGCTGCGCACAACTCGATCGGAGCTGATTCCAGCTGTCGCGGAGCCAATTTCAGCTTCGGGCGAGCTGAATTTAGCTCCGACCTAGCTGAAGTTAGCTCCGACCGAGCCAAAATCAGCTCGGCCGGAGTAAAAGTTACCTTCGCGCTTACCGCGCCGCGCCGGCTGGAAGCCGGCGGCCCGGCCGGCTGGGAGCCGGCGCTGGGCTCGCCGGCGCTGCGCTGCCGGCGCGGAGGATTTTGGCCAGGTACTCGGCTGTCGGGCTGCCTTTGGCCTTGGCCACCTGCTCGGGCGTGCCGAGGGCGATGATGCGGCCGCCGCCGTCGCCGCCTTCGGGGCCGAGGTCGATGACGTGGTCGGCGGTCTTGATGACGTCGAGGTTGTGCTCGATCACCACCACAGTGTTCCCCCGCTCGACCAGGCCGTGCATCAGGTGCAGCAGCTTGGCGACGTCGTCGAAGTGCAGGCCGGTGGTCGGCTCGTCGAGGATGTACAGCGTCTTGCCTGTGGCGCGCTTCGCCAGCTCCTTGGCCAGCTTCACGCGCTGCGCCTCGCCGCCGGAGAGCGTCGTCGACGACTGCCCGAGGGTGATGTAGCCGAGGCCGACTTCCTCGAGGGTGCGGAGGATGTTCGCGATGCGCGGCACGTGGCGGAACACCTCGTGCGCCGACTCGACGGTCATCTCGAGGATCTCCGCGATCGAGTAGCCCTTGTACTTCACCTCGAGCGTCTCGCGGTTGTAGCGCTTGCTGCCGCAGACGTCGCACTTCACGTAGATGTCGGGCATGAAGTGCATCTCGATCTTGATCTGCCCGTCGCCCTTGCACGCCTCGCAGCGGCCGCCCTTCACGTTGAACGAGAACCGCCCCGGCCCGTACCCGCGCATGCGCGCCTCGGGCGTCCCGGACATCAGGTTGCGGATCTCGCCGAAGAGCTGCGTGTACGTGGCGGGATTCGAGCGCGGTGTGCGCCCGATCGGCGACTGGTCGATGTCGATGACCTTGTCGATCAGGTCCAGGTTGTCGATGCGATCGTGCTCGCCCGGCGTGTCGACGGCGTCGTAGAAGTGGTGCGACAGCGCCTTGTAGAGAATGTCATTCACCAGCGTCGACTTGCCGCTGCCGCTGACGCCTGTCACCGCGATGAAGACGCCGAGGGGGATCTCCACGTCGAGATTCTTGAGGTTGTTCTGGCGCGCGCCGCGGATCACGAGCTTGTTGCCGTTCACCGGGCGTCTCACCGCCGGGATCTCGATGCGCGCTTCGCCGCGCAGGTATTGCGCGGTCAGCGAGCTCGGGAAGGTCATCACCTGCGCGAGCGTCCCCTCGGCCACCACATGCCCGCCGTGTACGCCGGCGCGCGGTCCGAGGTCGATGATGTGGTCGGCGGTCTGGATGGTTTCCTCGTCGTGCTCGACGACGATCACCGTGTTGCCGAGATCGCGGAGCTCCAGGAGCGACTCGATCAGCTTCTTGTTGTCCCGCTGATGCAGTCCGATGGACGGCTCGTCGAGGACGTACAGGACGCCCATCAGCTTCGAGCCGATCTGCGTCGCCAGGCGGATGCGCTGCGCCTCGCCGCCGGACAGCGTGGCCGCGTTGCGATCCAGCGTCAGGTAGCCGACGCCGACGGCGTTGAGGAAGCCGAGCCGGTCGCGGACTTCCTTGAGGATCTTGCCGGCAATCGGCTTCCTCACGCGCGGTGAGGCTGACGGTCGCGGAAGAACTCGTCCGCCGAGCGGAGCTGCTGGGCGACGACCTTGTCGATCGTGTTGCCCGCGACGGTGACGCTCAGCGCCTCGGGCTTCAGGCGCTTGCCGTGGCACTCGGGACACTTCTTGGGCGTCATCCAGCGCTCGATCTCCTCGCGCATGTCGTCGCTCTCGGACTCGTGGTAACGGCGCTTGAGCATCGGGATGATGCCTTCGTACGTGCCGCTGTACTCGTACGACGAGTCCTCGCTGCCGAACTCGAAGCGGAGCTTCTCCTCGGAACCGTAGAGGATGCAGTTGCGCGCCTTCTCCGGCAGCTTCTCCCACGGCGTCGTGAGCTTGAACTTGTAGTGCCGCGCCACGGTGTGGATCTGCTTGAGGCGCCAGTGCTCGGAGCCTTCCTTCCACAGCGCGATCGCGCCCTCCTCGATCGACTTCGAGTTATCGGGGACCAGCTTGCGCTCGTCGATCTCGAGCAGGACGCCGAGGCCGGAGCAGCGGGTGCAGGCGCCGTAGGGGGAGTTGAAGGAGAAGAGGCGCGGCGTGATCTCGCTGATGGAGATGCCGCAGTCCGGGCAGGAGTAGCTCTGCGACATCAGCTCTTCGCGCTTGTCGGCCTGGTAGAGGATCTTGACCAGGCCCTTCGTGACGCGCGTGGCCGTCTCCAGCGAGTCGGCGAGGCGCTGGGCGATGCCTTCCTTGACCACGATGCGGTCGATGCGGATGTCGATGGTGTGCTTCTTCTGCTTGTCCAGCGTGGGCGGGCTGGAGAGCTCGATCTCCTCACCGTTGACGATGGCGTGGGTGAAGCCTTCCTTCACCATTTGCAGCATCTGCTTGCGGTATTCGCCCTTCTTGCCGCGCACGTACGGAGCGAGGATCGTGAACTTCGTGCCCTGCGGGAGGGTGAGCAGGCGGTCGACCATCTGCTGGATGGTCTGCGGGCGGATCTCCTGTCCGCACTGGGTGCAGTGAGGGACGCCGACCGACGCGTAAAGGAGCCGGAGGTAGTCGTAGATCTCGGTGACGGTCCCGACCGTGGAGCGCGGGTTGCGCGAGGTCGTGCGCTGCTCGATGGAGATCGCGGGCGAGAGGCCCTCGATGGAGTCGACGTCGGGCTTCTCCATCTGTTCGAGGAACTGCCGCGCGTAGGCCGAGAGGGACTCCACATAGCGCCGCTGCCCCTCGGCGAAGATGGTGTCGAACGCCAGCGACGATTTGCCCGAGCCGGAGACGCCGGTGATGACGACGAACTTGTTGCGGGGGACGACGACGTCGATGTTCTTGAGGTTGTGCTCGCGTGCGCCGCGAATGACGATGGAGTCCATGGCGTGGAGTCAATCTAACTCCGGTAGCCGCAAAGGTGTTCCCACTTCTACAGGTCGTAGGGGCTTTGGAGTGCGGCGACGGCGAGTCGCCGCTTTTCTATCTTTGCGCGTGGCCCGCCCGAAGATAGGAAAGCGGCGACTAGCCGTCGCCGCACTCCATATACTCCGGCACGCTTGGCTCTCGTCCTCTACCTGGCCGTCGCCGCGCTTCTCTCCACCCTGTGGAGCCGGTTCGTGCAGCGCGTGAGCGTGGGAGCGGCGATCGCGCTGATCGCGCTGCCGCTGGTGTTCACGGGGCGGGCGATGTTCACGAACCGCGTCTACGCGCCGCTGGATCTGCCCTTCACGGCGGAACCTTTACGTGACTACGCGCGCGACTTTGGCGTCGAGAAGCCGCACGACATCGCGTTGTCGGACCTCCACTGCCAGATCATCCCGTGGCAGCAGGCGGTGCGGCACGCGCTGTCGGAGGGCGAGTGGCCGCTGTGGAATCCGTTCATTCTCAACGGGGACATCCTGGCGGCGGTGGGGCAGGCGGCGGTGTACGACCCGGTGCAATGGCTCGGGTTCCTGTTGCCCCTGCCGGACGCGCTGACGTTCGGCGCGGCGATGACGTTCTTCCTGGCGGCGTTCTTCACGTTCGCGTTTGCACGGGCGAACGGCTTGAAGGAGGTCGCGGCACTCGTCGCGGCGGCGGGGTTCACGTTCTGCGGGATGATGGCCTTCTTCGCCGGCTGGCCGCTGGCGCGGGCGTGGGCGTATCTGCCGCTGGTACTGTTCGGCGTGCGGCGGCTGGCGCGGGATGGCCGTCCGGCGATCCTCGTCGCCGGCTTCGTACTGACGATCTTCGCCGGGCATCCGGAGTCGGTGCTGCACGTGGTGTTCGTGGGGGCGCTGTACGGCATCTCGCTGCGCCCGAGCCTGCGCGCGATCGGACTCGCCCTCGGCGCGGGCATCGCGGCGCTGCTGCTGGCGGCGGTGTACCTGCTGCCGTTCGCAGAAGCGGCGCCGCTGACGCTCGACTACCGGATCCGCCGCGACCTCTACGCGCCGAGCAGCTACGACCAGCTCGCGACGCCGGAGGTGCGGCAGGAGCGGATGGCGAAGACGTTCGTTCCGTTCCACGCGCCGGACCCGTCGGTGCCGGGCTGGGATCCGCTGTCGGCGCGCGTGGGCGTGGTCGTGATGCTGCTTGCCCTGCTCGCGCTGCGCGACCGCCGCTCGTGGTTCTGGCTCGTCCTCGCGATCCTCGGGTTGCTGGCGACGTTCGGCACGTGGCCGGTCGCGCACGTGCTGCACGCGTTGCCGCTGTTCGACATTGCCATTAACGAGCGGCTGGCGTTCGCGGCGGCGTTCGCGATGGCGATGCTGGCGGCGATCGCGGTGGATCGGTTCAACGCGAAAGTCGGGATGGCCGTGCTCGCGCTGGTGCTCATCGAGCGCACGAACGAGGACGGCGGCTTCTATCCGGCGATCTCGAAGAAGGCGTTCTATCCGCGCGTCCCGATCCTGAACGCCATTCCGCGCGACGCGCGTGTGACCGGCATCGGCACCGCGCTCATCCCGAACAACGCCGCACTCTACGAGCTGGAGGATTCACGCGGCTACAACGCCATGACGTACCTGCGACTCTACGAGACTTATCCGCTTTGGTCGACCTACCAGCGCGCGTGGTTCAACCGCGTCGACGACCTCTCGCGGCCGTTCCTGTCGTTTCTCAACGTCCGCTACGCGCTGGCGCCGGCGAACGCCGCCGTGCCGCGCGACTGGAGCGTCCGCGCCATCGACCGCAACACGCAACTGCTCGAGAACACGCGCGTCCTGCCGCGCGCGTTCGTGCCGCGGAACGTCCGGTACCTGCGAGGGAACCCCGTGGACGAGATGAAGTCGAACGACGACTTCTCCGGCATCGCCTGGATCGAGACCTCGGACTACGAGCCGCACATCGCGCCGAACGGCCCGGGCACGGTGCGCATCGAGCGCAAGGGGCTCGAGTACCACCTCGACGCGACGATGGAGCGCGCGAGCTGGGTCGTGATCTCGGAGACGCACTGGCCGGGCTGGCGCGCGTACGTTGACGGCAAGCGCGTGCGACCGCACTTTGCGAACAACGCGTTTCTGGGGGTACATGTGCCCGCGGGGCGGCACCGGGTGCGGCTGGTGTACTTGCCGGAGTCGTTCACGTGGGGGCGGGCGGTCTCGGTGGGAACGTTCGCTGTCATAGGACTGATAGGACTCATACGACGAATAAGACGAATGAAAACCGGGCTTGTCCTATCCGTCCTATCCGTCCTATAAGTCCTATTGCGCCCCCATGCTCGCAATCCTCGCCTACGCAGCGGTCACCGTCGCCCTGATCGCCGTCTGGCGGCGGTTCGTTCATCCTGTCAGCAACGCTGCCGCGCTGGCGCTCCTCCTGCTGCCCCTCTGCTTCACGGGGCGCGCGCTGCTCACGGGACGGGTCTACGCGCCGATCGATCTGCCGTTCGCGTCGGAGCCGCTGAGCAACTACAAGGCGGACTACGGCATCGGCGCGCCGCACCACGCCGGGCTCTCCGATCTGTACATGCAGATGATCCCGTGGCAGAGCGCGGTGCGGCAGTCGCTGGCGAAGCGCGAGTGGCCGGTGTGGAACCCGTCGCTGCTCTGCGGAAGCATCCTCGCGGCGAACATGCAGGCCGCGCCGTACGACCCGATCCAGCTCTTCGGACTCCTCCTGCCGCACGCACAGGCGCTGACGTTCTCGGCGTCGATGACGTTCTTCCTCGGCGCGCTGTTCACATTCGGCTTCCTGCGCGGGCTCGGCTGCAGCGAGCCGGCGTCGGTCGTCGCCGCGGCGGGGTACACGTTCTGCGCGATCCTGGCCTTCTTCGTCGGCTGGCCGCTCGGCCGCGTCTGGACGTACCTCCCGCTCGTCTTTCTCGCCGTGCGGCTGGTAGTGCGGGAGACGAACCTGCGCGGGGCGGTCCTCCTGACGACGTCGCTCGTGCTGACGATCTTCGCGGGCCATCCTGAGTCGATCCTCCACCTCACGTTCTGCGGCGGCGTCTACGGACTGTACGAAGTGATCGCGACGAAGCGCTGGCGCGCGATCGGTCTCGCGGCGATCTGCGGGGTGCTGGCGTTCCTGCTGACGGCGGTCGCGCTCTTCCCGTTCTTCTCGGTCGCGCCGCACACCGTCGAGTATCGCGTGCGCCGCGAGAAGTTCGCGCCCGCGAAGTTCGACATCCCGGCGGAGTGGATCACCCGCCGTGCCTCGGCCTCCCTGTTCCCATTCGCCGGAGGACGTCCTGAGACCGGCCAGCAGACGCAGACCTGGGAGCCGACATCGCTGCGTGTGGGCAGCGTGATCCTCGCGCTGGCACTGCTCGGGATCCTCTTCACGCGCCGCTGGTTCTTCATCCTCTTCTTCGCAGCGATGCTGAGCGCGGGATTGAACGCCTTTCCCATCGGGCATCTCCTGCACGCGCTGCCGCTGTTCAACATCGCGCTCAACGAGCGGCTCGCCTTCGGAGCGGTCTTCTCGCTCTGCGTCCTCGCGGCGTTCGCGCTGGATGCCTGGCCGTCCGACCGAAAACGAGCGTTCCTCGCCGCCGGCGTCGTCCTCCTCCTCGGCATCGCCCTCGCGATCGGCGCGTCGTTGTTACGAGATGGCGAGATCCGCGCGGGAACCGATCCGGGAGTCATCGCCACGCTCACGCTCGCCGAGCTCCTGCCGCTGGCGATCCTGGCCGTGCTCCTCGCGCTGCGCGTACCGCCGCGGTACGCATTGCCGGCCGTCCTCGCGCTGGTTCTCGTCCAGCGCACGGTCGAGGACGGCGGCATCTATCCTGCGCTGCCGGAGAAGGCGTTCTACCCCGAGGTGCCGGTCTTCAGGCACATGCAGAACGACCCGGCGACTCCATTCCGTGTAGCGGGACTCTACTACTCGTTGATTCCCAACACCGCGGCACTCTACGGGTTGGAGGATCCGAGGGGTTATGAGGCCATGACGTTCGAACGACTCCACGATACGTATCCGTTGTGGTCCGAGCCGCAGCCGGTGTCGTTCAACATCATCAAGGAGAAGGAACGGACGTTCCTCTCGTTCCTGAACGTGAAGTACATCATCGGCTCGCTCGACGCGCAGCCGGACGCGAACTGGAAGATCGCCCTCGAAGACCGGCAGACGCGGCTCCTGGAGAACACGCAGGTCCTGCCGCGCGTCTTCATCCCCCGCCGCATCCGCTACGAGCGCACCGACCAGGCCGTCCTGCGCGGCATGCAGGCGACGCCGGACTTTGCGCAGACCGCGTGGATCACCGTGCCGCAATACCAGCCGCACGAGATCCACAACGGGCCGGGGACGCTGGTCACGCGCCGCAAGGGGCTCGCGTACGAAGTCGACGCCGACCTGGAGCTCGACTCCTGGGTCGTCATCTCCGACTCGAAGTGGCCCGGCTGGCGGGCCTATATCGATGGCAGCCGCGTGGAGACGCACTACGCGAATCACGCGTTCATCGGGCTGTTCGTCCCGAAGGGGAAGCACAAGCTCCGCGTGGTGTTCCACCCCGAGGCGTTCACGCGGGGGCGGAATGTGACGCTGGCGACGATCGTGGGGCTGGCGATCTTCTTCGCCCTACGGCGCTACCGACTCCAGCAGCCACGCGCCGTACGCGTCTGACGTCTCGTCGACCGCCATCACCACAAACTCCGGCACGTCATACGGATGGCGCTGGAACAGCTCCTCGCGCAACGCCGCCACCCGCTCATCCGACGTCTTGATGATGAGCAACTGCTCCGCGTCGTCTGTCACGCGGCCTTCCCAGCGATACACGGAGTGAATCGCCGGCACGATGTTGACGCACGCCGCGAGGCGCGCCTCGACGAGGGCGTGCGCGAGGGCCCGCGCGTCGAAGTCCGCGCCGACGGTGGTGAGCACGAGGGCGAGGCGTTTCACGCGAATCAGTTTATCCTTGTGCATTGCTGAAGCGGATCGCTCTGTTCGTTCTGCTCGCGCTCCTGGCTTGGCTGGCCTGGGAATGGATCACTTTCCCCGACGTCGCGAAGCTCGCCAAGGAACCGCCGAAGACGACTGCGTTCATCGAGCAGCGCAAACGCGAGCTCCGCAAGCAGGGCAAGAACGCGGACATCGAATGGAAATGGGTCGCGTACGGCCGGATCTCGCCGTCGCTGCGCCGGGCGGTGCTGGTGGCCGAGGACAACGAGTTCTACGAGCACCAGGGCGTGGATACGAAGGCGATGCGCGAAGCGTTCGAGCGCAACTGGAAGCGCGGAAAGATCACCCACGGCGGCTCGACGATCACCCAGCAGCTCGCGAAGAACCTCTACCTCTCGCCGTCGCGCAACCCGCTCCGCAAGATCCGCGAGTACTTCATCGCCCGCGCGCTCGAGAAGCAGCTGTCGAAGAAGCGCATCCTCGAGATCTACCTGAACGTCGTGGAGATGAGCGAGCGGACGTATGGCGCCGAGGCCGGGGCGCGGCATCACTTCGGAAAGTCCGCGGCGGCGCTGTCGCCGGGAGAAGCCGCGCTGCTCGCGGGCTGTCTGCCGAACCCGCGGCTGATGAACCCTTCGAAGCCGAACAAGCGGCTACGCGCGCGGCAGCGGATGATCCTCTCGCGGATGAAGCGGTGGGGCTATCAGTTCGAGCGTGAGGTGCTGACGGAGAAGAAGGTCGCGCCCGAGGTGAAGACCGAGACCACGGAGACGACGGACACCACGGAAACCACAGAGAGCACAGAGACCACAGAGGTTCCGGAGACGGAAACGGCTACGGAAACGGCTACAGAAACGATGACGGAGACGACGACCGAACCGACGGGCGAAACGACGGACACCAAACCGCCGGTCTGAGCGGCAACCGCCAAATATCCCAAATATTTATGCAATGTGGTCCGGCTTTTGCCCAAGGTGCAAAACTGTGATGTACCAGAGTCGTAGACGAGATACCCCCCAATGGCGCGGAGGAAGGGACTGGCGAGTCGTGTGCTCGTGTCAGGTCCACGCCCCCAAACCGAGTCCCTGGCGCACGATGCTGCGCGTCGCCACCCGCGGCGCCGCGGTCCTCCTCGGCGTTCCTCTTGCCTTTGCGGCCATCGACATGCCGGCAGCGAAGCGGGCGCTCACGGATTTGCGTCCGATGAAGGGAATTGCTCCCGCCCAGACCCTGCCGATTTTCACCACGGAATCGGTGAAAAAGCAGTTCCTCAACCCGCAGGAGACGCTCACGCACGACGTCTTCAAGGAGAGCTACTTCAGCACGCACGTTCCATACGGCGCAATCATCTTCCGCGAGGCGCGGAGGAACGACCTGGCCCCGGAGCTGGTCGCGGCGATGGTGCACACGGAGTCGGACTTCCGTCCGGAGCTCGTGTCGCACAAGACGGCGCAGGGACTGATGCAGATCGTCCCCGCCACCGCGGCGCTCCTCGGCGTCGACGATCCGTTCGACCCGGAGAAGAACATCGCCGCGGGAACGCGCTACTTCCGCTACCTGCTCGACCGCTTCGACGACGAGACGATGGCTCTGGCGGCGTACAACGCGGGCGAAGGAAACGTCGCGCGCTACGGTGGCATCCCGCCGTTCGCCGAGACGCGCGATTACATCTCGAAGGTGAACCGCCGCACCCGCCGCTACCGCGACGGCTTCCGGAACACGTACATCTCCAGCCTGAAGCTGCGCCGCGAGACGCACTAGCGCTAGCTCTCTGTGCAGTCTCTGTGCTCTCGGTGCCTCTGTGGTGAATACCCCTGTGCCATCACCACAGAGCCACAGCGCGGCAGAGCCGCAACCAAGTTATCGCGGCGAAGCCTCTGTGGTCTCTGTGTCCTCTGTGGTGAACGGTCTCCCTGCGTTCCTGCCACGATGAAGAGACCGTTCACCACAGAGAGCACAGAGACCACAGAGGCTTCGCCGCGAAATCTTTGCGCCGCGCGACGAAACGAGAGATGAGTAGTACAGAGGACACCGAGCTTCACGGAGAAATCACGCCGTACTCCTATAAAATCTACGCGCATGAGCAGCCAGGGCGTGGAGCGGCGGGAGTTTCAGCGTCTCCGTCTCGACTCGCCGATCGCCGGAACGTTCAGTAACGCGGACGTCTCGATCGTCGAGATCGGAATCCTCGGCGCGCGCATCGAGCACTCCGCTCCGCTCGAGTCGCCGCGTGCCGATCTGACGTTCACCTTCGGCGGCAGCCCGATTCACATGCGCTGTGAAGTCGCGCGAACCACCGGCCCGGTCTCGGGACTGCGCTTCCTCGCCGCGGTCGGGGAGTCAGGGGACAACCTGCGGGACATGCTCGCGCAACTCGTCGTCAAGGAGCTGGAGAGCAAACACGACTCGTCCGCGACACGCCTGCGCATCCGCGCGGTCGACGGCGACAAGACCGTCCGCGGCGTCGACGCGCACTTCCTCTCGTATCAGTGGGAGCACGGCGTGTGGAAACGGCGGCCGGTGTTCCTCCCCGAGCAGCCGAAGATGGGCTTCACGGTCGCGCGCGGCGAGGACGCCGCGGAGATGCAGCGCCTCTGCGAGGTCTTCGAAGCCTCGGACGAGGAAGGCCGCCGGCTCATTCGCCTCTTCGCGGAGCTGAGTGTGAGCGATGTCCTGCAGATCCCGCCACGGTCGTGAGCGCGCCCGCGTCCACCGGCAGCGTGAAGTAGAAGTCCGTGCCGTCTCCCGGCACGCTCTCCACCCAGATCCGCCCGCCGTGCGCCTCCACGATGCCTTTCGCGATCGGGAGCCCGAGGCCGGCGCCGAGGCGCTCGGCGCGCTTGGCCTGCCAGTACGGGGAGAAAATGTCGGCGAGGTTTTCCCGCGGGATGCCCGGTCCCGTGTCTTTGATGGAGAAAACCACGGAGTCGCGGTCGAACTTCGCGTGGACGACGATCTGTCCCCCCGGCGGCGTGAACTTCATCGAGTTGCCGATGAGGTTCGTCATCACCTGCATGACGCGATGCCGGTCGGCATACACCGGAGGCAGGGCGTCGTCCGCGCCGTACGCGATGGTCACCGATGCGACGGATGCTTGCGCGCGGAAGATCTCCTCCGCCTCGCGCAGCAGCTCCACCGGCTCAACCGGCGCGGGCTCGATCGGCAGACGCTTGCCGCCCTCGAGACGCGTGACGTCGAGCAGGTCCTCGATGAGCCGCGCCATCCGCCGGCCGGAGACTTCGATCGTCTCGACCTGTTCGCGATCGTCGGTCGAGAGCGTGTCCGACAACTTCAGCAGCGAAGCGCCAAGGGTGACGCCGTTGAGCGGATTGCGGAGGTCGTGCGAGACGATCGCGAGCACCTCCTCGCGCGCCCGCACGGCCTGCTGCGATTCGAGATAGAGCCGGGCGTTGTCGATCGAAAGCGACGCGCGACGCGCGAGCTCGGCGAAGAGAGGCAGGTCGTCGCTGTTGAACGGCCTGCTCTGCGCGGACACCGCGGCGGCGATGCCGATGCTCTGGCCGCGGCTCACCAGGGGCAGGAAGATGAGCGTGCGTCCCGAGCCGTCGTTCTCGCCGGTGACGTACTCGTACAGTCCGGACGACGCGCCGACGAGCGCGGGCTCGGCGTCGTGCATGATGCGCACGATCGCTTCCGGCACGTCGGTCTTCCTCCTGCCGGTGTGGGGGGCGAGCCGCGCCTCGTCCTCGGGATTGCGATGCGCGACCGCGACGCGGCGGAGCGTGCTCTCCTGCTCGGCGATGTCGATCACGCACATCTCCGCCAGGTTCGGCACGATGAGACGCGCCAGCGTGGCGATGGTCTGCTCGTAGTCGAGCGACATCGCGAGCTCCTGGCCGGCGGCGCCGAGGAAGGCGGCTCGGCGCTCTTCGCGCTCGGCGCCCTCGCGTGCCTGGCGCGCTTCCCGCGCTTCGCGCTCGGCTTCCAGGCGGCGCCCCATCGCCTCGCGCGCGAGAAGACGCATCTGCCGGCCGAGGCCCGCGACGAGCAGCGCGGACGTCAGCGCGAGGAGCGTGAGGATCAGAGTCAGCCAGAGGTTGATCTGCTCCGTCGAGCGGATGCTGCGCAGCCGCGACGTGATCGCGCCCTGCAATTGGAGCTCGAGCTCCGAGGCGGCTGTCAGTGACTTCTCGTAGGCGGGATGGCTCTCGTAGAGGCGCGTGAGCAGGATCTCCGGCGGCATCTGGCGCAGCATCAGCTCGCGCCGGACGACGGCGCTGTGCCACTGGCTTGATTGCACGAACAGACCGGTCAGGTCCTTGCTCAGCTCGTTGTCGAGGTTGGGGAGCAGCGCCATGAGTTTCCGCCGGTTCGTCTCCTGCTCCTGGACGAGGGCGAAGTAGTCGCGGCGATAGTTCTCCTGGCCGGTGACCTGCCAAGCGATGATCTTGTCGAGCTCCTTGGAGAGGTTCATCTGGATCTCGTTCGCCGCCTGCCGCGCCGGTTCCGCGATGCTCGTGATCTCCTGGCGCGCCTGCGCGGTCTTCCGGGCGACGACGATCGGCAGGACCACCAGCGAGAGCAGAGACACGATGATGAAGACCACGGGGACGATCGTCGTCCACGTGCTCTCCGGCCCGACGCGCCAGATGCTGCGCCGCTCGATGGATGAAGAGGGTGCCAAGGCTCCTCAGGATAGCGAGCAAAGTGCTCGCCAGCGTCACGGCCCTGCTATATTTCCCCCCGGGATGCTTCAGCACGATCGCCGCGAGTTCCAGCGGCTGAAACTCGCCAAGCCGATTCTCGCCATGATGGGCTCGGCGAATGCCCTGATCCTCGACATCGGCATGGTGGGCGCGTATCTCGAACATTACGGGGTCACGGAGTCGGGGAAAACGTTCCAGCTCACCTTCCGCTGGCAGGGCGAGGACGTGGTGTTCGAGTGCGAAGTCGTGCGGACGACAGTCATCCGGCAGCCCGCGGGAGACGGGAAGAGCCAGCTCTCGCACACGGGCGTGTACTTCCGGGAGCCGGTCGGCGATGCCGCGACGCGGCTGCAGGACCTGATCACGACGTTCGTCGGCCGCATCCTCGCCGCGCAACGCGCGAACGCGGCCGGCGACGAGGATCACGCCCAGAGCGGCGCGATCCTGGAGTCCCTCGGCGCCGCGCGGCGCAAGCGCTCGCGCGGGTTCGTCAGCTACCGGCTGAAGGACGCGCGCTGGTGGCGCGTCCCGACGGACTCGCCCGTGCAGCCGGAGGACGGGTTCACGGTGGCGGACTGGGAAGACGAGATCGAGCTCGAGGAGCTGTGCCGGACGTATGAGTCGAGCGACGAGGAAGGGCGGCATTTGATCCGCCTCGTCGCGGAGCTGAGCGTCAACCCGTCAGTTTGAGCGCGGTCATGCTGTCGACGACGACGTCCGCCGCCGTCAGGTCCTGACGCTCCAGCGCGCGCGGGTTGCGCACCGCAACGCAGAACATGCCGGCGCGTTTCGCGGCGCCGACGCCGACGTGGGAGTCTTCGAAGACCAGGCAGCGCTCCACAGGGACTCCGAGCTTGCGCGCGGTGAGCAGGTAGGCCTCGGGGTCGGGCTTGCCGTGCCGCACCTCGCTGCCATCGACGATGAGCGTGAAGGCGCCGCGGAGCTGGAGCCGCTCCAGGATCTCTTCGATGGAGGACTTCACGGCGGAGGAGGTGATCGCAAGCGGGAGGCTCGTCGCGCGGAGCTGTTCGATCATCTCGCGGACGCCTTCCATCGGCTGCAGGTCCGCCTCGCGGCAGATGCGATCGAAGTGCTCCTGCCGCCGCGCGAACAGCTCCTCCTCGGACGCGCTCCACGTGAAGTGCGCGCGCATCTCGCGGATGTCGTCGATGATGCGCCGCCCGCTGCCGCGGTGGAAGCTCTCGGGCATGTCCTGGTAGTCGCGGCCCTGATCGCGGCAGAGCGCGGAGTGGGCAGCGGTGTGCTGCGGCTCGAGGTCGATGATGGTCTCGTCGAAGTCGAAGATCACCGCGGCGACGTCTGTCATCCTGAGCGTGACGGGTGTCATCCTGAGCCGCGTAGACGGCGAAGGACCTTCCCCCATGCTACGGTGCGCGTGTGGACCCGGAGTTTCAGCGTGCACTGACCGTCGTCCTCGGCGTGGGCTCGATCATCATGGGCATCGCCACGATCGTGCTGGCCTTCGTCTTCCGCTCGTTCGGCTCGAAGCCGCGGCTGGGACTCATGAGCGTCCTCGTGGTCTTTTTGCTCGTCTGCTCCGTGCTGCTCTTCGTGCTGTCGTACGTAGCTCGGTGACGACGGCGTCGGTGTGCTCGCCGAGCTTCGGCGGCTTGCTGCGCACCGGGAGCCGCTCGCCATCGAAGCGCACCGGATGCCCGACGGTCTCGTAGTCATCGAGCCGCGCCAGGAGCGGCCTGGCCTCGTCGCTGCGCAGGGCTTCGAGGACGCCGCGTACCAGCGACGCGGGAATGTTCGCCTCGCGGCAGCGTGCCACCCAATGGTCCGCGTCGTTCGTCACGAAGATCGACTCCAGCAGCGGGACCAGCGTCTCGCGCTGCGTCACGCGGACGGTGTTGGTCGCAAACTGTTCTACGAGCTCAGGGCGCTCGATGACGCGCTCGCAGAGGAGCTGGAAGTGGCGGTCCGTGCCGCCGCCGATGGCGAAGACGCGGTCGCGCGCGTGGAAGAGCTGGTACGGCACGATCGACGCGTGCGCGTTGCCGTAGCGCTTCGCCTCGTTGCCGGTGCTCAACGCCCCTTGGGCGATGTTCACCAGCGACGCGAGCGTCGCCCCGAAAAGGGAGACCTCGATGCGCGCGCCGTTGCCCGCGTAAAGCGCCGCGAGGATCGCACCGTGCGCGTAATGGGCCGTGAGTACATCCGCCAGCGCGACGCCGACCTTCGTCGGCTCGGTCTCGCCGGTGATCGACATCAGCCCGGCGCCCGCCTGGGCGAGGAGGTCGTAGCCGGGCGTGTTCGCGTCGGGCGTGTCGGGATCGAAGCCCGTGATCGAGCAGTGGATCTTCGACGCCGGAACCTCGAGGAGCCGCTCGCGCTGGGACGGGAGGAAGTTGTCGATGACCACGTCCGCGCGCTCGATCAGCTCGTGCGCAAGAGCGCGGCCTTCGTCGCTGCGCAGGTCGATGGCGACGGACTCCTTGTTCCGGTTCACCGCCAGAAAGTACGTCGCCACGTCGCCCGCAAACGGCGGCCCCCATCTCCGCGTCTCATCGCCGCGGTTCGGATCTTCGATCTTGATCACGCGCGCGCCTTCGTCGGCGAGCATCTGCGTGCAGAGAGGGCCGGCCAGGACGCGGGTGAAGTCGGCGACGAGGATGCCGTCGAGAGGGAGAGAAGCGGTCACCGGTAAGTCGACTTCAGCTCGCCGAGGTCCGCGAGGGTCCTGCGGAGGATGTTGACGACCTTGTGGATCTCGTTGCCGTACGTACGCATCTCGGCGTCGCAGTCGGTCATGGAGTAGACGGCCTGGTCGCGCTCGAGCCGGTCGCGCTCGAACTGGAGGCGCTCCTGCAACTCGTCGATCTCCGAGATGATGATGAAGTTCAGGTCCTTCTCGCCGAGGTAGCGCTTGCACTGCGGGCAGTGGATCGACTGATCCTCAGCGCTCTCCACCAGCTCCACCACAAACTGGCGCTGGCAATCCGGACACTCGAAAACCTCGGGCAGCATGGTCGGTTTCTCTCTCCACGATTGTGCCATGCGACGCAAGCCTGTGCGCTGGAATGTGCATCTTGACCCTCGCGTTAGCCGCCGTGTAGCATCCCACCCCCTGCCGATCCTGGGAGATCGTTCAATGGTAGGACAAGCGGCTCTGAACCGCTCAATCGGGGTTCGACTCCCTGTCTCCCAGCCACGCTCCTGAGCTTGCCTCAGTTACCGCTGCTCGCACCGGTGGTCCATGCTGCGAGCCAGCCCCACCAGGTTGCGGCCGTTCTCCGCGCCATTCCATCGTTCCCTTCTGCCGCCGATCCGTTCATTAATGCGATCGTCGAAGGCGGTGCTACTCTCGCGGGAGGCTTGTTCGTGAGTGCTTGGGCGACGGCGGCGAGGCAAGGTTCCTTCTGATTCCCGGCGTCCTCCGCCAGAGTCACCCCTGTCGTTGACCACATGGCCCTTATCAGTGGCGCTGCTTGCGGCCAGGCTTTGATGGGCCAGTCCTTTTTACTGCCTTCTTTTCGCTCCGACCGTGACGTCCCACCCCAGGTAAGTCGAGAGCGACGCGACTTGGGCGTCGATGTCGTTGAGGCGGATGCCGGCCTTCGCTGCTGCCTGCTCGATGTGTTCGCGTGGAATCGGTTCGAGGGGATCGAGATACGGCCCAAATCCGTCGAAGTCTCGCGTTGGCAGGATGCGGCCGAACTCGGAGTGCATCGCAGCCAGTGCGAAACAGGCGGCACCGCGTTCCGAACTGTCCGGCGCTTCAACGGCGCGCTGGGCGAGCAGGTCGCGGGTGGTCTGGTCCGGCCAGTTCTCGGCCAACACCTGCAGCGCGGCGCGGCGGGTGCCCGCATTGTCATCCTGGACGACGCGCTGGGCGAGCAGGTCGCGGGTGGTCTGGTCCGGCCAGTTCTCGGCCAACACCTGCAGCGCGACGGTGCGGGGGCTACCGTCGTCATCCTGGACGGCGCGCTGGGCGAGCAGGTCGCGGGTGGTCTGGTCCGGCCAGTTCTCGGCCAACACTTGCAGCGCGACAGTGCGGGGGCTACCGTCGTCATCCTGGACGGCGCGCTGGGCGAGCAGGTCGCGGGTGGTCTGGTCCGGCCACTTCTCCACCAATGCCTCAAGCGCACCCGCACGGAATTCGGGAGAAGAGCCGCCTATGGCGAACTCGCACAGCCCAGCCCGCCGATCAGCGTCCTGGAACGCAACGACAATGCGGGGCCAGATTCGCATCCCGCCGCCGCCGGGCCACGCGAACTTCGGAGTCGCGAGAGGCAAACGTCCCTTAACCCCCGGCCATCGCGAGCCGATCACTTCAACGGCATCCGCAATCTCATCCATTTGTCTGATCATGTTCGAAGTGCGGGTGGGGCCCCCCGCTTTTGCCACCGCCAAGAGGAGACAATCCAAGAGATCGACTGGCGCGGTACCCAGTAGTGATGGATTGCGCATTTCGGCCACGATCGCGAACGATAGCCCGAGTCCGTGCAAGTACCGATGACCGTCCCAAGAATTGAGATCGTCATGGAGGAGCAGAGTCGCAACTATTGCCGCCACGAAGGCCTCGTCGATCTGGCCGCAGATCAGCCGTAGGACTTCGCGCCATTCGTCGTCGCCGCAGTGGACGTCAAACAGTGCGACAAGACTGGGTTCGTCCAACGTCTTCGCGACGTTGAATTGATGCACGACATCGGCAGCGCAGAAGTACTCCAGGAAGGTGCGATGCACAAAGGCGTAGCTGTCCGCACCCACGAAGCAGAGGATGAAGTTGCGCAGCCGCAACTGCTCGACCACGGCGCGGGCCGCAGCGCGGGCTTGGGCGAAATGCAGTTCGTTCTGCAGGTAGTCCTCGATCAAGCCGGTGAGCGTCGGGCCGTCAATCAGGTTCCCCTTCAGGCCGCTCGGACCGGCCTGCATGTGCGCGGCGATGCGGCGGAGGATGTCGGTCTTCTCTCGCAGGCCGATCTCGGTACTCATGCCCGGAAAGTCCCCCAAAGCGCGTTCGGTGTCCCATTGGTGTAGCAGCACGCGCGACGCCTGGGCATACAAGTCGGCCCGATCCCGCGGAAGTTCCTGATTGCGGTTCAGGATGGCCATCATCGTCAGCAACAGTGGATTGCCGGCCAGCATGGCGATGGACTTGGATTCGCGGATCGCCTTCTGCAAGCGGTCCCGCTTCGGCGCCGCATGCGTAGGGTCGTCGAAGGTCACCTCGTGCCAGCGATTCACGAAATCGATGATTTGCGTGGAGTCCAAATCCTGCAGCATGAAGTGGCGGAATTCGGCCTCGCGCAACCGCTGCGCTTGATAGCCCACCACGCGCGATGTGAGGACGACTGATACGTTGGCAAACTGACTGCCGAACCGCTGGACGTCGTTGATCACCGACTCGCGCATCGGGACGTCAAAGACTTCATCCAGTCCATCCAGCAGCAAGCACGACCCGCTCGGGCTGTTCGAGCAGCCTGCCGAGCAGGCCGCGGGGCCATTCGTGCCAGACCGGGGCTTCTTCCAGGAAGCGGACGAAATCCTTGCGCCCGTCGCACTGCCAGCGGGCGTAGGGACCCAATTCAACCACCAGCGGAATCGGTTGTGTTTCCCGGACGGTGGGCTCGGCTATGCCCGCCCAGCGCAGGGCCAGATAGCGAATCAGCGACGACTTGCCGGAACCCGGATCGCCCAGGATGACCAGCTTCCGCCCAACCCCCGTTGGCGATGCACGAAGAGCCTCGTCCACGACATCCAGCACGGGGCGGAGCGGCTGGTGGAAGTACTCCTGCCGCAGCCGATCCGCCTGTTGCTCGGCTTCCTCGAGTTCTTTCGCGGTAATCTCGCCGGCGTCCAGCAACCGCCGCTGGTGTTCCTTGGGGATCTCCAGCAGACGCGGGTTGTACTGGTGGCATTCCCGCACTGACTGTGGCACGAAGACGCTCCACAGCCGGACAGCGTTGTAGAAGGCCCCGGTCGTGTCGAGCATCTCGAAGTTGAGCTTGTCGAACCGCTTGAGCACCGCAGCCCGGTAACGTTCCGCGTCGAACTCGGCGGGTAGGGCGAGCGCGCTTGCGCCGCCGGTGGTGGCAACGTGGGTTGCCAGTTGCGCGGCCCACGGTCGCGCGGGGTCGGCCAGCCATTGGTTCAGGTCGCGCTCGAAGACCTCGGCAAATCCGGCCGAACTCGGATACTCCCCGTAGAACACCGGGTTGTTCAGGTCCTGCATCCGCTTGCGGAAGACGCGGACTTTTTTCCATTGATCCAGCGCTGCGTCCGCCTCGTCAGGATCGGATGGCAACTCCAGCTTATCCACTTTCCGAAAGAACCATTTGATCTCCGGGAAGCCCGAGGTCTTGTGGCTCTCCATCGCCCAGTTGAACTCTTCCTCCGTTCCCGATTCCGCCTTGCCGCTCGGCGAGCCGAACCGCTGGCCCATGATGCCGATGACCAACGCCAGCGAGTCGCGGTACTTCTCCAGCGTCTGCTGCGTGATCAGTTCCTGGGGCCGGCCAACGCCGATGGTCGCGTGGTTCTCCCAGTCCACAACCTCGAACCGGGCACGCCAAATATGGGCAGTGTGGCGGTTGTATTCATCGAAGAACCTGCGCACGTACTGCCGTTCCGCTCCCACGTCACCGGGCGAGGCAAGGAACACGTGATACTGACTGAGTGGGTTTGGAGTAGGTTTCATCGCAGCAGAGTCCTATGGCAGTACGTGAAAGTGATCGTGGCTCCGGCCTCTCGATGTCCGTGACTCGCGGACGCTTCACGGTCAACCGGATATTGTGCTTGCCGGCCGACATGCAGAGAACCAACACGCGCGAGAACTCCAGCCCTTCCTGGATCTTCGCCGGGATGCTGTTCGCTGGGCTGAGCAGCCATTCATCGAACCACATCTTTAGTCCGTCATGCCGCAACGCTCCGCCGTCCTTCGTACTGGCAGCTTGTCCGCCGAGTTGTGGATCAGGTGGGGGATCGAAACTTGATGAATAACGGACTCAGGGGCTTACAGCCGAAATGATCGTAACATGCTCCGGCTGTTCGGGTTCGCTGCGTTCGGCTAATGTGCGTGGGGGCTTATGATCAGCATCCGCAGGAGCGCCTACCCTTGAGGAACAAGACGATTAGGGACATGTCTTCGGATTTCGCTTCGCGGTGCCCACCCCACCGGCCTCCTCGGAATGGAAGAGAAAGAGGCAGTCGCACGCCCGAGCGAATCACGTCAAACGCCTTCGGCGCGCCGGCTCTCGTAGTAGGCGGCGAGGGCATCGACGAATGCGTCGTAGCGATCGATCACCGCCTGCACCTCGCGCGACTCGAATTCACGGATCATTGCCACGTAGTCGTCCTGAGGATGCAGCCACGAATGCGGATGCGCGAGCAGGCAGAGATTGCGGTTCTCCTCGAGCGCGGTCTCGAACGTGAACCGCCGCCACATCATGGCGCTGTCGCTGACATAGAGCAGGTCGTGCTCGCGGATCACCGCGCTGACGTCGACACACGGGGCGCCAGGGCTACTTCGTCAGCACACGAGCACGGCGGTTCGATACTCCTCCAGTACTCCCAGCCACCGGGCCCGGCCCGGAGCGTTTGTTGGCCTAGCCTCCTTGGAGGCTTTTTTCGTTTCAGGACGACTGGCGCGAGCACCGAAGTTCGACCATCGGAACCGATCGAGTAGACCTGGTCGCCGAGTGACGCCTATACGGCCTTCCGGTTGTCATGCCTTTTGCTAACCGCAATGGCCCGAGGCGCCGGGAAGTGCTCGAGCTCACCGGCCGCCACAAAATCAGAAAGGTTCTTGCGCACCTCGCGCAAGGCTAGGGAGATCCATGCTCAACATCACTCGCAGTATGCGCACCATCGCTTTGGTTTTCCTCCTCTCTGCGTCCGCGCTCTACGCCCAGGATCCCTCCCAGCGGGTTTGCGGAAACGAGTACGCATCGGCCGGCGTGGAGGGGCTGACGTACGCGGAGGCGCTCGACTACGCCGGACGGCTTCACGACGAGTATCAGGAAGAGCTGCTCGGGAAGCTGGTTGCGGAAGACGTCTCCCTGCAGGACGTCGAGCGCATTGAAGAGGTCATGGAGCGGAACACCGCCGAGTTCTTCGCCGCCCGGGGCATCGACATCTCGGGCCACCACTACCAATTCTGCTTCAGCCCCTGCAAGAAGACGCTCGGAATCGTCCGCGGGCGGCAGTCCGAGGAAGCCACCGCCATTCTCACGGAGCTCGAGCGCTTCATCCTCTCCTACGACGGTCTCGACGACGCAAGCTTTCTGAGCTCGCTCGAGAAGCTGAAGGCGGCGGCCCTGCAGCTCCCCGAGGCGCAGGACGTGTTCATGGCCGGCCTCCCGGTGACCATCGCCATTCACTCGTTCCAGTACTGGCAGGCGAACGCCGACCGGTGGCTCGATTCGCTCACCGCGGAAGTCGATGCGCCGGCCGCCGGCCGTCCCCGGATGATCCAGACGAACAAACAGAAGTGCAAAGTCAGCCTCCTCTCCGCGGGAATCTCCGATGTGGGCGGTGCGTACGCGGTCGGCTCCCTTGGCGTGTTCGCCGGTCCGGTGGGGGTGTTCGCCGGCGGCCTGCTCGGAGCCGGCGCGGGATCGGCGGGAAATCTGATCGGGCAGGGGATCGCCTGTGCGTTCGGCTGGCTGTAGCAAGACGGAACGCTGCCGGTCGCTTTCCACACGTGAATCGATCCAGGAGGAATCTATGCGTCAGATCGCTCGAATTTTGGTCATCACGGCTTTTGCGCTCGTCCCGTTCACCAGCGTGGCGATGGCCCAGGAGGGAGGAGCGCGCACCTGCGGCAATGAATTTGCCGCATCCGGCATGGAAGGCCTCACCTACGCGGAGGCGCTCGAATTCGCCGGGCAGGTACACAACGAATTTCAGGAAGAGGTGCTGACCGAGCTCGTGGCCGAAAGCGTCGACCTGCGGGACATCGAGGGGCTTCCGGCGATCCTCGAGGCGAAGTCGAAGGCCTTCTTCGCCCGCCGCGGAATCGACGACTCGAATGTGAGCTACGACTTCTGCATGGTCCCGGGCAAGAGCGGGCTTCGCTATCACCCCGAGCGGTACTCGGCCGAGGCGGCGGCGATCCTCGGTGAGCTCCAGTCGATCCTGGAGACTTATGAAGGAGGCGAGGACCCGGCCTTTTTCGAGTCGCTGGAAGCGCTGAAGGCGAAAGCGTTGCAGCTTCCGGACGAGCGAGAGGTGTTTGCGGCGGGGGTTCCGGTGTCGATTGCGATGCACTCGGCCCGCTACTGGAGCGCGAACCTGGAGCGCTGGGTCTTCGCGCTGGCCGGCGAACAGCCGGCAGCGTCGCGCCACGGGCGCTTCGCCGTGCGGACCAACCGTACGTTCAGTGTCAAGGCGGTCCTCGGCGCCGACGTCGGCGGCGCAGCCGTTGGTGCGGTGGTCGGCCTCCTCGGCGGCCCGGCCGGAGTCGGCGGCGGCGCACTGGCATTCGGCGCGCGGGCCTCGCTGGGCTCGGCCGTCATTCAGGGCGTGCGCTGGCTGACGGGTTGGTGGTGACGTGTTCTGCGGAGCGCCGGCGGTCCCGCCGGCGCTCCTCGGCGCGGAAGCCCTCGATCCGCGAAAGCAGGTACAACCGGGTCCGCTTCCTCTGCAAAGTGGTTCTGGGTCAGATGTATTTACTGTAGACGACTCGCCATCGACGACGTGGACGTAGACCGGCATCCGCTTGCCCTCGGCCGAGCAGGTCAAGCTCAACCAGTCCTAGTGTCGTGTCACGTTTTGAAAACGTGGGTAGAGCCGTTTCAAGTGGATGCGTGCGTTGTCAGACGCGAACTGCCAGTCAACGCGAGCGCCTGAAGCATTTCGGTCGGCTTCCCACGCGTGAACTTGGCGACGGAGAGTGGCCGCATCCGGGATGCGGCGGTTGAGGCACTGCACGGTCAGCACGCGGAGTTCGATCTCGGCGACATTCAACCAACTGCCGTGCTTCGGCGTGTGGTGAAGTTCGAGCTTCTCGGCGAGTCGCCGAGCTTCTTCTGGTGGGAATGCCTCGTACAGTGAGCCGAGTGTGTGCGTGTTCAGGTTGTCCATCACCACTCGAATCATCCTCGCCTCGGGATAGTAGACGTCGACCAGGTTCTTCATCTGCAGCGCCCAATCGATTCGCGTTCGAGTCTCTGTCACGTCGACGCAGCGCCAGTTCCCAAGCGGTTCCGTGAACATGAACAGATCGGCCGTTCCGCGGCGTTCGTATTCGTAGTCGATGCGCCGTGGGCGGCCCGGACCGGCCGCGATCGGCGTCCGGGTCTCTCCGACCAACTGCATGCTTGTCTCATCCATGCACACCAGTGGTCGAGTCGGATCGTAAGGCTCGTGATAGAGCGCGAGGACAACTTCCATCGCGGCAACGAACTCGCCGCTCTGGTTCGGCGGGATACACCAGTACTGATTTGTGTGCGGCTTCAGCTCGTTTTTTTTAGTGTCCGCCGGACCGTCTCGTGGGAGATGCCATCGACGATCGCAAGCTCCACGAGCTGACCGGCCAGAAGTTTCAGCGTCCGCCGCGCCCGGCCTTCCGGCGCCTCTCCGCACGCCATGGCAATCAACCGTGCCTCACCAGCGCCATCAAGCTTTCGCCGCCTCGGCGGCTCGTCCGGCTGTTTCCGCTCCAACGCCTGATCCAACCCCTCTTCGACGAATCGCTGCCGGATGTCCGCCACCGTATTCGCGCGCATCCCGTACGCGTCCGCCGCCTGCTGGTCCGTCCAGCCGGGCCCGTCGGCGTCGACCTTCAGCAACACGCGCGCACGTCTTATCTTCCGCGCACTTGTACGTCCCCTTGGACACCAACGCCTTCAGCCGCTCCCGCTCCTCCGTCGTTAGGCGAACGATGTACTTCTTCCCCATCTCACACCCTCCCACGCTCCATGGTCGCTCCGATCCCGTCGTGCCGCAACTGGCGGTTTCAATCGCGATCGAACACTAGGTCACGCTACCCACGATGAATGGGATAGGAGGCAACGCCCCTCACGTCGTTCCGGAAGTGGAAGGGATGGCCCCTCATCAAACACCTACGGGCGCGACAAGGATTCAGCACCTCTAACCAGACGGCCGTTACGCCGCCAACGCAACCGCAAGACCAAGCCCGACGCACGAACGCCGGCCGCTCGGCGCACACCGGAAATTTGAGGATACGGGTAGGGTTCCGGCGACCGCCGTCACTCCCCACTTCGGGTAGAGTGACCAACATGGCGGGCGTGACGTCAGGAAAGTGCAGGGACTGCGATGAAGGTGTGCAGATCAACGAGATCTTCTGCCCGCATTGTTGGCGGTTTGACGACTTTCCGAACGTTAAACTCGCGAGGGCGAAGCGGCAGGCGTTGTTCGATCGCGAGAGTGACGCGCGAAATGACGCCTTTGCACGACGTGCCGTATCCGAACTCATCTGGCTCGAGCAACTATCTGATCAAGCGGTAGTCGTCGTTGGAATGGGCGTGGGCGTTCTGTGGTCGATGCTGAAGGATCGCCGTATGCTCTACCTAAACTACGAACGCGCGATGAACGCGCAGTATCGTCGTCCAGCGTCGCCCGAGAACTCAGCCCAGCGTGCAATGGGTGCGAGCGCCGTCGGTGGTCCAGAGATCTCGACTCACGCAATCTACGCGGCGGTTTCCAGCAACGGCTTCGGTCCCGTTTCCTATGGGCCTATCGGCGTGACGTTGAAGTTGCCGATGATTGCTCATCGTGTGTCGCTGCTAGAGGAGAATTCGTATTCCTTCCGGCAGAAATACCTCGATAATGAGCCGCCCGGATATCGCGCGGTGTGGCAAGACCGCACGTTGTTGACGGTCGCAAAACTCGCGCGTCTCCTCTATCCGGGCGCGACGGAGACTGACCTCCGACGTATGATTCTAGCGTCGAATGGTTCTCGTCCAACAGATGTGTTCATGGAAGCGCACATCTACGGCACATTCACGCATCGAGCATTCGCGCGTGTCGTCGTCATGGCGGACCCCGAACCTCCTGACGACGAACACGATCTTGAACGCGCGAAGGCATATGCCTTAGCGGCTGGTATCTTATGGGATGACCGCCGATGAGCACTGATCTCGCGTACCTTTCCGCACGAACCGGCCGAGCCTTCGTGACGGCGCGCGACGGAAAGTTCGCGCTCCGCGTCGGGGATCCCGAGCCGCACAAGTGCGAGGACTCGGACGTTGCCAACTTCCTCTCGCTCACGCGGGATGCGACGACAGTCATGGCTGGCTCCTTTCCTTTCAGTGAGGTAGCAATCGAGCTCCAGCGGCGATGGACGCAGGCGCGAGCATTAGACCTTTTCATATCGACAGTTGACCCGTTACTCCCATCTTCGGTCAGACGTGAATCGGCTCGCCACACTGAGCTCCTCTTAAGCAACAGCGCAGTCATTCGTGCAATTCGCCGCGTGTTCCTCAATGCACCGATTCCGCCCGCCGCAAGTGTCCTTATTGGCGCAGGCCTCGCGAATGAACTGGGCGCCCGAGTGGTCGCCCGCGAGCTGCAGTTCGCGTTCGAGCTTGGTTGGTGCATTTCTGGTGTCATGTCCCGCTGGCAGGATGTGGACAAGGACCGGGAAAGCGATGAGTTTACGCGTGTCGCGTTGATCTTTGGACGGTTTGCGGAGGCAGTTCTGGAGAACCGTTCATTTGAGGTTTTTGCCGACGAAGCGCAAAGACTTGTATCGGATACGCCGGACGTCGGCGCCGTCATCGCAAATTGGTTAACAAAGATAGAGTCTCTGTATCGGTTGGACGCGCGCTATGTGGCAGCTGTCAAACGTCGCGTAGCCTCACTAAGAGTACGCGCAGAGGCGAATGAGTACCTAGCGCATTGGGCGATGGCGACGTCCGAGGCGTGGCCGGTCGCCGGTCTGCTGAAGAATGACGATGGCACGTGGTCCCTAGGCCAATCGACGACACGTGATTTCAGCGAATCTTTCTGTTTCGCTGCCCTGCCCGTGCGCACTGGCGAAGAGTCGCCATATGCGGCGCTAGCGCTGGTTTCGTCAAGCGGAGCAGCTTTCGCCGAAGTCGACGAGAACAACGTGCCGCTACGGGTGCTGAGCAGAGAGGTTGGGGCTCTGCAAATGATTGCGTGTGCGGCAGTCGACGATCTCAACGCCGCTGCATTCGAGCATGTGACCGAAGACGTCGATTACCTTATGGTCAGGTCGCACACGCCGATGCGCACTCGGATCGAGAATCGATTGCAGGCGTTGCTCCGGTCTCGGCGAGATCTCCTGGCACGTGACCCGCTCACCGCTAAGACGTCGGGGTTTGTTTCGTGGCGCCCATTCGAGGCACGTTTAGTCGTGCTCATGGCCGCTTTGATTGATAAGTCATTCGCCGCGGACGACCCAAGGAATGCCAAGACCGTCCAAGGCCTCGCGGCGGCGGTGCCGCGGCTACCGTTACGAGACTCGGCTGTCGAATTGCTGGACCGACTCGTAGACGCGTGGACGAAGCACAAGCCACTCGATCCTGACGAAGTCGCAGTTTTCGTCCAAGGCATGTGGCGGACAGCCGGTAGCATCCTGCCGCCGAGTATCCGACGTACGTTTGTTCCACTGCTAGATCACGCGACGAAGTTTTTGGCTGACGCTGCCGAGACCTCGGTTGAACCAAGGCAGATTCTAGAGCTCCATCACGCGGAAATCGTCGCGCATCTGATGATCTCTCGCATGAAGTACGGCTCCGAGGCTGATACGCTTTCGAGCCGCCTTGGCAATACAGCGCGCGCAATGACTCGCGCCGATCACCTTCGTTTCTTCGAGGATCGCATCGATCGCATCGATGCAGGAATGCTTAACGAACTGGGCATAGCAGTCCAGAGGACTCCGACAGAGCCCATCGAGCTTTTGAAGGTGACGGAGAATGATGCGAAGTGGGTTGACCCGACGCTCATCGTCACCTCGGCTGGAATTGTTTTTCGGTACGCGGCGCAAACGCAGTACGACATCCTGAATCAGACCACAGAAGCTTTAGCGCTGCTGCAGCGCGCAACCGTCTACTTTGCTACTGCTGCGGCGATGCCACAAGCGAAAGACAAGTGGCTTTACACGCATTGGGCGCGCGCAGAGGCACTCCGTGGCCGCATTCTGGCCCGCGTTGACCGCGAGGCGGCCGTTGCAGCGTTTGCGTCGGCTCAGAACCTCGCCAGCCATGACTCAATCAAAACATACCCTGCGGAAATCGCTGCGATGCGGATCGAGCATGTCGGCACGGACGAACAGATATTTGCGGAGACGGAATTCACCGCTAAGACGTCTGGGTTTGTTTCGTGGCGCCCATTCGAGGCACGTTTAGTCGTGCTCATGGCCGCTTTGATTGATAAGTCATTCGCCGCGGACGACCCAAGGAATGCCAAGACCGTCCAAGGCCTCGCGGCGGCGGTGCCGCGGCTACCGTTACGAGACTCGGCTGTCGAATTGCTGGACCGACTCGTAGACGCGTGGACGAAGCACAAGCCACTCGATCCTGACGAAGTCGCAGTTTTCGTCCAGGGCATGTGGCGGACAGCCGGTAGCATCCTGCCGCCGAGTATCCGACGTACGTTTGTTCCACTGCTAGATCACGCGACGAAGTTTTTGGCTGACGCTGCCGAGACCTCGGTTGAACCAAGGCAGATTCTAGAGCTCCATCACGCGGAAATCGTCGCGCATCTGATGATCTCTCGCATGAAGTACGGCTCCGAGGCTGATACGCTTTCGAGCCGCCTTGGCAATACAGCGCGCGCAATGACTCGCGCCGATCACCTTCGTTTCTTCGAGGATCGCATCGATCGCATCGATGCAGGAATGCTTAACGAACTGGGCATAGCAGTCCAGAGGACTCCGACAGAGCCCATCGAGCTTTTGAAGGTGACGGAGAATGATGCGAAGTGGGTTGACCCGACGCTCATCGTCACCTCGGCTGGAATTGTTTTTCGGTACGCGGCGCAAACGCAGTACGACATCCTGAATCAGACCACAGAAGCTTTAGCGCTGCTGCAGCGCGCAACCGTCTACTTTGCTACTGCTGCGGCGATGCCACAAGCGAAAGACAAGTGGCTTTACACGCATTGGGCGCGCGCAGAGGCACTCCGTGGCCGCATTCTGGCCCGCGTTGACCGCGAGGCGGCCGTTGCAGCGTTTGCGTCGGCTCAGAACCTCGCCAGCCATGACTCAATCAAAACATACGATTCGTATGCTTGGATCGTACATCGGGCGGAGATCGCCGCGATGCAACTCGAGCATGTCAGCACGCAAGAACAGATGCTTGAAGAGATGGAGCAATTGATCGATGAGTTGACAGGCCTTACCGCAACACAGCCAGAGCACCCGTCCGCGTGGAACGTACTTTGCGCACTCTACGAAGTCCGAGGCGATGCCTCTGCTGCTGTGGCGGTGCTCGACCGCTGGGCCGGAACATGGGCGAATCTCCCGTCACGCGGACGGGCGGTCGAAAATGTCCGTTATCGTGCCGCGGAGCTCGCGATGCGGATCGCGCGAAACGACGCGGATGCCATCCCTATGGCTCTGCAGAGGTACATCGCGCTGTTGGCCGACCAGCCGGGCAATGTCATCGCGATGTCGGAGTTCCTGTCGCTGCTCAAGCTCGCGAATGACGATGTAAAGTCCAAGACTGCCGCCTTCGCAGCCGATCACCTGCCACGGCTCAACACTTACGATTGCAAAACGACGCATGCCGTGCTCCGGATTGTGCTGCTCGAAGACGGTACTGACTTGACGAGCATCCAGACGTTGGCGCAAGCGCTTGCAGCGTTTATCAACGGACCAGCGTCACTGCGCGACGAGGCTCAACAGCGGATCGTCGACCACTGGACCCCTTTTCTCGGTGAGACGCTCGAGTATCTCACGCGCGAGGTTTTCGACCAGATGCGTGCCACATTGGGTGCGCCGTCGCGCGAGGTACACCCGCGACTCGATCGTGTCGACGCCCTATTAGACATTTGTCTATCGCACAAGCCGAGCGATGCCATTTGGCTGACTCGGAAAGCAGATATCGCACTGGTGCGCGGTCCGATCGATCCCTCAGCTTTGGCCGAGCGGCTTCTGCAGGCCGCCCCCGACGATGCGATCATTCGATTGAAAGCCGCCCAATTGATGATGCGTGGTGGACTCTTTTCAGAGGCAGATGCGATTCTAAGCGACCCCCGCCGGAAGGACTCGCATCCCGCCGTTCTCGACCGTCGCGCATTGCTCGCGACGTTGCGAGGCGACTTCGAGGTTGCGTCCGATTTGTACAACGAGCTCCTCACGCAGAACGCACTTGACTCGGCAGCGCTATGGGGATACGGCCGCCTCGCAGTCGAGCTTCGCGACTTGGCCGGCGCGTTCGGAGCTTGGTTGCGCGCATTGCGGGTTCGTTGCGTTGCGAGAACATCGCGAGATGTGTACCTCGGACGTCGAACTTCGATGTCTCTCGCTGCGCTTTACCGCGAGTCCGGCGGGGCTCTGCCAGACATTGGCGCGGGAATTCCTTCCCTCTACATGCGCGCCATCTGGGAAGAGCCCGCTTCCGTTGCTTGTAATTTGATCGAGGCGCTCGGAACCGCCGGTCTGACCGATCGCGTCACGATGCGCGGCGTTATTGATGCGACCGACGGATCTGCAGACAGCGGCGTGACTCGACAGGTCGCCCAGTATCTGATGACGTCGACGATTGATGGGGCCTTGCGACCGGATGCCGATCTCGGCCAGATTCAGAACTTGTTGGCGCTCGCGATCGACTGGACACAGGAGCGACGGGTCTTCGGGGACTTCATTGCCGGTGCCAAACGAGAGTATGCACGCGCCATCCTACGTCACGGGTGGCATGGCGAGATGCCAATCGGTTTCGATGCGGACGTGACTCGCAACCGCTTGACTGTTGTAGAGCAGGAGTTGCTGAATCAGGTCTCGTCGACCGCTTACTCGCCGGACTATTACCAGCGCGCCTACCGTCTTTCCGCCAAGTTGCGGCGAGCATCAGACGCAAAGCTGAACGATTTCGTCTTGCTTCTCGTCTACAGCGTGGCCGATCGAATTCGTGAGCTCTCAGCTTTCGGCTCTCCCCTCCAACGTGTTTCACCTGCGAATGGGATCAACCTCGTTTCCATCAATGACATCAGCTCTCACCGACGGTTGACCGTTAGCGGGGATGCCGACGCACTCGGCGAGCTGGCACGGCGTTTTGCGATCGGAGCGTGGCGATCAAGCATCGACGCGGTGGATGCGACCATCGATCGCGCGCCTACTCTGGTCGAGAGCCACGCCTTCGCGAATTTTGGGGTTTTTTTTCGCGAAGCCGAGGCTACCCATCAATGCTACCTGAGCCGTCTGATGGGCGAAGCCGCATGATTTTGGGAGCAGGGTGGCGGCTTGGTAGCTATCATGGCGAAAACTTCAGCCGATCGAAAGGTGGCAAACGTCTTCTGGACGGGGCGAAGTCGACGGTGAGGCTCCCCAAGGAGTTCCGTTTCGAATCCGACAAGGTTCTCATTCACCGCGAAGGCAAGTCGGTGATTCTTGAACCCGTCCGTGAGTGGCGGGAAGGCTACGTGGACTCGTTCGCCGGGATACCCGGCGACTTCGAGCGTCCATCGCAAGGCGAAGTCGAAAAAAGACGAAACTCGGCTGACAACCTCGCCGTGAAGTTCCTTCTCGACACTGCCACCTGCATCTACGCGCTCAAGCAGAGCAAATCTGTTCTGGAGCGGTTGCTCTCGACGCCAAAACATTGCGCTCAGCGTCATCACGGAAGCGGAGCTCCGCACCGGCGCCGCCAAGAGTTCGTCAGCGGTGAAGACGCTTCGACTCGTCGAGAACTTTCTTCGTCCCTTGGCCGTCATCGACTTTGGTTCCGGCGATGCGATCGTTTACGCTCAGATCCGGGCTAAACTCGAACGCGCCGGCACGCCGATCGGCCCGCTCGACACACTCATCGCATCACAGGCGTTTGCTCGGAAGCTGACCTTAGTCTCGAACAACGAGCGTGAGTTCCGCCGCGTGGCAGGTCTCTCCATCGTGAACTGGCTCGGTTGGCTCTTCAAGCACAAGCGAGCACTGCGGTTCGCAGCTTCGTCCAGTACTCCCAGCCAATCCAACCTTTGCGGCCCTGAAGCATCTTCGGTGTACGCCCTGCGTCCAGTCGATCGTGTGCGCCCGAGCACGGAAACGGATGGCGACATTCTCGTGACGATCGAGAAGGCCCAGTCCCATGCTGAGCCGCGGTGTGCCATCCTCGCAGCGGTCGCGGACCACCGGGAGATTCGACAGGTCTTCGTATCGTTGGTCGAAACCGCGTGTCCAATTCCAGTCCGGACGGAGTGAGACGATGAAGATCAGCCGCCGATCCTTCCTCAAAGCCGCCGCAGCAATCGGTGCTTCGTTCGCATGGGTCGGACCGGCCTGCGGCTCGCGGGTGCACTGGCAGGAACGGCGTGATCTCTATCCACAGGGGGTCGCCTCGGGCGATCCCGATCCGCACAGCGTCATCCTGTGGACCAGGCGTCCGTTCGCCCAGGGCACACGCCATCTCCTGACCGTCGAGGTAGCCGAGGATGAGGTATTCCGCCGAGTCATTGCGCACGCGAAGGCCCGGTCTCGAGCGCCGCGGATTGGACGGCGCGCGTTCTGATCGGCGGACTCAAGCCGGCGCGCACCTACTGGTACCGGTTCACCGACAGCGACGGGAATGGCAGCCGGGTGGGTCGCACGATTACGGCGCCGTTGCCGAACGATCCCCGCGTTGTGAACTTCGCATTCGTGAGCTGTCAGGATATCAACGAGGGGAAACTGAACGCCTATCGGCGGATGATTTACGAAGATGAACGCGCTCCCGCCGGCGAACAGCTCGGTTTCGTTCTGCACCTCGGTGATTTCATCTACGAGGTGGTGCAGTATCCCGACGAGGTGAAGACACGCTACGACCGCACGATCTATGAGATTGCGCGCATCCCGGACGGCCACAAGGTCGGCAACTTCCACATCCCGCTGACCGTCGAGGGCTACCGGGCCATCTACAAGGCCTATCTCGCCGATCCCGACCTCCAGGACGCCCGCGCGCGCTGGCCGTTCGTGGCGATCTGGGACAACCACGAATTCTCGTGGCAGGGTTGGCAGAGCATCGTCAAGGCGGGGGAGTTCGAGCAGCCGGGCCAGAGCATCAAGGTCGCGGCGAATCAGGCCTGGTTTGAATATCTCCCAGCACGGGTCGCCCGGGGGAGCCGGTTACTCGAAAGCTTCGATCCTCCCGCCGTAAAAGACGTTCCGATCCAGGAGTTCGACAGCAATGGGCTGGGGGTGGAGCCGAACAACCTGACGGCGATCAACAGCCTCAAGGCCTACCGGGCGCTGCGCTACGGTCAAAACCTGGACCTGATCATTACCGATCAGCACAGCTATCGGAGCGCGGATCCCTTCAGCGATCCGTCTCTCGAAAAGCTTGGCGGCAGCGAGTTCATGGGAATGTTTCCTGAGTCCGCGATGCAGATTTTGGACGGCGGGCGCGGCTTCAATGGCGGCAATCCCCCGGCGGAAGTCGGCTTCAACGATGCGCATGTGCCCAACCCGCAACGAAGCGCGCCGCAGCAAACGATTCTCGGGGCGGAGCAGAAGGTATGGTTCAAGGACCGGCTCGAGAGCTCGACCGCGGTGTGGAAGGTTTGGGGCAACTCGCTGGGCGCGCTGGAATGGCGCGCCGACCCGCAGAACCTCCCCGCGGGTCTCACCAAGGAGTCCTGGCCTCCCAACACGTTTGCCGCGCTGGGCGGGGGTGACTACAGCACCGCCTGGGCGGAGCGCGCCGAGATCTACCATCTCGTGCGCGACGCGAAGATCACCGGCTTCGCCATCGTCTCGGGCGACCGTCACAGCTTCTGGGCCGGATATGCGGCTGCGGAGCTTCCGCCCGGCAAGTTCGAGCCGGTCGGGTTGAGCTTCGTCGGCGGGTCTCTCGTCAGCCCCGGAGCAATGGAGTCCTATGAGCACAGACTGCCGAAGGACGCTGCGCTACGACCGTTGTTTCTTGCGGACAGGAAGGAGGCGGGGGCAAAGCCGGACTGGACCTTCAACATGCTGCTGAAGCACGGCGTTCGTGCGTGCCTCGAATATGCGAAGAGCTTCGATCTGAAGCGCGCACGGTCGCTGTCCAACCCCAATCTGGCTCCGCACCTCGAGTTCGTCGATCTTGGAGGACACGGCTATGCGAAGGTCCGATTGTCGGCCGATCAGATGCGCACGGAGTTCGTCTGCATCCCACGCCCCATTACCCGTAGCGAAAGGCCGGACGGTGGGCCAATCCGGTATCGGGTGGTACACACCGCTGCTCTGTGGAAGAGCGGAGGCCGCCCGCAGCTGAAGACATCGGTTCTCGAGGGCGACGCTGGACGGTCGATTTGACTGACTCGCGGCGCTCCTTTTCACCCATCGACGGATCGCACGCGAGAGCGAAGGGGTTCAGGATCTGCCGCGGATCGCGAGTATCGCGGCGTGCCCGACGCGAAGGGCTGCATAGGCAAGGAGCGCCCAGAACCCGGCGTTGACGATGAGGAGCGCGACCAGGCCCGCGCCTTTGACGACCGGCCCCGCAACGCTCGGAGCAGCATGGGCCAAGGCAAAATCGAGCACGGTCACCGCGGGCCAGCCGGGCCAGGACCACGGTCCCAGACGGGCTAGAATCGTCATTGCGAGGCCGAACACCGCGCAGCGGAAGCCTCGACTCTTTGCCGGTGCGCGAATGACACTGTCGAACATCGATGACCGACTCCCCACACGCTCGATGAGCCGCCTGACTCACCGCTGCTTCCCGAGGATCTCATGCGCATTGCAACTGTGTTCGGCTTGACGCTTCTGTTGTCGTTTCCCATCGCCGCCGCATCGCGGCAGACTCTGAAGATCGGCGTGGCCGAGGGGAAGGGAAAGCAGACGGCGGCCGACTCGTTCGCGCCGTTCCTCAGGCAGATGAACGCGTCGCCGAAGTACGCGTTCGAGATGGTCGTGTTCGAAGACGGGGAGAAACAGTACGCGGCGCTTCGCGAGGGCAAAGTCGATCTCGCGTTTCTCGGGCCGGCGCCATACGTGAAGGCTCACCATGAGTTCAAGGCGCAACCGGTGGTCGCGGAAGCGGGCGACCTGCGCAGCATGCTCGTGGTGGCGAAGGGCTCGCCGATCCGTTCGGTCGAGGGACTTCGCGGCAAAACGCTCGCTCTCGGCTACGAGGGATCGACAACGACGCATCTCCTCCCCCTGCTGGTTCTGTCGAAGCATCAGCTCAAGAGAGAAGACCTCGGCGGCGTGAAGTTCGTCGGTGACCAGACGAAGAAGATCGTGGATGTGGTCCTCGACGGCACAGTGGCGGCGGGCGGCATTTCCGAGACCCTGTACACCGCGCACAAGAGCCAGCTGCGGGTGCTGGCGACGTCGGAGCCGCTGCCCGGTGCACTGATGGTCGCGCATCCGAAGGTCGGTGCGAACGTCATCAAGGATCTCCGCGCGCTGTTCGTGACATACGTGCCCGCGGCGGGCTCGCCCCGCTTCGCGCAAGGCGCCGTGGCCGTGACCGACGCCACGTACAACCGGGTCCGCTTCCTCTGCAAAGTGGTTCTGGGTCAGATGTATTTGTAGTCCGCTCCGCCAGACAAGATGGCGCGCGGAGGCCGGGACACGACTTCAATCCGCGCCCTGGAGTGTGGTTACATCGCCGGATGTGCAAGACCATCAAGCAGCGCGTGAAGTTCAAGACCGATCCGGCGACGGTCTACGATCTATTGGCCGACTCGCGAAAGCACAGCGCGTTCACCGGAAGGCAGGCGATCATCAGCGGGGAGATTGGCGGAACGTTCTCCATCGGTGAGAGCGATGTCACCGGGATCAACGTCGACCTCGTCCCCGGGCGGCGCATCGTCCAGGCCTGGCGCCACCGCCGATTTCCCGAGGGGATCTTCTCGATGGCCGCGTTCACGCTGACGCCGACGGCTGATGGTGGGACGGAGCTCGTGCTGGTGCATCGCGGCGTTCCGAAGGACCTGATCCCTGAGACCGAACAGGCCTGGCGCGATCAGTATTGGTCCAGAATCAAGACCTATCTCGATCGCCAGACCGGATAGCGACTGGCGGGATTATTGAAGGGGATAAATCGCTAGGCGTCGCGTGGCCCGGCCGTAGTCACTACGAGCTCGACGGTCACGTGGAGTCGTCTGGTCCCGGCCGCGATTGCGCCGAGGAGTTCCGGATGCGTCCCGCGCTCTCTTGGCGTGAGGATCGGAACCATGAGCTGGCTTTCGCCCGCCGGGTTTTCTTCGGAGGGACTATGAAGCACGAACATTGGATTTCGCTGTGCAGGGTCGTCTGCAGGATCACCCTGAGCTCCATCGCCGTCGTCATCCTGACCCGGACCGCAGCCGCACAGGACCGGATCGGACCAGGGGGGAGGTTGTACCCCAACGAGTCGATCACGTCCGGAAACACGAGTCTCGTCTATCAGGGAGACAACAACCTGGTGCTTTACCAGGGAGGCACAGCGGTGTGGGCCACGATGACCTCCGGCGGCCCGGGCAGCTTCGAGATGCAGGGCGACTGCAACGCCGTCGTCTATGGCTCGGGCGGTCCGGTCTGGGCGTCAGGGACCAACGGTCAGGGCTCATCCTGCGAGGCCAGGGTCACCGAGGGAGATTGGTTCATCTGCGACGGGACCAACCGCGTGTGGAGCGCGCGCGGAGGGGGTTCCTGCGGCGGCGGTGGCATCTCGGACGCCGACGGCGACGGCATTGACGACGGCACGGAGCTCCAGATCGCCACAGCCCTCATGCCGGCAATCCTGCGGCACCCCGATGAGAGCTGCCCCAATCCCGTCGACCCGAAGCCGATCGCGTTCCGCTTGCGTCATCCGACGTGTACGAGCGGCGCCACGCTCACGGATTGGGTCGCCATCAACTACTACGTCCTGTACTCGGAGGACTGCGGCTGCGGCGGCCACAGTGGAGACAACGAAGGGATCGTCGTGCTCGGCCGGCTGGAGAACGGCCAGTGGAACCGCGTGTTCATCTCCACCGCCGCCCATGTCGACACCCCGGCCGAAAAGCACTCCACGTGTGAGCTCTGCAGCGCCGTCCTGGCAAGCGAGGATAAGCACGGCAACTATACGAACGCCAACGCGTGCCACGAATGGTGGGTCTGCGACGAGCACTGCGGATGGCTCCCGGGCGTTCCGTATTGGGACAGCACGAATACGCAGCTCTGGAACGTGGGCGAGCGGTCCGCCCATCTCATCGACAACTGGACGACGATCCATCCCTCGTTCTACGGAAGCGTGTGGTCGGGCAAGTTCATGGAGGCTGGGCAAAGCAACTGGGACCTCCGGAAGTTCTGGCTGCCGCAACCCCCCGCGGGCTGCTCCTGGAATCAGTGGGATTAGTGGAATTCGCGATGTGTGGTGAAGGGCGCACAATCCAGCACCACGCGGTCTAAACTTCGCGCCATGCGCCGCAGGATTGTCGCCCTTCTTCTGGTCCTGATCTCCGCGTCGGTATTCGCCGAGGTGCGGCCGACGCTGGACGAGTTGGTCTCGCTCCGCTCGGCGGGCGAGCCGCAGATCTCGCCGGACGGCACGTCGATCGCGTGGGTGCTGACCACTCGCAAGCTCGATGCGGCGGCGAAGCCTGCGGATGACGATCATTCCGGCGGATGGAAGACGGAGCGGCAGTTGTACGTCGCATCCGCCAGCGGCGGGACTCCGCGGCAGTTGACGTACGCGAAGGAGAGTCCGAGCTCGCCACAGTGGTCACCGGATGGAAGCGCGATCGCATTCCTGCGCAGCGGCAAGATCCACGTTCTTCGGATGGAAGGCGGGGAGGCGCGCGCGATCGAGACCGGCACGTTCGAGCCGCAGGCATTTGCGTTCTCGCCGGACGGCAAGGCGATCGCGTTCACGGCGGCTGTGGCACGGACCGCCGAGGAGAAGGACGCGAAGTGGCGTAGCGGTGGAGCGAATGTGTTCGAGGGGGAATGGCGGAACGCGGACCTGTTCGTCGTCGAAGCCCGTGTCGAAGCCAGCGTCGGGGAGCCGCGGCGCGTCACGAACGGGAAGGAGCATGTCACCGGTTTCGCATGGTCGCCGGACGGCACGCGTTTCGTGGTGCTCGCCGCTGAATCCGCGGACCCGTATTTCGCCTTCTCGCTGCAGGTTCCGAAGGTCATCGCCGCTGCCGATGGCGCGCTCGTGCGCCAGCTCGATTCGCAGCCACGGGCGCTGGGTTCGATCGGCTGGTCTCCCGACGGAAAGCGCGTGGCGTGGGAGAAAGCCGATCAGACGCTCAGCCTCATCAACGTTCTGGCGGTCCACGATCTGGAGAGTGGCGAGACGTGGAATGCCGCGGCGAAACTGGATCCGACGCTTGCGGGCTTCGTCTGGTCGCCGGACTCACGCTCGATCGTCATCCACGTCTACGAGAAGACCGCGAGCCGGTTTTATCGAGTTTCCGCGGACGGCTCGAGCGCGACGCCGCTTCCCTTGCCGCCTCCCTTCGAGGGCCGCGTCGTTCGCTCTGCGCTGGCGCACGATCGCGCGCGGCAGACCCTCGCGTTCTCCTCCGCAACGCCGGTGAGTCCGGGCGAGGTGACGACGCTCGATGTGGCGAGCGGCGCCACGCGGGTGGTCACGGATCTCAATCCCGAGGTGTCGGGCTGGACGCTCGGAAACGCGGAGGTCGTGCGCTGGAAGTCGCCGGAGGGCGCGGAGCTCGAGGGCGTGCTGACGGTGACGCCCACTGCGAAGCCCGGCGTGCCGCCGCCGCTGATGGTCATGCCGCACGGCGGCCCCGACTCGGTCACGAGCAACGATTTCGCTGCGTGGGTGCACTACTTCGCGGCGAACGGATTCTCGGTATTTCGGCCGAACTACCGCGGCGGGCTCGCCTACGGTCGCCAGCTCTACGCCGCGAACCGCGGCCGCCTCGGCGAGATCGAGCTGATGGACATCGAGAGCGGTGTGGACGCACTGATCCGCGCGGGTAAGGCCGATCCGAAGCGGCTCGTCTACGGCGGCTGGTCGTGGGGTGGCTACCTGACGACCTGGACCATCGGTCACACGAATCGATATCGCGCGGCGGTCGTCGGCGCGGGCATCACCGACTCCGTGCTGCAATACGCCACGTCCGACATCAACCACGGCGTCGCCGCGGAGTGGGAGTTCCGGGGCAACCCGTGGCTGCAACCGGAGCGCTTCGCGCGTGCGAATCCGTTGCACTCACTGGTGAAGGTGCGCACGCCCACGCTGATCATCCACGGCGAGCGCGACGATCGCGTCCCGCTGGCGAACGCGACCCTGCTCTACCGCGCGCTGAAAGACGTGGGGACGCCGGTACGTCTGCTCACGTATCCCGACGAGCCCCACGGCTTCACCAACCCCGCGCACACCGTGCACATGCTCGGCGAATGGCTGGCGTGGTATCGAAAGTACGTGCCGTAGCCCGGGAACCGGTCCCGTCAGCCCCGCCGCGCTGCGTCGATGGCGGCAACGTCGATCTTCTGCATCGTCATCATCGCGTCGAAGGCACGCCTGGCCTCATCGCCGCCAGCCGCCATCGCGTCGATCAGCGTGCGCGGGGTGATCTGCCAGGAGAGGCCCCAGCGGTCCTTGCACCAACCACATGCACTCTCCTGCCCCCCATTGGAGACGATCGCATTCCAGTAGCGGTCCGTCTCTTCCTGATCCTCCGTCGCGATCTGGAACGAAAAGGCCTCGCTTTGCGGGAACACCGGGCCGCCGTTGAGACCGATGCAGGGAATGCCCACGACGGTGAAATCGACGGTCAGTACGTCACCTTGCTTGCCGCCTGGGAAGTCACTCGGCGCCTCGTGAACGGCGGTCACTTTGCTGTCCGGAAAGGTGGCGGCGTAGAAGCGCGCGGCCTCGACCGCGTCCTTGTCGAACCAGAGACAAATCGTGTTCTTTGCGTACATGTCCGGCGAGTGTCTGCAAGTTTCGGGCAGAACCTGAGTGTCGCATCCATGTCCAAGGGGTTGATACCGATGCCATGATGTACACGGCGTGAATCTGATGCGAAAGCAATCCATCGCGGCAGCGCGAACCAACCTTCCTCAACTCGTTCGCCAGGCGGAATCCGGTCTGAACCGCTTCGACCGAAGCCGCAGCTGGCGCTGAGCCCGCAAGTGGAGCGTTCCTTGCTCTTCCATGGGTCATGAGCCACGAGCAACCAGCACAGGAAGAGCGCGGAATCGAAGAGCAGGGCGCGATGGAAGAGCAGATGCAGAAGATCGACGCCATCGTGGGAGACGAAGTCCTCGGCTACGACGGGTCGTCGCGCGGGGAGCACTCCGGACAGACTTCGGCTCCCGATCCGGGCAGCGATGAGGGCCTCGAGGATCGCCTCGCCGACAACAGACCCGAACAGATGAAGTGACGCGCTCTAGTCAGGATTCGAGGCAATCGCCCCGTCGTCACCAGGTTTGTCATCCCGAGCGTCGAGCGAGGGACCTGGGCGGGCGGGGCGACAGGCACGAGTTTTCGTGCCCCGCCCACCCAGGTCCCTCGCTCGACGCTTCTAAGAAACCTCCTGTGTTTACGCGGGTTCTAGGCAGCCTCCGTTTCAATCGGAACGAGGGTCATGCCGAAGCGCCGGGCGCGTTTGGTGAGAGCCATCAGATTGCGCTCTCGGTGAACGGCGTGGTGATAGTCAGGGCCACGGTCCGCGTAAGCTCTGCCGGTTCGAAGCGAGTCGTAGATCCGATGGGCTAGTTTTGCAGCGACGGCGGTCACGGCCTTCTCAGGACCGATCCTGCCGCGAACAGAGCGTCCGAAGGCTCCCAGCTCGGTATCAGTCTTGAGCAGAGACTGAGCTGACAGATGAAGAGCAGTGGCAGCTCGATTGGTCGTTCGCCGGCTTTTCGCGCTGACCACGCGACCTCCTGTCTTGTTCGTCCCCGGAGACAGGCCCAGCCAGGAAGCAAAATGCTTGGCAGTCGGGAAACGACTCAGATCGACTCCGCACTCGGAGATGACCGTCAGGATCGTGAGCACCTGTAGTCCGGCGATCAAGGTCAGATCAACGCCCAGCCGCTCGTATAACAGCGCGCGTCCATCTGCGATGCGCAGCTCGTTCTTCCTGGCTTTCCCCTTGGTCACTCTTGCTTTGGGCAGCGTCTCACGAGATTGCTTGATGGGCAACTTCTCGAGCACCGTTTGGACGTGTTCATCACACTCCCGCATCAGGCTTTGGCAGAAGTCCCACAGCCTCAGGGCGTGGTCGAGCGCCAACAACTGTTCGTCCCGATAGTGTCCAGTCAGCGCTTCTGCGATCTGCTCTTCCGATTTGGCACACGCAGGGTCACGCATCTCGGCCAGCTTTTTCGGATCGCGCTCGCCATCCACGATGGCCCGCAGGATCCGCAGCCCGGTAGCACCGGTGATGTCGCTGACTGCCTGATCGAGCCGTACGTTCATCAAGGTCAGCGCCTTCTGCATCAGCAGAATCTGCTCCGAGCACTGTTCGGTCAGATTGCGCCGCTGCCGCATGTACCCCCGCAACTCAATCATCTCCGCTTCCGGTCGAATCGATGCCTGCAGGATCCCGAACGTGTGCAGCAACTGAATCCACTGACAGTCGATGTAGTCGCTCTTCTTCATGCCGTTGAAGCTTCGGATCGATCGCGAGTTGATCAGGATCGGCTTGAGCCCGTACTCCTCGTAGATCTCGTACGCCGGCACCCAGTACACCCCGGTGGCTTCGATCGCCACCGTTTCCACTCCGATCGCTTTCATCCACTCGGCCGAGGCTCTCAGCTGGGCTGTCGTGGTTCCGAACCGCCGAACCGGTTCCTTACTCAGGTGCTCCCCTACCGCTACCCATATCTCGGTGGACCCCATGTCCACTCCGGCCGCGTTGTGATTGATTTGATCGAGAACTCGCTTATTCTTCTTCCCGTTCCGGGCGATCGCTTCTTGGGCACAGCTTCCTCCGCAAAATGAATTTGTGCGGACCCGAGCAGGAGATCAAGATTCTGCAGTCTTCTAAACGGGACGTCGTCGTTGCTTGCACATCGACGCTCTCCAAACCAAGTTCGCGATCTCCCGGGACCATGCTCGGGATCGGGCTCATAGGCACCATAGCGTTGACGGCCTCAGCATCGAATCCGCGCCAATAGCCTACCGGTTTCTTTCAACCATCAGCTGCGCCCTGCGCTGTGCTCACGCTCGGGATGACAAACCTGCTATGCGTCATTGAGAAAGGCGTCGAAGACCGCGCGGGTGCGCTCCGCATCCAGCGTTCCCGACCAGCGGCCGTCGCTCTTGACCGACGAGCCGACGATGAACGCGTCCGCGCCGGGATAGCGGGCGATGTTCTCGGGCGTGACGCCGGAGCCGATGAGCGTGGGGACGCCGACGGCTGCGCTCACGGCTTCCACTTCGCCGGGATCGGTGGGACTGCCGGTGGCGGCGCCGCTGACGATGACGCCGTCGACGGAGAAGAACTCGGCAGCCTTCGCGGTCTCGACGATGTCGACGTCCGCGGTGATCGCGTGCGCGGAGTGCTTCTTCTTGATGTCGGCGAAGACGAGGACGTTCTCAGCGCCGATCGCACGGCGGTAACGGAGGAGGTCGCCGGCGCTCGACTCGATGAGACCTTCGTCCGCCACATGGGCGAACACGAAGCCCTCGGCGCGCACGAAGGACGCACCGCACGCGTGGGCGACGGCGATCGCCGCGCGATTCGCGCCGGCGAGGACCTGGATGCCGAGAGGGAGGGACGAGGCGCGGCGGATGGCGTTGCCGACGATGCTCATCGCGGCGACGATCTCCGGACCGTTCGCCGCGCCCTTCACGTACGGCCGGTCGTGTGTGTTCTCCAGGACCAGCCCGTGAAATCCCGCCTTCGCGTAGATCTCCGCCTCGGCCGCCGCGGCGTCCGCGATGGCGCTCACCGCCAGCCGGCTCGCGGGCGTGCCCGGCAGCGCCTGCGCGTGGATGACGCCGATCAGCGCGCGCGGGGCGCCGAACAGAGACCGGATCACACCACGCGAGTCCATCAGGTTTCGTAGCTCAGGACGACGTTCCCGTTCTTGAACGCGCGCGTGTCCGTCAGCTTCAGCGTCGGTTTCGTGCTCGCGCCTTCGAACATCGTCCTGCCTTTGCCGAGAATCACCGGCACGACGACGATCGTATACGAGTCGATGAGGTCCGTATCCGCCAGGCTGGCGATGATGCTGCCGCTGCCGAGGATGGTGATGTCGTCGACCTCGCTCTCGAGCTTGCGGACTTCCGCGGCCACGTCGCCTTTGACGATCGTCGTGTTCTCCCAGGTCGCCCGATCGAGCGACCGCGAGAACACGTACTTCTGCATCTCGTTCATGCCCTTCGCGACCACCGGATCGTTCTGCTTCGCCTGAGGCGTCGGCCAGTACTGGATCATCATGTCGTACGTGACCCGCCCCATCAGCAGCGCGCCGCCGCCCTGCGCGTTGCCGGAGACGAACTCGTTCCACTCGGGATCGTCCGAGCTTCCGTGAGCCCACTGCAGGTCGCCGTTCTCGCCGGTGAAGTAGCCATCGAGGGACACGCTGTTGAATACGCTGACTTTTCCCATTCCTTCGTCTCCGTCAACGGAACCGGGCCAGCACCGTTCCGCCGTCGTCCAACAACTGCAGTTCGGCGCCCTCGATGCGGTAGCGACGCGTGGCCTCGACGGCCCGGATGTACGCTTGCTCGAGCTGCTGCCCCGCGGACTCGACGCACGCGCGCTTGGTCGTGATCAGCGCGCCAATGCTGAGCTGGTCACCCTCCACCGTGTACGACGCGCTCGCCGAATTGCAGCCCGTGTTGCCGGTGAGGCGTCCATCCGATCCGAAGGTTACGGTCGGGTTGGCGACGCCCGAGGGCATGGTCGGAAACTCCTCCACCCACACCAGTTTCCACTCGCGGCCGACGAGCTCGCCCGTCGCCCCACTGGTCGTACAGCCGGTCATCACGAGCATCGCAGCCAGGGTCAGAATCGTGAATTTCATGTCAGGCCTCCTCAGGCCCGATGTGTGAGCAACAGTCGTTCCGCGTTCTCACTTCGTCAGCTCTTCGAGCCAGGCGATCGCCCGCGCCGGATCGGGATCGGTGCGGTCCTTCATGAGCCGTTCGTCCTGCAGCGTCGCGCAGTTGCGGATCGCGCGCTGCTCCGCCGTGGAGAACTTCCCGTCGATGGTTTCGGTGCCCTGAAAACAGCGATTTCGGCGCAGGAACCCCTCGACTGCGACTCGCGCGAGCTTGTCGGCGGCGTCGGTGCCGCCGGTGCGGATCTCGTTGATGAGCGCGTCGCTTACGCGGATCCCGCGCGGTGGCCGGGCGCCGAGCGCGGCGGCGACTCTCCGGACGCGCGTTGACGAAAGGTCGGGCTCGTACACCGGTGCGACGGTCGTGGTCGTTTCTTCCTGCGCAGACGTGGAGGTTGTCTCTTCGGTAGTCACCGGAGCCGGCGGTTTCACGACGGCCGCTTTGCGGATGAGGTTCACGTTCCACCCGATCCACCCCAGCAGCAGCAGCACCGCAACGTGGTACAGCGGCTTCCAGAGCGCGGCGACGTCGCCCCATGCCATTTGCACGGGCTTCGCCGGTTTTTCGGTTCGCGAGGACGGTTGCGTCGTCGACGGTGCAGAGCGCATGTCACTCCTCTCCCGCGGCTTCATCGGTTTTGTCCGCGGACGTTCGCGCCGCGCGCGGAGCTCGGTCGCCATTCGCCATCCCGACGCCACGCTCTTCGCGGCCGCGTCGACCATCGACTCGACCGCCGGCGCGATCTCGGTGTCCTGGACGGCGGGCAGCTCGTCGGACAGGATGTATTGATACCCGGCGCCGTTGAACCGGTTCGGCTGGAGCCGCGCCGAAGCGGGATCGACAGGGCCGAACAGATAGAGCCAGGGCAGCAGGTCGAGCATCTTCGGCGTCAGCTCGATCTCGATCGGATGCCGGTGCGGCAGCGGCACCGCGTACGCGCGGGAGAGCTGCGCCTTCAGATACTCGCGGAACGCCGCATCGCGCAGACGCGCCGGCTTCAGCTCCCCCAGCACCTCGGCCCCCCGCTCCGGGTCCAGCAGCCGCTCCGCGTCTTCATTCGCGCGGCCGACCCAATCGGAGACGCGGGCGGGATCGGACAGCACGGACCAGAACACCGGCATCGCGACGGCCGGCATCGGCCGGTCCGACCACATCCCCCACAACTTCCAGCCGCCGAAGCGCTTGGATTTCGCGCTGACCACCCAGCCGAGAGAGCTGATCGTGCGGCCGCCGCTGTCGGTGAAGTGATGGACGAACGGGCCGCCCGTGCCGTCCGGCAGCCGCGCCAGCGCGCTGCCGAGGGGCTCGAAGTAGTCGAGGTACTCGCGGAGACTGATCTGCTGTCCGGCGTTCTCGACGTAGTCGCCGTGCAGCTCGCGGAAAGGCCGCGTCGAATCCGTCAGCTCCATCTCAGCCATGGCGCCCCAGAATCTCCAGCAGCAGCAGGTCGCCCCACACCGGCAGGCCGTCGTCGCCGTCGCCATCGCTCTCGTCCGGCGCGCCGTGCAGGAACTCGATCCCGCACGGCAGCACGGGGAAGCGCGAGTCCGCTCCCGGCATTAGCGACTCCCGGATCATCGGCGCGAAGTCTCCGCGTCCCGCGGCGTCCCACGCGGCGAACAGGGTCGAAGCCAGGTGCATGCATTGCTTCACGAGCAGGGAGCCGATCCCGGTGTAGTAGAACTCGACGTTGCCGGTGCGCAGCCGCGCGGGGACGGCGCTGTACCCGACCATGATCCGGTACAGCAGCCAGGTGAGACTCTCCAGCAGATCGAGGCTTCCTGTCCAGTTGTGCTTGTTCTGCACGAGACGCTCGATGTCCTTGGCAGCGTCCACGAAGCGGCTGTCGAAGAGGTCTTCCGTTCCGTCGATGGCGCGCCGCGCGAGGGCCAGAGCCGGCTCGTTGCTCTTCAGAAACGCGAGCAGGCCCGCCTCGTCGCGGAGCTTCGCGCGATCGAGATGGGTCCAGATCACGCCTTGCCACGTGCCGCGCGATCCCGGCTCGTGAACGAGATGCGCCGCGAGTTGCCCGATGTTCTGCCGCGTGCGCGACGGGTCGAACGGCACCACGAACATCATGAAGAGCTCCGCGAACTGCATGGCCCGCAGGTTCTTCAGGATGTCCAGGACGCGCATGTACTTGTCGGGCGTCGTGGTCCGCTGATGGAACACCTCACCCTTGATGTCGATCCCCGCGATCTGGATCGACTTGCGCTGGAACGTCAGCTTCATGCCGTGCAGCAGGATCGGCACGGCCGTGCGCGGGTCAGGATTCGCGATCGTGTACGGCTCGATGTAGTAGTACGGATCGCGGCTGATCAGCGTGGTCGGCTCGGCGATGAGGTGCTTCTTCTGCGAGGGGTTGAAGAGGCACTTCAGCCACGTCGTCTTGCCCGCCTGGGGCATGCCCGTCGTGATGAGCAGCACGCGCGACGCGGGATCGCCGAGGAACTGCGGCGGAATCAGCGACGCGCACGTGCCGCAGCGGACGTGCTGCGTGAACGTCTGCGCGTGTTCGAACGTCGGCTGGTCCCATTCCAGGCGCGGCTCGGAGAAGGCGACGCCCGCGTTCTCGGGCAGCCCGCGATGGCGCTTCCACTGCGGCTGCTCGTCGAGCTGCCGGTACCACGCGTCGGCGCGGCCGAGGGGCACGCGGTAGAAAACCGTTGCGCCGCAGACCGGACAGCGCGCGTCTTTCGCGATGCCGCCCTCGGGCAGCTTCTTCCTGAAGAAAGGTGCCATCCCTATTGTCCCGCTTCCCTGGTTTCGAGCAGCCGCACCAGTTCTCCTTCATGTTGCTCGAGGAAACGCCCGAGCTGCGCCGTCGCGAAGCCCGAAGAGGAGCGCTCGGCGACGAACGACAGCGTAATCGCATTCCGCACGTTTCCGTTCCCATCGCGCGCGATGATGACCATGAGGATGCGCGACGTGGGGCGGTCCGGATCGATCGTCACGAGCGTGCCGGTCTTGGCGTAGACGTCGTAATCCTGCTCCAGCGACGCGACGCGGCCTCGGATGGCGATGGCCGTTCCTTCCCGGATCACGCGCCGCAGTCCGCCCTCCAGCTTCTCGGCTGCGGCCGTCGCGCGCTCGTTGTACGCGGCGCTCCGCGACGGCAGCGGCACGGTTGCGCCGGCGCGGGCCACGATGTGCGGCACGACCGGTTTGTGCATCGCCCAAGAGGAGAACGCCGCCGCCGCGGCGACGTTCGACCAGCGGCTCGACGCGCCGCCGAGGAGGATGGCGATGAACTCGCGTGTGTCCCTCACGCCGCTGAGCCGCAGATCCACCGCCTCGGGGCTCACCATCGCCAGCGGATCGAGTCCTTCGCTCGTGCGCAGGTCGTCGCGCTCGTCGCCCGACCAGAAGGACAGGAGATGCCGGCGCGTCTCGCCTTCGGCAGGCGGGGCCCCGGTGGCGGCTCCGAAGAGATCGCGCATGGCCATGGCCACCGGCTGCTGGTGGAGCTTCGCCAGCCGGTCTGGATGGTCGCGCGTGTTCTCGGTCGAATCCGCGAGCGCGGGATAGCGGTTCCACGGCGTCAGGCTGCCGGTGAGCGACTCCCGGTCGCTCGCCTCAGGGCCCCTGCCGTCGCTGACGATGCCGTTCGCGCCTTCCTTGGCCAGGCCGAGGAGTCCGAGGCGCGTGTGATAGCGGTTGTCGGACGCGGCGAGATAGGTGCTGAAGTCGACCCAGCGCGCGAGCGGGGAGACCTGCCACCCTTTCCTGCCGATCGGCTCGCCGAACATCTCGCGCTCGTAGCAGCGGCCGTTCGCGATCTGATCGCAGTCGCCGTTGCGGACGAGCAGCTTGCGGTCGAGCGTCGGGTGCACGGTCAGCACCGCGGTCGCCCAGAACGGCTTCGCCGCCGAGCCCATCTCGATGGAGGCAAAGTTGTGGTCGACCGCCTGGCGGGACGCGAGCGCGCGCGGTGCGGACGAGCCGAGCCACGACAGCGGCGGCTCCATCTCGCGCCAGGAGCTCTCGCCGTCGCTCGCGTTGCGCGATCTCCACCGATCGCCCGACGCGGCGCGCGGCCAGGCGCCCATGGCCAGGACTTCGCCCGTCGTTGCGCGCACGATCGTGAGCGCAACGCGCGGAGGCAGGGCCGCGGGAGCGCGCGCGGCGAGCAGGTTACCGAAGAGATCGCGGCCGGCCGCCTCGACGCTCGCCTGTGTCGCGCGCTGCAGGTCTTCGTCGATCGTGAGCTGCGCGGCCCGCGCGCGCCGTTCCTGGCTCACGCGAAACAGCGCATCGCCGGCGACATTCAGCCATCCGAGGCCGAGTTGCCGCGCTTCGGTGCTCGGCGCATAGACCCAGCGTCCCATGACCCACGCATTTCCGAGGACCGGCACCGGGCCGCTGCGTCCTCGAATGGCGATCGGCTGCAAATCCTGTTGCCGCAGATCCTCGGAGAACGTGTGGACGACGTTGAAATCGGGATTGCCGCGCACTTCGTACGTGAGCTCGGAACGCCCTTCGCTTTCGCTCTCCGTCCTCTGGATCGTGAAGACGCTCGGGCGCGAGCGCTGCTCCTGCTCCATCTGCTGCTGCCAGAGCTGGTACATGCGCGCGTAGTAGTCGTGCGGCGTCGCGGCGCCGGAGAAGAACGCGGCCGGCAGCGACGCGCGCCCGCCGTCCATGCGCAGCGCGTCGGGCATAGCGTTGAAGCGCAGGACCTCGGCCTCGAGCAGCGTGGCTCCCTTGGGGCGGTCGGTGAGCGTGCCGTCGGGATTGCGGTAGAGGATGCGCTTCGTCGCGGGGTCGAAGCGCAGGATCTTGGCGTCGTACATCTCATCGACGCGCTTCAGCAATCGCGACCAGGTGAGGATGTCGTACTCGTCGGAGCGCACCGCGTGGATCGAGCCGCGGACCACCAGCACGACGACGAGCAGCGCGGGCATCAGCGCGAGCGCGGCGTATTCGCGCGTGCGCAGGACCATCGCCAGCGGAATCACGCACGCGAACGCCAGCCACGCGAAGTCCTTCGTCGCCACGGCCGCGATGAGCCCGACGGCGATGATGGCGATCGCGGTGATGCGTCCCCAGCGGCGCCGCGCGCCGTACGCGAACGCGGGGTCGAAGATGCTCCGCCGCGTGACCGCGGTCTCGTTCGACGAGGACGACCAGAGCAGCGCCTGCGCCATCAGGCCGAGAAGGAGGCCCCAGCGGAGTACGTCCGAGTTCGACGACGTCGCCAGCAGCGGCAAGTTTCTGCCGGAGAACCAGACCTGGGCCACGTTCATGGCGGCGTGGACGACCGCCTCGCCGAGGAGCGCGGAGGCGATGGCCAGGGCCAGGATGTCGCCGATGTGCAGGCTGGAGCGCCGCATCAGCAGGAGGATCGCGGGTGCGGCGAAGATTGCCAGCAGCAGCAGGCCGCCGAGGATGCCGTGCTCGCCGGCGACGAAGAAGCTGTAGACGCTGTCGTACTGGATCGTGTCCTGCCGGATGTACGACTGCGACGCGGGCGCGTGGTTGTAGCCGAGGCCCGTCCAGCCGCCCTTGCGCACGAGCGCCATGTGCTCCCACTCGTGGACGAGCGCGTTGCGCACGTTGGCCGCGGTCACGGACTTCGCGTCGCCGGCCGACGGCGCCTCGAGGTCCAGTAGCCACTCCTGCGCCGACGAGCCGTGCTTCATCACTTCCACGCGGCTGAGGATGTGCTCCGTCATCCCCGGCGCGATGGCGTACGTGCCGAGGAGCGCCCAGTAGGCGATGGAGACGGCGACGACGACGACCAGCAGCAGCGTCGCGGCCATGCGCGCGGCGGACGTCAGCAGGAGCAGGAGCGCGAGCGGCAGCCAGAACGCGAGCACGGCGTAGATCGCGCCGAAGTCGCCGAGGACGCCGAACATGATCGCCACCGGCGCGAACGCGAGGAGGACGACGGATGCGATGACCTCCGGCAGCGGCGTCTCGGTCGGGCCGGACGCATCCCCGTCGAGCACGCGCAGCGCGTCCTCGGTACCCGTCAGCGGGCGCGCAAGCAGGATCAGCGCGGGGAGGCCGAGCATCCAGAACGGGGCCACGATCTGGCGCATGTACTCCGGCGCGAAGCGCGACAGCACGAGGATGGCCACCGAGCCGGCAGCCCAGATCGTGAACGTCGGCTTCACCGCGGGCGACTGCAGCGCGGTCCACACGTGCAGCACCGGCTGCACGACGAAGCGCCGGAAGACGTTCTCCGCCGCGGGGTCCGTCCGTGCGGCGTCGCCCAGCGCGCTCCAGAAGGAGCGGCCCAGCTCGAACGTCACGCGATAGGGCAACTGCCACAGCGCCGCCGCGCTGCGCACGATCGCCAAGCCGGCGATCGCGTAGACCACCAGCAGCAGGCGATCGAATGGAGAGGACGTGAAGCGCGCGGCGATGTTCGGCAGCACCTGCTGCGGCATCACCGTGAACTCGATCGCCGCCATGACGGCCAGTGTCGCCGCAACGGCCATCGTCACGGTTCTCGTGTGCGTGTTGGCGTCGATGCCCGGACGATGGTGCAGCCACAGCCGCACCGCGAGCGTGATCAGTCCCGGGATAATCACCAGCGCCGCGAGCGAGCCCGCGAGCCCTTTCACCGTGACCTCGTCGACAGCGGCCGGCGCGACGAGATAGCGCACCGCGAGCAGCACGCGAAAGAGCAACAGAGTCCAGACGGCGACGAGCACGCCGCCGATGCACCAGAGATCGCGGAGCCGCACCCGCTGCCCGTTCCCGAACGCGATGGACCCCATGAACACGGCCAGCGCGAGCCACGCAAAGAGGAGCGCGATGAGCAGCGCGCGCGGCGTCGGCAGGTCGCGGACCATCGTCACCGTCAGCAGGAGTCCCCGCTCCGCCGCGCCGCGGATGACCAGCGGGACGCGCACGCTGGACAGCGAGCGGTTCGGTGCGAACGCCGCGCGGAGGCCTTCGCCGCGCCGGGCGAACTTCGGCGAATCCGTGGGCGCCGCCGGCAGGAGGTCGACGCCGTCGCGGAACCGTGGCAGTCCCGAAGGCGAGATCTGCAGCGCCTCGCCGTGGCGGTACTCGGACGCACCGTAGCCCAGCGGCAGGAGGAACGTGTTCTCCCCGATCGCCGGCTCGCGCGCGAAGGAGAGTGAGCTGTCCTTCCCCTCGAACGGCGGGAGCGACGTGGTCCGCGTCCACGGCGGCTCGAACGTGATCCGCGGCGCGCCGTCGTTCTCCGCGACGCGCATCGCCAGCCGGCGGCGCGGCCAGAGGATCTCCATCGTCGCGGCATCGGCGATCTCCAGCTCGTGCCACGCCTCGCCGTCGGTGACGAGCCGCAGCTCGCCCCGCTCCGGGCGCAGGATGCGAATGGAGCCGGCCCAGTCCTCGAGCGCCTGGATGTTCTTCAGGTCGATCTCGCCGTTGCGCCGCAGGTCGTTGAGCCGCGGAATCAGCAGCGAGTCGAGCACGCGCAACCTCGTGGCGTGTTTCGACGGCGGGTCCATGATCACCAGTGGCTCCGCGACGGGCGTGCGCGCGATGATCAGCTTCGGGCGGAAGAGCAGCCCCTTGCGCTTGAATTCGACGAAGAACTTCCCGATCTGCTTCGGCCCTTCGCCGAGCTCCACGACCTCGCCGTTGGCGTACTGGTCGCCGGCGCGGACGAGCGCCGTGCCGCCGCGTGTCCGCAGCCGCAGCTTCCCGCCCTCCGTCGGCTCCACCCGCACCTCGGGCCAGAAGTTCCCGTTCGGCCATCCGAGGATCGCGGAGTGCTCCGGGCCGCCGATGGTAAGGATGCCGGTCTCGCGGTCCGCCGCCTCCGCCGCCGTCCACGCCACCTGCGTCGACCGCGGCCATTCCGCCAGCGACGCCAGCGGCATGATGACGATCGGGATGGCGACCAGTGCCGCCACCAGGACCAGCACGAACGGCGGTACGTGCCGCCCCTGCCGCAGCGTGGGAAGGATCTCCTCCTTGTGGCGGAACTCGAAGACCCACGCCAGCACGAGAAAGCCGAGGACGGCAAACGCCAGCAGGGGAATGATCATCGATTACGTTGTTACGAGTTCCGTCGCAAAACGTTTACGTGCCGCCGCGCGCGCGAACTGATCGTCGAAGCGGCGCGCAAAGGGGACGGGGTGGTGTTTATCGCGGTAGGGCTCCGTCTCGAGCATGATGTTGAAGCCGGCGGCGGAGATGATTTTCTCCGCGCTGGCGAAGAGAGGTGTCACGGGGTAGGCGTCGATGAGCTCGAAGCCTGGCGGTAGATCGATTGCGCAGCGGGTGGCGACGAGGACGCGCTCGGGTCGCGGCTCGACGCGAAAAAGCTCCTCGGCGTAGGCAACCAGCTCGCGCACTTCCTCCTCCGGCCCCGAGTGTACGATCAACCAGCATTTAACGTAGGGCGTGGCTTCAGCCCGCCCACCCCCGGGGGAGGCGGGCTGAAGCCGCGCCCTACGTTTTGACGCACTGCATAAAACAGCCTGATGGGCGGGCTCGAGGTCTTCCATGAGCCAGACGGTGTCGAAGCGTGGGAGGGGGTGGGGGACGGCGCGGCGGTACTCGTCCCACCGCAAACGCCGGGCGACGAGGTCCATGGGCACGTCGAGTCCGGACAGCTCGCCCTGGATCCCGCAGGGGAACGTGTCCACGATCAACCGCCCGCGAACGATGGAGCGCAGCCACTCGGCAGACAAATCGGGAGGAACCTGAACCACTGGAAACCCACCCGTAACCCGCACATCCGACGCATACGCCGACGCCGTAATGAACGTCGCTTCCAGTCCCAGCGTCTCCAAAACACGGCGGCCGCGGGTCAGGTGGCCGATGCCGCCGCCGAGGGCGTAGTAGTGGATCATCGGCCGCGGGAGAGGATCTCGGCGGCGAGGATGTAGCGCTCGTGCTCGGGGATGCTGTCGAGGAGCAGCACGCCGTAAGCGCCGGTCGGCTTCTTTGCCTCGGCCGTGAAGATCACGCGGCCGCCGGTGTTTTCCACTTCGACTTTGTTCGGCGAGTAGCGGACGTTGCCCAGCTCGCGGTCGCCGGGCGCGAAGACTTTCACGCGGTTGGGGTCCTTCACCTTCAGCTCGAACGGGTTCTTGTTCTCCTCGTTGTTGCTGATCTTGATCTTGTCCGCCGCGATCTTCACCTTCCAGCGCAGGGAGCCGTCGGGATTGCGCAGCTTGAAGCCGCCGTCGTCGCCGGGCTTGACCTCGTAGAGCACCGGGCCGTCGCCGAGGGTGTACTTGCGCTTGCCGGTCGTGCGCGGGTCGCCGAACAGCTCGCGCACTTCGCCGTTCTCCATGAACGAGATCGTGATGGAGCCGTTCTCCTCGGCGATGCTCCCGAGGGAGGAGGAGGATGGCGCAGGCGCAGCTGCAGCAGCGACAGTCGTCGTCGCAGCCGGCGCAGGAGCGGCCGGAGCCTCAGCGTGCTCGCCACCACAGCTCGCGAGCAGCAGGACCAGAGTCGCGGCGGGAATCCCTCTTTGCATCGAATGCCTCCTGTGCGTGGTGCAGTACTTCGAGATAGCGGCGGGTCTCGTCGCGCGCGTCACAACGGCGACGCGCTACCGTTTCACCCGCGGCGCCCATGCGCCGCAGCTCTTCGTCGCTCGCATGAGCAACGCGCATGATCGCATCACGGCACGCGTGCGCATCGCCCGGCGCAAAGAGGAACGCCGCCTCGCCGTCGGCGAGTACGTCGCGCATCCCGCCGGCCGTCGACGCCAGCAGCGGACGCGCGAGCGCCATGGCCTCAATCAGGACGTTCGGGAAGCCGTCGTAGTGCGACGGCAGTACGACCAGATCGGACGCGAGGTAGTACGGGATCAGCTCATAGCGGTCCATCACCGGCAGCAGCGTGTGCGCGACGCCTTCGATCGCCGTCTCCAGCTCGCCCGCGAGCAGCAGGTGAAAGCGCTCGGCCAGTCCCGAGCGCACGAGCGCGTCGACGAAGAACGGCACGCCCTTCTTGTTCTTGAGATGGCCGAAGAGCCCGAGGATGCGCTTGCCGCCGGCGGTTTCGCGGATCGTGTTGGCGCGCGCTGCATCCGCGGGCGTCGCCTGCCACAGTTCGAAGTCGATGCCGTTCGCCACGACATGCGGTTCAACGCCATCATGCAGCGCGGCGATCTTCTCCGCGTGCGAAGCCGTCACCGTACACACCGCCGACGCGCGCCGCAGCGCGTCATCCAGCATCGGCCGCCGCCGCGGATCGAACAGCCCCGCGTCGAGCTCGTTGCCGCGGATCATCGTCACCAGCGGCTTCTGCATCCACGCCGCGAACACCGGCGCGCCGAGAAGAGGCAACGTGCCGCCGAACGCCACGACGTGCGTGGGCGCCATCCCCTCGATCCGGTTCCACACGAGGTTCATCAGGTGCGCGGCGTCCGCCTCCGGCGACACGCGCAGGATCGAACCGCTCGACGTCGCGCGCTGATCAAACCGCGACGCGCGGCGGTCGAAGTGCACGACGTCCAACTGGACCCGTTCACGCGCGAGGCCGCGCAGGATGCGGTCGCACGACTCGCTCATCCCGCCGCGGTCGGGAGGATGCGTCTCGGTGAGGAAGAGCAGGTGCATCTTCAGCTCGCGTCGAATCCGCCGGCGCTCTCGTCGTCGTCGAAGTCCGCGGTGCCGCGATCGTTGAACGAGCTCGTGTCCGAGCTGTCGTACGGCCGGTAGCCGGTCGAGCTGTAGTACGACGAGCGATAGCCGTGCGCCCACGTGTCGTCGTACTCGACGTCCTGCGATTGCTGTTGTTGCTGATCCTGCGGCTGCTGCGTCGCCGCGCAGTCGTAGCACATGGAGAAGCCGCTCGCCGGCGAGAGGTGCGCGGCGCACATCGGGCGTCCGCAGTGCGAGCACGCCGACGCCGCGGGCATGCCGCAGTCGGCCTGAGTGAGAAATCCTTTCGCGGCCGCGCAGATCATGCCTGGACCTCCTTGGCGGGCTTCAGCGAGCGATAGACGCCGGTGATCGCGTCGATCAGCGTACGAGGATCGATCGGGTCCAGCGAATCCGTGCGGACGCTGCGCTGGACTTCCAGCTTGCTCCGCTTGCCGTCGTTCGTGATCGCCGCGTGCGCGACGGTGTACGTCTTCGTCCTCATCGCCAGTTGCACCTCGAGATCCGACACCTTGCGGTACTTCGTCTTCGTTTTGTACTTGCCGCGCGCGTTGCGCTTGGTCTTCTTGCGCTCGCGGATGCGGTCCGTCACCGACCACCGCAGCCGCGTCCCGTCGACCAGCACCGCCTCGGCCGACATCCACGGGTCGACGTACAGCGTGTCGATCACCTTGTGGTAGATGCCGTGCTTGTACGGCGCACCCTCGGTCGTCTTCTTCGGCGAGGCGGTCGGCTTGCTGAGGTCGAGGCGCAGGTGGACGGGCGTCTGCGGATCGATGTCCTCGCGGAACAGCGCCAGCACCGGCACGACGAACTGGCGGAGGTTGTTCGAGACGTCGATGCGCCGCAGCCAGATCCAGAACCAGCCGGCGGTGATGGTCGCTCCGACGACGAGCAGCAGGAGCGCGAGTGTCAGCGGACCCCAGCCCAGGTTCGAGAAGAAAATCAGCGCCGCAAAGGTCACGACGATCAACAGGCCGAACGTGCAGCCGAAGCGCGTCTGCGACTTGTTCGCAATCGTGTCGCACGCGGCGAGCGGCTTGAGCAGCGCGAGCAGCTCACCAACCGGCTTGTCCACCTCGAGCTGCTTCCGACCGAGGATCTGTTTCTGCTCAGGACTGAGCGTGCGATAGGTCTTCCATGCGTCCATCGATGAAGACTCCTTTACCCGTAATCCGTGAATACACGTCGCGTAAGGCGGCGGTTGAATGTTCCCAGGTGTAGTGCTCCTCGACCGTGCGTCGCGCGCCCGCGCCGAGCTGCTGCCGGAGCTGCGGATGATCGAGGAGGATGCGCAGCGCCCGCGCGAGCTCGGCGGGACGCTCCGGGTGGACGAGCCAGCCGTTCTCGCGATCGCGGATCAGCTCGCGCACCGGCGGTACGTCCGACGCGACCACCGCGGTGCCGGACGCCATCGACTCCAGGATTTTCAGCGGCGCGCACCCCTGCACAACGTTGCGCGGGGAGTCGGTCAGCGGCGCGACGGAGACCGCCGCGTGCCGGCGCCACCGCGCGAGCTCCGGCTCTCGGAGCTCGTACCGCCACACGATGCGCTCCGCGACGCCGAGTTTCTCCGCGAGCCGCACGTAGATCCGCCACGCTTTCGACTCGTTCGAAGCGCAGATCACGAGGCGCAGCGACGGGTAGTCCGCGAGCCGTGCGAATGCGCGCAGCAACGTGTCGATGCCCTGCCAAGACTGCGCGGCGCCGAAGTAGAGGAGGTAGGTCTCGGGCGCGTCGTCCGGACGCGGAACGTCCTCGGTCACATCCGCGCCGTTCGGGATCACCTCGATCTTCGCGCGCGGGACGCCGAGGGATTCGAGGAAGCCCGCGGTCGTGTGTGAGGGCGTGACGATCGCATCCGCCGCGTCGCAGCACGCCAGCTCCGTCGCGCGGATCTTGTCGAGCGTCCGCGGACCGACGCCCGGGAAGAGCGACGGCAGCTCGACGGACGGCAGCGCGTTGACCTCATAGACCACCGCATATTTACGCTGCGGGCGCAGCGCGATCGGCGCGCCGCTCCAGGGATCGCGGAAGTGCGCGATCTCCAGCGAGCTCTCCAGCCGGTCGACGTGGCGCCCCAGCCAGCTCCCGAAGGCCAGCGCGCGCTCCAAGAAGTTCGGCACCTCGAACGGGAAGCGCACGATCTCGCACTCTTCCTCGACCTGGTGCGCGGAGAGCGGAGGGCCGCCGAGGACGGCCAGCACGCCGCCGTCGTACGCGTCGAATAGAGTCCGGGCGAACCGGTCGATGTGAATCGCCGCCCCCTTGCGCGAGGGAAACCGATCGAACGCTGCGTAGAGCGCGCGGTGGGATCGCTTGAACATTCGAGCCGGGAACCGGGCGGGGCGATGGTAGCAGACGCGTTTGCGGCCGGTTGTTGACATGGCTCACACCGTCGTGTATTTAACCACTGTGTTAATTAACCAGTAGGTTGAGCACGAACATGGACCAGCTCAGCACCACCCTCGCCGCCCTCGCCGATCCCACCCGGCGCGCGATCCTGGCCAAGCTCGCCTCCGGCCAGTGCTCCGTCACCGAGCTCGCCGAGCCGTTCGACATGAGCATGCCCGCCATCTCCAAGCACCTCAAAGTGCTGGAGAAGGCCGGCCTCATCGCTCGCGGGCGCGAGGCCCAGTGGCGCCCCTGCCGGCTCGAAGCCGCTCCGCTCAAGGACGTCTCCGACTGGGTGGAGCGCTACCGCAGCTTCTGGGAAGAGAGTCTCGACCGCCTCGACGCGTATCTGCGCGAACTGCAAAGCAAGGAGAAGAAACATGCCCGTAAACGCCACAAATGATCCTGATGAGGCACGGATGCTAGGGAAGCACGGCGCCTTCGTCATCAGCCGCACGTTCGACGCACCGCGCGACCTGATGTTCAAGGTGTGGACGGAGTGCGAGCACCTCTCGCAGTGGTGGGGCCCGAAAGGCGTGACGGTGTCCTCGTGCCGGAACGACCTCCGCCCGGGCGGCCTGATGCACTACGCCATGCGCACGACGGAAGGGGAGGAGATCTGGGGCCGCTGGGTGTACCGCGAGATCGCCGAGCCCGGACGGATGGTGTTCATCAGCTCGTTCTCCGACCCCGAGGGTGGGCTGACCCGCCATCCCGGGGCGCCGGAGTGGCCTTTGCAACTGCTCACGGTCATCACGTTCGACGAGCGCGACGGCGGTACTCTGGTCACCGTCAGCTGGTCGCCCTATGACGTCTCGGACCTCGAGCGCGCGACGTTCGACTCCGGCCACGACTCGATGCGCGGTGGCTGGACCGGAACGTTCGAGAACCTCACCGAATATCTCGCGAAGAAGGTAAGGAGCAACTGATGTTCAATCGATTCACCGCCTGGTCCCCTCAGATTCTCGGCATCCTTCGGTTTGTCGCCGGCGTGCTGTTCGCCTGTCACGGCGCGCAGAAAGTCATCGGCGCGTTCGGCGGCATGCCCGCGGGCATGGTGATGCCCTGGTACATCACGTACCTCGCCGGCCCGATCGAGTTCTTTGGCGGGATCCTCATCGCCATCGGCCTGCTCACGCGGCCGGTGGCGTTCCTGTCCAGCGGTCTCATGGCCGTCGCGTACTTCAAAGGCCATGCGTTCGGCACCGGCTCGTTCGTCTTCTGGCCGAAGGTGAACCAGGGCGAGCTGGCGGTGCTGTACTGCTTCCTGTTCCTCTACATCTCGGCCGCGGGACCGGGCGCGTGGGCGGTCGACAACCTCTGGAGACGGCGGAAGGTTTAAAGTCTCGCGCATGCGCGCGATTGCTCTACTCCTCCTGACGCTGCTCTCCCTGACTCCGTCCGTCTTTGCGCGCGAGCGCTGGACGGCCGGGGAGCGATTGGACATGGCCGCGCGCGTGCGCGCGGCCATTCTCGATTCGTGGAGCGCGTATAAAAAGCAGGCTTGGCAGCACGACGAGCTGAAGCCCGTCAGCGGGACGCCGCACGACTGGCACGCCCAGTCGCTGCTGATGACGCCCGTCGACTCGCTCGACACGCTGCTGCTGATCGGTGCGAAGTCCGAGGCGGATGAGGCGCGGAAGCTGATCGTCGAGACGCTGTCGTTCGACCACGACATCAACGTCAAGAACTTCGAGATCACCATCCGCATCCTCGGCGGACTCCTCTCCGCCTACGAGATGACCGGCGACGAGCGCCTGCTCCGCCTCGCCGACGACCTCGGCACGCGCCTGCTGCCGGTGTTCGAGTCGCCGACGGGCCTGCCGTACATGTACGTCAACCTGAAGACCGGCAAGACCAGCGGCGTGCGCACGAATCCCGCGGAGATCGGGACGCTGTTCCTCGAATTCGGCACGCTCTCGCGGCACACGAAGAAACCCGTCTACTACGACAAGGCCAAGCGCGCGCTCGTGGAGCTCTACAACCGCCGCTCGAAGCTCGGCCTGGTCGGCGAAGAGATCGACGTCGAGACCGGCCAGTGGGTCTCCACCGCCAGCCACGTCGGCGGCGGCATCGATTCGTACTACGAGTATCTATTGAAGGGCTGGCTCCTCTTCGGCGACGAGGACTGCCGCGCGATGTGGCGCGACAGCATCCGCGCGCTGAACCGCCACCTCGCCGACGAGGCCAAGTCCGGCCTCTGGTACGGCCAGGTCGACATGCACACCGGCAAGCGCACCGCCTCCGAATTCGGCGGCCTGCACGCCTTCCTCCCCGCCGTGCTCGCGCTGGGCGGCGACGTGCCGCGCGCGCGCCGCCTGCAGGATTCCTGTCTCAAGATGTGGAACGTCGCCGGCCTCGAGCCCGAGGTGCTGAACTACCGGACCATGAAGATCGTCCACCCCGGCTACCCCCTGCGCCCGGAGATCATGGAGTCTGCCTACACCCTCTACGTGAAGACCAAAGACCCCCGCTACCTCGACATGGGCCGCACCTTCTTCGACTCCCTCACCCGCCACACCCGCGCCGGCGGCGCCTTCACGACGCTGAAAAACGTCGAGACCAAAGAACAGGGCGACCTCATGCCCAGCTACTTCCTCGCCGAGACGTTGAAGTACCTGTATTTAATGTACGCCCCGCCCGAAACCCTCCCCTTCGACGACGTCGTGTTCAACACCGAGGCCCACCCGTTCCGGAAGAGGAAGTGACACAGATGGACGAGCAACGGTTGATCGCGGAAGTGTGCAGTAAGCTCTCTCGCGTGCAAGTGGCGGAGTCCTGTAAGACGGATGTCATCGACGCACGTGCCGCCGCCGCTCGAATACGGCAGGAGCTCAGCGGGCGAAAACACTCGGACAGCGCTGTGCTCATTGCCGAAGATCGGCGGCGCGCCTGATATGGAGCGCAGAGGCAAGGCGCGCGAAGGCGCGCATTCCAAATGTAGCCCCGGGCTGGTGCCCGGGGAAGCAGGGATCGTGCAGATGTTGCGGCCGCGAAGGCGGTCGCTCCAAGAGCGTGTTTGTAGCGGCCGCCTTCGCGGCCGCATTGTTGGGGGCGTGCTCCCGTTACCCCGGGCGGCGGTCCGCCCGGGGCTAGCTTGGAGAGCGCGCCTTCGCGCGCCACGACAACACTTCCCGCGCGAGCAAAGTTAGTGCGTATGGGGCACCATTTGTAAAGCGCGCCTTCGCGCTCAAGCGTCAGGCTTCGACACTCCCCACCGGCAGAAAGTCCTCCCCCGGATTCACGAACTGATCGGTCTCGAAGTTGTACTGGCGGTCGTACAACTGCTTGTACCGTCCGTTTGCCGCGAGCAGCTCCGCGTGGGTGCCGCGCTCCACGATCTCCCCTCCTTCAAGAACGAGGATCTGGTCGGAGCCGCGGATGGTCGAGAGGCGGTGGGCGATGACGAACGTCGTGCGTCCGCGGCGGAGGGCGCGCAGGCCGTCCTGGATCTTGGCCTCGCTCTCGCTGTCGAGACTGGACGTTGCTTCGTCGAGGATGAGGATTGTCGGATTGGCGAGGATCGCGCGCGCGATGGCGATCCGCTGCCGCTGGCCGCCGGAGAGCTTGATCCCGCGCTCGCCGATGACCGTGTCGTACTTCTTCTCCAGCGGGTCGACGAACTCGTCGACGTGCGCCAGCCGCGCTACGGACAGCATCTCCTCCTCCGTCGCGTCGGGCTTGCCGTAGCGGATGTTCTCCGCGACCGTCCCGTCGAAGAGGAAGTTGTCCTGCAGGACGATGCCGAGGAACGAGCGGTAGTCGTGCAGGCGCAGGGTGTCGAGGTCGCGGCCGTCGATCAGCACGCGTCCTGTCTTGGGCCGGTTGAACGTCATCACGAGGCTGATCAGCGTGCTCTTTCCTGAGCCGCTCGAGCCCACCAGCGCCGTCGTCGTGCGCGCCGGCGCGACGAACGACACGTTCTTCAGCACCGGCACGTCCGGGTTGTACTCGAACGTCACGTTCTCGAACGCGATGTCGCCGCGGATGTGCTCCACCGGTTCGCGCGACGCGTCCTGTTCGAGCTCCGTCTGCTGCTTCATCACCTCGCGGATGCGGTCGAGTCCCGCGAACGCGTCCGTGATCTGCGTGCCGATGGAGGCGATGTTCGCCACCGGCGCGATGAGCATGCCGGTGAAGAAGATGTACGCGACGAAGTCGCCGAGAGTCATCGTGCCGGCGAGGATCGAGCGGCCGCCGATGAGCATCATCAACACACCGACGCTGCCGAAGATGATCGTCGCTGCCGACGTGACGACCGAGGTCGCGGTGATGGTCTTCGCCACGTTGCGGAAGAGCGAGTGCACGCCTTTCGCGAACACGATGTCCTCGCGCTTCTCCGTCGTGTACGCCTTCACCACCCGGATGCCGCCGAGACTCTCGCCCAGGCGGCCGGTGACCTGGGCGTTGATCTCGCCGCGCTGGCGGAAGAGCGGGCGCACGCTTCTTGAACGTGAACGCCATGACCCCGCCGAAGATCGCCAGCGTCACGAGCGTGATCAGCGTCAGCGACCAGTTCAGATAGAACAGCACGAACAGCGCGAGCGCCGCCGTCACGAAGCTGCCGATGAGCTGGACCAGCCCCGAGCCGACGATGTTCCGGATGCCTTCCGCGTCGGTCATGATCCGGGAGATGAGGATGCCGGACTTGGTCGAGTCGAAGTACGCGATGGGCAGCCGCAGGATGTGCTGTTCCACCCGCATCCGCATCTCCGTGATCGCGCGCTGCGCTGCGACGCCGAGGATCTGCGAGAGGGCGAATGACGTGGACGCCTGGATCAGCATCGCGGCGATCGCCGCCATCGCCAGGAGCGGCAGCAGCTCGTGCTTCCCTTTCCCGATGACGTCGTCGATCAGGTACTTCGATGACGCGGGGAGGACCAGTCCCGCAAGGCGGCTGACGAGCATCAGCGCGAGTCCGACCGAGAGCCGCCCGCGCCGCGCCCAGACAAGATCGCGCGCTTCCTGCCACACCTCGTCGAGCTTCAGCTTCTTCTTCTTCTCCTCGGGTTTCACCAGGGCATCGTATACGCTCGCCCCATGCGCGTCGCGCTTGCCCTCGCCGCCGGCGTCCTCGTGACGCTCCTCCTGGCGACGCACATCTCCGACACCCTCGAGCTGCCCGCGCGCGACGTGGCGTTGCGTGTTCTCCCCGAGCGTCCCGCGACGAGCACCGTCGTCGTCGCCATCGACGAGCGCTCGCTGCAGGCGCGTGGAGCCTGGCCGTGGGCGCGCGCGGATCTCGCCAGGATCGTCGACGCCTGTGCGGCCGCCGGAGCACGGGCCGTCGTCTTCGACATCCTCCTCAGCGACCCCCGCGAAGGCGACGCGCTCCTCGCGGCGTCGATGCGCAGGCTTCCCGGCGCCGCGGTCTCCGTGCTCGTCGAGAACGAGCAATGGCTGATCCCCGCGCCGAAGCTCCGCGAGGCGACCATCGTCGCCCACGGCAACTTCGAGCTCGACCACGACGGCATCCTCCGCCGCTTCTCCGCCACGAAGCAGAGCGGCGACCGCGCGTACACGGCGCTCTCCATCGAAGCCGCATCGTTCGTGAAAGACGTCGCCGCGCCCGTCGGCCGCACGATCGCGCCGGGCTTCCGCACGCCGCCGCGCGCGATTCCGATCGTCAGCGCCTCTGTCATCCTGGCCGCGGAGACGGCGAAGGATCCCCGGATTCAGGCGCGGCCGGCGCAATCCGCAGGGGGTCCTTCGCCGTCTCCGCGGCTCAGGATGACAGAGGCGTGCTCCGCAACCGCGTCGTCTTCGTCGGCCCCACCGCCCTCGGCCTCGGCGACCGCGTCCTGACTCCCGTCTCCGGGCGTCTCGCTCCCGACGCGGGCGTGACCGTCCACGCCGCGGCGACGGAGTCCCTCGTGCGCGGCGAGCAGATTCGCGACCTGCCGCCCGTCGCGGGAGGTCTCGCCGCCGCGATCGCCGTCGGCGCCATCCTGACTTTCCGCAGACCGGCGACGCTCCTCGCCGCGGCCATCCTCATCGCGGGCGGACTCGCACTCCTCGCGGTCACTGGCATCGCTGTTCCATTCGTCACGCTCATGCTCGCAATCACCGTCAGCGGAATCGGCGTCGAGGCGAAGCAGCTGACCGCGAAGGTCCGGAGATCGCGGGAGGACCACGCCATGCTCGCGCACGAGCTGAAGACGCCCGTCGCGTCGATGCGCAACCTCACCCAGCTCCTCGCCGACTTCGACCTCAGCGACGCCGAGCGCCGCCGGCGTCGCGGTCCTGCTGCGGTCCGAAGCGGGCAAACTGGAGACCATGGTTCAGGCCCTGCTCGACCTCGAGCGCCTCCCGCGGCGCGACTTCCGCGCCGCGTCGCGCGTCACAGATCTCGGCGAGCTCGTGAAAGAGCGCGTCGACGTCCTCCGCGCGAGCGCGGACCGCCCGCTGCACGCGTCCATCGAGCCGGGCGTCCTCGTGCGCGCGGACGGCATGCTCTTGGAGCGGGTGATCGACAATCTCGTGGGGAACGCATTGAAGTACACCGACACACCGGTCGACGTCACCGTGCGCGGCACTGCGTCCGAGGCGCTGCTCGAAGTCGCGGACCGCGGCCCGGGCGTCACGCCCGAGGATCGCGAGCGCATCTTCCAGCGCTTCTTTCGGGGAGCCGCCGCACGCGGCACCGAAGGCCTCGGGCTGGGACTGAGCTTCGTGTCCGAGGTCGCGCGGTGGCATGGCGGGAAGGTCACGCTCGAGAGCGGACCCGGCGCACGCTTCCGCGTTGCGCTTCCGCGTGACGTAGGGCGTGGCTTCAGCCCGCCCTCCCCCGGGGGCGGCGGGCTGAAGCCACGCCCTACATTAGGAGCCGCGTGATGGCCGCCGTGCTCGTGGTCGACGACGACGCCGGCATCCGCGAGAGTGCGGTGCTCGCGCTGCGCAAAGTCGGCCACCGCGTGTTCGAAGCAGAAGACGCCGCGTCCGCGCTGCAGGAGCTGCGCGACCACCGCATCGACGTTGTCGTCAGCGACATCTACATGCCCGGCGACGACGGCCTCACGCTGCTGAAAGCGATCGGCGAGCGGAAAGATCCGCCGCGGGTCATCCTGATCACCGCGCGCGGCAGCATCGAGACCACCGCGCTCGCGCACCGCTTCGGCGCGTTCGATTACTTGGCGAAGCCCTTCGATCTCAACGAACTGATCGATCGCGTCGCCGCCGCGGCACGCCGGACGGCCACACCATCGGCACCGGTCGAGGAGCCGACGGCGTCGCGCATCATCGGCGTCCATGCGTCGATGATCGAGATGTACAAGGCCATGGCGCGCGTGGCGCCGCTCACCGTGCCGGTGCTGATCCTCGGCGAGAGCGGCAGCGGCAAGGAGCTCGTCGCGCAATCGATCCACGACCTCGGCGACCGCCCTTCCGGCCCATTCGTCGCGATCAACTGCGGCGCGATCCCGGACACGCTGCTCGAGAGTGAGCTGTTCGGCGCCGTGCGCGGCGCGTTCACCGACGCCCGCCACGATCGCCGCGGTGCCTTGTCGCGCGCGGACGGCGGGACGCTGTTCCTCGACGAGATCGGCGACATCTCGCCGTCGTTTCAGGTGAAGCTCCTGCGTTTCCTGCAGGACGGCGTCGTTACGCCCCTCGGCGCGGAGAAGAGTCATCGCGTGAACGTACGCGTCGTCGCGGCGACGCATCGCGACCTGAAGCAGCGCGTCGCGGCGGGCAAGTTTCGCGAAGACCTCTACTATCGCCTGGCCGGCGTACGAGATCCCCGTGCCGCCGCTGCGCGAGCGGCGGTCCGACATCCCCATGCTCGTCGAGCACTTCCGGCGCAGGATCGCCGAGGAGCTGAAGCGGGAGGTCGCGGGTCCGTCGCAGCCGGTGCTCGACGTCTTCGCCGCGTACACGTGGCCGGGCAACGTCCGTCAGTTGGAACAGGTGCTGCGGCGGATCGCGATCGACACGGGAGCGCTGACGGATGCAGACGTCGCCGCGCAGATGCTGCGCGCCATCGACGTCGGGCGTGGCTTCAGCCCGCCCGCGCCCGAAACGCCCCAGGAGCTCGGCTCCCTCGACGACGCCGAGCGCCGCCACATCGAGGGCGTCCTCCGCGCGACGGGCGGGAATCAGACCCAGGCGGCGTTCATTCTCGGCATCGAGCGCAAGACGCTCGCGCGTAAGATCAAGCGGCTCGGCATCTCATGAAAACACTCCTCACGTCCCTGCTCACGCTCGTCACCATCGCGGCCTCCGCGCAAACGCCCGACTATCGATTCGAGGAGATCCGGCGGAAAGTCCTGCTCCAGGGCACGCAGGCCACGAACGGGCAGCACGCGAGCGGAGGAGAGAAGATCGCCACGGGCTGGTTCTCCTACGCGCGCATCGCCTCTGAGGGGCATCGCGCGACATTCGAGATCTTCAGCGCGACGGAAGTGACCCTGGCGACTGGCACGCCGGGCGTGATCCTCTCCCTCGAGCGCGGGCGCATCCGCGCGGCGTTCGACAAGATCACGGGCAGCGAGCCGCGCGTGGTCAAGACGCCGGGTGCGCTGCTCGCGGTGCGCGGCACGGAGTTCGACGTGCGAGTGGACAGCTCGGGCAACACGACCGTCGACGTGTGGGAAGGGATCGTCGAGATCCGCTCGCCGTTGCAGGCCGAGCCCCACCTCGTGCGCGCGGGCGAGGAGTCGCGCTTCGGGCCGCGCCGTCCGCCGCAGACGGGGCCCATGCCGGAGCATCGCCACCGCGAGGGCGGCAGGGACGGCGGACGTGACGGCGATCGGCGTCCTTCCGATGGTCAGCGTCCCGATGGTCAGGGTCGCGAGCCGCGGCCCGGCGGCGATCCACATTCAGGCGAAAGCCCCCGACCACCGCGTCCTCCGCGACCACCTGTGTCCAAATAACCCACCGATCCGCGTCGTTTCGACCCCGCTGTTTGCGCCTTCCTCTCTAGAGGCATGTGGCACCGCGCTTGTTCATGGAGACCGGCCACGAAAGGAGCAACAACCCATGAAACGAATCGCAATTCTCACTCTCTCTCTTCTGCTGACGGCCGGTGTCGCGAGCGCACGCGGAGGCCGCGGTGGCCCGGGCGGACCCGGTGGCCCTGGCGACGGCGGACGCGGACCGGGCGGCGGCGGCAACGCCATCGTCGCTTCCGACGGCACGATCTTCGTGACCCGCGCGGTCAGCGACAGCGCCACAGGCGACGTCACGACGCAGATCGTCGCTGTGTCGGCGTCCGGCGCCACGCTCTGGACGCAGTCCGTCACGGACGGCCGCGGCCACTTCGTGCTGTCGGGCGGCAACCTCCTGTCGGTCAGCGACAGCAGCACCGACACCGCGACGGCGTCGACGATCACCGCCCGCGCCATCGCGACCGGCGCCGTGGCCTGGACCGTGAATCTCAGCGGCCGTGTCACCGACCTCGAGCCGTTCAGCGGCGGAACGTACGCGATCGTCGTCACGCCCGCGGCGACCGAGGGCGGCAGCGCGACGCGCTCGCTGGTCGCCATCAGCAACAGCGGCGCAACGCTCTGGACCGTAGCGCTGTAACGTAGACCCTCGCGGGCGGCGGAAGTCTGATCCGCCGCCCGTTGGAGACCCATGATGATGACCCGACGCGAGCTTCTCGCCACCGCCGCCGCCGGCTTCGCGGCCACGAAACTCTTCGGCAGCACGCCGATCCCGCGCACGCTCGACCTCATCCCGGGCGACGTCTGCACCCTCACCTGCGCCCAGACCCTCGGACCGTGCCACTACGATCCCGACTTCGTCCGCCGCGACATCACCGAAGGGAAGGCGGGGCTGCCGACGCTGCTGTCGTTCCTCGTCGTCGACGCCAACACCTGCGAGCCGATCCCGAACGCCGCCGTCGAGGTCTGGCACACGGACGTCAACGGCGTCTACTCCGCACCCATCGCGACGATGTGCAACCCCGGCGACGCGCTGGCGCGGCAGCAGACCTTCCTGCGCGGCATCCAGACCACCGACGCGAACGGCTGGGCGTACTTCAACTCGGTCTATCCCGGCTGGTACTCCGGCCGCACGCCGCACATCCACGCCATGATCGGCCGCAACGGCTCGACCATGGTCACGACGCAGTTCTATTTCGAGGATGCGATGTCGGACTGGGTCTACCGCAACCATCCGCTGTACACGCACCGCCCGAACCGCAACACCACGAACACGACGGACAACGTCATCGGCGGCAGCGCCACGCGGGTGAACCCGTTCCTGTTCCGGACGAAGCTCATCGAGCAGCGCGCGCTCGTCGCGCTGAAAGTGGTCGCCATCCGCGACACCAGGACGACCTGCAATGCGTAAGCTCGCCCTCGCGCTGTTCGTTCTGTCGTTGCCCCTGCTCGCGGACGACCTCGCGTGTCCCGCGGGCCTCTCCTCCGCCCTCGACGTCGCCGACCCCGTCTCCTCGGACAGCAGCGCCTACGATCTCTGGGAGTTTGCCGGCACGCAGGGCCAGCAGGTAACGGTCAGCGTGTCCGCGACGTCGTTCGACCCGCTGGTCATGCTGCTCGACCCGTCGTTCGTCCCCGTGGCCGTGAACGACGACCTCGCCGCCGGCACCGACGACGCCAGCCTCACGTTCACGCTGACGGCGACGGGGCGGTGGACGGTGGTGGTCAACAGCCTGAACGCCGGAGGCCTCGGCGACTACTTCGTGTCGCTGACCTCCCCGTCGTGCTCGCAGCCGTCCGGACCCCGACGTCGATCCGTCCGACACTGACGTCCGCTGTCGCCCGCTACGCGGGCTCGTCCCGTGCGTCGCACGCGTTCCCCCGGCTGAAGCCGGGGTCTATTGCCTCCCGTTCCGCTACGCGGACTCGGTCTCTTGCCCGCGTAGCGGGCAGCCAGAAAAAAGACCCCGGTTTCAGCCGGGGGGAACGTCGGCTTCGGCGCACGCTTCAACAGCTCCGGCACCCTGGGCGAGCAGCACGCCCGCGCGAGCGCCACGCGGTCCCTGGCCATCTCCGGGTCCGCCCGCAGCGCCGCCATCAGCTCTTCGAACAGCGCTCCCAGCTCCTCGGGGAACGTCGCCCGGTAGTGCATCCACTTCCCCTCACGCCGCGCGGCAACGAGCCCGGCCGTACGGAGGACGCCCAGGTGGCGGGAGATCTTCGGCTGCGGCTCGCCGAGGACTTCCACGAAGAAGCAGACGCAGACTTCGCTGTCCGCCATGAGGTTGAGCAGGCGCAGGCGGGTGCGGTCGCCGAGGGCCTGGAAGAGGGATTCGAGCTGAGCGGTGGTGCGCTTCATATGTGATTCCGCGGATCTAATTGTCGCACGGGATGCAGTTCATGACACCGCCGTGCAGTTGGTGTTTCAGGCGAAACACCCGAGGGGGCTGCACTGTCTTATTGGGCAACAAGGAGAAAAACCAGATGAATAAGACGAAATGGATGACGATGGCAGCCGTAGTGACGCTCTCCGCGTCCCTCGCGTTCGCGGCCCCGCACGGCGGGATGAAGGGTGGCAGGCACGGCCGTCACGGCGGAGGCTTCGGTCAGCGGATGGCCGAGAAGCTCAACCTCACCGACGCCCAGAAGCAGCAGATGCGCGACCTCCAGAAGATCTTCCGCGAGAACAACAAGCAGGTCTTCGAGAACGCTCGTGCCGTGCACAAGGAGTTCCGCGCGGCGAAAGAGGCCGGTGACACCGCCAAGCTCGAGTCGATGAAGCCGCAGATGGAAGCGCAACGCGCCCAGATGAAGCAGCTCCACGACGCGCAGCAGACGCGGATCCTCACGATCCTCACGCCCGACCAGCGCACGCAGTGGGAAGCCCTGAAGGCCGAGCGCGAACAGCGCCGCGGCGAGCGTGGCCCGCGCGGCAACCGCGGCCACCGCAACTGAAGTCCGTCACCTTCGCAGTGAGTGGGGCGGGCCCGAAAGCCCGCCCCATTGTTTTGAGGAGAGACCATGAAAAAGAAAACGATCATCGCAACAGCATTGGTGGTTGTGCTGGCCGTCGTCGCGGTGCTCGTGCGCCGGGAGGCCTTCGGGAAAGAGACCACCGAATACCGCTTCACCGCCGTCGAGCGTGGCGACATCGAGTCGACCGTCTCCGCCACCGGCACGCTCAACGCCGTCACGACCGTGCAGGTCGGCACGCAGGTCTCGGGGCAGGTTTCCGAGCTCCTCGTCGACTTCAACGACACTGTCAAAAAGGGCCAGCTCCTGGCGCGCATCGACCCGACCCTGCAGGAGCAGGCCGTCGCCGACGCCCAGGCCTCGCTCGAGCGCGCCCGCGCCCAGTACCTCCAGACCCAGCGCGACGCCAACCGCTCCGGCGAGCTGATGTCCGCCGGCCTCGTCGCGCGCAGCGAGTACGAGACCGCCGACTCCTCGATGGACGTGGCCCGCGCGAACGTGAAGTCCGCGCAGGTCGCCCTCGACCGCGCCCGCCGCAACCTCGAGTACACCAACATCTACGCTCCCATCGACGGCGTCGTCGTCGAGCGCAACGTCGACGACGGCCAGACCGTCGCCGCGAGCCTGTCCGCGCCGCAGCTCTTCCTCATCGCCAACGACCTGACCCGGATGCAGATCCTCGCCAGCGTCGGCGAAAGCGATATCGCCAAAATCAAGGAAGGCCAGAAGGTGAAGTTCACCGTCCAGGCCCTTGCCCGCGAGACGTTCGAAGGCGCCGTCCAGCAGGTCCGCCTGCAGTCCGTGACCAACGAGAACGTCGTGAACTACACCGTCGTCGTGGCCGTCGGGAACCCGCAGAAGAAACTCCTCCCGGGCATGACCGCCCGCGTGGAGTTCCTCACCGACTCCGCGAGCGGCGTCCTGAAAGTCGCCAACGCCGCCCTGCGCTTCAAGCCCGATCCCTCTGTCATCCTGAGCCGCGAAGACGGCGAAGGATCCCCTGCCGCAAGCCGGGGACGGACGGGGGCACGCGCAGCGCGAGCCGCGGGAGGTCCTTCGCCGTCTACGCGGCTCAGGATGACAAGCGGCACCCTCTACGTCGCCGGCACCGACGGCCAGCTCAAAGCCGTCCGCGTCCGCACCGGCATCACCGACGGCAAAGTCACCGAAGTCCGCGGCCGCGAAGTCACCGAAGGCATGAAGATCATCGCCGGCACGGTGCAGGCGCAGAGCGCCGAGAGCGAATCCGCGAACCCGTTCCAGCAGACCACCACCCAGCAGCGCGGGGGACCGCGTCCGGGAGGCTTCTGATGAGCGTCATCCGCACGCACGAGCTGACGAAGACGTACGTCAGCGGCACGAACGAGGTCCACGCGCTGCGCGGCATCGATCTGACGATCGAGCAGGGCGAGCTCGTGGCCATCATGGGCACGTCGGGCTCCGGCAAGTCGACGCTCATGAACCTCCTCGGCTGCCTCGACTCGCCGACGTCCGGCGCGTACGAGCTGGATGGCGTCCGCGTCGAGAGCCTCGGCAAGAACGAGCTGGCCGCGATCCGCAATCAGAAGATCGGCTTCGTGTTCCAGGGCTTCAACCTCCTCCCGCGCACGACCGCGCTGGAGAACGTCGAGCTGCCGCTGCTCTATGACCGCAGCGGCCGGAAGCGCGACACGAAGGCGCTCGCGACGCAGGCCCTCGAGCGCGTCGGCCTCGCCGACCGTCTCGATCACCAGCCGAGCGAGCTGTCCGGCGGCCAGCAGCAGCGCGTGGCGATCGCCCGCGCGCTCGTCACCGCGCCCGCGCTCATCCTCGCCGACGAGCCGACCGGCAACCTCGACACGCGCACGACCATGGACGTCATGGCCCTGTTCCAGGAGCTGAACGAGCAGGGCATCACCATCGTGCTGGTCACGCACGAGCCGGAAGTCGCGGTCTACGCCAAGCGCATCGTCGAGGTGCGCGACGGGCGCGTCGTCCGCGACGTGCCGGTGAAGAACCGCCGCTTCGCGGCGAACGACCTGGAGCAGGTCGAGAAGGAGGTGGCGGCATGAAGAGCACGGTCCTGATCAAGCTGGCCACGCAGAGCATCCGCAAGAACAAGATGCGCGCCGCGCTGACGATGCTCGGCATCATCATCGGCGTCGCCGCGGTGATCGTGATGGTCGCCGTCGGCTACGGCGCCCGCACGCGCATCCGCGCGCAGATCAACAACCTCGGCACGAACATGATCGTGGTCACACCCGGCGCCGCGCAGCAGGGCGGCGTGAGCCAGGGCGCCCAGGCGTTTCCGAACCTCTCGCTCGAAGACGTGGAGAAGATCCGCGGCGAGGCCCAGGTCGTGACCGCGGTGACGCCGGTCGTCGTGACGCGCTCCCAGGTCATCGGCGAGGCCGGCAACTGGCGCACGTCGATCAACGGCGTCGACGTCGACTACGCGACCATCCGCGACTGGCAGACGTCGTCCGGCGACTGGTTCGGCGAGGAAGACGTGCAGTCCATGCGCAAAGTCGCGCTCCTCGGCAAGACCGTGGCGAATCAGCTCTTCCCCGGCACCGATCCGGTGGGGCAGGAAGTGCAGATCCGCAACGTGCCGTTCGACGTCGTGGGCGTGCTCGCACCGAAGGGACAGACCGCCAGCGGCAGCGACTCCGATGACGTCGTGATCATCCCGTACACCACCGCGCGCACCGCGCTGTCCGGACGCTCGTTCATCCCGCAGATCCTCGCGTCCACGGCGAGCGAAGCCGACATCCCGGCGGCGCAGGAAGAGATCCGCGTGCTCCTGCGCGAGTCCCGCGAAGCCGAAGACTTCACGGTGCGCAATCAGAATGACCTGGCCGAGGCGGCGGAGGGGAGCACGAAAGTCATGACCATGCTCATGGCCGCGATCGCGTCCATCTCCCTGCTCGTCGGCGGCATCGGCATCATGAACATCATGCTCGTCAGCGTGACCGAGCGGACCCGCGAGATCGGCATCCGCCTGGCCATCGGCGCGCGCGGCTCCGACGTCCTCACCCAGTTCCTCGTCGAGAGCATCGTCCTCGGCGTCCTCGGCGGCCTCCTCGGCCTCGCCGTCGGCGTGATCGGCTCCAAGATCCTCGGCCAGTTCACCGGCTGGCAGACCGTGATCTCCCCGGCAGTCATGGTGATCTCCGTCGCGTTCTCCGGCGCGGTCGGCGTGTTCTTCGGCTACTACCCGGCCCGCAAAGCGGCCGCGCTGCACCCAATCCAGGCCCTGCGCTACGAGTGATGTGGCCCAGTTAAGTGTGGTTGGGGTCTGACCCCATCCACACTTAACCTCTACGTCCATAATGCGCGCATGCGAAAACTAGCGGTGTCCCTGCTCCTCCTCGCCGCCTGCGCAACCCAACCCACCACCCAACCCACACCCGCACGCCTAGAGACCACCCCCCGCCACGACGAGTGGGTGACCGTCACCAGCGCCGGCCGTCCTCTTCACGCCTACGTCGTCTACCCCCAATCATCGACGAAGGCCACCGCCGTCATGGTCATCCACGAGAACCGCGGCCTCACCGACTGGGTCCGCACCGTGGCCGACAAGCTCGCGGAGCGCGGCTACATCGCCATCGCGCCCGACCTCCTCTCCGGCTCCGCGCCCAACGGCGGACGCACCTCCGACTTTCCCACCTCGGACGCCGCACGCGAAGCGATCTCCAAGCTCCCGCGCGAGCAGGTGCTCGCCGATCTCGCGGCCAGCGCGAGCTACGTCCGCGCGTTGCCGAGCGCGAACGGCAAGCTCGCCGTCATGGGCTTCTGCTGGGGCGGCGCACGCACCTGGGACGCCGCCAACACCATCGACAACGTCGCACTCGCAATGCCGTTCTACGGCACCGGCCCCACCACGGACGACGGAGTCACCGGCATCGAGGCGCCCGTCCACGGCTTCTACGGCGGCGACGACGCGCGCGTGAACGCCACCATCGAGCCCACCAAAGCGCTCACGGACAAGCACGGGAAGACATACGAGCCGGTGATTTATCCCGGTGCCGGACACGCCTTCATGCGCCTCGGCGAGGAGCCAGAACCGAGTCAGGCAAATCGGACGGCACACGAGCAGGCGTGGGAACGTTTACTGACGCTTTTAGGCCAGATTCACTGAGGAAATTGGCCTCTCGTTCGCAATATGGCCCTGTACAAATCTTGTGCAGTAGGGTCGTATGACGAACCAGAACAATGTGGCAGGGACGGGGATCGAAGGCCTGGACTACATCCTCCTGGGCGGCTTTCCCCGCAATCATGTTTACCTTCTCCAGGGCGATCCCGGCGTCGGGAAGACGACCCTCGGGCTGCAGTTTCTGCTCGAGGGTGCGCGCCACGGGGAGAAGGGCCTGTACATCACTCTCTCCGAGACCAGCGCGGAGCTTGGGGCCGTGGCCCGATCGCACCACTGGGACATGACCGGCGTCGAGGTCTACGAGCACCTGATCGGCGAGCAGTCGCTGACCGAGGACGACACGACCGTGTTCTATCCGGCGGAGGTGGAGCTGGGGCAGACCGTCAAGGCGCTGCTCGACGCCGTGGAGCGCGTGCAGCCGTCGCGCGTCGTCCTCGATTCGCTCTCCGAGATCCGCCTGCTTGCACAAAGCACGTTGCGCTACCGCAAGCAGATCCTCGCGCTGAAGCAGTTCTTCGCGGCGCGCAACATGACCGTGCTGATGCTCGACGACCGCACCGCGGAGTACAACGACCTGCAGCTGCAGAGCGTTCCGCACGGCGTCGTCGAGCTCGAACGCGTGACGCCGATGTACGGCTCCGCGCGCAGGCGCCTGCAGCTCGTGAAAGTGCGCGGCCTGAACTTCCGCGACGGCTATCACGACTTCAACATCCGCACCGGCGGCATCGTCGTCTACCCGCGTCTCGTCGCGGCCGATGAGCATCACGGTTACGAAATGATCGAGACCGTCGGCAGCGCGGTTCCCGCCCTCGACGCCATGCTCGGCGGCGGCCTCGATCGCGGCACCAGCACGCTGATCATGGGCCCGGCCGGCTGCGGCAAATCGGCGCTTTCGACGCAGTATGCGATCGGCGCGGCGGCGCGCGGCGAGAAGGCCGCGATGTTCATCTTCGAGGAGAGCTCGGCCAGTCTCTACAACCGCTCCCATTCCCTCGGCATGCCGCTGCGCAACTATGTCGACGATGGCCTGGTCACCGTCCGACAGGTGGATCCGGCGCAGTTGCAGCCGGGCGAGTTCGTGCATCTCGTCCGGGAGTCGGTCGAGCTCGGGCGTGCGCGTCATGGTCATCGACAGCCTGAATGGCTACCTCAACGCGGTGCCGGAGGAGAAGTTCCTCCTCCTCCACCTGCACGAGCTGCTCAGCTACCTCGGGCAGAACGGCATCGCCACGATTCTCGTCTTCGCGCAGCACGGCCTGGTCGGCACCAACATGCACGCGCCGGTCGACGTCAGCTACCTGGCCGACTGTGTCGTGCTGCTCCGTTACTTCGAGGCGAAGGGGAGGATCCGCAAGGCCGTGTCGGTGGTGAAGAAACGCAGCGGCATCCACGACACGGCCATCCGCGACTTCAGCATGTCGGCCAAAGGGCTGGCCATCGGGCCCCCGCTGGACGACTTCCGCGGCGTGCTCACCGGCGTGCCGACCTTCGAGAACATCGTCCGCGAGATCCAGGGCGCGCCGTGAACGGGGACGATCTGAGCCGCCGCGTGCTGATCGTGGCGCCCGTCGGCCGCGATGCGGAGCTGATGTGCGCGCATCTCGAAGCGGGGGGCGTGCCGTGCGACGTCTGCGCCGACGTCGATGAATTGTGCCGCGAGCTCGAACGCGGCGCCGGCGCGTTGATCTTTACCGAGGAGGCGCTCACCCCGGATACATCGCCGCGGCTTGCACAGACGCTCGACCGCCAGGCGCCCTGGTCAGATATCCCCATGATCATCCTCAGCGGCGTGCCGCTGGCGGAGACGAAGAGCCGCTCGTTCGGCACGTTCGGCCGCCGCACGAACGTGACCTTCGTCGACCGCCCGGTGCGTATCCAGAGTCTCGTGAGCGCCGCGCAGTCCGCGTTGCGCGCGCGCGAGCGGCAGTATCAGATCCGCGAGCTGATGGAGAAACTCGAGGACCGCGTCCACGAGCGCGACCGCTTCCTGGCCATCCTCGGACACGAGCTGCGGAATCCGCTGGGCGCGATCCTGCTCGCCTCGCAGATGCGCGACGAGGACGGCCGCCTCGGCGGCGAGCACGCCAATCTCATCGAGCGGCAGTCGAAGCACCTGACCCGCCTCGTGAACGACCTGCTCGATCTGTCGCGCGTCGTGTCCGGCAAGATCGTCTTGAAGCGCCAGGTCATCGAGCTCGCGGATGCGCTGCGGCAGTCGTTCGAGACCGTGATGGAGCCGGCGGCGCGGCAGAACGTGAGCGTCGAGGTGCGGTACGCGAAGGAGCCGCTGCCCGTATTCGCGGACCCGCTGCGCGCGGCGCAGATCCTCACGAACGTCATCGGCAACGCGATCAAGTACACGCCGGCGGGCGGACAGGTGATCGTCGCTCTCGAGCGCGACGGCGATCGGGCGGTCGTGCGCGTCGCGGACGACGGCGTCGGCATCGCGCCTGACCGCATCGGCACGATTTTCGAGCTCTTCGCGCAGGCGGAGAACGCGATCGGCCGCGCGCAGGGGGGCATGGGCATCGGTCTCGCGCTGGTGCGCAATCTCCTGCAGTTGCACGACGGCACGATCACCGCGGAGAGCGACGGCCTCGGGAAGGGCAGCGAGTTCGTGGTGCGCCTGCCGATCTACGACGGCGAGCCCGTGTCGGCCGCCCTCGCGCCGGCGCAGGCGGCGTCGAACGACGGCCAGCCGCGGCGGATCGTGGTCATCGAGGACAACCAGGACGTCCGCGATCTCCTGCGCCTCAAGCTCCGCCGCCTCGGCCACGAAGTCCACGCCGTGGGCGACGGCATCGCGGGCGTGCAGACGATCGTCGACCACCGCCCCGACCTGGCCCTCGTCGACATCGGCCTGCCGGGCCTCGACGGCTACGAGGTCGCCGCGCGCGTGCGCGAAACGATCGGCCGCGACGTGGTCCTCGTAGCGGTCAGCGGGTTCGGACAGCCCGAGGATAAACGCCGGGCGATGGACGCGGGCTTCGACGAGCACATCACCAAGCCCGCCGACGTCAGCGACATCGAAAACCTCCTGTCGCGCTTGCCCCCACGCCGCGCAGGCGCGGTGCGGTGATTCTCTGTCGGCCCGCTACGCGGGCTCGTTCCGTGTGCGCGCGCACCGTTTCCCCGGCTGAAGCCGGGGTCTATTGCCTCCCGTCCGCTACGCGGACTCGGTCTCTTGCCCGCATAGCGGGCTGCCAGAAAATAGACCCCGGCTTCAGCCGGGGGAACGCAGCGAGGCCAGGAAAACGAGCCCGCGTAAGCGGGCGACAGAACCTCACTCCACCCGCCCCCGCAACTTCTTCTTCTCGCTGCGCTTCTTCTTCTCCTCCACGCGCCGCTGCTTCTGCGCCCGGGAGACCCGCGTCGCCTTGCGCGGCGTCCGCTCCTCCAGCGCGTCGCGCAACAACTCCTCCATGCGCGCGGTTGCGCGGTCGCGGTTGGCGAGCTGTGACCGCTCCGCCTGCGACGTCACGTGAAACACTCCCGCACGGCTGATCCGGCTGGCCAGCGATTCACGAACGCGCTGCTTCTGTTCGTCCGACAACGGGAGCGCGTCGACGTCCACTTCGATCGTCACGCGCGTCTCCACCTTGTTCACGTTCTGCCCGCCCGGCCCGCCCGCCCGCGACGTGGCCGCGCGCAGCAGGTTCGCGGAAACGACGATGCCGTTGCCGAGGTCGAGGTCGCGCATCAGATGAAGATCCCGCGTTTGACGAGGAAGTCTTGCAGCTTCTGTTCGTGCGGATAGCGTCCGCTGCGCGCCAGCTCGCGCACGAAGCGGTGCAGCGCGGGACGGGCGACGTCCGCGGCGAGGTCGTCCAGGTCGAGTCGCGTCAGGTCGCTCTCCGCGAGGATGCCTCGGCGCTCGAGGTGCGTGCGCACGTGCGCGTCGATCGCGGCCGCGTCGATCACGCCCGCGAGCGGCGGCGCGAACGGACGCGTCGCGTCGCGGACCATGCCCAGCAGCTCCTCGCGCGTCACGTCGCGATCCACCATCACCGCCTGCCTGTGCTGGCCGTGCAGCAATCCGAGGACGTACCACGCATCGTTCCCGCACGCGGCGTCCACGACCACCACGTCCGCGGCCAGCATCATCGCGAGGCTCTCCCGGGTCACCGCGTGCGTGACCGTAGTGTTCGCGCCCAGGAGCGCCGGGAGCTTCGAATCAGGGGAGGCGAAGGCTACGTACTGCATCGCCGCCGATGATAGCGGTTACGAGCGGATCTCGATGGCCACCGGCGCGACGAGATAGACCACCTGCGTCGTCTTGCGGCGGAAGAGGCGCCGGTACCACGGCTCGGGCATCGGCTTGCCGCCGTACACCATCACCAGCTGCGCCAGACTCCGGACGTCCTCCTCGTGCATGCGGATACAGCCGTGCGACTCTGCATTGCCGAGGGACGCGTCGTCGTCCGTGCCGTGGATGTAATAGTCCGGCTCCTGGAAGAACATCTTCACGACCTTCATCGGATTGTCGGGATGACCGGGCGCTTTCGCCGTCTTGCCGCGCGCCCATTTCTCGTCAGGCGGCTTCCACGCCGGATTCCAGATCACCTTGCGGATCTTGAAGGCCCCTTCCGGGGTCGGGTTTTTGTCTTTTCCCACCGCGACAGTGAAGGTCTGGAGGACGGTGCCATCCACAATCGCATTCAATTGGCGCTCGGACAGATCGACTTCCAGGCGGAGCTCGGCGGACGCGGCCGAGGTCAGGAGGAAACACGTAAGTGTAAGAAATAGAAGTCGTTTCACACCTTCTCGCTACTGCAATCGAGATTCCATTTCGAAGCGCTGGGATGGAACCCCCCCTTGGAGACCCGTTGACGAAATGGGGAGGAAGGCTCATCATGCGCGTACTGAGACTCAGTCTCAGGACCACGAGTAAGGAATCGGAAAACGTGATCGTCTGCATCTGCCGCGGGAAATCGGATCGGGAAGTGACGAAGGCCATCGATAACGGGGCCATGTCCCTCCGCGAGCTGCAGCGCTGCGGCATCGGCGACCAGTGCGGCTCCTGCCACCACTCCCTCCGCGCGATGCTCGCCTCCTCCGCTGAGCTCTCCGCGCAGCCGTGTCCCGCCTGCGTGGGCACGGACATGATGACCGCGGTCGCCAGCGCGTAGTAGGCTGTGCCTCCGAAAGAGGAGGCTACCCGCGTCATGAAGAGCGATCCGAAAGTCATCGAGATCCTCAACGAAGTTCTCACGGCCGAGTTGACGGCGATCAACCAGTATTTCGTCCACGCCGAGATGTGTGAGAACTGGGGCTACGAGCGCCTCCTCAAGATCATCCGCAAGGAATCGATCGACGAGATGAAGCACGCCGAGGCCCTCATCGAGCGCGTCCTCTTCCTCGAAGGCATCCCCAACGTCCAGCGCCTCGGGAAGATCAACATCGGCGAAAACGTCCCCGAGATCCTCAAGGTCGACTACGCCCTGGAGATGGAAGCCCTGCCGCGCCTGAACGCGGGCATCGAGACCTGCCGCGAGCTCGGCGACAACAACACCCGCCACCTCCTCGAGTCCATCCTCGAAGACGAGGAACGCCACGTCGACTGGCTCGAAGCCCAGCTCTCCCTGCTCGAACAGGTCGGCGTGCAGAACTACCTCGCCGAGCAGATGAAGAGCCACGAGAGCTAGTGTCGTGTCCGCAGCCGTGATCGTCGCCGCGGCCCTCGTCCTCACCAACGGAAAGATCTGGACCGGCGACGGATTCGCAAAGTCCGTCACCGTCGAAGGCAACCGCATCGTCGCGGTGGACGAGGCCCCGCCGGCCGGTGCGAAGGTGATCGACCTGCACGGCCGGCTCGCCGTCCCCGGCTTCATCGACAACCACGTCCACTTCTCCTGGGGCGCGGCCGCGAGCAGTCAGGTGCGCTTGCGCGACGCCGCGACCCCCGAGGAGTTCGCGAAGCGCATCGGCGCGCACGCGGCGAAGCTCGGCAAAGGCAAGTGGGTGACCGGTGGCGAGTGGGACGAGCAGCTCTGGCAGCCGTACCGCCTCCCGGCGCGCCAGCTGATCGACGCGTTGACGCCCGGCAATCCCGTGTTTGTCGCCCGCCTCGACGGGCACATGGCCCTCGCGAACAGCGTCGCGCTGAAGCTCGCGGGCATCACCCGCCACAGCAAAGACCCCGCGGGCGGCACCATCGTCCGCGACGCGAACGGCGAACCCACCGGCCTGCTCAAAGACGCGGCGATGAATGCCGTCTACGCCGTCATTCCCCCGCGAAGCCTCGACGAGCGCGTCGCCGCCGCACGCGTGGGACTGCGCGAAGCCGCGCGCTTCGGCGTCACGTCGTTCTGCGACATGTCGGACTCCGAGGCCTTCGAAGACTTCCGGGCCTTGCAGCGCCTCGCGTCCGAGGGCGCGCTCACCGCGCGCGTGTACCAGTTCGTGCCCCTTTCCGAATACGAGCGCCTGAAGAACGCCGGCATCGCCAAACGCTTCGGCGGCGACCGCCTCCGCATCGGCGGACTCAAAGGCTTCGCCGACGGCTCCCTCGGCTCATCGACCGCCGCATTCCAGGAACCGTTCGCTGGCGAGCCGGACAACCGCGGCCTGGTCATGGAAGAGCTGTCGAACGGCTCGATGGCCAAGTGGGTCGCGGACGCCGACGCGCACGACCTCCACGTCGCCATCCACGCCATCGGCGATCGCGCCAACGCGGAAGTGCTGTCCATCTTCGAGTCGCGTCCCGACTTTCGCGCCAAACGCTTCCGCATCGAGCACGCCCAGCACCTCAATCCCGACCTGATCAAGCGCTTCGCGAGCGGCCGCGTGGTCGCCTCGATGCAGCCCTATCACGCCATCGACGACGGGCGCTGGGCGGAGAAGAAGATCGGCCACGAGCGCGCGAAGGGGACGTACGCCTTCCGCTCCCTCCTCGACGCGGGCGCCGTGCTCACCTTCGGCTCCGACTGGACCGTCGCCCCCATCGACCCCCTCCTCGGCATCTACGCCGCCGTCACCCGCCGCACCCTCGACGGCAAGAACCCGAACGGCTGGATCCCGGAGCAGAAGATCACCGTCGAAGAAGCCCTGCGCTGCTACACCAGCAACAACGCCTGGGCCATGTTCGCCGAGAAAGACCTCGGCCGCATCGCCCCAGGGATGCTCGCGGACATCGTCGTCCTGTCGGACGACCTCTTCACGATCGCCCCGGAGCAGATCGATAAGGTGAAGGTAGACCTGACCATCTTCGACGGCCGGATCATCTACGAGCGTTAGGTGTGGAGTGCGGCGACGGCGAGTCGCCGCTTTCTAATCTTTGCACCCCGGGATAGAAAGCGGCCACTCAAACCTCCGTGCCCCTCTGCGTTCTCTGCGCCTCTGTGGTGAGAATACGTGTGCATTCACCACAGAGGCACAGCGCGGCGAAGCCGCTCGGGATGACAGGCAGTTTCGCGGTGAAGCCTCTGTGCTCTCTGTGTTCTCTGTGGTGATCGGTCTCTTTCCCACGGCAGGCACGAAGGGGGACCGATTCACCACAGAGAACACAGAGAGCACAGAGGCTTCACCGCGAAATCGTCGCGCCGCGCGAAGAAACACGAGATGAGTAGTACAGAGACCACTGAGGGGCACGGAGACTCTTTTGAGACAGCCTTCTAGCCGCGATTCGCAGCGCTACACCAAGATCGCACGCCTCGGTTCACCGGCAAGCTGGCCGTTGCAGACGGACGGACGCCTCGGTCGCTGCGCTCGCTCGCGCGTCCGCCGCTGAACGGCTGTATCGTTAGGCGACGATGGCGATTCGCGTCTATCTGGGAAGAGCCACGGCGACCGAAGCCTCCCAAGAGTTCGTCGCTGGTCATCGTCATTCTGTCCTGGCGTACGTTGACGCAGATTCAATCGCGAATGATGAAGAGCTCGCGGAGAGGATGGCGATTCAGGGTTGGACTGCCGTTGAATGGGATCGAATGGGTGAAGTCTCTGACAGTTCTGTCGTTGAGAAAGGCGAGCCTCACGTTGGCGCCTGCAAGTCCGCCAGAGAATACGGTTTTTGTCTGGTGATCTACCGCGGACGCGAATCAACGTCGCCGTGAACCGACCACGCGTCCGAGCTCGCGTCGGTCTGCACCGGCAGCGAGCAGCGAGCGAACGAGCAGATCAACGCTTACCGTAGGATCGGCCGCTTCCATCTTCGCGACGCGCGACTGACTCGAACCGACCCGCCGCGCGAATTCGGCTTGCGTCCAGTTGCGTTCCTCGCGGAGCTCCCGAACACGTCGCGCAAGAGCGAGCTTGATCTCGACGAACGCGGATTCATCAGGAGTCAGATCCAGGAACTCGCGTGCATCACTGACGCGCCATCCTCCGGCTTCGAGCTTTCGTTTCTTCTCACTCTTCACGACTAGTCCTCCCGGGTCACACGCTGGTAGGCGCGTAGCCGTTTCTGCGCAATCTCGATCACTTGTTTGGGCGTCGTGCGGCTCTTCTTCTGAAAGACTGCAAGCACCACGATCGCATCGGAGTCGATGTGATAGAGAATCCGCCAAGTGACGTCTCCGTCGTCAACTCGCAACTCGTGACAGTTCGAACCGATCGTCGGCATACGGCGCGACGCCGGCATTTCAATCGTTTCGCCATTCTGCAGCCGCCGCAGTAGAAAACCCGCTTCAACCCGTGCGGCACGCGAGAAAGGTGGCGACTTCACCTCCCCGTGCAACCACACCAGCGGTTTGACGCTCGGCATCAGCGGTAAACATATGTCGGACCGGACATATTCGCAAGCGCTGCCCAACCTCACCGCCGAAGCTGCCGCAGCCCGGCTTCGGCTCGGCAATCGAGCCGCGTCATCATCGCGAGCACGACGGCGTCCCGCTGCGGTTTGGCGCCGGGAGGTGCTGTCCAATGACCGCTACGCTGCCAGTTTCGGTGAAGAGCCTGAGTGCAGGCGCGGGAGCGCAACGACGCGCGTCCCGCCCGTGAGCGTGCAGTCCAGGGGCGTAACTGCTCGCCCGCCGCGCGAGCGTACGCGCCCCCGGATCGCAACCGCACGCTTCCCGAGCACGTGTGCAGGCTCCGCGGACGCGATCACCTGCCTTGCAGGCGTAACGCAGGCCCCGTCGAGCGTAACAACACGCCCGCGGAGCGTAACAACATGCCCGCCGAGCGTAACGTTACGCTCCAGAGGCGTGTTGTTACGCTCAAAAGGCGTAACGTTACGCTCCAAGGGCCCGTTGTTACGCTCCGCGAGCCTGTTGTTACGCTCCGCGAGCCTGTTGTTACGCTCCATGGGCGTGTTGTTACGCTCGACGGACTTGTAGTTGCACCCCGTGAGCCCGTGATCGCGCTCCCGGAGCCCGTCGCCGCGCTCCGCCAGCACCTACCCACGCTCCGGAAACTTGTCGTTGCGATCAACTCCCGCGCCGCCGGCCGATTCAAGCACTCGGTTACGGCCGGAAAGCGCGCAGGCGCGCTCGCGCGTCACACTCACCCCCCCAAAACCACATCCAACTCATCCACGATCTCGTTGATCGTGTGATACCGCAGCTCTCCCCGCTCCGCGATCAGCAGATCCAGCGACGGCGTCGCGAACCCCGCGCCCGCGAGCTGGCGCGCGATCGGGATCGCCGCTTCGCGCAACATCTCCGGTGCGTGCGGCAACTCCTCCGCCACGCTGCCTTCCATGCGGTACTGCGCGCGCTCCATCGCTTTCGCGCGCTCCTTCAGCTTCGTCTGCAGCTCGCGGATCGACTTCGTGACCTCCGCCGGCAGCGCGGTCGCGTTGCGGAGCGCGGCGGTGTCGTTCTGCAGCAGCGCGATGGCGGAGAACACCTCGTCCGGCGCGCCCGCGTCGTCGATCGCCGCGATCAGGTCGTTCAGCGCGAACTCGATGTCGTTTACCCGCGCCGCGTTCGTGCCTTCGTTCTTCGCCGCCGTCAGCGCGTTCGACAGCACGTCCGCGCTGATGCGCACGGAGAGCAGGTTGGGGTCATCGCCGAGGGCGGTGCGGAGCTGAAACAACGCCGCCTCCATCATCAGGAACTCGTTCATTTCGGGTTTGCCAGATGCGCCAGTCCCGCCAGGATGTCGACCGGCAGCGGGAAGACGATCGTCGTGTTCTTCTCCACGCCGATCTCCGTGAGGGTCTGCAGGTAGCGGAGCTGCATCGTCGTCGGCTCGGTCGCCAGCACGTGCGCCGCCTCGGCCAGCCGCTGCGCCGCCGCGAACTCGCCTTCCGCGTGGATCAGCTTGGCCCGCTTCTCGCGCTCGGCTTCCGCCTGCTTCGCCATCGCGCGCAGCATCGACTCGGGGAGGTCGACCTGTTTGACCTCCACGTTCACGACCTTCACTCCCCACGGCTCGGTGTGCTGATCGAGGATCGACTGGATCCGCACGTTGAGCTGGTCGCGGTGGGCGAGGAGATCGTCCAGCTCCACTTCGCCGAGGACCGAGCGCAGCGTCGTCTGCGCGAACTGCGAGGTCTGGTAGCGGTAGTCGGACACCTCGACGATCGCCCGCCGCGGCTCGACCACCTTCAGGAACACCACTGCGTTCACCTTCAGCGTGACGTTGTCCCGCGTGATGATGTCCTGCGGAGGCACCTCGAACGCCTCCTGCCGCAGCGACACGCGCACGATCTTGTCGATCGGCGCGAACACCAGGAAGATGCCCGGACCCTTCGCCTCCGGGAGCAGGCGGCCGAGGCGGAAGATGACACCGCGCTCGTATTCGGGCAGGATCTTGATCGAGCTGAGCAGATAGAGACCGACGATGACGATGAGGACGAGAGTCGGGACCGTGACCATGCAATACCTCCGGACGTCGCAGCGATTGTATCGCCTGCACATGCGCTCCACTGTGATCGCCGTCCTCGTCCTCACCGCCGCGACGCTCGCCGCGCAGCCGCGCGTCGAGACTTTCCCGGTCCCGAAAGGCCATCTCCCGACGGAGATCGCCCGCCTGGGCGACGGGATGGCGTTCGTCTCCTGGAAGGACTGGCCCGCCGTCGATCCCTACCTCGGCCGCGTGACGCCGAAGGGCAAGGTCGAGGTGCGGGCGTTCGGGAAGGAGCACATGCCCGGCCTGTTCTCGCAGGGGCCCGACGGCTCGATGTGGCTGAGCGACGGGCGCAAAGCGGTGCTCTGGCACGTGCGCGCGGACGGCAAGATCGAGCAGGTGCCGATCGGCCGCACGACCCGCGGCATCGCCGTCGATCCCGACGGCTCCATCTGGGTGACCCATCCGGAGAAGGCGGAGATCACTCGCTACGGCGCGGACGGGCAGCCGCAGGCGCAGTGGTTCATCGGCCGCAAGCGCGGCCCCACGGGCGGCCCGCCGAGGCTGACGTTCCCGAAGCCGAAGCCGGCCGGAGGGGCGGCCGGACCGGTGAAGCTCCCGAAGAAAGTTCCCAGCGACCGCTCGTGGACCAAGGAAGAGCGGAAGAAGCGGACGCTCGACGCGCGTCCCAGCTGGATCGTCGTCGGCCCCGACCAGGCCGCATGGTTCAGCGAGCCGACGTGGAACAAGATCGGACGCGTCACGCACGCGGGGAAGATCAGCAGCTTCGACTACCCGGACGACTGGGGCGAGCCGCGCCGCATCATCGCCGGCCCCGACGGCGCCGTCTGGTTCGCCCTCTCGAACGTCATGGCTCTCGGACGCATCACCCCCGACGGCGAGATCACGACGATCGACCTCCCGTACGGCGCGGGCGCCCTCGCGACGGACTCGCAGAAGCGCATCTGGTTCACCGACGCCAAAGGCGTGCAGGTCGGCTACGTGGACGCCGAAGGGAAGGTGCACGAAGTGCCGTTGCCGGACCAGCCGCGCCTGATCCGCTCGATGGCCGAAGGCCCCGACGGTGCGATGTGGTTCGCGGACCAGGTGGCGAAGGTGATCGGCCGAATCAGCCTGTAGTTCGCGTCGCCCGCGTTATCGCGGCGAAGCCTCTGTGCTCTCTGTGTCTCTGTGTCTCTGTGTCTCTGTGGTGAATCGGCCTCTGCCTCGTGATTTGCAACAGAGAACGCTCACCCCAGAGACACAGAGACCACAGAGGCTTCGCCGCGATCATCATCGTTTCCGCTTCTTCGGTGACGGCCCGTCCCCTTCCACTTCGCGGATCGCCTCCGCGATCGTGGCCGGTACGTTGTGCCGCAGCGTGTCGACCGTCTTGAACGACACCGCCCCGTCGAACCGCCACTCGTGCTGCGGCCGGTAAATCCCCGTGTCGTGGACCCGCGATCCCACCACGATCCGCAGCACGTTCCGCCGATAGTCGAACGCGCGCCCGTTCCGCGTGTGGACTGCGACATCCACCCGATACGTCCCCGCCACCAGATCCAGCGACGCGACGACGAACTGCACCCGCACCCGTCCTTCGATCTGCTGCGGGGAGTACCCCTCCACGTCCGTGTTCGTGCCGTACACGCACGTCCCGTCCGCGTGGTAGATCCCGATGCCGAACACGAAGTCGTCCTGCACGGTGCGCGCGTCCACATCCAGGTCGACGACCACCGGCGTCCCCGCGCCCACCGCCACCAGCTCGCGCCCTTCGTGATCGGTCAGCGATACGCGCCTGATCACGATCTCGCCCGAGCCCCAGCGCTCCTCCTCGGCCTCCGACTTCTTCTCCGACATCTTCTCTTCGGGGGCGGCCGGCGCGGGCGCTTCTTCCTCTGCCTCCTCGAGCGAAGCCGCGGTCACCCCGCTGACTTCCTGCAGGTACGCGTCGACCACACGCATCGGATCGCCGATCGCCTCCAGCTGCCCGTGATCCAGCCACAGCGCGCGGTCGCACAACGTCCGCACCTGATCCAGCTGGTGCGTGACGAACACCAGCGTCACGCCGCGATACTTCATCTCCTGGATCTTCGCCACGCAGCGCGCGGAGAACTCCTCGTCCCCGACCGACAGCACCTCGTCGATGATCAGAATGTCCGGATCCACGTGGACCGCCACCGCGAACCCCAGCCGGACGTACATCCCCGACGAATACGTCTTCACCGGCTGATCGAGAAACTCGCGGATGCCGGAGAACTCCACGATCTTGTCGAAGCGCTGATCGATGTCCCGCCGCGTGAGGCCGAGCATGATCCCGTTGATGTAGATGTTCTCGCGCCCCGTGATCTCCGGATGAAACCCCGCGCCGAGCTCGATCAGCGCGGCGATCCGCCCGTTCACCGCCACCTTCCCCGACGTCGGCTTGAGAATGCCCGAGATCAGCTTCAGGATCGTCGACTTCCCCGACCCGTTGCGTCCGATGATCCCGAACGCCTCCCCGCGATCCACCGCGAACGAAAGATCGCGCAGCGCGAGCACCGAGGCCTCCGGCGCGAGCTTCAGATCGCGCTTCAGCAGCGCGCTCTTCAGCGTCGCGAACTGCGACCGCCGGCCCCACAGGTGATAGCTCTTGGTGACGTTCTCCAGCGCGATGGCAAACTCGGACACGGGGGCATGATAAGCGTTGCCCGTTGCCCGTTGCCCGTTGCCCGTTGCCACGGGTCACGGGTCACGGGTCACGGGCCACGCCTCTAAACCGCCCCCGTCTCCGACGCCACGCGGAACAGATCCCCCACGCCCCGCAGCGCCAGCTTCTGGAACGCACGCGAGCGGTGCGTGCCGATCGTCTTCTCCGACACGTCCAGCAGCGTGGCGATCTCCTTCGAGCGCCGGCCTTTCAGCAGCAGCTCGATCACCTCGCGCTCGCGCGCCGACAGCCGCTGCAGCCCCGGCACATCCATCGTGCGCTCCGGGCGCGCGACGCACTCCCGCACGATCGTCGTGATCAGCAGCTCTCCGTCGATCCGCACCATCGAGATGCTCGCGTCGAGCGTCACGATCCCCTCGCGTCCCCGTGCGCGGAACGAATACCGCGTCGGCGCGGGCTTCCCGTTGCGGCGGCACGCGCCGAACCACGTCAGCCGCTCGAAGTCCTCCGGGTGCGCGATCTCGCGGATCGTCGCCGAAGCGAGCTCTGTCGTGCTCGGATAGCCGAGCATCCGCGCGTAGGCGGGATTCACGTACGCGATGCGCTCGCCTGCTTCGACCAGCACACCGTCCGTCGCCTGATCCAGCACCGCGCGGAAGTGGCGGTCCATCATTCGTTGCATGAGACGGACATACTTCACGCCCCGAGCCACGATGAGGCTTTCACCCGTCGGCATGCACTCACGCTCAACCTTTTCTTACACCAATCCGGCACGCGGGGATTTCGAAGTGCAGTGGCGCGGTGCCATGAGATACGCCCTGATATTGATGCTCCTCATTCCCACCTTGCTGTTCGCATCCTCCCATCGCGAGGCCCCTTTGATCACCGAGGACCCGACGATGGACAACACCGACGTGTATGTCTTCCGCAGTCCCGACGCACCCGACACCATCACCATCATCGCCAACTACATCCCCCTCGAAGAGCCCGCCAACGGCCCGAATTTCTACAACTTCTCGCCTGCGGGCATGTACGAGATCCACATCGATAACAACGGTGACGCCAAGGAAGACATCACCTACCAGTTCCAGTTCCGGACCGACGTCCGCAGCAACAGCACGTTCCTCTACAACACCGGCCCGGTGCTGACGCTCGACGACGCCGACCTGAACGTGCGCCAGTTCTATACGGTGAACCGCATCAACGGACTGCGCCGTGGCGGCACGTCCACCTCGCTCGGCACCGCCTTCCAGGTCGCGCCGCCGAACATCGGACCGAAGTCCACGCCGGACTACGCCGCGCTGGCCAACGCCGCCATCTACAACCTCGGCAACAACGGCGGCAAAGTCTTCGCCGGCCCGCGTGACGATGCGTTCTTCGTCGATATCGGCGCCATCGTCGACCTTCTGACCCTTCGTCCGGTCCAGCAGCTCCACAAAGTTCCGCCGATGGCGGCATCTGCCGACGGTGTCGACGGCCTCAAGGGCTACAACGTCCACACCATCGCCATCCAGGTTCCGATCGCCCAGCTCGTCGCGGGCGGCAACGTCCCGGGCGCGCCGACCGCTTCGAACGCCGTGATCGGCGTCTGGGCCTCGTCCAGCCGCTCGCGCGTCACCGTGCTCAACACCGGCGCATCGCGCCGTCAGACCATCGGCGGCCTCTCGCAGGTCTCCCGCCTCGGCATGCCGCTGGTCAACGAAGTCGTGCTCTCGCTGGCCTTCAAGGACATCTTCAATGCGTCCGAGCCCGCGGGCGACGCGCCGCTCTTCACCTCCAACGAGACCTTCCGCAACCGCGTCCTCGATCCCGAGACCGCGAAACTCATGACCGCGCTGTACGGCATCAGCGTCCCGCCGGCTCCGCGCAATGACCTCGTGCAGGTGTTCCTCACCGGCCTGCCCGGCGCCAACCAGCCGCCGAACGTCGTGCCCGCGGAGATGATCCGCCTCAACGTCGCGGTGCCCGTCACCGCCCAGCCCAATCGCCTAGGCGCGATCGCCGGCGACCTCGGCGGATTCCCGAACGGCCGCCGTCTCCGCGATGACGTCGTCGACATCTCGCTGCGCGTCGTCGCGGGCGTGCTCGTCGACGGCTTCAACAAGTCGCCCAACAACGCTCTCACCGACGGCGTCGACGCCAACGACGAAGCGTTCCTCTCGACCTTCCCCTACGTGGCGCTGCCGCACGAAGGCTTCGAGAGCATGCCCCACAACAACTGAGGAATCCATGCGAAAACCAATTCTGATTCTCCTCTTCGCGTTGCTCGCTCCCGTTGCGGCGCGCGCGAACCACTACGCCGACACCTACGTGATTCCTGTCGTCGGCCACGTCCAGGGTGCCAACGGCACGATGTGGATGAGCGATCTCGCCATCCGCAACTTCAGCAACGCGCCGCTCACCGTGGAGTTCGTCGTCATCGAGTCCGGCAGTGACACGGGCGACAACGTCTATCCCCTCACCGGCGACACGATCGACGACACCGTCACCGTCCCCGCGAACAGCACCGTGCAGCTGCGCGACATCATGGCCGGCCATCGCGGGATGACCAACCCCATCGGCGCGCTGGTCGTCGGCGCGAATGCGCCGTTCGCGATCACCAGCCGCGCCTACAGCAACCGCGCGCCCCTCGGGCAGACCGTTCTGCCCGCGCGCGATTTCCTCGACAACAGCTTCGGCTCGGCCGACAACGCCGGCTTCGCGTACATCCCCGGCGTCGTCAACAACGCCGCGGCGCGCACGAACATCGGCTTCGTCGCCGGCAGCGGCGGCTCGTCCGCGCAGATGGTCGTCGAAGTCACGGTCCGCAATGGAGCGGGCGGTGTCACCGGCACGCGCAACTTCGTCATTCCGGCGGGGCGCTTCGCGCACATGCAGGTGCCGCTCAGCTCCATCGCCCCCGGCACGTTTGACATCGGCTCGGTCGACGTCCGCGTCGCCGAGGGCGAAGGCGTAGTCGTGCCGTACGCCTCGGTCATCGACAACACCACCGGCGAGGCCGCCTACATCATGGGCGTCACCCCTCCGACGGGACCGTCGATGCCGTTCCGCATGCCCAGCCTGTTCCGCCTGCTGCTCGAGCGAAACGACCGGTAAACCATAGTGAAACGTAGGGCGTGGCTTCAGCCCGCCCCTCGGACGGGGAGGGGATGCCACCCACCCACGAAGAGGCGGGCTGAAGCCGCGCCCTACGTTTTCAAATCGCCCCTGTCTCCGCCGCGACGCGGAACAGATCCCCCACCCCCCGCAGCGCCATCTTCTGAAACGCGCGGCTCCGATGCGTCCAGATCGTCTTCTCGGACACGTCCAGCATCAGCGCGATCTCCTTCGACCGCCGCCCTTCCAGCAGGTACTGCACGACCTCCCGCTCGCGCGGGGAGAGGTGCTTCGTCCCCGGCAGCTCGAACGCCGCCGGCATCGCCTCCGGCACCTCACGCACGATCGTCGTGATCAGCAGCTCCCCGTCGCAGCGTGCGGCCGAGATGCTCGCGTCCAATGTCACCGTCCGCCCGCCCCGCGACCGTGCTCGGAACGTGTATCGCGTCGGCGCCGGCTTCCCCTCCGCCCGGCAGCGCCCGAAGAACAGCAGCCGGTCGCAGTCCTCCGGGTGCGCGATGTCGGGGATCGTCGCCTCGCACAGCTCGTACGCGCTCGCATACCCGAGGAGACGGGCGTAGGCGGCGTTGACATACGCGATCGAGTCCCGCGCCTCCACCAGCACGCCGTCCGGTGCGTTGTCCAGCACCGCGCGGAACTGCCGCTCCAGGATCGGTTTCATCTGCAGGTTTTCCTACGGCCGTCAGAAGTCCGCGGATTTACCGGGCGACGTATCCACTCCGAAACGCAAAGGAGACACGATGAAACTGTCCAGGCTTCTCTTCGGGCTTCTGATCTTCCTCACGCCCCTGGCGCGGGCGTCCAGCCACCGCGAGGCATTCCCGGTGCTCAACGAGCCGTGCGCCGACAACACCGACACCTACGCGTGGGTGTCGAACGGCGCGCACGACAAGCTCTACCTGATCATGAACTTCAACCCGCTCCACGAGCCGGGCCAGGGCAATCAGGGCTTCCGCGCCTGCAACGGCTACCGCTACGAATTCCACATCGGCAAAGACACCAGCCTGCAGGACGTGGCGGTCTATCGCGTGGAGTTCAAGAACACGCTGACCGCCGAGGCCGCGCCCGGTCCCAACGATCCTCTCGGCGGCGGCAACGAGCTCCTCTGGCAGCTCACCGGCGGTACCGAGCAGATGACCGTCACGCGCGTCCTGGCGCCGGGGCAGTCCGGGCCCACCGTCATCGGGTCGAACCTGAACGTCCTCCCGAACAACCACGGCCCGCAGACCGACCGTCTCGTCTACGGCCTCGGCGCCTTCGCGGGCTATCAGTCCGGCAATCCGGCCAGCCGCGAGCAGGCGCTCTACGGTCAGGACTTCGTCGATACGTTCATCCACGAGCTGGGCAACGGCGGCCGCGTCATCGCCGGGCAGTTCGACGATCCGTATCAGCTCGACGAGAAGGGCATCTTCGATCTCGTCAACCTCGGCCGGGGCGATCTCGGCGGCCTGCAGGGCGCGCGGCGCACGCCGATCGAGGATGTGTTCACCGGTTTCAACGTCTTCTCCATCGCTCTGGAGATCCCGACCGCGGAGCTCTTCCCGGACGGCATCCCGCACAACGGCCAGCTGCAGGCGCAGTCGACGGACAGCCTGCTCCGCGTCTGGTCCAGCATCAGCCGTCAGGCGGTGCAGATGGTCGACGCGTCGAACCCCATCACCGGCCTCCGCGGCGCGGGCAACTACGTGCAGGTCGGCCGCAACGCGCTGCCGCTGTTCAACGCGGGCCTCGTCGGCACGCAGCGGCAGGGCCTCTATCTCCACACCGATCCGCTGAAGGACGTGACGCGCTTCGGCGCGGACATCCTCTATCCCGTGCTCGTGCGCGATCTGGAGGCGCTCGGCGTCTACGCCGCTCTCGGCTTGCCTCCGGCGACGGTCACCACGCTGAAGGGGCCGCGCCTCGACATCGTCAACGCCATCAACCTCGGCCGCCCGATCCCGGTCGCGGACGGCTCGACGGGGGACGTGATCACGCTCGACGCGGCGGTCGATTCGTCCTTCCCGAACGGACGCCGCCTCGGCGGCGGCACCGCGCCGAACCGGCACCAGGTCAACGTGAACACGGTGCTCATCAGCCTCATCGCGGCGGGTGACCCGGCCGCGGGCCTCTCGAAGGGCGTGGAGATCAACGACAAGAACTTCCTCGACCGCTTCCCGTTCCTCGCGCCCGCGCACAACGGACTGCTGCAGGGACACGGCGGCGTCAACTCACCGACGGTGCCGGACATCCCGGATCCGCTCGCCCCACAGCCGTGACTGTGAACAGGAGAATCACCATGAAACGACTGATCGCACTTCTCGCACTCACCGTTCTCGCGCTGCCGGGCTTCTCCGCGTCCCGCGTGCGGGTGGACAACTTCGCCTCGGACTTCCAGACGCTGCCGGTGGTCGCGAACGTGACCGGCATCGGCAACGCGAAGTTCGAGAGCTACGTCGCGCTGTTGAATCCGACGGCGTCGGCGTTCCCGGTGGACGTCACGCTGTACGACGCCAACGGCGGCACGCACGAGGCCACCATCTCCCTCGGCGCGGGCGAGCTGAAGACGTACACGAACTTCCTGCAGGCGGTGTTCAACTACACGGGCGGCGGCGCGGCCACGTTCCGCAGCCCCGATCCGGGCAACCGGTTCATCCTCAACTCCGAGGTGCGGACCGGGGCCTACACGACCACCGTCCCGGCCCTCGAGTTCCCCGGCTCCACCTCGCCGGCGTTCAGCCCCGGCGTCATCAGCAACTCCAGCTGGCGCACGAACGTCGGCTGCTTCAACCAGTCCGGCGCCATGAACACGATCGCCGTGAAGGTGCTCGACAGCAACGGCCTGACCGTCAGCACGTCGACCATGCACCTCGCCGCAAAAGCGTGGGGACAGATGCCGGTCAACGCGGTGATCGACGACGGCGTCGCCCGGTTCGAGCCGTCGGAAGCCGCGGTCTGCTACGCGGTCGTAGTCAGCAACACCACCAACGACGGCCGCTTCATCTCGGCCACCGAATACCTGCCGTGATTGTTTGACGTAGGGCGTGGCTTCAGCCCGCCTCCCCCGGGGACGGGCGGGCTGAAGCCACGCCCTACGTTCAGATCGCCTCAGCCAGCGAATCGCGTAAACGGTCGAATACGAAGAACCCCATCGTCAGCGACGCGAACGCGTACGTCACGATCAGCACCGAGTCCGAGAGATTCGGCAGCCGCCCGAAGAAGAAGATCTCCTGATACGCCACCACGAACGGCGTCATCGGATTCACCCGCAGGATCGCCCGCAGCGCGCGCGACTGGATGTTGTCGATCAGGTAGATGATCGGCGTCACGAAGAACCCCAGCTGCATCAGGTTCGCCACGATGTCCCGCAGGTCGCGGAAGAGCACCGACGCCGACGACACCGTCATCGCGATCCCCGCGACGAACATCGTCTGCAGCAGCATCAGCACCGGCACCAGCAGGATGGTTGCGTTGAACTCGAACTGCCCCATCACCGCATACACGCCGATGGCCGCCAGCAGGATCGGGATCGCCAGCAGGAAGTGCACGAGGTGCGACAGCACCACCACCAGCGGCAGCGCCTCCGCCGGAAACATCACCTTCTTGATCAGCCCCGCATTCGACGAGATCGACGACGTCGACTCCAGGATCGCCGCCGAGAAGAACGTCCACGGCAGAATCCCCGAGAACAGGAACAGCGGATACGGCTTCACGACCTGCTGCGGAAAGAACTTCGTGAACACCAGCGTGTACACCGCCAGCAGCAGCAGCGGATTCGCGAGCGACCAGAAGTACCCGAGGATCGAGCCGCGGTACCGGGCCTTCAGATCGCGCGCGGTCAGCGCGGCGATCAGTTGGCGATGGCGATAAAGAGTGGAGAGCTCGCTCAACAGTCCTAAGTCCTGAGTCCTGAGTCCTGAGTCGATCTGGGCTGGGTGGGACTCAGCACTCAGCACTCAGGACTCAGCACTGGTTCAATGGTCTTCGGTCACGATCAGCATGAGCGTCGTCGTGCCGACCTGAAACTCGCTCTTGTCGGTCAGCTCGACCGCGCCGTTGATCTTCTCGCCGCCCATCAGCGTGCCGTTCGTCGAGCCGAGGTCGGTGAGGGTGAAGGTGTCCTCACGAATCTCCACCGCCGCGTGCTGCCGCGACGCTTCGGAGTCATTGAGCGTCAGGTCCGCGTTCGCGCGGCCGATCGTGACGCGCGGCTTTTCGATGCGATAGACGCTGCCCGCGTCCGGACCCTCCAGGATGGCCAGCGACAGCCTCTTGCCCGTCGGAAGCTGCAGCGCTTCGGCCTTGCCGGTCGGGCGCTCGGGGAGCGTCGACTGCTCGGTGGACTCCGGGATCTTCGGGATCTCCGTCCGCCCGGTCATCGTGCGGTCGCCGGCCACGACCTCGGGCTGCGGCGGCGCTTCGAGTGCCGGATTCCTGATCTCGAAGATCTGCTGGCAGCGCGCACACTTGATCTTCTTCGACAGCTTCCGTTCGAAGCGCTCTTCGTCGTACTGATACTTCGAATGGCAGCTCGGACACTCGATGATCACGGTGCGAACGACGATACCACGCTCGCTGTTTGCATAGAATTCCGCTCGTGATGAAGAAGCTGCTCCTTGCGCTCGCCGCTCTCCTCCCCCTCGCAGCCTGCCAGACCACCATGCAGACCCAACCCGAAGCCGCCACCCCGCCGGCCGGCAATCTCGAGGTCCTTCCGGGCGTCGAGAGCCGCCTCAAGCAACTGCCGAAGACGCCCATCGACTATGACCGCTCGCTCCTCAGCGACAACGAGAAGCAGGTCGTGGCCAAGCTCGTCGAGGCCTCGAAGTTCATCGACGAGATCTACTGGCGCCAGGTGTCCGAGGAGAACCCGTCGTACCGCGAGCGCCTCGCGGCGCAGGCCAGCCGCTCCGCCCTCGACCGCGCCGGCTACGACTACTTCATCGCCCACAAAGGCCGCTGGGACCGCCTCGCGCAGGACGAGCCGTTCATCGCGCCCTTCGGCGCCGCGGGACACAAGCCCGAAGGCGCATCGTTCTACCCGGCGGACCTGACCAAAGAAGAGATGGAGAGCTACATCGCCGCGCATCCCGGCGAGAAGGACGCGCTGCAGGGACTCTTCACCGTCGTCCGCCGCCAGGGCGATCGCCTGGTGACGACGCCCTACTCCGTCGAGTACCGCGAATTCCTCGAGCCCGCGGCCGCGCGGCTCCGCGAGGCCGCGGCGCTGACGAACAACGCGTCGCTGCGCGATTACCTCACCAAGCTCGCCGACGCCTTCTTCAAGGACAACTACCGCGAGAGCGATATCGCCTGGATGGACCTCAACGGTCCGCTCGAGATCGTGATCGGGCCATACGAGGTTTACGAGGACGCGCTCTTCAACTGGAAGGCCGCGTTCGAGGCCTTCATCAACGTCGTCGACCGCCCGGAGACCGAGAAGCTCGCCGTCTACGCCCAGCACCTGCCGGGCATGGAGCGCAATCTCCCCATCCCCGACGAGCACAAGAACCCCAACCGCGGCACGGAGTCCCCCATCCGCGTGGTGCAGGAGGTCTACACCGCCGGCGACGCCCGCCGCGGCGTGCAGACCGCCGCCTTCAACCTGCCGAACGACGAAGTCGTCCGCGAGCAGAAGGGCTCGAAGAAGGTCCTCCTCAAGAACGTCATGGACGCGAAGTACCGCATGAGCGGCCTCCCCATCGCCATGCGCGTCCTCGATCCCGCCCAGCGCAACCTCCTCAACTTCGACGCCTACTTCAACTTCGTCCTCTTCCACGAGCTCTCCCACGGCCTCGGGCCGGGCCTCATCACCCAGCCCAACGGCGAGCGCACCGACGTGCGCTTCCTCCTCAAGGACACCTACTCCGCCATCGAAGAGTGCAAAGCCGACGTCCTCGGCGTCTGGAACATCCTCTACGCGATCGACAACAACCTGCTGACCGCCTTCACCCCGCAGCAGCTCTACGCGACGTACGTGGCACTGCACTTCCGCTCCCTGCGCTTCGGCATCGACGAAGCCCACGGCCGCGGCACCGCCGTGCAGTGGAACTGGCTCCGCGAGCATGGCGCCATCGTCCCCAAAGCCGACGGCACCTTCACCGTCGACATGACGAAGATGCACGCCGGCATCAAGACCCTCGCCACCGAGCTCCTCATGCTCCAGGCCACCGGCGACTACGCCCGGGCCCAGCGCTTGCTCACGAAGTACGGCGTGTCGACCCCCGAGATCGAATCGACGACCAAGAAACTGACGGACATCCCCGTCGACATCACCCCGGTCTTCCCGGCGGCGGGAGAGCGATGAAATGGAAGGACGCGTCCTTCTCCAATGCGGCGAATGTGACCTGACCCGCGAGATCGCCGGCGAGATCCCGGACGAATACATCCGCAGCTTCGACGAGGCGGTCCACCAGGACGGCTGGGCCCCGCGTCCCGGTGCGACGTCGCCGTCCCTGATCTGCGGCGCCTGCCTGGCCCAGTCCTACTCCGGCCACGAAACCGTCGACGACGAGGAGAAGGTGCGGCAAGCGTAGAACGGCCGAGCCGCAAGCACGTTTTCGCGGCTGCAGCCTCTGTGCTCTCTGTGCTCTCTGTGGTGAACGTCTCTTTCGCGGCAGGCACGAAAGGGGACCGATTCACCACAGAGAACACAGAGAGCACAGAGGCTGCGCGGCGAAATGGTTGCACCACGCGAAACACAAAGGGCGGAGCCGCTTTCGCGCTCCGCCCTCTCAGCACTCAGCACTCAGCACTAAGTCTCACGCCAGCTGCCGGATCGCCTCTTCCACCTGCTCCGCGGTCGGCACCACCGGCTGCACGAGAGGGCCTTCCAGCCACTCGTACTCGCCCTTCATCATCTTCTGCACGACCTTGTACGCCAGCTCGTCGTGGTTGTCGAAGAGCACCCGGAAGTTCTGGTCGATGCGCGTCCGCGCCTCGCGGCAGAACAGGTCCGCCAGCTCCAGCGCGTTCTGGTTCCCCTGCTTCGCCAGCATCGTCGCGTAACTGATCGTCGCCGACATCGCGAACAGGTCCGTGCCGATGTCCACGATCCGGAACAGCACCATCTGCTTCCGCTCCAGCTTCGCCTGGAAGCGCATCATCGCGTGGAAGATCGACCGCGCCACGTGGCGCGACTGCCGCTCGATGTAGCCCACGTGCGTCCCCAGCCGGCCGAAATCGCCGTGCTTCGGGAAGCGGCTCCAGCCCATGTACTTCGTCGGATACCAGGTCGCGTAGAACGCGCCCGCCTTCGCCGCGGCCGAGACCTTCTCGGCGGTCGGAGTCTCCGGGAGCAGGATCTTGTAGCCCCGCTTCATGTGCGGATCGACCGCCTCGCGCGCGATGAACAGGTGTTGGATCTCGCTGGTCCCCTCGAAGATGCGGTTGATGCGCATGTCGCGCATGATCCGCTCCACGGGATAGCCCTTCTCGCCGCGGGCCTCCATCGACGGTCCGGTCTCGTACCCGCGTCCGCCGCGGATCTGCACCAGCTCGTCGACGCACTTCCACGACATCTCCGTGTTGAACAGCTTCGCCATCGCCGCTTCGATGCGCAGATCCACGTCCCCGCGGTCCGCGAGCGACGACGTCAGCCACACGATCGCTTCCATGGCCAGCGTGTGCGAAGCCATCCACGCCAGCTTCGCTGCGACCGCTTCATGTTTTCCGATCGGCAGGCCCCACTGCACGCGCTCGTTCACCCAGTCGCGCGCGATCTCCAGCATCCGCCGCGATCCCGCCGCGCAGCCCGCGGGGATCGTCAGCCGTCCCGTATTCAGCGTGATCAGCGCGAGCTTCAGGCCCAGGCCCTCGCCCCACAGCAGGTTGTCCTTCGGGACGAACACGTCTTTGAAGCGGATCAGCACATTGCCGATCCCGCGCAGGCCCATGAACTGGCAGCGGTGCGCGATGTCGACGCCCGGCGTGTCCATCTCCAGGATGAACGCGGAGATCTGCTTCTTCTCCTTGCCGCCCACCACCTTCGGCGGCGTCTGCGCCATCACCACGATGACCTCGGCCTTCAGGCCGTTCGTGCACCACAGCTTCTCGCCGTTGAGGATCCAGCCCTTGCCGTCCGCGCTCGGCGTGGCGCGTCGTCTGCATCTTCGCCGGATCCGAGCCCACGCCCGGCTCCGTCAGCGCGAACGCCGACACCGCGCCCGCGGCCAGGCGGGGCAGGTACTTCTTCTTCTGCTCCTCCGTGCCGAACAGCTTCAGCGGCTGCGGCACGCCGATCGACTGGTGCGCCGATAGCCACGCCACGCTGTTCGCGCACCACGTCGCCACCAGGCCGATCGCGCGGTTGTAGTTCGTCGAGCTGAAGCCCAGGCCCCCGTACTCCTTCGGGATCTTCATCCCCCAGGCGCCGAGGTCCGCGAAGCCCTTGAAGAGCTCGTAGTCGTACTCGCCCTTCCGGTCGATCTCATCCGCGTCGACGTTCTCCGCCAGATACCGCTCCAGCTTCGCCAGAAACGGGTCCGCCTCCGCCTTGTCCGCGGCCGGCTGCTCCGGGAAGGGATGAATGAGGTCGAAATTGACCTTGCCGAGAAACAGATCGCCGGCAAACGACGGCTTCTCCCACTCCGTCTCGCGCGACGCCTCCGCGACCTCCATCGCCTCGACCGCGCCCTGGGTTTTGACTTCCGCCATGATGTGCTCCTTACAGCTCGATAATCAGGTTTTACGCCAGTATGAATGAATGACCATTCAGCGGTCAACCGCGCGAAAATGTACGGATCATTTCATGACACAGCCCAGCCAGAAAGACTTCTACGGCAAGCTCCTCCTGATCGCCGTCGCCTTCCTCGCGGCGGCCTGGCTCTCCTTCACCTGGACCGCGACGACCGGCCTCACCTTCGCCACCCGCCGTGCCCCCGGCCGCATCGCCACCGAGGAAGACCGCACCCGCAGCCGTCACCTGGTGGTGCTGGTGACCGTGATCGCAGGCCCGGTGGCATTGTGGGCAGCGATGAACCGCCGCCGGTAGCCATTTGGAGTGCGGCGGCAGCGCCTCCGCTTTGGCATTCGCGTGGCAGAATCGCGACGCCATCCCTCTTGCCGCGAATTTTTGAAAGTGGTGGCGGGTCGCCGGCACCACATGGAAAGCGTTGGCACCCGCCGCACTCCAAACTATTCAACCACCCGCACCGCGATGGTTGGCGCCCTCGGATACGGCACCGTCTGCGCGAGGCCGTCGTATGTGCCGGCGGCAAGTTGCGCTGGCGTCACATTTCGCGTCGCCAGCACGCGGAGGGGCGCCGCTGGCAGATTGCGGCCGCTCCATACCCCGTCCGCATCGGTCATGCTGGCGGTGCTCCACGTCGCGAAGGCGGCCGCGAAGTCCGTGAGGCGCAGGCCGTCGATCCAGACGCTCAGCAGAGCGAAGCGAACCGGCTCTCCGGAAGTGTCCGTGGACCGCACCACCACCGGCGACAGATCACCCGGCGCGAGTTGAAGCGTCTCCCCGATGGCGCTCGCCGGCAGTGCCCGCGTCGACGCCTGCGGATGGCGAATGATCACCACCGCGTTCGGCCCGCGTGAGCCGATCTCCAACTCCCCGCCCGGAGCGGCTGAACCGCGCCAGATCACGCGGCTGGACGCGGGCTCCACCGCCAGCGCTTCCGCTCCGGCGGCCGGAGCTCCGTTCGGCAGCACGACGCGCACGCGAGTGGTCTGGACGGCTTCCAGCGCGAAGCTCAGTTCGCGCTTCGTGGCCTCCTCCACGTCGATCTCCTGCGGTTCGGAAGGAGCGAAACCGGGCGCGGACGCCTCGACGCGCGCATGGCCGGGCCGCAGCCGCGGCAGCACCAGCATCCCCTGATCGTCGGCGGTGTAGCGATGGCCGAGGGTCATCTCACCCACCTCGTCGTGCGTGGCCTCGCTCACCACCCCCACCGTCGCCGACGCGATGGGCAGGCCCGTCCTCCGGTTGAAGACGCGAGCCACGATGCGGTTTGCCGGCAGATGAAAGTCGAGCGTGCGTGTGCGCTCCAGGTCCACGGCAGGATCGATGAACGGGGCGGCAGCGTCGTTCACGAGCGTGACCTTGGCGGCGTACATCCCGCTCTGCCAGAAAACCGCCTCGTACCCGCCGTCCTCGCCGGTCTCCACCTTGGTGAGGTCCCGCCCGCCGTACTCGAACGCGATCCGCGCCGGTGCGGGCTCCTTCGCCAGATAAACGGTACCGCGGGCGATGATGGGCTCGAGGGCGAACGTCACCTCGCCATCGAGGCCGTCCGTGAGATCGACATCCTGGACGAACGTCCACCGATCCGCCGCCAGCGTCACGCGCAGCCGTTGCGGCGGAAGTGCCTCCACCTCGTTGGCGCCGGGAACGACGTCCACCGTGCGAAGCGGCTCCGGGTCGCCGATCCCGCTCAGGCTCACCCGCATCTTCTCGAACGCGTCCTGCGGAGCGAGCACCGACACCTTCAACCGCGGCTTCGCCTGCAGCGCCCCTCGGTACGTGGTGATCCGTTTCGGAACGAGACGGAGTGCAACGGGAGCGAGCGTGAGCGCGTCCGCATCGACCGTCACCGTGGCGGTGTTCCCTCCGACGCCGTACCAGACGGCGAAGACGGCGTCGGAAGCGTGCAGCAGCACGTCGGGTCTGCGCGGTCCGGCATCGGCTTTCAGCGACACCTGCAGCGCCTCGCGTTTGGGAGCGAGCGGCTTCTGCAGGACGACCAGGACATCCGAGTCGCGTTCCGGCGCCGCAGGCTTGGCGACGGTGGTCTGATTCGCAGCGACCACGAGTGGTCGCGAGAGCGCAATCGCATCGCCGGTCTTCTGATCGAAGATTCCGGCCAGCGCCGAGCCGGCGGGCATCGCTTCGGGCTGGCGGGGATCGGCCACGCGACGGTCGAACGCGCGGCCCCAGTCATCGAAGAACTGCGCCTTCAACGAAAGGAGCCGCAGCCCTTCTCCCGCGCCGAGGCGCACGTCGTTCGACAGCGCGACGAGCCCCGACGCCACGACGGGTGCCACCATGCTGTACCCGCGTCCGGTCGAGCCCTTCACCGCATTCAATACGAGAGGATGCGGACTGATGAAGTCCTTGCCCTGGAGCCAGACCTTGTATTTCCCCGCTTCCGGGTTGAGCCACTTCCCGCAAGGATGGGTGAGCTCCGCGGCGAGATTCGTGGATGGAACGAAATGAGCGCCGCAACCTGCGACGGGAAGCAATTCATATGTCGTGGAGTCGCGATAGCGCGCCGGCCAGACCAGCGCCGCGTCGCGCCCGTCGATGACGCCGGTCGAAGGATCGGGAAGCTGGATCGGACCGCCCTGCGGCCCAGCCAGCAAGCTCAATGTGAAGGCAAGCGCGAGAGCGGCGGCTGAGAGTTTCATTGCATCAGAACAGCGCCCCGAACTCACAACAGGAGCAGCTCGACCAGCCTCCACAGCCCCCCTCGAGGAGCGTGCACAGCGCACAAGGGTTCGTGCTGTAGTTACAGCTGAGGTTATAGCCGCACGTTGCGTTGCACCAGGTATGCGACGGGGAAGGGCACGCGGCGTCGGCCACGGTGCCGAGCGCGAGGGTCGCGATCAGCGTAACGACATAAATCAGTGTCCGCGTTCGAACCATACATCCCTCCTGACCCAAGCTAGTGCCCACATGTAAGGCTGTCAATACCGGCCGCGCCCGCCTCCCAACCCCGTACAGGCATCGTTTACGCAAAACAGCTTTGCGATCGCCGACTCCGGCGAGCGAACGAACGAACAGAAGGAGACACATCCATGAAACACACAACGAAGGTCATGGCGATCAGCGCGATTGCGCTGTTGCTGTCGCTTCCCGCGATGGCCCAGACCCCCGAGGTCTCGACGCTTCCCATCAGCGAGCCCACCGAGGTCGGTGGGACGATCCTGCAGCCCGGCACCTACCTGATCCGCGTCGTTGCCCCGCAGGCCGATCGCAACAAAGTTCAGATCACCAGTGTCGACAAGTCGACCATCTACGCCACCCTCCTCACCATTCCCCACCAGCTCGAGCCGAACGAGAAGCGGTCGGACAGCATGTTCGTCTACTTCCCCTCTGGCGAAGGCCGGCCGCGTGCGCTCCGCACCTGGTTTGCCCCGGACCCGGCCAGCGGCGGCGGCCATGACATCGTCTATGAAGAGTCCCGTGCGCGGCAGCTCGCACGGCTCGCGAAGGCACCCGTCGTCTCTTATCACGACGAGCAGATGGCGGACTTGAACGTCGTCACGCCCGAGGACACCACCGTTCCCTACGTGTACGAACCGGCTCCCGTGATCACGCCGGCACCGGCCGTCGTAGCAACGACCGAAGTCACGACCATCACGACCGAATCGACGCCGGTACCGATGGCATCGGCTGCACCGGAGGAAACGCTCAACACCGACGACACCACCGAGATGACCGCCACCACGCCCGCGATGCCCGAGACCGCGAGCCGCATTCCGATGATTGCGTTGCTCGGCCTGATCTCACTCGTGGGAGCCGTCGCCATCCGCTTCGTGCGCAGCGCGTAAGCGATGCGCCGAACGTCCACACGCCTGCGCCGGGTGGAGCTCGCACTCTGGGCCCTCGGCGTTCTCCTGGTCGGCGTGGCGCTGGTCGCCACGTCGGCCCGATGGAGCTATCAGGCGCAACAGGAGCGGGCCTTCAGCGCCGCTCCCCCGGAACTGACGGAACCCGGCGCCGCGGAGGAGACTCCGCGGCGCGATCCGCTTCCCGTGACCGTCACCGCCCCGCCCGTCGAGTGGGTCTCCAACCCCGGCCCGGCCCTCAGCTCCGCCCCCGCGATCCCTGACCAAGCCGAAAAGAAAGCAGCTCCGAAACAAACAAAGCCCCCGCGCAAACCGCGCGAGCTCGCCGTCGATCCACTCGCTCTCGGACGCATCGAAATCCCCCGCCTCGGCATGCGCGCCATCATCCGCAAAGGCGCGGACGAAGACACCCTCGACCGGGCCGTCGGCCTCGTCCCCGGAACCGCACACCCCGGCGAAGCCGGCAACATCGTCCTCGCTGCGCACCGCGACACCTTCTTCCGCCCCCTGCGCAACATCCGCGTGGCCGACCGCATCCGCCTCGTCGTCCCGCCGAACGAATACCTCTACGAGGTCGACTCCACACGTGTGGTCCCGCCCGAGGAGACGAGCGTGCTGCAGTCGCGAGGAACCGAAGAGCTGACTCTGGTCACCTGTTATCCTTTCGGATTCATCGGACCGGCGCCCGATCGGTTCATCGTCAGCGCGAAACGCGTTCAGTAATTCGGTCCCTACCGCACCTCCACCCCGTTCGCCCGGACCACCCCCATCTCCAGCTGCCAGTTCCCTCGCCGGATCTGCTCCATGAGGCACCGCGTGCGGTAGACCGTCTTCCGCACCGCTGTGCGCGTATGTCCGGCCAGCCACGCGTGGCGGGCCGCCACGTAGGCGGTGGTCCAGGCCCCCTCGTCGCCGCCCGCGGCAGGGGGACGCTCGGCGAAGGCCTGACGGATGAGGGAGAGGATCGAGCCGGAGTGGATGAAGGAGTCGTAGATCACCAGGGCGGACAACGGCAGCGTGAAGCCATGGCTCCTGGCCCACTCCATGGCGGGGAGGAAGAACTCCTTTTCGAAGAACGCATCCTGCACCGCGCGCATCACGGCGTCGGTGCGTCCCGCGGTGCGCAACAGGGAGCGGAACTGGAAGTCATCGGTGAGCGGCACGGTGCCGACCCGATCGGCGTAGCTCGCGAAGTCGGCGCTGTACGTGCCGCGCGCCTCGACATAACGGCTCACGAGCACCGGCAGTTTGCCGTATTCGGTCGTCTGCGAGCGGCCATAGGTGAGCTGGCGGATGCCGTGCGGGCCGTCGTTGAAGATGGCCAGGGCGCCGTAGTCACCCTGCGGCCGGCCGGTCTCGAACGCGTTCACGACGCGTTCGATGAGCTGTCGTTGAGCAATGGTCAGGTTCATGGTCACCTCCGGAACAGTGCTGAGGTGCTGAGCACGGCGGGTGGGACTCAGCACTCAGGACTCAGGACTCAGCACTTCGTCAAGTTCAGACTTCGAGAATCAGTCGGGTCATGACATCCCTCCTTGATCACTGCGGATCACGGCCGGACGAGGTTGCAGCCGAAGCGCGCGCCCGGCGTGACGTTCTCGCCCCTCCAGCCAATCGTGAAAAACCCTGCCGGCGCGGCGTACGGCATCAGCTCCGCCGGCGACATCCGCACACCCCGCGATCCCGGCGCGGCCGCGATCACGGTCCCGGCCAGCTCCTCGGGGAGATGGACGATGATCTCCACGCGCGCGATCGGGCGATCCGCGCGCGAGGCGCGGGTGAGCAGTTCGTCGCGCCCGTCCTCGGCGAGCCGCAGGGCTCGCGTCACTGTGTCCCGGACGCGCAGCGTCACCGGCGCCCTCGGGTCGTTGCACGCGATCGGCTGCCGGAAGAACAACAGATACTCCCGCGCCTCCGACGGATCGTCCGTGATCGGGACCAGGTCGAATGCGATCGGCTGCCCGCCGCGGTCGAACACCTCGCACTGCGTCCGCTGCTCGTCGCCGGCCGAGGCGGACGTGAGCTTGATCTTGTAGCAGCTCACCGGTTGCCGCGCCGCGCGGAAGACGATCTCGTGGCGTACCTGATCCGAAGCTTGTGGCCAAGCGGCGGTAACGATCATCCGCACGGACAGCAGCTCGAACGCGATCGGCTCCTGTTGCTGCTGATACATCGACCGCAGCGCGGAAACGATGTCGTGCAGCCGCGTCTCCGGAAGGTCGACCTCGAGCGGCGCCTCGGCCGCGGATGCCTGTTGCTGCGCCTCCCGCAGCGCCCTCGCACGGGCCGCGTATTCACGAAAGAACGCCTCGGACAGCAGCCGCGTCTCGCGGTACTCCGCGCCGAGGCCGCGGTCGAACGCGCGCCGGAAATCGAACGAGCCCGCGTCGCTGCGGATCACGAAGCTGTTCATGCCCAGGGCCAGCTGGCCGCGCAGCACCGAGGCATTGAGCGCGGTCTCCAGCAGTGCCTGGGCAAAATCGAGGTAGCCCGTGATCGGCGCTCCGTGCCGTGACGCACTGAAGGTGATCCCCACCACCTCGCCGTCCTCCTCGCTGTACGCGAGCCTGTCCGACGGCAGGTTCTCGCACACGCCTCCGTCCACCACGATGCGGTGATCGCCGTGCGCCGGCGGCAGCGCGGTGCGGAAGAAAAACGGGATGCCCGCCGAGTCCATGAGACTCGTGATCAGCGGCTCCTCGGGATTGTCGTACACCCGCGGCTGCAGGTTCGTCAGGTCCGCGGCGACGATGATCAGCGGGATGCGCAGATCGCCCAGCGTCGCGCGCTGCGCGAGCAGCGACGCCAGCACGGCGCGCAGCGGGCGCGCGTCCCAGAACGGCCTCCGCGTCGCCAGTTTCCACACCGCGCGAAGCGAAGCGCTCGTGGGCGAGAACGCGCGCAGCAGCTCCTCGCGGCGGGACGCGATCGCGTCGCACGCGCGCTGCATGTCCACGTCCGCCGCGTACAGCGCGCCCGCGAGTGCGCCGGCCGAGGTGCCGGCGATGCGCGTGACCCGCACCACACCCTCCCGCTCCAGCTCCTGCACCGCCTGCAGCGCGGCGAGGAGATGCGTGATCTTCGCGCCGCCGCCCTGAATCGCCAGTTGAATCGGAATGCTCATGGTGAAAAGAGGGGGCCGGCGTGCGCCGGCCCCCTCCGCCCCTCACAGGTCCCTGCCCGCCTTGAACTCGGCCGTCGTGCTCGTGCTCGGAGCATCCTTTTCGGCTCGCGGCTTCGACGGCTCCGACGGCGCGCGGTTCCCCGCGGGCTGGAGCGGCTCGGTCGTTCGGGAGGGGCGTTTCTTGGTGGTGTTGGTGGACTTCGTGGTCTTCGGTTTCTTCGTCTTCTTCATGGTCTTGTCCTTCGGTTCACAGCAACTTGAATCCGACGATGCGGTTGGCGACGCCGGCCGCGACGCGCGTCACGGCCGTCATGACCTGGTCGGCCGCGAGGATGCTCAGGCCTTCCACCGAGCGCAGGACGCTGCGCACGGTGAGCTGGTGGATGTTCGCCATCACCTTCGCCCGCTCCGGATCGATCTCGCCCTTCGCCAGATTCGAGGCGATCTCCGCCAGCACGCCCGCCAGGCGGCGGACCTCCATCTCGCCCATGGCCTGCAGTGCCGGCGTCCGGTCGGTGAGCGCCCCGCGCGCGGCGTCGAACAGCTCCTTCGCCAGCGCGTCGACGTCGAAGACACTCTCGTTGGCGGCGCTCACGGCGTCACCTCCGCGGGGGTTCGCTTCTTCGCCTCTTCGAGCTCGATGAGCATGTGCAGCTGTGAGTCGAACATCGTGCGCAGCATCGGGATCTCTCCCCGGGACAGCCCCTCGGCGTGTATCTGTTCGAGCTCCGCCACACTCCGGTCGAGCAGCGCGAGGGCGTCGGCCGTGGGATCGCTCTTCCGGCCGTGTGTGGCGGCGCGGGTGCGCAGCGCGGCGATCTCCGCGTGCGTCTCCACATACCAGGCGATGTGGCACTCCCAGGCCGCGTCGGGCGTGCCCGCCGCCTGCTGGAGCTCGTCGAAGAAGCGCGTGTTGCGCGAACGCAGCTCCGCCAGGCCGGCGGCGATGGTCTCGTCGTGCGGCGCGATCCGGCTCACACAGCCGGTCAGCAGCGCGAGCAGGAGAGCGGTGAGGAGCGCGGCGGCGTGGGTGCGGCGCTTCACGGCTTCACCTCCGGCTTCGGTTCCTGCTTCTTCGCGACCGCACGCTTGCGGCGGCCGCGCGAGAACTGGCGGTCGATCGCCTCCAGGTGGGGGACCAGCGACTCGCGGCCGGCCGGGGTATTGATGTCGCGGGCGATCTTGAGCGCGCGGAGGGCGCGCTCGCCGATGTCCGCCCGCTCCGCGAGCAGCGTGTCGCTCATCTTGCGCCCGCCGAGCATCAGCTCCTCGCCGACGCCCTGGTATGCGCCTGTGAAGTGCAGGTGATCGCGGATCTCGGCGGCCGAGAGCTGGGTGATCGCGGCGACCTCTGGTTGTGCGTCGATCAGCAGCGCGATGTGGCGGAGATAGTCATCGTCCACATGCCCGCTGGTGGTGAGCTTCCGCCGCCGGTCGCTGGTGAGCAGCGCGAACCCGCGGATGCCCTGCGCCAGCCGCTGGAGATCCAGTCGAATGGCCTGCGCGTTGTCTTCGTGCTGGGAAGGGGTATCGGGAATGGTCGTCATCGTTCGTCTCCTTTCGTTCGATCCCTGCCGCCACGCGTCCCGGCGGGGGCCCTTGCTCCGGAGCCCGTGGGTGGGTGAGATCGAAGGTTGAGACGCAGATGGTAGATGGATGGATTCGCAGCCATCGCGCAGGACGGTTACGTTTTAGTGAACGCCAGTTCGTTGGCTGCATGGACCAGCATCGCCGGAACTGAATCTGGCTGGGTTGGAGCCAATATTGGCTCCGTTGGAGCTGGAATTGGCTCCCTTGAAGCTGGCTCTAGCTCGGTCGGAGGTAAAGTTTGCTCCGAGGCAGCTAATCCTGGCTTCCTCGAAGCCAATCGCAGCTGCGCCGGACGTAAGATTTACCGCGGAAAGGCTGCGTTTTCCGCCAACCCACCAATTCCGCGCTACGAGCGAGCTAACATTGGCTCCAACGGAGCCAATGTTGGCTTCGACCCAGCCAATATTGGCTCCGCGGGAGCCGCGGTCAGCGCCGCGGTAACCGGCGGTAGCTCCGTTCGAGCCGAAACCGGCTTCGCCGGAGCTGAGCCCAGCCGCATCGCTCCCGACCCTGGCCTGATCGGAGTTGCCATCAGCGCCGCCGTAGGGGGTGGCGGGATTCGCACGCACATCTGCTATATTGTCGTGCCATGCTGCACGAACAGGTCCGTGACGCGAGGATCGCCCGAGGGTTGTCGCAGGTAAAGCTGGCCAGACTGGCGGGAGTGCCGCGGAGCCAGCTCCGGAACTTCGAGAACGGGGAGGGGATCACCATGACCACGTTCATGAAGATCATCTCCCAGCTCCCCAACCTCGAGCGCCTGACCCTCGGTCCGACGGAGCTTCAGCTGCACAACGTCGACCTCGACGCCCTGCGCGACACCCTCACCGAGCTGATCGCCGCCGCCGCCGGCGTCCTGGCCGTCCTGCAGGCCGCGAATCCGCGCGACGCCTCCGACACCGCGTCCGCCGCGGGCGGCGCCGGCCGCCACCCCACCATCACCGAGCGCCAGCGCGCGGCGGAGCTCAACGCCATCGCCCTGGCGCTGGCCGCGGGCGCCAAAGAGCCCCCTCCCCCCGACCACTCGTAAGGCCTGCCTTTCAGGAGCGCCGGCGTCCCCGCCGGCTGTTGTGGCGGCGTCCCGCGGCGCCACTCGGGCGGGCGGGGAATTGTGTTGACGCCGCAACTGATGCAACCCCGGGCTGGGCGCGGTGACGAACAATCCAGCCGGAAGCCATTCGACTCGCCAGCCGTTCCATCGGGTTATGGTCGATCTTGCGGATCTCGAACGTGATGCAGAGGTAGCACTCGACGCGCGTGGAGTGCATCGCGCCGAGAACTATGGCTGGCAGAACGAATTCGAGACTGATCCTGAAGACCTGGGCTACGCGATGTGGTGGGAGGATCCACCATATGAGCATGATCTTCAGGCCTGGCAGGACCGGACCAAGCCGTATCGCGAGCCGACAGAACGTGAACAGCGGTTGATGGAGCTTGGCGCCGACTTTTTCGGATTCATGAAGGCGGTTCGATATTCAATCGGGCTAGCGCTTTTGTACCAACCGCGCATCAACCCACTCCGTGTCGATGTCATCCCGTTCGACATTCACGAGTTCACCGCACTGACCGGCCTCCGTGCGGCGGCTGATCGTGTCCGCGACTTTGTTATCGTCACCGTGCTCGGCAAGAAGACGGATGAAAGAGATCAACTGGATCGCGCGTGCGACGCGCTGTCCGTGCCGCGACTCGAAGAGTCCGTGCAGAAACTACGCACTCATCTCGAGTCCGCGAACTTTCTGCGCAAAGCCAGCAATGTTGCTTTGCATGGGTTGGGAACACAGCCAGGTCACGTACAGCGACGAATGATCTCGGCCGACCGGCGCGCATTTCAGACCGGCACGTGGGACGAGCGACCGGAACACAAGCGCTACGATGAGATGATCCGCGAGGGAAAAGCAGCGGATCAGAAGGCCCTTGCCGACGTGGAAGCTCGTGTCGTTTCGCTGTGCAGCACGTATCAGAGTCTCATTAGCGCCGGTGAGGCCGCGTTTCGGCTGGAGTATTGGCATCGCCAGCGTCAGTTGCCAGCGCGATCGTAGCTCGACATCTGCCGTCGACAGGCTCGTTACGCCTCGGTCGCCTTCCAACGTCGATCCTGGCCCGTCCCGAAGGCGGCGACGATGCCGAGAGCGCCGAGGGCATCGAGAACGGCGGCGACATCGGTGCGCCGGGAGCCCTTGAACGCCCGAGCAACGTCCTCAGCGGACCAAGTCTTCTGCGAGCGGCCGTTCGTGGCGACGAGATCGCGCACAGCCGCGACTTGGTCACCCAATTTTTTCGGCCACGGCGGCAGCTCTCTCTTCTTCGGAGTCGCCGTTCCCCTGGTGGCCGCTTCGACCTCGATACCGATCGCTACCTGCGTTGGTGCGGCCGCGCCGGCTGGGTTCTGGAACTCCGGTCGAAGCCAGCGGACGATGCCCTGACGCTCTTCTTCGGCGCGCTCGGCGTTCAGGGTGACGAGTCGTTCGAAGATCTCCTCGTCGGAGAGGTCGTGCGGCCACCCGTACGAATCGAAGACGGCGGCGTCGAGCTCGTCGTGGGTTTCCTTCAGCACGGAGACGAGTCCCTGCTCGTGAATCTTCTTCTCTTTCGCCGTGAGGATGTCGCCGCTCCGCAGTTTCTCCAGGACGTTGTACATGCCTGTGATGGTGAGGTCAGGATTCAGTTCCTGTTGCCGCTTGCGATGCGTGTCGAGTTGCTCGCCGAGTTCTCGGATGCGATCGCACAGAGGTTCGGGTGGGTGGGGGAAAGGGAAAGGATCGAAGCAGTCGGATTTAACGTATACGGGGCGATCTTCGAGCCGCGCACCTGCTGCCAGAGTCCAGGCGACATGGACGCGCGAAGAAAGTATGCCGAGTACGTATGCATCGTCCAGCGCCACTACGATGAGCTTATTGTCAGGGACGATCTGAGCGTCGAGGAAAACGAACACTCGATGCTTTGCCGTCTCGACTGTGGCAATGTATCGGGGGAGACCGGTTAACGCGGGTCGAAGGTTGGCGCGGGGCTCACCGAAAATCCACCAATTGTTACGATACGACGGGCGTGTGTTCTGATCGCGCTCCGGTTTTACGTGATTGACCATGTGCTGATAAACAGCCGGGAATTCCCGCCGTACGTCTTCGATTGTTCGACCGAACAAATCGACAACGAGTAGGTCGCGGGCGACTTGGTAGAGATCTTTCCCGTTGCGGTAATCCCGGATCACCGCACGTGTTCGTTCGTCACTACCGAAGCCCAGCGTGCGGGCTTCCTCTCGCGTTACGAGGAATCCAGAACCGTGTAGTTTGACGCCTGGCGAACAGAGGGCGCTGTTCGCAGCAAGTGGAATGGCAGTTGTGACATCGATGCCTATAGTAAGGTTCGGATTAATGAAGCCGCTGCGAGTCGCCATTGCAACGTCGACGTGGTCGGTCTCCGACGCTTGTTCTCTCGTAACGTGAGCTAGTTCTCCGACTGATCGACCGGCTGTACCCGCTGACATCGCAATGCGCACAGCGGCTCCAGCGGTCGAATCAACCCATGGATGATCGGGAATCGCGAAAACAATCGACAGCGGCGGATCCGCTTCGATGTGTCGCTGTGCAACACGGCGTGCATACGCTTGAGAAAAGCTGTTCGTGGTGATCAGTCCGAAGCGACGCAGTTTTCCTGTACGGGTCAGCTCCGCCGCTTTGTCCCACCAATACATGACGTAGTCGACGCTCTCCGGTACGTCGTTGTAAGTCCTGCGTAGGGTCTCGGTGTAACCGTCGCCGAGCGCAGAGCGCATTCGCCAGTTGCCGATAAACGGCGGATTCCCCACCACAAACTCCGCCTCCGGCCACTCTGCCTGCCTCGGATTCAAGTACTGGTACATCGGCACGCGTGCCGACTCGTCCGGAACCTCTTCCCCCGTTACCGGATGCACCTTCATCGTCTCGCCGTTCCAGCGGGTCACGACCTCACCGTCATCGCCGAGGAGCGGCACTTTATCGTCGTACGCGAGCACCGCGTCGCGCCGTTCGATGTTGTGGTAGTCGCGAAGGATCGGTTCCTCGGGGTGGTTCTTGTAGCCGCGCGTGCGGATCTGCCATTGCAGCCAGCCGATCCACAGCACCAGCTCCGTGATCTCCTTCGCCCACTCCTTGATCTCGATGCCAAGGAACTGTTCGGGCGTGACCATCCGTCCAAAGGTGACGATGGTCCGGTCGCCGCCGAGGTTCTCCAGCACGTCGATGATCTCGTTCTCGATCCTCTTGAAGAGATCGAGGGCGACGAAGAGGAAATTGCCGGAGCCGCACGCGGGGTCGAGCACGCGGATGTGCGTCAGGCGGTCATAGAACGCGTAGACGATCTTCCGGGCCTCCGCCAGCGACTTTCTATCCTCCGTGGCGGCAAGCGTGAGCACCTGCGCGCGCACGTTGTCCCACTCCGCGCGTAACGGTTCCTCGATGGTCGGCCGTACGAGCCGCTCGACGTACGCGCGCGGGGTGTAGTGCGCGCCGAGGCGGTGGCGCTCCTTCGGGTCGAGAGCGCGCTCGAGCAGCGTTCCGAAGATCGCCGGCTCCACGTGAGCCCAGTCACTCTGCGCAGCGAGTGCGAGGACGCCGAGCTGCTGCTTCGTGAGCGGCAGCGCGGTCGGATCGGCGAAGAGGCCGCCGTTGAATCTCCAGATGTTCCCGACGCCGAAGAGAAACCCGCCCTCGTTCATCTTCTGCCACAGCGACTCGACCTCGCCCGGGAACATGTCCGAGTGCTCGAGCCAGCGCTCCTTGAGCGCGCTCGTGAACACGGGCTGCTGAAGGAGGCCGATGTCCTCGACGAACATGGTGAAGAGGCAGCGCATGAGGAACTGCGCGACCTTCACGCGATCGTGTCCCGCTTCATTGAGCGAGCGGGCGACGTTCGCGAGGTATCCGGCGATCTCTCTCGTTACCGTCACCGAACGCTTCGCCGGGTCGAGCGAATGCGGATCGGTGAAAATCGCGCGCAGCGTGTCGAGGTGCTCCGGCTCGCGCGCAAGGTTCTCGATCGAAATGCGCGAGCTGAGCGCGTCGGGGAATTTGCGGTAACTGCGCGTGCCGTCGAAGGACGCGTAGAGGTCGAAGCAGTAGCCGATGTCGGTGACGATCACGAACGGCGGCGGCAGCTCGATCGTGTCGGTGTACATGCGCGCCTGCCCGAAGGCTTCCTGCATCGCCACGTGCCACGCCGGTGTGCCGCGGCGCGCCGTACCCGTCTTCTTCGATTCGGCATCGGAGCCCTGCTTCGCCTCCAGGACGAAATAGCCGTGTTTGTAAAGATCGATGAAGCCGACGGTGTGGCGCTCGCCTCCGTGGAGCAGGACTGCCTCGCGCTCGAAGACGTAGCGGTCGCGCTCAGGGTCACCGGTCTTCGCATCGGGATGCGGGACGCCGAGAACGTCGCAGAGGTCGCGGAGAAAGGAGTCTTTGTTGGCCCGTTCGGAGGCGCCGGACGCGCGCCACTTGGTGATGAAGGTCTGAAGATCCACGGCTTCCAGTCTATCCCGCCTGCTCTCGACAGTCCTTCCAGCCCGGAATCCCTTCACTCCTCCATCTCGTCGTAATGCTCGATCCACAACAAATGCACCGCCGTCCCGGCGACGGAGTAGTACAGCCGCAGCGCCGGGAAGTCCCCATACCGGCTGGCGTGGAGCACGCGGACGATGGTGCCGGAGACGACCATGCCGGCGTCGGGCCGCCGGGCAGCGCAGGCTTCCAGGGCGGCGGCGATTCTGTGAGTCTCGGGCGCGTCGCCGAGGGCGGCGCGGGCGCGGCGGTAGTGCGGGATGGCCACAACGTTCCGGGGCGCGGGGCCCTCGCGCGGAACCTCGGATTCGGTGGTCATCGCTCTCCCTCGCCTGTTCGTAGACGCGTGAAAGTGTCTTGTTGGGGCAAATGGACCGCTGGAACAGGGATTCGCATGATGGTGTCGAGTCGCTAGTCGGCGGACGGCCAGGCCGCGGCGGCGCGCACGCCGGGCAGTAACCGTTCGAGAGTTTCCCAGTCGTCGATCCGCGTCAGCAACGCCGTACTGACTGCCTCTTCGAGGAGATCGCTGGCAGTGATCTCCCGCCGCTCGGTGCGTGTCTGGCGCGCGGCCAGGAAGCGGAGGATCTGCCATTGATGGCGGGGCAGGACGACGCGTCCGGCCACGACGCGGACCAAGGGCGGGAGCGCCGCGCGATCGAGGCCGCGCAGGGCGGCGGTGAGCGTGCGGACGGTCCAGCGGTGCTCGAGGCCGAGGGCGACGACGTCCTCCCACGCGATGCGAAGGGCTGTGCCGTCGGGGACGGCGGTGATGGTGCCCTCGTCGATGGCCTGCCGCACGGTGGTCGCGTCGATCCCGAGGAGGGTGGGCACTTCCGCGGAGTCGTACGCCGCGCGCCGCTCGAGGAAGACCTCGCGGATGCGTTTCCACTCGGAGGGGTGCCGGCGGCGTTGTGGCATTCTGTCCATGCTTCGGGTGCGTGGTGCGAGGCCTCTTTTTAGAGGGGTGCGGCGTGCGCGTCTATGAACATTTCGGAACCTGAATTACCGATGGAGGTAGGGAACCGCATCGTTCCCGACACACCTATGAAAGAGGACCGGCACATCAGCATCGTGGGAGCGGAGAGTCTGGCGGAGACGGCACCGGTGATCGGTGCGGCCGGGACGCACGATGAGTGCGATCCAGAGTTCGACCGGCTGTACGAGACCTACGTCCCGCTGCTGCGCCGGATCGCCATGCGCAAGTTCCAGATCCCGCGGGAGGACGTCGACGAGCTGGTGCAGGACGTCTTCGCGACCTACCTCACCCACTCCGCGCGGGTGCGGGAGATCCGCCCGTACCTGATCGGCGGGATCTGCAACGCGGCGCGGCAGTACTGGCGCGAGACGGACGCGGAACGGCGGGTGTTCTGCGACGCAGACGTCTGTTCGGCGCAATCGGACGACGCGGTGCTCGAGTCGCTCATCCGCAACGCGCTGATGTCCGCCGCGCTCTCCCGCCTCGGCGCAAGCTGCCGGGAGACCCTGCGCCGCTTTTACCTCGACGGGGAGAGCGCGATCAGCATCGCCGCCTCGCGCGACACGACCCAGAACTCCATCCACCAGCTCCTGAACTACTGCCGCGGGCGCGCCCGCCGGGCCTATCGAGCCATGAAGGGGGACGACTGATTGCTGGAACATCCCGATGAAGACCTGCTGCTGATGTATGCCCTCGATCCGTCGGACGTCGAAGAGGCCGCGGAACTGGAGGCGCACCTGGGCGGATGCGAGCCATGCCGGGAACTTCTCGCGGACATCCGCGAGGACGACGGGCTCTTCACCCAGAAGGACTCCTGGCTGGAGGGATGGGAAACGGCCCCGCCGCGCACCGCGCGGGCGATGAGGTCCGTTGCGGCACGCAACCGGCGCGAGGACGCGGAAGCGGAAGCGATGTTGTCCGGTTGGCTGGACAGGTTCCTGGCGGAATCGTCCGGGGCGTTCGTGTGGGCGGACATCGCGTCCAGGCGCGAGTTCCACACGGGCGGCATCGTCCGGAAGCTGGCGGATGCTGCGGATCAGGCGCAGTACAGCGTCCCACGCCGTGCGCTGATTCTCGCAGAGACGGCCAGCGCGATCGTCGGCATGCTGTCGACGGCGAACTACACGTCCGCCGAGATCGCGGCGTTGCGCGGACTCGCGTGGAAGCAGCAGGCGAATGCCAATCGCCAGCTCGGACGGTTCAACGCCACGCTCGAAGCATTGGACCGAGCCGAACGCGCGTACCGCGACCTTCCAACTCCGGAGCTCGACCTTGCGAGCGTCACCTTCATCCGCGCGACCATCTATGCTGAACAGCAGACGTACGAGCTCGCGGAGCAACGGGCCGAGGAGAGCAGCGCGGCGTTCGCACTGCTCGGACAAACGGAGCTCTATTTCCGTTCCCGGCAGTTGCAAGGTTGGATCGCTTTCGAGCAGGGGCAACTCGGCCAGGCGCAACTCATTTTCGACACGGTCTTCGCTTACGGCGAGGCGACCGGCGAGCTGACCTGGATTGCCCGCGGATCGCAGGCACTGGGGAATTGCCATCTGGAGCGTCGCAACTTCGCGAGTGCGTCGCAGTACCTGCACCGGAGCATGCTGGCCTTTCGACAACTCGGGATCGTGTCGGAGGAGATTCGCTGCCGATGGGGTCTCGCCTTGGTCGTCCAGCGCGACGGCCGCCATCGCAGCGCCATCCCCCGCCTGCTGGAGGTCCGGGAGGAGTTTGCAGATCTGGGGGCGGTCTCCGAGGCAGCTCTCGTGACCCTCGATCTCATGGAGACATTTCTCCTGCTCGGGAAACCGCGAGAAGTCCGGCGCACCGCAGGAAACATCGTTAAGGTTTTCAAGGATGCCGGGATGGTCACGGGCGCGCTGGCCGCTGCCGACTACCTCAAGCAGGCCGCGGCCATGAGCAGCGTCACCACGAGCCTCATCGAATACATCCGCAGGTATCTTCGCCGGGTGGACCAGCAGCCCGACCTCGTTTTCGTTCCTCCCACGGCACTGTAAGGATCGCGTTGCCCTCTCACACCGAAGTGGAAGGGGGTGCACATGCGAAGTGTCTTTTCTCGGAGCCGGCGCGCCGCGGCGGCGTGCCTGCTGATCGTCGTTCTGCTCGCGCCGACTGCATTTGCGGCTCAGAACATTGAGGGCAGCTTTTGGGAAGAGTTCGTTGCCTGGCTCGCTGGGCGTATCGACATTCCGGGGGGCTTGGCCGCAGCAGATAACGACGGGTTCACGACGTGGCTGATGGGCCGCATCGGCGTCCCGGGCGGTTAGAAGATCATGGGTCGCTGTGTGACCCATGAGCCGCTTCCGTAGGCAAAATACTTCATCGTCCGGGGTGGGGACTTTGCCCCGCTCGGCCACTCCTCCCGGTATGAAGACCCGAGGCCGGCGCCAGCGCCCCCGGCATACCGTCCGGCAACAGCTGGAGCAAACCGCAGATCTCTATCTGCGACACTGTTACGCGCGGAGAACGGCCGCGCGATCCGACGAATACGCGCGCCAGCTCGAGGTGACGAGGCAATATCTTGCCCGCAGAGCCTCCGACGTAGGGATACGGCTCCGCGACTTCCTGCGCGCCCGGCAGCTCCTCTTCGCCGAGCAGCTCCTCCTCACCACGTCCTACTCGACCGTCGAGATCGCGGCCATGAGCGCCTTCGGCACAGCTCCCACGTTCTACCGCGCCTTCAAAGCCGCCTACGGAATGACGCCGGGGAAGTACCGGAAACAGGTTCCGAAATGAACATACTTTGGAGAGGACCGAAGTGCCGACGCCACGCACTGGCGTGCAATGACGCCGAATGTCTCTATCCCTTTCCATTTACGACGCGTAGCATCCGGATCATCTGAAAGGAGCAGTAAATGAAAAAAGTCCAGATGTTGATGGTGGCGCTGGCCCTCGTGGTGTTCGCGGCCGTCCCGGCGTTTGCGTCGTGTGTTCAGGGCACTTGTCCCCTCGGGCCTTGCGCCTGTTTCATCGAGACCGGGGACACCTCGTTCTCGGACACGAGCTGTTCGCTCTGGCAGTTCGCCAACGGTGCGACTCGCGGTCTCGTGAGCGGCAATTACTTCGGCAAGCTCGATTCCGGCACCGAGACGGTCTCGCAGGAGGTGTACGGCGGAACGAACACCAGCCAGATCGAGCTCTTCGTCGACATCGACGTGATCACCGACGGCTCGCCGGGCACCGAGCGCCTCTACATCGAAGTGCGCTCGACGGGCGGGACGCTGCTCGAGACGCTCGACATCATCGATGCGACGGAGTCCACGGGCTTCCGCGACTACCAGACGAGCGGCTTCACCGGCGCCAATGTGGTGGTCCTATTCCGCCGCTCCCCCGGTGTGAACGACGGCGGTACCGAGTTCCGCGTCGACAATGCCGAATTCTGGCGCTGCGGCTAGAGCAAAGGGCGGCCTGTGGCCGCCCTTCCTCGCTGACCGCAACGAGCATCACTCCTTCTTGCACTGCGTCTTCAGTTGCGCATTGACGAGCAGTCCCGAGGGGCCGCCCTCGTTGCCGACCTGGATCTCCAGGGTGTGCGTGCCCGGACCGATGGACGGGATGTTGAGCGGCGTGGCGACCGTGAAACAACGCGGTCCGGGGCAGGTGGTGACCGGCTTGCCGTCGAAAAACACCTTCGCGTTGTTGTCGGCGGCGAAGGATCCGATGAGGCTGGCGTCCATCGGGATCGTGCACTGCGGCACGGTGAACTTCAGCGTGTACTTGAACGTGGTCGCCGGCACGCTCGGACTGGGGAGCGGCGAGGCCACCGGCTGGATCCATTGTGCGGGCGGCAGCGACATCCAGCCGGGATACGGCGGCGTCGTATACGCGCTTCCGCCGTTCACCTTCCAGAACGGATCGATCGGACCGCCCTGTCCGGTGCTGACGTTGACGGTCGATGCCTCGCCGAGGCATTTGCAGCAGGGGACGGAGATGCTCTTGGTGGGCGTGCAGGTCCAGCTGGCCTGAATCTGCCAGCGGTTGGCCTTCGCGCCGCTGGGGCGCGTGTACGGATCGTACTTACACGTCAGGACCGGCGGCGACATCGTACTTCCGGACGGACACGGGCCGATGCAGCCGTGGATCTTCTGCAGTCTCTGAAACAGCTCGAGCGCGGCCTTCTTGGCGGACTCGCAATCGGTGGCGCCGGCGACCGGAATGTTTTTGACCGTGCCGCAGCTGGTGAGCCCGGCGTTTTCTTCGATGGCGACCGACCAGCCTTGGGCGGCGGCCGGCATGGCGATGAGGGCGATGACCGTGATGGCAATGAGCGATACGAGGGTCTTCATGGCTACTCTCTCCTTATGGAGGTAGTGACGCCCTCTGCCGGATTGTTTCAGTCGCCCCGCCGAACACCGCCCCGCCCGAGGCTTTTGCGGCTCGTGTCGTAAGACTGTCGTACCATCGCCGCACTGCTTCCGTACAGAAGTCGTATGACTTTCTTCGCACCCCGTGAACAATCCCTCGCATGTCGGAAAACCGGTCGAGATTGTCGATGAAGGTAAACGCAGGGTTGATCGCCAAGCTCCGCAAGGAGCGATCCTGGTCGCAAGACGAGTTGGCTACCGCGTCCGGACTGAATCTGCGGACGATCCAACGCGTCGAAAAGGACGCATCAGCATCGCTCCAGACGAAGAAAGCTCTGGCGGCGGCGTTCGATATCGACACTCGAGACCTCGAAAGCGAGGAGATACGCATGAGACCTTGTCCGGTGTGCGGCTCGAACGAGATTTATAAGCATGACAGTTACTTTACCGACCCCAGTGTTCCGGGAGGGGCGACGTTGCTCCCAGGGTTAGGTAGCGTCATCTGGGGACCCAAGATCTGCGTATCTGTGTGTTCCAACTGTGGCCACGTTCGCATGTTCGCCTCTGAAGAAGCCAGAAAGAAGCTGAAAACCGCAAAACACTGGAAAGCCGTGGACGCCTGATCCCAGTCGCAGCCGGCACATTTGTGCCGGGTCCGTGAACCCCGCATAGGCGGATCGTCCGATGCGCGCGGGTGCGGTCTCGATGCATCCTGCGAACATGAAAGACCAGCTTCGGTCTCTGTCGCTTCTCCTCGCCTTTGCCGTCGCTCTGCCGCTCTTCGCCGGGCCCGGATTCTCGCCGAAGGTTCCCGACGTGGAGGTCGTGACGCACGAAGGGAAGAAGGTGCATTTCTACCGCGACCTGGTCCAGGGGAACGCGGTGGCCGTGAACTTCATCTTCACGAACTGCAGCACGATCTGTCCCGCCTCCGGGGCGATGTTCGCGACGCTGCAGAAGCAGTCCGGCCAGGGCGTGCGCTTCATCTCCGTCAGCATCGATCCGGCCTACGACACGCCGGAGCGGCTCGCGGCCTGGAGCCGCAGGTTCCGGACGCAGCCGGGGTGGGTCCTCGTCACCGGAACGCAGAGCGCCATCGACCAGATCGTGAAGGCGTTCGGCGCGGCGAATGCGCGGCCGCAGGACCATCAGCCGCTCACGATCATCGGCAGCGACACGACACACACCTGGGCGAAGCTGTACGGCTTTCCGGATGCGGAGAAGGTCCGTTCCGTGGTGGCGGAGGTGCAGAAAAACGCACAGAAGAAGGAGGCGCGATGAGAACCGCAATCGCTGCGCTGCTGTTGTGGACCGCGACGCTGCACGCGGGCAATCTGTCCAACGCGGGACGCAATTACTTCACCGACGTGGTGCTGACCGATCAGAACGGCAAGGACGTTCGTCTGTACTCCGATCTGCTCGAGGGGAAGATCGTGATCATCAACTCCTTCTTCGCGACCTGCCCAGGCAGTTGTCCGGTGATGAGCGCGACGTTCCGCAAGGTCCAATCCGCCCTCGGCGACCGCCTCGGCCGCGACGTGCATCTCATTTCCATCACCGTCGATCCCGAGACCGACACGCCCGAACAGCTGCGCCGCTTCGCGAAGGCGGCGTCGGCGGAGCGGGGGTGGCACTTCGTGACCGGCGACAAGGAGAACGTGCAGAAGGCGCTGGCCAAGCTCGGACTGCTCACGGACTCGAAGGAGACGCACACGGCGATCGTGCTCATCGGCAATGAGCCGAAGGGCGTGTGGAAGAAGGCGTTCGGGCTCGCCGCGTCGGACGAGATCGTGAAGCTCGTGCAGGAAGTCGTCGCCGCGCAATGATCGCTCTGGTCCTGGCCGCAGCTCTGCTCACGCCGGCGGAGACGCGCGGCCGGCAGATCTATCGGCAGGGTGAGAGCGAAGCGGGCCGTGCGATCACGGCACGGATCGGGGACGGGGAGTTCGGCGCGAGCATCTTCCCGTGTGCGACGTGTCACGGCGCGGATGGACGCGGTGTGGCGGAAGGGAGCGTGGAGCCTGCCGATGTCCGGTGGAGCGTGCTCTCGAACCTCCTCGTGCCGCCGGATGGGCGCGGCCGCCGCCGTCCGCGCTACGACGAAGCGTCTTTCGCGCGGGCGTTGCAGCACGGCGTCGACGCCGGCGGAAACCGGCTGTCGCCGGTCATGCCGCGCTATGGAATGGCGAAGGCGGATCTCGCCGATCTCGCCGCCTACCTGAAGCGCCTGGGAGATGAGCCGCAGCCGGGCGTGGCGGAGAAGGCGTTGTCCGTGGCCACGCTCGATCCTCGCGCCCGGCCGGTCCTGGAGGCATTCTTTGCGGATGTGAATGCGGGCGGCGGCGTCCACGGACGCGCGCTGCAGTTGCGCGATGCCGGTGACGACGTCTTCGCCATCATCGGCGGGGCCGGGCCGGAGGACGTGCCACTGATCACCCCGTTCCCGTTCGATGCACCGCGGCCGTCCGCCTTCTTCCTCTTCTCCGATGCCGAAAGCCAGGCCGCCGCGTTGCGCGAGCACTTCGGCCCCGCGACGCACACGCTGCGCCGCGCTGAGGATCTCGAATCGATCGCGGAAAAACGCGACGACGAGCCGCTTCTCCTCATCGGACCGGACCTCGACGCCGGTGCGATCCTCCGCCGGCTCGCGGCATCGTCGTGGCGTCCGCGGTTGCTCATCGCGGGAGCGAGCGCTCCCGCCGCGCTGCTCGATGCCGGCCCCACGTTTCGCGGCCGCATCTTCCTCGCCGTCCCCACGCTCCCGAGTGATGCCACCGGCGACGCGCGGCGCGACCTTGCGGCCTTTCTCGAGCGCCACCGCCTCCCGAAGACGCAGCTCCCCGCGACCATGGCCACGCTCGCCGCCTCGCGGGTCTTCCTCGAAGGCCTCAAGCGCGCGGGCCGCGACCTCACGCGCGAGAAGCTGACCGCAGCCCTCGAATCGCTCTACCAGTTCGAGACCGGCCTCACCCGGCCGGTTACCTACGCGCGCGGCCGCCACGCCGGCTCGACCGGCGCGTACATCGTGGCCGTGGACGTCGACGCCCGCACGTTCGTCCCGATCGGGGGATGGATTCGGGGGAAGTAGACGATCGTTATGGGTGCGGGACGGTGCGGTGAATCTTGGGCACGACGTACGTGCCCGCGAGCGCGGTGCCCAGAGGCCCGTAGACGCGGAACAGCAGGCTGAAATGTCCCTTCGGGACGGGCAGCCAGTTGGCGGTGCTCCCCTTCGGCTGGTGTGCCTGGATGTAGATCGTCACGGAGCCGTCCTCCGCGGTCACGAGGTCGGGGGTGTAGGAGGCGACGACGTACTTGTCGAGGGCGTTCGGGACGAGCTCGACGTACTCGGGCGTGTAGGCCGTCAGCGACCAGAAGCGCTGGTATTCGGGGAGCTGGTCCTGGGCGAACGTGATCGTGTACGCGAAGCTGCCGCCGTCGAGGGGGAGGCCGCTGGCGTCGACGAATGCGTTCGCGTAGTAGGCGGCTTTGCGGTCGTTGCCGACCTGGATGTACTCCGTGAGCGCGGCGCGGTCGAGGTAGTTCGTTCCCCAGTGGCCGACGTTGTCGAAGTGGATCCAGTTCGTCGAGCCGCGGTGCGACTGCCAGCGATTGATGATCGCGGCGTATGCGGCCTGCGCGCCGCGGATGATCGCGGTGAGGGGACCGGAGTCGTAGTCGATGACGCTCTTGGCGACCGCGAACAGGGTGTCGAACTTCTGCATGAGCGAACGGTCGTCGTCCGTGATCGGCTGGGTCGCGGGCGAGGCCATGGCCTCCTGCACCGTGGTCAGGAAGGCTTCCGGCCACTTGGCGAGTCCCTCGTCCGCCATGAGCTTGACCGACGGCGAGAAGAGGAAGAGCGGCAGGACGAGTGTCTTTCCGGAATCGCTGCTGGAGTCGTAGTTGGCGAGCGTCTGCATCCTGAGGCTGGCCCGGAACTCGTTGGCGGCCTCGATGTGGTTCACGTTCGTGGACGAGTACTTGTCGATGCGGATGGCGATCGTGGTGAAGGAGTACGGCATCTCGACCCGGATGACGCCCTCGGGCAGCTGGTCGAAGGAGCCGCGCTCCACGAAACCATAGACCCCGCCACCGGACGGCGGGTTCGCCGAGAGCGCGGTCGTGAAGATGTTGCCGTACACGTCCAGCTGGAGGATCGAGTAGCGGTTCGCGTACTCCGGGATGGTGAGGATCACGGGCCCATTCGACACGTCGAGGAACGCCTCGGCGTAGATGGTGTCGTCGTTGATGGCGACGACGACTTTGTACTCCGGCCCCATCCCGAGGGGCCCGGTCAGGCGGTTCTCGTAGTTCTCGCCGCTCTGGCGCTGGCTGTTGTCGCTGTTGATGTTGAACTGGACCCAGGTGAAGTACCGCGGATAGAACCGCACGGTGTAGTCGTAGGCGACGTCGAAGCTCTCTCGGTTGCTCATCGCGGGCAATTCTCTAACGGGCATTCGCGCCAACGCAACAGTCCGCTTCGCTTACGTCGAGTAGCGATCGTTGAACCACGGCTCGGCGGTGTCGGAGTAGCCGCGGCGCTCCCAGAAACCGCGGTGGTTGCGGTCGAGGAGCTCGATCCTGCGGATCCACTTCGTGCCTTTCCAGGCGTAGAGGCGCGGGGTGATCATCCGGCACGGGCCGCCGTGCTCCCGAGGGAGGGGGGCGCCTTCCCAGGTGTGGACGAGGAGGACGTCGTCGGCGACGGCGCGGTCGAGGGGGAGGTTGGTGGTGTACGCCTCGCCCGAGGAGGGGTCGCGGTCGTAGCCGGTGCAGAGGACCCAGGCGGCGTCGTCGTGAGGGACGGCGAGCTCGGCGAGGGTGCGGAAGCGGACGCCGCGCCAGTGGTTGTCGAGTCGGCTCCAGCTGGTGACGCAGTGGAAGTCGCTGGTGTCTTCGACCTGGGGCAGGTTCAGGAAGGCGTCCCAGGTGAGGGTCAGCGGGTTGTGGACGAGTCCCGCGACCTCGAGGCGCCATTCGCTGAGGGGAACGTCGGGGATGTCGCCGAGGTCGAGGACGGGCCAGTTGGGGACGGCGCGCTGGTCGATGGGGACGGAGGGCAGGCCGTGGCGGTTGGCGGGCCCGGAGCCCTGGGGCGTGAGTCCGTCGAAGTCGACGTTGACGCCGTGTCCGAGTTTCTGTTGGCGCTCGATGTAGCGCAGGCGGCGCGCGACGATGGAGTCGTCGTCCATGGGTTCATTGAATCACGTATGGAGTGCGGAGGCAGCGCCTCCGCTTTCCTATTCGCGCGCCTGACGCGCTGAGGAGTCCGAATTCGAAAGCGGAGGCGCTGCCTCCGCACTCCATACGCGCTACAAGCCTTCCGCCTCGACGCGGTCCCGCCCTCCGGACTTCGCGCGGTACAGCGCCGCGTCCGCGGCGGCGACGAGCGCGGCGGGCATCACATCCGTTCCGGCAGCCACGCCGAAGCTCGCCGTCACGACCCCCGCGTCGCGGATCATCACGCGCACCGCCTCCGCCTCGGACACCGCCGCGTCGAGCGTGACGCCGGGCAACAGCCACGCGAACTCTTCGCCGCCGAAGCGGGCGACCAGGCCGCCGCGGGATTCGGTGCGCTCGGCGAGTTGGGACGCGACCCCGCGCAGGGCTTCGTCGCCGTACTGGTGTCCGCGGGTGTCGTTGAGCGCTTTGAAGTGATCGAGGTCGATGAGCACGAGCGCGACGGACTCGCGTTCGCTGATGGCGGTGGCACAGGCTTCTTCGAGCGCTTCGTCGAAGCGGCGGCGGTTGGCGACGCCGGTGAGGCCGTCGAGGTACGAGAGGCTGCGCAGGCGGACGTTGGCGACGGCGAGCTCGCGGGTGCGGTCGTTGACGATGGTCTCGAGCTCGGCGTGACGCGCGTGGAGGGCGGTGAGGCGGAGGCGGACGCCGGTCCAGATGACGGCGGCGATGAGGGCCAGTCCGGCGAGACGGGCCCACCAGGTCTCGAACCAGCGCGGGTCGACGACGACGGCGAGGCGCGCTTCGCCGGTGCTCGGCACGCCGTCTTCATTCGCGGCGGCGACGCGGAAGGTGTAGTGGCTCGGCGCGAGCTTCGTGTAGTGCGCGACGCGGCTCGCGCCGGCGCTGACCCAGTCGCGGTCATAGCCTTCGAGCATGTAGCGGAAGGTGACGCGCTCGGGGGCGCGGAGGCCGAGGGCGGTGTAGCGGATCTCGAGGCGCTGGGTGCCGGGAGGGACGCGCAGCGGCGTCGCGAGCGCGGGACTGCCGTCGATGAGCACCTCTTCGACGTGGACCGGCGGTGGGACGGTATTGCGGCTCTGCGCGGCGGGATCGAGGACCGCGACACCGCGGGCGGTGGCGACCCAGAGCCGGCCGTCGCGGGCGCGGATCGCCGCGGGAAACGCGGCGTTGCACTCGGCGGAAGGCATGCCGTCGGCGGTGCCGTAGACCGTGCCGGAGAGATCGGTCTGCGCGCCGTTCATGGCGGCGAGCACCCGGTCGCGCGCGACGCGATAGAGGCCGCGGTTGCTGGTGAGCCAGAGGTCCGGGCCGCGGTCCACGATCTGGAAGACGACGTCGTCGTGCAGGCCGTTGCGCCGCGTGAGGGAGCGCACGGAGCCGCCGGCGAGCTCGAGCCGGGCGAGGCCGCCGCCGGAGGTGCCGATCCAGACGGCGCCGCCGTTCGCGTCCAGGGCGAGGCTGAAGATGCGGTTGCTCTCCAGGCGGATCGGAAGCCGCCGCGCGGTCCGTCCGCTCACGCGCCAGAGGCCGGCGCCGTCGGTGCCGACGAGGAGATCGCCGTCCGGCAGCAGGAGCAGGGGACGGAGCTGGCGGTCATGGAGCTCGGGGACGTGCGAGGTGGTGCCGTCGCGGACGAACGCCAGTCCGGCGGTGGTGCTGACCCACAGCCCGCCGTCCGCGGTCTCGAGGAGTGCGCGCACGCGGTCGTTCGGCAGGCCGCTCAGTTTCTCCACGACTTTGCCGTCGCGGAACCGGACGACGCCTCCGCCGTCGGTGCCGATCCACATGCTGCCGTCCCGGCCGGGGGCGAGGGAGTAGATGGTGTCGTGCGGGAGGCCGTCGGCTTTCGTGTAGCAGCGCATCGGCGCGACGGCGCAGAGGCCGCCGCCTTCGGTGCCGACCCAGAGGCGTCCGCCGCGGTCTTCGACGATCGCGCGGACGCCGTCGACGGGGAGTCCTTCTTTGCGGGTGTAGGCGATGAAGCGTGTGTCGCGCAGGCGCACCAGTCCGCCGGTGGTGCCGACCCAGAGGTTGCCTTCGCGGTCTTCGAGCACGGCGCGGATGATGGGATTCGGCAGTCCCTCGGCCACGGTGAGCGCTCCGGCGTGGTCGCCGCGCCAGCTGGCGAGTCCGCCGTCGGTGCCGATCCAGAGGCTGCCGGCGCGGTCGCGCTGCAGGGTGCGAATGAGGTCGCTCGGGAGGCCGTCGCGGGTGGTGATGGTGCGGACGATGGCTCCGTTGCGCCAGACGAAGACGCCGCCGCCGTCGGTGCCGATCCAGAGCGTGCCGTCGGGATCGCGGAGCAGTGTGCGCGCGAGGTCGTTGGGGAGCTGCAGCCGCTGCCGGACGCGGGAGTCGCGCCAGCGTACGACTCCGCCGCCGTGGGTGGCGACCCACATTCCGCCTTCGCCGTCGTCTTCCAGCGCCCAGATGCGGTCGGTGGGCAGGCCGTGGCGGGTGGTGAAGCGGGTGACGCGGTCGCCGTCGATGCGCAGGAGGCCACCGCCGGCGGTAGCGATGAACAGGGCTCCGCCGACGGCGTGCATCTCGCGGATGCGGTCCGTGCCGAGGAGCTCGGGGTGAAAGGCTTCGATCCTGCCGTTGCGGAGGCGGGCCAGTCCGCCGCCGTAGGTGCCGATCCAGAGGGTGCCGTCGGGAGCCTCGTAGAGGGAGGAGATGAACGCGCTACGAAGGGCGGGCGCGGTCTGGCGGTCGCTGACGACGAAGCGCACGCCGTCGAACCGGACCAGCCCCTCTTCGGTGCCCATCCAGAGGTAGCCGTCGCGCGTCTGCACGATGGCGTCGACGGTACTCTGGGGCAGTCCCGATTCCGGCGTCCAGACCGTGAGGCGTGCCTGCGTCAGCGCGCGACCGGGATCGAGCGCGAAGGCGCCGGTCGCGAGGAGGAGCGTGGCGAGGGCGGCACGGAGACGGCGCACGATGTGCGCGGCATTGTAGCCGTGCGTCAGCCCTTGTCTTTCCGGGTGATGAACAGCCAGTAACCGGCTGCGGTGAACACCAGGAAGAACAACACCGCGAGCGCGTGCAGCTCCGTGTGTGCCGCGAACCGGGCGCCTTTCGCCGTGTCTTTGACGTAGTTGATGGTGGTGTAGGAGTAGGGCCACCAGATGGCGAATCGCGTGGAGATCGTGCCCAGCGCGCCGACCCAGGCCATGAAGCCGATGCCGAGGGGGATGAACATGTTGCTCGTGCGCAGCCCGATCGCGTATTGCGCGGCGACGATCGGCAGGATGTCGACGAAATAGAGCGTACTGTCGCGCAGCACGGGCAGCGAGAAGAACGTACCTTTCGGCGCGGGCACGCCGGGGACGAGCAGGCCGGGACCGATGCCCGAAGCATAGACGCCGGCGCTGAACAGCGCGAGGAGCTGGATCATCATGACCAGGATCACGGCCAGTTTGGAGAGGTACAGCACGGCCGCGCTCATGGGGAGCGCATGGACCTGTTTCCACGCGTTGCTCTTGAATTCGATCTGCGTGACGAGGCTCGTGGTCAGAATCGCCGTCATGGGCAGAAAGAAGATCGCCATCGACTCCCACGAAGCGAACCAGAGGTTCTTCCAGAACGCGTCTCCGGAGTAGAGGGCGGGCAGTGTGCTGTAACGGAGAAGGCGCGCCAGGGTGACGATCCCGGGGGTGAAGAGGCTCCCGCCGAGCACCAGCAAAGCCGCTGCGCTGCGCTTGCGTTTCAGCCATTCGCACTGGAATGCGCTCAAGAACAATCTCATGCGGTCACTCCTTCATCAGATTGAGGAAGATCGTCTCGAGATCGTTCCGCACCGGCCGGATCTCGAATACGTCGAGGTTCCGCGCCGTCCATTGTCGATTGAGGGCCGCGATCTGTGCGGCGGGCAGCGGCGGCAGGACAATGTCGCCGTCCTCCAGCTGCGCGGAAATGCCCGCGCCGGTGATCGTGCGCAGGGCTTCTTCATTGTCACTGGTCGAGACGCGGATGTGCAGGACTTCCTGGCGCTGGCGCCGGAGCTCTTCAATGGTTCCCTGAAACAGGAGTTTTCCTTTGCCGAGGATGCCGACGTGTGTTGCCACGCGGTCCACTTCGGGCAGTAAGTGGCTGGATACGAGAATCGTGCAGCCTTCGCGGCGATTGAGATCGATCAGCAGGTTGCGCATCTCGATGATGCCGTTCGGGTCGAGGCCGTTCGTCGGCTCGTCGAGGATGATCAGCGGCGGCCGGTGTAATAAAGCCGCGGCGATCCCGAGCCGCTGGCGCATGCCGAGGGAGAATTGTCCTGCGCGCTTCCTTCCCGTGCCGCCCAGTCCCACCAGCTCCAATACCTCGGCGATCCGGCTCTTCGGACATCCATGAATCCGCTGGAGGGTGCGGAGATTCTCTGTCGCGGTCAGGTGATCGTACAGAGACGGGCCTTCGATCATCGAGCCTGTGTTCCGCAGAATGGCGATCCGGTCGCGCTCGAGAGGCTTGCCGAAGATCGTCACCGCGCCGCGCTGCTTCTTCAGCAGGCCGAGGATCAGGCGGAGGGTCGTCGTTTTCCCGGCGCCGTTGGGTCCGAGGAAACCGTAGATACTCCCCGTCGGAACCTGGACGTCGATGCCGCGGAGAACGTCCTGGTCGCCGAACCGGTGGTGAAGATCCTGTGTCTCGAGTAAGAGCATGAACTTTAACTAAGACTTAAACTAACATGCTACTGTAGGCACGTCAATGAGCGAAATGAATTCCATTGCGATTCAACAGCGCAGCGCGCAATTACGCAGGTATGTGACCGTCTTATGGATCGTTTGTGTGGGCCTGGTCGTCATGGAGCGATTCAGCAACGCGACGATCCATGCGGTTCGCAGCGGTTTCGCCTCGGGCGAGGTGCGGGTTCTGGCGTGTCAGGCCGTGAGCGCCGTGCCGGAGGCGATGTTTCTGCTGGGGTTGTGGTGGGTGCGGGAGACCTTGTCCGCGTTCTCCCGCGGGGAGTGGTTCGGGTCCCCGATCACGCGCATGCTGGATCGTGTGGGGATCGTGCTGGTGTGCGGGTCGTTCACGCGGATCTTCATCGTGCCGGGCGCATGCCGGCTGCTGGGCCTTGACTGGGGCTACTGGATCGCATTCGATGCCTCGGCTCTGGTGCTGGGCGCCATCGGCCTGGCGCTGAAGGCGATCGCGGGCGTGCTGCGCCGCGCGTCGGCGATCCAGTCGGAGCTGGACGAGATCTTCTGAAATGCCGATCGTGATCACACTGGACGGAGTGCTGGCCTCGCGCAAGTTGAAGGCGAAGGAGCTCGCGGCGCTGATCGGCGTCAGCGAGACGCACCTGTCGTTGTTCCGCGCGGGGAAGGTGAAGGGGGTGCGGTTCTCGACGCTGGCGAAGTTGTGTGCCGCGCTGGGGTGTCAGCCGGGGGACCTCCTCGAATATGAGCCGGGGGACGACGAGGAGGAAGATCGGGAGTGAGGGGACTTCAGCGGGCGACAGGTTCACGCCTGCGAGGGGAGCTCAGGGCTTGCCTCCGAGGTACACTGATTGTCGCCATGAGACCGACCGTGGAAGAAGTCACCAGGCTTGCGATGGAGCTTGACGACCAAGAGCGGTTGCGCGTGGCCGAGGAGCTCGTCGTCAGCGTCCAGCCGGACGAGAAGTGGTGGATGGCGTGGACTGCCGAGGCGGATCGGCGATACCAGCGTCTCGTGAGCGGCGAAGACCCTGGGCTATCGCTCGAAGAATTCTGGTCTGACCAAGATTGAGAATCAGATTCTCGACTGGCGCACGCCGGGATCGCCGCGAGGCTCAGTCGTACTACGCGAGCGTCTCACCCCAGGCGCGATGGGGGTTCCAACGCGACCTTCAAGCCGCTTTGCAATACGTGCTCACCTATCCGCTGGGTGCGCCGGTACATTCTCATGCGGTGCGGGCCAAGAGGCTCATGCACTTCCCCTATACCGTTTTCTATCGCGTTCACGACCGCGCGATCTTCGTTCTCGCAATCGCTCATCAAGCGCGCGAGCCGGCGGATTACACGGATCGATTCGAGTGAAGGAATCGACACGTTGGTCCGCCGGCCGCCGGGACGAGCCCGCGTTTAGCGGGCACCTGTACTAAGCTCTCCCGCGATGAAGGACGCCACCGATCTCGCCATTGCCAAGGAGGAGCTGGACGCTCTGATCGACGACCGCGGACTGCTCACGAGCCCGAGGCCGTCGGTGGATCGCGAGAAGCTCCAGCATCACCTCCGGGAGGCGCTGCGGCTGCTGCACGTCGACCTCGAGAGCGAGAACGTCCGCGACACCCCGCGCCGGTGGGCGGAGTCGCTGGTCACGATGACCAGCGGCTATGACTACACGGACGTCAGAAAGCTCACCACGCTGTTCCGCAAAGCGTGCTCGCAGGCGGACGAGAACTGCCAGAACATGGTGGTCATCGGCGGGACGTACAAGACCCTCTGCGCGCACCACATCCTGCCGTTCTTCGGGCACTTCATCATCGGCTACATCCCCGAGCGGATGATCATCGGCGCGTCGAAGATCCCCCGCATCGTGGAGGTCCACATGCGCCGCCTGCAGTCGCAGGAGCACCTGGCGCACGACGTCGGGGACACGATCGAGAAGATCCTCGAGCCGCGCGGCATCGCGGTGTGGATGGGCGGCATCCACATGTGCATGGTCATGCGCGGCGTGGAGCAGGAGTCGTCGTTCATGGAGACCAACGTCCTCCGCGGCGAGTTCCTCAACGACGAGAAGACGCGGCAGGAGTTCATGTCGATCGTGAACCGGCGGGGGTCGCGCTGATTCAGAGGGCGGAGCGCAGAGCGCAGAGGGCAGAAGACCACCGCCCTACCATCCCGTGGGACGGGCGGTTGGTCTTCTGCCCTCTGCCCTCTGCGCTCTGCCCTTGGATCAGAAAACCGCGGGGCGGGACGCACGTACACTGATAGCGCGCCATGTCGTCGCGTTCGCGTTTCCTCGTCATCTTCTTCCTGACGCTGTTCGTCATGGGTGCGGCCGTCGGCTACATGGCCGCCCGCGCCCGCCATTGGCACGAGCACGGGTGGACGGGTGTGATGTATCTGACGAAGACCACGCCGCCGCAGGAGAAGTTGGGATTCCGCGGGTATCAGGTCATGGTCACCGTGGCGGGCGGCCCGGCCGACGGGAAGCTCCTCTTCCATGATGAAGTGCTCTCCCTGAACGGGATCGCGCGCGACGACGTGAAGCGGCTGAGCGTGCTCCACGACCGGGTGCGGCGCGGGTCGGTGATCACGTACCGGATCCGCCGAGGGGCGGCAGTGCTGGACGTGCCGCTGCGGCTGGAGTCGCCGCTGCGCAGTCCGTACGTGATCGTACGGCACGCCGCGGCGCTGCTCGTGGCGGTAACGTTCCTCGGCATCGCGCTGCTGATCCTGGCCCGTGCTCCGCGCGACGAGCGGGGGACGGTCTTCTACGCCCTCGCCCTGGTGACCGCGGTGGCGATTCTCCTGTCCGCAGCCACGGTCTACGAGCAGTCCGGCGGCAGCGGGATCATCGTCTCGCCCGTCCCGACGTTCATGACGATCTACGTCGTCATGGCGTGCGCGTTCGCGTATCCGCCGCTCATCCTCCACCTGTGCCTGATCTTCCCGAGGCGGCGTCCGATCCTCGAGAAGTATCCGAAGTTTCTGCACTGGATCTACGCCGTGGCTCTGGTCGGCGTGGCGATGCTTCTGTTCATGACCGTGTTCCTGTCGTTCGTCGACTGGAACGACATGGAGGCGAGCAGCCGCCGGATGGCGCCGTATCTGCGGCCGTTCTTTCAGCTCCTCACCGCGTTTCCCGCGCTGATCGGCCTGAACATCCTCTGGGCGGCGCGCCGCGAGGGAGTGATGCGCGCGATCACCGCGCGGCCGTTCCGCGTCGTCGGCGCGATCGGAACACTGCCCATCGCGCTCGCACGCGGGGTGGGGATGCTCTTCTCCGGCACCGTGGCGGGGCTGCTGACGGTGGCTTCGATGGCGATGCCGCCGCTGGCGCTCGGAACGTTCCCGCTCTTCGCGCTCGCCGCGCTGATCCAGAGCTACCGCGAAGCGAACGCGGAGGAAAAGCGGCAGGTGGCGTGGCCGCTGTGGGGGCTGCTGCTGACCATCGGCACGAAGGGCCTCGCGCTCATCCTGACGACCGGCCTCTCGTTCTGGCTGACGTTCACGCAGCGCGACATGATCGCGTGGCGCGACGCATTTCAATTGCTGTACATCGTTCCGCTGCTCGTGACGCTGGCCATCCCGGTCTCGTTCGCGGTGGCGATCCTCAAGTACCGGCTGATGAACATCGATCTCATCATCCGGAAGACGGTCGTCTACGCCGTCCTCAGCGGCGCGATCGTCATGATGTACCTCGGCCTGGTCGGCGGGCTGGGCTCGTTCCTCGTGTATGCGTTCGGGATGGAGAACCAGACCACGATGATCATCGGCTCGACGCTCGTCGTGGCGCTGCTGTTCGTGCCGCTGCGCAACCGTCTGCAGCTGCTCGTGGACCGCAATCTGTTCCGGCACCGGTACCAGTACCCGGAGGCGCTGCGGGTGATCGCGGAGGAGAGCCGGACGAGTGACGACGCGACGCACTTCCTGGCCTCGGCCGCCGAAACGCTGCAGCAGGCGCTGCAGAACCGGGCGGTGGTGATCTTCGCGGAGCGCCAGGACGAATTCGTGGCGGTGGCGAAGGTGGGCGTCGCGGACTCGCTCGTCGGACGCCTGCGCGTGGCGCACCCGTTCGCGGAGCTGCTCGACCGGCCGTTCGATCCGCGGCGGAGGACGCTGCCCGCGGACGCGACGGCGGCGCTGGCGAAGATCGAGGCGGTGCTGGTGGTGCCGGTCGGCGCGCGCGGATTCATCGCGGCGGCGCCGAAGCTGTCGGGCGGCGAGTACGACGTGGAGGACATCGACTTCTTCCGCCAGGTGGCCGAACAGCTGGCGCAGGGCCTGGGGCGCATCCGGATGGTGGTCGAGGAGGCGGACTTCGATCACGCGCGCGCGATCCAGCAGGCGCTGCTGCCGCGGCAGATGCCGAAAGTGGCGAGGATCGACGTCAGCGGCGTCTGGCAGCCGGCGCGGATGATGGGCGGCGACTACTACGACCTCCTGCCGCTGAGCGACACGGAGCTGGCGATCTGCATCGGAGACGTCGCGGGGAAGGGGATGCCGGCGGCGCTGCTGATGTCGGGTCTGCAGGCGGCGGTGCGCGCGTCGGCGAGCAACTCCCCGCGGGATCTGTGCGAGCGCGTGCGGCGCGTGGTCGTGTCGACGCTGTCCGGAGGACGATTCGTCACGTTCTTCTATGCGACGGTGGACACGGCGGCGATGCGCCTGCGCTGGTGCAACGCCGGCCACAACGCTCCGATCCTCGGGCGTGCCGACGGGACGATCGTGCGCCTGGTGGATGGCGGTCCGGCGTTCAACCGCCTGTTCCGCGAGGCGTATGTGGAGCGGGAGATCGAGCTCCTGCCCGGCGATCGGATCGTGCTGTTCACGGACGGTGTGAGCGAAGCCACGGACACGGCGGGGGAGATGTTCGGCGAGGCGCGGATCGAGGAACTGGTCACCGATTGCCGGGATCTGTCGGCTACGGAACTGCAACAAACGGTGGTCGACGCCGCCAGCGCGTACTGCGGCGGCGAGCTCGAGGATGATGTGACGCTGGTTGTCGTCCGCCTCACGGAGTAGGATGTCCGTCATGCGGAACTCCGTCCTCCGGTTGTCTCTGGTGCTCCTTCTCGCCCTGCCTCTGACTGCCTCCAAGGAGGAGCCGAAGCCGGAGATGCTGAGTGGAGAGGCCATCGTGAGGACCATCGGAGACAGCCGCATCGCCGTGCTGCTGGACACGAACGGAGACAGCGCGATCGATGAGGGCTTCCTGCTGTCGTCGGATCTGCCGGTGTCGTCGACCAACGCGCGCTGCCCGTCGGCCAACGTCGAGTTCACCACCGGCTACGTGCGCCTGACGTACGACTCGAAGGTGTTCGAGCTGTACGTCGCCGGCTACCCCGAGCCGCCCGCGCTGAAGGACCCGAAGAACATGACCAAGTTCGTCGGGTACGCGCTCCAGCACAGCAGCGGCGGAAGCGGCTGCAGCGTGGAGCGCGCGGCGACGGACGCGGGCGCGTGCTACAACTACGGGAAAGAGTAGTCAGGCGACAGGACTGAAGCGCCCGCGCGAGAACGCGCGGATGCGCTCGATGTCCTCGGCCCGCGCGACCGACAGCGGCACGGTTGCGCGCAGGGATTCGATGACGCGCTCCGTCGTGAGTGGCTGCTTCGCGTGCAGCGCGCGGTAGAGCGCGGAGATCACGGCCTGCTCGATCTCGGCGCCGCTGAAGCCGTCGCTGGCGCCGGCGAGCGTGTTCGTGTCGAACCGGGCGACGTCCTGGTTCCGCATGCGGAGGTGGATGGCGAAGATGTTCGTGCGCTCGTCGCGCGTGGGGAGGTCGACGAAGAAGATCTCGTCGAAGCGTCCCTTGCGCATGAGCTCCGGCGGCATGCGCTGGAGGTCATTCGCGGCGCCGACGACGAAGACGCCTTCCTGCTTTTCCTGCAGCCAGGTGAGGAACGAGGCGAAGAGGCGCTGCGAGAGGCCGCCGTCGGCGTCGGCGGAGGTGCCGGAGGCGAAGGCTTTCTCCAGCTCGTCGATCCACAGCACCACCGGCGCCATGGCCTCGGCGAGCTGCGTCGCGCGGCGGAAGTTCTTCTCGGATTCGCCGACGTATTTTTCGTACAGCCGCCCGGCGTCGAGCCTGAGAAGCGGCAGTTGCCATTCGCGGGCGATGAACTTCGCGGCGAGCGATTTGCCGCAGCCCTGGACGCCGACGAACAGGACGCCTTTCGGCGGGTGGAGGTTCACGGCGCGGGCTTCCGGGCTGAAGCCGACGCGCGCGTTGGTCAGCCACTCTTTCAATCGCGCGAAGCCGCCGATCTCGAACCGGTTCTCCTCGGCCGGAAAGAACTCGAGGATGCCGCCGCGCTCGATGATCTCGCCTTTCATGCGGACGATGCGCTCGACGTCGTCCGTCGAGAGCTTGCCGTCCGCGAGGATGGCCTGGGCGACGACGCGGCGGGTCTGGTTCAGGGTGAGTCCCGCGAGGGCCTGCACGATGCGATGGACGTCGTCGCGGGTGAGGTCGACCTGCACCGGCTGGCGCGCCTTCATCGCGTCGACGACATGCCGGATGGCCTGGCGCCGCTCGGTTTCGTCGGGAAGCCGGAGCTCGAAGCGCACGGCCAGGGAGTCGAGATCGCGCGGCAGCTCCAGCGGCTCGCCGGTGACGATCATGGCCGAGCGGGTGTGGGTCATCTTCTCCGCGAGCTCGCGGAGCGCACGCGCGACCTCGGGCTTGGTGAGGTGCGGCGCGAGGTCTTTGAGGAGATACAGCGCGTCGGCCTGCATCTCTTCGATGTGCTTGAGCACCGCGATGGCGTCGTGGGTGTTGCCGACGGTGAGGCCGTGCCCGCGGCGGAAGCCGGTGGTGACGGACCATTCGAAGAGCGGCAGATCGAGATCGGCCGAGACCTCGGCGGCAATGGCGCGCACGCGCTCCTCTTCGACCGTCTCCACGGCGATGAGGGAGTGAAAGGACTGGATGAGGCTCTTGAGGTCGTGCACCGACTGGCGGTGGGACATGCGGTGCTAACTGTAACTCTATGGAGTGCGGAGGCAACGCCTCCGCTTTCGAATTCGCACGCCTGACGCGCTGAGGAACCCGAATTGGAAAGCGGAGGCGCTGCCTCCGCACTCCATACCCCTTGCCAAATATCGCAACGGGCAATATATTGCTAATTGCGATGAAGCTCGGCGAGAAGCTGGCGCATCTCAGAACGCTCGAAGGATTTGCACGCGGCCTCGGACGCGAAATGACGCAGGGGGAGGTCGCCAGGGCGATCCGGGAGGAGCAGGACGGCACCATCAGCCAGTCCTACCTCTCGCAGCTGGAGAGCGGCGCGCGGTCGCACATGACTGGAACGACGCGCCTCCTGCTCGCGCGCTTCTTCAAGGTCCATCCCGGACATCTCGTCGACGATCTCGAAGACCTGCCTGTGGCCCACCCCCGGCCGCGGCGGGAGATCGACGACAAACTGGACGTCTGGCTCATCGAGGGCTCGGAGGAGTTCTCGGATGCGCCGGACCTGAGCGAGGCACTCCTGAAAATCGCCAAGCACCCGCACTCGCGTGCATGTCTCCGCGTCCTCGCGTCGATCGTCGAGAACCACGACCTGATCGATCGGCTGGCCGAGGCGTTTGCGCCGCCGCCGTCCGCGAAGCGGAAGAAAAGACGCCCTTAGAGGCACACCATGACCACACTCTTCGTCGTCTGCTTCATCGCAGGCCTGGGACTCAGTGTTGTCTCATTTGTCTCGGGGATGCACCACGGACATCACCTGCACCTGAGGCGCGGTACGTCGATGATCAACGCCGCAGCGGGGACCGCGTTTTTCACGTGGTTCGGCGGTGGCGGCTTGCTGCTGGAGCGGCTCACGCCGTTCCCGCTGCCGCTGATCTACGCGGGCGCCGCGGTGATCGGCGTGAGCGGCGGAGCGCTGATCAACAAGGCGATCAACGCGCTCGCGCGGCGGGAGTGGACGGCGGAGTCGCTGTCGATGATCGGTGTGATCGCGAGGACGGTCGTCCCGATCCGCGCCGGCGACGGCACGGGAGAGATCGTGTTCACGCACGCCGGCACGAGGCGCGTCGCCGGCGCGCGCAGCGAGGAAGGACGCGCCATCACGAAAGGGACTGAGGTCATCGTCACCCGGTACGAGCGCGGAATCGCGTACGTGAGCACGTGGGACGAGTTGAAGGAGGAAACGTCATGATCGAGTTGACAACCTGGCTTGTTGCAGGCGGCATCATTGTGGGCACGGTGATGCTGCTGGGATTCATCGCCCAGATGTACCGGAAAGTCGGTCCGAATGAAGCGTTCATCGTCTACGGCGTCGGCGGCACGCGCGTCATCAAGGGCGGCGGCACGCTGATCTTCCCGATGATCCACAGTTGGAAGGCGCTGTCGCTGGAACTGATGTCGTTCGACGTCGCGCCGCAGCAGGACCTCTACACCCGTCAGGGCGTCGCCGTGACGGTGGAGGCGGTCGCGCAGATCAAGGTGAAGAGCGACCAGGAGTCGATCCTCACCGGCGCGGAGCAGTTCCTGTCGAAGACGCCGCCGCAGCGCGAGGGGCTGATCCGCCTGGTGATGGAAGGCCATCTGCGCGGCATCATCGGCCAGCTCACGGTCGAGGAGATCGTCAAGCAGCCGGAGATGGTCGCGGACCGCATGCGCGCCACGTGCGCCGACGACATGGACAAGATGGGACTGGAGGTCGTCTCGTTCACCATCAAGGAAGTGAGGGACGGCAACGACTACATCACCAACATGGGCCGGCCGGACATCGCCCGCATCAAGATGCTCGCCGACATCGCCGCCGCCGAAGCGGATCGCGACACCGCCATCAAGCGCGCCGAGGCGCTGCGGGAGGCGGCGATCAAGAAGGCGGAGGCCGACCAGGAGCGCGTGCTCGCCGAGACGCTCTCGCTCGGCGAACAGGCCGAAGGCCCAGCGCGACCTCGACGTGAAGACGCGCGCAGTACATGGCGACGACCAAGCGCGAGGAAGCGCAGGCCGACCGAGCGTACGAGATCCAGACGAACATGATGCAGCAGCAGGTCATCGCGGAGTCCGTGCGCATCGAGCAGGTCGAGAAGCAGGAGCAGATCAAGGTCCAGGAGGCGGAGATCCTCCGCCGCGAGAAGGAGCTGATCGCCACCGTGCTCAAGAGTGCCGAGATGGAGCGCAAGCGCATCGAGACGCTCGCGGCCGCCGAGAGCCAGCGCCTCATGATCGAGGCCGAGGGCCGCGCGTCGGCGATCCGCACCGAGGGCGAGGCCGAGGCGGAGATCATCTTCAAGAAGGGTGAGGCCGAGGCGAAGGCGATGAACGTGAAGGCCGAGGCGTACCAGGAGTGGAACCAGGCCGCCGTCGTCGACAAGCTGATGACCCAGATGCCGGAAGTCGTTCGCGCGCTCGCCGCGCCGCTGGCGAACGTGGACAAGATCACGATCGTCTCGACCGGCGACGGCGACACCGCCGGCGCCCACAAGATCACCGGCGACCTCGCGGCCATCGCCGCCCAGGTCCCGGCCCTGTTCGAGTCGCTCTCGGGAATGAAGATGAGCGAGCTGCTCGGGAAGGTGAAGGAGATCGGGGGAGGCCGGGCGGGGTAACCCTTTGGAGGGCAGAGCGCAGAGGGCAGAAGGCAGAAGTGCCCCCTCCCTTTTCTTCTGCCCTCCGCGCTCTGCCCTCTGCCCTCTCGGTCGGGACTAGATCTCCGTCACGAAACGTTCTCCGGCCTGCACGCGTAAAGTAGAAAAGCCATGGCCATAGACAAGAAGAAGGTTCTTCGAGAGATCCGCATCTTCGTTCTCATGATTCTGATCGTGAGCTCCCTGCGGTCGGCGTTGGCCGACTGGAACGACGTTCCGACCGGCTCGATGAAGCCGACCATCCAGGAAGGGGACCGGGTCGTGGTCAACAAGCTGGCTTACGACCTCAAGGTTCCGTTCACCACGATCGACATCGTGAAGTGGGACGATCCCGAGCGCGGGGACATCGTGGTCCTTTTCTCGCCGGTCGACGGCACGCGCCTCGTGAAGCGCGTCGTGGCGATCCCGGGCGACAAGGTGGAGATGCGCGACAACCAGCTCTTCGTCAATGGCCGGATCGCGAAGCAGTCGCCGATCGGGATGGGCTCGACGGAAGACGCCGGCCCGGTGAGCATCGTCGACGAAGACCTGTACGGACACAACCATAAGGTCATGCTCACGCCGGAGATCCCGGCCGTGCGCTCGTTTGGCCCGGTGACGGTACCCGCGGGGAACTACTTTGTCCTCGGCGACAACCGCGACAACAGCAATGACAGCCGGTTCATCGGGTTCATCGAGCGGCGCCGGATCGTCGGCAAGGCCGTGGCGGTGGCGTTTTCGCTCGACCGCTCGCGCTGGTTCATCCCCCGCATGGATCGCTTTTTCGAAGGTCTCAATTAATCCCGTTCCAGGAGAAACGCTCATGAGGAAATTCGCTGCCCTTGCCGTGCTGTGTGTGCTGAGCCTGCCGCTTGCCGCGCAGATGAAAGCCCCGATGTCGCCCGCGCCCGGGAAGAGAGGCACGCTGCAGGCCTCGGGTGCCCGGACCAATGTCCCGGGCACGTTCCCCCGCATCAGCATCGCCGACGCGAAGAAGCTCTACGCCAGTGGTCAGGCGGTCTTCGTCGACGTCCGTTCGCACGAGCAGTTCGCTCTCGGACACATCAAGGGCGCGCTGAGCATCCCGGGCAGCCAGCTCGTCCGCCGCTTCAATGAGGTGACGCCGGGCAAGACGGTCATCGCCTACTGCGCGTGCAGCGCGGAGCAGTCGAGCGGCCGGGCCGCGGCAGACCTGATCGCGCACGGGGTGAAGAACGTGTTCGCGCTCAAGGGCGGCTGGCAGGACTGGAAGAACGAGCGGAACCCCGTCGCGGCCGGACCGAAGTAGTTGGCAGTTGGCAGTTGACAGTGTGCAGGAGAAGGGGAGCCTTTTCTCCTGTCAACTGCGTACTGTCAACTGCACACTGACTTACAATCCGCCGCGCTATGTTCAAGATCGCTGAAATCTTCGCGCGCGAGATCCTTGATTCGCGCGGCAATCCCACCGTCGAAGTCGACTGTCTGCTGGACAACGGCGCCCTCGGGCGCGCGGCCGTTCCGTCCGGCGCGTCTACGGGCTCGCGCGAGGCGCTGGAGCTGCGGGATGGCGACAAGGGCCGTTATCTCGGGAAGGGCGTGCAGCACGCGGTCGACAACGTCGACATCATCGCCAAAGAGATCGAGGGGATGGACGCGCGCGAGCAGGCGATGATCGATCTGGTGATGAAGCAGATCGACGGGACGGACAACAAGGGAAACCTCGGCGCGAACGCGATTCTGGGCGTGTCCCTGGCGGTGTCGCGGGCGGCGGCGGAAGCGGCGGGTCTGCCGCTCTTCCTGTACCTCGGCGGCACCGGCGCGCGCACGCTGCCCGTGCCGATGTTGAACGTGATCAACGGCGGCGCGCACGCGGACAACAACCTCGACGTGCAGGAGTTCATGATCATCCCGGCAGGGTTCGATACGTTCTCGGAGTCGCTGCGCGCCGGCGTCGAGACGTTCCACCACCTCAAGAAGATCCTGCACGACCGCAAGCTCACGACGGCGGTCGGCGACGAGGGCGGGTTCGCCCCGGACCTGAAGTCGAACGCCGAGGCGCTGGACCTGATCCTGATGGCGATCGAGAAGGCGGGATACCGCGCGGCCGACCAGATCTACCTCGGGATGGACGTCGCGGCCTCGGAGTTCTACGACAAAAAGAAGGGCTACGCGTTCGAAGGCGTCAACCGCTCGAGCGACGACATGGTCGATTACTACGTCGAGCTGCGGAAGAAGTACCCGATCATCTCGATCGAGGATGGGATGTCCGAGGGGGACTGGGATGGGTGGGACTCCCTGACGGGCGTCCTCGGCAGCGGCACGCAGCTCGTGGGTGACGATCTGTTCGTCACGAACCCGGAGATCTTCGCGAAGGGGATCGAGCGCGGCATCGCGAACGCGATCCTGATCAAGGTGAACCAGATCGGGACGCTGACGGAGACGCTCGAGGCGATCGAGATGGGCAAGCGCGCCGGCTACCGGTCGGTGATCTCGCACCGCTCGGGGGAGACCGAGGACTCGACGATCGCGGACCTCGCGGTGGCGACGAACGCGGGCCAGATCAAGACGGGATCGGCGTCGCGCAGCGACCGCGTCGCGAAGTACAACCAGTTGCTCCGGATCGAGGAGGAGCTGGGCGACGCCGCGATGTTCGCGGGAAAGGCGATCTTCAAGGCGGCGCTGTAAACGTAGGGCGCGGCTTCAGCCCGCCCACCCCGCCCGAGAGGCGGGCTGAAGCCGCGCCCTACGTTCCCCCGACGATCGACTTGTTGAGGGCGTCCTTCAGCTCGCGGTAGACGTTTTCCGGCGGGATCCCCATCTCGCGGTACGCGGTGGCGCGCTTGAGGAGCGTCTCGGCGGTCTTCTCGTCGAAGATGCGCGCGTCGACGGTCTTGTTGTTCAGCTCACAGAAGGCGAGCAGCGACGCGAGCGCGACGCGGCGGTTGCCGCCGCGGAACGGGCGGGCCTGCAGCAGCGCGAAGATGAAGGCGGCCACCTTGTCGGCGAAGCTGGGATAGGCCTCGCGGCCGAGGGTGGTGATCTGCGGGCGCTGGACGGCGTTGACGAGGCCGAACTGCGACTCCACGACGCCGGGGTGTGCCTGGCTACCGCCGAACTCCATGCTGACTGCCTTGTGGAGCTCTACGACGTCCTGCACCGTGAGGTAGCGGATGCCTCCCTCAGTCAGTGAGCCTACGGAAAGCGTTGGGATACTTCGTGAGAGCACGCTTGAAGGCTGCGGCGACGGCGTCGTTGGTGAAGCCGGGAGCGTCTTCGGCCGCGACGGGGACGGGGCGGGCTTTGCTGCCTTTACCGGCGGCGACGCTGCCTTTTTCGGAGCCGGCTTGGATTTTAACGCTGGTTTTGACGCCTTTGCTGGCGTCGCCGACTTCTTTGACGTCGTCTTTACCGGGGCCTTTGCCGCTTTTGCCGGCTTGGCCGGTGGTTTTGCTGCTGCTTTTGGGGGTCGCTGAGGCTTGGCTGCTTTTGGCTGTTTTGGCTTTTGCTTGATCGCCATGCGTCATCTCAGTCCTCAGGCGTCGAGTGTAGCGCCGTTAAGTGACTGAGTCAATGAGGGTTACGCATGAATCAGCGTTTGACCCATCAATCGTGGAGCGTGCGCGTAACGCGTAAGTAACTGAAACGGTGCAGCTTACCGGAATTGAAACTTGCCCTGTAACTTGTGCATCAAACGTCGTCCTCGGCTTCGGCGCCGGATGCTCCCTCGAACATCGGCTTGGGATCTAATGCAAGAAAGTCTTTGGCTTTCGGGGTGACGGTGAAGGTTTCGCCTTCCCCGCTGAGGAAGCCTTTCCCGACCAGCGACGCGGCCGGCGCCTCGCCGAGTGCCCCCTCGGGGTGCTTGAGGGCCTTGATGGTCTCGAGGGGCAGCGTGTCCGTCGTCAGCCGGCGGAACTCCTGGAGGACGCGGATCTCGGCGGACGTGAGGCCGTGAGGGAGGATGATCATGCGCGCGCATTATAGGGCGCGGGGGGCAGGGCGCAGGAGCAGAGCAGGCTTTGCCCGCAGCCCAAGACGGTGGCGCTCGGAGGGAAGTCCCCTCTCCCCGCGCGTCGAGCGTGGGGAGAGGGTTAGGGTGAGGGGTCGCTCCTCGCGCGAGGCACGTCCCCTCACCCGGCGCTTCGCGCCACCCTCTCCCCACGCAAAAAGCCGCGCGGGGAGAGGGGACGGGGGGCGGGAGATCGACGAAGTCACGTCGCTTCTTCTGCGCCCCGCGCCCTGCCCCCCGCGCCCTGACACTTGGGACACCAGTACGTTCCTCGTGCATCGGTTCCCTGTTTCGCGTACTCGATCGGTGTCCCGCATTTGAGACAGGGCTTTCCGCCGCGGCTGTAGACGTATTGCCAGGTGCGGGGATTGAGGCTGAAGTTCGTGATCCGGGCAGGGCTGCGTTTCCGGATGTTGGCGAGCATGACTTTGCGCGCGGTCTTCAGGATCGTGTCGATTTGGTCGTCCGTCAGCTGGTCGACGCGCGCGAACGGGCTGACGCGGGCCATGAACAGCAGCTCGCTCTTGTACTCGTTGCCGATGCCGGAGACGACGCGCTGGTTGAGGAGGACGACGGCGATCTCGCTGTCGCCGCGGGCGCGGATGCGGCGGCGGGCTTCGCCGAAATCGAATTCCTCGCCGAGGAAGTCGGGGCCGATGTGCAGGAGATCGTCCTGCCGTTCGAGGGATCGCGAGTCGTGCAGCTCCGCGACCGGTACGTTGAACGCCACCGCGACCCAGGCGTCGGTCTCGATGAGGATGCGCATCTCGCTGAAGCGCTTCCGCCACCGCTCGCCGGGTTTGTAGATGTGCCAGGAGCCGTTCATGCGCATGTGCGTGCGCAGATGGAGGTCGCCGGAGAAGTGCATGAGCAGGTTCTTGCCCGCGGCGTCGACGCTCTCGACGGTGCGCCCGCGGACTTCGACGCGCGCGAGCTGGGGGAACACGGTCTCGAACTTCGTCACGGTCCGGCCGGCGAGCGCCGCGTGCAAGGTGCGCGCGGCGCGATGAATGGTGTCGCCCTCAGGCATGCCGCGCCGCCGCCTGCCGGATCTGCATTCCCATGGCCGTCGCCACGAATCCCGCCTCGGCCAGGAACGGCGCGAGGGGCGACTTCGCGGCCGGCTCCTCGTTGATCTCGCTGACGAGCAGCGCGCGGCGATGGCCGTCGAGCACGAGCGAGGCGAGCGTCCGGGCGATCTCCCGGGCGACGGTCGACCGCACCGGCTCGTCCTCGGGGAGAAATACGGAGAACTGTTTCTCGCCGCGGGAGACGTAGCAGGCCAGGAGGCCGTTCACGAGGATGACCTCGGCGCCGACGCTGCGCGAGAGCATCCCTTTCGATTCCGGCCAGGCGACGATCGCGCCGTACGGGTTTGCGGGATCGGTGGCGGAGAGCATCACGGTCTCTGGCTTCTCCGGCTCCTCGCGGAGAGAGCGGAGGAGGTCGAGGGCGCCGCCGCTCGCGAACTGCGTGGCGCCGAGGCCGGCGACGAAGTAGCCGCGGCGGATGCGTCCCGCGTCTTCCATCGCCTTGAGGATCGGATAGACGGCGCTGAAGCCGCCGAAGATGTTCTCCAGCGCCGGCGCCTCGCGCGTGACGACGCCGTAGCGCGCGAGGAACTGCTGCGCGAGGGCGTTCGCGCGCTGCGTCTCGTTCGCGGAGGCGCTGGGCACGAGCGACCAGCGTCCCTGCGTCGACGGCTGGTGCGACGCGCCGGGAGCGGAAGCCGCTCGCGCGTGGCTGTTTCGGGGCGCGTGTAGGCGCGGAGTGCGTGGAACGTGTCGTTCGTGACGACGCCCTTCCAGACCAGCTCCCAGAGCGCGTCGGTGAGCTCGCCGGGGAAGCCGCCGGCGCTGGCCTGCATCACGTTGTAGAACGATGCGCCGTGGGTGCGGAGATAAGTCGACGATCGGGCGCTGTCGGCGGTCTGATGCGGCTGACGTGCAGCAGCGGCAGGTGATCGGTCAGATACAAGCGCGATGCGGCCGTCGCGCTCGCCGAGGGGCTCGACGCCGGTCCAGACGATCTCGCCGGCGGCGCTGAGCGTGTCGAGGTCGGAGGACTTGTAGTCCACGACGCGCGCGGAGAGGATCTCGCTCTCGAAGATCGACGCGGCCATCGGGAAGCCCTGCAGCGTCTCGATGACTTCCAGGAGCGCGTCGAGGCCGCGGCGCTTGCGGATGATGCCCTGCCAGTTCGTGAACAGGCGCGCGAGCACGGGAGGATCGACCGGCTCCACCTCCTTGCGCAGTTTCGCCAGCGAGCGCCGCCGGATCGTCCGCAGCACCTCCGACTCGCACCACTCCCGTTGCGTCCCCTCGGGGCGGAACTCGCCTTCGATCAACCGCCCGCGCTCGACGAAGCGTTCCAGCGTGAGCGTGATGACGGCGATGCCGAGGCCGTAGCGGCGGGCGACGTCCTGCGGCGTGAACGGACCGTGCGTGCGGGCGAAGCGGAGCACGAGATCGCCGACCGGATCCGCGACCGGCTGCAGGTAGCGCTCCGCGACTCCCTGCGGGATCGGCGTGCCGAGGGCGTCGCGATAGCGGGAGGCGTCTTCGACGGCGATGAAGCGCTTATCCCGCGCGACGCCCACTTCCAGGATGCGGCGCTGCTTCGTGAGCTCCCGCAGCACGGGTGCCGACGTCGATGACCGAGCGCGCGGCGATCTCGCCGGCGGTGAGATCGCCGAGGCGGAGGAGCAGATCGTGGATTCCATCCGACGCTCTTCGCTTTGCGCTCGTCGGAGAGATGCTGCAGCTCGAGCTCCGTCTGCGCCAGCGCGTCGCGATCGAGCAGCTCGCGCAGCTCGGGCTCGCCGAGCAGCTCGCGGAGCTGGGACTGGTCGATGGCCAGCGCCTGCGCGCGGCGCTCCGCGAGCGGGGCGTCGCCGTCGTACAGGAAGTTCGCGACGTAGCGGAAGAGCACCGAGGCCGCGAACGGCGACGGCTTGATGGTGTCGGCCGTGTGGACGCGGATCGTGCGCTGGCGGATCTTCTTCGTCAGCTCGACGAACGCGGGGACGTCGAAGACGTCGCGCAGGCATTCGCGATAGGCCTCGAGAATGATCGGGAACGAGCCGAAGCGCGACGCAACCTGCAGCAGGTCGTACGCGCGCTTGCGCTGCTGCCAGAGCGGCGTGCGTCCCGGATCGTGTACGAGGCAGGAGCAGGGCGCGGGCGGCGGCCTCGCGGAACTTCGCGGCGAACATGGAGCTCGCGCCGAGCTGCCGCAGCAGGAGCTGCTCGACCTCGTCCGGATCGGGCAGCACGAGCTCCGACGGGCGGCGGGTTGTCGGTCTCCGGGAAGCGGACGATGAAGCCGTCGTCGCTCCACATCGATTCGACGTCGATGGCCAGCTCGTTGCGCACCTTGGCGGTCACGGCCATCGCCCACGGCGCGTGGATCTTGCCGCCGAACGGCGAGAGCACGCAGACGCGCCAGTCTCCCAGCTCGTCCGATGACGCGCTCGATGACGATCGTGCGGTCGTCCGGCACCGCGCCGGTCGCTTCCTCCTGATCGCGAAGGTACTGGAGGAAGTTCTCGGCCGCGCGTTTGTCGAGGTCGTGCTTCTGCGTCAGGCGGCGGATGGCCTCGGCGCGCTGCGTCTCGCGGATCTCGCGCACCAGCTTTCCGATGGCCTCGCCGAACGGTACCGTGCGCTCCGCGGCGTCGGCCTTCCAGAACGGCATCTTCCCCGGCTGCCCCGGCGCGGGCGTGACGATCACTTTGTCATGGGTGATCTCTTCGATCCGCCACGTCGAGGCGCCGAGGACGAAGGTCTCGCCGGCGAGAGGCTTCGAAGACCATCTCCTCGTCGAGCTCGCCGACGCGCGCGGACTGGTTCTTCTCCGTCCCGGCGAGGAAGACGCCGTACAGGCCGCGGTCGGGGATCGTGCCGCCGCTGGTGATGGCGACGCGTTTGGCGCCCTGGCGCGCGGTGAGCGTGTTCGCCACGCGATCCCAGGTCAGGCGCGGGCCGCAGCTCCGCGAATTCGTCGGACGGGTAGAGGCCGGAGAGCATGTCCAGCACGCCGTCGAACGCGATGCGCGACAGCTCGGCGAACGGCGCGGCGGTGCGGATCGTGGCGTAGAGCTCGTCGACGGACCAGTCGTCCATCGCCACCATGGCCACGATCTGCTGCGACAGCACGTCGAGCGGATTGCGCGGGTAGCGCGTCGGCTCGATCGCTGCCGTCGTGCATCGCCTCCGCGACGGCCGCGCACGCGATCAGGTCGCCGCGGAACTTCGGGAAGATGATGCCGCTGCGACTCCGCGCCGACCTGGTGGCTGGCGCGTCCGATGCGCTGCATGCCCGATGCGATGGACGGCGGCGCCTCGATCTGGATGACGAGATCGATCGCGCCCATGTCGATGCCCAGCTCGAGCGACGACGTGGCCACGAGCGCGGGCAGACGCCCCGACTTCAGCGCGTCTTCGATCTCCACGCGCTGCGCACGCGCGATCGAGCCGTGGTGCGACTGCACCAGCGTCTCGCCCGCGAGCTCGTTCAGCGCCCCGGCCATCCGCTCCGCCAGCCGCCGCGAGTTGACGAAGATCAGCGTCGACGTGTGCGACTTGATCAGCTCCAGCAGCCGCGGATGGATCGCCGGCCAGATCGACGCGGCCTTCGGGCCCGCGCGACGCCGGCCCGCTGGTGATCTCCGTCTCCGCCAGCTTGGCCATGTCCTCGACCGGCACTTCGACGTTCAGCGTGAGCTTCTTCTTTTCCCCGGTGTCGACAATGGTGACCGGCCGGAACTTCGCGCGCGTGGGATCGGCGAACTCGTCGTGGATTTCAAGTGGGCGTGGCTTCAGCCCGCCCCTCCGGTGCGTCGGTGCGACTCGCGTCGAGCGCCGCCGTCCGAGGCGGCGGGCTGAAGCCGCGCCCACTGCCCCGCCGAGAAAATGCGCCACCTCTTCCAACGGCCGCTGCGTCGCCGAAAGCCCGATCGCGCTGCGGCGCTTTCTCGCACCGCATCGCCAGCCGCTCCAGCGACAGCGCCATGTGCGCGCCGCGCTTGTTCGGCACGAGCGCGTGGATCTCGTCGATGATGATCGTCTCGACGCCCTGGAGCACCTCGCGTGCGTTCGACGTCATCATCAGATACAGCGATTCCGGCGTCGTGATCAGGATGTCGGCCGGCTCGCGGCCGAACGCGCGCGCTCGGATTGCGGCGTGTCGCCGGTGCGGATCGCGATCTCCGGAATGACGAAGGTGTCACCACGCTCCTGGCGCGACGTTCGAGATGCCGATCAGGGGCGCGCGGAGGTTCCGTTCGACGTCCACGGCCAGCGCTTTGAGGGGCGAAACGTAGACGACCCGGCAGCGCCGCTCCTTGGGCGGCCTGGGGCGTGAACATCAATCGATCGAGCGCCCAGAGGAACGCTGTGAGCGTTTTTCCACTCCCTGTAGGGGCGAAGATCAGCGTGTCTTCCCCTCGGGAGATGGCCGGCCAGCCGAGCCGCTGCGCGCGTCGTCGGCGATGGGAACGAGGCCGTAAACCATTCACGCACGGCGGGATGGAAGGGCTCGAGGGCCGGTTGCTTCAATCGATTTGCGAGGCATTGTGAGCGTCGTCACTTCGCTGGACAACGTGTGTAACGACTGCAAGAATAGTAGCCAGTCCCCAGAGCAAAGAGAGTGAAGGACGGGTGATGCGGCTCAAGGTGCTCGGCGCATACGGTGCGTCGGATGCAGAACATAATCTGACCGGGTACCTGATCGACGACTGGTTCGCGGTGGATGCCGGCACTCTCACCTCGAAGCTCTCCTTCGCGCAGCAGGCCCGCGTGCAGGCGGTTTTCATCACGCATCCGCACGCCGATCACATCCGCGACCTGCCTCATCTGATCCATAACCGCTTCTCCGCGCCGAACACGCCGCTGACGATTTTCGCGGCGAAGGACGTCCTCGAGCTGCTGGTCCGCGACGTGTTCAATGGCATCATCTGGCCGGACTTTTCGGAGATCGTCTCGCCGCTCAACAACAAGCCTGCGGTGCAGTATCGCGCGATGACGCCCGGCAAACGGATCATGTTCAACAACATCGGCCTGACCGCCGTGCCGGTCGATCATCAGATTCCCGCCTGCGGCGTCCTCCTGGAGATCAACGGCCAGTCCATCGTCTTCACGGGCGACACCGGTCCGACTTCGGAGATCTGGAAACGGGCGAACAAGATGGAGAACGTGGTCGCCGTGGTGACGGAGGCGTCGTTCCCGAACGACCAGCAGCAGCTCGCGGATGAGACGGCGCACCTGTCGCCGAATACGTTCGGCGAGGAGCTGAAGAAGATCACCGTCGACGCGCCGGTCTACGCCAGCCACCGCAAGATCCCGTTCGAGCGCGACATCGAGTCGCAGATCCGGAACCTTCGGGACCGCCGGGCGCGGGTGCTGCTCGAGAAGAACTACACGCTGTGAAACATCACTTCACGCCCACCTCCCGGTAGATCGCCACCGGGTCGTACACCTTCCCGTCCTTCACCACGCGGGTGATCCGCCGGATGTCGCTGATGTTCTTCGTCGGATCCCCATCCACGATGATGAAGTCCGCGAGCTTGCCGGGCTCGATCGTGCCGAGGTCTTTCTCGCGTTTCAGCACCTGCGCGGGGACGAGCGTGGCGATGCGGAGTACCTCCGCGGGCGGGATGCCGGCCTGGACGTACAGCTCGAGCTCGCGGTGCAGCGTGAATCCGGCCAGGCTGTCGGTCCCGGCGACGATGGTCACGCCCGCGCGGTGCAGGGCGGCGATCAGCTCCAGCATCTTCGCGAACGACGCGCGATAGCGCTCGTCCATCCCTTCGGGAACGGGCAAGCCGCCGCGAAGCACGTAGCGCCGCTCCTGCGGCGGCAACCGGTCCGCGATCATGGCGTAGACCGGCGAGACCGATCCTGCGCGCGCGGTGAACATGTTCTCGAAGATCGCGGCGGTCGGATCGATGACGATGCCTTTCGCACGCAGTTTCCCGATGAACGCCCGTACTTCGGCGGAGTTGACGTCCAGGTCCGCGCCGCGCTTTGCGGGCTCGTTGAACCGCGCCGGCGTGCGGGTGTCCGTCACGTCCGGCATGAAGTTCAGCATCAGCATATTGACGTGCTGGATCTCGTCGTAGCCTGCGTCGACGGCGTTCTCCGCGCGCATGCCCGCGGGGATGTGGCCGCTGACGCGCAGTCCGTGCTCGTGCGCGTACTTCGTCATGAACGGGACGAGCTCCGGCTTGATGGACGAGTAGATCTTCAATCCCTCGTATTTGTGCTCGACGAGGAAGTCGATGGTCTTCTTGGCCTCGTCTTCTGTGGCGGCGAGCAGGTTGGTCGGCGCCTGGAACGGTCCCGGCCCGTCGACGACGCCCGCGAGGACGAGGCGCGGACCGATCGCCTCCCCGACGTCGATCTTGTGCTTCAACGCGAGGATCGTGTCGGGGTCGTTGCCGAGGTCGCGGGCGGAGGTGACGCCGGCGGCGAGGTGGAGCATGCCGTCGACGTCGCCGATGTGGACGTGCATGTCCCACAGGCCCGGGAGCAGGACGCCGCCCTTCGCGTCGATAAATTCCGCCGCGCTGTACGGGCTGTCCTCGCCGACGGTCGCGATGCGATTGCCTTCCGTGACGACGGTCGTCGGCGCCGAGAGCGTGAGCGTCCGCGGATCGAACACGCGGGCGTTCACGACGATCACGCGTACCGGCGAGACCGTGAGCTTCTTCGCCAGTTCCGCGGCGCGCGCCTCGGCGCGAACATCCTGCGCGGCGATGAGCTGTTTCGCGTCGGCCTCGAAGCCCTCGCGGATCGTCGACGACCACGCGGAGACGGTGCCGAAGAGATTCAGGTCGTCGTCGAGCCACACCTCGAACGGGGTGAAGCCGAGGCCGGCGATCTCATACGCGGTGACGTGTGTGCCGCGGAGGTTCTCTTCGCCGACTTTGCGGATCGTCGCTTCGCCGCCAGGGTGCAGGGCGAGCTTCCCTCCCGCCTTCAGCAGTGCCCGCGCCAGCGCCGCCGACTCCTCGGGCGGTCCATACATCGACGAGTAGAACGCCCCGGCCTGGCCTTTGCCCGACTCCGCGGTGTTCTTCCACGCGACCTGGTCTCCGGTCGCGGTGAGGCGCTCCTCGACCTTTGTCTTCAGGTAGTCGTTGCCGGTGGTCTCGAGCGACACGGGGACGCCGTGCGTGTCGACGCGCATCACGGTGTGCAGCTTCGGTCCGCGCCCGCGGTCGTTGAATTCGTAGTCGACCGTTGTCTCGCTGCCGCGCGTCGTGACGACCTGCGCGCCCGCGGGGTTCGTGCTCATCAGCACCGTGTAGCGGTGCGTCGACTGCGTACTGCACGCGACGAACAGCAGGGCGACCACGACGAGGCTACTTCGTTTCATCCAGCTTCTCCCATTGGAACGAGACATGTCTGCCGCGCCGCACGCGTCCGGCGTAATCTTCCACTTCGATGATGAGGCTGGTCTCGCGCGGAATGCCCTTTGGCCGCTCGGGCAGGACGAGCTCGAATCCCGGCCGGTCGTTCAGGTACATCCACGGATACGCGGCCTTCACGTCGGGCCGCTCGGTGTGCTTCGCGTCGAGCCGCACCTTCCCGTTCTGGAGGAGGACCGTCACGCGGCGGGTGCCGTACGGCGAGATCGTCCAGCCGCGCACGTGCAGCGGGCCCTTCAGGGTCTCGTACGACCCCGGCGCTTCCGTCCAGATCATGAGCGCTTCGCTGTGCGTCGGCTTGTAGTCGAGGAAGCGCGCCAGATTCTGCGACGGCAGGTTGCCCGCGGGATCGGGCGACTCGGGCGCGCGGAGCCGCTGCCAGTCCGGCAAATTGCGCGGGAGCGCGAAGACGTAATCGCCGAAGATCTCGTTGTCGAAGCGCTGCAGGAACGCGAGCCGTCCCTTCGCGAGGTTCGGCCGCAGCCAGTCCGCGACCTTCCGGTGGCGTTCGAAGCTGAGGAAGTCGCCGTGCACGATGACCAGTTTCGTCCCACTGCGCTCGAACTGGTCGAGCATCTCGTCGAACGCGTCGCGCGAGTCGGCGTCGCGGAGCTTCCACCACTCCGACGGGAAGAAGCCGGACGTGCCGTTGACGAGCTTCACGTGGTGCACCGTCGATCCGAGGAGGTAGCGGTAGTCGACGCCTTCCCCGCTGAAGGGAAATTCGATGACGGGGCCGGCGCGGGTCCTGTCGAGCCAGCGGTACACCGGTGGCGTCTCGCGCGGCAGGTACTCCCAGCGGATGCGCGGCCCGGCCTCGACGACCATCAGCGCGAGGATCCCCGCGGCGAACGCATGCCTCTTCCAGCCGGTGCGATTGCGCAGGAGCGCGGCGACGCCGAGAGCGCCCCAGACAGCGAGGCCAACGTAGGCGACGATCGCGAAGCGCGCCGCGACGCGCATCGCCTGGAACGGCTCGAAACGCTTGTAGAAGAAGGTGTAGAGGAAGCCGTTCGCGCCGAACGAGCCGAGGATGCCGACGGCGATCCACACGGCGGCGGCCCACGCGCCGACGCTGAAGCGCGACCGCTCGGCGAACGCGCGGAGCTGCCGCCGGAACGTGAAGAGCGCCGCGAGGAGCGCGGCCATCGCGGGGACGTCCGCGGAGTCGGCGGCGAGGATGCGCCGTCCGAAGAGCGTCAGCTCGTAGCGGTCGCTCACCGCGCTCGCCCAGGCCACCCCGAGCGCCACGAAGATAAAAATATGGAGTGCGGAGGCAGGTCTGTCATCCTGAGCCGCGGAGACGGCGAAGGATCTTCCCCGCGTCGCCCCCACCGCTGCCAGCGTCAGGAACACGATCATCAGCCCCGGAAACAACTGCCTCTCCGGCTCGAGCATCTCCGGCGGCGGCACGTTGCCGTACACGCGGCTCACCCCGGCCGGCATCATCCAGTGCGTCCAGGTCGCCGAGCCCGACCGCACTTCCTCGATCCTCCGCACGTACTTGTAGTGCCGCGAGACCTCGCGATACGGCCGCAGAAACGGGTAAAGGATCACCACCGCCGCGATGGTCGTCAGCGCCAGCCCCGCGTAGAAACGCCGTCCGCGCGGGCGGATGATGCCGAGGATCAGCACCGTGAAGATGATCGCGACGGCGGCGAACAGCAGGAAGTAGATGTTGGTCAGCCCGTTCGCCACCCACGCCAGCGTCAGCAGTGCCCCGCGCCCGCGGGTCGGCCGCTCCCAGAACGCCAGCAGCGCCGCGAGCAGCAGCGGCACCCACGCGCTGAAGAGGATCTGCATGTGAGGCAGGTGGTGGAACTTGAACGAGCAGAAGGCGAAGAAGATCCCGCCCGCGATCGCGCCGATCGTGCTCCCTGACACCATCCGCGCGAGCACGTACGCGCCGTAGCCCGACAGCGCGAAGCCGAGCAGCACGGCGAGGTTGTACACGGCGACCGGCGGCACGCCCGCGAGATACGCGGGCAGCACCAGGATCGCGACGGCGATTAAGTTCTCGCTGTACGCGAGCGGCTTCGGCGCGGGATGGAAGATCGGTGCGTCGAAGAGCGACAGCGGCTGGTGGGTGAGGGCGTAGCAGACCCAGTCCACAATCCAGGCGTTGAGCAGGGGATCGCCGAAGTCGGAGACGGCGGTCACGGGATGCATCACCAGCGGCCACGTGAGCGCGATCGCCAGCAGGGCGAACAGCAGGAAGACGGCCAGCTCCCGAACGATCAGTTTGTGGCGCAAGTCGCGTGATTCTAGTGGAGCGTCAAGCTGCGCCCATGGTTTCAAGTTTGACGCTCCACTAAAATGCCCGCCGCTGATGCCGCGCCCTTCCGTGTCCGTCGTGATCCACGTGCTCAACGAGATCGAGCAGATCGAGGAGTGCCTGCGCTCGGTGGAATGGGCGGACGAGATCTACCTGATCGACTCCCTGTCGTCGGACGGCACGGTGCAGCGCGTCCGCGAAAAGTTCCCCCGCGCCCGCATCGAAGAGCGCGAATACCTCGGCGCCGCTTCGACGAAGAACTACGCCATCGACCGCGCCTCGCACGACTGGATCTTCGTCATCGACGCGGACGAGCGCGTCACGCCGGAACTGCGCGACGAGCTCCTCCGCACGCTGGAAGGTCCGCTGGATGTGTGGGCCTACTCCGTCGGCCGCCGCAATTTCATGCTCGGCAAGGAAGTGCGCTTCAGCGGCCTGCAGCGCGACCGGGTGACGCGTCTCTTTCACCGCGAGCACGCCCGCTATCCGAACAAGCGCGTCCACGCGGACCTGCTCGTCGACGGCCCCACGCGCGACCTGCGGCACAAGATGCTGCACTTCTACATCCGCTCGTTCGACCACATGATCGCGAAGATGACGCGCTACGCGAACTGGGGCGCCGCGCAGATGTTCATCGACGGCAAGACGACGAACGCGTGGGGGATCTTCAGCCACGCGTTCGCGAAGTTCGCCCGCGACTACATCTTCAATCTCGGCTTTCTCGACGGCGCGCGGGGCGTGATCTCGGTCGGGATGCACGTGTACTACACGTTCTGGAAGTACGCGAAGCTCTGGGAGCTCCGCCAGCTCGAGCGCCTCGGCAGGCCCGTCCCGCTGCCGAAGCTGGACGAGGAAGGCGAGCGCTGGGAACTGCCTTGGGAGAAGAAGAAGCCCTAATCCGCGGCGTCGACGATTACCCGTAGCCCGTTCACCTCGCGCACGCGAACGCGCGCTCCCTCGGCGATCTCCGATCGCGACGTCGCGTTCCACAGCTCGCCCCGGATGAAGATCTTGCCGTCGGGCCCGAGGGGCGTGCGGGCGACGCCGATCTCTCCGATCATGGCTTCGGTGCCGGTCACGACGGGGTTCTTGTGCGCGCGCAGGACGAGCGTCATCAGGAAGATCGCGATCGCGCCGATCGGCAGGCTCACCATCAGCGCGGTCATGAGGCGGACGCGCATCTCGGGAATCGGTCCGTCGACGAGCAGCAGGGCGCCGAAGATCATGCAGACCACGCCGCCGGCGCCGAGGATGCCGTAGGAGATGAACTTTGCCTCGAGGGCGAAGAGGATGAAAGCGGCCAGGATCAGCGCGATCGCGGCGAAGCGTGTCGGCAGGAGGTTGAGCGCGAAGCCGGCCAGGAGGATGGCGATGCCGCCGATGACGCCGGGCGCGATCGCGCCGGGATGACTGAACTCGGCCCAGAGCGCGAGCATCCCGATGGAGAAGAGGATGAACGCGACGTTCGGATCCATGATCCACGAGAGCAGCCGCTGCTTGAGCGACATCTCGTAGCTCACGATCGGCTTGTTCGCGACGCGGAGGACGGTCTTCGTCCCGTTGAAGCGATTGACGGTCTTGCCGTCCGCCCAGCGGATCAGGGAGGGCACGTCCGCGGCCACGACGTCGATGAGCTTCTGCGCGAGCGCCTCGTCCTCGGTGAACGACTTCGCCTCGCGGACGCCGCTTTCCGCCGCGGCGACGTTGCGTCCGCGCCGCTGGGCGATGCTGCGGATGAACGCGGCGGCATCGTTCCGCATCTTCATCTTCAGGACGTCGTCGATTTTCTCGCCGCCCATGACGATCGGGTGCGCGGCGCCGGTGTTGGTGCCGGGCGCCATGGCCGCGACGTCGGCGGCCTGGAGGATGAAGAAGCCGGCGGAGGCCGCACGGGAGCCGCTGGGGCCGACCCACACGATGACGGGCACACGCGACTTGATGATCTTCTCGACGATGCCGCGCATCGAGGTCTCCAGGCCGCCGGGCGTGCGGAGCTCGATGATGACTGCGTCGGCGTTGCGCGCGGCGGCGTAGTCGAGGGCGCGGCCGACGTATTCGTCGGAGATCGGATGGATCATGTCGTCCAGCTCGACGTGGACGATGTCGGCCGCGGCGGCGCTGGCGATGCACACGAGGACCACGGCGACGATGACGGCTTTCTTCATGGCGGACGCTCCTCTCATCGGAACGCGGCGGTTTTCACGTACGATTCCTCGGTGACTCCGCGCCTGCGCGCCCAGCATCCGAACGAGCCGTGGCTGTGGCGCGACGATTGGGCGCAGCGGGCGGTGCGGGAATCGTACGAGATCGGCGGCTGGTGCCTGTGGGGCTTCGCCGCCGTCTGGAACCTGTTCTGTGTTCCGCTGTGGTTCCTGGTGCGCTGGGAGTGGCCGATGGACGCGCGCACGCTGCTGATGGCGGCGTTCCCGATCGCGGGCATGCTGCTGTTGCTGCTGGCGGCCTACCAGACGTTGCGGCGGCGGAAGTACGGGGTGTCGGTCTGCCGTCTCGAGCACTTGCCGATCCCTGTCGGCTCGACGTTTCGGGGCGAGATCGACATCCGCCTGCGCGAAGTTCCTCCCGCGGGCTTCGCGCTGCGCCTCGCCTCGGTGCGCCACACGGTGACGGGCTCGGGCAAGAACCGGAACGTGCACGAGAGCATCCTGTGGCAGGACGAGCAGACAGTGACCCACGGCGCGATGCCGTCGCCGAACGGGCTGCGCCTGCCGTTCCGTTTCGATATCCCCTGGGAGTGCGAGCCCGCCACCCTCGGCGATCCGTCGGATCTCGTCGTCTGGCGCCTCTACGTGTCGGCCGAGGTGCCGGGGATCGACTATCAGTCGTTCTTCGAGCTGCCCGTGTTCCGCACGGACGACGCACGCGACGAGCTCGCGCCGCGCGTCCACAGCGCGGCGGCCTGGCAGCCGCCGCCAGAGATCACCATCGGCCCGGACTCGATCGTCGTCCGCCCCACGAGCGGCTTCGGCGACTGGATCGGTTTCCTGGTCTTCTTCCTCCTCTGGTTCGCCGCCCTCGCCTTCGCCCGTACCATCGGCGCGCCGATGTTCGTCCTCGCCGTCTTTGCCCTCATCTCCGCCCTGGTCGCCGCCTTCGTCCTCGACTTCCTCCTCGGCCGTACCACCATCACGGCGAATCGAACCACCCTCACCGTCCACCGCACCTGGCTCGGCCTCGGCGCCCGCCGCACCATTCCGGCGTCCGACATCACCCGCATCGAGTCCCGCATCGGCTCCACCTTCGGCAACCGCGGCTACCACGCCGTGCGCGCGGTGCTGCGCGACGGCCGCACCCGCGCCGTGGCCAGGCACGTCCGCAACCGGAGGGACGCGGAGATGTTGGGGGAGAGGGTTGGGCGGGGGTTGGGGATGTAGGAAAAATTGGGTCGCTCTGCCGCCCGCTAAACGCGGGCTCGATTTCGTCCCGCGACGATTCCCCGGCTGAAGCCGGGGTCTATTCCCTCCTGCCGCCTACGGCGGCGACGGGTAGCCGTGAGCGGCCGCGTAGCGGTCGCAGGTCAATAGCCCACGGCTTTCAGCCGTGGGACGGCGCGGTGCCGCGAAATCCAGCCCGCGTCCGCGGGCGAAAGACTAGGGGCATGCACTTGAGCCAAACGGCTGCGGCCTCGCGGGAGGTCGTTAGCCCTTAGAACAGTGACATCTGCTCAGGAACGGCCTTCGAAGACTTCCGTCTCCGAGTTTTTGAAGGCTGCCTGCGTATAGCGACACGTGACCATCGATTCCTGGGTGCCGGAACTGACGATTTGTGCCACCGACGATGCCACGCCGCTCGGGCCTGTCCCGCTAACCATTGAAGAAACAGCACCGCGATAGTCGGATGCTTCTTCAACCACTCCACTAGTTCCGATGCGTCGAACTCTTTCAAGTGACCTCCATAGCGCAAGCGTTAGGTAACAACAACGTAGATTCGATCCCTAGAGTACGGTCGGTTTTAAAGCTCATGGTTCGCTCCGAAGGCTTTCCACAGCCTCTCGCGTCGATAAGAACTTGCCATCGATTGAAATAAACTTTTGCACAGCTGTGGAAACCAAAGAAACCGATTGACAGGTACCTCGCTACCCCTGCGGCAGATACTCCGGCTGCGGCTCGTAGTTGAAGAACTTCGTGATGTCGTTCCGGAACACGAGCTTGAAGTCGCCGATCGGGCCGTTGCGCTGCTTGGCGATGATGATCTCGGCGATGCCTTTATCCTCGGTCTCCTTGTTGTACACCTCGTCGCGGTAGATGAAGCAGACGAGGTCCGCGTCCTGCTCGATCGATCCGGATTCGCGGAGATCGGAGAGCTGCGGACGGTGGTCGCCGGCGCGTTGCTCCGGGCGGCGGGAGAGCTGGGAGAGCGAGAGCACCGGAACGTTGAGCTCTTTGGCGATGGCTTTCAGGCCTCGAGAGATCTGCGAGATCTCCTGCTGGCGCGACTCGATCTTGCCCTTGACCGACATGAGCTGGAGGTAGTCCACCATGATCATGTCCAGGCCGGCCTCCATCTTCAGGCGCCGCGCCTTCGCACGCATCTCCAGCGGATCCATGCCGGCCGTGTCGTCGATGTAGATCTTGCCTTTCGCCAGGCGAGACGCCGCGTCCGCGAGATCCCGCCAGTTCCGCTCGGATAACATCCCCGCACGGATCAGGTGATTCGACACGCCCGACTCGGACGAAAGGACGCGCAGGCCGATCTGCTCCTTCGACATTTCGAGCGAGAAGACCCCCACGCCATAGAGGCGATCGCCGCCGTTGCGCGGCAGGCCGTCCTTGCCCGGCAGGGCAATGGACTCGGCCATGTTCATCATAAATGAAGTTTTCCCCATCGAGGGCCTTGCCGCCAGGATGATGAGGTCCTGCGGTTGGAAGCCCGATGTCATCTCGTTGAAGCGGTCGTAGCCGGTGGGGAGGCCGGTTACGAGACGACCGGCGTTCGCGTGCATCTGCTCGATCGCGCCCATGTTGGTGCGCGTGATCGCACCGAGGGTGACGAAGCCTTTTTCGGTGCTGCCCTCGGCGATCTCGTAGAGGGACTTTTCGGCGATCGTGAGGACGTCGCCGGGCTCGCTGGGAGCATCCAGGGCGGCGCGCATGACGCTGTTGCCCATCACGATCAGGCGGCGCAGCATCGACTTCTCTTTGACGATCTGGGCGTAACGTTCGACGTTCGCGACGTCGGGGACCATGTCCAGCAGAGAAGAGATGTAGGCGACGCCGCCGACCTGGTCGAGCTGGGCGTGCTTCGCGAGCTCTTCCTTCAAGGTGAGCGGCTCGATTTCGCGGCTCTGCTCCGCCATGCGCCGCATCGTCGCGAAGATGGTCCGGTGCGCATCCTTGAAGAAGTCGTCCGTGTCGATCGTCCCGATGACGCGGTAGAAGGCGTGATTGTTGATGAGAATCGAGCCGAGGACCGCGCGCTCCGCATCCGGGCTCTGCGGCATGGGCCGATCGAGTGTTACATCGAGTTGTGCAACCGTCATGGAGCGATGCCGAGGATTCTACGGACGGTAGCGCGCAGGAGACTCGGCGTCCGAAACCTTTCCACAGCCCCTCCCGTTCCGCCTCCTCAATTGTGTGGCGCGAAAGCAAGTTTTCCACACCTGTGGAGATCCTAAGAAACCCGTTGACACCCTTTCGAGAGCAGGGCGTGGAATCTCTCCACAGGGCGTAGAGCCGCTAACCGGAATGCGTCTCTCGCGGAACCTTGTTCGAATGCGAGCGTCTCAGACCGGGAGAACCATGAAACGAACTCTGCTCGCCCTTGCCCTCGCTGCCGTTGCCGTCCCGCTGTTCGCGTCGGACAGTTTCAAGCTCATCGCCCGTGTGAACGGACGGGAGATCACGAACGCGGATCTCGACGCGCAGTGGGAGCGCGTTCCGGCGAAGCTGCAGGCGGAGTACCTGAAGAACGGCGGCAAGGTGGCGTTCCTGGACAACTACATCTCCAAGAAGCTGATGGTGATGGATGCGGTCGCGAGCGGCTTTGCGAAGCAGATCGGGGTGCCGGACGACCTGGACAGCGCCGGCGAATCCGCGCTGTTCGACCGCTACGTGCGTGAGGTGGTGGCGGCGCCGATCGTCACCGAGGGGGAGATGCAGAAGGTGTACGCGGAAAACCGCGGGCAGTTCACTTCGCCGGAGCAGGCCCGCCTGAGCACCGTCCGCGTGCTCAAGAACGCCAACAATCCGGACGCCGCGAAGGAAGCGCTGTCGAAGGTGATCGTCGAGGTCTTCTCCGCGCGCACGGCGATCGCTTCCCAGGTGGCGACGGACCAGCTCCTGGACGCGCTGGCGGTGAAGTTCGGGGAGATCGCGCAGCGCGTCTCGGACGATCCGTCCGCCGCGAAGGGCGGCGACCTGGGCTGGGTCGCACTGCACACGCTCGACCCGCGCATCGCGAACGCCGCGCGGGCGATGAAGCCTGGCGCGATCAGCGGCATCCTGGAGAGCAAGGACGCGTATCAGGTGGTTCTGCTCCACGAGTACCGTCCGGCCGGCGTCGAGCCTTACGAGACGGCGCAGGACGCCATCCGCGAGTACCTCATGGCCCGCAACTCGCGCAAGGTCATGCAAGCGGTGAAGGAGAAGACCACCCAGTTGCGCGCGGCCGGCAAGGTCGAGGTTTTCGCCGAGAACCTGAAATAGGTTCTCGCCAGCCTTGTGGCTGGCGAGAACAAGAGCTCGTTACGGCTTGATGTCGATGTCGGGATCGTTGGTGACCCCGTTCGCCGTGATCGAGTACTTGTACTTTCTGATCTCCCCGAAGGTCCCACTCGTGCAGCGGTGTTCGCTGCCCCCGTTCGTGTACTTCATGTTGGTGTATCCGTCGACGTCGATCTTGAAGTCGAAGTCGGCGCACCACCGCACTTTCTGGTTGTCCTTCTTTAGCACGATGGGATCCTGATCGGGAACGGGCAGACCTTTCTGCATGGTGATTCTGACAACCTTCTCGGGCTGTTCCTGCTGCATGGCAAAGCTCCTCTCTGCGTGTGGTTAACGTTGCGGGGAGGACCGATTCCCCGCGATGACGGCTTGTAGCCTACCGCTTTTTCGCAGGTTCGCAAATTCCGGGTCACGCATCATGTCGCCTTCGTGGTAGCCGAGACGGAGGGCCTGTTCGAGCCTCGCGACCGCGTCTTCCTCCGAACCGCTGAGGTTCGCGATTACCGCCGCTTCGTACGCATTGGAGGCGTATTGAGGCTCGAGCTCGAGCGCGCGAAGGATGGACGTGTGTGCTTCGCGATGCCGGCCGAGCTTTCCCATAGCAATCGCGCGTGACATGTACGCCCGCGAATCACTGGGATTCACGCGGATCGATTCGTTGCACAACTCGATCGCGCGCTCGAAGGCCTTGCGTGCGGAGGCCTCGCCACCGGGCACCCACCGGTAGGCGTCGCCGAGGTTGCGCCAGTAGAGGCAGAACGATGGCTCGAGTTGCGTCGCCTTTTCGTAGGCGCTCGCCGCCTCGCGATAGCGGCCGGCGAAATAGTGCGACGTGCCGAGATTCGAATAGCCTTGCGCGGACGGTTTGCGCTGGATGGACTGCTGGAAGACGCCGACCGCGTCGTCATAGCGGCCGAGGCGGAGATAGATTCCACCGAGGTTGTTGTAGCCTCGTTCGTTGTCCGGGAGCAGGCGAATTACCTTCTGGAACTGCGGAATTGCTTCCTGGTAGCGGGCCTGAACGTAATAGAACGCCCCCAGCTTGTTGTAGCCGCCCCAATAATTCGGCTGCAGCCCGATCGCGCGCTTGTACTGCGCCTCAGCATTCTTGATATTGCCCGCAGCCTTGTAGGACTCCGCCAGACCGAGCACCGCGTCGGCGTTGTTCGGCTGTTGCGACAGCACGCGCACGAACGCGTCAATCGCTTCCTTGTAGCGCCCTGTCTGCCGCCGCAGCTCGCCGAGGGTGATGTTTACGTCCAGACTCTGCGGATCAGCCTGCAGCGCGCGCTCCGCGGCTTTTCCCGCGGCGGCCGCGAGCTCGAGCTCACGGGAGTCCTGATACTTATAAAGGTACGCTCGGGCAAGTGCTGCCTGCACCGAGGGCGATTCGCCCAACTCCTCGAGGATCCCGATCGCCGCGTTGAGCGACTCGACCTGGTCATACCTCCGTAAATGCCCCAGCGCCTCGAGGTACTTCCTCTGCGACACCGCGGGGTCTAATGCCACGCGCACCGTCGCCTCACCCAACTGCAGATTCCGCGCGACGCTGTCCGCAACGTCGTCCTGCACGCCGAAGAGGTTCGTCACGCTCCCTTCGACCAGGTCTCCCAACTCGCGTCCGGAGATCGAATCGAGGACGCTGTACGTCACCCGGATGCGATCCCCGTCGCGCATCATCGAGCCGGTCAGCACCAGGGTCGCGCCCAGGTCCTTCGCCGTCTTGCGCGGGTCACCGGTGCCGGGGTCCGAGGCAGGAGGGCGCATCACCTGCAGTGTCGGGAAATGCGCGAGCCGCGCCGTGAGCGTCTCCGCGAATCCGTCCACGACGAGCTGTCCATTCGGGTCGCCCGACAAATCTTTGAAGCGCAGCACCGCGAGGTACTTCTTCACGACTGGCGGGGGAGGGGGCGGTTCCACTGGCTGGCGCGTGAAATACACCGCCACGCCGATCAGCGTCGCCAGTACCGCCGCCGCGACGATCGCGAAAATCGGTTTGCGCGGTGACACCGGCAGCGGCTTGTGGAACCCGCTCTCCTCCGCCACGACCCGGTCCCGCAGCGCCTTCAGCTCGCGCGAGAGATCCCGCGTCGACGCATAGCGATCGTCCGGTGCCTTTGCCAGCAGGCGCCGGATGATGTCCGCCAGCTGCACCGGCACCCGCGGATTCATCTTCATCACCGAGGGCGGCTCGTGGTGGAGGATCGCCGACAGCGTGTCGATCGCCGTCTCGCCGTTGAACGCCGGCTCGCCGGTCGACAGCTCGTGGAGGATCGCGCCGAACGCGAACAGGTCCGAGCGGAAGTCGAGGCGTTTCCCGGTCGCCTGCTCCGGCGACATGTACCCGACCGTGCCGAGGATCGTGCCGGGCATCGTCCCCGGCATCTCCAGCTGGATCGTGTGCTCCCCTTCGGGCGTCGGGCCGATCACCTTGGCCAGGCCGAAGTCGAGGATCTTCACGTACCCGCCGTCGCGGGTGACCATGATGTTCTCGGGCTTCAGGTCCCGGTGCACGATGCCGCGCTCGTGCGCCGCCGCGAGGCCGTCGGCGATCTGCGTGGCGATGTCGAGCACCTGCCGCACCGGCATCGCCCCCTCGGCGATCAGCGTCCGCAGATCGCGCCCGTCGACGTACTCCATCACGATGTACGGCGCGTCGTCCGTGGCGCCGACCTCGTGGATGGTGACGATGTTCGGATGGTTCAGCGCCGAGGCGGAGCGGGCTTCCTGCGTGAAACGGGCGAGCGTGTCGCGATCCGTGGCCATGCGCGCGGGCAGGAGCTTGATCGCCACTTTCCGGCCCAGTTTCGGATCGCGGGCGACGAAAACCTCGCCCATGCCGCCTGCACCGATGGGCCGGAGGATTTCGTAGGGGCCGAGAGTCTCGCGAATGCTTCCCATGAGGACCGGAGCCGTCGGATTCTACCGGTCAGGTCGCCGCCACGCTCGGTTTTTCGCGGGGCGTATAATCGCCCCGCTTTCCGCTGAGGGGTCCGTTTCCATGAGCCACTGGGCGCGCGCCGTCGCACTGGTCGCCCTGATCGCCGCCGGAACGCCTGCGTTCCCGGAGGAGCGGGGTCTCGTCCCGCTCGTGCCCTGGAGGGTCCTGCAGCCGGACGAAGTTCTCACCGCGCCGCTGGTTCTGTTCTGGATTCCCTCCTCGCCCGACGCCATGCGCCGCTCCGCCATGCTCACCTCGGACAGCCTGACGACGTTCTCCGCGCGCTGTGTGGCCATGCGGGTCGTCCGCTTCGATGACGACAACCGCCTCGCGAAGCTGGAGGTGGAAGTCGAGGAGGACCTCCCGCTGGCCCTGCTCGCCGACCGCGACGGCAACATTCTCGGCAGCGTCCACAGCAGTCACGGGCGGCTGTCCGTGGTGGACGTTGAAGAGCTCGTCCGCAACGAGCTGGACGAGCGGGAGTCCCAGGCGGAGACGCTCCTCGACGAGGCGCGGAAGCTCGCGGAGCACGGCGATACCGGAGCGGCGCTCAAGCTGTACGAGAAGGTTGCGGAGGCGCGCTGCCTCTGTCCGCGGCAGGCGAAGGTCGCGCAGAAGGCGCTGAAGAGGCTGGAGAGAAAATGACGGAGCGACCCCTCATCCGGCCTTCGGCCACCTTCTCCCCTCGCCGAGGGGAGAAGGGGAAGTGGCCGTGGATCTCGCGACAAACACCAACGAAGACCCCTCTCCCAGCGTCGAGCGGGGAGAGGGTGGCCGAAGGCCGGGTGAGGGGCGCGGTTACGCAGCCTGAAGGATTCTTACCGCGCGCTTCCAGTGACGGCGGGAGTGCTTCACGTGACGGTGCGAAGCCTTCTCCGCATGCCGCCAGGGCATTCCCTCGGCGCGCTGGTCGATCGCCATGCGCCACGCCTTTAAGGCGCGCTCGAGGTGCTCGCTTGCGACGCGCAGCCGGCGGCGCGCTTCGTCCGCCATCGTGCCGGTCGCCGTCGCGATCTTCGGCTCGATCACGCGCACAGCGGCGCGCATGCGAGCCTGTTCGATCTGCGGCAGCGGCGTTGCCAGGAGATTCGACGTGAGTCCGAGGGGGCGTCCGACGGCGATGAACCACTTCGCCGGGTCCCAGTGATACCAGCGGATGCCGTTGCGGAAGTCCGCGGGGAAGCGGTGGTGGAACGAGTGATATCCCTCGCCCAGCGTCGCCAGCGCGACCAGCCAGTTATCGCGCGCCGAAGACTCCGCGTTGAACGCCGGCTTGCCGAAGTAGTGGGCCAGCGAGTTGACGAAGAACGTCGTGTGATGGATGACCACCAGGCGCGTGAAGCCGCCCCACAGCAGTCCGGCGATCGGGTCGCCGAACGCGGCGCCGATCAGCGTCGGAATGCCGAAGCCGCCGGCGATCAGGATGACCTTGTGCCAGCGGTGCTGCCACATCACGATCGGGTTCGCCTTCAGGTCCGGCGAGTTGGCGAACGTCGTGTCCGTCTCGTCGTTCTTGTAGAAGATCCAGAAGATGTGCGCCCACCAGAAGCCGCGCTGGATGTTGTACGGGTCCCAGTCCTTGTCCGTGTGCTTGTGGTGCACACGGTGGGCCGACGACCACCAGAGGATCGAGTTCTCGGCGGCCATGGCCCCGAAGAACGCGAAGAACGACTGGACGATCGGGTGCGCCTCGTAGCTCTTGTGGGAGAAGAAACGGTGGTATCCGGCGCAGATGGACAGGCCGACCGCCAGATACATGCCGATGGTGAGGACCGGCATCCAGAGGCTGAATCCGCGGTAGTACGTGTACGCGGCCGTGCCTGCGACGCCGATGACGGGGGTGAGGGTGAGGAAGAGAATGTTCACCCAGTCTTTCTTCAACTGCCGAGCTTCGCTGATGCTGCACCTCCAGTGTGGTCTGACGCGGACAACCGCGCGCATCGTTGCACTATTCGCGCCTCGGTGGGTGTCACAACATGGGAATATCAACTCCCCGCTCCCGCGCGACGTCGATTGCTTCCCCATATCCGGCATCGGCGTGACGCATCACGCCCGTGCCCGGATCCGCCGTGAGCACGCGCCGCAGGCGTTCCGCGGCCTCCTGCGTACCGTCGGCCACGATGACCATGCCCGCGTGTAGGGAATACCCGATGCCGACGCCGCCGCCGTGGTGGACGGACACCCACGTCGCTCCAGCCGAGGTGTTCAGTAGCGCGTTCAGGATCGGCCAGTCCGCGATCGCATCCGACCCGTCCTTCATCCCCTCGGTCTCCCGATTCGGAGACGCCACGCTCCCGGCGTCGAGGTGGTCGCGGCCGATGACGATCGGGCGCGCTGACCTTCTTCTCCGCGACGAGCCGGTTGAACAGCAGCCCGGCCTTGTCGCGCTCGCCGTATCCCAGCCAGCAGATGCGCGCCGGCAGTCCCTGGAACTCCACGCGCTTCTGCGCCATGCGGATCCAGCGGTGCAGCGGGGCGTCGTGAGGGAACAGCTCGAGGATCGCCTCGTCCGTGACGAAGATGTCGTTCGGATCGCCGGACAGCGCGGCCCAGCGGAACGGCCCCTTGCCTTCACAGAACAGCGGGCGGATGAACAGCGGCACGAAGCCCTCCACCTCGAACGCGTTCGCGACGCCGGTCTTCAGCGCCTGCCCGCGGAGGTTGTTGCCGTAGTCGAACGTGACCGCGCCGCGATTCTGCAGCTCGATCATCGCGCGCATGTGCCGGGCTATCGTCGCGTACGACAGCGCGACGTACTTGTCGGGGTCGTTCTTGCGCAGGACCAGCGCCTCGTCGAACGTCATGTCCGTCGGGACGTAGCCCGTCAGCTCGTCGTGCGCCGAGGTCTGGTCGGTGAGGACGTCCGGGACGATCCCGCGGGCGATGAGCGCTTCCAGCAGCTCGACCGCATTCGCGACGACGCCGATCGACACGGCCTCGCCGTTGTCCCGCGCTTCGAGCGCGCGCGCGATCGCGGCGTCGAGCGACGGGGCCTCTTCGTCGAGATAGCGCTTGTCGAGGCGCCGCTGGATACGCGTCTGGTCGACTTCCGCGACCAGCGCGGTGGCATCGTTCATCGTCGCCGCGAGCGGCTGCGCGCCGCCCATTCCGCCCAGGCCGGCGGTGACCACGAGCTTCCCGCGGAGCGAGTCGCCGAAGTGCTTCTTCGCCAGCGCCGCGAAGCATTCGTACGTGCCCTGCAGGATGCCCTGCGTCCCGATGTAGATCCACGAGCCCGCGGTCATCTGGCCGTACATCGTCAGGCCGAGGGCGTCGAGGCGGCGGAACTCGTCCCAGGTAGCCCAGTGGGGGACGAGGTTGGAGTTTGCGATGAGCACGCGCGGCGCGTTCTCGTGCGTACGGAAGACGCCCACCGGCTTGCCCGACTGCACGAGCAGCGTCTCGTCGGCCTTGAGGCGCTTCAGCGTCGCGACGATCGCGTCGTAGCACTCCCAGTTGCGCGCGGCCTTGCCGATGCCGCCATACACGATGAGCTCCTCCGGCCGCTCGGCCACCTCGGGATCGAGGTTGTTCATCAGCATGCGCAGCGCCGCCTCGGTCTGCCAGTTCGCGCAGCTCAACTGGGTGCCGTGGGGCGAGCGGATCGTGCGGGAGGCGGACAGCGTCGTGGTCATGAGAGGATTCTATGACGATGAAGGCTATGACGATAAAGGACAGACAAGCGCGCGCCGCCGAAGTGAACCAGCGCCTGAAGCAGCAGTATCCCGACGCCCGCGTGGAGCTGGATTTCAACAATCCGTTCGAGCTGCTGATCGCCACGATCCTCGCCGCGCAGTCCACGGACGTGCGCGTGAACATCGTCACCAAGTCCCTCTTCCGCCGGTATCCCGACGCACGGGCATTCGCCGAGGCGGATCTGGTAGAGATGGAGGTGGCGGTGAAGCAGACCGGCTTCTACCGCAACAAGGCCAAGGCGGTCATCAACTGTTCGAAGGCCCTCATGGAACGGCACGGCGGGGAAGTGCCGCGGACGATGGAGGAGCTGGTCGAGCTCCCCGGCGTCGGACGGAAAACCGCGAACGTCGTCCTCGGCAACGCCATGCAGATCGAGGCGGGCATCATCGTCGACACCCACGTCACCCGCCTCGCCGGCCGTCTCGGCTTCACGAAGCACGCCGACCCGGTCGATATCGAGCGGGATCTGATGAAGGTTGTGCCGCGCGGCGAATGGACGGGATTCGCGAACCGGCTGATCTTGCACGGCAGACGGGTGTGCATCGCGCGCAAGCCGGATTGTGTGAACTGCGTGCTCAACGACATCTGCCCGAGCGCGGTATTGCCAGAGGAAAAGGGCCGCCCTGCCGCCCGCTACGCGGGCTCGTCCCCGCGACCGCGCCGCCGTCCCCCCGGCTGAAGCCGGGGTCTATTCTCTGGCAGCCCGCTACGCGGGCAAAGAGATCGAGTCCGCGTAGCGGACGGAAGGCAATAGACCCCGGCTTCAGCCGGGGACACGGGCGGGGGGAACGAAACGAGCCCGCGTAGCGGGCGGCAGGGAGAGTCAGGGCTGATCCACGGTCCCCTGCGGTGTCCACGGACCACACCGCGCAATGCGCCACGCGGATTTGGCCGAGCCTCGAAGGAACCCGTACTTCGCAATCGCCCCGCGCCCGTAAGCCGAGCACGTAGGCTGGAAGCGGCACGTCACCCGCCCCACCAGCCGCGGCGAGATGTGCTCGCGGTACTCGTCGATCACGAACAGCGCGCCGCGCGCGGCGAAGCCGCGTCCGTGCGGCACCGCGAAGTCATGAATCGCGACGGCCGCGACGATCGCCAGCGCGATCAACCCCGCTCGGCGGCTTTTGCTTCGTCCCACAGCCGGTCCATCTCCTCGAGCGTCAGCCCCTCGAACGTCTCCACGCGCGACTCCATCGACTGGAACCGGCTCATGAACTTCCGGTTCGTCGACTGCAGCGCCTCCTCCGGATTCACATTCACCTTGCGCGCGATGTTGGCGATCGTGAAGAGCAGGTCGCCGATCTCTTCGTGGATGTGCGCGTTGTCGCCTGAGGCGACGGCTTCGCGCAGCTCGGCCATCTCTTCGTCGAGCTTGTCGAACACATCCTCCGTGTGGCGCCAGTCGAAGCCGACGCGCGCCGCCTTCTCCGTCAGCCGCGATGCCTTGAGCAGCGCGGGCATCGACTGCGGGACGCCGGCGAGCAGCGACTTGTTCTCCGCCTTCCGCTCCTCCTGCTTGAGCTTCTCCCAGTTGACCAGCACCTGCTCCGCGTCCTTCGCCTCGACGTCGCCGAAGACGTGCGGGTGCCGGCGCACGAGCTTGTCGTGAATCGCCGTGATCGAGTCGTAGATATCGAACGTTCCTTCCTCCCGCGTGAGCTCGGTGATGAACACCGCTTCCAGGAGGAAATCGCCGATCTCTTCGAGCAGCGCCGCGCGGTCGTTGCGGTCGATCGCGTCGACCACTTCATACGCTTCTTCGATGACGTACGGCTTCAGGTCCGGCAGCGTCTGCTTGCGGTCCCACGGACATCCATCCGGGCCGCGCAGACGCGTCATCAACTGCACGAGCTCATCGAAGGATCGTTTCATGCGCGGATTGTAGTCGTCTGCTAGCATGCAGCCCGACAGTCAAATGTCCGATCCTCCCGTGCCCGAGCGCGTGCGTTTCAACACCGAGGACCGCTACCGGTTCCTGTCGGGCATCCTCGAGTCGTTCACCGGTACCCTCGAGCTGCGCGAAGTGCTGCGCCGTATCGTCACCGTGACGCGTGAAGAGCTCGGCGCCGATCGCGCGTGGCTCCTCCATCCCGTCCACGAGCAGGCCGAGCTCGCGAAAGTCGCGTTCACGACCTCCGCTGCCGGCGCCGAGGGCGACCTCGCCGACAAAGGGCCGGTCTCGCTCGTCAAGTCGCAGAACCTCATCCGCCGCGCGATGGAAGCGTCGCGGCCGGTGATCGTCACTGCCGGCGATCCCGACCTCGATCCCGACCTCGCCGCGCGCTTTCAGATCCGCTCCGCGCTCGTCCAGGTCCTCCGTCCGCGTGAAGAAGAGCCCTGGGCGTTCGGCCTCCACCAGTGCGACGAGGTCCGCGACTGGACGGACGAAGAGATCACGCTCTTCGCCGAGATCGGCCGCTACGCCACCCTCGCTCTGAACAACACGCTCCTCCACAACCGCGCCGTGCGCGAGATGGCCAAGGTCAACGCCATCCTCGATCAGATCCCCGAGGCTGCAGCGATTTACGACTCCACCGGACGCCTGGAGCGGGTGAACGCCGCCGCGCAGCGCGAGCCGAGCGTACTGTTCACGCCCGACCCCGAGAACCGCCTGCGCAGCACCCGCCACCGCTACATCGACGGCAGTCCCCTCGGCCCCGACGACCTTCCGTCGATCCGCGCGCTGCAGGGCGACGTCGTGAAGTCCGACTACCTCGTCCACGAAGGGCGCACCGGTGACGACCGTGTCGTGAACCTCAAGGCCGCGCCCATCCGCGATCAGGCCGGACGCATCATCGGCTCCGTCGTTCTCTCGCGCGACGTCACCGACGACCGCCAGAACGCCGAGCGCGAATCGTGGCGCCGCCGCCGCGCCGAGTGTCTCGCCAACCTCGGCCTGGAGATGGTGGCCCTGTCGCCGAGCTTCGAAGACCTCGACGATCCCGCGATGCGCGTCGCCCAGGCTGTCTCGGGCACGGTGCGCATCTATCTCTACCACTCCATGACCGGCACGCTCGACCTTGTCGGCTACGGCACCGGGGAGAAGGACCTCGCCGCCTTTCGCGACTACTTCGCAGCCAACCCGTACCGTCCTGGCGACGGCCTCCCCGGCACAGTCTTCCACATCGGACGTCCGCTGCTGTTCTACGAGGTGCGCGGCGACGCGCTGCTCGACTTCTCGCGCGACGCCGAAGAGCGCGAGATCAAGGCCGCGCTCCACGAGCAGAGCCTGATCGCCTATCCCATCGAGTCCTACGGCGAGCGCATCGGCGCGGTCATCATCTCCCAGTCCGATCCGCGGCGGAATTTCGACGCCGAGGACCTCGAGTTCGCGCAGTCCGTCGCCGAGCGCATCGGCGCCGCCAGCCACATCCATCGCCTGACGCGCATGGCCCAGGACGGCCACCGCGCGGCAGAGGAGCTGGCGCGGCGCGAAGTCGACGCGCGCGTCCGCTTCGAGGCCGTGCTCGAGAGCGCCCCGATCGGCATCGCCGTCATCTCCGCCGACGAGCTCCGCTTCGAGCTCGCCAACGCGCGTTTCATCGACTTCGCCATGGAGCTCGGCCGCATCGCGAGCGACACGAAGGTCATCGGCCTCCGCGGCGCGGAAGTGCTGCCGGACACGGAAGGGATCCTCAAACAGGTCGCCGACTCCGGCGAGCCGCGCATCGACGTCGAGCTCGCGGTCGGCGACCGCTACGTGAACCGCATCATCTCCGCCGCGCGCGGACGCTTCTCCGGCATCACCCAGAGCCTCACCATCCTGGTGCAGGACGTCACCGAGCAGGTGCGTGCGCGCCGCGAGATCGAGAACCTCGCCACGATGATGGCCGAGCGCTCCGCGCGTCTCGACTCCATCCTCGGCTCGATGACGGACGGCCTGTGGGTGTACGACGCGAGCGGCGACGTCGTCGACGTGAACCAGGCCGCGCTGAACATGTTCGGCCTCGCGTCGCGCGCCGAGGCCATCGAGCACGGCTCCTTCGCCCGCCTGCACCTGCGCGATTCCGAGGGGCGGGCGATCGCGTACCCGGACATGCCGTACGCACGCGCTCTGGCCGGGCAGACCGTTCCCGACTACCTCGCGATGGGCAAGCACCTCATCACCGGGCGCGACCTCGACCTCTCCATCGCCGCCGCGCCCATCGAGAGCCGGGGCATCGTCGGCGCCGTCCTCGTCATCCGCGACATCACCGCGCTGCAGGAGCTCGATCGCAAGAAAGACGAGTTCCTCTCCGTCGCGTCGCACGAGCTGCGCACGCCGCTGACGACCATCAAGGGCTACACCCAGCTCCTCGCGCAAACCGTCAACGATCTGCTGCCCGAGGAGCGCGCCACGTACATCAACGCGGTCCTCGGCGAGATCGAGCGGATGATGGGACTCATCTCCGAGCTGCTCGACGTCTCCCGCATCGAGACGAACCGGCTGCAGATCCACCCGCAGTCGATCCGCTGGAGTGATTTCATCCGCGCGCGCGTGTCCGCGTTCCAGGTCCAGCACCCGACGCGCTCCATCAGCATGTCCGTGGACGCCGGGGACGCCGTCGTCGTCGCCGATCCCGACCGCATGCGCCAGGTCGTCGACAACCTCCTCTCCAACGCGCTCAAGTACTCGGCGGAAGGGACGGACATCGATCTCGAGGTCCAGGTGGTGGAAGGCGCGATGCTGACGTCCGTCAGCGATCACGGCATCGGCATCCCGCGGGACGAGATCCCGCAGCTCTTCGAGCGCTTCCACCGCGCGCGCAACGTCTCCAGCCGCTACTACGGCGGCCTGGGCCTCGGCCTCTACATCGCCCGCGCGATCATCGAGGCCCACGGCGGCTCGATCGGCGTGCAGAGCGTCGAGGGCCAGGGCTCGACGTTCACGATGAGCCTGCCGATCGCGTGAGACTCAGAGCAGCGGAATCCCCATCTCGAAGTCGAACACGTTGAGCGGGTCGCGCGTCTTCTTGACGTGCATCAGCTGGTCGAAGTTCTTGCCGTAGTATGGCGCCATCAGCTTCCGGCGGTCGGTGGTCTTGACGAGGTCGCGGTCGGGGAAATTAATGAACGAGCCCTCCGTGAGGCCGCGCCTGTACATGTCGTCGCGGATGTCCGCGATCCAGCTCAGACAGCGCGAATCGAGCTCGGTGCCCGTCCACCAGGCCTGGTACTGCAGGAGGAACGGCTTGTCGCGGTATGCGAAGCAGCTGAACTCGTCGCGGCCGTTGTCGCGCACGGCGCCGCCGAGCGAATGCAGGCTCACGTAGCGGCGCGCGTTGGCGAGCGACGTGGCGTTGACGTGCTTCACGATCGTGTCGATCGCGTCCCGGCCGTCCCCCTTCGGAAAGGCGGACGACACCTTGTGCCGGAGAGACGCGCCGCCGCAGGTGTTGCCGAGGTCCTGCGGGGGGCCGGCCTGATACATCGGGTGTGTGAACACGGACGGCGACGGCGAGGGCGCGGGCGGCCATACCGCGATCGTCTTGTACGTCACAACCGGTGTCGACGGGCGCGGCAGCAGTTGGGCGAGGACCGTCTGCAGCTCCGCTTGTTCGCCGATGAAGTTGCCGAGGATGAGGGCGGGCTTGTCGATGTTCTCGGTGCCCGGCGCGATCACGCGGCAGAACGTGGTCAGGCGCTCATCGGCATACCAGGGGAAACGCTCCATCCAGCCGCGCATGACGGCGCCGATCACACTCCGCTCGCTGTACGTCGCGGTGAACTGCGTGACGGTCTCCCTGCCGGGTTCGTAGCTGAACGGCACGGTCCCGAAGACGTACTCGGTTGCGACGCCGAAGTTGCCGCCGCCTCCGCCGCTCACGGCCCAGAACAGGTCGAAGTTCGGATCGTCGAACTCACCTTCGACCCCGATCACGTGGAAGTCCTGGAGCAGCGGGTCTCGAGGCGCGGCACGGCCATGCGGAAGCCGAGCAGCCAGTCGCAGCAGAGGCCGAGGGTGCGCGCGAAGAGCCCCCATCCGCCGCCCTGCACGAGACCGCCGACGTGCACGTCTTCGCACGCTCCGCCGGGAAACAACAGTCCCTTGCTCAGCACCGCTTTGTAGATGTCCCCGAGCTTCGCGCCGGGGCCGACGCGGATCCTGAGGTTCTGCACGTCCACCTCGACCTTGTTGAGGCTCGACACGTCGAGCATCAGGACGTCGTTGCCGGAGCACATGCCCTCGTGCTGATGCCCGCCGGCGCGTACGCGCACCGGCAGCTTCGCGGCGCGTGCGTAGCGCAGCGCCTCCACGACGTCGGACTCGCTCTCGCAGTAGAGGATGGGATTCGGCTTGTAGTCGAACCGCGCATTGGAGATGCGGCGATCGTCGTCGTAGCCGGGCTCTCCGGGCCGGACTCTTCTCATGATGCCTCCTCGTTCGAAGCCTGCAATTGCGCGGGAAAGATGGAAGGGATTCGAGCATAGCCGGAGGGGGGGCGAGTGTCCACACGGCTGCCGGTGGCGTAGGCATCACGGGTACTGGGTGTTCGAGCAGCCAGCGCTGCTCGCGGTTTGGATGACCTCGTGAAAGTGAGCGACCGTCGCCGGGCACGCGTCCACTTCTGACGGTGGTGGGTCCGGCAACCCGTCGCATTGCATCGGGGTGTTGTACATCTTGTAGTGCCACGAGAAGTGCGATTGGTCGCCGGTACCTGTCGCCGTTGCGAGGTTGACGATCTGCACGACCGCTTTGTCCTTCAGCGTCACGCCTTCACCGCCGAGCGAGAAGGTCCCGGTCGGATCCGTGAGGGTGAGCACGGAAACCCACGCATCTCCCTTGCTGCAGACGTCGAGCGTTCCCGTGTCGAGCGTAAGGCGTGCCGCGTAACTGCCCGATTCGTTCAGGTACATGTCTTTAATGTCGCCCATCCTCGGGCATAGTGTCGTCATCCCCGGCATCTTGTTATAGCGTGGCATGACGTCGAGAGGGTCTTTCGAGGCGGGAAGGCGGATCTTTTTGCCCGAAACGGGCTTCACCGTACACGTGTCTTTCTCGTCGCTCCACTGCCCGCCAAGCTTTTCTCTGCAGTCCTTGTCAGGCGTCATGCCATCCAGCCCCTCGATCTCCACGTGAGCCTGATGAGCCTGCAGCGTGAGCGTTCCGTAAATGCCTGAGGATGCCAACGGAACGATCACCTCGCGGATCGTCGAGGGTGGGATTTGAGGGTGATAGACGTTCACCAGTCCGACGAAATACACCGTGATCGTAGTTGCCGTGAGGTTCATGACTTCCTCCCCAGTGTCAGTGCCGATCGGACGATGATCTCCGCGGCCGCCCAGTCGGCCGGCTGGCTCGCGGAGTTGGACAGTGCGGCCAGTTGCGCCTCGCGCAGGGCCGCGACAGGGTCTCCGGACGCCGCATTGGCGGCGTGCATCCTTTCGAACAGTGCGGTGGCGGTGCGGTCGTTGAGGTCCCATGCCGTTCCCACCACGGCGCGGGCGCCCGCCAGCAGGAACGCCCGCGAAAGACTGGTGGTCAGATCCTCGCGATGCGCGGCGCCGCGCATCGTGCGGCACCCGGCCAGCACGACGAGCGGCGTGTTGCGCAGGCGAAGACGGGCGATGCTGGTGCCGTACAGGACGGTGCTCCCGAGCGCCAGCCCCGTCTCGCCGCTGCTGTCCGTGTGGCCGGCGTAGTGGATGATCCCGGCGTTCTCCATCGCCTCCAGAACGGCCGCCGGAGACTGGCCGTCGATCACGATCGATCCGCGATACTGCCGGGCGATCGCCGCCGCTTCCGCGGCTGCACTGGGCAGATCGGCCGCGGGTGGCCGGATGACGACGACGCGCTGATCGTTGCGCGGGGAAGGATCGCCTGCCGCACCGAGAGCGGTCGGCGCGCGCCGGATGGCGTGCTCTTCGATCAGCCAGCGGGCCGCATCCTGGTGGAACAGAGCGCTGAACGGTACGGACTCGAGCACCGCGTCCGGTACGAACGTGATGGTCCCGGCTGTCGAGATCAGATCGCTCACCGGGCTGATCAGGATCGGGTAGAGCGAGGCGCGGCGGACATCCGCGCGGTTGCGGATCGCCTCGTTGAACGCATCGACGCGGCGTGGAAGGTCGTCGACCGCGACTCGTCTGACGGCAACTGTTTGCGCGGTCACGGTGAAGATCAGCAGCTCGCCCGGCAACGTGCGGTACTCGATGACCGCGTCGTTCCCGATACTCCGTTGCAGCGCCTCGACCGTCTCCACGGAGCGCGCGGCTGCGGCACCGTAGAACGCGTGCGCGGCGGCGCGGTCGGAGGCCACGAACGCTTCGCGTGTGTGGCCGCGGTCGAGGAGCGCTTCCACCAGCGCGACGTAAATCCCTTCCACCCCGTCGACGGCCGCCGCGCGGACTTCGCGCCATTCCATCTCTCCCCGCTGCTGTTCTACGGCATCGGCGGCGGCGCGCAGGTCGTCCGTCGCCTCGTCGATCCTGCCGAGCGCGCGCAGCACGCGGCCGCGCTCCCGCAGCGCCACGGGCAGCAGCAGCGGGCGTGCGGCGCGATAGTGCTCGATCGCGGCGGTCAACGATCCGAGAGCACGATGGGGGTCGCCGGCGAACGCGAGTCCTTCCGCAAGCCGCAGGTTGGCGCGCGCATCCGCATCGCCGGTGCGGTTCGCGATCCGTGTCCCTTCCTCCACGGCCCGGCGCGCGGTAGGCGTGTCCTGCATCCGCGCGCTGACCATGGCCCGGCGGAAGAGCGCGTCGGCGCGAATGCGGTCATCGTCGTTCGCGTGGGCGATCTCCAGATCGAGGATCGACGAAGACGCCGTGTCGCGCCCGGCCATCGATTCCGTGAGGCTGATCATGGCCAGCGTTACCAGGAGACGATCGTGGAGCCCGTGCTGGCTGAGCGCGCCCAACGCCCGTGTCCATCCGTCCCACGCTTCGTCGTGCCGTCCCAGCAGGACCGCCGATTCGCCGATGAGGATGTCGACGAACGCGGCATTCGACGCCTCGCCGAGCTCCGCGAAGAGCGTGCGCGCCTGTTGGTAGTGGCCGAGCGCCGCCGGCCACCGCGCCTGGGTGCCGTCGATCAGCCCTCGCTGCCACGCTGTCTGCGCGCGCAGAGCCTTGAATTCCGGCCGTTGCTGCAGATCGCCGGCGAGGGTCGTCAGCTCGTCGCGGGCGGTGTCTGCACGTCCCGCTTCGTACGCGGCGACCGCCGCGTAGTACCGCGCGTTCAGCGCGGCCGGATCTTCGCCGAAGAGCGACGCCGCATCGATCAGCGTGCGCCGGGCCGTCCCGGCGTCGTTGCTCCGCAGCGCGAGTCTTCCCGTGCGATACGCGAGATGCGCATTCGCGATCCGTACGCGCGACGCGTCGTCCGCTTGGTCGATCGCCTGCACCGCACCAGCGAGCAGGGATTCCCCTGAGCGGCGCTGCAGTGCGGCGCCGATGCCGCGCGCCGTGGCGAGCTGCGCGCTCGCTGTACGATCGCCGGCGCGGAACGCCTCGGCCCACCGCCCGAGCGATTCCACTTCCGCGAACGCGCGCGCCTGCTGCGGGAAACGGACGACGAGCTCCGCCGGCGCGAGGGTGTCGAGTGCCTTGCCGAACGCGGACGGCGGATTCGCTGCCGTCGGGAGCGCATCCATCCTGCGCCGGGCCTCGCCCGCCCAGGCCGACGCGCCGTCGACTTCGAGGTAGCGCTTCCACGCCGCGCGCGCGTCCTCGACCAACCCGATGCGCTCGAGTACCAGCGCGCGGTTGAACAGGGCCTCCGGAAGGCCAGGGCTCAGCTTCAGCGCGCGATCGGCCGCGGCCAGCGCCTCGGGGTACTGCGACGCACGCCCGAGCCGGACGCCCAGGTCGTAGTGCGCCGCGGCGAGGTCGCTCCAGGCGGTTGCATCCTGCGACCCTTCCGCGACGGTTTTCAGGCGCGCGATCGCCGCCGCGGGATCGGCGATCAGCAGCGACGCCACACCGGCGGCGTGCTGCGCATCCGCGGCCGGGTCTTTCCCGGCCTGCTGCAGAACGTCGCCGGCGGCGCCGAGGATCTTGAGGTGCTCGGGCGAGCGATCGTCGCCCGCGGCACGCACGGCACCCCGGTATTCAGCCCAGCCGAACCCGTGCAAGCGCGGCTCGAGGAGGCGGTGATCGAGTGCCGCGGATGCGGCGATGAGCGGCGCGACCGGATTCACGTCGCGCCGGGACACGTTCCGCCACAGGACCGCCGCCGCTGCGAGGATGAGGATCGCGGCCGCGGCGGCCCACCAAGCCGGCATCCGTCTGCGCCCCGGCGCCGCGTCGCTGTCGGCGAAGTCCGCCAGGAGCGCCACTTCGTCGCGGCAACGCTCGCAGGTATCCAGATGGGCAGTCACGACGGTCCGCTCCTCCGCACCGAGGCGGCCTTCGGCGAACGCGCCGAGGACCTCGGAAGAAATGCAGGGGGACCGGGGCTCGAAACTCATGGCATTGACTCCTCGCTGCCGCCGTCTCCCTGTACAGAGATGGTCTGGACTGCCGCGTTTTTTTCGCTGTCCCTCCAGCCGAATTCGAGGCCGCTGTCCGCCCCGCCGATGAGCTGGGCGGCGGTGACCGCGTCGATCCCGGCGGACAGCAACTGCTGGCGCAGCCGCCGGATGATCGCCTCGATCCTGCGGTAGAGGATCTGCTGATTGCACTGCCAGGCCCGCGCGATCGCGGACACGCGCATGCCGCTGCCGAAGCGGAGCAGGAGCATGACCCGGTCGTCGGCGGGCAGCGTGGCCAGGGCATCGCGGAGAACGGTGCTCGTCTTCGCGGCGGCGGCGGCGCGGTCACGGGCGAGCGCGCGCTCCTCCACCGTGTCGGAGTCGACTGCCTGCTCGCGAGTGTCCTCATCGAGTGCGACCAGCTTTGCCCGTTGCGAGCGGACCGGCACGCGCGCGAGCAGCGCTTCCGCCGATGCACGCGTCATCGACGCGTCCACCTTCTGGGCCAGCGGCAGCGCCTCGTCGAGCGGCTTGCGATCGCGTACGACCAGCGTTTCGAGGAGCACCGCCCCCTCACCGGCCCGCTTCGATTCCGCCGACGGCCGCCAGCGCCCGCTGACGTGGATCCGCTCGTCCGCGAGCAGGCGGTGCGCGATCGACGCGACATACGTCCCGATCGCGCACCGGCCCCCGAACTGCTGCAGTGCCGCGTAGTCGTTCTCGATGAGCGTGAGCTTGACGTTCGCGACGAGGTCGTCCGCGTCGGCAGGCGACAAGCCTCCCCGCCGGGCGGCAAACCGGGCCGCCCGCTCGATGGTCTCGAGATTCGACAGGAACAGCTCTTCAGGACTCAGATACATAAGGAGGGATCGCCTGAAACGGAATCCCTACCCGGAAAGCCCTTTTCGCTCTTTACCCCGACTTCACGCGCGCTGCCTCTCCTCTTTTCATGCGGTCCCTACACTCCGCGCAGCAAGGAGAAAGCATGAAAGTGAAGTTGATGATCCTCGTCATCGCGCTCGCTGTGTGCGCGCCGGTCTTCGCCGACGACGCGCAGGAAGTCACCGACGAGCCGAAGGCGAAGACGCCGGAGGAAGTCGCGGCGCAGGTGGAGTCGCAGGGAGAGGCGCTCACCGAGACGCGCAACGTCGTCGAGCTCCTGAATCGCCTCAAGATCACCGGCTACGTGCAGGCGCAGTTCGTCGACGACGAGCGCTCGCGCGACGAGCTCGCGGCCGGCGGCACGCGCAACCTCGACCAGTTCTCGATCCGCCGCGGCCGCGTGAAGTTCACCTACCAGGCCACGCCGACGTCGAAGTTCGTCCTGCAGCCGGACATCACCAGCTCCGGCGTCACCCTCAAGGACGGCTACGTCGAGCTCACCGAGCCGTGGACGCCGTGGAAGCACACCCTCACCGCGGGCCAGTTCAACTGGCCGTTCGGCTTCGAGATCATGTACTCGTCGAGCAGCCGCGAAGTGCCGGAACGCTCCCGCATGATGCGCACGCTCTTCCCCGGCGAGCGCGATCGCGGCGTGATGCTCTCCGGTCTCGGCCTGAGCGAGCGCTTCAGCTACCGCGTGGCGATCGTCAACGGCACGGGCACGAATTCGAGCTCGGACCTCAATCAACAGAAGGACTTTGTCGGACGCCTGGGCTGGACCTTCGGCGCGTTCGACGCCGGCGCGTCCGCGTACAAGGGCGAAGATCTCGTCGCCACATCGACGAAGGCCACCGGCGTGAACTTCGACAAGGAGCGCCTCGGCGTCGATTTCCAGTGGGCCACGCCGCTGCCGGGACTCGGCATCCGCGGCGAGTACATCACCGGCAAACAGGCGCCGGCCACGGGCACGACGCGCACGGAATCGCACGACGTCGACGGCTGGTACTTCTACGCCATCCAGAACCTCGGCACGCGCCACCAGTTCGTCCTGCGTCTCGATGAATACGATCCCGACACCGACGTCGGCGACAACGCCGTCCGCACGATCAACCCCACGTACATCTTCCACTGGGACGCGCACAGCAAAGTCATGGCGTCCTACGAGTTGATCGAGAACGAAGCGAACGATCCCGACGACAACGTCTTCACCCTCCGCTACCAGTTCGCGTTCTAAGGAGCCTATCCATGAAGAAACTTCTGCTGTCCCTCGCAATCGCTCTGCCCCTGTTCGCCGCGAAACCGATCTCGATCAAAGGCTCCGACACCATGGTCATCATGAACGCGCGGCTGGCCGAGGCGTTCATGAAGGCGAATCCCGACACCCAGATTCAGGTGACCGGCGGCGGCTCGGGCGTCGGCATCGCCGCCCTGATCAACGGCACCACCGACATCGCCGCCTCGTCCCGCCCCATCAAGACCAGTGAGACCGACAAGCTGAAGCAGCGCTTCGCGACGACCGGTTTCGCGGTGCCGATCGCGCGCGACGGTCTGTCGGTCTATCTCAATGAGAAAAACCCGTTGAAGGAGCTGACGCTCGCGCAGATCCGCGGCATCTACACCGGCGCGATCACGAACTGGAAGCAGGTCGGCGGCAACGACGCGCAGATCATCCTGTACTCGCGCGAGAACTCGTCGGGCACGTACACCTACTTCAAGGACAACGTCCTCATGGGCAAGGATTTCGCGCCGCGCGCGCAGACGCTGCAGGGCACCGCGGCGGTCGTGAACGCGGTGGCGAAGGACGCGAACGGCATCGGCTACGGCGGCGCCGCGTACGCGAAAGGGATCAAGTTCGCGGCGGTGAAGAAGGACGACAAGAGCCCGGGCGTGCTGCCGTCGCTGGAGACGGTGCGCTCGGGGGCATACCCGATCAGCCGCTTTCTCTACCTCTACACGCGCGTGAAGCCGGCTAAGGAGATGAAGGCCTTCCTCGACTGGGCCCTCGGCCCGCAAGGCCAGGACATCGTCACGAAGGTCGGCTACTTCCCCGTGAAGTAGCGATAATCGCGCTCCATGCCGCGCCGCCGCATCGCAGCCATCGACGTCGGAACCAACTCGATCCACATGATCATCGTCGAGGAGCAGAAGCACGGCTACCGGGTCATCGACAAAGAGAAGGAGATGGTCCAGCTCGGGCGCGGCAGTCTGGAAGGACGGCCGCTGACCGCCGACGCCATCGAGCGCGGCGTGGAGGCCATGAAGAAAATGGCCGGCATCGCCGAGCGCTGGCAGGTGACGGAGGTGGTGGCGGTGGCGACGAGCGCGATCCGCGAGGCGCCGAACCGCCGCCGCTTCCTCACCGCGGTGCAGAAGGCCTCCGGCATCAAGGTGCGCGTGATCTCCGGCGAAGAGGAGGCGGACTACATCTACCGCGCCGTGCGCTCGGCGATCGACTTCCACGGTGGCACCGCGCTCGCCGTCGACATCGGCGGCGGCAGCGTGGAGCTGATCGTCGGGACGTCGGAGCAGGTCTATCTCACGTCCAGCGAGCCGGTGGGCGCGCTGCGGATGTCGCAGATGTTCACGCTCGACCGCGGGGCGACGCCGGCGATGATCGACGAGTGCCGCGCGTACGTGACGAAGCGTCTGAAGAAACCGCTCGCGCGCATCTCCGCCCTCGGCTTCGATTTCTCCGTCGGCACCTCGGGCACGATTGTCGCCCTGGCCACGCTGGCGTCGAATGGGGACTCCATGTCGTCCGGCCTGAAGTGGCTGTCGCGCAAGCGCCTCCGTGAATTGATCGACCTGCTCACGCCACTCTCCGCGGCGGACCGCGCGAAACGCTTCGCCATCGACGAGCGCCGCGCCGAAACGATCCTCGGCGGCGCGATCGTGCTCGACGTGGTCATGCGCGGCCTCAAGCTCCAGCAGATCCGCGCCAGCGACGCCGCCCTGCGCGAGGGGATCGTCGACTCTGTGCTCGACCGCGTCCGCGAGCCGAAGGAGCGCGGCAGCGTGCGCCGCGCCTCGGTGCTGAGTCTCGTCGAGCGCAGCGATGTGGAGCGCACGCACGCGACGCACGTGGCCCGCCTGGCCCTGCGCATCTTCGACCAGACCCAGGAGCTGCACCGCTTCCGCACCGGCGAGCGCGAGCTGCTCGAGTACGCCGCGCTGCTGCACGAGGTCGGGATGCACGTGTCGTATCAGAGCCACCACAAGCACTCGTACTACCTGATCAGCCACGCCGGCCTGCGCGGCTTCACGACCGACCAGGTGGCGGTGATGGCGAACGTCGCGCGCTACTACCGCAAGGCGCCGCCGAAGGCGGAGGACGAGAACTTCGCGCCGCTCTCGGATTCACAGAAGGACGTGGTCTGCAAGCTCAGCGCGATCCTGCGCGTTGCCGATGCGCTCGACCGAGGGCGCCGCCGCGCCGTGCGGGACGTGGGCGTCGAAACGCAAGAAGGCACGGTACGTTTCCACGTGCGCCTGCGTGGCGAGGGTGACGTCGAGGTCGCCGCCGCCACGAAACGCGCGAAATACTTCGGAAAGGTGTTCGAGACCAATGTCGACATCGAAGAAAGCAGCAGCGCCGCCGCCTGAACGGTTCATCGTCCTCCTCCGCCACGGGATCGCCGAAGATGCGGGACCGGACAAGAAGGACGAAGACCGCGGCCTGACCGCGGAAGGCCACGCGCGGATGAAAGAGATCGCGCGCGGCCTGGCAAACGCACTCCCGAAAGCGCAAGCCATCTACTCCAGCCCGTTGTTGCGCGCGGTGCAGACAGCGCTGTGGGTGTCGAAGGGCTACCGCTCGCGCGCGAACGTGAACACGACCGACGCACTCGCGCTGTCCGGGACGCCGAAGCAGTTCCTCGCGCTGGTGAAGTCGATCCAGGAGCGCCGCGCGGTGATCATCGGCCACGAGCCGGTGTTGACCGCCGGTCTGCACGCCCTCACGGGGGTGGAGGGTGTGGAGTTGAAGAAGGGCGGTTGTTACGGCGTGCGGTTGCGCCCGGATGGGACGGCGTCGCTCGAATGGGTGCTCCCGCCGCGGCTTCTCCGCAAACTCGGCGAGTGATCTGTCGCCCGCTACGCGGGCTCCCTCTTTGCGCGCCCGCCGCGTCTCCCGGCTGAAGCCGGGAGCTATTGTCTATTGCCGCCTACGGCGGCAGTCGCTCTTGCCCGCGTAGCGGGCAGCCAGAAAATAGACCCCGGCTTCAGCCGGGGGAACCGCGCGCGCCGCGCGAACGAGCCCGCGTAGCGGGCGACAGAGAGTGTGCTTACACATACTTCCTCCGCGCCTTTACCGACTCCATTCGCCACTCGCCTTCGGCGAACACCGCCGCCGTGAGCGACCCCCCGTACACACATCCCGTGTCCAGCCCGAGGGCGTGCGCGTCCACCTTCGGCTCCCGCACCGGCGTGTGCCCGTAGACGACGAACCGCTCCCCCTTCCACTTCTCCGACCACAACACGTCCCCGTTCTTGCGCTTGTCCTTCGGGATCGCTTTCCACTCCCCGTTCTTCTTCCGGATCCAGCGCAGCTCCACGATCTCGTCCTCCGCGCGCTCCACCTCCGCGGCCGTCACGCACATGTGCGGCAGAAACCCGCCGTGCACCGCGGTGATGGCGACCGAGGGGAAGTCGAGAACGACCGGCCACGACGCGATGTACCGCAGCAGATCGCCGCGCCGCAGCACGCGATCGCGCGCGAAGAAACGCAGCAGCGGATTTGCGCGCTGCAGCACCTTCACCTCGTTGTTCCCCTTCACCGCGAGGAACCCGCGCTCGCGCCACAGATCGAGACAGCGGTCCGCGGCCGGGCCCTTCGTGACGACGTCGCCGACTGAAACGATGGTGTCGCGAGGGGAAGGCTCAAGCCGCCCGAGCAGCTCCACCAGCTCCTCATAGCAGCCGTGGATGTCCCCGACGAAGATCAGCCGTCCCGGAGGCGCGTCTAGCGCGACGTACGAAGCCACGCCTTCCAGTACTTCCGCATTCGCGCCAACCAGGCGTCCGGCTTCTCCGCGTACACCAGCGCGGCGATCGCCTCCGCCTCCGCCACGAGCTCCGCCTGGCGCTCGTCGATCTTCTTCGCCACCGCGGGGAGCTCACCGAGAATCCCGCGCAGCACGTGCAGATCGTGATGCTCTCCGAGAGCGTGCGACAGCGTCGACAGCACCTCCGCGTACGGCTTCATCAGCTCCGGCCACACGGGACGCAGAAGCTGCGCGTGATACCAGTGCTCCTTCACCCGCTTCCGCCACTCGTGCAGGTCCTCCGGCCGCTTCCGTCCCGCGCGATACGCACGCACCAGCCCGTCCGCGATCGTGTCGAACGAATCTTCGAACACTGGCCACATCCCCAGCCGCCCCTGCGCGACCACCAGCTGATCGACGACATTCGCGATCACCGGCTCGAGCGGCGGGTGCTCCTTCCTCTGCGCGGCCAGGACCTTCTGCGCGCGCCGCTGCACAGCCCGTGGGAGCGCCAGCTTCTCCAGCGCCTCGGCCATCGCATCCGCGTCCCGCGCCGCCGCCAGGTCGCGTCCCGCGTCCCGGAACCAGGCATTCTCGTGCGCGAACTGGTCGCCGAGGGGCTTGCGGACGAGGCGGATCAGCGCGCGCGTCTCCTTGAACCGCTTCCGCGCCTCGTGGACCCGCTTCTCCGCGGACAGCGACCCATCCACCAGCGTGTCCCGCGCCCGGACGATCTGCTCGTCCATGATGCGCAGAATGGCCGCGGGTAAAGTTTCTGTGCGCTCGATCGAGTAAGCCATGGCCCGGCGTACGATAGCGCACGGTGCCTGGTGGAAAAGCGCTGCCCCTGCTGAACCGCGAGCTCAGCCGGCTCGACTACAACAGCCGTGTGCTCGAAAAGGCCCGCGATGCGAGCGTGCCCCTGATCGAGCGCCTGCGCTTCCTCACGTACTGCTCGCGCAACCTCGACGAATTCTTCATGGTCCGCGTCGGCGCGACCCGCGACCTCCTCGACGCCGGCATCACCGAGCGCTCCCCCGACGGCCTCCTGCCCTCCGAGCAGATGGCCGCGATGCGCCAGCGCACCCGCGAGCTCCTCGACGCCATGTACGGCTGCCTGATCGGCGAGCTCCTGCCCGAGCTGCGCAGGGAAGGAATCATCGTCGAGAGCTTCCGCGATCTGGGTGCCGAGGAACAGGCGCAACTGACGAAGCTCTTCATCGAGTCCGTCGCGCCCGTGCTCACCCCCCTGGCCATCGACCCCGGCCATCCGTTCCCGTTCGTCGCCAACCTCGCCCTCAACATCGCCGTGACCGTGGAGTCCGGACGCGGCGAGCACGTCGTCCTGTTCAAGATCCCGCCGTCGCTGTCGCACTTCATCCGCGTCGCCGACCAGCGCTTCGTGCCCATCGGGTCGCTCATCGTCGCCCACCTCGAGCACTTCTTCCCCGCGCTCAAAGTCCGCGGCGCGGTGCTCTTCCGCGCCATCCGCAATTCCGAGCTGAGCATCGACCGCGACGAAGTCGAAGACCTGCGCGACTCCGTCGAGGCCGAGCTGCGGCGGCGCGAGCGGAAACAGGTCGTCTGCCTGGAGATCGACCGGCGCGCGGACGACGACATCGTGCGTCTCCTCACGGAAGGTACCCGGGCCCGCGCGGAGGACGTCTACCGCGTGCCCGGCTTTCTCAAGATCAACGACCTCGCCGCCGTCGCGGACGCCGTCGAGACGCACGGCTATCCCGAGTTCAATCCCCGCCTTCCGCAGCGCCTCGCGTCCACGGCCGACATCTTCTCCATCGTCCGCGAGCGCGACGTCCTCCTGCACCGCCCGTACGACTCCTTCACCGCCATCATCGAGCTGCTGCACGCGTCGGCCACCGATCCCGCGGTCGTCGCCATCAAGCAGACCGTCTACCAGACCGACGAGGAGTCGCCCGTCATCGACAAGCTCGTCCTCGCGGCGCTGAACGGCAAGCAGGTCACGGTCGTCATCGAGCTGCAGGCGCGCTTCGAGGAGAAGCGCAACATCGCCATGGCCGCGCGGCTGCAGGAGGCGGGCGCGCAGGTCGTCTACGGCCTGGTCGGGATTCAGGCGCACGCGAAGGTGTGCGTCGTCGTCCGCAGCGAAGACGACGCCCTGCGGCACTACGTCCACCTCTCGACCGGCAACTACAACGTCGACACCGCGCGCGCGTACTCGGACCTCGACCTCCTCACCGCGCACGAGGAGCTGGGTCGCGACGCGTCGCAGCTCATCAACATGCTCACCGGCTTCAGCGCCGCCAGCCTTGCCAGCGGCAAGCCGCAGTGGAAGCACTTCCTCGTCGCGCCGTTCGACCTGCAGCGCGCGCTCATCGCCAAGATCGAGCGCGAGGCGAAGCACGCCAAAGACGGGAAGCCCGCGCGCATCGCCGGGAAGGTGAACTCGCTCGTCGATCCAACCGTCATCGACGCCCTGTACCGCGCCGCCGACGCCGGCGTGCAGATCGACCTCGTCGTCCGCGCCATCTGCTCGCTCGTCCCCGGCGGGAACATCCGGGTAATGTCCGTCGTCGACCGCTACCTCGAGCACTCGCGCATCGTCCGCTTCGAGAACGGCGGCGCGCCCGAGGTCTATCTCTCCAGCGGCGACTGGATGCCGCGCAACTTCACCCGGCGCGTCGAGGTGATGTTTCCTCTGCTCGACGCCACCGCCCGCGAGCACGCCGAACAGATCCTCGACCTCACCCTCCAGGACGGCGCCTCCTCCTGGGACCTCCAGCCCGACGGCACCTGGAAGCGCCGCAGCGGCGGCCTCTCCAGCCAGCAGCGCTTCATCGACATCACCCGCGCCGAGGCTGTTTCACTGGGCGACTATGACGAGTCGATCGAGCAGGCTTCGAAGATTCGCCGGAAGGCGAAGCGGAAGAAGACGCCCGCGCGATCTCGATGAACCGCTGCTGGCTGCGGATCGCGTTCGCACGCGCCTTCCGCCGCCGGTACGTCCCGTCCGGCTGCAGCCGCCAGCCCTTCGCCTCGTCGGCCAGGCACGTGCCCAGGATCTGCAGCTCGATGCGGTCGCGCAGCTGCGGCGAGAGCACCGGCCACGTCACCTCCATCCGCCGGAAGAAGTTGCGCGGCATCCAGTCGCCGCTCGCGGCGTAGACCTCCGTCGCCCCGCCGTTGCGGAACAGGAAGATCCGCGAGTGCTCGAGAAAGCGGTCGATCACCGACAGCACGCGGATGTTCTCCCGCGGCACGAGACAGCAGATCCCGCGGACGATCAGGTCGATCTTCACCCCCGCGTCCGCCGCGCGGTAGAGCGCCTCGATGACGGCCGGGTCGACGAGTGAGTTCATCTTCGCGATGATCTGCGCCGGACGCTTCTCCCGCGCGTGCTTCGTCTCGCGCTCGATCATCCGCAGCGTCCACGCGTGATACTCCATCGGCGCGACCACGAGCTTCCGCCACCGCCAGTCGCGCGAGTGGCTGGCGAAGATCTCCTGCGCAGTCTCCGCGCTGTACCCCGTGATCAGGTTCAGCAGCTGCGACGCATCCTCGGCGATCTGCGCGTCCGCCGTGAGCAGGTCGATGTCCGTGTACAGCCGCGCCGTCTTCGCGTTGTAGTTGCCCGTCGAGAGATGGACGTAGCGCCGCAGCTCGCCTCCTTCGCGACGAATGACCAGGCAGATCTTCGAGTGCGTCTTGATGCCCACCAGGCCGTACACCACCTGCACTCCGGCCTCCTCGAGGCGCCGCGCCCAGGCGATGTTGCGCTCCTCGTCGAAGCGGGCCTGCAGCTCGACGATGGCCGCAACCTGCTTCCCTTTCTCGGCCGCGCGCGCCAGTGCTTCGACGACCACCGAGCCCGGCTCCGTGCGATAGAGCGTCTGCTTGATGGCGATGACGTCCGGATCGTCCGCCGCGCTCTGCACGAACTCGACGACCGCCGTGTACGCGTCGTACGGCCGGTGTAGCAGGATGTCGCCGGCGCGAATGATCGAGAAGATGTCGTCGCGCGTCGCCAGCTCCGCGGGGATGCGCGGGTTGAACGGCTCGTCCTTCAGCGAGCCGTCGATACGCCCGTGGATCTCGATGAGATCGCCGACTTTCGGCAGCGCGGGGGTGAGGAAGACGTCGTCGCGCACGACGTCGAGCTCGCGCTGCAGCAGCGCCAGCATCTCGTCGCTGGCGGTCTTCGCGACCTCCATCCACACCACTTCCTTCCGCTCGCGCATCCGCAGCTCGGTCTCGACGGACTTGAGCAGGTCCTGGACCTCGTCTTCGCGCAGGGCGATGTCGGCGTTGCGCATCACGCGGAACGGCACGACCTCGCGCACGTCCAGTCCGGGAAAGAAATACGACGCGTGCAGGCGGATCACCTCTTCGACGGGCACGAAGCGCCGCGGGGCGATGGCCACGAAGCGCGGCAGCGACTTCGGGATCTTGATGAATGCGGTGTACGTCTCGACGCCGCTGGCCAGCCTCACCGCGAGGTTGAGCGAGCCGCTGGCGAGGAACGGCAGCGGATGCCCTGGATCGACCGCGAGCGGCGTGAGGATCGGCGCCACCCGCGTCTGGAACTCCTCGGCGATCGCCGCCTGCTGCTTCTTCGTCAGCGCGCTGGCGGGGACGATGCGCACGCCCGCGGTCTCGAGCCGCGGCAGCAGCACGTCCAGGACGCGGTACATGTCGCGCTGCAGCGCCTTCACCTTCTCGCGGATGGCCTTGAGCTGCTGCTTCGGCGTGAGGCCGTCCATGGAGCGCTCGCGGATGCCGTTGTCGATCAGCCGCCGGATGCCGCCCACGCGCACCATCAGGAACTCGTCGAGGTTCATGGCGGTGATGCTGAGAAACTTCGCCCGCTCCAGCAGCGGCACATCCCCACTCTCCGCCTCGGCCAGCACCCGGCGATTGAACTCGAGCCAGCTCAGCTCGCGATTGAAGAGAGGGAGGTCCACGCCGGAGAAGCATAACGGTTGACAGTTGGCAGTTGACAGTCGACAGGAGATCAACTTCAGCGCGCTCCTCTCCTGTCAACTGCCAACTGTCGACTGTCAACTATCCAGGGCCTACATCGTGCAAAATGCGCCGCCAATGCTCGTAATGTCTTCGCGACGCCGCTGGTTCGTGACCGCCGGCGTCATGACCGGAATGCTCCTCGCCGCGCTGGAGGCGACCGTGGTCGGTACGGCCATGCCGACCATCGTCGCGGCCCTCGGCGGTCTCGCTCACTACAGCTGGGTGTTCTCCGCGTATCTGCTCACCTCGACCGTGACCGTGCCGGTGTGGGGCAAGCTGTCGGATCTCTTCGGGCGCCGGCGCCTGTTCCAGATCGGCGTGGCCGTGTTCCTGATCGGTTCGGCCGCGTGCGGCCTGGCGCAGACGATGACCCAGCTCATCCTCGCGCGCGCCTTCCAGGGCCTCGGCGCCGGCGCGCTCGTGCCGCTGGCCATGACCATCATCGGCGACATCTTCACGCTGGAGGAGCGCGCGAAGATGCAGGGCTTCTTCAGCGGCGTGTGGGGCATCTCCAGCGTCTTCGGCCCGCTCGTCGGCGGCTTCATCACCGATCAGCTTTCGTGGCGCTGGGTGTTCCTTCTGAACCTGCCGGTGGGCATCGCCGCGGCGATCATCATCGGCGTGGCGCTGAAGGAGCCGCCACGGCACGAGGCCCCGTCGATCGACTACCTCGGCGCGACGGTGCTCACGCTCGCGGTCACCATCCTGCTGCTCGTGCTCGGGGCGACGACCATCGTCACGCCGCGCAATCTCGTGCTCATCGCGCTCGTGATCGGCGCGCTGTTCTGGTTCATCCACATCGAGCGGCGGGCGAAGGATCCGATGGTGCCGCTGGGTCTGTTCCGCAATCGCGTCGTCGCGGTGGCGGTGGGGGTGGGTTTTCTCGCTGGCATCGCCATGTTCGCCGCGATCACGTTCGTGCCGCTCCTCGCGCAGGGCGTCCTCGGCGCGACCGCCACGGAGGCGGGCTCGTTCCTCACGCCGCTGATGTTGTCGTGGGTGACCGTGTCCATCATCGGCGGACGGCTCCTGCTGCGCTTCGGCACGCGCATCCTCGTGGTCGTCGGCCTGGTGCTGATGTGCGGCGGCTTCGCCGCGCTGGCGACGTTCACGCGCACCACGCCGCGCATGCTCATGGTCTTCGAGCTGATCCTCATCGGCTCGGGACTGGGCCTGGTGATGCTGACGCTGTTGATCGCGTCACAGCACTCCGTGCCGCGTGAACAGCTGGGTATCACGACCTCGCTCAACCAGTTCTCCCGCTCCATCGGCGGCGCCCTCGGCGTGGCCATCCTCGGCGCCATGCTCGCCGCCGGCCTCGCGCAGTTCTCGCAGGACCCGAACGCGCTCGTGAACCCCGAGGCCCGGGCGCACATCGCGCCCGCGGAGCTCGCGCAACTGCAGGGCGCCCTCGAAGGCACCCTCCGCAATATCTTCTGGGCCTGCACCGCCGTCGTCGCCCTCTCCATCGCCGGCGCCCTCACCCTCCCCGGCGGCAGAATGGGCGAGGCCCACGGCGAGCGCATGGTCCACGCGGAGATGACCAACATCGACCCCAAACACGAGCCGGAGGGATAGGGGAGCAGGCGGCGTGAGCAGGCGCGCAACTAGGGCGCCGGTTGCGCGCGAAGGCGCGCTTTCCAATCTAGCCCCGGGCTCCTGCCCGGGGTAGGCGAGGTCGTGTTTCGACGCGGCCGCGAAGGCGGCCGCTACAGGAGTTTGCGTGCGAGTTCGAGCGGCGTTCCCCAGGCGGAGCTCCGGGCCGAGCCCCATACGCATTAACTTACGAAGGCGTCCTGACGGAGCGCTGGCGTCTCGCCGGCTGTTCGGGCGGCGTCCCCGCCGCCCGGGCACTCGGGAGAACGGAGTCTCTCGCGTAGTGCCACTCTCCTCCGCCCACCCAAGTGGCGGCGCGGGACGCCGCCACGACAGCCGGCGGGGACGCCAGCGCTCCATTGGGGCTCGAGGAAGCGCCGCCACATTGGGTGAGCGGAGGTCGTAGGCTCTACCCCAGCCGGCGCGCCGTCAGCGGACGCACCTCCGCGATCCGTTGCTGTCCGATTCGTTCCTGTCCGCTGCGTGCGGCTGCACTCTTATCGAGGAGCCAGCCTCTTACCGCCACATCTCCTCCGAGGCGAGAACGGAAATGTCCACGCGCCCGGCAAGCTGTTGCAGGTAGCGGCGCTGATTCGCTGCTCTGCGTTCATCCGCGCCGCCGGCTACTCGACGCAAGGCTACTTCGACGGCACCGCGAGAGGTGGTCTCGCCGAGAGCCTCCCGCGCCCGTTCCACGAGCTCTTCGTCGATTTCGATCGTCGTGCGCCTGGTCACGAGATCACATTAACCCTACTCGGTCGGCGTGTTCTACTGGTCCTTCCCGTCCGTGCGCCGCGGTTCGCGGTCGGGCATCCGATAGTCCACAGCGATGAGCCGGCCTTCCCGGTCGTAGATCAGTGTCGCCTTCTCGAATCCCCCGTCCCGGTCCACCCGCCAGCGATAGTCGACACGCCCTTCCTTCGGAGCTTCTTTTCTGGGCGTCATCATGGCCGGCAAGTATGGGTTGTAACCCGTTCCACGCAACGCATCGCACGCCCGGTTTACATCGAATTTACGCGGACTGCGCTTCCGCTTTACACCGCCGTTGCCCGTTGCCCGTTGCCCGTCTGTCCAGGCCACGGGCCACGGGCCACGGGTCACGGGTCACGACACCCGAGCCGCCGCGCTGTACCATTCCCGAGCTCGATGAACGCCGAGTCACGGAAGATCCAGCGGATCTATCTCCTCCTGCTGCTGCTCCACACGCTGGCGGCGTCGTTCATCTGGGGCATCAACACGCTCTTCCTGCTCGACGCGGGCATGAGCAACGCCCAGGCGTTCGCGGCGAATGCGTTCTTCACCCTGGGCATGATGCTGTTCGAGATCCCGACGGGCGTCGTGGCCGACACCCGCGGCCGGCGAGCGTCGTACCTCCTCGGCACGCTCACCCTGACGATCTCGACCCTCTTCTACCTGTGGATGTGGCGGGTCTCAGCGCCGTTCTGGGCGTGGGCCGTGACGTCGGTCTTCCTCGGCCTCGGGTTCACGTTCTTCTCCGGCGCGTTCCAGGCTTGGCTGGTCGACGCGCTGAAGCACACCGGCTTCGACGGCCCGCTGGAGCCGGTCTTCGCCAAAGGGGAGATCGTGGAAGGCGTGGCCATGCTCGGCGGGTCTCTCGCTGGCGGATTGCTGGCGCAGACCTTCAACCTCGGCGTCCCCTACATCGTGCGCGCGGTCATCCTGGCGATCAGCTTCGTGCTCGCCTTCATCCTCATGCGCGACGTCGGCTTCACTCCGCAGCGGGGCAAGACGCCCATCCAGGAAGTGAAGAAGGTCCTGCACGGCGCGGTGAAACACGGCCTCGGCAATCGCCCGGTGCGCTGGATCATGCTGGCCGCGCCGTTCACGGACGGCCTGACGATCTACGCCTTCTACGCGATGCAGCCTTACCTGCTGGAGCTGTACGGCAATCCGAACGCATACGGCATCGCCGGACTGGCCGCGGCGATCGTTGCCGGCGCGCAGATCGCCGGCGGCCTCGCGGCCCCATACCTGGCGCGCGTCTTCCGGCGCCGCACCACCGTGCTGCTGACCGCGACACTGGCCAGCGCGGTCATCCTCGCGTTGATCGGACTCTTCCCGCACTTCTGGACCGCCGTGAGCCTGCTCGTGATCTGGGCACTGATGTTCGCCGCGGTCGTTCCCGTGCGCCAGAGCTACCTCAATTCGCTCATCCCCTCCGAGCAGCGCGCCACCGTGCTCTCCTTCGACTCCCTCCTCGGGTCGAGCGGCGGCGTGGTGATCCAACCGGGTCTCGGCAGGGCCGCCGACGTCTGGGGCTACCCGGCGTCCTACCTCGCCAGCGCCGCCGTACAACTGCTGGCGGCCCCCTTCGTCTGGCTGGCCCGCCGCGAGAAAGCACCGGAGGACGCGATGGATACGAACGGAGACGCCACGAAGGCAGTTTGACGGAGCGCCGGCGTCCTCGCCGGCTGGTCGGGCGGCGTCCCCGCCGCCCGGGCACTCGGGAGGACGGAGCCTTTCGCGTCGTGCCACACTGAACTCGATGGGTTCGCGCTTGAGCTCGATCTCTTCGCCCGAAATTGCACGGACAAATCAACCGTTAACTTCTTTGGGATGTATATTGAGGTTGCCTGTTGGTGGGTGAACGTCGGCCTCGCGCCGTGTGTTCTGGTCCGATAGGGTCAGAGCCTAGCTCACCGCGGGCAATAACTTCGATGAGTCGATCGGCTTCGTTGCCGATCCTCGGTACCACGCGCCTCCCGGCTGCGACCGCGTGTCATCGACACCATGGTAAAGCGTTGAGGCAGCAGCGCTGATCCGCCTGTTCAGGCTCGCCCGCGACCCGGCATTGTGAGATCGTAACCACACATGAAACCGCTGGCGAAGGGTCTGCTCACCGGCTGCATCGTTCTGCTCGTCGTGGCGGCGATCGCCGTGTTCGCGGGCGTGCGATGGCTGAATGCCAACAAAGGCCGCCTCCGCGCACAGGCAGATCAGGCCCGGGCGGAAGGGCGGGAGTTTGGCCACTCCGCGACGGCATCCGCATGCGTTGCGAAGGCCATTGAGACCTATCGCGGCGACATGTCGTTCATCGGCGAAGCACGCGCGCGGGTGTGGCTGAACGGCTGCCTCGGGAGCAGCACTCCGGAGAGCGCGTTCTGCGCGCAGGTCCCGCCCAAGGACGAGATCATGCGCACGGTGACCTGGCGTCTCGGCGAGTGCTCGCGTCTCGGGCTGGACGCTGACAAAGGCTGCACGCGGATCCTGCAGGAAGTGCAGGCGTACTGTGAGGCGCGGGCGCGGCGCTGACGAAGCGATGGCCGATACGCTCAAGGGGTTCTTCTCGCCCGCGCTCGTGCGCCGTCTCGCACGGGAGATCGCCCGCGTCCATCCGCGGTTTCCGGAGCGCGCGTTCGTGAAGAGCGCGACGGCCGGACTCGACGCGCTGGAGTTGCTCGACCGCGGCAGGCACATCACCCGTGCGCTCGCGGAGCATCTGCCGAAGGAGTATCCGCAGGCGGTCGACGTGCTGCTGCGCTCCCTCGGTCCGGAGCACGCGACCGGTGAGCTCCTCGGCGCCGGGATGGAGCCGTTCTTCTATTACCCGCACACTGTCTTCGTCGCGGAGCACGGACTCGCACATTTCGATCTGTCGATGCGCGCGCAATACGAGCTGACGAAGCGCTTCAGCGCGGAGTCGAGCATTCGCCCGTACATCGCGCACGATCCGGAGCGGACGTTCGCCGTCCTTCGGGAGTGGACGGCCGACGCGAACCCGCACGTGCGGCGCCTGGTGTCCGAGGGGACGCGGCTGCGCCTGCCGTGGGCGATGCGTGTCGCGTGGCTCGACGCGAATCCGAAGCGCGTGCTCGCGCTCCTCGAACTGCTCAAGGACGATCCCTCCACGCTCGTCCGGCGCAGCGTCGCCAACAACCTCAACGACCTCGGCAAGGTGCATCCGGAGCTGCTCGCAAAGACGTGCGCCGCCTGGCTGAAGCGCGCGACTCTCGAGCGCCGCGCGCTCGTCGAGCACGCGCTGCGCAGCGCGATCAAGCGCGGCGACCCCGCCGCGTTGCGTCTCCTCGGCTACGGAGATACGGCGCGGGTGTCCGTGGAGGACGTTCGCTTCGAGCCTCCGCGCGCCGCGATCGGAGGGCGCGTCGCGATGCAGTTCGTGCTGCGCAACAAGTCGGCGAGCTCGCAGGAGCTCCTCGTCGACGTGGCCGTGCACTTCGTGCAGGCGCGCGGCACGTCACGCAAGGTGTTCAAGGTCCAGCGCGTGACCCTGCCGCCGCGTGGACGCGTCGCGCTGTCCGCCCGCTTCTCGCTCGCGGTCCACACCACGCGCGTACCGCGTCCGGGCACGCACGCCGTCGACGTCGTCGTCAACGGCGTGAGTCATCCGGCCGGTTCGTTCGAGGTGACGGCGGGCGCATAGCGCTGCGCGAGCAGCCGGTACGCCTTCGTGCGCCGCGCCAGCGTCGTCACCGTGAGACCCACCAGGCCCGCGGTGATGAACACGAGCGCGATCCCGCGTCCGGTGCCCGTTCCGAACCAGCCGCCGATCAGTTCCACGCCCCGGCCCGTCGTCATGAAGGGGATGAAGATGAACTGCGCGAGCGGGCCGATGAAGAACGCGGTGAGCGGAGAGGCCGACTGCTCGATGCTGTGGGCGAAACCGAAGACGCGGCCGAGGCGCTCCGGCGGAACGACCTTCTGAAAGATCGTCTGTTCGACGGCCTCGATGAACGGGAAGAAGAACATCCACAGAAAGACCCCCGCGACCAGCAGCGCGATCGACGGCTGAATCGTGAAGAAGACGCACACCGTCCAGATGACGGTGTTGACCCGGAAGAGCATGCGCAGCGGATTCGCGCCCAGTCCGCGCCGCGAGATGAACAGGCCGCCGAGGATCATGCCCAGGCTGAGGAACCCCCACAGGATGCCCCACACCTGCACCGAGACCATGGAGAGGCCGTACGCATCCATGAGCGCGAAGAACACTCCGCCCAGGAAGTTGTTGAACGTCGTGAAGAAAATGAGCGCGAACAATCCGGGGATGCTGCGCACCGCCTGGATCGTTCCGCGGAGATCGACCTTTTTCTTCTGTTCCGTTCCGGCGGCAGGCGCCGGCCGGCCCTCCTCCACGGAAATCAGCGACAGCGCGACGATCGCGACAAGGGTCGCCGCGATCGCGATCAGCAGTACGAGCCGCATTCCGCCGAACGCCAGGACCAGACCGCTGGCCACGGAAGTGATGCCGAAGGCGATGCCGATGACCGTGCCGAACAGGCCGTTGGCGCGGTCGCGGCGGTCTTCGGGAACGATGAACGCGACCAGCGTGGGGATGGCGATGTTGTAGATGCTTCCCGTGATCGTGCCGCCGAGCAGGACCAGGGCGAAGAGCCAGAGACGCGGACTGCCGACCGATGTGAACGCCGACGCCGGTGTCGACTGGAACAGCGCGAGCCCGCCGATGAACAGGAGCAGCGTCGCCACCGACGAGCCGAGCATGACGAGCTTTTTCCGGTTGTGGTCCACGATGGAGCCGAACCACACGCCCGATGCCATCGCCATCACCAGAAATGCGCCGGCGAGGGTGGACGTGGAGATCACCGAGTGCGTGCTGAGGTAGGCCCAGAACGTGAGCGCGAACCACACGAAGTTGTTGGTGGTCACGACCAGCAGCGCGACCGCCAGCAGTTTGTAGAAAGTCCTCATGGCGTCTACGGTAGCGTGTACTCGAACTTGTAGGCGTGGTCGCCTCCCTCGATCACGATCTCCATCGTTCCCGTCAGCCCCGCGAGCTCGCCGGTTCCGGAGTCGGGCACGACGCGGATGGTCATGCTGAACTCGCCGCCGCGCCGCATCGTCCCGTTGTGGACGAGCGCGAAGGAGCCTTTCCGCCCGCCGAGGGAGCCGGTGACGCGCTCGATCGCGACGTAGGCGCCCGATCCCTCGACCTCGCCTCCGACGCTCATCATCTCGCCGTCGCTGGTCGCATCGAGATCGCCACGAAACGTCTTCTTCAGCTTCAGCCGCGGAAAGGCCTCGGCGGTCAGGGGCTCCATCTTCACCTCGAACGATCCGTTCGCGCGTTGGGACATCGGTTTTCCTTTCTCTTCCGCGTTCGCGGACGGCAGCGTGACACAGAGCAGCGACAGGAGCAGCAGGCCTCGCGTTCGGTTCATGGAGCGCAATGTTAGGCTCCGGGGACGGACGGGGATTGAAAGAACGCGACATGGTTACGGTGAAATGGTCACGGTAAAGCACGACAAGCCGCGGGGGATCCTCAACGTGCGCGCGTCCGAGGGACTGCGGGGGTACTGGCCGTCGGAGGAGGTGGCACCCTTCGTCGAGCACTACTGGATCGTCCGGTGGGACATCGCCGAGCCCGTGACTGCGGAGACGCTTCCGCATCCCTCGGTCCACATGGTGCTGGAGAGGCAGCGGTCGGAAGTCGTGGGCGTGATGCGGGGCCGATTCACGAGGACGCTCGAAGGCGCCGGCCGCGTGATCGGAACGAAGTTCCGTCCCGGCGCTTTCCGCGCGTTCGTCGACGCCCCGGTCGCGTCGCTGAGCGACCGGCGATGGCCGCTGCGCGAGCTGTTCGGCGCGCGCGCCGCGGGGCTCGATGCTGAGGCCCTCGATCATGAGGAGGACGCGGAGTCGGTTGCCGTCGTCGAGTCGTTCCTGCGTTCGTTCCAACCCGAATTCACCGCGTCGATGGAACTGGCGGGACGGGTCGCCGCGCGCATCGCGGACGATCGCGCCATCACGAAGGTCGAGCAGCTCGTCGACGAATTCGCGATCGACACGCGCCAGTTGCAACGGCTCTTCCGCGAATGCGTCGGCGTGACACCGAAGTGGGTCATCCAGCGCTACCGCCTCATCGAGGCCGCCGAGCGGCTCGCCGCCGGCGCCGCGAACGATCTCGCCGGCCTCGCTCTCGACCTCGGCTACGCCGACCAGGCGCATTTCATCCGCGATTTCCGCAAGCTCGTGGGACGTCCGCCGGCGGGCTACGCGCAGTATCTGCGCGCTGTCGGCGCGGAGGCTTAACCGCGCTGTTTCGGCGATACTTGTCGCACATGGACAGGACAGCCGAGGTGCTGGTGCGGTTGCGCGAGCAGCGGGCGCGGCTCCAGGGGGAGCTCGCCGGCGTGGAGAGCGCGATCGCCGCGCTGGAAGAGACGACGAAAAAGCCGGAGCCGGCTCCCGCGCCGCCGCCTCCTGTTTTCGTGATGCCTGCCCCGCCGCCTCCGGGGCCGTACCAAGGCGTCGAGTTCTTCGAGGCAGTCGCTCACTATCTGAAGGAAGCGGGGGAACCGAAAGGGGCTGGGGACATCGCCAAGGCCCTGCTTGCCGGAGGCTATTTCACCCAATCCGGAAACTTCCAGGCGGTCGTCCGCGCGACGATGAGCAGAGCGATGAACGTGTGGCCTTTCGGGATCCGCGGGAAAGGGGACGGCTTGTATTGGTGCGAGCCGGAGCCCGATCCGGACGCGAGCTCGTGACGCGCGAGGGCAGGTGAGCGCTTGCCGGCCGTAACGGAGTGCCTCGATCGGCCGGCTGCACGGGAGATGAGCGCGACGACGTGCTTCCGGAGCGTGACCAGACGATTTCGGAGCGCAACGACATGCCCCGGAAGCGGACGGCGTGCCCGCGGAGGGCGACAGCACCCTCTAGGAGCGTAACAACACGCCCTTTGAGCGTAACAGCGCGCCTTTTGAACGTGATGTTACGCCTGTGGAGCGTAACGTTACGCCCGCGGAGCGTAGCGTTACGCCTGAAAGGCGTGTTGTTACGCTCGAAGGGCGTGTTGTTACGCTCAAAAGGTGTGGTGTTACGCTCAAAGAGCGTGTTGTTACGCTCCGGAGGCATGTCGTTGCGCTCGAAAGGTACGGAATCACGCCCGCGGAGCCTGCACACGTGCCCGGGAAACGTGCGGTTACGCCCGCGGGGCACGGACTCGCGCCCGATTCGCGTGGAGTTGCGCCCGCCGGCGACGGACTCCCGCCCAAATCGCGCGTGCGCGTCCGCCGCGGCGGAATCGATGCTGTCGTCGTGGCCGTGAAGTGATGGAAAGATCAGAGGACAGGCACGCCGGTGCGATTTCTGTCGCCCGCTACGCGGGCTCATTTTCTTACTCCGCCACGCGTCCCCCGGCTGAAGCCGGGGTCTATTGTCTGTTGCCGCCTACGGCGGCTCCGTGTGCCCGCGTAGCGGGCTGCAGAAAATAGACCCCGGCTTCAGCCGGGGAACCGGGAGCGCCGCGCAGAACGAGCCCCGCGTAGCGGGCGACAGGCCTCCCTTTACACCGAATTTACATCCTCTGCCCCTTCCCACGACACCCAACCCCCACACTCCGCGCCATGAAGCGTTTCGCCCGAATTGTCTCTACGCTCATCCTCTCTCTCTCGCTCGCCGCCTGCGGCGGCCGCGAGCAGCAGCAGACCCGTTCCAGCAACAAGCCCCTGACCATCAAAGGCTCGGACACGATGGTCATCCTCGCGCAGCGTCTGGCGGAGGAGTACATGACGAGGCCATCCCGGGCGAGGTCGTGCAGGTGAACGGGGGGGGCAGCGGTACGGGGATCGCCGCGCTGATCAACGGCAGCATCGATCTGGCGCATGGCCTCGCGTCCGATGAAGGACGACGAGAGGGCGCAGGCGGCCAAGAGCCGTGGCGCGGAGGTCATGGAGCATGCCGTCGCGCTGGACGGCCTGGCGTTTTCGTCAACGAGAACCAACCCGATGCAGCACCTCACCATCGCCCAGCTTCGGGACATTTTCCAGGGCAAGACGAAGAACTGGAGCGAGATCGGCGGGTCCGAACGCGCAGATCATGCTCTACGGCCGCGAGAGCTCGTCGGGCACGTTCGACTACTTCCGCGAGCACGTGCTGGAGAAGGGCGATTTCGCGCCGCAGCGTGCAGACGCTGCAGGGCACGGCGGCGATCATCAACGCCATCGGCCATGACAAGAACGGCATCGGCTACGGCGGCATCGCCTACGCGAAGGACGTGCGGCCGCTGGCGATCGCCGGCCGAGGGTGCGCAGCCCATCGCGCCGTGCGAGGCGACGGTCGCCGACGGCACCTATCCGCTGAGCCGCAAGCTGTTCTTCTACTTCCCGCCAACGCGCCCGAGCGCGTGACGAAGTTCGCGCGTGGGCGCTGACGCCCGAAGCGCAGGCGCTGGTGACGAAGGTCGGCTATTTCCCGCTGACCAACCCGCCGACCACATCGAAGCCGCGCGGCCGGAAGGTCAGAAACGCGCTGATGACCGGCGTCTTCTCCGTCGCCGGCTGGGTGGCGATCGTCTTCATTTTTCTGATCTTCCTCTTCACGTTCAAGGAGACGATCCCCATCTGCACCGACGCGGAGGTCGAAGCACGTGGCCAACATGCAGAAGTTCTTCCTCGAGGCCCAGGACGGCCCGACGCTGATGGAGCGCTTCGTGTGGCAGCCGACGTCCGACGTCCCGAAGGCTGTTCTGGTCCCGATCATCCTCGGCACGCTCAAGGCCACGCTGGTGGGGCTGCTGTTCGCCTGTCCGGTCGGCGTGGCGGCGGCGGTGTTCTCCTCCGAGTTCGCGCCGGCGCGTCTGCGCGAGATCATCAAGCCACTCATCGAGCTGCTGGCCGGCATCCCCTCGGTGGTGATGGGCTTCTTCGCGCTGATCATCCTGGCGACGTGGCTGCAGAACGCGTTCGGCTTCACCTATCGCCTGAACGCGATCAACGCCGGGCTGGCTCTCGGATTCGCGCTGCTGCCGATCATCTACACGATCTCCGAGGACGGGCTCTCGGCCGTGCCGCGCTCGTATCGCGAGGCGTCGTATGCCCTGGGCGCGACGAAGTTCCAGACCGCGCGCACCGTGGTCCTCCCGGCCGCCGCCCCGGCCGTGTTCGCCTCGTTCGTGCTGGCGTTCGGACGGGCCATCGGCGAGACGATGATCCTGCTGATGGCGGGCGGCAACGCGGCCATCACCTCCTTCTCGCTGCTCGATCCGCTGCGCACGCTCTCCGCCACGATCGCCGCCGAGATGGGCGAGGTGGTGGTGGGCAGCGAGCATTATCGGCGCGCTCTTCTTCATGGGCACGCTGCTCTTCGTCATCACCTTCATCAGCAATTCGTTCGGCCAGTGGATCATCCGCGGGATGCAGCGACGGATGCAGGGGGCGTAATGACAACCGATCCCTGCCCCCGCAACGGCATGTCGACCGGCGAACCGCCGCGTCGGCGACAAGATCGCCGTCATCCTTCTCGGGTCGAGCGTCGTACTGATCGTGCTCATCCTGCTGGTGATCGTCGGCAACATCGTCATCCACGGCGCGGCCGCGGTGACGTGGGAGTTCATCACCCAGCCGCCTCGCGCAGGGCTGACCGAGGGCGGGATCATGCCGGCCATCGTCGGCACCGCCGCGCTGGTGATCCTCATGTCGATCGTGGCGGTGCCGCTCGGCGTCGCCACCGCGATCTACCTGCACGAGTACACGCCGGCCGAGGGACTCGACGCTGGCGTGGAGGCGCTTCCGCGTATCGAAGGGACGCCCCGGACGGCGCAAGCTCTGTTCTTCCGCGCCCTGTCCGCGTTGCTCGCGTCGGTGACGCGCAGCGCCGTGGCGAATCTGGCCGGCGTGCCGTCGATCGTCTTCGGCCTCTTCGGCCTCGGCTTCTTCATCCAGTTCATCGGCCGCAACATCGACCGTGTCACGCAGCCGCCGGGCGAGGTGTTGTGGGGACAGGGCTCGCTGCTCTGGGCGGCGTGCACGCTGGCGCTGCTGACGCTGCCGACCGTGATCGTCGCGACGGAGGAGGCGCTGCGGACCGTGCCGCATGACCTGCGCGAGGCCTCGCTCGCGCTCGGCGCGACGCAGTGGGAGACGATCCGCCGGGTCGTGTTGCCGGGCTCGCTCTCCGGCATCATGACCGGCGCGATCCTCGGCATCTCCCGCGGCGCCGGCGAGGTCGCGCCGATCCTCTTCACCGGCGCCGCGTACTACCTGCCGTTCCTCCCCGGCGACGTCACCGATCAGTTCATGCACCTCGGCTATCACGTGCTGATCCTGTCGACGCAATCGCCCGACGTCGAGGCCACGAAGCCGCTGCTGTACGGCACGGTGTTCGTGCTGCTCGCGCTGACGTTCCTGCTCAATCTGACGGGCGTGATCATCCGCGCGCGCACGCGTTCGAGACTGCAGCGATGACGACGATGGAATGTCACAGCGACTCCTGCAACCGAGACGTGACCCCGCCGTCCGCCCCGCCGCGATCACCGCACCGCCGTCGACGGTGAAGATCGAAGTCCGCGACTTCAACTTCTATCTACGGCGAGAGCAAGGTGCTGCACGGAATCACCCTCGACATCCCGGAGAACCAGGTCACCGCGCTGATCGGCCCGTCGGGTTGCGGCAAGTCGACGTTCCTCCGCTCCATCAACCGGATGAACGACATCATCCCGGGCGCGCGCGGCGAGGGCCGGATCGCCATCGGCGGGCAGGACGTCTACGCGCCCGGCGTCGACGTCGTGCGCGCTGCGCCGCCGCGTGGGGATGGTCTTCCAGAAGCTCCAACCCGTTCCCGAAGTCGATCTACGAGAACGTCGCCTACGGACTGCGCATCGGCGGCGACGAAGGACCGGCGCGTCCTCGACGAGACCGTCGAGCGCTCGCTGCAGCCGCGCGGCGTTGTGGGACGAGGTGAAGGACCGCCTCAACGCCAGCGCGCTCGCGCTCTCCGGCGGCCAGCAGCAGCGCCTCTGCATCGCGCGCGCACTGGCGGTCGACCCCGACGTCCTGCTGATGGACGAGCCGGCGTCGGCGCTCGACCCGATCGCCACGCAGAAGATCGAGGAGCTGGTCTACGAGCTCAAGGACAACTACACGATCGTGATCGTCACCCACAACATGCAGCAGGCCGCGCGCGTCTCCGACCGCACCGCCTTCTTCATGCTCGGCAAGCTCGTGGAGTACGACGAAACGCGTACGATCTTCATGAATCCGAAGCAGAAGCTGACCGAGGATTACATTACGGGAAGGTTTGGCTGAACAAGTCCTGAGTGCTGAGTCCTGAGTGCTGAGTCCCGCCCACCCGGGGACTCTTACTCAGGACTCAGGACTCAGGACTCAGGACTAATTGAATGCGCCATTTCGACAGAGAAATCGAACACCTCAAAGAGCTCCTGCTGCGCATGGGAGCGATGGTCGAGGACTCAGATCAACGAGTCCATCCGGGCGCTGCTCGAGCGCGACACGGCGGTGGCGCAGCGCGTCATCGACGGCGACACGGCCATCGACCAGATGGAGCTGGAGATCGACCAGCACACCATCGAGCTCATCGCCATGATGCAGCCGGCCGCGGTCGACCTGCGCTTCGTGGCCGCGGCCATGAAGATCACGCCGGAGCTGGAGCGCGATCGCCGACCTGGCCGTCGACGTCTGCGAGCGCGCCATCGAGCTCAATCGCGAGCCGCCGCTCAAGCCGCTGCATCGACATCCCGCGCCTCGCGCGCATCTCGCAGGACATGGTGCGGCCAGGCGCTCGACGCCTTCGTCCGCCGCGATGCCGTGCTGGCGCGCGAAGTCATCGCCCGCGACGACGAGGCCGACCTGCTCACCGAGCAGTCGTTCCGCGAGCTGCTGACGTACATGCTCGAAGACTCGCGCAACATCTCCCGCGCCATCCGCCTCACGTTCATCGGCAAGTACTTCGAGCGGATGGCCGACGGCGCCACCAACATCTGTGAGATGGTCGTCTACCTCGCCGAAGGAAAAGTGATCAAGCACAGCGGTGATCGAGTACAACCATGAGCCGGCCTGAGCTACGTGTCGCGGTGATCGAGGACGACGCGGACATCGCGTTCACGATCCGCGTCAACCTGGAGCGCGAAGGCTACGCCGTCCGCGTCGTACCAGAACGGCCACGAGGGCCTGCTCGCCGTGCAGCAGGGCGGCTTCGACTTCCTGATCCTCGATCTGAATCTTCCCGACCTCGACGGCTTCACCATCTGCCGCGAGCTGCGCCGCCATCCCGCGACGTCCAAGCTGCCGATCCTCATGCTCACCGCGCGGACGTCCGAGGCGGACCGGATCATGGGACTGGAGCTCGGGGCGGACGACTACCTGGTGAAACCGTTCAGCGTCCGCGAGCTCCTGGCGCGCGTCGCCGCGATCCTCCGCCGCGCCAAAGGCACCGAGGCCGACCCCGCCGTCTACGACGACGGCCACCTCCGCATCGACGGCCGCACGCATGCGCGTGTACGTCGAAGGCGAGGAAGTGAAGCTGGCCAAGAAAGAGCTGGAGCTGTTGTGGATGCTCGTCCGCAACCGCCCCGCGGTCGTCTCGCGCGACCGCATCCTGTCCGAGGTGTGGCAGGTGGCGGAGGACGTGGAGACCCGGACCGTCGACGCGCACATCCGCAACCTGCGCAAGAAGATCGGCAAGGATCGGATCCAGACGGTGATCGGCTATGGTTACCGGTTCGAAGAGTAGTTGCAGTTACAGTTGGCAGTTACAGCTAGAGCTATTCAGCAAGCCCTTGTCGGCTTCCTCGGTAGCTGTACAACTGCCAACTGTCATACTGCTCACAGCTGAACAGTCCTCCCATGCACCCCCTGCGCGTCCTCCTCTACGCCTCGCTCGTGCTCGCCATCGCGGTCGCGTGGGGCTGTTGGCTGCGGCGTTGCTGAAGCCGGCATGCCGCACTCGGCCGCGACCTGCTGGCGGGGCGCGTTCGTCGTGTTCCTGCTGCCGTGGACGGGGGTGTTCCTCTGGGCGTCCGCCGTGCGTCCGATCTCGACGAGCTCACCGACGCGCGTGCGCGTGAGAGGCTGGGCGCCGATCGCCGACCGCACGTATCACGGCGAGCTGGACGACCTCGCGCGCTCGATCGAGGAGTTGCGGGCCACGATCGCAGGCGGCGCCTGCGCCGCGCCACGAGAGCACCGCGCCGCGATGGACGAGATCGTCTGCGCCCTCGGCGAAGGGTTGCTCGCGGTGAGCCCGAGGGGCGGGTCGGCGTTCGCGAACCGCCGGTTGGCCGAGATGTTCGGCGGTGAGCCGGGAGATGGTCGGCCAGTCGGTCCTGGAGGTCGTGCGCAAGCAGTCCGTCGCGGCGGCGCATCGAACAAGGCGCTGCACGGGGAGACGTCGACGGAGCGCGTGACGTACGACGACCGGAAGATCGAAGTCCGCGCGTTCCCGGCCGTCGCGTCGCCGGACATCGCGGCGGTCGCGCTCTTCATCGACGTCACGCGCATCGAGCGGCTGCAGCAGCGTGCGGAAGGAGTTCCTCGACGACTTCTCGCACGAGGTGCGCACGCCGCTGGCGGGACTCAAGTCGGCCGCCGAGACACTCGAGCACGGCGGCCTGACCCGCGAGCACGAGCAGCAACTGCGTCACGTCATGCAGCGGCAGATCGTGCGCATCGAGCGCCTGGTGAGCGACCTCTCGGAGCTGAACCAGATCGAGATCCGGCGAGCTCGTCCTGCAGCGCCGCGAGGTGAACCTGCGCGACCTGATGCTCGAGCTGTGCGAGGACTTCAGGCAGCCAGGTCGAAGCGCGCCGGCGGCCGCGTCATCGACCTCGAGCCCGCGCGCAGCAGATCTTCACGAACCTCCTCGACAACGCCTGCAAGCACGGCGGCGCGGCGGGTGCGGTGTCGGTGGAGCTGGCCTCCGAAAACGGCGATGCGGTCGTGCGCGTGTCGGACGAGGGGCCGGGCATCCCGCCGCACGAACTGGAGCGGGTCTTCAACCGCTTCTATCGCGTCGACCGCAGCCGCTCGCAGCCCGGCACCGGCCTCGGCCTCGCGATCGCCAAGCACCTCGTCGTGGCCCACGGCGGCTCGATCCGGGCGTTCAACCGGTCAGGGAAGGGGCGCGACGTTCGAGGTCAGGCTTCCGTAGCGATGGCGTAGAATGCGCCGCTTCATGGCGGCGCTTCAGTTCTCTGATTCCCCGCGAAGAAAAGTTCTACGACGACTTCAAGCTGTTCGCGGATCAGCTCAAAAAGGGCGCACGCCTGCTCGAGCAGATGCTGGCCGCGGATCCGCCGGAGTGGGACAAGGCCTATGAGATCAAGGAAGTCGAGCACCAGTGCGACTTCCTGACCCACGAGATCATCCAGCGCCTGAACAAGACCTTCGTCACGCCCATCGACCGCGAGGACATCCATTCGCTCGCCAAGACGCTGGACGACGTCATGGACGAGATGGACAACGCCGCCCACCTGATCCCCCTCTACAAGATCGAGAAGATCCGCGGCGGGGCGCGGGAGCTGGTCCGGGTGATCCTCGAGCAGAGCGACGAGATCCGCCGGGCGGTCGAGGCGCTGGAGATCCGCGAAAGGCGTGCTCGAGCGTACGATCGAGATCAACCGCCTCGAAAACGAGGCCGACCGCATCCATAAGGCCGCCATCGGGCTCCTCTTCGACGAGGAGCGGGACCCGATCTCGGTCATGAAGTGGAAAGAGATCCTGGACGTCCTCGAACGGGCCACCGACCGGTGCGAGGACGTGGCGAACCTGCTGGAGAACGTGGTGGTGAAGCACTCCTGACCGGAGTTGGCAGTTGACAGTTGGCGGTTGACAGGAGAGCCCGCCACCCACGGGGAGAGGGCGGGGGCCTCCTGTGAACTGCCAACTGCCGACTGTCAACTAACCCCCCAGAATTTTTCCCTTATACTGCCCGTTCCTACGCCACCGAAGGATCTAGCAATGAAACCAGAAATCCATCCGAAGTATCAGCAGGTCACCGTCCATTGTGCGTGCGGCGAGGGCTGGACCACCGGCTCCACCCGCAAGGAACTGCGCGTCGAGATCTGCTCCAAGTGCCACCCCTTCTTCACCGGCAAGCAGAAGCTCGTCGACACGGCCGGCCGCATCGACCGCTTCCAGAAGAAGTACGGGAAGAAATAATGGCCTCCCTCTGGCGTGGCTCGGCCCGGATCATCGCGGGCGCCTTCGGGGCGTTTACGAATGGACTGACGTCTGCCATGCCGAGCGATCGCAAGGTCGCAGGGAGCGCCAGGCCCGACAAGAACGTCGACATGCTCATCGGTGGCCAGGCGGTCATCGAGGGCGTGATGATGCGTTCGCTGACCGGCTACTCCGTGGCCGTCCGCCAGCCGGACGGGGGCGTGAGCATCCGCAAGGACAAGCTCACGTCCGTCACGCAGAAGTACCCGTTCCTCAAGATCCCCGTCCTCCGCGGCTCGGTCGTGCTGATCCAGTCGTTGATCCTGGGCATGCGCGCGCTGAACTACTCGGCGAGCGTGGCCTCGGCGGGTGAGGAAGGGGAAGAGGAGATGTCGAACTGGGCCATCGCCGGCTCGATGGGCCTCGCGCTCGTCCTCGGCGTCGGTCTGTTCATCCTGGCCCCCCTCGGCCTGACGAACCTGATCCGGCACTACCTGCTGCCGGAGATGGGGAACTTCGCCTACAACGCCATCGACGGCGTGATCCGGGGGATCTTCTTCTTCGTGTACGTCTGGTCCATCTCCATGATGGAAGACATCCGCCGCGTGTTCCAGTACCACGGTGCGGAGCACAAGACGGTCTACACGTTCGAGGCGAATGAGGACCTCACGGTCGACAACGCCCGCGGGAAGTCGACGCTGCACCCGCGCTGCGGGACGAGCTTCCTGATGTTCGTCATGGTCATCTCGATCGTCGTGTTCTCGCTGGTCCCGTCGACGGCGCCGTTCGCGGTGAAGTTCGGCGCGCGCGTGGTGCTCATCCCGCTCATCGCCGGCCTCGCGTACGAGATCATCCGCTTCTCCGCGCGGCACCTGGCCAACCCGGTCTGCAAGGTGCTGGTCCGCCCCGGCATGTGGCTGCAGCGGATCACGACCAAAGAGCCGGACGACAAGCAGCTCGAGATCGCGATCATCGCGCTCAAAGAAGCGCTGCTCTACGACGCGGTCGAGCCCGAACAAGCCGCCGTCGCTTAGCGACGCTTCTGTCATCCTGAGCCGCGTAGACGGCGAAGGATCCTCTCCATTCCTTGGGAGCGCTGCGCGTATGTACGACAAACTCGACGAAATCGAACAACGCTACGAAGAGCTTCAGCGGAAGATCGAAGATCCCTCCGTCGTGACGGACGTGTCCGCGTACCGCAAGACCATGAAGTCGATCGCCGAGATCGAAGAGGTCGTGGCGAAGTACCGCCAGCTCCGCGACATCCGCAAGCGGATCGCCGAGGCGAAGGAGATGGCCCGCGCCGACGACGACATGCGCGAGCTCGCGGAGATGGAGCTGAGCGAGCTCGAGCCGCAGGAGCCGGGCCTCGAGTCGCAGCTGAAAGTCCTCCTCCAGCCCCGCGACCCGAACGACGAGAAGAACGTCTTCGTCGAGATCCGCGCCGGCACGGGCGGCGACGAGGCCTCCCTGTTCGCCGCCGAGATCATGCGCATGTACATCCGCTACGCGGAGATGAAGCGCTGGAAGGTGGAGATCACGGACGCCAACTACTCGTCCGTCAACGGCATCAAGGACGCCACGCTGCAGATCGAGGGCGACAAGCCGTACTCGCGCCTGAAGTTCGAGCCCGGCGTCCACCGCGTGCAGCGCGTGCCCGCCACCGAAACGCAGGGGCGCATCCACACGTCCGCGATCACCGTGGCCGTGCTGCCCGAGGTCGAGGACATCGACATCCAGATCAACGAGAAGGACCTGCGCATCGATACGTTCTGCTCGTCCGGACCTGGTGGGCAGTCGGTCAACACCACCTACTCCGCCGTCCGCATGACCCACCTCCCCTCGGGCGTCGTGGTGTCGTGTCAGGACGAGAAGTCGCAGATCAAGAATCGCGCGAAGGCGCTCAAAGTGCTGAAGGCGCGCCTCTACGACATCGAGCGCCAGAAGCGCGAAGCCGAGCTGTCCGCGACCCGCAAAGGCATGATCGGCTCCGGCGACCGCAGCGAAAAGATCCGCACCTACAACTTCCCCCAGGACCGCGTCACCGACCACCGCATCGGCCTCACCGTCCACAACCTCCCCGACGTCATGAACGGCTACATCGACGTGTTGATCGAGCCGTTGAACGCCCACTTCCAGGCGGAGAAGCTCCGCGAGGCGGTGGAGGCGCGGTAAGGGTTAGGCTCCGAGGTACACTCGGTGCCGTGGCACGTACACTCGACGACGTTTTCCACGACGCGCTGCGGCTCTCGCTCGAAGATCGCGCGCAACTCATCCAGCTCCTCCACGGCAGCCTCATGACGGCGGAGGAACGCGAGATCGAGCAGGCGTGGATCGAAGAATCTGAGCGCCGCGTCCGTGAGGTCGAAGCGGGAACGGCGAAGACGATTCCTGGCGAGGAGGTTTTCCGCAAGCTGCGCGAGAAATATCGCGACAGGTCCGGGTGGCGAGATGCGTGGGTGAGTGAAGTCGAGCGTAGAAAGCAGCGACTCGACAGCGGCGAGGCTCGGGAGCTCTCCATCGAAGAGTTCTTCGCGGATGAAGGCGATTAGACCAATCGCCCTGTAGCTTCAGTCGCAAAGGCGCTCACTTTAGGCGAGCGCGCCCCTCATCCGCCTTCGGCACCTTCTCCCCTCACTGAGGGGAGAAGGGCGAGGAAACGTGCATCTCGCAAGAAAGAAAATGGATAGCCTGTCTCTCGCGAGAAGGAACCTGGTCATCCCCTCTCCCCGTGCGTGAGCGCGGGGAGAGGGTGGCCGAAGGCCGGGTGAGGGGCGCGCTCGCCTAAAGTTAACGCCATTTCGGCTTCAGCCGGGAACGCGCGAGATCAGGGTTGCCGCTCACTACCGCGGGCATCCTCATATGTCCGCGTAGCGGACTACAGAAAATAGACCCCGGCTTCAGCCAGGGGAACGCGCGCGCGGCCGTGGGAACGAGCCCGCGTGAGCGGGCGACAGCCATTCCCCGCTAGAATCCCCAGCGCATGAAAGACCGTATCGACGCCATCCTGCGCCGCAATCAGGCGGAGTATCTCGATTCACTGTTGCCCGCGCGCGACGCGCTGCTGGAGCACATGGAGAAGTTCGCGGAGGAGAACGACCATCCGATCGCGGATCCGGAGGTCGCGCAGCTCATGCGGGGGCTGGTGCGGATGAAGAGGCCGCGGCGGGTGCTGGAGGTCGGGACGAACATCGGCTACTCCGTGATCGTCCTCGGACGCGAGTGCGGGCCGGAGGCCGTGGTCGAGACGATCGAGATCGATCACAACACGCTGAGCACGGCGCGGCGTTTCGTGGCCGAGGCGGGGCTGCCTTGCCGGGTGGTGTTCCACGAGGGGGCGGCGCTGGATGTCCTGCCGCGCCTCACCGGTCCGTTCGACTTCGTCTTCATCGACTGCGTGAAGACCGAGTACGAGGACTACCTGGATGCGCTCCTGCCGAAGCTGGAGGCCGGCGCGGTGATCGTGTGCGATAACCTGCTGTGGAAGGGGCGTGTCGCGGCGGGTGAGCACGATGGACCCACGGATGCGCTGCGCGCGTTCAACAAGCGCATCGCGACGGACGACCGGCTGATCACGTCCGTGCTGCCGGTAGGCGACGGGACGGGCGTGTCGGTGGTGCTCTGAAACAAAGCGGCGGGCCGAAGCCCGCCGCTGGCGTTGGAATCGTGGGGAAGCGACTTACGACGCGGCCTTGATCGTGCCCTTGACCGGGATCACGACCGTCGGCTTCGCGGTGTCGTTGGTGTAGACCGTGACGTTGCCGTCGACGGCGCCCGGCTTGGCGTCCTTCGCCACCTGCAGCGTGACGGAGAACTCGCCCGGCTTGTCGGTCGGCGCGACGTTGGCGGTGACGCCCGCAACGCCCGACTCGACCTTCGTGACCGAGAACGTGCCCGGGGTCTTCAGGTTGTTCGAGCGGATCGAGATCGTGCGCGTGGCGGCGGAGTCGCTCGGCGCGACTTCACCGAAGTTGACGCCGGTCGGCTCGACGCGGAACGCCGGGCGGACGACACCGGCGATGCTCACCCAGTACTCCGGTTGGTGCTTGGAGTTCGTGGTGATGCGGACCTTCTCGGCCAGCGGGCCGACCTTCGCATCCGGGCCGCCGACGGTGACGTCGAGCTTGTACTGGTTCGCGCCCTTGCGGCCGATGGACGGGACGAGCGCGGCGCCTTCCAGCTTCGCGGTCTCGACCTTGATCCACTCCTGCGGGGAGTCGACCTTGAGGATCTCGAACGGCGCGTCCTCTTCGGTGTAGATCGTGACGCTCTGCTTCTCGACGTCGCCCTGCAGCATGTTGAAGCGGACGTAGCCGACCGGGTAGGCCTCGACGTACGGCTTCACGATCGCGGAGATCGTGACCTGCGCGTTCGGCGTGTTCGGGTCGTTGGTCTCGAGCGTGACGGCCTTCGAGATCGGGCCGGCGAAGGCCGTCGTGTCGACGTGCGCCGTGACCTTGCCGGTCTGGCCCGGCTTGATGACCTTGTCGAAGTCGGCGACGGTGCAGCCGCACGCCGGCTTGGCCGCGAGAATCTCGAGATCGGCGGAGCCGGTGTTCTTGATCTCGAACGACCAGTCGATCTTTTCACCCTTCGGAACGGTTCCGAAATCCTTGAGCGGCTCGACCAGTGTCAGGCGCGGGGCCTTGGTCGCGTCCGTTGCCTTCTTGTCCTGCGCGCTGGCAACCGATGCCGTGAGCGTCAGGGCGAGGGCGAGAGTCATCGAAAACAATCGCTTCGACATGCGGGAAATCCTCCTGAGATTGAACCTGAATCGTTGACTGTTGGTTTCGAACAGCCCCACCGGAGGGGCCATTCCTCGGCTTTTGGGGTCAAAGAGCACGAAATTTGCGACACTACGCCGCGAATGCCTCACCTGAAAGAACTACCGGACGTACGAAGAGTCTATCTGATCGGAATCGGCGGCACCGCCATGGCCTCGCTCGCCGGGATGCTCCAGAAGCGCGGTTACGAAGTCGCCGGTTCGGATGAGCACGTCTATCCGCCCATGTCGACATACCTCGAACGACTCGGGATCCCCGTGCTCGAGGGGTATACGAAACAGCACCTGGAGACGTTCCGCCCCGACCTCGTGGTGATCGGAAATGTTGCGGCTGTAACAAATGCCGAAGCGGCCGCGACCCTGGAGCTGGACCTGCCGTACACATCCATGCCCGAGGCCATCTACCACCTGTTCATCCGAGGGAAGCACTCCGTCGTGGTGACCGGGACTCATGGCAAAACCACGACGACGTCGCTGATGGCCTGGTTGCTCGAGTCCGCGGGACGCGATCCCGGGATGGTCGTCGGCGGCATTCCCCTCAACTTCAATCAGAACTTCAAGCTCGGCGAGGGGCCGGAGTTCGTCATCGAAGGCGACGAGTACAACACGGCCTTCTTCGACAAGGGTCCGAAGTTCCTGCACTACCACGCCAACACGCTGCTGGTGAACAACATCGAATTCGACCACGCCGACATCTACGCCGACCTGGAGGCCATTCTCAGCGCGTTCCGCAAGGCCGTGCAGCAGATGGCGCCGGACGACGTGATCGTCGCGAACGGCGACGACGCGAACGTGATGTCGCTGCGCGGCGAGGCACGCGCGCGTTGGGTGACGTTCGGGTGGGACCGCAAGTGCGACACCTTCGCGACCGACGCGGTGGAGGGCCCCGAGGGGACGGAGTTCACGGCGTGGTGGGAAGGGAAGGAGTGGGCGCGTTTCCGCACGACGCTCTCCGGGAGCCACAACGTGCTGAACGCGCTCGCGGACGCGGTCATCGCGCGCCTGCGCGGCGTCTCCGCGGAGGAGATCCAGAAAGGGCTGGAGACGTTCCGTGGCATCAAGCGAAGGATGGAAGTGCGCGGCGTGGAGCGCGGCGTGACGGTCATCGACGACTTCGCCCATCACCCTACGGCCATCGCCACGACCATGGCCGGCGCGCGCAAGCGTTATCCCGGCCAGCGCATCTGGGCGCTGTTCGAGCCGCGCTCGATCTCGTCGTCACGGAAGGAGTTTGAGAGCGGCTACATCGACGCCTTTCACGGCGCGGACCGCGTGATCATCGGCCCGGTGTTCCACCGCGACCGCTACGAGACCCGGTACGGGCTCGACAAGATGATGTCGGTGGAGACCATCAACGACCGGCTGAACACGGACGGCATCCCCGCCGAACAGATCGACGACGTCGACGCCATCGCGGCGAGGGTCGCGAGAGATGCGGCGGATGGGGATGTCATCCTGGTGATGTCCTCCGGCGCGTTTGGCGGCGTCCACGAGAAGATCCTCGAACGGTTGCGCACGGAATAGCGTCCCGGCGCCTGCGGTTGATCGCGACTCAACCGAGTTTCCAACTCAACAGGGGAGAACCATGCCCGAGAACAAAGCCCACGAGCTTCTGCGGAAGCACAACCTGACCGTCGACGACGTGAAGGATCGCCGTGCCACGCTCCATCACCTTCGCCACATCGTCCATGCCGAGCAGCTTCCGTTCGACGTGTTCAAGGCGCTGGTGAAGATGCGCCGGTAGTCCATCGACAGTTCACAGTTGGCAATTGTCAGGAGAGCCGGGCTGAGCCCGGCTCTTTCATTTTCCTGCCAACTGCCAACTGCCGACTGTCAACGGTTGTCATAGAATCCACCCGATGCCGTTCCGCGAAGATGCGAATGCACTGATTCAGCAAAAGAAGTTCGACGATCTCGAGGCCCTCTGGCTCGATCAGATCGAAAAGGACCCCACCGACGCCGACACGTTCATCAACGCGGCGAAGGCTCTGCGCAAGGCCGAGCAGCGCACGCAGTCGGACACGCTCCTCGGTCTCCTCGCCGACACCCTCAAGGAGCGCAAGCTCTGGCCACAGCGGCTGCACGTGCTCAAGGAGATCGGCCGCCTCTCGAAGCATCCCGCCACCCTCCGCCCGCAGATCGAAGAAGCTCTCCGCAAATCCCTCGGGGAGCACAAGAGCTTCGCGCGCACCTTCAAGTTCGCGAACTACGGCGACCCCCAGAGCAATCCCGTCGAGCGCGCCGACAAGATCGAGACCTGGCTCACGTACGACGAAGGGGAGTGCTTCTTCATGACCGGCCGCGGCGCGGGACGGGTCACGGAGCTGAATCCGGAGCTCGGCATCTGCCGCCTCGATTTCGAGAACGACAAGCGCGTCTCCGTCCCCCTCGGCGCCGCTGCGAAGTACCTCATCCCGCTGCCCGAAGGCCACGTCCTGCGCGAGAAGTTCACCGATCCCGAGGGCGCGAAGAAGCAGGCGAAAGACTCGCCATCCGAATTCTTCGCGCGCATCCTCCAGAGCTTCGGACGTCCGATGGTGATGCCCGAGGTACGCGACTCCGTCATCGGCATCGTGCCGGAAGGGAAGTGGAGCACGTGGTGGACGAACGCGCGGAAGAACCCGCAGATCGTCACCAGCGGCACCGGCGCCAAGGCCACCTACGCGTTCGCGGGATCGAGCTCCGACGCCGAGGCCGTGATCCGGCGCGACTTCGAGCGCGCGGACGTCAAGGCCAAGCTCGACCTCGCGCGGAAGCACTCCGGCCGGAACCAGGCCCTCGCAGACACCTTCGCGTCCGCGCTCGCCGGTGAGGCCGGACGCCTGGCGCGCACGGACGCGTCCACCGCGTGGCAGATCCTCGCGACCCTCGAGTCGCTGCCCGGCAACTTCGAAGCGCCGTTCGAATCCAACGCTCTGCTCATGGGGCCCACGGCCTCGCGCACGGTCTCCGGCATCAACGACAAGGCCCTGCGCGAGCGCGCGCTCGCGGTCGTGCGTGAGGTCCACGAAGACTGGCCGAAGGTGTACAGCGAGGCGTTCTTCCTCGAATCCGAGCCGCGCTTCCTCACCAACATCGTGACGGCCCTCGAAGAAGCGGGCCGTCCGGAGATGCGCGACCGCCTGGTCGACATGACTCTCCGCTACCCGCGGCGCTACCCGCACGCGTTCTACTGGTACGCGAAACGCCTCGCGGACGACGAGTCGCTCGGCGAGCGCGCGAACTACGCGCTCCTCTTCCAGATCCTCGACGCGCTCACGCACGACGAATTCTCCGGAAGCCGCGCGCGGCTCAAGGAGATGTTCGAGAAGGGCGGCCTCGCGGTGCGCATCGTGATGCGCGAGGACAACGAGGAGCAGGCCCGCAAGCTCGTCGACACGCTCGAACGCTACGGCGCGCTCGAGGAGTACCGCCGCGACATCGTCCGTCAGGCGGCGCTGATGAAGTTTCCGACGCTGCGCGAGCCGCAGCAGGAGCCGGTGTACGCGACCGCGGAGTCGCTGGAGAAGAAGCGCGGCGAGCTCCAGCACCTCAAGAACGTCGAGATCCCGGCGAACTCGAAGGCGCTGCAGGCCGCGCGGGAGATGGGCGATCTGCGCGAGAACTTCGAGTACAAGGCCGCGCGGACGCGGGCCGAGTTCCTCTCCGCGCGCGTCGGCGAGCTGGCCTCCGAGATCTCCCGCGTGCGGGTGCTCGACGCGTCGCAGCTCGATGCGAGCGTCGTGCGCGTCGGGACGAAGGTCGAGCTCTCGAACGGCGACGCCCGCCGCGAAGTCACGATCCTCGGGCCCTGGGAGTCCGACCCCGAGCGCGGCGTGTACTCGAATCAGTCCGAGGTGGCCGGGCAAGCTCATGGGCCACGCTTCGGGGGACATCGTGACCTTCATGGGGAACGATTACCAGATCGAGTCCATCCGGAAGTGGAACGAGTGACGTAAAATGGCGCCCCCTTGACGGGTGCCGGAGGAATCGTCCGAGATGACCTATGTGATTGCAGAACCGTGCGTGAACACGAAAGATACCGCCTGCGTCGACGTCTGTCCGGTCGACTGCATCCATCCCCGCAAGGATGAGTCGGACTTCGAGTCCTACACCATGCTCTACATCGACCCCGAGGTCTGCATCGACTGCGGGGCGTGCGAGCCGGCGTGCCCGGTCCAGGCCATCTTCCCGGCCGACCTGGTGCCTGACCAGTGGAAGCACTACACCGAGATCAATGCGGACTGGTACAAGGCCAAAACGTGAAAATGTGATCGGGCTCACGTTTTGGTCCGGGGTCGTGGTATAGATTCGCCCTCGGGTTTGAGACAGCGCCGGAAACGGCAACAAAGGGGCGTAGTGCCCCTTTTCTTTTGGTAGTACAGCTCTTTGAGACGTCGATCGAGACCCTTCAGTTTGCGCCCACCTCGGACCCAACCACGGAAGAGCGGGCGAATGGGCGTGCCTCCGTGGAATTGCTGAAGCTACCTCTCTCTCTCTGCAACGCGAGCCGGAGGGTCTCGATGGGCGTCTGAAACAAAGGCGGGCTTAACGGCCCGTCCTTTTTTGTTTTACCGTCCCTTCAACATCCCGAAGATCCCCCGCACGATCTGCTGCGTCACCGTCCGGGTCGCCTGGCGCGCGACGTTGTTCATCGTCCGCTCCAGCACGGTCGTCCGCGGCCGGGCAGGTGCCGCCCTTCGTCGCGGTGCGCGCGACGTCTGCCGCCACTCGAAATCGTCCGAGCTCGCCGGCTCCGGTTTTTCTTCCGCCGCCGCGGCCGCCGCGCTCTCGAGCTTCTTCTGCAGGATCTCGTGCGCGCTCTCGCGGTTGATCGCCGTCGCGTACTTCGGCGCGATCGGCGACGCCGACATCGTCCGCGCGTACTGCGCGTCGTCCACCGCGGTCATCGCCGCCGACGGAGCCAGGATCTGCACCGCGGCGACCGGCGTCGGGATGCCTTTCGGATCGAGCACGGTCACCAGCGCCTCGCCGATGCCGAGGGTCGTCAGGCTCTCGGCGACGTTCACGTAAGGGCTCTGCGGGAACGTCGACGCCGTGGCCTTGACGTTCTTCGCGTCCTTCGGCGTGAACGCGCGGATCGCGTGCTGCACGCGGTTGCCGAGCTGCGCCAGCACGTCCTCGTCGACGTCCTTCGGCGTCTGGGTGATGAAGAAGACGCCGATGCCCTTCGAGCGGATCAGCCGCGCCACCTGCTCGATGTGCTGCACGAGCGCGGACGACGCGTCGTCGAAGAGCTGGTGCGCCTCGTCGAAGAAGAACACGAGCTTCGGCTTGTCCGCGATCCCCCACCTCGGGCATCCGATAGTAGAACTGCCCGAGGAGCCACATGAGGAAGGTGGAGTAGAGGCGGGGCTTGTCCTGCACGTCGGCCAGCGAGAGGATGTTCACCACGCCCTTGCCGTTCACCACGCGCAGCAGGTCGTTCATGTCCAGCTCCGGCTCGCCGAAGAACTTCGACGCGCCCTGCTGCTCCAGCTCGACCATCTTCCGCACCAGCACGCCGACCGTCGCGGACGACATCCCGCCGTAGTTCTTCAGGTCTTCCTTGCCGTCGGTGGTGAGGTAGTTCAGCACGCCGCGGAGGTCGTCGAAGTCGAGGAGCGGCATCTTCCGGTCGTCGCAGTATTTGAAGACCATCGCCAGCACGCTCTGCTGCACCTCGGTCAGATCCAGGACCTTGCCGAGGAGAATCGGCCCGAAGGACGAGATGGTCGCGCGCAGCTGAATGCCGCGATTGCCGGTGAGGCTGAAGAACTCGGCCGGGAACGACTCCGGCGTGTGCGTACGGCCGACCGCGGCCGCGCGCTGTACGAGCCGCTCGCTCGCCTCGCCCGCGATGCTCATGCCGGCGAGATCGCCCTTCACGTCGGCGAGGAACACCGGCACGCCCGCACGCGAGAGTCCTTCCGCGAGGAGCTGCAGCGTGCGCGTCTTACCCGTGCCCGTCGAGCCGGCGATCATCCCGTGCCGGTTCATCATCCGCAGCGGAATGCGGATCGGCAGCTCGCCCGTGGGGCTCCCGTCGCGCAGCACATAGCCGACGTCGATGGCGGGCTCGGGGAAGCCGTAGGCGGATTTGTAGGTCTCGTCGAAGGTCATGCGGTGATTAAACCCCGAGCGAGCGAAGCGAGTCGAGGGGTCGGCTTAGCACCTGCGAAGCGCGCGCGGCGTAAATGCTAAGCTGGCCCCTCGACTCGCTCCGCTCGCTCGGGGCTGATTGAGGGCGTATGAAGATCGGATTCATCGGACTGGGCGCCATGGGCTACCCGATGGCGCGCCATCTCGCGAAGGAGCACGAAGTCGTCGTCTGGAACCGGACGCGCGAGAAAGCGGAGCGCCACGCGCGCGAGCACGGAACGACGCTGGCGAACGACCTCGCCGCCGTTGCGGATGCGGAGGTCATCATCACGATCCTGCCGACGTCGAAAGAGGTCGACGAGATCGTCGGCCAGCTCGAGCCGCACCTGAAGAAAGGCACGCTCTGGATCGACGCGACGAGCGGCGATCCGAACGTGAGCCGCGAGACCGCGTGCCGCCTGGCCGGGAAGGGCGTGGAGTTCGTCGACGCACCGGTTACGGGCGCGGTGGTCGGCGCGGAGAACGCGACGCTGACGATCATGATCGGCGGGACGCCGGAGAACTTCGAGCGCGCTCGCGAGATCCTGCAAACTGAATGGCAAGACGCTCATCCACGTCGGCCCGGTCGGCGCCGGCCACGCGATCAAGGTCCTGACGAACACGATCATGGGCGCCACGGTCTGGATCACCTCGGAGTGCCTGCTCCTCGCGAAGCAGTTCGGAATCGACATGAAGACGGCGCTGGAAGTGACGAACGCCGGCAGCGGACGCTCGAACGCCAGCGAGAACCTCCTGCCGATGCGCCTGCGCGACGGCAAGTGGCCGCTGGTATTCAAGCTGCTCCATCACGACAAGGACATCCGCATCGCCGCGTCGCTGTCGCATCAGCAGCACGCCGCGACGCCGATGCTCGCGCTGACGCAGCACCTCTTCTCGGGCGCGCTGAATCAGCTCGGCGACGGCGCGGATTACATCGAGGTGGCGAAGATCGTGGCGCAGATGAACGGCACGAGCTGGGATTGAGCGACAATGAACCGTCTTCGATGAGTCCTCGCGTCACCGTCATCATCGCGACGTACAACTGGAGCTCGGTGCTCCCGTACTCGATCGGGAGCGTGCTCGGGCAGACCTTCTCCGATTTCGAGCTGCTGGTGATCGGTGACGGCTGTACGGACGATTCGGAGGAGGTCGTCCGCGGCATCGGCGATCCGCGCGTGCGGTGGATCAACATCCTCCGCCACGGCCACCAGAGCGGTCCGAACAACGAGGGGATCCGCGTCGCGCGCGGTGAGCACATCGCCTACCTCGGCCACGACGATCTCTGGCTGCCGCACCATCTCGAAGTGCTCGTGCCGGCGCTCGACGCCGGTGCGGATGTCGCGCACTCGACGATCGCTCTCGTCTGGCCGGACGGCAAGCGGCAGGCCGCAACGCTGTTTCCGTCAGGGACGATGCATCGCCGCTCGATGATCGACGTCGCCGGCGGCTGGCGCGACTACCGCGCGATCAAGGTCTTTCCGGAGTGGGATCTCTGGCAACGCGCGCGGGAAGCCGGCCTGCGGTTCACGTTCGTGCCGCGGCTGACCGGAATCAAGCTCTCGGCGGGGGCGCGCCGAGGGGTCTATCGGGAGCGTCCGTCGCACGAGCAGGCGGCGTGGCTGGCGCGCATCCGGTCCGAGCCGGATCTGGAGATGACGGAGCTGGTGAGCATGGCCATGCGCGAGATCCGCCCGACGATTCCGGAGCGGCTCCTGCGGCTGATGGTGCAGCCGTGGCGGCTGCCGGGCGTGGTGTGGCGGCGCATCCGGCCGCAGAAAGGCGCTCTCGTCCGGCAGCTTCAGCGTTACAAGGGAGTTCGCGGCTGACGAGTGGTTGAGGAGAAAGTGATGCTTCAAGGTGCACAGAAAGACCCGCAGATCGTCACCAGTGACTGGCAGAAGATCGGCTCCGGCATCGACGGTGTGGTGATGCGCGAAGTGCTGCACGTCCCGCGCGACCACGGCATCATCACCGAGTCCTACCGGCGCGAATGGGACCCCACCGGCCTGCCGGTCGTCCACATCTACCAGTCCCGCCTGTTCCCCGGCGCGATCGGCGCGTGGAGCTGCCACATGAAATCGGTCGACCGCCTGTTCGTCAATCAGGGACACCTGAAGGTCGTGCTCTACGACGGCCGCGACGAGAGCCCGACGCACGGCATGCTGAAGGAGTATCACGTCGGCGACGCGCGCCCGACGTTCATCGTCCTCCCGACCGGCATCTGGCACGGCCTCCAGAACCTCGGCACGAGCGACGCCCTGGTGCTCAACTTCCCGACAGCTGGCCTACGACTACGAAGACCCCGACCACTGGCGATTGCCGTACGACTCGGACCAGATCCCGTACGCATGGCACGCGTCGGAGGGGACGAGGTTCAGGGCGGACGCAAAGCGGGGCGTCGTAACGTAGGGCGTGGCTTCAGCCCGCCCCTCGGGCGAACGGACCCTTCACGTGAACCGTACCGGCGCACCCGGGGGGCGGGCTGAAGCCAGGGGCTGAAGCCACGCCCTACGTCAGTACCCCCGATACTGCCCGCCGTCCACCAGCACGGAGCTGCCCGTGACGAACGACGCGCGCTCGCTGCAGAGGAACGCGACGACGTCCGCGAGCTCGCTGGGCTGGCCGTAGCGGCCCAGGGGGATCGCGGTCACGGCTTTGTCGGAGGTACTGCTGGGGGGTGATGCCCTGGTCTTTCGCGCGGATCTCGCTGAGCTGCTTCTGGCGGTCGGTGAGGAAGTGGCCGGGGAGGACGGCGTTGACGAGGATGCCGTCCTTCGCGACCTGGTCGGCGAGCGTCTTGGTGAGGGCGGAGATGCCGGCGCGCAGCGTGGAGCTGACCGTGAGCAGCTCGGTCGGCTGCTTGGCGACGAACGACGTCAGGTGGACGATGCGTCCCCACTCCGCGCTGCTGCATGCCGGGGATGACGATCCGGCAGAGGCGTACGACGTTCAGCAGCGTCGAGTCGATGCCGCTCGGCCCACTGTTCCTCGGTCAGTTTGAGGAACGGCGCCGCGGGTGGGCCGCCGGTGTTGGTGACGAGGATGTCGACCTGGCCGAAGCGCTCGATGGTGGCGTCGTACCAGCGCTGCAGGTCTTCGGCCTTCGAGACGTCGCAGGCGACGGACAAGGTCATCGCCGAGGGAGGGCGGACGGGCTCGAGGGGTCGGGAGCGCGAGCAGACCGACAGCCTGCACCCCTCGGCCGCCAGCGCCTCGGCGATCGCACGCCCGAGGCCCTTCGAGGCGGCGGCGACCATGGCGACGCGGTCGTTGATTCCGAGGTCCATCGGGCTTGGACGATATCATTGGAGTGCGGCGCCCACAGGACCGCCGCCGTCCCGGCGGCTGATGTGGCGGCGTCCCGCGCCGCCACCTGGGTTGGGCGGGGGCGCGTGCCACGATGCGAGAGGCTCCGTTCTCCCGAGCGCCCGGGCGGCGGGGACGCCGCCCGAACAGCCGGCGGGACGCCAGCGCTCCGGCCGGCGTGGCGCCGGCACCACTTTTGAGACACACTCCTCCCACGCCACCGCACTCCCTATGAACTGTCCCAATTGCAGCTCCGAGCGCACCCGCCGCGGCGGGAACGCCATCTGGCTCGTCTATCTCGTGCTGGTGGCCCTGGCCATCCCGGCCGTCCTGGTCTTCAAAATGAACGCCGCGCTCGTGGCCGGGGTGATGATCGCCGTGGTCGTTCTGGCGCATCTCGTCCTGAATCAGCGGGTCTGCCTCGACTGCGGCCACCAGTGGAAGGGATGACAATCTGAGGTATTCGTGTTAATTGGCCCGCGACTCATGCCCGAGCCTTCAAAAATCCGTAATTTCTCGATCATCGCGCACATCGATCACGGCAAGACCACCTTGTCCGATCGCCTGCTGCAGATGACCGGCGCCGTCGAACAGCGGGAGATGCACGAGCAGATGCTCGATGACATGGACCTCGAGCGCGAGCGCGGCATCACCATCAAGGCCCGTGCGGTGATGCTCAAGTACCGGACGAAGGACGGGGAGGAGTACACCTTCAACCTCATCGACACCCCGGGCCACGTCGACTTCACCTACGAAGTCTCGCGCAGCCTGGCGGCGTGCGAAGGGGCCATCCTGGTCGTCGACGCGACGCAGGGCGTCGAGGCCCAGACCCTCGCCAACAGCTACCTGGCCATCAACAACAACCTGGCCATCCTCCCGGTCATCAACAAGGTCGACCTTCCCTCGGCGGAGCCGGAGCGCGTCCGCGAGCAGATCGAGAACGTCATCGGACTCGACGCCCACGACGCCGTGCTGGCCTCGGCCAAGGCAGGCATCGGCGTCGCAGAGATCCTCGAGAAGATCATCACCCACATCCCGGCGCCGTCCGGGAATCCCGCGGGGGAGACGCGCGCGCTCCTGTTCGACTCCTGGTACGACCCGTATCGCGGCGTCGTCTGCATGGTGCGCGTGGTGGACGGCGAGCTGCGCAAGGGGCATGAAGGTCGTGTTCATGTCCACGGGCCGCGAGTACGAGGTCGCGGAGCTGGGCATCTTCACGCCGAAGCCGAAGGTCGTCGACTCCCTCGGCGTCGGCGAGGTCGGTTTCTTCTTCGCGAACATCCGCGACATCGTCCAGGCCAAGATCGGCGACACCATCGCCCAGGTGCGGCAGAACCCCGTGCCGCTGCCCGGCTTCCAGGAAGTGAAGCCGATGGTGTTCGCGGGCCTCTTCCCGATCAACACCGAGGACTACGAGAACCTCCGCGACGCGGTGGCGAAGCTGAAGCTCAACGACGCGTCGTTCTCCTACGAGCCCGAGAACTCCGTCGCCCTGGGCTTCGGTTTCCGCTGCGGCTTCCTCGGCCTCCTGCACATGGAGATCATCCAGGAGCGGCTGGAGCGGGAGTTCAATCTCGAGCTGCTGACCACCGCGCCGGGCGCGCGCTACCGGGTGACCCTCACGGACGGCGAGGTCATCGAGGTCGAGAACCCGCAGAAGCTGCCCGACCCGTCGTACATCGCGATGATCGAGGAGCCGTTCTTCGAGGTCACGATCCTGAGCACCGACGAATTCGTCGGACCGATTCTCGCGCTGGCCATCGACCGCCGCGGCATCCAGAAGAAGCTGGAGTACGTCGCCGCGAACCGCGTGATGATCGTGTACGACATGCCGCTCAACGAAGTCATCCTCGACTTCTTCGACAAGCTCAAGTCGATCTCGCGCGGCTACGCGTCGCTCGACTATCAGTTCATCGGCTACCGCGAGAGCGATCTCGTGAAGATGGACATCCTGGTCAACGGCGAGCCGCTGGACGCGCTGTCGCTGATCGTCCACAAGGACAAGGCTTTCCCGCGCGGCAAGATGCTCGTCGAGAAGATGAGGGAGTTCATCCCCCGCCAGATGTTCGAGGTCGCGCTGCAGGCGGCGATCGGCAACCGCATCGTCGCCCGCGAGACCGTGAAGGCGCTGCGCAAGAACGTCCTCGCGAAATGCTACGGCGGCGACATCTCCCGCAAGCGCAAGCTCCTCGAGAAGCAGAAGGAAGGCAAGAAGCGCATGAAGCGGGTGGGAAAAGTCGAGATTCCGCAGGAAGCGTTCCTCGCGGTTCTGAAGATCGATTAGCGGCGCTCTGTCCTGCCGCCCGCTACGCGGGCTCATTCCCTCGCACCGCATGCGTTCCCCCGGCTGAAGCCGGGGTCTATTCCCTCGTGCCGCCTACGGCGGCGAGAGCTTCGCCTGCGTAGCAGGCTTCAGACAATAGACCCCGGCTTCAGCCGGGGAACGGCGCGTCCCCAGCATGCAAGCCCGCGTAGCGGGCGACAGAGGTGAAACGCCCCGCCCCGGTCCCTCACTACATAGTGAGCCGTGACGCGCATCACGTTCATCAGAATCACTGGCACAGTTTCGGCTCAACGAAAAATTCGACGCCGCACGCGAAACGCGGCGTGAATGCGAGGGCCGACACATGAAATCCTCGAAGCTGTTCTTCGCGATCATTGCAGTCATCACACTGATCCACGCCGCGGCGGCCACTGCCGCGGGCATCGACATGGACAATCCGCGCCGCGCTCTGGGACGCGCGGGCGACGTCCGCATCGACGCCCAGCTCGGCCGCGAGACCGTCTCTCCCGGCGCTCCCATCGGGATCACCTATCAGATCCAGAACCTCTCCACCTCCACCGTTGCCATCGCCGCGAAAGTGAGCGACGCGAGCTACGACGCCGACACGCGCACGATCACCGTCGCGGTCGGTTCTGAAGTTCCGCCTGACGGCAACATGCCGCAGATGGTCCTCATCGCGCCGGGGGAGAAGAAGGTCCTGCAGGCCATGGCCACGCCGAAGCTCTCCGCGCAGGCGATGCGCAGCTCGTTCGCGGTGACGCCGCGCTTCGTGCAGGTGAAGGTCGCGATCATGCGCAACGTCGAGCCGTTCTCCGCGCTCATCCAGGCGCAGGACGGCCGCACGAAGCGGCCCCTCTCGGACGAGCTGTTCGAGAAGTGGTTCGAGTGCAACGACACGATCTTCCTCAACAGCGTCCCCGTGCAGTTCGTCCCCTCGCCGGCAGCCGGCGGCGGCGCCGAAAGCGCCAGCGCCCGCGCGGTGGGCCGCTTCTGATCGGAGCAATAATCGTCGCGCAGGGGGACGTTGCTCCGCTCACAGGAGGACGTCTCTTGACCCGGATTCGCTCATCAGTCCTTGTGCTGCTCCTGACCGCGTGCGCGTCGTCGGCGGTCGACATGTCCGAGCCGCGACGCGTGGTCGGCACCGAGAGCTCGGTGCGGGTCGACGCGGAGATCGGCGAGGCCGCGCGTCCCGGCGCCCCCATCGCCATCACCTACGAGATCACCAACCAGCGCACGACCGCGATCGCCGTCGCGGACATCCTCCCGGAGACCACGTTCGATCGCGAGACCCGCATCGTCACGGTGAGTATCGGGTCCGAGGTGCCGGGGACGACCATCCTGCCGCGGCTGGTGAAGATCGGGCCGGGGGAGAAGAAGAGCTTCACCACCAACGCGCGCCTCACCCTCATGCCCACGCAGTCCGCCGATCCGCGCGCCAGCTCGAGCACGCTGCTGCGCCTGAAAGTGAACTTTCTCGGCGACACGGAACCGTTCGCGGAGCTGATCGACATCCCGGAGAAGGGCATCGCCGATGCGAAACGCGCGGACGAGCTCTTCGCGGTGTGGCTCGAGAAGAACGAGGCGGTCTACACCAACGCGGTGCCGGTGCAGACGACGGGGCGGTCGACGACGGAAGGCGACGCGTCGCAGCGCTCGCCGCGACGCGGGCGGGGGTGAGCATGCAGGGCGGGCTTGAGGCCCGCCCTGCGAGATCCCTGGGCGGCTGAAGCCACGCCCTACGTGCTAGAAGCTGCGGACCGCTTCCGCTTCGTTGTCGTACACCTCGAACACGGTGATGAGCTGCGTGACGTGCAGCAGCTCGTTCAGCTTGTCCGGGAGGTGCAGCAGCTTGAGCTTGCCGCCGCGGTTCGTCACGGTCGTGTACGAGCCGACCAGCTCGCCGATGCCCGACGAGTCGATCGTCGTGACGCCGGAGAGGTCGAGGAGGATGTTCGACTTGCCGCCGTTGATGGCGTTCGTGATCACCTCGCGCAGTTGCGTGTCGCCGGAGCCGATCGTGATCTTCCCCTGCAGGGTGATGATCTCGACGTTGTCGACGGTGCGGGTTGTGGCCTTCATGGTTCGTTTCTCCTTCTTTGAATCTACGCTTTCGTGCTGGCGATGCCGTTGCCCTTCGACAGGTTCTTCGTCATGACCAGCGACGTACCGCCGCCGGGGTTGAACGAATAGTGGACCTGATCCATGAATGTCTTCATGTAGAAGATGCCGCGGCCGCTGGTTTTCATGAGGTTCTGCGGGTTGAGCGGATCGCTCACTTTCTCGGGGTCGAATCCTGATCCTTCGTCGGAGATCGTGATCTCCAGCTCCAGTCCATCCAGTTCAAACGTCGCGAAGACCTTTTTGTGGACGTCGAGCTTGTTGCCGTGCTTGATCGCGTTCGCGACCGCCTCCCGGACCGCCATGCCGATCCAGTGAGACCCATCCTCGTCGACACCCGCGTTCTCGCACAGGTGTTCAGCGATCACCTGGACCAGTTCGATATTCTCGAAGCGGCTGCTGATCGTGATCTCGATACGCTCGGTGTCGCCGCTCTGCATGGGCTGAGTCGCCGCGCATTCTAAGGGAACGGAATGGCTGGCGTAAACGTCGGGTTGCGCAGCGCATGATTCGGCGCCGCCCCGCTCGTCTGCTGTTTGTTTTCCTGCTGACCTCCTGCGCGAACGCTTCCCCCCTCGCGCCGGGCATGAAAGCGGTCGAGCAGATCCGTGGCCGGAAGTTCGTCAGCGACGTCCGAAACGTCAGCATCGACCGTTCGGATCTTTCCAAACACCTCAAGCAGCAGATGGAGCATTCCACCCCCTATTCACTGCAGGACTGGGGCCGGGTCCTCCGCGCGCTGCAGCTGGTGGACGTCCAGCCGAACGAGATCCTGCCGAAGCTCCTCTCCCTCTACGAGTCGCAGGTCCTGGCCTTCTACGACCCGCAGTCGCACACCTACTACTCCATCAAGCAGCTCCCCAAGCTGCCGCCCGAGGCGGCCAAGCTCGTCGATCCCAAGACCCTGGAAGAGACCGTCATGGTCCACGAGCTCACCCACGCGCTCCAGGACCAGCACTTCAATCTGGGCGCCAAAGAGAAGGCGCTCATGACCGATACCGACGCCAACCTCGCGTACCACGCGGTGCTCGAAGGCGAGGCGGTGCTGGTGATGGTCGCCCACATGCTCCAGAAGTCGGGCATCGACATCGACGAGGTCGTCAAGGACGACGCGATGCTCGGCATGATCTCCTCGGCCGCCCAGGCCGAGCAGATGATCGATCCGTCCACGCCGCGCTACTTCGCGGACATGCTGAAGTTCCCGTATCTCGAAGGCCTGAAGTTCGTCGTCGCCGCCTATCGCCGCGGCGGCTGGGCCGAGATCGACAAGATCCACGCGAACCCTCCGCGCACGACGCGCGAGGTGCTCCACCCCGAGGAGTACTTCGGCGGTACGTTCAAGCCCCGTCCGTTCAGTGCGGCCAAGCCCGCCGGCGCGATCGCCACCGAGCATCTCGGCGAGTTCCACTGGCGCCATCTCGTCGGCCAGGACGCGTCGCAGGGATGGGTGAACGACCGCGCCATCGTCTTCAACGACCGCCGCGTGCAGATCGAGACGGAGTGGGAGAGCGAGCAGCGCGCGGAAGCGTTCGCGAGCGCCTACGAGTCGGTCCTCACCAAACGCGGCCTCGCGCCGAAGATCGTGCGCAACGGCGTCAAGGTCGGCGCGACCTACACCGCGAACCCATGAACATCGACTACGACACGCTCGAACAGGACGTCGAGGACGGCACCTTCCGGCAGCGCCTCGAAGAAGAGCTGACCCTGGGCTTCCGCCAGATCGACGCCGCCGGCGAGCGCCTCCCCCTCGCGTCCTACTACGCCGCCCAGATCGCGGAGATCGTCAACCGCGATGTCTCGCTCTCCGAGGAGCTGAAGTACTACCTGTACCAGGAGATCCTCCTCGCCTGCGAGAATGCGCGCGCGGCGGTGCTCGGCGAAGATAAACTCCCTTCGTGAAGCACTCGTTGCGCCGTTATCCCGCCCTCTCGTCGTTCGCGACGACCGGCGGCTGAGCGTGCAAGCTGGGTCAGGATGACCTGCGCTCGATCCTCGCCAAACTCCCCTCCAACGAAGGGGTCGGGGATCTTCTTGTCGGAAATTCGACCTGCGACGACGCGGCCGTGATCCGCATCGCGGGCGATACTGCGATCGCGCAGACCGTCGACTTCTTCACGCCCATCGTCGACGACCCGTATCTCTTCGGCCAGATCGCCGCGGCTAATTCGATCTCCGACATCTACGCCATGGGCGCGACGCCGATCCTCGGCCTCGCCATCGCGGGCTTCCCGACCGACAAGCTCCCGCTCGACGTGCTCGAAGAGATCCTGCGCGGCGGTGCGGACAAAGCGATCGAGGCGGGATTCCCGGTCGCCGGCGGTCACACGATCATCGACGACGTGCCGAAGTACGGGCTCGTCGTCACCGGCGTCGTCAGCGTCGACAAGCTCGTGCGCAATTCCACGGGGCGCGTGGGAGACGTGCTGTATCTCACCAAGCCGATCGGCAATGGCATCCTGGTCACCGCGAACCGCTCGAACAAGCTGTTCCATCAGAAGCCGCCGCTCGACGAGGCCATCCGCTGGATGACGATGCTCAATCGCGATGCGGCGGCGGCGATGGTCGAGACCGGCGCGAGCGCGGCGACGGACGTCACCGGCTACGGGCTCATCGGCCATCTGCTGGAGATGTGTGAAGGCGCCGGCGTCGGCGCCGACATCAGTGTCAGCGCCGTGCCCGTGCTCGAACGCGTGCGCGAGACGCTGGCGCAGGGCTTCCGCTCCGGGGGGACCATGCGGAACGTGAAGACATTCCAGGACCGCGTCCGCTTGAATGTCCCCGAATCCGAATTCACTTTGATGTGTGACGCGCAGACTTCCGGAGGACTCCTCATCGCGATCGGCCCGGAAAAGGCCGGCGCGCTGGAGAGCCGGCTGCGCGAGAGCGGCCTGTTCTATGCAAAGGTTGGAGTGCTGACCCCGGACCGGGGTCGCATCACTCTGAATGCGTGAAGGAGCAATGATGGCGGACTCGAATCAGGGATATCCCGACGATGTGAACACGGTGCCGGCCGAGGACGGCACGACCTGGGTCGAGATCGCGAGCATGGGGACGGAAGACGAGGCCAGGCTCATGCAGGGCTTCCTCGAGGCGGAAGGCATCCCGGCGCAGGTGGAGAACGTGACGTTCTCGATGGAGCCGGTGACGTTCGGCATGATGGGCGAGATCCGCGTGTACGTCGGCTCCGAGGACGAACCGCGCGCGCAGGAACTGCTGCGCTCGCGCGATCGTCAGGCGGAGAATCTCGACGACGACGAAGAGACGCTCGTTACGGATGAGGGGCCCGCGCTGATCGACGAGAACGCGCAGGCCGTGCGCGATGACGGATCATCCCAGTCCTGAGCAACCGTCCGAGCCGTCGGGCATGCCGCGATGGGTGCCGGTGCTGATCGGCGCCATCCTCGTGGGCATGGCCGCACTCGCGGTCTACACCGGATTGCGCAGCCGCAACGAGGGCACGATCCTCGCGCACGTGCGCCCGCAGCACCAGCAGCAGGCCAATGCGCCCGCGCCCCCGGGCGAGCCGGGCGCCGGCGAGTCGCTCGTCGTCCACGGCGACGAAGGGGAGACCGCGCCCGCGGCGAACGAGCCCGTGCGCGGCCAGTCGCGCGCGGTGGTGACGGGCGGGCCGGGCGGTGTCAGCGCGGTCGTGCGCATCTGGGCGCGCCGCGGCATGGTGCTCAACATCCTGCCCGAGGACACGATGATCTACGTCAACGACCTGCCCATCGGCCAGGCCAAGCAGTTCAACACGATGGACGAAGCGTACGAGTTCGCCGCGGCAGGAAGCTACAACGTGAAGCTCGTCGCCCCGAACGGCGTGGAGAAGATGTACGTCGTGACCGCGAGCGACGACGCGCAGCAGGACGTAGCGCGCATCTCCGCGCAACTGTAGGGCGCCGTAAATCGCCGCAATGGCGTTCACTTTAGGCGAGTGGGCCCCTCACCCGGCCTTCGGCTATCTTGGTGTTCCTTCTCGCGAGAGGGAAACCGGACTGTCCCCTCTCCCCGCGCGTGAGCGTGGGGAGAGGGTGGCCGAAGGCCGGGTGAGGGGCGCGCTCGCCTAAAGTGAACGGTCACCACCGCCCCGCCACCGCACTCCTAAACTCGCTTGATCACCGCGATGGACACGTCGTCGTCCGGCACGACCGTGCCGATGAACATGCGCCACTCGCCGAGGATTGAGTCGATCAGCGATTGCGCGGTCGCCTCGGGGTGCCAGCCGGCGATCACGTCGAGGTAGGTGTCGCCGAACTCGTTCTCCTGGAGGTTGCGGGCCTCGGTGAGGCCGTCGGAGTGCAACAAAATGCGCTCGCCGGAGGCCAGCGTGCCGGAAGTGCTCTCCCAGTCGAGATTCGCTTTCACGCCGAGGGGGTAGGCACCGCGGCCGATGCGCTCGACGACGCGGCCGGAGGCGTCGATCTTCAGCACCGGCGGATGGCCGGCGATCGTCGCGACGTACGAGCCGTCCGGCTCGAGCAGGAAGTAGCAGCACGAGAAGAACGACCGCGAGCCGCCGGTGCGGCAGAGGATGCGGTTGAGCGACGCGACGATGCTCCCCGGCGACGGATCGACTTCGAGCTGCGTGCGGAACGCGGCGTGCGCGACCGCCATCACCAGGCCCGCGGCCATGCCGTGCCCCGAGGCGTCGCCGAACAGCACCGCCAGCCGGCCGTCGGGGAGCGGGACGAAATCGTAGATGTCGCCGCCGACCGTGTTCGCGATGCGGTTGAACGCCGCGATCTCCCACGGCTCCGTCCGCGGCATCTCGTGCGGGATGAGGCTGGCCTGCAGGTCCCGCGCGAGCTGCAGCTCGTCGCGGTACTTCACCTTGTCGATCAGCTCCATCGCCAGGAGCAGCACCATCAGCAGGAACGTCGCCGCGACCTCGATGAACGTCCAGAGCGGCGGGTTGGCCGTCTGTGTGAAGAGCGAGAACAGGCAGACGAAGAAGAAGACGAAGCCGAGGCCGAACAGAATCCGGCGCTGTGGCGCGAGGCGTTTGGCCAGGCCGTAGAAGATCGCGCTCACCGACCGGACCCAGCGGCGGACGCGCCGCGGGTCCTTCTCGATGGACGCGCTGTGCTCGGCCATCAGGATCTTCTTCGTCTCCGGCCACTCGAGCGCGTACAGATTCGTCATGTCCGCCGAGGTCAGGGACGTGAAGGTGTTCTTGCCGAGATTCAGCCAATCGCGAAGACGAGCCACACGCGGATTGTACGGATCGCGGGGATGCGAGTTGCGAGTTGTACACTCCCGGAATGCGCCGGTGGCTCCTCCTCGTGTCGCTCGCGACGGTAGCTCTCCGGGCGCAGGAGCTGCCGTTCACCCACTTCACGACCGACGACCTCCTCCCCTCCGAAAGCGTCCAGAAGATCATCCAGGACCACCAGGGCTTCATCTGGCTCGGCTTCTACTCCACCGGCGTCGCCCGCTACGACGGACGGACCATGGAGAGCTACGGCGTCGCCGACGGCATCGCCGATCCCACCGTGCGCGAGATCGTCGAAGACCGCACCCATCGCCTCTGGATCGGCACCGAGGCGGGGCTGGTCGTGTCGGAGCGGCCGCTCGACGGCTACGCGCCGGGCGCGCGCGTGCGCTTCGTCGACAAGGGACTGACGCGGTCGCGCATGCGCCGCAACTGCGTCGTGGCGGCGCCCGACGGATGGGTCTGGGCGGGGACCCAGGACGGCATCGTGCGCTACCGCTTCGAAGGCACGCGGCTCCGCAGCCAGACCATCGACCTGAGCGCCGTCGAGACGCCCGTCGCCGCGCTGGCCATGCTCGTGCGCCGCGACGGCTCCGTGCTCGTCAGCCTCGCGGCGGGAACGATCGTCGCCGTCGATCCCCAGGGAAAGGTCCAGCGCGTGATCACACGCAGCACGCCCGCGACCTTCTCCCTCGCGGAGACGCCCGACGGCACGCTCTGGGGCGGCATGGTCAACGGCGCGGTGTGGCGCCTGGACAACGGCGTGACGCGCGTCGTGAATCACGAGCTCCGGGAGCGCGTCGTCGCCCTTCTCGTCACCCGTGCGAACGAGCTCTGGGCCGCGAGCCTCGGCAGCGGCATGGTACGGATCAACCTCCGGGACGACTCCGCGCTGCGCGTCACCCGCGCGAACGGCCTCCTCACCGAGACCCTCTGGTCCATGCTCGAGGATCGCGAGCACAACCTCTGGTTCGGCCAGAACGGCGGCCTCTCCCGCCTGCGCAAGGGCTACCACGCGTTCCACGCCTGGACCCCGCGCACCCGTCCCGGGCTGCCCGATCTGTCGACGTTCGCGGTCCTGCCGCTCGACGGCGCGATCTGGGCGGGCACCGGGGACGGGCTGGCGAGGCTGATGCCCGGCGGCACGACCACCACGTGGCGCACGACCGACGGACTCCCCTCGAACCAGGTCTACCGCATCGCCCGCGCCGCCGACGGCACCATGTGGGTCGCGACGTCGGGAGGCATAGCCTCCGTGTCCCGCGACGGGGTCGTGACCGCGCACGGCCTCGACACTACCTACGCGATCCTGATTCAGGACACGATGACCTGCTTCGCCGGCATCTTCGGCGTGGCCTGCCACGCCGGCGGTAAGTGGTCGAAATTCGGGCGCGAGAGCGGACTCTCGCCCGCGGGCGCGACCAGCATCGCCTTCGACGGCGAAGGACATCTCTTCGTCGGCAGCATCGACCGCGGTGTGTACCGCTCCACCACGCGCCTCGCGCCGGACACTCCGGGCCCGAAGTTCGTGCGCGTCTGGAGCCGCGAGAACGGTGCGCCGTCCGACAGCGTCCGGTCCCTGCTCTACCACGACGGCAGGCTCTGGATCGGCACCGGCGCCGGGCTCTCCGTCCTCGGCGGCAGGACCATCTTCCGGGGACGTCCCGCGATCGGCATGACCGCCGCGGGCAATCGCATCTGGGTGAGCAACAACGCCGGCATCGTCGAAGTCGACCCGGCCGCGCAGCGCGTCGTGTCGCAGGTCTCCCGGGCCGACGGCCTCCTCAAGGATGAAGTCTGGGCGTACGGCCCGATCGCCACCGACCCGCAGGGGCGCATCTACCTCGCGACGCCGCGGGGACTCTCCGTCTTCGATCCCGCGAAGCGCGAGTGGAACACGCTGCCGCCGCTCGTGCGCCTGCGCCGCATCGAGCACGGCGAGGACAACGAGATCGGCTTCGAGTACGCGGCGCTGACGTTCGCCGCCGAGTCGCGCGTCCGCTACCGCACCCGCCTCGGCGGCTTCGACCGCGACTGGTCGGCCGAGACCACGGACGCGAAGATCCGCTACACGAACCTCCCCGCGTACCTCTTCACGCGCAGCTACGATTTCCAGGTCAAGGCGCGCAACGCCGACGGCTACTGGTCCGAGCCGCTGTCCTATCGATTCACCGTCGCGCCGCCGCTCTGGCTGCGCTGGTGGGCGGCGCTCGCGTACCTCGTGGTCATCGTCGCCGCCGCGTGGGCGATCAACCGCTGGCGCATGCGCCAGCTCCAGCGCAAGAACCGCGTCCTCGAAGACCTCGTCTTCGCGCGCACCGACGAGATCCGCTCCCAGGCGCGCGAGCTGGAGACGCTCGACCGCATCGTCGAGATGATCAACCGCGAAGTGAAGCTCGAGGACGTGCTCAAGAGCATCCTCGAGCAGGGGATGAAGCTCTTCCCGAACGCGGAAAAGGGCGTCTTCCTGATGTTCGATCCTGAGACCCGGCGCACCGAGGTCGTCGGCGCCTCGGGGTACGATCCGGACCTCTTCCGCGGCGTATCGCTCTCCTACGAAGAAGCGATGCAGCGCTACTCCGGCCGCGCGGAGCAGCTCGGCGAGGGCGTGTACCTGATCCGCTCCGCCGACTTCCCGCACCTCGCGGCCGCGGAGAAGATCAGCCACTTCCCGAAGCCGAAGGCGATGCTCACCATGGCCGTCACTCTTGGCGGGCGCATGGAAGGCTTCCTCATCTTCGACAACTTCTCGAACGAGGATGCGTTCGGCCCGGCGGACCTGGAGAAGCTCGCCCGCGTGCGCGAGCACGCCGTCTCCGCCATCGCCAAGGCGCGCATCCTGCGCGAGCTGCAGCTGCGCAATGAACAGGCCGAGGATGCGAACCGGGCGAAGTCGATCTTCCTGGCGAACATGAGCCACGAATTACGCACGCCGATGAACGCGATCATCGGCTTCTCCGAGATCCTCGTCGAGCGGCTGCAGGACAAGGTCGAGCCGAAGTACACCGGCTTCCTCCGCTCCATCCTCCAGTCCGGCCAGCACCTCCTCGGCATCATCAACGACATCCTCGATCTCTCGAAGGTCGAGGCGGGGAAGATGGAGATCTATCCCGAGACCTTCCCGGTGCGCCCGGCGATCGAGAGCGTCTGCCAGGTGATGAAGGGGCTCTCCGCGAAAAAGGGCATCACGTTCGAGGTCGACGTCGCGTCCGACGCGCGCGACATCGAGACCGATCACGCGAAGTTCAAGCAGATCCTCTACAACCTGCTGTCGAACGCGGTGAAGTTCTCGAAGCCGAACGCCGTGGTGACGGTGCGCGCGCGGGTGAAGGGCGACATGCTCGTCGTGACGGTGATCGACCACGGCATCGGCATCGCCGCGCAGTACCGCGACGTGATCTTCGCCGAGTTCCGCCAGCTCGACACCGCCGCGAGCCGCGCGCACGGCGGGACGGGGCTGGGGCTGTCGCTGGTGAAGAAGTTCGTCGAGCTGCAGCGCGGCACGGTGTCGGTGCAGAGCGTCGTCGGCGAGGGGAGCGAGTTCACGTTCACCCTGCCACTGCGCTTCGGCGGGCGCGTGCTCATCGTGGAGAGCGAGGACGAGATCTTCGACACGTACAGCGCCTACCTGCGCTCGGCGGGCTACGTGCCGATCCGCGCACGCTCGGGCGACGAGGCCGTGGATCGCGCACGCGTGATGACGCCGCGTGCGATCCTGGTCGACGGCAACCTGGACGCCACGGGCCTGCGCGACATGACGATCCCGGTGATCGTCTTCTCGCCCGCCGAGAACCGCGAGCTGCTCCTGCGCCGGCTGGCGGAGGTTACGCGATAAGGGGCTCTCTGTCGCCCGCTACGCGGGCTCGTTCCGCAGCCGCACCCGGTCCCCGGCTTCAGCCGCAATGGCGTTCACTTTAGGCGAGTGGGCCCCTCACCCGGCCTTCGGCCACCCTCTCCCCGCTGACGCGGGGCGAGGGCTATCGTGAGGTTCCTTCTCGCGAGAGATTGGCTATCAATTTTTGTTTCTTGCGAGAGGGAAACCGGATTGTCCCCTCTCCCCGCGCGTGAGCGTGGGGAGAGGGTGGCCGAAGGCCGGGTGAGGGGCGCGCTCGCCTAAAGTGAACGCCATTGCGGCTTCAGTCGGGGGACCGCGGCGGTCGCAGCATCTGAGCCCGCGTAGCGGGCGACAGAACCTATCGCGCGCCGTCGATCTTCTGCCGGTACCGCTCCACGTCCGGCGTGACCTCGATGAACGGCAGGACCGCGGTCAGCTCGCGCTTGGCCTGGTCGTATTGACCGTTCTCGTAATACGCCACGGCGATGTAGTAGCGGTAGGCCTCTTCGCCGGGACGGAGGGTGCCGACGTGCTGGAACGCGGTCAGCACTCCCGCGAAATCGCGCGCCCGGTACAGTCCCTCGGCCACCCGAATCCACGTCGCATGATCGTGCCCCCCGGCCTCGAGCAGCTCGCGATAGATCTTGCGGGCGTCGGTGAGGTTCCCGCCGAGCAGCGTCCGCTCGCCGGCGGTGAGGCGCGCGGGGACGTCGAGGGCGGGCTTCTTCGGCGCGGGCGGGGTGGGTTTGGGGGGAGCCTTCGCGGGAGGAGTCGCCGCCGGCTTCTCGTCGACTTGTCGACTCGTCGGCCGGACCTCTGCCTTCTTCGGCGTATCGACCTGCGGCGGTGGCGCGGCTTTCTTCACCGGTGCCGCGGGCGGCGCCAATAAGGAGGTCGCATCCGCCGCCGGAAGCAGCTTCTTCGCCGACGTCGTGAACGCCGCGCGGATCTCGTCCGGCAGACTCAGCGATGCGAACTTCCGCTCCACCTTCTCGGCCGCCAGAATCCGCAGCGCCGCCTGGCGCGCCGGCTCGCTCTGGTTCAAGCGGTCCAGTGCGACGACCAGATACGCCTGCGCGGTCTGGTAGTGCTCGACCGAGTCGATCAGCCCGAAAGCCGCGAGACGCAACGGCGTCACCGCTGATTCATTGCGCCCGGCTTCGACCTCGGAAACGCCACGCCGCAGCAGCTCGACGTAGAAGTCGGTTGCGGTCGCCGCGGCCACCGGCATGCACGTCGAAATCGCGACGAGAAGAAGCGCCCACTTACTGAGTTTTCGCATGAGACGTTTTGGACGCTTTCCGAGAACACGGAAGGTGCCGAAGCAATTCTGACCCTGCCGGATTCTGCCATAGCCCGGCTAGACGCAGTGTGGGAAATGGCCTGTGGGAAATGCGGTACCATCCCCGCTCATCCGTGGCTAAAAACGTCGTGATCGTCGGAGGCGGGCTTGCTGGTCTCGCGGCGTCCATCTACCTCGCGCGCGCCGGGCGTACGGTGACGGTGTTCGAGAAGCGCCGCTCCCTCGGCGGCCGCGCCATCACGCAGCTTCGCAAGGGGTATCGCTTCAACCTCGGCGCGCACGCGTTCTACCGGCTGGGTCCGGCAGCGCGGGTGTGCAAGGAGCTCGGCGTTCCCGTCCCCGGCGTGGTGGCGAAGCCGAAGGCGATTGCCCTGCTCGACGGCCAGGAGCGCACGCTGCCGACGTCGATCCTCTCGCTGCTCACGACGTCGCTCCTCTCGATCGGCGGCAAGGTGCAGCTCGCATCGGTGCTCTGGAAGATCCGCCGCGGCGTGGACGCGGGCGCGATGACGCTGCGCGAATGGCTGGACGCGAATCTGAGCGACACGCGCGCGCGGCAGGTGCTGGCGTCGCTGATCCGGCTCGCGACGTACTCCGATCACGCCGAGTCCGCGAGCGCCACGCTCTCGCTGGCACAGATGAAGGTCGCGTTGCGCGGGGCGGTGTACGTCCACGAGGGCTGGCAGCGCATCATCGATTCGATGCACAGCACCGCGATCTCCTCGGGCGTGAATTTCGTGAGCAGCTCGCGCATCGTGGCCATCGATCACGATGAGAACGGCGTGCAGGCCATCCGCCTCGGCGGTCTGGAGGTCGACGCGGATCGCATGGACACGTTGTCGATTGCGTATCCGGAGATGTCGCCGGAGCAGGTCGACGGGGCGCGGCTGCCCGCGGGGACGGTGATTCTCGCGGTCGATCCGGCGTGCGCCGCGGAGCTGGTGGGCGACGCCGGGAAGGCGTGGGCGAATGCGCGTCCGGTGACCGCGGCGTGTCTCGACGTCGCACTGAGCACGCTGCCGAAGCCGAAGCGCACCTTCGCCCTCGGAGTCGACGAGCCGGTCTACTACGCCGTGCACTCCGCGTTGGCGCAGCTCGCGCCGAAAGGCGGTGCGCTCATTCACACGGTGAAGTACCGCCGCGAGCAGACGGCGACGGACGTCGAGATCGAGAACGACCGTACGCGCCGCGACGCGGCGGCAGCCGCGGATGAGCGCGCGCTCGAAGCGCTCCTCGACCGCATGCAGCCCGGCTGGCGCGACGTCCTCGTCCACCGCCGCTTCCTGCCGTCGATGACCGTGTCGAACGCGCTCGTCACGCCGTCCGCGCCGCGCCCGTCCGTGAAGACGAGCGTCCCCGGCCTCTACCTCGCCGGCGACTGGGTCGGCGACGAGGGCCTGCTGTCGGACGCCGCGCTCTCCAGCGCCCGCGCCGCCGCCCGCGCAGTGCTGGAGACGTAACCGCGGTTTCGCGGTCATCCGCAAGAAACGTCAAGACGCCTCCACCCTGCCCGCGCTACTCTCGAACCATGAGAACGAACGACATTCGATGGGGCGCGGCGTTCGGCGGGATGCTCCTGGCCGAGGTTGCGACGATCGCCGCCGCCTTCGCCTGGGTCGCCTTCTACAGCTACCTCGTTCATCCGGGGGAGACGCCGGCCTTCTACCAGCGCTACGCCGAGGTGGCGAGTCCGTGGGTGTCGGTGCTGGCGGGAGGCCCGATCTTCTATGGGATCTGCCGCTGGATCGTTTCGCGGGCTCGTGCCAGCGCCTGGCCCACCGCGATGGCCCTCTTCGGCATGTTCGTCATCCTCGACCTGGCGCTGGTGTTCGCCGCGGGCGGGCCTTCGTCACGGATCGTCGGGTTCCTGGCCGCCAGCTATTTCGTGAAGTTCCTGGCGTGCCATCTCGCAGGCCGAAGGGCTGCCGGGAACAGGGTCGCGGAGCCTGCGTGACGGGGGACTGGGAGACGCTCCTCCCGCTGCTGGTTCACATTCAGGCCCACCTGGATGAAGACCTGAGTCTCGCAGCACTCAGCCGGAAGGCGGGGCTTTCGCCGTTCCACCTGCAGCGCCGGTTCAAGGAGTCGATCGGGGAGACGCCGAAGGCCTACACCTCGCGCCTCCGCCTGGAGCGCGGCGCCTTCCGCCTCCTGGTGCAGGACTCGAACGTGCTCGACATCGCCCTGGAGTGCGGCTTCCAAACCCACGAGACCTTTCTCCGCGCCTTCCGCCGGCGCTTCGGTCGCGCGCCGGCCGACTACCGGGAGTGGGTGCGCGAGCAGCTGTCGGCGTGGCACGAGGCCGGGCCTGAGGACTGCGCCGAGGGAGCACCGGCTTTCGAGATCTCGGCGACGAAGGTGATCCCCCTGCGGCCCGTGCACCTGGCCTTTCGGCGGCACCTGGGACCGTACGACCTGGTCCCGGAGAGCCTCTTCGACGACCTGGAAGCCTGGGCAGACCGGCACCGGCTGCCGGGTCCCCGGGTCTGGATGGGGATCGGGCACGATGCCCCCGGGACCACGCCACCCGAGCGGCTCCGCTTCGACGCGGCACTCGTCGTGCCGGGTCCATTCACCGCCGAAGGGAACATAGGCTACGAGCTCCTCCCCGGCGGCCCCTTCGCCGTCACCACCCACGCGGGACCGTATGAGACGCTCCCCGCCGCCTATGGCGCGATCTTCCCGCGCCTTTTAACCCTGCCCGGCTACCAGCTGGTCGGCCTGCCGGCGGTCGAGATCTACCACACGACCCGGGTGAACGTGCGGTACCGGCTGAACCATACGGATTTGTGCTTGCCGGTGGATGCGGGAGGGTGAGGATCAGAGCCCCTTCACCCGCACCCCGCCGCCCGAGCTGCGCAGCACGAGCCTTGGGCCGCCGCCGTTGATCTTCCCGCGCAGCGAGTCTTCCTCCTGCCGTCCCTGCACGGTGATCGGCACGTCCGAGCTCACGCCGCCGCCGCTCGCCTCCGCGTCCAGGTCCACCGCGATCGACGGCGCGAGCGTCACCACCACGCCGCCGCCCGAGGTCGAGAGCTTCGAGTCGCCCTTCGGCTGACGGGAGATCTGCGCGTGGATCGAGCCACCCGAGGTGGAGGCGTCCACGCTGCCGGCCGCATCCTCGATGCGGATATTGCCGCCCGACGTCCGCGCGACCACTTCCCCCGACACCCGGCCGAGCCGGATCGAGCCACCGGAAGTCTTCGCTTCGACCGTGCCGGTCGTGTCGCCGATCTCGATCGAGCCGCCCGACGTGTGCGCCGTCAGCTCCGCCGCCGCGCCGTCCACGTTGATGCTCCCGCCGGACGTCTTCAGCGACGATTTGCCGCCCAGGCGGCCGGTGCGGATGCTGCCGCCCGAAGTGCGTGCGTCGACCGTGCCCGCGATCTCGTCGATCTCGATCGAGCCGCCCGAGGTCTCGGCGTCCACGTTGTAGTGGTCCGGGACGCGGATGTTCCACTGCACGTCGTAGTCGTCGTCGCCCCAGCTGAACCAGCGGACCCGGTCCTTGCCGTCGGAATCGCTGTCGATCACGACGTCGTTGCCCCGCTGCTCGAACGTGATCTTGTGCTCGGCCAGGCGGCGCTCGGCGCTGCGGCCTCGCGCTTTGCGCGTGACCTCGACCGCCACGCCGCTGCCGCCGGTGACGATCTTGATGTTGCCGTAAGCCCCTTCCAGGTGCAGCGTCCCGCCGTCGGCGACGGTGAAGCCCTTCTTGATGACGTCGGCGAAAGCGGTAGAGGAGAAGACGAGAGCGAGAGTGAGTATGGCCAGTCGGCGCATGAAGCAGTCCTCCGTTTGCAGCTTCATACGCCGCGGTTGGCGAAAAGTTTGAAGTAAGATCCGCCCCCATGATCGACGACGCCCAGTTCAAGCTGGCCATGTCGCACTTCGCCAGCGGCGTCACCGTGGTGACGACCGAGCACGAGGGCACGCCCTACGGCATGACCGTGGCGTCGTTCGCGTCGCTGTCCCTGAATCCGCCGCTCGTGCTCGTCTGCATCGAGCAGAACATCCGGACGCACGACGCGCTCGTTTCGGCGGAGAAGTTCGGCGTCAGCATCCTCGCCCAGTCGCAGGCGGACCTGTCGGGCCGGTTCGCCTCGAAGAAGATCGACGACAAGTTCTCCGGGGTCGCGGTCACTCCTGGCGAGCTCCTCGGCGTCCCACTCCTGGATGGCGCGATCTGCGCACTGGAGTGCCGCGTGCATAGCGCGCTGCCCGGAGGGGATCACACCATCTTCGTCGGCGAGGTCGTCAGCGCGCGGGTGGGCGACGAGGCTCCGCTCGTCTATTTCCGAAGTGGGTACAGACAACTTGCGTGAAATGAGTGACACCCTGCGCGCGACCTTCCGTCGCGTGCTCCGGCTTCCCAACCGCCGCGCCGCCATCCGCCACGGCCGCATCGAGCACATCAGCGGCTTTACGTCGCAGATCCTCGGCAACGCGCGGGAGATCGCGGTCTACCTGCCGGCAGGCTACGACGAGCGGACGGACACCCGTTACCCCGTGCTCTACATGCAGGACGGGCAGAACCTGTTCGATCCGAATCGCGCGTACATCCCCGGCAATCACTGGCGTTTGCAGGATGCCGCGGACGCCGCGATCGGCGAGCGCACGGCGCGGCCGATGATCATCGTCGGCGTCGACCACGCCGGTCCGGGCCGCGCGGACGAGTACACGCCGGTGGAGGACCCGAGGCACCACAACGGCGGGCACGCCGCGGACTACGCGCGGTTCCTGATCGAGGAGCTGAAGCCGGCGATCGACGCGCGGTTCCGCACGCGGCCGGACGCGGAGAACACCGCGGTCGGGGGCTCGTCCCTCGGCGGGTTGGTCTCGCTGTATCTCGCGCTGAAGCACCCCGACGTCTTTCGTTACGCCGCAGTGATGTCCCCCTCGGTGTGGTGGGGCAACCGCGCCATCCTTGATGACGTCGAAGCGTTCGCCGGTCCTCCGCCGCGGATGTGGATCGACATCGGGGGCCGCGAAGGGGCCAATGCTCTGCGCGATGCCCGTGAGCTGCGCGACCGCGTTACGGCGAAAGGCTGGAACGATTTCCGGTACTACGAGGATCAGCGTGGCGATCACAGCGAGCGTGCCTGGTCCCGGCGCACCCGGCAGGCGCTGGAGTTTTTGTTCCCACCGGCGTAGTTTCGCCGCAGAGTGCTCCGTCGATACCCTCGGACGCCCGCCGCGCGACCTCCGCATCTCGGTCACGGACCGCTGCAATTTCCGCTGTCCGTACTGCATGCCGAAGGAGATCTTCGGGCGCGACTTCGCGTTCCTGCACCGCGAAGAGCTGCTGACGTTCGAGGAGATCGCGCGGCTCGCGCGGCTGTTCGTGGGCCAGGGCGTGGAGAAGGTGCGCCTCACGGGAGGCGAGCCGCTGCTCCGCCGCGACCTGGAGCGGCTCGTCGGGCAGCTCGCCGCGATCGAGGGCCTGAAGGACATCGCCCTCACGACCAATGGCTCGCTGCTGACGCGGGAGAAGGCGCTGGCGCTCGAGGCCGCGGGCCTGCGCCGCGTGACGGTCAGCCTCGACGCGCTCGATGACGCGATTTTCCGGGCGATGAACGACGTCGGCTTCCCGGTCGCGAAGGTGCTGGATGCCATCGATGCCGCGGCCGAGGCGGGACTGACGCCGGTGAAGATCGACTGTGTCGTGAAGCGGGGCGTGAACGAGCACGAGATCGTCGCGCTCGCGCGGCGCTTCCGCGGCACGGGCCACATCGTCCGCTTCATCGAGTTCATGGACGTCGGCAACACCAACGGCTGGCGCATGCAGGACGTCGTCCCCGGCCGCGAGGTCCTGGAGACCCTGCAGCGCGAATGGCCGCTGGTCCCCGCCGGCCCGGACTACTACGGTGAAGTCGCCGAGCGCTGGCGCTACGCCGACGGCGCGGGCGAGATCGGCATCATCACCTCCGTCACCCAGCCCTTCTGTGGCACCTGCACCCGCGCCCGCCTGGCCGCCGACGGCAAGATGTACCTCTGCCTCTTCGCCGGCACCGGCCACGACTTCCGCGCCCTCCTCCGCGGCGGCGCGTCGGACGAAGACATCTCCCGCGCGATCGCCACCATGTGGGGCACCCGCGACGACCGCTACTCCGACCTCCGCAGCGAAGCAACGCCATCGCTGAAGAAGGTAGAGATGTCCCACATCGGCGGGTGAATCAAGTGGGCTGTCGCCTGCTACGCAGGCTCGTTGTTGGGTCGCACTGCGTTCCCACGGCTGAAGCCGTGGGCTATTTCCTGCCGCCCGCTTCGCGGGCTTTCTGCTGCCGTAGGCAGCTTCAGGCAATAGACCCCGGCTTCAGCCGGGGACGGGTGCGTCGCAGGAGATCCAGCCCGCGTCAGCGGGCGACAGAGAGGGAAATCCCTTTACAGCCAACCCCTCACCCCTCCTCCCGCCCTCCGTTGTACTTCTCCTTGGACGAGCTGGGCACGGTCGACAGGTCCACCGCGTTCTTCGTGCTCAGGTTGGACTTGGGGCCGAAGGGCTGGACGCGGCCGGAGTAGACGCGCTCGCGCATGGCGCGGCCTTCTTTGATCTGCTGGATCTGGCTCTTCTTCATGCCGTCAGAATTGCGACAGTCGGGCCATTCCGTCAACGAAAAGGTTTTTGCCGCCCTGGGAAGGGTGGCGGACTTTGTCGTGCGCGATGTCCATCTTGGTCAGGGAGGCGGAGGCGTGGTTGCCGATGGCGACGATGCGCTCGAAGGCGAACAGGCGGAGCAGGCGGGCGATGAAGCGCTCGCCGATGGCCAGTTCGGCGGACGTCGGCGCGCGGTTGGAGTCGGGATCGCCGGCGTGGAAGGGGTGGAAAGGAAACGCGTTCCAGAGGAGGGGCAGGGGCCGGATGCCGCGGATGGTGGACCACACCATGGTCGCGCTGGCCTCGGTCGACAGGCGTGGCCCGGCGGTGGCTTTGCGGTAGCCGTGGCCGGCGCCGAGCACGGGGCCGTCGCGGGTATCGACGCCGCCGAGCATGACGCTCTCGTTGACGAACGCGATTCCGGTGAGGCGTCCGCCGCGATAGCTCACGGCCTCCCCGATGAGCAGCATGCGCGGGCCGATTGCGTCGAGCTGCCCGAGGTAGAGGCGGAGGTTGCGGCGGCGGATGGCGTTCTCGCGGAGGTCGCCCGTCAGGCACGAGAACTGGTTGCACGCGCGCTCGGAGAGCTCGACGGAGGCGAGATCGTTGATGAGCGGATCGAAACGCCTCACCACCCGCCGCCGCCTCCGCCGCCCGAGCTCGAACCGCCACCTCCGCCGCCTCCGCCACTGGACGATCCCGGCGCGGCCACGCCCGCGGCGATCGCTCCCGCCGCCACCGCCCACGATCCTGTCGCGCCCGCACCGCCGAACGTGCCGCCCCCGCCGGTCCACGATGTCCCTGAGGACGATGACGACGAGGACGATGACGACCCGGACCACGATGAAGTCGACGACGAGGGCACACCGCCCCCGAATGCGCGAAACCATCGATCGACGTTCTTGCCGAGTCCGAAGGACAGGACGTACGGGAACCACTCGTCGCGCATCGCAGGTTGCGGCAGTCGCAGCTGCTCGACGAAGAACTTCCGCGCGCCCGCGATCCGCTTGCGATACGCGATCACCTCGCGCGGGTCGCGAATCTTCAGCAGGTTCAGGGTCAGGTGCAGCAGCGCGAGCAGCCACACCGCGACCGCGAATGGCAGTGCCGCTCCGGTGCGCGAGCCCGCGGCCGCCAGCGCGGCGGCGGCGAATCCCGCGATCGGAAGGCCGAGCAGAAGTCCCGGCGCGAGGAACGCGGACCCGAAGTCCGCGACCGCGCGCGATTTGAACCGCGCCGTGATGCACGCCAGCAGGCCGAAGATGGCGCTGGAAAACAGGACCAGCATCATCACGCCCGGATCGCGGCTGGACAGCGCCGCGCCGCCGGCGAGCAGCAAGGCGATGGGCAGCGCCGCGACGTGCAGCCACGGATTGAAGCGGCGCACCTTCGACGCCCATCCCGGGATCGTCTCCCCGAGTGCGTGCTCGATCCCCGGACGGATCTCGCGTGCGGGATCGAAGCCCGTCCCCTTGTAGTGCGCGCGGATCCTCGTCGTGTCGGTCTCGTCGCTGATGAAGAGCTTGAGGAGGAGCAGCCTCTCGTATCCGCTCAGCGTGGAGAGATCGGCGTTGCGCTTCAGGTGCAGTACGTCGCCCTCGGCGCGCGTCGTGATCTTCCCCTCCTGCGACAGCCGCGCGAGCAGCGCCGCCACTTCGGCCGGCCCGACCCCCGCGTCCCACGCCGCGCCCGCGAGCTCCGGCTTCAGTGCCAGCAGCTCCGGATCGAACTGCGCCGGCAGCGGCGCGAAGCGTCCCACTGCGCGCTCATCGCGGATGAACGCAACGATCAGCAGAGCGGCGCCGATGGCGAAGAACGCGACGGCCGCCACGCCGACCCACCACGGCAATGGGCGCGTGACTCCCGCGGGCCGGCCTTCCCCCGCGTACGCGAGCTCCGCGTTCACGATGACGCTCTGCCCCGGCTCGAGCGGCATCCGCGTGTCCTCTACGCGCTGGAAGTTCCACACCGGATCGAAGTCGACGTTCAGCCGGAACATCTCGACCACACCCGCGCGGGCCGGCATCCCGAAGTCGTGCGACAGCCGGAAGCGGTCTCCCCGAGGAGTGAGGACGTCGGTGTATGTGTAGTCGAGCACGTACGTGATCTCGCGATCCGCGAACGGCGGATCCGACGCCAACCGGCTGCGCCAACGTACGACGCCGTGGCTCGCGTAGTCCCAGTGATCGACCGCGTCGACGTCGCCGTATTCGAGCGGGATCTCCCGGCCGCCGTCGACGCGTACGATGCGATGGACGGTGACTCCCTGTCCCGAGCGCACGCCGAAATCGCGCTCACCGCCGTTCCAGTCGCCGTCGAACACGATCTGCTGCCGCTCGACGACGTGCAGCCTGCCGTCGCCATCGAGCCGGGCGTTGACGTCGACCGAGCGCCAGTGCAGCGACTTCGCATCCATCGGCAGGGCAGCCAGTAGCAGGAGCAGGACGCGTCGCAGCATGCGCGCATTATGGAGTGCGGCGTTGCCACCGCACTCCATATCAGCGCCGTACCGCTCTGCGTTTCGGGTTCAGCGGAAGCGAGTCGAACAGCCGGTACACCCTTCCCCCGTGGTCCGCCACGTACAACTCGCCGTTCATATCCTCGCCGAACGTGGAGATGGAGAACGTCGTGTTGGCCAGGTCGCGGATCGTGACCGTTGAGCCGGTGCGCGTCGCGCCCCAGATCCTGCCGCTGCAGAAGTCGCCGTAGATGTACATCCCGTTCAGCCGCGGGGAGCTGGCGCCGCGGTAGACGTAGCCGCCGGTCACGGAGCACTCTCCGCCGCTGTGGTCGTACTCGATGACCGGCAGCACGAGGTCCCCCGTGTTGCAGCCGCTGTCGGGCTCGAAGCAGTGCGTCCCTTCCATCCGCCGCCAGCCGTAGTTCTCCCCGCCGATGCTGGCCGTCGGCTGGTAGTCGATCTCCTCCCAGTCGCCCTGCCCCACGTCCGCGATCCACAGATCGCCGGTGGCGCGGTCGAAAGAGAAGCGCCACGGGTTGCGCAGGCCGTACGACCAGATCTCCGGCCGTGCGGCGGTATTGTTCACAAATGGGTTGCTCGGCGGGGAGCTGTAAGTGTCGCCGTTGACATCGATGCGCAACATTTTGCCCAGAAGCGTGCCCAGAGACTGCGCGCGGTTGCCCGGGTCTCCCCCGAGCCGCCGTCGCCCATGCCGATGTACAGATAGCCATCCGGGCCGAACTGCAGCTGGCCGCCGTTGTGATTCGAGAACGGCTGCTCGATGACCAGGAGCGAGCGTGCCGAGGCCGGGTCGGCGCGGTTGGGGTCGCTGGAGGAGACGCGGTAGCGCGCGATCACTGTGTGCCCGCCGGTATTGGTGTAGTTCACGAAAAACAGGCCGTTCTCCGCGTACCGCGGGTGGAAGGCGATGCTCAGGAGGCCGCGCTCGCCGCCCTTCGTCGTCAGGTTGCGGATGTCGAGGAACGGCGTCGCCAGGACTTCCGTCCCGTTCCAGATCACGACCTCTCCGTCCTGCAGGGTGATGAAGAGGCGCGAATCGCCCGCGTGCGTGATCGACACGGGGCTGTCGAGGCCGGACGCGATCTGCTGCAGCGAGATCTGCGGCTCGGCGGCGGAAGCAAGCAGCGGAAGAAGAAGAGCGAGTACGAACGCCAGGGGCCGGTTCATGAGTACAGAACTATGCAAGGATCGGGAGCGATTTTCGAGGCCCCGGTTGCGGTTCGGTTCTCCTGCGCCCTCCTTGCAGTACCCTCGCGCGCATGCACCGCATGCGCGTTTTCGTTTTCGTACTCGTCTTCGCCGCGTCCGCGTTTGCCCAGGACGCCCCTCAAGACGCCCACATCCGCGCCTTCGAGCAATTCGCCGAAGCGGCGATGAAGGCGCAGCAGATGCCGGGGCTGTCCGTCGCGGTGGTGTACGGCGACTTCCGCTGGTCGCGCGGCTTCGGCTTCGCGGACGTCGAGAACGAAGTTCCCGCGCGCGCGGACTCCTCGTACCGCATGGCCTCGGTCACCAAGCCGATGACGGCCGTCGCGGTGCTGAAGCTCGTCGACGAAGGGAAGATCGATCTGGACGCCGAGGTGCAGACGTACGTGCCGTACTTCCCGAGGAAGCCGCACAAGGTCACGGTGCGGCAGCTCCTCGCGCACCAGGGCGGCATCAGCCACTACCGCGACTACAACCAGGAAGGGCGCATCCGCGAGCCGAAGACGACGCGCGAGGCGATCGCGATCTTCGAGGATTTCGACCTCGTCGCGGAGCCCGGAACCGCCTACCGCTATTCGAGCTACGGCTACAACCTCCTCGGCGCGGTGATCGAGGGTGCGAGCGGCAAGCCGTTCGGCGAGTACATGACGGAGAACGTCTGGAAGCCGCTGGGGATGGCGTCGACACGGATGGACGACCCGCGCGCGCTCGTGCCGCACCGCGTCACGGGCTACGTCCTCGAGCGCGGCCAGCTGCAGCGCAGCGAGTACGTCGACATCTCCAGCCGTTTCGGCGGCGGGGGCACGCGGTCGACGGTCGAGGACATGGTCCGCTTCGTCGAAGGACTCGGCGACGGCAAGGTGCTGAAGGCGGAGACGCGGGAGCTGGCGTGGACGGCGATGACGACGCGCGAGGGCCGGTACACGAACTACGGCCTCGGCTTCGGCGTCATCAATCCGGGCGGACGCTACGGCGTCGCGCACTCGGGATCGCAGCAGGAGACGCGCACGGACCTGTTCTTCATCCCCGGCGAGCGGTTCGCGGTGGCGCTGGCGTCGAACTTCGAGGATGCGAATCTCGACGTCTTCGGCAACAAGCTGCTCGAGCTGTTCCTGCAGCAGCCGCGGGACGCCGGCGCGCGCTCGAATGACGACGCCGAGACGACGATGTTCACGGCGATGAACGAGGCGTACACGTACGGCCTGGCGTACTACGACCGCCACGGCAAGCCGATGACGACGGACGCGCGCCTGCTGGCGAAAGCGTTCCGCTACTTCCACGACGCGCTGAAGGACCGGAAGCTCGCGGAGGACGGACGCCATCCGCTCGCGAGCGAGCCGCTGGTGAAGGTGGGCTCGTACATGGCCAGCGTCCTCGGCGACCTGGACGTCTACCACCGCGAAGGGCCACTGCGCTTCTTCGCGGATTACGCGCGCGTGGCGAAGGCGCACCGTCTGGACAAGGCGGTGGCCGCGAAAGTGACGAAGGCGAGCGCGGAGTGGTCGCGCGTCCGGACGCCTGAGTTGAAGGCGCTCGAACTGAAATAGGATGTACCGCTGATTGCGGCGCGTCTTTCCCTTCTTTTTGCTGCTGCTCCTGACCTGTTCGCAACGCGAGGCGGTGCGGCCGTCGATCATCCTCATCTCCGTCGACACGCTGCGGTCGGACCGGCTGCCGGCCTACGGCTACGCGAAAGGATCGACGCCGCACATCGACGCGCTGCGCCGTGACGGCGTGCTCTACGAGCGCGCGTACAGCCACGCGCCGCTGACGCTGCCGTCGCACCTGTCGATGCTCACCGGGCTGCTGCCGAACGAGCACGGCGTGCGCAACAACATCGGCTATCGCTTCGACGCGGCGAAGGTCCGCACGCTCGCGGATGTGCTGCGGGCGAACGGGTACCGGACCGGCGCGGCGGTGTCGTCGTACGTGCTGCGGTCCGAGACGGGAATCGCCGGCGGCTTCGACGTGTACGACGACGACGTGCCGTGGCGGCCCGGCGCGGCGACGGCGGAGAACGTGCGCTCCGGATTCGAGACGCTGGAGCGCGCGCGTGGTTTGGTGAGCGGGCCGGCTCCGTTCTTCCTCTTCTTCCACATCTACGAGCCACACGCGCCGTACACGCCGCCCGATCCGTTCCGCACGCGCTTCGCCGATCCGTACGATGGCGAGATCGCCGCATCCGACGCCATCGTCGGCGAGCTGATCGCGGCGCTGAAGGCGGGCGGCATCTACGACGATGCGCTGATCGTCTTCACGTCCGATCATGGCGAGGCGCTCTGGGAGCACGGCGAGGACCAGCACGGGATCCTGCTCTATCGCGAGGTGCTGCAGGTGCCGCTGGTGATCAAGCTGCCGCGCGCGGAGGGTGCGGGCTCGAGCGTCGGCGAGCCGTTCGGGCTGCGGCGGATCTTCGACGTGGTTCTCGACGCCGCGAAGATCGCGAACGAGCCGCGTGAGGCGCCGCTCTACTCCGAGACGTTCTATCCGCGCATCCACCTCGGCTGGAGCGAGCTGCGCTCGCTCATCGACGGGCGCTATCACTACATCGAGAGCTCGAGCCCCGAGCTCTACGACCTCCAGCGCGATCCCGGCGAGACGAACAACATCCTCGGGAGCGAACGGCGGGTGGCTGCCGCCATGCGCACTGCGCTGGCCGCGATCCCGGCCGGAGACGCCGCGATCGGCGCGATCGATCCGGAGGAGGCGAAGAAGCTCGCCGCTCTCGGATACGTCGGCACGGTGCGGCAGCGCAGCGGGCCTCTGCCGAATCCGCGCGAGCAGATCCACGTCCTCCGCGACCTGAAGAGAGCCTTCCAGCTCGCGGCCGGGCATCGCAACGACGAGGCCATCGCCGCGTTCCGCAACTTGCTGCAGGCGAATCCCGCGCTCACCGATGTCTCCACGCGCCTCGGCGAAGTGTTGCTCGAGAGCGGCCGCGCCACGGAGGCGGTCGAGGTGTATCGCGCGGCGATCGCGCGGAGCGAGCGCTTCTCGCCCGATCTGACGCTCGCGCTCGCGGTGGCGCTGTCGCGCGCCGGGCAGCATCGCGAGGCGGCAAAGCACGCGGAAGCGGCGCTCGCCGCGGGCGGTCGCGAGCCGCGCGAGGTGCTCATGGTCGCGGAGATGCAGCGGTCCGCCGGAGACTACGACGGCGCGCTGCGGATGCTCGGCCGCGCCGGGGAGATCGAAGGCGTCGACCACGCGCGGGGAGACATCTACGCGCGCACCGACCGCCCGGACGAGGCCATCGCCGCGTACCGGCGCGAGATCGCGCACCATCCGGCGCACCTGCAGTCGTACGCGAACCTGGCCGTGATCTACAGGATCCTCGGGCGCACCGGCGAAGCCGAGGCGGTGCTGGAGGAGCTGGTGCGGGCGAATCCGGGAGATGCCGCGCGCGCTCTCGCGATGAGAACGCGCGCGGCGTTGGCAGTGTCTCCCTAGAACCGGAACCCGAGCGAGAAGCGGTACGTCCTCGGCAGCTGATACGCGTCCGCCGAGATGACCTGGCCGAAGCTCGCGGCCTTCTGCCAATGTACGCCTTCCTGGGCGGCCTCTCCCGCGAGCGGATTGAACGCCGCGCAGCGGGTAGCGGTGCCGGTCTGCAGGCAGGTCGTCTGCCGCCGGGTGAGGACCGTCTTGTCGACGAAGTCCGGGTCCTCGATGCCCTGTGCGTTGAACAGGTTGAGTAGGTCGGCCTCGATGAAGAACTGATAGTTGTTGAGGAACGGAATGCGGTAGTTCACGCCGAGATCGGTCGAGGAGATGTCGTCGACGCGGAAGGCGCCGCGCTCCGCGAAGAAGTAGCCGACGTTCGTCGGCACGCTCGCATAGCCGGGGTTCACCACGCCGTTCGCCGGCCCGGTGGCCGTGCCGCGGCGCACGTCGATCGTGCCCCGCGCCGAATACGAGAGCGCGGAGTGATAGCGCTGGAGCAGGGACAGGTTGAGATCGCCGACGCCGAGCCCGACGTCATACGCGATCCAGATGTTCGCGCGATGGCGCATGTCCGGCCCCAGGTAGCCGATCGGATTGTTCTCGTCGAAGCCCGTGTACTCCGGGCGGTCGGGATTCTCGGTTAGGACGGTCGCGCCGCCCGAGGACTCGCCTTCGACGTTGCCTTTCAGCTTCGACCATGTGTAATTGCCGCCGATGCGGAGCGGCCTCCACGGCTTCCACTGCCCCTGCAGCTGCACGGCCTGGTACTCGCGGCTCAATCCGCCGCGGCTGTTCTCGATGACGCCCTGATCGACGACGAGGCCGCTGGGGTCGGTGGCCTTGCCCGTCTCGAGCGTGCGCCGGAGCGCGTAGAAGTCCTGCCAGGTGCGGTCGATGTAGTCCGCGCGCACGAAGCCGCGGTCCGTGAACGTACGCGAGTAGCCGATCGTGTATTCGTCCATCGACGGCGAGCTGAGAGAACCGTCGAAGCGCGTCGTGTAGCCGGGGATGCTGATGTCGCTGAGGAGGTCGGTGTTCGACGTGCCGCCGACGGAGTTGAACCAGTTGAAGATCATGCTGATGACCTGCGGGATCGGCACGAGCTGGTTGAACGGCGTCCCCGCGGGATTGATCTCCGGACCCTGGTAGTCGAAGAAATAGTACGAGTAGCGGCCGGCCGGGGCGGTGAGATCGGCCGGGCCCTGTTCGACCTTGGCGACGTAGCGCCCGTAGGTCGCGCTGAAGCGATTGCGGCCGTCGCCGGCCGGATCGTAGGTCGCCGCGAGCCGCGGGCTGAACGCGCTGTCGTCGACCGTCTTCACGCCTGCCTGGTTCTCGCCGGAGGCCTGATCGAAGCGGACGCCCACGTTGAAGCTGAAGTGCTTGTTCCACTCGATGCGGTCGTTGAGGAAGAAGGAGCGGAGCGCGAAATCCGACGTCTTCGAGAGCGCGGGCACCGGATCCCATTCGATGCCGCCGCTCGACGGATCGATACCGAAGCCGAGCTGGGTCTTGTCGGCCGGGTTCTGGATGATGCGGCCGTGCAGCCAGAAGTCGCTGCCGGACTGGAAGTTGTTGTCCAGCCGCAGCTGGTGGAACTCCTCGGCTCCCGCAACGAGGCTGTGGTTGCCCAGCCTGGGGGTGCTGAGGAAGTACGAGCCTTTCAGCAGCCCGCTCTTGTTGTCGTGCTGCTTGGTCCCGCAGATCGCGCCACAGCCGGACGGCGACCACATGCGGTTGCCGCTCGCGGAGTCGCGCAGGAGCGTGCCCTCGATCAGGTCGCGGGTCTCCGAGCCGCGGGTGAGGTCGTCGTCCATCCGGCTGACCTGGGCCTCGAGGAGGAAGTTGTTCGTCAGGACGCCGGAGTAGGTCGCGCCGAAGAGCGTTTTCGGCTGCTCGCGCGTCGCGAGACTGCGCAGGTCGATGATCGGCCCGAAGGTGACGATGTTGTCGCGGTGGTTGTCGCTCTTCAGGTACGACACCACGAGCGAGTTGCGCTCCGTGACCAGGCCGGTGAGCTTCGCTTCCCAGCGCCGGTCTTCGCGCGTTTCGACATACGGGATGTCGGTGAGTCGGAGCTGCTGCGAGGTGGAGCGGTCCTCCCAGCGGCCGGCGCCGAAGAACCAGAGACGGTCGGTGAGGATGCGGCCGCCGAGGGTGCCTTCGTAGGTCTCGTTCAACTCGTCGATCGGATCGACCTGCGCGGCGTAGTCGGTCTTCGCCGTCCAGTTCGGATTCGCGATCGAGTCGCGGATGGAGCCGGAAAACTCGTTGCCGCCGGACTTGGTGATCGCCGAGACCACGCCGCCGGTGAAGCGGCCGTACTCAGCGGATACGCCGCCGGTCAGGATCGTCGTCTCCTGGATCGCGTCCTCGATGAAGAGGTCGTGCGGCTGGCCGCGGAGGTTCTCGTTCACGACGACGCCGTTCACGAGGAAGAGGTTGTCGAACGACATCGCGCCGGAGATCGTGATCTGGTCGTTGACCGCGCCGTCGGTGACGCCCGGTGCGAGGAGCGTGGTCTCGCGCATGTCGCGTCCGACCGGCAGCTCCCGGATCTGCTGCACGCCGAAGTTCGCGGTGAGCTCGGTGGTCTCCACCACCGCCGGTGCGGATGCGGTGACGGTCATGTCCTCCGACACCGTCGCCAGTTGGAGCGACGCATCGGCGCGCGCGGTCTGGGCGAGGCTGACCGTGACGTGATGAGCCCTGCGCTGGAAGCCTTCCAGCTCGAACGTCAGGCTGTAGTTGCCCGGCGGCAGCGCGGGGAAGTGATACCCGCCGGTCTCACCGGAGATCAGGGTGCGCGTCCCCTGCAGCGCCGGCGAGCTGATGGTGACGGCCACGCCGGGAAGCGCGCTGCCGTCCATCGTGGTGACCGTTCCGACGAGTTGTCCGGTGGTGAACTGTGCGAAGAGTGGGAACGCTGCGAGGAGAGCCACAACGAGGAGTCCGAACCGGGGGCATGGTTTCATCGACACCTCCACAAATTTTGGACGGGCGTGATTCTAGGTCACGCTCGCGGCATTCGAACGAGTTTCTCGAAGAGGCGCTGGAGCGCGGCGTCGAGGTCGTCGTGGACGCCGGAGTGGACGGGCGAGGTCTGGATGATGGTGCTGCGCGGCGCGACGAGCCAGTGAAAGCGCGCGCGCTGCGGGAGCTCGCCGATGGAGCCGGCTTCGCTCCCGCCGGCGCAGATCTTCGGGATGGCGTCGAGATACGCATCGACGACCGCGCAGTCGATCGACGGCGCGAGGGCCGCGAGCCGCGCGTGATCGAGCTCGATGCGCGCGTTCAGGTAGGCGGCGCTGGAGGAGAAGAGGATCACGCCCGCGTTGAGGAACTCGCCGCGCTCGACGCGCGGGACGATGCGGACGACGGCGTAGTCAAACGCGTGACGCGTGCGCACGAGCCGCATCCTCCACCCATTCGCTCCGCGCGTCGAGTCGCGCGAGGAGATAGTCGCGATAGCCGTTGCGATGGTCCGCGATCGACGCGAAGCGCGGCTCGTCGCCGAGCCACTCGTCAGGGATCAGCGCCACGGCGCTCTCGATCGCGTCGCGCGTGAGCTTCGGCGCGAGCTCGGCGTCCGCTTCGCGCACTTCCGTTGCCCAGGGGAGGAGGACGTGCTCGCGCGCTTGTTTGTAGATGCCGCGGGCGCGCCCGAGGGGGTCGTCCCAGGAGTGGTGAAAGATGAGCGTCGCGCCGTGGTCGATCAGGTACAGCTCGCGGTGCCACACGAGCAGGTTCGTGTTCTTCGCCGTGCGGTCGACGTTCGTCACGAGCGCGTCGAACCAGACGATCGACGACGCCAGCCGCGCCTTTCCTTCGATGGGCCGAGGCACAATGGGATCGAAGGTGATGGAGCCGGGGAGGTAGTCGAGCGCGAGGTTCAGGCCCTCGCTCTTGCGCAGCAGGTCCTGGATCTCGGGATCGGGCTCGGTCTTGGCCATGCGCGGATCGAGCGTGGCGAAGACGATCTCGGGAACGGGCAGCCCGAGGGTGCGGGCCAGCTCGCCGGAGAGGAGCTCGGCGATGAGCGCGCGCGGCCCCTGCCCCGCGCCGCGGAACTTCACGACATACGTGCCGTCATCGTCCCCCTCGACGATCGCCGGCAGCGAGCCGCCCTCGCGCAGGGGCGTGACGTATTCGGTCGCGTGAACGGTGCGCAGCATTGCGGGCGCATTATGGCGCGCGTTCGCGTTTGTAGCGGCCGCCTTCGCGGCCGCGGATTTCGTCCGGCCCTCCAATCCCCGCGCTTCGCACGGGGCTAAGATTGGACGGCGCGCCTTCGCGCGCCACGACGCGGGATGGGGATCGTTGCGCGCGAAGGCGCGCACTCCAATATAGCCCCGTGCGAAGCGCGGGGTTCGCGGGGACGGGACGGGAACGCGGCCGCGAAGGCGGCCGCTAGAAACGCGCGCGAACCTCCCTGCTGTTGTCGAACCGATTGCGGTCGATGCGGGTCACGTACGGATCGACTGCCGCGAACGCGGGCTCCTGCGCGACCACGAGCGTCACGTCGTTCACCCCGTCGTGCAGCGCCTGCTTCCCGACCACCAGCGGCGTGTTCTCCCTCGAGAACAACCCCACGTCGATCGACTCGCGCAGCGGCAACCGCGAACCACCTTCCCGCTGCTTCGCCGCGGTGATCCGCATCTTCACCTCATACCGCCCATCAGCGCGTTTAAGCAAATCCGCGGATTCGAGCTTCAGGTCGTACAACACGACGTTGTTCATCCACTCGTCGATCAGCGGATGCCGCGGCAGCTTGCGCATCAGATCCGCGGTGGTCGGTCCGCGATGCGGACCGCTGTGCTCGCGCGCGAAGTCGCGCAGCGCGCCGTTCATCTGCGCCTCGCCGATGAGGTCGCGGATCGCGTACAGCACGATCGCTCCCTTCGGGTAATAGAGATACGACTGATTCGTAGCCTTGGCGAGCGGCGGTTCGGCGCCCGAGGTTTCGCCCGTGCGGCCGGAGAGATAGCGGTCGAGCTCGTGCGAGAGCAGCTCGCGCGCCGCCTCTTTTCCGTGCGCGCGCTCGAGCATCAGCAACTCGGAGTACTTGGTCAGCGACTCCGTGATCATCGTCGCGCCGGGCCCCCTTGCGGCGCTGACGCTGTGGCCCCACCACTGGTGCGCGACTTCGTGCGCGGTGCGGCGATAGATGAGGTCGACCCGCCGCGGATCGCGTGCGTCGATCATGAAGCCGCGCTTCTCATTGAGGAAGATCACGCCCGGCGTGGCGAAGCCGCCGAAGTTCCAGGACGACGGCACTTCGACGACGCGCAGCTGCGGCTGCGGGTATGCGCCGAACGCGGAGCTGAGGTGGGTGAGTGACTCTTTCGACGCGCGCGTGATGCGCTCGACGTTCTCCGTGTGCCCGGGGTGGTAGTAGACCTCGACCGGGCCGTCGCGCTTCACCGCGTAGCGCGCGGAGGCGATGGAGAAGATGTTCAGGATCGGCTTGCCGGTCCTGTAGCGGAACGAGCCTGCCCGCGACTCGACGAGCTGTCCGGGCGCGACGGCGATCTGATCGCGCGCGGTGTTCACGGTGAGGTCGAGGTCGACCCAGTCCGTGGCCGTGATCTCCGGCTGGTCGGGCGCGGACGACGCCGGCATCCCTCGGCGCCGCCGCTCGCGCGGATCCTCGATCTCGTACGTCCACCGGTAGCCGATCGACGGGAACGCGCGGAAGCTCATGAGGTACGAGCCGTTTCCGACGACGGACTCGCCGTCGGCGGCATACGTGACGTCGAAGCGCAGCGGTGTGCGCGCGCCCGGCTGCAGCGGCGCGTCGAGGGTGATCCGATACTGGTTGAACTCCTCGTCGCGAGCGATGCGGCCGGGGTGCTCGATCCTTGTCCGCGTGGCCTCGTTCCGCACCGCGACGAGCACTTCGACGATCGGCTGCGCGGTCTCGTTCACGAGCACATACTCGCCCCGCACCCGGAACGTCCCATCCTCGGGGTGCAGATCGACGTCCGCGCGGATCGAAGCGATGCGCGGCTGCGGGCGCGAGGTGAACGGGCGGTACTTCCGTTCGTAGCGCGCCTTCCAGTCGAGCAGCTCGCTCTCGCTCTTCTGTCCCTGCGTGTCGCGGATGAGCACCGCGCCGCACGCGACGGCGAGCACGGCGAACAGCGCCGGCCACGCGAGGTGGACGCGCTCCTTCGCGCCGGGACGCCATTTGACGATCGCGAGGACGAGCAGCAGTCCCGCGACGGCGGTCCAGTACGCGATGGCCCAGTGGAACGCGCGCGCGCCGCCGAAGCCGTAGAAATCCGAATGGCGCACGGACGTCGTCGACGCGAAGCGGAGGAGCGGATGCTCGAGCCCGAGGTCGCCGCCGCGCAGTCCGGCGAGGACGACGAGGAGGACCAGCAGCATGCCGACGTACTTGTGCGGACTGAGCGTCTGAATGACGATCGCCAGGGCCGCGGACACGAGGAGCGGCGCCGCGGTGAAGTACACGAATCCCACGAGGCCGGCCAGGTCGACGGGATAGCCGCGCACGATCTGCAGGAGCACGCCCACGAGCGCCGCGGCCGCGGTGAGCACGCCGATCATCGCGGCGAGCGTCGTCCACTTCGAGAGGACGAAGACCGCATTCGGCGTCGGCGACGCGTGCAGCAGGTTGTCCATGCGCAGCGAGCGCTCGCGCCACACGATCTCGGCGCTGTAATAGACGACCAGGATCGCGCCCATCAGCGACAGCGGGATGCCGATGCTGCGGAAGATCACGCCCATCGTCGGATAGAGCGCGGAGCCGTACTCGTTGCTGGTGACGTCGCTGATCAGCTCGGACGCGCCGAGGCCGGCCCAGAGGAGCGTCAGCGCGAGGAAGGGCGCGCTGAAGAGGAACGCGCGCAGCTCGAACTTCGTCGCGGAAAGATACGCGGCGAACGCGTTGTCGCGGACTTCGACCACGTAGGGCGTGGCTTCAGCCCGCCCCTCCACGGGGGAGGCGGGCTGAAGCACCGCCCTACGTTTGGAGTCGCGAATGATCCGGAACGCGAACAGCCTATGTACCAACGCCAGCCCCGCAAACGACGCGAAGATCCACACCACCCGGTTCAGCAGGAAGTACCCGCTCAGCGAGACCAGCCGTGTGTTCCGCTCGATGGCCGTCCAGTGCTGCGTCTGTTGGAAGAACGCCGACAGCGCGAACGGATCGAGCACCGCCGCCAGCCACGCCCCTTCATTCGCGCCCGGCGCGGACGCCGCCATCAGCGGCGAATTCGTCAGCGACGACGCGATGAAATACAGCACGTACAACACGACCGACGCCGCGTAGCTGGCCAGCACGTTGCGCGTGATCGTCGACACCGCGAACAGCAGCACCGCGGCGAAGAGGACGTTCGGCAGTCCGACGACGAGCAGCGCCCAGAGGTACGGGACGAGCGTCGTGGCGCCGAGGCGGTCGGGGTCCTGCCAGGGCATGAAGCGGGCGACGAGCATCCCGGGGATCGAGAAGCTGAACGCGGTGAACGCGGCCAGAAACGAGCCGGTGAAGCGGCCCGCGAGGAACTGCAGCTTCTCCACCGCCGTCGTGAAGACGATCTCCTCCATCTGATACTCGCGGTCGCGCACGACCGCGTTCGCGCAGAATGCCGCGAGCGCGAAGACCGAGATCAGCGAGAGGATGCCCAACGACTCGGCGATGGTGTAGGGCGAGTTGATGTGGATGTTGTCCGGACCGAAGGCTGTCGCGGGAAACGTGAAGCCGAAGACAAAGAACACGGCCGCGGCCGCGACGAACGTCATCTGGCGCGTGTGATAGCGCCACTCGAAGCGGACGATGTCTCCGATCATCGCAGCACCGCGAAGTAGACGTCCTCGAGGTCCGGCGCGATCGCCTCGAATCCCTCCTCGGGGCGCTCATCCGCGAGCACGTGAATGCGCGTCTCGCCCGCGAACAGCCGCGCGGAGAGGACCATGTACGCCTCGCGATAGTGCGGAAGCGTGTCCTTGCTCACCGTCTTGCGCCACACGCGGCCGTCGAGCTGCGCGATGAGCTCCGCCGGTTTCCCCTGCACCAGCACGCGCCCCCCCGCGAGCACCGCCATGCGGGTGCAGAGATCGCTCACGTCGTCGACGATGTGCGTCGACAGCAGGACCACGACGTTCTCCCCGATCTCACTCAGCAGATCGTGAAACCGATTCCGCTCCTCGGGATCCAGTCCCGCGGTCGGCTCGTCGACGATGATCAGCGCGGGATCGCCGAGGAGGGCCTGGGCGATGCCGAAGCGCTGCTTCATGCCGCCGGAGAACGTCGACACCGCGCGCTTGCGGACGTCGTGGAGATTTGTGAGCTGCAGCAGCGAGTCGACCTGCGCGTGCCGCTGGACCCTGTTGCTGACGCCCTTCAGCACGGCCAGGTGATCGAGCAGATCGAACGCCGGAATGCGCGGATAGACACCGAAATCCTGCGGGAGATAGCCGAGCCGTTTGCGCAGCCCGCGCGGGTCCGCGAGGACGTCGCGGCCGTCGAAGGAGATACTCCCCCCGTCCGGCTCCTGCAGCGTGGCAATCGTGCGCATAAGCGACGACTTCCCCGCGCCATTCGGCCCGAGCAGGCCGAACAGCCCCTTGTCGATCTGCAGCGAGACGTCCTGCAACGCGCGGACGCCGTTGGGATAGGTTTTCGAAAGACCCGAGATGGCCAGCATGTGCCGCGTTATTACGCGCGGGGGGATGATCGGTTTCAGCGCGGGCTACGTTTCGCGGCGAAGCCTCTGTGCTCTCTGTGTTCTCTGTGGTGAACCGGTCCCCTTCGTGTTTGCCACGCGAAAGAGACCGATCACCACAGAGAGCACAGAGACCACAGAGGGGGCTGGGCTGGGCTCAGCGTGTCAAAGCTTCTCGCCTTTCGCGGCTTGGCCGCGGAGGAGAAAGGTTTTTGGGTACTTGCCTTCGCCGTAGAGGTCTTCGACCGTGATTTTTCGTTCGCGAAGGCGATCGAAAAGATGATCGCGCAGCGCGGGCGGCAGGTCCGTCCACTGAATCTTCGGCACTACGGCTCACCGAACGTCATGCGCGCGAGCTCTGCCTTGAGACGCTTTTGCTCAGCGTGATCCGTGGCCTTCGCGAGCTGGTCGGCGAGCTCGAAGAACGCGACCTTTTCCTGCTCTTTCGCCTCCAAGCCGCTTTCGATCAGTTCGACGATCACCCGGTTCGCGCTGGTGCGCCGGCGCTTGGCGAGTGCCTGGACACGGCGTGCGATCGTGGGAGGGAGGCTGACGCTCTGGCGGACGCTTCTCGACGACTGGGTCATGACGATGCATCGTACACCGCCTTGCACCAGAGTGCACCGGATGTAGCTTCAGGCCTCGAAAACGTAGGGCGCGGCTTCAGCCCGCCTCCCTCGTGCGCCGGTGCGGTTTGCGTGACCGGTCCGTTCGTCCGAGGGGGCGGGCGGCCTGAAGCCACGCCCTACGTTGGCGTTTTACGCCGCGGCCACGGCCGCCGCCTTCACGGCCTGCACTTCGAGCTCGATGCGGACGTCGTTCGCCACGAGGATGCCGCCGGTCTCCAGCGCCTGGTTCCACACCAGGCCCCAGTCGCGGCGGTCGATCTTCGCCGTCGCGCGGGCGCCGGCGCGGGTGCCGCCCCACGGATCCTTGCCCGTGCCTTCGTACGTCCCCTCGAGCGTGACTTCCTTCGTCACGCCGTGGATGGTGAGGTCGCCGGTGATCCGGAACGCGTCGCCTTCCTTGCTGAACGCGCCTTCGACGCGCGTGCTGCGGAACGTGACGGTCGGGTAGGTCTCGACATCGAGGAAGTCCGCCGAGCGGAGGTGCGCGTCACGGTCGGCGACGCCGGTGTCGAGGCTCGGCGCGGAGATCTCGACGTTCACCGTCGAATTGGCCGGGTTCTGCTCGTCCAGCTCGATGGTGCCCTTTACGTCCTTGAAACGGCCGCGAACGGTCGTGAACATCATGTGCTTCACCGCGAGCTCCACACCGCTGTGGGTCGGGTCGATCTGCCAGGTGGTCTTGTTGGTCATGGTTGTCTCCTTCTGCCATCCACAACCATAGGTCGCTCATTCGATATTCCTCGGAACGACTAATGTGAAGCGGAGTATATCCAGGATCGAGCCTGTTGAACAGACCATGAAGCTGAAGCAGGAGATCAAGCAGAAGAAGCCGTTTCCGAGCGTGCAGGAGGAGGCCATCCTCGCGATCGTGCGCACGGCCGACCAACTCGTCGTGCCCATGAACGACGTCCTGCGCGGCGCCAACCTCAGCCAGTCGCAGTACAACATCCTGCGCATCCTCCGCGGCGCGGCGCCGGAAGGTCTCCCGTGCGGCGAGATCTCCGAGCGCATGGTCCGCCGCGATCCCGACCTCACGCGCCTCCTCGACAAGCTCGAGGCTCGCGGCCTCGTCGCCCGTGAGCGCAGTACAGCCGACCGCCGGGTCGTGCTCGCGTCGATCACCGACGAAGGGCTCGCCCTCCTGGCGTCGCTCGACAAGCCGGTCCAGACGAGTATCCGGACGCTCCTCGCGCACGTGCCGGAAGAGCGCCTGCGGACGCTGGTGGAGATCCTCGAAGACCTACGCGCCGCCGGCTGACGCGCCGTACACCACGCGCAGGTACGTGTCGGTGTCCGCCACCGAGGGATCGCCGCAATGGAAGGGCGGCTGCGGGTTGTACTGGATCAGGAGCTGGATGCACTTGGCCGTCTGCTCGTCGGTGATCAGAGAGATGAGGTAGAGCGTGGAGTCGAGGCTCGACGAGATCCCGCCGGCGGTCAGGCGGTTGCGGTCGTGGACCCAGCGCGGGTAGCCGTTCACGACCAGGATCTCCCCCGAGATCCCCCGCAGCGTGTCGAGCGCGAGCCAGTGCGTCGTCGCGCGATAGCCGTTCAGCAGGCCTGCCGCGCCGAGGATGAGCGCGCCCGTACAGACAGAGGTGACCATCTTCGCCGTCGCCCCCTGCGCGCGCACGAAGTCCATCAGCACCGGATCGCCGGTCGCGCCGCTCGTGTTCCCCGCTCCGGGGAGCAGCAGCACGTCGAGGGGCGCGCCGTTCGCGTAATCCGCGAACGTGGCGGTCGGCGTGATCAGCACCTTCTGCCCCGTGAGGATCGGATCGAGCGTGGCCGCGACCAGGTGCAGCTCGAACGGCCGCTCCTTCCAGAAGTCCGGGATGTGGCCGAGCGGATCGATGGTCGCGGCGACGTCGATCATGTCGACGGCCGGATAGATGGGGACTGCGATGCGGAGAGGGGGCATGGACCGATACCTCCGCCCAAAATTATGCGCCTCGGAGCTGAATTTAGCTGGGTTGGAGCTAATTTTGGCTCCGATGGAGCTGGGATTAGCTCCATCGGAGCCAGAATTAGTAACAGGGAAGCCAATATTGGCTCGGTTCGAGGTAAATCTTGCTCGATGGCAGCCAATCGCAGCTTCCCCGAAGCCGATCGCGGCTCCGTCCTACGTAAGTTTTGCCGCGACCGAGCCGTTCCCAGCTCCAAGGAAGCTGAATTTGGCTCCAACCGAGCCAATGTTGGCTCCAACCCAGCTGAATTTGGCTCCAATCGAGCCAATGTTGGCTCCAACCCAGCTAAATTTGGCTCTGGTCAAGCCAATATTGGCTCCAATGCAGCCAGGGTTGGCTTCGTGGGAGCCGGCATCAGCTCCGCCGGTGTCAGCGGCCCCCCAACTTTCCCCCCGCTTGGCCAGCTAATAGTCCCCCCTTGGAAGTTGGTTGTCAGTCGGTGCCTCCGGGCACCGCGTCGAGCTGTGCTCCGGGAGCATCCATCTGTGCTCCCAGTGTTTCGCGGCGCTGCCGATCCACTAACGACGCTCCGTCACCCCCACCTGTCGGCAGTACTCGAGGACCGGGCACGTCGAGCACCTGGGCAGGTGCCCCGTGCAGATGTGCTTCCCGAACGGCACCAGCAGCCGGTTGATCTCGATCCAGTACTTCCGCGGCAGCTTCTGCTCCAACGCCCGCATGGTTCCTTCGGGCGCGCTCGCCTCGACATAGCCCCAACGGTTCGTGACCCGGTGCACGTGGATGTCCACGCTGATCCGCTCCGCCCCGCAGGCCACTCCCATGGTCAGGTTCGCGCATTTGGGGCCGACGCCGCGGAACGACGTCAGCACCTCGAAGTCACAGGGCAGCTCTCCGCCGAATTCGTCCACCGTGCGCCGCGCGATCTCGCGGATCTGCGCCGCCTTCGCCTCGTGAAAGCTGCTCGCCCGGATCAGCGCGTCGATCTGCGAAACCGACAGCTCCGCCATCGCGGCCGGCGAGCCTGCGCGCTCGAGAAGCTTGATGGCGGTGGGAAGACTGACCTCGTCGCGCGTCCGGATGGAGAGGATGCACGCGACGAGCTGCTGAAACACGCTCTTGAAGCCGCGCTCGGCCAGCGCGAACATGGCCGCGTCGGCATGTTCCGTCACCGCCGCGCGGATGCGGCGCAGGACGGTGTGGACGTTGAACGGCCGCTTGTGTCCCGATGCCATGCAGGCGTCGAGCGCAGAAATAGTGCCGGCCGGGGAGGGTTGGTTGGTGGAGGTGGGGGGAGTCGGACCGCCGCGTCCCTTCGTGGTTTCTGTAAGTTACTGAAAACACTATATCACCACAACTGCTCAAATCTCCAGAACCTCCCCAGCGAGGTACGTGAGAGGTACGCGGCGCGTATACTTTCGCACAGCACAAGTAGCTGTGTTGCCTCGCGAGGTTCGAGGGAGCGCGGGGAAACCATGAACCCCTCTTCGGAGGGAACTCATGGAATCTTTCTTAGAACGAATCGAACCAACTCATTGCTACAGCGTGAAGGAGTTAGCTTTTGTCTGGAACCTATCGGCTGAGACGATCAGACGCATGGTTGACGAGGAGCCGGGCGTGCTTGTCTTTGAGACTAAGCGCAAGGCTCGCGGCCGCCGGCGCTACCGTATCGTCCGAGTTCCAGGTTGGCTCGCCTCACGCCTCGAAGAGCGGTCCAAGGTCTCGTAGTACCCAGAGACTCTCCCCCGCTGGTACAGCTTCATGCGAGGGTCCGGCTACTTCGGACCTCGCGCCTTTTGCCCCGTAACCTGTGGAAAATGCTAGGGCTACCGCCCGCCGCTACGCGGCAAAACTTGCGCGCCACCCGTCCCTCGCCTAACGGCGGGCAAGTCTCCTTAGAGACTCCTATCGTCCTCTCTTCGCTATCACGACCAGGAGCCTTGCCCGCCATCCGGCGGGAGCTGCCCCTAGCCGGGGCCGCCCTTCCGCTAACCGCTCCAGGACGGGTGGCGGAACTGGTGAACTAAATGTCCTTATCAGCGCTCGAAGCAGTTCTTACCATCCTCCTCGGCGTCTTGCCGCCCGTCCTTGTTTGCATCGGCGCTTATTTTGTGTACCGATCCATCAGGGACGGAAAGAAAGTCGCCGCTAACGCGGAAGTCTATCGGCAACAGAACATCCCGAACGCCTACGCCTTCCGAATCCATTACGGCGAATACTCATCAGACCACACCATTGAGTACATCTTTGAGGTCGTTCCCGAAGATTCAAAGACGTTCATCATCGACAAGGTACGACTTGTCGCAATCGAATCCGATCTCGGACCGGAAGCGACGATCACTTGGAAATATGACCGGGCGCGAATCCACAAAATCCGAAAACCCGTCTTGAAACCAGACGAAAAACCGCCGCTCGAATTTTACGGCGACCTCCCGATGGGGATAACCGACAGGTTTGAGGAAATAGCGAACCACTTTGTCCCGGCCGGGGCGATCAACCCCTACACCGACAAGAAAGCAAAGAACGCGACCGAAGTGCCGAAGAACTTCACTGAAGCTCGCCTCCGATTGGTCGCGGAACGGTGTCCGATAACGATAATAGACCTGAAGTACAATGACCGGAGACCCAAGGAAACAGTTCCCGCGCCCGCACCGAAACCTGAAGATAGCGTTTTGCTCGGTACCGCCTCTCCGCCGCCCGACCCGAACCCCAAGGCAATCGACGAGTACACGACGCCGTATTGGGAGTATCCGCAGCCCAAGGCGGAAGCACTCGCCGCCATCAGCTACGCCGACCGTCAGACGATTCACATCATGGGACAACCGGACATGGGCAAGTCGACGCTCATGCGTTCGATGTTTCGCCAAGACGTCGCCTCTGGCAAGGGTGTCACCCTAATCGACCCGCACGGAGATCTTGCGACCCAGGCACTCCGAAGCATCCCGCGATCAAGGTGGGATGACGTGATCTATTTCGACCCGATCCGCTGCCCCATCGGGATCGACTTTCTGAGGTACGAGAACGATTTTGAGCGAGATGCCATCGCCGACGATTTATTCGCGATGTTCAAGCATCTTACGAAGGGAGACGGAGAGCGCATGGATGCGATTCTCAAGAACGCCTTCCCGCTTCTTCTTCGGACTCCTGGCGCGACGTTCCTCGATCTTTACCGCCTCGTGACAGATGCAACATACCGTGACCGGGTAGCAGGAAAAGTAACCGACGACGAATTACTGAAGAACTTTTGGCGCGTGCAGTATCCGAAATTTCCGCCGATCGCCGCAGAACCGCTCATCTCGCGCATGCAGCGGTTTCAAGCAAACCAAGCCTTGCGAACAATGTTTGGCACCGCGTCTGACCTCGATTTCTACGACGTCATCCGACAACGGAAGATTCTGATCTGCAATATCTCGGCGGAGTATCTGCGCGGAGAGACGAAAGACATCATCGGTGCTCTGCTCGTCATGAAACTTCATCTTGCCGCGTTAAAGCAGGCAGGAGTTCCGGAACACAAACGCGCACTCCACTATCTCTACGTCGATGAGTTCCACACCTTCAAATCGTCTTCATTCCACGAGATCATTACGGGGGACCGCAAGTTCGGTCTCCGGCCGACGCTGGCCAATCAGTACCTCGACCAGCTAAGCCCCGAAAATTATGAAGCTATCCGTGGCGCGGGCTTCCGTGTCTACTTTCGCCTTCAAGATGACGACGCGCCCAAGCTTGGTAGAGCCGTAGGGGGATTCGCTGCCGCCGATCTTTTGAACCTCGATAAGGGTGAAGCGATTCTCAGGCCCGGCAAACCCTCGGACACCGTGAAGGTCAAGTTACCACCGCCGGAAGAAGACCACGATGACGCCACGGAATACGTGATCGCGCGGACGCGCGAAAACTTTTCGTCCAACAACCGACTCGACGAGTTCGCACCGCCACTTCCACAAGACGAAGAGCCCGGACCTTCCTCACCCCCGCCGGAATAGAGCCCCGAACACCTCGATAAGTTATCCACAAGGCAAGCCCTTGCATGTACCAGCACAAGGGCTATAGTAAGAGTGTCGTTACGCCAACCCTCCTACAAAGCACAATGCAAAACAAAACCCAAGAAGAAATGACCACTTGCGATCAAATTCAACAGGCGATAGATGACCATCTAATTGGCTGGTGGGCAAATAAAGAAGGCGCGGTGAAGGGTCACTACAAGGTCATCCCGGAAAACCTCATCGACTTCATAGAAAAGTTCATTGTCCCAATACTACAGACCCCCCTTCCCCCAGTCGAGGGAAGAAGATAACTAGAAGGGGATGAATCCTGTGAAAGAGCGGCAGATCCGCACCGTCCTCAGCAACTACACGCGCGAAGAACTGATCGAGGCTGTGATGGAACTCGAAGAAGAACTTGACCGGATACTTCACCTCCGCAAAACCCTAGGCATACAAGAACCATGACCCAAGAACACAAATCGGATTGCTGCGCCGCGCCGGTCAAAGTCGTAGGGGATAGCTTCGGAGAAGGCACCAATCACTGGGAGTGCGAGAAATGCGGGAAGTCCTGTAATGACACCTACTACACCTCATGAAATACCTTCCCAAAGAAACCTGCCAATACCTAGTCTCTCTTGGATGCAAGAGTGATAGCGGGAAGAGTCGTTACTTCAACGACGGAGACCTATTGGACATGCCAGGATTTCATCCGAAGTACATTCCGGCCTTCTCCCTTGAAGACATCCTACGGAAAGAGAATGCGGAGAAGATATGGACCGGGTACTGGCATCCGCCAGATGATTGCTACGGAGTAGGAAAATGCCGTAAGCCACTCATGCACGAAGACTGGCCCAAATACGCCCGGCGAGTTCTTGAGATTTTCCAATCCCACCCCGACACCTGGCCGGAAGAAGTCGCAAAATTCATCGACCGCGTGGAAAACAACCTAACCCTGTAACACCTAAGCGGCGGTGATACATGCCAAACAACTTGAAAGACTTCATCGAGACAACGTGTATATGCGGGCGCCGGTTCATGCGTCCCTATCCCTCACTTCAGAAACGTCCATCTCTCGCACCCAGCATTGAGGAGGCGCGCGTTACCCAGGAGCTGCTAGTGTTGGAGCTGACGCACCACCAGAACCACAACTGCCACCCTGTAACCTTTCGCGGGGACTAATCCTCTACTTTCTCAAGACTCCCCACACTCCTACCTCCCAAGACTCAACCCCACCTAGCTTCAACCGAATGAACCCCCGCACCCAGATCATCACCGACCTCCGAAGGGAGATCCTCGAGAAGCTCGACACCTACATCTACCTCTCGACACCTCAGTGCTACCAAGTCATCCCGAAACGAGGCGAGGGAAGACAGGAGACTTGGGAGAGAGCGCTTCGCCGAGCACTCCAGCTCACCGAGGACGCGGGCTTCATCACGCACGGTCCCACCTACGAAGAGAAGAAGAACAAGCGCTCCGGCTTCGCTACCCGGAAGTGGGTGTACTTCCTCACACGGGAAGGTGCGGAAGCACTCGCGGAGCTCAGATCGGAGATCACCGCCGGCGGGATCAAGGTTTCTCCCGTTCCACACTACCAGCGGAAGCCCGCCTCCCTCGCGCACGAGACCGCGATAACCGAATTTCACATCGCACTCGCGGAAGCCCTCAGCAAGACGAAGTGCAAGCTCCACTGGATTCAGAAGGACACCAGGAAGGGCACGAACCCGGACGCCATCTTCGGCATCGAAGACACCACCAGGGCGCGGGACAAATCAACACACTGGTTCTTCCTCGAAATGGAACTCTCCCGTCCCGGTAACTGGAAGGAAGGGGAGAGTCAGAAGGTCCGCAAGCTGAAGCACTACGACACCTATCGCCGCGGCGGTGAACTCAGGAAAGACTGGCCCTTCATCGGAGACTTCCGCGTCATCTTCCACGAAGAGACGAACGAGCGCATGACCAATCTCTTAAAGAAGCTCGCGGGGATACTCCCTTACCGCTTCATCTGGATCACCTCCAAGGAACTCATCCAAGAGAGAGGGATACTGGAGAAGGTGTTTTTTACCCCCCGCAACTACAAAGAAAGGGCGAACTCAATTCTAGACCTCACCCAATGAGTCAAGTCTATTGCCGGAAGTGTGGTGGTTGTGGATACATCGGCTGTTGCGGCATTCAGAAGTTTTTCGCGCACCATGTAAAAGGCAAAACCAACTGCTCCGAGGAAGCGGGGTTCATCGAAGAAATCCTCTCCTACATCGAAGATACTCCGCGCGGGGATACAAACCCACCTAACACTGTAAAATAGTAACTAGCACCAGGGATCTAAAGCGGTCCCCGGAAAGCCGCCCCTCCCTCCCCCTCGAAGCGTAGCCCGCAACTGATGGGGGAGGGGACCGGGCACATTTCAATGAACGAACTGACGCACAAAGACATCAACGGCCGTGAAGTCCGCGAAGGTGACAGGCTCACCGACGAGCAAGGCAATGTCTGCGATGTCATCCGGCTCGATGATGGCACCCTCGCCCTCCGGCCGCGCGGAACCAATCTCACCTGGAGAATGGCGACCGACCGCATGAAGCTCGTTACGGATTAACCTCCAAGATTCACTGCAACCCCTCAACCCCCGCCATCCCTACCTCCATGTCGAAGGAGAAATCCACCATGACCATCCATGAAGTATCTGTCCCTCTTTGCGGGAGTCGGCGGGTTTGAGCTGGGAATCGAGCAGGCATGTGACGCCCTTCATCATCGCGCGGAATCAGCGGGGAGAGATACGGAAGATGGAGATCGCTCCGACAGTCGCGGTCAACCCAAGCGGCAAGCAGTTCCAGTACCTCGTTGTATCGGCTTCAGCGAGATCGACAAGTACGCACTCGCCATCTATCGTAAACACTTTCCGGACCACACCGACCATGGAGATATCACCGCTATCGACCCCGCAACTCTTCCCGACGTCGACCTTATCTGTGGAGGATGTCCTTGTCAGGCTTTCTCGATTGCTGGAAAGCGCCGAGGATTTGAAGATACGCGCGGAACTCTATTCTTTGAGATTCTCCGACTGGCCGAGGCTAAAAGACCTCGCCTGGTTCTCCTTGAGAACGTCAAGGGACTCCTCTCCCACGACGGAGGACGAACTTTCTACACCATCATTTCAGCGCTTGATGAATTGGGGTACGACTGTCAATGGCAACTGCTTAACGGCGCAGATTGGGTACCGCAGAACCGGGAGCGCATCGTCATTGTCGGACATCTTAGAGGAATACCCCCACCCGAGGTATTTCCTCTCCGACGGGGCGACGCGCCGGATACTCCAAGGGGCAACCTTGCCCCCACCCTCAAAGCACGAGCAGACAGCGGCATAGACAAAAAGCACCCGCAGACGCTAATCGCCCACACGCTAGACGCCAACTACTCCAAGGGCCCAAACAATCGCGGACAGCGTTCCTACATTCAAACCATTCCCCACGGCTACAACACCGGCTGGACGAAAGAGCTACCGAACCTCCGCGCACATGGGGGCGCTACGCATAACGAGATACTCATGCCACAGATTCGCCGCCTGACGCCGGTCGAATGTGAACGCCTCATGGGCTTACCGGACGGGTGGACCCAGTACGGCATAGACGAGCACGGGGACGCCATCGCCATTTCGGACACACAACGCTACAAATGCCTCGGAAACGGCATCATTCCTCAGATGGTCCGCGACGTTGTGGTTCCACTCCTCGATGCTCATTCCTCTCGGTGAACTTCAAAACCTCTGGGGCGACCCCTTTCCGAAGCTCGACCCGAAGCACACGATGATCGTCGGGGAGACCGGGTGCGGGAAGTCCACCCTCCTCCTCAATCTCGTTCAGTCGTTCGTCCGTGCGGGATATGGCGTAGCTCTGAACGACCCGAACGGCGACATGGCCGACCAGGCCATGCAGCTCGTCCCGAAGTCCCGCCTCGGAGATACGATCGTCGTCGATCCTTTCTCCGATCGTCCCGTAGGTCTGAACCCCCTCCAGGGGAACAACCCGGAGCTCAGAGTCGAGAACTTCCTGGCGATACTCGCGCACTTCTACGGCTCGACCTCCTGGCTCGCCAGGGCGGACTACATCTCCCGTAACCTCGCGCTCGCGGTCGTGAAGTCGATAGATAACGCCACCGCCTTCCACGTCACCCGCACGCTAGTCGATGACGACTACCGCGCTTTCATCTCGAAGCGAGCGCCGGGGGACTTCCACCTCTTCTTCCAACAGTACGACGAGAAGTGGCCGGAGAAGGAGCGGGACAACGCCGCGGCCTCACCGCTCAACAAGTTCGATCTCCTCAACAAGCCGCACATCCGTTGCATCCTCGGGCAGCCGCGGGGGCTCAACCTCCGTGAAGTCCTCGACCATCAGAGGATCCTCTTCCTTCGCTTCCCGAAGGGACTCCTGGGGGAAGAGACGACCGCCCTTCTCTCCGCGATCTTCACGGCCGGCATCACGCACGCCGCCCTTGAACGCGCGGACACCAGGAAGCGACCTCCCTTCGCCTTCATCATGGATGAGGCGCAAAACAACTTCCGGACGAACGCCATCCACACCCTCCTCGCCGAGTCGAGGAAGTACGGCATCAGTCTCTACACGGCTTTCCAAACGAGCAAGCAACTGAAGCCGGATGACTTCTCGATCCTCCTCGGCAACACGCCGAACAAGATTTGTTACGTGGTGTCGGCCGAGGACGCGGAGAGGCTCGCCCCGGAACTGTCGCTCGAGAACCCGAAGATGCTCACCCGGCTCGCGCGGGGAACCTGCTACGCGAGACTTACTGACGAACACGGGAGGAAGACGAACCCCCTGCTTATCAAGTTGAACGGACCCCCGAAAAGGCGCGGGGATGAAACAAGTAGGGAGAAGGTAATCCGCTGGAGCCTCCAGAACTTCGGGATCAGTCGAGCAAAAGTAGACGACCAACTAAACAGGTTCATGAAAGGAGATCCGAGTAATGAACCCTCTCGTAGATAAAGCCCTTCAAGCCGACCAGATCGCGAAGAACCTCAAACAAGAGGCCATCCAGGCGCTTCTGAAGGACCGAGCCACCATCGGGGATCAACTGAAAGCCCTCGGTCACATCGAAGGCCAGAAACCCACGACGAAGACGAAAGAGCCGAAGACCGACGCCCAGAAGCATTGCAAAGTCTGTCAGATGTACGGCCATGACGGGAGGTTCCATCGCCGGAGGGAAGAGCCTACCCAGAAGCCCGCATCCCCGAAGCCTCCGGCTCCGGCGACTGCTGCGAAGTAGGTGACGCGTGCCTCCGCATTGGAAGAACCGCACACCCTTCATAAAAGGGGTTGCCCTCATCAAAGAAAAGCCCGCGCGTCGCTCATGCTGAGCGGCGGCGGGCGTTCGTGTTTCATGCAACCAGCGTATAGTCTCCGAACTCCTCCGGTTGTCTCAAAACAGACCGAAGCGCGTCCACGGAGAAGTGATCCGGTTGGCGGCCCCGGGGAAGGCGGATGATCTCGGCAGCGGGGAAAACTTGGAGGGCCTGCGCAATTCCTTCCTCTCCGGCCTCGTCACCGTCGTAGAGCACGGTCAAATGTCTAAACCGAGACAAAAGGGCTGCTTGCTCCGGGGAGATGAAGTGCCCCATGACGGACACGGCGTTCATGATGCCCGCTCGAACGCAGGCCAAAACACCCCAGAACGACTCGCAGAGGATCACGGAGTCTCCCTCGACCCGATGGAGGTTGTAGACCACGAGGTTCTTCTGGAAGCCGGCAGGCTGCTTCCAGCGCGGATCTGAGTTGTCCGTGGACCTCCCGCAGTAGGCGACCAGCTCGCCCCTCTCGTTGTGGATCGGAAAGACTACCCGTCCCATCATCGAGCCCTTGCCGGGGAAGAAGCCGACACCGAGATACTCGCACTCCTCCTCTTCGAACCCTCGACCCAGGAGATACGCGTGCTCGTGCTGGATGCCCTGGAGCTCGAACCCAAGGACTGGGTTCGGCGGGGAAGCGGCCGCCGGCACTTCAGCTGCGGCGGGGGACACCAGGAACCACTCGCTCAACTTCACCGCAGCGTCCCGAACCGAACACCCCTCCATCGAGGACACGAAGTCCAGGACGTTGCCGCCTTTCTTGCCTCGTGTCTCGCAGCAGCCCTTGGACTGGCAGCTCCAGACGTTTTTCTCGAGAGAGATCGCGAAGGACTGTTTAGACCCCGCTCCGTGCTGCGGCAGGGGACAGTCACAACGCATCGCGGAATGATTCACCCTGCGCGGGGACACACCGTACCGAGTCACCACTTGAAGTATCGAAACGCGGGCCTTCACTTCAGCAAAACTCACAAAGGGCATAAGCAGGTCACCTCCTATAAGGACCTGCCTCTAACCCTAAAAGACCTTCAGAACTGTGCAAGGTGCATGCGGCGCACTGAGGCGGCGGGCATTACCGGAGAAGTCAAGACACCGTGCTAGACTCATTTGAGCACAACAACTGAGAGCAGGAGATACCGTGACCACTTCATTCTGCCACCTACGTCCACCCCTGGGACGGTTAGCTCTCTTGTGTGTACTCATCGCCCTTCTCCTTCCGAGAGCAGCTGTATCCGCACAAGGCACAAGCGCGACCGCGACGGCACAACAAAGCACGGAGACGCCTTCTAAACGCGCACCATCGCCACAGCCATCGAAGTGGATCCCCAATTCTCTCGGCGACATCCTCTCCGTACTTACACTGCTAGTGACCGCACTGTTTCTGTTCTACACGATTAAGACGTGGAGAGAGATGGTGCGCGCCAATGACAACGCTGAGAAAAGCAACGAGGAGAACGATCGTAATACTACCGAGAGCCTACGGCTCACAAGAGAAACCAGCGAGGCCGCGCTTCAGTCGATGACGATAGCCGCAAGCCAACGTGACACGCTGGCCAGCGCTCTCCGGGCGTGGTTGGCGCTCACCGTCGTGGAGCCTTGGAAGCACGACGGTGACAAGTCTGACGGGGTGCTGGTCGTGTTTACAAACACCGGCTTCTCGCCAGCGCTCGCTGTTCACGCGCATGGATCGATGAAGTTGGCACAGAACGCGGACTCGTTAGAGCATGGCGACAAGCCATGCAGCGCCGAACACGAGCATCTCAGTACCGGATTTATCGGGCCTGGGGCTACTTTGAAATTCAAAGTCGCCACCTTGGAACTTTCACAAGAGCAAAAGACAGCGGTCACGAAAAAGGAGGTCTTCCTCTACATTTATGGATGCATCGACTACATAGACGCCTTTGGAGCACAAAGAAGAACGTTGTACGCCTCGCTGTATGAGCCCGGCATGGCCTATTGGACTGTAGCCGCCAAGCACAACGACCAAACGTGACGACGCCGGCCGGTTCCGTCGTCTCGTCGGGGATACTTTAGTTGTCCACAGCAACCTCCCTTGACCATGTACCAGCAGGGAGTATTGTTAGGTCATAAAGGGCGACTAAATCAACCAATCCAACCACTCATGGCATGGACCAACAAACTTTGCTTAGCCCTTGCGGTGTCTGCGGTGAGCCTGATACATCAGCTAATCTTCCCGGCAGGTTGGCTGTCCACGGCCTTTCTAGCTCTTGGATTCTGGATAGTGCGCACGATCTATGTATCAGCGCGACAGTCGGAGCATTACGCCGACACCTTCCTAGCTTGAGACTCCGCCGTGAAGATTACGAGCGGCCGGGCATTTGCTCCAATCGCGAAGGAACATGTGACGAAGACCGCTGCACCTGCCGACGCATCTAGTTTCCAAGTCGGATACATTCATCAATCAACACTTTTGTGAAGAAAGAAATCATCCAAGTAGACCAGGCGCGTGGCATCGTCCGTACCACAACCCTTGATGAGCGCTGGTACAGCCGCGAGATCCGCGACCCCGAGACCGGCCTCCCAACCATCCAATACCGCCCGTCCATCACCTACATCGGAGCGTTCTACCCGAAGGGTAAGCAGTACGAGAACTTCCTCAAGAAGAACGGCGATGACGCGGACCTTATCCGCGACCTCGCCGGAGAACGCGGTTCGAAGGTCCACCAAGCCATCGAGCAGCTCAACAAAGGCGAGGAGGTGAAGTTCAACGACAAGTTCGTGAACAGCCGGAACGGTGAGATCGAGGAGCTGACGCCGGACGAGTACTTCTGCGTGATGACCTACCGCGACTGGTGGGAGAAGGAAGGAAAACTTACGTACGAGATCCTAGAAGTGGAAGACATCATCTGGCCCGAAGGTCCCGGCTCAGAGCACGGCGGACCGCTCCACTTCGCGGCGACTCGTGACCTTCGGCTGCGGAGGAAGTCCGACGGCACGACCGGCACCGTCGACGTGAAGACCTCGAAGGCGATCTACGCCTCCCATCTGATTCAGGTCTCCGCGATCGCGGAGGCGTGTGGCGACCAGTGGCAGGCCATCTTCCAGGCGGGGTACACCCCGAACAAGTGCGGCTACAAGTTCACGGAGGTGGAGCGGCACATGGAGCTCGTCGTTGCGGCGATGACGATTCACCGGCACGAGACGTCGGGTGAGAGGCCGCTGCAGCGCGAGTACCCGCTCTCAATGAAACTGGACCTCGTGAAGACCGCCACAGAGAAGGTTGCTGCGAAGGTGAAGAAGCGTTCCAGCGCACCGCCCGAGGGCGGTTCCGACATCGCAAAGGCCGAAGAAGTAATAGCCACAAAGGCGGCGTAGTCGCGCCGCCTAACTAAACTAACTAATCAATCAGATGGCACTAGATAGAAAGAGATTCAACCCGGTCGGCTCCTCGATGGATGTCGCGCGGACGTGGCCCGAGAAGGAACATCCCCTCAAGGAGGGTGACAGCATCGAAGGTGAGTACTTGCAGAAGCTCGAAGGCATCGGTTCGCATAAGTCGAATGTGTACGTGCTCGACGTGAACGGCGAGCGAGTAGGCGTCTGGGGGTCCACGGTCATCGACGCCCGGATGGAGGACGTCCAAATCGGCATGACGGTGGGCTTCGAGTACCTCGGCATGGCACGCGGCAAGAGCGGCTCGGAGTACAAGAACTTCATGGTCGCCGTTGAGGAGCAGGGCGAGATCGTGCTGGACGAGGAACCCGAAGACGAAGTTCCGAATCCACTCTAAGCAACACTCCATGACCCCCCGCGCCATCAAAGACCAGATCGAGAGCGAGATCCTTCACGTTATGCTCTCGGTGCCGCGCCAGGACACGCGCGACGGCACGGCGCGCGCGGTCGTGCAGGCACTCCGGCCCTATCTGCTGCAGCCGGCAGCGCACCGGCTCCTCTCAGGCCATGTCTCGGCGCTCATGAAGCTTCGGAAGGCGGTCCTCCACTACGGCCGGAACGAGATCCATATCCGGAAGCAGATGGCGGACTGCCTGGGTGCTCCTTTCCAACTCACGAAGGACGAATGGAGCAACTTCACGAAGCTCCGATACCACGGCCTAGCCGCGAAGACCGAACGCCGCGGTTACTGGCTACTCACGAAGCGCGGCGGGCAATTCCTTCGAGGTGAGATATCCATCCCCGAGACAGTCATTACCTTCGCTAATCATGTGGCCGGCCACGACGGACCAGATATCCACATAAAGGTGTTCGCCAGAGCCATTCCGGAATTCGACAAGCTGACCTATACTGAAAAAACGGCCGACGTAACACCTACCCTACCTCTCTTCGCGTGAACTATCTATCGCGTTTCACTTCCCCGCATCTCGTCCGGTTACTCAGAGTCACCTCGTCCCGCAACCGCGCCCATTTTGAAACCGACCTAGGCTTCACGACAAAAAAGCCCTTCACGTCCCTCCCGCGCTACTCCCTCTGGTCCCGCCTCTGCCGCTTCATCTATCTCCTCATCGTTCGATGACCAAGCTCACCCCCGCTGCGAAAGCTCTCCGGATAGTTCCCTTTGAAAAGCTCAAATCCGCGAAGGCCTGGAAGGTCACTTCAGAGCTCGTGCGCCTGGCCTCCGGCGGATTATGCTACACATGCGAAAAGTCGTATCCGATGGAGAAGCTTGTCGCCGGCCACTTTCGAGAGAAGAGAGGGAACGCCGGAACGTACTTTGACCTGGACGGCTTACGAGCGCAATGCAGCTGGAACTGCAATCGGATGCAGCATGGAATGAAGGACGTCTATGCCAAGAAGCTCATCCAGGAGCGCGGCCCCGACATTCTGAACATCCTCTTCAAACGGGCGCAGAAGGCGAGAGTGTGGACCGTCGCCGACCTCGAGGAGATCGTCGCCGAGCGCGAACCACTTCTCCTTCGCCTCCGTGCGAATCCCCGAACTTCCAAAGCAATCTACCGCAAACTCACAAACACATGATCGCCCGAAGCGTATACTTGCTGACAAAGGAGAAACAGCATGGCTTCATTACGAAGCATACTCCAAGGTCTCGTCGGCCAAACTGTGAGCCTTCGCGGTAGCGAGTCTGGTGTCGCCATACGCGTTGGCCCTGGACAGGTAGACTGGGAAGTTACCGAATTGGGCGACGATTTTCTCGAACTCAAGCTGGCTAACACAAAAATCTATATTGCCATCGCTTACATTTCACTAGTCGTGAAAATCGATTGAAGCACTAACCCACCCTCATAAGACACATGAGCAAGGACGAAATACTTAAAGCATTTGAAGGGAACTTCCCGACAGCGGAGCAAGTAATCCTTCACATCGACCTCGGTCTCAAAGTAGGGACGTGGCGTTTCACCGACCACTTCCGCGAGACTCTCTCATCCGCCCTCGACCGCTATGCGATGCACATCGTTGAGCAGAGTGTCCTACCCGAAGTGTCAACTGAAAACCTGTTACCGCAGTATGTGGATCGCGCCGAGCTTATGAATAGCGTCCGCGGATCAGTCCTTCGACACGCCCGCCAACTCACCAACCAACACTAAAGCCATGCTAGCCGCACGATGCCATAGATCATCAGAGCGATAACGACCAGCGCAATCAGAACTGCAATTAGGGGAAACGCGCTTCGCGAATACCCGATGGAAGCGCCTGGAAACAAACCGCTTGAATCGCGAGGTACCCGCGCCCGCCTCCGTCTTTGCGACAAAACCCGATCTATTTCCTCCCGCGTCGGCGTGTACAAGCCAGAGCCGCGGTGAGCTTCCACGCGCTCCGCCTCCTCTCCCTCGCGCTTCAGCTTCTCCAACTCCAAACGTAGCTTCTCTATATGAGACACGCGGCCACGGCGATGACCGAGGGAATCGCTATCGCTAACCAAGTAGGCATGGGTCAGATGGTAACGTCAGTCGGATGAGACCGTGGCTATCCACGCAGCACGACAACTCCGAGAACCAGCAAACAGACGCCAAAGATACCCACGAGCAACGCTGCCTTGCCTCTCTCGGTCAGTGCGAAGGTGTAGAGCTTCTCCACGCCGACCACGAGGTACTTGCCGAAGGTAATCAGGCTGCCGATGGTCGTCAGCACCAGTACTACCTTGACAGTCAGGGGATCGATATTCATGCCTTCCTCCAAATTGGTGCACGGAGCCGTGCATTAGCCTTTTTGGGGGATGGACTTATCTAGCTTGCCCATTTTTGAGATTCTGTCAAGAGTTTTTCGTGCTAACGAAGTTTGGCTTCACGATTGTCACCCCAACAGCCAATCCGACACCGATGAACTCGAACGACGCAAGCCACTAACAGAAAGAGACTTAAACTCTGTCCGTGCATGCTAACGAACCAGTGTCGACTGCCGGGTTTTTGGAAAAGATTTTGTACGGCTGCGAATGGCCGATTCACTCGAAGTCCACGGCAAAGACACGAGCAGACCCACACGCCTTCCGAAGCGAAGTCGAACTTATCCCCTTGACCCTGGGCGGGGATCTTCCATACTCAGACCATGCCCGTATCGCCGGACAATAACCCCCTCAAACCCTTCACCTTCGAAGAGGAGGATGACGACAACATCGAAGCCCCTTAGTATCCCTTGCCTCTCATGAACCGTTGCATGTATTGCGACAAGGTGCTCTATCCGGACAAAAAGACGGCTCTCACCGTGAAGAACTTCCGGACGAGACGCCGCCACCAGCGTTTCGACGGTGCGAAGGAGCTCCGGACCTATTACTGCGAGAGAGGCAAGGGCTGGCACCTCACGAAGAAGCGCGACCTCCTCCAATTCTGATCACATGGACACACGCGAAGCGATAGACCACCAGTTCAAGAAGATATACGGCAGAACGCCGTCCGTCGCGGAGCGTCAGCAATTCATGAAGAACCGGCCCCGGAAGATCTACATCACGACCGAGGACCACGACCGCATCATCTCGGACAACCGCTCGAAGAGTTGGAAAGAGCAGTCCATCGCGGAGAAGGTGAGGGAAGGAAAGGTCCGGCCCGGAACTGGCGGCTCATTTGACATCGTCTAGCCCGCTGCCTTCGACCCTGGCGGTACAATATCCCGAACGTGCTCGACACGAGATATGAGCAATGGATGCTCGCCGCCGACATGCTGCACAGTCAGTTCCTTGCTAGGCAGGAGGTTCAGTCACTTCACGACCCGGCCGATATCGCGCATGTGCTGGCTCTTGGTCGCGAGTTGACGCGACTTGCCATAGGCCCTATCTATCGTCAACCAACCGAACTATTTCACTACACCCCAGCCCAGAGCTGCGTGAAGCTCATTCGAGCGGGGGTCCTTCGTGCGACGAACGCCGAACAGTGCAACGATCGTAATGAAGTGGTACATGGCCGGAATCGGATAAGAGATTGTCTTGAGCAGAAAGTCATCTCTAGCTTTCCACGCTCCCGCCGGTGGGAGTTCTTTCTGCACTTCGTGCGAGACCTCATTTTTAACGTTCGCCCTCACTACTATGTAACTTGCTTTTCTGCTCGTGAGAACGGTCGCACTGAATGGGGCTATGCAGACGATGGCCGTGGGGTTGTAATCGCCTTCGACACTAAGGCAGTCGGTCAGCGAAGCACACCAGTAGGATCACGCGAGGTAGCTAAGCTCAGGCCGATAGTCTATCGTCCAGACGTCCAAACCGAACAATTACACGTGGCCTGTGACGCCGCCTATCGTACGGTTGCGCTTAGGCTAGCGGGTGATTGCAGGTTGCAAAGATATCTGCCCTTCTTTGGAAGCGTAAGTGCGATGCTTTGTGCACACTTAACGTCCCAGGCGCTGGCTTTCAAGGATGACTTCTGGGAGGACGAACGGGAGTGGAGAATGGTGGTGTCGCTCTACGGCGATCCTTCTGATGTTCAGGCGCTGAGAGAAACGCCGGATGGCCGCAGCTACATCGAACTTGAGTTTCCTGATGGAAAACTCCCCCTCACCCGCATCCTTCTAGGCCCGCTTGCATCCCAGGATGATGAAGCGATCATTCGCGCGACGCTGCAGGAGGAGAGGTATGACGTAGCTGTGACCCGCTCCGATGCGCCGTTTAGGCCCCGCTCTTGACGAACACCCATGACCCCCTACGCTTAAGGCATGTCCCGCAGATTTGACCGGCGCGAGCAGATCGAGAAGTCAGCATTCGCCGCCCTCCGTGCGTCCATGCGCCGGAAGCCCTTCTGGCTTCCTAGCTTCATCTGGCGTCCCGTCCAGGCGCTCTGCATCAAGATCGTCTTCAAGTGAAGACCGGCAAGAAGCTCTTCATCGTTCGGAAGTACGTCTTAGCGAACAACGTCGCGCAGGCTTGCCGGCTTGAGAAGAACCAAGCGGCCGACGATGTCTGGCTCGATGACGACTGGAAGAAGGCCCAGCCGAACGCGGGCGCGAACGTCATGGGCTTCAACGGTTTCGGACATCGCAAATCAAATCGAAAACGTGGCTAAGATCCAAACCGACAAGCAAAAGCATCCGGGCGGCCGTCCCACCAAATACAAGCCCGAATACGCTGAGTCGATCGTCGCCTACTTCAGCACGCCGAAGTACAGCTCCGTTGTGAAGAAGGAGACCATTAAGAGCAACGGAACCGTCGAACGCGAGTTCCAACTCATCGCCGGAGACCTTCCGACGTTCGAAGGCTTTGCCCGATCGGTGGAAGTGAACGGCGATACCGTTGTCGAATGGTCCAAGAAGTTCCCCGAGTTTTCCGCCGCCTATAACGTCGCGAAGGATCTTCAACGGGAGTTCCTCGTCGATAACGGCCTCAAAGGTCTATACCCGCCCGCGAGCTTCATCTTTGTCGCGAAGAACGTGACCACTATGCGCGACAAACAGGAGGTCGAAACCACGAAGACCGTCGATGTGACGGGCCTCGCGAATCTCGCGGACGAACAGCTCGATGAACTCATCAAGGGCCTTCAAAGTCGAGTTAGCGACCGCGCTCCTCGAGAAGACAAGGCGGCGTAACGAGAACCCGCTCCGCTACTGCCTGCAGCACGACAAGCAGAAGGAAGCCACGGCATCGCGTGCCCTGATTCGTGCGCTCTTCTGGGGTAACCGCGTCGGAAAGACCGAGTGGGGAGCGCAGGAAGTCGCGAAGGTAGCTCTCGGTGAGCACGGCTGGATCCAGCCAGGGGAGATCTGGAGCTTCTCGCCTTCCTTCGACGAGCAGAAGGACACCACCCAGAAGAAGCTCCTCAGCTACATCCCGGAGACCCGGATCAAGGACCGCACGTGGGTCCGCAAGGGCATACTCAAAGAGCTCGTGATCGACGCCGGCCAGGGTCGCGTCTCGAAGATCGCCTTCAAGAGTTACGAACAGGGCCGGGAGAAAGCCCAAGGCGCCGGCAAGGTTCTCATCTGGTTCGACGAGGAGCCACCGAAAGATATCTTCGACGAGTGCTCAGTGCGGCAGGAGGCCGGGGTCGAGCTATACATGATTCTCACCATGACCCCCGTGAAGGGCATGACGTGGGTGTACAACGAGATCTACCTCAACACCTCGAACCCGGATCTCTTTGTCTCCGAGGCTTCCTGGAATGACAACCCCTTCCTCACCGAAGACCAGAAGAACCAGATGCGCCGTCGCCTCACGAAGCAGGCGCTCCTCGTGCGCGAGCAGGGCAAGTTTATGAAACAGGTAGGACTCGTCTGCTCATGGTTCACCCGCTCTGTCCACGTCGTCGATATGACCGAGCTTCCGCCCGGCGACACCTTCTTCACCCTCGACTTCGGCTTCTCCAACCCCGCCGCGGGTCTTTGGGTGCGGATCGATCGAGAGTTCAACTGGTGGGTGTTCGATGGCTTCTACCGGAAAGGGCTCACGAACCCCGACATCCAGAAACTCGTGCGGCTGAAGGAACAGGGCCTCGGCCGCGTCACGCGTATCGGGGACTCAGCTCAGGCCAGCGACATCAAGCAGCTCTGCGACTCCGGCATCTTGATCGAGGGGATCGTCAAGGAACCCGGGACGAAGCACGAGAACTGGGATGAGTGGCGTGCGGGCCTACTCGAGGAGCAGGGCCGCATCCAGGAGGGCACCGGGAAGCCCAAGCTCTTCATCTCGTCCAAGCTCATCGATCTCGACGACGAAGGCACTGAGTTCAACTTCCTTGTCAAGGAGGCGGAGAATCTCAGATGGGAGGAGACGAAAACTGATCTCGGTATCGAGCAGAAGCCGGTGTGGGGGAAGCAACCGAACCATGCGATCGACGCGCTGAGCTATCTGGCCGCCAAGATCCACAAGCCGATCAGCTCTGCGCCCATGCCTGCACCCACCATCGGGCTCGTACAACCATTCTATCCGCAGCTCGGAGCCTAATTTTCCGGCAGATGTTTTTGCTCTTTCTCCTTCACCGCCCATACGAAAGGGCGCGCAATCGCCGCCTTCTTCGAGCAGGGTATTGATTTGCGTTCCGAATTTCCGCAATCGACCGCCAGAACGCTACCAACGTGTTTAGATTCAATCCCTTACATAAGCTTGTGGATTCTTCCGCCTTCCACAGGAAGCTGTGCAAAACACTGTGGAAATCAGGAGGGAAAGTGGTGGAAAAGGCGCGAATTTCGGCTTCTATTCAGAGAAGCACGGATATCTGCAAGTCACTACAGCTAAAGGGTTTACCCGATTGGGTGCGTTTTACTTGTACCAACCACAAGATGTTGTGGCACGCTCTTGACTTCACGGGTGAGTACAGCGTAGCTTGTCAGTGATCTTCGCCGGACACGGCGGGTTGGAAAAAGGCGCGGGCGTAAACGCGCTGGGGCCGAATGGCCCAGAAGACCCAGCGTGAGCAAAGGTTGCCTGGTCCGTGTTGGCGCACGTCCAGACGTTGTACTCGGGGCCGGTCGTAAGCCGGTTGGGCAAAGCCCGAAGCCGAGACCGAGCGTTCCGGTGGAGGTCCTTTTTGTTTCTGCCCTAGCTCTAGCGGCTCACCTTAGCAAAACTGCTCACCGCCGGTTGACACGGCCATTTAGACCTAATCTTGACTCACAGTCAATATGCCCCCCGAGGCAAGTTCGCATAGTATAGCTATGCTATGCACCGTCTAACTCCTTCCGTTAACGAGACTTACTCCGCGTCAGCAACAACAACAAATTTTTTTGCGACTCAACGCCACGCCTAACGCGTTAGTCTGCCCGATGCCGACCCGAGCTTAGCCCGCCAACTTATCCCCACCCCAGCTCTACCGCTCTTGCGCCCAGAACCTAGGATGAAGGCAAGTCCCCTTAGTCCTTCATCCGGTGCCTGAAGTTAATACCGACAACCTACTCACCGACCTCGCAGCTGATCGCAAGTTCCGCGAACGGCGTGTTCCGCAGTGGAACGAGAACTACCAGCTCTACCGCGACACGGTGGTTGTGAACCGCTTAACCCAGAGGCAGTCCGTGAACGTCCCCCTCATGAAGGAGACGGTCCGGACTCAGCTTTCACGCGCTGGCGAGCCTTCCGCCCAGTCTTTCGAGGACCGCGGCAACGACACCCAGCGGGAGCTCCTCATGAACGCCTATTGGGAGAAGGTGGCCGAGGAGAGCAAGTACGAAAAGCTGGACATCGTCGACAAGAAGAACGAAGCCATTTATGGCCGGACCTACACGAAGCTGAACATCGTGAACGGCCTGGTCCGACTCTCGGTCCACGACCCCTTAGACATCCTGGTTGACCGCTACGCCGTCCCTACCGACATCGACACTGGCCGGAGGGTGACTCACCTCGGCATCTACCGGTGCCTCTCGGACCTAGAGATGAACCCACTCTACGACAAGGTGGCCATCAGGGAGCTCCGGGCGTTCTTCGCCACCAAGCGAGGGCTCATCAAGGCATCTGAGAACGCCCAAGCCATCCAGGAACGCAACGAGCGCCTCAGTTCTATGGGCGTCGCGGACATCGACAACCCCATCATCGGCGAGACCTACGTCGAGATAAACGAGATCCAGCAGAAGGTTTGGCATCCAGACGAAGAGCAGGACGTCGTCCATGTCGTGGTCCTCGCGGACGGACACACGAAGATCATGGACACACCCCTCCGTGACCTCTTTGGCGTGAACTTCCTCACCTACACCTCCTGGGCCGGAGACATCGAATCAACTGACTGGAACTCTGACGGCGCCGGCGACATCGTGAGAGTCCCGAACCAAGTCCTGAACGTCTACTTCTCCCAGATGGTCGAGAACGGCGTCCTGCGCGGCTACGGGATGAACTTCTACGATGCCACCGCAAAAGAAGGCTGGACCCCCGCAGGCTTTGCGCCTACGCCGTGGGGCTTCTACCCCTTGCCTGGCAAACCCTCTGAGGTTCTGCAGCACGTCGAGGTTCCTGAAATCCCAGGCCGCATGCCGGAGATGGCGATGATCAAGACCATGGTGGAGACCGCGACCGCTGCCACCGCTCTCTCCAAGGGTGCCACTGCTGAAGGCGTCCAAACCCTTGGTGAGGTGGAGCTCATGATCGCCAAGGCGGACGAGCGCATGAAAGACACCCCGAAGTTCGCCCGCATTCACGCCCAGGAACTTGGTAGGAAGTTCTCCGCTCTTGTCTCTGGAGCGGCAGGGAAAGGCATCCTGAAGCCCGTGACGCTCTTCAAGAAGGGCGGATCCGGCAAGCACTATCCGTACGAGCTTGACCCTAACGTCCTTTACTCACCTGAAGGGTACGAGTGCGTCATTACCCAGAAGGCTGAGAAGGAAGCCGACACGCTAAAGATGATTCAGAAGCTGAAGATGGCCGCCACGATGTTCCCGGTAAACCAACCTCTCCAGAATCTTCTCAAGGAACGCACACTCTCCTGGCTCGACCTCACCCCCGAAGAGAAGAAGCAAGTCATGGACTTCGAGGACCAAGTAGGCATGGCTGTTCCCGGAATATCCGGACTGCCGGCCGGTGCTCCTGGTGTCCCCGCTATGCCCTCTGGAATGCCTCAGATGCCTTCCGCCCTCGGTCCCGGCGGTATGTCTCCTCTCGAACCAATAAATGCTTAACGCCCTACTCGAGAAGCTAGGACTCTCCTACGACACCCTGAAACCGGCAGAGAAGCAGGTCTATGAAGCCTGGGCTAAGACTCTCTCTGTCAAGGATGTTTCTATCGACGACCTCAAAGCCTTCCTTTCGAGGGAACAGGAGAAAGCCGATGCCGAATGCAGAAACCGCGAAAACGCCGAGAAGACGCAGCTGTATGTCCAAATGTACGCGACCCTCGTTTCTGACATCCGCTCCTTCCTCGAAGGCCCCAGTAGGCAGCGGGAAGAACTAAAGTCCCGCCTAAAGCAGCAATTCAACATTGACATGTAAAGGTCGTTCTCTACGCTTAAATCAAATGGATACCGAATCACAAAAGAAGTTGAACGAGATCGCCGCCATGGACATTAACTCCATGACCGAGGCAGACGCCGCCTTCCTGCGTGCGCGTTCTGCGTATCTCTCCGAAGACCAGCGCGTGAGGTTCGCTGAAGTCCTTCGCGGTGTGACCGTTGAAGACGCCGTCGCGCAACAGCCGGCAGAAGAAGCTTCTCCAGAGCCTACCGCTCCAAGCGAAGCTCCGAAGAAGAAGTCAGGTAAGTAAATTCACATCGTCGCAACTAGAAACGCCCTTACCCGGAAAACCGGACGGGCCAAACGAATGCCCCAGCCTCAAGACCTTACCCCCGAACTAGGGACGGAACAGCCCATCGAGCCGACGGAAGTGCTCGAACAGTCGAACGAGCCGGCTGTGACTCCTGCCGAAGTAGTAGTGCCACCTCCTCCAGTAAGCCCGGAAGACACCGTGGAATTCTGGAAGGAGAAGGCGACCCACCAAGGTCAGGAGAACATCGTACTATCTCAGAAAGTGAAGGAGTACGAAGCCCGCAGGGATTTGACAAACGACCCGACCGACTCCGAACTTCAGGCAGCAATCCCGGACTGGGATCTCTTGGAGCCCTGGCAAAAGAAGGTCGCGAAAGATGCGTTCATCGCCCGCCGAACCTCCGATCAGCTCCTCTTGGAGCGCGAAGAGCAGAAGGCACAGACGAAATGGAACGCTGACCTTGAATTCGTCATTGCAAGAAACCCTTCCTTACTAGGCAAGGAGCAAGCGTTCAAGGATTTCGCGGGCAAACCTTCCCGCCGTGGTGTGGAGCCTGACATCCTTGTCAGCGCATTCCTCCACCAGGCGTACGCCACAGCTCCGAAACCCCGTCCCGCAACGCCACAGCCCGGCCTAGAGTCTGGCACTGGCGGCCCGAAGACACCGGAGAAGCCGAAGCAACTCAGCGGCGCTGAACTCAAGCAGCTCCGCGAGACCGACGACAAAGCCTATCGCGAGTACATCCGTACGCACGACGTGGCCGACCTCGTTGAGTAAGGCTTAATAGCGGTTGGGATATCACCCACCACCGAATATGCCCAGTGCTTACGCAACGAAAGTAGCTGAAGGCTTCTCCGCGAAGCTTATTCAGCACGTATACGAGAAAGCCCCGATCGACGAGATCATCAACCGGGACTACGAAGGTGAAATCAACGCCGTAGGTTCGAAACTCAATATCCTCTCTTTGGCGAAGATAACTGAGAAGACCTACATCGGCGCCAACCTCACCGCCGACGACCTGACCGAGGTCAATGGCCTTCTGACTATCGACCAGTACAGATCCTTCTACTGGAAGGAAAAGACTCTCGATAAGTGGAAGAGCTATATCAAAGAGCCGAAAGGCACCGTCCTCGCGCAGACCGCCGCCGAGCGCCGGAAGAACATCATGACCTACCTCCTGGGATTCTGGTCTGATGCCGCCGCTGGTAACTGGTACGGCGTGAACTACACGACCGGCACCGTCACGGTTGATGTTACGACTGGAGCTGTAACCGGCTCCGGCACCACCTTTACCGCCGCGATGGTTGGCAAGCCTTTCAAGGCCACCGGTCACTCGGTCTGGTATCGCGTTAAGACGTTCTCTTCGACCACGGCTATCGTAATTGAAGATGACTCCGATGATGAGACCTCCGCCTACACCGGCGGCGCCATCTCAGCTGGAGCGACCTACGTCATCCAAGCGAACACCGTCCAGGACGTGGATAACGCCGGTTCCAACCCGACGTTCCTCACGATGACCTTGGCCCTCAAGCAAATGCTTGATGACGCCGAGGTGCCCGACGAGGACCGCTTCATGATCATCCCGAACGCCGCATGGCCCACCATGGCGAAAGACACCGGTATTAAGCTCTCCGTAGAGCCTGCGTACCAAGACCTCGTCGTGAAGGGCTACATGGGCACTCTTGAAGGATTCAAGATGATCAAAAGCTCCCGCGTCGTCGGTGACAACACCAACGGCTACCACGTGATCGCCGCTCATAAGAGCTGGTTGACCTACGCGGACAAAGCCCTCGAAGTCGGCATGGAGGAAGACCTGATTGGTAACTTCGGTACCGCCTACAAGGACCTCTTTGTCTACGGTGCGAAAGTCAAGGATGAACGGCGCAAGTTCGCTGCTCACGCCTTCGTGACCTTCACCTAGAACTAGCCAGATTCTTCGCGAGTCTTCTCTGCCCCCTGGGGCAGGGAAAGACCCACGAAGAAAGGTCGGAACACTCATCCAAATTCTACCTAGAAATGTCACGCACCAGATCCATCAACTTCCCCAACACGAGAGACGAGATGGAAGCGCTCTTCGACAAGCTCCAGCGCCCTCTCTCAGCGTTCGTACTGACTAACGCAGACCTTACGATCGGTACCGCGAAAGCGAAGGTTCTCATTGACAGCACCTTCCACGCCCTCATCGAAGGCGTTCTCGTCAAAAAGACGACCGCCGAGATCGTCCTTTCCGGAACGATCCTCGCCGACAAGTTCAACGTCTACGTCCTCTCCATCAACGCAGCCGGCACCGTCGCTGCTCAGATGGGTACCGAAGCCGCCACCCTCGGAGGCGTTATCTTCCCGACCATCGCGGATGGCAGTGCCGTGATCGGCTTCGTCATCGTGAACCCAACCGGCACCGGAAACTTCGTCGGCGGCACGACCGAACTCGATGACGCAACAGTGGTCCCCAACGCCGTGTACGTGAACACCCCGTATCCCTTCCTCCCTGGAATGGAGACCCTCTAGTCCTCTCACCCTGCTCCGGCAGGGTCAGGGATGAGGGGGCTACCTCGCAGTAACACTCACCCCACTTCCTTCGAATGCACACCCTCTCTCAAGTTCCTCTTGTGCAGAACGTCGAGTACGTTCTCCGAGACCAGAATGGCAACGTCAGGACCGTATGGACCGACAACAAGCTCGGAGCTACGCTCCTCAAAGTCTTCCGCACCTTCTGCGATTCCGACAGCGACTCCGCCCTCGGCAAGCACCTCGCGGTCTACGGTCTCCGCATCCCCGGTATCACCGGGTTCTGGTCAAAGCAGCGCCGCATCCGCAACCTGGTGACGAGCGCCGGGAAAGCGGGCGTCGCCTCCCGGATCAACGGCTCCGGCGCTGAAGCCGCGTTCACCTACATCGCGGTAGGTACCGGGACGAACGCTGCCGCCGCAGGCGACACCACGCTCCAGACTGAGCTCGCGGCTTCTGGACTTTCCAGGGCGGCGGCAACCGCGTCCCGCTTCACGATCTCGGTCACGAACGACACTGCGCAACTCGTCCTTACCTACACGGTGACCGGCACCGCTGCGGTAACCGAGTCCGGCGTCCTCAACGCCTCCTCTTCCGGCGTCCTCCTCGCCCGGCAGGTCTTCTCCGCAATCAACGTCGTCAATGGCGACTCGCTCCAGATCACTTGGAGGTTTCAGGCTTCGTAGTTCGCCCTCTCCCTCTGTCCGGTACCGGACAGAGATGAGCGGGAGACTCCGCTCTACCCATACATGGCGAAGCAGTTCCAAATAGATACGGGCGGCACCCTCACGACAGGACTCATGTCGTACTTCAAGCTCGACAACGTAAACGACTTTTGGAACGCCTACAACCTCACGAATGGTAACAGCACCGCTTTCGCTACGGGCAAGGTGGGCAACGGGGCAGACTTCGAGTCCTCAAGCAGCAATTACCTCCGCATAGCGGACAACCTCGGAATTACGGGCGGGGCGTTTTCCGCTTCGCTCTGGGTGAAGTTCGAGAGCAACACTGGCGCTGACCAAACGCTCTTCTTCAAGAGCGACGCAACGAATTTCGTAGAGTACTTACTTCAGCTCGAGAGTTTCAATACGCTCAAGTTTTATCGCCAAAAGGCTGGTGGCGCGTTCCTTTCAAATACTGTGAGTGTTTCCTGGACTCCAACGACCGGTGTTTGGTATCACATTGTTTGTACAAACAATGGCAGCGAATCGCGCGTATATATCGACACTGTCGACTCCGGCAATGTCGCGACCTCCGGTAACGGAACCTCTACCGCAGTGAATCAGCTCAATATCGGGGGCTGGGCCAGAGGCGTTCCGACCCAGAACTGGGTGGACGGCACAATCGACGAGCTCGGAATATGGGATAAGGCACTGAATGCGACCGAGAGAGGCGATCTTTACAACGCTGGCAGTGGCCAGACTATGGTCAGCGTAGCGACGCAGATGCTCACCGAAACGCCTACGATTACCGCAACCGCGTCGAAAACCACGCAGCGTCCTCTAACCCAGACGCTCTCTTTGACCGGCACGATCCTACGTGCGGTAACCAGAGCTTTCGCGGAGATTCACACCATCGGCAACGCGCTCACGTCGCTAAAGATCATCACAGCGAACATGACGCTTGAAGCAGTGGCGCTCACACAGAGCTTCCTGCGCAGCATCTCGCGAACGATCACCGAGACAGCCACCGTCGCGGGCTCCGTGTTGAAACTTACGGCTAGACTCTTTTCGAATACGGTCACCAGTGCCGATACGCTACGCAAGCAAGCCGGCAAGGTGCTCTCCGATGCCCTTGCCGCAGCGGACGCGACCTTTCGTTCTCTCACCCGGACCGCAATAGAGAGCGTGACGCTTGCTGACACGCATCTAAAGCAAACGCTTCGGAGCATCAGCGAGTCGCTCACGCTTACCGAGCTTTTTGCCCGCGGCCTCACCTATGCCCGGACCTTCCTGGAAACTTTAACGTTGAAGCAGTTCATTAGGACCTATCTGAATGGCCTTAGCACTCGCTACGCTCAGAAGTACCCCACTCGGGGCGCGTCCTATACCGGCAAATACTCGGCACGTGGTTCGTCGTACGAAGAGAAATATCCCTCGCCATGAACCCCGAGAACATCTCCTACGTCGCGCGCCTCTTCATCCGACTCGCCGAACACGCCTGGACGAAGATTTTTGCTGCGATTCTTCTGGTCCTTTTCCGCTTCTTCTTCGATGGCGCGAACGTATCAGCCATGATCGCCGTCTTCGTTCTCATCCTCATGGACACCGCCACCGGCCTTCTGGCGTCGTATCGCTCGGGAACTCCCATCCAGTCCCACAAGCTCCTCCGCACTGCGATAAAGATTGCCGTCTACTTCCTACTCATCTCCGCCGGCCGCGTGAGTGAGTACGCCGTCCCAGTGCCGCTCATTGATGAAACGATCCTCGCCGCCCTCGCGGTAACTGAGCTTTTCTCCATCCTGGAGAACGCTGCGAGAGCTGGGTTCACCGTCGCGGCCCGCCTACTCACCAAGTTTCAAAAAGAAATCTCCGCATGATCCGCAACCTTCCATTCGGCAACCCGGCGGGCTTCGGAGAAGGCAAGAGGTCCGACGAGCACTTCTACTCCGAGCACATCCAGCACACCCCTCAAGGTGCGACGGCGAGCTATGGCCTGTCGGTCCTCGCGACTTCCGACACCATAGCCAGCCTCGCCAACATCAAGTACTTCGCGGACCGTCTGGGAACGATGTACGCCGTTGATTCGAACGGCAAACTCTACGCGGAATCCACGGCTGGAGCGGGTAACTTCAATACCGCCGTCCGAGCGCCCGGTGGAACCGGCCGAGGTCTCATCGGAGACCAAAAAGGACGGCTCCTGTACTTCCAGAACACCCAGATCGGCAAGCTTGAAGGTGTCTCGACCTTTGACGACACATGGAAGACTGGCCTCGCCGATACCGACCATTCAGCCGACATCTACGAGGATATGGTCCTCTTCGCCAATGGCAACAAGGTTGGCGCCATTTACTCAGATGACTCCATGGCCCTGGATGCCTTCGAACTACCTTCGAGTTTCACTGTCGTCCAGCCGCGAGCAGGAAAGCAAGGCGCCCTCATTGGCGCGAACCTCGGCTATGCCGGGTATCTCATCCTCTGGAACCCCCTTTACGCTCGGTCCGCAGCCCCATGGATACCGATCTCCGGGCAGATCCAATCCATCGAGCGGTCTCCCGATGGTGGCTGGCTGGTTGTGACAACCAAGCAGCTCCTCTGGACGAATGGCTATTCCATCGAGCCTCTCTTCAACCTCCTTGACGACAGCCTGGGATACCTGAACTACATCGTGGCCCCGCAGGGAACACTTCTCGTGAACAAGAAGCTCTTTATCCTCAATCAGAGCTCCCACAACAACCGCCGCAAGGCTGGCGTCTTCATCTTCGACCTCGACACGCGGCTCTTCGAGTTCGTCCCGGTTTCCACCCTCAACACCCACAGCGTCAGGCCGCTCGCGATCTCCGCTTCCAAGGCCTCGACGCAGCAAATCCTCATCGGCTACGAGGACACCAAACTATCGAAGACCTACATCGCTGCCATCTCTGCGACAACTGGCACGCGGGCTGTGTTCGTCTCCGAACCTCTCGGTGATGGCGTGAACGACAAAGCCGCTCAAGCCGTGATCCTTAACCTCACGCCTTTCAACGGTCAGAGAGCTAGCAGCACCCTTACTTTCGACGTTAGCGTGAAGCTCTACGACTTTCAGCGTCCACTCTGGGGCATCGAGAACACCAGCGCTATAGCCGCCGCTGCGGACCAGCTCCGCGTAAACGGGACGGCCGTCAATATCGACCCTCAAGTAGGAGACGAGGTCACCATCCTCGAAGGCCCGAACGCCGGAGAGTCCCGTCACATCACCGGCATCACAAACGATGGCCTCACGATCGAGGTCTGGACCGTGGACCGAGCTTTCTCGAACGTCACCGGCAGCTCCGTCCGCATGCAGGTAGAACCTTACAAGCTCGTAGAGCGCAAGTCCTTCACCGCGGAAGCGAACATGCCGGAGCTATTCTTCAACTGCACCCAGAACAACCGCGGCAAGCAGTTCTTGGTGAAGGTTCTCATCGAGAACGCCAATCTCCGCCTCACCTTGCAGCCCTCTGAATTCATCTACGACGACCTGGGCATAACCACATGACCAAAGACGAATACAAAGATGCTGTCGGAAAGGGCGAGGTTGCGCCAGCGGCCCCACAACCCTCTGCATCCTCACCACTAGACAAGAGCCTCTCCCACACCCTCGACGACTTCCTGCCCATCCTCCTGGAAATTCGTTCGCCGAAGCAACACCTCGCCGCAGCGCCCACCTTCGTCCCGCGCACCTTTCTCGAGCAGATACAGCTCATGGACGATGGTGCTGGAACCGAGCGCCTCTATCTCTACGTGAATGGCACTTGGAGATACGTCGCCCTAACTTAACGCATTGACCCGGAGAACCTAACATCTACAGTTAAATCAATCCCCTCTCACCCAGTGACTTACGAAGAAGCAAAACAAGGCCTCGCGCGGAAGCTGAATATCGACTACACGAAGATCGCTCAGAATGCGCTCTTTTCCGGTGCCGACCTCGGAGACTTTGTTCAGGGTGGAATGCACACCGCCTGGGATCGATACGGGTGGACCTTCACTGAAAAGACCTACCAGCTCACCCTAGTTTCAGGCGACCTCACCGCCGGATATCTGGATTATCCCGCGACCTTCGAGGACGAGTCCCTCTCCCGCCTCACCGTGGCCGGGGAGAAGTTCCACAAGAAGAACTTCGAGGACTACATCGAGTTTCTGGCTCAGAACCCCACGAGTACCGAGAAGATATGGTCTGAGCACGGCCGGTTCTACTTCATCAACATGAACGCCGTCTCTTCCGGGCAAGAGGTAAACGTCACCGGCAAGCTTCGCTGTCCCGTTCTTACTCTCGCCGCCGACCTCTTACCCTTCTCTCCGGATACCGACGCCAACGAGAACAGCGGCAACCGCGCCGTCCTCGGTCTGGCTTACGCAGATGCCCTCGCCTCTGAAAAGAAGAAAGAGCAAGGCAAAGCGGAAGCCGAGCAGAAGAAGGCTCTGGCCATGCTCGATGCTCTTTGGGCACCGATGGCCGCACGCAGAAGCGCGGAACAACACCAGGACCGGCCGTTCTTCACCGATGTCCCCGACTTCTTCCAAGGCAGTAACACGAGCCGCAAAACAACCACCGGCAACTTCCCTTAACCAATGCCCCGCTCCTACACCATCACAAGTGGAGACACTCTCGACGCCATCGCCCGCAAGAACGGCGTCTCTCGCGCCCAGCTCCTCCAGCTGAACCCATCGATCACGGACCCGAACCGCATCTACGCCGGAAGAAGTCTCTTCTTGCCTGACGCTCCAGCGGCATCCGGTACCGCAGCACCCACCGTCCCGGCTTCCGATCCATACGCTGCATCCGCGAAGGCTGCCGGCACCGCAGGGCTTTCCGTGAACGACACCGCTTCGCTCTTCGGAGCCACTCCCGAAGAAGATAGGCAGCAGAAGGACTCTCTCGCTCAGACATTCGGCTACGGCACCTTCGATGACTTCGCGAAGGAGGTCTTTTCCAAGCCTTCGAAAACGACGGAGCAGTACTACAAGGAAGCCTATAGCGCGGCTGGTCTCGACAAGATACGAGCAAACATCGAGAAGAGACGCGCAGACCTCGCGCAGGCTGAATTTGCCATCAACGACAACCCTTGGCTCTCCGAAGCCTCCCGAAACGGCCGGGCCGGAAACCTTCAGCAGCTCGCGAACGACGAAATAGCCAACTGGGAGAACCAATACAAGCTCGGCCTCGGCGAGGTTCAGAACCTCGTGGGCACGTATGCTGATGACTTAGGCACTGACGAGAAGATGAAGGAGGCGCGCTTCAACTACCTCCTGAAGGCTGCCGAGGAGGAAGCTTCCAAGCGCGGCACCGAACGTCTGCGGACCAACCTCCCAAGCTACCTCTCCGGTAAGCAGGCCTCGGAGAAGCCCGACACGATCTCCGTAGGTGAGGGCAACGCCGTCTACCAATGGGATTCCCAGGCGAACGCCTTCAAGCTCCTGACATCCCGCCCCAAGACGTACGCTCCAAAGACAACGTCCGCCACATCCTCTTCCGGCACGTCGTCTACGGACAAGCTCGTCACTGCGTTCCGCAAGTCTCTTGCTAACCGTGTCGCTCTCACCCGCGCCGGAAACAGAGACCAGTTCATCCGTGAGCTTCAGGCCCAGTATCCCAATATCGAACCAGAAGACATCAAGCGAGCAGTCATGGAGACCTATCCCAATGACAAATGATCCGCCTCTACCAGGAAAAACCCGCTTCAAAGAAGGTCCGCCTCTACTCGGACGCTCCTAGCGCCACATCCACCGCTCCAAAGACGACGTCGACCACTCGCCCGTCCGGGGGCGCTCCTGTCACCCTCGGAGCAAACCGCGCCGGTTACTACGAAGGTAAGGGCTACGGTGCATCCAACGTCGGTGATTCTTCGGGCCGTCCGCTTCTTACGTTCAACAACGCCACAGCGAAGCAATCCCAGCTCCTCTCCGAACGTGTTGCCACGAAGTTTGACCCCTCCGTTCCCACGAAGCTGAATCGCAAACTTCTCGTGACCGGACGCATGCCGTCATCGGTCTCTTCGAAGATCAAGAAGGAACTCGGCGGCGCCTATTCAGAGGAACTTGATCACCGCATCGCGCTCTCCCTTGCCGGCTCCAATCAGGGATCAAACCTCGGACTGGAACCCGGACGCATCGGTGGCCGCGCCGCGGAACTAAACAAACTCGTCAACCAACTGTCCCGCGAGGTATCGGACGGCACGATAAGCCTCCTAGAAGGCCAGCGGCGCATCGCCGAAGCGAAGGGCCTGAAGCTCGACGACGCCGGTGCCACGCCCGGAGACCGCAAGCAAGCCCCCGTCGCCGCCACGAAGTTCAAAGACGCCGAGGCGTTCCGGAAATCGAAGGACTTTCGAACAGTTCCGAAGGAGCTTCAGGTGGACCCCGCTTCTCCTGCCGTAAAGGCAACCAAGAAAGCCACGGCTGCCGTCAAAGACTTCGCTTCCGGCTTCATCGCGGACCCCGCCCAAGCAAAGAACGACCCCCGCATGGACACGTTCCAGAAAGACACCGCCTTCAGTCTCGGTGTCGCCGCCGGGATGATCGGCGCCGGCGACGAGCTCGCGAAGGCACCGAAGGCCATCAAGAAGGTTGCTACCGAGACCTTTGATGCAGCTCGGTACGTCGCCGAAAACCTGGCGAGACGCGAAGCCGCGAAAGGTGGCCCCAAACTCCTCGAACGCGCAGGCTCCTTTCTCAAGAATGCGAAGACCAAACTTGTGGACTTCGCCGCACCTATCGAAGACATCGTTACGTCCACGATCAAAGGGACAAAGACCACTCTCAAGCCTTCCGAGGACATCTCAAATGCCATCGACCGTGTCCTCCGCGCGCCCACCATCGCTGCGCAATTCGTCCGCGACGGCGGCCTTGAAGACGTGATCAAGAAAGCCAAGGACATCGATGCCCTTGACCAGTACCTCATCGCGCGGCATGCCCGCACGCTTGTCCGAAACGGAATCGAAACAGGCCGGGACGTTCTGAAAGACGGGAAGCTCATCGAGACTCTAGCCCCGGAATATGAGCCCATCGCAAAAGCTGTCACCGAGTACTCCCAGAAGCTTCTTGATTACAGCATGGACTCCGGCCTTATCTCGACAGATCTTGCTGCGAAGCTTAGAGAGGCGTATCCGGACTATGTCCCCTTCAACCGCATCTTCGAGGAAGGCGAGTTGCTGGACCACGGCTTCTCCGGAGGCAAGGCCGTCGCGTCTCTCTCGAAGCAGACCGTCGTCCAAAAGATCTCCGGCTCCGTCCGCGAGATCGCGAGTCCCATTGAATCCCTCATTCAGAAAACAAACGACGCCTTCCGCCAGGGCGAGAAGAACATCGCTGCTCGAATCCTTGCGGGCTACAAAGACCTTCCGGGGAATCCCTTCGCCCTTCGGGAGCTCGGCCCCGGCGAGTCTGCCGTCCACACCATCTCTTACCTCGATGACGGCGCCAAAAAGACTTTCGAGACCACGAAGGAAGTCGCCGCGGCCGCCAAGGCTCTGAACGTCCAACAACTGAACATCCTCGGCAAGATTCTCGCCCTCCCGGTCCGAGTAGCGAAGCTTGGCATCACCGGCATCAACATCCCCTTCGTAGCTTCCAACATCGTTAAGGATCAGGTCACCGCCTTCATCAACTCCGCCGAAGGAATCAGAACCTCTGTCGCGAACCCTGTGAACTTCGCGCGCTCTCTCTTCTCCGCCGTGAAGCACGACGAGCTTTATCAAGAACTCGTCCGCGAAGGCGCAGGAGGAACTTCCTTCGACATTGCCCGCGACCAGATTCCAGCGACCATAGACCGCATCCGCGCCTCCCGCTCGCTCGCTTCGCGCATGCGCTACACCGTCACTCATCCTGGCGAACTTCTCCGCGCGGTTGAGAACACCATCGCGAGAAGCGAGGAACTCACCCGTCTCCAGCAGTACCGCGGAACGAAAGTAAAGCTCATCAAGGACGGAATGGCTGAAGCCGAGGCCCGGATCGCTGCGGCGAAGGCCGCCCGTGAAGGCACTGTGAACTTCGCACGCCGTGGCGAATGGGGGACCGTCCTCAACTCCGCATTCCTCTACCTGAACGCCGGCATCCAGGGCACACGCACCTTGGTCCGGAGCGCCGCGACTCGTCCCGTAGCCACAGCCGCGAAGATAGCCACATCCGTCTTCATGCCCGTATCCATCGCAACCGCTTGGAATATGAACGACCCAGCGCGAAGAGCTGCTTACGAGGACATCCCGGAATTCGAGAAGCAGAACAACATCATCATCGTTCCCCCAGATCCCACGCAGGACGAGAAGGGCCGCTGGAACGTCATCAAGATTCCACTTGCCCAGGGCGTGAACAACCTCGCCACGTTGCCGCGCCGGGCAATAGAACAGGCCTTCGGTTATGACCCTCTCCGAGCCCGTGAAATAGCTGAAGCCCTCATCTCCACCGTCTCGCCAATCGCGCCAACGAGAGGAGCGGTTCTCTCGAGCCTCACTCCCCAGGCCATCAAGCCTTCACTTGAAGAAGCCAGCAACATGAACTTCTTCACCGGCCGCAACATCGTTCCACCCTACATGACAAAGCTCCCTCCGGAAGAGCAGGTCTTCGGGACCACCTCCGGTAGCGCCCGGAAGATAGGAAAGGGCCTCGGGGTCTCACCTATCAAGGTGGAATCCTTCATCAAAGAAACCTTCGGAGGCGTCGGCAGCCAAGTCCTCAACCTTCTCGACAGAGCCAGCAATCAAGAGGTCATCGGCGGAGAGAGCACTGCTGAAGCGACCACCCGGCGATTCACTAAAGCCACCGGCGGTGAGCTCGAACGCCGCGACAAACAGCTCAAGAAATGAAGGGTATTCTCCTCATCCTTATCGTCGCCCTCTGGATAGTCCTACTCTTCACCTCTCCATATCCAGACCCCCGGATCGCCTGTGCATATCCGGCCTTGCCATGCGACGAGCTGATGCTACGGTGAAGTTAACCTCCTCCGGATGACCAACATCATCGCAGACACCTTAGAAGCCATCCGCCGCGGCCTTTTAGATCTAAAGACGGGCCGCGTCATTGATGACGACGCCCTTGCTGCCATGACGCTCTACCTCGAAGCATGGCTTGAGAAGAAGGAAGGGATGATCCCCGTCGGTGAGGTTATCCGCAACCGCATGAAGGAGGCCAAGAAGCTTGGCAAGCTCAATCGGGATGAGGTGTTCGAGGTGGTGTTCGCTCCCTATCAGTTCTCATGCTGGAACACGGATGCTCCGAGCCGGGCGAAGGCACTCTCTTTCAGGAGGGACGACCCGGTATATCTCGCCTGTATCGAGGCGTGGCGGGTCTCGGAGACTACAAACTTTGCCAAGGGAGCCAATCACTACCTGAACCCCAAGACCGTCCTTGCCGCCTACGGCAAGCTGCCATCCTGGGCGAACGACAAGACCCTCGTCGTCCAGATCGGAGCGCATAATTTCTACAAGGTATGACGCGGCACGAGTATCTCCACAACCTCGCGAGCCCCACGCCCTCCCTCACACTTGCCCGCTGGCCGAAGGGTCACATCGTCCAGGGTTGGCAGGAACACCCGGAGCTCTACCACACCGTCTACCAGCACTTTGAATCACCATATCGCGCTCTCTGCGGCCACACAGGGACCGACATTCAAGGTTCAAGGCTCACTCCTGTACACGCCGCGCAGGAAGGAACTGTTCAGTACATCGCGACCGACCCTGACGCACTCGGCGGCATCTGTCCGTTTATAGCGTCTCCTGAACTCGACGACCACGGCGAAACAGTCATCATCTCGCTCTCCTACGCTCATCTCGACTCTGCCAGCGTGAAACTCGGTGAGTACGTCAAGAAAGGCCAACTCATTGGATATATGGGCAACACGGGCGTTCGTACCGGCACTGTTCAACCATATTGGCAAGCTCCAGCGCTCGACAACACGCATCTCCACTGGGGCGGCACGGAGTACATAAAGACGGATGGTTCTTTTCAGGTTCGCCATCCCGGTGTAACCCAAGGCAGCTTAGACGTCATGGCCTACCTCAACGGCGACCTGCGTCCTGCCGTTGGATTTGTCGACCGCATGATTGCCTACCTGAAATCCATCAAAGGTCGCTGACATCCAACCCATTGACGTGACAACAATCCTCCTCGGCATCCTAGTTTCGCTCTACACCTCCGTCGTCAAATGGCTCGAAAGACACTTGATCGGTACATCACTCCAAGGAAGAGGTGCTTTCCTTCTCACCTTCGGAGCCGCGGCCATTGCCGCTTCCCTAAAGGTTCTCGTCTTTGACGAGCATCCCGCCGTCCGCGACGCAGTCCTCGGCCTCGTCGTCACCCTCTCCACGATCTTCGGAGCCTCGCAGATCTACTACCACCTGATCGTGAAAACCCTCCGTCCGACGCCTCCCGCCTCGGAGCCCCTCCTCTAGCTCCTCCACATCCGCGCCACGACTCAAATCCTCACGACGGCGGCGCAGTGGTGGGGGCACTACACGGTGTAGTCCTCCTCGCAACTTCACAACTGAAAGGAGACCTATTCCGTGAGACAGAATCCACGCCCATCCTTCGTCACCGCTTTCCTCCTCACGCTTCTCGTCGTAATCGCGTTTAACGCCTCTCCTGGCGGCCTCTGATAACGGCCATGTACGAAATCGCCAAGTACGGGCGGTTCTGGGCTCTCTCAGACCGCCAAGGAGTCCTCGTATGCCTCACGGTCTACCGCCGGGGCGCGAGGGAAGCGAGGAGAAGGCTCGAGCTGCCGCCGAACTGCAACTCATGCTGGATGCTTTTCCGCCACACGGAGAGCTCCACCCGCACGAGAGCGGCTACCACTACTCGGCCGGCGTCAAGTATCTCGCCGACCATGCCGGTGCGTATTGGCTCCTCGATCTCATCTTCGCCAGGCAGCGAAAAGCCAAGAAGGACGCCCGCTTCCGCAACGAGCAGCGCTGGGAGCTTGACGTAGAGAACCAGACGCTCACCTGCCACGGCGAGAACGCCTCCTTCACCCTCTACCCCTCTGTCCTCGACTTCCCTCTCCCCACCGTAACCCTCTTACTCGACGACGACATGCTCATGCTGCCGTCCGAACGCTGAAGGAGCATCAATGCCGAATCTGAACCGCGTCACCCTCATCGGCTATCTCACCGCCGACCCCGAAGTGAAGCCCGCCGGTGACACCACGGTCACCAAGTTCGTCCTCGGCGTCACCGAACGCTGGAAAGACGACGGCGGCGAACGACAGGAGTACACGAACTGGATTCCCGTCGCCGTCTGGAACGGCCGCGGGGAAAACCTCCCGACCTACCTCAAGAAAGGCTCATGTGTCCTCGTCGAAGGTTCCATCCGCGTCACGCAGTACGAGGAGAAGGGTGAGCGCCGGTACTACACCGAAGTCCGGGCGTCGAATGTCGTCTTCCTCGACAAGAAGAAGGACGAACAGACCGCGCTACCGAAAGGCGGCTCCCGACGTCGTCCCGCCGCAGCCGCATGAACTTCCCTCGCCGCGTCCTCATCTGCACCTGTTCCCATCACAAAAGCGGCCACTGGCACACCAAGACGATGCCGGACGGACCATGCCTCCACTGCGCCTGCGAACACTTCACCCCTGAAAAAGTCTGCGTCTGCGGCCACGGCGAAAAGGCCCACGCCAAGGGTCCGTGCCACGAAGCCGACGGATGCAAGATATTCCGGCCGACGCCGGAGAAAGGAGGCACACTCCTACGCGGAAGTCCCAAACAGGTTCATAAGACCTGACCGATCTTTGCTTATCCCTCGCGACATGTGCTTCGCGGGGGACTTTTTTATCCACAGCCCTCCAGTTGCTCTCTTCGACCATGAGGGTATCGTTAAGTAATCCGACCTCCTCGCCACGTAAGCGCGGGGAATATGAATACGCTCCTAACAACGGCGATCCTGCTCACGTCATTAGCCCTTCCGGCGAACGCGATAAACAGAACGCCTGAACCCCATGCTTCCCCGCTCGAAATCTCAGAACCCACGCCACTCGATATCTACATCGAGCGCCTTGCGTTCCTCGAAAGTTCTGGCCGGGAAACAATCGTCATCCTCGACTCGAACAAGAGGCTCTCAAAGTCCTGTCTCCAGTTCCAAGACGCCACCTTCGAGGAGCAAACGAAGAAGTACGGTCTTGCAGGCGACATCATGGACTGCAACTTTCAGAAGCACCTGGCGAAGGCTATGCTCTCGGATAACCCAAAGAACATCCGCCATTGGCTCGGAAGTTCGCGAGTCCTTGGTGTGCCTCCGGTGCCAGGCCACACCGCCAAGGCTCTTTGAGATAGGGGCAGAGGAGTTCCTGTGCGACGACTGTGTGGCGCTAGAGTTAAAGATCCCCGGCGCGGAGGTAAGAACCTGCCCCACCTCCCACACCTGCGGATGACCTGCGCAAGATGCAAAAACGAAGCACCAAACATCGAGTGGAGCTACCAGAGGAACACGCTAGTCTGTGACGACTGCCACGAAACCACCGGCAAGCCCCACTACCGCTGCCATTCTTGCCGTTCCAAGGTCTTAGACTTGCCCGACGGAGTCTGCTCCGCCTGCCGAACCCACCGCTAAGCCCATATGCCCTTATCTGATCTACTCTACGTCTGTGATTCGTGCAAAGAACGGGTTCCCGTGGTTCGTTCCGGACCAGACCTCGAAGGCAAGGTTTGCGATGAATGTGCTTGGATCACAGATACACCGCCCCGGCCTAACAAGCGCAAACGCTAATAGCCCGCCATTTGCGTAAAATTGAGCTATGCGGGCCTCAAACGCTCCAACTCGGCCCATGCTGCCTCTTCGTCTTCAGGCGGCGGAAATCGCCGATTTTCGCGGGAACTATCCTCCATCCCCTGAACGTTACCTCGCCACACCTGAAAACCCTGTGAAGAGCGTATACTCCTCTCGCGGGGGAAGGGGCGGTGAAGCTCCCGCCAAGAACGACTACAGCCGTCCCTACGTTCCATCAACAGGAGTTGGCATGCTCTCGTCGATCTTCAGATCCACCTGACCCACAGCCTTTCCTGTCAACAAATTTAACCTAGTACTCGAATTCCCCCATGTACCCATTGAGACCTGGTTGCTTCCCTGGATGCCTAGACCTCCCCACACCCGACTTACGATCACTCCCCCCGCCCTATCCATCGTCTTCAGAACGATCTCAAGATTAACCCCGTACTCCTCTACTAGTACCCTCTGCGTTGGCTCGGGTGGCTCTCGCCCGGTATACCACGCGAGGTCTCCAACCTCAGCAGTTACGGAAAAAGCCTTAGCCTCCCCAGGCTTAATGACTTCCGGACCAAACAGACGCTTGGTTTTTTTACGTTTAGCTCCTGAAATAACCAGCTCGCCAACCTCCACTACCTCATCGCGCGTACCATCATTCCAAATCGTTACCCGAACTGTCACAGTCGGACTCCCATCCCACGCGACGGGCAGCACCACTGCTTGCAGGTCCTGTGTCTTCCGTAAGAACTGGTAATAGAAGGTTACTCCGCCAAGGATCAACGCAATCACCGTTCCCACGGCCGTAAGATGGTCATGCCACTTCTTCTCTTCCATGACTCTCGATGATACGCCCACTTATCCCCAGAACCACCCTTGCATCCTTCCTTAACCGATCTATCATTCTTCATGTAGGTTTCATCCAGTTACGGAGGATGGAACACAGCGATCCCTGCCCCGTAACGGCGGGGATCTTTGTTTCTTGAGACTCTAGTGGTGGAAAGGTGTTGCCCCATCGGAAGAAGGCAATACGCGCAAGTTGTGACGCGCGGATAAATACCCGACGACCACGAGAATCTCAGGGCGCAAAGCTCTGAATCACTCCTTGAGTGATGGTGAAAGCCGAATGCTGGGTCGATCGACCTGCCCAGCTCGCGTTTGGGGCACTAAACGCTAGGCGCGATATGGTCACTTACGGCGGGAAAGCGTCATGACGGGAACCGCCTCGCCACCATCACTCAGCGAATGAATCGCTGGGAAAGCCTGCTAGATAAGGCGCGGAAACCATATTCACCCAAACGGGTAAAATGGTCCGGAAGGTATCTAGCCCTTCACAAACTCGACGATCACTCCAACTCATGCGGTACCTCACGACCCCGGCGTTTCCGGGGAGGGCTACCCGCTATGAGAGGAGGAGGAGGAGAGGAAGAAGGGGGATGGGGGGTCTGCATTGGGGGGAAGCGCTAATGTGTCGTAAAACGGCGAAATCGAGACGACATTGTCCGACAGATCAGGGTCCGACAGGTCAGGTAGTTCTTCCTCTCACTTCCCCACGCCCCAAAGCGATGCAATTAACCAGATCACAAATATAATGATCGCAATGACGAGGGCTATAGCCAGTATTACGCCCGAGCCAACGACAATCGCCGGGAGCATGAGTATTCCTACCGCCCCTATAACTCCTCCAACCACCGCTCCTACGATCGCTCCGCCTACCCCACCAATCGTGAAGCCGAAATAGGCTCCTACGAGCAGACCGATTCCACCGAAGACCGTCACCAGCTTCTGTTCTGTTTGGTCGCGCTCCTCCGGCATACACCCTCCTGTCCCCGAATCTCAGGGCAGGCTTAGTCAGCTATGAGCCTCGACGAAACCCGGAAGTGCCGCGAAACTCCCCGCGCGACGTTGTTGACACGTTCCGCAGTAAAAGGAAACCGTCCCACGTTGCACTTGAAAGAACCTTTCATCGGTTGTGTCCGGACCCTCTGTTGCACGCCACGGTTCTCTCTTACATTTCGCGCAGCGGATCATCATCACTTCCGGTCCGCTCACTACCAACTGCTCAGGTCGTCGCTGACCTTTAAACACAGGCGCCTTCTCATGCTTCCAGATCACTGTTTCAACTTCGGGTCCCGGCTCTTCCATGATTCAGACATTTTCGCACAACATCCACTAGGCTATTTACCCCTTACCATCCGGGAACGTTTCTTGAACACACCAGGAAGTGCCGGAGGAAAGCGCCATATGTCTCAAGTTTAATCCGTCGAGAGCACAGCCGAGCGCGGGATAGGTTTGTTCACGCGCCGACTCGACGGAGAAAGGCTAAGACATGTTCGGTGCTCCTGCTAACGACACGGCCATCCTTGCCCTCGCTGTCATCGGCGGGCTTCACGCTTTAGTTTTCGCCCTGAAGATCACTCGCTTCTTTGCCGCCGAGCTGCGTCAGGAGTTGCAGGAGTGGCGAAAGTTCTTCCGCGGCGGGTGAGGGCTCTCGCACCCTCCGCCTCATCTAACTACGGTTGCTTCTGCGCCTGCCGCTCCTGCTCTTTCTCCCAATCGCTCTTGGTCGGTCCTTGGTCCGCATGATCCTCTCGCAGGTCATGCCCGCACTCGCAAGCGCCTTCCTCTTGCGGCACCCACACTTTCGCACCCATCAGAAAGACCGACGTCACCGCTTCCTTCTTGCAGTCGCACTTCCGACACGCAAAGTCATTCGTCGAGATGAGGCTTTCTTCGATTCTGTCCATCGTCCGAGAGTACTCCGCTCGTGACTAGCTCGACAACCTTCCGCCGCGCGATCGCCTCCGTTAGTCCCCGCTGGTCTTACCTGGGGAGTCTTGGTGGTAGCCGTGCCAGATACTGCCGATCTTCCGTACCGTTATTTTGCTTTCCTCAACCGTGAAGGAAAGTCTGTGGAAAAGTCAGCTTCCGAGGCAAGTTCCCCGCGCTTTTGTTGGGCTTTGAGCCTTCTGCACAAACTCCTGTCTACCTTGGGTGGAACTGGCGCGGGAAAGAACAGGGGTGTGTCCCGGCGGCTCCGTCCTCAGCTCGCGGCTCTCCCCTTCTTTCCTGCACATCAACTTGTGCTATCGCGTTGACGCTTCGACATTCCCGCGCGAACCTCGGTTCATGGCACCGCGCGGCAACATCACCGTTCCAATCGCCGGGGAGCTTTACGCCGGCCAACCTCTCCGCCCCTCCTCTGAGAAGATCTCCGTACCGAGGCGCATGATCGAGAAGGGCGAGCTTGTCTACCGCATCAGCTTCGCCTATGGCTACGCCGTCTCAGGTAACTACGTCATCGCGGAACCGAGAGATACCGCCTCAACCGGTGAGCTCGTCGTCGCTCTCTTCGAGGGAAAGATCTACGTCGGCCGGTGGTGGATGAAGCACGGCGCGCGGGAACTCATACTCGACGAAGCGATAGATCCGCTCCGGGGAGTCACTATCCTCGGCGTCATCAATCAAATCATTAGGTTGAACCGCGCATGACCAGGCTGGAGAGCTTCTTGAAGCGGCGCGGGATCAAACCCGCTCATCTGGCGAAAGAGTCGGGATACTCCAGAGCGCACCTTCTACGGGTACGAAACGGGCAAATGGAACCGACCCGCAAGTGCATCAAGGCTATCCGCGAAGCATGTTCCCGCCTCATCCAAAGGAACGTCCGCGCTACGACACTCTTTGACCTATGAAAAAGCCGGCGAGAGGCTAAGCTCCGCCGGCAATGGCTCGCAGTTGCGGCTTCCAGGTACTCCGCACCGCGGCTTCCAATCTCGTTTGCCTCGCCGCGATCCACGGCGAGTAATGTTCCTCGGTGATGTCCTTGCTCGAGTGGCCGAGGAGGATCGCCACGTCCTCGACCGCGACGCCGGAGAGAAGCAGCTCGACAGCGAAGGTATCCCGGAACCGGTGTGCGTGCCCGCCGGTTACCTTCGCGTTTCGGAAGAGCTTCGCCAAGGTCCGCTGCCAGTCGGAAACTGCCGACTTTAGTTTTCCGTTGCCGGACCAAAAGAACCGATCGCCCCTGTTCGGAACCCTCGCGAGCTGTGCCGTAGTATGACCGGGCACCGGCACCCACACGGGTGTTCCGGTCTTTTGGGTATAGAGGAAAATCTTTCCCTCGCGCACGTCTGATCGCTTCAGTCGCACGACGTCCCCGATGCGAAGCCCGGTGTAGTAGAGGACCATGACGAAGGCCATGACCCTATCCCGGCTGGCTTTGCCGTAGATTCCCTTGATCGAGTAGACGTCACAGGCTTCCCATATGCGGCCGATCTCCTCGGGAGAGAACGGGAGGGTAGGCTTGCGGGGGATCTTCGGCATCGCGAGCTTCCGCGCGGGATTCTCCTCAACCCACTTCGACTCCAGGCAGAACTTGAAAAAGGACCGGAGGCGTTCGAGTTTCTTCGATGCCGTGAGCGCCCCGCCCTGCCATGTTCCCCGGAAGTCCCGAAGCTCCTGGACGCCGAGATGCTTCAGTTTTGTGAAGCCACGGGCTGTGCAAAAGGGGACAAGGCATTTCCGAAGCAGAAAGCCGTACTTTGCGAGACTCGCTTCCGACAGGTTCCGCTCCACCCCGTCGGCCATGAAGTTCTCCACGGCTTCCGAAATGGTCGGGATCGTCGAAGTACGGCTATCGAGAGGGGCAAGGCTTCCCGCAATCTCCAGCTCTCTCACGAGGCGCTGTCCTGCATCCCATGACGAAAGATCGAGCGCCCGGCGGACTTCCTCCCCGCCGATGGTTCCATCGACCCAGAGAGGGCATTTGCACATCCGTTGTTTGCGTGAGGTATGAGGGCAGGTTTTGAGGTGTCGCCGATACAGAGTAAGCATCACATCTCCGTTCTAAACCCGGAGGTGACGCCAGCGGTACGCCGCCGATTCGCCGCTTTCTAAACTATTGCAGGAATAGCAGATAGCGTTGGTGGAGGTGGGGGGAGTCGAACCCCCGTCCGAAAACAGTGGCAGCCTGGCTACTACATGCTTGTCTCTCCGCTTGATCTCGTCGAAGAACTGTCCGGAGAGCGGGAACCGTTCAGCGACCAGCCTCTTAATCTTGTAGCGTACGCGTAGGCGTTGCGCACGCTACCAGCTCACATCATGACGCTCGGCTCCTCCACCGTGAGCAGGTGGCGGACGAGCGCTCGTGGGTTATTAGGCCGCGAGAGCGAAATCGTTATTCGCGTTTAAGTTTTTTCGATCGGTTTTACGAGCGAACCGAAGCTCGGCATGCAACCATGACCCCGACGTGTTCCCGTCGAAGCCGGTGCACCCCCAGATTGTCAACGAACCGACCGATGAGAACGACCGGGGCGGTGGCAGAATTTCGGCACGGAGGGAGTCGTCGAGTCGTCAGGCCACCGAGTCTTCAAGGCCTTGACGGCTCGAAGACTTGTAGACTCGCCCACTCATGACGCCCTTCGATCTCGACCGAATCGTCCGTGCTGCGTTCGCCGAGGATCTGCCGGATATCACGAGCGAGTCGATCTTCGCGCCGGGGGATCGCGGCTCGGCGCGGTTTCTGGTGAAGGGGAGGGGGTGCTGGCCGGTCTGGCCGTCGTCGAGACGGTGTTTCGGACGCTGGATCCCAACGCGACGGTCGAGCTGCTGGTCGAGGATGGGACGCGGGTGCAGCCTGGCGACATCGTCGCGACGGTGAGTGCGTCGGTGATCGCGCTGCTGTCCGGGGAGCGGACGGCGCTGAACCTGATGCAGCGCGCGTCGGGGATCGCCACGATGACGCGGCGCTTCGTCGACGCGGTGGAGGGCACGGGGGCGAAGATCTACGACACCCGCAAGACGGCGCCCGGGCTGCGCGCGCTGGACAAATACGCGGTCGTCGCGGGCGGCGGGGAGAACCACCGTATCGGGCTCCACGACATGTTTCTGGTGAAGAACAACCACATCGACCGCGCCGGCTCGATCGCGGCGGCCGTCGCGCGCATCCGCGAGCGGCAGATGCCCCAGAAGATCATGGTGGAGGTGCGGGACATGCGCGAGCTGGACGACGCGCTCGCGCTCGCTCCCGACTACATCCTCCTCGACAACATGAGCACCGATCAGCTACGCGAGGCCATCCGGCGCACGAACGGCCGCGCCCCCCTGGAGGCGAGCGGCGGCATCACCCTGGAGACCGTCCGCGGAGTGGCCGAGACGGGCGTGGATCGCATTTCGGTGGGTGCGCTCACGCATTCGGTGACGGCGCTGGACATCTCGATGAGAATCGGGCGGGTGTGACTCAGCACTCAGGACTCAGCACTCAGCACTGCCGTCGTGGCATGCTCGTTGCGCCCGCTAGACAATCCAGTGAACGACTTCACCATCGCCATCGTCGATGACGACGCGGCCATCCGCCGTCTGGTCCGGTTGTTTCTACGCCGCGCGGGGTTCGAGACCCTGGAGTACACCACCGGCGAGGAGGCCCGCGCCGCGCTGCAGGGGGACGGCTGGGACCTGGCCATCCTCGACCGCCGTCTACCCGACATGGACGGGGTCGTGCTCGCGCAGGAGCTCAAGGCCAGCGCCTCGCACCGTGCGCGCTACATCATCATGCTCACCGGCGAGGACGAGCAGGAAGACAAGGTCGAAGGCCTCGAGCTGGGCGCCGACGACTACATCACCAAGCCCTTCCAGTACCCCGAGCTCCTGGCGCGCATCCGCGCCGGCAAGCGCATCGTCGATCTGCAGAAAGAGCTGATCGAGACGAACAAGCGCCTGGAGCTGCTGTCGATCACCGACGGCCTGACCAAGCTCCACAACCACCGCTATTTCCAGGACGAGCTGGCGCGCGCGTTCGAGGAGTCGCAGCGCTACCAGCGCCCGCTGTCGCTGGCGATGATCGACATCGACTTCTTCAAGAAGATCAACGATACCTACGGCCATGCCGTCGGCGACGACGTCCTCAAGCGCGCGGCGGCGCTCTACCGCACCTCCGTCCGCAGCACGGACCTCGTGGCCCGTTACGGCGGCGAGGAGTTCGCGGTGATGATGCCGGAGACGACGCTGCAGGACGGGATCTCGTTCGCCGAGAAGATCCGCCAGATGCTCGAGACGACCTCGCTGGAAACGCAGGCCGGCCCGGTGACCGTGACGGTCAGCATCGGCGTCGCCAGCGTCCCCCACTCGCGCATCCACTCCGCGAAAGAACTGATCGTCGCCGCCGACCGCGCGCTCTATCGGGCGAAGAAGGGTGGGAGGAATCAGGTGCAGGCCGAAAAGCGGCGGGACCCCTCACGGTCGACGCGGACTCCGGACGAAACGCACGACGAAAGAGCGGTAGAAGTCCTGAGTCCTGAGTCCTGAGTCCTTAACTCAGCTCTTTGGCGGCCCGGTCGATCTCCGCGCGCAGGCTGACGACGAACTGCTGGATCCGCGCTTCGTCCGGGGAGGATGCCTCGACGCACTTTTCCAGCTCCGCGGCGTCCGTGGAGATGCGCTGGTAGCCGTAGCTGCCGCCCGAGCCCTTCAGCTGGTGCGCGAGGTAGGCCACGCGCTCCAGAGCTTCGCCATCGAGCGCGTCGAGCGCGGTCTGCATTTCCACGACCTTCTCCCGCGCTTCGTCCAGAAACTCGCGCCTCAGCTCGTCCAGTTCGTGATCGACCACCATCGGATTCCCCTGCTGTGCTCCGTTGCACGGGGTATGCCTCCGGCTATGATTCACGGTTGAGAGATGTCTGAGACCCTCGTCGTCCCCCGTGCCGCGTTCGACATGGACGATCCGTGGGCCACGCCGGCGCAGTGCTCGCCCGTCCGCCTCCGCCGAGCCACCGACGCCGCCGCGCCGCGCCTGGCCACGAGCGTCGCGGCCTGGTATGACGCCAGCTATTTGAACGTCCTCTACTCCGCCACCGACGACCACATTCGGGCCACCTATCACCTCCACGACGACCCGCTGTACGAGCAGGACGTCGTCGAGGTCTTTCTCGCGCCGGACAGCCTGCAGCGCTACGTCGAGATCGAGGTGAACCCGCACGGAGTGGTCTTCGACGCCGCAATCGAGTCGCCGACCGGCACGCGCGAAGGGATGCTCACCGACGTCACCTGGACGTGCGCCGGCCTCTTCGTGGCGCTGCGGAAGGTGTTCGAGTCGAGCGGGACGATGTCGATCGACACCCTGGTCCGGATCCCGTTCTTCGCCCTCGAGCGCACGACGCCCGCCGACGGCGAGACGTGGCGAGCCAACTTCTTCCGCATCGACCGCCACCCCGAGCACGGCGACGAGTTCAGCGCCTGGCAGCCGACGCACAAGACTCCGGCGGACTTTCACGTCGCCGCGGCATTTGGGGTTCTGCGATTCGCCGGGCGATAAACCAGTCCTGAGTCCTGAGTCCTGAGTAGGGGGTAAGGCGAGAGCGACCCCTCATCCGGCCTTTGGCCACCTTCTCCCCTCGCCGAGGGGAGAAGGGCAACTGACCGTGGATCTCGCGAGAAACACGAACGAAGACCCCTCTCCCAGCGTCGAGCGGGGAGAGGGTGGCCGAAGGCCGGGTGAGGGGCGCTCTCGCGTTAAGTGTAGGGCGGGCGGGACTCAGCACTCAGGACTCAGCACTCAGGACTGGTTCATCGCTTGCACGGCGCCGACCTCATGCGCCGGTTCCTGGTTCTGACCTCTTTCCTCGTCGTTTCCCTCTCCGCCTCCGCCCAGTTCGGAATGTGGGGCCAGCGCGGCATCAGCCGCGCGTTTGCCATTCAAGGGAACGTCCTCTACGCCGCCGACGGCCGCGGCGTCGCCGCCTACGACATCAGCGCAACGGATCGCATTACCCGCCTCGACGTCGAGTGGAGCGACGACGAGACGTATGACCTCGCGCTCTTCGGGGACAGCGAGCTCGCGGTCGCCACGAGCATGGGCGTCGAGCGCTTCACCCGCGCCGAAAACGGCACTCTCACCCGCCTCGGCTCCTCGACCGATCCCGGCCGTACGCAGCACATCGCGGCGAACGCGCAATACGTCGCAGCTGCTTCGGCGAGCAAACTGACGCTCCTCGAGCGCGATGGCAGCGGCTTCAAGGTCGCGCAGCGCATCTCCTACGGCGGCGACATCACCGCCGTCGCCTTCGTCGGCGGCTACCTCTACGTCTCCGTCGAGCGCGAGCCGACCCGCGTCTACCTCGCTCCCTCGACGACGGCCGTCAGGAACCTCGGCGGCCTCACCGCGCAGCAGTTTGCCCTCTCGGGCGACATCCTCTGGGCCGTGTCCGAAAGCGACGGGATCAACGCCCTCGACGTGAGCAATCCCGCGGCGCCGGTCGTCCTCTCCACCTTCGGCCGGAACGAGTTGCACCCCCGAGGAGTGGCGGCGAGCGGCACGCATGTGTATGTGTTCGAGGCGCCGGACCAGCTCCACGTCTTCGATGCGACCGACCCCGCCGGGATCATCCCCACAGGGGTAATGACCGAGTGGGTGAACGTCCTGGGCGCCAGCGACACGCGCGTCTTCTTCGCCGGACCGGTCATCGACGATTCCGGCCTCGCCGTCGATCCCGGCCTCATCCCACGCGAGCTCGGGAAACCCGTCCGCGCGGCCGACGTGGCCAGCGGCACCATCCTCGCCGAATACCAGGAGCTTGCGGGTCCCGTGAGCGGCGTGTGGACCGACGGCTCGGTCGCGTACGTCGTCGATCCGCCGTACCTCCGCGTCCTCGACGTCTCGAGGACCGCCAGCCCCCGCGAGGTGACGTCGCTGCTCCTCCCGAACCTCCAGGACCACATCCGCGTGAAGAACGGCGTGGCCGTGATCTACGGCCGCAACTTCGTGAACTACCTCGACGTCTCCGTCCCCCTGCGGCCGCGCCTGATCTCCACCTGGGACGCGCAGGGACATCCGCCGAACACCGCCGCCATCCTGCAGACCCGGGTCATCGAGGCGAACGAGCACAGCGGGATGCACGTCGTCGACTTCAGCAACCCGTCGTTTCCCGTGCAGGTCGGCGGCCGGAAATGGCACTACCGCGACATCACGGCAAGCGACGACGCCGCCTACGCCGCCCAGCACGACATCATGCTCGTGGTCGAGATCGCCGGCGAGCGGACGATCGTCGACCGCGACGTGATCCACGTGATCCACCGGCAGCTCGACATCGTCCCGCCGAATTCCGCGCGGCCGGACTTCCTCCTGGCCCGTGGGGACAAGGGCCTGACCCTCTACTCGCTCGCCGACCGTTTCCATCCGCAGCAGGTCGACGCCCTCACCATGGCCGATGTGGGCATCTTCGCCACGGGCGACCGCAGCGCGTACGTCGCCAGGAACGGGAGGCTGCACTTCGTCGATCTCGGGCAGAAACTGGCGCTGCAGGCGACCGAAATGCGGGTCACTTCCCCGATGCAGATGTCGGTCGCGGGGCAGAAAATCGTGGTTGCTGACCGTTACTCGGTGCGGGTCTTCGGCCCCGATACCGCCCCTCCTCCGGCGGCTCCGCTGCGCCGGAGACCGACCCGACACTGAGCGGTTACGTCGCGGCTAACGCCTTGATCCTCAGGGAATTCATCCGACTTTTTCCGATTTGTAAACGGCGTTCCGGCCGAATGGCTTTACATTGAGCGCGGCCGTAGGGAACACCTGTCGCCTGATGACTCGAACGATCACCCGAATTTTCATCGCAACCTGGCTCGCCGGTGCCGTTCTCGTCTTTGCCGACGAGCAGCGGTGCAATGGCAGTGCGCGCGAGTGCGAGCAGCAGATCCGCCAGTTCCTCGGCGGTAAGCGCTTTCTGGGCGCGACGATCCGGGACCGCAACCCGGGCCTCGTGATCGAGGCCCTGACGCCGGGGGGACCGGCGGCACGCGCCGGACTGCGGGTCGGAGACCGCCTCATCACCTGCAACAAAAGGACGCTCACGTCCGCGACGCCGAGGGATTTCAAGCAGATCCTGGCGGACGCGCGAGAGATCGGGAAGCTGCGGATGATCGTCTGGCGCCACGGGCGGTACGAAGTCATCGACGCGAAGCTCGAGCCTTACACGAAAGAGCAGATCGAGAAGATCATCGCCAGCCACCTACAGCAGAGCCATCAGTCCTCGGCAGGCGCGCAGCGATGATCGCGCTCCCTGACGGCCTATGTTCGACGCGATCCGTGCGAAGTTGAGGATTCCCTCCCGCCGAGGAGGACAGCCGGACCGCGTCTCGATTCTTCTTCCCTTCGTCATCATCGCCATCGGCCTGGGCGTGCTCGCCTGGCGCTCCTACAACCTCTCCGTGCGCGCCGAGACCGGGGCGAAGACGCTCGCCCGGCAGTACGCGGGGTACGCGGCGGAGATCACCAGCAGCCGCGTCGACGCCGCCGTGCGGGCGGAGATGACCCGCGTCGCCGACGAGTGGCAGCAGATGGAGCGCCGCCTCGGCGAGCCGCGGTTTCGCGAGCTGAGCGACTGGATCGGGCAGCACGACTGGATCGTCTCCGCGATCTACGTCCCCGACTTCGATCCGGCCAGCTCGGTCTACGTTGCCGAGTTTGCCGCGCAGTCGAAGAACGACCTGCGCCTCACGCGCGAGTTCTTCACGCCCACCGGCACGATCCGCTACACCTACGATCCGCGGCGCCTGCTCACGCAGCCGGCTGTGCAGAACGCGATCCGCCAGAACGCCATCACGCCGAACGCGCAGTCGGCGAAGGGCATCGGCATCGAGCAGCCGGCAAAGATCGCCCTCGTGCAGGGGCAGCCGGACGGGGTATCGACGCTGGAGGATGGCTTCGCCGCGGTGTCGCGGCTGGCGCCTCCGCGTGGATCCCTTCGGCGTCCGCGCAGTCGTGCTCACCGCGTACGTCGGCGGTAAGGGCTGGCAGAACCAGCGTCTCCTCAGCCTCCTCGTCAGCCTCCTCGCCCTGGTGCTCCTCGGCGTCGGCGCCCTGCTGGCCTGGCGGGGGATGCGGAAGGAAGCGGAGACGATGAAGCTGCGGGGCGCGCTGATCGCGAACGTCTCGCACGAGCTCCGCACGCCGCTCTCGATGATCCGCCTCGGCGCCGAGACCCTCAAGCGCGGCAAGCTCAAGGAGAAGGAACGGCTGGAGATCGAGGACCAGATCCTCCGGGAGGTGCTCCTGCTCTCGCACCTCGTCGAGAATGTGCTGGACGTCGCGCGCATCCAGAACGAGTCGACGCAGGCGCTGGCGTTCACGCCCGTGCATCCGCGTGACCTGATCCGCAACCTCCTCACCACGTACGAGTCGTGGATCCGCAGCAAGGGCTTCACGTACAGCGTGCAGATCGACGACTCGGTCGGCGAGCAGATGTGGGACCGGGACTCCGTGTCCCGCGCGCTGCTGAACCTGGTCGACAACGCGATCAAATACTCCGCGGACGACCGGGCCATCGACATCGTTCTGCGGCAAACCAGCGACTACGTCATCATCGAAGTGAAGGACCACGGCATCGGCATCTCCTCGCCCGACCTGGCGAAGATCTTCGACCCGTACTTCCGCGCGCAGTTCTCCGACACGATCACGCGCCGCGGCGCGGGCCTGGGCCTGACGCTCGTGCAGCAGATCCTGGAGTCGCACGGCGGCAAGGTCGAGGTCGAGTCCACCGCGGGCAGCGGTTCTACATTCCGGCTCCTGTTCCCCAGCGACCTCGGTGGCGAGGCCGCAGGCATTCCGGCGCTGGCTGCGCCTCGTGAAGCGTTCTAGATTTGAATCAGCGTTGCCGGGCGGTGTCGGCGAAACTTGTTACAAGTCCAGCCGTAACAGAGTAAGAATTACCGAGGGAAAGAATGACTCGAATCCTGATCGTAGAGGACGAAGCCGGCCTGCGCCAGGGCCTGGAGATCAATCTCCGCCACGAGAACTACGAGACCGTGACCGCGGGAGACGGTGAGGAGGCCATCCGCCTCTTCCACGCGGAGTCGCCCGACCTGGTCCTGCTCGACCTCATGCTGCCGAAGAAGAGCGGCTTCGAGGTGCTCGATCACATCCGCAAGATCTCCAAGGTGCCGGTCATCCTGCTCACCGCCCGCGGACAGGAGACGGACAAAGTCCGCGGCCTGCGCGGCGGCGCGGACGACTACGTGACCAAGCCGTTCGGCGTGCAGGAGCTCTTCGCGCGCATCGACGCGGTCATGCGCCGCAGCGAGGTCGTCACGACGGGCGCGAAGACGGTCTGCGAGGACTCGCTGATCCGCCTCGACCCCGCGACCCGCGAGGCCTCGGCGAACGAGCAGAAGCTCAAGCTCTCGCCCAAGGAGTTCGACCTCTTGATGTACCTCTTCAAGAACAAGGAGCGCGTGGTGCCGCGCGACGAGCTGCTCTCGCGCGTCTGGAACTACCGCGTCGACCTGAATCTCAACAGCCGCACGGTCGACACCCACGTGACGCGCCTCCGCCGCAAGCTGCAGAAGGCGGTCGGTACGGACGCGGCCGTCATCGTGGCGGTGGCGAAGATCGGCTACCGGTACCTCGGGGCGGCCAGCGGGGCTGTCCTCGCCCATTGATGATGTAGAATCGCCAACCCATGAATTCCCTGGACCTGTTCGCGTGCGCTTGTTGTCCGGCCGCCACAGGTCCGTAAACCGAATCTGCACTCGCATTCGAAACGGACCCGCGCCTCACGGCCGGGTCCTTTTGTTTTTTGCGCGAAATCGAAAGGAGCAGCTCATGCACGGAAAGATCTACGACAGCATCACGGAGCTCATCGGAAACACACCCCTCGTTCGCCTCCACAAGGTCGTCCCGGAAGGCGCGGCGGAGGTCGTCGTCAAACTCGAGTCGTTCAATCCCCTTTCCTCGGTGAAGGACCGCATCGCCATTTCGATGGTCGAGGAGGCGGAGCGCTCCGGCGAGCTGCGCCCGGGCGGGACGATCGTCGAGGCCACGAGCGGTAACACCGGAATCGGCCTCGCTTTCGTGGCGGCGGCGAAGGGTTACCGCTGCACGCTGTTCATGCCGGACTCGATGTCCGTCGAGCGCCGCAAGCTCCTCCAGGCCCTCGGCGCGGAGCTCGTGCTGACACCGGCGCCCCTCGGCATCAAGGAAGGGCAGAAGCGGGCGATCGAATACGCCGAGCGGACGCCCGGCGCGTGGCTCTCGAAGCAGTTCGACAACCCCGCGAACATCAAGGTCCACAAAGAGACCACGGCGCTCGAGATCCTGCGCGATACAGGCGGAAAGCTCGACGGCTTCGTCGCGGGCGTGGGCACGGGCGGTACGGTGTCGGGCGTCGGCGAGATCCTGAAGAAGGAAGCGCCGCACGTGCTGGTCGGCTCGGTGGAGCCGGTCGAGTCGCAGCTCCTGCGCGGCGGGACGCACAGCCCGCACAAGATCCAGGGCATCGGCGCGGGGCTCGTCCCGTCGATCTACCGTGCGGACGTCGTCGACCGGATCTATGACGCCGGGTATGACGACTCGGTCAGCTTCGCGCGCCGCCTGGCCAAGGAAGAGGGCATCTTCGTCGGCATCTCCTCGGGAGCCGTGACGTGGGCGGCGATCGAGCTGGCGAAGGAGCTCGGACCGGGCAAGCGCGTCGTGGCGGTGCTCGCGTCGACGGGCGAGCGCTATCTGTCGACGCCGCTGTTCGAGTACACGGACCTGGTGAACCAGCCGACGACCACGCCGGCGATGCTCGCGGAGCAGCAGGCGGCGGCGGCGGCGCAGGCGTAGTTGTGTCATCCTGAGCCGCTTCGCCGGCTCAGGATGACACCCCGCTCTTCGCATGTCGCATGGCTCGCCGCGGCAACGCACGTCGTTGCCGCGGCGGGCATGTTGTTCCTGCTGCGCCGCGGGCTGCCCGGGTTCCCCGAGGAGGAGCGGCTTGCGTACATCGCGATGCACCGCGCGGCGTGGCTGGGCGGCTGGCTGGTCTGGCAGTTTGCGGCAGTCTCGCTGATGGGGTTCTACGGCGTGCTGGCGCTGCGCCTGCGCGGCGTGCTGGCGGTGGCGGCCATGGCGTGCGCCGCGGCAGGGTTGTCGCTCGACATCGCGTGCGAGTCCCGCTACATGGGCGTGCTGCCGGAGCTGCGCGGCGAGGCGTTCGCGGCGCTCGATCGCGAGCTCGAAGTGCTGATCGGCTACGGCGCGAACGGGCTCTATACCGTAGCTCTCGTGCTGCTGGTGATCGCCGGCTGGCGGGTGCTGCCGAAGTCCGCGCTCGTGTTGTCCGGGCCCGTCGTGGCCAGCGGGTTCGCCCTGGCGATCGTGTCGCTGCTCCACGATGCGCGTCTCGAGACCATCACCTCCGCGATTCTCTTTCCGCTCTTCACGCTGTTCATCGTGGTGATCGCGCTGTGGCTGCGAAGAGAAGAATCGTCGTAGCCGGCGCGCGGGGCGTGTTCGGGTCGCTGCTCGTCGACGAGCTCCGCGATGCGTACGAAGTCGTCCCCACCACGCGAGACACACTCGATCTCTCCGATGTCGACGCTGTCCATCGCTTCGCCCGCGGCGCCTACGCGTTCGCGTGCGCCGCCGGCCCGTTCCAGGCGCTCGACCGAGCCATGGTCCGCGCCGTCGTCGATGCCGGCGCACACTGGCTCGACATCGCGGACGACGAGCGCTGGTTCTTCGACCTCCTCGACGACCGCGCCCTCGACGCCCTCGCCCGCGAGCGCGGTGTCGCCGTCATCCCGGGACTGTCGTCGCTGCCAGCGATCTCCGGCGCGCTCGCGCGCCGGGTCCTGCCCGCGGAGCGCCTCACCATCACGCTCTTCATCGGCAACGACAACCGCAAAGGCGCCGCCGCCATCGCCAGCGGCGCGGAGCTCCACTCGCCCGACCGCGAGCTCCTCCGCCGCGAGCTCGGCGTCGACGCCATTGCCCGCGCGCGCTTCGAGATGCCCGGCGCCCGCCTGGCGATGAACGCGCTGCGCGTACTGCCCCTCCGCGCGCGCGTTCGCGTTGCAAAGCTGCTCTCGCGCGTTCTGCCGCGTTTCGGCTCCGAGGGTGGCTACGTCGAAGTGAACGGCGCGCGCGTCGCGATGACCCAGCGCACCGCCATCATGCCCCTCGTGTACGCGCTCCAGCACCTCGACGGCAAGAGCGGCTGCCTGTCCCCGTCCGTCTTCAACGCCGAAGACCTGCTTATGGAGTGCGGAGGCAAGGCCTCCGCTTTCTAATTCGTGTGCCGCGAGCGACACGCGTGCATCTCGCGCCGCACGAGTGCTCTAATTCGTTTCCCGTGAGCGGCGCGCGTGCAGCTCGCGCAGCCCGAATTTGAAAGCGGAGGCGCTGCCTCCGCACTCCAAATGAAACGCCGCCGTCTCCACCAGGTCACCTTTGCCCTCGCCGGCGCGTACAACCTCGCCTGGGGCGCGTACTCCGCGCTCGATCCGCAGTGGCTGTTCCGCTACGCCGGCATGGCGCCGATGAACCATCCCGAGATCTTCGCTTGCCTGGCCATGGTCATCGGGATCTACGGCTTTCTCTACTGGCAGGTCGCGCGCGATCCGGAGCACGGCGCGCCGATCGCCGCGATCGGTCTCCTCGGCAAAGTCCTCGGGCCGATCGGGCTCGCGCAGCTCATCGCCAGCGGCACGTGGCCGATGAAGAGCATCATCCTCTGCGTGACGAACGACTTCATCTGGTGGATCCCCTTCGCCTGGTACCTGCTCGATGCAATGACTGACAGACGGCACCGTTGAACCGGTCGTTTACCTTAGAATCGCCCGAGGTCATGCATTTCCCCCGAATCGCGCTGCTCCTTGCGTGCTGTCTCGCCGCCGTGAACGCGGCTGCGCAGCCGCTCACCTGTCCGCCCGCGCCGGCGGGACGTCCGTGCGAGGCGTTCCACTATCACGTGCAGATGTTCCGCCCCGACACGCGCGCCTTCACCGAGATCTACGCCGGGCCGCGGTACGCGACGCAGGCCGCGTGCGACCGCGCCCGCGAGCAGCAGGTGGCCGCCAATCAGAAAGTGGCCGGCTTCTTCCGCGATGTGAAGAAGGAGGAGCGCTACCAGCCCGACCGCTTCGGCACCTGCCACTGCGACCGGACGGACGACCAGTCCAGCGCCACCTACCTCACGCCCGCTCAACGCACGGTCCAGCTCCGGACGGCCGAAGACATCCGCCTGCGTGTCCGCGAGCGCCTGCTCGACGAGAAGATCGCCGGCGACTCGGAGCTGATGCGCGCTTTGTATTCGGACCCGCCGTCGACATCCACCCTCGGCGCCCCGAAGCTCGTCCCCATGCTCGCGGTCACCCCGACCCCCCTCGTCACCGTTGCCGACGACCTGAAAGCCACCAGGACCCTCGACACGACCAAACCGACGATCGCCGCGATGGACCTCCCGATCGTGGACATTGGAGCCGGACCGCCGGCGCCCCCGCCAGCTGATGTAGCGGCGCCTGCACTGAGCGGAGCCGAAGTGTCCTCGCCGCCACCCCCCGTGCCGCAAGCCGCGGAGTCTCCCGTCGAGGAAACCCGCGTCGAAGAGACCCCCGCGGTCGACCAGACCGAACAGGAAGAAGCCCCCTCCGAGGAAGACCAGACCTCCGTCGAACAAACCGCCGAGCGCTTCATCGCCTACGAGACCCAGCGCATCCAGAACGTCCTGCGCGCCTCCTCCGCCATCGCTGACGAGAACGTGAAGACCCGGATCTTCGAAGCCTGCATGGAGCGCATCCAGTTGCTCTCCAACCTCCGCCTGCTCATCGAAGGCTCAGGCACGCGCAGCCGCCTCGCGGCCGCCGCGCGTGATGCGCAGACCGAGGCGCAGCGCCTCGGTCTCGTCGCCTTGCTCTTCGGCGACAGCGTCAAGCCCCACTGGGCTCCCAGCGACGCCTCGGACGTCGTCTTCGAGATCGAGTCCTCCGTCGCGGCGGAGCCGGAGCGCGCCCTGCGCGACAGCACCGGCCGCTTCACGAACGACCAGAAGAAGCGCGCGCTCTATATGGTCCTGGCCCAGACGCAGCCGACCGAGGACCAGAGGCTGTGGTTGTCGAGCGTCGTGGAGGGATTCCTGCGATGAAACGCGCGCTGCTCGTCCTGCTGCTCGCCCTCGGTGCCTTTGCGCAGGAAGCGCCTCCGCCAGAACCGGCGCCCGCGCCGAACGTGGACGAGGAATTCACGAAGACCGTCTTCTTCGGCAAGAAGTTCGCCGACCTCGGCGAGTACGCCTCGGCGCAGGAGCAGTACGCCAAGGCCGAGGCGCTCAAGCCCGACCATCCCGCGGTGCTCTACAACCTCGCCGTCGTGCTCGCGCGCGCCGGGCGGTACTCCGACGCGCAGGTCAAGGTCGACCGCTACCTGCGGCTCTTTCCGGAAGGAGAAGAAAAGGCGAACGTCGCCCGGCTGCAGCTCGAGCTCCAGTTCCAGAGTGAGCTGCAGAAGAAACGTCAGGCCGACCAGGAGTACGCGGACCTCTTCAACCGTGCGAAGTTCACCTACACGCGCGGAGAGCTCGACGAGGCGCTGAAGCTGTTCCGCCGCGCGGAGCAGGTGCGTCCGAACGACCCCGCGCCGGTCTATAACGAGGCCATCGTGCTCGAGAAGCAGGGCGAGCTCGTCGCGGCCATCGAGCGCTACCGCCGCTACTCCCAGCTGGAGGGCGACCTCGACGTGAAGGCCGGCATCGACGAGCGCGTGTTCACGATGCAGCGCGAAGTCGAAGACATGCGCACGAAGATCGTCTGCTCGTTCTGCGGGCGCAAGCTCGACGCGAAGGCGATGTGGTGCGAGCGCTGCTGGCACGGGCCGTACAGCCACTCCCAGCCGTGCGCCGACGGTGCGTCCGCGACGCGCGCGACGTTCTTCTCCGACCAGCGCTTCAACAAGAACGACGTCCTCCCGTGCCTCTGGAACCGCGAGTCGCTGCGCTACTCCGCCGCGCGCCAGCGCACCATTCAGGAGGCGCGCAAGGCCGAGGGGTGGACGTACCAGGGCGACGTGCTGCAGGGCAATCGCGAGATGCAGTACCACCAGGGACCGGAGTACCTCGAGAGGATCACCTCCACGACCGGCGGCGAGATCCTCGAATACCTCGCCCACTCCGCCGGCTCCTGGCTCCTCGACCGCGAAGACCTCGTCATCGACGCCACCCGCTACCTGACGCAGTACACCTACGACGGGGGCGGCCGCATCGTGCAGCAGCGCGTCGACTACCAGAACACCGCCGCCTGCAACCACCTCATCTCCATGACCGCCAACGCCACCTACGACGGCGACGCCCTCATGTCCATCAGCGTCAAAGGCGGCTACGAGGGGTACGTGCCCGAGGGCGCGCCGAAGACCGACTGGCAGGCCAATGTCGCCTACACCTACGACGACAAACGCCGCGTCACCAGCGAAGAGCTGACCGTCACGTCCCTGACCAAGACCTACACCCAGAAGCCCATCGACTCCCTCCGCGACGAGATCGGCCGCCTCTACCCCGGCATGCGCGTGAAGAAGCCCGTCGAGAGCATCCAGCGCAGCGGCGACTACTGCGCAACCAGCCTGTCCAACCTCATCGACTTACGCCCCTTCTACGCGCTGACGCCCAACCTCTCGATGCAGCTGCCCAACGGGGTGACCAAGGCGGTCGTGACGTTCACCTACCCGCAGTGATTTGGAGTTGTCGTGGCGCGCGAAGGCGCTCTCCAAGCTAGCCCCGGGCGGACCGCCGCCCGGGGTAACGCGAGGACGCTCCCAACAACGCGGCCGCGAAGGCGGCCGCTCCAGGGCGTGTTTGTAGCGACCGCCTTCGCGGCCGCGTCGACTTTCGACTCCGCGTTCCCCGGGCGGCGGTCCGCCCGGGGCTAGCTTGGGAAAGCGCGCCTTCGCGCGCAAAGTTGGTGCGTATGGGCTGAAAGCCGGGGCTGTTTTCTGCTGACCGCTACGCGGTCGACGGTCCGTACCATGCTCAAGCGCGCGCCGAAGGTTTCGTGAACGGCACGCAGTAGGGGTCGTCCGCCGCGCACATCGCGTACTCGAACTGTACCGTCGTGTGCGCGATGCGGTAGTCGCGGGCGAGCATGGTGGTGATCTCGTCGAGGATGCGCGACGTTTCCTTCACCGGTACGTCGCCGACCATGAGGTGGCAGGACAGGGCTGGGCGCGACGGGCCGAGGGCCCAGATGTGGAGGTGGTGGACGCCGTAGATGCCCTCGATGCGGCCGAGGGATTGGGTGACGGCGTCGGGGTCGATGGCGGCGGGCGTGCCTTCGAGGAGGAGGTTCATCGACTCGCGCAGCACGCCGTAGCTGCTCCAGAGGATCAGCACGCCGATGAGGATCGTGACCGCGGCGTCCCAGACCGGCGTCCCGGTGATGCGGATCAGCACCGCGGCGACGATGATCCCCGCCGACGACACTGCGTCGCCGATCATGTGGACGAACGCGCCGCGGATGTTCACGTCCTCCCGGCTCTCGTGGTGCAGCGACAGCGCGGTCGCGCCGTTCACGAGCATCGCGATGGCGGCGGTGATGAGCATCGCGGTCGTCGAGACTTCGTGAGGCGTGCGCAGGCGCTCCCACGCCTCGCGGAACACGAAGATCGTGAATGTCACCAGCATCGCCGCGTTGATGAACGCCGCCAGGATGCCGGCCCGCTGGTAGCCGAACGTCTTCGCGCTCGTCGGCGCGCGGCGCTCCAGCCGCACCGCGACCAGCGCGATCAGCAGCGCGACGGCGTCGGTGAGGTTGTGCAGCGCATCGCCGATGAGGGAGAGCGATCCGGACCAGATGCCGACCGTGACTTCCGCCGCGACGACGATGAGGTTCGCGACGGTCGCAATGGTCAGTTTGCGGGTGATGTTGTGATGGTGATGCTGATGCTGATGCATCTGAGTCCTGAGTCCTCAGTCCTGAGTCCTGAGTCGGCCGGTGGGGCTCAGCACTCAGGACTCGGCACTCAGGACTTGATCCGCGTCGACTTCTCCACCTTCTTCGACTTCGCCGCGACCGCGTCCGCCATCGAGGCGCGCTGCTCCTTCATCTTCGCTGCGAGCTCCGGGTCCGAGGTCCCGATGATCTGCGCCGCGAGAATCCCCGCGTTGCGCGCGCCGCCGATGGCTACGCTCGCCACCGGAATCCCCGGCGGCATCTGGACGATCGCGTACAGCGCGTCCAGTCCCTGCAGCGCGCCGCTCGCGAGCGGCACTCCGATCACCGGCCGCGTCGTGAACGACGCCACGACGCCCGGCAGGTGCGCGGCCATCCCCGCGCCGGCGATGAACACCGCCGCGCCGTTCGCCTCCGCGTCGGTGATGATCTTTTTCGCGCGCTCCGGCGAGCGGTGTGCCGAGGCGACGGTGAAGTCGTACGGAACGCCGAGCTCGTCGAGCGCGGCGGCAGCCTGGGACATGACTTCCGCGTCGGAGTCACTGCCCATGATGATGAGAACCCAAGGTTTTGCCATGCGCGGCAATGCTAGGAGGGGAGGCTCTCGGGGTCAATCGCGCGGAAGGCGCCCGAGGCGCGCATTTCGAGGGCGCGGTAGCCGATGTCGCGACGGTAGCGCGCCCCTTCGAAGCGCACTTTCGGCGCGGCCTCGTACGCCTTCCCCAGCGCCTCGGACAGCGTCGCCGCGCGCGCACACACGCTGACCACGCGGCCGGCCTGGTTGATCAGCTTGCCCTCGCGCTTCACGACTCCCGCGTGGAACACGACCACGGACGGGTCGTCGATCGGATCGAACACGACTTCCTGTCCCTTCGCATGGTCATCCGGATAGCCGTCGACCGCGATCACCACGCACGCCGCGGCTTCCTTTTTCCAGTTCAGCGCCTTCAGGTCGCCGAGGTTGCCGCGGGCGACGCGGAGGAAGACGTCGGCGAGATCATCGTCGAGCCGCATCATCTGCACCTGCGTCTCCGGATCGCCGAAGCGGCAGTTGTACTCCAGCGTTTTCGGCCCGGCCGGGGTGAGCATCACCCCCGCGTACAGGACGCCCTGATACGGGCGGCCTTCCGCCTCCATCCCCGCGACCGTGGGTAGGATGATCGTCTTCATGATCTCCGCCGCGGTCTCTCCGGTCAGCACAACGGCCGGCGAGTGCGAGCCCATGCCGCCCGTATTCGGCCCCTCATCGTTGTCGAACGCCTTCTTGTAGTCCTTCGCGGGCGCGAGCGGAAGCGACTTTGTCCCGTCCGTGATGACCATGAACGAGACTTCCTCGCCAGTGAGGAACTCCTCGACGAGGATGCGGTTCGAGGCGGTGCCGAATTTCTTCTCCTCGAACACCATGTGCAGGTATTCGTCCGCCTCGGATGCCGAATTGACGATGACCACGCCCTTGCCGGCGGCGAGGCCGTCGATTTTCAGGACGCTGGGGTAGCCGATCTGCTTGAGGGCCTTCTTCGCCTCGTCCACGGAGTTGGCGGCGACGGCTTCCGCGGTCGGGATGCCGTACTTGCGCATGAAGTCCTTGGAGAAGATCTTCGAGCCCTCGAGCTCCGCGGCGAGGCGGGTAGGACCGAAGATCGGGAGGCCGCGCTTCTGGAACTCGTCGACGATGCCCAGGGTCAGGGGAAGCTCGGGGCCCACGACGGTGAGGTCCATCTTCAGCTGTTCGGCGAAATCGGCCAGCTCGACGATGTCGGCGACCCCGATCGGGACGCAGTCGGCTACCTGGGCGATGCCGGCGTTTCCCGGGGCGGCGTACAGTTCCCGGACGAGGGGCGACTGTTTGAGCTTCCAGCAGAGGGCGTGCTCCCGTGCACCCTGCCCGACGACGAGAACTCGCATGTTCTTGGGATTGTAACGGGATATTGACACTAGCTGGCGGGATCGACATCGGGCGGACTAGACGTTCTCCGGCTGCGCCCGTATTTAGGGCGATCATGTCCCCCGGACTCCGCCTGATGATGCCGACTACGCCCACCGTCGAGCCCGATGACCGGCAGCTCGTCGAGACGATCCGCGGCGGCGACACCGACGCGTTCGAGACGCTCGTTCGCCGGAAGACCTCGAAGGTGTACGCGCTCTGCTACCGGATCATCGGCAACGCAGAAGACGCCAAGGACATCTCCCAGCTCGTGTTCCTCAAGCTCTGGGAGAACCTGGAGAAGTACGACCCGCACTACGCGTTCGACACCTGGCTGTACCGGATGGTGACCAACGTGTCCATCGACTTCATGCGCAACAAGCAGTCGCGCGACAACGCCGTGAACTCGAACCTGCGGCTGGTGAAGACGGCCGCGGACGCGGAGCAGACGGTCGTCGTGCAGCGGAAGGAAGTGGAGACGGTCTTCAACGAGATCTCCTCGGTCCTCTCGCCGAAGCAGAAGACGATCTTCGTCATGAATCAGATGGAAGACCTGCCGTCCGCGGAGATCGCGAAGGTCCTGGGCTGCCGCGAGTCGACGGTCCGCAATCACCTGTTCAACGCGCGCAAGCTGATGCAGGCGCAGTTACAGCGGCGCTTCCCCGAATACGCGCAGCTCTGGAGGGAGAAATGATCTCGTGTGACTCCTTCCGGACCCGTTTCCACGTGAACACGGACGACGCGGCGCTGCTCGAGCACCTGCGCTCGTGCGACCGCTGCCTCGACTTCGCGGCGCACGCCGATGCGGACGTGCTGTTCCGCGCTCTCGGCGTCGGCGAGCTGGTCCCCCCCGGCGGGATCGACGCGTTCGTCGGCGACGTGATGCAGCAGGTGCGCGTGCGCGGCGCGGAGACGACGGTCGCCTCGGCGCGCGTGGCGGCGTGGCCGCGCCACCTGGCGATGGCCGCGGCGCTGGCGACGGCGGTGTTCGGCGCGACGCTCGTCCGCAGCCCGCAGGCCACTGTCGACATGAATCCGATCCAGCGCGCGTCGCTGCGCACGCTCACGACCAAGCCGGTCGTGGCGTCCTACGACTCACAGAATGCAACCATCATCGAAGTCCCCACCGCGGGAGCGGATGACGTGAAAATCGTCATGATCTTCGACGAGAATCTTCCGGCGGACTTATGAAGCGAATTGCAGTTGTACTGATGGCCCTGTTCCTCGTGTCGGCAGCGGCGTTTGCCGATGCCGCGGATCCGGGCAAGAGCCTGTCCGTGCGGACGTTCCAGTTCAAGCACAAGCAGGCGGACAAGGCCGCGGCGATGATCAAGTCGCTGCTGACGGCGAGCGGATCGATGTCGATCCAGCCGGCGACGAACTCCCTCGTGGTGACGGACGATCCGGAGAAGCTCAAGGAGATCGCCGCCGCGCTGACGAAGTTCGACGCCGCGCCGCAGCCGTTCCACCTGACGGTGCGCCTGATCTCGGCCGGCCGTGCCGGCGTCAAGGGTGCGCGCTTCCCCGACGAGCTCAAGGATCTCGAGTCGAAGCTGCAGCTCCTCCGCTACGACAGCGTGGAGAGCCTCGGCGCGGCCGAAGTGGACGGGAAAGAAGGCGAGCCGGGGATCGTGAGCCTGTCGTCGTACCGCGCGGACTTCAAGTTCGGCGAGTACGACCCGGCCAGCGACACGATCTCGATCTCGGACTTCCAGCTCAGCCGCCAGACGGGAGATCAGCTCTCCCCGATGATGAAGACGACGTTGAACCTGAAACTCGGACAGACGTTCATCATGGGCGTCACGCGCCAGCCCAACAGCCAGCGCGCGCTCATGATGGTGCTGTCCGCCCGGCGCTGACGAAGGCGCGCATTTCTCCTCACTTTGGCGAAGGCCGCGGCGCACCACCGCTCACCCGGTGCGCCGCGGCTGGAGCTAAGCTTTTCACCTCCCGGACGTACGCTTGCGGATCTGCGCGCGAAGGCGCGCAGTCCAAATGTGGCCCCGGGCTTGTGCCCGGGGTTGACCGGTGCAGACGGTTTCGCGGGCGCGAAGGCGTCCGCTACAAACGTGCGCCTTGGAGCGGCCGCCTTCGCGGCCGCAATGCCCTGCGACCTCGCGTTCCCCGGGCACAAGCCCGGGGCCACAATTGGATTGCGCGCCTTCGCGCGCAGAGATGATTCGTGTGGCGCCAGCGACACCCGCGTGGCTCACCGCAAACGAATTCGAAAGCGGAGGCGCTGCCTCCGCACTCCACATCAGCGCCGGCGCTCCTTCAGGTACTCCGCCACCTCTTCCACGCCCTTCGTGTTGAAGATCTGCTTCGGCGACAGGCCGCCCTTGCGCGCGACCCACGTCCCGGTGATCACCGCGTTGTACTCGCTGACCGAGTGTGCGTCCGGGTGGATGCTGAACATCACGCCCTTGTCCGCGGCCTTCCGCAGGTAGCGCCAGTCGACGTCGAGGCGGTTGGGGTTGCCGTTGATCTCGATCATCACGCCCCGCTCGGCGGCCTTGTCGAAGATGCGGTCGTAATCGATGCGGTAGCCCGCCCGGGACAGCAGCTTGCGCCCGGTGAGGTGGCCGAGGAAGGTGACGGTGGGGTCGTCCAGCGCGCGGAGGATGCGCTCGGTCATCTGGTCGAGGTCCATCTGGAACTGGGAGTGGACCGAGGCGACGACGAAGTCGAATTTGGCGAGGATCTTCGGGCCGTAGTCCATCGTCCCGTCGGGGAGGATGTCCGCTTCCGTGCCGCGGAAGACGTGCATCGGTTTCACGTCCTTCTCGTGCAGCGCGATGTCCGCCTGCTGCAACTTCAGCTTCTCCTCGGTCAGCCCGCCGGCGTAATACGCGACCTTGGAGTGATCAGAGATCCCGACGTACTCCCAGCCGCGCTGCGCGGCCGCGGAGAGCATCTCCTGCACGGTGTTGCGGCCGTCGGAGAACGTCGTGTGGACGTGGAACGTCCCGCGGAGCTGGTCGAGCTCGACGAGCTTCGTCCGCTTCCTGACCTTCAGATCTTCGGCGGTCTCGCGCCGCTCCGGCTCGACGAACGGGATGTCCGCCTTCTTGAACGCGTCTGCCTCGCTCGCGGCTTTGGCGATCTTGCCGAATCCCTCGACGAACTCCGCACTGCCCGTCGTGCGCAGCAGGGTCGAGCCGAATTCAGCCGGCGGGGTGAGGTGGAAGAAGATGTCGAGCTCGTCGCGGATCGTGCCCTTGTACGTCTGCGCGTCGACCTCGGAGAGCCCTGAGACCAAGCCCGCGAGCTTCCCGGCGACGACCGCGGGCTTCTTTGTGGAGACGACGATGTTCACGTTGCGGATCACCTCGAGCCGCCGCCGCACGCTCCCCGACACCTCGGCGTCCTCGACTTCGTCGAAGTCCGCGAGCCGCTCGCGCAGGAGCTCGCCGGCCTCGAGCCCGATCGGCAGGAGGAACTGCGACTCGCGCATGCGCGCGAACTCGATGCCGGCGAGGATGACCTCCGCGGTCTTCGCGCCGAAGCCTTTCAGCTTCGCGAGCCGGCCGTCCTTCGCCGCGGCTTCCAACTCGTCTAACGACCCGACGCCGAGCTCGGCGTGCAGCTGGCCGATCTTCTTGATGCCGAGCTTCGGCACGCGCAGGAGCTCGAAGATGCCGGGCGGATACTGGCCGCGCAGCTCGGCGAGGTAGCGCGACTCGCCGGTCTGGACGATCTCCTCGATCACCTGAGCGGTGGCCTTGCCGATGCCGGAGACGCTGGTGAGCGTCCCCGCCCCGGCCAGGGCGGCGATGTCCTCGTCGAGATTCTCGACGGCGCGCGCGGCCTTTTCGAACGCGCGGGCGCGGAAGGGTTGCGGGTCACTGAGCTCGATGTAGCGCGAGATCTCGTCGAGCGTGCGGGCGATTTCGAACTTGTCCATACTGTCGGCCGCATGATGCAACCTCACGACCGTCTTGTGGTAGCTCTCGATGTGTCCGCGCGCGACGAGATCCTCCGGCTGGTCGACTCGCTGCAGGGGGCGGTGGGGGTGTTCAAGATCGGCCTGCAGGCCTTCATCGCCAACGGGCCGGCGATCGTCCGGGACGTGGCCGGGCGCGGGGAGAAGGTGTTTCTCGACCTGAAGATCCACGACATCCCGAACACCGCGAAGCACGCGGTGGCGGAAGCCGCCTCCCTCGGCGCGTCGATCGCGACGGTCCACGCGGCGGGCGGCGAGGCCATGCTCCGGGCCTGCAATCACGACGCGCTCCTGGTCCTCGGCGTCACGGTGCTGACCAGCCTGAGTGAGGCGGACCTGCTGCAGATCGGCTTCGGCGGCAGCGCGATCGACAACGTCGTCCGCCTCGCGCGTCTCGCGCAGAGCAGCGGCTTGCGCGGGGTCGTGGCGTCGCCCTTGGAGATCGAGCCGATCCGCGAGGCGTGCGGCGGCGACTTCGTCATCCTGACGCCGGGCATCCGCCCGAAAGGCTCCGACGCGGGCGACCAGCAGCGGGTGATGACGCCGGGCGAAGCCGTGCGCGCGGGCGCCACCTACATCGTCGTGGGACGGCCCATCACGAGTGCGGCCGACCCGAGGTCGGCCGCACAGAGGATCGCTGAGGAAATGGCTATCTGACCGCGCGGCGCCGCGGATTCGTGCAGTTCGAGCCCGGGCCTTCGAAGAAGATCCGCTTGTTCGCGAACTGGCGGCGGCGTCCGAGATTGTCGGTGGCGATGGCGCGGAGCTGGTGCTCGCCGCGGGCGACGGTGTCGAGATTCACGCCCACGCGCCACGGAGTCACCGGCGTCCGCGACGACACCTCGTGGCGCAGGACCCCGCCGAGGGTTGCGCGTCCCAGAGGGGTGTTGTCGAGGAACAGCTCCACGATGTCGACGCGCTGCACGCCCGTCACCCAGCCGCGGAGCTCCGAGCCGTTGCAGGTCAGGTGGTGCGGTCCATCGAGCTCGATGCGTCCCGTGAGCTGTCCGCACGCGCCGTAGCTCTGCAGCCCGGTCTCTTCGCCGATCACGTAGACGAACGGTCCGACCGCGATGGGGTTGTGCTTGACCTCGTCCTCCTGCACCAGCGTGACGTCTTCATAGATGCGCTCGGCCGAGCCTTCGAACTGGATGACGCTGAGGTCGAACACGTCGAATGCGACCGTGCGCGCGGAGTGGAGCGTCATCGGATCCACTTCCTCGACCAGCGTGATCAGGCGCGCGTTGACCTCATCCCAGTGCGCGTTGCGGTTGAAGCGGATGGGATTCCCGAGATCGATGGCCACGTACTCCGGCAGCGTGAGCAGCGCGGTGCGCACGAAGAACGGCGTCATGCCCGGACGGACCAGGAAGGTGTTGATGTGCGAGTCCGTGCCGATGCCGACGAGGTTGCCGTTCGTGACCAGCCACTGGCCCGGGAAGGCGACGAAGGACGTGCGCACGGGCGATGCCGGGTTGGTGATGTCGATCGCGACGAGCCCTTCTTCGGTCGCGGCGAGGAGGTAGCCCTGGTTGAAGGCGATGTCGTTCAGGCCGCGGTACTCGGAGCGCGACTTCGACTGCACGACGCCGATGATGGCCGGCGCGGTGCGGTTCGTCACGTCGAGGATCTCGATCTGATTGACGCACAGCGGAGTCGTCGGACCCAGCGGATAGCAGGGGAGGTCGGTGGAGGGATAGAGGCCGGCGAGGCGGTTGCCGCTGACGGTCAGGCGGCGGTAGTGGACACCGGGGGTGAGGGAGCGGCGCACGGGAGCGGCGCCGGTGTTCAGTTGCCAGATCTCCAGACCGGCTTCGCTGCTGACGTAGAGGAAGCCGTCGCCGTACGTCACGCCGCCCTCGGTCTCACGCGCGCCCAGGGTGTCGAGGAAGTCCTCGCGGGTGACCGAGAGATTGCCGGTGTCGTTCGCGGTGTAGGTGGTGAGGATCTGTCCGCGCAGCGCGTAGACGGTGTTCCCGTTGCGGAACACGCCGTGCGGCGAGAGGTCGAAGTCCGTGAGCGCCGGCGTGGAGTCGACCAGCGACAGCGGGCAATCTCCCTGAACGTGATCGGCGGATACGACCGAAGCGGAGAGTAGAACGACCAGAACGAGAGCGACCCTGGACCAACCGCGCATACTAGCCTCCCAAAAGCACACCCATGACGCCCCGGCATCCGGCGCGAAGCGTCTCACGATATGCGGATTCCCGCGCGGTTCGGACAGCGCGGCCCCCGCTCCAAAGAGCCGAAACGAGTTCGTCTGGCGGTAAGTGTGTCGCAAAGCAGGGGTTCGATGCAACAGCCGCGGGACTTTGCGGTGACGAAATGTCGTTTATCATGAGTTGAATTCTTATGCTCGACGGTCATGTGCTGGTTCTGAATCGCTTGTTTCAGGCCGTGCAGATCACGTCGGTGCGACGGGCGCTGACGCTTCTGTACAAGGGACAGGTGCGCGCCGTCGACAGCGAGTACCGCACCTACGACTTCGAGAACTGGATGGACATCCCGGTCCAGCCGGACGACCACTACGTCACCACGCCGAGCCGGAACATCCTCATTCCGCACGTGGTGCAGCTCCTGGTCTTCGACCGTCTCCCCCGGCAGGAAGTGAAGTTCTCGCGCGGGAACATCTATCTTCGCGACCAGAACCGCTGCCAGTACTGCGGGAAGAAGTTCCAGTCCTCGGAGCTCTCTCTCGACCACGTGATTCCAATCTCGCGGGGCGGGAAGTCGACCTGGGAGAACGTCGTCTGCGCCTGCCTGCCGTGCAACGTGCGGAAGGGCAATAAGCTCCTCGCGGAGAGCGACATGAGGCTCCGCCGGATGCCCGCGCGCCCGAAGTGGCACCCGCTCCACCGCCTGCAGGGAAGAACCTACCCGGAGATCTGGAAAAACTTCCTCGACGAGGCGTATTGGAACGTGGAACTGCGGTCTTAGAGGGCAGGTCAACCAAACAGGACCGCTTCTTGCTATCTCCCTGTTTCGATGACGTTAGTTAACTCTCTCTGCGCGGAAATCAGTGTGTTTCAGGGTGTCGGGGAGTCGACGGGTGTGTACGTCGAACGGAGCGCGATCCGGGGCAAGAAGGGTCTGTGCAAATCGATGCGCGACCTGGCCATCAAGTCCCGCGTGCTCGGCGACGGCTACTACTACATCCCGGTCGATCTCTGGCCCAAAGCGAAAGAACCGGTGGTCGTCCACAAGCACGACTGGACGGTGATCAGTTCCATCCCCCGCACGACGCGCGTCCCGAAGAAAAGCGTCGCGGCGAAGTAACTCAGCCGTGGCATGGCCGGTGCAGTCTGGCCGCTTCGAGACTGTTCTCGATGACGTTCTCGATGACAAGGGGAGCCACACCATGAGGAACCTACTCATTGCCCTGATGGTCGCCACGATGGCGACATCTGCTTACGCTCAAAATGCCGAGGAAAACGGCCCCGTCGCCGCCTCGGTGGCGAATCAACCCAAGGGCTACACCGCGGCCCTGGTGCTGGAGCCTTCGACCGGCCGCGTGCTCTTCGAAGACAACGCGGACAAAGCGCTTCCCACGGCTTCCATGGCCAAGATGATGACACTGCTCATCACCATGGACGAGATCCGGCAGGGGAACCTGCAGTACGACACGCCGGTCACGATCTCGGCGCGCGCGAGCAAGATGGGCGGGTCGCAGATCTACCTGCGCGCCGCGTCGGTCTGGCCGGTGAAGAACCTGCTCATCGCGACGATGGTCCACTCGGCGAACGACGCGGCCATGGCCCTCGCCGAGAAGATCGCCGGCTCCGGCGAATCGTTCGCGGACCTGATGAATGCGAAGGCCGAGGAACTGGGGCTGAAGAACAGCCACTTCTATGATCCGCACGGGCTGCCGCCGTCGGATCCGTCCATGAACAACGTCATGAGCGCGCGCGACCTGGCGAAGCTCGGACAGGAGCTGATGAAGCACCCGTTCATGCGCCAGCTCGCGGTCATTCCGGAGATGGAGTTCCGCAACGGGACGCTCGCGCGCATCTACAACCCGAACCGCCTGCTGCGCTTCTATGAAGGCGCGACCGGCATCAAGACCGGCTACTCCGGTCCGGCCGGTTTCTCCATCACCGCCTCGGCCAAGCGCAACAACATGGAGCTGGTCTGCGTGGTGATGGGCGCGAAGACGTCGCGCGGGCCGGAGAGCTCGTTCGAGATCGCCGCGCGCCTGATGAACAAGGCCTTCCTGCAGTACAAGATGGTCACGCCGGTGAAGCAGGGAGCGGTCGTCGCGCAGGCCTCGGTCAACGACGGCCGCTCGAAGTCCGTCCCGGTGATGGCGCCGAACGACGTGAGGGCGCTGGTGAAGCGCGGCGAGGAAAAGGGCGTCAGCGTGAAGTTCAACGGCGGCGCCGTGGCCGCGCCGATCAAGAAGGGCCAGCGCATCGGGACGATCGTCGTGCAGCGCGGCACCGAGACCCTGGCGACCATGCCCGCCGTCGCGGCGCAGGACGTGGCGAAGCAGGCCTGGTGGAAAGCGCTGCTGCCGTTCTAACCCGTCACTCAGGATAACAGCGGAGCGAAAACAACTCTTCGACCGGCGACGCGCCACGGGCGCGTCGCCATTTTTTTGAGCGCTTCCACGTAGGCTTGGTGCTCCTCGACGAGAATGCGGGCGGCCAGCGTCTCGCCGGTGTCGTCGTCGCGCACTTCGACGACGCGCTGCCCGAGGATCGGACCCGCGTCGAGCTGCTCGTCGACGAGATGCACCGTACACCCCGAGACCCTCACGCCGTACGCGACCGCCTGCGCCTGGGCGTCGACGCCGGGGAACGCCGGCAGCAGCGACGGGTGGATGTTCACGATCCGGTTACGCCAGCGCTCGATGAACGGCGCGCCGAGGAGGCGCATGTAGCCCGCGAGAGCAATGACGTCGGGCCGCGCCTCCTCGAGCACGCGCAGCACGGATTCCTCGTGCGCCGCGCGGTTCGCGAAGGCCTTGTGATCGAGCACGTGCGCGGCGTACCCGACATCCCGCGCACGCTGGATGCCCGCGGCGTCGGGACGATTGGAGATCACACAGACGATCTCCGCGGGCAACTCTCCGCGCTGAATGGCCTCATGGATCGACTGAAAGTTCGAGCCGCGGCCGGAGAGAAGGACTGCTAGTCGCATTTAAGTCCTGAGTGCTGAGTCCTGAGTCACGCCCGCCCCTGCTGCGTTGCGCGCGAAGGCGCGCTGTCCAATCTAGCCCCGGGCTTATGCCCGGGGTCAGCGAGGTTGTGTTTTCGACGCGGCCGCGAAGGCGGCCGCTCCAATACCCTGCCTGTAGCGGCCGCCTTCGCGGCCGCATCCCTCTGCCACACCGCGTTCCCCGGGCATGAGCCCGGGGCCACAATTGGACAGCGCGCCTTCGCGCGCAACCCTGTGGGTGGGTGTGACTCAGCACTCAGGACTCAGCACTCAGCACTGTTTTCACTCAATCCACGACGCGTAACCACTCGGTGGCGTGTCGTACACGACCTTCCCCGAACCCTTGACCACGTTGCCCATGAAATAGAACGTCTGGCCGATCTGGCCGAAGTGTTTGGCCACGGTGTCGACGTGGTCCTTGCCCACCATCAGCACCATGCCGATGCCCATGTTGAACACGCGCAGCATTTCGTCGCGGTCGACCTGGCCCTGCTCGTACAGAACCTTGAAGATCGGCAGCACGGGCCAGGAGCCGAGCTTCACGTGCGCGTCCAGCTTCTCCGGCAGGACGCGCGGCACGTTGTCCGTGAGGCCGCCGCCGGTGATGTGCGCCATGGCGTGGATCGCGCGCTGCTCGACGAGCGGGAGGAGCGGCTTGAGATACGAGATGTGCGGCGCGAGCAGCACTTCTCCGGCCTTGCCCACGTCCGGAATGATCGTCTGATGGTCGTAGCCCAGGCGGTCGAACAGGACGCGGCGGGCCAGGGAGTAGCCGTTCGTGTGCAGGCCGACCGAGGGAAGGCCGATCAGCACGTCACCTTCCGTCACCGCCTTGCCGTCGATCAGGTTCTTCGAGTCGACGACGCCCAGGATGAAGCCGGCCACGTCGTAATCGTCGTCGCCGTAAAAGCCCGGCATCTCCGCGGTCTCGCCGCCGATCAGCGCGCAGCCGTTCTCCGAGCACGCACGGGCCATGCCGCGGATCACGTCCGTCATCACCGCCGGGCGGAGCTTGCCGGTGGCGTAATAGTCGAGGAAGAACAGCGGCCGTGCGCCCTGCACGAGGATGTCGTTCACGCAGTGCGACACCAGGTCGTAGCCGACCGTGTCGTGGATCTTCATCGCCTGCGCGACCCGCAGCTTGGTCCCCACGCCGTCGGTGGAGGAGACGAGGATCGGGTCGGAGATCCCTTCGAACGTACCGCGGAAGAGCCCTCCGAACGAGCCGATGTCGGACAGGACGCCCGGGGTGAACGTGCCGCGGGCGATGCGACGCACCTCGCGCAGCGCCTCGTCCTGCGCGTCGATGTCGACGCCGGAGTCTTTGTAGGTGGTCACCCCAGAAGTCTATCCTGAGCGAGCGAAGCGAGTCGAAGGATCAACTTAGCACCTGCGCGGCGCTGGCCTCATGCACCGTGAGTGCGAACTTGACCCTTCGACTCGCTTCGCTCGCTCAGGGTAACCTTGGGCCATGGCCCAAGCGCTCCTCATCTCCACCCTGCTCACGATCGCGGGCCTCATCGCCACGATCGTCGTCGGCTTCAAAGCCACCCCCGCGCATGCCGCGGACCACATCATCATGGCCATCGTCACCGTGGTGATCGGCCTCTTCTCGCAGTCCATGACCATGTTCTTCTTTATCGGTACGGGCAAGGAGCTGAAGGACGCGTCGGATCAGGACGCCGGCGTCGTGCAGAGCACGAAGGCGTTCAAGAACCGGGTGTTCCCCGCGGCCATGTGGGCCATGGCGGCCATCATGGTCACGTTCATCATGGGCGGCGGCGTGGGGCAGGGACGGACGCCGATCTGGCTCCACGACGCGCTCGCGGCGCTGTCGATCTTTCTCTACGCGCGGGCTTACGTCATCGACATCCGGGCGATGAACGAGAACGCTACTTTGATGGAGAAGTACCTGCGCGAGGAATGACGCCGATCGCGCCCAGGGCGTCGAGGTACTGGGTCACGTCCTCGAGAGGTACGGGCGCGTGGATCGCGGAGAGCATGTCCCGGATCTCCGCGTCGGTGCGCGTGCCGTCCCACAGGTTCAGCGCCTCGTAATGGGAGTCCGGGTCGAGGCGGATGGCCGGGCCGGTGTAGTGATCGGCGAAGTAGTCGTAGCCGAACGCGCTCATCGTTCCCTTCACCTTCCGCGCGGACGTGATGTGCTCGCCGCGGAAGAAGCGGTCGACCGAGGCGCGCATCCCGCGCTCGTACCACTCGGAGAACGGGAGCGTCCCGCGGCGCATCGCCCGTGCGCGGCGCTCCAGCGCGAACGGCTCCATCATCTTCTGCAGCGCGGGAGCGTCGTCCGTGGTGATCGTCGCGAGCGCGTAGCCGCTCGCGGCCGCGATGAACGCGGCGCGGCCGAGCTTCGTCGAGTCGATGTTCGCCGGGACGTCGAGGTTCGTATGGATGTAGCGGTCCGGCCAGTCATTCAGGTAGATGGCCGGGATGCCGAACGAGCTGTCGCTGTAGACCTGATGATCGCTGCCCCCGGAGAACGGCGCGAGCTCCGCGCGCAGCGGATCCTTGCTGCCGTCGCTCGCGATCAGCGGGAACGGAGCGGTCCCCGTCTTCGCGAACGCTGCCGTCTGTTCGTTGACGAACATGGCGACGGAATCCGCGAGGTCGTACACGAACGACGGCTGCGACGCCGGCCCGCGCGTCACGTGGAAGATCGCCTTTGTCTCCGGGCCGCCGCCGACCATGTCCAGGTGGACGGCCGCGCGGATGTTCTTCGCGAGCTGCGGGCGTCCGTTCAGCAGTGCGAGCGTCCCTTCCACCTCCGGTGGCCAGACGAAGCGGATCGTCCGCCGCGGCGGCGCGAGGCGCTTCTCCGCGATGAGCTTCGAGAGCATCCGCGCCGCTTCCAGGATCGACGCGCAGCCGCTGGCGTTGTCGTTCGCGCCCGGCCGCGGGTGGTCGAGGTGACAGCTGAACACGATCTCGCCCGGCTCGCTGCCGGGGATCGTCGCCGTGGCGATGTTGTAGTCGGCGTTCTCCTGCCCGGCGACGACTTTCGCGTGCAGGCGGATCGTCGCGGCGGAGCCCAGCCGCTGCTGCAGCCCGCGGGCGGTCTTGAGCGAGACCATGAACGCGAACGTCTTGTCCGCGGAGAACGTCTCCAGATGCCCCCAGCGCACGAGATTGTCGTTCTCGCCGTACCACGCCGTGCGCTGGTTCTGCGCGTAGCTGACGATCCCCACCGCGCCGCGCGACAACGCCTTCGCGGCCACCGGCCCCGGCTGCGCCGACGCGAGCACGACCTTTCCGCGCACGTCCTTGTTCGTGTAATCCGCATCCGCCGAGCCCGCCCCGACGTCAATTAACTCCGCCGTCACGTCCGCGGACACGCTGTCCTGCGCGAGAGAGATCGGCGAAGCCTCCCAGCTCGCGATCCGCATCCCGTGCGCGCCGTTCCCGTCGAGCTCCCACAGCTCCGCGAACTCCGCGTTCCACGCCGGCCGCGAGCGCTGCGTGCCGTAGAAGATCTTCCCGTCCGTCGGGAACGACTCGACGTGCGCGTCCGCGTAGCCGTAGCGCTTCAGCTCCGCGATCACGAGGTCCGTCGCATTGCGAAACCCGCGCGAGCCGCGCATGCGGTGCTGCCGCGCCAACCCTTCCAGATTGCGCTTCGCGGTCTCGCCCGAGACCTCGCTCGCCAGCGCGGCGAGCTCTTTGTCGGAGAGAAAAGGCAGTGTATCGCCGGCCAGCGGGAGTGTGACCAGCAGGAGCAGTGCAAGCTTACGCACGGTAAAGCGCCGCTCCCCAGTGCATGCCCGCGCCGAGGGCGGTGAAGCAGATCAGCATGCCGGGCTGGATGCGGCCGTCGGCGCGGCACTCGTGGAACAGGATGGGCAGCGTGCCTGCCGTCGTGTTGCCGTAGCGCTCCAGGTTGTGCGGGACCTTCTCCGGCGGCAGGCCGAGCTGCTTGGCCACGGCCTCGATGATGCGCAGGTTCGCCTGGTGGACCAGCAGCAGGTCGAGCTGCGCCACCTCCACCCCCGCCTCGGCGCACACCGCGCGCACGGCTTCCGGCATCTTTGCCACGGCCGCCTTGAACACTTCGCGGCCTTCCATGACCGGGATGTGCGCCGTCGCGTCGATCTGTTCGTGATCGATGAACGGGCGGCGGCGGAAGCCGACGCCGGGGACGAACAGCGACTCGATGCTCGAGCCGTCGGTGTACAGCTTCGTCGCCAGCACGCCGCTGCCATTGTGCGATTTCTCGACCACGACCGCGCCCGCGCCATCGCCGAAGAGCACCGTGCGGTCGCGGATGGCCGTATTCGCCGCGTACTCCTCCGGCGTCACCTCGCGGTCCTCGGTGCCGATCGTGATTCCCCAACCGTTCGACCACGGCATGAACGGCGAGTGGACGTCCGCGCCGATGAGGAGAACGCGCCGGTACTTGCCGCTGGCGATCAGTGTGTCCGCGAGCTCGAGTCCGTAGAGGAAGCCGGAGCACTGCTGGCGGATGTCGAACGTCGGGATGGACTCGGGGAAAGCCCATCTTCGCCTGCACGATCGGGCCGTTGCCGGGGAAGAAGTAGTCCGGCGTCATGGTGGCGAAGACGATCGCGTCGATGTCGTCCTTGGTCTTGCCCGCCGCGTCGAGCGCCGCCTGCGCCGCGATGATCCCCAGCCCGGCGGAGCCCTGGCCGTCTTCGACGTAGTGCCGCGCCTCGACGCCGCTGCGCGTGCGGATCCACTCGTCGGAGGTGTCCATGATGCGCGCGAGCATCGCGTTCGGAACGACGTGCTTCGGGATGCCGATGCCGCTGCCGGTGATGATGGAGGTCATCGTTGTGGGGCGCAGCTTATCCTTAAACGTAGGGCGTGGCTTCAGCCCGCCTCCCCCGGGGCGGGCGGGCTGAAGCCACGCCCTACGTCTCACGCGTCGTGTTTGGCGGTCAGCGTCAGCAGGTCATGCGCGGTGAACTGATACTTCCTTCCGCAGAACTGGCACTGCACCTCCGTCCCGCCCTCTGACAGCATCGACTCGATCTCCTCCTCGCCGAGGAGGGCGAGCGGCGTCAGCGCGCGCTCGCGGGTGCACTGGCAGGTGTAGCTCACCGGCAACGCCTGCCCCTCGTCGATCTGCTTGTAGCCGACGCCCTGCAGCACTGTCGCGACGACGTCCTCGATCTCCATCTTCTCCAGCAGCGTCGACAGCGACGGCGCCTCGCGGATGCGGCGCTCGATCGCGGAGATCGCGTCCTCGCTCGCGTGCGGGAAGGCCTGGATGATCATCCCGCCCGCCGATGCCACCCCGTCCCGGCGATTGAACACGCCGAGGAGGACGGCCGAGGCGATCTGCTCTGAGTTCATGAGATACCGGGTGAGGTCCGTCGCGATTCCCGTCCCGCCCAACAGTAGCTGCGACGTATACGGCTTCCCCAGCGGCGGCGTGCCGCGGATGATCGTCAGGCTCCCGTTGCCGATCCCCATTTCCACGTCGAGCATCGGATCCGGCGGGACGGGATTCTCGACGTAGCCGCGCACGTGGCCAGCGTTCGTGCCGTCGGCAATGACTATCCCCAACGGGCCGTCGCCTTCGAAGCGGAGAGAGACGTACTGATTGCGCACGTCCTTGTCGAGCAGCCGCGCCAGGAGCACCGCGCCGGTCATGGCGCGTCCGAGGGCATCGGCGGCGACGGGAGAGAGGTCGAGGATCTCGCGCGCGGTGTCCACGGCCGTGGTCGTCTGCGCGGCGAGGACGCGGAAGTGGCCGTCGGCGGCCATTCCCTGAATGAGGCGGTCCTGAGTCTGCTGCATAGGAGTGTGGGAAACGCGGGGGCGCGGGAGTTGCTTCCTCAGTCTCGTGGAGGAAAGCCATGAAGCAGTCAGTAATCATCCTCGCGCTCGTGCTGGCGGCTTGTCAGGTCAACGACAAGACCGGCGAAGTCCAGCCTACCGCCGAGACCCAGACGGCCACCGCCGAGGCCGCGCAGCAAACCCGTGAGGCCGCGCAGGACGTGAAAGAAGGCGCCCAGAAGCTCGGCCAGGAGATCAAGGAAGGCGCGGAGCAGGTGCGGGACTCCGAGGCCGGACAGCGCGTCGCCGAGGGCGCGAAAGAAGCCGGCCGGGGCATCAAGCAGGGCGCCGGCGAAGCCGTGGAGGCCGCGGGCGAGAAGCTCGCCCAGGAAGGCCGCGAGGCCCAGGTGGAAGCGAAGAAAGCCAAGAAGCAGTGAACGTACAATTGCGCCGGCGGACGTGGACTCCGCGCGGCACAAATCAAAAGGAGGATTTCTGCATGGTGAATTTCGGCAGGACCTCCGTTGCCGGCGAGACCCAGACGCTCAAGGTGGGAGACCAGGCTCCCGACTTCGAGCTTCCGAGTCATCGTGGTGGTAACGAGAAGGTCCGTCTCAGTGCCTTCCGCGGACAGAAGAACGTCGTGATCGTCTTCTATCCGCTCGACTGGACCCCCGTTTGAACGGTCCAGATGCCGTCGTATGAGGCCGAATCGGCCGATTTCGAACGGTATGATGCCCAGGTCCTGGGCATTTCGGTGGATTCCGTTCCCTCTCACGTTGCATTCGCAAAATCCATCGGCGGGATCACGACCTATCCGCTCCTCGCCGATTTCCATCCCAAAGGCGAAGTCTCGAAGAAATACGGCGTCTGGAAAGAAGACAAAGGCATCTGCGAGCGCGCCATCGTGATCGTCGACAAACAGGGCATCGTCCGCTACGTCGACGTCCATGACATCGGAGAAGCGCCAGACAACGAACAGTTGCGCGACGTGCTCCGCGAGCTCGATTGATCGATTCGACGGCGAGTCGTCCACGGGCTCGCCAACGAGGTAAATGAATGCTCAACATCGCACGCAAGTGCGTCCCCTTCACCCCCTACGACAAAGACCTCTCCTCCGCGACCGTCACGCTCGTCTGCGCGACCGGCGTCTTCCTCGCGGACCAGGAACCGTTTCCGCTCGAGGACCCGGGGGACATCAGCTATCGCGTCATCCCCGCGGACGCTGACCTCGGCTCGATGAAGATCGTCCACGGGCACTACGACCACAGCGAGGCCGACGCCGATCCGAACATCGTCTTCCCGCTGGAGGCCCTGCGCCAGCTCGCGGCCGACGGCGTCATCGGCGCGGTGAACGACAAGCACTACAGCTTCGGCTTCACTACCCGCCTCAAGGACCTGTACGAGATTGCGTATCCCGAGGTCGCGGACAAAGTCGAGCGCTCGAAGACCAAGCTCGTATTGCTGGCCGCCGGCTGCCCCGAGACCTGCCACCGCGCCGTCGGCAACCTCGCGCGCGAGATCGAGTCGCACGGCGTTCCCACCATCATCATCAGCGCGTCGCCCGCCGCCACCGCATCCGTCCGCCCGCCGCGCGCGATGACCTGGGAAGGCGCCGCGATCGGCCGCATCGTCGGGCGCGCCGGCGACCGCGAGCAGCACAAACAGATCGTGCGCGCCGCGCTGCAGATGTTTACCCACGACACGCCCCCCGGCAAAGTGATAATCAAGAACGTACGATGACGACCTTTCCTCCCATCGGCTTCGGCGGCATGCCGCTCTCCATTCAGGGACGTCCCGACCAGGAGCAGGGCCGCCGCGTGCTGAGCGCGGCGGTCGACGCGGGGATGACGTTCGTGGACACGGCGGACGTCTATTGTTTCGACGACCGCGACATCGGCCACAACGAGCGCCTCATCGCCTACGCCATCGGCGGCCGCGACGACGTCCGCATCGCCACGAAGGCGGGCCTGCGCCGCCCGAAGGGCGCGTGGACGAACGACGCGACGCCCGCGCACATCCGCGAGGCGTGCGAGCAGAGCCTGCGCTCGCTGAAGACGGATCGCATCTGGCTCTATCAACTGCACGGGCCCGATCCGAAGGTCGCCTTCGAGAAGAGTGTCGAGGCCTTCGCGGAGCTGCAGCGCGAGGGCAAGTTCGAGCACTTCGGTCTGAGCAACGTCAGCGTCGCGCAGATCGATCAGGCACGCGCGATCCTGCCGGTCGTCACCGTGCAGAACCGCCTCAATCCGTACTTCCGCGAGAACGTGGAGGTCGCGAAAGCCTGCGCGGAGCGCGGCATCACGTTCCTCGCGTACAGCCCTGTCGGCGGCGGACGCCTGGCGAAGAAGCTCCACCGGTTCGACGTGCTGATCGAGCTCGCGCAGAAGCACGACCGCAGCGTGCACGCGATCGTGCTGGCATGGGTGCGCGCGCAGGGGGCGACGGTGGTGCCGATCCCCGCGGCGCGCACCGTCGAGCACGCAGTCGACAGCGCGCGCGCCGCGGACCTCGTGCTGTCGCCCGAGGAGATTGCGGCGATCGACGAGACGGAGTTCGACCGCGCGTAAATTGCTTTATTCTTCGCAGTTCGAAGGGGGCACACGACAGGAATTGACCACGACGCCAGAGATCATCGAAGCGCAGCAGCAGACCCGGGACGGCCAGAACGGCTGGACGATCGAAGACGCGGTCTCGCTCTACATGATCGACCGCTGGGGCGCGGGCTATTTCACGTCGCGGAAAACGGCGACATGACCGTTGCGCCGCTGCAGCAGAAAGGCATCGCCGTCCCGATCATCGACGTCGTGCGCGAGGCGCAGACGATGAACCTCTCGACACCGCTGCTGGTCCGGTTCCAGGATCTGCTGCGGCATCGCGTGGAGACTGCTCAACCGCGCGTTCAACGACGCCATCGCGCGAGAACAAGTACCGCGGCGCGTACCGCGGCGTGTTCCCGATCAAGGTCAACCAGCTGCGCGAGGTGGTCGAGGAGATCCTCGACGCCGGCCGGCCGTACCACTACGGCATCGAGGTCGGCTCCAAGCCGGAGATGTTCGCCGGCCTGGCGGTCCACACCGACCCCGAGTCGCTCATCATCTGCAACGGCTACAAGGACGACACCTACATCCGCACGGCGCTGATCGGGCGCAAGCTCGGGAAGAAGGTCATCCTCATCGCCGAGAAGATCTCCGAGGTGGCGCACGATCGTCGCGCATCGCCGCGGAGATGGGCGTGGAGCCGTATGATCGGCCTGCGCGTCCGCCTGCTCTCGAAGGGCGCCGGCAAGTGGGCCGACCTCGGGCGGCGAGCACGCGAAGTTCGGCCTCTCCACGGCGGAGATCCTCGAGGCCACGAGATCATGGAGCAGGCGGGGATGGCGTCGCGCGTTCAAGCTCCTCCACTTCCACATCGGCTCGCAGATCCCGGACATCCTGACGATCAAGCGCGCCGTGCGCGAGGCGGCGCATGTACTACGCGAAGCTGCGGCAAGAGCGGGCACGCCATCGAGTACCTCGACGTCGGCGGCGGCCTGGCCATCGACTACGACGGCTCGCGCTCGACGTTCCACTCGTCGATGAACTACTCCGTCGAGGAGTACGCGCGCGACATCGTCTACAACATCATCGACGTCTGCGACGACGAGAAGGTGCCGCATCCGAACATCGTCTCGGAGTCGGGCCGGGCGATCGTCGCGCACCACTCGGTGCTCGTGGTCGAGGCCTTCGGCGCGATCGAGAAGACGCCGCTGGACGTCGCGCGAGCTCCAGGCCGCCGGATCACAAGCTCGTCGCGCGAGCTGATCGACATCGACGAGAACCTCTCGCCGGAGACCTGCAGTCGAGTCCTGGCACGACCTGCAGCAGATCAAGGAGGAGGCGCAGACGATGTTCGAGCTCGGCCTGCTCGAGCTGGACGTCAAGGCGCGCGTCGAGACGCTGTTCTGGCAGATCGCCGAACGGATGCAGTCGCTGGTGCGCACGATGGATCCGGAGGAAGTGCCGGAGGACGTCGCGCAATCTGAAGATCGAGCTGGCGGACCAGCACATCTGCAATTTCTCCGTCTTCCAGTCGCTCCTCGATCACTGGGCGCTCGGCGCAGCTCTTCCCGATCGTGCCGATCCACCGGCTCAACGAGCGGCCGCAGCTCGGAGTCGACGCTGGTCGACATCACCTGCGACTCGGACGGCAAGGTCTCGAAGTTCATCGATCTCAACGACGTGCGCGACACGCTGCCGCTCCACGACATCCGGCCGACGGAGCCGTACTACCTGGGCATCTTCCTGACCGGCGCGTACCAGGACATCATGGGCGACATCCACAACCTCTTCGGCCGGGTGAACGAGGTGCACGTGTTCCTCGATCCGACGAGGAGTGCGGGCTTCTACATCGAGGAAGACATCCCCGGGACAGCCGATCGGCGAGGTGCTGGCCATGACCCAGTGGGACTGGCGCGACCTGGCGAAGCGGATGAAGGCCCAGATCGACGTGGCCATCAAGCAGGACCGCCTGAAGCCGAACGAGGGGATGCGCCTGCTCGCGGATTACGAGCGGGGCCTCAAGGACCAGACGTACCTGACCTTTGATTGAATGAGTTTAAGCCCCGAGCGAAGTCGAGGGGCCAACTTAGCAGCAACGCTAACGCGTGCCGAAGCTCGGTGCATGTGCATCGCCCATCGGATCGCACGGCGCAGGTGCTAACTCGGCCCCTCGACTTCGCTCGGGGATACGCTGGATTGAAGGAATCCTCTTCCGGGACCATCCGTTTATGCAGGGTGCCAAACAAAACCACAGGAGAAACGATCTCATGCGTAGACAGCTCGCGCTCAGCCTGATCCTGCTCATCGCCGCCGCCGGAAATGCCTTTGCGGGCTCCGAGGCGCGGATGCAGGGCAAAGTCGTCGACGGGGCGACCAAGCTCCCCATTCCCACTGCGGAGATCAAGCTGGAGGCGGTCGAAGGAAAGACCGTCCGCCAGACCGCAAAGGTCAAGCGGGACGGCACTTACGCCATCTTCGTGCTCGACGGGACGATCCGTTACAAGTTCTCGGTCAGCGCACCGGGGTATGACCCGTTCGAAGAGACCCTGAAGATGAAGCTCGGCGAGAACGAGAAGCACGACTTCACGCTGCTCAAGGTCGGCAGCAGGGGCACGGCGAGTGCGGCCGCGGTGGAAAAGGCGGACTCGACGGTCGAGGCCTACAACCAGGGCGCCGCGCTTGCGAACGAGGGTGACCTGGCCGGCGCGGTGAAGAAGTTCGAAGAGGCCCTGGTCGCGAAGCCGGACATGCTGGCTGCCTGGGGCGCGCTGGCGAAGACCCAGCTCCGCGCGAAGAATTACGCGAAGGCTGCGGAAGCGGCAGCCAAGGTCCTGGACATCGACGACTCCGACATGGACATGCTCAGCGTCCAGTACCAGGCCTACACCGCCCTCGGCGACAAGGCCAATGCCGCGAAGGTCTCGGCGAAGCTGCCGAAGAACGCGAACGGGCTGTTCAATGACGCGGCCAAGCTGATCAACACAGGCGACGACGCCGGCGCGGAGAAACTCCTCCAGCAGGCCATCGCCGCCGACGAGAAGTTCGCGCAGGCGCACTACGAGCTGGGCATGATCTACGTCCGCTCCGGCAAGTCCGCCGAGGCGAAGGCCGCGCTCACCAAGTACCTCGAGCTCGACCCGAGCGGCAAAGACGCCCCGACGGCTAAAGAGATGATGAATTACCTCAAGTGACGCTCCGCGTTGCGAGGGCTATGAACGGCGGCGCAAGCCGCCGTTTTTCATTTTGGAGCGCGCGCGTTCTGTCGCCCGCTACGCGGGCTGACTGTTGGGGTCGCACCGCGTTAACCCCGGCTGAAGCCGGGGTCGATTACCTTCTGCCCGCTACGCGGGCGGGGTTCGCCGCCGTAGGCGGCTCCAGAAAATAGACCCCGGCTTCAGCCGGGGTTAACGCGGGGCGACCCAACAGCCAGCCCGCGTAGCGGGCGACAGGCATTGTTACCAAACGGCTGCGGACACCGCCGTTTCAGTGTTTCGGCGCAACAATACCGCCGTGCTGATCCGAACCTTCGCGATGCTCGCCTGTCTCACGCTGTCCGCGGCGGCGCAGTCGCGCGACGCCGCGGCATGGACCGCACACATCGCCAGCGAATACGGCACCACGTCCGGCCTCACCTATCAGACCGCGAGCAACATCGACCTGAAGCTGGACGTCTACGCTCCGCGCGGCCTCTCAAAGGCGAACCCGGTGGTCATCTACTACCACGGTGGAGGATGGGCCGGCGGCGCCCGGGAAAATGCCGTGCTGAGACTGACGCCGTACCTGGAGATGGGGTTCACGGTGGTGAACGTCGACTATCGCGGGTCGCGGGTCGCGCTGGCCCCGGCTGCCGTGGAGGATTGCCGGTGCGCGTTCCTGTGGGTGCTCAGCAACGCGGCGCGATACAACTTCGACGTGAAGAAGATCGTTCTCACAGGCGACTCGGCCGGGAGCCACCTGGCGCTCACGACCGGCATGCTCACTCCTGCCGCGGGCCTCGACCGCCAGTGTCCGAGCGTGCCGGGCCCCGCTCAGCAGGCCGCCGCGATCGTGAACTGGTTCGGCGCCACCGACGTGGCCGACCTGCTGGACGGGCCGAACGCGCAAGGGTTCGCGATTGCGTGGCTGGGCAGCAAGCGCGACCGCCTGGAGATCGCCAGGCAGGTCTCGCCGCTGACGTACGTCCGGCCCGGCCTGCCCGCCATTCTGACCGTCCACGGAGATGCCGACCGCGTCGTCCCGCTCCGCCACGCCAAACGCCTGCACGAAGAACTGCAGAAGCACGGAGTCACGAATCAGCTCATCACGGTGCCCGGCGGCGGCCACGGCGATTTCACCCGCGAGCAGAACGAGGCGAATTACGCCGCCATCCGCGCTTTTCTCGGCAAGCTGGAGCTTCTCCCAGGCAAATGATGCTTCGCGGGGGTACCGGCGAGCCGCCGGTGGACCGGCCGACTGGCAGTCGGCGCGCCTTTTCCCGTCCCTTCTGAACGAAAGCCTGAAGCATGTGGAGCGCCGGCCGCCGGCCGGCCGGTCCACCGGCGGCTCGCCGGTGGTCCCTCAGAAGCGGGCAACAGAGGGTGCCGCGACCGCCTCCGGCTCGTACGCCAGATTCGGCGAGAGCCAGCGTTCGACTTCCTCCACCGGCAATCCCTTCCTCCGCGCGTAGTCCTCCACCTGATCGCGGCCGATCTTGCCGACCGCGAAGTAGCGCGCCTCGGGGTGGGCGAAGTACATCCCGCTGACGCTGGCGGCCGGGGTCATGGCGTAGGACTCGGTGAGCTGGATGCCGAGGGCCTCGGCGCCCAACAGCTCGAAGAGGGTGCGCTTTTCGGTGTGGTCGGGGCAGGCGGGGTAGCCCGGTGCCGGCCGGATGCCGCGGTATTTCTCGGCGATGAGGTCGTCGTGAGGGAGGGCCTCGTCTTTGGCGTACCACTCGCGCCGCAGGTCGCGATGGATCTTCTCCGCCAGCGCTTCGGCCAGGCGATCGGCGAGGGCTTTGGTCATGATGGAGTTGTAGTCGTCGTGGTCTTTCTGGAAGCGGGCGACGAGCTCCTCGACGCCGATGCCGGCGGTAACGGCGAAGCCACCGACATAGTCACCCGCAGGGGCGATGAAGTCGGCCAGGGCGAGGTTGTGGCCGGTGTTGGTCTCCTGCTGCTGGCGCAGCGTGTGGAACATGGCGCCAGGCAAGCGAATGTCGTCGCCTGCGCGCTCCGCGGGCCAGATGCCGTAGACGGCGCGGGCCTTGAGCAGGCGCTTCTCGATGATCTCGTGGAGGAGCTCGAGGGCGTCGTCGTAGAGCTCTTTGGCGCGCGCGTCGTCGAGGATCTGCGGGTAGCGGCCGCGGAGCTCCCAGGTCTGGAAGAACGGGTTCCAGTCGATGAAGGGCGCGATCTCCTCCAGCGGTACGTCGTCGAGGACGCGGACGCCGGTGAACGGCGGCGGCTCGGGCGAGAACTCCAGCTTCAGCGCGCGGCGGCGGGCTTCCTCGAACGGGAGGATGGTGATGGCGCGCTTCTCGATGCCGGCGCGCAGCTTCTCGTATTCGGCGGCGACGCCGTTGACGAACGGTGCGCGCTGCTCAGACAGCAATGACGACACGACGCCGACGGCGCGCGAGGCGTCCAGCACGTGGATGGTCGGCTGCGAATACTTCGGCGCGATCTTCACGGCCGTGTGCAGCTTCGACGTCGTCGCGCCGCCGATGAGCAGCGGCACCTGGAAATGGCGCCGCTCCATCTCGCGGGCCACGTGAACCATCTCATCGAGCGACGGCGTGATCAGGCCGGAGAGCCCGACGATGTCCACCTTCTCCTGCTCCGCGACGTCCAGGATCCTGTCGGCCGAGACCATGACGCCGAGGTCGAGGACTTCGTAGTTGTTGCAGCCGAGGACGACGCCGACGATGTTCTTGCCGATGTCGTGGACGTCGCCCTTCACCGTCGCCATCAGCACCTTGCCGCGCGCGCGCGTGTCGCCGGACGCCAGCTTCTCCGCTTCCATGAACGGCAGCAGGTACGCGACCGCCTTCTTCATGACCCGCGCGCTCTTCACGACCTGCGGGAGGAACATCTTCCCCGCGCCGAAGAGGTTGCCGACGACGTTCATGCCGGCCATGAGCGGCCCTTCGATGATGGAGAGGCCGGTCGGATACTTCTGCCGCGCTTCCTCGACGTCCGCGTCGATGTGGTCGACGATGCCCTTGACCAGCGCGTGCGACAGGCGCGCCTCGACTGAGCCGCTGCGCCACTCCTCCGCCTCTTTGATCGACGCCGTGGACTGGCCCTTGACCGTGTCGGCGAACGTGACCAGCCGCTCGGTGGCGTCGGGCCGACGATTCAGCAGCACGTCTTCCACGAGGGCGAGGAGGTCCTTGGGGATCTCCTCGTAGATGCTGAGCTGTCCGGCGTTGACGATGCCCAGCGTCGAGGCCGGCGCGGATGGCGTGGTAGAGAAACGCGGCGTGCATCGCCTCGCGGACGACGTTGTTGCCGCGGAAGGAGAACGACACGTTCGAGATGCCGCCGCTGGCGTTGGCGAGCGGGAACTTCTCGCGCAACCGCCGCACGGACTCGATGAAGTTCACGCCGTACGCGTTGTGCTCCTCGATGCCCGTGGCCACGGTGAGGACGTTCGGGTCGAAGATGATGTCCGTCGGATCGAAGCCCACTTCGTCCACGAGGATGCGGTACGCGCGCGAGCTGATCTCGACCTTGCGCTCGACCGTGTCGGCCTGTCCCTGTTCGTCGAAGGCCATGACCACGACCGCGGCGCCGTAGCGCTTCACGAGGCGCGCGTGGTGGCGGAAGACGTCTTCGCCCTCTTTCAGCGAGATCGAGTTGACGACCGACTTGCCCTGCAGGGTCTTGAGGCCCGACTCGATGACCGACCACTTCGAGCTGTCGACCATGATCGGCACGCGCGAGATGTCGGGCTCGGAGGCGACGAGGTTGAGGAAGTCGGACATGAACTTCTCGGAGTCGAGCAGTCCCTCGTCCATGTTCACGTCGAGGATGTTCGCGCCGCCCTCGATCTGCTGCTTGGCCACGCGCAGCGCGCCTTCGAGGTCGCCGTCCTTGATCAGCTTCGCGAACTTCGGCGAGCCGGTGACGTTGGTGCGCTCGCCGACGACGATGAAGTTCGACTCCGGCGTCACGGTGAGCGGCTCCAGTCCGCTCAGGCGCAGATGCGGCTCGACGGGCTGCGGCACGCGCGGCGGGAGCGTGGCCACGGTCTCGGCGATGAGGCGGATGTGCTCGAACCCGGTGCCGCAGCAGCCGCCGACGATGTTCAGCCAGCCGTTCGCGGCGAAGTCGCGGAGGACGTCCGCCATCATCGTCGGCGTCTCGTCATAGCCGCCGAGAGCGTTGGGGAGGCCGGCGTTCGGGTAGCAGCTGATGAAGACCGGCGCGAGCTTCGACAGCTCCTCCACATGCGCCCGCATCTCCTCGGCGCCCAGCGCGCAGTTGATGCCCACCGCGAGCAGCGGCGCGTGGGAGATCGAGTTCCAGCACGCCTCGACCGTCTGTCCGCTGAGCGTGCGGCCGGAGGCGTCGGTGATGGTGATCGAGGCGATGACCGGAAGCGTGATGCCGGTGTCCTCGAAGTACTTCTCGATCGCGAAGAGCGCGGCCTTCAGGTTCAGCGTATCGAAGGTCGTCTCCGGCATGAGGATGTCGACGCCGCCGTCGACCAGTCCTCGGATCTGTTCGTAGTACGCGGCGACGAGCTCGTCGAACGTGACGCCGCGGAAGCCGGGGTTGTTGACGTCGGGCGAGAGCGACGCGGTGCGGTTCGTCGGACCCATGGCGCCGGCCACGAAGCGCGGCTTCTCCGGCGTCGCGATGGCGTCGGCCACGCGGCGGCAGATCTCCGCCGCGGCCTTGTTGATCTCGTAGACGTACGGCTGCAGGTCGTAGTCGGCGAAGGAGATCGCCTGGGAGTTGAAGGTGTTGGTCTCGATGATGTCCGCGCCGGCTTCGAGGTACTTGCGATGGATCTCCTCGAGCACCTCCGGCCTGGTCAGCGCGAGGACGTCGCTGGCGCCTTTGAGGTCGCGCGAGTGGCTGGCGAAGCGCGCGCCGCGGAACGTGGGCTCGTCGAGGCCGTAGGTCTGGACCTGGGTGCCCATCGCGCCGTCGAGGACGAGGATGCGCTGCTCGAGGAGGCGTTTCAGTTCTGCGCTGCGGTTCGGTTGTGCCATCTTGGAGTCTCTCCGGAAAAACAAAAGGCCCCGCCACATTGGCGGGGCCGCTCGAAAAAGAGTCGAACGTGACGAATGCCGGCGTCTTTAGCTTTTTTTATCCTGGTTGCAAGCGGCCCGCAAATCACTCCAGGTCGGGCGAGGGTACGCCCGCGCTTTGCTGTTGTCAAACGGGGTCAGGCGCGGAGTGAATTATGATCCTCGGGTCCATGACCACCGCGACCACCGACACCCCTATCACCCACACCGACCCCGTCAACGCGCAGATCCTTGCGGTGTCCGAGGATCGCATCCAGGGGTTTGTGCGCGACCCGTTCGGGGAGATCGCGCGGCTGGCGGGGATGGACGTCGAGCTGGTGATGGAGCGCATCCAGGCCATGCTGCGTGCCGGGACGATCCGGCGCGTGCGGCAGACGCTCATGGCCACGAACCTGGCGGAGGGCGCGCTCGTGGCGTGGCAGTATCCGAACGAGAAGCTCGATGCCGCGTTCGACTTCCTGTTCCAGCAGGATCCGTTCTCGGGGCACGTCGTCATCCGCTCGACGGATCCGGCGACGCCGGGGTCGAGCTATCGCCTCTGGACGACGGTGAAAGTCCCGCAGGGCTTCTCGGTCGAGAAGCATTGCACGTTTCTGGCGAAGCTCACCGGCGCGGAGCACTTCCGGGTCATGCCGGCCAAGCGGATCTTCGCGCTGGGCGTCGGACACGTGCGCCGCAAGGGGATGGAGCCGGGCGAGAAGTCGGACGAGCTGGCGGAGGTCAAGGACACCGTCAAGGTCCAGCTGACGGACATCGAATGGCAGGTGCTGACGGCGCTGAAGCGCGAGCTCGAGCCCGAGGAAGTGCGCCGCGATCTGTGGGAGCGGCGCGCGGACGAAGCCGAGATGGTCGACGAGGTGTTCTATGCAGTCGCGGAGAACCTCAGCGCCCGCGGCGTCATCGGCCGCTTCTCGACGTTCCTCGAGCACGTGAAGCCGCTGCAGACGGGCGAGCGCGTGACGCGCTTCAACGCGCTCTTCCATTGGGCCGTTCCGCCGGGGCGGGAGATGGAGGCGGGACGCGAGGTTGGGCGCTTCCACATCCTCACGCACTGCTACTGGCGCGAGGGCGGCGCCGAGTTCCGCAACGTGAACATCATGGCCGTCGCGCACGGCACGGAGAAGGACGCCGTCCTCGCGCACAAGCGCGCCATCGACGAGCACCTGGAAAGCATCGGCATTCCGGTCTCCTACACGAACGTGTTCTGGGGCGGGCGCAGCGAGATCAAGCCGAGCGAGATCTCGCCGGCGGCGTATCGCGAGTGGTGTGCGTCTCGCGGCGTCGAAGCAGCCACCATGAAAGAGTGATCGCGGCCAGCCACGGCACGACGGACAACGCGGAGCCGGGGCCGGTGAGCAGCTCGCCGAGGTTGAAGCTGGCCCATTCGGACTCGCGCGAGCCGGGCCTGTGCTTCTGGAACTGCAGCAGCTCGTCGGGCGCGATGCGGTTCGTCGACGTGTGGCCGGTGTAGAAGTCCGCCAGCCAGGGCGTCTTCCCGTCGCCGAGAGCGCGTCCCGTGAGCAGCGACGGCAGCGCGTAGCGTCCGATCGGATCGCGGAGGAGGTCGGGCGGCTGCGGATCGACGGCGGTGACGGCGAAGTTGAAGAAGAGCGAGACAGCGGCCAGGACGCGTGTGAGCAGCCGCGCGCGACCGTGCATCTCGATGAGGCCGAGGGCGAGGAGCGGCACGATCTGCAGGACGTACCGAGGGCCGGCGCTGTAGCCGCCGTGCCAGCCGTTGAAGGAAGCGTTGACGAGGAAGGTCAGCGCCGCGGCGACCGCGATCGTCCAGGCTTTCTGACGGACGATGCCGGTGACGGCGATCAGCATCAGCGGCGCGATGTAGAAGAGTCCGCGGTAGGGGGCGAAGGTGATGCCCCAGAGCGCGTCGAGCTTCGGAAGGGCGAAGACGCCCAGCCATCTGGCGTCGTCGAGGAAGGCGGGGTTGGTGGTGGCGATGGCGGTGCGGAAGGGCGAGCCGAAGGCGGCGTATTGGTAGGCCATCAGCGCGAGAGCGAAAGGCAGCCCGCCGAGGATGTACCGAACGTAGGGCGCGGCTTCAGCCCGCCCCCCGCGGGGAGGCGGGCTGAAGCCACGCCCTACATTGCCGAGCAGGAAAAGCACCGCCAGTGGCGCGCAGAGGTAGTTGATGAAGGTCGCCGCGCCGATGGCGGCCCCCGCCAGCATCGGGCGTTTCCGCAGGTTCAGATACGCGAAGAGCACGAGCAGCGCTGCGGGGACGTGGGCGAAGAGCATCGTCGAGTAGGCGAAGAGCGGCGTGCCCAGGCCGGCGAGGAGGGCGATGTCCGGAGGCAGACCGCGGCTGCGCGCGGCCATCGCGAGCAGCACGCCGATCAGCGCACCGCTGACGCCGCAGATCGCGACCGTGCAGAGGTACAGCGCGAGGTTCCATTCGATGGTGTTACGCGGCGCGCCGTGGATCGCGTAGAAGATCGCGTACGGCACCGCCGCCGCGAGCGCCAGTCCGGGCGCCTTGTTGGAGTACGTGTGCCCCGCGTGGAAGGAGACGTCCGCGGTGTTCGCGGCGTATTCGTCGATGTGGAGCTGCTGCCGCTCGACGAGCGCGCGGGTGAGGTCGAAGGTCGCGTTTTGATTGAAGCCGCTGCCGCCGAAAAAATACGCGTAGGAGAAGAGCAGCGTGAAGAAGACGGCGACGCGTTCACGCACGCGTGCAGTTTATCGCTACGACGCGCTCTTGAACTCCACGCCGGCGTTTTCCTTCTGCGCGTAGTCCAGCTCCCAGTCTGACGTGAACAACACGACCGCGTGGTCGTTGCTGTCGGTGGCGACGCGGGCGCGGGTCGGGAGGGTCATGCGCGCGACCTCGTCCACGTCGCGGTCGACCCAGCGCGCCAGCTTGTACGGCAGCGACGCCATGGTCGTCTCCACTCCGTATTCGGTCTCCAGCCGTGACGCGAGCACGTCGAACTGCAGCTCGCCGACGACGGCGAGGATCGGCTCGGAGCGGAGGCCGTCGTGGACGACGAAGACCTGCATCGCGCCTTCCTCCTCGAGCTGTGCGAGTCCCTTCTGGAACTGCTTCTGCCGCGTGACCTGCTTCGCGCGCAGGGTCGCGAAGTGCTCGGGGGCGAAGCGGGGGATGCGGTCGAACTCGATGGGCGTCTCCGAGGCGACGGTGTCGCCGATCTGGAAGATGCCCGGGTTGACGAAGCCGATCACGTCGCCGGGATAGGCCTTCTCCACGCCCACGCGCTCCTGCGCGAACAGGCGGTGGGGGCGGGTCATGCGCACCTCGCGGCCGAGGCGGGCGTGGTGGACGAGCATGTCTTTCTCGAAGACGCCGGAGGTGATGCGCATGAACGCCAGGCGGTCGCGGTGGCGCTTGTCCATGTTCGCCTGGATCTTGAAGACGAAGCCGGTGAAGTTCGAATCGATCGGGTCGAGCTCGAAGTCCTCCCCTTTCGCCTTGGCGTGGCGCGGCGACGGCGGCGGAGCGAGCTCGATGACGGCGCGCAGGAACGGCTCGACGCCGAAGTTGTTCACGGCGCTGCCGAAGAAGACCGGGATGACCCGGCCATACTCGAACTGCTTGCGGTCGAACTCCGCGCCCGCGCCGTCGAGGAGCTCCGCGGCGTCGCGCAGGTCCTGCCAGGCGGTGGGACCGATGGCGTCGGCGAGATGGGGATCATCGAGGCCGCTGACCGTCATCGGCGCGACGGATGCGCCGTGCTTGGTCCGCTCGAAACGGAGGACCTGCTGGTTGCGGAGATCGAAGACGCCCTGGAAGGTCGGGCCGTCGCCGATCGGCCAGTTCATCGGCACGGCGTGGACCTTCAGCTCGCGCTCGATCTCGCTCAGCAGCTCGAGCGGATCCTTCGCCGGCTGGTCCATCTTGTTGACGAAGCAGAGGATGGGGATGTGCCGCATGCGGCAGACCTCGAAGAGCTTGCGCGTCTGCGGCTCGATGCCCTTGGCGCCGTCGAGGACCATGACCGCGCTGTCGGTCGCGGCCAGCGTGCGGTAGGTGTCTTCGCTGAAGTCCTGGTGGCCGGGGGTGTCCAGCAGGTTGAGGACCGAGCCCTCGTACTCGAACTGCAGCACGGTCGAGGTGATCGAGATGCCGCGCTCTGCTCGATCGCCATCCAGTCCGAGGTGGTGTGGCGCTGCTGCTTGCGCGCGCGGACCGAGCCCGGCCTCCTCGATGGCCCCGCCGTAGAGGAGGAGCTTCTCGGTGAGGGTGGTCTTGCCGGCGTCGGGGTGGGAAATGATGGCGAAGGTGCGGCGCCGGGCGACTTCGCGCTCGAGCTCGTCCACGGTCTCAGGAACAGCAGTCATGCGGCGGGCAGAACACAGGAGAGAGGTGGGTCAATCCCGCCGGTTGGAGCGCCGGCGTCCCACCGCGCGCAGTTTCGCGAGATCCGACAAGTCTTTCTGCCGGCCGGCGGCTTGTTTGTTTCGGAGAAGGGCGTTCCAGCCGAGAAGGTTTACCGGTTGATCGTCCAGAATGGTTTCGACGCGTGTGTCCCAACCCGAATCGAAATCCACACCCGAGATTGAAGTGAGGATGTCGATGCGGTTAGGTGGCTGGCCGAGTTGCACGATTCGCCCGTCTTCGAGCAGGTCGTTCTCCGTAATCCCAAGGCCGCCGAATCCGAAGTCGTGGAGCACCGCGAGAACGCGGTGTACGTTCACCGGTGTGGCGCGGATGAAGAAATCGATGTCGCCGGTGAAGCGTGGATGCCCATGGAAGGCCACGGCGTGTCCGCCGACCACGAGGTACTCAACGTGATGAGAGTTCAGTAATTCGATGAACTCTCTCAAATCGGTTTGCAGCTTCGCCAAGAGCACTCCGGTGCCGTTCCACCAGTTCCAGCAACATGTCGAGCCGCGCCTCGGGTGTCAGCTCCGCATAGAACTGGTCGTCGGCTTCGTCCGCATCTTCGAAACTCCGGAATTTCTGAACGACACGGTCCACGGGATGACTTTAGCACGTCGTGCAGGACGTCGTCGGCGATTACTGCCGTCGTTCGAACAGCCGCATCTCACTCGCGTACCGCTGTTCCTTCGGCGCGAGCTGTTTCGCGGCAATGTAGTGGGCCTGGGCGGCTTTGCGGTCGCCGAGCGCCTCGCAGATGGCTCCGAGGTTGAAGTGGAGGGCGGCGTTGCGGGGTTGCTGCCGGAGGGCCGCCACCCAGCGCTCCCGTGCCTCGGGGATGCGGCCGCTGTCGATGAGGGCCATGCCTTCGTCGAAGGCGGGGGCGGTCTCGTCGAGGGGGATCATTTCCTTCACCCGGCGCGGGGTGATGCGCTCGGCGGTGTCGACGGCGGCGTAGCGCGCGGCCTGCTGGAGGGCAATCTGGCGCTCTTCGTTGGTGATCTGCTCCACGCGTGGGGACGTCCCTTCGCCTTTGCCGTAGAACGAGGAGACCCACTTCATCTCCTGCGACATCACGTCCACGCGGGCGCGGCAGACGGCGTCTTCCCATTTCAACATCCGTTTGACGCGGTTGCCCTCGTAGTCGCGGGTGGAGCCTTCGCCTTCGCGGGTGACGGACTCGCAGGTGAAGGTCTTGATCACGAGGAAGACGTCGGCCGGACCGGTGGCGGTGCGGGCGTCGCGGATACGATGGAAGCCCGAATCATTGGCCTGTTCGATGAAGTAATCGATGAAGGCCTCGATTTTCGGGGAGTCGCCGATGGCGTGGACGATGGCGACGTCGCGGTTGCGGCCGATGTCATGGACGGCGGGCAGCACGCGCTCGAACGCGATGCGGGGTGAGACCGCGAAGAGGAGCGGAGCCGTGAGGATCTGGAACAGCACGGCAAAGCAGCGCATGGAGATGCGCTGATTTTAGCAGTCACTCGGCGCGAAGGGCGATGATCGGGTCGACGCGGCTGGCGCGCCGGGCGGGGATAGACGTCGCCGCGATGGCCACGATCACCATTGCCGCGACGGCAATGGCGATAGATAGCGGGTCGTTCGGCTCGATCCCGAAGATCATGCTCCGGACGTAGCGGGTGAGGGCGAGTGCCGCGGCGACGCCGGACGCCACACCCGCGAGGACGAGCACGAGCGAGCGGCGGAGCACGTCGAAGGCGATGTCCACGCCCTGCGCGCCGAGGGCGATGCGGACGCCGGTCTCACGGGTGCGTCCGTTCGCGATGTACGACATGAGGCCGTACAAGCCGATGCACGACAGGACGAGCGCCATGAGCCCGAAGAACGTCGACAGCCGCGCCATCGCGCGCTCCTGCCTCAGGGAATTGGAGATCTGGTCGGTCTGACTCATGATGCCGACGAGCGGCACGTTCGGATCGATGCGCCGCACCGCATCCCGCACCGTCCCGATCAGCGCCTCGGGATCCCCTTTCGTGCGCACGACGAACCCCATTCGTCCCACGCGATCGCGGCTCTGCGTGTACGGTGCGTACACCGTGGCCGGGGTGCCGTCGCGAAGCGAGGTGTAGATCGCGTCGGCGACGACGCCGACGATCTCCATCTCACCCGGTCGCTCCTTCGACGCGCTGATGCGCCGCCCGATCGGGTTCTGATTCGGGAAGTACTCGCGGGCGAGGGTCTGGTTGATGAGTGCGACCTTGGCCCCCTTCTCGTCGTCCGCCGCCGTAATCCCGCGGCCCGCGATTACGGGGATGCGCATGGTCTTCAGGAAGTCCGCGCCGACGGTGTGCTTCAGGACGAACTCGCGGTCGCTCTTCGGCGCGCGTCCCTGGACGTGGATGGTCATCATCGACGACATCCCGCTGAGCAGGGTCTGCTGCGTGATGGCGGCGCTCTCGACACCGGGCAGCGCGCGGACGCGCTCGTCGACCGTGTCATAGAACTGGTTGAGCCGCTGGTCTTCGTAGCCGTTGAGCGTCGGGTCGAGCGCGAAGGTGAGGACGTGCTCCGGATCGAAGCCCGGGCGCTGCGCGTTCAGGTTCACGAGCGAGCGGAGGAAGAGGCCGCAGCCGATCATCATCACGATCGACAGGGCGATCTGCACGATGGTCAGGGCGCTGGCGAAGCGGTTCCGTCCCGGCACGCGCGTGTCGTGGAAGATGTCGACGCGCGTCGCGCGCAGCGCGGGGACGAGGCTGAAGAGGATGCCGGTGAGGACGGCGATGAGGGTTGTGAAGAGCAGGACCTCGCCGTCGACGCGAACGTTGACGTCGATCGGCACGCCGTAGGTCGGCAGGATCGCTGGGACGATCGGACGGATCCAGTACGCGAGCGCCACGCCCGCCGCGCCGCCCATCAGCGACAGCGCCACGCCCTCCAGCAGCAACTGGCGGATCAGCGCCGCGCGCGAGGCGCCGAGGGACATGCGTACGGCGATCTCCTTGCGGCGCGACATCGCGCGGGCGAGGCTCAGTCCCGCGACGTTCGCGCACGCCAGCAGCAGGACCAGGCCCACCGCGCCCATGAGGGTCAGCAGCGGCTCGCGCAGGTCCTGGCGGCTGTCGAACAGACCCCGCGCGCCCGGAAGCGCGGCGACGCTGATCTTCGTCGTGTCGACGTTCTGCTGGGTGAGCACCGAGGTCTCTGCGGCGACGCTCGCGAGCGTCGCGCCCGGTGCGCGGCGGCCGATGATGCAGACCCACCACAGGGTGGTGCTCGTCTTGTCTTTCCCGCCGATCGGCTGGATGACGTGCGGCGCGGCGCCGACGTCGAGCGTCCCTTCGAAACTGCTCGGCTCCACGCCGACGATCATCACCGGCTTGCCGTTGACGGAGATGATGCGGCCGACCGCGTCGCGCGCGCCGCCGAAGCGCGTCTGCCAGTAGGCGTGGCTGATCATCGCCACGTCCTCGCCGTCGGCTGCCGTGAGCGTGCGCCCGAGAATGGCGTTCACGCCGAGGGCGGAGTAGTAATTGCCGGAGACCATCGCGCCGCGGGCGATCGTCGCATCGCCCCCGACCGACACGTTGATCCGTTCGTTCCCGGCGAACGCCACCAGCGACGAGAGCGTCTTCGTGTTGCGCGCGAGGTACTCGTACGTCGGGTACGAGAACGAAGTGCTGCTCGCCTTTGGGCCGTCGAATGAGACGTTCCCGCTCAGCGACTCCGCGGGGAACTCGTCCGCCGTCCATTTCAGCAGGACGAGCGACTCCGGATCGCGCACCGCCAGCCGGTCGAGCAGGATCGTCTTCGCCACAGCGAACATCACGCTGTTCGCGCCGATGCCGAGGGCGAGGGAGAGGACCACCGTCAACGCGAAACCGGGCTGGCGGACGAGCGTGCGCGCGAAGAAGCGAAGGTGCAGCATGGCGCAGGGCTGGAGCGGGTTGTGTGCCGGGGGTAAGTTGTTGATTTTACAACCGTGTACGCGGATGAGGTGTGCGCGGGCGGGATGCGGCGTCCCAAGGGCGGACAGTGGCAACGTTAAGTGTGGGTGGGGTCTGACCCCACCCACACTTAACGGGGCAACCTATAGAATCCGCCCCGCATGCGATTGAACGTCACCAGTGAGATCGGCCGCCTGAAGAGTGTCTTGGTTCACCTTCCCGGGCGGGAGATCGATCTGATGGTCCCGCCGATGATGGCGCAGCTCCTGTTCGACGACATCCTCTACGGACAGGTCGCGCGCGAGGAGCACCGGCGCTTCCAGCAGCTCATCCGCTTCGTCGCCGACGAGGTGTACGACCTGCAGGACCTGCTCGAGGAAGTCCTCGAGAACGGCGACGCCAAAGAGAAGATCATCCGCGACCTGGCGAAGCGCAACGGCTTCTCACGGAAGCTCACCGCGCAACTCCGCGAGCGGCCCGCGGGCAAGCTGGCCGAGGTGCTGATCGCGGGGATCGCGCGGGACACGAAGTCCGGCAACCTGCCCGAGTTCGACCTCTTCCCGATCCCCAACCTCTTCTTCATGCGCGACCCGCAGATCGTCCTCGGCGACAAGGTCGTCGTGTCGTCGATGGCCACGCAGGCCCGGCGGCGCGAGGCTCTGCTGTCGAAGTACGTGTTCGAGAACCATTCGCACTTCAGCGGCCAGGCGAGCTTCTGGGTCGACTTCATGGCCACGCAACCGGAGCGGCCGATACCGCGCCGGCTGCCGACGCTCGAAGGCGGCGACGTGCTCGTGCCGCGCCGCGATCTGCTGCTCGTCGGGATCACCGAGCGCACGAACCGGACGGGCGTCTCGGCGCTCATCCGCTCGCTGAAGGAAGCGAACGCCGGCGTCGAGAGCGTGATCATCGTGGACATCCCGCGCCAGCGCTCGTTCATGCACCTGGACACGATCTTCACGTTCATCAATCGCAACGAGTGCCTGATCTATCCGCCCGTGATCCTGCCGAGCGGCGGACAGGCGGCGAAGGTCACGACGGTGGACCTCACGAAGAAGCGGTCCGTCGCGTACACGCAGGAGAAGTCGCTGCTCGCGGCACTGAAAAAGAAGAAGTTCGATCTGAAGCCGATCTACTGCGGTGGCCAGTCGGCCGTCGATCAGCAGCGCGAGCAGTGGACGGACGGCGCGAACGCGTTCGCGCTGGCGCCCGGGATCATCCTGCTCTACGAGCGCAACGTGCGCACGGCGGAGGAGCTCGCGCGCCACGGCTATCACATCGTCTACGAGGACGATCTTCTCCTCGGCCGCACGGAGCTGGAGACCTGGACGAACAAGAAGTATGCGCTGCAGATCGCGGGGAACGAGCTGTCGCGCGCGCGCGGCGGTCCGCGGTGCATGACCATGCCGCTCGAGCGCGAGGACCTCTGATGCTGGCCGTCGTAGCGTTTGGCGGCAATGCGCTGCTGCGTCCGGAGGACCGAGGCACCCAGGAAGAACAGATCGCACGGGCGAAGCAGGCCGCGCGCTGGCTCGCGGAGATCGTCCGGTACGACTACAAGCTGCTGGTCGTCCACGGCAACGGGCCGCAGGTCGGGAACATCCTGGTGCAGGCGGAAGAGGCGTCCACGAAGATCCCGCCGCAGTCGCTGGACGTCTGCGTGGCGCAGACCGAGGGGTCGATCGGGTTCATGCTCCAGCAGGCGATCCGCAATCGCCTGCGAAGCCATCGGTCTCGGCGGCGAGGTGACGACGGTGCTGACGGAAGTGGAGGTCGACGTCGCCGATCCGGCGTTCAAGCGCCCCACCAAGCCGATCGGCCCGTACTTCACCCGTTACCGCGCCGAGGCGCTCGAGCGCGACCTCGGCTGGACCATGCGCGAAGAAGCGGGCTGGGGCTGGCGCCATGTGGTGCCTTCGCCGAAGCCGCTGCGGATCCTGAACGTGAAGACCATCACCCGGATGCTGGAGTCGGCGTCGTGCATCATCGCCGCGGGCGGCGGCGGGATTCCGGTGGTGAAGGGGCGCGACGGGCAGTGGCGCGGGATCGAGGCGGTGATCGACAAGGACTACGCGTCGGCGCTGCTGGCGGCGAACCTGAACGCGGACCTGTTCATCATCCTGACCGGCGTGCCGAAGGTGGCGATCGACTTCAACAAGCCCACGCAGCGGTTCGTCGAGCGGATGACGGTGGCCGAGGCGGAGAAGCACATGGCGGACGGCCAGTTCCCCGCGGGCTCGATGGGCCCGAAGATCGACAGCGCGCTGCAGTTCGTGCGGGCGACGGGGAAGCAGGTGCTGATCACGGACGTGGAAGTGCTGCGCGAGGCGCTGGAAGGCCGGGACGGCACGCTCATCGTGCCGTGAATACCTCACAACGTAGGGCGTGGCTTCAGCCCGCCTCCCCCGTGGGTGGGGGTGTTCCCTTCCCCGTCCGGGAGGCGGGCTGAAGCCGCGCCCTACATTAGGTCACTCCAGGTAAACCGCTCGACGAGCCATTTGCGCGCGGCAACGCGTCCGGCAAACGAGTCCTGACACTCGCGGAGGAAGCGGTCGCGGTCGCGGCGGTGGACGCGCAGGGCGAGCTCGCGGGGCATGCCGGAGTTGCCGTCGCGGGCGAAGAGATACGTCCCGTCGGCGTAGGCGATCGTGGACCACTCGGGCGAGCGGATCATGTCGCGCACGACTTCCGCGAGCTGCTCGGGGCGGAAGGTGAACATCGTGTACGGCGACGTGCGCACGAAGAGTCCCGTCGACGGGCCGAAGTCGCAGCGCATGCGGAACATGACGAACTGCGCGGTCTCCGAGCGCTGCGGGAACGCCGCGATGTCGTAGCGGTGCGCGAGCCAGGGGCCGAGGCTGTTCTGCACGGACATGCGCGCGTTTGGCGGCAGGATCTCGGCGGTCTTCCGGAGCAGTGCGCGCGAGGGAGCGGGATCCGGATAGTTGCTCCACGTCGAGACGATGCTGTGCGGCAGCGGCGAGAGGAGGAACGAGCAGACCAGCGACGCGCCGAACGTGACGATCGCGCTGCGAGCCCGCCCTCGGCGCGCGGCGGCCATCAGCAGGATCGCCACAGCCGGGAGGTAGTAGTACGTGCCGGTGACCTGCGTCATCCACGCCGTCTTGCTGAGCATCCCGCCGATGACGAGCGGCGCAATGATGACGAGGAGGCGCGGCATCGCGAGCGCGAATCCGCCGGTGCTCAGGAGCAAATACGCGGGCAGGCGCAGCCGGTCGGGCCGCAGGAGATGTCCGAAGAACGAGAACACGTTCGAGCTGCCGATCCACGAATGGCGGTTGCGCGGGCCGGCGATGCGCGACAGCCCCTCCTCGTACAGCGACGGCACGATGAAGCCCAACATCACGGCGAGGTACAGCGCCGCCGCGCCGGTGACGAGCGCGCCGAGGCGCTTGCGCTGCGTGAGCAGCAGGTAGAGGCCCAGGCCGATGACCAGCAGCACGTGGTCTTCCTGCGACAGGATCACGATCGCGGCCAGCGCGCAGCCGAGGCGGTTGCGGCCGGAGTCGAAGGCCCAGATGCTCCACACCAGCGCGGCCGTGGCGAGCGTGACGATCTTGAAGTCGTACACGTTCGCGTCGTGGACCATCGGGTGGACGAAGAACGCCAGCGGCAGGAGGAGCGTGTAAGGCGCGGCTTCAGCCCGCCCTGCGTTCAGGCGCGCGTAGGCGTAGATGCCGAGGCCCGCGAGGCCGACGCCGATGCTGGCCAGGATCATCAGCAGCTCGGGATGCGGGAACAGCGCGTACAGCGGGACGATCGCGTAGTAGAGGACGTTCGTGTGGACCGCGAGTCGCGACTTGATGCGCGAGTCGACGTCATTCGACACGCTCATCATCAGATCGCCCTGCGTTGCCGACCAGATGGCCTGCACGGCGTTGCCGAGGTCGTTCATCTGCGTCGTCAGCGCGTGGTGGGAGGCAATGGCGAACCAGGCCAGGATGGCAGTGTAGAAGACCGCGAGTGTGACCGCGATGACGTGCTGCTTGAGCGCGCGCTCCCCTGCTACTTCGCGCACTCGTCGCACCTGCAGTGCTCGCGCAGCCGTTCGTACGTCCAGATGCCGTAGCCGTGGCCGTCCGCCCAGTTCGGCTGCAGGGCGTAGTTGCCGATGGGCTCCACCGATTGCAGCACGAACGAGGTCGGGCCGTAGCGCTGCGGGAGTCCGCCGGCCATGCGCCCGAACAGGTCGGGCTCGCCGGAGCAGACGGCGCACGGGCACGCGCGGCGCAGTGGCTTCGAGCGGATAGTATGATTCGTGGCCGTCGTCCCAGACGACGACGAACAGATCACCGATCACCTGATAAGACTGTGGGCGCATGCCGACTTATAGATTGACGCTCGAGTACGAAGGCACTCGCTATTCCGGTTGGCAGGCGCAGGGTAACACGCAGAAGACGGTCCAGGGCCACCTCCTGCGCGCCGCCCGCGACGTCCTCGGCGAGGTCGACATCGGAGGCGCGGGACGCACGGATGCGGGGGTCCACGCGAGCGGTCAGGTGGCGCACTTGCGCACGCGCAAGTCGCTCGAGCCGCTGCAGCTGTCGCGCAAGTTGAACGACCTGCTGCCGCACGACATCAACATCCTCGACGCCGTGCGTGCGAAGGACAACTTTCACGCGCGCCACGACGCGGAGTCGCGGGTGTACCTCTACCAGATCGCGACACGGCGCACGGCGTTCGCGAAGCCGTTCGTCTGGTGGATCAAGGACCGCCTCGACGCGGCGGCGATGGTTTCGTCGGCGAGCCATATCGCGGGCCGCCACGACTTCTCCGCGTTCAGCGACAAGCGGCTGAAGGAAGACGAGTCGCGGATCGTGGTCGTCGACCGCTGCGAGCTGGTGCAGGCCGGCGGGCTGATTCTCGTGCGCATCGCGGCGTCGCACTTTCTCTGGAAGATGGTGCGCAAGCTGATCTCGTACTTCGTGGAAGTCGGCCGCGGGAACGTCGCGGCGGACGACATCGCGTCGCGGCTGCACGCGAAGGGTGAGTACTGGGCGCCGACCGCGCCGCCGTCGGGACTCTTTCTCGAAGGGGTCGTCTATCCGCGCGAGCAGTTCGAGCGTCCGCTGATCCCGATCGTGCCGGTGGAGGGGCGATGAATGAGGCGAAGCTCGTCGCCCGCGTGCGCGAGCTGTTCTCGAATCGCATCGGCGACGACGCCGCGGTCATAGACGGGCAGGTGTTCACGACCGACATGCTCGTGGAGGACGTCGACTTTACCCGCGCCATCGCGCCGCGGTTCATCGCGCGGAAGAGTCTCGCCGTGAACCTCTCCGATCTCGCCGCGATGGGCGCCGCGCCGTCGTACGCGCTCCTCTCGCTGGCGCTGCCGGAATGGGCGCTGGAGCACGCCGACGCCATGCTCGAGGCGTACGCGGAGGCCGCGCGCGAGTGGAAGATCGAGATCATCGGCGGGGACTTCTCGCGAGCAGACAAGCTGACGATCAGCGTCACGGCGATCGGCCGGATCGTCACGCGCCCGCTGCTGCGCAGCGGCGCCAAGCCAGGGGATCGCGTCTATGTCTCCCGCCCCCTCGGCGGCAGCAGCACCGGTTTCGCGCTCCTCGGCAAAGACGCGGCGGCCTACGTCCATCGCGAATTCATCGAGTCCGCCATCCGTCGCCATGTCGATCCCGAGCCGGAGCTGGCGCTCGGGCTCGCGCTTGCGCAGATCGCCGAGGTGACGTCGTGCATCGACGTGTCGGACGGGCTGTCGAGCGATCTGCACCACCTCTGCGACGCCTCCGATTGCGGTGCGGAGATCGACAAGGAGCGCATCCCCGTCTTCCCGGATCTGCAGACGTTCGCAGGGAAGCTCGGTATCAACGTGCGCGACGCGGTGCTGAACGGCGGCGAGGAGTACGCGCTGCTGTTTACGTCATCGCTGCCGGAGTCGCAGATGAGCGCGCGCGCAGGGCGTCCCGTGTACGCGATCGGCAGGATGACGAAAGACCGCGCCGTGCTGCTGAAGGAAGACGGCGTTGCGCGCCCGCTCGACCCGGGCGGCTGGGATCACTTCGCATGACACGACTCCGGCATGCCGCTGCGATCGTCGTGGCCATGCTGCTGGCGTCGTCCGCGGCCGGGGCGAACGTCGTGCTCGTGTCGGTCGACACCCTCCGCTCCGACAGGCTTCCGGCGTACGGCTATCGCGCGATCCGGACTCCGGCCCTCGACCGCTTTCGCGCCGACGCCATTCTCTTCCGCCGCGCATGGACCCACTACCCGCTCACGGCGCCCGCGCACACGTCCATGCTCACGGGCCTGCTGTCGCAACAGCACGGGATCCGCGACAACAGCGGGTACACGCTGGACCGCGGTGTGACGACGGTCGCGCAACAGTTGCAGTCGCGGGGCTATCGCACGGGTGCCTTCGTATCCAGCGCGGTGCTGGACGAAGACACGGGTCTCGGCCGGGGATTCGAACGGTGGGACGACGATTTCGAAAAAGGGGAGACGACCCGCCGCGGTGACGCGACTGTTGCAGCCGCGTTGGCCTGGCTCGACACACGGAAAGGGCGGCCGTTCTTCCTCTTCGTGCATCTCTACGAGCCGCACACGCCGTACGAGAAGCTCCCCGGCGTCGCCGACGCGTACGACGCGGAGATCGTCCGCGTGGACGGGATCGCAGGCGCGCTCTTCGAGGCGCTGCGCACGCGCAAGCTGTATGACGACGCGTTGATCATTTTCACCTCCGATCATGGAGAGGGCCTCGGCGAGCACGACGAGCGGGAGCATGGGACTCTGCTCTATCGAACGACGCTGCAAGTGCCGCTGATCGTGAAACTGCCGCGCGCTGCCTTGCGGGGACGGAGCGTCGACGCCGACGCACAGCTGATCGATCTCGCGCCGACCATGCTGGAGCACGCCTCTCTGCCTCGCGAAGCGGCGAAGCTGTCCGGGACGTCGCTGGTGAAGCTGGCCCGCGAAGACGGCCCGACGCGTGCGATTCACGCGGAGACGATGTATCCGCGGAATCAACTCGGCTGGCACGAGCTGCGGTCGGTCCTGCGCGGCGATCTGCATCTCATCGCCGGACGGCGCGTCGAGATGCACGATCTCCGCGCTGATCCAGGCGAGCGCGTGAATGTCGCCGACGCCCGCCGGCGCGAAGCGGTTGCACTGCTGCAGGAGCTCCGGCGGATGGCCGCGGTGCCCTCACCGGCCGCGAGCGCGAGCGCGGAGAAGGCGGAGGCGTTGCGGTCTCTCGGCTATCTCTCCGGCGGCTCGGGCGATGAGACGACCTATCATCCCGATCCGCGCGACCGCATGCCGGTCCTCGCCCAGCAGCTCAAGCTGACGGCGGCGTTGCGGCGCGCTGAATACGATGAGGCGCTGAGGCGCGCCGAGGCGATCCTGGCGGGCAATCCCACGTTCATCGAGGTGTGGGAGCGGAAGGCCATCGCCCTGCTCGGACTGGGGCGCCGCAAGGAGGCCGAGGCGGCCGTCCAGCGCGCGATGCAGCTCATGCGGCGCTGAGTACAGCTGAGCGTCAGGCCTTGCGGCTCAGGTTCGACGCCGCGACCGCGCAGACGAACGCGCCGATGCCGAGGGTCGTGCGGACGGCGTGCGCGCGGCTCCAGTTCTTCACGAGGGACTGGCGGTTCTCGCTCGGGTAATCGCTCGCCGGTTGCGCCTCGAGCTCCTTGTTGATCGGCACCGTGACCATGATCGTCGCCGCGAGCACACCCGCGAGCCCGACGGCCGACGCGGAGTCGAGCAGGCGCCGCGCCACACCGCCGCTGCGCGATGCCCCAATCGCCAGCGTCACGGCGGTACCGAGGGCCAGGGGACCGATGGCGTTGAAGTAGCTGGCGGTCTTCACCGGGTCGAGAGGGCGGCCGTCGTTCACGGGCAGCTCCTCCTTCCAGCCCGGCACCAGCGCGGCGTCGCCGAAGCCGAGGGAGCCGGCGAGGAGCCCCGCCGCGGTGAGGTTGACGAAGCGAAGGGCCGATTCGATCGTGCGATTCACAAGGTAAGTGTAGCGAGTTGCGAGAAGCGCGCAACTCGCTACACGCAGATCACTTATTTCTGCAGCTTCTTCTCGAGATCTTTCAGGCGGTTCTCCAGCTCCTTGATCCGGCCCTGAAGGTCGCCGCAGTCCCCGCCGAAACGCTCGACGCGGGCGCGCCATTCAGGGGTGCCCATCATGCCCTGCAGATCGTCGAGCTGGAACACGCGCGGGGTCTCGCGCTCCTTCACCGTTGCCACGAGCGTCTGGCGGCTGCGGCCGCGCAGCACTTCGATGCGCACGGAGTCGCCTTCCTTCTTCTCGCTCAATGCGGAGCGGAGATCGGCCGACGTCTTCACGTCGTCGCCGTCGGCGGAGAGGACGATGTCGCCGACCTTGAATCCGGCCTTGTCGGCCGGGCTGTCGTCCTGGACGCTCTCGACCATGACGCCGGCGTCCTTCGGGGCGCCGAAATGTTCGCGCAGCTCGGGCGAGAGGTTCGTGAGGCTGACGCCGATGTAGGTGCGTCCGCCGAGAAACAGCTCGAACGGAGGGCCGCTGATGTTGTCGGTGATGACCTTGCCGTCCTTGACGACGAGCGTGCGCGTCTGGCGTTGCGGCGAGTCGGCGAATGAGGCCGTGGCGATGAGCAGTGCGATTGCGGTGATGATGACTTTCTTCATGTGAGCTCCTAGTCGTAGTTGCGCAGCGAAACGGGTTGGATGGCGGTATCGAGGTTCATGATCACGCGCGTGCCGCGGCCGTTCTCGAGCACGACCTGCGGCTCCGCTTCACTGGCGATCCTCTTCACGGCCTCCAGCTCAGCTTCGAGCTTCTGTTGTTCGGCGCGCAGCGCAATGGTGCGCTGCCGTTGGTTGTACTGCAGGACGGCGACGTTCACGAGCGCGACGAGGCAGACGGCCATGGCGAAGGCCGCGCCCAGACGCCAGACGAGCGGACGGGCCGAAGCCCGTTCCGCATCGCCGCGGACCGCGCGCATCACGTCACGAGTGAAGGCGGGCGACGCGCTCGTGCGCGGAGTGCTGCGCATCAAGTCGCCGAGTCGTGTGTCGTTCATCGTTCTCTCCTCCGGTCCACCAGGGCGCGAGATGTCTCCGGAGGAGATCCCGGGCCCTGGAAATGCGTGACTTCACGGTGCCGATGCGCACGTCCAGCGCCGTTGCGATCTCGTCGTACGACCACTCTTCGATCTCGAACAGGACCAGGGGCGCGCGGTAGTTGACCGGCAGGCGGTCGATGGCCGCGGAAACCTGGCGCTGGATCTCGGATGTGAAGAGGTTCGTATCGGGAGCCGGCGTGCTCGTGCGTGTCGATGCGTGAAGCCGCGGGAGCAGCAGGCTCCATCTCCGCTCGCGACGGATCTCGGTGACGACCAGATTCGTGGCGATGCGGAAGAGGTAGGGGCCCAGCCGCTCCTGTTGTCGGTATTTGCCGGCGTTGCGGTACAGCCGGACGAACGCGTCCTGCGCAACCTCCTCGGCGCGGTCCCGGGACCGCACGAGGTGGGTAAGGTAGTTGACCAGCGAGTCCTTGTAGCGATCGACGATCCCGCCGAAGGCGTCGTCGTCGCCTTCCCGGACCCGTTGCATCAGCGCGTCATCGGACTGCATTTCATGGGAGAAACGCGCGAAGGAGGAAAAGGTTCCATGTAGGGCGCGGCTTCAGCCCGCCTCCCTGGGGTGGCGGGCTGAAGCCGCGCCCTACGTTACCTGGTGGAGTCTTCCAGCGCCTTGATCCGGTTCACCGTGTCGCGGTAGTTGGAGTTCATCCCGTACACCTCCATGAACGCCTTCTGGGCGTTCTCGGTGTCGCCGACTTCCTGGTAGGCGGACGCGAGGTCGTACAGGAGTCCGACGTGCTCTTCCTCGGTGATCTCGGCCATCTCCAGCCCCTTGCGGTACCACTTGATCGCGAGCTGGGGCATGCCCTTCTCGAGGAAGCAGAGGCCGAGCATGGAAGCGCACTCGACGGCGCGCTTGGGGTCCTTGGACGCGAGCTGGAACTCGCCGATGGCCTCGTCGATGAGACCCATCTCCTTGTAGGCGATGCCGAGGTTGTAGTGGGTGTCGTAGTCCTCGGAGTCGAGCTGCTGTTCGACGCCCTTCTTGAACTCCTTGAAGATCTCCTCGAGCGACTGCTCTTCCTCGGAGAGGGAGACCACTTCCTCCTCGTCGGCGAGCTCGGACTCGAGCTCCGCGGCGAGGTCGAAGAAGTTGTCTTCGTCGGCGAAGAGGTTGTCTTCCTCGACGAGCGCCGCGGCGGCGAGCACGGGCTCCTGGGTGGGGAGCGTCACCGGCGGGAGGGACGGCGGGGGTGTGAACATCACGTCGTCTTCTTCGTCCGGGATGGCGGAGAGGAGCTCGCTCTCGATCTCGTCCCGGGAGAGGACGGGCGGACGCGGCGCCGCCGCGGCTGCTGCCACCGCGGACGCAGTGGCGACGCTCTCGACGCGCTCGCGGCGGGTCGCGACGTCGGCGTTGCCGGGGAAACGCGCGTCGAGGTTGTCGAGCTTGCGGCGCGCTTCGTCGAACAGCTCCTGCTCGATGTAGAAGTCGATCTCGCCGATCTCCTCCAGCGGCAGCTCTTCGAGATCGAATCCGCCGTCGCCGAAGAACGGTGATTCGTCCAGCGACTCGGGCAGCGGCTCCGGCTCCGCGATTTCTTCGATCGCGGGCAGGTCCAGCGTCGTGTCCAGGGTCGTGTCCAGAAACGCGGGGATCGGGGCCGTGGACTCGTCGATGACCAGTTCCGGCTCGGCCTCTTCGAACGTGAGCTCCTCGACGGCTTCGAGCTCCTCGACGGCTTCGCCCAGCGGGACCTCTTCCACGATTGGCTCGGGCGAGAGGTCGAAGTCCTCTTCGAAGGTGAGCTCCGCGACCGGTTCGGGCTCCGGCTCCGGCTCCGGCTTCAGTTCCGCGATTTCCTCGGGCTCCTCGATGTCGAACTCGAGCTCCGGCTCCGGCGAATCGAGATCGAACGTCAGCTCCTCGGACGTCGCGCCCAGATCGAACTGCAGCTCGGGCTCAGGCTCCGGCTCGGGCGTGGGAGGAATGACCAGGGGCGTCGGCCGCGTCGGCGTGCGCGCGGGCTCGGGCTCGAAGGTATGCCCCCGCGTGAGGAACTCGTTCTTCACCGCGTTGATGATCGCGATGTCGCCCTTCTCGACGAGCAGGTTCGTGTATGCCTGCGCCGCGATGCGCGCTCCGTCGATCTCGCCCTCTTCGAGGAGGATGCGGAAGAGGCGCTCGTGCGCGGTGAGGTTCTTCGGCGCGCGCTCGAGGACGGCGCGGAGGTGCTCGGCCGCCTTCTCCGCGAGTCCGTATTTCGCGAACACCTCGGCCTCGGTGAGGTGCTCGGTGATGAAGTCGAGGTCGTCGCCCGACTCCGGGACCTCCGCGGCGGCGAGCTCCACCGCCGGCTGCAACCGCTGGGGCGGAGGCGGGGCCACGGCACGTGACGCTACCTGGGGTGTAGGCGCGGGCTGGGGCGAAGGCGCGGGCGCGTCCAGCTCGAAGTCGAGCTCCATCGGAGCGGACGCGTCGAGATCGAGCGAGAGCTCGGGGTCGGCCAGGCCCCCAAGGTCGAAGGATGGTCCGTCGAACGAAGGCGCGGGCTCGTCGATCTCGAGTAATGGTCTCTCGACAGTCGGCATCCGCATCGCCGGCATCGGCGGCGGCGTGGGAGTCCGCGGGATGGTGTCGTTGCCGCCCATCTGCGAGCGGACGAACTGCAGCTTGGTGCGGTGCTGCGCGTTCTGCGGCTCGCTCTGGATGAGCTTTTCCAGCACCTTCGCCGCGTCCTCGAACGACCCCCGGGCGACGTGCGCCTCGGCCAGGCTGTTCATCGACGCGAGGACGTTGGTCTCCTCGTTGAGCCGCGTGTAGACGGCGATCAGGCGCTCGAGCGTCGGGGCGTGGCCGGAGTCGACGCGCAGGATGCGGTTCAGCATCTCGATCGCCGCGTGCCGCTCGCCGCGGCTGAGGGCGCGCTCGGCGAGCGGGGCGATCATGTCCAGGGCGCGGTTGGCGTCGTTCTGCTTGAGATAGAGGTCCGCCAGTGCTTCCCGGGCCGCAGGCTCGTTCGGATCGGCGGCGGTGGCGCGCTCGAGCGTCGCCCGTGCGCCGGCGACGTCGCCCCGGCCGAGCTGGATGCGGCCCATCATCGCCAGCAGCTTCGGGCTGTCGCGATTCGCTTCCAGCGCCGCGTCGACGATCTGCTTGGCGCTCTCGAAGTCCTTCGCGTCCAGCAGCGCGGTGACGAGCGAATCGACCAGCTCCGTGTTCTTCGGGTCGTTCTTGAGCGCCTTGCGGAAGACCTGCACGGCTTCGTCGAGCATGCCGCGCTTGAGCAGCATCCTGCCGACGCGGTCGTACTCCTTGAGCGCCTCGGCCGTGTTGTTGACCTGCGAGTGCAGGTCGGCGAGCTTGACGTGGACGTTGATCGAGTTCGGGTCGAGCTCGGAGATCTTCTTGTAGATCAGCAGCGCGTTGCCGGGATCGCCGTGCTTGAGGTAGTAGTCGGCGAGGACCTGGTACTGGCTCTTGGCCTCCATCGCCAGGCCCTGCTTGGCGTAGAGGTCGGCGAGCTTGGCGTAGATGTCGAGCTTCGAAGGATCGAGCTTGTTGATCTTCTTGTAGATCGCGATGGCTTTGAGGAAGAAGCCGTCCCTCGAGTAGTGGTCGGCGATCTTGCCGAAGACCTTCACGGCCTCGTCGTAGCGGTTGATGCGGACCCAGAGGTCGCCGATGCGGTTGAGGGTGTTGACGTCGTTGGGGTTGTCTTCGAGCAGGCGTTCGTATTCCTTGATCGCAGGCTCGATCCTTCCCTTGGCAACGAGCTTTTCCGCGCTCGCGATGACTTTATCGCGTTGAACCGCCATGTCCCTCGCTGTTGCCGAAAAGCAGCCTCGGCTCCTCCACCCCTTCGAACGATCTGCGATGAATCGGACTGGGACCGTACATTCTCAGTGCGGCCTGATGTCCTTCAGTCCCGTAACCCCGATTGTGCTTGAAATCGTAAACGGGATAACGCTCATGATACGACTCCATCAATAGATCGCGATAGACCTTCGCCACGATGGAAGCCGCTGCGATGGAGACACTTCGGCGATCCCCGCCGATCAACGGGATCTGCGGCATCTCCAGTTCTTCGATGGTCACGGCGTCGAGCAGCAGGATGTCGGGACGGACGTGGAGGTCCTCGAGCGCGTGCAGCATGGCCAGCTTGCTCGCACGGAGAATGTTGATGCGGTCGATGGTCGTGGACTCGACGACGCCGACGGCGGCCGCGCGGGCTCGGCTGAGGATCAGCCGGCAGATGCCGAGGCGGTCTTCGTGGTCGACGAGCTTGGAGTCGTTGACGCCGAAGAGGGTGGGGTCGGCGGGGAGGATCACGCACGCCGCGACGACGGGACCGGCCAGACAGCCGCGGCCCACTTCGTCCGTGCCGGCGATGCAGCGAAAACCAGAATCGCGGAGCCTGCGCTCGATCACTGACATCTCAGCGACGCGCGCGAGCTCCGCGAACAGGGAGTCGTAGAGGCGTTCGTCCGGGGTGCGCCGCTTACTTCTGGCGGCGCTCTTCGATGCGCGCGGCTTTGCCGCGGAGATCCCGGAGGTAGTAGAGCTTCGCGCGACGGACCCGGCCATGACGTTCCACCTCGATCTTGTCGATCGTCGGAGAATAGAGCGGGAACATACGCTCCACACCAATGCCGCCCGAGACCTTCCGGACGGTGAACATCTGCCGTGCACCACCGCCGCGGCGCGAGATCACGACACCCTGGAAGATCTGGATGCGCTCTTTGTCGCCTTCTTTGACTTTGACGTGGACTTTGATCGTGTCGCCGGGAGAGAAAGACGGAAGGTCCGTCCGCTTCATCTCCGCCAACTCGACGAGCTTCATGATTTCTGCCATGACTAGTACTCCAGTGTGATTGAAAAAGCGCGTCAGTATAACGGCCCGCGCTAGAACTTGCCGAGCTTCCCGAGTATTTCCCGGGTTTCGTCGTCGAGCTCGGCGGTCTCCAGCAGGTCCGGCCGCTTCTCCAGCGTCGCCCGCAAGGCCTGCTCCTTCCGCCACTTGCGGATCTTCTCGTGATGCCCGGACAGGAGGATGTCGGGCACCCGCCGCCCCCGCAGCTCCTCGGGGCGCGTGTAGTGCGGATAGTCGAGCAGGCCGCGGAAGAACGAGTCTTCCTCGACCGAGCCGGTGTTCCCGACGACCCCGGGGATCAGCCGCCCGATGGCGTCGGCGATGAGCATGGCCGGCAGTTCGCCCCCGGAGACGACGAAGTCGCCGACCGAGATCTCGTCCGGGGTCAGAGCTTCGTGAACCCGGTGGTCGAAGCCCTCGTAACGCCCGCAAAGGAGGACGAGGTGATCTTTGGCGCTGAGCTCCCTGGCGACGCCCTGATCGAAGCGGCGGCCTTGGGGGGTGGTCATGACGAGGTGCGCCCTGTTGTCATCCCGAGCGTCGAGCGAGGGACCTGGGTGGGCGGTGCTCGAATCGTGTGCTTGGTGCCCCTCCCGCCCAGGTCCCTCGCTCGACGCTCGGGATGACAACAGGGCCTCCACGCACCGGAACACCGGCTCGCCCAGCATGACCATGCCCGGTCCGCCGCCGTAGGCTTCGTCGTCCGTGGAGCGGTGTTTGTCGGTGGCGTAGTCGCGCAGGTCCCACACCCGGATGTCCAGCAGCCCCTGTTTGACGCCACGGGGGATGACGCCTTCCGCGAGAAAGCCGTCGAACATCCGCGGGAAGATGGTGACGAAATCAATCCGTAACGGCATCGAGGTCGTCCAGTCCTTCCGGGAGCGCGACCACGATGCGCTTCGCTTCGAGATCGATCTCCGTGCAGATGTCGGCCGCGAACGGCAGCTCGAACTCTTTGCCGTCCGGGCGCTTCACGTTGAGGAGGATCCCGCCGCCGCCCTCGTAGACGTCGATCACCACGCCGCGCTCGCGCCCCTCGACGTCGACGATCGTGAGGCCGGGGAGGTCGTGGAGAAAGTACTCGTCCTCCTCCAGCTCGCGAGCGTCTTCCTCGGGGATCTCCAGCGTCCAGTTGTGCAGGAGCTGCACTTCCTCGGGTGTCTCGATGCCGGCGAATTTCACCAGCGCGCGGCCGGCGTGCGTGCGGACGTGCTCGATCTTCACCTCGCGTGTCTGCGCCTCGTCGGGCGAGACGAGTGTCACGGACGCGAAGTCGTCGAAGCGCTCCGGCGCGTCGCTCCACGGCTCGACGCTGGCCTCGCCGCGGACTCCGTGCGCTTTGCGGATGACGCCGACGGCGATGCGGCCGGACATCGCCTCAGTCCAGGATGTCGAGCGAGAAGCGGCGGCGCGACTTCTGGCTCGCCGCGTTCAGCACCGTGCGGATGGCGCGGGCCGTACGGCCCTGGCGCCCGATCACCTTGCCGAGGTCTGCCGGCGCGACTTCGAGCTCGAGGATGGTCTGCTGGTCACGGTCGTGACTGCTCACCCTCACATCGTCGGGATTATCGACGAGGGACTGGGCCAGGAACTCGATCAGCTCGCGCACGGCACCTCAGGCTTTGTACTTCTTCAGCAGCGACTTCACGGTCGGAGAGAGCTGGGCGCCCTTGCTGACCCAGTAGTCGACGCGCGGGCGGTCGATCTTCACGTCAGCCGGGTTCTTCTTCGGGTCGTAATGCCCGATCTGCTCGACCGTCGCCGCGGACGGCGTCTTGAGCGAGTCGGAGACCACGATGCGGTAGAAGGGGGCATGAGTGGCTCCACCGCGGCGCAAACGAATCTTCAGCATGGATCAATAACTCCTTGAGGTTTCGGGCGCGGAATCGTACCCGAGCGACCGGCCGAACAGCAACCCCATGGGGCGAATTCCTCCGCTAGGCGACCAGATCGATCGTGTACTGCGTACCGACGGACGCGGACGTGGGCTGCTCGATGTGATCCTCACGGAGTTGGGTCAGCTCGGCACGGTCAACGTCGACCCGTTCGGCGAACAGGCCGTACGCCACCTGACGCAAGGTGAGATCGGAATCAATGGGAGCGACTGCGTCCGCGTGGACGTTCCACTGAAGATCCCGCCGGAGCTCGTCGAGGATAGCGCGATCACCGGTTGCACGATCGGCAGCGGCGGCGAGTCTCTTTCTGAGTATCTCTGGCAGATTCGCCAGGACCTCCCTGACCACGGAGCTCTTGTCGCTCTCCATGCGCTTGAGGATTCCGAACACTTCGCGATGCGAGCTCGCGTGAGACTCGACGAGCACTCCGAACGGCTCCCTTTCCGGCATCCCGAGGGAAGGTTGATACCAGAGCGTCATGTAGTGATAACGACTTCGCATCGCGGCAATAGCTTACGCGTTTTGCGAAACGAACGCCTGAATGACCTTCTTCCTGCCGAGGAGGCCATCGAGGAGTTCGCTCCGCTCATTGCTTCGCAAATAGAGGTCAGGGATCCGCTGAACGCACTCGGAGACGCGCCAGTCAGGCAGGGTGGCGATACGTTCCGCGACTCGGATCATGACGGACTGATCGAAGGCCTGCCTCAACGCGTCCGGGAAGGGCGGGAACGTCAGCGCTTGCCACCTCTTCGCGGACCAGGACCGTCCAACCCCCATGGAGTTGGAGTGGTCGAGCCCCACAAAGCCGCTGCGGCCGGGGTATTTTCGATCAACCCCATAGACGACGTTCCCGGCATTGTTTCGGTCGCGGTTATCAATCCACAGGTCGAACACGAGCAGCGAGGAGACGCGTTCCGCCGCGGCTCCTCGGATTGCGGCACCAATGAGTGAGTCCGCCCCCGCGTCTTCCCAGAACAGCACCCAAGGAGCCACCTCGGCGTGAGTGACCAGGGAGACGCAACACTCGTTCTGAACAGCTCCGAATCGATAGCTGCTGTCGTAAAGCAGCACTGGCGCGACGAACACGCCGACATCGAACGCGAGATCTGCCGCGATCTTCTCCTTCGCGGCAACCGGAGCTTCAAAGTGGTACGTCGTCGGCTTCATGTAGGCGCCGTAAGGAGCTTCCGGGCACGCCTTCAACCACACCCCGGACAGCGCTCCAGCTGCCGGCGACCGATACGTGTCCAGTTGCCACTCTGTGCCCGAGAACAGCTCTCGCCGCCACTTGGCGATCAGCTCATCCACTCAGGGCCACAGCCACCCGAAGACGCCGCCCATCAGCAGCCCGTAAAGGAGTCCGTCGATCACGTATTTGAACGCCACACCCCACGGCTTGCCGTACCAGATGGCGTCGCTGATGTTGTTGCCGAACGCCCAGAAGATCGTCCCCGTCGCGCCGGCGATCTGGAACACGCGCAGGTACGGCGTGCCGGGCGCCAGCGTCTGGCCCGCGATGTAGGCGACGAAGATCGCGCTCACGAGGCAGTAGAGGAAGTAGAGCGCGAGCGTTTTCCCGAACGAGAACCGGGCGGGGTTGCGGACGTACATCACCGCCGTCGGGCCGCTCTCCCATTCCGCGCGCTGCTCGGGCGTCGGCTTCTGCATCATGCGCGGAACGACGTACAGGCCGGACTTGAGCCCGCGCAGCAGGTCGAGGAACGGACGGTCGTCGCCGACGCTGCGGTAGTCGGCCGTGTGCCAGAACCCCAAGGCCATGTGGATGAGCGCGCTGACGAACTGCAGCACGACCGCGGAGACGAGGATCGGGAGCCAGAGTGCACTCAGCGGAACCATAGCGACCTCCTCTGTGTCGCCACAGTCTACTGCATGAATTCCGGCGGCAGCCCCTTCATCATCTTTCCGAACTTCCGCGCCCCGAAGCCCTTCGAGAACGTTTTCATCATCTTCTTCATCTGCAGGTACTGCTTCAGGAGGCGATTGATCTCCTGCACCGACGTCCCGGACCCCTTGGCGATGCGCTTCTTGCGGTGGCCATTGAGGATCTGGGGGAACTCCCGTTCTTTCTTGGTCATCGAGTCGAGGATGGCCTGCATGCGCAGGATGGCCTTCTCGTCGATGTCGTCCTCGCTGATCTTTCCCGCGCCCGGGAGCATGTTCACCAGCGACGACAGCGGGCCCATTTTCTTGACCTGCTGGAGCTGCGAACGAAGGTCTTCGAGCGTGAACTTGTCCTTGGCGACCCTCTCCGCCAGCCGCGCCGCTTCCTTCTGATCGACCTCGGCCTCGACCTTCTCGATCAGCGAGAGCACGTCGCCCATGCCCAGGATGCGCTGGGCCATGCGGTCGGGATAGAAGACGTCGAGGTCCGCGTACTTTTCACCGACGCCGACGAACTTGATGGGACGGTTGACGACGGACTTGATGGACAGCGCGGCGCCACCGCGGGCGTCGCCGTCGAGCTTCGTCAGGACGATGCCGGTCACGCCGAGGCGGTCGTCGAACTCCTTCGCCGACTTCACGGCGTCCTGGCCGGTCATGGCGTCGGCGACGAACAGGATCTCCGAGGGACGGACGTCGTCGCGGATGGTGTGGAGCTCTTTCATGAGCTCGTCGTCGATGTGCAGCCGGCCCGCCGTATCGAGAATGACGGTGTCGTACAGCAGCGTCTTCGCCTCGGACAGCGCTTTACGCGCGATGTCGATCGGATTGCGGTTGTCGCCGATCTCGAAGAACGGCACCTTCACGTTGTTCGCGACGATGCGGAGCTGGTCGATGGCGGCGGGGCGGTAGACGTCGCACGGCACGAGCAGCGGACGCCGCCCGCGGCTCTTCAGGTGATTGGCGAGCTTGCCCGAGGTGGTCGTCTTACCGGAGCCCTGCAGGCCGACCATCATCACGACGGCGGGCGACCCGACCAGCGCGAGGCCGACTTCGTTGCCGCCGAGGAGCGCCTGGAGCTCGTCGCGGACGATCTTCGTGACCTGCTGCGCGGGCGAGAAGGCCGTGAGCACGTCCGAGCCGTTGGCCTTCTCCTTCACGCGGTTCGTGAAGTCTTTGACGGTCTTGAAGTGGACGTCGGCCTCGAGGAGGGCGACGCGGATCTCTTTCAGGGCGTTCTCGATGTGCCACTCGTTGAGGCTGGCTTCACCGCGAAGGGTCTTGAAGACCCTGTCCATCTTTTCCTGCAGGTTGTCGAACATGACTCGACCCACAATCGAGGGCGCTTCGAAAAAAATCCGTGGCGGGGCACGGGCGGACTCAACTTCGCTATGATTGGCGCGTCTTCCACCCGTATGGATAAGCAGCAACAACCTCCGAAAAGCGTCCGGTGCGACGTGCACGGACTGCGGTACGACCCTGCCGTGTCCACGGGTTGCAGCCGCTGCCGCGACGCGGCGACGCCGCCCGCGGCGAAGCCTGCGCGGCGATCACCGTTCGCCCATCCTGCACTCCTGCCGGGCATGGTGGTGAGGCCGACCCGAGCGCTGTCGGCGGCCGGCGTCTGGTCAGCTTCACGCAGCCGCTGAGCAGACCCGTGACCCTCCATATCGATCAATACCTCGTGCCCGGTCACGAACGCGCGTACGTCCTCACCACCACGGCGACCGCCGAAACGGTGGCGGACACACAGGGCCTCTTCCGGGATCTCGTCAACGGGTTCCACGTCCTCGAACGCCCTCGCCGCTCCCTCTCGATTCTCACGTCGAGCCTGGTAGGCGCCCTGACCGGCGCCGCGGTCTATTTGGTCGTTTTCCTTCTCGGCAAAATGCGGCGGAACTAGAATCCGGCCGTGCCGGGCCATTCCTTTCTGCCTCTGCGGAGGTTGACGCCGGTGCCCGACCCCTTCGCGCTGCGCGTCACCCAGGTGCGCGAGGGCAATCCGCGGGGATCCTACGTCGTCTATCACGCGTGCGCCGCCCGCCGCGCCCGCAACAACCTCGCCCTCGACTTCGCGAAGTCCCTCGGCAAGCGCGTAATCATGGCCGAATGGCTCGACGAGCCGCACCTCTCGCCGCGCATCGAGGCATTCCTCCGCGCAGGCGCGGAACGGACGAAACGCGAGGCAGACGTCGAGTATCACTTCGAGCCCGATCGGTCGATCCTCGACGACGCGAAGTTCGTCGTCACCGATGAGTTTCCGACGCTTCCCACGCCACCGCACGCGACGCACCTGTTCGACGGCAACGGCATCCTCCCCATGCGCGCGATGGAGAAGGAGCAATACTCCGCCCGCTTCTTCCGCGACAAAGCCTTCAAGCTCTTCGAGCATTTCTGGAGTGCGGAGGCAACGCCTCCGCTTTGGAATCCGCCCGCCGACCTGCGCGGCACCGGCATCTCGCCCAGACTCCACTTCGGCCACCTCGGCATCCGCGAAGCCGTCGCCGCCGTCCTCCACCGGGACGACGCCGAGGGCTTCCTCGAACAGGCCATCATCCGCAGAGAGCTCTCCTTCAACCTCTGCTTCTACAACCCCCGCTACGCTTCCCTCGACGCCCTCCCCAACTGGGCGAAACAGACCCTCGACAAACACCGGCGCGACCGCCGCAAGCCGTCCTATACCGATGAAGAGCTGGAGCGCGCCGGCACACACGACGACGTCTGGAACCTCGCCCAGCGCCAGCTCCTCGAGACCGGCGTGATCCACAACTACCTGCGCATGCTCTGGGGCAAGAAGATCATCGAGTGGAGCGAGACCCCCGAGGAGGCGCATGCGGCAATGGTGCGGCTGCACGACGTTTATGCGCTTGACGGTCGCGACCCGAACACGCACGCCGGCATCCTCTGGTGCTTTGGCAAGCACGACCGGCCCTGGGCGCCGGAGCGGCCCATTTTCGGCACGATCCGCTGGATGTCGTCGGAGCAGACGCGCAAGAAGTTGAGGCTTGGGAAGGCCACGTTAGCCCTGAGCGCAGCCGAAGGGCCGACTTAGCAGCAACGCCGCATGGGCACGAAGCGCGGTGCACGTGCAGTCGCCTCTGGGAGCACGCCGCGTTGGTGCTAACTCGGCCCTTCGGCTTCGCTCAGGGCTGCGAGTCGCTTCACTCCTCGAATCCCGCCAAGTCCTGCACCCACTGCGGCGTCCGCGGCTCTCCGTCGAAGAACCCCTTCGGAACGCCCCGCGTGATCGCCCACCGGTCCAACCAGGAGATCCCGCCCGCCCCCCGCCACCCGTCCCGCGACTGATACGCCGGATCCTCGAGCGCGCGCTCCAGCGTGATGAAGCGATGCCCCGCTTTCGCCAGCCGGTCCGCGAGCTTCCCGAACGCGTGCGCGTTCAACGCGTTCGCGTGGACGAGCAGCACCTGCCGGATCTCGCGGCCGAACAGCTTCTTCGCCTCCGCGTCGTGATACGCGACCTTCGCCATCATGTAGTCGAGGTACGCGTCCACGACCTTCTTCTGCTGTGCGCCTTTCGCAAGCGCATACGCCCGTGCGAAGATCCACTCCGAGTTGTCGATCGTCACCGGCGCCACGGTATAGCCGCGTTTCGCGAGGAACGTGGCGATCCGCGCGCGGACCTCGTCCGTGCGCCCCGTGTGCAGGAAGGGATGCCGGAAGTAGCGGAACGTCCCGCGATGGTGGCGGATCACCTCGCGCAACGGCGTCTCTCCTTTGACGATGTCCTCCTCGAACGCCTCGGCGCTCACGCGGTGCAGATCGGGATGCGAGTACGTGTGGTTGCCCAGCTCGAATCCCGCCTCCAGCCAGCGGTCGAGCAGCGCGACGTGCGCCGGCGACGCGAGCTTGCGCGTGTTCACCAGTCCCACCACCGGGATCTTGCGCGAGGTGAGGTGGCCGAGGAGGTCGCGCGTGACGCGCTGCTGCACGGCGATGGGATCGGAGGACGTGACGATCGGGAGATCGTCGAACGTCACCGCGATCTCGGAGGCCGTCGCGGCAAAGGCAACAAACAGCAACAACGCCAGTCGTTTCATAGCCATCTCCCTAAGCCCTTCTCTCTAAGCCCTGAGCGCAGTCGAAGGGCCAATTTAGCAGTAACGCTATACGACCCCACAGGCGACCGCGCGCGCATCGCGCTTCGTGCAAACGCCGCCGTTGGTGCTAAGCCGGCCCTTCGGCTTCGCTCAGGGCTGAGACCCAACGATCACGTAGCCGGTGAAGAGGTCCGTCGTCAGCATCGTCCAGGAGCTGAACAGCCCTCCGTACGAATGCCCGACGAGCGTGCGTTCGCTGGTCGTCCGATACGTGCGGTCGATCAGCGGGATCAGTTCGTCGCCCAGGAACTGCCGGAACTTCGGGCCGCCGCCGGAGTGCTTCTGGTACTCCGGCCCGTAGCCGCCGTCGGGCGTGTGCGTCGGTGTGTAGTCGCGCGTGCGATTCACGCGGTATTGGTCTGGACCGTCGTACGCGATGCTGACGACGATCGCCCACCGCAGGTGGTCGCGGTCGGCGAGGTGCTCCACCACATTGCGCGCGACGGCGAACGAGTAGTCCGCGTCCAGCGTGTAGATCACCGGATAGCGCTCCTGCGATTTCTCGTAATCGCGCGGCAGGCTGACGTACAGCTTGTACGCGACGCCGTTGGACTTCGCGGTGACGTGCAGCGTCGTCGTGCGCGGCAGCGCGACCGGCTCCGCCGTCAGGACAGTGGCGAAGACCAGTGCCAGGACGTTCATCGGATCGACCCCAGCACGAGCTTCGCGTACTGCGTCGGCAGCGGCTTGCCCGAGGCGTGGAGCTCACGGACGCGGCGTGCGCCGAGGTTGTAGGCGACGAGCGCGGCGTCGCGGCCGCCGAAGCGGTTCATCTCCGCGCGCAGGTGCCGGAACCCGAGGCGGAGGTTGGTGCATTGCGCGAAGAGGTCTTCACGCGTCACGGTGGGATCCAGCCTGCGCGCCGTGGATGGCAGGATCTGCGTCAGCCCGATCGCGCCGCCGGCGCTCACGGCGTCCGCGCGGAAGTTGCTCTCCGCCTTCACCAGGCCGAACGCGAGGTCGACGTCGACGTCTTCGGCCGCCGCGGCCTCGATGATCGTCCGCGCGAGCTTCGGCGGGATGCCGTACGTATCGGCGTAGCGATCCGCCGTCCGTGGCACCGCCACGACGACGCTCGCGCAGGCGATCGCGACCACCGCCGCGATGGCAACGGGAGAGGGCGCCGTTCGGCGCACGCGCGGGTCGAGCAGCGCGAGCACGCGCCGTCCGACACCCGCGCGCACCAGACGGGCCGCGAGCTCCGCGGGAGCGATGCCCGAGGTAACGACGGCGTCGTCGCACGCGCGCTCGCTCTCCGCGCGCAGACGCTTCACCGCCAGCCACACCAGCGGGTTGAACCACTGCAGCACCTTCGTCAGCTCGGCGAGGACGAGCACCAGCGCGTCGCCACGCCGCACGTGCGCGAGCTCGTGCCGCAGAATCGCCTTCTCGCGCAGGGCGCTCTCCGGCAACAGGATCACCGGCCGCAGCACGCCCCACGTCATCGGGGTCGGCGTGTCTCCCACGCGAATCGTGACGCGCCCGATCCGACGCACCTCGCGGGACGCGATGCCGCGCACCGCGCGCACGCTCAGCGCGAGGCGCCCGGCCATCACCGCGACGCCCGCAAGCCACAACAGCGCCGCGCTCATCGTCGCCGCGATCGCCGACAGCACGAGCATCGCCAGAATCGCGCAGCGCAGCACCAGCTCGCGCTCCGCCGCCGAGCGATGCCGCAGGAACCGCAGCGCCGCGAATGCCGCGAGGAGGATCAGCGATCCTCGAATCGTCGCATCGATCATGACTTCCTCCGCGCCGCGCGCACGATCTTCTCGATCTCCGCCAGGTCTTCGTCGCTCGGCCGCTCCTCGTCCAGGAGCGTGCTCACGAGCTGCGTCGGCGAGCCGGCGAAGAGCGTCTTCATCAGCTCCGCCAGCCGCGATCCGCGCGCCTTCTCCGGCGCTACCGCCGGCCGGTACACATACTTCCTCGCCTCCTCGCGCTTCCGGAGGTGTCCTTTCTGTTCGAGGATCGTCAGCGTCGACCGCACGGCGTTGTAGCTCGCCGCGTCGGCCAGCGCTTCGAACACGTCCGCGGCGGTGGCCTCGCCGCGCGCGTAAATCGCGTCCAGCACCTGGCGCTCGCGTTTGCTGAGAGTGGCGGGAGGGGCGGGCTTGCGCCGGGTCATCAAGTGCAGATTTTTCTGCACTTGTGGTCCGGAGTCAAGTGATCACCGTGACAAAATGCAACAGACGCAACATCGCGGTGACACGCATGCTCCGCGCGTCACCACCGCGTTTATCGTGTCGCGCATGTTGCGATTGACGATCCTGCTGCTCTTCGCGTTCTCCGCCGGTGCGAGTGAATGGTTGTCCGGAACATGGGGCCTGGCCGAGCGGAAGCTCGATGCCGCGATCGCGAAGGCGGACGGCGCCACGAAAGCGCGGTTGCTCGCGAAGCGCGCGCACCTGCTGCTCGACCGCAGCTCGTATCACCACCTCGGCGTCGATGAGGCGTGGCGCGCCTGCGAAACGGCTCGTGCGGCGGCCGAGGCCTCGGGGGATCGCGTGGCTCTCGCGGACGCGCTGCACGGAATCGCGCGCTGGCATTACTGGCAGAAGCTCGCCGGCAACGGTGACTGGGAGACGGTCGACGCGGCGCTCGATGCGACGCTGCGGGTCCGCGAGCAGAGCGACCCGTGGTTCTACCGTGGCCTCGTCCGGCAGATGCAGGAAGACTATCCGGCGGCGCGCGACGCGTTCGACCGCGCGCTGCGGCTCGCGCAGGATCCGCTCGCGAAATCGTTCGCGCATCGGCACCTGGGCTACCTGTCGCAGGTCGGCGGCGACATCGCGTCGGCACGGCAGCACTACACGCGGTCGCTCGATCTGCGCCGCGAGGCCGGCGCGCACGCGCTCGTCCCGTTCGCGTTGAACCTCCTCGCCGATTTCGAGCTCGAGACCGGGAAAGACCGCCCCCGCGCGAAGGCGCTGCTGCGCGAGTCCGCCGCCACTGCGCGCTGCGCGAAGAGCTGGCGCGCGGTCAACGCGGCGGAGACGAAGCTCGCTGAGCTGTCGGCCGAAGACGGCGATCGCCGGAGCGCGCGCAAGCATGCGGAGCGGGCCGTGGCCGCGGCGGAGGTGTACGGCGAGCGGGAGATGATCGAGGAGGCGCGGCGGAAGGCGGACGCTTTGTGATCGGTTGATGTGTGTGCATGGCTGATCCGGAGCTCCGCCTCCCGGAGAACGTTCCGGGCGATTTCTTCGTCGACTCGACGTGCATCGACTGCGACGCGTGCCGGATCTTCGCGCCGGAGGTGTTCAGCGACGCGCGCGATCAGTCGTTCGTTTCCCATCAACCCGAGAATGACGAGGAGATGCTCGCGGCGCAGAAGGCGCTGATCAGTTGCCCGACGGCGTCGATCGGCTCGTCGCGGAGCGCGCGTCCGGCGATCGACGCGCTGCCGGAGCTGGTCGACGGCGACGTCTACCGCTGCGGCTACGCGAGCGAGAGCTCCTTCGGCGCGATCGCCCACTTCCTGCGCGACCGCGAGATCCTCATCGACTCCCCCCGCTTCGCCGAGCCCCTCGTCAAACGCCTCGGCAACGTCCGGCGGATGCTCCTCACGCACCAGGACGACATCGCCGACCACGCGAAGTTTCGCGAGCGCTTCGGCTGCGAGCGCGTCCTGCACTTCGACGACGCGCGTGGCCGCGTCTTCGAGCGCATGCCCCGCGGGGAAGGCCCGGTCGACCTCGGCGACGACATTCTGATGATCCCCACCCCCGGCCACACCCGCGGCCACGCGGTGTTCCTGTATCGGGAGAAGTACCTCTTCACCGGTGACCACCTCGCTTGGAGCGTTCCTCGCGGCCACCTCTATGCGTTCCGCAGCGCGTGCTGGTACTCGTGGCCCGAACAGATCCATTCGATGGAACGCCTGCTCGACTACTCGTTCGAGTGGGTGCTGCCGGGGCACGGCCGGCCGGTGCGGCTGTCCCGCGACGCGATGCGCGAATCGCTCGTACGCGGCATCGCCTGGATGAAGGAGAGGAAATGAGCGTTACCATGTAAGGCGTCATTACGACTATGCCAACGCAGGAACAGACATACGCGCCAGCCGTCGACCCGGCTGCGAATGCCAGTGACCGGCTGTCGGCGTATCTCCGGTCGCTGCCGGGGCGACGCCTCGCATCGGAGCCCGTCGCATCCGTGGCGGAAAAACTGTGGCGGCAGATTCACGAAACTATGTCCCACGCTGCCGCTCCGAACTGCGTGCCGATGGACGACGGCGGATTGCGGTTTTCATGGATCAAAGGCGGCCGGTATCTGGACGCGGAGATCGCAGCGAGCGGCCGCTATGAGTGGTTCTTCCGCGACAGGGCAGCGGGCATCACTGAAGATGGCGAAACGTCAATCGAAGCCGCACCTTCCGAGCTGCTGTCCCATCTTCGAGCGCTGTATTCGTGACGCGCGAAGAACTGACGATCTCGTCGAGCTGGCGATGCAACAGTCGCCGGCGCGTACCGACGCGGGTTGATGGCCCGTGCGTTGCTCTTTCGACCCTCCGGGAGCCGGAGAGCGATGGGCAAGTACGTCAAGGTACTCAAAGAAACCTTCAAAGAATTCGGCGAGGACAAGGCGCAGCGCCTCGGCGCTGCCCTCGCGTATTACACGATCTTCTCGATCGGTCCTCTTCTGCTGATCGCGGTGGCGATGGCGGGGTTGTTTTTCGGGCAGGAGGCGGCGCAGGGGAAGATCTCCGCCGAGCTCGGCAAGGTCTTCGGCGCGCAGATGGCGGAGTCGCTGGAGCAGATGATCCAGGCGGCGGCAAAGCCCACGAGCGGGACGGTCGCCACGGTCATCGGCATCGTCACGCTGATGCTCGGCGCGTCGGGCGTCTTCGGGCAGCTCAAGGACGCGCTGAACACGATCTGGAACGTGGAAGAGAAGAAAGCCGCGGGAATCCTGGGCTTCGTCAAGGAGCGCTTTCTCTCGATGGCCATGGTCCTGGGGATCGGTTTCCTGCTGCTGGTGACCCTCGTGCTCGATACCGTCATCGCGGCAATGGGCGGCTACGTCTCGCGGTTCGTCGGGGGCGAAGCCGTCGCGAACCTCCTGAGCCTGGCGTTGTCGTTTGCCGTCGCGGTGGTGCTCTTCGCGGCGATCTTCCGCATCCTCCCGGACCTCAAGATCGCGTGGCGCGACGTCTGGCTGGGCGCGGTGATCACGGCGGTGCTATTCGTCGTCGGGAAGTGGGGACTCGGCGTCTACCTCGGCAAGGCCGCGCCCGGCTCGGCCTACGGCGCCGCGGGCTCGCTTGTGATCCTGCTGATCTGGGTCTACTGGTCCGCCCAGATCCTCTTCCTCGGCGCGGAATTCACGCAGGTGTACGCGCGCACGTTCGGCTCGCTGAAGGGCGACACGTCCAAGCGCGAGGCGCGTGCACAGGCGCAACGTCCCGAGGATCGTCCGAAAACAGTAGAGCCAGTCGTGGTGCGCCCGACGATGGTGCCGATGTACGGGAAGCATAAGTCGGGCGGCGGACTGGTGAAAGTCGCGGCGAGCGGCATGGCCGGCCTGCTCTTCGGCGCGATCCTCGGCGGCGTCAGCACGTTCGTGATGCTCTTCAGGAGCACGAAGAAAGTCTTTCTCCGCTAGTCCCGAGCGGTTGGTGCTAACTTGGCCCTCGACTTCGCTCGGGGCTATGAGAATCAAACTCGTCCTCGCGCTCGCGCTGCTCGTCGCGTTCGCCATCGCCGTCCGGATGCTCCCTCTCGGCGAGTGGGTCGCGCAGTTCCAGACCTGGGTGCGCGGCATCGGCCCGGGGGGCTATGTCGTCTATGCGCTCGCGTACGCCGTCTGTTGCGTCCTCCTCATTCCCGCGCTCGCCCTGACCCTCGGCGCGGGCGCGATCTTCGGCTTCGTGAAAGGCTCGCTCATCGTCCTCGCCGGCGCGACTCTCGGCGCCGTGCTGGCCTTCCTCCTCGCCCGTACGGTGCTCCGCGACCGCGTCGAGCGCATGACCAGAGACAACCCAAAGTTCCGTGCGCTCGACCGCGCCATCACGAACGAAGGCACGAAGATCCTCTGGCTCGTGCGCCTCTCGGGCTTTCCGCCGTTCACCTGGGTGAACTACGCGTTCGGACTCACCGGTGTGCGCCTCCCGCAATACGCCGTCATCACGTTTTTTGGGATCATCCCCGGCACGCTCGCCTTCACCTGGGCCGGCGCGGCGGGGGCGGCCGCGCTCACCGGCAGCGGCAACCGCGTCCTTCTGACCGTCACCGCCATCGGAGCGGTCGCGGTCGCCGTATTCGTCGGCCGCATCGCGCTGAACGCCATTCGCAAAGCTGGCTTAGAAGAAGTCCTGAGTCCTGAGTCCTGAGTCCTGAGTCCGGGGTGGGTGTGACTCAGGACTCAGGACTCAGGACTCAGCACTCTTTCCGGACTCGAATATGCTTATCGCCGCAACGGAGGCCATGACATGAACCCCCTCGTAGAGCTCGCAAAAACCGGCCAGAGCGTCTGGTTCGATCAGATGGAGCGCAAGCTCCTCACGACCGGAAAGCTGAAACAGCTGATCGACGAGGATGACCTCCGCGGTCTGACCTCCAACCCGACCATCTTCGAGAAGGCCATCGGCGGGAGCGAGGACTACGACGCCCAGCTGCGCACCCTCGCGTCGCAGGGCAAGTCGCGCGACGAGATCTACGACGAGCTCGTGGCCGAGGACATCGGCAACGCCGCGGACGTCTTCGCGCCGGTCTACGACAAGACCAAAGGCGACGACGGCTATGCCAGCCTCGAAGTCTCGCCCCTCCTCGCCAACGACACTGCACACACGGTGTCCGAGGCGAAGCGGCTGTTCACGAAAGTGGCGCGGCCGAACGTGATGATCAAGATCCCGGCGACGCCCGAAGGGATCCCCGCGATCGAGCAGGCCATCGCCCTCGGCATCAACATCAACGTCACGCTGATCTTCTCGAACGACGTCTACGCGCAGGTCATCGAAGCGTACCTGCGCGGGCTCGAGAAACGCGCCTCCCAGGGCCTGCCCATCGGCCACATCGCCTCCGTGGCCAGCTTCTTCGTCAGCCGCATCGACGCGCAGGCGGACAAGCAGCTCGAAGCGAAGGGCATCACCGACCTGCAGGGCAAGGTCGCCATCGCCAACGCGAAGATGGCCTATCAGCTCTTCAAGAAGATCTTCACCAGCGAGCGCTTCCAGAAGCTGCGCGACAAAGGCGCGCGCGTGCAGCGCCCGCTGTGGGCCTCGACAGGCACGAAAAACCCGAAGTACCGCGACGTGCTCTATATCGAGTCGCTCATCGGACCGGACACCGTCAACACCATCCCGCCCGCGACATACGACGCGTTCAAGGATCACGGCGAAGTGGAGATGACGATCGAGCAGGACATCGACGAAGCGCGCCGCGTGCTCGAAGAGTTCGAGGCAAAAGGCTTCAGCCTCAAAGCCATCACTGACAAGCTGACGGCCGAGGGCGTGAAGTCGTTCAACGAGTCGTTCGAGCAGCTCATGATGACCATCGAAGCGCGTCGCGACGCCGTCGTACGCGGCCTGCCCGATCGCGTCACGCTGCACGGCCTCGACGTCGATGATGCCATCGCGCGCGCCGAGAAAGAGAAGTTCGTCACCCGCATCCACGCGAAGGACAGCTCGCTCTGGAAGTCCGACGACGCCCACCGCAAGCTCATCGACAACGCCCTCGGGTGGCTGCCGGTGATCGAGATGATGCACCGCAACGCAAAGGGCATCCTGGAGCTGACCGAGGAGCTGCGCGAGGGCTTCGACCACGTCGTCGTCCTCGGCATGGGCGGCTCGAGTCTGTGCTCCGAGGTCGTGCGGCGGCTCTTCGGGAAACGCGACGGGTATCCCGAGCTCCTCGTGCTCGACTCCACCGTCCCCGAGGCCGTGCGCATGCTGGAGGCGAAGATCGACGTCGCGAAGACGCTGTTCATCGTCGCGTCGAAGTCCGGCACGACCACCGAGCCGGCGATGTTCCACCGCTACTTCTACGATCGCGTGAAGCAGGCGAAGGGCGGCAAAGCGGGCGAGAACTTCGTCGCCGTCACCGATCCGGACACCAAGCTCGTCGAGGACGCGCAACGCGACACCTTCCGCCGCATCTTCGTCAACCCCGCCGACATCGGCGGGCGTTACTCCGCGCTGTCGTTCTTCGGCCTCGTGCCGATGGCGCTCGCGGGCGTCGACATCGCAACCCTGCTGGAGCGCGCGCTGCACGCGGTCGCACGTCTCCACGCTGCCCGCAGGTCCGCAAGAACCCGGCCGCGCTTCTCGGCGCGGCGATCGGTGGCGCTGCACTGCAGGGCCGCGACAAGCTCACGCTCATCACGCCGCGCCCGCTCGATACCCTCGGACTCTGGGTCGAGCAGTTGGTCGCGGAGAGCACGGGGAAGGAAGGGAAGGGGATCGTCCCGATCGCGGGCGAGCCGGCTCTGGCGGCGAACGAGTACAGCGACGACCGCCTGTTCGTTGCCGTACGCCTGCGGGGAAGCGATGAAACAGCGCGCTTGCGTGAGCTCGCGGCCGCGGGGCATCCCGTCATCGACATCGTCCTCGAAGACCCGCTCGACCTGGGCGAGACATTCTTCCTCTTCGAGTTCGCGACCGCGGTCGCCGGCGCGATCATCGGCGTCAATCCATTCGATCAGCCGAACGTGCAGGAGTCGAAGGACAACACCAAAGCCCTGCTCGCGGAGCTCAAGGAGAAGGGGACGATGACCGGCGCGGGCGGCCCTCCGGGCAAGCGCGTACCGGTGTCGGACACCGACGCGATCGCGACGCTCCTCGGCAGCGTGAAGCCGGGCGACTACGTCGCGCTGACGGAGTACTTCGGCGAGACGATCGGCCGCGACGAGAAGCTCGCGGCGATCCGCGAGACGATCGCGCGAGAGCTGCGTGTCGCGACGACGAGCGGCTACGGACCGCGCTTCCTCCACTCCACCGGCCAGCTCCACAAGGGCGGCGGCGACAACGGCGTGTTCCTCCAGCTCACCGGCGGGCCGGAGGGCGACGTCCCCATTCCGGACGAGCAGTTCGGTTTCGGCGCGCTCGTGCGCGCGCAGGCAATCGGCGATTTCCAGTCGCTCGCTGAGCCGCGGGCGCCGCGTGCTGAGCGTCGACCTCGGCACGGACGTCGAGAAGGGTCTGGAGCAGGTGGCGCAGGCGGTCAAGCACCTCCAGTCCCCTCTCCCCGCCGCGCGGGGAGAGGGTCAGGGTGAGGGGCGATGAGCTCTCAGTTCGGCATGATCGGCCTCGGCGTGATGGGCTCCAACCTGGCCCTCAACATCGTCGATCACGGTTTCCGTGTCGCGGTGTGGAATCGCGAACCGGAAACGGCGGTGAAGTTCTGTGCCGCGAATCCGGGCAAGGCGCTCATTGCCACGCGCACGCTGCAGGAGTTTGTCGCGGAGCTGGAGCGTCCGCGGCGGATCATGATGATGATCAAGGCCGGCGCGCCGGTCGACGAGATGCTGCACAAGCTCTCGCTGCTACTCGATGAGGGCGACGTCGTCATCGACGGCGGGAACTCGTGGTTCAAGGACACGCAGGCGCGCGCCGCGAAGCTGCTCGAGCGCAACCTCCACTTCGTCGGCTCGGGCGTGTCGGGCGGCGAGGAGGGCGCGCGCTTCGGCCCGTCGCTGATGCCTGGAGGCACGCGCGAATCGTGGGAGCACACGCGCGAGATCTTCGAAGCGATCGCCGCGCGCAGCGACTCCGGGCCGTGCGTCACGTACTGCGGTCCCGACGGCGCGGGCCACTTCGTGAAGATGGTCCACAACGGCATCGAGTACGGCGACATGCAGCTGATCGCCGAGGCTTACGACCTGCTGCGTCGCGGCCTCGGGTGCGGGGCGGAGGAGCTCGCGCAGATCTTCGAGAAGTGGAACGAAGGCCCGCTGCAGTCGTTCCTCATCGAGATCACGGCGAAGATCTTCCGCGTGCGCGATCCCGAGAGCGGCGCGCCGCTGGTCGACAAGGTGATGGACAAGGCGGGCCAGAAGGGCACCGGCAAGTGGACCGCCCAGGTGGCCCTCGACCTCGGCGTCTCGATCCCCACCATCGCCGCCGCCATCGACGCGCGCGTGCTGTCGTCGATGAAAGACGAGCGCGTCGCCGCCGCGGGCGTGTTCCCTGCACCTCCATCGCCTCCGCCGCCGGATCGCGAACAATTCATCCGCGACGTCCACGACGCCCTCTACGCCGCGAAAATCTGTTCGTACGCTCAGGGCTTCGCCCTCATGCGCGCCGGCTCGCGCGAGTGGAAGTGGGGTCTCGATCTCCGCGAGATCGCGCGCATCTGGAAGGCCGGCTGCATCATCCGCGCGAAGTTCCTCGACTCGATCATGCGCGCCTACGAGCGCAACGAAGACCTGACCAACCTCCTCCTCGACGACGCCTTCCGCGACGACATCCTCGCCGCGCAGGACTCCTGGCGCCGCTGCACGACCTTCGCCCAGACCCACGGCATCGCCGTCCCCGCGTTCTCCGCCTCGCTGGCCTACTTCGACAGCTACCGCACCGCCAACCTCCCCCAGAACCTGACCCAGGCCCAGCGCGACTTCTTCGGCGCCCACACCTACCAGCGCAACGACAAAGGCGCCGACGCGCCGTTCCTCCACACCGACTGGGAAACGTAGGGCGTGGCTTCAGCCCGCCTCTCCCGGGGCGGGCGGGCTGAAGCCACGCCCTACATCACAACTGCGGCTTGAGCCACCCCGCCACCCGCTCCTTGATCCGCTCGATCCACGACCGCTGCAGGAACCGCGGGCGGTTGATCTCCTCGCTGCGGGCCAGGTCTTCGAAGAACATCTGCTCCATCTGCGCGGCGATGGTCTCGTCGTAGATGTTGACGTTCACCTCGTCGTTCAAACGGAACGAGCGGTCGTCGAAGTTGGAGGAGCCGATGGTGGTCCAGATGCCGTCGACCACCATGGACTTGGCGTGCATCATCGTCGGCTGGTACTCGAAGATGCGGATGCCGCGCTTGAGGAGCTGGTTGTAGTAGAGCCGGCCGGCGTGGCGCACGACCGGGACGTCGGTGAACTCGCCGGGGACGATCACGCGCACGTCCACACCGCGGCGCACGGCCATCTCCATGGCGCGGATGGTGTCCTTGTCGGGGACGAAGTACGCGCTGTTGATGTAGATCGATTTCTTCGCGGCGACGATGGAGACGATGTACTGCAGCTTGGCCGTGGACGAGCCTTCGCTCGGCGATGACTTCACCACGTGCGCGATGCACGTCCCGCGCGGCTTCACCTGCGGGAAGTAGTCGAGACCCGTCAGCAGCTCGCCGCGGCTCTTGACCCAGTTGTCGAGAAACGCGAACTGCATCTGCGTCACGACCGGTCCTTCGACGCGGACGACCGTCTCGCGCCAGTGGTCCTTGGTGTCGGCGTCGCCCTGCCATTCGTCCGCGATGCCGACGCCGCCGCAGAAGCCGACCTCGCCGTCGACGATGAGGAGCTTGCGGTGCGTGCGATGGTTGACGCGCGACAGCGTGTACCAGCGCAGCGGGTGGTACCACTCGACCTGGATGCCGTTGCGCTCCATGAAGTCGGTGAGGTCGTGCGACATCTGCGCGGAGCCGACCGCGTCGAGGATCACGTTCACCTTTACGCCCGCGCGCGCCCGCTCCGCGAGCGACTCGGCGAACTTGCGCCCGATCTCGCCGTCCCAGTAGATGTAGAACTCGACGTTGATGGTCTTCTTCGCGGTGCGGATTGCCGCCAGCATGGACGGGAAGATCCGCACGCCGTTCTTCAGCACCTCGGTGCGATTCCCTTCGGACATGGCCATGCCGGTGAGCGCGTGCATGGTCTGCAGAAACGCCACCTCGCGCACGCCGAACTGGTGGCGCATGTGGTAGCGCATCGGCACGCGGCGGCGCACCATCGGGAGCGGCGCGCGCCCCGGATAGCGCAGCGGTTTGCGGCGGCGAAGGAAGGGAAGGGCCATTGTTAGATCACCGGCCGCTGGATATTAGATTACCGGCCGCTGGATATTAGATTACCGGCCGCTGGCCGATGAGCCAGAAAACGAGAAGCGCGACCGCCATTACGAGCCCAACGGCCAGGGCGAGCACGAACAGCACGATCAGCACGGAGACGAAGGCGATCGCGGCCGCCGAGCGGGGAGGACGCGTGCGGTCGCGGTGCTTCTCGAGCAGCCGCATGTTCTTGACGTTCTCCTCGTAGAGAAAGTCGAACACGTCCCCCGCGACCGGCACCGCGCCGAACACCAGGTCGATGACGATGTTCAGCATCATCCGCAGCGATGATCCGTCCCGGCACGCGGTGCCGGAGCGCGCCGATGACGATCCACGTCGACAGCACGGCGCCGATGACGTCGCCGATGCCGGGGATCAGGCCGAGGAGCGCGTCGAGGCCGATCTTGATCGGCGTGCCTTTGATCGTGATGGCCTCGTCCATCAGATAGGCGAAGCGCCGCAACGCCACGAGGTCCCGCGGGAGTTTTTCATCGGGCTCGACGACCTCGGGGATGTGAATCGGGTCAGGCATGCTGAGCCATTATGCAAAATGCAGGGCAATGACCCCTACGTTATCCTTCGCCGTATGACCGAGGACCCGCGGGAACGCCCGCCAGGCTGGCGCCAGCGTTTCGTGGCTCGCTTCTTCTCCGCGAAGAACATCGTCTGGTCGCTGGCTCACCGATCCCGCCGTGCTGGTCTACCGGCGCCACGGCTTCGGGCAGAAGCGCGCGCGCGCGACGATCGTCGAGATCGCGCTGTTCGTCCGCGAGGTCGTGCGCGAGTTCTGGAACATCGAGGGCACGTCGCGCGCGGCGTCGCTCGCGTACACGACGCTCCTCTCGCTGATCCCGCTGGTCGTCGCGTTCACGCACATCCTCAAACAGTACTTCGCGAACCTCTTCCCCGGTTTCGGCGTGCAGATCGACACGATCCTCAACGCCGTCGTCCCGTACCGCTCGCCGCAGATCACGTATCACCTGGCGCGCTTCGCCGAGAACGCGGCCACCGCGTCGACCGTCGGCGCGATCGTGTTCATGTTCGTCGCCTTCCGGCTCTTCCTCGCCGTCGAAGGGGCCGTGAATCAGATCTGGAAGGTGCGCAGCGCCCGAGGGTATCGGTCGAAGATCATGGCCTTCACAATGCTCTTCTTCTGGGGCCCGCTGCTGATGGGCCTCTCGTTCACGACCACGGCGATGCTGGAGCGCAACCGCTACCTGCGGATCCTCTTCGAGGGCGACCTGATCTTCATGGTCGTGCCGGTGGTCGTCCTGTTCATCGGCTTCACGATGCTCTTCTGGCTCGTGCCCTCGACGCGCGTGCGCGTGCAGGCCGCGATGGCCGGCGCGCTCGTGACGACGGTGCTCTTCACCCTCGTCCGCTGCCTGTTCGGCATCTACTCGGCCTACCTGATGAGCGGCAGGCTGAACTTCATCTACGGCGCGGTCGGCCTGGCCGTGATCTTCCTCATCGCCATCGAGGTCATGTGGGTCGTCATCCTCCTCGGCGTCGAAGTGAGTTTCGTGTGGCAGAACCTGTATGGCGTGCTGCGGGCGACCGAGGCGCAGGTGCAGGACCAGCCGCAGTTCGATCTGTACTTCGCGCTGCGCGGGCTGCTCGAGATCTCGCGGCGCTTCGACCGCCGCGAGGAGCCGCCGTCCGACGTATCGCCTGGCCGAGCAGTTCGGCACGACCGACTCGCAGATGGTGCGCGTGCTGCGCCGACTCGAGGACGGCAAGCTCGTCGCGCAGACCGGCGGGGATTGGGTCGGCTTCGTCCCCGCGTGCGATCCCGACCGCATCTCCGTCGAGGAAGTCGTCGCCCAGATGGAAGGCGTGATGCGCCTCCTCCCCGACATCGGCCCCGACGACAACGAGCGCGCCGCGATCGGCGCGCTGTTCTCGAACGCTGAACTCGTGTACCGCCGCAGGCGCTCGACCGGATGTCGATCGGACGGCTGGTGCGCGACCTCTACTCGCCCCGTCAGGTGCGCGCCGAAGACGTGGTCTGAGCGTCGCGCCTCGCGCGCCGCGACCGCACCGTCCGGATCCGCCGCATCGTCTCGTACGCCACCGTTGCCGCGATCACCCAGATCAGGCCCGCACAGATCCCGGCGCCGACGTCGCTGATCCAGTGGACGCCGAGGTAGATGCGGGAGGCGGAGATCGCGAGGATCATCGTGCCGGCGAAGGCGATCGCCGCGGCGCGATGGCGCCAGCGCGGGATGGTCCGCACCGCCAGGTACGCCAGCGCGCCGAAGCACACCGCCGAGCCCATCGCGTGTCCGCTCGGGAACGAGTACCCGTGCGCGGTGCGGAGCGCTTCGGCCAGCTCCGGCCGCGCGCGTGCGAAGTACGACTTCAGTTGCAGGTTGAGCAGGCCGCCGAGGGTCGTGGTGACGATGAGGTAGGCCGCCCACCGATACCGGTTCCGAAGTGCCAGCAGCGCGGAGACGATCAGGACGAGGATGCCGATGCCGACGGGCGTGCCGATGAGGGTGAGGGTCGTGAAGAACAGTGTCGCGCCGGGCGTGCGCGTGAGGCGCGCCCATGCGTGCGTCTGCGCGTCGATGGCGTGCAACTCCGGAGACTCCTCCTGGAGGCTCTCGGCGATGTCGATGAACCCGTCGCCGGCCATCGCCGTGGCGGCGATCCCTACGGCGAGGACGACGATCACGGGCAGGTAATCGCGGTACCGGAACTTTGCGGTCCAGTGGGCGGTGCGCGCCAGCAGACGCTCGACCGCCGGGCCTACGACGAAGACGACGAGCCACAGGAGGAGGAAGACGGCGACGAACGCGGCGAGGAAGATCATCGGCTCAGTGGCGTACGGTGCGACGTTTCGGTTGTGACGGCGGATGCACGGCCCATTGCAGGACGCCGCTCATGTGGGTACGGAACCACGCCGAGCGCCACACATCCTCGCGATGGCCCAGCGCGGTGTACAGCACGCGTCCCTTGCCGAAGCGCTTCTCCCACGCCAGCGGCCGTCCGTGGAGGGAGAGCAGCGTCCGCACCGTGGTGAGGTCGACGCGGCCGAGATCGTAGAACTCCTCGTAAAGTTCGTAAGTGGGGGGCAGCCCACGCGTCGCGACGTGTCCCGGATCGTCCACGACGATCGTGGCCGTCATCTCCGGCGGATGGGAGAGGAACTCCCCGCCCAGCATCTCCAGGTACTCCGGCACGCCGTGCCAGGTGTCCGAGGCTGCGTGAACGCCCACGAACGTCCCGCCGTCGCGTACCCAGGCGACCAGAGCATCCGCGGACGGGAGCTCGCCGGTGGTGTTGACGAAGAAGACGGCGCTGACGCCGTCGAGTTGCGCTAGCTTGGTGCGAACTTCGTCCTCCGTCCGCGCGAACGACACCGCGACATCCTGCTCGCCCGCGATCGCGGTGAGGATCTCCTCGGACGCCGGGATCGACTCGTGGCGATACCCGGCGGTGGCGGTGACGATGAGGACTTGCAGGAGCAGGCGCACGCGAGGGTACCGCAGCAAGCTGCGGGCCGCACTCCTAGAAAAAGCTCGCGCCGAGGGCGGCGGGCTCGAAGCCGCGCTTCGCGCTGGCCAGGTACGCGTACGTCTTCTTCCCTTCCTCCAGCACGGGAATCGGGCGTGGTCCGGTGAACCCTGAGCACTGGCGGAGGGACGTGTAGGTCACACTGATCGTCGTCCCGGGACGCACGCCCGTCCGCGAGCGAACGACGCGCAGCACCTTCGCTTGTGCCACCACCTTCCGCTCGACCTCGAGCTCGAAGAACCTGCAGCCCGAGGGCTTGTGCAGGTCGCGGTCGATGTCGACGTCCGTCACCTCGATGTACAGCACCTCCGGAGCCGCGCGCTGCATGGCCTGGTAGACCTCGGGTGCGATCTCCCCGAATATCAGCGGAGCGGCAATGCACACCACCACGAGCGCAAGTCGCTGGAACATGGTTGAAAGGATAGTGCACGCTCTCGTAGGTTCGCAGAACCGAATTCCGGGAACCGGCGGTATCGTAGGTATGTCATGTACTCGCGACATCGCTATTCCTACGAGGACTACCTCGCGACCGAGCGCGATAGCACGATGAAGCATGAGTTCGTCGATGGCGAGATCTGCGCGTTAGTCGGCGGAACGGCGAGACATAGTGCTCTGGCATCGAGAATCAGCGCCGCCCTCGAAAATCTCCGCTCCCCGAATTGCATCGCATTTCAGTCCGACATGAGACTCCGCGTGCTCGCCACGGGCAGAGCGACTTATCCGGATGTGTCGATGGTCTGTGGGCCGATCCAGCTCGATCCCGCCGATCCCAGCGGAACAACGATTACCAATCCCGCACTACTCGTCGAGGCCCTTTCCCCGTCGACCGAAGAAGTCGATCGAGGCAGCAAACTCGAGGACTATCAGCGCATTCCCTCCCTCGAGGAGTATGTTCTCGTCAGCCAGTACTCGCGCATCGAGATCTATCGGCGCCTCAGCTCAGAAAGCTGGGAGTATCGCGACGTGCGGGAAGGTGCTGTGCAACTCGCCTCGGGCGCGACACTGGATCTCGCGATCCTCTACGCGAACCTTCCGGCTCTGTCCTAGCTCCAGGCACGGCGCGCGAAGGCGCGCCGTCGAATCTAGCCCCGCGCTTCTGCGCGGGGTACACGGGTCCGACAAAATTGCGGCCGCGAAGGCGGCCCGCTACAAGAGCCGGGTTCTAGCGGCCGCCTTCGCGGCCGCGTTCCCGCCACACGCCTCTGAACCCCGCGCATCAGCGCGGGGCTAAATTGGACGGCGCGCCTTCGCGCGCCACGCCGTCGCTCCTACTCAGCACTCAGCACTCAGCACTAAAGCGTCTAAAACCCGCCGCTCATGTACTTCCACTGCACGATCTTCTCGTTGATCTCGCGCAGGCGGCGGCTGATCATGCGGCACAGCAGGTTGAGGAACTGCAGCGACGCGTGGGGATCCATGGACAGGATCTCGTTGAGGGTGGCGCGGTCGATGGAGAGGACGGTGGCGTCGCCTTCGTGCGCTTTGGCGTCGGCGGAGCGGGGCTTGTCGTCGATGAGGGCCATCTCGCCGAAGAAGTCACCGCGGTCGAGGACGGTGAGGGCTTCTTCGCCGACGCCGGGGATGAACTTGGAGATGCGCACGCGGCCGTCGAGGACGATGTAGAGCTTGTCGCCCTTCTCTCCCTCGCGGAAGATCATCGACCCTTCGCGGAAGCGCTCTTCGCTGGAGAAGGTGGCGAGCAGCTTCATTTCCGCGGCGGACAGCCCGCGCTCGCGGAACAGGTCGACCTTGTCCTCGGACTTGACGGTGATGGCCTGCACGTCGCGCTTGCCGGCGTCGCGCTTGCGCCCCTGGCCGCGCTTGGCGTCTTCCTGGAAGAAGAGCTTGAGCTGCTCGTTGGCGTCGCGGACTTTCTCGGTGAGGGAGCGCCAGAACGCCCAGTGCAGGCCGACGGCGAGCTCTTTGTCCTCGTCCATGATCTGGTCGAGGGCGCTGAAGGAGAACGTGTAGCTGGCGGAGCGATCGGAGACCGCGAGCGCGTCGCTGGAGCGGTGCGTGCGGTCGATGAAGTTCATCTCGCCGAAGATGTGATCGGCGGTGAGGTTGCCGAGGATCTGCGGGCCGAAGGGCGTCTCCTTGCGGATCTCGATGCGGCCGTCTTTGACGACATAGAAATCCATGGAGCGGTCTTCCTCGCGGAAGACATAGTCGCCGGTGGAGAACGCCTGCACCCGCACGAGCTTGGAGAGGCGGAAGATCTGCTCGTCTTTCATGTGCTGGAAGACGCCCAGCTGACGGAGGTCGTGCGACGTGATGATCAGGTCCTCGCGCTTCTCCGCCGCGCGGGTGATCTTGAACATGATGTCTTTGAGATCGTTGCCGGACTCGACGCGGAAGAGGTTCTCCTTGCGGAGCTCCAGGCGCTCGGTCGCGAGCTGCAGCTGCTCGACGCGGGCCTTGATGCGCGCGTTGAGCTGCTTCGGGTCGATGGAGTGGATGCGCTTGAGGGTGTTGATCATCCGCCGCACCGGCTCGGTGGCTTCGCCCTTCTGGTCGGTGGCGAGCAGGAACGCGTCGACGAAGTCGTCGAGCGAGCGGTCGAAGTTCTTCAGCTCGAACTCGATGCGTCCCGAGATCTCCGCCAGCCCGCGGTCGAAGGGATTGAGCTTCCGCGCTTCCTGGATCTCCTCGTGCGCGAGCTCCCATTCGCCCTGGCCGTAGTAGAGGCGCCCGAGGATCTCGTAGGGGCGGTAGCTGTTCGGGGTCTTGAGCTTGGCGATCTCGAGGAGCTCGATGGCCTTGGAGGTCTGGTCCTTGGCCATGTAGTACTGCGCGAGTCCTACGTACTGCGATGAATCGACCTCGTCGCGCGACCGCTCGGCCACGATCTCGGACTGCACCGCGGAGTAGCGGCTGTCTTCGGCGACCTTCTTCCGGTCGCGGACGCGCGCGAGGTTGATGCGCAGCGCGACGGAGCCCGGCTTGAGCTTCTCGGCCATCTCGTAGAGATGGATGGACTCGTCGTACATGCCCTGATCGGCATAGCGCCGCGCGAGCGCAAGGAGGTCGTCGGCATCGATGGGGATGCTGCTCTCAGCTGCGAGGGTCTTGAACCGTGCGCGGGCGCCGACGGGCTGTTCGGCCATGGGAGGTGTGATTATAGGGATATGAAGGCCGCCCTGCTCCTGTTCCTCCTGCTCCCCTCGGCGTTCCAGCCGGCGCTGCCGGGCTACGAGTTCGCCTTTCCGCGCGATCACGGGTCGCACCCGGAGTACCGCACGGAATGGTGGTACTACACGGGACACCTGCGGACGGCGACGGGGAGGCGGTACGGATTCGAGGTGACGTTCTTCCGCGCGGGGGTGTCGCGGGAGGAGCGCGGCTCGGCCTGGGACCTGCGCGATCTGATGCCCGCGCACTTCGCGGTCACGGACGTCGAGCAGAAGGCTTTCCGCTACTACGAGAAGCTCAACCGCGCGTCGGCCTTCACCGCCGGCGCCGCCGAGGGGAAGCTCGACGTGTTCAACGAAGGGTGGCGCGCGACGACGAATCCGGACGGCTCGTGGCGCCTGGTCGCGAAGGAGAAGAGCGACTCGGTCGATGTCGTGTTGCGCACGCGCAAGCCGCCCGCGGTCCACGGCGAGAACGGAGTGAGCGTGAAGGCGCAGGGGGTCGGATACGCGTCGCACTACTACTCGATGACGCGGCTCGAGGCCGAGGGCACGATCAACGGCCAGCGTGCGACCGGGCAGGTGTGGATGGACCACGAGTTCGGCAGCGCCGTGCTGCGGGAGAACCAGCAGGGGTGGGACTGGTTCTCGATCCAGCTCGACAACGACGCGGAGCTGATGCTGTACGTCATCCGCCGCACGGACGGCTCACCGGACGTGACGTCGTCGGGATCGCTCATCGCCAGCGACGGGCGCGTGATCCACATCCGGCACGACCAGATGCGGATCACGCCCCGTGCCCGCTGGAAGTCGCCGAAGAGCGGCGCGACGTATCCGATGCGCTGGCGCGTGGAGGTGCCGTCGTTCAATGTTGCTCTGGACGTCAATCCGCTGATGAACGCGCAGGAGCTGCTGACGAAGGGCTCGACGCGGGTGACGTACTGGGAAGGGGCGTGCGACGTCTCCGGCACGTTCGGCGGCGTGGCCGTGCGCGGAGACGCGTACGTGGAGATGACCGGCTACGACAAAGCCTTCCGCGCGCCGTAGGGCTGGTCCGTGGCGACGTCGTGCGAACCGCTCAAAAAGCGGTTGACGGCCAGCCCCAGGACGACACCCAGGATGCCCGCTCCCATCACCGCGAAGTGCGTCTGGGCCCCTCGAACCACGGCCGGGCCCCAGATTGAATGGATGACCAGTTCGGCCAGGTTGAAGGCCAGCATCGCGGCCAGGAAGAACGCCACGAGTCGTGCGCGCAAAGACACCGCCAGGAACAGCGCCGCGCCTGTGGCGAGAGCCTGAATCGCCTCCCGGCCGGAGAAGGTGGAGAAAACACGAGCGCACACGAACAGGAGCAACCAGGAAGCGATCAGCACTCCCACGCTCGTCATCGCCTTGTGGACCAAACCATTTCGCTGGGACATCGACATCTCCTTCCATTCCTGAGCATCGATCGTGCTCGCCATGAGAAATCCGTATGCGATCGCTACGATTGCCTCCCGCCGGTAGCGCCAGGCCGCCATGCGTTCACCGTGGCTGGATCTGCGGGTTTCGTAGTCCTCGAAAAGATCGCCGAGAATCGGTTCTCGGATTGCTTTGGGCAGGAATCGCTGCAATGCACGCGCGAAAAAGATCGGCGGACCGTTCCTGGGCTTCAAGTCGTCTGCGGGTTCATTCCCCACATTGCCTCCGAGAGACGTCGTGTCTCCTCCAGCGCCGCGGCGCCGCGTTGTTCGATCGCGAAAAACTTCTTCGCCCTGCCGCCACGCTCCGGAGTCGGATCGCCGTGGGAAACCGACACCAGTCCCTTTTGCCGCAGCCGTTCGAGAGTCGTGTAGATCGCTCCAATGGAGACCTCCCGCCCCAGGCGAGCCTGCAGGTCGGCACGGATCGAGATCCCGTAGGCGCCCTCTCCCAGCCTGGCAACGGCGAGCAGCACGGCACACTCGAACTCACCGAGGGGCCGAATTGGCTTCAACTCCGACATTTGAACTACATTGTAGAAGAAATAGGCATCGGCGTCAACCGTAAAGCCTTCGCACTCCCCAAAAACGCCACACGATTGCCGCAATCACTGTTTATCGTGCGCACATGTTCGCTCTGATCCTTGCCGCTGTCCTTGCTCTTCCGCCGCAGAAGTCGGACGCGGTCATCGGCGTGTCCGCGATTCATCTGGAGTCGGGGAAGCGCCTGTCGGTCCGGAACACGGAGCGCTTCCCGATGGGGAGCGTGTACAAGTTCCCGATCGCGCTGGCGGTGCTGCGGCGCGTGGACGCGGGGACGTTGTCGCTGGAGCAGGTGGTGACGATCGAGCCGACGGATTTCTCTCCGGGATGGAGTCCGCTGCGCGACCGCGCGAACAAGCGTCCGATCGTGCTGACTGTCGGCGAGCTCCTCCGCCACATGGTCTCGAACAGCGACAACACCGCCTCGGACGCCCTCCTCGCGCTGGCCGGCGGCCCGGGTGCGGTAACGACGCGCATGGGGGAATTGGGCTTCGGCGCGATCCGCATTGATCGCTCGGAGAAGCAGATGGCCGCGGACCTCGCGCCGGAGGGTGGTCCGGAGCGCTACGCCGTCGATGCGCGCGACACGACGACGCCGGATGCGATGGCCGATCTGCTCGCGGCGTTCTGGAAGAAGCGCGACGGGCTCTCGCCCGTGAGTCACGCACTGCTCTTGCGCCTGCTGTCCGAGTCCGCGACCGGTACACAGCGCATCAAGGCCGCCGTGCCGAAGGGCTCGACGATCGCGCACAAGACCGGCACGATGCCGGGCACGACGAACGACGTCGCGGTGATCACCCTCCCGAGCGGCGAGCACGTCGCGGTGGCGATCTTCACCAAGGCGTCGAAGCGCGACAAGACCGCGGAGGCGGAGGTGGACATCCGCGCAGTCACGCGGGAGGTGCTTCGCCTGTTCCGCGTCTCAAGATGACACGGCGGTAACCCGCCGGATCTCGCGCACGAGCTGGTCCTTCGCCGTCGTTCCCTTCTGCGTCGTTCCCTTCTGTATCAGGCTCGACACCTTGGCGTGCAGCAGCGCGCGCTCGTCGGTCGAGATCTCCTTGGACGTGAGCACGAGGATGGGGATGTTCGCGGTGCGCGGGTTCTGCTTGAGCGAGCCTGCCACTTCGAAACCGCTCATGCCGGGCATCATGAGGTCGAGGATGATCACGTCGGGCGAGCGCTCTTCCGCGAAGCGGATGCCGTCCTCGCCGCAGAAGGCGTTGTCGATGGCGTAGCCGAGGGCGGAGAGGTCTTCGTCCAGGATCGTGTGGATGGTGGCGTCGTCGTCGATGACCAGCAGGCGCTTGCCGCGGCGCTCGGTGATCTCCCGCAGGCGGTCGAGCAGCCGGGCGCGGTCGACGGGCTTCACGAAATAGTCGTCCGCGCCGAGGGCCATGCCGAGGTCGTGGTTGTCGACCATGGAGATGATGACCACCGGGAGCTGGCGCGTCGCCACGTCGTTCTTCAGGCGCTTGAGCACTTCCCAGCCGTCCATGCCGGGGAGCACGAGATCGAGCGTGACCGCGGCGGGACGCGAGTCCCTGGCCAGGCGGATCGCCTCGTCGCCGTGACGCGCGCGGATGGCGGAATAGCCCGCGGAGCCGAGCGCGGAGGCGATGAGGTCGAACGCGTTTGCGTCGTCCTCCACCACCAGCACGCGCGCGGCCTGCGTGGGGGTGGTCTCGAGAGTGCGCGTCACGACCGCGGCGCGCGACCGCACCGGCAGCGTGAACGTGAACGTACTGCCCGCACCGAGGCGGCTGTCGACGCGGACGCGACCGCCCTGCAGCTCGACAAACCTCCGGACGAGCGCGAGTCCGAGGCCCGTGCCGCCGAACTCGCGGCGCGTGGTGCCGTCGACCTGGCGGAACTCCTCGAAGATCAGCTCGTGGTGCTGCGGCTCGATGCCGATGCCCTCGTCGCGTACGGACACGGTGATGGAACCGTCCTCGATCCACGCACGGATGTGAACCTGCTTGTCCGGCGGCGAGAACTTCACCGCGTTCGACAGGAGGTTGAACAGCACCTGCTTGAACTTTGCGAGGTCGGTCTCGATCTGCGGCAGGTCGCCCGGGACTTCGACGACGATCTTCTGCGTCGCGTGCGTCATGCCGCGCATCACCTGGCAGACGTTGTCGATGACCGGCGCGATGGAGAAGAACTCCGGGTAGATCTCCATCTTCCCCGCCTCGATCTTCGACAGATCGAGCACGTCGTTGATGACGCCCAGGAGGTGCGTGCCCGAGGTGCGGATGTGCTGGAGGAAGCCGAGGTGTTTCGGCTCGACCTTGCCGTCCAGGCGCTCCACCAGGATCTCGGAAAAGCCGATGATGGAGTTCATCGGCGTGCGCAGCTCGTGGCTCATGTTCGCCAGGAACTGGCTCTTGAGCTTGTCCGCTTCCTGGATGCGGCGGTTCGCTTCCGCCAGTTCGTCCGCCTTCGCGCGCGCGTCGGCTTCGAGCTGCCGCACGCGCAGGCGCTTCGCGCTGAGGTCCGCGATGCCGATGAGGAAGAAGTACGACGCGCCGAAGACGAAGAGCATGCGCGTGATGGCCAGGCCCATCGGCGCGTCGAGGAAGGAGATCTGGTCCATCCACAGCAGGAGTCCGAAGTAGGAGACGACGTTCGCGGCGGTGGCGATCCAGGCCGCTTTGCGCCCGCCCGCGAACGCCGCGGCGGTTGCGGTGGCGCCGTACCAGATGTAGCAGGGGCTGTGGATGCCGCCGGTGGTGTAGACGCAGAGCGTGAGGAGGAGGATGTCGGTCGCCATCCACACGGGATTGAGGTAGCGGCGATCGAGCCCGCGTTTGTAGAGCGCGTAGAGAACGAGCGAGCACGTACACGCGAATCCCCAGATCAGCAGCGCGACGCCGAGGCCCAGCGGAAAGGCGCCGAGCGCGCGTCCCGCGAGCGCGGTCATCAGCGCGAGGGTGAAGACGAGCAGATGGTTGCGCTGGATCGCGAGATCGAAGCGCAGCACGCTCGACGGCTCGGGCGCGGGAGTGGACATGGGGTTGTGGGGAGATTGTACGCGCTGGGTGACGTAGGGCGCGGCTTTAGCCCGCCTCCCCCGGGGTGGCGGGCTGAAGCCACGCCCTACGTTCACTCACTGCTCCAGCGTTACGCCGAGGAATGCCAGGCACATCTCGTCGGTCGTCGCTTCGCCCCACGACACCGGCTGCGGCGGGTCGTTCGGGTTGCGCGGGTTGTTCGACGAGTTGTCGTAGTACGCCGTCAGCGAGAGCCGCGTGCCCGCGGGGACGTCGATCGGCGTCACGTAGCGATAGGCGCCCTGCCAGTTGAAGTCCCAGTCGTCGATGCGGATGAGGCACTCGGTCGTGCCGTCCGGACGCTTCATCTGCACGGTCATCTCCTTGCCGAGGAGGTGCATGTGCGGCGCGACGAACCAGAGCTTGAGCGGGAAGGGCACGGCGATCGGGAACGCGGCGTCGACGCGGTAGTGCGCGTTGTTCGGCGGGATCGTGAAGGTCTGGTTCACGAGCGGGAGGATGCGCATCTCCTTCGGCGACGGCGCGCCGGAGAAGTAGAGGCCGAGCTGCGTGCGGTCGGGACTCGATCCGCCGTGGTGCGGGTGATAGTGAACCTGCATCACCACGCGCGACGCGGAGGGCAGCGCGAAGGCGACGTTCTCCGGCAGCTCCAGCGGGCGCGCGCCGGGCGCCCAGCCGCCGAGGCTGCCGGTGCTGGTGAACCCGGGGCCGCCGAAGCAGGTGTAGCCCGGTCCCGGCTCCGCCTCGTCGAGCGCTGCGGATGCGCCGGTCGAGTCGACGAAGGTCAGCACGTGGTGGACGGTGGTGCGGTCGCCGGGCTGGATGTCGACGGCGGACACGAATTTGTCCGCGACGAGGTTGGTCGGGATGGTGAAGCAGCGATAGGTGTCGCTATGCGGCGGCGGCGTGAACGTCTCGGCGTTCGCGAGGACGAGATCGGGCTCGCCGAGCGCCCAGCCGCTCGAAAACTCGCGCGCCGGCGGAAGCTGCGCGGGATTGCCTTCCGGTGCACCGGCCTCGACCCACTTGCCGAGGGCCTCGATCTCGGTGTCGGAGAGGCGGCGCTCGTCGCGGAAATCGCCGCAGCCGTCGACGGCCTTCCACGGCGGCATCTGCCGCGTTCCGGTCATGAACTTGATGAGCGCCGCGCGGGGCTTCGCGTCGGCGTACGTCCTCAGCGGAAACGGGGCGATGTCGCCCTCGCGATGACAGGTCTGGCAGTGCTGTTGGAGGATGCGCACCACTTCGTTGCTGAAGGTGGGTGCGGGGGCAGGGGCGGGGTGGCGGACGGCGCGCTGCTTGGCGAACAGAGGGAACGCGAGAACCAGGACGAGCGCCAGGAGCCGGAGTCGCATAGTGTTTCGTTCACTATGAGTCTTCACGTCGTGCTCGTCCACCCCGAGATCCACTGGAACACCGGCAACGCGGGGCGCTCGTGCCTGGCGGCGGGGGCGACGCTGCACGTGATCGAGCCGCTGGGGTTCTCGCTGGAGGAGCGGGAGGTGCGGCGGGCGGGGCTGGATTACTGGGAGCATGTGGACCTGCGGGTGTGGCCGTTGTGGGAGGCGTTCGAGCGCGAGCTGCCGAAGCTCGGGGAGGCGTTCTTCTTCAGCACCAAGGGGCCGCGGATGTACTGGGACGCGGAGCTCGGCGCGGCGGAAGACGTGGTGCTGGTGTTCGGGCGGGAGACGGGCGGGCTGCCGCGGGAGATTCATGAGAGGTACGGCGAGCGGATGTTGACGATGCCGATCCTCTCGCCGCACGTGCGGTCGCTGAATCTGTCGACGTGCGTCGGGATCGCGCTGTACGAGGTGCTGCGGCAGCGCCAATCGCGACGTTTTCAGAAATAGACACCAATTATGGTCGATTTAGGCAGATTTTGCCGAGTTGAGCCCCGCGCGAGTGCTTTCGTTAGGTTATTTGAGTCCCATCGAAACAACTCGGAGTCGTTTCGATAGGTGTCCCGAGACCCTTCAAAAGGACTCGGAGTCGTTTCGATGGGTGTCCCGAGACCCTTTCAAAGGACTCGGAGTCGTTTCGATGGGTGTCCCGAGACCCTTCAAAAGGACTCGGAGTCGTTTCGATGGGTGTCCCGAGACCCTTTGAAAGGACTCGGAGTCGTTTCAATGGGTGTCCCGAGACCCTTCAAAAGGACTCGGAGTCGTTTCGATAGGTGTCCCGAGACCCTTCGAAAGGACTTGGAGTCGTTTCGTTAGGTCTCCCCGGTCCATTGGAGGAGCAGCGATTACTGCTCGTGGACCACCTTCCCGTCGATGATCGTCAGCTCGCTCACCGTCTCCGGCAACGTCTCGACCGGCACCGTGAGGATGTCCTGCGACAGGACGGCGAGGTCGGCGAGCATGCCCACGGCGATCTTTCCCTTCGTCGTCTCCTGATTTTCGGCGTACGCGGAGCCGAACGTGTACGCGCGCAACGCGTCCTCGCGCGAGAGCGACTCCGCCGGCTGATCGGGTCGCGCGGTGGCGAGCAGGAGGTTGAGGTACGGGTTGATGGGACCGTCGGAGCCGATCGCCAGCGGAATCTTCGCCTTCGCGATCGACGCGGCGAGCATGTACTCGCCCGCGGGATAGCCGCCGCGGAAGGGGAAGTGCGTGGGGTTGATGACGACGATGGCGCCGGTCTTCTTCGCCAGCTCGAAGAGGTCGCGCTGCAGTCCGTCGCCGTGCTCGAGGCGCGGGCGCACCAGCGCCGCCGTGCCGAACGCCTTCAGCGCCGACGCGACGGTGTGGTCGCCGGCGGTGTGGAAGAGGAGCTGCTGCTTGTTCTCGACGGCCAGCTTCACGAACGGTGCGAGGTCGCGGAAGTTCTCGCGGCCTTTCGAGCCGTCCGGGTAGGTCGCGGTGCGCAGCGCGGCGCCGCGCTCGACGGGCGTGCCGTCGAGGATGAACTTCACCGCGCCGCCGGTCTGGAACAAGGCCCTCGCGGGGATGGACGTCGGGAACGTGATCTGCCGAACGCGCAGCGGAACCGCCGCGGCGCGCAGCGCCTTCGCGAAGCGGTCCTCGCTCGGGACGGGCATGGCCTGGATGGATGTGATGCCGAGGCGGATGGCCTCTTCGGCGAAGGCGCGGATGCCGTCGACGATCTCGTCGTCGGTCGCGAGGTCGGCGAAGCGGCGGTCGAGGATGTAGTGCGCGTACTCGCTCGCACGTCCGTTGAGATTGCCCTGCGCGTCGCGCTCGAACCTGCCGCCGGCCGGATTGGCGACGTCGGCGGCGATGCCGAGGGCCGCGAGGCCGGCGCTGCTCAGCACCGCGCCATGGCCGGTGAATGCGCCGATGAACACCTTCCGGCCGGGCGCGAGCTGGTCGAGGGTCTGTTTCGTGAGGGTCGGGTCATTGATGACCGCCGGGCCGACCGTCGCGGTGATCCAGAGATCCGCCGGCGTCTCGTCGGTCGCCGAGGCGATAGCGGCGGCGATGTTCGCCCAGGGCGTGTTGATGTCGCTGTTGGCGACGAACGACGCCGTGTGCAGGCCGGGATGGGTGTGCGCGTCGTTGATGCCGGGGATCACGAGACGCCCCTGCGCGTCGATCACGCGCGTGCCGGGCGCCGCCAGCGCCGCGATCTCCGCGGACGTCCCGATGGCGGTGATCTTGTTCCCCGTGATCGCGAGAGCCTGCGCGTTCGGGTTGCCGAAGATCTTCGCGTTGGTGAGGACGATCGAAGGTTGCGCGAAAAGGGCGAGGGAGAAGAAACCCAGCACGGCCGCGAGCAGTGTTCGCATGGCGGTCCTCCTGTCGACTGTCAACTGTGTACTGCCAACTCTACTCGCTCTTGATCGCGCTCGCGATGTCGATGCGCTGCGCGAGCCGCGCGGGCGCCAGTCCGGCCAGCGCGGAGGAGAGCAGCGTCACGGCCAGCGAGGCCACGATCAGCCCGACGGGCGAGTAGAAGTCGATCGTCCAGCCGAACGACTGCTTGTTGATCACGTAGATGAGAATCCACGAGAGCGCGTAGCCCATCACCAGACCCGCGGCGGTGGAGGCGACGCCGAGGAGGGTGGATTCGAGGACGATCATGGTGCGCAGCTCGCCCGTGGAGAGGCCGCTGATGCGCAGCAGCGCGAGCTCGCGGGAGCGCTCGAGGATCAGCGCCGCCATGGTGTTGACGATACCCATCACCGCGACGACGATCGCGACACCGAGGAGCGCGTACGTGATCATGAAGGTCTGATCGAAGATCCGCATCACCTCGGCCTTCACCTCGCCGTTGGTGACGACGAAGGCGTTGTGCTTCGGGCCGAAGTCGCGCTCCAGCGCGCGCCGGGCCTGGTCGACGGTGATGCCGGGCTTGAGGAAGACGACGATGGTGTTGATGGCGTCGTCGCCGAAGGTGCGGATATACAGGGAGCGGTCCATGACCGCGACGCCGCGGTCGTTCGAGTAGTCGCGGTAGATGCCGGTGATGAGCAGGCGCTGCCGCGCGAGCTCGATCGTGTCGCCGACGCCTTTGTTGAATTTCAGCGAGAAGCTCTCCGAGACGACGACGCCGTTCTGCCGCATCGCGTTCTCGAGCGCCTGCTTCGCGGAGCGCGGGGTGAGCATCGGCAGTCCGCGTTTCGCGGCGATGCGAAAGTCGGCGCCGCCGACGGCGATGATGGTGTCGCCGTAGACCAGGTCCTTGCCGCGCACGCGGTCGACGTCCGCGACGAACGGCAGCCGCGCCGCGGCGTCTCCGACCTCGGCCGGGAACAGCGCGATCTGTGAGTTCGAGAGTCCCTTCGAGGGCCGCAGCCAGAGGTCGGAGCTGACGGTCTGGTCGACCCAGATGCGCACGGTCTCGCGGAAGCTGCCGACCATCAGCGCGACCGCGATCATCATCCCGGTGGCGAGCGACAGCGCGGCGCTGGCGACGGACGTGCGCCGCAGCGACGCGGGCAGCGAGACGGCGGCGAGGCGGCCGACGATGCCGAACAGGCGCTCGAGGATCGGCGCGAAGAGGAGCGACGTGGCGCGGACGATCGCCGGCGCCAGCAGCGAGAACCCGGCCACGACGAAGAGCACGGCGATGTAGCCCGCGACGGCGATGCCGCCGACCGCGGGGAGGCGCGAGATCAGCGCGCCGGCGATGAAGCAGACGACCGCGAGCACGGCCAGCAGCCGCGGATGTGCGATGCGCTGCTGCAGGCCGGGCCGGATCATCGCCGTCGGCCGCACGCGGGCCGCTTCGAGCGACGGCTGGAGCGCGGAGAGCAGGGAGAGGAGGGTCCCGACGGCGATGCCGAGGGCGATCACGCCGGGAGTGAGCCTTACCGCCTCGGGCTGCGTCGTCACGTAGAGCGTGTTGATCGTGCGCCCGACCGCGCGGAGGATGCCGCTGGCGAGGAGATGGCCGAGGACGATGCCGAGCACCGAGCCGACGAGGCCGAACAGCAATCCCTCGGCGAGGAACGCAGCGAAGATCTGCCGCGGCGCGGTGCCGACGGTCTTCAGGACGCCGACGTCCTTGCGCCGCCGGAGGATGGAGATCAGCACGGTGTTGTAGACGAGGAACATCCCGACGAGCAGCGCCACGCCGGCGAGGGCGAAGAGGTTCACGCGGAACGCGCGGAGCATCTTCTCGACGCGCTCGTTGCGGCGCGACGGACGCTCGATGCGCGTGCCGGGCGGGAGCTGGATGCGCGAGGCGAGGCTCTCGTCGGGCAGCATAAGATCGACGCGCGAGAGCTTTCCCTGCAGGCCGAAGGCGCGCTGCGCGGTGGCGATGTCGCAGACGGCAATGCTGCCGTTGAACGCCGTCGCCGGTCCCTCGGACTCCAGCAGCCCGCGGACGACAAACGTGTGCCGGCGGCCGAGGATGCTCACCTCCACGCGCGAGCCGATGCCGAGATTGCGCTCGCGCGCAAACGGCGCGGGGAGGATCAGCGCGTCGGGACCGAAGAGCGCGAAGTACTGGCCGAGCTCATCGTTCTTCGCGCCGGTCTCGATGCGCGCGTACCGGTAGTCGCGGAAGTGCAGGTCGCTGAGGAGGTCGACGGCCAGGATGCGGATGGGCGTGTTGCCGTTCATCACCCCTTCGACGTCGATCACCGGCGCGAAGCGCGCACCTTCGTTCCAGAGCGGGCGCAGGGCGAGCAGCACGCGCTCATCGAGCGTGTCGGTGTCCGGGACGATCTGGAAGTTCGCGCGGCCGGCGATCGCGTCGACGGACTCGCGGAACGCGCGGAGCGCGCTCTGGTTCGCGAGCTGGATCGCCACGACCACCGCGACGCCGACGGCGATGCCGAGGATGGTGAGCGTCGTGCGGATCTTCTCGCGGAGAATCGGACGCAGAACGAGCGCGCGTGCGATCACCGCTGCACTCTTCCGTCAACAACGCGCACGGTGTAGTCGCCGTAGCCCGCGGCGACATCCGAGTGCGTGGCCATCACGATCGTAGGCCGCAGCGTTTGGTGCAGCTCGCGGATGAGGTCGAGGATCTTCGCGCCGTTGGTCGAATCGAGATTGCCGGTCGGCTCGTCGGCGAGGATGAGAGGTGGGCGGTGGACGATGGCGCGGCCGATGGCGACGCGCTGCATCTCGCCGCCGGAGAGCTCGTTCGGGAAGTGCTTCGCGCGATGCTGCAGGCCGACGCCGCCGAGAACTTCGAAGACGCGGTCGGCGATCTCGCGCTTGGGGCGCTTCGCGAGCGAGAGCGGGAAGCCGACGTTCTCGAAGACGTTCAGCGTCGGGATGAGGTTGAAGAACTGGAAGATGAAGCCCATCGACGTGCGGCGGAGCTGGGTCAGCTTCCCTTCGTGGAGCGCGGAGGTCTCGACGTCGCCGAGGAACACCTGGCCGGTCGTCGGCCGATCGACGGCGCCGATGAGATTCAGCAGCGTCGACTTCCCGCTGCCCGACGCGCCCATGAGCACCGCGAAGTCGCCGGAGGCGATGTCGAGGGAGACGTCGTCGAGGACGTGAACGCTCGAGGTCTCGTCCGAGGGGCCGTAATCGTGGGAGACGTTTTTGAGCGAGATGCGCACGTGAGGGGGATTGTAGTTGGCCCGGCACGAGCGCTGCACTCGTCAGCTTTTGATAGAGTCTCGGCTTCACAGGAGGTTACTCGATGGATGACACAACGAACCCCACCGGAGCCGCGGGCGAGGACGAGAGCGACAGCCGCTTCGGGCGCGCGCGCCAGTTTGTCGGCGAGAAGTACGAGGACGCGTCGGGCGCGGTCCGCGACGGCTACAACACGGTCCGCGAGCGGGTGGAGGACGTCGACTTCGGCGCCATCACCGATCAGGTGCGCACCTACGTCCGGTCGAATCCGGGCAAGGCGCTGCTGATCTCGGTCGGCGTCGGATTCCTGATCGGGCTCCTGCTCCGCCGCGATGAGGAGGAGTAATGCTCATGGCGACACGTTTTGATGACGAGCACGAGCGTTCGGCCGCGGGACTCGACTACGACGAGAGCGGCAGCGTGCGGGAGAATGCCGCGAAGCTGGGGGCGAAGATGATCGAAGAGGGACCGGAAGCGGTGTTGGACGAGATCGAGAATCTGCTGCCGGAGGCCTGGCGCGACCAGATCAAGGCCTTTCCGGTCGCCGCCGTGATCCTCGGCGTCGGCGTCGGCGTGTGGCTCGGCATGAAGAAGAGCGACGAGATCATCGCCGCCGGCGGCTCGCTGGTGTCGGCCGCGGCCATGGCAAACGTGTCGCAGGTGATGGATCGGTTCAAGCAGTGACGTAGAATGAATGCGATGCCGCAAGGCCCGCATCGCATTCCTCTACCGATCCCGGAAGTCACTCACCATCATCTCGCGTCTCTCGCGGGTGAGGTGCATCGGACCTACTTCTTCAAATATCCGCCGCTGCCGGTCCGCTGGGGACAGCAGATCTCCCGCAAGCGCCGCCGCAGCATCCGCCTCGGCTCGTACAACCATCACACGACCGAGGTGCGCATCCATCCGATCCTGAACGCGCCCGGCGTGCCGGCGATCTTCATCCAGTCCGTGATCTACCACGAGTACCTCCACCACGTCCTCGGCCCGCACCACAACCGCCGCTTCCATCAGCACGAGCGCCTGTTCCGCTATCACCGCGAATCGCAGGAATGGATCCGCCGCAATCTCTTCATCCTCCTCGGACGGAAGAAGAGCGAGGTGCGGCGTCCCCGGGTCGTGGAACCGGAAACGCCGCAGCCGGTGCAGGTCGCGTTGTTTTAAAACGTAGGGCGTGGCGAGAGCGCCCCTCACCCGGCCTTCGGCCACCCTCTCCCCGCGCAAAAAGCGCGCGGGGAGAGGGGACAATCCGGGTTCCCTCTCGCGAGAGGCCAACCTTGATCACCCCCTCTCCCCGCGCGCTTTTTGCGTGGGGAGAGGGTGGCCGAAGGCCGGGTGAGGGGCGCTCTCGCCTAAAGGGAACGATTTCACAGCCCCATCGGGAACGTCAGGCTGTACACGTACCTCCCGCGCTGGACGGACAGCACGATCGACGACCTTTCCGCGCCGCGCAGGAGCTGCGTGTTGGCTTCGAGGGTCGAGCTCACTTCCGCGCCGTTGATGCCGACGATGACGTCGCCGGGCTGGAGGCCGATCTCGGCGGCGCGCGTACCGCTGACGACCTGGTCGATCACCACGGCTTTGCGCTCGTCCGCGACGCTCAGCCCCGCCACCTCGCGGAGCATGCGCAGCCCGAGGTCGGCGGGGGGATCGGCGGGGCGGATCTGCACGGTGCGCGCGGAACCGTCGCGATCGACGGTAATGCTCACCGGCTGTCCCGACGCGAGCGTCGCGGTGTAGGTCGAGAAGGCTTCGCGCGAATCCACCGCTTTGCCGGCCACCGCGGTGATGATCTCGCCCGGCTTCACGCCGGCGCGATCCGCGGGGGAGCCGTCGAAGACGCGCACGACCAGCGCGCCGCGCTGCGTGTTGTGTCCGCGCCGCTTCGCCTCCTCGGGCGTCAGCGTCGCGGTGACGGCGCCGATCCAGGCGGAGTGGACTTCGCCGTAGCGCAGGAGGTCCTGGATGACTTTCTTCGCGCGGTCGACGGGGATGGCGAAGCCGATGCCCTGGGCCTGGGCGTAGATCGCGACGTTGATGCCGATGACGCGCCCCTCGATGTTCAGCAGCGGTCCGCCGCTGTTGCCGGGGTTGATCGACGCGTCGGTCTGGATGAAGTCCGTGTACGTGCGGCCTTGCGTCTCCGAAGGGACGGAGCGGCCGAGCGCCGAGACGACGCCGGTCGTGACCGTGCCGCTCAGGCCGAACGGATTGCCGACCGCGACGACGCTCTCGCCGATCATGAGGTCCGAGGACGTGCCGATCGGCGCGGCGGTGAAGTTCTTGCCATCCACACGCAGCACCGCGAGATCGCTGTCGGGATCGACGCCGAGCACGCGCGCCGGGAGCTGGTTGCCGTCGTTGAAGTTCACGGTGATGCGCGACGCGCCTTCCACGACGTGGTTGTTCGTCACGACGATGCCGTCGTTCGACCAGATGAAGCCGGAGCCGAGGGACTGCGACGTCTGCTCGCGTCCACCGCCGAAGAAGCCGAACGGATCGAAGTCCGCCCGCCGCCGGATCGTCGCCTCGGTCTGGATGTTCACGACCGAAGGGAGGACGTTGTGCGCGACGACGACGATCGGCGTCCGGCGCTGGGCGCTCACGGTCGCCGGAATCACGGGCTTCGCGGGCCGCGGTGAGGACGTCTGCGGCTCCGCCGCGGGCTTGCAACTGATGCCGATTGCGAAGAGCAGGAAGAGGGTGCGGAACTTCATCGGGCGATTATGTACACTCTGCCGACTGGTCGTGCACCTCAAACTCATCTACAACCCGATGGCCGGCCGGGGCCGGGCGAGGCGCCACGTGCGAGAGGTCGAGGAGTACCTGCGTGCGCGCGGCGCTCGCGTCGACTGCGAGCCGAGTACCGGTCCGGAGGACCTCGTGCGCATCGCGGCGGAGAGCTCGCGCGCCGGATACGACCGGGTCGTCGTCGCCGGCGGCGACGGGACGCTCAATCTCGCGGTGCGCGAGTTCGATCTCGAGAAGGGCACGCTCGCGCTGATTCCCACGGGCTCGGGCGACGACTTCGCGAAGGTCACGGGCATTCCGCGCGACATCCGCGGCGCGTGCGAGAACGTGTTGAATGGGCGCGTGCGCGAGGTCGACGTCGCCGTGGCGAACAACCTCCGCTACCTCGGCGTCGCCGGACTCGGGTTCGATTCCGAGGTGGCGGACTTCGCGAATCGCAACGTGAAGTTCCTGCGCGGGTCGGCGGTGTATCTCTACGCGATCCTGCGCGTGCTGCCGAAGTTCAAGCCGCGCCCGGTCCACATCCGGACGGAGCACGGCTCGCGCGACGAGCACATCATGTTCGCGGCGGTGGGAAACACGCGGCAGTACGGCGGCGGGATCCGCATCACGCCCGAGGCGGTGATCGACGACGGGCTGCTGGACCTGTGCATCGTCCATCGCACGACGCGCGCGCAGTTGTTGAGGACGCTGCCGAAGGCGTACACCGGCGCGCACGTGAAGAGTCCGTTCGTGGAGATGGGACGGGGGCGGGAGTTCCACTTCGAGAGCGACGTGGCGATGGCGGTATACGCGGACGGGGAGCCATTGACGCGGACGCCTGTGTCGTTCGGGGTGCTGCCTTTGCGGTTACGTTTTGTTTTGCCAGCCCCGAGCGCAGTCGAGGGGCCGAGTTAGCACCTACGCTGCGCAATCCCACGGGCGACTGCACATGCACCGCGCTTCGGCACGAGCAGCGTTGCTGCTAAGTTGGCCCCTCGACTTCGCTCGGGGCTAAAAGCGAAAAAACTTACTCGATCAAACGGATCCCGCCCGTTTGCGGACGGGACGTCGCGGGCGTCGCCACCTCGCTCGCCCGCGACAGGAACAGATCCGTATCCGGCCGTCCCTCGGGCGTGTAGCCGATCACCAGGTAGCTTTCCGCGCGGGGGATGTACTTGTACGTGTTCCCCCACGGGTCGCGGAGGAGCGACTCGTCCACGTACTCCGGCGTCAGCTCCTTCAGCTCGAACGGGAGCTGGCCGTGGGTGTCGTTGAACTTGTCGACGGCGAGGCCGATCATCTCGATGCGCTGCATCGAGATCGCCTTGCGCGCGTTGCGCACGGGCGAGATCCCACCCGACACCGGGGTGAGGGTGTTCAGCGGATTGCGGATCGACGTCACGAGCGACACGATGGCCACCACCACGAGGATCACCACCAGCGGCAGCGGGACGGGTGTCTCCGCGACCTCGGTCTCGTCGACCGGAGTGGCCTGTGCGACGACCGCGGCGGCGCTCGCGCCGCGCACTTCTTCGATGAGGTCGCGGGTGAGGAGCTCGTACAGCGCCTTGTTCGTGTCGAACTCGGAGAGGCGCGACACCTCGACGATGTCGCTCACCGTCATCGTCCCGTCGACGAGGTCGTAGATCGACTTCTCTTCCTGCGAGATGCGGATCTTGTCACTGAGGCTGGCGCGGCGGCCGCGCCGCGTGGTCTCGCCGTCGAAATCGATCTCGTCCGCCTCGCCCGCGCCGACGACCACGATCTCCTGGTCCGTCAGCTTCTTGCGGAAGACCATGTCGTACGAGCGGACGCGCTTCTCGATGATCGGCCACTCGTCGATCATCCGCGCGCCTTCCATCAGGATCGACTCGGCGGTGATCGGGACGACGTTGTCGCGGTCGTACTCGATCGTCGTCTCCTGCGAGAAGTGGTAGTCGCCGTCCTTCCAGCGGAACAGGCGATAGACGATCTGCATCATCTGCAGCTGGATCGCGTCGCGGAGAGACTCCTGCGAAATGATCCCGTAGTGCGTGAGGATGAAGCCGAGGCGCTGGAGGGTCTCCCGCTGGATGTCGAGCGCGCGGTTGAGCTGATCCTGGGACAGCAGTCCCGTCTTCATCAGCACCGTGCCGAGGCGGTTCTCCAGGCGGCGGATCAGCGAGTCCGCACCGACGACCTTGCCGTCCAGGAACGTCACCGTGACCGTGTCGTCCTTCCCGCGCAGCGTCAGCACGCCGGTCTTCCTCTGCAGCCCGATGAGCTGGAAGATGTCAGCGAGGCTGAAGTCGCGGAGAGTGCCTTCGAGAGCCATCTATGCGGCCGACCTCCGCCGGTAGACGGGGAGCGAGAGGAAGATCCAGATGAGCACCGCGAGGACGATCGCCGCGAGGCGCACCAGCGTCTGCGCGACGTCCGCGGTCGGGCCGAGGGCGGGGCCGAGCCGGCCGACGAGCACGGCCACGACCACGAACAGCGCGAACAGGAACACACCGAGGATGCCGCGCATCGTCCGCCCTTCCAGGATCTGCGCGGAGCCGGGGAGGAACGTCGCGAAGATGCGGTTGCGCAGGGTCATCCCGGCCTGGTGCTCCGACACTTCCTCGAGCTTCTGGCGTTTCGTATCGAGCGAGACGCCGTCGCGCTTCAGGTAGATGTGGATGCACTGCGTGCAGTACGTCGTGCTCTCGCGCGCGGACTTGCAGCGGGGGCAGAACGTGCGCCCGCACTTGATGCAGGCGTTCGCGAAACCGCTCCCGCGGCGGATGAAGAAGAGCAGCAATGCGAAGAGGAGCGAGACGAGCGCGCCGATGCTGACCGGATTCGAGAAGCTCCGCATCGCGCTGAAGGAGGAGTAGTTGCCGAACAGCGCGTGGGCCGCGGGTCTCGCGGCCATCCGCTCGCTCACTTCCCACGCCTCGGAGATCGGCGGCATGTACATCACGATCTTCTGCGGCGGCTGGTTGCGCGTGTAGCGCGCGACGAACGTGCGGTCCGCGGCGCGTGCCTTCTCCAGCATCTGCGCCTGCAGGTCGAAGCGGTACGTCTCGCCGGCGGCGGCGGAGTGGTTGTAGAACGCGGTCGCGAGCTTCGGATCCTGCTGCTCCGCCTTCTCGTACTCCGTCATCGCGGCCTGGAACTCGTTGTTGAGGAAGTGAAGGTTGCCGATGTTCACGTGCGCGCCCGCGTATCTCGGGCGGAACTGCACGGCCTTGCGGTAGTGGACGAGCGCCTGGTCGTCGAGTCCTTCGAACGCGAGGAGGTTGCCCACCAGCACGTGCAGCGTCGCGTCGTCGGGGACGACTCCGATCAGCTCCTGCAGACGGCGCAGGGCGTCGGGCTGATAGGCCTGATCGGCGCTGGAGATGGAGGCGATGACGACGGGGCTGTCGACGCCGGCGATCCAGTGCGCGGCGAGGTCGACGAGCACCGGCAGCAGGGCGACGAGAAGCAGCACGACGATGATGGCCGCCCGCTCGGGCCAGCCCGCGTAGCCGAAGAAGATCGCGAACCAGTAGAACAGGAGCCAGATCGGCCCGAGCCAGAGGAACAGCGGGAGGAACAGCAGCGCGAACGCGAGCACGGAAACGGAGCCGCCGCTGACGCGGGTGCTGAGGCGCTCGCGGAAGTCGTGCGCCATGGAGCGGCCGTAGCGGATGAAGAGCGCGAGCGCGAGCACGATCGCGGTGATCGCGATCGCACACGCGCCGACGATCAGCAGATCGGCGCGGCTGAGGACCGTGGTGCGGTAGTTGGTGAAGACTTTGGGGAAGCCCTGCAGCGCGAGCGGAATCGCACCGCCCCAGCCTTTCGTCCGTTTGGCGCGATCCGCTTCGCTGAAGGCGACGGCGGGAGAGCGTCCGTCGAGCTCGCGTGCGGCACGCTCCGCCCAGGCGGCGACCTCAGGCTGCGTCGCGGACACCTTGCTCGCCCAGGCCGACGCGCCCGCGGCGTACACGGGAAAGGTGCGGATGCCGTACGTGCGTCCCGCGGCGAGCAGCTCGTTCATCTTCTTCGTGGCCGTGTCGAGATCCCCCTCGCGCGCGGCGGCCGTCGCCTGCGGCCAGATGTCGCGCGGCGCGAGCTGCTGCTGTGCGCGCAAGCTTCCCGCTCCTACGGCGAGAACGAGCGCGACCACAGCGAGACGGCCTTTCATCAGATGCTCTTCGTGCGCTGCACGAATGCGAGCTTCAACTCGCCGAGGTGCGTGTCGAGGAAATCTTCCTCGTCCGGCGTGAGGTTGCCCCTGGTCTTGTCTTTGAGCAGCGTGAGGATCTCGATCATCTGCCGCGCCGCGCCGGTGTCGATCTTCGCCTGCGGCTGGTACGGATTGCGGAGCATGCCCAGGGACATGTAGCCCTGGGCGATGAGCGGCTCGATGAAGTTGGTGAAGGCGGAGCCGGGGTTCGAGGCCTTGTCGGCCAGCGTGCGGCGGTCGCCTCCCGGAGGCGGCGGCTCGTTGCGCGGTTCTTCGCGCGGCGGTGCGTTCTGTTCAGGCGCGGGTGCAGGCGCAGGTGAAGGCAATGGCTGAGGCGCGGCTTCGCCCGCCGCCGGCTCCGCCGGCCGGATCTCCTGTTTGAATTCTTCGCGAATGTCGCCCTCGGGCGTGAAGATCCGTTTGTCCGTGACCTTCAGTTCCTTCGGCGCCTGTTTGTCCTTCGGCAGCAACGACCGCCTCCCGCCCGAATGTCGTGTGAAATCAAGAGTTTGAAATCCTAGCACGCAACGTACGATCGAAGAACTGATCGATGCGGGCCCATGCGTCCTGGGCCGCCGCCGCGTTGTAGCCTTCTTTATTGTTGGGGTTCATGAACGCGTGGCCGACGCCGTCGTAGACCTTGATGTCGCCGAGTTTGCCGTGCTGGGTCAGCTTTCCGCCGAACGCGTTGACGTCTGCCGCCGGGATCCCTCGGTCGGCGCCGCCGAAGTTTCCGAGGACCGGTCCGCTGATGCGCGTGATCGCGTCGTTGTCGGTGACCAGGCGGCCGTAGTTGATCACGATGGCCTTCATGCGCGGGTCGGCGGTGCCGAGGCCGAGCGCGTAGCCGCCGCCCATGCACCAGCCGATGACGCCGATGCGCTCGGGATCGACGTCCGGTCGCGCCGACAGGTAGTCGACCGCGGCCTTGAGGTCCGCCATGGCGCGATCCTCCGGCATCCCTCGCATGAGCTCGTGCGCTTCGTCGGGAGACTTGGCGACGCGGCCGCGATAGAGGTCGGCCGCGAGCGCGACGTAGCCCTGTCCTGCGAAGCGTTTGTTCTGCTCGCGGACCCAGTCGTCGACGCCCCACCATTCCTGAATGACGACGAGCGCGGGCTTCCTGGCCTCGCCGCCCGCGGCGGGAAGCGCGAGGTAGCCGCTGGCGTCGCCGTACTTCACGAGCTCGTCGGCGGTCGTGGTTGCCGCGGCAGCCGCGGGAGGTGGCGCGGCAGTAGTGTGTCCCGCGTGCTCGTCCGCGGTGACGGTTTTGGACTGTTCGTCCCGGTTACAGGATGCGACGACAAGGGCGGCGAGCAGGGCGACAGCGAGGACCGCAACCAATCCGATTCGGCGCATAGGCCCGGAAAGATATCACTCCGTTGTATTACAGTGCGCCCGCCGCGATGAAGATCTTCCAGATCCTCGAGTTCAATCAATTCAATACCGGCTCCGTCCACCAGATGTTTCAGGCCGCCACCGGTCTGCGCGAGCGCGGGCACGACGTCACGGTGATCAGCAAGCCGGATGCGACGCTGGAGGCGCGGGCTCGCGAGCAGGGGGTCGCGTTCCACGGCTTCCCGTTCCGCAATCAGTTCGATCTGGGCACCATCCGGCGCCTGCACAGGCTCATCCGCGAGCAGCGGCCGGACGTGATTCACGTCCACAAGGGCCTGTCGCACGCGCTGGCTCTGTCGGCGACATTTCGCGATCGCGTCGGTGCGTTCGTCGTCAACCGCGGCGTTTCGTTTCCGCTCGACCTGTGGAATCGCGGCAAGTACCGCACGAACCGCGTCGATCGCGTCGTGACAGTTTGCCAGCAGATCAAGGACGTGATCGTCGAGAGCGGCAAGCTGCCGCCGGAGAAGGTCGAGGTGGTGTTCGCGGGCACGGACGTTTCTTTGTTCGATCCCGCGAAATGGGACCCGCGCGCGTTCCGCCGCGAGAAGGGTGTTGGCGATGAGAAGTTCGTCGTCGCGCAGGTGGGTGTCCGCGACTGGAAGGGGTGGAAGGAGCTGATCGACTCCGTCTCGGACGTCGTGCCGCGCCATCCTCACGTCTACCTGCTGCTCATCGGCTGCCGCAACGAGGCGGAGAAGAACGGAGTCCTGGACTACGCGCTCGCGGCCGGCGTCGGGCCGCACGTGAGCGCGATCGAGTACCGCACGGACATGCCGAACGTGTTCGCGTCGTGCGACCTCGTCGTCGACGCGTCCTGGGCGGGCACCGGCATCACCGGCACGATCCGCGAGGCGATGGCGATGGAGAAGCCCGTCATCGCCACCGACGCCGGCGGCAACCGCGAGCTGGTGACGTCCCCCGCCGTCGGCTGGCTGATCCCGATGAAGGACCGGGTTGCGCTCACGAACGCTTTGTTAGAGGTGATCGGCGACCGCGCGCGCAGCGCGGCGGTGGGGAAGGCGGCGCGGGAGCACGTGGTCCAGGGCTACTCCAAGGAACTGCGGATCACCCGGCTGGAGTCGCTGTACGCGGCGATCCTTGATCGCGTAGCGGTCAACAGAGAGTAGCCCCCCCGGCGTTCTGTCGCCCGCTACGCGGGCTCGTTTCACGGCATCGCTGCGTCCCCCCGGCTGGCGCCGGGGTCTATTGCCTGTTGCCTGCTACGCAGGCTTGAGCTTCTTGCCCGCGTAGCGGGCTGCCAGAAATTAGACCCCGGCTTCAGCCGGGGGACGCAGCGATGCCGTGAAACGAGCCCGCGTAGCGGGCGGCAGGAACACCTCTTTCGCCCGCTACGCGGTCGCCGGATGGAAGCAACTCGATGGGATCCCCGCGCTCCGGCGTCATCACCATCCGCGAGTACGTCCACCGCCCGCCCTCCCGGGTTCCCACCACGTGCAGTGACCCATTCTGCTTGGAGCCCTTCAGCGGGATGTTGATGTCGCAGTTGCCGCTCGGACCGGAGGTGGAGATCGAGCCGGACATGAACCAGCCCGGCGCGATCGGGGCGCCGAGGGCTTGGATGACGCGGGGGTCGGCTTGGGCGCGCGCGAGGCCGTCCTTGTACGGCGTCGCCGAGCGCATGGAGGCGAAGACCACGAAGACGATGAAGGCCACGAACGCGACGACGCCCAGAACCAGGACGCCGCAGCCGATGCCGACCCAGACCCACGGACTCGTTTTTCCTTTACTCATCGTTTAACGCCGCGACGTGCGACGCCACGCTCGCCGCCAGGCCCTCCATGTCGTATCCGCCTTCGAGGAGTGAGAACACGCGGCCCTCGCAGTGGCGCTCCGCGCACTCCACGATCCTGCGCGTCAGCTCACCATACGCCGCTTCCGTGACGTTCATGCCACCGAGGGGGTCGCGGCGGTGGGCGTCGAAGCCGGAGGAGAGGAGGATCGCTTGGGGCTTGTAATCGTCGATGATGCGGACGATCTCGTCCTCCGTCGCGCCGAGGAATGCCGAGTCGCCTTCGCCGGCTTCGAGGGGGATGTTCTTCGTGAAGCCGCGGCCGGCGCCGGTGCCGATCTCGTCGTCCGCGCCGGTGCCCGGATAGAACGGATAGCGGTGGACGGACGCGTAATAGACGTCGTCGCGCTCGTCGAAGAGATGCTGGGTGCCGTTGCCGTGGTGGACGTCGAAGTCGTAGATGAACACGCGCTCCACACCGGGACGCTCGCGCAGCCACTCCGCGACGCACGCGATGGTGTTGAAGAAGCAGAAGCCCATCGCGTTTGCGCGCTCCGCGTGATGTCCGGGCGGACGGGCGATGACGAAGGCGCGCTTCGAGTCCCGGCGCTCCCACATGTCGTCGATGGCTACCAGGGACGACGCCACGGCCGCGCGCGCGGCGGCGAAGCTCGCGGACGAGATCGGATTGTCGATCGTATGGAAGTAGCGCTGCCCCGAGGTCACGGCATGCTCGAAGTCGCGCTCGTAGCCGGCCGAGTGCACCTTGTGGATGATCCGCCCGGTGTCCGGATGCGCGTCCGCGTCCCGGATCAGCGCGTCGCCGAGGCCGGCGCGCCCGATCCCGTCAAGGGCAGCGTCGAGGCGCGCCGGGCGCTCGGGATGATCGAACCCGGTGTCGTGCCGGTAGAAAACGGAAGCTGTGTAGATCTTCAACACTGCAAAGCCATCTATGATGCGCGACGCGTGAAGCGCATTTTACAGATCGCGGTCATCGCTGCCCTCACGGTCTTCTTCCTCTGGCTTTTCCTAAGGAATGCCAACCTGCGCGAGGTCGGCGCGATTCTCAGCTCGACGGCGATCCACTGGGTGTTGCTCGGCCTGGCCGCCAACCTCGCCGCGCTGATCCTCCGGACCATCCGCTGGCGGACGCTGCTCGATCCCGACGACCCACCGCCGTTCTATGCGACGTTCTTCGCGAATGCGGTCGGCTACATGACGTCGATCGTCCTGCCCATCCGCGCGTCGGACTTCGCGCGGCCCGTGCTCCTCTCCCGCCGCACCTCGCACCGGATCTCCGGCGCCCTCGGCACGATCCTCACCGAACGCATCCTCGATCTGACGAGCATCCTGCTGATGTTCGTCATCTTCGCCGCGCTGCGGTGGAACGAGTTCTCGCACGACCCGGCCACCGCGAAGTGGTTCTACATCGTGCGCGCGGGGGCGATCGCGTCGGCGGTGATCCTGACGGCGCTCTGGACCTTCATGATCGGACTGCGGATCTCGCGCGAGACCGTCCGCCGTCTGCACGAGTGGCTCGGACGCTTTCTGCCGCGCCGCATCCGGGAGTCGTGGATGCACTTCTTCGACACGTTCACCGAAACGTTGCGCCTCACGCAGAATCCGCGCGTGCTGGTGAAGGTGCTCCTCTGCACCATCGGGACGTGGACGTGCCTCACGTCGCAGTTCTGGTTCGCGACGATGGCGGTCCACCAGCAACTGCCGTACGACGCGAGCTTCTTCGTCACCGGCGTGACGACCGTCGGCCTGGCGATCCCCACCCCGGGCGGCATTGGCGGCTTCCACAAAGCCTGTCAGCTCGTGTTGACGCGGTTCTACGGCTTCACGATCGATTCGTCCGTCGCCGTCGCCGTGCTCTTCCACGTGATCGGCACGCTGCCGGTCCTCACGATCGGGCTGTTCCTTTTTGCAAAAGAAGGGTTGAGCCTCAAGCAGTTACGCTCCGGGGATGCGGATGGCGGCTGAGGCCCTGTGATATACGGGCGCCTATGCGGTGCCCGTTCTGCGGGAATCTCGAAGACCGTGTTGTGGACTCGCGCGAGGGGCGCGAGGGTGACGTCATCCGGCGGCGCCGCGAGTGCGCCCGCTGCGAGAGGCGTTTCACCAGCTACGAGAAGATCGAGCTGCCGACGTTCCAGGTCGTCAAGCGGGACCAGCGCCGCGAGCAGTACGACCGCGACAAGTTGATGTTCGGACTCCAGATCGCGTGCCGCAAACGCCCGGTGCCGCAGGCGGAGCTGGAGAAGCTGGCCGACGCGATCGAGTCGGCAATGGCCGACACGGCCGAGCGCGAGATCTCGTCCCAGGAGCTCGGCACGATGGTGATGGATCGCCTGCGCGATCTCGATCCTGTCGCGTACGTGCGGTTTGCCTCCGTCTACCGGCGGTTCGAAGACGTGGATGCTTTTGTGAAAGAGTTGCACCGACTGAAATGAAGCGGGAACAGCCATTGCACCGATTCCGGGCCTGGTTCCCCCTTCGGAGAATGAGATGACCGACGCGAACGAAACCGCGAAAGAAGAAGCAATCAAGATCCCCGACGTCCTGCCGGTGCTGCCGCTCAAGGACCTGGTGATCTTTCCATTCATCATCGTCCCGTTGTCGGTGTCGCGGGAGAAGTCGATCAACGCGGTCGACCAGGCCCTGGCCGAGAACCGCGTGATCATGCTGACCGCGCAGAAGGATTTCCAGAACGAAGACCCGGGTGAGGAAGACCTGTACCGCGTCGGCACGGTCGCGATCATCATGCGCATGCTGAAGCTGCCGGACGGCCGCATCCGCATCCTGGTGCAGGGCCTGTCGCGCGCGCGCATCGACTACTTCATCCAGACCGCGCCGTTCTTCAAAGCCAAGATCACGCGCATCGAGGAGCCGGTGACGAAGGATCGCGGCCTCGAAGTCGAAGCGCTGATCCGCGCCGTCAAGCAGAACCTCGACCGCGCCGTTTCCCTGGGCAAGAACATCTCGCCCGAGGTGATGGTGATCGCGGCGAACCTGGACGATCCCGCGCGGCTGACCGATCTCGCCGCGTCGAACCTCGACCTGAAGCTCGAGGAAGCGCAGGGGATCCTGGAGACCATCGACCCCGTCGAGCGCCTCAAGAAGGTCAACGAGATGCTCACCCGCGAGATCAACCTGCTCACGATGCAGCAGGAGATCTCGTCCGCTGCTCAAGGGGAAATGAACAAGTCCCAGCGCGAGTACTTCCTGCGCCAGCAGCTCAAGGCCATTCAGTCGGAGCTTGGCGAAGGCGAAGAGCTCGCGGAGGAAGTCGAGAACTACCGGAAGAAAATCGAAGAGAAGTCCATCCCCGGCGAGGGGAAGGAAGAGATCGAGAAGCAGATCAAGCGCCTGGAGCGCTCCCATCCCGATTCCGCCGAGACGTCGATCATCCGTACGTATCTGGACTGGATGACCGGCCTGCCGTGGGGACTGATGTCCGCGGACAACCACGATCTCGCCCGCGCGCGGGAGGTGCTCGACGAAGACCACTACGACCTCGAGAAGATCAAGGAGCGCATCCTGGAGTACCTGGCGGTGCGCAAGCTGCGCGGCCAGAAGATGAAGGGCCCGATCCTCTGCTTCGTCGGACCTCCGGGCGTCGGCAAGACCTCTCTGGGACGCTCGATCGCGCGCGCACTGGACCGCAAGTTCGTGCGCATCTCGCTGGGCGGCGTGCGCGATGAGGCGGAGATCCGCGGGCATCGACGCACGTACGTCGGCGCGCTGCCGGGCCGCATCATCCAGGGCATCAATCAGGCGCAGACGGGGAACCCTGTGTTCATGCTGGACGAGGTCGACAAGATCGGCGCGGACTACCGCGGCGATCCTTCGTCGGCGCTGCTGGAGGTGCTCGATCCGGAACAGAACTTCTCGTTCCGCGATCACTACCTCGGCGTCCCGTACGACCTGTCGAACGTGATGTTCATCGTCACGGCGAACGTGCTGGACACGATTCAGCCGGCGTTCCTCGACCGCATGGAAGTCATCCGCCTCTCCGGCTACACGGACGAGGAGAAGCTGATGATCGCCAAGCAGCACATCCTCCCGAAGCAGATGGAGGAGAACGGCATCAGCGACATCCCGGTGGTCTGGACGGACAACGGGATCATGCGGGTGATCACCGGCTACACGAAGGAAGCGGGCCTCCGCAATCTCGAGCGCGAGGTCGGCACGATCTGCCGCAAGATCGCGGTGCACGGTGGCCGAAGGAAAGGCCGCGGAGAAGTACCGCATCACGGACGCGAACGTCGACAAGTACCTCGGCCCGATGAAGCATTTCGCCGAGGAGCTGCTGGAGCGGGATCAGGTCGGCGTGGCGACGGGGCTGGCGTGGACAGCGGTCGGCGGCGACATCCTCTTCATCGAAGCGACGGCCGTGCGCGGCAAGGGCAAGCTGTCCCTCACCGGCCAGCTCGGCGAGGTGATGAAGGAGTCGGCGCAGGCGGCGCTCACGTACGCCCGTGCCCACGCGGACGAGCACGGGCATCCCGGCGGATTACTTCGAGACGCACGACATCCACATTCACGTTCCCGCGGGCGCGATGCCGAAGGACGGGCCGTCGGCGGGCATCACGATCACGACCGCGATCATCTCGGTGCTCACGGGCACGCCCGGTGCGCCGCAACGTGGCGATGACCGGCGAGGTCACGCTGCGCGGCGACGTGCTGCCGATCGGCGGCGTGAAGGAGAAGGTGCTGGCCGCGCGCGCGGCGAAACTCAACACCGTCATCCTGCCGAAGCTCAACGAGCGCGACCTGATCGACGTCCCCGAGCCGATCAAGCGGGACATGACCTTCCACTTCGTCGAGCACGTGGAGGATGTGCTCGCGGATCGCGCTGCTCGAGCGCGACGCGGCGGAGCAGAAGACGACCGACCGGGCGGGCCGCGAGTCGCACCCGCTGCCCGGAGCCGGAACCGGCCACTCACGAGCACGTGCAGGTGTAGGATCTCTCCATGACCCGCAGACCACCGTCGATTGCCGGCGTCTTCTCCTCGGGAGACGGCGGCTTCGACGTGCGGTGGGGAGTGGACACCTTTTTCCCGGATTCGGCGCCGCCTGAAAAGGTGCTGATCGAATTGAACGGTGTGCCGTTCCAGGAGCTCGACGGCGACGACACGTCCGTCGAGGTGCCGGCGGCGACGATTCTGGCGCTCGGCGCTGCGCTCGTTCATGTGGGCGTGATCTTCTGGTGGTCCGGCCCGCCGCCGGAGGAGCAGCAGAGCGTCATCACGGTCCCGGTGCAGCTGCCTGGCGGCGGGGGCACGGGAGTGTTCCCGGCGATGAAGCCCATCGTCACGCTGGTTCGCGTGCAGCCGCAGACGCCGTCGGCGCAGCGCAGCATCACGATTCACTGGAAGTCCAACAACTACAACGACGGCAACATCTTCTGGGGTCCGGAGGGTAGCGCCACGCCGTTCGTGCGCAACATCCGGCCGCCGAATGACTCCGTGAGCAGCGGCGACTTCACGACCGATCGGCCGTTGATTCCGGGAAAGAGGTACTTCTTCCGCGTGGAAGTGCGGAACACGCTGCACAGCCCGACGTGGATCTCCACGACGATCTTCGTGCGCACCGCGATCGAGGCCACGGCCCCGATCGGGACGACGTCCGTGCGGCAGTTCCTTCAGGCGACCGGGCGCCCCGTCACCACGGCACTGGCCACGATCATCGGCGCGCAGAAGAGCCTGCGCCGGATGCTCAACCTTCCAGGTTGATGAGCACGACGACCGTGCTGCCACGCAGGACGGGGGTGCCGGCAGGCGGGCGGATGCTGATGACGTCTTCGTGGCCGAAGTTCGGGTTGAGCTGATCGATCTCGAATTCGACGTTCAGTCCGAGCTGCTCCGCGGACATGGTGCTCATTCCCATGTCGTCGCCTTCTTCGACCTCGGTCCTGTTCACCCACGGCGGAATGATCACCGCGCCCACCAGCTCGAGGAGCGCCAGGACCTGCAGCTCGAGTTGCTCGATGCGGCCGCTCATCGCGGCGATCACGTCCTTGAGACCGGTGACGCCCGTCGGGCCGGAGCCGACTTTGATGTCGCCGCTGACGGCGAGGTTTCCGTGCACAGTAGTTCCGCCGCGATAGTCGCCGGCGAAGTTGATCGTCAGTCCGTCTGTGGCGTCATGAACGAGAGCGCGCCGATGCTGGCTGCCGCCGGCCTGGCGGCGCGCCGGCGAATCGAGCATGAAATCGGCAGCGGTCGTTTTCAGCGCGCTGCCCTCGATCACTACCCAGTTGCCGCCACCCTGATCGAGCTTGATGTCCGTAGGCATGGCATCCCCAATTCTTCAGATCTTCGACAAAATCTTCTGCGCCTTCGGCAGCAGCGCCGCGCCGATCGCGACTTTCACGATGTCGGCGAGGACGAACGGGGCCACCGTCATCGCGAAAGCAGTCTCGCGGTTGTACACCGCCGCGAACCAGGACCAGCCGCCGAGGTAGATCACGCCGAGGGCGAGGAGCATGCCGCTGACCGCGCGGACGATCGAGTTGCCCCAGCCGCGCTCGGAGACGAAGCCGGCCAGCCAGGCGGCGAACGGGTAGGAGTAGAGGAAACCCGCGGTCGGTGCAAAGAGCATGGCCGGGCCGCCATGGCCCTGCGCGAAGACCGGCAGTCCGCTGAATCCTTCGAGGAGATAGAGGACCGCGGCGGCCGCGCCGCGACGGGAGCCGAGAGCCACGCCGACAAAAATGACGGCGAGCGGCTGCAGCGTCAGCGGGACGGGGGTGAACGGCAGTGGGATCGCCACCTGGGCGGAGATCGCGATCAGCAGGCTGGCGCCGATGACGAGCAGCATGTCCACGGCAACGCGTCCGCGCACCAGGCGATCGATTACGACGGCGGGAATGGTCATCGCTTTTGCACTCATGACGGGTGAGAAGATACCAGACATGAAACGTTTCATGGCCGCGCTCGCCGCGGCAGCGTTCGCCATCGCCTGCCAGAAAGCCGAGCCGCTGACCGCCCAGAAGGCCCAGGAGCTCATTTCGTCCTACGCCTTCAAGCGCGAGCCGATCTACGCGGAGGTTCCGCAAAAGGTGTGGTGGACGCCGAAGGCGCCGAAGGACGACTACGACGGGAAGGCGCTGCGGACGCTGCGCAATCTGGAGCGCGCGGGCCTGGTGACGGTGACGGAATCGGACGTGACCGCGGACTCCGCGACCTACGTCGCCAAGGTCACGCAGAAGGGCTTCCCGCTCCTCGGCACCGCCCCGAGTGCGCGGGGCCCGGTGTACCGCGCACGCATCGCGGAGAAGCGCTACGACGGTCTGCGCAACTTCGTCCGCCACCCAACCGAGCCGACCGTCGGCCATGCGGAGCTGGTGTGGCACTACGAGAACCCGACACCGCTGTACCCGCTGTTCGAGACGAAGATCGACAAGCCGCTGCAGAAACCATTCGTCTCCCACGTGTCGTTCTGGTGGGAGGAAAACGTCTGGAAGTTCAACGTGAACGTGAAGAAGGCGGCGGGGTAACTTCAGGCGAGCGCGCCCCTCACCCGGCCTTCGGCCACCCTCTCCCCGCTCGTCGCGGAGAGAGGGGTCTTCGTTCGTGTTTCTCGCGAGATCCGGATGAGGGGTCGCTCCCTCAGCGCTTCATCCGCCGCAGCCCCGTCGACCCCGCGATGATCGCCTCCGTCGCCTCGGTCGGGAAGAAGCCCGTCTCGACGACGCCGGCGTGCTCGCGGATGCGGGTCACGGTGACGGCGATGTCGACGTCCGCGGGCACGTGGACGTCGAGGATGCGGTGACCTTCGTCCGTGATGCGCACCGCGCCGTCGAGCATGCGCAGCGACGGCTGGAGTCCCATCTCCTCGAACCGCTTCTGCACGACGTCCAGCGAGAACGGGGTCACTTCCACGGGCAGGGTGCCGGTGCCGAGGCGATCGACGATCTTCGATTCATCGGCGATGACGATGAAGCGGCGGGCCTGCTGCTCGACGATCTTCTCCCGCAGCAGCGCTCCCCCGCGGCCTTTGATGAGGCGCAGTTGCGCGTCGATCTCGTCCGCGCCGTCGACGGCCAGGTTGAGCGGCGCGATCTCCGCGAGCGCGAACGTCGGCACGTTCTCTTCGCGCGCCTGCCGCTCGGTCTTCTCGGACGTACACGTACAGCGGATGTCGCGCAGCGTGCCGTTGCGGAGCGCCTCGCCGAGGAGCTTCACGAACTCGGCGGCGGTCGTGCCGGTGCCGAGGCCGAGGGTCATGCCGGAGCGGACTTCGGCGAGTGCGGCGCGCGCCGCTTCGATCTTCAGGTTCAACTCAAAACCCTCCTGCCGCACCGCCGCGACGCGGGTCCGCGACGGCGGTGAGGCGGCCATTCTCGAACAGAATCGCGTGGACGTCACCGATGGCGGGGACGAGCTTCACGCCATGGCCGCGCGCGTTCAGGGCGTCGATGGTCGCCTGCGGCGCGCGGCCGCGCTCCGTCACCATCTCGTCGGGGACCGCGGCGTGGTGATAGCGCGGCGCGGCCACGGCGTCCTGCAGCGACTTCCCATGGACGACGACGGCGAGGAAGATCTGCACGATCGTCGTCGGAATCGCCGTGCCTCCGCGGGTGCCGAGGGCCAGGAACGGTCGGTTGTCGCGGAGGATGATCGTCGGCGAGAGCGACGAGGCGCGGCGGTTGCCGGCGCGATCGCGTTCGGCTTCGCGCCGAAATCGGCGTTGCGGAGTTGAGGAAGAAGCCGAGCGACGGGACGAGGAAGCCGCTGCCGAAGTCGTCGCCGAGAGTCGTCGTGAGGGACACACGTTCCGCGCGCGTCGGCGATCGTGAAGTGCGTGGTGTGCTCGCCTTCCACGGCGAGGTCGCGCGGCTCGGAGAGCATCGCCGTGCCGACGACGCGATCCTGTGATGGTCTTACGCCACGCTTCCCCGCGTGGCGCGACAGCAGCTCACGGTAGGGGATGCGGGCGCCGGCGGGATCGGCGACGTAGTGATGGCGGTCGATGAACGCCGCGGCGCTGCGCCTCGAGGAGCAGGTAGAGCGATCTCGCCGTCTGAAGCCCGACGCGCGGAGGTCGTCGTTCGCGAGGATGTTCAGCGTCTCGCCGATGACCAGGCCGCCACCGGATGGCGGCGGCACGGTGAAGATCTCGTAGTCGCCGTAGAGGAGCTTCAGCGGCGCGCGCCAGACCGGTTTGTAGTCCGCGAGGTCGCGGAAGCCGATCACGCCGCCCGCGGCCTTCGCGCCTTCGACGAGCTTTTTGGCGACGTCGCCTTCATAGAAATCGCTGGCGCCTTGATCGGCGAGCTGCTGCAGTGTCGACGCGAGCTCCGGCGCGGGAGCGCTTCGGGATGCTCCAGCTTGCGCGTCTTGTTCGCGTCTCGATGTCCGCCGCGAGCTCCGCGTCATCGCGCGTCTCTTTCGCGAGCAGCGCGGCGGGCTCGACCAGCTCCTTCCACGGACGCGAGCCGAACGCTCGTGCAGCGCGTGCAGTCCCGCGACGGTGCCGGGCACGCCGGCCGCGCGTGCGCCGGCGGCGGGGAGCTGGGCGCGTGTCGTTCGTGCGCCAGCCGCGGCGCCGTCTCGCGGAAGTCGAGCGTCCAGACGCCGCGCGATTTCGCGTCGTAGAATGTAGCGAAGCCGCCGCCGCCGAGGTTGCCGGACTGCGGACGCACCACCGCGAGCGCGAATGCCACGGCGACCGCCGCGTCCGCGGCATTGCCGCCGCGCTGCAGCACCGCCAGGCCGACTTTCGTCGCCAGAGGGTGGGTCGTCGAGAGGGCGGCGCCTTGCGCGCGGTGATCGTTCCGCCGCGAAGATATGGGTCGTGAGAAGGACCGCCGCGACCAGCGCGGCGCGCTTCATTTGCGCGTCCTCCGGCCTGTCGAGCGCGACACCCGGTTGCGGTCGTAGATGATTTTGAGACCCTTGAGCGTCAACTCGGTGTCGACTTCGTCGATGTGCTCGGACTCTTCCGCGAACAGCGACGCCAGGCCCCCGGTCGCAACGACGCGCTTGAGGGGCGGCACCTCGCGCTTGATGCGCGAGAGGATGCCGTCGACCAGCCCGAGGTAGCCGAAATAGATGCCGGACTGCATGTTGACGACGGTGTTCGTGCCGATGACGTTGTCCGGCCGCTTCACGTCCACGCGCGGCAGACGCGCCGCCCGCGCGAACAGCGCCTCGGCCGAGATATTCAGGCCCGGCGCGATCACGCCGCCGACGAACGCGGCGTTCTCGTCGACGACGTCGAACGTCGTGGCGGTGCCGAAGTCGACGATCACCGTAGGCCCGCCGAACTGATGGTGCGCGGCCGCGCAGTTCACGATGCGGTCCGCGCCGACTTCGAGCGGGTTGTCGACGTGGATGGCGATGCCGGTCTTCACCCCGGGCTCGACGAACATCGGCTCGACGCCGAAGTACTTCTGGACCATGAACGTCATCGCGCCGTTGAGCGGCGGGACGACCGAGGCGACGATCGCGCCCTCGAGGTCCGAGTGCAGCGAGTCGCCGACGAGCTGCCGCGCGAGGATCCCGTACTCGTCCGCGGTGCGCTCGCGCGCGGTCGCGAGGCGCCACGAGTTGACGAGCTCATCGCCGCGATAGACGCCGATGACGATGTTCGTGTTGCCGAGATCGACGACCAGCAGGTTGGACGACACGGGGCGAATGGTAACGTAGGGCGCGGCTTCAGCCCGCCCCTTCGTGCGAACGAACCCGTCGCGTAGAGCGTTCGGGCGCACCGGGGGGCGGGCTGAAGCCGCGCCCTACGTTAGGCGAGAACGAGGTCGCCCGCAGAGATCGCGATCGTCCCCGTGGCCGTGTTCAGCATCGCCCGGCCCTGCTCGTCGATGCCCGCCCAGGTGCCGTCGACCGTGCGCTCGCCGAGGACGCAGTGGATGCGGTCGCCAGGCTTGTGGACGGAGAGCTCGCGCCATTGCGCGAGGACGTCGTCGTGCACGAAGGGATGCGAGAGTTTCTCGTCGAGGTGCTCGATGAACGCCGCGGTCGCCGTCTCGATGCCGCCGAAGTCGCGCGCGGAGACTTCGCTGATGGCGACGGCGTTCGGGCGCGTGTCGTCGTTCACCGGCTCGACGTTGATCCCCGTGCCGACGAGCAGGTACACGCGCTCGTCCTGCACGCGCGCCTCGATGAGGATGCCGGCGATCTTGCGGCCGTTCACGAGCACGTCGTTGGGCCACTTGATGCGCGCGTCGATGGCGAAGGTATCGCGCAGGTACGTGGCGACGATGTTCGCGATGGCCAGCGGCACGAGCGGCAGCTCGCGTACGGGACGCGAGAGCAGTGTCGTCGCGTAAATGCCCTTGCCCGCGGGCGAGGACCAGCTCCGGTCGTTGCGCCCGCGGCCCGCGAACTGCTCGCCCGCGATGATCATCGCATGCGGCAGGGACAGCTCGTTCTCGATGCACTCGTTCACGATCCGGCGCGCGATGAGGTTCGTCGACGCCACGCGCGGAATCACCGCGAGGCTTTCGATCGTGCGGAGTCGCGAAACGATACGGGTGTCGATCACTGGTTCTGCTGGAGCTTCTCCAGTCTAGCGCGCAACTCCGCCTGGCGTGCCTTCGCACCTGCGACGATGTTGGCCGGGGCGTTGTTCGTGAACTGGCCGTTGGCGAGCTTCGTGTCCAGTCCCTCGAGCTCCTTCCCGGCCTTCTCGATCTCGCGTTTCACGCGGTCGAGCTGTTCCTGGGTGACCACTTTCTCCGGGAACTCGATAGCGATGTGGAAGCCTTCCACCACGTCGTGATGCGCGCCCTCGGGCACCTGTCCTTCGACCGAGACCTCGGTCAGGCGCGCGAGCTCGATCAGCAGATAGGCGTAGTCGCGGAAGAAGTTCGAGTCTCGCTCGTCAGCTCCGCTCACGAAAAGCTTGAAGCGATCCTTCGGCGTGAAGCCGCGCTCCGCGCGCACGTTGCGGACGGTGGTGATGATCGCCTTCATCGCGTTCATCAGGCGCTCGCCATCCGGATCTTCGAGCACATCCTCGGGCACCGGATACGGCGCGATCATGATCGACGGCTCCACGCCGTCGAGCTTCTGCCAGATCTCCTCGGTCACGAACGGCATGAACGGGTGCAGGAGGCGCAGCGAGCGGTCGAGGACTTCGAGGAGCACTCGCTTCGCCAGCTTGCGGTCGTCGTCGGTGCCGTGGCGCCCGAGGAGGACCGGCTTGGCCATCTCGATGTACCAGTCACAGAACTCGTGCCAGAAGAACTTGTACAGGGCGCCCGCGGCCTCGTCGAAGCGGAACACCGAGAGCTGGCGGTTCACCTCGGCCGTCGCACTGTTCAGGCGTGAGAGGATCCAGCGCTCCACGGTGCGCAGGCTGTCGCGCTCGATCGGGCCGGCGCTCTTCAGCGGGACGTCGATGTGCATCATCGCGAAGCGCGAGGCGTTCCAGATCTTGTTCACGAACGCGGAGTAGCCGGCGATGCGCGACTTGCCCAGAGGGATGTCGCGGCCGGTGGTGGAGATCGCGAGCGTGAAGCGGAGCGCGTCCGCGCCGACGTCGTTCACCACGTCGAGCGGGTCGATGACGTTGCCCTTCGTCTTCGACATCTTCTGGCCCTGCTCGTCGCGCACGAGGCCGTTCAGGTAGACCTGGCTGAACGGCGCCTTGCCGGTGAAGCGCAGGCCGAACATGATCATCCGCGCCACCCAGAAGAAGAGGATGTCGAAGCCGGTGATGAGCGTGTCGGTCGGATAGAAAACGTCGAAGTCCGGCGTGTCGTCGTGGCCAGCCCCCTGCCAGCCTAACGTCGAGAACGGCCAGAGCCCGGAGGAGAACCAGGTGTCGAGCACGTCGGTCTCCTGCGTCACCGGAGCGCCGCACTCGGGGCACTGCGTCAGGTCGTCGACCGACACCGCCACGTGCCCGTTCGGGCAGTGGAACGCGGGGATGCGATGGCCCCACCAGAGCTGGCGCGAGATCGTCCAGTCGTGGATGTTCTCCATCCAGTTGAAGTACGTCGCCTCCCACGACTGCGGGGTGATCTGCACCGCACCGCTGCGCACGGCTTCGATGGCCGGCGTGGCGAGCGGCTCGATTTTCACGAACCACTGGCGCGACACCATCGGCTCGATGTCGGTGTCGCACTTGCCGTGGACGCCGACGTTGTTCGTGTGGCTCTCGATCTTCGCGAGCTGGCCGGATTCGCGGAGCAGCTCGACGACCTTCTTGCGCGCTTCGAAGCGATCGAGGCCGGTGAAATCCGCGCCCGCGGCGTCGGTCATGCGGCCGTCCTCGCCGATGACCTGCAACTGCGGGAGGTCGTGGCGCTTGCCGGTCTCGTAGTCGTTCTTGTCGTGCGACGGCGTCACTTTCACGACGCCGGTACCGAACTCCGGGTCGACGAGGATCGCGATCGCCGATGATCGGGATGCGGCGGTTGGCGAGCGGGAGGATCGCGAACTTGCCGATGAGGTCTTTGTAGCGCGGGTCGTCCGGATGCACGGCCACGGCGGTGTCGCCGAGCATCGTCTCGGGGCGCGTCGTGGCGATCGTGAGCCTGGCGACCGTCCATCTCGACGTTGTAGTCGATGAACCAGAGGCTCGCGTTCCGCTCGCGGAACTCCACCTCGATGTCGGAGATTGCCGTACGGCAGCGCGGGCACCAGTTCACCATCGCGATGCCGCGGTAGATGAGGCCGTCCTCGTACAGCTTCACGAAGACGTAGCGCACCGCGCGCGAGAGGCCTTCATCGAGCGTGAAGCGCTCGCGGGTCCAGTCGCACGGAGGCGCCGAGGCGGGTGAGCTGGTCCTTGATCTCGGTGGAGTGCTGTTCCTTCCACTCCCAGATCGTGCTCCACGAACTTGTCGCGGCCGAGCTCGAGGCGCGAGATGCCCTGCTCGGCGAGCTTGCGCTCGACCACCATCTGCGTGGCGATGCCGGCGTGGTCGGTGCCCGGGACCCAGAGCGTGTTGAAGCCGGACATCCGCTTCCAGCGGACGATGATGTCCTGCAGCGTGTTGACGAGCGCGTGGCCGATGTGCAGGCGGCCGGTGACGTTCGGCGGCGGGATGACGATCGAGAACTTCGGGCGGTCGCGGTCGACGACCGGCGTGAAGTAGCCGCCTTTCTCCCAGTCGGCATAGATGCGCTGCTCGAAGGCGGACGGCTCGTAACGGGTTGCGAGTTCTTCTTTCATGGTGAGTGCGAAAAGTGACGCATGATATCAGCGGGTGGCGCTCGTTTCAGGATGCTCACCGCATCCGAAATGTGCGCTCCCGCGCGTCTGTTGCGCATCACCCGAATGCCTCCTCGGCCCCGCCGCATTTCGGCGCTCCTGCTCGTCACGCTGCTCTCGATGATCGCCGCGTCGTGCGGAAACGAGCGGCCTGTCTCCGGCGGTGCCAATAACATCAGCGGCACCGGGCCGGTCATCATCATTTCCATCGATACGCTGCGCGCCGACCATCTGCCGGTCTACGGCGCGAAGGGCCTGGAGACGCCCCACATCGACGCGCTGGCGAAGGACTCGATGGTCTTCGAGAACGCGTACTCGCACGTGCCGCTGACGCTCCCGTCGCACGTGACGCTGCTCTCCGGCCTGCTGCCGGCCGAGGCGGGGGTGCGGAACAACCTCGGATACCGCTTCGACAGCGCCGCCCATCCGACGATCCCGACCCTGCTGAAGGCGCAGGGCTACGCGACCGGTGCGGCGGTCTCCGCGTACGTGCTGCGCGGCGCCACGGGGCTGGCGGCGGCATTCGACGACTACGACGACCGGATGGACCGCTCCGCCGACCACACCACGGCGGCGATGGGCGACGTGCAGCGTTCCGGCAAAGAAACTGTGGCTTCGGCCCTGCGGTGGATTCAGGACCGAGGGGAGCAGCCGTTCTTCTACCTGCTCCATCTGTTCGAGCCGCACGCGCCGTATGCGCCGCCGGAGCCGTTCCGCTCCCGCTACGCCGCGAATCCGTACGACGGCGAGATCGCCGCCTCCGACGCGTACGTGGGCGAGCTGCTGAACGGTCTCAAGGCCAGCGGCATTTACGACCGCGCGACGATCATCCTCGTCTCCGATCACGGCGAAGGCCTCGGCGATCACGGCGAGGCGCAGCACGGAATCTTTCTGTATCGCGAGGCCATTCACGTCCCGCTCATCGTGAAACTGCCGGGCGCCGCGAAGAGCGGGAAGCGCGTCGCCACGCCGGTCCAGTTGACGGACATTCTCCCGACTGTCGCCGGAATCGCCGGCTTCGACGTTCCACCTGCGGTCAAAGGGAAGTCGCTGGTCGCGATCGCGGACGGCGAGACGCCCGCCGGACGGCGCATCTTCAGCGAGACGATGTATCCGCGCATCCACCTCGGCTGGAGCGATCTGGTCTCGCTCGTCGACGCGACGCACCATTACATCGACGCGCCGCGCCCGGAGCTGTACGACATCGCCAAGGATCCCGGCGAGAAGCAGAACGTGCTAGCCGACAATCGCCGCGTGTACGCGTCGATGCGCACCGAGGCACAGACGCACGACCGCACGCTCACCGCGCCGTCGCAGGTCGATCCCGAGGAAGCGGCGAAGCTCGCCGCACTCGGATACCTTGGCTCTACGAGCACCGCCGCTGCCGGCGCGAAGCTGCCGGATCCGAAGGACGGCATTCAGGACCTCGAGCGCATTGGAGAGGCGAATACGCTGATCAACCAGAACAGAAACGCCGAGGCGGTTGCGGTCCTCCGCGACGTGCTGGCGCGCAATGCGTCGTACTCGGATGCGTGGACGCTGCTCGCGAAAACGCTGCAGGCCATGGGCCGGTCCGAGGAGGCGCTCGAGGCCTACAAGAAGACGATGCAGGTGGCGCCGATGCTCGCGCCCGGTACCGCTCTGTCCATGGCCGAGCTCTATCAGCGCATGGGCCGCTTCGACGACTCCATCAAGCACGCGGAGCTCGCGCTCAATGCGCATCCGGCCGCCGCGCGGATGGCCATTGCACAGGCGTATTTCGCGAAGCGCGATCTCTCCTCGGCCGAGCGCGAAGGCTCAGCGCTGCTGAACGATCCCGAGAAGCAGAACGACGCGGCAGTCTTGATTGCGCAGATCCGCATCGTGGCGCGGCGGGCTCCCGAGGCATTACAGCTGCTCGATGAGGTCGAGCGGCGTACGTCCGCGAGCGGGACGGCCGTTCCGCCGAACTTCTGGTTTGCTCGCGGAGACGCCGTGGCGCGGCTCAATCGCATTCCGGACGCGGAGCAGGCGTTTGCCGAAGAGATTCGTCTGTACCCGAAGAACCGGGAGGCGTATGTGCGCCTCGCCGTATTGCAGCTGCTCACGGGGCGCGAAGCGGACGCAAACCGGACGTTCGCGCAGCTGCTCCGGGCCAATCCCGACCCGTCGACCCGCTCGCTCATCGAGGAGACTCGCCGCACGCTGCGGCGGAACGGCTGATCCCAATGACCCGCAAGCGCACCTTGTCCGTCGTCCTGTCTGCGTTGCTGTTCGTGTCGTGCGGAGGGAAGAAGGAAACTCCGCAGGCTGCGGACGTACCGGTCTTTGTCATCTCGATCGACACACTGCGCGCCGACCATTTGCCTGTGTACGGATATACAAAAAGCTCGACGCCGGCATTGGATGCGTTTCGTCGCGACGCGGTTCTTTTCCAGCATGCTTACTCGCACGTACCGCTGACGCTGCCGTCGCACGCGTCGTTGTTCACCGGCAAGCTGCCTTACGAGCACGGCGTGCGGAACAATCTCGGCTATACGCTCGACGCGTCGCAGCAGACCATTGCCGGCATCCTCAAGGCGAAGGGCTATGAGACCGGCGGAGCCGTCTCGTCGTTCGTCTTGAGAAAAGACACCGGCATTGCGGCGGGATTCGATTTCTACGACGATTACATGACCCATTCGCCGCTCGAATCGGCGACGTCCTGGCAACGCGACGGCGACTTGTCGCGGCAGGCGCTCACGCGCTGGCTCGAATCGACCAGGAGCGCGCGGGTGTTCGGCTTTCTGCACCTCTATGAGCCGCACAGTCCGTATACGCCGCCCTCGCAGTTCGCGGTGAACCGCAATCCTTATGACGGGGAGATCTCTTATGCAGACGCCATCGTCGGGCGTTTTGTCGACGACCTGAAGCGACGCGGTCTGTACGACTCCGCGCTGATCGTGATCCTCTCCGATCACGGCGAGGGGCTGGGCGAGCACGGCGAGAAAGAGCACGGGATCTTCGTCTATCGCGAGTCGATTCAGGTGCCGTTGCTGGTCAAGCTCCCCGGTCGGCAGCGCAAGGGAGAGACGATTGCGCGGACGGTCGGCCTCAGTGACGTGCTGGCGACGATCGCCGAGGTCGTGGGTGTGGCCAATCCTCCTCAGGGCGTCAGTCTGCTGGCGGCGGATTCCCCGGCCGATCGTAACGTCTACAGCGAGAGCTACTATCCGCGGCTTCAGTACGGCTGGCACGAGCTGAGGTCGTTCATCGCGACGGACCTTCACTACATCGACGCGCCGCGCGTCGAGCTGTATCGCCACCATCGCGATCCCGCGGAGCATCTCAACGTCGCCGGCGACAATCGGCGCGAGGTCGCGGCATTCCGCGAGAAGCTGGGCGCGATCGACGCCGCTCATCCGTTCGCCGAGCCGCGGGTCGCGGACCCGGAGGACGAGAAGAAGCTCCTGGCTCTCGGCTATGTGGGCTCGAGCGCGTCCGCCACGGGGAGTCTCGCCGATCCGAAAGACAAGCTGGATGTGCTCGGCGTGTTCGCGTCGGCGACGGATCATTTCCGCGTCGGGCGCTACGCGCAGTCCGCGGCCGAGATGGAAGCGCTGATGCGCGACAACCCGGATTTCACCAGCGGCTGGGGCCTGCTGGCCCAAGCGTATCGGAAGCTCGGCCGCCACGAGCTCGCATTGAAAGCGTTGCGGACGCAGATGAATCAGACGCCCGGCAACGCGCAGGTGGCGCTCGCGATCGCAGATCTGCTGATGGAGATGAAGCGGTACGGCGAGGCGCGGGAGCACGCGCTGCTGGCGGAAAAGTCGGGCGGCGCATTCGTCCACGAAACGCTCGCGATGATCGCGATCGCCGCGAAGGATCTGGCGACCGCCGAGCGGGAGGCGAACGCCAGCCTCACGCAGGAGCCGGATCGCATCCAGGCGCTCATGCTCCTGTCGCAGATCCGCAGGATGCAACAGCGGTCTGCTGACGAGCTCGCATTACTCGATCGCGCGAGTGAAGTCGTGCAGCGCCGTCACCTGCCGCCGATTCGCGATCTTGAATTTCGCCATGGGGAAGTCCTGCTGCAAGCGGGCCGGACCATAGACGCGGAGCAGGCGTTTCGCAGGGAAACGATTGCTTTTCCGGCAAATCTGCACGCCTGGGCGAATCTCGCTCTCGTGGTCGGAGCGCAGGGCCGCCGTGACGAGGCGCGTAGAATCGTGGGCGAAGCGGTCGAGCGGAATCCCGGTTCCGAGGCGCGCCGGCTGGGCGTCGAGGTATTGCGGACCATGAACGACGAGCAGGGTGCGCGCGAGCTTGTAGCGGACCCATCGCGGTAACGTTGCGTGACGTCTCGTTATGGGCGCTGTGACCACAATGTGACAGTCGGTCATTCGCCGCTCCGAGAAACCGGATGAGTTCTACAAACGGTTGAAGAGGGAAATACCACAGACCCGCGAATGTCCCGTAGATACAGTAACTTACGTCGGTGGCACATCGGCCTGCCGAATGCTGTAGGATCTCGCAACTTTTTCTATGGTGCAGTCAGACAAAAGGAGGATGAATGCAGTTCGGTAAACGGTGTTTCATAGCAATCGCAGCATTGCTGATCGTGGCCATGCCGTTGTTTGCCCAGACGTTGGGTAACCTGACGGGAACGGTCACATTCGACAATGCACCGCTTCCGGGCGCGACGGTGACGATCTCGTCTCCGGCGTTGCAGGGAACGCGGACCACGACCACGGACGTCAACGGTAACTACAACTTCTCCGCTCTCCCCCCGGGCCAGTATCAGGTCCAGTTCGCAATGGAGAGCATGGAGGGCGCTACTGTTCCCAGCCGTGTCACCCTCGGTGGTACCGCTCGCGCTGACGCGACTCTGCGTCTGACGACGGTCGCCGAGTCGATCACGGTCACCGCGGCGGCTCCGGCCGTCCTCGAGACGACCGAGGTGCAGACGAACATCCAGGCCGACCTGATCGAGGACCTTCCGATCGGTCGTACGATCCAGGCTTCGATCACGCTGGCCCCGGGTGTCACGAGCAACGGTCCGGGCGGAGCGCTCGTCATCGGCGGTGGTTACGCCTATGACTCGCTGTACGTCATCAACGGCGCCGTGACCAATGAGAACCTGCGTGGCCAGACCGATGACCTGTTCATCGAGGACGCCATCCAGGAAACGACGGTCATGACCGGCGGTATCTCCGCCGAGTACGGCCGTTTCACCGGTGGCGTCGTTTCGGCGATCACCAAGTCCGGCGGCAACGAGTTCTCCGGCAGCCTGCGCGACAGCTTGACCAACCCGAAGTGGGATGAAACCACGGACTTCGGTGAGGCCCAGCAGGACAGCACGCTCAACGAGCAGTACGAAGCCACCCTCGGCGGCCGCATCATCCGCGACCGTCTGTGGTTCTTCGGCGCCGGCCGCATGGCGGAGACCAGCACCCCTGGCTTCTTCATCAACGGCGGCGCGCTCCAGGATGCGTGCCCGACCTGCGAGGCCGCGGTTCCCCGCGAAGCGACGATCCTCAAGGACGACCGCTTCGAGGGCAAGCTCACGGGCCAGCTCACCCCGAAACACACCCTCGTCGGTTCGTACCTCAGCTACAAGCAGAATCAGACCCCGCATTGCGCGTTCGGCTGCTGGGATCAGAACACCGTCGACGTCGACGGCCGCGATCTCCCGCGCGAGATGACGACCGGTCACTACAACGGCATCATCACCAACAACTTCCTCGTGGAAGCCGGTTACTCGACGCGCAGCCTTGCGTTCGAGGGCAGCGGTGGCAATCACGTCACCACCGACTTCAACGACCCGGTCGACCTCGCCCGCGGCACCTGGGCGTATGACTACACCGTCGCCGGCGGTGCATGGGGCGCTCCGATCTTCTGCGGCGTCTGCGATACCGAGACCCGCGAGAACGAAGCCTGGAACCTGAAGGGCACGTACTACCTGGCCACGAAGTCCCTCGGCACCCACAACATCGTTGGGGGCTACGAGAACTTCTCCGAGTCGCGTTTCGCCAACAACTACCAGTCCGGCTCCAACTTCGACGTTTACGTCTACTCGACGGCGCCTGAGTACGAGTCGAACGGTACGTTCCGCCCGATCATCAGCGCGGGTGACATTCTCCGTTGGGTTCCGATCGAGCAGCTGTCCAACGGCTCTGACTTCGCCACCGACTCGCTCTACCTCAACGACAAGTGGGACTTCAACAACCGCTGGAGCTTCAACCTCGGCCTGCGTTACGACGCGAACGACGGTAAGGACAGCGCCGGCAATACGATTTCGGACGATAGCGCCATCAGCCCGCGCCTCGGCGCGACGTTCGATATCCTCGGCGACGGCCGCTTCCGCGCCAACGCCACGTACTCCAAGTACGTCTCCCGCATTCAGGAAGGCGTCGGCGGAGCTTCTGGTGGTGGGAACCCGAGCTACTTCTTCTACTACTACGATGGTCCGCAGATCGGTGGCGTCGGCTCCGGTCTCGATTCCTTCGGCGTTCTCGAAGAGCTCTTCCGGTGGTATCTCGCCCTCGGCGGCACGAGCAACACCTCGAACCTGGTCGGCGTCACGATCCCGGGTCTCAACACGCGTTTCGACGGCTCGCTGAAGTCGCCGAACGTCGATGAGTTCACCCTCGGTCTCGGCGCGCAGATCGGCCGCAACGGTTTCGTCCGTGTCGACTACGTCGATCGTACGTGGAATGACTTCTACAACGTCACCACCGCTCCGAACGACCAGATCGAGAACCCGATCCTCACGGGCGAGTTCCTCGACTTCAAGGTCACCGGCAACACCAACGACATCGAGCGCACCTATCAGGCCTTCCAGGGGCAGGCCAGCTACCGCCTGTTCAACCGCGTGAACCTCGGTATGTCGTACACCTACTCGGAAGCCAAGGGCAACGAGATTGGTGAGACGGCGGGCAGCGGCCCGGTTGCTTCGGTCCCGAACTCCTACCGTGAGTACAAGGCGTTCGCGCAGAACAACCCGGTCGGCTTCCTCCCGAACGACCAGACGCACCGCGCTCGCGCGTGGGTTTCGTACGATCAGGCGCTCGGATTCCTCGGCAACCTGAACATCAGCGTTCTCGAGCGCTTCGACTCCGGCGTGGCTTACTCCGCAACTCAGAACATCGACACGCGGCCGTACGTCACCAACCCCGGTTACGCGACCCCTCCGTCGCAGATCACCTACTTCTTCAGCGACCGTGGCGAGTTCCGTTCGGACAACCTGACTGCTACGGATCTCGCGCTCAACTGGACCATCCCGGTGTCCAGGGTCAGCTTCTTCGTGCAGGGTGAGATCATCAACCTGTTCAACGAGCAGGCCGTAGTCACGCCGGGCGCCGGCGTCACCACGTTCAACGCCTTCAACCCCTTCACCGAGACTCCGCGCGAGTGCCCGCAGGGCACGGCGTCGTCGGTTTGCGCGGCGCAGGGTTACCACTGGCGGAAGAACGCGACCTTCGGCGAGGCGACGGGAGCTGCGTCTTACCAGCTGCCGTTCACCTACCGCGCGTCGGTTGGTCTCCGCTTCTAAGCTTCATCGTTCATCGCAGTACAACTCGAAGGCCCCGGCGCAAGCCGGGGCCTTCAGCTTTCCGGTGGTGCGAAATCGCGCGTCCACCGAGCTTGTTGGGCGATGGTTGAGCAATGACCGTGAGCTCTCGATTTTCCGCGCACGTTCTTCTGGCCCTTGCGTTGTTCGCGAGCGCGAGTTGCGGCCGTGAGAAGCCGATCACCTCCGGCTCGTTCCGCGGCGCCCCCATCATCGTCATCTCGATCGACACCCTGCGCTCCGACAGGTTGCCGGCCTACGGATACACGAAAGTCCGGACACCGGCCATCGATGCTCTCGCGGCCGAGGGAATCGTCTTCGAGCGGGCCTACTCGAACGTCCCGCTCACGCTTCCCGCGCACGTCTCGCTGCTCACCGGCCTCCTGCCGCCCGAGCATGGCGTGAGGAACAACGTCGGCTACCGGTACGACGCGAAGAAGCATCCTGCGATCACGACCGAGCTGCGCGCTGCCGGTTACGAATCCGCGGCGACGATTTCCTCGTACGTGCTGCGGGGCAACACGGGACTGACGGACGCCTTCGATTTCTACGATGACGCCATCGCCTCGGAAGCGAACGTTGCGCTGGGCCGACTGCAGCGTCCAGGGGCGACCACGCTCGAAATCGCAAAGTCCTGGCTCGACCGAAAGCACGACGGTCCGTTCTTCCTGCTCTTCCACATCTACGAGCCGCACGGACCGCACGACGCTCCGGAGCCCTTCCGCAGCAGCAACGCGGATCCTTACGATGCCGAGGTTGCGGCGTCGGACGACGTCGTCGGGAAGCTGCTCGATCATCTGAAGGCGAAGGGTCTCTATGACCGCTCGCTGATCGTCCTGCTCTCGGATCACGGCGAAGGCCTCGGCGATCACGGTGAAGACGAGCACGGCGTGTTCCTTTACCGCGAGGCGTTGCAGGTTCCGTTGATCATCAAGCTCCCGGAGTCCGCGCGGAAAGGCGAGCGCGTCGCCGCGCCGGTGGAGCTGACCGATATCGCGCCCACTCTCGCTTTTGTAGCCGGCGTCGACGCGCTGCCGGCGTGGAAAGGCGTGAACGTTCTCGACGCCAAGGCTGTCGCCGCGGAACGTGAGCTTTACGCTGAGACGCTCTATCCCCGCATCCACCTCGGCTGGAGCGAGCTCCGATCGTTGATCGTCGGATCGAATCACTACATCGAGGGACCGAAGCCCGAGCTGTACGATCTCTCCGCCGATCCTGCCGAACGGACGAACGTTCTGCGCGACCAGCGTCGTCTCTACGCTGCCATGCGGGAGCGTCTCACGAAGTACGGTACCGCGATCGTCGCGCCGTCCGCGATTGACGCCGAGGAAGCCAGGAAGCTCGAGGCGCTGGGCTACCTCGGTTCGGTGAAGAACGAGCAAGGTCCGCTGCCGGACCCGAAGGACCGCATCGGCGATCTCACCGTCCTGCGCGAAGCGAACCGGCTGACGGCGGAGGGCCGGCACAAGGACGCGGTGACGGCGCTGCGCTCGATGCTGTCGTCGAACCCGCGCTTCACGGACGCGTGGGCAAAGCTCGGCAGCGTTTACGAGGAGATGGGTCAGGACGAAGAAGCCCTTCGCGCTTACGCCGAAGGCGTCAAGTCGTCGCCTGCTTCCGCGGCGGAGTTCGCGCTGTCGATGACCGGCCTGTATCTCAAATTGAATCGGCTGGACGAAGCCCGCAAACATGCGGAGCTCGCGCTCGAGCGGAATCCCGCCGGCGCGCACCAGTTCCTCGCGAGGATCGCGTTGCAGGGGGGCGATCTCCCCACCGCCGAGCGTGAGGTGAACGCGGCGATGGTCGACGAAGCCGCGAAGCCTCGCGCCATGGTCACGCTCGCGCAGATCCGGGCCGCACAGGGCCGGATGGGCGAAGCCGCGCAGATCCTGGAGCGGACGCGCGCTGACGTACAGGCTCGGGAGATGCGCGTCGAGCACTTGGAGCTCGCCCTCGGCGATCTCTACGCGAAGATGAACCGGCTTCCGGAAGCGGAGCAGGCCTTCCGCAGGGAGATCGAGCTGTTTCCGGCGAATCTCACTGCATACTCGAACCTGGGCGTGGTGCTGGTGGTGCAGAAGAAATACGATCAGGTCGATCCGGTTTTCGCGTTGATGGCGCAGCGGAATCCGTCGCGCCGCGCCTACCTGGTCGCCGCCGAGACGTATGAAGTGCTGGGTGACGCTCGCACGGCCTCCGTATGGCGGCGGCGCGCGTCGAGCGCATCATGAGTTGATGATGATCCTTGGAATCGAAACCTCCTGCGACGAGACCTCAGTCGCCCTTCTCGAGCGCGACGGCAGCTTGCGCGCGAACCTCATCGCGTCGCAGATCGAGCGGCATCAGCCCTTCGGCGGCGTCGTGCCGGAGATCGCGTCGCGCGAGCATCTCCAGCATCTGTTTCCGCTCGTGGAGCGCGCCCTCGGCGCGGCGCAGGCGGAGTGGAGTGATGTGGAGAACATCGCCGTCACCTCGGGGCCCGGCCTCATCGGCGCGCTGCTCGTGGGCGTCGCGGGCGCGCAAGGACTGGCGTATGGGCTGGGCGTGCCGATCGTGCCGGTGAACCATCTCGAAGGGCACATCTACTCGCCCTACCTGCAGAAGGAGGGGCCGTCCACGCCGCTGCCTCCGCGGTTTCTGGCGCTCGTGATCTCCGGCGGGCATTCTGCGATCTACGACGTGCGCGGCGCTGAGGTGATCCGGATCAACCGCACGCGCGACGACGCGGTCGGGGAGACCTTCGACAAAGTCGCGAAGTTCATCGGTTTGCCGTATCCCGGCGGCCCGGAGATCGAGAAGCACGGGCGGCTGGGCACGGCCGATCCGAAACGCTTCCCGTTTCCCGTGCCGCAGTTCAAGGACGAGTCGCTCGACTTCTCCTACAGCGGGATTAAGGCGGGAGCGATCCGGCTCGCGCGCGAGCACGGCATCCACGTCGGCGGCGACGCCGCGGCGCTGGCGGATTTCTGCGCGACGTTTCAGGACGCGCTCATCGCCCAGCTGTTCGATCGGTTGAGTGCGGTCTGGTCGCGGCTCGAGGAGCCGAAACCGCGCGAGGTGGCGGTCGCCGGCGGCGTAGCGGCGAACGGCGTGATCCGGGAGCGGATGCAGGCGTGGGGCAGCGAGCGCGGGCTCATCGTGCGTCTGCCGGAGAAGCGCTTCTGCACCGACAACGCGGCCATGATCGCGTTTGCCGGCCTGCAGAAGGGCACCGAGTCCGATCCCCGCCGGGTGGTCGTGCGGTCACGAATCGGTTAAGGGTTTCGAGGTCATCGAGACCGCGAAACTTTTTCTTTGGGGAGCCGTCTGACATAGTGAACGACGAAGCGACCTAACGAACGACGAACGACACCAACCCCCATAGAAAAAATCTCCTACCTCCTCCTGATCTGACGCTACCGCCGGCCCACAAGGCCGGCGGTGGTGTTTTAATCGCCTGATGCGAATCGTGATTGCCGGTGGTAGCGGGTTCATCGGAGAGCCGCTCGTGCGGCGGCTCGTCGCCCGAGGAGACGATGTGGCGGTGCTGAGCCGGAATCCGGCGAGGGTTCGGGCAGGCCGCGGCGTTCAGTGGGACGGCCGCACCCAAGGCGCTTGGTCGGAGGAAGTCGCCGGCGCCGGCGCCATCGTGAACCTCGCCGGCGAGAACGTCGGTGAAGGGCGCTGGACGGACGAGCGGAAGAAGAAGCTCGTCGCCAGCCGCCTGGACGCCACCGGCGCGATCGTACACGCGCTGCGCAACGCGCCGCCGGGCGAGCGCGTGCTCGTCAGCGCGTCCGCGGTCGGCTACTACGGCTTCGACCGCCCCGGCGACAACGACACGGAGCTCGACGAGAACGGCACGCGAGGCCGGGGATTCCTCGCGGAGCTGGTGGACCAATGGGAAGCCGCCGCGCGCGAAGCCGAGCCGTTCGCGCGTCTGGTCATCCTGCGTTTCGGAGTGGCTCTCGCGGCCGACGGCGGCGCGCTGAAAAAGATGATGCTGCCGTTCAAGCTCGGTGCAGGGGGGCCGGTCGGCAGCGGCGAGCAGTGGATGTCGTGGATCGATCGCGACGATGCGGTGCGGGCCGTGGAATGGGCGATCGACAACCAGAGCGCCCGCGGCGTTTACAACGCGACTGCTCCCGAGCCGGTGCGCAACCGCGACTTCGCCCGTGCCCTCGGCCGTGCGCTCCATCGCCCGGCGTTCATGCCCGCGCCCGCGTTCGCGTTACGCCTGGCATTCGGAGAGATGGCGAATGAGGTGTTGCTGGGCGGGCAGCGCGTGGTCCCGCGCCGCGCCGAGCGTGAGGGCTTCCGTTTCGATCACCCCACACTCGACGCGTCGCTGGCGCGGTACACGTAGGACGGGCTTCAGCCCGTCAATTCCGTGACGTGAGCATGTGCCACTCGGGATGTTCCTTCACGTAGGAAGGGCGTCTGTCCGGGATCGTGCTCACCGTCGTGTTCACTTCCGACGCCGTTTCCAGCATGAGCTGGAACTTGCCCAGCATCGTCTTCTGCACCGGCTTCGGCAGGACGCGGAGATCGTCCATGAGGCGCAGGGACGCGCTCTCTTCGTCGTCGAGCTCCCACGGTGCGATCTGGCGTTCGACCGAGCAACCGAAAAACTCGGACTCGCTCATGCCGTACACGCTGAGCATCCTTTTGAGCTGTGCCAGCTTCAGCGATCCGATGCGCTGGCCGGTTTCGAAAGAACTGATGGTTTTCTCCCCGACCCCCGACAGCTTCGCCACGTCTTTCTGGCTCAGGCCGCGGAGGCGGCGGATTTCGCGGAGTTTCAATACGAGATCCATGGCTTCCTCACTTTTTCCACTACACACCAATCAGAATCTGCGCATGAGGCCGACCACCACGCCCTGCACCGCGACGTCTCGGGCGGCGGCGTAGATGGGACTCATCATCGAGTTCGCCGGCTGCAGGCGGACCTTCTCTCCCTCGCGATACAGGCGTTTGAGGGTGACCTCCCCGTTGACGTTCGCGACCACCATCTCGCCGTTGTCCGCGCGTTCACGGCGGGCGATGATCACCAGGTCTCCGTCGAGGATCCCGTCATCGACCATCGAGTCGCCGCGGACCTTCAACACGTAGTTGTCGCCGCGGCTCGTCAGGTGCTTCGGGAACGGTGATCATCTCGTCGGACACGTCGACGTCGAGAGGACGGCCGGCAGCGATATAGCCGAACAGCGGAAGGTCGCGCGCGCTGGAGCGCTCTTCGCGCCGCGTCTCCTTCTTCTCTGCCTTGTCCTCGACCAGCTCCACCCCTCGCTTCTGGTTCCAGTCGCGGCGGATCAGGCCCTTCTTCTCGAGGAGAGACAGGTGCTTGTACACCGTGCCGTAGGACGAGAACCCGAAGTGATCGCAGATCTCGCGGTGTGTCGGCGCGACTCCACGTTCCTTCTGGAAATCCCGGATGAAGTTCAGGATGTCCCGTTGCCGTTCCGTCAGGTATTTCATTGCCGCCCTCACACTCATCAATGTAGGCGGTAATAGGGCGAAAGTCAAGCGTAAGTGGCGTAGAGTTCTGAACAAAAAAGAGCCGGCCTTCCGGCCGGCTCTTCGCCACATTCTTTGGTCGCCCAAGCCTTAGTCGAGCTTGATGGCTTTCTTCGTCTTCTCGCGGCGCGCGCTTTCTTTGGCCTGGTACTCGGCCATGCAGTCGCCCTGCTCGACCATCGCGCAGGCAGGTACTCGCTGATCTCCATGATGACGGCGCGGATCGCTTTGCCGGTCGGGGTCTTCTCGTACTTGCCGAGGTTGCCGCCGAAGCCGCCGCGGTAGAGCCGACGGCGAGGCCGCCGCTGGACTGGCACGCGCTTCCACCGTGCGCGTGAACTCGATCTCACCGGTGGTCGTGTCGATGACGCGCAGGTCGACGCCAGGTACGCATCTTCCTTCTTGCCGCCGACGCTGATGCCGCGGAAGCTGACGCCGCCGCCGGTGCCGCGCGTCGTTCTCTTCGAACGAGGAGAGCGTGCCGGTCACGAGGTACTGCGCGCCCGTGAGCTTGCCGATCTTCGCGCCCGTCTTCTTGTTGACGCGGCCGGAGTCGGCCAGGTCCTGTTCATCGAGAACGGCCGTCGAGCTTCTGCCGCTCGACCATCTTGAACTTGCCGGTGCCCGCGAGCTCGTTCGTCAGCATGTCCGCCAGATCGCGTCCGGCGCCGCCGTACCACCAGCCCGCCGCCGTCTCGTTCTTGAAGTCGTGACAGCCCATGGACCGGCTTCCCGCGGCCAGCGCGGAACCGGCAATGAAGATCAGAAGTAACGCAAAAGCAGTTTTGAATCGCATTTGTCCCCCGTTTTTGAGATAACCGATTTGTGCGCTGAATCTAGGTCGAAGGCGGGGAGTGTAACGTGATCCGGCTCACCAGATCAATGGCCGGAGGCGTCCTCGAAGGCGAGAAGCGCGGAATCCCACATTTCCACTCGATTTCGCCCCGATTCTTCGCCGTATACAGCGCCCGGTCGGCCCGCTCGATCAGCGCCGCGGGGCTGAGTGCGTCGCCGTCGCCTGCGGGCTCGTCCATGCCGGCGATGCCGATGGACGCGGTGATGCGATGGACGTCTCGCCGCAGGGAAGCTCCGTCGAGTCCAGCCGGCTGCGGATCCGTTCGGCGACGACGGTCGTATTCCCCGTCTTCGTCTCCGGCAGCACGATGCAGAACTCCTCGCCGCCGTAACGCCCGGGCACGTCGTACACGCGGCAGCTATCGCGCAGCAGCTTGCCGATGCCCTGCAGCACCTGGTCGCCAGCGGAGTGCCCCCACGTATCGTTGATCCGCTTGAAGTGATCGACGTCGAGCATCAGCAGCGACATCGGCGAGCCGTGACGGATCGACCGGTTGATCTCGCTGTCGATCTTCTCGATCACGAACCAGCGGTTGTACAGCCCCGTCAGCGTGTCCCGCGACGAGACCTCGGACAGCAGCCGGTTCTTCACCACGAGATCGAGGTTCTCGCGCTGCAGGCTGAGCATGCGCTGCTCGAGCTCCTCGTACCGCGCCTCGCTCTCCTCCACCAGCCGCAGCACGTCGAACATCTCCTGGATGAGCGGCGCTCGGTGTCGCCGAACGGCGTGCCGTCCGGCGCGACGATCGGCCACGCGCGGCATCGCGCAGGCGCACCGCGAACGCGTGGCCCTGCGTCAGCGACGAGATGGCTGTCGGCGAGTTGCAGAGGTCTGCGCAGCAGCTCGGAAAGGGGAGTCCGAGAATTCGTGTCGCAGCGGACTCGAACGTTTGCATATGAACTCGACAGTCGTCTATCGGGAACTGGCGCTGAGTACTGAGCGGTCGCGAGGTGAATCGCTCGCATCAAACGCTCAGATGATGGAAGTGCTCAACCGGTTACGCCCGCTGTTCGATCTTGAATTTATTCAATCCCGCGCGAGATCTCGTCGCCCATGTGGACCTTCGTGTTCCGCGCCGGCAGCGTGTTCAGGAACGTCCCGTTGCGGCTGCCGAGGTCGCGGACGCGGACGGCGCCGTCGTCTTCGCGGACCAGCTCGAAGTGGCGGCGCGAGAGAAACTCGTCCGGCACCCGCACGTGGCCTTCGCGTCCGACGACCAGTCCCGGTCTTCGGGATCTCGAACTCCTGTCCGGTCAGCGGCCCCTCCACGCAGACCAGCACCACCCGCAATGCCTCCTGCGCCGCCCGTTGTGCGCGCAGCCTCGCCGCCAGCTCCGATTCATCCGATGACGTCGCCGTGTCGAGCGGAATCGGCTCGACCGGCAGGCCGATCTGCTCCGTCGGCTCGACACTCACCAGCGCGGAGCCGACGCGCAGCAGATGGACGCCATCCTCGAGTACCGCCTCGTCGATCGCCTGTCCGTCGAGAAACGTCCCCATGTGCGAGTCCGCGTCGCGGACGACCAACTGCTCGCCGCGCACCGAGATCGAGCAGTGCCGGATCGACAGCTCCGCCTCGCCAGCTCCACGTGACAGCCCTTCCGGCCGATCCACAGCGGGTGCTCGTGGATCGTGAAGACCGTATTGACCGAGTCGTACACGCCGCGGGCGATCATGCGCACGGAGCGCGGCCGCGCCGGCGGCGCATCCATCGGCTCGTTATGGGCGCTCGGCGGTCGGCTCCTCGGACGGATCGACCCGATACTGCTTCAGGTCGATCTCGCGGATCTGGTTGACGTCGACGAGCCGCGCCAGCACCGCGGCCTTGCTCCCGGACAGCCATTCGCCGCAATGACACGTGGCGATGGAGTTCGGCAGCCGTACGGCGATCACGCCCGGCACGTCGTAAGCCTGCCCGCATTTCGGACAGCGGATAGCGGCATGGTGCGCGGATGATAGCGCGCTGATGCGCTGAACTGGCTATGATTCGCGCGGTCCATATGTCAGTCGATAATCAGAAGATCACGGGTACGCGGATGGGACTTCGATCGAAGTTCGTCACCGCCTTCACCCTGCAAGCCGTCGTCATCGCGCTTCTGCTGCTGCCGTCCTCCAGTATCTGCTGGTGCGCCGAGGCCCTGATCAGCCTCACGGTCGAGCAGGGCTCCGCGATCGCCGAGACCATAAAAGCCACAGCCGGCTATTACGTCATCTTCGGCCTCACCGACGATCTGAAGAAGATCGCCGCCGAGCTGAAGAAGAACCCTTCCGTGCAGTACGCCGAGTTCCTCGACGCAACGGAAAGGTCCTCGCCGCCACCGCCCCGAAGCAGGCCGAGGGGCTCGTGGATCGCGTGCTCGAGCGCGAGCCCGAGCGAGGTCAGCTCGGCAACCAGGGCCTGCACATCTACACCGTGCCGTTCTTCGAGACCGAGGCGGACGCCAGGAACGCGAACGCGAAGCCGAAGGGCTACTTCCGCCTGCTGATGAACGAGTCCCAGGCCGAACGAGCGATCGGCTCCCTGATCAACTGGAACGCCGTCACGACCCTGGCGCTGTCCTCTTCGCGGCGATCGTCCTCGCGTGGCTCGCGTCGCGACTCATCGTCGAGCCCATCCTCGCCCTGGTCGAGCACCGCCGCGGCAGATCGCGAAAGGCGATCTCACCCAGCGCGCCGGCGTCGACTCCGGCGACGAGATCGGCGCTCTCGCCGAGCGCGTTCAACGACATGGCCGGCGAACCTCGAGCGCACCGTACGCAGCCTGATGCAGTCGCAGTCGAAGCTCAAGAGCGTCGTCGAGACCGTCGACACCCGCTCGCAGACTCGTCATCGACGCGCGTCGACGAACAGCGCTCCGATCATCGACGAGACTTACAACTCCATCGACCAGCTCAACAGCGGCGTCCGCAAGATCACCGACAACGTCGAGGCGCTGTCCGCGTCGTCCGAGGAGACGTCGTCGTCGATGCTGGAGATGGTGGCGTCGATGGAAGAGGTGAGCCGCCACACCGACACGCTCTTCACCTCCGTCGAGGACACGGCGTCCGCGACGCACGAGATGGTCTCCTCCATCAACGAAGTGGACCAGAACGTCGTCTACCTCACGAGCTTCGTCACCGACACCTCGTCATCGATGGTCGAGATGTCCGCCTCCATCGCCCAGGTCGAGACCAACGCCGCCCGCTCGTACGACCTCGCCATCGCCGTCTCCGACGCGGCCGAGTCGGGGATGAAGCGCGGTGCGCGAGACCATCGATGGGATGGAGCAGATCCGAAAGTCCGTCATCGAGGCCAATACCGTGGTCTCCCGCCTCGGCGAGCGCTCGATCGCCATCGGCAAGATCCTCAACGTGATCGAGGACGTCGCGGAGCAGACCAACCTCCTGGCCCTGAATGCCGCGATCCTCGCGGCGCAGGCAGGGGAGTACGGCAAGGGCTTCTCGGTCGTCGCCGCCGAGATCCGCGATCTGTCCGAGCGCACCGCGTCGTCCACGCGCGACATCGCGAACCTCATCCGCTCCGTGCAGGACGAAGTCGAGAACGCGCTGAAAGCGACGTCGTCCGGATCGTCGATGGTCGAGAACGGCGTGGCGCTCTCGCACGAGGCGGGCAAGGCCCTGAACAACATCCTCGTCTCCGCCGCGAAAGCGTCGAGCATGGGCAAGGAGATCGCCGGCGCCACGCGCGAGCAGGCCAAGGGCAGCGAGGCCGTCACCAGAGCCGTCGACCGCCTGCAGTCGATGGTCGGCCAGATCAACTCCGCCACGCGCCAGCAGGCGCAGGGCTCGGATCACATCCTGCAAGGCCGTCGAGTCGATGCGCGAGGTGACGAAGTACGTGCGCCAGGCGATGGTCGAGCAGAAGTCGGGCTCGTGGATGATCTCCGCGGCGGCCGAGCGGATGATCGAGATGATCCACGAGATCTTCCAGGTCGCCGCCAACCAGGCCTCGGAGAGCGAAAAGATCGTCGCCACGATGCAGCAGGTGCGCTCGATCGCCGACAGCAACCGTCCGCCGCGGGCGACATGAGCGCCGCGATCACGTCTGCTCAACGACGCCATCCGCGGCCTCGACGACGAAGTCCGGAAGTTCCGGGTGCGTGGGTGACGTCATGGCCAACGCCACCGAAGTTCGCCTGATCACGTTCCGCGTCGGCCCGGAGACGTTCGTCCTCGACATCATGGCCGTCCGCCAGATCGTGCCGTACACCGGCGCGACCTCCGTGCCGACCGCGCCGTCGTTCGTCGAAGGCATCATCGTCCTCCGCAACGAGGTCATCCCGATCATCGACCTGCGCGAGCGGCTCTATCCGCGCTCCGAGCGCATCGAGCAGCCGCTGGTGCTGATCACGCACACGACCGCGGGCATCATCGGCCTGAAGGTCGACGAAGTACGCCGCATCGTCACCCTGCCGACCGAGGACTTCCTCCTGCCTCCGCCGCTCGTGCGCGGGATCCGAGGCGAGCTCCTGATCGGCGTCATTCAGCACGGCGAAGAGGTCTACCTGCTGATCGACGTCGAGGCCGTGCTGACCGAGCCGGAGAAAGTCGAACTCATTCAGGCGGATCTTCACCCGGAGTATCAGCCCGCCGGTCCCGTCTGAACCCGTACGGGCAGTGCCGGCACCCGGATTCGCAGCAGTACCCCCGCTCGCGCAGAAATTTCTCCGTGAAGACGAGATACGGCCCCTCGTAGTAGAAGTCCTCGTTCTCGATCAGTCTATGGTTCTCATCACCGGGCGTCATTCCCGATCACAAGGGAATCGACGCCGAGTGCCGGCCGGGCGCTGGGGGACTCACACGTCCCCCGTGAACGTCATGGCCGCGCCGGCGGCACTGATGGCGCCGATCTTCAAGCCCGATGGCGTTCCATCCCACCAGTTGCTATTGGGATTAGTCGTTCCGTCGAACGTGCTGTTCACGCCAGCGCCATAGAGGTCCGAGGCGTCTCCTCTGTTGAATCGGTCGTTCTCGAGATCGAAGCGGCCGTCTGCCTGCACCAGCGAGCACTCGTAATGTTGTGATGGGGTCATCTGCTCATTCTGATTGTCTCCCAGTTCATCGATGTGCCAGATCGCGAGGCCGGACGCCGGCAACGATGCATCTCGCGCCGACGGGTGCCGATTTTCGAGGATGAAGTACTCGGTGGGACTCTTGCTGTGGATGAAGAACTGATTCGCACCGGCATTGGCCGTGGCGCTCAGGCCCTTTTTGATCTTGGTCAATGACGAGGCCCAGCCGGCCCGATATTTAAGGTATGCGTTGACGTGCGTCGGGTTCTTGTCGTCGCCGCCGGCGCACATAAGACAGAAGTCGCCCACTCCAGCGGATTCATATCCGTAGTCATAGAGATCCGGGAAGTCGCAGATCATGTGGCCGTTTTCGTGGCAGAACGTGGCCAACGAGAGCTCGGTGGTCATGTCGGTGATCTGGTAGTCGTAAGCGTTCCTTCCGGATGCGAGAGGATAGGGCGTCAACAGATGGTACGAGTGCGGCCATAGTCCTTCCGCCCAGTTGTTGACTCTCGTTCCCGCGTAAAAGATGTTCGTCGCGTACACGTAGTTCTGATTGTCGGCGGTAAGGTTCGTGAAATCGAAGCCTTTCGCTTTGAAGTAGTCGAGCGCCTCTTTGATAAGCTCCCGCGCGCGGTCAGGCTGCGGAATCGACTCGTTCGTGTAGTAGCTCCGCGGCTGCTTCGCGGTGTAGTAGGGAGTGACGATGTTCTTGTAGCGGAGCCGGCCGCCGGAAACGTCGAGAAAGTAGTCGTAGACCGAGCCGCTGTTGCCGAATCCTGAATACCCAACCTTGTTGCAGAAGTCATCGACTTCACTCTGCGGAATGGTCGCGGGAACGTCGGGAAATTCGATCAGCAGACAGAGACCGACGAAATCGCCGACGGTTTGACGCTGAGGCGGAGCGGGTGTGATTCCGAGTTCCGACGCCGCCGAGAGGTGTCGGGCGGCCTCCTTCAGCTCCTTCCGGCGGATCTCCCAGCGCGAGGTTCCCGGCGGAAGGCCCTGGCCTTCGATCGCTTTGGCCTTCGATGCCACGCGATTGACGCGAACGCCCGGCGCGAGACCGAGTTTCGCCGGACTCGCGATGCGGGGCCGCGCGCCGGTGGGCAGCAATTCCTCGCCATCCGGTGTCACGGCCGCGTATTCGTAGTAGCCGGTGACCGGGTCCTCGACCACGGTGAAACCGTTGAGGGTCTCAAAGACGGCTTGATGTTGATCGCCCCACCCACGAACCCAGAGGGCGCTTCCGTCGGGTTGGGTGAACGTGAATTCTTTTCCGGTGAACGGCCTGGACATCGAGTGGTCCCCTTTCTTTACGAAACTGCTGATGGGAGGGACAGAAACGGCGCTTTCCCGCTTTGTCTGAGAGCGCCCCAGCATCGTTATTAGTCCACCCGTGTTCTTCCGCTCCCGCCTGTTCCAGCTCACGGAAGCGATGAAAGGGAAGCTGATCGTCGAGCAGGTAGACCTCTTCGCCGTGCTGGATGACGCCGATCAGGAGCTCGCGAGCACCGGCGCCTCGCGCGAAATGCGCTTAGGCGTCCCGTAAATGAGGCGTGCGCTACGATGTCGCCGTGGAATGATCGACGTCGAGGCCGTGCTGACCGAGCCGGAGAAAGTGGAGCTCATTCAGGCGGATCTTCACCCGGAGTATCAGCCCGCCGGTCCCGCCTGAACCCGTACGGGCAGTGCCGGCACCCGGATTCGCAGCAGTACCCCCGCTCGCGCAGGAACTTCTCCGTGAAGACGATGTACGGTCCCTCGTAGTAGAAGTCCGATTCCTCCTCATCACTCATCACTCATCTCTCATCACTGGTTTATAGTCCGCCCGTGTTCTCCCGCTCCCGCCTGCTCCAGCTCACGGAAGCAATGAAGGGAAAGCTGATCGTCGTCTACGGCGACATCGTAGCGGACCGCTTCATTTACGGGACGCCGAAGCGCATTTCGCGCGAGGCGCCGGTGCTCATCCTCCGCCAGTACCGCGACGACATCCTCCTCGGCGGCGCCGGCAACGCCATCAACAACATCTTCTCCCTGGGCGGGCTGCCCGTGCCCGTCTCCGTCCTCGGCAACGACGTCGCCGGAGACGCCCTCGTCGCGAAGCTGGGGGAGCAGGGCATCGACTGCAGCGGCATCCTCCGCGCCGGCCGTTACGCCACCCCGACGAAGGTCCGCATTCTCGGTGGAATGCCGCACGCCAGCCGTCAGCAGATCGTCCGCTACGACATCGAGGACACCTTCGCGATGAGCGATGGCGAAGTCCGGCAGTTCAGCGCCGTCCTTCGCGAACAGATCTCCGTCTGTCACGCCGCCCTCGTGAGCGACTACGGCTACGGCGTCGCGCGGCCCCAGCTCGTCTCGACGCTGACGCAGTACGCGCGCAACCGTCCCGTGACCCTCGACTCGCGCTACAACCTCCTCGACTACCCCGGCGTCACCGCCGCGACCCCGAACGAAGAAGAGGCCGCGGCCGCAGCCGGGACGTCGCTCTGGAACGGTGAAGAGGAGAAGATCGGCGAGGTCGCGCTGACGCTCCAACAGAGCCTCGACTGCGAGGCCGTCCTCATCACCCGCGGCAGCCGCGGCATGGCCCTCCTCGAGCGCGACAGCCACGACCCGCTCCTCATCCCCGTCTCCGGCGCCGACCAGGTCGCGGACGTCACCGGCGCCGGCGACACCGTCATCGCCACCTTCACCCTCGCCCTCGCCGCCGGAGCGTCGTTCGCCGAGGCGGCGAAACTCGCGAATTACGCGGGAGGCGTGGTCGTGATGAAGATGGGCACGGCCACGGTCTCCAACGACGAGCTCCGCCACGCCATCGGGCGGGATGAGGGGTTGAATGACTGAACGTAGGGCGCGGCTATCAGCCCGCCCCTCGGACGGGGAGCGGGAAGCTACCTCCGCACGCGGGGGCGGGCTGAAGCCGACGCCCTACGTTTCAAGCCAACCATGAACGCCCCCATCCTCACCGGCCCCCAGCTCACCGAGGCCCTCGACCGCGAGCGCGCTGCCGGCAGAACCATCGCCTTTGCCAACGGCTGCTTCGACGTCCTCCACGTCGGCCACATCCGCTACCTCCAGGACGCCGCCGGAGTCGCCGACGTCCTCGTCGTCGGCGTGAACGGTGACGACTCCGTCCGCCAGCTCAAAGGCGAAGGCCGTCCCGTGATGCCGCAGGGCGAGCGCGCCGAGATCATCTCCGCATCCGCGGCGTCGCCTACGTCACGATCTTCGACGAAAACTCCCCCGCGAGCCTCCTCCGGACCCTCAAGCCCGACTTCCAGTGCAAAGGCACCGACTACACCGCCGACTCCGTCCCCGAGGCCGAGATCGTGCGGGCGTACGGCGGCAAAGTCGTGATCGTCGGCGATCCGAAAGACCACTCCACGACCGAGCTGCAGGATCGAGGCGAAGATGAAACGGAACGGCATGAAGCGCCTCCTGGTCGCGTTGCGCCTCTCCGCGCTCGGGGGACGTCGTCCACACCATCCCCGCCGTCGTCTCGCTGAAGGAGACCGCGGAGATCACCTGGGTCGTCGAAGCCCCCTACGCCGAGCTCGTGGAGCTCGTCGCCGGCGTGAAGACCATCCCCGTGCGCATGAAGAAATGGACGCCGCGACCCGCGCGCCGGCATCGACGCCATCGCCAAAACACGCAGCGTCGACGCCTCCATCGACTTCCAGGGCCTGATCAAGTCCGCGATCCTCGGCTTTCTCTCCGGCGCCCGCACCCGCTACGGTTTCGACCGGCACGCGATCAAGCGAAAAGCCAGCGCTCCTCTTCACCAACAGGCAAGTCCCCGTCGACACCACGAAACACGTCGTCGACCAGAACCTGGAATTCGCGCGCGGTGTGACGGCGGGCGAGGGCAGATGGGCGGATTTTCCGACTGAGGTCCCGGGCTACGAGAACGCCATCGTCCTCCTCCCCGGAGCCGGCAAACCCAACAAGATCTGGCCCACACTTCCGGGAGCTTGGCGAGACGAATCCCCAACGCCCTCGCCGTCTGGGGCCCAGGCGAGCGCGACCTCGCCGAGGCCACCGGAGCCCGCCTCGCGCCCCCCACCAACCTCCGCCAGCTCGCCTGGATCCTCCGGAAAGCCGAGGCCGTCATCGGCGGCGATACCGGCCCGCTGCACCTTGCCGACGCGCTCGGCACGAAGGTCGTCGGCCTCTACGGGCCCGACCGATCCCCGCCGCAACGGCCCGTACAGCCAGCCCTCACACGTCATCGATCGTTTTCGCTGCGACGAAATCAATGGAATCGATTTCTGTTGAAGAGGTCATGACGATACCCTCGAAAGGGTGCTCGCCGAGTGAACCTCTTCCTCGCCGCCGCCATCATCGCGGCGCAGCTCACGGTGCCTCCTCCGGCCACCTTCATCAACCAGAAGTTCGTCGAGGGCGAGACCCTGGACTACACCTCACCTGGCTGAAGGTCACCGGCGGCACCGCCCGGATGACCATCCAGCCCCACGGACGACGACAGCTTCCGGATCACCTCCATCGGCCACTCCAGCCCCTCGTTCTCCCGGATCTTCAAAGTCCGCGACGAGATCGAGACCACCGTCTCCCGCGAAGACTTCTCCACCCTCCGCTACATCAAGCGCCTCGACGAGGACGGCGACAAGATCCAGGAAGTCACCGCCATCGAAGACGGCGTCGCCACCCGCAACCGCAAGAAGATCAAGACCGTCAAGGTCCCCCGTCCCGTCTTCGATCCCGATCTCCGTCATCTACTACCTCCGCACGCGCGATCTCACGCCCGGCAAGGTGTACGACTTCGACGCTGATCGCCGACGGAAAGCTCTACACCGTCCACGCCCGCGTCGTCCGGAAGAGAAAGTCCAGACGCCGGCCGGCACGTTCGACTGCATCCGCGTCGAGCCCCAGATGATCAGCGGCGGCGTCGAGCGCAACGAGCGCCTGTTCATCTGGTACTGCGACGACGAGCGACAGGTCCCGGTGCGGATCCGCACCGAAGTGAAGTTCGGAGCAGTCACGGCAACCTTGCGCGGCCTTGCTGCCGGGGTGACCACCCTCGATCCCCCCGCCCACGTCGAAGCAAAAAAGTGACGGGTGATACACTCGCCACCGCCCGGTCAGGAGACCCTGGAAAGCACATATGAGTGTTCGTCTCGGTGAGTTGCTCACCAAAGCGAGCCTGATCACACAGGATCAGCTCAAGGAAGCGCTGCGCGTCCAGAAAGAGACGGGCGGCAAACTCGGCGAAACGCTGATCAAGCTCGGCTTCGTCTCCGAAGAAGACATCACCGAGTGCCTCAGCCAGCAGTTCGGCGTCCCCTCGATCAATCTCCAGCACTTCGAGATCGACTCGAGCGTCATCAAGCTCATCCCCGGGGACGTCGCCCGCAAGTACAACATCCTCCCGGTCAACAAGACCGGCGCCACGATCACCATCGCCATGGCCGATCCGACGAACGTCTTCGCCATGGACGACATCAAGTTCATGACCGGCTACAACGTCGAGCCGGTCGTGGCCTCCGAGCTGGGGATCAAGGCGGCCATCGACAGCTACTACGGCACCACCTCCTCCCTCGAGCTGAAGAAGGTCATGGAGGACCTGCAGACGCAGGAGACCGCCGACCTCGAGGTCCTCGAAGAGGACGAGGAGCTGGACGTCCACGCCCTGGCCGACTCCGCCGAGGAAGCGCCGGTCGTCAAGCTCTGCAACCTCATCCTCACCGACGCCATCAAGCGCGGCGCCTCCGACATCCACATCGAGCCCTACGAGAAGGAGTACCGCGTCCGCTTCCGCATCGACGGCATCCTCTACGAGATCATGAATCCGCCGCTTGAAGCTCAAGGACGCGATCACCTCGCGCATGAAGATCCTGGCCAAGCTCGACATCGCCGAGAAGCGCCTGCCCCAGGACGGCCGCATCAAGCTCAAGATCAAGCTCGAGGAGAAGAACAAGGAGCTCGACTTCCGCGTCTCCGTTCTGCCGACGCTCTTCGGCGAGAAGATCGTCATGCGTCTCCTCGACAAGGACAACCTCCGCCTCGACATGACCAAGCTCGGCTTCGAGCAGGAGTCGCTGACGCGCTTCGAGGAGGCCATCTTCAAGCCCTGGGGCATGGTGCTCGTCACCGGGCCCGACCGGTTCCGGCAAGACCAACACGCTCTACTCCGCGCTCTCCAAGGTCAACTCGCCCGAAGTGAACATCATGACCGCCGAGGACCCGGTGGAGTTCAACCTGCCCGGGCATCAACCAGGTGCAGATGAAGGAGTCCATCGGCCTCAACTTCGCCGCCACCCTGCGCTCGTTCCTCCGGCAGGACCCGAACATCATCCTGGTCGGCGAGATCCGCGACTTCGAGACCGCGGAGATCGCGATCAAGGCCGCGCTCACCGGCCACCTCGTGCTCTCGACGCTGCACACGAACGACGCCCCGTCGACGATCAACCGCCTGATGAACATGGGCATCGAGCCGTTCCTGGTCGCCACGGCCACGCAGCTCATCGCCGCCCAGCGTCTGGTGCGCCGCATCTGCCAGAACTGCAAGGAGGCGGTCGAGATGACGCCCGCAGGCGATCATCAACCTCGGGTACAAGAAGGAAGAGGTCGGAAGCTTCCACGTCTACAAGGGCCGCGGCTGCGAGAAGTGCAACAACACCGGCTACAAGGGGCGCGTCGGCCTGTTCGAGGTGATGGTGATCGACGACGACATCCGCGACCTGATCCTCTCGGGCGGCACGGCCATCGACATCAAGCGCAAGGCCATCGAGAACGGGATGATCACCCTGCGCCGTTCGGGCTTGATTAAAATCAAGGACGGCGTGACCACGGTCGAAGAGGTTGTGCGCGAGACCGTGGTGGGCGGCTGATCAACCGGAGAAAATAATGGCCGTTACCCTGCACCAGCTTCTGAAGACGATGGTCGAGCGGGGCGGCTCGGACCTGCACGTCACCACCAACTCGCCGCCCCAGCTCCGCATCGACGGCAAGCTCGTGCCGCTGGACATGCCGCCGCTCACCGCGCCGGAGACCAAGCAGCTCGCTACTCGGTCCTCACCGACGCCCAGAAGCACCGCTTCGAGGAGGACCTCGAGCTCGACCTCTCCTTCGGCATCAAGGGTCTGGCCCGCTTCCGCGCGAACATCTTCAACCAGCGCGGCGCCATCGCCGCCGTCTACCGGCAGATCCCCTACGAGATCCTCGGCTTCAAGGAGCTCGGACTGCCGCCGGTGGTCGAGGAGCTCTGCAACAAGCCGCGCGGCCTCGTCCTCGTCACCGGCCCCACCGGCTCCGGCAAGTCCACCACCCTCGCCGCGATGATCGACAAGATCAACCGCGAGCGCCACGAGCACATCATCACCATCGAGGACCCGATCGAGTACCTCCACCAGCACAAGAGCTGCATCGTCAACCAGCGCGAGCTGCACGCCGACACGCACTCGTTCGGCAACTCGCTCAAGTGCGCGCTCTGCGTCAGGATCCCGACGTCGTCCTCATCGGCGAGATGCGCGACCTCGAGACCATCGAGTCCGCGCTGCGCATCGCCGAGACGGGCCACCTCACCTTCGGCACGCTGCACACGAACTCCGCCGCGCAGACGATCAACCGCATCATCGACGTCTTCCCCGCGCACCAGCAGCCGCAGATCCGCGCGCAGCTCTCGTTCGTGCTCGAGGGGATCCTCTGCCAGGCGCTGCTCCCGAAGGCCAACGGCAAGGGCCGCGTGATGGCCATGGAGATCCTCGTCCCCAACGCCGCCATCCGCAACCTGATCCGCGAGGACAAGGTCCACCAGATCTACTCGCTGATGCAGACCGGCCAGGCCAAGTACGGGATGCAGACGTTCAACCAGTCACTGGCGACGCTGTACTTCAAGAAGCTGATCACGCTGCAGACCGCGCTGGCGCGCTCGTCGAACCCGGACGAGCTGCAGGAGATGATCTCGCGCGGCGCCGGCGCACTGTACGCAGGGCGGGCCGACGCGGACGATCAGCGCGTCGCGGCCGTCAAGACCGGCGTGAATGGGTCTGCAGAGCCGGGCGGAGGCTAGGAGAACAACATGCCGACATTCGAGTGGAAGGGCACAGCGAGGAACGGGCAGACGCAGACGGGCGTGCTGGTGGCCGACTCGAAAGACGCCGTCATCGCCATGATGCGGCGGCAGCAGATCGTCGTCACCGCGGTCAAGGAGAAGGGCAAGGAGATCGCCCTGCCCAAGTTCGGCGGGGGCGTTCCGCCCGCAGTCGATCGCCATCTTCACCCGGCAGTTCTCCGTCATGATCGACGCCGGCCTGCCGCTCGTGCAGTGCCTCGAGATCCTCGGCACCCAGCAGGACAACAAGATCTTTCAAGCGCATCCTGATCCAGATCCGCCAGGACGTCGAGTCGGGCTCCAACCTCGCCGACGCCATGCGCAAGCACCCGAAGGTCTTCGACGACCTGTACACCAACATGGTCGCCGCCGGCGAGGCGGGCGGTATCCTCGACACCATCCTCCAGCGTCTCGCCACCTACATCGAGAAGGCCGTCAAGCTGAACGCGCCAGGTCAAGGCGGCGATGATCTACCCGGTCGCCGTCATCAGCATCGCCTGCATCGTCGTCGCCGTCATTCTCTGGAAGGTCATCCCGGTCTTCGCCGAGCTGTTCGTCAGCCTCGGCGCCGAGCTGCCGCTGCCCACCCGGATCGTCATCGCCCTCTCCAACTTCATCGGCGACTTCTGGTGGCTCATCATCCTGGTCATGATCGCCACCTGGTACGTCGCTCCGGAAGTACCACGCCACCTACAAGGGCAAGCGCGTGCTCGACGGCATCCTGCTGAAGATGCCGGTCCTCGGCATCCTGCTCCGCAAGATCGCCGTGGCCCGCTTCTGCCGCACGCTGGCCACGCTGACGTCCTCGGGCGTGCCCATCCTCGACGGCCTGCAGATCACCGCGCGCACGGCCGGCAACTCGGTCGTCGAAGACGCCATCATGGCCACCCGCAAGTCCGTCGAAGAAGGCAAGACCATCAGCGAGCCGCTGGGGGAGACCGAGCGTCTTCCCGCCCATGGTCGTGCAGATGATCGCCGTCGGCGAGCAGACCGGCGCCCTCGACACCATGCTCTCGAAGATCGCCGACTTCTACGAGGAGGAGGTCGACGTCGCCGTGGCCGGCCTGATGAAGCTCCTCGAGCCCATCATGATCGCCTTCCTCGGCGTCGCCATCGGCGGCATCGTCATCGCGATGTACATGCCGATGTTCACCCTCATCTGGTCAGATTGGGAGTAAAGCTGTTGGCAAACCAGCTCTTAGCTCTGAGTCTGAGTCCGAGCTCCTGAGTGAGCTCAAGAGCGAACTAGGACTCAGACTCAGCTCCATGTCCAACGATGTACCGAATGCTCATCGCCGTCCGGGTCGTGGTCGTCACCACGCTCCTGCTCGCGGCGCTGATCATCCAGTACACCATCCGCGAGGTCCTTCCTCTCGACTACCTCTACGTGGCCGCGGGCGTCACGTACGCGCTGACCCTCGGCTACATCGGTCTCGCCTTCACCTTCCCCTCGCGCATCCTGAACCTGGCCGTCCAGATTGGCGGCGATCTGGCCGTCGAGACCCTGCTGGTCTACTTCACCGGCGGCCTCGACTCACCCTTCTCGTTTCTCTACCTCGTCTCCGTCATCACCGCGTCCATGCTGCTGTACCGGCGCGGGGGCCTGCTCGCCGCCTCGGCCGCGTCGATCTTCTACGGCGTCCTGGTCGACCTCTGTACTACGGCGTCCTCCCCATGCCGGAGCAGTCGTTCTTCCTGCCCCTGGAGTGGACGTCCTCGCGCCTCTACTTCAACATGGCCGCGAACTTCGCCGGCTTCTACGCGACGGCGCTGCTCACGTCGTATCTCTCCGAACAGCTCCAGCGCACCTCGCGCGAGCTCGACGCCAACCGCCAGAACCTCGCCGAGCTCCGCGCGCTGAACCAGAACGTCGTCGACTCCATCCCTTCGGGGCTGATCACGCTCTCGTCGTCCGGCACGGCGTCGTTCATCAATCCCGCCGGCGCGAACATCCTCCGCACCGACGCTCGCGACGATCCTCGGACCGCCATGTCACGGAGCTCGGCTTCTTCACCCGCGAAGCAGTGGAACGATGCGCGGGAGGAGCTGGCCACCGGCGCCATCGTCGCCGCGAGACCGAGCACCACAGCGAGGGCAACGAGCAGCGCAGCCTCGGCTTCGCCATCAGTCCGCTCAGCACCCTCGAAGGTACATTCTCCGGCTACACCGTCATCTTCCAGGACCTGACCGAGATCAAGAAACTGGAGGCCGAGGTGCGGCTGAAAGACAGGATGGCGGCGGTGGGGGAGTTGTCCGCGGGCATCGCCCACGAGATCCGCAACCCCCTCGCCGCGATCGCCGGCTCGGTCCAGGTCCTGAAGAAATCGGAGTCGCTCACGCCGCAGGAGCAGCGGCTGATGTCCATCATCCTCAAGGAATCCGAGCGCCTGAACAAGTCGATCTCCGACTTCCTCCGCTTCGTCCGTCCGCAGGAAAGACGCGCGCTGGAGTTCGACGTCGCCGCCAGCCTCTCCGAGACGCTCGACCTGCTCGTGAACTCCCCCGAGCTACACGAGCCCACGAGATCCATCGCGAGATCGAGCCTCCGTCCTTCCCGATCGTCGGCGACGCCGACCAGATCCGCCAGGTGTTCTGGAACCTCGCGCGCAACGCCGTCGCCGCGATGCCCAAAGGCGGCGTCCTCACCGTGCGCACCGCCATCGACGGCGCCTCGTACCACATCATCTTCGCCGACAACGGCCGCGGCATGTCGCCCGCCGACCTCCAGCGCCTCTTCCAGCCCTTCCGCACCAACTTCCCCTCCGGCACCGGCCTGGGCATGGCCATCTCCTACCGCATCGTGCAGGAGCACGGCGGGAAGATCGAGGTCAGCTCGACGGAAGGGGCGGGGACGATCATCGTCGTGACCCTCCCGGTGACAACTACAATGGTGACCGGTGACCACCGATCGTATCCTTACGCCCACCGCGGAGCCTGGACGACCTTCAGACGGAGCTCTCCCTCCGCCCGAAAATGTTGCGCGAGTACATCGGGCAGCACAAGGTGAAGGCGAACCTGGAGATCTCCCTGACCGCCGCCCGCAACCGCGGCGAGGCCCTCGATCACGTCCTCCTCTTCGGACCTCCCGGCCTCGGCAAGACCACGCTCGCGAACATCGTCGCGAACGAGATGAACGCCAGCCTGCGGACGACGTCCGGCCCCGCGCTGGAGAAGCCGGGCGACCTCGTGGCCATCGTCACCAACCTCGAAGGCGGCGACGTCCTGTTCATCGACGAGATCCACCGCCTCCCGCCGATCGTCGAGGAAGTCCTCTACTCCGCGATGGAAGACTTTCACGTCGACGTGGTGATCGGCCAGGGCCCCGCGGCCCGCACGCTGAAGGTCGAGCTGCCGCGCTTCACGCTCGTCGGCGCCACCACCCGCGCCGGCCTGCTCACCGCACCGTTGCGCGCGCGCTTCGGCATCGTCCATCGCCTCGACTTCTACGACGTCGACTCCCTCACCATCATCGTCCGCCGCTCCTCCGACATCCTCGGCATCCCCACCGAGCGCGACGCCGCGGTCGAGATCGCGCGCCGGTCCCGCGGCACTCCCCGCATCGCCAACCGTCTCCTGCGCCGCGTCCGCGACTTCGCCGAAGTGCGCCACGACGGCCGCGTCGACATCGCCATCGCCCGCGAAGCGCTGCGCATGCTCGAAGTCGACGAGTACGGCCTCGACGAGATCGACCGCAAGCTCCTGACCACCGTCATCGAGCGCTTCGCGGGCGGCCCCGTGGGCGTCAACGCCCTCGCGTCGTCGATCGGCGAAGACCGCGGCACGATCGAAGACCTCTACGAGCCGTACCTGATCCAGATCGGCTTCCTGCAGCGCACGCCGCGCGGCCGCGTCGCCAGCCGCACGGCGTACGAACACCTCGGATACCCGCTCAGCGCCGCCCGCCACCAGCGCGACCTGTTTTGAACGCTACGGCGTGATCGTCGTGATCAACTGCGTGTCGTTGTTCGTCGTCGAGATGAACGCCCACACCGGTGCTGTCGACTCGATCTTCACGTCCACCGGATCCACTCCCACCGGGAACGCCGTCCATTGTGCGTAGGCCGGCGAGTACTGGTCATTCGTGGCCTGCAGCCGCACCGTGAACGGCGCGGCGTCACCGATCCTCACGATCACGGTCTCCGACCCGGTCCCGTAGATCCGCAGCGTGTTGCGATACCGCGGGTCCGTCGGGACGCCGAGGAGGAGCAGGCGGGTGTCGAACTCGGTTTCGCGGACGATCGGGAGCTGCGTGCCGCGGCTCTCCCCGCCGCGCGACGTGTCGTACACGTGCAGGCTCGTCGAGAAGTCCCCCACGTACTCGTCCTTCACGTAGAAGTAACGCCCCGGGCTGCCGTCATACCCCGTGTACACGAACTGCCGCGGCTGATAGCCGCCGTGCGTGGCGTGGCCCAGCTCCAGCGGGTCGTCGGAGCTGTGGTCGATCGTGTAGACGCCGTGGAGCTGAATCGAAAGCACGTCCTCCGCGCGGGCGCGGAAGTCCGTGACGAACTCCGAGCCGAACGCCCCCTGGATCGGCGGCAGGAAAACCGGTAACAGGAACCGCTCCATCGCCACCGGCGTTTCGCCCACGAACGTGTAGGTGAGGCCCGTGCCGCGGTAGATGTCGTACTCGAAGAGGCGGATATCCACCGTGGCGGGCAGATGCTCCGGCGCGACCGCCACGAGCGTGTCCGGGGCCGTCCGTTCCGTCGTCAGCCCCGGCACGCTGCCGAAGACCACCGCATAAGGCCAGTCCCCGAGGAAGTTGCACCGGATCGTGACGGTGTTGCCTCCGCTCGTCGGTCCCGAGGCCGGATCGATCGAGCAGTGCTCCTCCTCCGGCCCGGCGAAAAGAGGGAGAGCGAGAACGAGTGTAGCGAGCAGAATCATTCGTTTCATGCGATGTCCCTTACTGTTCCCGCTCAGCGCGGGGAGATCGTCGTGATGTGCTGCGTCTCGTTGTTCGTGACGGTGATGAATCCCCACACCGCGGGTCCGTTCTCTTTCCCGGCTGCCAGGACGTGGATCGTGCCGCTTCCCGCCGGAAACGCCGTGAACTGTGCGTAGGCCGGATCGAAGACGTGCTCTCCGGCCCGCAGCTCGATCTGATGGGCGTCGTTGCCGACCAGCAGATAGACCGTCGTCGGACCGGTCGCGTAGAGGCGCAGCGTGTTCCGGAAGCGTGCATCGAGAGGCACGCCGGCGAGCCCAAACGATTTGCGGTAAAAATCGGTCGTCCGCACGACCGGAATCTCCGTTCCGAAGTTTTCCGCGGACCGGCTCGTGTCGTAGACGCGGAGACTCAGCGACAGGTCATCCTTCTGTTGGCGCGGCACTTCGATGAATCGACCCGGCGTTCCTGTCTGGTACGGCCCGTAATCGGCAATATCGGCGCTGAACCTTCCCGGCTCCAGGAACACCATCGGATCCGCCAGCCAGTTGCAGATCGGCGGTGTCGTACGGCACGACGTTTCGAGCCCCCACACCTCCAGCAACTGGTTCCCTCCCGCGTTCAGCCCATGCAGGTCCGTGCGGAACTCCGAGCCATACGCACCCTTCACCGGCTCGATGAAAACCGGCAGCAGGAACTGCTCCCGGTCCGGATGACCGACGAACTCGAACGTCAGGTCGGTCGAGAGGTAGACGTCGGACTGGAAGAGGCGGATGTTGACGATGCCGGGCAGATGCTCGGGCGTGACCGTGACCAGCGTTTGGTCATCAACCACCGTTGCCGAAGCCGACCAGACGCCGCCGAAGTCGACTGCGTACGGCCACCCCCCGAAACTGCCTGTGGTCGTGATCGTGACGGTCGTTCCACCGGATGACGGACCGAGGGCAGGGGAGATGGAGTACTGCACTTCCTGGGCGGCAAGAGAAAGAGCGGACAGCAACATCAGGGCGGTCAGCAGGACCGTACGGCGCATGGATCACTCTCCTAATAACGTTATGCTGGTGCAGCATACGCAGAGAGGGAATGGCCGTCAATCCCCTATGCAAACCGACTTGGCACCCGCGCGTGCACCGGCCTTGGGCAACCAGCGCTGCCGGCCGTGCCGGCTCAATCCTTGCGGAAATGAGCCCCGGTCGACCGCGGATTCCGGATCGCCGCGTTCGCGACGATCGTCGCCATCTGCTGCCCGTGGAACAGCTCCACGATCGACTTGCTGATCATCGACTCGTGGTAGTACTTCGTCAGGCGCGTGCCGAGGTGGTGCATGTCGGCGAGAGCGCGCTTGAGACGCTCGTACGTACGGACGATCCCCACGTAGTTCCACATCGTGTGCTGGATCGTCGTCCAGTCCTGCAGGATCAGCGCGGGGTCCTCGAGGTTCTGGTTCCCCGGCGGCCGCCAGTCCGGCACCGTGCTCAGAATGCCGTCCGGGATCGAGCCGTTCCCCGGAGGCAGCGACGAATACGCCCGCTGCACCGACGGCGACGCGCTCGACGCCGGAGTCGTGATCTTCTGCCGGATCGACTGCGCCGCGTAATAGCCCCAGGTCAGCCCCTCGAGCAGGGATGTGGACGCCAGCCGGTTCGCCCCGTGCAGGCCCGTGCACGACGTCTCGCCGATCGCGTAAAGCCGCGCCAGCGTCGACTGCCCGAACGTGTTCACCAGCACCCCGCCGCAGAAATAGTGCGCCGCCGGCACGACCGGGATCGGCTCCTTCTCGATGTCGATCCCGATGTCCAGGCACGCCTTGCGGATGTTCGGGAAGCGCTCCGCGATCGGCTGCGGCCCGTGGTAGTAGTTCGCCAGGTCGAGATAGACGAATTCGTCCTTGCTGCGCGTCATCTCCTCCACGATCGCCCGCGCCACCACGTCGCGCGGCGCCAGGTCCTTCAGCTCTGGCGAATACTTCTCCATGAAGTACTCCCCCCGCTGATTCCGCAGCCGCGCACCCTCCCCCCGCAGCGCCTCGGAGATCAGAAAGTGATTCGCCTTCTTGTCCGCGAGCGCGGTCGGATGGAACTGTACGTACTCCGCGTTCATGATGCGGGCTCCCGCGCGGTGCGCCATGACCACGCCGTCGCCCAGCGAGTTCCGCGTGTTCGTCGTGTGCAGGTAGATCTGCCCGATGCCGCCCGTCGCCAGCACCGTGTAGTCCGCGAAGACCGTGTAGACCTCGTTCGTCTGGTTGTCGAGCAGATAGGCGCCCACGCACTCGTTGGCCAGCCGGTAGCGCACCTGGATGTCCAGCGGATGGTGGTGCGTCGTGAGCAGGTCGATCGCCGTCACGTCCGTCGCCAGCGTGATGTTCGGCTCCGACTTCACCCGGTTCAGCATCGACGTCTCGATCGCCCGTCCCGTCGCGTCGCCCGCGTGGATGATCCGGGGAACCGAGTGCGCGCCTTCCTGCGTCAGATCGAGCTCGCCCTCGTCCGTCGTCGAGAAGGGGACGTGCACGTTGTCCAGCAGCAGCTGCTTCACCACCCGCGGCCCTTCCACCGCCAGCCAGCTCACCGCCTCCTCGTTCGAGATCCCCGCGCCCGCCAGCGCGATGTCCTTCACCAGCTTCTCCGGCGTGTCGTCCTCGCCCTGATAGATGATCCCGCCCTGCGCCCACGACGTATTGCAATCCGCCGGATCCTTCGCCTTCGTCACCAGGAGGACTTTCATCCCCGCACTGGCCAGCGTGAACGCGGTCGTCAGCCCGGCGATGCCGGTACCGATGATCAGAACGGGGTAGTGGGCGCGGTTCTGCAGGCCAGGCACGGGGGCTATTCTAATGACCGGTGCGCAAACTCCTGCTGACGATCTTGCTGGCCCTCTTCATCTTGCGCGTCGCCGGCCAGCTCCTGGTCGTCCTTTTCGCGCCGCGGTGGCTCCCGGCCATCCTCGCGACCGTCCTCTCCGTGTACGCCGCACGCCGTTTGTAGCGGCCGCGTTCTTGAGGCTGAGCGGCGTCTCGCCACCGCGGGTGGTGCGGGGGAACATCCCTCAGCGCGAGTACCCCCACCCAGGGTGGCGGCGCGGGACGCCGCCACATCAGCCGGCGCGACGCCGGCGGTCCGGTGGCGCGCGAAGGCGCGCCGGCGAATCTAGCCCCGCGCTGATGCGCGGGGTTCGCGAGGCGTGACCCCAACGCGGCCGCGAAGGCGGCCGCTACAACATCACGCCGCCGACTGCGCGAATCCCGTGATCACGTACGACCCCGACTTCTGGTCCTTCTTGATCTTGATGATGTTGTTCGTCTGCGCGTCTTCCAGCAGGTCGCTGAACGTGTTGTACCCGTAGTACTCCTCGTTGAACGTCGGCTTCTTCCTCTGCATGGTCTGCTTCACCATCGACCCCCAGAGGATTTCCTTGTTCTCCCGCATCAGCGCCTTGATCGAGTCGATCAGCAGCTTGAACACCTCAGCCTTCTTCTTGTCCTGGAACGCCACCGTCGGCGCCTTGGCCACGCCGCGCACCAGGTCCTCGTAGAAGATGAACTCGTCGCAGTTGTCGATCAGCAGGTTCGACGACGAGTTCTTCACCCCGCAGCCGATGACGTACTTGTCGTTCTCCTTCAGCTTCGACACCAGCGGCGAGAAGTCGCTGTCCCCCGAGGCTACGACGAACAGGTCGATGTGGTCTTTCGACCAGCACATGTCCATCGCGTCCACCGCCATCCGGATGTCCGCGGAGTTCTTTCCCGAATACCCGCGGCCCGGGATCTCGATCATCTCGATCGCCGCCTCGTGCAGCTCGCGCTTGTAGTCCGGGAACTTGTCCCAGTCGCTGTACGCGCGCTTCACCACGATCTTCCCCTTCTCGAGGAGTCGCTCGAGCACCAGCCCGATCTCGAACTTCTTGTACTTCGCGTCCATCACGCCGATGGCGATGTTCTCGAAATCGATGAAGAGCGCGATCTTGCTTTCACTCATGCGCTGCGAAGGAGGCTTGCCGTAATCGGCGTCCTCGCTGGAGTTGTTGTCGTAAGGCTTTTTCGGTGGCACCGTGGGAGTCTACCCCAACAGTTGACAGTTGATCGTTGGCAGTTCACAGGAGCCCGGAGGGTTGTTTCTCTCCCGTCAACTGCCAACTGCCGGCTGTCAACTACACTACGGCGCGCGTGAAACGCTACCTCACCCTCGCCCGGCCCTTCACCCTGCTTCCGCCCCTCCTCGGAATCATCTCCGGCGCCATCTGCGCGTGGGGCTCCGCCCACAACCCCGACCCCACCCGCGCCGTCACGGCGTCCGTCATTCTCACCGTCACCCTGGGCTCCCTCTGCGCGGTCTTCCTCAACGCCGCCAACAACACCCTCAACCAGATCTACGACCTCGAGATCGACCGCATCAACAAGCCCAGCCGGCCCCTGGTCACCGGCGAGATCACCATCCGCGAAGCCTGGATCTATACCTGGATCCTCTACGCCCTCGGCACCATCCCCACCTGGCTCGTCGTCGTCTACCCCTTCACGACCTGGACGCAGAAGCTCTTCGCGCCCCTCGCGTGGCACGAGTGTTTCTTCATCTATCTCATCGCCCTCGTCTCCACCTTCGTCTACTCCGTTCCCGCCTTCGGCCGCACCAAAGCGCACCCCGTCGGCGCGAACCTCACCATCGCCATCCCCCGCGGCCTGCTGCTCAAAGTTGCCGGCTGGACGATGGTCGCCCGCGCGCAGGTCGCCGAGCCCTGGTTCATCGGCGCCATCTTCATGTTCTTCCTCCTCGGCGCCGCCTCCACGAAGGACTTCAGCGACATGAAAGGCGACGCCGCCGGCGGCTGCCGCACGCTTCCGATCGCCTTCGGCGTGCGCAAAGCCGCGTGGATGATCGCGCCCTTCTTCGTCCTCCCCTGGCTACTGATGCCCGTCGGCGCCGCCACCGGCATCCTCACCGGCAACCCCACCTTCATCACCATCCTCGGCTTCGTCCTCGCCCTCTGGGGCGCCTACACGGTCTGGCTGATCGTCCGCAACCCCGACGAGCTCACCGCCACCGAGAACCACCCCAGCTGGCGCCACATGTATTTAATGATGATGGCTGCCCAGATCGGTTTCGCCGTGGCGTACCTGGTCTGAGAGGGCAGAGCGCAGAGGGCAGAAGAAACCCGCCAAATGGACGCTCACTTAAGAGAACAACCCCTCATCCGCATTCGGCACCTTCTCCCCTCACGGAGGGGAGAAGGGGAAGGAAGCGCACATCTCGCAAGAAAGATAGATAGCCCATCTCTCGCGCGAAGGAACCCAGGATAGCCCCTCGCCCCGCGTCAGCGGGGAGAGGGTGGCCGAAGGCCGGGTGGGGGGCGCGCTCGCCTAAAGTGAACGCCATTGTCGGCTGGAGCCACGCCTTACGTTTTCTTCTGCCCTCTGCCCTCTGCGCTCCGCGCTCTATCATGGGCGCGTGTTCTCCTTGGAGCCCGAGCTCGACTCCCTCCGCCCCCGCCTCGGCGCCGCCGTCGCGGACGCGCTCATCGCCCGCGAGCGACGCGAGGTTTTCTCCGTCTACCCCGAGCTCCGCATCGCCGGCTGGCTCGGCGCGACTCTCCTTGCCGGCGCGGCCGGCGTGCTCCTGAAGAACAACCTCGACCGCATCGGACCCCTCGCCCTGGCCATCGGGATCGGCGTCGCCGCGCTCGCGTGCTACGCCTGGACCTGGTGGCGCCGGAAACAGGCCCCTGTCCAAGTCAACGTCGTCGACGACTACGTCCTCCTCCTCGGCGCCCTCCTCGTCAGCGCCGACGTCGCCTTCATCGAGTCCCAGTTCCATGTCTTCGGCGATGCCTGGAAGCGCCACCTGCTCCTCCTTGCCGTCGTCCACGCGATCGGCGCCTACCTCTACGGCTCGCGCATCCTCCTCTCCCTCGCCATCACCTCTCTCGGCGGCTATCTCGGCTTCGACAAGGAGCAGGGCTTCGAGGACGCGACGATCCCGGCGTTCGAGTTCGCGGGGCTGCTCGTCGCGTGGCGGGCCGTCGATCGCGCCGCGCGGAAGCAAACGACGTTCTCCCGCATCTTCGAGCACTTCGCGGCGAACGCCGCCCTGATCGGCGGGCTCTCCCTGATGGACGATCACCTGCACGCCGGCACGCTCGTGACGATCGCCGTCGCCGCGGCGGTGATCGCGTGGGGCTTCCGTGTGCGTCACGAGCCGTTCGTGCTCTACGCGTTCGTGTATGCCTTCATCGCCGCCGCCTGGTTCTTCCTCGAGACCGTCGGCGACTACGAGCCCTTCATCCTCCTGGTGTCGACGATCGGCGGCATCGGCGGCCTCCTCTTTTTCCACAAGTGGTTCAAGGAGCTGCGATGAAGATCGAGCACGAGCGGGCGCTGCTGCTTCCGGCGGCTGCCGGCGTGAGCGTGCCCCACCAGACGCACAACCTCCTGCTGCGTGCAACGCTCTTCGTGCTGACGTGCGTCGGCGTCCTCGCCCTGGTCTTCTTCCTCGACCAGATCGACGTACCGCGCCAGGGCATCGCCGCCGGCCTGATCTCGATCGCCCTCGCCGAGTTTCTGATCCTCCGCAAACGCTGGTGGTGGACCGGCGTCGAAGAGGCCCTCTGGATCGGCGGCATCTATTCGATGATCAGCGAGCTCCCCAGCAGTGGGAGCCCCGAGGCGATGCTCGTGCTCGCGGCCAGCGCCGCGATCCCCGGAGCGCGCGTGCGCAACCCGCTCTTCGGTGCCCTCGCCGCGTCTTTCATCGCCGCCTACTTCGAGAAGCGCTTCGACCTCGGCGTCGTGAGCGCTCTCGTCATCGCCCTCATCGCCGCCTTCGCCCTCCTGCGCACCTGGCGCCGTCCTTCCACCGAGCACCTCTTCATCGCCATCGCCGTCGTGCTCCCGGTGGTCGGCTACTCCCAGGCCGGCGCGGAATGGCGCCAGGCCACCATCGCCCTCTACTTCGCCTTCGGCCTCGTGACGTTCTTCCTCGCCATCCGCTACCGTCACCACGCCCTCTTCCTCGCCGGCGCAATCGGCATCGCCATCGGATCCGTCGAGCTCTCCCGCACGATCGACCTCCCCCTCGAAGCTAAGCTCGCCCTCGGCGGCGCCCTCCTCCTCGCCGGCTCCTGGCTCGCGTCCCGCGCCCTCCGCGACAAGACCACCGGCATCGTCGCGACCCCGTCGAAGCTCACGCTGTTCGACGACGAACTGGAGCTCGCCGCCACCGTCGCCCTGCCCCGCGCAGAATTCGATCCGAAAGTGGAAAGCGGCGGCGAATTCGGCGGAGCGGGCGCAACGGGGAAGTACTGACGTCTCCTCCCCCAACCCTGAGCGAGCGACAGCGAGTCGAAGGGTCAAGTTAGTATCAACGAGGTCTCTGCCACGAAGCGCCGTCGTCGCTGTTGCTAACCTGACCCTTCGACTCGCTATCGCTCGCTCAGGGTTTCCCGCCCTTCCGCCCGAGGTAAATTGTTCCACGTGCCACATTGTGTGTGCACTCTCCCCTCACACCCCAACATCTGGTGGTCCAGCCCGCCAAAACCAACTTTTCCACAGATTATGGATTCCGCTTGGTTTTCGCCCTTTTTCTCGGAGGAAAGCGCACGAAAAAGCTGATGAAAATCCGCGCATTCAAACTGCTGATATCTCACAATGAAATGATGTGTATATCCGATGAAAAACCCGCGGATTTACTGAGGATTCCGTGAAAACACCCTTGTGCAAAAGCCTGCGGAATTCCTGGGGGAAACTCGTGGATAACCAGTGGAGCAGTCGCGGAAAACAACCTATGAACAGAAAGCCGACACAGCCGTGTAACATACTGGAAATGCTGGGCTTCCGCGATATGTTGTGTTTCTTGTGCAGCGGACCACAAGATGTTGTGGTGTGCTCTTGACTTCACCGAGGTGCGGGCGTAGGTTGTGCGCAACCTGAAATTGAATCGGTAGTGAGGGAGGACCATGAAGGATTTGAAGCAATCGTCACGTCCTGAAAACCGCTCTCCCGTTCGCTCGGTATCGCTGCAGATCCGCGATTACCAGGTGACGGTGAAAGTGAAGACGTCGGTGCCGAAAACCCCTTCCACGAGGTTCTCCCGCCCGTCGTTTCGTTAGGTCGTTGCTCGCCGCGAACGCGTGCGTTCACGGCAGTGTTGGGGGAGGTAGGGGACGGAAGTTTCGATCGAGGGACATCGGCGTCCCGGCGGCGTTCTGAACAGGATCCGCAGAGCTCCGGCCGGCCGGTTTCCTTCATACGGCGATCGAGCTCCTTTCCTCTACTTTTTTTGTTCTACAGCCGTGCGTGTGTGATGAGGGAAGGAGAGTTTCAATGACGTCCATCGATTTGCCGGTCCGCTCGCGTACCGCGCCGCCTCGGAAGGCCGGCAAGAAAGAAACAAAAACAGGCGGTATCGAGATCGATCGCTATTTCACCAGGCCCGGGATCGACGTCTACGACACCTGCGAGTGGGAGCTCCGCAACGCGGCCATCTCCAACGAGAGCGGCGGCCTCGTCTTCGAACAGAAAGACGTCGAGATGCCGAAGTTCTGGTCCCAGATGGCCACCAACGTCGTCGTCTCGAAGTACTTCCGCGGCCACCTCAACACCCCCGATCGCGAGACCTCCGTCCGCCAGCTCATCGGCCGCGTCGTCCGCACCATCACCCAGTGGGGGCGCGAGGGCGGCTACTTCGCGTCCGAGGCGGACGGCGACACGTTCCGCGACGAGCTCGCGCACATCCTCCTCTACCAGATGGCCTCCTTCAACTCGCCGGTCTGGTTCAACGTCGGCATCGAAGAGAAGCCCCAGTGCTCCGCGTGCTTCATCAACTCCGTCCAGGACACCATGGACTCCATCCTCGGGCTGGCCAAGACCGAGGGCATGCTCTTCAAGTACGGGTCGGGGACGGGCTCGAACCTGTCCAGCATCCGCTCCTCCCGCGAGCTCCTCGCCGGCGGCGGCACCGCCTCGGGACCCGTGTCGTTCATGCGCGGCTACGACTCCTTCGCCGGCGTGATCAAGTCCGGCGGCAAGACCCGCCGCGCCGCCAAGATGGTCATCCTCAACGCCGACCATCCCGACGTCGTCGACTTCATCGAGTCGAAAGAGAAAGAAGAGCGCAAGGCCTGGGCCCTCATCGAGGCCGGCTACGACGGCGCCTTCAACGCGCCCGGCGGCGCGTACGACTCCGTCCACTTCCAGAACGCGAATCACTCCGTGCGCGTGACCGACGAGTTCATGCGCGCCTACGAGAAGGACGGCGACTGGCAGACACACGCCGTCACCGACGGCCGCGTCATGAGCACCTACAAGGCCCGCGACCTGATGCGCCGCATGGCGCGAGTCGGCGTGGGTCTGCGGCGACCCGGGCATGCAGTTCGACTCCACCGTCAACGACTGGCACCCGTGCCCGAATACCGCGCGCATCAACGCGTCCAACCCGTGCTCGGAGTACATGTTCCTCGACGACTCCGCGTGCAACCTCGCGTCGCTGAACCTGATGAAGTTCTACAGCGAGGGCGGCGGCTTCGACGTCGAGGCCTACCGCGCCGCGCTGCGCGTCGTCATCACCGCGCAGGAGATCGTCGTCGACTACGCGTCCTACCCGACGCCGAAGATCGGCGAGAACTCCCACGACTTCCGCCCCCTGGGCATCGGCTACGCCAACCTCGGCGCCCTGCTCATGGCCCGCGGCGTTGCCTACGATTCAGAGGAAGGCCGCCACTACGCCGCCGCCATCACGTCGATCCTCTCCGGCGAGTCCTACTCCCAGTCCGCGCGCATCGCCGAGAAGCTCGGTCCGTTCGAGGGCTACGCCGTCAACCAGGAGCCCTTCCTGCGCGTGATCGACAAGCATCGCCGCAGCGCGTACCGCCTCGACGTCCGCTCGCTGCCCGCGGACCTCGCCGAAGGCCGCCTGCGACGTCTGGGACGAGGCCTACGCCCTCGGCCAGCAGCACGGCTACAAGAACGCGCAGATCTCCGTGCTCGCGCCCACCGGCACCATCGCCTTCATGATGGACTGCGACACCACCGGCATCGAGCCCGACATCGCCCTCGTGAAGTACAAGAAGCTCGTCGGCGGCGGCATGCTGAAGATCGTCAACAACACCGTCCCGGTCGCCCTCAAGCGCCTCGGCTACGACGCAAAGCAGGTCCGGGAAATCGTCGAGTACATCACCGAGAACGACACCATCGAAGGCGCGCCGCACCTCCTCGACCAGCACCTCACCGTCTTCGACTGCGCCTTCAAGCCCGCCAACGGCACGCGCTCCATCCACTACATGGGCCACCTCAAGATGATGGGCGCCGTCCAGCCCTTCATCAGCGGCGCGATCTCCAAGACCATCAACATGCCCTCCAACGCCACCGTCGACGAGATCGAGGGCGCCTACTACGAGGCCTGGAAGCTCGGCCTCAAAGCCGTCGCCGTCTACCGCGACGGCTGCAAGCGCTCCCAGCCCCTCTCGACCGGCCAGGACAAGACCGTTGCTCGAGCAGCTCGGCGTCGGCCCCGACCGCCGTCCGCCGCAAGCTCCCCGACGAGCGCGAGTCCATCACCCACAAATTCTCCATCGGCGGCCACGAGGGCTACATCACCGTCGGCAAATACGAAGACGGCAGCCCCCGGCGAGATCTTCATCACCATGGCCAAGGAAGGCTCCACCATCTCCGGCCTGATGGACAGCTTCGCCACCATGACCTCCCTCGCGCTGCAGCACGGCGTCCCGCTGCAGCTCCTGGTCGACAAATTCACCCACACCCGCTTCGAGCCCTCGGGCTTCACCAAAAACCCCGAGATCCCGATGGCCAAGTCCATCATGGACTACATCTTCAAGTGGCTCGCCATCAAGTTCCTCAGCCGCGACGCCCAGGAGCACGCCGGCGTCATCCTCCGCGACGACCTGCCCGCGTCCTCGTCCCTGTCGCAGTCCATCCCGACGCCGAAGGCGACGTCCAACGTCACCACCCCCAGCGCCTCCGACCTCTCGTTTCTCGAGAAGGTCTCCACCGCCGCACCCACCACGTTGTCCGCCGACGCGACCCGCATCATGGGATTCGTCATGCCGGCCAAGAACGCCGATGGCGCGAACCCCACGAAGACGGGAACGTTCCTGTATCAGCAGGATGCGCCGAGCTGTTCGGATTGTGGGGAGATCATGGTGAGGAATGGGGCTTGTTACAAGTGCTTGAACTGTGGTTCCACGAGCGGATGCTCGTAGCGATTTCGACATTCCTGAGGGGGCGCGGCAGTGGCCGCGCCCCTTTTTTTGTTCAGTAATTTCCCGTTTTGGGAATCGTGTGTTAGTCTGTTAATCAATATTGGGAACACATGACACTCGTAGGCAAACAGAAGTTGCGCGAGTTCGCGCAGCTGCACGCTGATGTTCGCGGGCCGCTCAACGCCTGGGAAAGAGAAGTTGTTGCCGCGCAGTGGACATCACCACAGGCTGTAAAGGATCGCTACCAGCACGCCAGTTTGATTTCTGGTAGCAGAGTCATATTCAACATCAAGGGAGGAAGGTACCGGCTTCAGGTGCGAGTCGATTATGAGCTGCAAGTTGTGATCGTGCAGCGGATCGGGACACATGAAGAGTACAACGGCTGGGAGCTGTAACATGGCAACGCCCAAGATCCTATCTACACCAGCAGAGCACGCTGCCGCCGCAGAACGTCTTTCGACGATTCTAGACATAGAGACGCGTACTGATGCAGTACGAGACGAGGTAAAACTTCTTTTACTTCTGATCGAGGACTATGAGCGACGCAACGTCGCGCCTCTCAACGCCTTGTCACCACGAGACGCAATACTGTTCCGGATGGAGCAACAAGGGTTGACACCCAGAGACCTAGTGCCATACCTCGGGTCTCCGAGTCGAGTTTCCGAGATCCTGTCGGGCAAGCGTGGCCTAAGTATCTCGATGATCCGAGCGCTGCATCAAGGTCTCCAAATTCCGGCGGATTCACTGATCGGTGAGCCCGATCGTCCGATGACATCTAATAAGAAGCCTAAGGGTGCGTGGATCGATTCGCTCAAGCGACGGGGATGGGTCCCCAATACACGCCCCGATATCGTCGCAGCATACCTGCAGCCGATTACACGTCTAGAAACAGCGGCTGCGTACCGTCGAACTCGGCGCTCAGGTGTCGATGAGGATGCTGTCGTAGCATGGACGGCGCGTGTGTACCACGCGGCGACGGAGCGAGCGGCAGAAGCGGTGTTTACCACTAAATTTGATGTCCTACTTGAAGAGGTGATCAAACTCAGTTGGGCGGACGAGGGTCCGCGGCTAGCGGTCGAATTCCTCAGGCGGCAAGGCGTACCCGTAGTTATCGAGCCGCAATTGCCAGGAATGCAGTTAGACGGGGTTGCCATCCGCCTGCACGGTTTTGTCGCAATTGGCCTGACGCTGCGGTTCGATCGTCTAGATTCATTCTGGTTCACCTTGGCCCACGAGATGGGACACTTGATCGCGACTTCTGATGAGTCGCGCAGATTATTCGTCGATGACCTGGAAGTTCCAGCATCGGACGAGACCGAGCGACGCGCCGATGAGATTGCGAGAGAATACCTAATCCCCACCAAGATCTGGGAGAGAAGCGCCGCGAGCCGCCTTCGTTCACCTCAAGCCGTCGAACACCTCGCGCGGGAACTGCGAATTCACCCTGCAATCGTTGCAGGACGCGTACGTTTTGAATCGGGATCATGGAAAATATTGAGCAGTATGGTTGGAACGGGCGAAGTTCGCCGCCAGTTTCCGGAGATTAGCTGGAATGACTGAACCCCTATACACTCCGATTCTTCGCTGGAAGCCAGCGGAACAGTGGGCGCTTGCGAAACTCACGGCAGATCAAAAGCGACGCATCAAACCGCTGATCGAGTTAATGCCTCCGCGCCGTCGACGCAGCGGCTTCGCTCTTCGCGTTGCCCAATCGATAGTTGGCGCATGGGGGACAAGGCGTGATGTTTTTGTCGATCATGCTCGCCTTGTCGGCGTAATTCAGTTCGGCCCACATGCCGACGCGGTTACCACGCTTCGGGAGAGCGGGGCCGCCCCGCAAATCGTGCTTTCTCTGAGCCGGTCGCCATTCGATGATGAGCTTCGTCGCTGGCTAGCGCATCGTGTCGAGTGTTCTTGCGCCATACGTGTGCGCAATTCTGACCTTAGCTCGTCCTCACTTCAGGATGACCTGCGGCAGCTAGTCGAATCGGCAAAGCGTCGTACCGAGAACGTCGACCTCTTACTAGACTTTGGGTCTATGACGGACGGTACAAGCATGCAGCGAACGGCGGAACTTGTTGCCAGAAGTGCTCGATGGAAGTCTGCCACTATCATAGGCGGATCTTTCCCCACTGATCTGACAGGTCTCGCGAAGAATAACCAGCATTTGCTACCCCGAGCGGAGTGGTTAGCCTGGGAATCCATCGATCGGCGGGCCATTGGGTCACGGTGCGGGTTCGGTGACTATACGGTGGTGGCGGCAGAGTTTACCGAGCCTCCACCCAAGGCCAATTTCAGCGCATCTATTCGATACACAGCACAACGCGACTTCGTTGTCATGCGAGGAGAAGGCGTGTTCAATGACGAAGGTCAGGGCTTTAAACAGTATCCAGCACAAGCGGAAATGCTGATGTTGCGCCGTGAATACTGCGGCGCTGGTTTCTCGGCAGGGGATCGGTATATCGCCGATATGAGTTCTGAACGTTCGCGGACTGGGTCGGCTCAAACATGGCTTCGAGCGGGGATAAACCATCACCTGGTGTACGTTGGCCACCAACTCGCTGCTTGATTACGGAGAGCACGATGCTGCGCACCTCGTCCGGGGAGACTCTCTCGAGAAGACGTGCGTACAAGTTGGCTCGCGTTTGACCTTGACGAGGTGCATATGCTCGAGCGCGAAGCAAATCAACGACTTCGTGTTTGTGAAGAAGTTTGACTAGGTGGGAGGGGGTCTGTGCGGGGGACCGGCCGCCAACTCGCAGGACTGAAAGACGGCCCTGAGCGAGTTGCAACACACCACACCAGGTTGGTGCCAGGCGAAGAGCCGCGTCAGCGTGCCGTGTGCCGCACACGATCGTGAGTGAATCGAATACAGAGGAGAAGAGGTTTATCTGTCGGTCGAGCCGCGATAGCCGGTCGAGGTCGCTCTTGATTTCGTAAGCGTCCATCTGTCCGTTGAAAACGGCTACGTCAACGCGGCCTGCGCCGTGGCGAACACCGAACTCTTCCACAACTAAAGTGTTCATGCTTCCGTCGTGAAGCGAATGAACGTATCGCAGCACTGCTCGACGAAGTTCGAGCTCCGTGACCGAGGCCATTCGCTGATTCTAATGCTTCCGGGTCCACCTGCCTTTGTCGGTTTCTTCGGGGGATGGAGCAGCCGACCGGACGATATGGAAAGCCGACTCGTGATCTATTCTTCTGCCGCGAGTAAGTTGTTGCGTCGTAGGTTGATGCGGGTCGATCTAAGGTACTCTCGAGGAGGGATCGCTATCCGGTCGCGACTCGAGCTATCTGACACGGCCAGCGACATATCGCAGCAGTTTCCGCTGGTACAATCCTCTCGTGACCGCCGACGCGAAACACCTCGTGGATGAGTTCGAGGCGCTTCCCGATCCCTCCAAACGAGAGGTGCTCTCGCAGCTCCTTCGCATTGCTCGCGGGATCGACTACCCCGTAATCGGCGATGACGAGCTCACGGCTGCTGCGGACGAGGTCTTCCTCGAATACGACCGCCGGGAATCGGGCGATTGAGATACCCACGGCGGGGCGAAGTGTGGCTCGTCGATCTGGGGATGACGGCGAAGGTTCGCCCGTGTCTAGTCGTGAGCACCACGATCGGTGACGCGGATCGCGCTCTTGTCTGCATGGTTCCGCACACCACGTCGACCCGGGGTAGTGCCTTCGAAGCAGTGACGGCGACGCCGTTTCTGAAGCAAGGCGCATTCGATGCGCAAGGGCTCGTGACCGTCGGGGTCCGCCACGGCATCCGTCTCCTCGGAACGCTCAACCGCGATCAAATGTCGGAGGTTGAAGATGCGATCTGCAGGTGGCTCGAGCTGCCTTGCTCCCGCTGAATCAGGGAAGACCGCTACCCGGCCGCGACACGCGCAACCCCAAACACATCCAACGGCATGGAGCGGTGCATCTTCCAGACGATCGCCATCGGCCGGTCGCCGGTGTGGCGTTGGTAAGTCGCCGGGCCGAGGAACGTGAACGGTGACGTCCTCCCGTAGGCGTCTTTGTTCGACGAGCGGACGAAGAGCATCACGTTCGAGCCGCGAGCCACGTGGTGGATGTACCGTTGCCCGGTGGGGCTCTTCTCTGGTGTCGTGGACTGCGACTCCCAATGAAACAGCTCCGGCGACAGGGCGTAGTCGCGATACCGCGTGGACGGGGAGTAGTACTTCTCGCTCTTCTGGAGGGTGATGAAGAAGTAGTCGGTGTTCGTTGGTTCGTGCCAGAGGGGGCCTTCGCGGTGGCTGAATGGTTTGGCGAGCGTGGCGCGGCCGATGGCGGCGAGGACTTCGTCGCGGGTGTAGCGGGCGTGGACCTGGAGGGGGACGTTGGCGAAGGGTGCGCGTTGTGGGTCGGGGAGGTCGTCGACGATCGGGTGGGTGCGATGCGATGCGCGGTCGTCGAGGACTTGGAGGAGCTCGCGCAGTTCGTCGCGGACTGCGGGTTGCTGGCGAAAGCGTGCAACGGCTAACGCGAGGTCGCGTTCCTGATCGCCCCAGACGGTGAGCATGAAGCCTTCGATGATGCGGCGGTCGAGGGTGGACCGCGCGTCGAGCGAGAACGTGGCATCGGACGCGAGGCGGGTCAGAAGGGCCATGCGGTGCTCGTCGTCGATGTGCAGGAGGCGGGAGAAGGCGTTCAGGAGTTGTTGTTCGTCGCGTTCGTCGCCCGTGGTAGGGGCATGTCCGGCCTCGCGCTTCAGGCGCGTCCAGGACCAGCCGCGGCTGCGATACAGCTCTTCGGGCTCGACGGCGGTGGCGTGGAGGAAGCGGGCGAGGGTCACGGGAGGGGGCATCGCCTTCAGTTCGCCGACGAAGCTGCGGAAGTTGGCGCCGATGGAGTGACGGAGGTTCTCGAGGACGATCTTCGCGCTCTCGCGATCGAGCTGGATCGCGCAGCCGGCGGGGAGATAGGGGAAGCCGTCGCTGACCTGTTCCTCGACTTCGCGTCGTGACGCGCCGGTCAGGGCGCGATAGCGGAGATCGAAGCGGAAGTTCCGGTTGGCGTTGCCGATGAAGTCGAGGACGGTGAGGCATTGCTTGTCGCGCGCGCGGCGGAGTCCGCGGCCGAGTTGCTGGAGGAAGATCAAGGCGCTTTCGGTGGGACGCAGGAAGAGCACGGTGTCCACCTGGGGGACGTCGACGCCTTCGTTGAAGATGTCGACGGCGAAGAGGCACTGGATGGTGCCGTCGCGCAGTTTCCGCAGCGCCTGATCACGGGCCACGGTGTCGGTCGTTCCGAGCACGGCCTCGGCCGCGATGCCGGCTCGTCGGAAACGCTCGGCCATGAACTCGGCGTGATGCACGCCGACGCAGAAGCCGAGTGCGCGCATGCGTCCGAGGTCGCCGATCTTCTGCTGGAGTTGGGTGAGGATCTGGCCGACGCGGGCGTCGTTGCCGGTGTACACCTTCTCCAGCGCCGTCTCGTCGTAGCGCCCGCGCTTCCACGCAACCTCGGACAGGTCGACCCCGTCGTGAATGCCGAAGTAGTGAAACGGCGAGAGCAGGCCGCGATCGAGTGCGTCCCACAGGCGGAGCTCGACGGCGATGCGTCCCTCGAACCAGTGCAGGATCGACTCGCCGTCGGTCCGCTCGGGAGTGGCGGTCAGGCCGAGGAGCACTTTCGGACGGAGGTGGTCGAGGAGCTTGCGGTACGTCGGTGCGGCGGCGTGATGGAACTCGTCGACGATGACGACGTCGAACGCGTGCGGATCGATCGCCGTGATGTCCATCGCGCTGAGGGACTGAATCGAGGCAAACACGTGCCGCCATTCGTCGGGGCGATGGCCGTCGACGTACAGCTCGCCGAACGAGCCGTCGCGCATGACGGTGCGGAACATCCCCAACGACTGCTTGAGGATCTCCTGCCGGTGGGCGACGAACAGCAGCGACAGCGGCCGTTTCGCGACCCACGGCAACGGTTCCTGCGGGTCATTCAGGCGCCGGTAATCGAGTGCGGCAACGACGGTCTTGCCGGTGCCGGTGGCCGCTACGACGAGGTTCCGCCAGCGGTTGTGCCGGTAACGCTCGACGGTGAGGTGCTCGAGCATGTCCCGCTGGTACGGCCAGGGCTCGACCTCGATCCCGACGAAGGAGAGCGGCTCATCCTTGCTCGCCGAGGCCACGGCGGAGTCGAACCGCTGCTCGTCGCGGCCGCGCACGTACGTTTCGAAATCCGCATGCTCCCAGTAGGTATCGAACGTGGCGCTGAACTTGTCGACGATGGTCGGAGCGTCGACCCGGGAGAGGCGCACGTTCCACTCCACGCCGTCGAGCATCGCCGAGGTGGACAGGTTCGAAGAGCCGATGAAGACCGTCGAGAATCCGGTGTCGCGGTGAAACAGCCAGGCCTTCGCGTGGAGCCGCGTCATGTCGGTCTGGTACGACACTTTGACCTCGGCGCCGAGTTCCAGGAGGTGCTCGATCGCCCGTCGCTCCGTCGAGCCGGTGTAGGTCGTGGTGATGACACGCAGGCGGCCGCCGCGCTCGACGAACGCGCACAGCCGGGGGGCGACGAGGCGCAGACCGCTCCAGCGGATGAAGGCGATGATGAGATCGATGCGGTCGGCGGACTCGATCTCCTTCTCCAGCACCGCCCCGATGCGCGGCTCGTCGCGCGCGTTGACGAGCAGGTCGCTCTGGCTGAGCGGAATCTCCGGCGCCGCGGGACGGCGGGACTTCAGCGCGTCGATCGGATAGACGGCGGCGAGCCGTTGCGCAGGCTCCGTGACGAGGTCGTGAGTCGCGAACTGCTGCGGGAGGGAAACGGCCAGGGCCTGGAGGATTTCGTTGCTGATCTGCGCCTGACGATGGACTCGATCCTCCTCGGGAATCCCGCGCAGCGCGTTGCGAATCACCGCGGCGACGTGGCGTCCGAGGAGGAGGTAGGAGTCCGCCGGCTCCAGCGGCTCCGTGTCGGCACGGCGGTGCTGGCCGAGCTGCGCGATCTCCTGCTCGATCGCTTGTGTGACCAGCAGGTCATAGAGCCCATCCGGCAGCTTCGTCATCGCGGACCGGCGCGATTCTACCTGGCCTCACGATCGAAACCGTCCTCCTCCTCCTCCTCTTCCTCCGACTCGTCGTCGTCCGGCGCGATGATCGCCCGCAGGTCGGCATCGACCTCGTTCTGCGCTACGTCGAGGAATGCCACGAGCGCCTCGGCCGCGGCTTCCTCCTCCAACCCCGTCTCCGGGGCGGTCGCCTCCGCCAGCATCTGGTGCCGTCTGCGCTCGGCGTCCTCGGGGCTGTAGCCCAGGCCGCGGTGCAGGATTTCGTTCGCCTCCTGGAGGCCCTTTTTGGTGCTCTCGTCGGGCACCCCCCCGTCGTGCAGGACGGTCATGAGGCTCCGGAGGGCTGCAGTCAGGAGGTCCATGGCGGTGTCGACCGCCTTTTGCTTTTCCTCCGGCGGCACGTAATGCCTCACCGTTGCCGTCACGGCGTCCATGGTGAACGTCTCGAGGTTCGGCAGTTGGGCAAGGACTTTCCGGAGTGTCGCCAGGGTGACGTTGCCGCCCGACTCGAGCTTCGCGAGCTGCCGGCGCTGGATTCCTGAGAGCTCCGAAAGCTTGTCCTGGCTCAGCCCGAGATCTTTTCTGGCTTTCTTAACTGCTTCATGGAGAAGCATATCGGGTCTATTTTAGCACGACTCGGGTGCTTGTGAGCACGATTCCTGTTGACTCCGCATCACGAGGCGCGTACTTTAGTACGCGACTATGAACCGGAAAGGCACGATCTTGAAGGCGAAACGCGGCAGGGCAGCCGGCCCCTCCTGCATGCGGGATCGCCTTTCTCCGCCTCGCGCACAGCGCCGACGCATTCCGCGCCGGTTCGCAAGCAATCCTGGCTGCTTCGCGAACAATTCTTCTCGCTTCGAACGCATTGCTCGCCGGTTCGCGAACAATTCTTCGCGGTGTGAACGCATTTTTCCCTGGTCCGTGATCGACTTTCCCCGGTTCGAACGCATTTGTGTCCGGTTGGCGAGCATTCCTGCCCGATTTGAACGCATTGCTCGCCGGTTCGTGAACAATCTTCCCCGGTGTGAACGCAAGTTCTCCCGGTTCGCGATCAATTTCTCCCGGTTCGCGATCATTCGGTCGCGACGGCGGCATTTTCGAAATCCGGTTCTAAGGCATTTCCTTTCAGAGACTTCCGGACACCTGAGGCTCATGAGAGGCCGGGCGCCGCCGCGCGTGTGCAGCTCACCCCACCAGTCCACCATCAGCAACTGAAAACGAAAGAAAGGACCCTTCTATGTTGACCAAATCAATCAACGCGCCGTCGCCGCATGCGGAAGCGGCCAAGGCGCTCATCGGCAAGATCTATGCGCTGCGGGATGAGATCCCCCATTTCACGGTCGAGGGCCTCGGCGATGCCCGTGCCCTGAACGGCGGAGCCGTGCCTTATAAGTTCGTCGAATCGGCGAGTGCAGCCGTACAGAAATCCGTCCGTCTCGAGCAGGCCGGAGGCGCCGACGCGAACACGGTGCGCGACGCCTGGGCTTACACGATCTCGTACGAGCCCGTCGTGCAGGAATTGCTCGCGATGGCGAGGTTTCTGGCGCACTCGATCCGTCTGCAGCGCAACGCTGCCGGACTCTGTGCGCTCGACGTCTACGTCCTCGCGAAGCGCCTGAGCAAGCGGAAGGACGGCGCCGAGCTCAAGCCGTTCGTCGAAGACATGCAGAACAAGCTCGGCAAGAAAGCCTCCACGCGGAAGACGAATTCGGACCCCGTTCCCGCGCCGGCTCCCGTTCTCCCGGCACCGCCCGCGAAAGTCTAACCCGGAATCCCCGAAGGGCGGCCGCAAGGCCGCCCTTCACTTTTTCGTCCTATCATCCCACCCCAACATGAACAACCTGAGCAACACCCGCCGCGCCTTCCTCGCGAACGCCGGAACCGTCCTCGGGCTCGCCGCCGCAACGGTCCCGCACCTCGCCGCATTGGCGAAGGAGCTGGAGCAGCCGCGCGGGGACGCGGATTTCTGGGCGTTCGTCCAGCAGTCGTTCACCAGCGGGCGGGGGATGGTCAACCTGAACAACGGCGGGGTGTCGCCGTCGCCGCGGATCGTCACGGAGGCGCTGGAGCGCTACACGTGGCAGCAGGAGGACACGACGGCGTACACGATGTGGCAGATCCTGGAGCCGCAGTCGGAGCGCATCCGCACGGAGCTGGCGGCGCTGTTCGGCTGCGACCGCGAGGAGATCGCCATCACCCGCAACGCCTCGGAGTCGCTGGAGATCCTGTTGTTCGGGCTGGATCTGAAGCGCGGCGATGAGGTGCTGACGTCGACGCACGACTATCCGCGGATGATCACGACGCTGCGGCAGCGCGAGCTGCGCGAGGGGATCGTGCTCAAGCAGGTCAAGCTGCCGCTGGCGCCGAAGGATCCGGCGGAGATCACCAGGGCGTTCGAGGCGGGGATTACGCCGAGGACGCGGGTGATGCTGGTGTCGCACGTGGTGAACATCACCGGGCAGATCACGCCGCTGCGGGAGCTGTGCGAGCTGGGACGCGCGCGCGGGATCGAGGTGATGGTGGACGGCGCGCACTCGTTCGCGCACTTCCCGTTTACCCGCGACGACATTCGCTGTGACTACTTCGCCACGAGCCTGCACAAGTGGCTGTTCGCGCCGAAGGGGACGGGGATGCTGTACGTGAAGCGCGACCGCATCGAGCGCCTCTGGCCGCTGATGGCGGCGGAGAAGAAGCAGGCCACGGACATCCGGAAGTTCGAGGAGATCGGCACGCACCCGGCGGCGCCGCGCCTGGCGATCGGCGAGGCGATCCTCTTCCATCGCGCCATCGGCGCGGAGCGCAAGGCCGCGCGGCTGCGGACGCTGGCGCGCCGCTGGGAGACGCGCCTGCGCGAGATCCCGCGTGTGCGCATCCACACGCCGCTCGACGACGCGCAGTCGTGCGCGATCGGCACGGTGGAGATCGAAGGCATCGAGCCCGGCCCGCTGCAGCAGTACCTGTTCAACACCCACCGCATCTTCGTGACCCCCATTGTCCACGACGAGTTCAAAGGCCTGCGCATCACGCCCAGCGTCTACACCACGTTCGAAGAGATCGACCGGTTTGCCGAAGCGATGGAGACCGTCGCGAAGCACGGGCTGCCTGTGTAGGGCCGGCGCCCCGCCGGCCGTGCACCCTTCCTCCCGTCCCCCCTCTGTGATCTCTGCTGCGAAAGTCTCCTTGCAGCCACGACGAGCCAATGTAGGGCGTGGCTTCAGCCGGCCTCCCCGGTGTGATGGCAGGCTCGTAAAGTCCCCACCCCGCCCGAGAGGCGGGCTGAAGCCACGCCCTACATTGGCGACGCCTTCGTACCGGTGGTATCGCGCTATCGCGCTCAACCACCGTCGACCCACGCCTCCGGCGTGCCTTGGGTTGCTACACCCCTCCCTTCCTCGCCAGGAGCAACGCGTGCAGCGTCTCGGTGGCCAACCCGTGCAGGACCAGCCGGTAGCCGGCCCGCAGGGTCGACATCGGCACCAGCGGGTGCCGGTTGTTGACGAGCGCCAGCCACGACCGGTCGCCGAGGATCGTGCAGGTGTACACGGCGATCGATTCGTCCAGTTGAAGCGACGTGCTCGCGCGCCAGAACTCGGCGTCCTTGAGGAATAGCTGGTAGACCGGGGTGAAGACCTCGATCGCGGTCTGGAGGTCGAGCAGGTTGTGCCAGCGGTCCGGCAGCGGGTCGAAGGCTTCCGGCTCGCGGATGGCTGTGAGGTCGAGCGTCTCGCGCGGCTCGAGCTTTGCGCCTGCCGCCCGCAGTTGCCGGTTCAATTCGATGATGAAGTTGTAGAGGTTGAGGTCGTGCCGCAGGAAGAGATCGTCGCGCACGGCATCCAGGTTTCGCGGCTCGAGCGGCGACAGCGGCACGTTCACACCGCGTACGTTCGCGGCGAGGAACGCCAGGATCTGCGACCCGAGGTTGAAGTGCCTGAGGATCAGGTAGTTCGCCTCGGGGGAAACCCAGGTCCGCAGTCCCCAGGCGAGGAGCCGGTGCAGCAGCCGGGACGAAGTGCAGCGATTGGGGATCACGATCTTCAGCAACTGAATGACGACGATCGCCGCGCGCGCCAGCGGCCTCACGACCGGCAGCAGGAACTGGCGCGACCAGGACTGCTGCGTCCGGAGCATGGCGCGTTTGGCCGCGTCCGCGATCGGGTTACTCGCGTCGAGGTAGAGCGCAAGCCAGGGATCGGGATCGGCGCGGTCGTACCCGGTGGAGTCGAAATCGGTCACGATCCGGTCTCCGGCGCGACGTGGACTTCCCTGGCGAGACCGAGCGCGCGCAAGAGCCGCACGATCTGCCAGGTCCAGTCGAACTGTCCGGGGCCGAGCCCGTGCCGCGCGCTCCACGGATACCGGTGGTGATTGGCGTGCCATCCCTCGCCGAGCGCGAGCCATCCGAGAATCGTGTGGTTCACGGCGCCGTGGGCCGGCGCCTGGTGTGCGACGCTGTCGATCGCGTCGCCGACGTTGTACATCGCGATGTACGTGAGCCAGACGGCCGCCACTCCCGCGCCGTTCCACAGCATGAACCCGATCCCGAGCGGCACGGCGACGTGCAGCACCGACGCGACGAGAAAGGGCAGCGGGCGGCTGAGCCATCTGTAAAAGGGGTCCGCCGCGACGTCGGGAGCCAGGTGATCGTATTCGTGGTTCGAGCGCGGCCGGTACCAGCCGTCGAACAATGTCCGCAGCGGACCGGCGGCTGCGTAGAGCGCGGCGACGTTGTTCCGGCGGCTGCCGAGGTACCAGCCGGTGTGAGCCCACCAGAAGCCGTCGAGGATCGGCGAGTGAGGATCGGCCGGCGTATCCGCCCACCGGTGATGGGCCCGATGATTTCCCGCCCACTGCAACGGTGTTCCGGCAGGCAGGCCGAGGAAGACGATCGGGCGTTCGATCCAGGACGGAAGCCGGAAGGAACGGTGGGCGAGGCCGCGGTGATACCCGATGTTGACCCCCAGCCCGCCCAGCAAGTACAGCAGGACGCAGAACGCGATCAGGCTCAGCACGGGATCTCCTCCAGCTGCAGGCGATACAGCCGGGCGGTCACGCGCGCGGTCTTCACGATCTCCGCCGCGAGCTCCGGGGTGACGATGCCGGAAGCGAGCACGATCTGCAGCCCGGCCAGGTGGCCGTCATCGGCGCTGCCGTGGTGCACGAGGAACGAGACGCCGCGGTCGGTGAGGCCGAGCGTCTTCCGGATGGTCTGCGCCCATGGCCCCGCTTTTCGTGCGCCGAGGCCTTCGATGATGAACATGGCGCCGAGGAGATCGAAGGGATCGGGTTGACTGGCGCGGTGAAACATCCACGCGGACAGCGCTTCGCTGCCGATGTTCTTCTCCGCCGCCTGGATCTCGTCGAGAGACCCGCCCATCGCGACGAAGTCGTCCTCCAGCATCCGGAAATCGCGATGCTCGGCGACGGCGTGCTGGAGAAATGCCGATCGCTGCGGAAAGAACTCCGCGCTGACGTTCGACGCCGCGCGGGCGATCCAGCGGCTTCCTTCGACGACCTGCTGCCGCATCTGCAGGAGGAGCGCCCGGTACGTCTCCGGGGTCAGCTCGCCTCTCTCGATCTGCCGGACGATGGGCACCGTCTGCAGCGACTCCTCGAACTGAATCCAGGTGCGCGTCAACTGCCGCACGAGTGATTCGAGGTGCGGCGCGGTGCCGGCACTCGACGGCAGCGGCGGAGGCGCGGCCGGCTCCACCGCGGAGAAGAGCTCGACCGGCTGCTCCGCCGCGCCTTCGCCGGCGACCGTCAGCATCATGTACGACGCGATGAAACGGCCGCTCTCCGGCACGACGCACAGGATCTTCTGGCCCGGAGCGAGCCTGCCGTCGTTGAGGAGCTCTTCGAGCAGGAGGTACGGAGAGGCACTGCCGACATTGCCGCGCTGCTCGAGGTTCGAGAACCAGCGCTTCTCCGGAATCATGGCGCCGGCGAGCCGGAGGTGGTCGAAGATCTTCTCGCGGAACATGCGCGAGGAGTAGTGGCAGACCATCCAGTCGATTGCCGCGGGGTCGATGCGCCCCTGTTCGATGAGGTCGAGGTAGCCGTCGACGCAGACCTGGACGACGTCGCCGAGCATCCGCACGTCCTGGTGCAGCACGAACGCGCCGTCCGCCAGCGCGTCGTCGAAGGAGTCGTAGTCCTGCCACGAGCGATGCCGCTGGCCCGCGGGATCGGCCGTGCCTCCCATCCACATGCACACGGGGCGGTTGTGCGCGTGGGACCAGAGCTCGATCCAGTCGACGCGCAGCGACAGGCCGCGGTTGTTGGGCCGGCCGGAGAGCAGCGCGGCGCCGGCTCCGTCGGAGAGCATCCAGCGCAGGAACTCGGCGGAGAAGGGAAGCGGTTTGCCGCTGCGGACGCAGGCCTCGCCTGCATACGCGCTCGCCTTCAGGCGCCGGCTGGCGAACTCGCTCGCACAGGCGATCCCGTTCGTCTTCTCGCCGCTGCGAATCTGCGAGAACACGCTCTTCAGCGCCATCATCCCGCTGGCGCAGACGCCCTGGAACGAGGCGATCTCGCAGCGGCTGCCGGCCAGCTCGCCGTGAATCATGCTGGCGAAGCCCGGTGCGATGAGATCGGGTGACGTCGTCGCCGCCGCGATCATCTGCACGTCCCCCGCACCGACCCGTCCTCGGCTCAACGCGTCCCGAACCGCCGCCGCGGCCATCTCGCTGTTGCGGTACACGCTGCGCTGATTGCGGTCGATGGCGTAGTGCCGCTGAAGAATCCCGTTCTGCTGGAGGATGCGATGCCGCAGCCGCGACGGCCGGTCGTGGATGAGACCGAGGTATTGCTCCATCTCGTCGTTGCCGACGGGCGGGCCGGGCAGGAACTTGCCCATCGCTGTGATGTAGACGTCTTCTGGCATTGTGCTCGTTCTCCGTTCCCGGTACCATACCGGTCAGTATTGAACGTAGGTCAGGAAGCCGTCGCTGTCAATACCGGTCGGTATGGTGAAAATGAAAACTGCCGCGCGGACCGTCGAAGACTGGGAAGAAGCGGCGCTGGACGCGATCTCGTCCGGCGGCCTGCGCTCCGTCTCCATCCCCGAGCTGGCGCGCCGCCTTGGCGTGACGAAGGGGAGCTTCTACTGGCACTTCGCGTCGCTGGACGAGCTGCTCGCCGCGGCGTTGCGGCGCTGGGAGGCGCTCGAGGGCGCGATCGTCGACGAGCTCGAGACGATCGACGATCCCCGCGCGCGCCTTCGCGCGGCGTTCACCGAGGCGATGCAGTCGCTCCGCGCGCACGCGCTGTTCGTGGCCCTGTCCGGATCCGACGACGCGCGCGTCACGGCGGTGCTGCGGAGGCTCTCCGAGCACCGCCTGCGCTTCCTCACCGCCGCCTACGCCGCCCTGGGATTCGAGAACGACGACGCGGAGACCCGGGCCATGCTGGCGTACCTCGCCTACATCGGCCTGGTGCAGATTCGCAAGACGCTTCCCCGGCGCCTGACGGCGTCACGGATGGGCGCGTTCCTCGCGCACGCGGTGCGGACGCTGATCCCGTGATTACTGCGAATCCGTCTTGGTCTGTTCCTGGATCGCCTGGCCGGCGGTCTCCATCGCCGTTCCGGTCTTGTGGGCGGCGTCCCGGGCGGCGTCTGTTGCGTCGTCTTTGGCCTCGTTGACGGCCTCCGCGGCAGCCGCGGTGTCGACCGTGGCGGTGGAGATGGTGGTCGTCTCGGTGGTCTGGGTGGCGCTGACTTCCCGCTCCGTCTTCTGGTGGCAGGCGGCGAGGACGAGGATCGCGGCGAGTACGATGAGCTTCTTCATAGTGCGTTTCTCCCACGCAATGGCTGAGCAAGACGGCGGCCACCTCGGAGGAGCGGGATAAACTGGATTCGAAAATGATGACAGCGCTGTTGCTCCTCATCCTCGCCGCCCGCCCGCTCGACTCCATCACTGCCAACGAGATCACCGCGTCTGTCGCCGCGGTCAAGAAAGACAACCGCTTCGTCGAGGGCTCGCTGTTCGCCGTCGTCTCGCTGAACGAGCCGCCGAAGGCGCAGGTGCTCGAAGGCAAGCCGATCAAGCGCGAGGCGTTCGTGGTCCTCCTCGACCGCGACCACAACAAGACCAACGAAGTCATCGTCGACCTCGAGAAGAACGCGGTCAAAGCCTGGAAGACGATCGCGAACGTGCAGCCGAGCGTGGTCATCGAGGAGTACGCCATCGCGCCGGACATCATCAAGGCCGATCCGCGCTTCGTCGAGGCGATGAAGAAGCGTGGGATCACGGACCTGTCGAAAGTGAAGGTCGACGCCTGGGCGCCGGGCTACCTGGGCGACATGGCGGACGGCTCGCGCATCGTGCGGACGATCTTCTTCTACCACGACGACGAGGACTCGAACTGGTACTCGCGGCCGATCGAAGGCGTGGTGGCGATCATCAACCTGACGAAGAAGCAGGTCCTGCAGGTCACGGACAGCGGCGTGGTGCCGATCTCCAAAGACAAAGGCTCGCTCGATCCGAAGTCGAACGCTCCGCTGCGTCCGGCGAACAAGCCGCTGCAGATCGTGCAGCCGGAGGGGCCCGGCTTCACGATGGACGGCAACGACGTCGCGTGGGACAACTGGCGTTTCCACTTCGGCCTCGACCCGCGCGAGGGGCTGGTGCTGCACCGCGTACGCTGGGTGGATGGCGACAAGGAGCGCTCGGTGCTCTACCGCGCGTCGCTGTCAGAGATGGTCGTGCCGTACGGCGACGCCGATCCGAACTGGGCGTGGCGCAGCGCCTTCGACGTCGGCGAGTACGGCATCGGCCGGCTGTCGTCGCCCATCGCCCGCAACGTCGACGCCCCGGAGAACGCGGTCTACCTGAGCTTCCCCGTCGCGACGGACGCGGGTGAGGTGCAGACGCTGCGCGACGCGGTGGCGGTCTTCGAGCGCGACGGCGGCCTGCTGTGGAAGCACTACGACATCGACCGCGACTACAACGAGTCGCGGCGCGGCCGCCAGCTGGTGATGATGTTCATCGCAACCGTTGGGAACTATGACTACGCCCTGAACTGGATCTTCCACCAGGACGGCACGCTCGAGTTCCGCGCGGACCTCACCGGCATCATGCTGACCAAGGGCGTCGCGGATGACGCGCACGAATCGCACAGCGCCCACGCCATAGCGCCGAACCTCGTCGCGCCGCACCACCAGCACTTCTTCAACTTCCGTCTCGACTTTGACGTCGACGGAGTCGCGAACAGCATCTACGAGTCCAACAGCCGCGCGCTGGAGGACGGCAATCCCCTCGGCAACGCCTTCGTCATGGAATCGACCAAGCTCTCCACGGAAAAGACCGCCCAGCGCGACCTCTCGCTGGCCGCCCAGCGCAAGTGGAAGGTCGTCAATCCCGCCGTGAAGAACGCCCTCGGCGGCACGACCGGCTACCTGCTCATCTCCGGCGACAACTCCCTGCCGTTCGTGACGGCGAATGCGCCCGTGCGCAAGCGCGCGGCCTTCCTCAACCATCACTTCTGGGCCACCCGCTTCCGCGACGCGGAGATGCACGCGTCGGGCTACTACCCGAACCAGAGCGCTGGCGGCGACGGCCTGGAGCAGTGGACGGCGGACGACGAATCGGTCGACAAGCAGGACGTCGTGGTCTGGTACACGACCGGTGTCACACACATCCCGCGGGCCGAGGAGTGGCCGATCATGAACGTCCACCAGACGGGGTTCAAGCTCGTGCCGGCGGGCTTCTTCGCCCGCAACCCGGCGATGAACCTGCCGAAGTAACTCTCCGGCCCTCTCTGCGTTCTCTGTGTGCGCCCGAGCCGCAACCAGTTTTTCGCGGCGAAGCCTCTGTGGTCTCTGTGTCTCTGTGGTGATCGGTCTCTTTCGCGCGGCAGGCACGAAGAGGGACCGATTCACCACAGAGACACAGAGAGCACAGAGGCTTCGCCGCGAAAACTTTGCGCCGCGCGAAGAAACACGAGATTAGCGGAGAGAATGGATCCATGCGAATGCTCGCGATGCTCCTCTGTCTCCTCGCGGACGATCACGCCGTGCTCCGTGAGCTCACGGAGCTCCTGGCCATCCCGAACCTCGCCGACGACACCGCGAACATCAACCGCAACGCGGAGTCGATCCAAGCGCTGATGCAGCGCCGCGGCCTCGCCACGCGGCTGCTCACCGTCGACGGCGCGCCGCCGATCGTCGTCGGCGATCTGAAGGCGACGGGCGCGACGCGGACGATTGCGTTCTACGCGCACTACGACGGCCAGCCCGTCAATCCCGCGCAGTGGACCAGCGCGCCGTGGACGCCGGTGATGCGCGACGCGAGCGGGAACGCGGTCGACTGGCAGAACGCGAAGACGCTCGATCCCGAGTGGCGCCTCTACGCGCGCTCCGCGAGCGACGACAAGGCGCCGATCGTGGCCATGCTCGCCGCGCTGGACCGGCTGCGCGCGAAGAACGTGAAGCCTCGCGTGAACCTCCGCTTCGTCTTCGAAGGCGAGGAAGAAGCCGGCTCTCCCCACCTCGGCGCCTACATCGCGAAGTACCCGGACGTCCTCCGTCCCGACGCGTGGATCATCTGCGACGGTCCCGTGCACCAGAGCCGCCGCGCGCAGCTCGCGTTCGGCGCGCGCGGCGTGGTGACGCTGGACCTCGTCGTCTACGGCCCCGCGCGCGGACTGCACGACGGCCACTACGGCAACTGGGTGCCGAACCCCATCGTCGCGCTGACGCACCTCCTCGGCTCCATGCGCGACGAGAACGGGCGCATCCTCATCGACGGCTTCTACGACGACGTCGTGCCTGTGACGCCCGCGGAGAAGGAAGCGATCGCTGCGATGCCGCCCGTCGAGGCGGAGCTGCGCCGCCAGTTCCAGATCGGGCGAACCGAGGGGGAGTCGCTGAACGAGCGCATCCTCCTGCCGGCGCTGAACGTCAGCGGCATCCAGTCCGGCGGCGTCGGCGAGAGCGCGTCGAACACCATCCAGACCAGCGCCCGCGCGGCCATCGACTTCCGGCTCGTGCCCGCGCAGACGCCCGAGTCGGTGAAGGCGCGCGTCGAACGGCATCTGGTGGCGAAGGGCTGGACGATCGTGCGCGACGATCCCGATGCGGAGACGCGGATGAAAAGCGAGAAGCTCGTCCGCGTGCGCTGGGGCTCCGGTTATCCGGCCGCGCGCACGCCGCTCGACCTCCCGCTGTCGAAGGAGCTCGCCGCGCTCATGACCCGCGCGGGCCACGAGCCCGTACGCCTGCCGACCATGGGCGGGAGCGTGCCGATCCACCTGTTCCAGCAGCCGGACAACACGCCCGCGATCGTCCTCCCGATCGTGAACCACGACAACAACCAGCACGCCGCCAACGAGAACCTGCGGCTGCAGAACCTCTGGGACGGGATCGAGATCTTCGAGGCACTGTTTCAAGGACTGTCATCCTGAGCCGGCAAAGCGCGGCGAAGGATCCCCTGCCGGTACCACGCGACGCGTTCGAATCAGGGGGTCCTTCGCCGTCTTCGCGGCTCAGGATGACAGCGTGGCGCGCCGCGCAGCGAGCCATTGCGTGAACGCCGCGGCGGCGATCAGGAAGCAGGCCATCGCGAACCCGGTCATGCGTCCCGTGCGCAACGCGGTCTCGCCGGCGCCGATCACCCTCAGGAACGTGCCCGCGCCCTGGTTCACCATCCAGCCGATCGTGCCGGCGGTCAGGAGCGCGAAGATCCAGAAGAGCTGTCCGCCGCGCAGGGCGATGACGGTGAGGAGCAGCGGCGCGACCAGCACGAACGTGATGACGTCCGCGAGCGGGGAGACCAGTTCGTTGACGCTGGATGCGGTGACGATCGGGTTCCAGCAGAGCGCGGCGGCGACGGCCAGCGCGATGACGGCGGCGATGACCTTCTTCCCGCGTGAGGTGTAGTTCCCCAGTCCCGCGGCGTCGAGCGACCGGGCCATGAGCACGTACGCGCCGATTCCGGCGAGGTTCGCGATGATGACCAGGGTGCCGCTCGCGAGCGATGTCATGTCCGGCGCCGCGCGGCGGAGCACTTCGCTGACCGTGAGCAGCGCGTACTCGATGAAGAAGAGCGTCCAGGCACGTCCGACGTACTCGCTCCACCACCCGAACGCCTGCGCCGCGAGCCCCGCGCAGATCGCCACCAGGGCCACCATGCCCACGCGGGCGACGGCGTTGAGCCAGAACTGCCCGCCTTTGGTCAGCCCCGGATAGACGACCGCGTATAGCAGGGCGACGGCGAGCACGCCGATGACCGCGGCAACCGCGACGGACCGGAACGACATGGCCGCGCATGATAACGCGGGATCTACGTCACCGCCCCTTCGAGCACTTCCACCGTTCCCGCATCCGCGTCCAGCCGGGCCAGCACGCCGATCGGGAGCGTCAGCTTCTGCTCGATGTGGCCGAACGACAGGCCGGAGATCGCGGGTGCGGGGCCGGCTTCGAAGCGATCGCGCAGGACGTCTTCGAGGCTGACGGTTTCCGCCTTGCAGTCCGTGCAGCGGCCGAAGACGAAGCCGGCCATGCGCGCGAATTTGCCGCCGAGGGCGAGCTGGGTGAGCATGCGGTCGACGCGGTAGACCTCCTCGCGGATGTCCTCGACGAACAGGATCGCGCCGTCGGTGTCGATCTCGTACGGGGTGCCCATCAGCGATGCGAGCAGGGTGAGGTTGCCGCCGGCGAGGCGTCCTGTCGCTTTGCCGGGGTGCAGGCGGATGACGCGGTTAGAGCGGTCGACGAGCTCCGTGGCCTTCTTTGGCGGCGGGGCGAGCAGGCCCGCGGGCTCGGGGCTCATCAGCACGCGGCGGAAGTTGTCGAGCGAATACGGCTCGATGGTGGAGGCGCCGACGGGACCGTGGAACGTGACCAGCCCGGTGCGCTGGTGGATGGCGTTGAGCAGCGCGGTGATGTCGCTGTAGCCGATCAACACTTTCGGCTTGCGGGCGATGAGGTCGTAGTCGAGATACGGCAGCACGCGGGGCGAGCCCCAGCCGCCGGTGTAGCAGACGACGCCGGCGATGCGGTCGTCCGCGAACATGCGGTTGACGTCGTCCGCGCGGTCGCGATCGCGGCCGGCGAAGTAGCCGTGGCGGTCGTACGCATGCGCGCCGATGGCGACCTTCAGGCCGATGGCCTCGAGCTGCTCCTTCGCGAGCTGGATGTCGTCCGCCTCCGTGGTCAGCGACGCCGGCAGCACCATCCCCACGGTGTCGCCTTCGACCAGCCGTTTCGGTTTGACGATCGTTCGCGGCCGCGCCGGCGCTGCGCTGACCGGAGCCGCGGCTGCGGCCGCGGCCGCGGCGAGGGTGGCGAGGCGGGCGAAGTTGCGTCGATTGATCATCCGCGCATTCTGTCGCAGACTGCGCCGATGCGCCGCACGCTCCTCGCCCTCACTGCACTCCTCACCCTTGCCGCCCACGCCGCGCCGGTGACGACGGTGATCCTCGTCCGCCACGCGGAGAAAACCGCGGCGACCGACGATCCGCCGCTCACGGCCGAAGGGGAAGCGCGCGCGCAGAACCTGGCCCGCATGCTGGAGAAGAGCGGCGTCACCACGATCTACACGACGCCGTTCGCGCGCACGCGCAGCACGGCAGCGCCCCTGGCCGCGGCGCTGAAGGTCACGCCCGTCGAGACGAAGGCCGGCCCGACCTACGCCGCGGAGATGGCCGCAACGCTCCGTGCGCTACCCGCGGGCTCGACGGCCCTCGTCGTCGGCCACTCGAATTCGACCCCGGCCGTCATGAAAGCCCTCGGCATCGCCAACGCTCCGCCGATCGACGACGCGACAGAGTTCGACAACATCTTCATCGTGACGCTGGCCGAGGAGCCCAAGCTGGTCGTGCTGAAGTATTGAGGCCTACGTAGGGCGTGGCTTCAGCCCGCCCGCCCCCGGGGGAGGCGGGCTGAAGCCACGCCCTACGTTCAGGGCTTGAACCAGTAGGGCGTGTCGCGCGCCCATTGGGTCTCGGCGTATTTGCGGTGCAGCAAATCCGAACGCTCGCCGGTGCGTCGCGCAGCCCCGTTGTGAATGGTTGCGCGCGAAGGCGCGCGATCCAATCTAGCCCCGGGCTTTCTGCCCGGGGAAACGCGGTGGACGCCGGGAAACGCGCCGCGAAGGCGGCCGCTACAAGACCGCGATCACCGTGCGCAAATGCCCACTGCCGCGCTCGAGGTCATCCAACACGCCGTTCACCGCATCCGCCTCCAACGGCACCGTGCGCGTCACCGCGCGGGACATGTCGATCTTTCCAACCCGCGCGAGCTCCATCAACTCCACCAGCTCCGCGCGCGTGTGATCGGAACAGCCGATGATGCGCCGCTCACGCACGAGCAGATCGGTGAAGGGGTTGAACTCGAAGGACCGCAGGTTGATGGCCACGATCATCAGCCGGCCGCCGGGCGACAGCGAGCGCAGGCCGCCGTGCGCGACCTTCTCGTTGCCGGTGAATTCCACCACGACGTCGACGCCTTTGCCGTCGGTGGCGCCGAGGATGGCTTTGTGGACCGGGGTCTCGCGGGCGTCGAGCGGGGTCGCGCCGAACTTTGCCGCCAGCTCGAGCTTCTCCGGCACCACGTCCACCGCGAACACCTCGGACGCCCCCAGCGCCCGCGCGAGCTGCACCGCCGACACGCCGAGGCCTCCGAAGCCGAGGACGGCGACGGAGTCGCCGGGCTGGAGGTCGCCGAGGCGGAGCGCGTGATACGCGGTCGCGGTCGAGCACATCATGATCGCGGCGGCCTCGGAGCTGACCTCGTCCGGAATCGGAATGGCGTTGAACGCGGGGACGACGATCCGCGGCGCGTAGCCGCCGTCGCGCTCCTTGCCGATCATCTCGCCGGTCGGGCAGAACTGTTCGCCGTGGCGCTTGCAGCGCGGGCACTCGCCGCAACTGACGAGATAGTGCAGCGCGACGCGCTGGCCTTCGCGCACCTCCGTCACGCCCGACCCCACCGCGGAGACGATGCCGGCGACTTCATGGCCGAGGGTGACGGGGAGATTGGTCTTGCCCGTGCCGGCGCGGTAATGCGCGTCCGTGTGGCAGATCCCCGCGCGCTGCACGTCGACGACGATCTCGCCGGGGGCGGGAGAGGGATCGGGGAGGTCGATGAGCTGGAGCGGCTGGCCGGGCTCGACGAGTCGGATGGCTTGCATGCGCGCATCGTATATGGGTTGCGCGCCCGTTATACTTGCGTTTGCTCTATGTCCACCCCGGCCGAAATTCTGCGTACGAAGCTCAGTCAATACCTCGGGCCTTTCACCGCGAAGAACGCGGTGCAGATGGTCGCAAAGCAGGCGGCGGGCACGGACGCGGACTCGGTGACGCGCGCGCAGGTGCCGGCGCTGATCGACGCGCTCGGCCCCACGCTGCGCACGCTGCTCGGTAAGGCGACGGCGGAGAAGGTCGCGAACGACATTCGAACGGAGCTCGCGCTCTGAGGCGGCTCGTCCTCATTCCCATCCTCGGCGCGCTGGCGACTCTGATCGGCGGTTACCTCCTCGACGCCGAGACCGCGCCGAAGTTTCATCGCTTCCTGCTGGTCCTGGTGCTCGTCGTGACGTGCTTCAGCGCGTTCCTGACGTCGGCGAAGTTCTCGGCGGGCGATCGGCTGCTCCTGTGCTGGCTGTTCGTCGGCGCGGGGTATCTGCTGTCCGCGGTGCGTCACGGGACGCGGTTGTACGCGTATCTCGATCCGTCGGTCGCGTTGCCGCCGGTCGTGGCTAGTACGCTGGTGATCCTGCAGAACGTGTTCATCGCGCTGGCGCTGTTGTTGTTCGTGCTGGCGTGGCGGGCGACGGGTCTGGCCGCCCCGCTGTCGCCGGGAGCGCAGACGCTGTCGATCCTCGGCGGCATCGCGGTGGCTGTGCTGGCGGGCGGTTATCCGCTGATGAAGGCGCTGACGACGACGAACGCCGACCCGGTCCTGCTGGTGTCGACGCTCGGGGACATCGTCGGGCTGTCGTTGATCGTGCCCCTGGCGCTGCCCGCGCTGGCGATGCGCGGCGGGCTGTTGATGCACACGTGGATCTACCTCGCGGCGAGCGAGGTGTCGTGGCTGGTGTACGACCTGTGGTGGGCCGTGCAGCCACAGGCGACGCACGTGCTGGAGGCGTTCCGCCTCGCGGCGATTTTGTTCGCGTTCATCGCGACCAAGGCGCAAAGACGCGCGATGCGCGCGTAATTACCTTCCCACCCACCCCTGGGCGACGGCCACCCGGCGGCCGGCGAGGGCGGCGGCGATCTCGGGGGTGGACTCGACGAGCGGGCGGACGTAGTCGCCTTCCATGACCGATACCGCCACGCCGTCGCGCCACGCGATGCGCGTGCCGGCCACTGCGCGGATGCGCTCGTCGGCGGTGATGATGCCGGTAAGGTTCAGCGGGTCGGCGGCGGAGAGGACGACCAGCTTGCCGTCGTGCGCATCGCGCCGGATCTCACGCATTCTTTCGATGGCCTCGGGCAGCGCGAACTGTTCGCCGCTCATGCCGTGGACGAAGCGCCCGCCGCGGATCTCGCCGCGGGCTTCGAGGCGGCGGTAGACGCGGGCGAGCTCGCGCCACGGCGCGGTGTTCGGCTCGCGGGTGAGCAAGCGGCGGAAGACGATGCCGTAGCGCCGCAGCAGCACGCGGGCCTGGATCTCGACCGCGTCGTCGGCCGGCGAGCCGTTGACCAACGACCAGCGGCCGGCGAAGTTCGCGCGGGCGTTGGCGTTCACGAGCGTGCGCAGTCCCGCGAAGCCATCGGAGGCGATCAGGCCCGCGGACACGAGCTCGCCGAGGGCTTCGGCCGTTTCGTGGACAACATCGCCGAGGTCGCGGGAGAAGCAGGCGCCTTTGGCGCGGAGGGTGTCGAGGACGGCCTGCGCGCGATCGCTGAGCACGATCTCCGACTCGCCGCGCAGCGACTGCCAGGCGTCGGCGTGCTCGCGGAGGAAGAGCGCGATGGGCGTGGCGCCGACGACGGAGGTCTGCGCGGGCGAGAGCCGCGCCCAGCCGACTTCGCCGGCCAGGCAGAGCATGTCCAGGAGCGAGGCTTCGTAGGCGTCGACGCGCGCGGGGAGGATGGAGCGCTCCCATGCGGTGGCGGCGACTTCGAAGCCGTCGAGCTGGGCGAGGATGGCCTGCAGGCCATCGATGCCGGTGAGCTTCGCGGACGGCGCGACGTGCTGCCACGCGAAGAGGAAGCGCATGAAGTCGGCCGCGCCGACGGGCTCGATCTCGGCGCGCAGGCGGTTGAGGGTGTAGCGGTGGATGCGGGCCAGGAGTCTGCGATCACACCACTCGTTTGGTCCGCTGAAGTGCCCGCGCAACACCACGCCTTCGGACTCCAGTTTCAGCAATGAGGTCTCGGCGTCGCGCTCGTCGATGCACAGCGAGGAGGCGAGCTCGCCCGCGGTGACGGGTCCGAGGATGGAGGTGCGTCCGCGGAGGAGCTCGAGGATGGCGTCTTCGCGGGTCCAGGTTTTCCGGCGCGAGGACGGCGGCACGATGGTCGTGGCGAAGTCGTGAATCGCCAGCAACTCAGGCAGCCGCTCCGCCGCCACCCAGATGCCTCTGTCATCCTGAGCCGCGAAGACGGCGAAGGATCCCCTGCGGCTGGGGACGTCCGCGCCTGAATCGGGGGATCCTTCGCCGCGCTTCGCCGGCTCAGGATGACAGAGGGTGGCGCGCTTCGTCGCCACCAAAACGTCCGCCAGTTCGCGATCCACTTCGTCGTCCAGCAGGAACCCCGCGGTCAGCAGCGCGTCGTGCAGCTCGTCCGCGTCGCGGGGGTCGGGGCGCTCTTCGTCGCGCACGCGTGCGATCGCGCCGGCGTCGAGGGCGCCGAACTCGCGGACCTCGCCGCCGCGTCGCGTGAGCACGGCCTGCGTGCGACGCTCTTCGAGCGGCGCGTCGTCGAGGAACGCGTACGGCTTGGCGTTGAGGATCTCGTACGTCAGCGGCGACGGCTCGGGCGTGTCGCGCGCGACGAGGGTGATCTCGTTCGCGTGGATGCGCGTGAGCACGCGCGCGAGGCCGTCGAAGTCCATGGCCTCTTCAAGGCAGTCGCGGACGACCTGGTTGACGAGCGGGTGGTCGGGGATCTGGCGGTCGCCGGGGATGTTCTCGAAGCACGCGGCGGCGTCGGGGAAGACCGCGGCCATGAGGTCGTCGGCCATCATCCGCTGCAGCTGCGGTGCGACCTTTTTGCCGTGGCGGTTGCGCGGCACGGCGAGGGAGATGGTCGTGTTCCAGCGCCAGCGCGTCTTGAACACCGGTGCGTCGAGGAACGCCTGTACGAGTACGTCCTTGCGCCGTGTTCGGGTGCAGATAGCGGAAGACGTCAGCCAGCGGGAAGGAGTGTTGCGGCCCGAGGGACAGGAGGATGGCGTCTTCCGTCGCGGCGGCCTGCAGCTCGAAGTTGAACTGGCGGCAGAAGCGCTTCCGCAGCGCGAGGCCCCACGCGCGGTTGATGCGGCTCCCGAACGGCGCGTGCAGCACGAGCTGCATGCCGCCCGCTTCGTCGAAGAAACGCTCCAGGATGAGCGTGTCCTGCGTGGGGAGGACGCCGAGGGCGCGGCGGGAGGCGTCGAGGTACTGGAGGATCTCGTCGATGGCGACCGCGGGCTGGAGGAACGCCAGCGGGCACTCGCCCAGGCGCTCGTTCGTGAGCCACGCGTCGAGGTCCGCGCGCAGGTCGCTCACGGCGCGCGACAGCTCGTCGCTGCGGGCGGGCGCTTCGCCGAACCAGAACGGGATGCTGGGCGGCTCGCCTTTCGCGTCGATGACGCGCACGACGCCGCTCAGCACCTGGGTGATGCGCCACGAGGTGTTGCCGAGCTGGAAGACGTCGCCGGCCATGCTCTCGATGGCGAAGTCCTCGTTGAGCGTTCCGACGAACGTCTCCTCCGGCTCGAGGATGACCCGGTAGTCCGCGACCTCGGGGATCGCACCGCCGGAGGTGATGGCGAGCGACCGCGCGCCGCGGCGTCCTTTGACGGCGCCATTGACTTCATCGCGGTGCAGCAGCGCCGCGCGACGTCCGCGCGGCGTCGCGAATCCCTCGGACGTCATCTTCACGACGGCGTCGAAGTCGTCACGTTTCAGGTCGCGATAGGGCCACGCGCGTTTGACGAGGTCGTACAGCTGTTCCTCGGCGTAGTCGCACGCGGAGGCTTCGGCGACGATCTGCTGCGCGAGGACGTCGAGCGGCATGTCGTGGACGACGATCTGGTCGAGCTCTCCGCGCTGCACGGCGCGGAGGAGGGCCGCGCACTCGACGAGGTCGTCGAGCGAGGTCGGGAAGAGGCGTCCTTTCGGCAGGCCCGCGACGCTGTGGCCGGAGCGGCCGACGCGCTGGAGGAACGTGGCGATGCGGTGCGGCGAGCCGAGCTGGCAGACCAGGTCGACGGAGCCGATGTCGATGCCCAACTCCAGCGACGCCGTGGCCACGAGCGCTTTCAGGGTGCCGCTCTTGAGGCGCGTCTCCGCGTCGAGGCGGTTTTCCTTCGAGAGACTCCCGTGGTGCGCGGTGACGGCGTCGTCGCCGAGGCGATCGGCGAGATGGCGGGCGACGCGCTCGGCCATGCGGCGCGTGTTCACGAAGACCAGGGTCGTGTCGTGCGCCGCGATGAGCTCCGTGAGCGTGTCGTAGTACTCGTTCCACACCTCGGCCGCCATGACCGCTTCGAGCGGCGACCGGGGAAGGACGAGCGCGAGATCCATCGCGCGGCGATGGCCTTCGTTGACGATGGCGACGTCGTCGCCGCCGGTGAGATAGCGCGCGACCTCCTCGATCGGCTTCTGCGTCGCGGAGAGTCCGAGGCGGATGAGCGGGCGCTCGGCGACCTCCTGCAGGCGTTCGAGGGTGAGCGCGAGGTGGGCGCCGCGGCGGGTGCCGATGACGGCGTGGATCTCGTCGACGATCACCGTGCGGACGGTGCGGAGGATGTCGCGGCTGCGCTCCGCGGTCAGGAGCAGGTAGAGCGACTCGGGAGTCGTGACCAGGATGTGCGGCGGGGTCTTGATCATCGCCGCGCGCTCGGTGGTCGTTGTGTCGCCCGTGCGCACCGCCGCGGTGATGCGCGGGGCGCCGAGGCGTGCGAGACCTTCGCGCGGCTCGGTGAGGTTCTTGTGGATGTCGGTCGACAGCGCCTTCAGCGGCGAGACGTACACGACGCGGACTTCGTCCGGCAGCGGCGTCTCGAGGCCTTCGACGACGAGGTCGTCGAGCGCGGTGAGGAACGCGGCCAGGGTCTTGCCCGAGCCGGTCGGCGCGGCGATGAGAGTGTGCTTCCGTTCGCGGAGCGCGGCCCAGCCCTGGGCCTGTGCGGGAGTGGGGTTGCCGAGGGTGTCAGCGAACCATCGCTGGGTGATGGGGTGGAAATGGGAAAGGGGCATCGCCCCGCTATTTTATCGGTTGAGAGCGCGCGCGAGGGTGGCGTCGATGGAGTCGAGCTGCTGCTGGAGCGACTGGATGAGGCGCAAGGCGGCGTCGAGCTTCCGTTCGAGGCGGTGGATGGGGTCGATTTCGCCCGCCGTCTCTACAACCGGTAGGGGGATCTCGGTGGTCTCACGCGAGATCGGAGCGGCGGAGAGCATCATCGTCCCGTACTCGTGCTCGATCGCGAACGGCTGGGCGCGGAGCGCGAGGAGGGTGCGGTCGCCGAACTCAAAGGGAGCGTCGAGAGGGGTCTGTGGGATCTCGTCCGGCTTCATGGATGGCGTAACGTGGCAACGGGCGTGCCGATTTCGCGAGGAAACAAACGTAGGGCGTGGCTTCAGCCCCAATGGCGGTAACTTTAGGCGAGCGCGCCCCTCACCCGGCCTTCGGCCACCCTCTCCCCGCTGACGCGGGGCGAGGGCTATCTTGGGGTTCCTTCTCGCGAGAGCTGGGCTATCTATTTTTGTTTCTTGCGAGATGCGCGTTTCTCTCGCCCTTCTCCCCTCCGTGAGGGGAGAAGGTGCCGAAGGCGGATGAGGGGTTGTTCTCTCGCTAAGTTACCGCCATTGGGGCTTCAGCCCACCCCCGCGTGCAACGCCCGGTGCCCGCCCGCCCACGGGGGAGGCGGGCTGAAGCCACGCCCTACGTTGCCGTACCGCTCGGCCTCCGTGAGGAGGCCGAGCAGTACGCGCTCTTCCGTGGCGTAGCCGGCCAGGAGCACCACGTCGCGCACGAAGGCGTCGACGTCGTGTGCGCCGAGGAGCATGCGGCGGGGCTCGTCGTCCGCCTTTCGCTCCTTCACCGCGCTGTTGAACCGTCCCTGAAATCCGGGGTCGTGTGACAACGCCTGTCGCAGGCGGTGCCGCGTTTTGTCATAGCTGCTCTGGTCCCGACGCTCCTGCTGTTCGCGATAGCTCGTCCGGCGGCTGCGTCGGGATTTCAGGTGCGACTCCCAGTGACCGAATGCGTGGTCGCCGATGAGGTTGCGCGGCAGCAGCGCGCGCACCGTATCGAGGGCCTGGCGCTCGGTCATGCCGGGGGTCAGGCTCTCACACCAGCGCATGAAGTGATTGAGCTTGTCCGCGCCCCGCCGCGCCCCGACGTTCGGCCACTGGTACGCCTCCTCACCCAGGTCGACTTTCGTTTCCTCCGCATCAATCGCGTAATGCGCGAAATTTCTGTACTGACGTGCCGCAAACCCGAAGCGCCCGAAATCACCGCAGGTGCTGCACTACTGTGCCACCGCTTCGAAGATCAGGGGGCGGCCCGCGTTGACTTTCAACTGCAGCGAATCGGATTCGAGGAAGACGTAGTAGATGCCCGGCTCGGGGACCTGCAGCTTGACCTTGTAGGTGCCGTCGTCGAGCGGTTCGGCGGCGACGCGTTTCTGCGACGTGCCGGGTGCGCGGAACGCGAGAGCGCGGACGTCGCGCAGGTCGCGCTGCAGCTCTTTCGTGGCGCTGTCGGAGAGCCGGAAACGGATCTCGAGCTCGCGTCCCGCCACGATGGGCTTCTTCTCCAGGATCGGCTCGATGGCGATCTCGCGCCGGGCGAGCGTCTGCGCGGCATTCGGGTCGGGCTTCACCGCCAGGTCGAAGCAGTGCACGACGCGGGGGGCGTTGAGGAAGAACGCCACGTCGTATTGCCCCGCGGCCGGGGCCTTCGTGCGGATCGAGAACACGCCCGGCTCGGACTCGCGCAGGCTGCGGTCGATCACCAGCGCGGCCTTCGGCGAGTGACGGGCCGCGCGGAAGTTGCCCATCGGCGCGGCCATGCCTTCCATGTAGTAGTAGACGACGCGGTCGGCCGGGTTGGCGACGAGCACCGCCTTCGGCTCGGGCGCCTGGACGATCGCGGACGCGAAGCTCACGGTCTGGGCGGCGCCCGGCGGGATCTGTCCGGCCGGGAACGTGGCGATGTTCGCCTCCGTGTCCTTGCCGAGGGCGGCGAGACGGATCATCTTCACCTGATCGGAGCCGGCGGCACGGACGTAGGCGAAGTCGGCGGTGAAGGAGACCTGATCGGGCTCGATGCCGATGTCCGTGGCGGTGGTGACGATGGCCGCGGTCGCGGAATCGATCACGTGGACCACGTTCTCCCTGCCGTTCGTGACGAAGCCCCAGCGGCCGCCCGGTGCGAACTGGATCGAATTCAATCCCGGCTTGGCGGCGATGCGGCGACTGACGGCGGACGCGCCCGTGTCGAGGACCGAGATGGAGCCGTCTTCGCGGTCGATGACGTAGACGGCGGCGCTGAGCGGCGACGCGGCGATCCCCGCGGGCGACGGCCCGGTGGCGACGTCGGCGATTCTGGCGCGCTTGGCGACGTCGACGATCGAGACCGTGCCGTCGCGGCCGTTCGTCACGAGCACGCGGCTGCCGTCCGGCGTGAACGCCAGATGATGCGGCGCGCGTCCGGTGGCGATGGTCGCGGAAACGGACAGCGATTCCGTGTCGATGATCGACAGCGCGGGATCGCCCGGGCGGTCGTTCTCGTGGGCGACCCAGAGCCGCTGCTGCTCGTCGAGCGCCAGCCGGGCCGGGCGGAACGCGGTCTCGATGTTCGTCACCACCCGCCACTCGCCGGTGTCGATGACCGCGACGCGATTGACCAGAGGCATGGAGATGAAGAGCAGGCGTTGATCGCGCGACAGGACCCAGTCGACGCCGGGACTCAGGAGCGTCACCGCGGTCAGCAGCTTGCTGCCGCCGAAGCCGAGGAGGGGGTCGATCACCGCGACGGAAGACTCGGCGTTGAGCGTGACCACGTGCCAGGTATTGAGGTCGACGGCCGGCCGGGCCCGGAGCGTGCCGCCGAGGAACGACTGGATCTTGTCCTTGCAGGCCCCGGCCTGGTCGCGGGCGTCGATCCACGCGGCGGGACGGATGCCGCTGATGCGCGTGCCGTCGGCCGAGCGGACCGCGAAGCGCAGGAGGACTTCCTCGTTCGCCACTGGCGTGGTGGACAGGAGCTCCACGATCACGCCGTCGCGCTCGACCTTCTGCGAGGAGGGGGTGCCGGCGCTCGCGAGGAGCGCCGGCATCAGGAGCAATGCGAAGAGCCGGTTACGGAACGACACGGAAGATCCCCCAGAGACCGCCGTCGAACATGAACGATTGCTGCGTGCGGAACAGGTAGTCGCCCGGCACCCGGAACCGGCCTCCGGCGCCGTGCTCCAGGAGCACGTCGAAGTGGCTCGACGGCCCGATGCCCATGTACGCCCCCGTCCACTCCGACATGGGGTTCGGGCCGAGCACGTGCGAGTCTTTCCCGTACGGCAGCTCCCTCCAGACGTGTCCGTGCAGCGCGAAGACGTTGTTGCGCGCGTGGCCGCCGGCATTGAGGATGCGGAAGCGCGTGGCGATGTTGGGCTTGACCTGGAACAGGGGCGTCTGCGGATCGCCGCCGATCAAGGCGTTGGAGAAATTGATCTCCCGGGTCTCGTCGAGCGGCTTGTTGACCGGGTAGTTGAACCGCTTCCACATCGGCTCGGTCCGGTAGTTGAAGGCCTTGTGACCCGAGTCCTCCGGATCTTCGGTCTCGGCCAGGAGCTTCACAGGCGAGCTGGTGCTGCCGGCCCGGAAGTTGATGTCCGTCTGGAACTGGAGGACGAACTCCTGGAACTGCTTCTCTCCGACCGTGATCACGGCGGAGCTGCGCATCTTCGGGTCCTCGTCCCAGGTGGCGGTCGCGGGCTCGATGATCAGCGACCCGATCGCGCCTTTATGGGCGTGCTTGATCGTGTCGGCGGGCATGAGGTTCGTGGAGCCGAACTCGATGGGCACGGGCACGAGCGCTCCGGAGTTGTCGGGCTCCAGGCCGCCGGCGTACCACTGATACGACACCGATCCGCCCGAGGGCGCGGTCTGGGTGGGATTGAACCCGACGTTGTAGCCGTCGCTGTCGGTGACGTCGTAGTAGACGAGCTGCGGATGCAGGCCGACGTGCGTCGACGGCTTGATCTGGTTGTTGTTGAACTCGCGCACGATCATCGGCAGCGTGTTGAAGCCGTCGAGATCGTACGGTGTGGCGGGCAGGAAGTTGTGGAGGGTGAGGTTGATGCAGTCGCCCGCCGCGGCCCGGAGCACGAGCGGCTCGATCGGCGCGTCCGGCTTCAGCCTGCCGGTGAGCAGATTGAGGTCCGACATGCGCACGTAGAGGATGGCCGTCGGGTCGTGCAGGAAGCCGCCCTGGTTCGTCACGGTGTTGTAGACGAGCGTATTGCCGGGCAGTGCGATGTCGGCCCGCACCGCGCGCGACGTTGAAGTTCTGCCGGTTCGCGTCTTTCGGACAGATCCCCTCGAAGTCCGCGGGGTCCTTGATCTCGGCCTTCCCGTCGGTGTTGTTCGGCAGTGTCTTCAGCAGCGGGCGCTCGCCTTTGTACGCGCGCATGATTCCCCAGATGCCGTTCCAGAGATCGTCCGTGGCCCGGCCGGCGGTGTACAGGAAGTCGCCGAAGCGGCCCTCGGCCGTCTTCGGCAGCGCGGGGATGATGAACTCGAAGTGCTCGGAGATGCCCATCATCTGCGAGTTGCGATACCCGGAATCGCTGTACGAGGGCTCGAAGAGCCACTTCACGCCGTTGACCGAGAAGTTGTGGCCCTCCTCGTGGGCGCCGACGAGGACGCGGATCTGCACGCGGTCGCCCTCGTAGGCTTCGAGGAGGGGCGTGAATGGATCGCCGGGCTGCACGTTCTTGCTGAGCCGCGGATAGGAGGAAGGCTGCATGTTGAGCAGCGGGTCGGCTCGAAGGATGTCGGAGCGGAATGCGAAAGCGAGATCGCCTGCGTCGCCGGCGGCCTGCTCGTTCGTCTCCGGGTCGCGCACGCGCAGTGCGAGCGGCTCATTGCGATAGTTGACGACCATCGTCCCGACGTCGTCCGCCGACACCGCCTCGGGGCACGGAGGCCTGTTGCCAGTCTTGTCGCACTGGTCCGGCGGCTGGAGCAGGAACGGCAGCCCGTCCTCGATCCGTCCGGGCGGGTTGATGACCTTCTTGGGGTCCGGGAACTTCGTGTTGGGCTCGTAGGCCAGCTGGAAGTCGGCGAACTCGATCAGGAACTCGCGGAAGCTGCTGTTCCGCTCCGGCGGATGGATGTCGGCGCGCCAGCTCGTGGGGCCGCCGTCGAAACGGTTGCCGTACGGATCTCCGGTCTCGGGATCGAGCCAGGCGGAGCCGTACGGCTCGACCACCAGTCCGGCGTAGAGACCGGCCTGCTGGTGCGTCGACGGGCCGAAGTGGTCGTGCGTGAAGACCGTGCGCAGGGTGCGGTCCACGTTGGCGTTGTTGCGGACTTCGTCGGCATACCAGCGCTGGACCGTGGTCTGCGCGCCCTTGACGTTGCGGAAGAAGGGATGTGCCCTCACCTCGAGCTTCACCCGCGAGCCGTCGGGCTGGAGCAGTCCACCGAGCTCGTTGATGGCGTCGATGCGCTCGATGACGTCCTCGGGCGCGAAGCTGCCGTCCTCGTAGTTGTAGCCGTTCGCGGCGCCGTCCGAGGAGGTGACGTCGAACTTCACCAGGTGGATGTGCTGGCCGACGATGTCGGTGGGCGTGCGCACCTGGAAATCGTCCTGCTCGAAATTGCCGGGGATCAGGTTGACGAGCTGGAACTCGATGCAATCCCGGCTGTTGGCGCGGAAGAACAACGGCTCCGGCGCGCGGCGCCCCTCCATCGTCGGCTCGACGTCGTCCCAGAGAGCGCTGATGCGCTGCTGGAAGAAGTGCCAGCCCGCTTTATTGAACTTGATGTCTTTGAGCTGGAAGTCGGCCGACTGGTACAGGCGGTAATTTCCGGTCGGTTCTCCGTCGTCCGTGACGCAGGGATCGGCGTACGGAGCGCCCGGCTGGCGCGGCAGGCCGTTGGTGACGAAGTTTCCGGGCGTCCCGTCCGGCTTGTACGTGCCGTGGTAGCGCTCCTCGTGAAACTTCATGGCCGCCTGCTCGACCTTGGTGCCGTCCTCCGGCACTGCATAGGCGTCGGCCTTGCGCAGGACCTTGGAGAAATTGAGACGGGTATGGACCTCATCGAACGAGCCGCCGGTGATGATGTGCCGCGGCAGTCCGCCGTCGTCGATGGTGTCGAGCGGCGGATGCGGCGGACGATGTCCCGCCACGCCGGGGATGAAGAACGGATAGCCGGGATTGCCGTCGCCGTCGATTTTGACCTGGCCGTCCGAGATGTACACCTTCGCTTGCGGCAGCGGAGCCATGGGGATGGTCGGCAGCGGCACGATCGCGGGGATGGGCGTACCCGCGCCGATCTCCCCGTCCGGCAATGCCCGGGTCTCCTTCTTCGGAATGCCATCCTCGAGCGGTGTTCCCAGCTCCAGCACGTCGTGGACGCGCCACATCGCCCACATGCCCTGAGCGAAGTGCGGATAGAAGTGGCAGTGGAAGATCGAGTCGCCGACGGCGAGGTTCCGGTTGCCGCTGCCGTTGTAGGCGATCTCCAGCGTGAAGGCGCTGCCCGGTCCGATGGCCTGGCTGTCGAGATAGGACGAGTCGTCCTCGTCCGGCGTGTGCAGCCACTGGTGCGTGTGCTGGTGATGGATGTGATGCTCTTTCGAGCCCGCGTGCACGATGCGGAACTTGAGGTGATCGCGCAGGTAGCTGTGGTAGACGTTCGACGGGTCGTCGGGGTAGTAGGCCTTTTTCGCCTTCAGGCCGACGGTGAAACAGTCGAGGTCCGCCTCCTGGATCTCCTTCTTGGTACACGGGGCATTGGCCGGAACGTCCACCACCATGGCCGGATCGCCCACGGCCCAAGCGGAGAGGAAGAACTCCTCGTACTTGCACTCCGTGCAGTTGGCCATCGGGCCGACGCCGAAGCGGTTCGCGAGGATCTCCGCGCCGATGCCGCCGCTGCCGTAGTTGATCGCGAACGCGTCGCGGACGCTGTGCAGGGTGGGCTCCAGCACTTTGTCGTGGAAGTGCGGGAAGGCCTGCACGGCGCCGGTCTCGTCGTGATAGATCGTCACGACCTCGCGGAACGGCTGATCGCGGTCCGGCTCGACGGCCACCGTCTTGTACGTCCCCGGCGGAAAGCGCCCGGCGCCGGGCCCGGTGATCATGGCCGTCAGGTCGGAGTAGATGATCTCGTCGTTGAACAGCATCTGCAGGATCGGTGTGTGCGCGAGCGGCGTGCGGCGACTGGTACTGCTTCCCGTAGTCGATGACCGGATGGCCGTGGCCGACCGTGGTCTTGGTGACGCGCTCCATGTCCTCGGCCGTGATCTGGCTGCGATACCACTCCGCGCCGCGCGGCTGCACGGTCACGGCTCCGAACAGGCCGGCGTTGATGGAGCCGCCGTCGCCTTCGCCGCCGGTCGTCGCGGCCGCGCTGTACATCAGGTAGGCGCCTTCCCGCTCGGCGTAGATGGTGTAGGACGCGGAGTTGTCCGGCTTCACCAGGCTGCTCCCGTTCATTCCGACGTTCGAGCCGTCGGAGGCGATGTTGTCGACGAGCTGCATGCCCACGACGTGGACCGAGGCCGTTCGCGTCGCCGGCTGTTGATCGTCGACCGGATCCTTGGCCAGGAGGTTCTCGAAGTCGATGCGCAGGCAGTCTCCGACGTTCATGCGCAGGACGAGCGGCCGCGGGCGCTTGTCGTCGCGCAGCCGGACGTTGCCGGCGACGTACCCCTTGGCCGGATCGATCGGAACGATGTCGCGGCGGAGCGCGTACATCATCCCCTGCGGCTGGACCGCGCCGAGGCGGTTCCAGAAGAAGACCTGATCGAGGGCGACGACGTCGGCCCGGATCCGGCGCACGCAGTTCACGGGCTCGATGATCTGCGCGTGGAGTGCGGCGGTGGTGAGCAGCATCGCGGCGGTGGCGAGGAGCCGGGACAGGGAGCGGAGCTGGCTGTTCATACTCTCCACGATCGGCTCGCGGACGTGGACGCGCATCGGACGTTGCGCCGAGGCGCGCGGCACAAATGTGCCGGTCAGGATCGGACTACGTCGGAGGAGCGCTGGTCGTCGTACGCGTAGCGCATCAGCTCCAGCCGGTTGGTGACGGAGAGCTTCTCGAAGATCGAGGTGAGGTGATGGCGGACGGTGGTGTCGGTGATGGAGAGCCGCTCGGCGATCTTCTTGTTCTGCAGTCCCTCCGTCACCAGCTCGACGACCTCCATCTCGCGGCGCGTGAGGCGCGCGGGGACGAGTGCATCATCGTGCACTGAGGCGGGGTGAAAGACATTGGCCACCGTGGAGCGCTCCAGCCACGTGCCGCCGGCGAGAACGACGCGGATGGCGCGGAGGAACGTGTCCGCGGGACGGCTTTTGAGCACGACCCCCGCGGCACCATTGCGCATGGCAGCGGCGATCGCCGAGGGATGGTCGTGATGCGTGACGATCAGGACCGGGCGCACGCTCGCGGCGGCGAGCAGCAGCTCCATCCGGGTGAGGCGGCTGGGATCGAGGTCGAGATCCATGACCACCACGTCGGCGCCGCCCACCAGGCGCCGGAGGGCGTCTGGCCGGTTGACGCATTCCTCGGCCACCGTCAGGCCGCCGCAGGAGATGACCAGACTGAGAGCGTTGCGCATCAACGGTTGATCGCCGCTGAGGAGGATGCGCGCTGATGGATTTGATTCGCCGAGACCGCCCCATCCATGGGCCTGCATTGTGGCAGGGCCATCATTCACGATAGCTGCCAGATTTGCGTGAAATGTAAAATTCAGGACCAGAGGATTCGCGAGATCTCCGCGATGACCTTCTCGGCATCGTCGTGTTTTTCGAATCCCCGCGTGAGGATTACCAGCACGTACTGGGAGCCGTCGGGACGGAAGACCAGTCCGGCGTCGTGCGCGATCTTCGTGATGGAGCCGGTCTTGTGCGCGACTTTCGTCCCGGGCGGTAATCCGGCCGGAATCCCGCCGTTGTGCTCTTGCGCCGCGAGGATCTCGATCATGTCTTCCGACGCCTCCGGCGAGATGGCGCGTTTCCCGGCGAGCGTGCGGAACACGAGCATGAGGTCATAGGCCGTGGTCGTGTTGTTCATGCCCGCGTGGTAAGCCTTGTCGTCTTCTACTCCGCGTAGAACCTTGATGTCGTTCGCGCCGACCTCCTTCATCAGGCGCATCACGCGCGGCGCGCCGATCAATTCGATGACGATGTTCGTCGCCAGGTTCGAGCTGCGCACTTCCATCCGGCGGACGAGCTCCCGCAACGGCAATTCCTGCCCAACGAGGGTGTAGAGCTCTGCGTCGGAGTCCTCGCGCGATTCCAGCGCGTAGGTGGAGCCGTCGAGGATGCTGACGAATTCGTTCTTGACGCGCACCGGCTGGTCGAGCGACAGCTCGCCGCGGGTGACGGCCTCGTAGATCCCGAGCATCACCGGCACCTTCATCGTGCTCGCGGCGTGGAAGACCTCGCGCTCGTTGCGCAGGAGGGTCGTGCCGGTGCGGAGATCGTAGTACGCGACGGCGATGGTCTGGCCGGGGTGCGCGGCGATGACGCGGTCGACCGTGTTCGGCGTGGTCGCGCATCCGGCGAGGAGGAACAGGGCGGCGAGCAGGCGCTTCATGCGGGGGAGTGTAAGCGGTCGGTAAGCGAGACACGGCAGGATGCGCGGCCATGAAACGACTGATTGGAGCTGTCCTGTGTGCCGTGACGTTGAGCGCCGTGGGCGCGGGTGACGTGCTGTCGGAGCTGAAGATCTCGAAGAAGGACGCCGCGAGCGAGACCCTCTCGTCGCTCGCCGGCGGCCACGTGAACACGTGGCGGGTGCGCCCGGTGTTCAAGGCCGCGTCGCCGGCCGTGCGCGCCGCGCTCGTCGAACAGACGCTGATCTGGACGAAGGCGTATGTGAATTCCGCGCAGTTCGCGAAGGACTACGCCGCGTACCGCGAGCAAGCCAGGCCGCAGGCGCCGGAGCGGACGATGACCGTCGACCAGGAGCTGGCGAAGCGGAAGAAGGAGCGCGACGAGCAGCTCGCCGAGGCGAAGAAGAACGTCGCGGAGATGCCGGCGGAGTACCGGAAGATCGCCGAGGATGGCTACAAGGCCGCGGCGGCGTCGATGAAGCAGATGGACACGCCCGAGTACCGCAAGATCGAGCGGCAGGGCATCGAGATGCAGCGCAAACAGGAAGACGAGAACCACGCCGAAAGGATCGAGCGGTGGGAGAAGGAGTATCCGGCCGATCCGAAGGAGCTGGTGCAGGCGCGCCTGGAGCAGTTCCTCGAGGCGACCGAAGACGTCGACTTCGACGCGGAGCTCAACGGCCGCAAGTTCGCGGACAAGCAGTACGAGCGCAAACCGCAGGAGTGGAAGCTGGCGTACCGCGCGGGGAAGGTGCCTGTGGAGAAAGCGCGCGCGTTCGCGGAGGCTTGGCTTAAGGAGCTGTAATGTGGAGTACGGCGACGGCGAGTCGCCGCTTTGTGATCTTTGCGCGCTGATCGCTCCGAATATTGAAAAGCGGCGACTAGCCGTCGCCGCACTCCATGACGAAGTTTGCCCCGAACGCCATGGACGGCGTGAGTGCTCCGGAGAGCGTCGACGCCAGTACGCGGTCGACGGCGGCGAGGGAGGACTTCACCGTGAAGTTGTAGCCCTCGTCGACGACCAGGGTCAGGGTCTGCTCTTCGCCGCGCTCGTTCGCCACGCGTCCCCACAACTCGACCTTCGCGCTGGCCCGTTGCTCCTCGGACGGGCCTTTCGTTTTGCTCGCCCAGCGCTGGGCGATGCGCTGGATGGGGCGCAGCCGGAGGAGGGGCATGAAGGGGCGCATGCGGCGGACGCGCGCGACGGAGCGCCGCGACTGCGCGGAGTAGACGCGGATGTTCGGGATGCCCGTGGAGCGGTAGGCGGTGCTGATGTCGCCCCAGGGGATGGTCATGGCGGTGCGCGGTCCGGAGGGGAAGGGGATCTCGCGCACGTCCCAGGCCTGAGGAACGCGCACGATCTTGCCGTCCTTGCGGATCGCGCTGCCCCAGCCGGCGCCTTCGATCATGGTTTTCATGGTCCCGCGGCTGACGCCGGAGCGGGACGAGAATGCGAGCCAGAGCTCGTTCGCGTCGGGCATCTTCGCGTGCAGCATGGCGGCGAGGCAGTCGGTGGGGACGACGTCGAAGCCGACGCCGGGGAGCAAGGCCACGCCGCGCTGCTTCGCGTCCGCGTCGCGGCGGAAGACGGACTCGAAGACGGCGATCTCGCCGGTGATGTCGAGGTAGTGCGCGCCGGCGGCGAGGCAGGCGTTCACCATCGGCTTACTGGTGTGGCTGAACGGACCGGCGCAGTGGAGCACAGCCTTCACGCCGTCGAGTTGCGGAGCGTCGAGGTCGAAGACACGCGCCTCGCAGCCAAGCTCGCGCGCGAGGGATCCGATCGCGGCGGCGTTGCGGCCGCCGAGGATGGGACGCTGCCCGCGGCGCACTGCCTCGCGCGCGGTGAGCTCACCGGTGTAGCCGTTGGCGCCGTAGATCATCCACATGGTGATGCGCAGCTTACTCGTACAATCGCTCCATGGATTGTCCGAAGTGCGGACACACCGCGCCGTTCGGCGCGCTCGAGTGCGAGCGCTGCGGAGTGATTTTCGCGAAGGCGACGCCGCACGGGCGCGTGCAGATCGTCCGTCCGTATGGGATCGAGGAGGAGCGGATCGCGGACGGGCGGATCGGGAAGACCGAGCTGAAGATCATGGGCTTCGGGCTGCTCGCGGCGATCGGGGCGTATGCGCTGCCGTTCACGCGGTTTCTGTTCTCGGCGATCGTCACGCTGTTCCATGAGTTCGGCCACGCGGTGGCCGGCTGGCTCCTCGGGTACGCGTCGATTCCGGCGTTCGATTTCGTATACGGCGGCGGGATGACGCACCACGGGCCGTTCCGCCTGTCGATCGCGGTGGCGGTCGCGCTGGGGTTCGCGTATCTGGCGTGGCTGTTCCGCGAGAACCGGAAGAGTGTGGTGATCGTGGGGGTGTTGTTCGCGTTCTGGCTGTTGCTGGTGACGCGCGAGTGGCGCCGCGAGATTGCGTTCGCTTCGGCCGGGCATCTCGCGGAGTTCATTCTCGCGGGGATCATGTTCTACAAGGCGCTGGCGGGTGTGGGGTGGCGTATCCCGGAGCTCGAGCGGCCGCTGGGAGCGTTCGTCGCGTTTTTCGTGCAGATCCACAGCACGTTGTTCGCGTGGCGTCTCATCCAGGATGAGTCGTTTCTGGCGTGGTACCGCAAAGGGAAGGGCGGTGCGCTGATGAACGACCTGGAGGTCGTCGCGCTGGACCTGCAGATCTGGCTGGGGTACGCGCCGCAGATCGAGGGGGTGGCGAAGATGCTGCTCGTGTTCTCGGTGCTGCCGACGGTGATCGCGCTGGTGTGGTACTTCGAGCGGGCGCGGTGGCATCGGGTACTGCGCGCGCTGCGGACGGTGGACGCGTAGCGGGCGCGTTTTCTGTCGCCCGCTACGCGGGCTCGTTTGCATCTTGCGCCGCTTTCCCCCGGCTGAAGCCGGGGTCTATTGCCTGAAGCCTGCTACGCAGGCAATCCCTTGCCCGCGTAGCGGGCAGCTAGAAAATAGACCCCGGCTTAAGCCGGGGGAAACGGGTTGCAGCGAAAACGAGCCCGCGTAGCGGGCGACAGGAAGGTCAGTCCTTCTTTTCCGTCGGCTGGGTTCCCCACCAGCGTTTGAACCGTTCCCAGCGCGAGGGTTTCTTTTCCGGCTCGGGAGGCTTCACCTCCTCCACCGTCTCCTCCTCCGCGGGCGGCTTCTTGGCGACCTTCGTCACCTCGGACTTCGAGGCCGCGGCTTCTTCGAGGAGCCTGCGCGCCTCTTCGCGCTCCTGGACGGCGACGAGGCTCTCAGGGTGGCGGGCGAGGAGGGCGTCGTACGCGGTGATCGCCTCGGCGTAGCGACCCGCGCGGACGTGCTCGCGCGCGGCGGCGAGCTCGCGCTGCTTGAGCTCTTTCCGTTCGTCCAGCTCGGGATGGAGCATGGCCGTCGGCTTCTGCTGCTGCTGGACGCTTTTCCGCAGGACGACGACCGAGGCGGTGAGGACGGCGGCGAGGAGGAGGGTGATGATCCAGAAGAGTCCCCCGTGGATGCGGCGGCGGACGAACGACGGCGCGGTCGTGGGCCCGTATTCGTCGATCACCGTGGTCAGCGGGGACGTCACGTCGTGCGGGGTCACGGCCATGGTCTCGGAGCTCATCGCGGCCGCGGTGTCGGGCTCGCGCACGACGGCGTCGAGATCTGCCAGCGCGTCGGCCGCGCTCGCGTAACGATCCTCGGGACGCTTCTCGAGCAGGCGCGCGACAATGCGTGCGAGCGACGCGGGCACCGCGGTGTTGACCTCACTGGCGAGCGTGGGCTCGTGATTGACGATGTTGTAGAGGATGCCGCTGAGATCGGGGGAGCTGAACGGCTTCACGCCGGTCAGCAGCTCGTACATCACCACGCCCGCGGAGAAGAGATCGGAGCGCGGCGTGACGGGCGTCGTCTTCACCTGTTCGGGCGACATGTAGTTCGGCGTGCCGACGAGCGAGCGCGTGGCGGTGAGGCTGGAGTGCAACGGCCGCGCGACGCCGAAGTCCGCGATCTTGGCTTGCCCCTCGGCCGTCAGGAGGATGTTGGCGGGCTTGATGTCGCGGTGGATGATGCCTTTCGAGTGCGCGTACGTGAGCCCGCGCAGCACGTCCCCGGCGATGGAGACGGCTTCGTTCAATGGCAGGGGCCGGGTGCGGCGGAGGCGGGCGAGGAGGGACTCGCCGTCGACGTATTCGGTCGCGAGGTGCGAGACGAGCTCGCCGTCGTAGCCGACGTCGTACAGCGTGACGATGTTCGGATGCTGCATCGCGCCGCAGAGCTCGGCCTCGCGCTGCAGGCGTTTGTAGAACTCGTCGCGGTCGGCGTCGTCCTCGAACTTCTGCTCGAGGTGGACGGTCTTCAACGCGACACGGCGGCCGAACCGGCGGTGCCGCGCAAGCCACACCTTGCCGATGGAGCCCTTGCCGAGGAAGGACTCGATGACGTACTCGCCGTATTCCTGACGCTCCGGCAGTTCCTTCACTTCAGGTTAGAGTATGCGAAGTGCGGCCGGGGCGGCGACGGGCGTCGTAGATTGCTTATAATAACCGTACTGAATGCGTCCCCTTCTCCCCTGGTTACTCCTCTTTGCCACCAGTCTGCATGCTGCCGAGCCGCTGTGCGGCACGAGCCCCGAGAACGACGCGCGCGTCGCGGCGATCCACGAGCGCACGCGCGCGCGGCTGGCGTCGCTGGCGACGGATCCGTCGCGGCCGGCGACGCTGCGGGACGGCGCGTTCTATCTGCCGACCGATCCGACCATCACGGCGGACTACCACCCGTTCGATCTCGGCGGGCAGTCACTGGTCTTTACGCCCTCGGGCAATGACGCGTTCGCGATGCGGCGCACGGCGCTGCATTACGTCGAGCCGGCGGGCGAGCCGGTCCGCGACTTCAACGCGACAACGGGGGCGGCGACGGGCGCGGACTGGCACTACGTCGCGCACGACCTGCCGTTCGCGCTGCCGCTGTTCGGGAAGAGCGTGACACGGATCTACGTCAGCGCGTTCAACGGTATCCATCTCGACGTGCCGCCGGTGGAGGGATCGACGCATTTCGATTCGGCGGAGGCGGCGGTGCATCGGGGGGCGTTTGTCTCGCCGCTGATGATCACGACGGGCAAGCCGCGCTATCTCGACTATCCGCGCGTGTGGATCGGCCAGACCGCCGACGCGGTGATCGTGACGTGGCGCAGCACGACGAACGCGCCGTTCCAGTACGACCTGCAGGCGAGGATTGCGACGGACGGGAAGGTGACGTTCTCGTACCGCGACGTCGTGGCCATGCGCTGGGGCACCCCGGTCCTGTCGCGGGGATTTGATCCGGCGCAGGTGCAGCGGGCGCTGTTCCGCACCACGAACGACAATGAGAACGACCTGCCGGGCTCGATCCCGGCGGCGATGCGAACGATGCTGGACGTGCGGAAGGTCGAGAGCTACCGCCTCTCGGACTCCGACCTCTTCGCGGTGCGGGTCACGCTGGCGGCGCCGGTCGACCGGACGAAGCTAGCGGAAGGGGAGATCCTCATATATACCGTGACCGTCGGGCCGGACAGCGCAGTCGTCGAGATCGGCCGGGATACGACGCGCGTCCAGTCGTTCAGCAGTGTGCGCTTCGCGGACTACGGCGCTACGGTGAATGTCGACGGTGCGGTGATCGAGTTCTACGGCGTGCACCGCTACGGTTACGAGATGTCGACGCGCGTGCGGACATTTTACGGGCCGGACCGGACCGCCGCGGATACGACGGTGCTCGCGATCCCGTTCACGCCGCCCCCGCACACGACGGCGCGCGATCTGTCGACGGCGGCCGACGATACGGCGCTGTCGCTCCCGATCGCGGAGCCGTTCCTTCTCGGCACGCTCGATCCTGTCCGCGTGTGGGACCTGGTGCGGAAGTCGTACGGCGTGAGCACGTTCGACTACGACGCGGTGGCGATCTATCAGACGTATTTCACGGACATCATCTGGTACGCCGGCGCGTACGCGACGCGCGGAAACGCGCAGGTGGACGGGATCTCGTCGGGCAGTGGGACCGATCAGCGCTACCCGCGCGCGCCGACGCTGCTGCACATGAATCAGCTCGCGTACAACTACAGCTCCGTGGAGGAGCGCGCCGGGCACGTGATGCTGCACGAGTTCGGGCATCGCTGGCTGTACAACTTCCAGATCGAGGAAGACGGCGACAAGACCTATGCGCTCAATCCGGTGAGCAGCCATCCCGCGGCGTACGTCCACACGCCCGCGGCGTTTCCGGTCCACGGCGGGAACGAGGCGAGCGTCATGGGCGGCGCGTACTTCTCGCCGCAGTCGGACGGGTCGTATCGGGCCCACGTGGCGAACTACGGCTATAGCTGGACGGACCTCTATCTGATGGGCCTCGCGGCGCCGGAGGAAGTGCCGCCGTGGTTCTATCTCGCGGGGACGACGCTGCCGCGCGAGTACTGGCCGGAGGAAGGCGCGATCGCCACTGGCGAGAAGCGCGACGTCGAGGTGAGCCAGATCATCGCGGCGAACGGCCCGCGGAAGCCGTCGTCGGCGATCAGCCAGCGGCAGTTCCGCGTCCTGTTCGTCCTCGTGATGGAGAATGGCACCGAGGCCACGGACGCCGAGGTGGCGAAACTGAACCACTGGCGGGAGCTCATGGAGCACAACTTCGCGATCGCCACCGGCGGCCGCGGGAAGCTGATCACGACGTTTGTCCGCCCCGGCCGCCGCCGCGCAACGTAGGGCGTGGCTTCAGCCCGCCCCCTCGTGGGTGGGGGACAGACGAGAGAGGCGGGCTGAAGCCACGCCCTACATTCACCGCCGGGGGGAGATGAGCGACGTGTGGCCGCTGGCCAGGACCCAGCGCCCTTTGCGCTTCACGTAGATGTCCGTGTAGCGGAGGTCGTTGGCGTACCGGGTGCCGCCGATGGAGAAGCGCTGGAGCATGCGGCCGGTGACGACGGCGGCGTCGCCGTAGAAACGGACGTTCACTTCGCGGGGCTCGTAGGGCTCCATCTTCAGGCCGGGGGTGGCGAGCTCGCGGATGACGTCGCGCTTGGTGCGGATGGTGCCGCCGGGGGTGACCAGCATGTAGTCGTCGGTGAGGTTCTCCTCGAACCACTCCGCATCGCCGGACCAGGTGGCGACGGTGATCTCGCTGTCGAGACGGCGGACTTCGTCGAGCGCGTCCGCGTGCGCTGAGCCGGCCAGCACGGCCACAGCCAGAACGATCAGGGGGAGACGGGGTTTCATCGACGACGATCCTGAGTCCACCGGGACGAGGGGTCAAGCGATGCCGGGCGACTGTAACGAAGGCGACCCAGAACCCTCTCGGGAATGCCGGGGGCCGCTTCGCGATATATAAGCACCCGTATGACGACCGAAGCCGCTCCGACCCGTTCCCTCGACTTCATCCGCGAGATCGTGGAGGAGGACCTGCGCCAGGGGCGGCATCAGACCGTCGTCACCCGCTTCCCGCCCGAGCCGAACGGCTACCTGCACATCGGGCACGCCAAGTCGATCTGCCTGAACTTCGGCGTGGCGAACGAGTACGGCGGAAAGTGCAATCTGCGCTTCGACGACACGAACCCGGAGAAGGAAGAGGCGGAGTACGCGCGGGCGATCGTCGAGGACGTCCACTGGCTGGGCTTCGAGTTTGCCGGCGGCGAGCCGCTCCACGCCTCGGACTACTTCCAGCAGCTCTATGAGTGGGCCGAATGGCTGGTCACGCACGGGAAGGCGTACGTCGACTCGCTGCCGGCCGAGGAGATGCGGCAATACCGCGGGACGCTCACCGAGCCGGGGACCGACTCGCCGTACCGCAACCGGAGCGTCGAGGAGAACCTCGACCTGTTCCGCCGGATGCGGGCCGGGGAGTTCCCGGACGGCGCGCACGTGCTGCGGGCGAAGATCGACATGGCCTCGCCGAACATCAACATGCGCGATCCGGTGCTCTACCGCATCCGCCACGAGGATCATCACCGCACCGGCGACGCGTGGCCGATCTATCCGATGTACGACTACGCGCACCCGCCCTCGGACGCGATCGAGCACGTGACGCACTCGCTCTGCACGCTGGAGTTCGAGGACCATCGCCCGCTGTACGACTGGCTGGTGGAGACGCTGCCGGTGCCGTCGCGGCCGCGGCAGATCGAGTTCGCGCGGCTGAACCTCAACTACACCGTGATGTCGAAGCGCAAGCTGCTGCGGCTGGTGACACGAGGGGCATGTGCGAGGGCTGGGACGACCCGCGGATGCCGACGATCGCCGGCGCTGCGCCGCCGCGGCTACACGCCTGCCGCGATCCGCAACTTCGCGGAGCGCGTGGGTGTCGCGCGGCGCGAGAACGTGATCGACGTCAGCTTCCTGGAGTTCTGCGTGCGCGAGGATCTGAACAAGATCGCGCCGCGCGTGATGGGTGTGCTGCGCCCGTTGAAGGTCGTCATCGAGAACTACGAAGGTGCCGGCGAGGAGTTCGAGACGCCGGTCAACCCCGAGGATCCGTCGATGGGGACGCGGCGCGTGCCGTTCTCGAAGGTGATCTACATCGAGCGGGACGACTTCCTGGAAGACCCGCCGAAGAAGTTCTTCCGCCTGGCGCCGGGTCGCGAGGTGCGCCTGCGGTCGGCGTACTTCATCACCTGCACGGATGTGATCAAGGACGGAGACGGGAACATCGTCGAGCTGCGCGCGACGTACGACCCCGCCACCCGCGGCGGCGACGCGCCGGATGGACGCCGCCCGAAGGCGACGCTGCACTGGGTCTCCGCGGAGCACGCGGTGGACTGCGAGGTGCGGCTGTACGACCGCCTGTTCAGCGTCGAGGACCCCGAGCAGGACGGCGACTTCCTCGTACACATGAACCCCAACTCGCTGGAAGTGATCCCTCACGCGAAGCTCGAGCCCTCGGTACGCGGAGCCGAGCCGCTCACGCGTTACCAGTTCGAGCGGCTCGGCTACTTCTGCGTGGATCGCGACTCGTCCGCGGATCAGCTGGTGTTCAACCGCACGTCCACGCTCAAGGACACCTGGGCCAAAGTCCGCGAGTGAGTAACGAGAGAGCCATAATGACCATCGCGTGAAACGCGATCTCGAGATCATCGCCTCCATTGCCGAGGCTTTGAATTCGGCACCGACCGTGAAGGCGGCGCTGGAGAGCACGCTCGAGGTCATCGCGCGCGAGCTTGGTCTCGATACCGGCTGGGTGTGGCTCGTCGATCCGGAGACGGGCCACATCTACAGCGCGGCCGCGCGCAATCTGCCGCCGTTCCTGCAGGAGCCGGTGCGGATGACCGGTGCGTCGTGCTGGTGCATCGAGCAGTTCCGCGACGGGGAGCTGGAGCCGCGGAATGTGGATGTGATGGGCTGCAGCCGCCTGCGTCCGGCGGTGAACGAGCGCCGCGACGACCTCACGCGCAGCATCGCCCATCACGCCTCCGTCCCGCTCTTTTTCCAGGACAAGCCCCTCGGCATCATGAACATCACGGCGTCGGAGATGCGGCGGCTGTCGGCGCGGGAGCTGGGGTTGCTCTCGACGATCGGCTTTCAGCTGGGGGTGGCGATCGAGCGGGCGCGGCTGGCGGAGGAGAGCGCGACGCACGCGCGGGCGGATGAACGGACGCGGCTGGCGCGGGAGATCCACGACACGATCGCGCAGAGTCTGACGGCGATCGCGCTGCAGATCGAGGCGGGGCAGAGCGAAGAGGCGCTGCGCGTGACGCGCGCGACGTTGGAGGAGGCGCGGCGGTCGGTGATGAACCTGCGCGCGGAGCCGCTGGCGGGCAAGCCGCTGGCGCAGGCGCTGGCGCTGCTGGTGCGCGAGTTCACGTCGCGGTCGGGGATCCGGGTGTCGCTCGATACGTCCGCGGAGTGCTCGCTCCCGCTGGCGGTGGAGGCGGAGCTGTACCGGATCGCGCAGCAGGCGCTGGCGAACGTGGAGCAGCACGCGCGGTCGAAGAACGTGACGGTGTCGCTGCGTTGCACGAAACGCGCGGCGACGCTGACGATCGGGGACGACGGACTCGGCTTCGATCCGCGTCGCGTGGGCGAGGATCGCCATGGACTCCGCGGGATGCGCGAGCGCGCGCGGCTCGCGGGAGGAACGCTGCGGATTGCGTCGCGGCCCGGAACGTCGATCATGGTGAAGGTGCCGTTGTGATCCGCATCGTCGTCGTCGACGATCATCCAGTCGTGCGCGAAGGTCTGGTGGCCGCGCTCGCGCGCCGCGAAGACTTCACGATCGCCGCGTCATTCGGCTCCGCGGAAGAGCTGTTGGCGTCGCGGTTCGAAGCAGATGTCATCCTCCTCGATCTCGAGCTTCCCGGCATGAGCGGCATCGACGTGCTGCCGCGGCTCGCCGTACCGACCCTTGTCCTGACCGCCTACGCCAGCGACGAACAACTCGACGCCGTGTTGCGGGCCGGCGCGCGCGGCTACCTGCTGAAAGGCGCAGCGCTGGAGGAGATCGAGCGCGCCATCCGCGCCGTTGTTCGCGGCGAGCGCTATCTCGACCCGCGCATTGCCTCGCGCGTCGCCGCCCTCTCCCACGCCCCCCGCCTCTCTCCCCGTGAGCGTGACGTCCTCCGCCTCGTCGTCGCCGGCAAGTCCAACAAGGAGATCGCCGCCGCTCTGAAGGTGACCGAGCGCACGGTGAAGTTCCACATGACATCCATCTTCAACAAGCTCGGCGCGGAGAACCGCGCCCAGGCGGTGACGATCGCGCACGAGCGGGGTTTGGTTGTCCGGTGATGGAAGAAAGTCATTGCGCTTAGTGTAGAAATGGTGTAAATTGAGTGTTGTTGAGGTGGAGACATGGTTGCCAGTGCTGTGATCATCGAGCCCCAGGATGACACCCGCGAGTCGGCGGTCGAGATGCTGGAGAAGCAGGGATTCGACGTCACCGAGTATGCCGGGTGGAAGCCCGACTTCACCATTTCCGATGGCACGACCTTCTGCCTCGTCGAGGCGAAGACGCTCGACGAGCATCGCGAGATCCTCGACGAGATCCGCAGCGTCGACGAGTCCCTGCCCGTGTTCGTCGTCGGGCCGGAAAAGCTGTCGCGCGCTGCCGTGAACGCCGCCCTCGAAGCCGGCATGGTGCAGTGGGTCCTGAACTACGACAAGGCCGTGGACGCCGCGGTCCAGGCGTTCCGGGCGATGATGAAGCGCGCCTCCGCATGGCAGGGCCATTCGCTTCCCGACACTCCAGCACAACCGATCGGTTCCGTGAATGGGCTCCACGACCCGGAGAGCGGCCGCGTCGACGCCGCCCGTGTGGCCACCTACCTCGGCCTCCCGCTCGCGTTTCTGGCCAAGGCCCTCGGCCGCAACTACTCGACAGTTGCGAAGACGCCCGCCGCCGAGTCGCTGCAGGAACCCCTGCGCGACTTCAAGCGCGTCATCGAGGTCCTGCAGCACGTCCTCGGCGACCGCACGAGCGTCCGCATCTGGATGAACACCCCCCATCCCGACCTCGGCCAGAAGTCGCCGCGCGATGTAGCGGAGCTGGGAAAGATTGGAGTGGTGCGCCGGCTGCTCGACAGCAGGCTCAGTGGAAATCTGAGCTGATGCTGCCGTACCCGGAGTTGGTCCAGGCGCTGGCGACCGTGCCGCGGGTGACGCTGCACGGCCCCTGGTCGCGGACGATCGATCACGCGCTGCTCACTGCGCCGCCGCCCGGGTCGAGTGGAACGCGGCCCGAGCCGCTCTGGCCCGGTGGCGCCGTCCTACACGGTGCGCGCTTCACGCCGGCCGGCTCGTTCCCGACGCTCTATCTCGCCTGCGACCCCACAACCGCGCTCGCAGAAGTCGGTTCCGCCTTCAGTCATCCGGCGCTGATCACGATCACGATTGCAAGAAATCCGATCGTGGTGCTCAGCGTCGATGGTGTCATCGCGGACGTCGTCGATCTCACTGTTGGCGCCATTCGCGTGTTCCTCGGGACGAATGCTTCGGAGCTTACCGGCTCGTGGATTCTCGAGAACCCGGCGCCGACACAGATCCTCGGGCGTGCCGCATACGACTGCGGCGTAATCACGGCGCTGAAATACCCGTCGTCGAAGCATCCGACAGGCTGGTGTCTTGCGATCTTCACCGATCGCCTCCGGCGGAACCCCGCGAACTACGTCGAGGTCATCGACACGTCGTTATCGCTCTCGCAGCGGCTTCCCTGATCGGTTCCCTGTCGCCCGCTACGCGGGCTCGTTTTTACGACCGCACCGCGATTCCCCCGGCTCAAGCCGGGGTCTATTTTCTGCTGCCCGCTACGCGGGCCAGACCAGCCCGCGTAGCGGGCGAAAGCCAATAGACCCCGGCTTCAGCCGGGGTAATTGCGGCGCGGTGTGGAAACAAGCCCGCGTCAGCGGGCGACAGTGATCGCCCGTTGAGGAGGCGCTCCGACAGCTTGCGGGACGACCATCGTCTTGTCCTTCATCCCTTGCTCGCCACTTCCGGTCGAAGGACGACTCGAATCTGACGAACGGGACCGGACCCGCTTCCGCCCGGAACAGCAGGAGCAGGACGCGCTTCATGAAGTCCCCCCTGTCCTTTCGTACGAGGTTTTCGGATCGCTTCAGCGGCATCGTACTCCCATGAAAACCGTACTAATCACCGGTGCCTCGCAGGGGCTGGGTCGCGCGATCGCGCGGCTGCTGGCTGCGCGCGGCTACCGTCTCATTCTCAATGCCCGCAACGCCGAACGCTTGCAGGAGGTCGCCTGGGAGCTGGGGGCCACAGCCATCGCGGGCGACGTTTCCGAAGTCGCCGAGGAGCTTGCCGGAGCGGCCGGGCGCGTGGACGTTCTCATCAACAACGCCTCCGAGCTCGGGCCGCTGCCGATGCCGAAGCTGGAGGACTATCCGTGGGACGCGCTCCTGCGCGTGCTCAAGGTCAACGCCGTGGCGCCGCTGCACCTGACGCAGCTCGTCCTGCCGCAGATGAAGGAGCGCGGCGAAGGCCTCATCGTCAACATCAGCTCGGACGCGGCCACGAACGCGTATCCCGGCTGGGGCGGCTACGGCGCGAGCAAGGCTGCGCTGGAGCACATCTCGCGGACCCTCGCCATCGAGCTCGAGGGCACCGGCGTGCGCGTGGAGGTCGTCGATCCCGGCGAAATGGCGACGCAGATGCACCGCGACGCCATCGGCGGCGGCGACGTGTCGCACCTGCCCGCGCCCGAGTCCGTGGCTCCGCGCATCGTCGCGCTGATCGAGGACGCGCTGGGGGAGGCCGCATGATCGCTTACGACTTCGTGCTGCCGCGCGACCTCGAAGCGCGCGAGCCCGCGGAACTGCGCGGCAGCGGACGCGACGACGTGCGCCTCCTGGTCACGTCGCGGGCAGATGACTCCGTCACCCACGCGCACTTCCGCGACTTCCCGAAGTTCCTCCGGGCGGGCGATCTCGTCGTGCTGAACACGACCGCGACCTTGCCGGCAGCGGTCGAGAACCTGCACTTCTCGACACCGCTGCCGGGCGGACTGGTACTGGTCGAGCCGCGCGGTGAGCTGCGGCCATTGCCCGGTGGCGCGCAGATCACGCTGCTCGCGCCGTATCGCGATTCGAAACGCCTGTGGATCGCGCGCCTCGACGGCGTCGCTGACCTCCGCGCGTACCTGAACCGTTACGGCCGGCCGATCACCTATTCCTACATCGACCGGCCGTTCCCGCTCGACGCCTATCAGACGGTCTACGCCGACGAGCCCGGCTCAGCCGAGATGCCCTCAGCCGGCCGCGCGTTCACGCGCGAGCTGCTGGTCTGCCTGCGCCGCCGCGGGGTGCGTCTGGCGAAACTCGTGCTGCACGCCGGGGTGGCCAGCCTCGAATCCCACGAGCGTCCGCACGAGGAGGCGTACGAGGTGCCGTTGCGGACAGCGGAGGAAGTGCGCCGCGCGAAGGAGCGTGGCGGACGCGTCATCGCGGTCGGAACCACGGTCGTCCGCGCGCTGGAGTCGAGCATCGACCGCTCCGGCCGCGCGATCGCCTCGCGCGGCTGGACGGACCTCGTGATCGCCCCGGACCGCGAGCTGCGCGTCGTCGACGGACTGCTGACCGGCTTCCACGAGCCGAAGGCGACGCACCTGGCGATGCTCGAAGCGCTGGCCGGCCGCGCGCACGTTCAGAAAGCGTACGCGGCGGCGCTGGAGGAGAAGTATCTGTGGCACGAGTTTGGTGATTTGCACCTGATCGTTTGACGGCCGGGGAGGGCGCGCGGGAATTCTCCCTCCCGCGCGCCTCCTTTATCTGCGCGTTCATCTCTTCATGAGCGTGCTCGAAGTTTCTCCCGCGGTCCTCCCGCCGATGGCGATGAAGCGCCGCACGACGTCCGCGCTGCACGGCGACACCCTCGTGGACGACTACGCATGGCTGCGCGACAAGGTCAGCCCCGAGACGGTCGCGTATCTCGACGCCGAGAACGCGTACGCCGACGCGGTCATGAAACCGACCGAGCCACTGCAGGAGCAGCTCTACGCCGAGATGCTCGGACGCATCCAGCAGACGGACATGAACGTCCCCTTCCGCAAGGACGGCTGGTTCTATTACACGCGCACGGAAGAGGGGAAGCAGTACCCCATCTACGCGCGGCGCAACGAGCTCGTGGACGAGGAGATCCTCCTCGACGTCAATGTGCTGGCCGAGGGGCACGAGTTCATGGCCGTCGGCGAGATGCAGATCTCGGACGACGCGCACCTCCTCGCCTACACGACGGACGACAGCGGCTACCGCGAGTTCCGGCTGCACGTGAAAGACCTGCGCACCGGGACCACCGCGGAGAATCTCGCGGAGCACGTCGAGACCGTGGAGTGGGCGGGTGACAACGCGACGCTCTTCTACAGCGTCGAGAACGAGACCAAGCGCCAGTCCCGCATCTACCGCCACCGCCTCGGCGCCGCCGAGCACCACCTCGTCTTCGAGGAGCTGGACGAGTTGTATGACGTCTTCGTCGAGCGCTCGCGCAGCGGCGCGTGGCTGTTCGTCGTCTCCGACAGCAAGACCACCAGCGAAGTGCGGCTGATCCCTGCCGGTTCGCCGGAAGCGGAGCCCGCGGTGATGACGCCGCGCCGCGACGATCACAAGTACTACGCCGACCATCGCGGCGACCGCTTCTACATCCTGACCAACGACGCCGGCATCAACTTCCGCGTCGTCACGGCGCCGGTCGCCGATCCTCGGGAGGAGCACTGGCAGGAGCTGGTGCCGTATCGCGAGCCGGTGCGGATCGAGACCATCGATCTCTTCGCGAATCACATGGTCGTGCGGCTGCTCGAGGGCGGGCTGTCGCAGCTGGAGATCTACGATCTCCGCGACGGCGTTTGGCACCGGGTCGGCTTCCCCGAAGTCGCCTATACGCTCGCGGCGAGCTTCAACGAGGAGTTCGACGCGAAGGTCTACCGCTACACCTACCAGTCCTTCATCACTCCTCCCTCGGTCTACGACTACGACCTCGACACGCGCGAACAGACGCTGCTCAAGTGCACCGAGGTGCTGGGGGTACGATCCGAGCCAGTACGCGGTGGAGCGGTTCTTCGTCGAGGCCGCGGACGGCGCGCGGATCCCCGTGTCGCTCGTATACCGGCGCGATCTCGACCCGCGCGGCGCGCATCCGCTGATGCTGTACGCGTACGGATCGTACGGCGCGTCGATGTCGCCGACGTTCAGCCACGGGCGCTTCTCGCTCATCGACCGCGGCGTGACCTGGGCGCTGGCCAACGTCCGCGGCGGCGGCGAGATGGGGAAGGAGTGGCACGAGCAGGGGCGGATGATGTCGAAGAAGAACACCTTCACCGACTTCATCGCCGCGTGCGATCACCTCGTCGACGCCGGCTATACGTCCACGGACAAGCTCATGATCCAGGGCGGCAGCGCGGGCGGACTGCTCGTCGGCGCCGTCGTGAACATGCGCCCGGAGCTGTTCCGCGCGGTGCTGGCGTACGTGCCGTTCGTCGACGTGATGAACACGATGCTCGACGCGACGCTCCCGCTCACGACGCAGGAGTACATCGAGTGGGGCAATCCCAACGAGGCGGACGCGTACTTCTACATGAAGAGCTACGACCCGTACTCGAACGTGGAGCGCAAGGCGTATCCGGCGCTGCTCGTGCGCGCGTCGCTGAACGACAGCCAGGTGGGCTACTGGGAAGCGGCGAAGTGGGTGGCCAAACTGCGCGACCACAAAACTGATGGCAATACGCTCCTGCTGCGTGTGAACATGGGCGCAGGACACGGCGGGGCGTCGGGACGCTACGACAAGCTCCGCGAGGATGCGCACGATTACGCATGGATGCTGAGAGAGTTGCGGATCGAATAGCGGGCGCGGCACGGCGGATGCACGCGTTTCCGTCTAAAATGTCGTCGGACCCCCTTTCGATCTTCATGGCCTGCGGGCGGATGCCGGTGGAGGACGCAGTGCGCATCGGCCGCGACGTCGCCGGCGCGCTCACGGAAGTGCATGGCGAGCTGTGGCCGTCCGCGATCCTGGTGCGCGAGGACGGCGTCGAGATCGTTCCGCCGGCCGGCACCGATCGCGCCCGCTACGGCCAGTACGCCGCCCCCGAGCGCATCCTCGGCAAGCCCGCGACGCCCGCGTCAGACGTCTTCTCCGTTGCCGCGATCCTCTATCACGCGCTCGCCGGACGTCCGGCGTTCCGCGGGGACTCCCCGGCCGCCGTGATGCTCGCCACCTGTTCCGAGTCGCCGCTGGAGATGCCGCCGCAGGTACCGCACGCGCTGGAGAAGATCGTCCTGCGCGGGCTGGCGAAGGATCCGGCGCATCGGTACCCCTCGCCGGCCGCGCTGCGCGACGTCCTCGACTCCTACGTCAGCGGCGGCATGTGGGACGGCCGCCGGGTGCTGGCCGTCGACGACGACAGTCCGATCCGCGAGCTCTATCAGTACATCCTCGCGCGCATCGGCGTCGCGTCCGACATCGTCGCCAGCGGCCGCGACGCGATCGAGGCGCTGAAGACGCGCCGGTACGACGTCGCGCTGCTCGACCTCAACATGCCGCGCCTCAGCGGCTGGGAAGTCCTCGACTTCCTCCGCACCCGCGCCAACATCCGCCCGCGCCACGTCTTCATCGTCACCGGCTTCAGCGACCAGCGCATGAGCGAAGCCGACCGCGACCTCGTGGAGGCGGTGTTGTACAAGCCCGTCGCGCCCGAGGAGCTGCGGTTGCTGGTCACGGAATGCCTCCGCGGAGGCAGGCCCAACCTGAGCGCGATCCTGCGCCAGACCAGCCACCACACGGTCACCGCGGCGTAATGACTCTTCCCTGGTGTTGACTTGAGGCGAGTGCGCCCCTCACCCGGCCTTCGGCCACCCTCTCCCCACGCTCACGCGCGGGGAGAGGGGTAACGGAATACGCCTCTCGCGAGAGCTGACATTGATCTCCCCCTCGCCCCGCGTCAGCGGGGCGAGGGTGGCCGAAGGCCGGGTGAGGGGCGCTCTCGCCGGAAGTTGCCTACATCACCGTCCCGCGTGCGGCGTCCACGTCATCCGCCACTTGCGCTCGTAGTGCGCCTGGTTGCGGCGCCAGATGGCGTCGTACTCCTCCTTCGGCAGCTTGCCGAACGACGCCTGGCCGAAGTGGTGGACGAAGACGTCCTCCGCGCACACGACGCGCAGGCCGGCCAGCCGCGCGCGGTGGGAGTAGTCGTCGTCCTCGAACATCCCCACCGTGAAATCCTCGTCGAGCGGCCCGATGACGTCGTACGCGTCGCGGTGCAGGCCGACGCAGTACATCGCGGCGACGTGGATGTCGAACGCCTTCCCCTCGTTCGCGCGCGCGTACTCCTCCGCGAACGCCGGCATCCCGTCGAGCGTCGTGTACGGCACCGCGATGCGCGACTCGTTCCCTGAGAAGTTCGTCACGGCGACGACGATGCCGATCTTCGGGTCCTGGAGGTGCCGCAGCATGCGAGGGAGCCAGCCGCGCGCGGGCACGGTGTCGTTGTTCAGCAGCACGAACACGTCCCCCGTCGCCGCGCGGATGCCCTGGTTGTTCGCCGCGGCGAAGCCGAGGTTCGTACGGTTGAGGATCACGCGGAGGTTGTCGTGCCGCCGCGCGTACTCCTCGAGCATTTCCGTCGTCCCGTCCGTCGACGCGTTGTCGACCACGATCACCTCGACGTTCGGGTGCAGCGTCGTCCGCAGCACCGCGTCGAGGCAGAGCTGCGTCAGCTCGCGGTTGAAGTACGTGACGACGATGATGCTGACCTTCACATGTGCGGCGCGGATCGCGCCGCACAGCGTTGCCGCGCGCGCCGTCCACGTGTTCTCCCGCGCGAGCGCCACACGCCGCGCGGCCAGCGCCGGATCGTTCTCGCCCACCGCTTCGTCGAGCTTCGCCATGAATTCCGCCGGCGTCGATGCGATGTACAGCAGCTCGCCGTACGGCGCGAGCTCCGGCATCGGCGTCGCCACGACCGGCTTTCCCAGGCTCACGTACTCGTAGAACTTCACCGGGTCCGTTGCGGCCGTGATGTCGTCCGCGACGAACGGGATCATGCACGCGTCGAACGACGCCAGGTACGACGGCATGTTCGCGTACGGCTGTTGTCCGAGGAGGCGGACGTTCGGGAGACGCTCCAGCTCCGCGACGTTCGCGTTGAACACGCCGCCGATCAGCACGAATGTGTAGTCCGGACGCTCCGTTGCCGCCAGGCGCACCAGTCTCACGTCGAACCAGCTCGCGATCGCGCCGAAATAGCCGATCACCGGACGACGCACGTCGCCGAGGAGGTCTTCGCGCGGGGCGGACGCATAGAAGTCGAAGTCCGCCGCGTTGCGCACGAGCACCGGATGCGCGCTCTTCCACTTCTCGAAGAGGCGCGTGGCCGACACGGTGACCGCGTCCGCCGTCGCGACGAGCCGCTCCTCCTCACGGACCATCTCGTCACTGATGCCGGGGAAGTTCTTCCATTCGTCCATGCAGTCGTAGACGATTTTCCAACCCAGGCGCGCCCGCGCATTTTCGGCCGCACGCGTCCAGGTCGGGATCTGCAGGATGGACACCGCGGCGACGACGCCGAATTCGCGGCGGAGGTCGTCGAGCATGCGCGGAAACCACGCCGCGGTCGCCGCGGGGATCTCGCCGCGATACAGGTCGAACGGCACCGGCGGCGCGAGCGTGATTTCCCACACGTTGTCCCGCAGCGGTGCCGCTGCGAACGTTCGCGGGCCCGGCTCGAGGAACGCGGAAGTCTTGAAGAAGAAGACGCGGTGGCCGAGGTCCGCGAGCTTCGACATGAGCTGCTGCGGGCGCTGCCAGCGGAACGACCAGTCGATGATCGAGAAGCAGACCACGTCGTACGTGATCGACTCGCGCTCGTCGATGGCCGGCGCGACCGCCGGGATCTCGATCCGTTCCGGCCACGGGCTCCACACCTTCTTGATGACGTTCTTCAACGCCTGCGGCAGGCGGGCACCCACACTGACGACGATGCGCGAATAGACTTTCGTGTACGCCGGGCGCGCTTTGCGGCGCATGCCCGCCATCGCGTTGCGCAACCGATCGCGCGAGCGCGACAGCGGCGTCGACCGTGTGCTTGCGAGCTCGGTGCGCAGCCACTCGATCCGCTCGGTCTGTCGCGCGGAGTGCCCGCGCAGCCAGGTGAGCTCGCGCACGAGCGCGTCGTACTCCGCACGCTCGACGACGCGCAAGCCCTCGGACTCGAGACGCGCGCGCAGCTCCTCGAGATCATCCACTCCACTCACAGCGGCAGAGCCTAGCATGCTAGACTTTCCTCGTCCTGCCATAACGCGAACGGCTCGGGAGGGTGTGATGGGAGAGATCAGGCTGTTCCAGATCTGCTATGAGGGCGACCTCACGGTGGAAGTCTCACACGTGATGCGCCGTCTCGGTGCGGACCCCAATTTCGATCAGAGCTGGCAGGTATTCTTGCCCGACGGGCGGCATGCGGCGCCGCTGGTGCGGTATCTGCGCGCGAACCTCGGCGCCGACGCGCGCCTGCTCGTGGCCGGTACGCAGTTCACGACCGCGCGCGACTTCCTGCTCGTGCGGCACAGCCTCACGCCGGGCGCGGACTACTCCGAGCTGCACGACGTGCTGCGCCGCCTGGGCACGGTCGTCGAGCTGCCGTTCGAGTCGACGTTCGTCATCCAGAGCGACGACACCACCGACGTGCAGACCCTCGGCGCCGCCCTCGGCGAGCTCTGTCCCGACGAGTCGCTGATGGTCACGGGCATCAGCCACGACTGGGCGTACTGCAACTCCGGCGACTCGCGCATGTTCGTCGCGGACGCACTCGCGGACGCGCAGTTCAAGTCGTTCTAATCACTTCACCCCGCGCATCAGCTTCTTGATCGGGATGATCAGCGCCGCGAGGATCACCGTGGCGATGACCAAGTTCAGGAACGCGCCCTGGAAGATGTCCGAGAACGGACGGTTCTGCAGGAACCCAGCGACCCATCCGGCGACGTAGTTGCCCATCGCCGTGGCGAAGAACCACACCCCCATCATCAGCCCGACGAGCCGCGTCGGGGAGAGCTTCGTAACCATGCTCAGGCCGACGGGGCTGAGGCACAGCTCGCCGACCATCTGCAGGAAGTACAGACCGATGAGCCACCAGGGACTGACGCGTTGTCCCGTCGACTCGAAGAGCTTCGCCGCGGGAATGATGAGGGCAAAGGAGAAGGCGAGGAAGAGCAGGCCAAGGGTGAACTTGGCAGGGCTCGACGGCTCCTTGTGGCGCTTTCCGAGGGTGAACCAGATCAGCGCGAACACTGAGGAGAACACGAGGACGAATCCGGGTTCGACGAATTGGAACCAGCTCGATGGATAGTTGAATCCGAATACTGTGAGACGTGTGGCCCGGTCGGCGAAGAGCGTCAGGCTGGATCCTGCCTGCTCGAAACCGGCCCAGAAGAGAAGCGCGAACAAGGTGAGGATTCCGATGGCCGTAAGGCGTGCCCAGTCGGTGCCCGTCAAGCGGGACGGCGTACCCGCATTCTCCTGCGGCGCCTGATCGGTGGCGACGGCATCCGCATTGACGCTCGGCTCCGGCTCCTGCGCGGGAACGAGGTACTTGCGCCCCGCGACGTACTGGATCAAGCCGAAGATCATGCCGACGCCTGCAGCGCCGAATCCCCAATGCCAGTCCCATTTCTGTCCCATCCAACCCACGAGAATGGGCGCGAAAAACGCGCCGAGGTTGATGCCCATGTAGAACATCGAGAAGCCCGCGTCGCGGCGCACGTCCTCGCGCGTGTACAGCGAGCCCACCATGGAGGACACATTCGGCTTCAGCAGGCCCGTGCCGATGACGATCAGTCCGAGTCCGGCGAAGAAGAATGGCAGGCCGGGGACGGCCATGCTGAAGTGACCGAAGGCGATGATGATCCCCCCGATCAATACCGCGCGGTAGTGTCCGAGCACACGGTCTGCGAGCCAGCCGCCCGGAATCCCGGACAGGTACACCGACATCGTGTACAAACCGTAGATCTGCGTCGCTTTGCTGATGGAAAAGCCGAGGCCAGGTCGATCCACCGAGCCGACCATGTACAGGATCAGCAGAGCGCGCATGCCGTAGTAGCTGAAGCGCTCCCACATCTCGGTGAAGAAGAGCGTGGCCAGTCCACGTGGATGTCCGAACCATTCCTTCATGCATACAAGGTATCGGATTTCACCGCCCTTAAGGGCGGCCAAAGGTCGCGAGCGGTAGCAAACCCGTCACGAGTGGCCGCGTCCGGCAGACTTCTTGTATCGTGCGCCGCACATCGGAGGGGAAAGCATGGCCAATACAGCCGTCGCCACGGAGAAACACCCGAAAGGTCTGTACGTTCTGTTCTCGAGCGAGATGTGGGAGCGCTACAGCTTCTACACGGTCAACGCCATGCTCGCGCTCTACCTGCGCGACTCCGTGCAGGGCTTCGGGTTTACCAACGCGGAGGCTACCGGGATCTCGGCCTGGTATCTCGCGGCCGTGTATGCGTCGCCCTTGTTCGGCGGTCTGCTCGCCGATCTCTTTCTCGGCTTTCGCAAGTCCATCATCATCGGCGCGTTCTTCTTCATCGCCGGTCACGCGCTGCTTGCCGTACCGAACAACATCAATATCCTCTATCTCGCGCTGGCGTGTCTCGTCATCGGGAACGGCTTCTTCAAGCCCAACGTCTCCTCGATGGTCGGGAACCTCTATCAGGAAGGCAGCCATCTCAAGGACAAGGCCTATCTGATCTTCTACATGGGCATCAACATCGGCGCGACGCTGGCGCCGATCGTGGCGTCCTTCGTTCGTCCGAAGTACGGTTTCCACCCCGCTTTCTTCCTCGGAGCGATCGGCATGTTGATTTCGCTCATCGTGTTCATCTCCGGGCAAAAACACGTCCGTCACGCCGATCGCGTGCGTGGCAAGAGCGACTTCTCGCGTGCGGACGGCTCGAAAGGAAATCAGGAGGCGGTGACCACGTCCGAGGACCTGCCGCCGGTGACGGAAGCCGCGCGCGCGATGGGCGAGGTGGCGGAGTGGAAGCGCATCATGGCCCTCATCGTCATCTTTCTCATCGTCATCGTTTTCTGGATGATCTTCCACCAGAACTCGCTGACGCTGACCTTCTGGGCCGATGACCACACCCGCTGGACGTTCATCAAGGCCGGGGGCATCCTCTCGAACGCGATCAATCCGCTGTACATCATCCTTCTCTCCCTCCCTCTGGCAGGGTTCTGGACCTGGCTCGACAAGCGGAACCTCGAGCCATCCACCCCCACGAAGATGATGTTCGGCATGACCCTCACCGGCGTTTCCATGCTGGTTCTGTACTTCGCCTCGCAGGCCAACGGCTTCACCGCGCCGGCGTTCCGGGTGATCAAGGCGGATGGTGCGCAGACGTACGTGCAGATCGCGAAGGAGGCGCGCGACTATCTGAAGATCAACACGCCTGCGACGCAGGTGGAGGTACTCGAAGAAGGCAAGCCGGTGCAGAAGGAAGCGTGGCCGGTGACGGTCAACGGTGGCGTGGCAATGCAGCCGGGCGACTTCGTCCGCCTCGAAAATCACACCGCCACACAGATCACCACGGCACCGACGACGAAGGCATCGCTGGGGTGGCTACTTCTGCTGTACGCGGTGATCTCGCTCGCGGAGCTCATGCTCAGCCCCATGGGGCTTTCCCTCGTCTCCAAAGTCGCGCCGGTGCGCTGGCGCGGGCTGATGATGGGCGGCTGGTTCCTGGCCACCGCCATCGGCAATAAGCTCACCGCCATCGGGGTGTTCTGGGATCGCTGGAGCCATGCGCAGTTCTTCCTCACCCTGGCGATCATGGCCTTCATCATGGCTTTCGTGCTGTTCGTGCTCCTCCGTCCCCTCAAGAAAGCCATGCCCGGAGTTTGATGCAACCCCAGGAGAACGTTTCTCTCGCGCCGTTGACCACCATCGGGATCGGTGGTCCGGCGCGATTCTTTTTTCGCGCGACGACGGTCGACGAAGTGCGCGAGGCGCTGGCGTGGGCGCAGGAGCGCGGGCTGGCCACGTTCGTCCTCGGCGGCGGCAGCAATCTCCTCATCTCCGACGCGGGCTTCGACGGCGTGGTGGTCCACGTCGACCTGCGCGGCGTCACCGTGGAGAGTGAAGACGAGTACGCGATGGTGAAGGTCGCGGCGGGCGAGCCGTGGGACGCGTTCGTGGAGACCGCGGTGGAGAACGGCTGGGCGGGCATCGAATGCCTGTCCGGCATCCCCGGCTCGACCGGCGCGACGCCGATCCAGAACGTCGGCGCGTACGGGCAGGACGTCAGCGAGACGATCGCGCGCGTGGAAGCGCTCGACCGCACGATCGACCGGGTGGTGTGGTTCACGAACTGGGACTGCCGCTTCGGCTATCGCGCCAGCCTGTTCAAGAACGTCGAGCCGGGGCGGTACGTCGTGCTGTCGGTCACGTTCCGCCTGAAGCGCGGCGGCAGCGCGGCTATCCGCTATCCCGAGCTGCAGAAGTATGTCGACGAGCGCGGCGTGCCGGTCGGCGATCTGCAGGGCGTCCGCGAGGCGGTGATCGCCATCCGCAAGCGCAAGGGGATGGTCCTCGATCCGAACGATCCCGACACGCGCAGCGACGGCTCGTTCTTCATGAATCCCGTGCTCTCCTCGGCCGCCTATGACGAATTCGCGCGCAAGGCCCCCGAGGCGCCGCACTACCCGTCCGGCGACGACGTGAAGCTGTCCGCCGCCTGGCTCATCGAGCGCGCCGGCTTCGGCAAGGGCTTCACGCACGGCAACGTCGGCCTCTCCACCAAGCACACCCTGGCCATCGTGAACCGCGGCGGCGGCACGGCCGCGGAAGTGGTGGAGCTCGTGCGGATGATCCAGGGGCGGGTGCGGGAAGTGTTCGGCGTGGAGATGCACCCGGAGCCGAACTTCATCGGCTTCTAGCCCGTGGGCGGCAGGGTCATCATCTTCGGAGCCGACTTCCGGCGCAGCTCGCGCTCCATCTCGCGCTGCCGTTTGCGCTCGAGCGACTCCGTGTCGCGCTGGAGCGCGCCGTTCTGGATCAGGTCGTGGACGGCCGCAGCGTACTGTACGTCCGGGGCGTCGAGGCGGACGCCGCTGCGGTAGGCGTGGCCGTCCGGCGTCTGCCAGAGATGGCTCCAGACCACCTGCATCATCACCGACACCGTGACCTCGCCGTGGCGGAACGCCAGGCGCGAGCGTGTGCCGATGCGGATCGGTTGCGCGTGCATGATCTGCGCGCCGGTGACGCTCACGTTGATCACCGACACGTCGATCGCACTGAAGCTGCCGCCAACAGGCTCAGCCACATGGAAGCGGTCGCCTCTCCGCAGATCGATCACTTCTTCGTTCATGAGGATGGGAAAACCCGCGAGCAGTCTACGCCGATTCGGCGGATGGCGCGAGTTCTGTTAACCCGCGCGCACGGTTCTACGTAGTAGGGGCAGAGAATCGGAGGCAATCACATGATGGATTTGATCCCAATCTTCGGCATTCTGTCGTCCTCGGCGATGGTCGTGCTGATCGTCTACTTCGTGTCGCGCTCGAAGGCGCGGCGTGTGGAGGTCCAGGCGGAAGTGCAGACGCGCCTGATCGACCGCTTCGGGTCCGCGCCGGAGCTGATCGACTTCCTGCAGTCGCCCGCGGGACGGGCGTTCGTCAACGGCGTGCAATCCGCGCCGGCGCTGCTCACGCGGGAGCGGATCCTGTCGGGCTTCTCCCGTGCGATCATCCTCTCCATGCTGGGCGCCGCGTTCCTCGGGCTGACGTTCTTCTACGACGAAGACTTCGCGGTCCCGGCGTCGATCATCCTCTCCCTCGGCATCGGCTATCTCCTGGCCACGTTCGTGTCGTGGCGGCTGTCGCGCAATCTGCACGGCGGCGACGTCTTCAACCCGGCCGCCGACCAGACCGCACGCTCGTGAGCCATGACCGCCATGTTCGCCGCAGGAATGACGTTGCCGGTATCCCTCGCATCCGAGGGGCGCGCGCGCACCGGTAGCCCCCGCCCGATGGACGAGGGACGATTCGAAGTCTTCTACCGCCGCACGGCGGGGAGCCTCTGGTCGTACCTCTTCCGCCTCACGGGCGACGAGGCCACGGCGGACGACCTGCTCCAGAAGGCGTTCTTCCGCTTCCTGCGCGCGAACCCGGTCCTGGCCTCCGAGGAGCACCAGCGGCGCTGGATCTTCCGCACGGCGACGAACCTGGCGTTCGATCACTTCCGCGAGACCAAGCGCGAGCGGTTGCGCGTCGATCTCGATGGGATATCCGAGGCGGGGCCGTCGATGGAGCCGCGCGAGGTGCTGCGGCACGACATGATGAAGACGTTCGCGGAGCTGAAACCGCGCGAGCGCGCGCTGCTGTGGCTCGCGCACGTGGAGGAAGCCGATCACGACGACATCGGCGAGGCCCTCGGCGTCAAGACCAAGAGTGTGAAAGTGCTGCTGTTCCGCGCGCGGAAGAAGCTCGGCGAGCTGCTGTCGAAGAAAGGACTGGGCCCGGAGGTGAAACGATGAGCGAAGGCTGCCGATTCGAAGCCGACGTCCTCCGCGCCGCGCAGGACGACCGCTGGACGGACACACTGCGCCGCCACCTCACCGAGTGCGACGACTGCGTCGCGACGGCGTCCGTGGCGCCGTGGATGTCCCGCTTCGCCCGCATCAGCGACCGCGAGCACATCCTCCCCGATCCCCAGATCGTCTGGCTCAAGGCCCAGTTGCTCCAGACGTCGGCCGACGTCGCTCGTGCGTCCCGGCCGCTGAACTTCCTCCAACTCGTCTCCTACCTCGTCGTCGCCGGCGGCTGGGCCGCTCTGCTGACCTGGAAGTGGGAGGCCGTCGAGAAGTGGGTAAGCGGCCTGACCCCGACAGGCATGGTCCAGAACATGGCCACCGGCCAGTCGCTGTCGATGTCGTTCTTCGCGTTGTTGATCGCGCTGGCCACAATGACCGTGACCCTCGCCCTGCACACCATCCTCGCGGAGGAGTGATGTGGAGTGCGGAGGCAGCGCCTCCGCTTTTCTATTCGTGTGGCAAGTGCGTGAAGTCCGCGATCTCGCCACGCATTCGCTTCGAACAGCGCGGCAGGATCGCAACGTCGTCGCTCTTGCCTCGCGAATTCGAAAGCGGAGGCGTTGCCTCCGCACTCCAAACCTAGAACGTACCCCAGAGCAGGACGCGTTTGTACGTGTAGAAGAACGGCCGCTCGTCGCCGAGGGTGGCGTGGAGGCGGTTGCGGTATTCGGCGAGGAACTCGTCGAAACGCTCGGGCGTCAGCAGCGACTGGTAGTGCGTGAGCAGCGCGCCGCGCACCCACTCCACCACGTCTCCGGTCGACGGCAGCAGGTGCCCGTACACCTGCATCTGTACGTGCTGGCGCTTGTAGCCGAGGCGATGCAAGAGCTCCGCGTACTTCTCGACCGGGAGCACGAAATCCTCGCGCGGCGGCACCCCGAGCTCCTGCGCCACCGTCGCGGCAACAATGTGCGACGGGTGCGAGTTGTTCGCCGGGATCTGGATGGCGAGCTGACCGTCCATCGCCAGGAAATTCGTCAGGCGTACGAACAGGCGATCGTGATCCGGCACCCATTGCAGCGCGGCGTTGGAGAAGATCAGGTCGTACGGCCGGTCGGTGACGAACGCCTCGATGTCGCCCTTCTCGAAGCGCAGCATCTCGCCGCCGAAGTGGCCCGCCTTCAGGAGCATCGTTTCCGAAGAGTCGACGCCCACCGTCTCCTCGGCCGCCAGCGACTCGTGCAGCTCGCGCGTCAGCTCGCCCGTGCCGCACCCGAGGTCGACGATGCGCATGTTCGGGCGCGGCTCGATGAGGGCGGCCAGGTCTACGAACGGCTGGCGGCGCTCGGCAGCGAAACGTTCGTACTGCTCAGGGGACCACATCGCGACAAGAACTATAGATCCAGTCCCGTCGCGTGGCGCACTCGCGAGCGAAACCTTCTGCTCATCGCCAGCTGGGTCCCGTCGTGCAGCACGACCGTCGTGTCGTCGTGGATCTCGGACACGCGGCGGAGGTTCACGATCGTGCTGCGGTGGATGCGCACGAAGTGGCGTCCGTCGAGGCGCTGCTCGACCGCGGCGATCGTGTCGCGTACGAGGTAAGACTGCCCGCCCGCGTGCAGCCGCACGTACTTCCCCTCGGCCTCGATCCAGTCGACCTCGCGCACCGGGACGATGATCGTGCGGTCGCGCTTCTTGACCGGGAAGAACGCGGCGCGCAGGTCGCGGGGCGCGTTCTTCTTGGCGCGCTCGATGGCCTGGTCGAAGCGGCGGCGGTCGAACGGCTTGAGGAGGTAGTCGACCGCGGCGACCTCGAACGCGCGCAGGGCGTAGTCGTCGTGCGCGGTGATGAAGACGACGGCGGGCGTGTGTCCCGCGGGCAGCGCACGCACGACGTCGAAGCCGTCGCCGCCGGGCATCTGGATGTCGAGCAGGAGGAGCTCGGGGCGCTCGCTGCGCACGAGGGCGATGGCCTCGTTCACGTTCGCGGCCTCGCCGGCCACGGCCACGTCGTCCCGCGCGTCGAGGAACGTGCGGATCTTCTGGCGCGCCAAGCGCTCGTCGTCGACGATCAGGACTCGGAGCATGGGATGGCGATCTCCACCGCGAAGCCTTTGTCCTTCGCGCCGTAATCGAGGCGATGCTGGTCGCCGTACAGCGCCTGCAGGCGCGCGCGGGTGTTGCCGAGGCCGACGCGCTCGCGGAGAGTGCCGGCCTGATCGTCGGCATCGCCGTCGTCGCGAACCAGCAGGTGCAGCCAGTGCTCCTCGCGCCGGGCGCGGATCACGATCGAGCCGCCGTCCGTGCGCTTCGAGATGCCGTGATGGATGGCGTTCTCGACGAGCGGCTGGAGGATGAGCGCGGGCACGAGCACGTCCTCCGCGCTGCGCTCGACGTCGACGGTGACGCGCAGGCGCTCCTCGAAGCGGATGCGCTCGATCTCGAGATAGCGCTGCACGAAGTCGAGCTCCTGGTGCAGCGGGATGCGCGGCGCGATGGGGCGGTCGAGGGTGAGGCGGAGGAATTCGGAGAGGCGCGCGAGCATGGCGTCCGCGGCGTCGACATCGACGTACATCAGCGACGAGACGGAGTTCAGCGTGTTGAAGAGGAAGTGCGGGTTGAGCTGCATCTTCAGCGCGTCGAGCTGCGCGGTGGCGAGCTGCGTCTCCAGGCGCGACGCGTTGCGCGCGTAGGTCCACGCGAGATACGCGGCCAGGATGAGCCAGTACGTGGGCAGGCTGCCGTGGAAGTTCGCGGTGAGCGCGATCTTCAGGCTGGCCGGGAAGGACCCGTGGCGGAAGCCCGCGCCGGTGAATCTCCACAGGATCGCCTCGGCGATGAAGAGCTGGATCGCGGTGAGGGCGATGCTCGCCAGCGCGTGTACGCCGAACGCGGTGATGCTGCGCAGCGGGAACCTGCGCGCGAGCCACGCGACGACGGGCGTGGCCACTCCCCAGAGGTAGTAGTAGGTGAAGTTGACGGCGAGCACGTCCTTCCACGGCGGACGGGACATGAACGCGGGGTTGAAGTAGGCCTGGGTCGCGAAGTAGAGCGCGATGAGCGTCCACGCCAGTGCCGCAAGCAGGAGCACGCGCCGGTTCACGCAGGCGATGATACGCGTGCGACCGCTCACTCCGTTGCTGCGACCGCTCGCGCCTCAGTTGACAGTTGACAGTTTGCAGTTGGCAGGAGAGGTCTCCGGCTCCTGTCGACTGCCAACTGCAAACTGTCAACTTTTCTTGATCCCCAGCATCTCCAGCACGCGGACGATGTCCTTCTTGTTCCCGCGCATCTTCATCTTCCCTTTGGCCACCGCATCCTCGGCCACGGACTTGTCCTTCGACGCTCGCGCGAGCGTCTCGACGTCGCCGGCGAAGACGACGTCCGGTGCGTCGTGCGGGCCGGTGATGGTGTGGATCGTCCCGTTCTCGATACGCGCGTGGAACGCTTCGCCGGCGCTCTCGAACTGCACGACCATCGGCGGGCCGGAGGCGCGCTCGGGGCGGAACATCGTGCGCACCGGCAGCGCGAGCCAGTCGATGCGGAACGATTCGTTCCTGCGCTTGCCGAGGATCTCCAGGCCGAACTTGCCGAGCTCCTCGAGGACCGGCTCGAGGCGGTGGCCGAGCTCCGTCAGCTCGTAGACCGTCGACGCCGCGGGCGGCGGGAGGGTACGGCGGACGACCAGTTCATTCTCCTCGAGCGTCTTGAGCCGCGCGGCGAGCATGTCCGTGGCGATGCCGGGGATGCCCGCGATCAGGTCGGTGTAGCGCTTCGGCCCGCCGTACAGCTCGCGCACGACCAGCAGCGTCCAGCGCTCGCCGACGAGGTCGAGGGCGCGGGCCACGCCGCAATACTGATCGTACGACTTGCCTGTCATTGGGAAAATGATACTCGCACTTGACTTTTCCAAGTGCTGAACCGAGATTTCCAAGTGTGATGGACGCACGACGTGCCGTACTCGCTCCCAAAGCCCGCTCCGCTGCCGACGCCGCCCTGCCTTTGCTGCGCTTCGGCTTCCGGACTCTTTCCGCGGTTTCCGTTGGACTCGCCGCCAGGGCCGCGGAGCGGGTGTGGTTCACGCCGCCGCGTTCGCGGCTCTCGCCCGCGTCGGCCGCGTTCCTCGGGACAGGAACGCGCGCCGATATCCTTCTGCACGGCCGGCGCGTAGCGGCGTGGAGCTGGGGCGAAGGCCCGGCGGTGCTGCTGGTCCACGGCTGGGGAGGACTGGCCTCACAGTTCCAGAGCTTCGTCGAGCCGCTGGTCCGCGCGGGGTATCGGGCCATCGCGTTCGACGCGCCCTCGCACGGCGCGTCCGGTCCGAGCCGCCACGGCAAGCGGCAGTCGACGTTCTTCGAGTTCGCGGACGCGCTGGTCGAATTGGCGCGGACGGCGGAGCCGGTCGCAGGCGTGATCGCGCACTCGGGCGGAGGCACGTCCGTCGCGTGGGCGCTGCGCAATGGCTGGAGTGTCCCCTCGGCGGTCTTCATCGCGCCGATGGGCAGCCCGATCGCGTACCAGCGCGTGTTCGCGGACGCGCTCTCGATCTCCGACGCGGTGCTGGAGCGCTTCAAAGCCCACGTCGAGCAGCGGCTGCAGTTCCAATGGCAGGACCTGGAGGTCGCGGACGTCGCCCGCCTCGTCGACACGCCGCCGCTGTTTGTCGTCCACGACCGCGACGACCGAGAGACGTCGTGGCGGGAGAGCCAGAACATCGTCGCCGCGTGGCCGGACGCGACGATGCGCACGACCACGGGACTCGGCCACAACCGCATCCTGCGCGACGCGAGCGTGATCGCCGAGTCGGTGGAGTTCATCGCGACGCGCCATGTGGAGTGCGGCGACGGCGAGTCGCCGCTTTCCAATCTTTGCACGGTGAGCGCGCGAATATAGAAAAGCGGCGACTCGCCGTCGCCGCACTCCACAGCGCGAACGAAAGCGTCCTGGCGCGTGTTGATGCAGGCATGAAGCTGCACCTGCTCACCGCGCCCACCAGCCTCGGGAACCGCCCGTACGAATCCGACGGCACCGCCCGGCACACGGACCGCGGCCCCGCACGTCTGCGCGAGTACCGCGTCGTCGAGCGCCTCGGCGCCCACGATCTCGGCGACATTGCCGCCGCGCCGTATCGCGATTTCGTGCGCCCACGTGGCGGTGTCCGGAACGAAGACCTCGTCCAGGATCACGTGCAACGGATCGCACGCGCCATCCCGCGCGACGGCTTCACCCTCGTCCTCGGCGGCGACTGCAGCACACTTCTCGGCTGCCTCGACGCGCTGCGGCCCGAGGGGCTGGTGTTCGTCGACGGGCATACGGACTTCAATACGCCGGCGACGTCGGAGACCGGTGGCGTCGCGGGAATGGATCTCGCGCTGGTCACCGGCCGCGGCGACACGCCGCTCGCGTATCGCTATGTCGAAGATGAGCGCGTAGTCACGGTCGGTGTGCGCGACGGCGAGCTGCCGTTCCGCCGCGCGACCGCCGCCGACGAGATCCTCGCCCACCTCGGCGACCGCGACTTCTTCATCCACGTCGACGCCGACGCGCTCGACCCGTCGTTCATGCCGTTCGTGGACTCGCCGGAACCGGGCGGCCTGTCGCCCGAGGAACTGATCGTATTGCTCACGCCCCTCGTCCGCCACCCACGCGCCCGAGGCATGGAGCTGACCATCTACGACCCGCGTGACGACCACGACGGGCGGGGGGCGGAGCTGCTCGTGAGCATCCTCGAGCAGTCGTTCAAAACATCAACGTAGGGCGTGGCTTCAGCCCGCCCCTCGGGCGGGGAGGCGGGCTGAAGCCACGCCCTACGTTGTCGTTCCCCGAATCCGACCGCTCGTGACAAACCGCGTGCGCGTCCGCGCCCCTTGCGCCACATTGCGCGCATGTTGATCTTCGCCCTCGTCCTCTCCCTCTGGGGTGATCTCCAGCCCGGCCCGCACGCCGTCGGCGTCCGCCAGACCGATCACTACGACCACTCCCGCACTTTCCGTACCGCGCGCACCCTCGACGGCAAACCGCGCACAGGCGAGCGCGCGCGGCCGATCCGCGTCACGGTCTGGTATCCCGCAGAATCAACGGCCGGCACGCCGATGGCCTTCGGTGACTACGCCCGCGGCGAGGAAGCCGCGATCGTCGCGCTCACGCGCAACGTCGTGCCGCTGCCCGAGGAGCAGCGCGCGAAGTTGTTTGCGCTGCAGGGACGTGCGGTGCGCGACGCGAAGCCCGCCACCGGCAGGTTCCCCCTGATCCTCTACTCCCTCGGCTCGCCGTCACCCGCGTACGCGACGCCGGAGTATCTCGCCAGCCACGGCTACGTCGTCGTGCAGGCGCCGCGTCTCGGCGCGTCCGCGGGCTTCCCGCCGGACAACGTCAACGCGCTCGACCTGGAGACCAAGCTGCGCGACATGGACTTCATGCTCAACGTCGTCCGCGACTTCCCTTCCGCCGACCTCGGCAACATGGGCGCGATCGGCTTCAGCGCCGGCGGACGCTGGGCGCTCGCCTCGGCCATGAAGTATCCGGACGTCCACGCCGTGGTCTCGCTCGACTCCGTGATGATCTACGACGACCCGCAGACCGCCGCGTGGCGCACCATGCCGCACTTCAACCTCGACGCCGTACGCGTGCCCGTGCTGCACCTCACCAGCGCGGCATTCGCGAAGCGCGACGACCTCAAGATGTGGGACGCACTCCGCTACGCTGACCGCACCTACCTCGTCTACGAAGAGCCGAAGCTCGTGCATTGGGACTTCCAGTCCCTCGGCTACGCCACCGCCCTCGCCGGCGCCCGTGGCGACGCCGCGCCGAAGATCGCCGAGGCATTCCACGCCTGGAACCGCGAGACCCTTGCCTTCCTCGACGCCAACCTCAAAGGCGGCACCTACAAACAGCCCTCCTCCGCCAAACGCACCGCCGCCCTCCCCGCACCCATCACGACCGTCGAATTCCTCAACGCCATCGCCGAGGACGGAGTCGACGCCGCCATCGCCGCCTACCGCGCGGAGTGGAAGAAGCGCGGCACACCCCCCGTCGACGAGGCCACCGTAAACGTCGCCGGCTACAACGTCCTCTTCGGCGAACGTCCCGCCGATGGCGTGAAGATCCTCGCCCTCAACACCGAGGCCTGGCCGTCGTCGTCCAACACCTGGGACAGCCTCTCCGACGCCTACTTCGCCATCGGCGACCGCGCCAAAGCGATCGAGCTCGCGAAGAAAGCGAACGCGTTGCTGACCGAGGAGAAGGGACTGACCCCCGAACGCCGCGCCGCCATCCAGGGGAGCATCGACACGAAGCTCAAACCACAATGATGTGGAGTGCGGCGACGGCGAATCGCCGCTTTCCAATATTCAGAGCGATCAGCGCGCAAGATGGGAGTGCGGCGACTCGCCGTCGCCGCACTCCAGACTCGCGCAACTGGCGCGATTCCCCGGCGTGCTACTCTCCTGGCCACTTCCTGTTCAAGCCGAAGGAGAGCTTCGTGTCCCCCATCCGATGGAAAGTCGTGCTTGCTGTTACAGCCTTCTGGATTCTTGCTGTAAGCGCAGCTGCGAGCGACGCTCCCGCCAAACCGAAAGGTCAGACGGCGGAGGCGCTTGCGATCGAGACAGTCTTTTCCCAGTACAAAGACGCCCTCCTGAAGAGCGACGGCTCGGGAGCTGCGGATGTCCTGAGCACTCGCACGATCGCGTTTTACGATGGCATCGTTCACCATGCGCTGAATACGTCACGAGCAAAACTGGGTGAGCTCGACTTCATTTCGAAGTTGATGGTGGCGAGGATCCGGCTCGAGTTCACGCGGGAACAAATCTCGCGCATGACGGGCCGGGAACTGCTCGTGATCGGTGTCGATAAGGGTTGGATCTCGAAGTCATCCGTCGCGAACATCGACCGGCTTGTGGAGATCAAAGTGTCCTCGTCCGAAGCGACTGCCTCGATGCCAGTCGCCCCCGGTGTGCCGGCGTTTCGTTTTCTGAAAGAATCGGGGCAATGGAAGCTGGACCTCGTCGCGTCTTTCGACTTGGCGAATGCCGCGATGAAGGAGGAGATCAAGAGCTCCGGGCTGACCGAGGAGCAGTTCATCCTCCAGTTGCTTCGGATGTTGTCGTCCAAAGAAGTCGGCGAAGGGATCTTTTCGCCGCCGCTCTAGTGTGGAATCCCGAGCGATGGCGATGCGGCGTGTGATGTCGGCGCTGAAGGGCATCGGCGTCCGGATCCTCCTGGCGCTGATGGCAGGGATCGTCGTTGGGGTGCTGGACCTCTGGGTCTACGAGCTCTCGTGGCGTGGCTTCCTTGCGGGACTGGCAGCAGGCGTGGCCTACTCCACGGTCGTCATTTTCCTTTACGAGCCCGGGATGCGGCGGTTTCCCGTGTTTCTGAGCGTGTTCGCGATCGTAGCCGGATCGCTGGGCGGGACGACATGGTGGCTCGTGTGCCAGGGCTCGCGGCTATGGATCGCAATTGCCGTGGGATCGGTGCTCGCGCTGGCACACTTCGCCAGCGGCGGTCTGCTCGCGCATCGCAGGTAATCGGGAATCGCGCCCGACTCGCTGGGGAGAAGCTCGACGGGTTACGATATTGGCCCATGGCGCAGAAAGATGTGGAGACCATCATCCAGGGACTGCACGCGGAGACGAAGGCGAGATTCGTCGGCCTCTTCGACTACTGGGGCAATGCCATCGCCGCGGTCGGTGACAACGCCGGCTACACCGGCAAGGACATGATCTTCGAGATTCGTCTCGAGCCGGAAGGGGACACGCTGACGACCACCCGCGGCGGGGTCTTCTGCCGCCGCTACCGGATCTGGTTCCGCCCCAACCACGTCCTCGGCTTCCTGCTCAGCGACAAGATGGATGTGGGGCCGGTACGCGACAAGGCGAGGGCGGCGGTCGCGAAGCTGCAGGCGGCGCTCTGAGGCTGCGGGTGCAGGGGATGGAGCGACAAATGTTGTCAGAATGGAGCTGCGCGCAGCTCCTTCAGAGGCAAAATCTGCTCGGTTGGAGCCGATCTCGGCACGAGCGAGCTGAGATCAGCTCCTTCCGAGCTAATTTTGGCTCCATCGGAGCTAATGTTGGCTCGCTCGGAGCCAGATTTGGCTTCAGCGAAGCCGCCGCCGGCTCCAACCTTGCCAAAATTTGGTAGAACCGAGCTACGGCCAGCTCCGTTGGAGCCGAAATCAGCGTCCCAGGAGCCGCTTCCAGCCTGCTCGGGGCAGGATTTACCTCGACAGGAGCCATGGTTGGCTCCGTCGGAGCCAAAATTAGCTCCGACCGAGCCAAAATTAGCTCCAACGCAGCTAAATTTAACTCCGCGGGAGCCAACCTCACAGCTCCACCTCCGCCACCCCGCCTTCCTGCACCGTCACCCGGGTTTGGTCGACCACGTTCTCTCCCTCTCCCAGCAGTTGCAGCGTGTACGTTCCCGGTGCGACGGACCGCCACTCCGTCGTACCCGGCCGCGGCGGCAACTCGCGCCACGGCAGTGGAGTGCTGAAGCGGCCATAGGGGAGGCCGTCCGCGTCGACGAGGCGGATGCGCCGGGCCTCCGCGTGTTTCGACTTCACGAGAATCGTGCCGCCCGGCGTCAGCGCGACCACGCGTGCCGGGGACGGGGACTGGAGCCGGAGGTTGACCGACGCATACCCATTCGCCGTCACGGCCCCCGTGTAGGACCCTGGTGCGAGCGGCAGCTTCACTTCACCGCTCTCCGACCCTCTGCCGAACGAGAACGAGGGCTCGTACACCACGCGGTTCTGCGCGTCATACACCCAGATCCAGCCCGCCACCGGCTGCCCGCTCCGCCCGTCGATCACCTTCAGGATCACCCCTTCGCTCCGCGACAGCTGCACCTGCAGCTCTTCATCGCGCTCGCTCACCGTCACTGCGCGCAGGTCGCTGGCGTAACCGTCTTTGGCCGACGTGACGAAGTAGGGTCCCGGCGGAACGGACTCGAGCACGAACGTGCCGGCGGCGTCGGTCGTGGCCCCGCGCGACATGAAGAACGACGCGTTCTGCGAGTCCGCGCGGATCTGGATGGACGCATTCGCGAGCGGCTCGCTCGACTCGGCGTCCACCACCGTGCCGCGGACGGAGCCGGTGCGGTAATCGATGTCGAACGTCGCCGAGCCGCTCACCGTGCAGGCCGTCGAGTACGGGGTGCCCCCCTGCACGTCGAGCACCTGCACGGTGTACTCCCCCTCCTCGGCGCCCGTCAGCGAATACAGGCCCTGTTCGTCCGTCGTGGCGCTCGCGTACGTCTGCGCCCGCGTTCCCCGCCGCGGCAGGAACGTGACGTTCGCGCCCGGGAGCGGTCTCCCGTCGCGCACGACGCGGCCGCGGATGACGATGTCGGTGCGGAAGGTCAGGTCGACGTTCTGCGAGCCGCCGGGCGCCACTTCGATCGTCTGTACCTGCGACGTTCGCTCCCACGCGACTTCGTGCGAGTCCACCTCCGCCCGGACCGTGACGGTGCCGGTCGGTGCTCCTTCGAGCCGGTAGCTCCCCGTCGCGTCGACGTTTGCGGTCGCCATGCCGGTGCCGGCGTACGCGCGGACGGTTACCGCGGCCAGTTCCCGCGGAGCAAGGCCGATGACGCGGCCGTGAATCGTGGCTCCCTCGCGAATGGTGATGCGCACTTGCTCGTTGCTCGTGATGTCGACGTCTTCCGCGGTTCCCCGGCCGGTGCCGCTCTTGAGCGCGCTGAACCGGTAGCGTCCGGGAGGGAGGGTCTCCATCTCGAAGACGCCGCTCGCATTGGTGGTGGCCTCGCTCCCGCCGCGCATCCCGGGACCCCACGCGGAGACGCGCGCCCCCGGCACCGGCGCACCTGCTTCCGTCACCACCACGCCGGTCACCCGCTGGCCGGCGGTGAGCTTCACGTCGAGCTTCGTCTCCCGTCCCTTCAGCGTGACCTGCTTCCGTGCGGCGGCATGGGCCGCGTGCGTGAACGCGATCGCTTCCTCGCCGGGCGCGAGTGCTTCGAGCGAGTACTCGCCGTTCGCGTCGGTGATGGAGGTTGATTCCGGGCCCCACGCCCGGAATGGACGCGTAGGCGACGGCTCGACGCGAACCGACACGTCGGCGAGCGCCGTTCCGTCCGACCCGGTGACGCGTCCGGTGAGGCGCACGCCCGCATCGAGCGGGAGCTCCACGCCGCTCAGCGCCTTTCCTTCCTCGACCGTGACGTTGAGCCGCGTGCTCGCGTAACCGTGCGCGCTCGCTACCAGCGACACCGCACCGGCCGGCACGTTCTCGAGAGTGAACGAGCCGTCCTCGCTGCTGAGCTCTCGCATCTGCGGCGGTCCGGCCATCATCCCGCCTCGCGAGGTCGACACGCCCGCCTGGAACGACGTCAGCGGCTTGCCGGTGGCCTTGTCGACGACCCGGCCGCTGACCCGGCCGCCGCCTGGAATCTCGAGCGTGACGTCGCGCGCCGGCGCGGTCAGGCTGCGCGTGTCCTGAATGAAGTCGTCCGCCTTCCATAGCATGACGCGCACGCTGCCCGGCGCGAGGCCGGAGAGCGTGAACGAGCCGTCCGCACCGGTGACTGCGGCCGCGTTGATCCCGGAGGTGAAGACGTTCACGTTGACCCCCGCGATGCCGGCGCCGCCGCGCACGACGCGGCCGCTGATCTCGGTGGCCAGCTCCATCGTCGTCTCGACCGAGGGCGCCGCGAGGCGCGACACGCTCTGGGCGCGCACGGTCTTTGGCGCGTACCCCTCGCGCAGGAAGTTGAAGTCGTAGGTCCCTTCCTCGAGACGGAGCGTGAACGAGCCGTCCGTTCCGGTGCGCACGACGTCCTCCCTCCCGGCCTGCATTCCGGCAAACATCATCATCGAGTCGTCGCCGCCGCTGGACTCCGCCGTGACGACCGCCACGCCGGAGAGCGGCTCTCCCTTTCCATCCGTGACGCGCCCTGAGACCGCGATGCCGCCCGGGATCGTCAGGACGAGGCCCGCCTTCCGCTCGCCCGGGGCGAGACGGAACCGCTCGCTCGTCGCTCTCGGGAAGCCGCGCTTCGTCGCCACGATCTGCAGCGGCTCGTCGGGAGCCACCCGCGTGCTGAAGCGGCCGTCCGGGCCGCTGACCACGGTGTCCCGGCTGCGCATCATCCGGGCCGGCCCGTCTCTCATGGGAGAGTCGACCTCCTCCGAGGCGACGCCCGCTGCCACGACCGGCCGCTTCTCCTCATCGAGGATCGTGCCGCTGACGCGCGCCAGCCGCGGGACCGTCAGATCGCGCGCCACCTGCTGTCCCGCCTCGATCGAAAGGTCGGCGTTCGCCGGGTCGTATCCGGGATGGAAGGTGTACAGCAGGAACGAGCCCTGCGGAGCCACGATTGAATACGTCCCTTTGGCGTCCGTCTCCGCGGCCAGCGCGTCGCGGTTTGCGCGCGGGGACGTCAACCGGACGATGACGCCGGCCACCGGATCCTTCGTCTTCGCGTCCGTGACCCGGCCCGATACTGTAGCCGCCCTGGCGAGCCGCAACGTGTAGTCGCCGGCCGTCGCGAACGGCAACTGCGCCATCATCGCTCCGCTCCGCGCCGTGACGGTCATCCAGCGCGCCGGCGCGTGCGCGATGGTGAACGCGCCGTCCTCGCCGCTCTTTGTCATCGGCCACGAGTCGATGGAGAGCGCCGCGCCGGCGACCGGCGTCTTTCCGTCGGGACCGGCCACGCGACCGGTGACCTTGGATCCGGCCGTGAGCGAAATGGTGAGGTCGCGCTCCGTGGGCTGGTTGAATCCCGGCTTCTCCCCGATCGCATAGTCGGGGTGCACCACCGCGAGCCAGGTCGCACCTTTCGGATCCGGCGCCTCATACCGCCCCTCGGTGTTCGTCTTCGTCACGTGCTCGTACATCCCGTAATGGATCGCGACCGTCGCGTTCGCAACCGGCTTTCCATCGGCAGACGTGATCGCGCCACGGCCCGCCGCGCCTTTGCGCAGGATGACCGCGCCGACCTCTTCATCGCGCTCGATCCGGCCACTATCCGGGACATAGCCGTTCGCGAGAATGTGCAGCGCCACCACCGCCAGCTTCGGCGACTCGAGCGTGAACGCTCCCTTCGCGTCGGTCTGCGTCGACGCAAGCGTCACCGGCTCCGGCGTCTCCGACAGCAGCCGCGCGCGCCGCGCCTCCAGTGTTTCGTACGCGCGGATCAGCACCCGCGCGCCCGCGATCGGAGCCCCGTCCGCGTTCATCACCGTGCCGGTGACGTCAGCGAATACGGGCGTGACGACGAGGCCGAAGGCCACGAGAACACCACAGAGCTGTGTGCGCATGACATCTATAATGATGCCGAAAATCATTCCGCGCCATAGGTGGAGAGCGACGGGCGGGCAGCGCGTGGCCAAATGTGCGCTTAGCTGGTGTTAACTTACAGAGATGTCAAAGCATCAGACGTTGGCGAGCGTTTGTTCTTTCCTGGAAGAAGACAATCTGCTGGGAGCGGCGGATCTTCTGCGGCGCGAGTATCCATTCACCGCCGCCGAAACCGTCGAGCGTAAGTACGGTGACCACCAAGCATTGAAGGTGTTTCTTCGGGACGGCTTTGTGGATCGCTACTCCGGTGCCCGGTTGGTGTTTCCAGGCGTGCTCCGCGTTCTCGCGCTGCGGCTGCCGGGAGAGTTTCCGTATCACCCGAATTGGAAGATGACGGAGACGCATCTCGCGTTCTGGGAGCTCTCGCCGACCGTCGATCACGTCGTGCCGATTGCTCGGGGAGGTCGGGACGAGGAGAGTAACTGGGTCACGACTTCGATGCTGCGAAACAGTGCGAAAGCGAATTGGACACTCGAAGAGTTGGGGTGGAGCCTCTTGCCGCCGGGCGACCCGGCTGTGTGGGACGGTCTCCTGACATGGTTCATGCGGTATGTCCGTATTCACCCGGAGCTTCTGCAGAACGCAAGAATCGCAGCATGGCGTCGCGCGGGCGTACTGGTCGCAAGTTAACCACCCGGCATCTCGCAGAGATGATGAGATGTGCCCAAACATGCGGAGCTGCGACTGATGGCTACCAAAGCACAGAACTCGCTATCCGAGCAACCGATTCCGGAAAGGTAGGGCATGGATATCACTGATAACGAAATAAAAGACGAGCTATTCGTTCCTGGAGAACATATATATGGCGACAGCAGAGCTTGCAGCTTGCCAGCTTCTAAGTCAATGGCTCAAGGTGTAGGCGGCGGTGTCAAAACATCAAACGACAAGAGGACCGGTAAATGGCGCAAGTAACGCTCTCCACAGGCATACTTCTTCGCGACCCTGCGTCGTTCAATGCTCACGTAGATGTGGGCAACTTCAGCCCGAGTAGGCAGATGGTTGAAGTTGAAATGTGGGATTGGGGAGTCGATCAGGAATGGGACGCACCCAAACCGATTCCCGTGAGTCCTTCAGGCGCTGTGATCGTAAACCCGAACACGCTTCGCGCCTTTCTTGCCGTAATCACACAATCAACGGCGCAACCATCACAAAACTTGTCGCACTACGAAGTACGCGTCACGGTATCCGAAACAAAGAATGTCGTGGTGAACTGTTTCGCGATTGAATCTGGCGGCGCGATCGTGCTTGGAAATACTGTGTTGCATAAGAATCTGGTCGAGATAGCTTAAGCTGCGGTTCTTGGTCCTCGAGCATCAAACATCGCGATAGCATCCGATGAATCAGTAAGGGGCCAGTGCCAGAACGCCGGTGCCTAGAGTCTCGTACGCGCTGATCATCGCAGTTGCTGAGCAGGTGATGTCGAGGCGGAGCACCCACTCCATGCTGCTTCCCAATGTGCCAGCTGGTGCGCCTGCTGGATTGTGGTCCAGCGAAGGTGGGAATCTCTCCAATTCGGGAGGGCCTTGGACCGCGCGCGCCACAACCATGTCGCCTCGAACAGAACGTCTAAGTGCAGCGCCGCTAACCTCAACGTATCGAAGCTGTCCTTGACGCTCCTACTGCCACGCAGGCCGCTCGCTGCCAGATCCTCAATGCACGTGTACTGAGACGGTGCGGCATCCGAACCTGAAAGGGTCACTACGTTCGGATAGAAGTGTCGAACTGAGTGTCGGCTGAGCCAGACCGCCCGGTAGAGCTCACCGGGTGTTCCGTGCGCGCGACAGATAGCGTCACACCACAGGCGCTATTGCGTGCGGCTTGTTCCACGCGTGAAGACGTCACTCTCAGCATGACCTTCAGTTGCAGAATACCGTTGCGAAAGCTGGGTGTCGGAAGCTCGTATATCATCCTGCCGAAGATCACTGATGACTGCTGATGAACTACGGGCCGAGATTGTCCGCCTCGGCCCGTGGCACCATGATGTGGAGGTCGCACCAGGCGTTCGCACCGGCGAAATCACCCGGTCCATCACTTACGATCCGGCTTTTGGCGAACCGACGATCATTCAGCCGGAGCGGCGGATTGCGCAGCTCGTGGAGGAAGTCTTTCCGGAGGGGCTGGCGGGCCGCTCGTTTCTCGATTGCGCGTGCAACGCGGGCGGCTATCTCTTTGCGGCGGTACGGAACGGTGCGGGCCGGAGCTTCGGATTCGATGTTCGCGATCACTGGATCCGGCAGGCGCGGTTTCTCGCCGGGCATCTGGCGAGCGACGCGATCGAGTTCGATACCCGGGATCTGGCGGCGCTTCCCGAACTGGGTCTCGAACGGTTCGACGTCACGCTGTTCAACGGCATCTTCTATCACCTGCCGGATCCCGTCGGCGGTCTTCGGATCGCGGCTGACCTCACGAACGAACTGCTGATCGTCAACACGGACTGCAAGCCTTCGAAGACCGATACGCTCGTGCTCAACCGGGAGAGCACGACCGAGGTGATGTCCGGGGTGCATCGACTGGCGTGGTTGCCGAGCAGCGAACGCGTGCTGCAGGACATCCTGCAGTGGTGTGGCTTTCCGCACACACGGCTGCGATTTCTCAGGCGAGCGACGGGGGATCGCTATCGGATGGAGATTCTGGCCGCGCGGAGCGCGGACACGTTCGCGCAGTACGACACCTATCGCGCAGCGCGAAGCGAGGGTCCGGCGCGGCGATGGTTGCGCCGGCTGTTCGGCTGATTCGAGCGGGCGAACGCAAACGCCAGCATCCGCGTGCTGTTGCCAGCATTTTTCTGCTGGAATCAGCTCTGTGGAGGTAATTTTTACTCCCGCGGAGCAAATCCCAGCATTTCGGAGCTGATGCCAGCATTTTTCTGCTGATTTTTGCTTAGCCGGAGGTCTTTCCAGCCCGGTGGAGCGAATTTCAGCATTTTTCTGCTGATTTTTCCTGGAGTGAAGATCTTTCCAGCTCTGTGGAGCGAATTTCAGCGGCTGCGAGCAAGCCGTAGCAGTTTCACGCGCTCGCTATGTGGAGTGCGACGACGGGGAGTCGCCGCTTTCTCATCTTTGCACGCGGACCGCTCCGAAGATAAAAAAGCGGCGACTAGTCGTCGCCGCACTCCATACACATTCCGGCCGCGTTCATCACCAGCGCGTACAACCCCGGCGTGTTCATGCGCCACATGGGGTTGGTGGACATCAGGATGACGTGGCCTTTGCCGCGGGGGACGTCGATCACCGCGGGTTTGCCGGAGAGCTCGTCGGCGCCTTCGAGCATGCCGGATAACAACAGGTCTTTCTCAGCGAAGGAGACGACGACGCGGGGGCGGTCTTCGGGGCGGGGAAAGATGTGCTCGACGCTCCAGGGGGAGTCTTCGGGGAGTTGGAAGCCTTCTTCGCCGGGGGCGGGCTTGGGGCGTTCGGGGGTGGGGATGAAGGGGCGTCCCTGGGGGACATCGGGATCGTCTTTGCCGCCGCGGCCACTGGGGCGGGACTCGCGCTCGCGCTCTTCGCGGAAGCCGACGCTGAAGACGGGGCCGCCGGAGAAGTAGAGGGGGACGGTGTCGTCGTAGCCGGTGGCGATGGGGTGTTTCTTGTCCTTGATCGTACCGCGGACGATGGTGCCGGGGGCTTTGAGCTTGCTGGTGTCGACGACGCGCACCCAGCGCGTGAGGCCGTATTCGACGGCCCACACGGAGGTATCGCGGGCGGTGACGAGCACGCCGCCGTTCTCGACGAACTGCAGGAGGTGCTGCACGCCGCTGAGGCCGAGGCCGGGGCGCATGTCGTCGGTTTCGTCGACGCCGAGGTTAGGGGTGAGGTCGGTCTTCTTCCAGGGGAGCGGTGGGCCGGGGGTGTAGCCGTTGACGATGTCCTGCGGCCCGCCCTGGCCGCCGACGGGCGGGAAGAGGATCACGTCGTATTTCTCGCGCAGGTTGGGCATCGCCGACACGTCCTGCGTCGAGACGTAATCGTAGGGGACGTTCATCGACTCCAGCGCCAGGCGCCACCAGCCTTCGTTCTGCGTGGATATCCAGGTGTGCAGCAGCGCGATGCGCGGCTTCTTCGCAGCCGGATCGGCAAACTGCTGCCGCACGTAAGCGACCTCGGCCAGGTTCTCCTTCACGACCGGCGCCGCTGCGGGCGCGGTGCGCGGGCGCATCTTCACCTTCAACACGTCCGCGTTCGCCACGCGGGTGACGTCGACGTTGAAGAGGTATCCGAGGGTCCAGCCGGTGTCGTCGTAGACGCGCTCTTCGCCGCGGACGTACTGGACGTCGAGGAGCGTATCCGCGAGGCGCGAGTAGGGCTGGTCCATGCGGATGATGTAAGAGCCCTTGGCGAACTTCGTACCCGTGACCGGTTCCCCGTTGCCCGTTGCCCGGGCCTTTTCGGCCTTGGCGCCCTTGCGGGTTACGGGCAACGGGTCACGGGCAACGCTTTTCTCTTCTTTCTCGCCATCCTCGGCTTTCTTGGGAGGCCAGTTCGTCGCCATCGAGAACGCGGCGTCCGCGACGTGGATCTCGATCTCGTGGCGGTCGAGGAGCGTCAACAGCTCGTGGACCTGTCCCTGGCGTTTCTGGCCGGCGTCGATCACCCACGCGGCCGGGCCTTCGTTCGTTGCCTTGGCCACCGCGCGCTTGCCCATCGTCCAGTAGCGCTCCAGGAAGCGCTCGCGGTTTTCGGCCATGTCGTGCAGCGCGAAGAGCAGGGCGGACTGCTGAAAGTTGATGTTGTTCCGCAGCGACCACTGCACCTCGGGCAGCGCAGGGTTCTGGCGGAACCAGGCGCGGGTGCTCTGATCGCGGACGACGCGCTTCTCCGTCGTCGGCCAGCGGTTGCCGAAGGTCTCGTAGAAACGCGCGACGGTGTTGCGGCCGGCGCCGAGCCAGAACATGTAGTTGGGCGCCCAGCCGTCCCAGAAGCCGTGCAGCCACACGCCGGGCAGGCCTCGGCGCGTCAGCTCGTCCATCTCATGGAAGCCCATGCGGTGCCACTCGTCGATCATCAGCGGGTCGAGCGCGGGGTTGAACGGGCCGGTGCCGGTGGAGATGTAGAGAAAGGGCACGGACTCGTGGAGGTCGTGCAGGACTTGCGGGTGGAACCGGTCGTAGGCCTTCATGGCGTTCCGGCTGAGGGCGAGGGCCATGGCGATCTGGTCGCGGTTGTTGTCGTGGACGACGTATTTGCCCCAGTACGCGAGCGGCGGCGTGGGCAATGTGGGGTTGGCCGCGCGGTAGCGCCAGAGGTCGACGATGCGGTTGCGGCCGTCGACTTCGAGGACGGGCGTGATGAGGGTGATGACGTTGTCGCGGATGGCGCGGATGAACGGCGTGTCCTCGACGGCGAGGCGGAACGCGAGCTCCATCAGCATCTCGGGGCTGCCGGTCTCCGGCGAGTGCATCGCACCGGTGGCGTAGTAAAACGGCTTGCCGTTGGCGATGAGCGTGCGCGCCTCTTCGTCGGTGATTTTCCGAGGATCGGCGAGCCTGCGGGTGATGTCGGCGTAGCGGTCGAGGCTGGCGATGGTCTCCTCGTTCGCGATGGCGACGACGATGAATTCGCGCCCTTCCTCGGTCTGCCCGACGGAGAACACCTTCACGCGGGGCGACGCGCTCTCGAGCGCGCGCATGTAGCGGTACACGTCCTCCGCGTAGGTGAGCTTCCCCTCGGCGCCGGCGATGTAGCCGTGGTGCTCGAGCGGGGAGGGGACGGTGTCGGATGCGGGGAGGTGGTCGACGAGCTCGGTCATGAAGCGAGGCTCAGTCGTCTGTTTACGGATCTCGTCCGTATAGGGCTGGTCGACTTGGGCGAGTGCCGTGGTGGCGACGAGGAGGAGAAGCGCGAGTTTTCTCATCGAGCGCGAATGCTATCGCGCGCACACGCCATTGCGAACGATGTCTGAGATCTCCTCGACGACTTCCTTCGAGTCTTTCCCGAACGGCGCGTCGACGCCGAAGAGGATCTCTATGGAGAAGTAGTTGAAAAACATGCGCGCCGTCAGCAGCAGCGCGTCCGCGGGGGAGATGTTCGGGCGGAGGCGGGACTGGATCTCCTCGAGCACGCCCTGATCGGCGAAGAACTGCGTGTAGCGCTCCGCCAGCTCGCCGTAGAACTTCTGGATGTGGGTGCCGCCGAACTCGATCACGTCGACGTAGATCAGCAGGTGGTAGGACCGGAACTGGCGGATGCTGTCGCGGGCGGCGAAGCCGAGCTGCTCGATGTTGTCAGGGAACATGGCGCCGTAAAGGGCGCGGCGGAAGGGGAACCGCTGGGTGTCCGCGATCGCGAAGTACTCGTCGATCAGCTCGCGGAAGATGTGCTCCTTGTCCGGGAAGTGGTGGTAGACGTTGCCGGTGGAGAGCTTGGCGCGATCGGCGATCTCGCGCATGGTGGTGGCGCGATAGCCCTGATGGGAAAAGAGATGGAGCGCGGCATCGAGGACTGCGCGGCGGCTTCTCTCGGATTTTTCTTCGCGCAGCATGGGGCGGACCGCGCAGTGAACCGCATTTCCGCATGGGCGTCAATACACTTTTCGCGACCAGGGAAACAATAGGACCTATAAGACGAATAGGACGCATAGGACGGGCGGGTGGAGTGTGCTTGTCCTATTCGTCCTATAGGTCCTATTCGTCCTATTGTTCCCCTACACTGCACGGCCGTGCCCTCGCCGTATGCCTCCCTCAAAATCACCGACTTCCGCAAGCTGCTCCTCTCCCACGGGACGCTGACGCTCGCGCGCGAGGCGCAGATCGTGGTCGTTGGCTGGCAGGTGTTCGAGCTGACGCGGGATCCGCTCACCCTCGGGCTGATCGGTCTGGCGGAGGCGTTGCCGTATATAGCGATCGCGTTGTACGCGGGGCATGTGGCGGACCGCGCGGAGCGGCGGACGCTGGCGATCGCGGGGACGTTCGCGCTGGTGGTGTCGGCGATCGCGCTGCTGTTGCTGACGGTCGTCCCGGGCGCGATTCACGCGCAGCGGATCTGGCCGGTGTATCTGGTCATGGCGCTGAGCGCGACGGCGCGGAGCTTCATGCGTCCCGCGGTGTTCGCGCTGTCCGCCGCGGTCGTGCCGCGCGAGCTTTATCCGAGCGCGGTGGCGTGGCGCACGTCGTCGTGGCACCTCGCGGCGGTCGCGGGTCCGGCGGCAGGCGGGATTCTGTATGGATTCGCGGGGCCGGTGCTGACGTATGCGCTGGTGGTCGTGGTGATGGCGTTCTCGCTGGCGGCGATCGCCTCGGTCGAGCATCGGGAGAAGCCGACTCCGCCGGAAATGCCGCTGGCAGAGAGCCTGCAGAGCGGCATCCGCTTCGTGTGGCGCGAGCCGGTGCTGCTCGCGGCGATGACGCTGGATCTGTTCGCCGTGCTGTTCGGCGGTGCGGCTGCGCTGCTGCCGGCGTTCGCAACGCTCCTGGACGCCGGCCCGGAAGGTCTGGGCATGCTGCGCGCGGCGCCGGCGGCGGGCTCGATCCTGATGGGGATGTGGATCGCGCACCGCCCACCGATGAAGCACGCCGGTTTCGCGATGTTCGCGTCGGTGGCCGCGTTCGGCGTGTGCATGCTCGGCTTCGCGCTGTCGCGCGAGCTGTGGCTGTCGTTCGCGCTGCTGTTCGCGAGCGGGGTGTTCGACAACGTGAGCGTGGTCATTCGCTCCACGCTCCTGCAGACCCGCACGCCGCCCGAGCTCCTCGGCCGCGTGTCGGCGGTGAGCCAGATCTTCATCGGCTCGTCGAACGAGATCGGCGCGTTCGAGTCCGGCCTCGCGGCGCGCCTCCTGGGCGTCGTGCCGTCGGTGCTGTTCGGCGGGTGCATGACGCTGATCGTCGTCGCCGTGGTCGCCTGGCGGTCACCTCAACTGCGCAAACTTCGGGAGATCTGAATCTCCCGCTCGTAGAAATCCGCAATCGCCGCTCTCAGGGCTGATCCGTAACCCGCCGCTGCCCCGCTATGCTCGCGGTCGAAATGAAAGGCCGAGGAGCCTCCTGGAACCCGCAGAACCGCTTCGAGACGCTCGCGTACATCCGGGACGAAGAAGCGCCGCCCGACGATACGTCGCCGCGCACGATCTACCTGCGCGATCCGACGCGGACGATCATCGCCACGAACGACAGCCCGGACATCGGCTTCGAGGCCAGCATCAATCCGTACCGCGGCTGCGAGCACGGCTGCATCTACTGTTTCGCGCGTCCCACGCACGAATACCTCGGCTTCTCCGCGGGTCTCGATTTCGAGACGCGGATTCTGGTGAAGGAAGACGCTCCGGCGCTGCTGCGCGAGGAGCTGAACGCGAAGAAGTGGGAGCCGAAGCTGCTCGCCATCAGCGGCGTGACGGACCCGTATCAGCCGATCGAGAAGCGGCTCGGCATCACGCGCGGCTGTCTGGAGGTGCTGGCGGAGTTCCGCAATCCTGTAGCGGTGATCACGAAGAACCAGCTCGTCACGCGCGACGCGGACCTGCTGGCGGACCTGGCGCAGGACCACGCCGCGCGCGTGTTCGTGTCCATCACGACGCTCGACAACTCGCTGCAGCGGACGATGGAGCCGCGTACGTCGACGCCGGAGCTGCGTCTCGACGCCATCGCGACGCTCGCGGAGGCGGGTGTGCCGGTGGGCGTCATGGTCGCGCCGGTGATCCCCGCGCTCACGGATCACGAGATGCCGGCGATCCTCGCGGCGGCGAAGAAGGCCGGCGCGCGCTGGGCCGGCTACGTGGCGCTGCGGCTTCCGTGGGCCGTCGCGCCGCTCTTCGAGCAGTGGCTGACGGAGTATTTCCCCGATCGCAAGGACAAGGTGCTGAACCGCGTCCGCGACCTGCGCGAGGGAAAGCTGTACGACGCGAAGTGGGGCGTCCGAGGGCGCGGCACGGGCATCTTCGCCGAGCAGATGGAGGCGCTGTTCGACGTCACCTGCCGGAGACTGGGGTTGAATGAGGAAGACCGCGGGCTGTCGACGGCCGCGTTCCGGCGGCGGACGGCACAGGCTTCGCTGTTCTGAGGGTCACCATGAAGACCGTTTTCGAAGGCGACCACGTCTACGTTCTCGAGCGCGACCACTGGCAGTACGTGGAGCGCAAGAAGGGGAAGGAAGCCGCCGCGGTGCTGGCGGAGACGGAGGATGGCGAGATCATTCTCACCGAGCAGTTCCGCCGGCCGTTGAATGCGAACGTCATCGACTTCCCGGCGGGACTCATCGGTGACGAGGAGCCGGATACGGACGGTGCGGAGACGGCGAAGAAGGAGCTGGAGGAGGAGGCGGGGTACACGTGCGATTCCGTCGAGCTGCTCGCACGCGGCCCGAGCTCGCCGGGGATCACGTCGGAGATCGTGAGCCTCTACCGCGCGCACGGCGTGCGGAAGACCGGGAAGGGCGGAGGCGTGGGAGGCGAGGACATCACCGTCCACGTGATTCCGCGCGCGCGGCTGCGCTCGTTCCTGCGGGAGAAGCAGGAGCAGGGCGTGCTGACGGACCTGAAAGTCGCTCTCTGGTTTCAAACGTAGGGCGTGGCTTCAGCCCGCCTCCTCGTGCAGACGCACCGTCCCCCGCCCACGAGAGGGGCGGGCTGAAGCCACGCCCTACGTTTAGTTGAGCGAGAATGAACGTGTGTTGAATCTCGCCGTCGCGCTGGTGCTGGCCGCGCGCGTTCGCGTCGTCGTTGTGACGCAGCCCGCGCACGAGGGGCTGCGCGCGAACGTCATCGCCGCGCTGGACCGCGCCACGCATCGAGCCGTGGGGCGACGGGGCGGCGTTTTCGGCGGAGATCGACGCGGCCGAGCTCGAGCACTCGCGCCAGATCCGCGCGTGCGCGCCATGGCCATCGACGCCGGCGGCAGCGGCGGTCTCGCGGAAAGCCTGCCGCTCATCGGCGCGGACGTGGTGCACGCCAGGGCATCGACGGTCACGGCATGACGGTCGCGGTGCTCGACAGCGGGATCGACTCCGATCATCCCGAACTTCGCCGGACGGATCGCGGGGCAGGCAGTGCTTCTGCGACAACTTCAACGGCTACGGGCTGTTGCCCTTCCGGCGACGTCGAGCGCCCCGGCCCGGGCTCCGCCGAGGACGGGCAGGGACGCATGGCACCGCACGTCGCCGGGGCATCGTGCGCCGGCAGCTGGCGCCCGCGACGCGACATCGTGGCGGTGAAGGTGCTCGACTCCGGAAACCGCTTCCGCAGCTTCACGCAGATCTACCGCGCGCTGGAATGGATCGCGGACGGACCGGCCCGACGTGAAGGTGATCAACATGAGCCTCGGCTCGGACAGGCTGCTGACGGACTCGGAGTGCGAGTCGTACGCGATCGCCATCGGGATGCAGCCGGTGATCGCGCACCTGCGCAAGCGCGGGGTGCTGATCGCGGCGTCGAGCGGCAACACCAGCGCCACGGACCGCATGTGGCTGCCTGCCTGCATGGCCGACGTCCTCGGCGTCGGCGCGCCACGACGTGGCGAACAACGCGCGACGCGGTCGCAGTGACGTTCTCGAACAGCAGCGCGGGCACTCGACGTCCTTGCGCCCGGCGTGTCGATCACGTCGACCGCGGGCAAGGCGGCGGATCGACGACGCTCTCCGGAACGTCGATGGCCGCACCGCACGTGGCGGGCCTCATCGCGCTGATGAGGCGGCAAGCGACCGGCCACGATGCTGAGCCCTCCGGACTACGGTCCAGGCGCCGCGTCGTCGATTTGCGCAACGGACTGGGTTCCCAGCCGACGTCGCCGCCGACATCCGCCGCAACGGCAGTCACCGCGCCGCGCGGCATCGACGCCCTGGCCGACGATTCCCGAGCGCTCTCTCTCTCCACGCCGCGATAGGCCGCCGAGGCCCACGCGCTCCGCGCCGCCGTCTCGCGGGCGCGGGTAGAGCGGCGCTTGGGACACCGTCGCCTATGCGTCACGTCAGCACGATCTTGCCGAAGTGCTCGCTCGCTTCCATGAGCCCGTGCGCTTCGTCCGCGCGTTCGAGCGGGAGCACGGTATGGAACACGGGCCGGATGCGGCCCGCTTCAGATCCGCGCCGAAGCGTCCGAGGAACGCGGCGACGAACGCGGCTTTGTCCTGGATGCCGTGCCCGCGAAGGGTCGAGCCGATGATCTGCGCGCGTTTGTAGAGGAGCTTCGTCACGTCGATTTCGGCCGTGGGCTCGCCGCCCATCGAGCCGATGATGACGATGCGCCCGTCGGTGGCGAGCGCTTCGAGGTCGCGCGGGAGGTAGCGCGCGCCGATGTGGTCGAGGATCACGTTCGCGCCGCGGGCCTTCTCGACGAAGTTCGTCCGTCGCGATAGTCGATGGCCACGTCCGCGCCGTGCGCGAGGCAAGCGTGCGCACTTCTCGCGCGAGCCCGCGGTGACGATCACGCGTGCGCCGGCGAGTTTGACAGCGTCGTCGCCGCGGTGCCGACCCCGCTGCCGCCGCCGTGGATCAGAGGCGTCTCGCCCTCGCGCAGGCGCGCGAGCATGAAGAGGTTCAGGAAGGCAGTGAGGAAGACCTCCGGGATGCGCGGCCGCTTCTTCGTCGGTCAACGCATCCGGCACGTGCATCGCGGAGCCGGCGTCGCACGACCACTTCCTCCGCGTAGCCGCCGCCGGGGAGCAGCGCCATCGCGCGATCGCCGGCGCTCCAGCCGCGCACGTCCGCGCCGAGCTTCGCTGACGATGCCGGCGCATTCGAGGCCGAGGATCTCGGAGGCGCCGGGAGGCGGCGGGATAGCGGCCGGCGGCCTGCAGCAGATCGGCGCGATTGACCGCCGTGGCGCGGACGGCGATGCGCAGATCGCGCGGTCCGAGAGCGGGGCGAGGGGCGTCGCCGATGACGAGGGCGTGAGTTTCGCGTGACGAGCGATGGCGCGCATGCAGAATTGAGGCTATCGTTCGCGCGCGTGACTGACAACCTGGCAATCGCCTGCCATCGGCCTGATGAAGCACTACCCCGACGTCAAAGCCGTCGATGGGCTCGATCTCGAAGTGTTCGCCGGCGAGTGCTTCGGCCTCCTCGGCCCGAACGGCGCGGGCAAGACGACGACCATCGAGATCCTCGAAGGACTGAACACGCCCGATGCCGGCGACGTGCGCATCCTCGGCCTGACGTGGAACGACAACGAGCAGGAGATCTGCGCGAGCGCATCGGCGTCTCGCTGCAGGAGACGCAGTTCAGCGAGAAGATCACGGTCTACGAGACGCTGCGCCTGTTCCGCTCTTTCTATCGCCGCGGGCCGGACTCCCGAGGATCTGCTGCGGAGCCTGTCGCTGGACGAGAAGCGGAACGCGCGCGTCGGCAAGCTGTCCGGAGGACAGAAGCAGCGCCTCGGCCGTCGCCTGCGCGCTTGTCGGCGAGCCGGACATCCTCTTTCTCGACGAGCCGACGACGGGGCTCGATCCGCAGTCGCGCCTGCAGTTGTGGGAGATCGTCACGCAGTACCGCCAGCGCGGCGGCACGGTGCTGCTTGACGACGCACTACATGGAAGAAGCGGAGCGGCTCTGCGACCGGATCGCCATCATCGATCACGGCAAGCGCATCGCCCTCGGCACGCCGACAGGAGCTGATCGCCACGTCTCGAGGCGCCGCACATCATCGAAGTTCGACCAGCCGAGCCGGAGCTCGAGGAGAGCGGACTTCGCGCGACATCGAGTGGATTTCACGGCGCGACGCGGCACGGGATCGGGATGGTCGCTGCGCGTGGACTCGCTGGCGATCGCGGTGCCGCAGCTCCTGGCCACGATCGACGCGCGCGGCTCGAAGCTGATACGCTGCTCGACGCACGCGGCGACGCTGGAGGATCTGTTCGTGGCGATGACGGGAAGGGAGCTGCGCGATGCCTGAGAAGCGCCCGCCACGGAAACTTGCCACGTAAACCAACGAAGTCGCCGCTCTCGAGCTGACGGTCTTCCGCCTCAAGGAGTTCACCCGCGAGCCGGACGTGGTGTTCTGGGTCTTCGCGTTCCCGCTGCTCCTCACGCTGGCTCTCGGCTTCGCGTTCCGCGAGAAGCCGCCGGACCGGCTCCCGGTCGGCGTGAGCGCAAGGCCCGTTCGCGCAGCGATACATCGCCGCGATGCAGAAGTCGCCGTCGCTGCAGGCGCGCATCTATCCGGAGCGACTAAGGGCGGGAAGAGCTGCGCCGCGGCAAGATCTCGTTGCTGGTCGACGGCGGCGAGCGCAGCCGGTGTACCGCCTACGACCCGACGCGCCCGGAATCGCGCACGGCGCGGGTCGAGGTGGACAACGCGCTGCAGACCGGCGCGGGGCGCCGCGACGCGTTCGCGCCGAAAGAGGAGCACGTCACCGAGCAGGGCTCGCGTTACATCGATTTCCTCGTGCCCGGTCTGCATCGCGATGAACGTGATGGGCACGAGCCTGTGGAGCTATCGGCTTCGCGATCGTGAACGCGCGGCTGAAGAAACTGCTGAAGCGCTTTCTCGCGACTCCGATGCGCAAGTCGACGTTTCTCCTCGCGCAGTTCCTGTCGCGGTTCGTGTTCCTCATCGTGGAGGTCGCGGTGGTCACGCTGTTTGCGTGGCTCGTGTTCGACGTCTCCATCCGCGGCCCGATCTGGCTCTTCTGCTTCCTCTCCCTCCTCGGCGGCGCAGCATTCGCCGGCATCGGCATTCTCGTGTCGTCGCGCGTGAGCACGCTGGAAGCCATGAGCGGCCTGATGAACGTCGTGATGATGCCGATGTGGATCTGCTCGGGGGTGTTCTTCTCCTACGAGCGCTTCCCTGACGCCGTAAAGCCGATCATCCGTGCGCTCCCCCTCACCGCGCTCGCCGACGCCCTCCGCGCCGTGATGAACGACGGCTGCGGCATTCGCCGGCGTCCTGCCGCAGGTCATCAATCTGGTGGCGTGGGCGGTGGTGAGCTTCCTGGTCGGACTGAAGATCTTCCGGTGGAGCTGACCCCGCAGCCCCGAGCGCAGTCGAGGGGCCAACTTAGCACCTGCGCTGCGCGATCCGGGCTGCTGCTAACGTGGCCCCTCGATTTCGCTCGGGGCTGACTTCCCGAACGACACGACCTCCCGATCGTTCGTCATCCACAACTTGAAGCCGCGTTCGTTGGACAGGTACCGCAGGATCGTCTTGCGGAAACCGCACCGGCAGGGGATCTCGATGCCCAGCTCTTCGAGGCGCGCGGGATAGCCATCGTGCTGGGCGTCGTAACGGACGAGGGCGTCGCGGACGACGTAGCCGCGCGTGAGGCAGTCGTCCCAGGCGCGGCGGAACTGCAATTGCCCGAGGAGGACGCCGGCGCACATGGCGGTTCCGGTGAGGAGGACGTTCACGCGGGAGCCGCGTCTCGACACGAATGTCAGGACGAGGGTGACGAACGGGATGACGTACGCGAAGGCCTGGTGCACGATGCCGAGCTCACCGCGCTCGCCGAGGGCGACGCCAAACAAAAACGCCGCGCCGGCATAGGCCAGCGCGGCGATGAGACGGCTCAGCAGGATCACGTCAGAACGAGAATACCAGACCGCCCTCCCCGTAGCCCCGAGCGAAGTCGAGGGGCCAAGTTAGCAACAACGGATCGTGCAGCGTAGGTACTAACTCGGCCCCTCGACTTCGCTCGGGGCTATGGGAGCAAACTAGAACGAGAATACCAGACCGGCGTTGACCTCTCCCTGGTAGAAGTCCTGGTTGTAGTAGTAGTCGCAGAACGTGCACTCCTCTTCCTGTTCCAGCGCGGTGTAGTAGCCGCGGCCTTCGAAGCGGAAGCTGAGGTTGCGGCTCATCGGCACTTTCACGCCGATGCCCGCGGACGCGGCGAAGCGTTGTTCCGCGTCGACGCCGGTGAGCTTCGGGTCGAGGTTCGCGAGGCCCGCGGTGACGCTGACGTACGGCGTCGCGTTACGCGAGCGCGCGAAGGGGATCTGCAGGCCGCCCTGCAGGTAGGTGATGTCGATGTCCGCGACTTCGTCGTCGGGCTCGAACAGGCCGGAGCCGGTCTCGAGCTCGGATGACTGGCGGCTCGCCAGTAATTCGAGCTTCAGGCCGGTGTCGCCGAGGGGGATGGCGAAGTCGACGCCGAAGCTCTCGCTCGAGGCGACGTCGACGTCCTGGCCGAAGATGAAGGTCTGGTCGGCGAAGATGGTTCCGCCCCAGCGGTAGCCGATGTACGGCGTCAGCTCGAACGCGGAGTCGCGCGGGGAGTAGCGGCGGTCGTCGTAGTCAGGCCGCCGGCGGCGCCAGTCGTCGTCACGATCCTGGGCGAGGACCGGGAGTGCGGTGAGGAGGAGGAGAAGGGCGAGGACACCTTTGCGCATGAACGCTCCGCATACAATCCCCGGACCATGAAAATCGCCACCTGGAATGTGAATGGGATCCGGGCGCGCCACGAGCAATTCGTGGCCTGGACGGCGGCCGAACAGCCGGACGTCATCTGTCTGCAGGAGATCAAGGCCAGGCTCGACCAGATCCCGCAAAGCTGTTCGCTGGAAGGATATACGTGCTACTGGCACGGCGCGGGCGGGTACTCGGGCGTGGGGCTCCATGTGCGCACCGGATTCGCCGAGAGCCCGGTCCTGACCCATCCCGCGTTCGATACCGAGACCCGCATCGTACAGGCTCAAATCGAGGACACTGTGTTCACCAGCGTGTACGTTCCGAACGGCGGAAAGGACTTCGAGGCCAAGATCGCGTTCATCAACGCCCTGATCGGCTACGCCGCCGATATCCGGGCGCGCGGGCTGAAGCTCGTTCTCTGCGGGGACATGAACATCGCCCGGACGGAGATGGACGTCCATCCGAAGGAGCGCAAGCCGCGCGCGATCGGGCAGCTGCCGGTCGAGCGCGAGATGTTCGAGCAGCTCATCCGCGACGGGGGTCTGGTCGACGTCGGCCGGATGCTCTATCCCGACGACGAGAACTACTTCTCGTGGTGGCCGCCGTGGCGGAGCATGCGCGAGCGCAACATCGGCTGGCGCCTCGACTACGTGCTGGCGAGCGAGGAGCTTGCGAAGCGCGCCGTCTCCTGCCCCTCGCAGCGCGAGATCGGAACGAGCGATCACGCGCCCGTCGTGGCGACGTTCGCATAGGGTCGCTACCGACGACCCCTGAAAAACAAAAAGGCCGGCGTTTGTACGCCGGCCTTAGCTACTGCGTGTGCGTGCGGCTACTCGAGAACCACCAGCACCACGCGGCGGTTGGCGGAGCGTCCGTCGCGGGTCTTGTTGGACTCGAGCGGAAGCGTGTCGCCGTACGAGATCGTCGACATGCGGGCCAGCGGGAGCTTGTGCTCGCGCGAGAGGTAGCGGCGTACCGAGTCCGCGCGGCGCTGGCCGAGCTCCTCGTTGTAGCCCTCTCCGCCGGAGTCGTCCGTGTGGCCCTGGATCTCGATGAAGTACTGCGCTTCGAGGGCCTTGGCCTTGCCCGCGAATTCGTCGAGGGCGGTCTTGGCCTCGGTCGACAGCTCATACGAGTCGAGCTTGAACTTCACCCGATCCTCGGAGAACGTCTGCTCGAACACGACCTTGCCTTTGGCGAGCACGCCGGCTTCCTGTGCGCGCTGGAGTGCTTCCGCGGCGGACTGGCTGAGCTGCTCGACGCGGGTGTCCGTGGCCGTCTGCTTCTGCTGCAGATCCTCGACCTGCGAGGACACTGACTCGATTTTCTGATTCGTCGTCGCCTGCGAGGCGGCGATCTTTTCGTCGACTGACTTCGACGTGGCGCACGCGCCGAGAACTACAGGCAGCGCGATTGCGCAAAGAGCTGTGGAAAACTTCTTCATCGACTCTTTTTCCTTTCGTTGCGCTTGGATTTCTCGCGTGACGAAGACGCGGTCTGTACCGGAGGCTCTGTGCCGCGGTAGCCGGCTCGGACCCGAACAGAACGGACTCGACCAGCGAGCTCCAGCGAAATGCGGCGGTACTTTACTCCGCCTTTTCCCGTGGGCGGGAAGCCAATCAAATATTGGGCCCGAAGTACGCTTTCGATCCCATCCATGGCGCTTGCAAGGGTCTCCGGACGGTTCCCGATGAACAATCTTCCGCCACTTGCAAAGGCGAGCTCTTCGAGGACGTCGATGTTCGCCATCTCCTCGCTGATGGGCGCCGCGACGCGCGTCGCGCGCGCCTCGCCCGGCTCGCGTAAACCGAAGGCATAAATGGGGATAGAGACGCCTTCCATGCGCTTCTCGATGGTCGCGCGGGTCATGCGCGAGGCGTTGTCGATGCCGTCGCTGAGGAGGATGATCGCGCGCGTCGGATTGCGCCCGAGCTCGCTCCTTTCGGGCATTTCGGCGAGGGCATCAAAAAAAGCTGTTTTGCCCCACGGTTTGACCACATCGAGGGCTCTGGTGATGGCCGCGGGGTTCTCCGTGAAAGGGACGAGCTCGTTCGCATGGCCCTCGGAATCGAAGACGAAAAGCGCGAAGTCGTCGCCTTCGCGGCGCCGTGCGGTGAGGGCGTTGATGGCCGCCTTGGCCGAGTCGATCTTGCCCGCGAGAGCCATCGATCCCGAGCCGTCGAGGAGGATCGTCCAGGACACCGGCGCGTTGCGCGACTGCTCGAAGAGGTCGGTCCTGACCTTCTTCCCATCGACGAGCAGCGAGACTTCCTTCTGCTTCAGGTCGACGATCGGGACGCCTTTCCCGCTGAGGACGGTGAAGGGGACCATCACGTAGGAGACGGAGACCTGCTCGGTGAACTTGTCGTCCTGAGCAAAGACGGCGGCCGTCGCGCACACGCTGAGCACGGCAACGGTGATGAAGCGACGAATCATGGAAAGTAGAACGAGGAGGCGACGCTCCGTCATCCCATCATCAGGGGGATGAAGTCCTCATCTTCCTGATGACTCCGCTCCCACTTGAGGAAGTCGTAGTAGCCGCAGCGGGGCTTGTCCGGGTACTCGTGGCAGACGCCGGGACGGGCTTCATAGATCGTGCAGCGGCGCGTCTTGGTGTCGATGAACATGCAGATCGAGCCGTAGACCTTGTCCTTCTGGTGACGCAGGACCTGCTCGTTTTCCTTGATTTTCGTGAAGCGGCGGCGTGCGGTCTCGACGTCGATGTCGAAGTGTTTCGCCAGCCTGCGCAGGTCTTTGTTCTCGACGATGATGCGCTCGTAGCTGCAGCAATACGCGGGGCACTTGAGGCAGTCGTAGCTCGGCTTGCGCGCGGGTGTGGCGTCTTTCTGAATCGTCATGAGCTTTGCGTAAAGTGTAACGCGCGCGCGCCGTACGTGCGCGGGGAAAGTCCGGCTCGCTGTGGAACGCAACCCGCAATGTGCACGGCCGATGGATCATGCCGTCGCTCTGGTTCAGGCCTATCTGCAACTGAACGGCTACTTCACCTCGGCCGAGTATCCGATCATCGCAGGGGCCGGCCGCAACGGCTTCCGCACGATCACGGACATCGACATTCTCGCCTTCCGCTTCCCGACGGGCGAGCCGATGGCGAAGCGGCCGAGCAAGGCGCCGAAGGGTCTCGACGTCACCGGTCTCGACGACGGGCTCGCGGTGCCGACGGACTCGATCGACATGATCATCGGCGAGGTGAAAGAAGGGCGGGTGAACCTCAACTCCGGCATCCGCGATCCGGACGTTCTGCGCACGGTGATCAACCGCTTCGGCCAGGTCGGCGACACGGACCGCGTCGTCCAGCAGTTGCTGCACACGGGTAAGGCGGAGATCCCGCCCTCGTACTCGGTGCGGCTCATCGCCTTCGGCTCGTTCCCGCCCGGCTCCGAGATTCCTCCCTGCCGCATCATCAGCCTCGGGCACGTCCTGCAGTTCCTGCAGGGCTACGTGCGCAAGCACTGGAACATGCTCCGCCACCTGCAGTTCAAGGACCCGGCGTTCGGGTTCCTGATGACGCTGGAGAAAGCGCGCCGCGGCGGTGCGGGCAGGCGCGGGGAACAGGGCGTCGAGATCGTGCCGCCCCTGGGCGAGGCGCAGAGGCAGCACCGACCCGACCGGCGGCGGTAGAAACGTAGGGCGCGGCTTCAGCCCGCCTCCCCGTGGGCGGGCGGGCTGAAGCCACGCCCTACGTCGCGACGCGGTTGCGGCCCTGGCGTTTGGCGTCGTAGAGCGCCGCGTCGGCGACACGCAGGAAGTCGCCGGAGCCGGTGCCGTCGCGCGGCGGGATCACGGACGCAACGCCGATGCTCACGGTCACATGTCCGAGAGGGGCGGAGGGATGCGAGAGCTTCATCTCTTCGACACGCTCGCGGAGGCGCGTCGCGATCTCCAGCGCGTGCCCGGCGTCGGTCTCGGGAAGCAGGATCGCGAACTCCTCGCCGCCGTAGCGGGAGACGAGGTCGCCGGCGCGCTGGACGCACTCGCACAGCATGTCCGCGACGCGGCGCAGGCATTCGTCGCCGGCCTGATGCCCGGAGGTGTCGTTGAACGGCTTGAAGTAGTCGATGTCGAGCATCAGCAGCGACAGCGGGGCGCGGCTGCGCGCGGCGCGCCGCCACTCGATGGCGAGCGTCTCGTCGAAGTGCCGGCGGTTCGCCACGCCGGTGAGTCCATCCTGGGTGGAGATGCGGTGCAGCGTCTCGATCGCGCTCGCGAGGTGCTTGGTCGTCTCCCCGAGCCGCTCGTTCACCGAAGCCATGTGAAACGCGCCCGCGATCTGGTCCGCGAACGCTTCGAACGCGAGGACGCTGGCCGGTGTGAACACGTCCGGCGACGCGCTCTCGAGACTGAGGGCGCCGAGGAGCTGGTCTTGGAAGCGGATGGGAATGACGAGGTGAGCGGGCCCGCTGCTGGCGACCGGCTGCCGTGCGATGGATACGGAGATCAGCGGGAAGCGCTCATGAATATAGCGCGTCACGCGATCGAGGAGCTCCTGCAGATCCGTCGCTTCGAGCGCGGTGCGCGAGACCTCGCTCATCATCTCCATCAGCCGCGCGCGCTGCTTCAGCTCTTCGTAGAGCTGGGCGCTCGCGATGGCGCCGGCGATCTGGTCGCCGACGGTCTCGAGCAGCTCCAGCTGCCCGCGGAACGCCGCGGGCCGCGTGCTCTCGATATTCAGCACAGCGACGGTGCGGCCGTGGTGCTTCACCGGCACGCAGAGCTCCGAGCGCGCGCCGGGCATCGTCTCGACATAGTTGGGCCACGCGCGGACGTCGTCGATGAGCACGGGCTCGCCGGTGGCCGCGACCTGGCCGACGACGCCGCTGCCGAGCTCCCGTCCATAGCCGACGTACACGGACGTGTCGACGGACGTGGAGAGCGCTTCGCATTGAAATGCGCCGCGCTCGAGGTCGAGCGAGATCAGCGCGACGAACTGCCAGTCGAACTGCTCCGCGAGGGTGTCGGTGATGCGCTGGAGCATCGGGCGCAGCTCGAGGTCGAGCGAGGCGATGCGCGCGACCTGGTTGAGGACTTCGAGCGAGCGGGCGTCGACTGGGAGCGTGGTCGCCACGCGGTTACGCTCCTGCCGCGGCCACGGATTGTCCGGGCTGGTCCGGCAATCCCTCGGCCACCGTGGCGGCGATGGAGAGGAACGGCTGCTGCTCGGCGTCGGTGAAGAGGCGCGGCTCGCGGAAGCTCCACCCGACCGCGCCGAGAACGTGTCCGCCTCTTACGAGAGGCACGGCGGCCAGCGCGCGGCTCTCGTACTTCTCGAACACCGGCTTGAGCAGCGGATACTCGGTGCCGGCGAGGGTCAGCGAGGCGAGCCACACGGGAGTCTCGTTGCGAATGGCGGCGCACAGAGGGACCGGCGCGTCGAGCCGGAGCGGAAAGTACGACTCCGTTTCTCCGCGACTGTAACCGAAGGAATGGAGCGCCTCGACGCGCGAGCCGTTCTTCCGCGCGATCACGCCTGCCCGCGCCCCCGCACGCACGGAGCGCCGGCAGAAGACCTCGGCGAACGACGGGTCGCGCTCCTCGCTACGGGCCGCCATCGCCTGGGCGCTCTCGACGATGTCCCCGAGCTCGAACGGCTTGCGGATGACGCGCACTTGCGGCCACTGCTCGCGCACGATGTGCAGCTGGCGCTCCGGGGCGGACGACAGGACGATCGATCTCGCCAGCGTCCGCGGTTGCTCCCGCCCGATCCATTCCAGGAGCTGCATGCCGCTCGTGCCGGGGAGCAGGAGGTCGAGGAACAGCACGTCGTAGCGTACGTTCGCGAGCAGGAGCAACGCGTCGAGGCCGGTCGGAACGAGATCGACCTCGAGTCCGGCGCGCGTCAGCAGAACGTCCAGCAGCTTACGCGTGCCGCTGTCGTTCTCGATCACGAGAGCGAGGGGTTTCATGGGCGTCTGGAGAGAACACGCCAAGGATACGCCCGGCCACCCCTGCTGTCATCTGAAGGTCAGTCGATCCTGACCTCCACGCGCTGTCCGAGCTTCAGCGGCGTCGGCTCGGCGAGCGCGATCTTCACCAGCAGTACGCGCGTGTCGATCGGCTTGGCCGGATCCTGCGGCTTGATGCGGCGGTTGACGACGGAGTCCGGGATCTCCTCGATCGTGCCGCGCCACGCGTGGTCGAAGCCTTCCGCGCTGAACTTCACGGCCGCGCCGAGCTTCATGCGCGCGACGTCGAACTCGTCGATCTCCGCTTCGATGCGGGTCTTCGAGAGGTCGGCGATGGTGACGATCTCGTCGCCGACGGCCACGCTCTCGCCGGCCTGCGCGTGTCGCGAGATCACGACGCCGTCGATCGGCGCGGTGATGATGGTCTTCTCGACGAGCGCGTCGAGGCGCGCCACTTCCGCGTTCGCCGATGCACGGCGTGCGCGCGCGGCGTCGAGATCGCGGTCCGCCTTCTCCCAGGCCTGCTTCGATCCGATATCCACCTGCCAGAGGTTCTGCGCCCTGACCACCTCGGACTGGAAAAGGCGGATGTCCGCGTCCGCTTCGCCGACGCGCGCACGGGCGACGCCGAGGGCGGCGCGGGTGTCGTCGGCCTGGATCGTGGCGATGGTCTGGCCGCGGCGGACGGTCTCTTTCTCGCTCACGGTGAGGCGGGCGATCGTGCCGGCGACGTCGCTGCCGATCGTGACCTCCGCGCCGGGATAGGTGACGACGCGGCCTTCCGCGACGACGCGCGGCGTCTCCGCGACTTTGTCGACGCGCGCCGGCGCGGGCTTGGGACGCGTGGCGTTCAACTGCACGACCGTGGCGCCGAGGAGAAGAATGCCGAGGAGGGGATAGAGAATGCGGTTCATACGAGTGCTCCGTCCTGAATCTTTACGACTCTGTCTGCGATGTTGCGTACTTTCGGATCGTGCGTGACGATGACCAGCGCGCGGTTCTCCTGCTTGGCGAGCGCGCGGAACATCTCCAGCACCTGCGTGCCGACCTGGGTGTCGAGGTTCGCCGTGGGCTCGTCGGCGAGCAGGATCGGCGCGCTGCCCGCGAGCGCGCGGGCGATCGCGACGCGCTGCTTCTGGCCGCCGCTCAGCTCACGCGGCAGAAAGTGCTGGCGGTCGCCGAGCCCGACGGCCTCGATGACGCGCTGCGCTTCGATGCGGGCGCCTTTGTTCTTCAGTCCCTTCACGTTCAGCGCGTACTCGACGTTCTCGAGCGCGGTGAGCGAGGGAAAGAGATTGAACTGCTGGAACACGAAGCCGAGGGAGCGCTTGCGGATGCTGGCGAGACTCTTCTCCGCCACGGTCTGCCCTTCGATGACGACCTCGCCGCTCGACGGCGTGAGGATGCAGCCCATGATGGAGAGGAAGGTGGTCTTCCCCGACCCGGACGGCCCTTCGAGCGAGACGATCTCGCCGCGCTCGACCGCGAAGTCGATGCCCCGCAGCACGGGCACGACCTCCCGCCCTTCCTGGAAGTGTTTTTCGACACGTTTCGTATGGAGGATGGACATTCGATGACTCCTCTGTGTGCTCTGTGCTCTCTGTGGTGAAAAATCAGGTGCGGAAAACGAGCGCGGGATCGATCGACGCGACCTTCCGGAACGAGATCACCGCCGCGGTCAGGCACAACGCGATCGCGCCGATCAGCACCATCACGTAGAGCTCCGTCGGGATGATCAGCTTCAGGTCGATCTTCGCCATCACCGGCCGCAGCGCGAACGCCTGCAGTGCGCCCAACGCGAAGCCGGCGATCGCCGCGATCGTGGCCTGCTTGCCGAGGATGAGGTAGATGTCGCCGTTGCCGCCGCCGATCGCCTTCACCGTGCCGAACTCGCGGATGTGCTCCATCGTCGACGTGTACAGCGTCTGCGCGACGACCACGATCCCGACCAGGCATCCGAGGAAGACGGTGATGTACATGTTCAGGCCGAGGCCCGTCGACTCGATCCAGTACTTGCGCGAGCGCTCCGCCCACTCGCGCTTCGTGAAGACGTCGTTGTACGGCAGGCGCTTCCGGATCTCCGCGCGCACCGCCTCGGCATCCGCGCCCGGCGCGAGCTTCACCAGCGTGTACGTGGTGTTCCCGCGCAGGTCGCTCTCGTTGAGCGACTGCGCGAGGCGGTAGTCCATGAACGTCAGCGGCGTGGTCGTGAACGACTTCGCGTCGACCGTGCGGCCGATGATCTTCAGGCGGCGCCCCAGTACTTCGCGGTAGTCGCCGGGCTTGAACGGTCCCCAGCGCTTCTTCGCGGAGTCGTCGAGCACCATGTAGGGGCCGCGGCGGAGATCGGCGAGGTCGCCTTCGACGACGCCCTGCGGGAAGTTCCAGTGCGAGAAGTTCTCCAGCGCGTACACCTCCGTCCCTTCGACCGCGCCGGTGGGCAGGTTCACGTTCATGAACCAGACGATGAGGTTGTCCGCCCGTGCGACTCCGGGGATCGAGCGCACGCGCTTGATGTACGTCTCCGGGAACGTGTGCGCGAAGTCGACGTTCGGCGTGTTGCGCGACGTGACCCAGAGCTCGGCGTCGATCTGATCGATCGTCAGCGACGCGTTGTCCATCAGGCCGAGGAAGAGACCGACCTGCACGAACACGAGCGTGACGGCGAACGCGACGCCCGAAACCGTGATGAGGAAACGGAGCTTGTCGTGGAGGAGTGACTTGGTGGCGAGATCGACGCTCATTTCAGCATTCCCTTCTCGACCATGTCGAGCACCTGCGCGGTGCGCTCTTCGATCGGGCGGAACTCCACCCACTCGTCGTTGGCCTTGGCGATCTCCAGCGAGACGACGCCGTGGATCGTGGCCCAGATCGTCTGCGCGACGAGGTCGGCGTCCGTGAGGTCGTCACGGAGGCGCCCCTGCGCCTCGAGGTCGTGGACGATTCCTTTCAGGAACGCATATGCGTCTTCTTCCGGGTTGCCCATGCCGCTCTTGTCCGTCTTGTCGTTCGCCGGCTTCGGGGTCATGAACATCAGCCGGTAGTGGCTGGGGTTCGTGAGGCCGAACTCGACGTAGGAGCGGCCGGCGGCGCGGAGGCGCTCGACCGGGTCGGGGATCTGGGCGATGACGGTGAACCCATGCGCGAAGTTGCGGAAGTCGTAGTCGCAGAGCTCGGCGAGGAGGGATTCCTTGTCGCGGAAATGGAAGTAGATCGCGGTGGGGGAGTACTCGATGCGGTCCGCAATGCGGCGCATCGTGACGGACTCGACTCCTTCGCTGGCGAACAGCTCACGGGCAGCGTCCAGGATCCGGGTCCGGATCTCTTCGCGCTCCCGTTCTCGACGTTCTTTCGGTCCCAAACCATTCCTCCGAAACTTAACAGTGTTAAGTTAAGTTCGGAGGCACAGAACGTCAAGTGCTGTTTTTAGAAATACGCCTGACGGTGCTGTTTTAGTCGGAGAGCCGCTTCATCAGCTCGTTGACCTGGTCATAAACGCTCTGGACCGATTCCGCGATGAACACCGTAGTCGCATCGGGCATCCGCTCCCCCTGGCGGACCATGCCTAGGATCTCATCGGTGGCAAAGAGGATATCGGCGAGTTTGTCGAGCACCCGCTCGGACGTAGGGAGGTGAACAGCAATCGTCGTGTCGATTTCGATGTGGGCTTTTTGATTCACTCTACAGAGGAGTGATTTATGTCCCGAAATCCCTACCCTCCCTTCACCCCTGTTGTGCAGGAAAATGCTGTTACGTTTTAGTGAACGCGCTTTGACGCTGGTTGAACGGCTGATTTTGACCTGTTCCCATCGGCGCATGAAACGGTTCCGAGCCCTCTTTCTCCTCGCCTTCGCCCTGCCGCTCCTCGGTCAGGACGTGCCCGCCACCGTACAGCGCTCGTTCGACGCGTTCCGTGCCGAGGCGGTGCGTGCGCACCTGAAGTTCCTGGCGAGCGACCTGCTCGAAGGCCGCGGGCCGGGCACGCGCGGGGACGCGCTCGCCACGAGCTACCTCGCGTCGCAGTTCGAGGCGATCGGCCTCCAGCCGGCGGGAGACAACGGCACGTACTTCCAGAAAGTGTCCCTCCTCGGCATCACGACGGACGAGACGAAGTCGACCGTTTCGTTCCGGAAGGGCGATTCGGACCTCGGAGCGCTGAAGTATCGCGATCAGTTCGTCGGCGGGAACCAGTCGCAGAAGGAGAGCGTGAGCTTCGATTCCGAAGTGGTGTTCGTGGGGCATGGCGTCTCGGCGCCTGAGTACAAATGGGACGACTACAAAGGCTTCGACGCCAAGGGCAAGACCCTGATCATGCTCGTCGACGACCCTCCGGCCACGGAGAAGGAGCCGGACCTCTTCAGGGGACGCGCGCGCACGTACTACGGCCGCTGGACGTACAAGTTCGAGCAGGGCACGGCGCGCGGCGCGGACGCCGTGATCCTCATTCACACCGATCGCGCGGCGGGCTACGGCTGGCAGGTCGTGCGGAACTCGTGGACGGGCGAGCAGGCGTACGTGAAGAACACGCCGGGCCAGCACGCGCTGGCGTTCGCGGGCTGGGTCTCGGAAGGTGTGGCGGCCGAGCTGTTCAAGACGGGGGGACGCGACCTCGCGGCTCTGACGAAGGCGGCGGGCTCGCGCGATTTCAAGCCGGTGTCGCTCGGCTTTCATTTCTCCGGCAAGATCACCAGCACGATCCGCCCGTTCGACACCGCGAACGTCGTGGCGAAGCTGGAAGGCAGCGACGCGCAGCTGAAGGACGAGGCTGTGCTCTACAGCGCCCATCACGACCACCTCGGCATCGGCACGCCTGATGACGACGATCCGAAGGACACGATCTACAACGGCGCGATCGACAACGCGAGCGGCACGGCCACGATCCTCGAGGTGGCGCGGGTGTGGAGCCAGGCGGAGCCGCGCCCGAAGCGCAGCATCCTCTTCGCGCTCGTCGCGGCCGAGGAGCAGGGATTGCTCGGGTCGGAGTACTTCGGCGAGCATCCGGTGGTGCCGGCGGGCCGGATTGCCATGGGGTTGAACATCGACGCCATCCATCTCCTCGGCAACGTCGGGAGTGTGTCGATGATCGGCATCGACCGCACGACGTTCTTCCCGACCGCGCAGAAGGTGACGAAGGCGCTGGGCCTCACGATCGTGCCGGACCAGGCGCCGGAGCAGGGCTCGTACTACCGCTCCGATCACTTCAGCCTCGCGAAGGTGGGTGTGCCGGCGTTCTCGATCAAGCAGGGCAACGACATCGCCGGCAAGCCTGCGGAGTGGGGACCAACGAAGACGAAGGAGTACCGCGACAAGCACTACCACCAGGCCAGCGACGAGTACGACCCGTCCTGGGACTTCAACGCGGCCACCCAGGCCGGCCGCCTCGCCTTCTGGCTCGGCTGGGAAGCCGCGAACGCCACGGACAAGCCGATGTGGGTTCCGGGCGAGGAGTTCTACGACGTGACGGCGAAGGCGCGTTCCCGTTAAGTGTGGGTGGGGTCAGACCCCAACCACACTTAAGTCACCTGCAGGAGCAGCCAGCCTCCGGCCGCCGCCCACGCGAGGAACGCGAATTCGATCATCGTGAGACGGCGGAAGAAGCGAGGATCGCGGTTGGACTCGCGTACGTAGATGCGCCACCCGAGGAGGTTGGCGAACGAGGCGACGATCGTGCCGCAGCCGCCGGCGTTTGCGCCGTAGAGCAGCTCGAGCCAGCGGGAATCGGCAGCCGGGGAGAGCAGGATCGTCGCCGGTACGTTCGAGATCACCTGGGAGAGCCCGATCGCGGCGACATAGAGGTTCTCGCCGAAGCGCAGGCCAAGGACGGTCATGCCGGCGACGATGATGAAGACGAAGAAGAACAGCGGGACGATCCAGAGGTCGACGCGCTTGCGCACAAACAGCAGCCATGCGATCGCCGCCGCGATGGCCGCGGGCCATGCCTCGATCGCATGCGCGATGTGCAGGATCACGAGCGCCAGGCAGATCGCGCCCGCGACCGCCGCGTAGTGATTGCGGTCCGGCAGGGCGACGTCGTTGCGCTTCATCTCGTGCGATGGCCCGAGGAGGAACAGGGCCGCGATCAGTCCGGCCGTACACCAGCCGACGAACGGCAGCATCGCCATGATGAACTCGCCCGCGTTCCAGCCCGCGCGGTGGTAGACGAACAGGTTCTGCGGATTGCCCAGCGGCGTGAGGGAGCCGATGAGGTTCACCGCCACGATCTCGAGGATCACCGCGTCCTCGATGTCGAAGTCGGAGAAGCGGCTGGCGATGACGGTGAACGGGATGGTCACGAACAACGCCACGTCGTTGGTGACGAACATGGCCAGCACGCCGCTGAACATCACCATCGCGAAGCCGAACGAGCGCGTGGTGCGGAAGCGCGTCATCGCGCGCTTCACCAGCACGTCGAGATAGCCCGACGCGCGAAGGATCTCCACCGCCAGCAGCAGCGCGAAGAGGACGAGCAGCAGCTCGACGTCGATGGAGACCTCGCTCCACCGGACCACGCCGGTGAGGAGCAGGAGGCTGGCGATGGCCGCTGCGATGAGTGTGAGAAGCACGCGTAAAGCCCGTTAGCCCCGAGCGAAGTCGAGGGGCCAACTTAGCAACAACGCTGCGTGCGCACAACCCGCGGTGCATGTGCATTCGCTCGTTGGATTGTGCAGCGCAGGTGCTAAGTTGGCTCCTCGACTCCGCTCGGAGCTAACGGCTAATGGAAACCTCGAGCGGTCGCCCCACCCGGGGCTGTTCCGCGGCGCGCCGCGCCATCATGGCGGCCCCTTCGACCGGAGGCAGCTGGGGAGGCTGCAGCGTCGCGCCGGGCGCGTCGCGCTGGAGGCGCAGGCGCATCGGATTGAGCAGCAGCTCGTGCGCGTGGAACGCGCCGCCGACGTAGGCGACGGGGAACTCCGTGTCGGTCATGTGCAGCTTGCGCGCGACCGCGAGCACGCAGTGCGCGAGCTCCGAGCCGGCGCGTCCGAGAATGTCGGAGGCGACGGTGTCGCCGGCCTGCGCGGCTTCGATCACCAGCTTCCCGTAGCGCGCGATGTCGTCGACGTGCGTCGTCGTTGCGTAGACGAAACGCGGCAGCTCGTCCGGGCTACACATCTCGTACTCCTGGCAGAGCAGGTCCGTCATCGCCGTCGCGAAGCCGCGGCCATCGTGCGCGCGCACGATCGCGGACAGGCCTTCCCGCGCGATCCAGAAGCCGCTGCCTTCATCGCCGAGGGTCGGACCCCAGCCGCCGGCGCGTGCTTCTTCGCCCGCCGGATTGCGGCCGAACGCGACCGAGCCGGTGCCGGCGATGATGACGATGCCCGCGCCGAATCCGACCGCGCCGGTCAGGGCGATGCGCGCGTCGGTGTCGACGATGAAGTTGCCGCGCGGGAAGAAGACCTGCAGCGAATCGACGACGCGCTGGCGGTGGACCGGATGATCGGAGCCCGCGATGCCGCAGTAGGCGTACTCCACGTCGTTGATCGCGATGTGCGCCTCGCGCAGGGCGATGTTCACGGCGCGCTCGACGTTGCGGGTCGCCTCTTCGATCCCCACGCGAAGATGATTGGACCCGCCCGCCAGGCCGGCCCCGACTTTTCTACCATTCTCATCCACGACGATCGCCGCTGTCTTGGACGCGCCGCCGTCGACACCGATGTAATACGTCATTGCGCGCTCGTACTTGCAAGAATCGTTGCGGGCAGTGCATTTGCACAATAACTGAGGTGTAAGGAGAACTCTACATGAGACGCAAATCGCTTCTCTCGCTCGCAGTCATTGCAGTGCTCGCTGTCGCGCTTCTCTCCACGACCGCGTGCAAATCCAGCGGGATGGCCGTGACTTCGCGCGGCCAGTTGCTCAAGCTCAACATCGTGCACCCGTCCGACCTGCCGGAATCGGGTGTGGACAACCTCGACGTCAACATCAGCAACCGGGGCGTCAACAACATCCAGGACATCCTGCTCGAGGTCGAGCTGCCTCCACAGCTCGTGATCATGGATCAGACGAATGAGCGCGGCGTGAACGTGATGCACACGCCGGGCTCGAACATGTACCGCTTCACGTTCGGCAACATTCAGCCGGCCGAGAGCTCGACGGTCCGGTTCCGCGTCCGCACGGCGTTCGGCACGATGAGCGAGACGGGCAGCGTGAAGGCCACCGCGTGGCAGAGCGGCTTGCCTGGGGACAAGCTGATCGAGACCGCGGTGATCAAGCTCAGACAGTAGCCAACGTAGGGCGGGCTCCAGCCCGCCCTACAATGCGCCGCTATGGCGCAACCAGACTCCCTCCATCTCGCCGCCACCCGTCGTGAGGATCTCGAGGATCGCAAGCTCCTCGATCGCCCGTCCCGGGCCGAGACGCTGCAGAGTGAGTCGTGGCGCGTGCTGCGCATCACGAGCGAGTTCGTCACCGGCTTCGATCACCTCGCCGACGTGTATCCCGCGGTGTCGATCTTCGGCTCTGCGCGCACGGTCCTCTCCGACCACTACTACGACGACGCCGTCCGCACCGCCGAGCTCCTCGGCCAGGCCGGCTTCGCCATCATCACCGGCGGCGGTCCCGGCATCATGGAAGCGGCAAACAAAGGCGCGCAGCAGGCGGGCGCGCTCTCCATTGGCTGCAACATCCAGCTGCCCTTCGAGCAGCAGCTCAACGGCTTCGTCGACAAGGCCATGACCTTCCGCTACTTCTTCGTGCGGAAGACGATGTTCATCAAGTACTCCGAGGCGTTCATCACGTTTCCCGGAGGCTTCGGGACGCTCGACGAGCTGTTCGGCGCCCTCGTCCTCATCCAGACCAAGAAGATCTCCGACTTCCCGGTGATCCTCTACGGCAGCGACTACTGGGCCGGACTCATCGTCTGGCTGCGCGCACGCGTGCTCGCCGCGAACAACATCGTGCAGGAGGACGTCGACAGCATCCACGTCGTCGATACGCCCGAACAAGTGCGTGACATCGTGGTCGCGTACCACCAGAAGGCGGAATCGAACAAATGATGGCATCCCTCTCGCAAATATAAGCAGTGAAAGGAGCTTAGGGATGCGAATCCAGGAAACCAACCGGATCTTGAAGGAAGCTCGCTACGCGCACCACGCCGCTGCTCAACAGCATGAGGAAGGGGTGATGTCCCGCGTATGGAGAGCGGTGTCCACGAAGCTCACGGGGTTGTTCCACCACCACAAGGACTGATTTCGCGTGGGGCGGGCTCCGGCCCGCCTCACGCCTGTTCTTCTTCCTCTTCCACGATCTCCACCGGCGGCGCCTTGCTCACCACGAGCACCCAGCGCACCCGGAAGCGTTCCGCTTCGAGGACGCTGATGGCGAGATCGCCCAGCTCCACTTTGTCACCCGGCGTCACTTCGCGCCCGAGGCGTGCGGCGACGTAGCCGCCCACGGTCTCTTCCTCCGGCTCGCCGAGATCGATCTTCAGGCGATCCGCGAGATCCTCGATCAGATAGTCGCCGCGCACCCGATAGCGTCCGTTGCCGAGGGGCTCGATCTCCGGACGCTCCCGATCGAACTCGTCCTGAATCTGCCCGAACAACTCCTCGGTGATGTTCTCCAGCGAGACGATGCCCGAGGAGCCGCCGTATTCGTCGAGGACCACGGCCATGTGCGTCTTGCTCTCGATGAACTGCGACAGCAGCGACTCGACCGTGCTGTTCTCCGGCACGAACAACACCTCGCGCCGCATCTCCTGGAGGCTCCGCCCCGGCCCGCGCAGCTGCGCGAGCAGCAGGTCCTTCACGTGAATCAGCCCGATCGTGTTGTCGAGACTTCCCTCGCACAGCGGATAACGCGTGTGGCGCGTCGTGCGGATGGTCTCGAGGTTCTCCTCGATCGTGCGCGTCGTGGAGAGGATCACCACGTCCGTGCGCGGCACCATGATCTGCCGCGCGGTGCGCTTGGCGAACTGGAAGACACCCTCGATGATCTCCCGGTTCTCCTCCGACAGAATCCCCGCCTTCTCCGAGCTCGCCAGGATCAGCCGCAGCTCCTCGGGTGAGTGCGCAATCTCCGCGTGCTCGCCGGCGGGGTGGATTCCGACGAGCTTGAGCAGCGCGCGCGACGTGCCGTTGAGCACCCAGATCGCGGGGAAGGTGATGACGTAGAACGCGTGCAGCAGGTGCGCCGTCCAGAGCGTCGTGCCGACCGGCTTCTGGATGGCGATCGATTTGGGCGCGAGCTCGCCGAGGACGATGTGGAGGATGGAGATGATGATGAACGCGACCGTCGCGGAGATCGACTTCGCGGCGGCCTCGCCCACCTGGAAACGCGTGAAGAGCGGCTGGATGAGATGGTGGAACGCGGGCTCGCCGATCCAGCCGAGAGCGAGCGAGGCGAGGGTGATGCCGAGCTGGGTCGCGGAAAGGTAGGCGTCGAGATGACGGATCAGCTTCTTCGCCATCTTCGCGCGCGCGCTGCCTTGCTCCGCGAGCTCGGTGATCTGCGTGGAGCGGACTTTGACGATCGCGAACTCGGCGGCGACGAAGAAACCGTTCGCCAGCACGAAGACAAACGCGAGGACTAAATACCAGGTGTCCATCTTTCTACCGAAGCCCCTCGACTGCGCTCGGGGCTATGGCGGACGACAGGTCGCGCCAGAACCTGGGATACGACTTTGACACAACTTGGTCCCGAGCGATGGTCACGTTCCCCCGCGCCAGTCCCGCGATCGCGAAGGCCATGGCGATGCGGTGGTCGTTGTGCGTCTCCACGATCGCCGGCGCATCGCTCCAGCCCGGATGGATCAGCAGCGAGTCAGGGCGCTCCTCAACGGTGGCGCCGAGGGCGCGGAGCTCCGAGGAGACGGTGGCGAGGCGGTCGGATTCCTTCACGCGCAGGTTGGCCACGTTCACGATCTCCACCGGCGACGACGCGAGCGGCGCGATCGCCGCGAGCGTCGGGACGACGTCCGGCGTCGCGTTGCAGTCGAACGTGCCGCCGCGCAGGGTTTCCGCGCCGGTCACGGTGATCTCGCTTTCCGTGACGTTGATTGCACAGCCCATCGCCTTCAGGATGTCGAGGAACCCCGCGTCGCCCTGCGCCGTCGGGATGGCCAGGCCGCGCACGCGCATCGTCCCCTTCGTCGCGGCAGCCGCGGCGAACCAGTACGACGCGGACGAGTAGTCGCCTTCCACGACGTACTCCGGGCGCTCCAGATTGCCAGCCCGGACGTTGATCGTGTTCCCGTCGCGCGTCACCTTCGCGCCGAACGTCTGCAGGATATCGGCGGTGATGTCGATGTACGGCCCCGAGGCGAGCTGGGAGATGCGGAGGGTGATGCCGTCCGGGAGCGTCGCGCCGCCCAGCATCAGAGCGGAGACGAACTGGCTCGATGTTTCCGCCGAGATCGTCACGTCGAACCCGCCGCGCATGCGCTTTCCGCGGATGCGGAGGGGCGGGTAGCCCTCCTTTTCGACGTACTCGACCTCCGCGCCGATGGAGAGCAGCACTTCCACGAGGTCGCCGATCGGCCGCTCGTGCATCCGCTCTTCGCCGCGCAGGTCGAAGCGTCCCGGCGTGAAGGCGAGCCAGCCGGTGAAGAAGCGCATCGCCGTGCCGGCGTTGCCGATGAAGACCGGCACTTCGTTCGCCGACATCGACTTCCGTCCGCCGATCGTCAGCTCGCTCTTGAACGCGCCGCTGGCGTCGAAGCCGATGGTCTTCAGCGCCTCGAACGCGTAGCGCGTGTCGTCGGCGTCGAGGCAGTTGCGGACGGTGGTCGTGCCGCGCGACATCGCGGCGAGCAGCAGGGCGCGCACGGAATACGACTTCGACGGAGGCGCGGTGACGGTGGCGTCCAGGGGTCCGGACTTCTGAATGACTCTCAAAACTCCAGCTCCAACCCGTCGTAGGCCAGATGCACTCCCTCGGGCAGTTGGGCCTCGAGCTCCTCGTGCTCGACTTCGTGCGTGAGGTGGATCAGGTACGTCACGCGCGCACCGACCTGCCGCGCTGCGGCGACGGCCTGCTCGATCGTGAAGTGCGTCGGGTGCGGCGGCGCGGGACGGAGGCCGTCGAGCGCGAGCGTGTCCACCCCTTCAAGGAGCTTCATCGACTCCGGCGGGATGCCGTTCGTGTCCGTCAGGTAGGCGAACGGGCCGATCCGGAATCCGAGGATCGTCCAGTCGCCGTGGATCACCGGGATGGGGACGATCTCGATGCCGTCCGGCGCGAACGGCCCGTCGATCTCCACGAGATCCAGCTGCGGCTTCCCGCCGCCGAGCTGCGAGCTGTCCCAGATGTACCCGAACGCCCGGCGAATGGCCTTCGCGGTGGGCGTACTGGCGTACGCGCGGATGGGCTCGCGCTGCCGGAAGTTGAACGGGCGGATGTCGTCCAGACCCATGAGGTGGTCGGAGTGCGAGTGCGTGTAGAGGAGGAAGTCGAGGCGCGGGATCGGATGCCGCAGCAGTTGCAGGCGCAGGTCGGGGGTGGTGTCGATGAGGAAGTGTTTCCCGCGCGCCTCGATCGAGACCGACTGCCGGAGGCGCTGATTGCGCGGGTGCGTGGAGGTACACACGCGGCAACGGCAGCCGACCACCGGCACGCCTGTCGACGTCCCGGAGCCGAGAAAGGTCACGCGCATAGGGAGGGCGATTCTAGACCACCACGAAGTCCGCGGTCCCCGTCACCGGGTCGATCCGCATCGCCTCACCCGTCTCGTACCACGGCGGCAGCACCGTCACCGTGGTCTTCCCCGGCAGCACGAGCTTCTGGTGGAAGTGACCGAACACCACGTCCGTGAATCCTTCGCGGGCCCGCGAGCGTCCGTACAGTTCCATCAGCTCCACCGGGACGCGCGACTTGTGCTTGAAGTTCGTCTTCGCCAGCTTCTTCTCGACGCTGTCGACGAAGTTCCTGGCGATCTTCTTCGGCACGAGGCTTACCCCGATCTTCGTGACCGGGTTCTTCGACGCGCGCCGCCAGAAGCGGTACGCGAAGTCGCGGTCGTTGATCAGGTCGCCGTGGATGATCAGGTACTTCTTCGTGCCCGCGGGGATCGCGTACTCCAGCGCGATGTCCGTCACCGCGTCCTCGACGAACGAGCCTTTCAGGAAGAAGTCGCGGTTCCCTTCGACGTAATGGATCGGGATCCCGCGGTCGCGCAGCTCGCGGAACTTCGCCATCACCCGGTCCACCGACCGCGTCCGGAAGTTCCGGTGCGCGATGAGGTAGTGAAAGAGATCGCCATTCAAGTACAGCGCCCGCGGCTGCAGCGCCGCGAAGCGGTCGAGCCACGCGTTCACCGGCTCTTCGCTGCCTTCGCCGAGGCCGATGTGCGAGTCTCCGATGACATAGATCTGATTCAACTCTCGAGCTCCTTGAGCACGCTGTCGAACATCGCGTACTCGTCTGCCCCGAACAGGCAGAAGACGGCGCGGTGCAGGGAGCGTGCGCGGGCGCGGTAGTCGAGGGTCGCGCGGAGCATGCTTCGCGCGCAGCGGTCGAGGCCCAGGGCCTGTTTGCCGAGGACGGGGATGCCGATGATGGCGACCGCGAGCTCGTCGGCGCGCTCGAGCGCCTCGCGGGTGGCGTCGCGAAGACGCGCATCCGCGTCTTCGTCGGTCCCGAGCGGTACGGGCACTTCGATGACGAAGCGGGCCAGCAGGTTGCCGCCGGTGACGACCGTCGCGCGCCCGTTCTGCAGCGTGGCCGGCGAGCTCGGAGCGACGATGGCGTCGACTTTCAGCGAGGTGATGTCTGCACGGAGGAGTTGGATCTGCATCTAAAGCGTCGCTCTCAGATTCGCTCGCGGATTCTCTGTGTAGGCCTCTTCGATCGCATCCACCGCCTCGGGCGGCGCACTCGGTGGGGCCATGATCATGATTCGGGAGTAGTGATCGCCGGCCCCGGTCTTCTTCTTCACGCCTTTGCCCGAGAGCCGCATCACGCGGCCGCCCTGGGTGCCGGGCGGGATGCGCATGCGCACGGAGCCGTGGATCGTCGGAGCGTCGACGTCCGCGCCGCGGATGGCTTCGCCGACCGTCACCGGCAGGTCGATGTGGATGTCGTCCCCTCGGCGCTCGAAGAACGGGTGCGGCTTCACGTGGACGGTGAGCTGGATGGCCTGCCCTCTACGGGGCACGCGAATCTTCTGTCCGTCGCGGATCCCTTCGGGGATCTTCACCTTGATCGACTCGCCGTTGACCTGCAGGCCCATGGTGTTGCCGAGGATGGCGTCCCGGAATTCGATGGTGACCTCGGCCTGCATGTCCGGCTCGGGCGCGGCCTCGAAGCCGCTGCCTCCGCGACCTCCGCCGCCGAAGAGATCGCCGAAGATGTCGGTGAAGTCTACGGTCGACGAGCGTGTGCGTCCGCCGGCACTGGCGCGGCGGCCGCGGCCCCCGCCGCCCATGAACTCCGAGAAGTCGAAGCCCGCAAACGGGTTCGCGCCGCCGGGGCCGAAGGCCTCCCGGCCGAGGCGGTCGTACTGCTCGCGCTTTTCTTTATCGGAGAGAACGGCGTAGGCTTCGGAGATCTCTTTGAACTTGTTCTCCGCTTCCTTGTTGCCTTTGTTCTTGTCCGGGTGATACTTCTTCGCGAGGTCCCGGTATGCCTTTTTCAGCTCGGCCTCGGTGGCCGTCTTCTTGACACCCAGGATCTCGTAGTAGTCCTTCTCGGCCATACCGCGCGCAGTATACGAATGTTGCGCCGCATCATGATCTTGGAAAGAATCTCGCACAGGACGGGAGTCGCATGTACGGATCGCTCGCGCGTAGAAACGTCCTCACCATGATCCTCGCCGGCGGGCAGGGCGAACGGCTCTTCCCTTTGACGAAAGACCGCGCCAAGCCCGCGGTTCCGTTCGGGGGCCGCTATCGCATCATCGATTTCGTCATCAACAACTTCATCAACTCCGGCTTTTTCAAGATCAAGGTCCTGACGCAGTTCAAGTCGAGCTCGCTCATCGAGCACATCACGCGCACCTGGCGGCTGGTGCCGGAGATCGGACAGTACGTGGACGTCGTGCCCGCGCAGATGCGGCGCGGCCCGTTCTGGTTCCGCGGCACGGCCGACGCGGTGTTCCAGAACCTGGAGCTGATCTTCGACGAACAGCCGGAGTACGTCTGCGTGTTCGGCGGCGATCACATCTACAAGATGGATGTGAACCAGATGCTGCAGGAGCACATCAACAACGACGCGGACCTGACCATCGCGACCATCCCGGTGCCGCTGAGCGAGGCGCACCACTTCGGGGTGGTGGAGATCGATTCGGACTTCCGGGTGACGGGCTTCGTCGAAAAGCCGAAGGAAGGCGCGAAGACGATCCCCGGGCGGCCGGACATGGTCCTGGCGTCGATGGGCAACTACATCTTCAAGGCGAACGTGATGATCGACGTGCTGCAGCGCAACTCGCTGCGGAACGCGGGCGTCGACTTCGGCAAGGAGATCATCCCGGAGATGTACGAGCGGTCGAAGGTGTATGCGTACGACTTCGGCACGAACTTCATCCCCGGCGAGGAGGAGTACAACCAGGGCTACTGGCGCGACGTGGGGACGGTGGATTCGTACTTTGCGGCGGCGCTGGACCTCGTGGCCGTGACGCCGCTGTTCAACCTCTACAACGCCTCGTGGCCCCTCGTGTCGGCCCCGCTGCACCAGCCGCCGGCGAAGTTCGTCTTCGCCGACCCGACGTCCGCGCGGATCGGCGCCGCCACGAACTCGCTCGTGTCGGACGGCTCGATCATCTCCGGCGGGACGATCAACCGCTGTGTGCTCCATCCGCGCGTGCGCGTGAACTCGTACACCGAGATCGAGGAGTCGATCCTCATGGATGGCGTGGAAGTCGGGCGGTACTCGAAGATCCGCCGGGCGATCATCGACAAGGGCGTGCATCTGCCGTCCGGCACGGTGATCGGCTACGATCTCGAGCTCGACCGCCAGAGGTTCTCGGTTACGGACTCAGGGATTGTGATCGTGCCCAAGGGCGCGGTGTTCGAAGAAAGCAGAGTGACGGTTTGAACGGAAAATCCAGAGTCGACGGCCGGGCCGCCGACGAGTTGCGCCCGGTCGCGATCCGGCCGAATTTCATCAAGCACGCGGAAGGCTCGGTGCTCATCGAAGTGGGTGACACCCGCGTGTGCTGCACGGCCTCGGTGCAGGAGAAAGTCCCGCCTTTCCTCTACCGCTCCGGCAAAGGCTGGATCACCGCGGAGTACGGGATGCTCCCGCGCGCCACGACGGAGCGTACCGATCGCGAGGCCGCGAAAGGCAAGCAGGGCGGGCGGACGATGGAGATCCAGCGCCTGATCGGCCGGTCTCTCCGTGCCGCGGTCAACCCCGAGCTCCTCGGCGAGCGCACCCTCTGGATCGATTGCGACGTCATTCAGGCCGACGGCGGCACGCGCACGGCGTCGATCACCGGCGCGTACGTGGCTCTGGTCCTGGCTCTGACGAACCTCTACACGAACGGCACGATGGCCTCCTGGCCCGTCGTCGATTTCATCGCCGCCGTCTCCGTCGGCATCATCAAGGGCGTCCCCGCGCTGGATTTGAACTATGCCGAGGACTCCAAGGCCGGCGTGGACATGAACATCGTGGCCACCGACAAAGGCCGCTTCGTCGAGCTCCAGGGCACCGCCGAAGGCGCCACCTTCAGCGACGAAGAGCTGCAGGCCATGCTGGGCCTCGCCAAGTCCGGCATCGCGCAGCTCGTCGAGAAACAGCGCGAGGTGCTCGCGCCATCGCTGGCGCGGGTGGACGCGTTCTCCCGCGAACGCCTCGCGCGCAAATTCAAATGAGTGCCCAGTTTTCTTCTTTCGCCCGCATACGCGGGCTGATTCTCGAAACGACTCCGCGTTCCCCCGGCTGAAGCCGGGGGCTAGTACCGGCCGCCCGCTACGCGGGCTCGGGCTCTTGCCCGCGTAGCGGGCTGCCAGAAAATAGCCCCCGGCTTCAGCCGGGATCACCGATGTGGACCCCTGACCAGCCCGCGTAGCGGGCGAAAGGAGAGGGTGCCCAGAATGAGTACGCCCATCGCGGCCAGAGCGCAACCCACCCACCACGTCCACGGCGAGTAATACATCCGCACGTCGGTCTCGCCGGGCGGGACGGCGAAGCCGAGGAACGCGCCGTTGACGCGCACGGGCTCCACACGTGCGCCGTTGCGCACGACTTTCCATCCCGGCCACCAGGGAATGCTGCTCACGACGAGCGACCAGCGCGGGGCGCTGACGTGGACGCGGTACGCCGTCGGCTCGGCGGACACGATCTTCGCGATGGCGAGCGGCGCGTTCTCGGGGCGCGGGTTGAAGAAGTCTGCGCGCTCCTGCGGGGATTCGAGCTTCAGGTCGTCGAGCAGGGCGGTGTGCGCCCAGGCGTCGTGGGTGCGCAGTTTGTCGATGAACAGCTCATCGCGGAACTCGATGATCACGTTGCGTACGGCGTAGAACCGCGGAAGCCAGCGCTTGTTCTCGTAGATCTTCCCTTCGGCCGAGTCGAGACGCAGCGTCCAGTGCTCGGGATCGGCGGGGGGCGTGCCGGGGTCCTGCGTGATGTACCGGACGTTCATGAAGTCGAGCACCGGCGCATTGGTGTTGTCGAGCCACGCGTAGTAGTCGTTCATCATCCTGTAGTTCGCGGTCACGCGGAGGAAGCCCATGTAGCGGTCATAAGCCATGGGGTCGTGAACGCGGATGTCCTCGAGCCTGAACGCGGCGTTCGTGTTCGGAAAGAGCATCGGACCCACGCCGGCGAAGCGGAAGGGCTCGCTCTTCGGCGCCGCATCGCGCAGCTCTTCGAGCCTGGCGATGAGCGGCGTGCGGCGGTACATCTGCTCGGCGGGCAGCGGCGGATTCCAAGCGCGGGTCACGGGCCAGAGCTCCCCGATGACCGCGACGAGCAGCGCGAGCAGCACGGGCTTGCGCGGCAGAAATGCGAACAGCAGCGCGATCGCGATCACCGCCACGCTGCGGGCCGACGTGAGGATCGCCACCGTTCGGTAGTGCTCGCTGGGCGGGGTCATGACCGCGAACAGCGAGATCAGCAGCGCCACGACGACCGCGCCGCCGGCGACGAGCGGCATCCGCTCGCCGCGCTGCGTGAGATCGATCGCCGCCGCGGCCTGGATGCCCATCAGCAGCACGAACAACAGGCGGAAGCGTGCGTGCGCGACCACCGGCAGCACCGCGTGGATCGCGTCGCCGATGAGCGGCCAAGCATCGATGACCCCGAAGACGATCACCGTTGCGACGATGAAGAAGAGCTCCGTCGACCGCCACGCGCGCCGCCGGACGACGTGTACCAGCAATCCGAAAAACGCGGCGATGCCGAGGACGCCCGTGAAGCCGCCGATCAGCTCCGCCTGCACGATGCTCCACGGCTCTTCCTGCGGCGCGCGCCCGAAGTAGTGTGCCTGGAACAGCACCATCGCCGACCGCAGATCGGCATACGGCTGTCCCATGGCGCTCAGCGGCGCAACCTCGAGCTGCGCGTAGCGCTGTGACTTCGGCAGCGCCTCGAGGAAAGGGAGGAGGAACGGCGCGGCGAGCAGCGCCGCGATCGTCATTGCGCCGCCGAGGGTGAGAAAGATGCGCGCACTCGCGCGCTTCTCCACGAAGACGATCCAGACGAGGTAGATCAGCGAGAGAAAGAAGATGTGCGACGCGGTCTCCGGATGCCCGCCGAAGAGGATCGCCATCCATACGAATGCCGCCGCGGCGAAGCGACCGAACGTTCGCCGCTCCGCGATGCGATCGATCAGATACAGCACTGCCGGCGCCCAGCACGCGGCCGTGACGTGCGGGAAGTGCAGCCACGAGTGGAGGAATCCACCGAAGCCGAAGATCACCGCGCCCACCACGCTCGCCAGCTCCGAATACCCGCGTCCGCGGCAGAACAGGAACGCGAACGTCAGCGCGATCAGGATCTTCATCGCCGCCTCGGCGGTCATGAAGTACGTGTCCGGCACCGGCAGCGCGAGGAGGCGGATCGGCGAGAGCCCCTGACTCTGTCCGTTCGCGAGCAGCGGGTACCCCGAGCCGGCGTACGCATTCCAGAGCGGCGGCTTCAGCGACTTCCAGCTCTCGCGCACCTGCAGGCCCCACGCGGTGTGCTGGAGCGGGATGTCGTTCATCTCGTCGTTGATTGCGTCCCGGTCGCTTGCCGTGACGTACCAGGGCGGCAGGGTGTTGAGGTAGTCGTCCTGGGTGATGACGAAGTGCTGCGTGAGCGGCTTGAAGAAGAAGACCAGCACCAGCGCGTAAAAAAAGAACGCCACCTTCTTCGGCAGATCGACGCCGCAACGCCGGGCGAGCGCGACCGCCCCCGCGTACAGCACGCCGATGTAGATCCATGTCCAGTTCATATCCAGTTCATGACCGCCGTACTCCATACGCAACGAGCGCGACGAGTGTCGCAATCGCCAGGATCGCGCCGAAGCGGAACGTCCACGGGTCGTACCACACCCGCACGTCGAGCTGCCCCGGCGGCACGGCGAACCCGAGGAAGGCGCCATTCACGCGGATGGGCTGGACGCGGGCGCCGTTGCGCTCCACCTTCCAGCCCGGCCACCACGGGATGCTGCTCACCACGAGCGACCAGCGCGGCGCGCGCACGCTCAGGTGATAGTCCGTCGGCGTGGCTTCGCGGATCTCCGCGGTCGCCACTGGTGCGTCCACCGGACGCGGCTTGAAGAAGTCTTCGCGCTGCTGCGGGCTCTCCACCGCGAGCGACTCCAGCAGCGCGGTCTGTCCCCAGTCGCGATGCTCCTTCAGCCGGTTCGCGAACGACGCGTCACGAAAGTCGATGACCACGTTCGTCACCGCGAAAAAGCGCGGCCGCACGTCCGTGTTCTCGAAGATCCGCCCGTCCGAGCCGTCGTAGCGCAGCTGGAAACGCGGCGGCAGCTCGCCACCGGCCGAAGTGAGGACGTAGCGGACATTGAGATAGTCGAGCAGCGGATGCTCCCAGTCCGGCCAGCGCGCGAAGTATTCGGTCGGATCGTATTCGACGACGTGCGAGAGCAGGCCGACGTAGCGGCCGTTGGACATCGGATCGTGCGCGCGCACGTCCTCGTAACCGTACACGGCGGAGACGTTCGGGAACAACGTCGCGGCGTTGCCCACGACACGGAAAGGTGCGTTCTTCGGGACGTCTTTCGTGAGGTCGTCCAGCGCGCGCAACATCGGGGTCTTCGGGTACATCCAGGCCGAGGAGACGACCGGGTTCCAGTCGCGCGTGGGGATCCAGAGCTCGGCGAGAACGGCGACGAGGAGGAGCATCCGCGGGATCGGCAACGCCGCGACCGCTAGCACGATGACGCTGGGAATCATCGCCAGGATCGCGGTCTCGCGCTGGTGCGGCGTCCAGAAATTGCTCGTGAAGTACGCGACGAGCAGCAGCGCTCCGGCTCCGCCGATTCCGATGAGGACACTCATCCGGTCGCGCGTGAGCAGGTCGACCGCGCATGCCGTCAGCACCGCGAGCAGCAGGACCAGCAGCAGGCGCACGCGCGCGTTCGCGGCGAGGTGGAAGACGACCTGGAACAGATCGCCGACGCCCGGCCAGTCGAAGATCACCGCCACCGCCACGATCGCGGCCAGGACGAAGAACGCCTCGTGCGACCGCCAGCGCCGCGTGCGGATCACGTGGACCAGCGTCGCCAGCCACGCCGCGATGCCGAGGATGCCGGCGAAGCCGGAGATCGACTCGGCGTGTGCCGGCCCCCATCCCTCGCGCGGCATCGCCCCGTGGAATTGCGGCGAGAAGATGAGGATCGCCGATGGCCAGTCGGAGTAGGGGACGGCGACGGTTTCCGTCCGCGTCTCCAGCTCCTGGTACCGCTTCGACTTCTTCACCGCCTCGGCGAACGGCGCGAGGAACGGCGCGGCAAGGAGGACCGTGACGACGGCGGCGCCGAGGATGGCGAGGAGAAACGTAGGGCGTGGCTTCAGCCCGCCCGCCCCCGGGGGAGGCGGGCTGAAGCCACGCCCTACGTTTGCTCCAACCCAGAGCACGTACAGCGCCGCGAGAAACGCCGTGTGCGAGACGGTCTCCGGATGTCCGCCGAAGAGCATCGCCGCGCCGATGACGGACAGCGCGACGAAGCGCGCGTACGTCACGCGCTCGGCGAGGAGGTCGAGGACGTAGAACACGGCCGGCACGAGGCACGCCGTCGTGATCAGCGGGAAGTGCAGCCAGACGATGATGAACGTCGAGAAGCCGAAGGCGGCGGCTCCCGTCGCGGACGCGAGCTCGGAGTACCCGCGGCGGCGGCACCAGAGAAAGGTGAACGTCAGCGCGATCAGCACTTTCATCGCCGCCTCGAAGGACAGTGCGTGCGCGAGCGAGAGCGGGAGCCCGAGGATGCGCAGGGGCGAGAGCGCGGAGCTCTGCGCGCTGGCGAGCAGCGGGTAGCCCGCGCCGGAGAACTGGTTCCACAGCGGGGCGTGCAGCGACTTCCACCCCTCGCGCACCTGGTGCGCCCACGGGACGATCTGCAGGGCGAGGTCGTTGAGCTGGACGTTCCCGGCGTGGAAGTTCTCCGGGACGGTGTACTCCCACGGCGGGAGCGTGCCGAGGAAGTCCACGGACGTGTTCACCGCGTCCCGGGTGAGGACCGGATAGAAGAAGACGAAGACGAGGGCGTAGAAGAAGAAGGCCACGCGCCGCGGCAGATCGATTCCGCCGCGCCGCGCCAGCCAGACCGCGCCGGCGTACACCGCTCCCGTGTAAAGCCAGGTCGGGTTGAACACGGCGGCGGATGATACCTTGGCGACGCTCGAATGAACCTTTCCTGGCTCCTCGTAGCCATCGTCTACGTCCTCGGCGTCATCATCGCGCGCCGCTGCGGCGCGGACCTGTCGAAGCGCATCGCCGCGCTGTTCTTCGTCCTCGTCTTCGGCTTCCTGTGGCGGCCGCTGACCCAGGAGGTGGTGATCGTGCCGGCGGACGTACTGAAACTCGTGGAGCCGTGGTCCACGATCCGCGCGCCGAACCGGCCGCCGGTCACCAAGTACGAGGTGTCGAACCTGAACCTGCACGACGTGCCGATGCAGATCGTCCCGTGGATGCACCAGGTGCGCGAGTCGTGGCGGCGCGGGGAGGTGCCGCTCTGGAACGCGTCGGCGGGGTGCGGCTATCCGCTGATGGCCAACGGCCAGAGCACGCCGTTCTCGCCGTTCATTCTGCTCACGCTTCCGCTCCCCCTAGGCTACGCGATCACCGCGCAGTGCGCGCTGAAGCTGCTGCTCGCGCTGGTGCTGACGTATCTGTTCTGCCGCCGGCGCTGGTCGCCGCTGGCGTCGGTGATCGCGGCGATCGCGTACGGCTTCTCGACGTGGATGCTGACGTGGCTGCAGTTCCCGATCGCGACGGCGGCGGCGCTGCTGCCGGGGGTGATTCTGGCGATCGAGTTACTAGGAGCGCCGGCCAGCGGCCGGCGCTCCTTTGCTTTCGCCGTTTTCCTCTTCGCAATCACCGTCCTCTCCGGCCACCCGGAGACCATCTTCAACCTCGGCCTCATCGCCGCGCTGCACGGCCTCTGGATCGCCAACGTGCGCGGGCTGCTGCGCGTCATCGCCGCGTGCGCGCTGGCAGCGGTCATCACGGCCCCCTACCTCGTCCCGTTCTACGAGGCGGTCACGCGCTCGCAGCGCTTCGCCGAGATGCACGCGCCGCGCGACATCACGCCTCCCTTCTCCGACCGCGCCTCGGCAGCCCTGCTGATCCAGCCCCGCTTCTTCGGCGAGCTTCCGATCGAGCGTCCCTGGGGGCCGGCCACGCTGGAGTCGATCTGCGGCTTCGCGGGTGTTCTCGCGCTGGCGTCGCTCGTCGCAGCCGTCTTCATCATCCGAAAGTGGCGCAGCATCGAGACGCTTTACGTCCTCGGTGCCATCCTCTGTTTCGGCATCGTCCTCGGCTGGCCGTGGATCAGCGAAGGGTTTCACGCGATCGCGGGACTGGCGCCGGCGATGCGCATGCGTCTCGGTATCTGCTGGTTCGCGGCGATCCTCATCGCGCCGGTGATCGATCACCCGCGCCGCTTTCCGCTGCTCGTCGGAGCGCTCGCCGTGGCTGCGACGCTGCTCTGGCTGATGCGCACGACGCCGTTCCCGACGGAATCGCATCGCGCGTCCGCGCTGCTCTCCCTCCTCCCGAGCCTCGCCGTGCTCGCCGCGATCGCGCTGGCCGCGTTCCGCCGCGAGCTGCTCGTTGTGGCCGGCGCGCTCACGTTCGCCGAGCTCGCGCTGGCCATGGCGACGTGGAATCCGGTCCGGCCCGCGCGTGAGCTGAATCCGCGCACGCCGCTCATTGCGCAGCTCGAACAGCGCCGCGGTCTCCACCGCATCGCCGGCCTCGGCGGGCAGCTCTACCCCAACACCGGCGCGCTGTTCGGCCTGGAGGACGTGCGCGTTCACGATCCGATGGCGTTCGCGCCCTATGTCGACCTCCTGGCGCAGAAAGCGGGCTGGAATCCCGCGGACTACTACGCGAAATGGAACGATCCGGATTCGCCGCTGCTGGATCGGCTGAATGTGAAGTACATCATCACCGCGGAGGGCCGCATCGTGGAGAACGCCGATGCGCGCGCGCGTTTCTACTCGGACGGTGCCGAAGTGCAGATGACCCGCGCCTCGGACACTGACTACCGGCTGCACATCCGCGCCCGACAGCACGCGCTGATCTCGAGCAGCATCGCCAGTTATCCCGGCTGGACCGCAGGCCGGTTCAACGTCTTCGAGTCGGACGGCCCCTTCATCGCCTTCATGGTCCCGCCGGGCGAGCACGACGTCACGGTGCAGTACCGGCCGCGGTCGTTCTACTGGCCGCTCATTCCGTCAGCGCTCGCCACAGCGTTCGTGCTTTTTGGAACGCTTCGGGCTCGTCGCCTTCGATGATCGCCCGCACGAGCTGCGCGATCTGCTCGGCGTGCGGCCTGAGCTGGTCGCGATTTGCGGCGAGCACGGAGTGCCACATCTCGCCATCGCTCGCCGCGAGCCGGAACGACCGCAGCCCTCCTCCCGCGAACTTCCGTACGTCAGGCATGTCACTCAGGTACGCGAAAAGCGCGGTGGACAGCACCTGCGGCAAGTGGCTGGTCAGCGCGACCGCGGTGTCGTGCTCCTCCGCGGTGACGAGCACGGGATTCGCGCCGCACGCGCGGATCAGCTCTTCCACGCGGTCGTCGTGAGCGTCGACGAACCACGACGCGCCTTCGAACTCGACGTGCTGCGCATTCGCGAGCCCGCCTTCGTGCCGGCCCGCCATCGGATGCCCGGCGACAAAGTTCGTTTTCGCGGCCGCGCGCAGAGGACGCATCACGCTGCCGACAGAGGTGATGACGCCGCGGCTCTCGATCGCCGGCAGCAGCTCGATCGCGACGTCGACCGGCGTGGCGAGGACGATCACATCCGCGTCCTCGATGGCGTCGATGCGCTCGACGCCATCGAGCGACAGGGATGGATCGTTGTCGATGAAGCGGACGTGCCACCCTCGCCGGCGAAGGGCCATGGCGACTGCGCCGCCGATGAGCCCCAGGCCGACGATGAGCGTGTCGCGCATTTACCGGCTCATCAGAATGAGCGTCTTGTCCACGACCTGCGAGGTCGTCACGTCGAAGTAGGGCCGCTGCACGGTCACGCGCGGACGGTTCGGGCGCGGCATGATGTCCACGGCGCGGTACGAGCCGGTGGCCTTCGCCACGTCGGTGGGAATGTTCATCTGCTGGAGCAGCGGCGCGATGGCCTGGGTGTCCGCGGCCAGATCGCCCGTGCGGTAGTACGCGGGCGGCTTCGCGGCGCTCAGGTTGTTCGTGATGTCCGGCGCGATCTCCTTGTAGCCGTACTCCTTCACGTAGTACTCGGCGACTTGCTCGACGGGTGCGTCGGTGTCGTAGATGGCGGTCGGCGGCGGCTCCTGCCCCGGCGACACGATGCGGTGCGCGTTCTTGGTGGTTTCGGTGAGCTGCCCCAGGTAGCGGGAGCCCGGATAGACGACGAAGCTGAACGCTTCAGGCTCCGCCAGCTCCTCCTTGCCTTTGCATCCCGCGAAAATCGCGGTGAGGACGAGGAGCGCGGACAACACAATACGTTTAGTCAATGACAACGGTGGATCCTCCGGATTCGAATTCGGCCGCGAATTATACGGAGCAAGGTCCGTGCGCGTTGGTTTATAGGCCCAGATAGTCCTCGACCGACCGGCCCGTGACGTCCTGAAAACGCTGGGCATACGACGGGATCGCGCCCGCCGGCTCGTCGAGAAAGATCCGCTCCACGCGGAACAGCGGGACGAACATCGTGATCATCTCGATCTCCGATTCCTCCCCCCGGGCGATCTGGTGGATCCAGTCGTCGAACGAGTCGAGGTTTATCGCGCGCATCGTCACCCCGGCCGCGGACAGCGCGCGCAGCACCCCGAAGAACTTCTCCTTCGGGTTGACGAGGTTGAGCAGGACCCGCGCGTTGGCGTCGAAGCCTTCGATCATTCGATCGCCTCGGACAGCTCAATTAGCACGCCGTTCCCCGCCGACGGATGGAGGAATGCAACGCGGCAGTTGTGCGCGCCCGGCACCGGCGCCTCGTTGATCAGCCGATACCCCTGCGCTTTCAGCGTCTCCAGATGCGCCTCGATGTTGTCGACGCGGAGGCAGATGTGATGAATGCCCTCGCCCCGCTTCTCGATGAACTTCGCGATGGTCGAGTCGGGGCCGGTCGGCTCCAGGAGCTCGAGCTGCGAGTCGCCCACGGAAAGGAAGGCCGTCTTCACCTTCTGCGTCTCCACGGTCTCGACGTGGTCGATGGTGAGCCCGAGGGCTTCGTAGACTTTGGCGGCATCGAGAGATTTGACCGCGATGCCGATGTGATCCAGTTTCGGTCTGTTCATACGCCTTTCACGTCCGCTCCCCAGATGTGCTTGTGCAGTTGCGTCTGAAAGCGGGCCGGGACGCGGTCCGCGAGCATCCACTCGGCGAGCGCCTTCATGTCCATTCTCCCCCACACGGGCGACAGGAGGACCGTCCAGCGGTCCAGCCGCCGCTCCTCGATGACGCGCTTCGCCCACTCGTAATCCGTCCGGTCGGCGATGACGAACTTGATCTCGTCGTGCGGCCGCAGGATGTCGAGATTCTCCCAGCGGTTCTTCTCCACCTCGCCCGAGCCCGGACATTTGAGGTCGAGGATGATCTTTGCCCGCGGATCGACGGGCGTCGTGTCGATCGACCCCGAGGTCTCGATCAGAACTTCGAAGCCCTCGTCACAGAGACGGCGGATCAGCTCGAAAGACTCCGCCTGCGCCAGCGGCTCGCCCCCCGTGACCTCCACGAGATTGCAGCCGTAGGCGCGCACGCGGTCCATCACATCTTCCAGCGCCATCCGCTCCCCGCCTGTGAACGTGTACTCCGAGTCGCACCACGTGCAGCGCAGGTTGCAGCCGGTCAGCCGTACGAAAACGCAGGGGCGTCCGGCATGGGAGGACTCGCCCTGGATGGAATGGAAGATCTCAGTGATACGCATACGCCGTCGGATCTTCAACGCCGGCTTCCTCGAAGCCCTTCCTTCGGAGGATGCACGAATCGCAATGAGCGCAGGCTTTCCCGTTCGGAGCGGGGTCGTAGCACGAGTGCGTAATCGCGTAATTCACGCCCAGCTCGGTCCCGCGCCGGATGATGTCCGCTTTGGTCATGTGCAGCAGCGGAGCGACCAGCCGCGGCTCCTGATGCTCGACGCCGCTGCGCGTTCCCTTCCAGATCACCTGCTGAAACGCGTCGATGAAGTCCGGCCGGCAGTCGGGATATCCCGAGTAATCCAGCGCATTCACCCCGATCCAGATCTCCGCCGCGTCCCGCGCCTCGGCGTATCCAAGAGCCAGCGAGAGGAAGATCGTGTTGCGCGCCGGTACGTATGTGACCGGAATCCCCGGCGCGCCGACCGCATCCTTCGGCACGCCGATGTCGCTGGTCAGCGCGCTCGCCCCGAACACGCGCAGATCCAGCGCGTGGATATCGTGCTCCGCGACGCCCATCGCCGCCGCCACGCGCTTCGCCGCGTCGATCTCGACGCGGTGCCGCTGCCCGTAAACGATGGACAGCGCGAGGCACTCGCGGCCCTGATTTTTGGCGATCGCGAGGACGGTGGCGGAATCGAGTCCGCCCGACAAAAGAATGACGGCTTTCACGGGTCGGCTATGCTATCGCGCCTATGGCCGACTACAGCGTGTACGAGCTTCTCAACAAAAAGCGCCGCGGCGGGCCGCTGGACCCGCGTGAGATCGAGTTCTTCGTCGAAGGCTTCACGCGCGGGGCGATCCCTGAGTACCAGATGTCCGCGCTGCTGATGGCCATCGCCATCAACGGCATGACGGCCGAGGAGATGGCGACGCTGACGCAGGCGATGCTGCGGTCGGGCGAGCAGTGGCACCTCCGTAGCGAGTACGACTTCATCGCCGACAAGCACTCCACCGGTGGCGTCGGCGACAAGGTCTCGCTCGTGCTCTCGCCGTGGGTGGCCGCGTGCGGCGTGCAGATCGGCATGCTCTCCGGCCGCGGGCTCGGGCACACCGGCGGCACGCTCGACAAGCTCGAGGCGATCCCGGGATTCAACGCGCGCCTCTCGCGCGCGGAGTTCGAGCGCTGCGTGGCCGACGCGGGCTGCGTGATCTCGACGTCGACGGACGGCATCGCGCCGGCGGACAAGAAGATCTACGCGCTGCGCGACGTCACCGGCACGGTCGAGTCGCTGCCGCTGATCACGGCGTCGATCATGTCGAAGAAGCTGGCCATGGGTGCGTCCGCGCTGATCCTGGACGTGAAGACCGGCAGCGGCGCGTTCATGCGCATCTACCAGGACTCCAAGGCGCTCGCGCAGAGCCTCATCGCCGCGGCCGCGGGCTCGGGGACGAAGGTCGAGGCGCTGATCACAGACATGGACCGGCCCCTCGGCATCGCCGCGGGCAACGCCAACGAAATTGTCGAGACGATCGACTGCCTGAAGGGCACCGGCCCGGCGGACGTGATGGAAGTGACGCGCGCTCAGGCGGAGCGCGTGCTGGTGATGTCCCGCAAGTTCGACGAAGCTTCCGCGAACCGGGCACTCGCTGAGGCATTGTCGTCCGGCGCCGCCCTCGAGCAGGGGCGCAAGTGGATCGCCGCGCAGGGCGGCAATCCGGACATCGTCGACGACTACTCGCTCCTCCCCCAGCCGCGCGAGGTGGTCGAGGTGAAGGCGCCCCGCAGCGGCTTCATCACCGCCATGGACACCTACCAGGCCGGCATGTTCACCGTCGACCTCGGCGCCGGCCGCAAGAAGGCCGACGACGTCATCGACTACGCCGCGGGCGTCCTCTTCGATCGCCGCACCGGCGACGAAGTGCGCGCCGGCGACACGATCGCGCGCATCCAGCTGGGATTGGCGCCCCGCGACCACGAAGAGCTGCGCGCCCGCTACCTGTCGTTCGTCACGATCGGAGACGAGCAGCCGGCGGACCGGCCGCTCGTCCATGAACATCTGACCTAACGCTGCACCAGTTTGACGGCGTCGGCGATCACGTAACCGGCGCCGGACGTCCACCGGCTCACGCCGACGGCGTTGTAGTCGCCGGCGTTGAGGTGATAGATGCCGATGCTCACCCACGTCCCGCCGTTCCCCTGTTGATTGACGACCTGTGTCACGTTTCCGCTCGACGTGGCCACGACGAACGGCGTCGAGGCGTTGTAGCCCGCGTTCGCGGGGTACCAGACATACACCTCGTAGTTGTCCGTGCTCGGGATGTTGAACTTGAACCATGCCGCGTCGCTTGCCGCGACAGGGTTCGCGTAGCGGTAATCCGCGCCGTAGCGTTGCGCGCTGTAGCTCGACACCGCCCAGTTCGCGCTGGCGGTGAACCGGCCGGCGGTGGCGTTGTCGACGATCTGCGACCACGTGCTGCCGATCACCAGCGAGCGGAATTGCGGCCAGTTGAAGCACGCGCCGGGGCAGGTCTTGGCCGTCGGAAAGTTCGTGTGGCCTTTGATCTTGAACGACGATGACTGCGGGAGCTCGGTGTCCCAGCCGAGGGAGGCGTCGTACGTGGCGGTGCGGGGGATGCCGTGGGAGTCGGCGATGTCGCGCGTGAGGGCGGACGAGCCGTTGTACATGGCGGTCGTGTACCACGCGCAGTTGTCGGCGAAGCCCTCGTGCTCGATGCCGATGGAGTAGCTGTTGTGACTCGCGACATGCCACGCCGTGTCGCTCTCCAGCACCATCTGCGTGACCTGGCCGTCGGACGAGCGCACGACGTAGTGCGCGCTCACGCTCGCGCTGCAGTTCTTGAACCACGAGATCGTGCCCGCGTACGACCCCTGCGCGATGTGCTCGGCCACGTGCGTGACCGCGCTGGAGCGGCCCGCGCCGTAGTTGCAGGTCGCGGCCGGGTCCCAGATGGCGGGAGCGTAATCGGTGGAGTCGCCGCCGATGCGTCCGCGCGGGGCGGCGTCGATCGTCAGGCGCTCGGCCGAGAGGATGGCGAGCTTCTCGGCGCCGTAGATCGCGTCGAGCGCGATCTCGCGCTGCGCGATGCGGTAGCTCTCGCCCTGACGTCCGGAGAGGATGGTGTTGAACACGTCGTAGGTGTGCATCTCCGCGATCGCCGGCTGCGGGATACCGCTCAGCCGCGCGACCGCAGGCTCCCACAACTCGATCGCGTCGGCCGATCCGAGTCCGCCGCCGTACTGCGCGAGGAGCGCCGCCGCGCCGCGGATGTTGAGCTCCGGATCGCGCTGCAACTCCTCCGCGGTCCGTCCGAGGAGCGCGGCGGCGTCGCGGAGGGAATGGCCGAAGTAGTCGTCGTCGCGGAGACCCATGACGCCGAACGCCGGCGGCTGATGCTCGTCGTCGAGCACGAGCTTCGCCTGACGGCCCGCGAACGGGAGCTCCCGCGTCCGAGCCGGCGCCGGGACCATGTGTTTCCAGCGGCTCTCGACAAATGCGACCGACTGCAGGACTTCCACCGGGACGCCGAACTCCTCCGACGCCACGGCGAACCAGCGGTTCATCTGTTCGGCTTCAGCGGTGAGCCCGGATGCGGCAAGTGGGACGGCGAGCGTGAGCAGAAGGAGCAGCGCAATTTTTCTCAACATGGCCGGCCGGTGGAGCAACCGAGGTGCCGCAGGCCTGAAATGCGGAAGTGCTTCAAAAATAAGGGAGCACGTAGAACGGAGGCGGATCAGAAACTGAGCGTCCGCGCAGTGGCTGACCCAGGGGCGGGCAAGGGTGTGACCCGCCGGCATCCGCTATGATCGTGGCAAGGATGAAGGTGGAAGGATGAAGGGTGAAACTCAGATCGGAGATGACGACCCGCTCGATCGCGAGATCGACTTCTCGAATGCGCGTCCGAATCCGCACTTCCTCTCGTATCACAGCCCGAGGACGGTTCGCGTTCTGGAGCCGGAGCTTGCGGAGCTCTTTCCCGACAACGACTCGGTCAACGCGGCACTTCGCAGTGTCTCGGACGCCGCGTCACGCATGCGCCCGCAAAAGGTGAGAGCACAACGGACGACCGCGCCCAAGAAAGCGAAGAAAGCCCATTCATGACGAAACCACGCGCGATCGTTCTAGGCGGATGATCGGCGTTCACCGGTTGAGCACCTGACGTGATTCCGAACTTCGACTGGGACCTTCGCAAAGCCCGCGAGAACGAGCGGAAGCACGGGGTGACGTTCGAGGAGGCGGCGACGGTGTTCGCTGACTTTGACGCATTCATCGATGACGATCTCGATCACTCCGGCGCGGAGGATCGCTTTATCATCATCGGCATATCGGCGCGCGAGCGCACGCTGTTGATCGTGTACACCATTCGCATGGAAGACGTCGTCCGGATCATCAGCAGCCGGCCAGCCATGCGGCATGAGAAGAGACTCTATGAAGAAAAAAATCGCCCCGTCTGACGATCCTCTCGATCGCGAAATCGACTTCTCGAATGCGCGCCCGAATCCGTACGCACGCGACTACTACAAGTCGCGAAACCTCCGTGTGCTCGCGCCGGACCTGCTGGACGTGTTTCCTGATTCCGAATCGGTGAACGAAGCGCTCCGGACGCTCGTGCGGATCACTGCGGCCATGCCGCAGCGTGTCAGCGCGAAAACGGCGACAGCTCCCAAGAAAGCAAAGAAAGCCCATTCATGACGAAACCTCGTGCAATTGTCCTCGTCTGCGACTCCCTCGGCGTCGGTGAGCTGCCCGATGCCGCCGAATTTGGCGACGAAGGCTCCAACACCCTCGGCCACGTCCTCGACACGCAGCACCCGCAACTCCCCACGCTGACGAAGCTGGGCCTCCTGCACACGTTGCCCACACCGGCGACGACGGAGCACGCCACCGCTGCCTACGGCCGGATGGCCGAGCTGAGCGCGGGGAAGGACACGACTACGGGGCACTGGGAAATGATGGGCCTCGTGGTCGAGGATCCGTTCCGCACGTATCCGGACGGGTTTCCGCGCGGGATCATCGAGGAGTACGAGCGGCGCATCGGGCGGAGGACGCTGGGGAACAAGCCGGCGTCGGGGACGGTGATCCTGGACGAGCTGGGCGAGGAGCACATGCGCACCGGGTGCGCCGATCGTCTACACGTCGGGCGATTCGGTGTTCCAGGTCGCGGCGCACGAGGAAATCATCCCGGTCGAGGAGCTTTGGCGGATCTGCGCCGAGGCGCGGGAGCTGATGCGCGGGGAGCACAACGTCGGGCGGATCATCGCGCGGCCGTTCATCGGCACCGGCACCGGGCATTTCAAGCGCACCGCGAACCGGAAGGATTTCTCGGTCAAGCCGACGGGCGAGACAGTGCGTCGAGCGAGCGCACAAGGCCGGACGCGAAGTCATCGGCCTGGGCAAGATCGCCGACATCTTCGACCGCGTCGGGATCGGCACGGAGATCCGTACGGAGTCGAACTCCGACGGCATGCGCAAGACGATGCGACCTGATCCGGGAGTCGAGCGCGGACTTCATCTTCACGAACTTGGTCGATTTCGACTCGAAGTACGGGCATCGCAACGACGCCGTCGGTTATGCGAAGGCGCTGGAGACGTTCGACGGCGAGCTGGCCGGCGCTGCTGGAGTCGCTGCGGGAGAACGACCTGGTGTTCATCACGGCCGACCACGGCTGCGATCCGACGGACGTCTCCACCGATCACACGCGCGAATACGTGCCGCTGATCGTCGCCGGTCCGGGCATTCGCGGCGCGCGTCCCCTGGGCACGCGCAGCACGTTCGCCGACCTCGGCGCGACGCTGTGCGATCTGCTGGAGCTATCGAAAACGGGACTGGCCGGGACGAGTGTCGATCGGCGAGCTGGGGCTTGCCCGAGCGGAGTGAGGGGGTGGAGCGATGAAACGGGCCTTGTCGATTTTTCTGGTTGCGACCGCGATCGAAGCACAGCAGCAGAACGTCGTCCAGCGCATCGCGGACGACGCGCTGGTCTTCGATCGCGTGGCGCAGGCCAGCAAGCGCGACCTGCCGCGCGACCTGCTGAAGCGCATCGTCAAGGAAGACATCGAGCTGCTGCGCGGGAAGCGCCGGACGGCTCGTACGAGTTCGCGAACTTCGAGCGCTTCGACTCCGGCCGCATCGACGAAATCGTTCTCCATCCAGCCCGCGGCAAGGGGAAGATGGCAGACGGTGGAGATGAAGGGCGACTGGGTCTACCGGGTCGATCGATCGAGGTGCCGTCGCGCAAGCTCCTGGTGCGCAGGAACCGCCCCGTCTGGGTCGAGCGGGTCGACCTCGACTACATCGCCGAGCGCGGCTCGCAGTCGCGAGCAGCAGTCGATCGAGGTGCAAGCAGTGGCTGCAGCCGGGCGAAGTTCGTCCGGTCGACTTCCCCGCCATCGCGCAAGCGGCCACGGTGAACGTCATCGCCACGGCGGAGGAGAAGGGCGGCTACGGGAACATCGACGTCGTCGCTGGTGCAAGGCCCGGATCGTCGACGAACGCCGACAGCCCGTATGCCGAGGCGGTCGCGAGCGCCAAGGCGGTCCTACGCGCGCTGGACAACGGCGACATGGCGTCGATGCGCGCCACGGCGCAGCGGATGCGGTCGTCCGCCGGCGGGTCGATGACGGTCCTGGCGCGCGCGGCCGAGGTGCCCGTGGTGGTGCCGCAGGCCGCAGCCGCAGACCGACTGTCCAGCCGGAGATGCAGACCGAGCTGCAGATGATCGAAGATCTGCTGACCGGCACGGAGCGGAGCGGCGCGAGGGGATGGATCGGCTGCACCAGCTCATCCGGCGTTTGCGGCAGATAAGGTGGCGACGGATCGCGCCCGAAAATTGCAATGCCCGGGACGCGCGCAGCACACGCCCGCTGCGCGATGAACAGTTTTGATGGTTTGACGCGCATGGATCGCTGACGTAGAATGCCGATCCCTCTGGTTGTACCCCTTATGCACTTTCCGAAAGGAGCCTCACTTGTCGTCAGTCAAAATCAGTTTCAAGGTCGGGGACAAGCTCGTTTACCCGAACCACGGTGTGACCGTGGTCGAGCATATCGGCGAGTCGCCGATCATGCCGCAGGGTGACAGCTACTATCACCTTCGGCTTCTCGCGAATAATTCGCGGCTGGTGGTGCCGATCACGAACCAGGACCGCGTCGGTCTGCGCCGTCTGTACCAGCAGAAGGAGATCAAAGGTCTTCTGGGCCTGCTCGAACAGAAGCTGGTGAAGAGCCACACGGACTGGAAGGGCCGTTACCGCGAGAACCTCGAGAAGATGAAGACCGGTCGCCTCGAGGACGTCGCTGACGTCCTGAAGAACCTCAACGAAGTGCAGAAACGGAAGAGCCTCTCGTTCCGCGAGAAGAAGATGTACGACCGCGCCAAGTACCTGCTCGTTTCGGAAGTCGCGATCGTCAAGGACATCCCGGAGCTGGAAGCCGAGAAGCTCATCCACAAGTGCCTGGAGAAGAGCCTCGCCCCCATGGCCGCGGCCCTCGGTCACTAGTCGGCGGATCCACTGACTCCCGGAAGATTCACGAGCACCCCCAAGTGCCGCTTCGCAAGGGCGGCACTTTTTTGTTTGTAATCAATGCGGTGCCGATGCAATGACTCAGCGCCTTCCACATGGATTCGCGAGAAAAAACTCAATCTCTCCTCGCTGCGCGAGATGAAGACCGATGCTCGCGCGAGCGCGAGCTGCACTCCGTCTGCGAGTCGCTGGCTTGCCCCAACCGCACGGAGTGCTTCTCCCGCGGCACCGCCACGTTCATGATCCTCGGCGACGTCTGCACCCGCTCCTGCGGCTTCTGCAACGTCACCACGGGGCGGCCGTACGCACCGCCTTCGCCCGACGAGCCGCGGGCGGTGGCGGAGACCGCCCGGCGCCTCGGCCTCAAGCACGTCGTCGTGACGTGCGTGACGCGCGACGACCTCGCCGACGGCGGTGCGCAACAGTTCGCCGAGACCATCCGCGAGCTGCGCCTGGCCCTGCCGCAGGCGGCCGTGGAAGTGCTGACCTCCGACTTCCGCGGCAACCTCGAGTCCGTGCGCACGGTCGTGGAGGCGCGGCCCGATTACTTCAATCACAACGTCGAGACCGTGCCGCGGCTCTACGACTTCGTCCGTCCCGGCTCGCGGTTCGAGCGCTCGCTGAGCGTGCTGCGCGAGGCGAAGGCGCGTCGACCCGACCGTGGCCACGAAGTCCGGCCTCATGCTCGGCCTCGGCGAGCGCCGCGAGGAAGTGCTCGACGTGCTGAAGCGCCTGCGCGACTCCGAGGTCGAGATCGTCACGATCGGCCAGTACCTGCAGCCGAAGCGCGAGAAGCTCGACGTCGTCGAGTACGTCCATCCGGACGTCTTCGACGAGTACCGCGTCCTCGGCGAGGCCCTCGGCTTCGGCGCCGTGTTCTCCGGTCCGTTCGTGCGCAGCTCGTACATGGCGGACGTGGTGGCGCACCAGGCGAAGCCGTATGACGAAGCGCGATGTTCAGCACCCGCGGACGATCGATCCCGATAAACCCGAGAAAACGCCGTACTTCGTCACCTATCTGCCGATCTTTCTCGACTACCTCGCGGTCGAGAAGGGCCTGGCCAGGAACTCGCTGTCGGCCTACGCGTCCGACCTGCGCCACTTCGGCCACTGGCTGGAGGAGCAGCGGCTGCGAGTCGACCGGGTCGAGCGCATCCACATCGTCAAGTACTTCCAGTGGCTGCGCGGCGCCGGCATCTCGCCCGCGCAGCGTGGCCCGCGCGCTGGCAGCCATCCGCGGCCTGTTCCGCTTCCTCGTCGCCGAGCGGCATCTGAAGAAGGATCCGACCGAGAACCTCGAGAACCCGAAGCTCTGGGCGACGCTGCCGAAGTCGATGCAGCCCGAGGAGGTCGAGGCGCTGCTGGCCGCGCCGGACCGCGTCGACGGCCGACGGCCTGCGCGACGCGGCCATGCTGGAGCTGCTCTACGCCACCGGCCTGCGCGTCAGCGAGCTGATCAAGGTGCGGATCGACGAGGTCGTGCTGGACGCCGGCTTCCTGCGCACGATCGGCAAGGGCTCCAAGGAGCGCATCGTGCCGTTCGGCGACACGGCCCGCGACGTGATCGTGCAGTACATGGAGAAGGGCCGCCCCGAGCTCGACAAGTACACCGACCCGCACCTCTTCCTCTCGCGCCTCGCCCGGCCGATGACGCGGCAGTCGTTCTGGATGAAGATCACCCGCTACGCGCGCGAAGCGGGGATGAAGGCGCACATCTCGCCGCACGTCCTCCGCCACTCGTTCGCCACCCACCTCCTCGAGAACGGCGCGGACCTCCGCAGCGTGCAGATGATGCTCGGCCACGCCGACATCTCCACGACCCAGATCTACACGCACGTCTCCCGGGCCCGGCTGCAGAAGATGTACGAGAAGTTCCACCCGCGGGCGTGAGGGCCGTCGCAGAGTCCGAGCCCGCGTAGGGGCCCAGAGGAGCACGGCTTCAGGCGGGGAGACGGGACGCCGAAACGAGCCCGCGTAGCGGGCGACAGTAATCAGGGGCATAATCGTCCTACCAGAGCCGTTATAACCGCGCTCCCATGCGTACTCTTGCTTTTGCCAGCCATGCTTCTCCTCGCCATTCCGGCGAGCGCGAGCATTGCGCGTGTTCGCCGACGGGCGGAACACCAAGATCGAGACCTACGCGGTCGAGGCCGACCTGATCCACCTCACTCTCCAGGGCGGCGGGAAGCTCTCCCTGCCCCTGACCCGCATCGAGCGCATCGTCGACGACGAGATCGTACCGGCCGAGGTCGTCGCAGAGGTCAAGAAGATCGTCGAGGAGCAGGGCGGCGTCTTCCCCAAGCGCTCCTGGCGCTACAGCGAGCGCAGCAAGCCGTTGTGCCAGTCGAAGTACAACGAGATCATCGTCGCCGCCGCGCAGCAAGTTCGACATCGACGCGGCGCTCGTTTCCGCCGTCATCAAGGCCGAGTCCGACTACAACCCGCCGCACCGTTTCCCACAAAGGCGCACGCGGCCTGATGCAGCTCATGCCCGCCACCGCCAAGCGCTTCGGCGTCACCAACTCCTTCGATCCGCGAGGAGAACATCCACGCCGGAACGCGCTACCTGCGCTGGCTCCTGAAGACCTTCGACGGCAACGCCGACCTCGCCGTCGCGGCCTACAACGCCGGCGAAGGGAACGTCTGGAAGTACGACGGCGTCCCCCCGTTCCGCGAGACGGTGAACTACATCAACCGCATCGCGAAGCACATCCGCAAGGCGATCGACAACGAAATCATCCCCGGCGCCGTCGAAGAAGCCTCCGCCATCACGACCGTGGCCGGCGCCTCGCGCTAGCTAGCCGGACAGCGCGGCGGCGAGCTCGCCGATCTGGACCGCGGCGTCGCTGCGCCTCAGCAGCCGGTCGAACCGCAACACCATCACCGTGCGGTCGTCGTCCGCCGGGCGTGCGCCCGAGTGACGCGCCACCGCGTCGAGGATCGTGTCGCGTACCGCGGACGGTGAGCGATCCTCCACCGCGCCGAGGAGCGACTCGAGCTTGTCGAAGCCGAGGGGCTCGCCGTCCTCGTCCTGCGCCTCGACGATGCCGTCGGAGAGATAGACGATCGTGTCGCCTTCCTGCAGCGGCACCTCCACCGTGCGCGTCGTCGTGTGCTCGCGGACGCCGAGCGGCAGGGACGGGCACTCGATCGCCAGCGCTGCCGTCGCGCCGTCGCGGAGCAGGTACGGGTAGAGATGCCCGGCATTCGTGTGGCGGATCGTGCCGCGCTCGAGATCGAAGATCGTGAACGCCAGGGTCATGAACGCGCGCCGCTCGGTGGAGCGGAACACCAGGTCGTTCAGCCGGCGGAACAGCGACACCTCGTCCGCGCCTTCTTCCACGAGGGTGGTGAGTGCGGCCTTCACCATCGCCATCACCAGGCCCGTTGACAGGCCGTGCCCCGACACGTCGCCGATCGCGACCGCCAGGCGTGTTTTGTCGAGGTTGAAGACGTCGTAGTAGTCGCCGCCGATCGACGTCGTCGGCTCGAAGTGCGCGGAGAACGACACGCCGCCGAACTGCGGCCCTTCCTTCGGCAGGAGGTTGCGCTGGATCGTCGCCGCGATCTCGATCTCGCTCTGCAGGCGCTCCTTCTCCGAGACCGTGGCCAGCAGCGACGCGATCGACGCGGTCATGCTGTCGAACGACTGGGCCATGGCGCCGAGCTGGTTGCGGCGCTTCATCTTGATGCGGTACGAGAAGTCGCCGCGCTCGACCGCGCGCGTGCCCTTCTCGATGCGGTTCACCGCCCGCGAGATGGAGAAGATCAGCACGCTCGCGAACAGCGCGGCGATCGCGTACATCATCAGCAGCATCACCGTCAGGACGATGATCACCCGCAGGAGCAGCTCGAAATAGCGGCCGCCCGATTCGCCGAAGTAGTACGACAGCAGGTTGCGCGGCGGGTTGATGATCAGCGAGAAGAGGCGGTGCGATTCGTCGGACTTGCCGGTCTGCCAGTCCGTGATCTCGACCAGGTCGCCCCAGATGATCTTCGTACCGATGTTCCCGGCCAGCACGCCGCGGAACTCGTCGTCCGTGTCGATGTCGAGGTTCGGGTTGCCGGGCTGCCCTTTCGCCTCCGCGCGCGCCGTGCGGACGATCATCTTCGACTTCTCGTACAGCGCGTCGGCCCACTGTCTGTCGAGCGGCTGCACGACGACGATCCCGCGCGTTTCGCCGCCGTCCAGCGAGAACTGCCGCGCGGCGACGAGCAGCGGCAGTTTGTTCCGCTCGACCACCCCGCTGAAGCTCCGCGTGCGCAGCCACTCGGGGAGTTTGGCGCCCGAGGGAGCGGCGGTGTCGTAGAGCTCCAGCGTCGGCAGCCCGCCGGAGATCCGCCGTCCCGTCGTCGCATACTCCAGGGCCCATGTCTCCATCTGCCCCAGCGATGCCTGCCGTTCGCCGCGGAGGGCCGCCTGGGTCATGACCGCCGCGAACATGTACACGACCGTCAGCAGCAGGATGGTCATGAGGAAGAACGGCATGACCCCGACGAGCAGGTAACTGAGGAACAGCCGCCGGCCGACGGTCCAGAAGAGCTGCCCCAGGATCCACCGGACCAGCACCGCGAAGCCGTACAGCGTCAGGCCGATGACGAGGAGCCAGGCGAAGAAGGAGAAGACGCCGAGGATGCCGATGTCGCGGTCGAAGCGCTCCAGGATGCGGTCGAGCCACGTCAGGGCGACGATGACGCCGACACCAGCCAGCCAGACGAGGAACGCCGGCGCGATGCGGCGCCGTTTGGGAGTCGGACCAACGTCCATCGGATTCATGATGACACACGGCGCGCACAGCGCCGGTAGCACCTTCTTTTTACGCTTCGGGCGCGGAAGAGTTGCGGAATTCTTCCGAATGCTTCATTGTCTAGGGGGCAAAGTCCGCCAGCCATGAAGATCGCCCGAACCCTTGCAGCGTTATCCGTCCTCGTGCTCACCGCGCATGCCGCGTCTGCCGCGTGCATGAACAAGTTCGTCGTGCGCACCGAGCGTCCCCTGCAGGTCGTCACGCTCCTCACCGGAAAGCTGACGTTCCAGGAAGCCACGGACCTCGCCGAGGCCATCCAGAAGAAGCAGGCGCCGCCGGTGGAGTGGGTGTTGACGGACGGAAAGACGCACGCCAAGCAGTACGGCGACCTCAAGATCGTCCGCCCCATGCCCGTCGGCTGCGACGGCAAGTCCTCCGGCGTCGTCATCGTCGCCCAGTTCGGCGCGGTGCGCCCGCCGGAGAAGTCGATGGTGGTGAGGCTCACGCCGGAGACGACGGTCACGTTCGAAGAGCAGGCGAAGTAGGGCCGCTACAAACGTCACCGCGTCGCGCGCCGTTTCGGGTTCTCCGCCGCCCCCGACCCCCACACCTCCAGCGAGTGCGTCGTCAACAACAACAGCTTCCCCGGGAACAAAGCCACGCTGCGCACCGGCGCCGGCACGTCGTACTGCGGCGGTGCGGGGAGCAGCGTGGCGGCGTTGTACGTCTCGGGGTTCGTGCCCCGCGCCGTGATCACCAGGCAGTTCCCGTCGACGCGCACCTGCTGCGCGCGGTCCGGCGAGATCGCCGAGAGATGCGTCCCCCGCAACACCAGCGTCTCCGCGTACTCATAGAGCCGGTCGCCGAGGACCAGCACGCGATTCTGGTGCGTGGCCACCGACGTGGCCCGGTTCGGCGCCGGGATCGTCGCGATCGCCGCAGGCTGCAGCGGATTGGCGACGTCGATCACGCGTACCTCGTTCGGCAGCTCGAACAGCGCGTACGCCCTGTTGTTTGCCGTGACCACGTCGGCCACCGCGCCAGTCATCGACGCCGTGACCGTCATCGTCGCCGGGTCGAGCACGAGCGTCCTGTTCTGGCAGCCGCCGGTGAGGCAGCCCTTCGAGATCGAGACCCACACCACGCTGCCGGCCGTGTCGATCGCGAGCGGCTGCGTGTCCGGGCCCTCGTTGATCGTCATCGAGCGGATGGCCACGCCGTGCGGCGAGTACGCCGTCACCGTGCCGTTCGCGGAGAGCGTGAACAGCGCGCCCGGCGTCGCGGCCACGTCGAGGACGCCCGCCGCGCTGACGGAGGTCATGTACCGCGGCAGATCGCCGGTGGCGGTCGAGAAGACGTCGATGCCGAGGCTGTCGAAGAGATATGCGCGCTCGCCGGCCGCGACGGCCTTCGAATAGAAGCGGCTTGCGAACGGCACGACCGGAGGGGGCGGCGGCGGCGTGCCGAGGTAGGACACCGCCATCATCCCCTCCGTCGTCGCGATCGTGGCGACGGAGGGCGCTGCATCGACGGCGACCGCGTTCGCGGGCAGATCGTGCGTGCGGACGAGCGTCTTCGCGTCGTCATAGACCAGCAGGGACCGGTCGCCGAGGACCAGCAGGTCGTTGCCGGAGAACGTGAACTTCCGCGGCAGCAGGGGGAGGCTCAGCGCCGCGTGCGTGGACCCGTCGTGATTCAGGACGCGCAGGCCGCCGAACGTGTGGACCGCGATGTGCGCCGGACTCGTCGCCAGGCCGGTGGCCGCGCCGGCGATGGAGAACTTCGACGGCGTGGCCGCGAAGTCGCTGGTGGGGAAGTGGTGTACGACTGTCGTACCGTCGTCCCCACGGTTCTCCGCGAACGTCCAGGTCGAGCCGGCGCGATCGAGGAACACCATCTTCGGCAGGTTGACCTGCTGCGGCGTCGCGCCGCCTGTCCAGACCGAGCCGTCGGCGAGCAGCGCGACCATGTCGTTGCCGTGGAAGCGCGCGCCGGTCACCGTCGTCCGGAACGTGGAGGTCTGCGTCTGAGCCGGCGTCGTCCCTGACAGCGACCAGATCGTCGCCGTGGCGTTGTTCGACGTGAGCAGGTTCGTGCCGTCCACGTCATGGACGAACATCCCGCCCGTCCACGTGCGCTCGGTCGTCATCGACAGGCCCGACGGGACGATCTTCGTCTCCGTGATCAGCCCGGCCGCGTCGGCGAACCAGGCCCGGTCGCCGGACAGCACCGTGCTCGACGTGATGCTCGTGCGGTACGCGGCCACCGGATACGGCGGCGCGAGCGTGCCGAGGTCGTAGACCGCGAGACCGATGTCCCCCGCGGCCACGTACAGCTTGTTGCCCGCGCGGACCATCTCGTGGATCACGTGGTCCGTCCCGCCGATCGGCGACAGCGTGTGCTCGTAGACCTCCTTCGCCGCCGTCGTCGAGTTGAAGTCCACGATGCGCAGCGTGCGGTCGGCGCCCGCCGTGAAGTGCACCCCGTTCGCGAACGCGGCGAACGCGTTCGTGCCGAGGGAGAGGCGCGCCACGCGCGAGCTGCCGATGAACACGTCCGTGTTCTGCCCGAAGACGTCGGAGACCAGCACCATGTCGCCGGCCGCGTGGACCGCGGTCGAGAACGGCAGCGACGCCAGCTCCCCCGTGCGTTGCGGGATCGACGGAGAGCTGATCGCGAAGATGTCGACCGACGTGTCGCCGTCCGCCGCGTACAGCCTCGCCGACGTGGCGGCGACCGAGGTGACGTTCGTGGAGGTCGTCGGCAGCAGGACGGGGTGGCGCAGCGGGTTCGTCGCCTCCAGCGCGTCGAAGTGCGCGAGGCCGTTCGACGTGGCTACGAAGAGATACGACCCCGCGGCCGCGATGTCGTTGACCGTCCCCCCGGCGTCCACCGAGCGGACGACGTTCAGGGTGTTCCCGTTGCGCGTGAGCACGTACAGCCGCGACCCGCTCCCCGCGTACGTCACGCCGCGCGGGTCCGTGTGCACGACGCGCGTATTGCCCGGCAGAGCGACCGTGTCCGCGACGACCAGCGTGTTGGCGTCGATCAGCGTGACGCCGTACCCGGTCGCCAGCCAGACGAAGCCGTCCTGCACGGCGACGTCGAGGGCCGTCGAGCGGAACTGCGCTGACGCCCGCGGAGTCCAGGAGCACTGGGGGAAGGCCGGAACGGAGAGGAAGAGAACGAGGAGAAGGAGAAGGAGCACTTGCACACGCCCACGCATGAGGGCAGTTTACGGCTTGTCATCCCGAGCGTCGAGCGAGGGACCTGGGCGGGTGGGGCTCGCGGCACGTGTTTGGCGCCCCGCCCACCCAGGTCCCTCGCTCGACGCTCGGGATGACAGGGGCCACGCCCTACGTTTTCTCCAGCCGTAGCGCTTTCCGCACGTACGACGGGTGCGGCACCTCCTCCACGTTGGCGATCCACTCGTAGCCCCTCGCGCGGCGCGTCACCGTCGCCGCGTACACCACGAACTCGATCTTCCGCGTTGTCACCGTGTGCCGGAACGTGCCCAGCAGCTCGCGCGACTCCGCGGCGAACGGCTCGCCGCCGAGGAGCGACGGGTCGCCGTGGGGGAGGTGGTACATCGCGTCCATCAGCGTCCCCGAGGCGCGGCGCATGAGGACGCGGCCGTGGCGGTCGCGGACCAGATAGAGCGGGATCCGGAGCTCGCGCGTGGTCTTCTTCGGTTTCGGCGGCGGAAAGTCGTCGATGCGGCCCGTCGCACGTGCGACGCACCCGTCGTGGACCGGGCACACCAGGCACGCCGGATTGCGCGGCTTGCAGACCAGCGCGCCGAGCTCCATGAGGCCCTGATTCAGCGCCCGGGGCGACTTGCTCGCGCGCACCAGCTCCTCCGCGAGCGGCCAGGCGTCGCCCTCGAGCGCAAAGAGCCGCGAGAGCACGCGGGCGACGTTCCCATCCACGATCGGTGCGCGCTGCTCGAACGCGACCGAGGCGATCGCGCCCGCGGTGTAGCGGCCGATGCCGGGGATGGTCAGCAACTCCGCGACGTCCCGAGGGATCAGCCCGCTGAAGCGCTCCATCACCGCCGCCGCCCCTGCCCGGAGCATCTTCGCCCGCCGGTAGTAGCCGAGTCCCGACCACGCCGTGGTCACCTCGTCGTCCGTGGCCCGGGCGAGCGCCGCGAGGTCCGGAAAGCGCCCCAGAAACCTCGCAAAGTACGGCAGCACCACCTCCATCCGCGTCTGCTGCAGCATCACCTCGGACACCCACACGTGGTACGGGTCGTACGCCGCGCGCCACGGGAGGGGCCGCTGATGGCGGGAGAACCAGCGTTCGATGAGGCGGGCTGTGCGGCCGAGGTCCTGGGCTTGCAAAGGGGCTCGCAACAGGTCCCTTATTGTATTCTTCGGCACTATGAGTGAGCAGGCGCACCCAGACGCGGAGCAGGGCAAGTACGTCTACTGCATCATCAAAACGGAGTCGCCCCGCGACTTTGGCAGCGTGGGCATCGGCGGGCGTGGGGACCGGGTCTACACCGTCCCGTACCGCGAGTTCGCGGCCGTCGTCTCGAATTGTCCCCTCATCGTCTTCGATCCCACGCGCGAGAACGCGCTCGCGCACGAGCACGTGAACGAGCTGGTGATGAAGGACTTCACCGTCCTCCCCATGAGCTTCGGCACCGTCTTCCGCACCGAGAACGACATCAAGGAGTTCCTCAAGGGCACGTACGAGGCGCTCAGCGACGTGCTGCAGAAGATGGAGGGGAAGATCGAGTTCGGCCTCAAGGTGAACTGGGACAAGGACTCGGTGATCCGCGAGATCGAGAACGAGAACGAGGAGATCCGCCGGCTGAAGGACGAGATCCAGTCGAACACGTCGACGTCGACGTACTTCTCGCGCATGCAGCTCGGCCGCGTGGTCGAGTCGGCGCTGCAGGCGAAGGCCGACGTGTACGTGACGGAGATCTACGAGGCCCTGCGCGACGCCGCGATCGCGTCGCGGTCGAACAAGCCCATCGGCGACAAGATGATCATGAACGCCGCGTTCCTCGTCGAGCGCGACAAGACCAAGGCCTTCGACGACCAGATCTCCGAGATCGCGAAAAAGTACGAGAACAAGCTCTCGTTCCTCTACACGGGCCCGTGGCCGCCGTACAACTTCGTGAACATCCGGCTCAAGCTGGAACGCACGGAGCGCTGACGTGGCGTTCCTCCTCGACGACATCCTGATGCTCCCCCTCAAGGGGCCGATCTCCGGCATCAGGTGGGTCATGCGCACGATCCAGAAGATGGCGGACGAGGAGCTGATGAACGATCAGCCGTGGAAGGAGCGCCTGATCGAGCTGCAGATGATGCTCGAGCTCGGTGAGATCTCGGAAGAGGACTACACCCGCGAAGAGGCCGTCGTGTTCCAGGCGCTGCGCGACATCCGCGCGCGCCGTGAGGACATGGTGCGGCAGATCGCCGCGGAGCGGGGCGAGGAAGAAGGCGGCATCGGGATCTACACCGGCTACGGAGACCGATGAGCGCGTTCACCGCGGCGCTGGATTCGGTCGCGTCGCGGCGGGTCCTGTTGTTCGGCGGCAAAGGCGGGGTCGGGAAGACGACGCTCGCCAAGGCCGCCGCCGCGCACTTTCCTGATTCGATCCTGCTCGACGTGGCCGCGCTCGACGCGAACGCGCTGTACCGGAAGTTTCTCGGACAGCACCTGGAGTCCTTCCTCGAGATCGGCGACCGCGGCACGTATCTCGACCGCGAGGAGCTGCGGCGTCTCTTCGAGCTGGCCATCCCCGGCGTCGACGAGCTGATGACGTGGATGCACATCGGCGAGCTGGCCGAGGAGCATCCGCAATCGCTGGTGATCGTGGACACCGCGCCCACGGGACACACGCTGCGGATGCTGGCGTCGTCCGAGCACTTCCATCAGCTCGCGCTGGCCCTCGACTCGATGCAGGAGAAACATCGAGTCCTGCTGCGCCAGTTCACCCGCCGCGAGGTGCGTGACTCGCTGGACGCGTTCATCGAGGACTTCGACGCGCAGGCGACGCGCCGCCGGGAGCTGCTGCAAACGTCCGGCGCCTTCATCGCGGTGACGTTGTCGGAGCCGCTGGTGGTCGAACAGACGGTGCGCCTGATCGCGGAGGTGGGGATCGACGTGCCGTTCGTGGTGCTGAACCGTGCCGTGCTCGACCCGGATTGTCCGTTGGACGAGGTGCGGGTGGCGCGCGATCAGGCGGCGCGGGAGCGGTTCGCGCGGGTGGTGGAATTCCCGCGGGATTGTTACGTAGGGCGTGGCTTCAGCCCGCCTCCCCCGGGGGCGGGCGGGCTGAAGCCACGCCCTACGTTTGGACACCTGACCTTCTTCGCCGGCAAAGGCGGCGCCGGAAAAACGAGCTGCGCGTCCTCCCTCGCCCTCCAACTCGCCGCCAACAACCCCGACAACACCTACACCATCATCTCCGTCGACCCCGCCCACTCCCTCAAAGACGTCTTCGCCACCGAGCCCCCGCCCAACAACCTGCGCGTCGAGACCATCGACACCAAAGCCAAGTGGCGCCGCTTCCGCGACTCCCTCGGCGTCGAGATCTCCGATGCTTTCAGCGCTCTCGCGCCGCGGGGCATGACCATCGCGCACGACGAGGAGGCCATGCGCAGCCTCATCGAGATCGCGCCACCCGGCGCGGACGAGCTGTTCGCGATCACCCGCCTGGCCGATCTGGTTGCCGACCAGTCGCTGGCCGGCATCATCGTCGACACCGCGCCCACCGGCCACTTCCTCCGCCTCCTCGAGCTCCCGCGGGCGGCGGGGGAGTGGGTGCGCGAGTTCATGCGCATTCTGTTGCGCTACAAGGACCTCATCCCCCCCGGCTCCCTTGGCGAAGAGCTCGTCCACGCATCGCGTGCGCTCCGCGAGCTGGAAGCGGTGCTGCACTCCGAAACGACGGCGGTGATCGTCGTGACCCGTCCGGAGCGCGCCGTCGTCGACGAGACCAAGCGCCTCGTCGACACGCTCCGCGAGCGCGGCCTCCCGATCGGCGGCGTGATCGCGAACTACGTGACGCCCGCGAACGAGTGCGCCTGCGACCGCTCCGTGCGCGCGCACGAGCTGGCCATCCTCGACGAGCTCGGCGACGCGGTCCTCATCGAGCGCCGCGATGCACCGCCCGCGACGCTCGCCGACCTCGCGACGCTCCTGCCGTTGTCCGCTACGATGGGTGCGTGACCGACGAGCGTCCGCGCGACCTCACCCTCTTTGCGCTCTTTTTCGTCTGCGGCTTGTGCGCGCTCGCGTATATGTGGCTGACCGTCCACCGGCGTTCCGAAAAGGAGCTCCAGCCCGGCACGGCGACGACGACCATCACCAAGGTAATGCAGCGGTGGGTGCAGTACGGCTACTTCGCGTCGTACGGCCTGCTCATCCCGACGGACGACCCGCACCTCCTCTATCGCTCGTGGCCCGGCGACTCCATGGTCAGCAGCTATGCCATCACTGCGATCGGCCTGGACGGACGCGATCTCGCGCTCCACAACCTGCTCGTCTCCCTGCTCGCCTCGGCTCTCCTGGCGCTGCTCGCGTACCGGCTCGCGCTCGGCATCGGCGTGGAGCCGCTCCACGCCGTCACGCTCGCGCTGGGTGTCGAGATGGTGCAGTTCACGTTCCCCGAGAACATCGCGCGCTACTTTGGCATGACGGCCGAGATGATGTGGCTCATCCCGGCCGTGCTGTTTCTGCTCGTCGAGGAGCGCGCCGCCGGCGGACGCACCCGCCGCATGAACGTCGCGCAAGCGGTCCTGGTCTTCGCGATGATGCGCATGCAGTACGTGTACGCGATCATGTTCCTCGCCGCGTACGTGCTCGCCGTGTTCGTCTTGCGCGACGAGCGCGCGACGCTCAGACGGATCGCGCTCGCGATCGTCGTGCCTGCGGCGGCTGCCCTGGTGATCTTCGCCGGACAGCTCCTGCTGGCGAAATACGACCCGGAGGTGAAGCTCTTCGGCTCGCGCTTCCTGTATCGGACGGGCCTTGATGGAGACGGGGAGCTCTACGGCGATCCCCTCGACATCGCGTTCGGACGCTATTTCATCCGCGCCCAGATTCCCCGGAACCGCGAGTACTACTTCCGTTGGCCGATTCTCTTCGCGGCCGGCGCGCTCGCGGTCCTGACCCTGTTCGTCGCGTACCTGCGCGGCCGGATTCCGCGGATCGCCGTCGTGGTGCTGATCGCTCTTCTCGGCGCCTATGTCCTCAACGCCGCCGTCTTCAGTCAGCTCGTCGCGCTGCACCCCTACTTCTTCGATTCCGTCCTTGCCACGCCGCTGATTCTCGCGCTCTTCGCGATCGCTCCCGCGCTCGCCGAAGCGCGGACCGGTCGCACGGGACTCGTCACCCTGGTGACGTTCCTCGGCGCGACCTGGACCGCGCTGTTCCAGCTGCGCGTCTACGCGCTCTGTTACCCGCTGGCTGGCTGACTACGGCTTCGGCACCGCGTGGAAGATCTTGTTCACGATCTTCCATTCGCCGTTGACCTTCAGCAGCGTGAAGTAGTCCGTGAATGTGACCTTGGGGTACTCGAGCCTGATCTTCGCGACGGCGGCGTTGCCGGTGACGTCGATCATCTCGACGGTCCGCTTGCGCTGCGCTTCGTCGGCCGCGGGCTTGCCGGAGAAGCCGGCGATGAACTCGTCGCGCGTCTTCTGCTGGAACGCGCCGTCCTTGACCCACATCATGTGCAGCTCCGGCTGGAACGCCTTCAGCAGATGCGAGCCGTCGCCCGTGGCGTGCGCGCGGAAGTAATGGTCGACCGTCGCACGGATCGCCGCCTCATCGGCGGGATCGTTGGCGGCGAACAGAGGCAGAGCGAGGGCAAGAAGAGCGAATGCTGCGATGGTCTTCATGCGGCGGATCGTAGTCCCGATGAGTACCGGATGTGTGGCATCGAGGTTACAGTCTAAGATGCGGATGTGAAGGTGCTCTACGTTTACGCGGTGACCCGCGACGCGGTTACCCCCCACGTCGACGGTGTCGACGGGACGCAGCACTTCGGGACCGTCACCGTCGACGGGATCTCGGCCGTCTTCACCCCGGTGAACGCCGAGGCGTTCTCGCAGGAGGCGATCGACGCGCGGGCGGGCGATCTGGAGTGGCTGGGCGCGATCGGGTACCGCCATCAGGACGTCGTCAGCGACCTGATGAAGCACACCGCCATCGTCCCGTTGCGCGCGTTCACGCTGTTCTCGTCCGAGGAGGCGTTGCGGGTGTATCTGCACGAGCAGCGGGAGATGCTCGACAGGCTCCTCGAGCGGCTCGATGGCAAGCAGGAGTGGACGCTGCAGGTCGAATTCGACCCGTCGCGCTGGAGCGAGTCGCTCGCCTCACGCGTCGAGTCGCTGCGCGACCTGCAGAACGACATCGCCGGCGCGCCGCCGGGGAAGGCGTTCCTGCTGCGCAAGAAACTCGACGAGGAGCGCAAGCGCGCCTCCCATGCCGCGGAGCAGGAGGTCCTCGCCGAGATCGAGCAGCTCGTCCTCGACACCCTCCGCTGCGAGACGGTCGCGGAGACGCGCGAGCGCCGCGACGGCGCGTTTCCGCAGATCAACGTCCTGCTGAACCGCGATGAGGAAGCGACCTTGCAGGAGCTGCACGAGAAGATGACGGCGCGGTACGAGTCCGAGGGTGTGACGCTTGGGCTCACCGGGCCGTGGCCTCCGTATACGTTCAGCCAATGACCGACCAACTCGAAGAACTGCCTCTCCTCGAGATGCTCGACCATCTGCTCGACCGCGGTGTGGTGATCGCCGGCGAGGCCGTGATCTCCATCGGTGACGTCGATCTGCTCTACCTCGGCCTGAACGTCGTGCTCGCCAACGTGGACGCGATCATGCGCGATGTCGAAGCGATGAAGGCGATGGCCATCGGCGCGCATCTGTTGCGCGATGATGTGGAGCCGGTGGCGGAGGCAGTGCCTGCGGGGGATCTGTTTCTGAGTACGTTGCCGGTGGCGGACGATCAGCCGCTGGGCGATCGCGAGTTGCTGGTGCGGGTGGCGGTGTGCGCGGCTCGGTTGCTGGAGGTGGCGACATTCGTGGCCATCCGGTATGGATTCACGCTGATCGCTCCGTCGGATGCGGAGGCAAAGTGTGCGGCGCATGTGGGGCGGTGGAAGCGTTGTTGACCGAGCATCGCGACAACGTGGAGATGACGGTGAAGGTGGCGGCGTCGACGTGCAATCCGCGGCCGGATCGTCGTGATTTCACCGGCGGTGCGGACTATCTGCGCGCGCTGCATGCGGCGACGCAGGCACGCAATGTCGACGCGGGGTTTCGCCAGCAGGCCGGACGTCTGCTGGTGCCGTTGTCGGTGCAGCCATCGGTGGATGCATCGCGATGAGAGATCGGTGGAGCTGGCCTTGCTCGTTCCTCGCGTGAAGGCTCGAAGAGTTTTCGGCGAGCGGGGGAGGAGTTGCGGGCAATGTCGCGCCGCACGTGCCCTTCCTGTTGTCCGGGCCCTGGCCGCTGGAGGTCTTCGCCGATGATGATCACGAATGAAGAAGCGAGCTCCGGGAGGCGCTGACGTTCACGGACTCCGTCATGCCCGAGCGCATCTCCGCGGATGCGGAAGCCGTGGAAAACGGGCTGGCGAAGCTCGTGTTGTCGATCATCGAGCTCGTGCGGAAGCCTGCTGGAAAAGCAGGCATTCCGCCGCATGGACAGCCGGCAATCTGACTGATGAAGAGATCGAGCGGCTCGGCAATGCGCTGATGAAGCTGGAAGAGAAAATGGCCGAATTGAAGAGCACGTTCGGGCTCGACGACGAAGAGCTGAACATGAAGCTCGGACCTTTGAAGATGTGGGAGTGATGTGGTACACGTGCACCCGACGATGGGAGAGACGCTAAGTGCCGATTGAAGATCGAGGACCGCTCCAGCGCCAGCCCCAGGGGCTGGTGGACATCCTCGACAAGATCCTGGACAAGGGGCTCGTGATCGCGGGCGACGTGAAAGTGTCGCTGGCGAACGTCGAGCTGCTGACGATCCAGCTGCGCCTGGTGATCTGTTCGATCGACAAGGCGGAGGCAATCGGCATCAACTGGTGGCGCTCGGACCGTTTCTACTCGAGTGACCCGAAGGCGGTGCAAGGGGCCGAGGAGTACGACGAGCTGCGCAACCGCATCACCGATCTCGAACGTCAACTCAATGCTCGCGAGCTTCCCGCGGGGAAGCCGGGAGAGCGAAAGGCAGGTAACGCTCATGGCTGTCGAACGCGCACCCGGGCGGAACCAGTCTCATCGACGTCCTCGACCGGATCCTCGACAAGGGCATCGTCATCGACGCATGGGTCCGCATCTCCCTCGTCGGCATCGATCTGATCACGGTCGAAGCTCGCGTCGTCATCGCGTCGATCGACACGTACCTCAAGTACGCGGAAGCGGTCGGCATCACGTCGACCGTCGCCCGTCCGGCCCTCGGCCGGGAGAAGGCAGCGTCGGGGTGCCGCGGCCGCGGCTCCTGTCGACGACCACGAGACTATAGTTCGTTCTGAATGTTGAATGGGTGTCGGCTTCGGGGCCTGTAACTCCTCGCCTGAGCGATAAGTTCCGGACGCCTGACACCTGACGCCATCAGGCTCAGGACATTGATTCAGGACTATTCTTCAGCCACCTGATCGAACCAGTCCAGCACAGTCTGGTGCCACACCTTCGAGTTCTGCGGCTTCAGCACCCAGTGCCCCTCGTCCGGGAAGACCAGCAGCCGGGAGGGGACGCCGCGCGTCTGCAGCGCGGTGAAGAGCTGCAGTCGCCTCGCTCAACGGCACGCGGTAATCGAGCTCGCCGTGCGATCACCAGCGTCGGCGTGGCGAAGTTCTTCACGAACTTGTGCGGCGAGTAGGGTCTCGGCATAGTCTCGGGTTGTCCCACGGACGGTCCCGCCGAACTCCCACTCCGCGAACCAGAGCTCCTCGGTCGTCCCGTACATCGACTCCAGGTTGTAGACGCCGTCGTGCGACACGAGCGCCTTGAAGCGGTCGTGTGTCCGAGGAGCCAGTCGACCATGTAGCCGCCGTAGCTGGCGCCGGCGGCGCCCATGCGCGTTCGCCGTCGACGTATGGCTGCGCGGCGAGCATGTCGACGCCGTTCATGAGGTCCGCGTAGACCTTGCCGGCCCAGTCGCGTGGAGATCTCTTCGACGAACTTCTGGCCGAAGCCCGACGAGCCGCGCGGGTTCGGCATGAGGATCACGTAGCCGCGCGCGGCCCACATCTGCGGGTTCCACCGGTTCGACCACGACTCGCCCCACGCGCCCTGCGGTCCGCCGTGGATCAGCACGATCGCCGGGTACTTCTTCGTCGCGTCGAAGTTGGGCGGCTTCAGGAGCCAGCCCTGCACGCGCGCGTTGTCGCCGCCCGGTCCACGAAGGGATCGTACGAAGGTGCCATCGTGATCGCCGGAGAGCCGCGCGTCATTGTGCGTGGTGAGCTTCTTCGCGGTATTGCTGCCGCGCGCGAGCGAGTAGATGTCTGCGGGACGCGAGAGCGTGGACGAGCTGGAAGTAGATCGACTTCGTGTCCGGCGCGACTGGATGCGTCCGGCGGAGCCGTGTTGTGAATCAGCGTCGCGCGGCCGTCGAGGGTCATCTCGTAGATGGCATTGTGCCCTTCAGCGGCGCGGCGATGAACATGGACTTGCTGTCCGGCATCCAGGCGACCGCTCGATCCAGTCGAGGAAATCGGCGGCGATGCGCTTGGACCGGCCGGCTGTGCGGTCGTACAGCCACAGCTCGATCAGGTCCGACTCGTAGCCCTGGCGCGCCTGCGAGCGGTAGGCGATCCAGCGGCCGTCCGGCGAGTAGACCGGCGCGGTGTCGTTGCCGGTGCGCGACGTGATGCGTTTCGCCTCGCCACCTGCCAAGGCGAAACGAGAAAGAGTCCGCGTTCGTCGACCGCGCGGCGATCGACATCCGTGTTGCGCGCGAACGCCAGCTCCTTGCCGTCCGGAGACACGTCGAATTCATCCCGCCGCCGACGGAGAACGGCGGCGCGTCGAACGGTCCGGGCGTGAGGTCGCGCGCCGTGCCGCTCAGCGGGACGTGGAAGACGTGTGTGCGCGTCGGGCCGGTCCACGCGTTCCAGTGGCGGAACAAGAGGCAGTCGATGACGCGCGCTTTCGACGGCTCCGGCTGACGCCGCATGTGCTCTCGCCTTCGAAGTTATCCACGTCAGGGTAGAGCGGACCAGCAGGAAGCCCTGAGCCATCCGGCAGCCACTTCAGCGAGACGCGCCGCCGGTCAGGTCGGTGAGCTTGCGCGACTTCCGCCGGACGCCAGCGCCCACAGCTGGCGATGTGTCCGGCCGGAGCGTACGCGATGGTCTTCCCGTCCGGCGACCAGACCGGCACTGTCCTGCCCGCGGCCATGCGTACCTGCCCGCCGGCGTCGAGCCGTCGGCGCGACATCAGGCAGATCGCGTTGTTGCGGATGTTCCGGCAGGTCGGTGGTGTGACCGTGTACGCGATCCACTTCCCATCCGGCGACAACGCCGGCGCGCCGATACGCTGCATCGCGGCGAGGTCCTCGTAGGTCATCGTGCGGGCGGCGGCGGTGAGGGCCAGCGCCAGAAGCAGGGCGAGTTTTTTCATGTGTTCATCCTATCGATTCCTGTCGCCCGCTACGCGGGCTCGTTCCTGCCCCCGCCGCGTTCCCCGGGCTGAAGCCGGGGTCTATTGTCTAGAGAGCCGCCACGGCGGCTGTTGCTCTTGCCCGCGTAGCGGGCAGCCAGAAAATAGACCCCGGCTTCAGCCGGGGAACGCGCGCCGGGACGCGAAACGAGCCCGCGTAGCGGGCGACAGAGTCACCTGATATATCCCAACGACTTCAAATTCTCGTAGTACTCCTCGTTGACCACCGGAGGAGCGGCTGACGTCCTGTTGCCATAAGTCGCGATGCGCGGCTCGCTGCGCTCGGACAGCAGCGAGCGGCCGGGCATCTCGTTGGAGAGCGGAAAGCCGAGGAGCTCGAGGAGCGTCGGCGCGATATCGAGCTGCGTCGTGGCGCGCTGCACCGGCAGCGTCCACGCCACGACCGCCGCGCCGCTCTGCCCGTCGCCGGGCAGTCCGGACAGCACGACCTCGTAACCCCGCGCCCGTACCTGCGCGACGTGTTCGTCAGCCCTTCCAGGGCGCGCAGGGACGGTGCGAGCTGCGTCGACTGGTCGAGCTGCAGCCGGTTGAGGACCACGTCCAGCGCGGGCAGGTACACCGTCGCGAACCGCGGCTGCTGCTCCAGCAGAGCCAGGAAGCGCGCGTTGGCCGTGGCGTCGACGCGCAGCGCGTCGCCTCTGGCCGAGGTAAAGACCGACTCCGGGCCGACCGCCTGGAGCGCGCCCGTGCGCGCGTCCGCGGTGGCCCACCAGTTCACCGACACCGCCGGGATCCCGCGCGCCGCGACGATCTCCCACACGTAATCGCGGCGCCGCACCGTCGGCGGCAGCGGCTCGCGCCGCGCGATCCCCAATGCCGGCGCGGCGCGCATCAGCACGAAGTCCGCCGCGCGAGATCCGCTGCAGCAGGTGCGTCGCCCCGCGGAACCGCACCCCTTCGATCGCCCGCACGCCGTGTGCGTCCGTCCGCACGCCGGTCCCCAGCGACGCCCAGCGCTCCGCCGTCGAGTCACCCGGCAGCGTGCTCACCCGCGCCACGTGCGGCACCGCGCGCAGCAGATCGGGACGCGACTGCAGGATCTCGTACGTCAGCCCGTCCACGGCGATCAGCGCCACCCGCGCGGTCGTCTGCGTCGTCACGACCATCGGCTCCGGCGTCACCCGGTCGCGGTCCGCATACGCCGGCACGAACAGCATCGCGATCAGCACCACCGCCGCGACGGCCATCGGCACCCCGCGCGGCTTCGCGTGAATCGCCGGCACGCGCTTCAGCTCATAGATCGAGAACGACAGCAGCGCCGCCGACAGGACGACCGTACTGACGAGAAACAGCACCGCGCACAGCGCCACGCCCGTCGCCAGCTCCGGCAGCGCGGACGAGGTGTCGAACCGGTACCACCACACCGCCACCGGCGCGACCAGCACCGCGCTCGCGGCGAGACGAGATCGCCAGCAACGCCCGCGGCGTATCGATCGGCAGCGCCGGCCGCACCTTCAGAATCAGCGCCACGACCACCACGAACGCAAACGCCATCACCACCCACGCCGCCGCGTACGACCCGTACAGTCCGAGGGTCTCCGGAGCGCTGAGCGGCTGATTGCGGAACAGCATCACCGCCGTCATCGGCAACGCCGCGAACGCCGCGATCAGCAGCGCCGCCTTGAGCGCCACCGTTGCCAGCTCCACCCAGAACGTCCGCGAGCTCCACGGATCGAGCGCGAACCACCGCTCGATGCCGTGGGTCAGGTAACCCCGGTCGCGTAACTGGGCGCGCAGCGCCTCGACATCGGACACGGCGCGGATCATAACGAAGAGGGCACGAGCGCAGAGGGCAGAGGGCAGAAGAATCACGACAACGTTTCGGTTCCGGCTTCTGCGCTCTGCCCTCTGCGCTCTGCCCTCCCATCCCTTTCGGAATACGGCCCGATGGCCACGTTGTACTGCCCGGTCCCCATGACCGCAACGTCCCGGCGCCGCTCGCTGCCGAAAATCCTCTCAGGTCTCATCCTGCTCCTCGGCGTCATCGCGCTGAAGGCCAAAGGCCTGCTCCTCCTGTTCTTCGACAAGGTCCGGGTCTTCTTCGTCAATCCCTTCGAAGGCTTCGGCACCGTGCAGTACGCCATCGCGGGCGGCTCTTTCGTCGTCACCATCGCCGCCTACACCACCCAGTTCCCCCTCGGCGTCGTCACCGGCTTCGTCGGCATCACCCTGATCCACGAGATCGGCCACGCCATGGCCATCCGCGCCAAGGGCCTCCGGGCCGGCTTCATGGTCTTCATCCCCTTCATCGGCGGCGCCGTCACCATGAAAGGCCAGCCGCGGACCGTCTTCGACGACGCCATCATCGGCCTGGCCGGGCCGGCTTCGCGGACTTTGGCCTCGCTCGTGATCCTGCAGGTCTACAAGTGGACGTACGACCCGCTCTACCTCCTGATCGCCTTCGTCGGGTTCGTCCTCAACCTGATGAATCTATTGCCGATCGGGATGCTCGACGGCGGCCGCATCTCCGCGGCCATGACCAAGTGGATGTGGGTCCTCGGCGGCGGCGCGATCGTCTACAAGGTGGTCGACCAGCCCAACCCCCTGACCATCATCATTGCCGTGCTCGCCGCGTTCCAGGTCTACGCCTCGATCGTCCGCGAGAAGACCGACCCCCGTTTCTACGAGATCACCGCCTTCCAGCGCGCGGCAATTGCCGTGCTCTATTTCGGGTTGGTGATCTTCTTAGGACACCAGACCTGGATGGCGTACGACCGGCTGGAGCTCTTGAGACAGTAGTTGGCAGTTGACAGGAGAGCACGCCCGCCCTGGTCGGGTGGGGGCCTCCTGTCAACTGCCAACTGCAAACTGCCAACCCGGATTTGATAAGCTAGTTTGACCCCATGACGCTCTGCTTCTTCATCGCAATCGCCCTGAGCTTCCTGACCGACGCGGCCGTGTCGCGTCCGGCGCTGGTCAGCGTGGCGATTGCCCGTGACTCGCGCCGCTCCCAGCGGGCGAGGCAGACCGTGGTGCGCTTCGCGCGCGACGGCCGCGCCCGGCGCCCGGTTTTCGGCGCGGTCCGCGTCCGCCGCGTCCTCGCGCCCCTCACCGGCGCCGCCTCGCCGCGCGCCCCCGCGACCGGCTGCTGAGCGTCTCCTTTCCGTCGCCCGGGCGTGGTGGTTGCTGCGCCTTTCACCTTTCCGTATTGGGAGATCCCCATGATCGACAAAGTACTCACGATGGTTTTCGGCTCGAAGCACGAGCGTGACGTGAAGGCCATGCGGCCCGTCGTCGCCCAGATCAATGCCCTCGAGCCCCAGATCAGCGCCCTCTCCGACGATGGGCTGCGCGCCAAAACCGAAGAGTTCCGCAGCGGCTCCGCCCCGCCGTGCAGGCGCTGGAAGAAATCAAGAAAGAAGTCCCCCGCGACGAGAACCGCGATCAAGGCCGCCCAGGCCGACCTCCAGGCCGCGCTCGACGAGATCCTGCCCGAGGCATTTGCGGTATGCCGCGAGGCCGGCAAGCGCGTCCTGAACATGCGCCATTTCGACGTCCAGCTCATGGGCGGCATCGTCCTCCACAAGGGCAAGATCGCCGAGATGAAGACCGGCGAAGGGCAAGACCCTCGTGGCCACGCTGCCGGTCTACCTCAACGCCCTGACCGGCCGCGGCGTCCACGTCGTCACCGTCAACGACTACCTCGCCCGCCGCGACTCCGAGTGGATGGGCCGCCTCTACACGTTCCTCGGCCTCACCGTCGGCGTCATCCAGAACCAGCACGGCGACCGCGAGCGCCAGGTCGCGTACCGCTGCGACATCACCTACGGCACGAACAACGAGTTCGGCTTCGACTACCTGCGCGACAACATGAAGTTCGACCTCGAGGCCATGGTCCAGCGCGACCCGGTCTACGCGATCGTCGACGAGGTCGACTCCATCCTCATCGACGAAGCCCGCACGCCGCTCATCATCAGCGGCCCCTCGGAAGAGTCCACCGACAAGTACTACACCGCCGCGCGCATCGTGCCGAAGCTCGACGCCGGCGATGGACTACCAGGTCGACGAGAAGCAGCACACCGCCGTGCTCACCGAGGACGGCGTGCTGCACGCGGAGAAGCTCCTGGGCGGGATCGAGCTGTACGACCCGTCGAACATGGACATGCTCCACGCCATCAACCAGGCCGTGCGCGCAGCGCTCGCTGTATCAAGCCGACGTCGAGTACGTCGTCAACGACGGCGAGGTCATCATCGTCGACGAGTTCACCGGCCGCCTATGCCCGGCCGCCGCTGGTCGGACGGCCTGCACCAGGCCGTCGAGGCCAAGGAAGGCGTCCGGATCGAGTCGGAGAACCAGACCCTCGCCACGATCACCTTCCAGAACCTCTTCCGCATGTACAAGAAGCTCGCCGGCATGACCGGTACGGCGGACACCGAGGCGGCGGAGTTCGACAAGATCTACAAGCTCGAAGTCGTGGTCGTCCCGCCGAACCGGATCATGGTCCGCAGGGACATGCCCGACCTCGTCTATCGAACCGAAACGAGAAGTTCGACGCCATCGTGCAGGAGATCAAGGAGAAGCAGGCCACCGGACAGCCGTCGCTGGTCGGCACGATCTCCATCGAAAAATCCGAGGCGCTGTCGTCCGCGCTGAAGCGGAGCGGCATCCCGCACGTCGTCCTCAACGCGAAGTACCACGAGCGCGAGGCCGAGATCGTCGCCCAGGCCGGCCGCAAGGGCGCGGTGACCATCGCCACCAACATGGCCGGCCGCGGCACGGACATCCTCCTCGGCGGCAACCCGGAGTACCGGGCCGCGCAGAAGAGCAAGGACGTCGAAGACCCGAAGGAGCGGAAGAAGATCGAAGAGGACATGCGCGAGGAGTGGAACCACGATCACGAGGAAGTGGTCGCGGCCGGCGGCCTGCACATCGTCGGCACCGAGCGCCACGAGTCGCGCCGCATCGACAACCAGCTCCGCGGACGCTCCGGACGCCAGGGCGATCCGGGCAGCTCGCGCTTCTATCTCTCGCTCGAAGACGACCTCATGCGCATCTTCGGCGGCGACCGGATCATGGGCCTGATGGAGCGCCTGGGCATGGAAGAGGGCGTCCCCATCGAGCACGGCATGGTCACCCGCGCCATCGAGCGCGCGCAGAAGCAGGTCGAAGGCCGCAACTTCGAGGCCCGCAAGCACCTGCTCGAGTACGACGACGTGATGAACAAGCAGCGCGAGTCGATCTACACGCTGCGCCGCTCCATCCTCGACGGCCGCGAGGGCAAGGAGTACATCATCAACGCCGCCGACGAGATCGTTGCCTACCTCGTCAACACCCACTACCCCGAGGACCAGCGCGAGCTCCCGAACGAGACCGAGCTCGAGGCGGAGCTCTACGACTACTTCGGCCTCGACCTCCAGTCCGCGGGCGTCGACCTCGAAGCCGACCGCCCCGACGAGGTGAAGTACAAGGTCGTCCAGGCCGTCAACAAGCGGTACGAAGAGAAGGAGTCCCTCGTCGGCGCCGACAACATGCGCCTCAACGAGAAATACCTCCTCCTCCAGGTCATCGATCAGCAGTGGAAAGACCACCTCCTCAACATCGACCACCTCAAAGAAGGCATCGGCCTCCGCGGCTACGGCCAGCGCGACCCCCTCGTCGAGTACAAGCGCGAATCCTTCGAGCTCTTCCAGTCCATGATGGAGCGCATCCAGGACCGCGTGGTCAAGGTCCTCTGGAAGATCGAGCTCGCCGGCGGCGGCGAGCGCGAAGAATCCCAGCGCGTCTCCCGCGCCCTCCCGCCCCCGCGCGCCCCCCGCGAACAGGTCATGTTCACCGGCCCCAAAGAAGCCGCCGCCCCGGTCAAACGCACCGCGCAGAAAGTCGGCCGCAACGACCCCTGCCCCTGCGGGTCGGGGAAGAAGTACAAGAAGTGCCACGGCATCAACGCGGCGTGAGGTCTCTGTGCCTCTGTGGACTCACCACAGAGGCACAGAGGACACAGAGGAGGACGGAGACTTTTTTTCTAGGAATGCGGTGGCGCGGGCGGCCGGGCGGGTGGAGCCACCGCTCTGGTACGGAGGCGGCCCCCGTCCCGCTCTTGCCATAACCCGGGATTGTGGTGCCGGCGCCCTCGCCGGCCGTAACGCCGGCGCCTCGCCGGCCGGGAAGGCGACGCCGAGCCGCAACCAAGATTCTTGCAAACGAAGCCTCTGTGGTCTCTGTGGTGAACGGTCTCTTCATCGTGGCAGGAACGCAGGAGGACCGTTCACCACAGGCCCCATGGACGGCAGCCGGCCACCGGTAACGAAGTGGTGCAGACGAGCCAACGTAGGGCGTGGCTTCAGCCCGCCTCTCGGGCGGGGTGGGGACTTTACGAACCTGCCATGCTCACAGCGGGGAGGCGGGCTGAAGCCACGCCCTACATTGGCTCGTCGTGGATGCAAGGAGACTTTCGCAGCAGAGAACACAGAGAGCACAAAGGGTTCGCGGCGAAATCGTTGCGGCACGCGTCACTCGGGAACGCGTTATCCTCCCCACACCCCATGGACCCGAGGCAGATCATTCACTCCGATCCCGAGATCGTCAGCGGTACGCCGGTGTTCGTTGGAACCCGCGTTCCCGCCCAGGCTCTCCTCGACTACCTCGAGGGCGGGGAAACGATCGACGAATTCCTCGATGACTTCCCGACCGTATCGCGCGAACAGGTCATCGCATTTCTGGAAGAGGCCGGGCGGGCATTGCTCGCCAACATCGCGTAAGGCTCCGTCCCCTCTTGTGCTCTCTGCGCCTCTGTGGTGAATCCCACGCTCCCATTCCCCACAGAGCCACAGAGAACACAGAGGGCGAAGATTACGGTCGAACCGCGAGGTCCCGCTTTCCCGTGGATGTGAGCTTGCCCCCGTTCATCCGCGCGAGAAACGCGTTCGCGATTCTGAGGTGACCGGCATTTTCGGGATGAGCCCGGTCGCCGGAACCGTCTACATTCAACCGCTCCGGTCGGTTGGAGCGCAGCGTTGGGCGGCCGCCGCATTGACGTCACGTGAATGATGACTCAGACTAACTTCGTGCAACTGTCTCAGGCCGCTTGGGCCACGCTCGGTAAAGTTGGCGCCGGTTTGGTTACGGTGCTAACAATAATACTAATCGGCCTGCAAATCTCGGATGCGCTGAGTAAACCGGATGTAACCGCTGTATTTCGCAAGCGCGAGAACAACCTTTCGCCGAAGCAGCGCGAGGACGTGAAGGAGCGGGTTCCGCGGAAGCGTCTACAAACGATGATCGTGCCGGGGAAAAGAGTGGTGAGCGCGCGGATAAGATCCTCGGTTCTATCAAGGACGAACTGGCCAAGGACCGGTCCGAGTTCGACTTCGCATTGATAGGTCTCGAATCATTGACCTCGGGAGCATGGTTAGTTGAGGTTACTAACAACAGTGGCGAGGTTGCCAAGGATGTTCGCCTCATCATACCGGGGTCCGGCAAGGCCGATATCTCAGTGCGACCGCTCGGCAGTTTCGACTTGAGCAAGTCCGCGGTTGACTGGAAACAGGAAATACCTCTCGGATCAATCCCGCCGAATGGACGCGTTCAGCTTCTCGTCTGGCCTGACGAATCGCTCTTTCTCACATTCTTCGGAGTCAATGCAGGCGTAGTGCACGACAAGGGTTCCGGTGTGGTTCGCGAAGCCCACGAGTTCTTCGGCTGGGATGCCGATCTCGTTGCTTGGTTCCTTGGTCAGACGGCGGTGACTCGCTATTCTCTGGGACTCCTCGCACTTGCGATCTTGATCGCACCCGTTTGGCTGCTTCGCAGGCGTGGTTATGTGGTATCTCGTCGGGGCGAAGGTGATGCGCCAGCAGCGACGACTGACAGTCCGTGATTTCGGTCCGCCGGACTTGACTTAGGCAGCAATCTACCACGCCAAACACCGCACATCCCGCCGCCTCCCGTCGCCCGCGCGGTGGGATATCCAGTGCTTCTCAAATCGGCCTCCGTGGCTACGGCCAGCGCGACCCGCTGGTCGAGTACAAGCGCGAATCCTTCGAGCTCTTCCAGTCCATGATGGAGCGCATCCAAGACCGCGCCGTGACGCCGTCACGCTTGCGACGCCGCAGCCAGCCGCCCCGGGTTCCGCCGCAACCAGGTTTTCGCCGCGAAGCCTCTGTGCTCTCTGTGTCTCTGTGGTGAATCGGTTCCCCTTCGTGCCTGCCGCGCCTGGGACCCGCGGTCGAGAAGAAGATGGATCCCGAGCTGTACATCGAGTTTCGCGGGCCTGCCGGTCGACTCGTTGTCGCACACGAGCTCGGGTCGGGCCCGTGGGTAGAAGTTGCGGTTCCCACCGCAAGTGGCCGGGAACGCTCGTTCGGCCTGCACACCATCGTCGAACATCGTGAAGGCTCGCCCCACTCGTTCGACGCAACGACCAAAGCAGCCAGCCTGGACGCACAAGTGCGGATGCTGGCCGATCTCACCAGCAAACACGCCGGCAGCCCGCTCAAAGAGCGGACCGCCAACCTTAGCTGTGTGCCCTGGGAATGCCGTTTTCTGTTCGATCCCTGTCTGTTGCGTGCGCTTGACATCAGGGATCGCGGGGATGCGCTTGCAACGGATTCTTTGAGGGGCCTCGTTCACGAGCAGCCGGGCCAGCGCACTCGCATTCCTGCGGCCCTCGAGAAGCTAGTTTCTCAGGGCGTCTCCGCGGTTGACGTGATCCGCGATGCGATCCGGTTGCGCTATTAACGCGGAGTTGGAGATGGCGTGGGGAGTTCCCTGAAGACTGTCGCCGTTCGGCCGACCTGGCCACGGGGAGCGCGCCCGCCTGCTGATGGGACGAGGACAGGTCAACGCGCAGAGAGTCGCGTCACTGACCTGCCTCGTCGTATTGCCTTATGGTGTCGCGGACGTCTTAGTCAAGGCCCCAGCTCACCTGGCAGTCCATCTGGCTGCCGGACGACGCTGCTTTCTGGAGCGTGACACGGATGCTGCTCGTGAAGCGGACGTTGAACGGAACCCAGCCGGTGTACGCAACCACATAGCCCGGATCGCCGACTTGCGGCAGATAGCCCGGACGCAGCGTGACGGATTGCGCCGCTCCGCCGTTCACGTAGAACTTGACCAGGGCGTCCGGGAGGTTCCCCCATCCGTCCTGGTTCAATGCGCAAATAATGCCCTTGACATTGCCGGCGCCATTCGTCGTCGCAATGAGGTCCGTCGGCGTAGTGTTTGAATTGTTGCTCGCCGTGTTCAGTTTCGGCTGCGTCAGACCGTCATCCGCGGCCATTGCGGCAGGCGACACACATAAAATACCGACAACGAGCACTACCAATAGGTTTCTCACGTTGTTCTCCCGTAGTTGAATTGACAACTCAGACGATGCATCCGACAGAGATGTTCTTCATCGAGCTCATTCTGTCGGGTTTGTCATTCCGGACGACGTCGCAATGATGCGGAAATGGTGGATATGCAGCTAGAGACATTATGTGACGCAGAAGGTTCGACCAGCGGGATGCGCATATGGACGATGGGCAAGGAACGCATACCCGTAGTTGGGATATCGTGTTGCCGATGCGAACGATCGGTGTGCTCCTGCTGCTGTTGTCGTCAGTCGCGGCGCGTGGTGAAGAGGCGGCGCCAGCGCCCAGGTTCTTCCTCGTGCAGTTCACGGTGGGGGAGGCGTGGGCCAAGGACAAGGCGCCGCACGAGCAGGCTTATTTTGCCGAGCACTCGGCAAACCTCAAGCGATTGCGCACGGAAGGGAAGTTACTTCTCGGCGGGCGTTACGCGGACAAGGGAATCATCATCGTGGCGGGTGTGTCGGAAGAGGCGGTACGGGCGGAGATCGATCGGGATCCGTCTGTGGTGAACGGCACGTTCACGGCCGCCGTGCATCCGTTCGCTCCGTTCTACGAGGGCTGCGTCGAGCGGCGGGAATGACGGATGCTCTTCAAGCGCGACGTTCTCGCGGCGATCGCACGAGGTGAGGTGGCGGTCGCCTTCAGACGGTGGCGGCGCCCGACCGTTCGTGCCGGAAGCCGCCTGCGTACGGCGGCGGGCGTCCTGCTGATTGAGTCCGTGGAGCCTGTGGAGGTGGAGGCCGTTTCGGAGCAGGCGGCTCGCGAGGCGGGCTACGCATCCCGAGAGGAAGCTTTCCAGCATCTTACCGTCGGCGACGGTTCGGTCTATCGGATTCGCTTTCGCGTGGCCGGCGAGGATTCCCGCGTCGCGCTTCGTGAGGAGGTGCCGCCGGATCGATCGGGTTTCGAGGCGGTCGCGGCGGCCCTCGAGCGGCTGGACCGGAAGAGTCCATGGACGCGACGCTTCCTGGAGCTGATCCGGCGCAATCCGGGAGCTCCTGCGCAGGCGATGGCGGACGAAGAAAAGATGGAGCGGCTCGCGTTCAAGCGGCGGGTGCGCCAACTGAAAGAGCTTGGTCTGACGGAGAGTCTTCCCGTCGGATACCGGCTTTCCCCACGAGGCGAGGCCTTGGTCCGGTACGTCGATTCCATACGCCAGACGAAGTCGTGACGTCCCGCTGCCGGATCGCATGAGGCCCAGACCCTGGGGGACCCAGGCTCCGGCGGAGTCCTGACGTCACCAAGCCGTATGCCTCGCGAGGCACAGGCTGTGGTAACGAAACCAGACGGAGTCCTATCGTTACCAGACCGTGTGCCTCGCGAGGCACAGCCCTGTCCTAACGAAGCCAGACCGAGTCCTATCGTTACCAGACCGTGTGCCTCGCGAGGCACAGCCCTGTCCTGACGAAACCAGACCGAGTCCTATCGTTACCAGACCGTGTGCCTCGCGAGGCACAGCCCTGTCCTGACGAAACCAGACGGAGTCCCATCGTTACCAGACCGTGTGCTTCGCGAGGCACAGCCCTGTCCTGACGAAACCAGACGGAGTCCTATCGTCACCAGGCCGTGTGCTTCGCGAGGCACAGCCCTGTCCTGACGATGCCAGACGGAGTCCTATCGTCACCAGACCGTGTGCCTCGCGAGGCACAGCCTGTCGTGACGAAGGCACCCGCGGATGTTGCCGCAGGACTCGGGCGTCGTGCGGCGGCACGATCACAGGTGCTGCTAGTCCTGTATAAAAACTCTAGTGTTTTTCTCTTGACTTTGTTTGCGAGCCGGTGCATTCTGTCCTGGCCGTGGGCGACTCCTGAAGTTGGCGGAGGGTCATGCGGCGGCTTGCGGCGGGTGATCTCCTTCCGCAGGCGCGGTGAGCACGATCCGGAGCCGGCACGAGCCGGTAGCCTGGACGGAAGCCACTCAGGCACGGCCGGTTTCGGCGCGCGATCAAAAGCCGCGCCTTCTGCCCGGCGGTGCATCCCCAAATCAGGACTCGTGTACGCACTCGCAAACGGTGCGCGTGCCCGAGTCACGCCTCCCGAGGCCCGCGGCTTCGGGGAACATGGACCCGGAGCTCCGGCGCGTGGCCGGATCACTCCACCGGGCGTCTTCCGCCAGCCGGCGGCGGACCAGCGTCCGGCTGACCGCAAAATGAGAAAGGGACAACCATCATGATCAAGACCTCCGATCCGAAGATCCCCAACGCGGCGGCGGACGGTGCCGTGCCGCTCCCTCCGGAACAATTCGTGGATCACCTGCGGATGCTCCGCGAGCACGTGCCGGATTTCGGCCCGCTGCCGGTTCCCGCGGCCCGGGCCCTGCGTACGACGGCGCACATTCCCGCCGAGTTCCTGCTGGCGTCGTTCAACACGGTCGGTGCGGAAAAGACGATCGCGGACATGCTCGGTGCCGGTGCCCCGGCGCTGCAGGCCGAGAACGCGGACGTGGCGCGCTGGAGTGCCGTCGAGGACGAGCTGCGCACCATGCTCGTGGGCGTGGCCGCGGCGAATCTGGCCCGCCGTTATCGTCTCGGGCTGGCCGCGCTGCAGACGTACAGCATCGCCCGCCAGCTGGTGCGCAAGAAGGCGCACGCCGATCTCCTGCCGCACGTGGAGAACATGCGCCGCCTGAATCCGTTCGGACGCAAGCGCGCGACGCCGGAGCCCGTGAAGCCCGATCCCGCCTCCCCGGTGAAGCCGTAGCCCCGCGGCCGCGGTAAACGTTCCCCCGGACCGGGCGCGCCGAAGCGCGCCCGGTCCTCTCTCTGAACAAACGGACGGGTCCGGTCAGAAAACGTCTCTATCTTCCGTCCTGCCGGATCTCCATCATCTCCATCGGGGGCGCGGGACCGCCCTGACCGAAAGGAGATGTTCATGAAGAAGCGCCTGCTTTCGCTGTTCGCACTCACCCTCATCGTCCTCGTTGGCGTGGTCCCTGCCGCGCTGGCGGATCACTGCTCGAGATGCTCGACCGGCATGAAATGCCGTCCCGCTGCCGGGGGCGGCGCCGCCTCGTGTAATGACTCGGTTCCCGGCGTGTGCACCCTCTCCGGCACCTGCGGCGGTCCGCATCCGTTCGTCGAAACGGAGGACCCGTTCGCCGCCGACTTCATCGTGGCCTCGGTCGAGCGCCTTGACGAGCACACTGCCGGGCACACTGACGAGCCGCGTTCCACCGCATCCTCCGAGCCGCAGGTAGCGTCGCTCGAGACGCCGCCGGCCGCAAAACGCTGATCCACCCCGGTCCCGCGTCACCCCGACTTTCTGGCGAATCGGAGCAGGCTGAAGCCGAAGACCAGCATCCAGACGGGCAGCAGGTAGTTGTTCACTTCCGCGATGGGGGCGACGGCTGAGGTCACGTTGCGGAACATGCCGATGAGACCGGCGGCGCTGGTGACGATCCCCAGCCAGCCGGTCCAGCGGGGGAAGCCGCTGCCGTCCTTGAGCATCGCCGACGCGGACAGCAGGAAGAACACGCTGAAGCACAACTCGCCGAGGAACTCGCCGATATAGTTGCCGAGGTAGCTGTTCGTTGCATTGAAGACCGCTTCCAGCGCGGGCCGGGCGTCCGGTTGTGCGGCCCAGGTCTGCGCCAGCTCCCAGTGGAAGCTCGGCCAGCGCATGAGGCCGAGGATCATGGCGAGCGCGGAGATCGCGGCGAAGTACATGCCGAGGCGCACCAGCCCCTCGCTCCGGGGCCGCAGCGCGTGAAACGCGCCGACCGCGGCGGGGATCCAGAACAAGGGAAGCAGGGCGTAGATCGCCCAGACCGCGCGCCCCGAGGGACCCGTCGCCAGCAGCGCCGGCAGGACGTCCGCCGCGCGTCCGTCGAGTACGTCCGGATAGTGGAACTGCGCCGCGAGATACGTGAATACCGCCATGAAGGCGATAGCGGCGATGATGAGGGAGAAGCCGCTGATACGGATGATGCCGCGGTCACTGTTCATTCACGCCAGTATGAACGGACGGGCCCGGTCAGAAAACGTCTCTATCTTCCCTCCTGCCGGATCTCCATCATCTCCCTCGGGGCGCGGGACCGCCCGACCGAAAGGAGCTGTTCATGAAGAAACGCCTGCTTTCGCTGTTCGCACTCACCCTCATCGTCCTCGTTGGCGTGGCCCCTGCCGCGCTGGCGGATCACTGCCACAGATGCTCGGCCGCCGGCACCAAATGCCTTCCCGCTTTCGGTTCCGGCGGCGCCCAGTGGTGCGACGACATCACGACTCCCGGCACGTGCGTCCTCACCGGCTGGTGTCGCGGTCCGCATCCGCTGATCGAAACGACGGACCCGTTCGCCGCCGACTTCATCGTGGCCTCGGTCGAGCGCATCGATGAGCATACTGCCGAGCCGCGTTCCACCGCATCCTCCGAGCCTCAGGTAGCGTCGCTCGCGCCGCCGCCGGCCGCAAAACGCTGATCCACAGCGGTCCCGCGTCCTATCATTGCGACGATCGGCAGCCCGACGAAGAACACATGACCGACGAGCTGAATCCACCAGCGGATGGTGATGTTCGGCGGTCGGTGGACAAGCAGCGGGATGACCACCAGCGACATCACCAGCCACACGAACGGACCGTAAATCGCCGCGACCTTCACGATCCCGCCGTGGCGGAGGCGCGGGAAGTACGTGACGAGCAGCAGAAACACGGCGGACCACGCGAAGGCGACGCCGATATGCATCAGAACGCCGATCAGCGCGGTGCGGGTCCCGCCCTCCAGGGCCGAGGGCCCGAGGAGCACGGAGGCCACGTTCTGCCAGAGCCGCGTGATCGTGGAGCCGTAGAACCCCTTCGCCAGCACGCAGGCAAAGAGGCCGTCGGTGAGCGCGGTCGCCAGACCGGCAGCGATCAGCCTCCGTAACATCGGCGACCATTATGGAGTGCGGCCGTCGCCGCACTCCATATTCACTGCGAGCCCGACGTAGAATCAACACGTGACGCCTCTCGCGATTGCCATCGACAAGGACAAGCTTCGCGACTTCTGCCGCAGGTGGAAGATCACGGAGTTTGCTCTTTTCGGGAGCGCGGTGCGGCCTGGAGAGTTTCGCTCGGACAGCGACGTCGACGTCATGGTGACTTTCGCGCCGGACACGCGGTGGACGTTGCTCCACATGGTTGATATGAAGGAACAGCTCGAAGCATTGTTCGGCCGGCCCGTGGATCTATTGACTCGCCGGGGCGTGGAGCGAAGCCACAATCGGTTCCGGCGCGAGTCGATCCTGGACTCTGCGGTGGTGTTGGATGTCGCCTGACCGCACTTTCCTCGAAGATATCCTTCATTCGGGACGGCTGGCGCTGCACTACGTCGAAGGGATGTCCCTTGCCGGGTTCGAAGCGGATCTCAAGACACAGGACGCGGTCATCCGGCGTCTCGAGGTCATCGGCGAAGCCGTGAAGTGGGTCGAGTCCGACGTGAAGGCGGCGATACCTACCGTGCAATGGCGGCGCATCAGCGGGATGCGCAACTTTGTGATCCATGAATACTGGGACGTCGACCTGACGATCGTCTGGAGTACCGTGCACGACGATCTCCCACCATTGATCGAGGCAATCGAAAGGCATCTTTCATGACCATTTCCTCGAGCCCGCTCCGCGGGCAAGCGGCTGCCGTAGGCAGCTGGAGGCAATAGCCCCCGGCTTCCAGCCGGGGGAAGGGGCGGGGGGCGCGAAACGAGCCCGCGTAGCGGGCGGCAGGAGAACGTAGAATCCCCGCATGCGCACCATCGGCTTTATCGGCGCCGGCAACATGGCTGAGGCCATGATCCGGGGGCTGCTCCGCGGGAACGACTTCGCGCCGGAGCATGTCTCCGCCTCGGGGCCGCGCGAGGAGCGGGCGGCGGAGCTGCGGGAGAAGTACGGGATCGACGCCACCACGAACAACAAAACCCCCGCGCAGAAGGACATCGTCGTCCTCAGCGTGAAGCCGCAGATCATGAGCCGGGTGCTCGACGAGGTCGCGGACGCGATTCGCGCGGACGCGCTGGTGATCAGCATCGCCGCAGGGGTCCCGGTCGCGACGATCCAGTCTCGGCTGGCGAGCGGGACGCGCGTCGTGAGGGCGATGCCCAACACGCCCGCGCTGGTCGACGCCGCGGCGACGGCGATCGCGGGAGGGGAGCACGCAAGCGAGTCCGATCTGGCGGATGCGAAGAAGATCTTCGACGCCATTGGCCTGACCGTGATCCTCGAGGAATCCGCGCTCGACGCCGTCACCGGCCTCTCCGGCTCCGGGCCCGCGTACGTCTTCCTCATCCTCGAGGCCCTCAGCGACGCGGGCGTGAAGGTCGGCCTCTCCCGCCGCACCGCGCAGCTCCTCGCCGCGCAGACGGTCCTCGGATCTGCCAAACTGCTCCTGGAAACCAACGAGCATCCCGGCCGTTTGAAGGACATGGTCACGTCGCCGGGCGGCACGGCCATCACCGGCCTGCACACGCTCGAGCACGGAGGCCTCCGGACGACGCTGATGAACGCTGTCGAAGCGGCCACGCGCCGCTCGCGCGAGCTCGGCGAGGCGATGCTGAAGAAGGAGTAGCTTGGATCCGCTCGAAGACGTCGAGAAAGAGTTGAACGAAGCCACCCGCCGCGCCTGGACGCTGGTCCAGTCGACGGACGGACGCCTGTTCACCGTCCGCCCGAAGGCATCGAGCTGGTCGGCGGCGGAGTGCCTCGCGCACCTGAGCATCTCCACCGAGATGTTCCTTCCCGTCCTGCGCACGAGCATCGACCAGGCCCGAAAGAAGAAGCGCAAAGGCACGGCGACCATGGACATCGTCGGCCGCGTCCTGGCGTGGTTCCTCGAGCCGCCGATCCGGAAGAAGGTCAGGACGGCGGCGCCGTTCGTCCCGAAATCGACGCGGGCGAAGGCCGAGGCGTTCGGCGAGTTCGTCTCGCTGCAGGAGAAGCTGATCGACCTCCTCCGCGAGGCGCGCGACACCGATCTGCGCGCGAAAATCGTCTCGCCGTTCAACAAACGGGTGCGCTACAACCTCCTCTCCGCCTTCCGCATCGTCGCCGCCCACGAGCGCCGCCACCTCTGGCAGGCGGAGCAGGTCATCGCGGAATTACGCGCCCGGCCGTAACCGAGCTGTGGGGTGGCACGTCACACTCCTGCACTAATATGTCGCCCCGCATGAGATCCGTCGCCCTGTCCCTCTGTCTTTTCCTCGCCGCCACAGCCTCCTACGCGCAGGAGCCGGCGCGCTATCGCCTCGAGCGCGTCATCGTCGAAGGCTCGAACATCGACGAGGACACCGTCCGCGCCGAGACGCGCCTCGAAGAAGAGCAGAGCTACACCGAGGAGGACTTCCGGCAGGGCGTGTACCGCGTGCGGCGGCTGCCGTTCGTCACCGACGCCGTGTACCGCATCGAGCCCGGCGTGACCGGCGGCGGGACGACCCTCGTCATCCGCATCCTCGACACCATGCCGATCTACTACGGCCTCAACGCCGGCACCACGCAGGGCGGCGAGGGCGAATCCGAGACCACCGGGGATTTCCTCCTCGGCGGCCGCTGGCTCCTCGACAACCTCGGCGTCCTCGAAGGCGCGGTCCAGAAGACGAAGGACGAGGACGGCTTCCTGGCCGGCTTCGCCTATCGCGCGTACAACATCTACGGCACCGGCGGCTACGCGAGCCTCGCGGTGGCGCAGCGCTTCAAGGGCGAGCCGTTCTACTACGACCCGACCGTGGTCCTCAACCTCGGCTATCCGCTGACCCAGAAGCAGACGCTGACGTTCACGGCGTCGCGCGTGAAGTCCCGCCTCCCGAGCGAGTTCGACGTCGAAGGCGACGACGACGATCCGGACGTCGACGATGACGAGGCCGAGGACGACAACCAGACCCTCACCCAGCGCGACCGCTTCGAGTTCGCGGAGCTCCGCTGGTGGTACGAGACCATCGACGATCCGCTCTTCACCACCCGCGGCGTGCAGTTCTCCGCCGGCCCGCGGTGGTCGACGATCGAGCACGTGGCCGAGGTGTACGACGTGGGCGACGCGGATCCGGACGAGGTCGTGCTCGCGACCAAGACCGGCACCTCCTCCCTCGGCTTCGCGTTCGACGGCGCGGGCTACAGGCCGTTCACGCCGCGGAACTCCGCGTTCCTCCGGTTCGGCGGTGATTACGCGAAGACCGACGAGGAGTCGGACCTGCAGTTCCTCAACGGCGCGGCGCGCGTCGGGGTGACGCACGACTTCCACTCGCACGAGGAGAACGTCCTGCGTCCGTTCAAGGCGCGCTTCGAGATCGGTGCGGGCTATCGCGCGTCGATCCTGCGTCCGGCGAGCGGCGACGAGTTTCGCGACACGAACGCGTTCGGCGAGGCCGCGTTCGTGATGCGGCACCGCTGGGGCACGATCCGTCTGTCGGCGTTCTACGACGCCGACTGACGCTCGCGCTCGCGCTTCGAGTTTCTGCGCGCGCGCAGATACTCGATGATGCCGGGCAGCAGCGAGAGGAAGATCACGATGATGATCACCTTCTCGATGTGCTGCTCGGTCGCCGGGAACATCGTCACCAGCCCGTAGCCGAGCATGGTCATCGAGAACACCCAGCCGATGCCGCCGACGATGTTGAACAGGGCGAAGCGGCGGTAGCTCATGCCGGCCATGCCGGCGACGACGGGCGCGAAGGTGCGGACGATCGGCACGAAGCGGGCGATGATGATGGTCTTGCCGCCGTGGCGCTCGTAGAACTCGTGCGTGGCGATGAGGTGCTTCTTCTTGAACAGCAGCGAGTCTTCCTTGCGGAAGAGCGCGGGGCCGAGCTTCTTGCCGATGTAGTAGCCGGTGGCGTCGCCGAGGATGGCGCAGGTCATCAGCAGCAGGTTGAGGTAGACGATGTTCAGGTCGCCCTTCGCCGCGAAGAGGCCCGCGGTGACGAGCAGCGAGTCGCCGGGGAGGAAAAATCCGATCATCAATCCCGTCTCGGTGAAGACAATGATGGCCAGGGCAATGTAGCCTCCGGCCTGCACGAGACCGCGGACGTCGGTCAGGAAATGAAACCAGTCACGAAGGGTTTCCATCAGGGGCGCGAATCCTAGCATGCAGCCATTGCAAGATCGGTACGACGTCGTGATTCTGGGAGGCGCCTTCAGCGGTGCGTCCGCCGCGATCCTCCTGCGCCGCGAGTGCCCCGATCTCAGCGTGCTGATCGTCGAGAAGGCCGAGCGCTTCGACGAGAAAGTGGGGGAGGCGACGACCGAGATGTCGGCGATGTTCCTCACCCGCCGCCTGGCGATGTGGCGGCACCTCGAGAACGAGCAGCTCCCGAAGGAGGGGCTGCGCTACTGGTTCTCGAACGACAAGGTGACGGGCCATGCGAACGCGAGCGAGACCGGCGGGTTCATCCGCAGCACGGTGCCGGCGTTCCAGCTCCGCCGCGACGCGCTCGACGAGCACCTGCTCGCGACGGCGGTCGCGGAGGGCGCCGAGCTGTGGCGGAACGCGCGGGCGACAGACGTCGCGATCGGCGACTTCGAGCACCAGGTCACGGTCGAGGGACGGGTGATCTCGTGCCGCTGGCTCCTCGACGCCACGGGCCGCGCGAACTTCCTCGGCCGCAGGCTCGATCTGATCGAGCGCAATGACGAGCATCCGACCGCCGCGATCTGGTGCCGCTGGAAGAACGTGCGGCACATCGACGACATCGCGGCGCGGGGCGGGTTTTCGGCGAGCAACGTGGGCTCGCGCCGCCTGGGCACGAATCACTACACCGGCTACGGCTACTGGATCTGGGTGATCCCCCTCGGCAACGGCGAGACGAGCATCGGCGTGGTGTTCGACAAGCGGCTGATCGGGCTGCACCAGTCGAAGAACCGGGCCGAGGATTTCATCGGGTTCCTGAAGGCGATCCCGTCGCTGGCGGAGCTGCTCGAAGGGGCGGAGCCGCGGCTCGAAGACCTGCGGTTCTATTCGAGTCTCGCGTACGCCACGAAGCAGTACATGGGCCGCGGCTGGGCACTCCTCGGCGACGCGGCGGCGTTCCTGGATCCGTATTACTCGCCGGGGCTGGACCACGCGTCGTTCACCTCCGAGGCGACGGTGGAGATGATCAAGAAGGACCGGATGGGCGAGGACCTGACCGCGCGTATCGCGGAGCACAACGAGACGTTCGTGCGGTCGTACTGGCGGTTCTTCTACGCGGCGTACAAGGACAAGTACTACTACATGGGCGAGGCCGACCTGCTCAGCGCGGCCATGCTCATCGACACGGCGCAGTACTACATCTTCGTGGTCATCCCGGCGTACAAGTTCCTGAAGCGCTTCGACTGGATGCCGGTCCTCGGCCCGAAGCCGGCGTTCCTCAGCTACCAGATGATGCAGATGTACAACCGCCGGTTCAAAACGATCGCGGAGAAACGGCGTGCGGCGGGCCGGGCGGGGATGTACAACGACGGACGCCGGATCGTCGCGTATTTCAACCTCGGCGTGGCGCCGCTGCAGATGGTGTTGCGCGGGGTGAAGTTGTGGCTGCGCGCGGAGTGGGGGGCGCTGTGGATGCGGCGTGTTTCGGAGACGTCACGTCCACAAGAATCGCTCGTCGGGTGAGATGCCGTGACGCGCAAGTAATCGCACGTATTCATCGCGGAACGATGTTTTCGCGTGATGGATCTTCTGGCGTTCAATGTAGCGCGCAACGATCGCCAGTTGCGACTGGCTGACGCTGAATGCGCTGTAGCCGCGTTGCCATTCGAAGCGGGTGTGTTCGGGAAAGGTCTCGTGGATCCACTTTGAGGCGCAGCCTTTCACCTTTCCCACGATCTCGGCGGAGGATGCCGTTGGGGGCATGGAGAGGAGGATGTGCAGGTGGTCCTCGACGCCGTTGATGTTGAGGAGTTTCCCGTGCAATTCGCGGACGATGCCGCCGATGTAGGGGTACAGGCGTTCTTCGAGGGCGGGATCGATTTGCGGTTTGCGGTCCCTGGTCGAGAACACCACGTGGGTGTAGAGAGCGTTGTAGCTGTGCGGCATGCGTATCGACGCATGCGGAAGTCCCGCGGGGATGGTACCTCGGATGTTCTGTCGCCCGCTACGCGGGCTCGTTTTTCGTGTCCGCGTCCCGGTTCCCCCGGCTGAAGCCGGCGGCTATTACCTAAAGCCTGCTACGCAGGCAACCTCTTGCCCGCGTAGCGGGCAGCCAGACAATAGACCCCGGCTTCAGCCGGGGGACGCGACGAGCGCGCAAGCGGGGAGCCCGCGTAGCGGGCGACAGAAACGCACCCTACAACGCCGCCAGCGCCGCGCGTTTGATCTTGCCGCGCTCGTCGACCGGCATCTGCTCGATGAGCTTCACGATGCGTGGAACCTTGTGCAACGACAACCGCGTGCGGCAGAACTCGCGCACCTGCTCCCGTGTCACGTCCGGCGTCGCCACGATCGCCGCGGCCACGACTTCGCCGCGCGCACCGGCGGGCTCGCCGTACACCTTGGCCTCGCTGACGCCTTCGATCTGCAGCAATACCGCTTCGACCTCGCGCGGGTTGACCTTCTTCCCCGCGGTGTTGATCAAATCACTCGCGCGGCCGATGAGGGCGATCTCGCCGTCGCGCTCCTCGACGAGATCGTCCGAAACGAACGAACCCTCGGCGAACGCCTCGAACGTATTCGCGTCGAACAGATACCCCGCCGCAACAGAGCGGCTGCGCACCGACAACCGCTTCGCGTCCGTCGCCAGCGTCACGCCTTCGAGCGCACCGCCGACCGTCCCCCGCTCCACCGCCCCGCCGCGGCGGTCGTACGTGATCCCGCCGCACTCGCTGCAGCCATAGAACGAGTGCACGTCGATGCCGAACCGCTCGCGGAACTTCCGCGACGTCGACGCCGGCAGCGGCGCGCCCGCGGAGATGAACGTCCGCACGGTCTCGAACGCCCCGTGTGCGGCAATGGCGAGGTGCTCGAACACCATCGGGATCAGCGGTGCCACCGTGCAGCGGTACTCATTCGCCAGATCGACGAGCGACTGCGGCAGGTAGTCGTTCGACACGACCACCGGCGTCCCCTGCACGAGCAGCGGCATCACCAGGTTCGAGAAGCCGTAGGAGTGCGAGAACGGGATCGCGCCGAGGTTCACGTCATCCGGCGTGATGCCCATCGTGGCGCAGATGTTCGTGCAGTCCGCGATGAGGTTCGCCTCCGTCGTCACGATCCCCTTCGGCATCGCCGTCGAGCCGGACGTCAGCTTCACCAGCCGCGCGTCCGAGGGAACGTCGGCGCGGCGGCCGATCCCGAAGTGGCGGTGGATGCCGGCGACCTCGGTGCCGGTCGCGTCGCGGTCGATGAGGAACACGACCAGGTCGAGTTTCACCGCGGCCAGGAACGTGGCTACGAAGTCGACCGAGTTCGGGAGCTGGATGGCGAAGCCGTCCCGGGCCTGCACACCCGACGCGGCGAGGTGGGCCGCGAGCTCGTCGGCGCGGCCGAGGAGCATGGCCCGGGTGGTGACGAAACCGGTGGTGCCGTCGATCAGCGCCGCCGCCTCGGGGGCCTCGCGCACGAGTGACTCAAATCGTTGGTGCATTGGACTTAAAGGGCAGAATAACATGCACGATATGACCACTGACCTCAGACGAAAACTCAAGGAGCTGCTCATCGAGCGGCTGAAGTTCGAAGACATGACCCCGGACGACATCCCGGACGACGAGCCGCTCTTCGCCGGCGGCCTCGGCCTGGACTCCATCGACGCGCTGGAGATCGTGGTGATGCTGGAGAGCGAGTTCGGGATCAAGGTGAAGAACGAGACGTCGGCGCGCGAGTCGTTCCGCTCGATCTCCACGCTCGCGGACTACGTCGGCGTGAAGCTCGCGCTCGAGCAGCCGCAGGCGTGACGTGACTTGGCTCAGAAACCTGCCTCATCAGATTCCGTTTCGCGCGGCGAGTGCCGCGCGGAGAATCGATGAGAAGACCATCGAGGGCGAGTATCTCGTCACCGCGAACGACACGCTGCCGGTCGGCGTGATGGCGGTCGAGGCGATGGCGCAGTGCGCGGGCGGGCTGGTGTTCGAGGAGCAGGGCTTCTTCAGCGGCATCGATCGTTGCGAGCTCGTCCGGCAGCTGGAAGTCGGCGATGTCCTGGTCTGCACGGTCACGTTGGAAGCGGACTTCGGCGGCACGTTCCGCTTCAGTGGAATCGGACGGGTCGATGGAGTAGAAGTCGTGAGGGGCAGGTTCTATCTGTCCGCCCGTGCGCATCCCTGATCTGGACACGCGAATCGCCGTCACCGGTGCCGGCATCGTCTGCTCCATCGGCCGGAACAAGGCCGAGGTGTGGCGGTCGATCGTGGAGTCGCGGGCGGGGATCGCGAAGCTGACGCGGTTCGAAGGCGAGACCTTCCCCACGGACCTTGCGGCTGAGGTGGACGTGGCGCTGCCGAAAAGCAAGCGGTTGTCGCGGACGGATCTGCTCGCGGTCGTTGCGGCACGGGAGGCAATCGAACAGGCGGGAGAGATCCCGCTCGAGCGAGCGGTCGTCTCAACGGGCACGAGCACGGGCGGTCTGCTGGAAGGCGAGGATTACTACCTCCGCCGCCTGATCCACGGACGGCGCCGCGCACCCGCCTCGCGCGTGCTGCAGCAGCCGACCTCCGGTCCCTCGGACGCCGTCGCTCAGGCGTTCCAACTCGGCGGCGGCGTGGTCTCGAATGCGACGGCGTGCGCGTCGGCCGGCGCGGCGATCGGGATGGCCGCGGATTACCTCCGCTCTCATCACGCGGACGTCGCGATCGCGGGCGGCAGCGACGCGCTCTGCCGGCTGACGTACAGCGGCTTCAACGTGCTCCAGGCGGTCGATCCCGAGCCGTGCTCGCCGTTCGGCGCAAACCGCAAAGGCATCACCCTTGGCGAAGGCGCGGGCTATCTCGTCCTCGAGCGCTGGGACGACGCGGTCGCGCGCGGCGCGACCATCCTCGCCGAGCTCTCCGGCTACGGTGCGTCGTGTGATGCGCACCATCCGACGGCTCCCGCGGAAGACGGCCGCGGCGCGGAGGCGGCGATGCGCGGTGCGTTGTCGGAAGGACGGTTGGCGCCTGCGTCGGTGGACTACGTGAACGCGCACGGCACCGGCACCACCCTCAACGACGCCGCCGAGACCCGCGCGATCATCGCCGCCCTCGGCACGGACGTTCCGGCGTCGTCCAGCAAGTCGTACTTCGGCCACACGCTCGGCGCGTCCGGCGCGATCGAGGCGGTGGTGACCGTGCTCGCGCTGCAGAACCAGATCGCGCCGCCGACGCTGCGTTTGCACGAACGGGCCGTGGAGTGCGCGCTGGACTACATCCCCGAAACGCCGCGCCCGATGGCGATGACGAACGTGCTGTCGAACACGTTCGGGTTCGGCGGGAGCAACGTGTCGCTGCTTTTCCGCCGCGTCTGACGCCCTGTCGCCCGCTACGCGGGCTCGTTTGCATCCTGCCGCGCGTTCCCCCGGCTGAAGCCGGGGTCTATTTTCTGGCTGCCCGCTACGCGGGCAAGAGGTTGCCTGCGGAGCAGGCTTCAGGGAATAGACCCCGGCTTCAGCCGGGGGACGCGCGGCAGGATGCAAACGAGCCCGCGTAGCGGGCGACAGACCACCGCGTGCTATAACCCCGCCCCGCGTGCGCATCCCCATCACCGGCATCGGCGTGATCGCTCCCGGCGCGATCGGCATCGAGGCGTTCCGTGCGTTGCTGGCGAGCGGGGCGAGTGCGGTGGCGGAGGTCGATCGGTTCGACACCACCGGACTCTCCGCGCACACGGCCGCTCTCGTGCGCGACTTCAAGCCGAAGGACTTCATCCCGGTGATGAAGATGCGGCGGATGAACGCGCTCTCGCGCCTCGGCGTGGCGGCGGCGAAGCTGGCGATCGAGGACTGCGGCGGCGTGCTGACACCGGAGACGGGTGTGGCGATCGGGACGGCGTTCGGGCCGGTGCAGACATCGGTCGAGTACATGCAGGAGTATGTCGAGAAGGGCGCGGCGCTGGCGCCTCCGCAGCTGTTCGCGGAGTCGGTGGCGAACGCGCCGGGGAGTCACATCGCGATCGAGTGGGGATTGCGCGGGTTCAACGTGACGATCACGCAGCGGGAGTCGTCCGCACTCGCCGCGACGATGTACGCGGCGGCGCAGCTGGCGAAGGGCACGGTGCGCGCGGCGCTGATCGGCGGGGTGGAGGAGGCGAACGAGATGCTGTTCAGCGTGCTCGATCGCATCGGCGCCCTCGCACACGACAATCACCCGGGCATCATCCTCGGCGAAGGGGGCGCGGTGCTGGTCGCAGGTGCGGGAACGCGGAAGCCGTACGGCTGGCTCGCGGGTTTCGGCATCGCGCGCGACACGACGGCGACGATCTCGAACTACGGAAGCGATCCGCGCGCGATCGTGAGGGCCGTACAGGCAGCGATGGACGACGCGGGCGTGTCTCACATCGACGCGATCTACCCGTCGATGAATGGGTCGGTGATGGGCGACGCCACGGAGAGGGCAGCGCTGGACGCTCTTCCGCAGGTGGAGCTGGTGCCGACGAAGCAGGTCTTCGGCGAGTACGCCGCCGGCGGCGCGCTGCAGATCGCGGCGGCGCTGGTCGCGCTGGATGAAGGGCGCTACCGCAACGTGCTGGTGAATTCCATCTCCGCCGGCGGCGGTATCGTCTGCGCTGTACTTTCCCGGGAGGCCGCGTGATCGTTGCAATCATCCCCGCGTTGAACGCCGAGCGCACGGTGCGCGCCGTCATCGAACAGGCGCTGCAGCAGATCCAGCCGGTGCTCGTCATCGACGACGGCTCGAGCGATCGGACCGGGGACGTCGCGCGCGCCGCGGGCGCGATCGTGCTGCGGCACGAAGTGAACCGCGGCAAGGGCGCGGCGCTGAAGACGGGCTTCGCCTGGGCGCGGGAGAACGGCTACGACGGCGTCATCACGCTCGACGCGGACGGCCAGCACCTCCCGTCGGAGATCCCGAAGTTCCTCCGCCAGCGCGAGACCGGCGGCGAAGACCTGATCATCGGCGGACGCGCGCACCTCTTCGGCCAGATGCTTCCGCGCCGCCGCAACGCGAACCGCTTCTCCGCGTGGTGCATCGCCAAATGCTCCGGCGTGGCCATCACCGACTCGCAGAGCGGCTTCCGCTTCTACTCCGCCGGCCTGATCGACGGCATCCAGCTGCACACCAACGGCTTCGACATGGAGAGCGAAGTGATCGTGCGTGCGGGGCGCAAGGGGTTCCGGATCGTGACCATCCCGATCGACCTGGGGTTTGTGGATGGGTTGTCGACCAGCCACTACAAGCCGCTGAAGGACACGTTGCGGATTGCCTGGACGGTCACGCGCGCAAGGTTGTTCTGGTAAGTATGGTTGGGGTCAGACCGCCAACCATACTTACCAGGTCCTATTCCACCGGTTTGCGCGGGATCATCTGCTCGCGGTTGGCCGATTCCCAGACGAACGTGGCCACCACCACCGCGGCCTGCATGAGGTCTTCGCGCTGGAGGCGCTCGTAGGTGTCCCAGTTCGTGTGGTGGGTGCGCGTCGAGTACTCCACCTGGTCCTGGATGAACTGGAAGCCGGGGATGCCGGACTCGTCGAAGGGCACGTGGTCCGTGCTGCCGGTGTTGCGCATGGTCACGGTCGTAGCGCCGATGTCGTGGAAGGGCTTGAGCCAGGCTTCGAACAGCGGCGCGGCGGCCGCGTTCTCCTGCGCGTAAATCCCGCGGATCTTGCCCGTGCCGTTGTCGACGTTGAAGTACGCCGACACCTTCGGCCAGCCGGGCTTCTTCTGCAGCTCACCCTTCTCCGTGCGCGCCCAGGACGGGAGCTTGGCCTGCTCCGGGTCCTTCGGCTCCGCGCGCTTCGCGAAGTGCTCCTCGACGTACGCGCGCGAGCCGAGGAGTCCCTGCTCCTCGCCGCTCCAGAGCGCGATGCGGATGGTGCGCTTCGGCGTGCCGAGGGTCTTGAGGATGCGCGCGGCTTCCATCATCACGACCACGCCGGCCGCGTTGTCCGTCGCGCCCGTGCCGGTGTGCCACGAGTCGAGGTGCGCGCCCATCATCACCAGCTCGCCCTTCTTGTCCGAGCCCGCGATGTCGGCGACGGTGTTGTACGCGTTGAGGTCCTGATCGTGGTACTGGGCGCGGATGTCGATCTCAAGCTCCACGTCGATCTTCTCGTCGATCAGGCGCGCGATGCGCGCGTAGTGCTCCGGCGCGAGGCCGATCGCGGTCACGCCGACCGGCTCATCGTCGCGCCACGTGCCGCCGCCCTGCACGCGGAACACGCCACCGTCGCCGTTGCCCGGCTGCACGACCGCGGCGATCTTCTCGTCCATCGCGAACTGCGCCAGCTGCTTGCGGAACTCGCGGCGGTTCATGAACTCCCCGCGCCGCGCCGAATCGCGCGCCTGCGGGATCTCGTACTGCGAGAGCTTCAGCAGCTCGTCGTCGTCGTAGCGCTCGAGGGCCGCCTTGTCCAGCGGCTTCATTTCCTTCGGCTCCGCGATCATGAGGATCGCGCCGGCGAACTTGCCCTTGTTCTTCTCGAGATCTTCCTTCGACTCCAGCTTGGCCTTCATCACCTTGCCGCGGATCGGGCCGGTCGTTCCCGGCGACCATGCCATCGGCAGGCCGTACAGCTGCTGGACATCCGGGGAGAGCATGCGCACCGAGGCGTAGTCCGAAGACCAGCCGCGGCCGAACTTGAACGGCTCGAGGTGCGCGTTGACGAGACCCATCTTCGTCAACTCGTCACGCGTCCACTCGTTCGCTTTCTTCATGTTCGGCGAGCCAGTGAGACGGCCGCCGATGCGGTCGGTGAGGGCCTCCGCGTACTCCATGACCTTGGAGTTGCGGAAACCTTCGTTGCGGATGCGGGAGACGGTCGTGAGGTCCTGGGCCGAGGCGACGACTGCTACGAACAGCACACAAAGGGTAGCCAACCACTTCATTCCAATTCGCTCCAATCGATTGTTGTGGGAACGTTCGACTTCGCGAACAGCGAAGTCAGCATTTCCGCGGGAGTGTAAACGCGAACGTCGCCGAGCTCACTCGGGCGCCGGTGCTTCATGGAGAACAGCGTCCGTTGCGTGACGTATTCGAAGTTCGCGTAGTAGTCGTCGTCCTTGCGCTGGTCGAACATCGCTTTCAGCGTCTCGAGCTGGCGGGTGAGGGGGTCGTCGAGGCTTCGAGTCGCCGAGTCGACGAGAGGCCCTTGACGACTCGACGACTTGTCGGCCCGGCGACTCGTTCTCGGGGGCTCCAGTCCCACCATCGCCCGGATGTCCAGCTCCGCCGGCTTCTTCCGCTTCGGCTCGCGGTGCGGCATCAGCAGCGCCGGGATCTTCAGGCAGTTCGCCTGATGGATCGCGTCGCTGCGCGTGATCCAGCCGAGGTTTGTCACCCCGCAGCGCGCCGACACGTTCCGCGTGAGATTGTCCAGGAACGGCTTCACCGCCGTTTCGAACGAGTCCTCCACGCCGTTGAACAGATTCAGCACGTAGTGAACGCGGAACTCGTCGATCGTCGTCTGCACCGTCCGCGTGATCGGGTGATCGCCGAGGTTCTCGGCCAGATCGAAGCCGAACGCGTCGAGGTTCTGCACCGACGAGTCGTACACGTCCTCCACCTGATCGATCAGCTCGTTGATCAGCTTGAACGAGAACGCGCTGTCCGGGACCGTGTCGAAGAACGGCGAGCTCTTACTGAAGATCAGGCGCAGCTTCCGGAAGAGGATCGCCTTCACGATGTCCGAGGCGGCGAGCGTTGCGCTCGGGAGGTGCGGCGTGAAGACCAGGACCCCCGAATTCGAGAACGGGAGGAAGTCGATCACGTTCGCGTCCAGGCCCGCCCGCATGTCCAGGATCACGTAATCCGCCGGCAGCGTGTTGATCGCCTCGATCAGCTTCGCCTTGTGCGCCGCGCCGAAGTTCGTGATCTCCTCGATGAGGTGCAGCGGCCCCGCGACGAAGCCGAAGTTGCTGTAGCGCTTCTCCGGATCGAGGCGGTCGTCGAGCGTGGTCACACAGTTCGCGAGCGGCTCCCCGCGGCGGAAGAAATGGTAGAGATCCTTCCCGATCGGGACGTCGATGGCGTTGCGGATCGCGGACGTGCCGGTGTCGAGATCGACGAGGATGGTGCGTCCCTGGCGAGAGAGCGCGAGCGCGAAATTGATGGCGAACGTGGTCTTGCCCACGCCGCCCTTCCCGGACGAGACAGGGATGATGCGCTTGATCGCCACCAGACTCAGTCTAACAACAGTTACAATTCCGCCACCCTCATGCAAACCTCCTTCTTCAGAAAATTTCCCCTCTTCGCGGATCTGGACGACCGCGAGCTGGCGGCGATCGCCGCGGTGGCCAAGAGCCGCCGCTACGCGAAAGACGAGGTTGTTTTCTATGCCGACGAGAGCGGAGACATCTTCTGCCTGATCCGCGAAGGGCAGGTGAAGGTCACGATGATCTCGCCCGAGGGCAAGGAGATCATCCTCAAGCTCCTCGGTCCCGGAGACTTCTTCGGCGAGATGGCGCTGCTCGACGACGAGCCGCGCTCCGCCACCGTCGTCTCCACCGAGCCGCTCGAGCTGGTGACCATCTGGCGGAACGACTTCCTGCAGATCCTCGCCGAGAACTTCACCCTCACGCGCAAAGTGCTGGCCGAGCTGTCGCGCCGCCTGCGCAGTGCGTCCAGCCGCATCGAGTCGCTGGCGACGATGGACGTCTACGGCCGCCTGGCGCGCTTCTTCCTCGACCTCGCGCGCGACCAGGGCAAGGTCCTCGACAACGGCTACATCGCCGTCACGCGCCCGACGCACCAGGCCATGGCCAACATGATCGGCACGTCCCGCGAGACCGTCTCCCGCCTCATCCACGACCTGATGCGGCAGAACCTCCTGATCTCCGAGGGAAAGACGATCTATCTGAAGAAGACGGCGATCGAGCAGTTCAAGGAAGAAGCAACGTAGAAGTCCTGAGTCCTCAGTCCTGAGTCCTGAGTAGGGCGGGACTCAGGACTCAGGACTCAGGACTCGTTCATGCGCCACATCCCCAATATCCTGACCTGCGCCCGCTTAGTGCTGGTGCCGTGCTTCCTCTTCGCGTCGATGCGGGGGATGTTCGTCGTGGCGTTCGTGATCTTCGTCTCCGCCGCGGTCACCGATATTCTCGACGGCATGATCGCGCGGCGGTTGAACGTGAAGTCGCGTCTCGGGGCGCTGCTCGATCCGGCGGCCGACAAGACGCTGATGGTGTGCGGGTTCATCTACTACACGTTCGGGGACAACGTTCCGCGGCTGCCGCTGCCGGGATGGCTGACGTTCACGGTGTTCATCCGCGATTTCCTGATCGCGGCCTTCGCCTATCTGATGTACACGCGCGTCCACATCACGCGCTTCCCGCCGACCTGGGCGGGGAAGACGTCGACGGTGATTCAGGCCGTGACGCTGGCGGCGACGGTGGCGGTGAATGCGTTCCTGCCGCAGCTCCGCGTTTTCGCCGAACTGCTCTTCCGGCTGTCGCTCGTCATGACCCTGTTTTCGGGCTGGGGATACATGCGCCGCGCGTCGCTGATGCTGCGCGAAGACACCCTTCCCGCGCAGGCTTGACAGCCGCGGCAAACGGAAATACCGTGCGCCTCCATTTGTTGTACGGAGCCCCGAGCCTCCATAGCTCAATTGGTAGAGCAGCGGACTCTTAATCCGTTGGTTCTAGGTTCAAGTCCTAGTGGGGGCACCAAACCGAATAGAATCGAGGGCGGGCATCAGCCCGCCCTCCGTGTATTTGCGAAAGTGGCGGAATTGGCAGACGCGCTGGACTTAGGATCCAGTGGCCCAAAGCCGTGTGGGTTCGAGTCCCACCTTTCGCACCAACCCAGTTGACAGTTCGCAGTTGGCAGTTGACAGGAACCATCGGCCGAAGCCGCGTCCCTGAGCTCCTGTCAACTGCCAACTGTCAACTGCCAACTGAAGACTATGACCGTTCTTAATTACGAAGAGCTTTCCCCCGTCCAGAAGACCATCGAAGTCGAGATCCCTGCCGCTCTGCTGACCCGCGAGGCGGACCGCGTGACGAACGAGTTCGGCCGCCAGGCCAACGTTCCCGGTTTCCGTCCCGGCAAGATCCCGGCGAGCGTGATCCGTTCGCGCTTCGCGAAGGAGATCCAGGAGGAAGTGGTCACCCGCGTTCTCGGGGAATCCTTCCGCCACGCGATGCAGGAGAAGGGGCTCGAGCCGGTCGGTGAGCCGCGCCTGGAGCACATCGATCCGTTCATCGAGGGCGCGCCGATGAAGTACAAGGCGGTCTTCGAAGTGAAGCCGCAGATCGACCTCGGCGAGTACCGCGGCATCGAGGTCTCGGAGCCGACGATCGAGGTGACGGAGACGGACGTCGACGCGATGATCGAGCGCCTGCGCGATCAGGCCAGCGCGTACCGCGTCGAGACCGAGCGCGGGCTCGACGACGGCGACTTCGCCGTGATCGAGATCGCCTCCTCCGCCGACGACATCGAGACCAAGACCGACGCCGGCCACTTCAAGATGGGCGAGGAGACGCCGCTGCCCGAGCTGCACGACGAGCTGCGCGGCAAGAAGGCCGGCGAGGTGGCCTCGTTCGACAAGGCCTACGGCGAGGACGCGAGCCAGGAAGGATGGCGCGGCAAGACCATCCACCACGACGTCACGCTGAAAGAGATCCGCATCCAGGAGAAGCCCGAGGTCAACGACGAGTTCGCGAAATCCGTCGGCGGCTGGGACACGGTCGCGCTGATGCGCGAGACCATCGAGGGCGACATCCGCAAGCACCGCGAGGTCGAGGCCCAGCGCTTCAAACGCACCCAGGTCGGCGAGAAGCTGCTCGCCGCGCACACCTTCGACGTGCCGGACACGCTGGTCGACGAAGAGCTCGGGAAGTCGCTGAACAACTACGCGCGCTACCTCGCGTCGCAGGGAGTGAACCTGGAGCAGGCGGAGATCGACTGGCGCAAGATCGGGGAGGAGTTCCGCCCCGAGGCCGTCAAGCGCGTGAAGCGGTCGCTGATCCTCGAAGCGATCGCGAAGAAAGAAGGACTCGACGTGAGCGACGTGGAAGTCGACGCCGAGATCCGCCGCGCCGCCCGCGAGCAGGAGCGCGAGTTCGCCGACGTGAAGCACCACCTCAAGCACGAAGGCGGCTACGAAGCGCTGCGCGGGTCCCTGGCGCAGGAGCGGGCGCTGGAGCTGGTGCTGAGCGAGGCGAAGGCGCACTGAAAAGGCGTGACCCGTTGCCCGTGACCCGTGACCTGTCCGTGGAAGCCGGGCAACGGGCAACGGATCACGGGTCACGATTGACGGGTGTGGTTAGATACCGGCAGTGAAGGAGACCGAAACCCATGGTGTTGATCCCGATGGTCGTCGAGCAGACCTCGCGCGGCGAGCGTGCTTACGACATTTACTCCCGACTCCTCAAAGACAACGTCATCTTCCTCGGCCAGCCGATCGACGACAACATCGCGAATCTGGTGATCGCGCAGTTGCTGTTTCTGGAGGCGGAGAACCCGGAGAAGGACATCTCCCTGTACATCAATTCGCCGGGCGGGTCGATCACGGCCGGCTTCGCGATCTACGACACGATGAAGTACGTGAAGCCTGACATTGCAACAATTTGTATCGGGCAGTGTGCCTCGTTCGCGGCTGTGCTACTCGCCGCGGGGACGAAAGGCAAGCGTTACGTGCTGCCGAACTCCCGCGTCCTGATCCATCAGCCGTGGCTCCAGGGCCTCGGCGGCCAGGCGTCCGATATCGACATCCACGCGAAGGACATCCTGCGTATGCGCCATCGGCTCAATGAGATCCTCGCGGATCACACCGGCCAGCCGATCGAGCGGATCGAGCGGGATACCGACCGCGACTACATTCTGGAGGCCAAGGCGGCGCAGGAATATGGCATCGTCGACCAGGTGATCACCAAGCGCGACTGACGGGGGCTCGGAATGAGCTGACTCTACGCTCAGTTGACTTGGGAGGCGCTCAGGAGCAATCTTGAGCAAGCTCACAAAAAGGACCCAATCGGACATGTCGAAGAAGGGGAACAGCGGCGACGTCCTTCGTTGCAGCTTCTGCAACAAGTCACAGCGTGACGTCAAGAAGTTGATCGCCGGGCCCACCGTCTATATCTGCGATGAGTGCGTAGACATCTGTCTCGACATCATCGCGGAGGATCGCAAGGACGAGCCGGGCGCGCTGGAAGGCGCCGGGCACCTGCCGAAGCCCAAGGAGATCAAGGACTTCCTCGATCTCTACGTCATCGGCCAGGAGCGCGCCAAGAAGAAGCTCGCGGTCGCTGTGTACAACCACTACAAGCGGATCGACTACCAGTCGCGGAACACGCGCCAGGACGTCGAGCTGCAGAAGTCGAACATCCTCCTGATCGGCCCCACCGGCACCGGCAAGACTCTGCTCGCGCAGACTCTGGCCCGGATGCTCTCGGTGCCGTTCACGATTGTCGACGCGACCACGCTCACCGAGGCCGGCTATGTCGGTGAGGACGTCGAGAACATCATCCTCAAGCTCTACCAGGCCGCCGGCAACGACAAGGAAAAGACCCAGCGCGGCATCGTCTACATCGACGAGGTCGACAAGATCTGCCGCAAGGGCGACAACCCGTCGATCACGCGCGACGTGAGCGGCGAGGGCGTCCAGCAGGCCCTGCTGAAGATCCTCGAGGGCACGGTCGCCAACGTTCCGCCGCAGGGCGGCCGCAAGCACCCCCACCAGGAGTTCATCCAGATCGACACGACGAACATCCTCTTCATCTGCGGAGGCGCGTTCGTGGGCCTGGACGGCGTCATCGAGCGCCGCCTGTCCCAGACGTCGATGGGCTTCGGCGCGAAGATCGCCTCGAAGAAGGAGAGGAAGACCGGCGAGCTGCTCGCGCAGTCGCATCCGGAAGACCTCATCCGCTTCGGCCTGATCCCGGAGTTCGTCGGCCGCCTGCCGGTGGTCGCGACGCTGGCCGAGCTGGACAAGGCCGCGCTCATCGAGATCCTCCGCGAGCCGAAGAACTCCCTGGTCCGCCAGTACCAGACCATCATGGGCTTCGAGAGCGTCGAGCTCCGCTTCACGGACGACGCCCTCGAGGCGATCGCCGAGGAAGCGCTGAAGCGCAACGTCGGCGCGCGCGGCCTGAAGATCATCATCGAAGAGCTGATGCTCGAGATGATGTACACGATCCCCTCGGAGCACTCGATCACGGAGTGCGTGATCACGAAGGAAGTCGTGGAGAATCGCACCCAGCCGATCACGCTTTACAAGAAAGCGGGGTAGTTGGCAGTCTGTAGTTGGCAGTTCACAGGAGAGAACACCCATGACGGGCCGCGAAAGCGGCCCGTTTCGTTTTGAACCACTTCGTATTCCCGCTCCTGTCAACTGCAAACTGCAAACTGCCAACTCCGTTCGGGAAGTTTTTCCCTCGTATTCGGCGTATAACAGACTCGAACATGTCCACTCCAGAACCGAACATCGTCCAACTGCCGCTCGTCCCGCTGCGGGACATGGTCGTTTTCCCCTCGATGATGGCGCCGTTCGTCGTCGGCCGGCGGGCTTCGATCATGGCTCTCGAGGCCACCCTTTCCACCAATGAGAAGAAGATCTTCCTGGCCACGCAGAAGGACCCGAAGATCGACGACCCGTCGATGACCGAGATCTACCAGGTCGGTGTCATCGCCACGGTCGTGCAGAACCTCAAGCTCCCCAACCAGAACGTCAAAGTGATGGTCGAGGGGCTGATGCGCGGCGAGATCGTCGGCTCGCACGAGTCCAGCGGCTACGTCACCGTCGCCGTCCGCGAGATCGACACCAAGTACCCGCTCACCCCCGAGGTCAGCCAGTACATGCAGAAGCTGATGGAGATCTTCGAGCAATACGCGAAGATGAGCCATCACCTCGCCTTCGAAGGCGTCATGGCGACGCTCAAGCTCGACGACCCCGACCGCTTCGCCGACACCCTCGCCTCCCACCTCCTCATCACCACCACCGAGAAGCAGCAGCTCCTCGAGACTCCTTCGCCCTACGAGCGCCTGCAGAAGCTGCAGGACTTCATCGAGATCGAGATCGAAAAGATCAACATCGACAAGCGCATCAACTCCAAAGTCAAAAAGCAGATGGAGCGCGCGCAGAAGGAGTACTACCTCAACGAGAAGATCAAGGCGATCCACCACGAGCTGGGCCGCAAGGACGACCGCTCGGACGAGATCGAAGAGCTCAAGCAGAAGATCGAAGACGCGGGCATGCCGAAGGAGACCAAGGAAAAGGCCCTTCAGGAGCTCAAGCGTCTCGAAGCCATGCCCGGTGTGAGCGCCGAGGCCACCGTCTCCCGCAACTACATCGAATGGCTCGTGTCCGTGCCCTGGAAGAAGTCCTCCAAGGAGATCAAGGACATCGAGCTCGCCGAGCAGATCCTCAACGAGGACCACTTCGGCCTCGAGAAGATCAAGGACCGCATCCTCGAGTTCCTCGCGGTGCGCCAGCTGGTGAAGCAGCCGAAGGGCACCATCCTCTGCTTCGTCGGACCTCCGGGCGTCGGCAAGACGTCGCTGGCGAAGTCCATCGCCCGCGCCACGGGACGCAAGTTCGTCCGCCTCTCCCTCGGCGGCGTGCGCGATGAGGCGGAGATCCGCGGGCATCGCCGTACGTACATCGGCGCGTTCCCCGGCCAGATCATCCAGCGGATGAAGAAGGCCGGCACGATCAATCCGGTCTTCCTCCTGGACGAAGTCGACAAGATGTCGATGGACTTCCGCGGCGACCCCTCGGCCGCCCTGCTCGAAGTGCTCGACCCGGAGCAGAACAACGCGTTCGTCGATCACTACATGGACGTGGAGTACGACCTCTCGAAGGTCATGTTCATCGCCACGGCCAACGTCACGCACACGATCCCGGCGCCTCTCAAGGACCGCATGGAGATCATCCAGCTCTCCGGCTACACGCACATCGAGAAGCTTGCGATCGCGAGGCAGTTCCTCGCGCCGAAGCAGAAGACCGAGCAGGGTCTCGAGGATACGAAAGTCAAATTCGAGGATACGGCGCTCGAAGAGCTGATCGACTCGTACACGCGCGAAGCCGGCGTCCGCAGCCTCGAGCGCGAGGTCGGCTCCGTGCTCAGGAAGATCGCGCGCCACGTGGTGAAGTCGGGCCCGGACTTCGAGCTGGCTATCGACCGTCAGAAGGTCCGCGAGCTCCTCGGCAAGGCGAAGTTCCGCTCGCACCAGATTCACGAGAAGGGCGAGATCGGTCTGTCGACCGGCCTGGCCTGGACGGAAGTCGGCGGCGAGATCCTGACGACGGAAGTCGCGCTCTCGCGCGGCAAAGGCAACCTCACGCTGACCGGCAAGCTCGGCGACGTGATGCAGGAGTCGGCGCGCGCGGCGCTGTCGTATGTCCGCTCCCGTGCCGAATTGTTCGGCCTCGATCCGGACTTCCACGCGAGCATGGACATCCACATTCACGTGCCCGAGGGGGCGATCCCGAAAGACGGTCCCTCGGCGGGCATCACCATGGCCACGGCGCTGCTGTCGGCGGTGACGAAGATCCCCGTCCACCGCGACATCGCCATGACCGGCGAGATCACGCTGCGCGGCAAGGTCCTGCCGGTCGGCGGCGTGAAGGACAAGATCCTCGCGGCCGCGCGTGCGGGCATCCTGAAGGTCATCCTGCCGGCCGAGAACGAGCGCGACCTCGAGGACATCCCGGCCGACGTGCGCGCGAGGATGGAGTTCACGCTCGTCGAGTCCATGGACGAAGTCGTCCTCGTGGCACTCGACGGGACCATCGTCCCGTACTCGGCGAAGCAGAAGCTCCCCGAGCCGGAAAAGATCATCGGCTCGGAGCCGCCGGTCACCCACTGAGGACGGCCGGTCATCATTTGCGGACATCGACGGCGGGCTTCGGCCCGCCGTTTCGCGTATTTCGGAATGTTTTTACTGGCACACGGACGGCAGAAGACGGCAGCTTCCCGGAGGTCATCGAGTGCGAATCCTCCCCCTGGTGGTCCTGCTGCTGGCCGTCCCGCTGTTCGCGCAGCGCTTCGACGACTCCGTCACGGTCAACGTCGTGGACGTCCCGGTGTACGTCGAGCGCTTCGGCGTTCCGATCGAGGGCCTCACGCGCGAGGACTTCACGCTGTTCGTCGACGGCAAGCCGCAGCCGATCGAGTACTTCGACATGGTCGAGGACCAGCGCGGACCGGAGAAGGCGGTGGCGGACGTTCACGCGGACCTGAAACGGCGCCGGCTCATCGTCCTCCTCTTCGACGTAGCCGCCTCCTCTCATTCGCTGCAGCGCTCGCGCGAGGCGGCGATGAAGTACGTGTCCGCGGGATCGGCGGGAGACAGCTTCGCGGTGGCGACGATCGGCCGTTCCGGCGTTCGCTTCGTCGCGGCATTCACGAACGACCGCGTGGCCGTGCAGCGCGCGATCGGGACGCTCGCTCCGAGCGCGTCGCACGATCCGTTTCGCATCGCCACCCTCGACGCCGAGCGGTCGATGTGGGCCCAGGCCACGCGCGGCGGCGCGGAGGCGGGCAGCGGTTCGTTCAGCGACATCTGGAGCGACCAGATCGCACCGGGTGGCGTGGGGACCTCCAGCGCCGCGGCGAATGCCGCGCAATTCGAGCGAACCGTCCGGGAGATGGAAGCGCTGGAGGAGGAAGGGCTCAGCATCGGATTCATCGAGCACCTCACGAGACTGGCGGACCGGCTCGCGCCGCTGGAGGGCGTGAAGCAGGTCGTGCTGATGTCGGAACGGCGCAACGACGACGACGAGGACGAGGGCTTCGTGAACCGGCGAGCGACGCGCCTCCATGCGCACTATCGCGCGGCGGGTGTGATCCTGAACGGCGTCGACATCCGTCCCCTGACCGTCCCCGCGGGGGAGGCGATCTCCACGGAGCCCGGCGGCCGCTCGCGCGCGCCGAGCGCGCTCGTATCCAACTTCCTCTACATGCTGGCGCTGGACACGGGCGGCATCGTGACGTCGACGCTGCCGCAGCTGCTGGATCGCAACCGCATCGCCTACGTGATCGGATTCCAGACCCGTCCCGGAGTCACGAAAGGCTCGATCCGCGTGGAGGTGAAGGACCTGCCTCTGCTCGCCGACGTCCGGTACCGCAAATCGTTCGACCTCGGCGCGGCAAAGACCGCCGACAAGGGACTGTTCCTCGCCGACACGCTGCTGAACGACATCCCGCAGAACGGGGTGACGCTCGAGCTGCGGGTGAAGGGCACCGAAGTCACGGCGAGCATCCCGGGGGTGGAGCTGTTGTCGTATGCGTCCGGCAAGCCGCTCGGTCTGGAAGTGTTCTTCTACGTCTTCGACGGTGAAGGGCGGCCGTTCGCGTGGAACCTGTTGCAAGTCGCCGTCGACCTGGAGCAGGGGCGAGACTTTCTGAGCGCCAATCCGTACACCATGAGGCAGGACCTCGCGTTACAGCCCGGGCGTTACGTGGTGAAGGCGCTCGTGCGGATCGCGGGGACCGACCGGGTGGGTTTCCGGCGCGCGGAACTGACCGTTCCGGCGTCCTGATCTGGCAGCGGATCTGCACCAGCCCGTGTATCCCGTTCATTGACAGAGGGCCAGAATATCTCCACAATCTCCCCCGTTCATCTCCCATAAGCTCTTCACCGTTTACCCGCGTAGCTCACACACCGGGGCTTTTGTAACCAGAAACAATGCATCCTCGACGAATCCGGTTCTCCGGATCGCCGTAGTTACAGCAAGCCAGCTTTAACCCAATTTTGGACATCCGATCAGTTACGTTCCATCGGGCGGCGTACCAGCCTGGCGACTTTCCACGTGATCGACGGCCTCAGTTCGCGATGGTCGGCCGGTCCAACGTCGGCAAGTCGTCCCTGATCAACGCCGTGTTGAACCGCAAAGGCATTGCCCGCGTCAGCCAGACTCCGGGGAAGACGCAGGCGATTCAGTTCTATCTGATCAATGAAAAGTTCTATCTCGTGGACCTTCCGGGCTACGGCTACGCGAAGGTACCGAAAAGTGTCGTCAGTACGTGGGGGGAGCTCATGCGCAGCTACCTCGAGAATGCCGCCGACCTGAAGACGATCTTTCTCCTGCTCGACATCCGGCGCGAGCCGGGCGAGCACGACCTGGACATGCACGCCTGGGCCCGCGCGCTCGACGGCGTCGCGGAAAAGATCGTGCTGACGAAGAGTGACAAATTGTCGAACAACCAGATCGCGCAGCAGCGCAGCGTCATTGCGAAACAACTCGAGATGGATGACGAAGACCTCATTACCGCATCCGTCGTATCCAAGAAGGGCATCGACCAGATCCGGCGCGAGATGATCGCGCGTCTGTAAGAGGAAACCATGGCACACACCACCGAAGACAACGAAACCACCGCGGTCCTGGAAGCCGAGGCCCCGGCCGAAGCGCCGGCCAAGCCGAAGCGCGCGCCGCGGAAGAAGAAGGAAGCGGTCGTCGAGGAAACGGCCGCGCCCGAGGCGGCGATCCTGCCGGTCGAAGAAGCCGCCGAGCCGTCGCCCGCTTCGTCGCCTGCGGTCGAGAAAGTTCCCGCCGCGCCTGAGGAGCCTGCCGCTCCCGTGGCCGCCGCGGAAGCCGCTCCTGCGCCCGCGCCGAAAGCGGAGAAGGCCGAGAAGGCCGAGCCCGCGCCGAAAGCCGAGAACGGCAACGGCCATGGCAACGCCAGAAACGCCGCGCAGCAGGCCGTCGAGCTCCTCGACATCCGCATGCTCAAGGAGATGAAGCTTCCCGATCTCACCAAGCTCGCCAAGGAGCTCGGTCTCGAGAACGCCTCCGGCATGCGCAAGCAGGACCTGATCTTCGGCATCCTCGGCGCCCAGACCGAGAAGTCGGGACTGATCTTCTCCGAGGGCGTGCTCGAGTGCCTGCCGGACGGCTTCGGCTTCCTCCGCGCGCCCGAGTACAACTACCTCCCCGGTCCCGACGACATCTACGTGTCGCCCTCGCAGATCCGTCGCTTCGACCTCCGCACCGGCGACACCGTCTCCGGCCAGGTCCGTCCTCCGAAAGAGGGCGAGCGCTACTTCGCGCTGATCAAAGTCGAGGCCGTGAACTTCGAGCACCCCGACGTCGCGCGCGACAAGATCCTCTTCGACAACCTCACCCCGCTCTATCCCCAGGGCCGCATCAAGCTCGAGACGCCGCTGCACATGTCGTCGCGCGTCCTCGACCTCATCGCGCCGGTCGGCAAGGGCCAGCGCGGTCTCATCGTCGCGCCGCCGCGTACCGGCAAGACGATGCTGCTGCAGTCGATCGCCAACTCCATCACCACGAACCATCCCGAGGTCACGCTCATCGTGCTGCTCATCGACGAGCGCCCCGAAGAAGTCACGGACATGCAGCGCTCGGTCAAGGGCGAGGTCATCTCCTCGACCTTCGACGAGCCGGCCTCGCGTCACGTGCAGGTCGCGGAGATGGTCATCGAGAAAGCCAAGCGCCTCGTCGAGCACAAGCGCGACGTGGTCATCCTGCTCGACTCCATCACCCGCCTCGCGCGCGCCTACAACACCGTCGTGCCGCCGTCGGGCAAGGTGCTGTCGGGCGGCGTCGACTCCAACGCCCTGCAGCGCCCGAAGCGCTTCTTCGGCTCCGCGCGGAACGTCGAGGAAGGCGGCTCGCTGACGATCATCGCCACGGCCCTCATCGACACCGGCTCGCGCATGGACGACGTCATCTTCGAAGAGTTCAAGGGCACGGGCAACATGGAAGTGCACCTCGACCGCAAGCTCTCCGACAAGCGCGTCTTCCCGGCCATCGACATCAACCGCTCCGGCACGCGCAAGGAGGAGCTCCTGCTCGAGCGCCAGGAGCTCAACCGGATCTGGGTTCTGCGCAAGGTGTTCTCGCCGCTGTCCACCGTCGAGTCGATGGAGCTCCTCGTCGAGAAGCTCGACAAGACCCGCACCAACGGCGAGTTCCTCAACGCCATGTCGTCGATGTAATCCCATTGAGGGCGGGCTTCGGCCCGCCCTTTGACGTGCGGCCATGGCTGCGGACAGAGCACGCGAAGACGCCGCTGAAGAACGCATCGCGGAGTGGCAGCGCGATCGGAGAATGATCGACGATCCGCGCGATCGATTCTTCCGGAATCGGGGCGTGAAGACCCGCGCGCTGGCTCTCGACGTGCTGGGTCTCACTCGAGTGCCGGAGAGCATACGCGAGCTGCGCGATCTGGAAGTGCTCGACCTCTGGGACAACTCCATCACGGAGTTGCCGGCCTGGCTCGGTGAGCTCAAGCAACTGAAGGGATTGCTGCTGAACGGCAATTTCCTGGGAAGCCTGCCGCCGGAGATCGGGACGCTGCAGAACCTGCGGGGGCTATGGGTCGGCCGCAATAAGCTCACTGCTCTTCCCGAGGAGCTCCGGAACCTGGAGTTGACGGATCTCGATCTGATGGCAAATCCGGCGTTGGAGATTCCGGAGAGCGTTCTCGGCAGGCCGCCGGAGGAGATCCTCCGCTACTACTTCGAGGCCCGCGAAGACAGCCGCCCTCTGCTGGAGCTGAAGCTCCTGATCATTGGTCCCGGAAGCGCGGGGAAGACCACGCTGCTGAAACGGCTGGCGGGGGGCGAGCCGAACGCCCATGAGCCTGAGACGCACTCCATCGACATCCGGCCGATCGAGCTGCGCTGTCCCCGCGGCGTCGTCCGCGCGCGGGCCTGGGATTTCGGCGGGCAGGAGATCCTCCACGCCACGCACCAGTTCTTTCTCTCCGAGCGGAGTCTGTACCTGCTCGTCCTCGAGCCGCGCAGCGGGCTCGCGCAACGCCAGGCCGAATACTGGCTCAAGCTCGTCGAGACGCAGGGCGCGGCATCTCCGGTGATCGTCGTGCTCAACTGGAGTCGCAACCGCCCCTGGCGAGTCGACGATGTGAAGCTGCGGCGGAAGTTCCCCTTCATCGTCGACTTCATTTCGACGGACGCGCTGCACGGCGAGGGAATCGATGCGCTGCTCGAGCTGATCACCGAAACGGTCGAGGAGCGGATGACGGACGTCTGGCTGCCGTTCCCGAAACGGTGGCGGCAGATCAAGGATTCCGTGGCCACGATGTCCGAGAATTTTCTGACGTACCACCGCTACGCCGATCTCTGCGCGAGGCTCGGCGAGCCGCGGCCCGATGCGCAGGCCGACCTCGCAGGCATTCTTCACGCCCTCGGCCTCGCGTTGTATTACGGACGCGATCCCCGCCTTCACGACACGCGCGTGCTGAATCCGGGATGGGTCACGGGCGGCGTCTATGCCGTGATCCGTGCGCCTTCGGTGGCCGCGAACGCCGGACAGCTCGCCGTCTCCGACATGCCGCGCATTCTTCTCGAGGCCGAACAGCAGAAAGCGATCCTTGCCTCCGACTATCCCGAGGAGACGCACGCGTTCATCCTGGAACTGATGCGCGCCTTTCAGCTCTGCTACGCGAGCGAAGAGGAGAACGGGAAAGCGTCGCGATACCTCGTCCCCGAGCTGCTGCCGGAGTTCGAGCCGGATCTGTACCAGGCGTGGGACCAGGCGCCGATCCGTCTGCGCTATCGATACGGCGTGCCGCCGCCGGGACTGCTGTCCCGCTTCATCGTGCGCACGCACGCGCTCAGCGAGGGAGCGCCTCACTGGCGCCACGGCGTGGTGCTCCGCCATGCCGGTGCCGAGGCTCTGATCCGCGAGGAGCTCGACCGGCCGGAGCTGCACGTGTTCATTGTTGAAGGAACGGAGGAGACACGCCGCGTCCTGGTTGCGATCGTCCGCCGCGAGCTCGAGATCCTGCACACCGAGATGAAGATGCAGCCGATCGAGGAGCTGGAGCTGCCGGGCGACAGCGATCAGTGGATCAGCGTGAAGGCATTGCGCGAGGTGGAAGCGTCCGACCAGCCCGTGCAGAAGCTGGCCGTGCAACCCGAGGGGACGGCCAGCGTCTCCGTCATCAGGGAGCTCGACAAGCTCACGCCCGCGGAAGCGCGAGCCATCGATCGCGATCCGGCCACGGCGCCGCGGCCGATTCGCCTCTTCGTCAGCTACGCGCACGCCGACGAACGGCACCTCAAGCGTCTCGATGCCATGGTCGACGTACTGGAGCACCAGCACGGACTGGCGGCGTGGCGTGACAGGCGTTTGCTCGCCGGTGAGGAATGGGAGCGGAGCATCCATGACCGGCTCGAGGAGATGGACATCTTCCTCATCATCGCCAGCGCCCTGTCGCTCGCCAGCCCATACGTGAGGAAAGAGCGTCAACGCGCCCGCGAGCGCTACGAAGCCGGCGAAGTGGAGATCGCGATCGTGAAGCTCGAGCCCTGCGCCTGCGACGAGGACGAATTCCTCGGCAGATTTCAACGGCTGGCGCCGAATCACGAGAGCATCGTCGAAGCGGCCCAGGAGTCGCGCGCCTGGGAGGACGTGCGGAAGGATCTTCTCGCAGTCATCCGGCGCGTGCGCGAGAAGAAACAGATCGGCGCTACAGGATCACCGGATACCGGTCCGGCCGCGCCTCGTGCATGATCGCGCAGACCTCGGCGATGATCGACTCCCGGTTGGGCTTGGACCAGTAGTCTCCATCCCAGCCGTACGCGGGCCGGTGCTCTTTCGCGGCGATCGCGCGCGGTCGGGAGTCGAGCCAGTCGTAGCCGCGATCGCGATCGAGGACGTTCTGCATCATGAACGCGGTCGCGCCGCCGGGAACGTCTTCGTCGATGAATGCCACCCGGTTCGTCTTCTTCAGCGATTCGGCGATCGCTCCGTGACGGTCGAACGGCAGCAGCGTCTGCACGTCGATCACTTCCGCATCGATGCCGGCCTGGGTCAGCAGCTCGGCGGCTTCGAGCACGATGCGCAGCGTCGCGCCATAGGAGACGAGTGTGACGTCGTTGCCTGCGCGCAGGATCTCCGGTACGCCGAGAGCCACCCGGTAGTCGCCGATGTTGGAGGGCAGCTTTTCCTTGGTGCGATACCCACTCAGCACTTCCACGACGATGGCGGGATCGTCGGACGACAGCAGCGTGTTGTACAGGCCCGCGGCCTGGGTCATGTTCCGCGGCACGCACAGGTGCATGCCGCGCACGAGATTGAGGATCCCGGCCATCGGTGAGCCGGAATGCCAGATGCCCTCGAGCCGGTGGCCACGGGTGCGGATGATGGCCGGCGCCTTCTGTCCTCCCGCGGAGCGCCAGCGCAACGTCGCCAGATCGTCGGACAGCGTCTGCAGCGCGTACAGGATGTAGTCGAGATACTGGATCTCGGCGATCGGCCGGAAGCCGCGCAGCGCGGCGCCGATGGCCTGGCCGACGATCGTACACTCGCGCACGCCGGTATCCATCACGCGCCAGACTCCGTACTTGTCTTGCAGACCCAGGCAGCCCTGATTGACGTCGCCGAGCTTCCCGACGTCCTCTCCGAAGATGATGATGCGCGGATCGCGCCTCAGCGCGCGATCGAAGCAGTGATTGATAATTTCGTAGCCGTTGACGGCTGGAGCATCGTCCTCGTATGCGGCCTTCACCGCGCTGACGTTCAAGGCGCCTTCATCACTTTCGCTGGAGAGATGAGCGCCGTACCGGTGGTCGCCTTCGGCGATCCGGCGGCGAAGCCAATCCAACGCGTCGTCATTGCGGTGCCGCAGCAAGGCATGGGAAACCGCGCGAATGGCATCGCGGCGGTACAGCGCTTCCGAGGAAGGGATTTCCCTTCCCCGATCCCAGGGCCGATCGCTCGGGACCGACTTCAGATCGTCCACGCCGAGCCGGCCGAGGATCGTGCGCGCCTCGCGCAGCTCTGCGTCGATCGGCGCGCGAAACGCCGTCCAGGCACGACGTTGCGCCTCCATCACGAGGGCTCGGCCTTCCCGCTCCATCGCGTCGAGCTCGGCCGCGGCGGCGATGCCCTGCGCGATGATCCAGTCGCGCATCCTTTTGATGCAGTCGAATTCCACTTCGAACTCGAGCCGCTGCGCCGACTTGTAGCGCTCGTGACTTCCCGACGTCGAGTGCCCCTGCGGCTGCGTGAGCTCCGTCACGTGTACGATCGCAGGCACATGCTCCCGACGGACGACCTCGGCGGCGGCGAGGTAGGTCTCGCACAGCGCCGGATAGTCCCAGCCGCGGACGGTGTAGAGGTCGAAGCCCTTCTTGCCTCCCGACTCGCGCTGGAAGCCTTGCAGCAGCTCGGAGATGTTCGCCTTCGTGATCTGGAGCTCGTTCGGTACGGAGATGCCGTAGCCGTCATCCCAGATGGAGACGACCATCGGGATTCCCAGGACGCCCGCGGCGTTCAGCGACTCGAAAAACATCCCTTCGGCGCAACTGGCGTTGCCGATCGCGCCCCACGCGATCTCGTCGCCATTGCGCGAGAACTGCTCCGCTCCGGACGTGCCGAGCTCGCGATAGAGCCGCGACGCCCAAGCCAGACCGACGAGGCGCGGCATCTGCGCGCCGTTCGGCGAGAGATCGGCGGCGACGTTGAACGCGTCGACCTGAGGCTTGAAGTTGCCGTCGGCGTCGAGGAGGCGCGAAGCGAAACTCGAGTTCATCGCGCGGCCTCCGCTGGAGGGCTCGTGCTCGATGTCGGCGTTTGCGTAGAGTTGCGCGAAGAATTGCTCGACAGTGATCGCGCCGAGCGCGAACATCAGTGTCTGGTCGCGGTAGTAGCCGGAGCGCCAGTCCCCGCGCCGGAATGCGCGCGCCCACGCAAGCTGCGCGACCTCCTTGCCGTCCCCGAAAATGCCGAACTTTGCCTTCCCGGTCAGCACCTCTCTGCGGCCGAGGAGGCTCGCATCGCGGCTTCGCACGGCGACGCGATAGTCGTCGAGGATGCTTTCGCGAGTGAGCTGCGTGCGTGTCGTGGGGCTCGATGGGGACACGGTCGGAGAATGTACCACCCCGTATCGCGGAGCAGTCCTTTCATCGGCGGAGGTGGCTGCATCGTTGTGATGACCGTGGGTCACGGCACGATTCTCCGTCTGAAAGATTCGGCCTGAGCCAGGGGAGGCCGCTGTCGTCGTGAGAAAGATCTGATTGACGAAGAGATCGATCCGATCGATGAAGAGAAAGATCTGATCGATGAAGAGATCGATCTGATCGACGAAGAGAAAGATCTGATCGATGAAGAGATCGATCTGATTGACGAAGAGGAAGATCTGATCGACGAAGAGAAAGATCTGATGGATGAAGAGATCGACCCGATCGATGAAGAGAAAGATCCGATCGATGAAGAGATCTTTCTTATGGTGTGCGGCGGCGTCGTTGCCGCCGCACTCCAAACTACCGCGAGAGGTTCGACGGCAGCATGGGCGTCGAGATCAGCTCCTTGAACATGTCCCAGTTCTTCACGTGCCCCCGCACCAGGTCCAGGCCGACGTTGTAGTTGATGACGTAGCTGCGGTAGCGCTCGATGAACTTCATCTGCTGTTCCGCGCGCTCGGGGGTGGAGAGGCTGTACTTCACGAGCCACGCTTTCGCTTCGTCGCGGGACACTTCGCCGTTGAGCCAGCGGCGCGCTGCTTCGTTGGAGGCGTAGCCGAGGGCGGTGCCGAGTTTGGAGACGCGGTGGAAGCGCTCGGCTTCCGCGGGATCGAGTCCGGCGAGAGGGAACAGGACGTCGCGGTCGAACTTCATGCGCTCGTCGCCGGGGAACGCGATCTCCAGGCCGAAGTTCCCGGTCCCCTCGGCGATCAGCGACTGCGGGCTGTTGAGGGGGTAGACGGTGTACTCGACCCAGCCGCGGTCGCGCACGAGGTTCTTTTCGAGCAGCGCGTTGTAGACGTGGTGTCCGGGATAGCCCTCGTGACACGCGAGGTCGAGGGTGCGGGACACGCCGACGGGGAGGTCGGTGTTGACCTGGATGAGGCTCGTGAAGTTGCCCTTGTACCAGTTGTACGCGGACCACGGCTGGTTCTTCACGTACTCGAGCGTGAACTTCTCTTCCGCGGGCAGCTGGATGTGCTGCAGCGTGCGCGCGCGGCACTCGTCGAGGGCCTTGCGCATGACGACGTCGAGCTTGTCCGCGGGGATCTCGAACCGCTTGCGATAGGTCTCGATGCGTTGCCCGAGGGGGGCGTCGCCGGGGAGCTCTTTCTCCAGCGCCGCGATGGCGTTGGCGAAGAACGCATCGTCATGACGCGGCGGCGTGACGCCGTACAGCAGCCGGGCCTCCTCGTCGAAGGTGAATTTCTTCCCCTGCAGCATCTCGGCCTTGGTGATGGTCGCGCCGAGCTGCTCGATGAGGTAGTTGCGCCGCAGCGCGAGCAGTCGGTCGCCGGGCACGGGCACGCGCTGCACCGTCTCACGCAGCGCCGTCGCCTCGGCGTGGATGTCCGCGATGCTCTTCTTCTCGGCCTTGACCGCCTCCCGCCACTCCGGCGGTCCGTAGTACGCGTCGACCCAGTCGGCGTCGTGCTCGCCGAGGGCGAGGGCGAGCTTCACGTAGCTCGTGGCGTGGGCGTCCAGAGACGGCGGCGGCTGGACCGAGGCACAGGCGGCGGTGAGAAACAGGAAAACAAATGCGGTCAATCGCTTCATGTTGGCTCTATGGTCCCCAATTCGAGTGTACGCACGGATTGCGATTCCGCAACATTCGTGTTCTCTTCCCCGCTGAAACAGGAGGCAAGTTTCGAATGAAAACCCGTCTATTCGCACTGCTGGCGCTGCTGGCCGTGCCGATTGCAGCCGTCGCCGACGATGGCATGTGGATGCCGCAGCAGGTCCCGGCGCTGGCCGGTGAGCTGAAGAAGCTCGGCCTGCAGATCGACCCGAATTCCTTCGCCGACCTCACCGCCTTTCCCATGGGCGCGATCGTGAGCCTCGGCGGCTGCAGCGCCTCGTTCGTGTCGCCCGAGGGGCTCGTGGCCACGAACCACCACTGCGTGTACGGCTCGCTGCAGTACAACTCCACCCCCCAGAACGACCTCGTGAAGAACGGCTTCCTGGCCAAGGACAAGGGCCAGGAGATCGAGATCTCGCCGGGCGGGCGGATGTTCGTCACGCAGAGCATCGAGGACGTGACGAAGCAGGTCCTGGCCGCGTTCCCCGCGAACACGTCCGACGCCGAGCGCGCCCGCACCATCACGCGCCGCCGCCGGCAGATGATCGAGGACTGCGAGAAGGGCGGCGGCAAGCGCTGCGTCGTGGCCTCGTTCTTCGAGGGCGGGCAGTACCTGAAGATCACGCAGATGGAGATCCGCGACGTCCGTCTGGTCTACGCGCCGGCCCTGGGCGTCGGCAACTTCGGCGACGAGATCGACAACTGGATGTGGCCGCGCCACACCGGCGACTTCGGGTTCTACCGCGCGTACGTCGGCAAGGACGGCAAGCCCGCGGACTTCTCGAAGGAGAACGTCCCCTACCGGCCGAAGCACTGGCTGAAGATCTCCACGCGCAACCTGAACCCCGACGACCTGGTGATGGTCATCGGCACGCCGGGCGTGACCGAGCGCCACGTGACCGTGTCCGAGGTCGAGGCGGCTGCGGAGTTCGAGCTGCCCACGTCCGTGCGGTATCGCCGGATGCTCACCGACCTCCTGCAGGCGCGCGGCAAGGACGATCGCGACATCGCCCTCAAGAACGCCAGCCGCATCGCCGGCCTGGAGAACTACCTGAAGAAGCACACCGGGACGCTCGAAGCGTTCGAGCGCGGCGATTACGTCGAGGCGAAGCGGAGCATCGACCAGCGCGACCGCGCCGCGCTCGATGCGGCGCTCCGGCCGAAGTACGAGGCCGCGGAGAAAGAGCTCCTGGCGCTGCTGGAGAAGGAGCGCGCCACGCGCGACCGCGATCTCGTCTTCTCCTGGCTGTATCAGGCGTCGCCGATCCTCTCGCAGGCGAACTCGATCTACCGCCTGAGCGTCGAGAAGACCAAGGCGGACCTCGACCGCGCCGAGCCCTATACGGAGCGCAATCGCAAGAACCTCCTCAGCGGCGTGACGCGCCAGCGCCGCAACATGGAGCCGGGCAGCGACCGCGCCGGTCTGCGGCTGTTCCTCCTCGAGGCCACGAAGCTGCCGGCCGGCCAGCGCATCCCGCCGGTCGACGCCGCGCTCGCGGCGACGGGGCAGGCCAATCCGGAAGCGCAGGTCGACGCGCTGCTGGACAAGCTCTACGGCTCGACGCAGATCGGCAACGCCGACGCGGAGACGAAGATGCTCGGCGAGACCACCGCGCAGCTCACCGCGCGCAATGACTCGATGCTCAGCTTCGCGGCGTCGCTGCGCGCGTTCGCCGCGAACCTCGACGAAGACTCGAAGACGTTCGAAGGCGCGATGTCGCGCATCCGGCCGGTCATGCTCGACGCCCTGCGCGTCGCGCGCGGCGGGCGCCTGTACCCCGACGCGAACGGCACGCTGCGCTTCGGCTTCGGCCAGGTGAAGGGCTACGCGCCGCGCAACGCGATGTGGTACTTGCCGCAGACCGACGTCCGCGGCGTGATCGAGAAGGAGACGGGCGAGGAGCCGTTCGCCAGCCCGGCCCGCCTGCTCGAGCGCGCGAAGGCGAAGGAGTTCGGCCCCTACGCGGATCCGGAGCTGAAGTCGCTGCCGGTGGGATTCATCTCGACGAACGTGGTCACGAACGGCAGCTCCGGCTCCGCGACGCTCAACGCGTGGGGCGAGCTGTGCGGTCTGGCGTTCGACTCGAACTGGGAAGGGGTAGGTTCGGACTACCTGGTCGAGGAAGAGATCACGCGCACGATCCACGTGGACTCGCGGTACATGTTGTGGGTGATGGACGCGGTGGACAACGCGGACAACCTGCTCACGGAGATGGGGATCACGCCGCAGTTGTAAGTCTGTCGCCCGCTACGCGGGCTCGTTTTTGCGTTGCCAACGAAGCCCCCGGCTGAAAGCCGGGGGCTATTTTCTTTTGCCCGCTACGCGGGCTCAGTCTCTTGCCCGCGTAGCGGGCTGCAGACAATAGCCCCCGGCTTCAGCCGGGGGACGCGCGGGGCGTCATCGTTGGAGAGCCCGCGTCAGCGGGCGACAGACGTTGGCGCGATATTCGAAAGTACCGGCTCAGACCGCCGCACTCCAAAGAGTAATATTCAGCGACCCGCTATCGTTCAGACGACTCGCGACATGGCTAAACGCTCGCGCATCAAAGACTTCTTCTGGCGCCATTCCGCCGGGATTGCTTTCCTGGTGATGCTCGCCTTCGTCGCCTTCCTCGGCTACGTCGGCTACAACTACGTCGTCATCACCAAGAAATTCGAGTCCGCGCGGCGCTGGGACCTGCCCAGCCGCGTCTACTCCGACTCGACCCAGATCGTCCCCGGCATCCGCTACACGAAAGAGCTGCTCGAGCCCAAGCTCAACCATGTCGGCTATCGCAAGGTGGCGGGCCGCGTCGAGAACCCCGGCGAGTACCGCTACATCGGCGACGACCTCGAGATCTTCCTCAACAACTTCGAGTACCCGGATATGGAGTTCCACGCCATGCCCGTGCTCGTCGAGATGAACGGCTCGCAGGTCCGCTCCATCAAGCGGCTCACCGACAACATCACCCTGCGCGGGGTGCGCATCGAGCCCGAGCTCATCACCTCGATCTACGACAACGCCATGGAAGACCGCATCCCGGTCTCCCTCGACGCCGTCCCCCAGGTTCTCACCGACGCCATCATCGCCACCGAGGACCGGACGTTCTACAGCCACCAGGGCATCTCGCCGCGAGGCATCCTCCGCGCGATCTGGACCGACATCCGTGCCAAGGGACTCGTCGCCGGCGGCTCGACCCTCACCCAGCAGCTCACCAAGAACCTCTTCCTCGACGCCTCGCGCACGTTCCGGCGCAAGGGGCAGGAAGCGCTGATGGCGATCCTGCTCGAGCTGCGCTACGACAAGCCCGAGATTCTCGAGACCTACTGCAACGAGATCTACCTCGGCCAGAACGGCAGCGTGCAGATCGTCGGCGTGGAGCAGGCGTCGCAGGTGTACTTCGGCAAGAAGGTCACCTACATCACGCTGCCCGAGGCGGCCACGCTCGCGCAGATGATCCGCTCGCCGAACGTCCTCTCGCCGCTGAAGAACCCCGAGCGCGCGAAGACCGGGCGCGACCGCGTCCTGCGGCTGATGCACGAGCAGGGCAAGATCACCCAGCGTCAGTACGAGGAAGCCGCCGCGACGCCGCTGTCCGTCACGCCGTTCCCGAAGACCACCCGCAGCGCGCCGTTCTTCGTCGACCTCGTGCTCAAGCAGCTCCGCGAGACGTATCCGGAGACCCAGCTCAAGACCGAGGGCCTGCGCATCTTCACGTCGCTCGACATGATCATGCAGCGGTCGGCCGAGGAAGCGCTGAACAACGGCATCGCCAACCTGAGCAAGAAGTACAAGCACATCCGCAACTCCGACACGCCGCTCGAAGGCGTCGTGCTCACGATCCAGCCGGGCACCGGCTACGTGAAGGCGCTGATCGGCGGACGCAACTACACGACGACGCAGTTCAACCGCGCGATCCAGGCGCGCCGCCAGCCCGGATCGCTCTTCAAGCCGTTCGTGTACGTGACGGCGATGGATCCGTCGCGCGGCGCTCAGACCTTCACGGCGTCCACGGTGCTCGACGACTCGCCGATCTCCGTCAAGGCCGGCACCGCCGACTGGAAGCCGCAGAACTACGACAACCGCTTCCACGGGCTGGTCACGGTCCGCGAGGCGCTGGCGCACTCGTACAACATCCCCGCCGTGCGCGCGGCGATCGATGCGGGCGTGCCGAACGTCATCAAGACCGCGGCGAACATCGGCGTGGAGAGCAAGCTCCAGCCGTATCCGTCGGTGTCGCTCGGTTCCTTCGAGGTGACGCCGCTGGAGATCGCCTACGCCTACTCCGCCTTCGCCAACCTCGGCGTGAAGTCCGAGCCGGTGACGATTCTCGCGGTGGTCCGCCCGGACGGCGAGCTGCTCGAGACGCGTAATCTGAAGATGAAGCGCGTCGCGCCGGCGTCGGTCTGCTACGTCATGAACGACGTGCTCAAGGACGTCTTCAGATACGGCACCGCCGGCCGTGCGCGCTCGCTCGGGTTCGAGCACGCGTTCGCGGGCAAGACCGGCACGACCAGCAACTACCGCGACGCATGGATCATCGGCTACTCGCCGCGCATCCTGTCGCTGGTGTGGATCGGCTTCGACGACGGGCACAGCACGCGCCTCGCGGGCGGCGACGCCTGCCTGCCGATCTGGACGCGTCACATGAACCGCATCGACGGGATGATCCAGGACGTCGACTGGAAACGCCCCGACGACGTGACCGAGCGCGAGATCGATCCGCAGTCCGGGATGCTCGCCACGCCGTATTGCCCGAGGTCGCGGTCCGAGGTGTACGTCGCGGGGACCGAGCCCGAGTCGGTGTGCGCGTTGCACGCAGGGAGCGGAGAGCCGAGTCCGTTCTGGCCGCCTGAGTCCGACATCGTCGACGACGACCGCCGCGACGACGGGGCAGCCGCGCCGTCGCCGGAGGAGCTCCGGCGCCGCGCGGACGAAGATCGCCGCAAAGCGAGCCAGCGCAAGAAACCGTGGTGGCGCCGGGTTTTCGGAGATGGATGACCAACGTAGGGCGTGGCTTCAGCCCGCCCCCCTCGCGGGAGGGTGGCGGCCGTTCCCCCTCCCACGGGAGGGGCGGGCTGAAGCCACGCCCTACATTTAAGATGCACCGCACGACATGACCGCATCCACCCTTGAACGGCCCGCTCCGCCGGGATTTGTCCAGCGCACGCGCGAGCGCGCCAGCCGGACGTTTCTCTACATCGGCGGTTTGACCGATCTCGCCGGCCAGACGCTCCAGCAGATCCGCCGCGGGTCGATCGAGCGGCCGCTGCTGATGCAGCAGTTCGAGCAGATCGGGGTCCGCTCGCTCTCCATCGTGATCATCACCGCCGCGTTCATCGGCATGGTGCTCGCGTTGCAGACGGCGTACGCGCTGGAGGACTTCGGCGGGAAGCTGTTCGTCGGCGTGATCGTGTCGCTCTCGCTCGTGCGCGAGCTCGCGCCCGTGCTCATGGCCCTGATGGTCGGCGGCCGCGTCGGCGCGGGCATGACCGCGGAGCTGGGAACCATGAAAGTCACGGAGCAGATCGACGCGCTCCGCGCGCTGGCGACGAATCCGGTGCGCAAGCTGGTCGTCCCGCGCGTGATCGCGACCACGCTCATGTTCCCGCTGCTGACCGTCATCGCCATCGCCCTGGGCATCCTCGGCGGCATGCTCATCGCCGTGGCGAACCTCAATCTCAGCGCGAACTACTATCTCCGCAGCGTCATCGAGACCGTGAAGTACAACGACCTGGCGTCGGGCATCGGCAAGACGTTCTTCTTCGGCTTCGCCATCTCGCTCGTCGCCTGTTACAACGGCCTCCGCACCAGCGGCGGCGCGGACGGCGTGGGCCGTGCGACGACGACGACCGTCGTCACCGGCGCGATCACCGTCCTGATCATGGATTTCTTTCTGACCAAGCTGTTCCTGATGATCCTCTGATGAGCGAGACACTGATCCCCGACCGGCGCGCATCGGACCGTGGAGTGACGGACCGCCGCCGGCACGCGCGCGAGCCGTTCGTCGAGTTCGAGGACCTCTTCAAGAGCTACGGCCTGAAGCAGGTGCTGCGCGGTGCGACTCTCCAGGTCTTCCGCGGGGAGGTCATGGTCATCCTCGGCGGCTCGGGCTCGGGCAAGTCGGTCACCCTGCGGCACATGCTGGGTCTCGAGGCGCCGGACTCCGGCCGGGTGATCGTCGAGGAGGAGGACATCACCGATCTGCCGGAGGAGGAGCTGTACCGCGTCCGGAAGAAGTTCGGGATGCTCTTCCAGAGCGGCGCGCTGTTCGACTCGATGACGGTCTTCGAGAACGTGGCGTTCCCGCTGCGCGAGCACACGGAGATGAGCGAGGACGAGATCACGCGGGCGGTGCGCGAGAAGCTGGAGCTGGTGAATCTGCCCAACTCCGAGCACCTGATGCCGGTCGACCTGTCGGGCGGCATGCGCAAGCGCGTGGGCCTGGCGCGGTCGATCGTCCTCGATCCGAAGGTGATCCTGTACGACGAGCCGACGACGGGACTCGATCCGATCACGTCCCAGACGATCAACGAGCTGATCGTCGACCTGCAGGCAAAACTCAACGTGACGTCGGTGGTCGTCACGCACGACATCCACTCCGCGTTCTCGGTCGGAGACCGGATCGCGTTCCTCCACCAGGGCGTGTTCGAATGGGTCGGGTCGATGGACGAAGCGCGCGACACCGACAACCCCCGGCTGCGCGATTTCCTCAAGGCAAGCGCGGTCGTGGCGGCGCAGCCGACGAAATGAACGATATGGCGAAAAAGAGCGACAACAAATCCATCCGCGTCGGGATCATGGTCTCGGCGGCCCTCGTGATCCTGATGGTCTTCCTTTTCTTCATCGGATCGGAGCAGAAGATCTTCGCCCGCAAGAACGAGTACGAGGTGCGGCTGTCGAACGTGACCGGCCTCGCGGAAGGCAACCCGGTGAAGATGTCGGGCGTCACCATCGGCGTGATCCGCGACATCAAGCTGCCCCAGGACCCGAAGATGCAGCAGGTCGAGATCCTGCTGATGGTGGACCGCAAGTTCGAGGAGCGCGTCCGCGGCGACTCGCGCGTGCGCCTCAAGAAGCTGGGCCTCCTCACCGGCGACAGTTTCATCGAAGTCACGCCCGGCACGCCGCGGTTCCCGATGCTGGAGCCGGGCTCGATGATCCCCTCGCAGCGCCAGGCGGACGTCGAGGCGCTCCTCAGCTCGGGCGAAGACCTGGTCGACAACTTCGTGCAGATCTCGTATTCGCTGAAGAACATCCTCCAGCGCATCGACCGCGGCGAAGGCCTCCTCGGCGAGCTCACCACGGCGCCGGAGACGAAGCAGCGCCTGACGGACACGCTGCTGACGACGCTGAACAAGACCAACGCGGTACTGACGCACGTCGAGAGCGGCAAGGGTGTGGTCGGGAAGCTCGTGTACGACGACGTGTACGCGGAGCAGCTCACGACGTCGCTCATGAGCGCCGCGCAGTCGCTGCAGGCGATCACGGCGAACGTGGAGAAGGGCTTCCAGACGAACGAGGGCCTCGTGCCCGCGCTGATGAACGATCCCGCGGCGAAGACGCGCGTGTACGAGGTGGTGGAAAACCTCCGCCAGACGTCCGCGAATCTCGCGGCGTTCAGCGCGTCGATGCAGACGGGCCAGGGCCTGGTCCCGCGCCTGATCAACGACAAGGCCTACGGCGACGAAGCCCTCGGCGAGTTTACGACGCTGGTCAAGCAGCTGAACGTCACGGTGTCGAAGTTGAACAACGGAGAGGGGACGGCCGGGAAGGTCATCAACGATCCGTCGCTCTACGAGTCGATCAACGACATCCTCATCGGGATCAACGAGTCGAAGCTCCTCCGCTGGCTGATCCGCAACCGCCAGCAGTCGGGGATCGAGAAGCGGGTCGAGGAGCTGCAGAAAGTGCCGGGCACGACACCCCCGCCTCCGGTCGAGCCGGTGCCGGACGTGACGCCGGAGGACCTCCCGCCAACCATGACCGACACGACAGGGACATAGAGGGCGCGCCCTGCCCCTGTGATACCTTGCGCCGCCGTAATTAACTCACCCGCGGAGGGTTCTGTGGATATCGCTGTCATCGGTACCGGGTATGTCGGTCTCGTCACCGGCGCCGGGCTGTCGGACTTCGGCAACGACGTGATCTGCGTCGACGTCGACGTCAGGAAAATCGACGCGCTCAACAACGGCGTCATTCCCATCTACGAGCCCGGACTCGATACCCTCGTTTCGAAGAACGTCAGCGAAGGGCGGCTGCGTTTTTCCATCGATCTCGCCGATGCCATCCGCTCCTCGCGCGCCATCTTCATCGCCGTCGGCACGCCTCCCAAGCCCGACGGCTCCGCCGACCTCCGCTACGTCGAAGAAGTCGCCCATACGATCGCGAAGCACATGAACGGGCCGAAGCTGGTCATCACCAAGTCGACCGTTCCCATCGGCACGGGACGTATGATCGAACAGATCATCGACTCCCACGGCACGGGCCACAAGGCCTCCATCGTTTCCAACCCGGAGTTCCTCCGCGAAGGCTCGGCCATCGAAGACTTCATGAAGCCCGACCGCGTGGTCGTCGGCGCGACCGACCCCGAGGCGGCGGACATGATGAAGGAGATCTACGCGCCGCTGCACTCGCTGGAGATCCCGTTCGTGGTCACCAACGTCGAGTCGTCGGAGTTGATCAAGTACGCGGCGAACGGCTTTCTGGCCGTGAAGATCACGTTCATCAACGAGATCGCCGTGGTCTGCGAGAAAGTCGGCGCGGACGTCCACGACGTCGCCATCGGCATGGGCCTCGACTCGCGCATCGGCCCGAAGTTCCTCCAGGCCGGCCCGGGCTTCGGCGGCTCGTGCTTCCCGAAGGACACCAGCGCGATGGCCAACATCTCCCGCCATCACGGCTACGACTTCCAGATCATGGAGGCCGTGCTGCGCGTCAATGACGCGGTCAAGCTGCGCATGATCGACAAGATCGTGGCGGCGCTCGACGGCGATGTCGAAGGCAAGACCGTGGCGATGCTCGGCCTGGCGTTCAAGCCCGAGACCGACGACATGCGCGACTCTCCGACCATCCCGATCGTCAAGGGACTGCAGCAGCGCGGCGCGACAATGCGCGCGTACGACCCCCAGGCGATGGAGAACGCGAAGACGATCTTCACGGACGTCGAGTACTGCGCGGACGCGTATCAGACCGCCGAAGGCGCGGACGTGCTCGTGCTGGCGACGGAGTGGAACGAGTTCCGCGCGCTGAACTTCGAGCGCATCGGCAAGGCGCTGCGCCAGCCGGTGATCGTGGACCTCCGCAACGTCTACGATCCCCACCGCATGGCCGCCCTCGGCTTCCGCTACACGTCCGTCGGCCGCGCCGACGACCTGCGCAAGAGGCCGCGCTGATGCCGCGTACTCTCATCACCGGCGGCGCGGGCTTCCTGGGCTCCCACCTGTGCGAGCTGTTCCTCGCGCGCGGGCATGAAGTGGTCTGCATGGACAACTTCATCACCGGCTCGCCCGACAACATCAAGCACCTCTTCGGCCGCGATGGCTTCATGTTCATCAAGCAGGACGTGACGCAGTACATCCACATCGACGGGCCGCTCGACTACGTCCTGCACTTCGCCTCGCCGGCCAGCCCGATCGACTACCTCGAGAAGCCCATCCAGACCCTCAAGGTCGGCTCCCTCGGCACCCACAAGACCCTCGGCGTCGCCAAGGACAAGAACGCCCGTTACCTGATCGCGTCGACGTCGGAGACCTACGGCGATCCGCTCGTCCATCCGCAGCGCGAGGACTACTGGGGCAACGTCAATCCCGTCGGCCCGCGCGGTGTGTACGACGAGGCCAAGCGGTTCGCCGAGGCCATGACCATGGCCTATCACCGCTTCCATGGCATCGAGACGCGCATCGTGCGCATCTTCAACACCTACGGCGAGCGCATGCGCGTCAACGACGGCCGCGTCGTCCCCGCCTTCATCTCCCAGGCCCTGCGCAACGAGCCCCTCACCGTCTTCGGCGACGGCTCCCAGACCCGCTCGTTCTGCTACGTCTCCGACCTCATCGAAGGCATCTACCGGCTGCTCATGTCCGACGAAGTCCAGCCCACCAACATCGGCAACCCCGCCGAGATGACCGTCCTCCAGTTCGCACAAGTCATCACCAAACTCACCGGCACCAGCGCCCCCATCCAGTTCCGCCCCCTCCCCGAGGACGACCCCAAGGTCCGCCGCCCGGACATCACCAAGGCCCGGACCATCCTCGGCTGGGAACCGCGCGTGCCGTTGGAAGAGGGCCTGACCCGGACGATCGACTACTTCCGCACGGTCGTTCAGTAGGGTCAGCCTCTCCGTCCCCCTCTGTGCTCTCTGTGTCTCTGTGGTGAATACCCAAGTGCCTCGCGCGTGGCGCGTTCGTATTCACCACAGAGACACAGAGATACAGAAGGGGACGGAGAGTGCGATCAAAGGATTTGCGGGGCCTGTTGTATATCCCTTCGGAGGAGCAACCTGCATGGCCAAAGCCGACGACGAATTCGCCAACATGGTCCGCAATCTCGAGGAGAAGACCGGCAAGACTCTGGAGCAATGGATTGGCGTCGCGAAGAAGAGCGGTGCGCAGAAGCACGGCGAGATCGTAAAGAACCTCAAGGAGAACGGCCTCACCCACGGCTACGCCAACCTCGTCGCGCACTCCATGCTGCAGTCCGCGTCCGTCCACGCCGACGCCGGCGACCTGATCGAAGAGCAGTACTCCGGCGCCAAAGCCGCGCTGCGCCCGGCGTACGACAAGCTGATGAAGGAGCTCGAACAGTTCGGCGGCGACGTCGAAGTCGCGCCGAAAAAGGGCTACGTCAGCCTGCGCCGCAAGAAACAGTTCGGCCTCATCCAGCCCAGCACCGCCACCCGGCTGGACGTCGGCGTCAACCTCAAAGGCACGCCCGCCGCGGGGAGGTTGGAGGCATCAGGGAGCTTCAACGCGATGGTAAGCCATCGCGTGCGGGTGGCGTCGGCGGACGAGGTGGATAGGGAGTTGGTCGGCTGGCTGAAGCAGGCCTACGACGCGGCGGGGTAGGTGCTCTCTGTCGCCCGCTGACGCGGGCTCGTTTCGTGCCCGCGCGTTGTCCCCGGCTGAAGCCGGGGTCTATTCTCTATCGCCCGCTACGCGGGCGGGAGAACGGGCCCGCGTAGCGGGCCAAAGGAAATAGCCCACGGCTTCAGCCGTGGGAAGACGGTGTGGGAGCAAACCAGCCCGCGTCAGCGGGCGACAGCCCATCGCGCGATCACGGTTAACGGGTCAGTTCCGCGGACGAGGTGGGCAAGGAGTTGGTCGGCTGGTACGATCAACAGATGGAGAATGACACCACCGGAATGTGTGGATGTCCTCCAGCGGAATGGTCAAGAGGGTCGTGCACATCGATCGGAGTGCGGTCGCAAAAGACGGCCGCGTGACCGCGTTCGTGGTGATCGGCGATGGGCGAGGGCGTGTGGGCTTCGGATCAGGGAAGGCCAGAGCGAGTTCGGCAGCGATCAGGCACGCCTTTGAAGTCGCGAAGAAAAACACCATCGTGGTCGCGCTGTGCGGAGGCACGATCCCTTTTGCGGCCGTGGGCTATCACGGCGCAGGGAAAGTCCTCTTGAAACCCGCTTTCGACGGAGCGGGAATCATGGGAGCGGGCGCGATCAAGGTGATCATGGAGTCGGTCGGCATCCGGAACATCCTGACGAAGTCTGTCGGTTCGGAGAATCCGGGGACCGTCCTCAACGCCACGTTCGAGGCGTTGAAGAACCTGTCGGCCGATGTCGCCGCGGTGTTTCCTGACGAAATTCCGAGCGCCGTTTCGAGCAGTGAGCAGATACGGCGGATGATCGCAGCGATGGTTGCACCGACTCCGATTCCGCTGCCGCAGCATGTCCTGCAGGCGCGGCGGAATGCGGTTGCCCGGGACACGATGTTGCGCGAGTTCGGCGCCCTTACCGGTGCCGACATCGCAGAGTTTGCCGGTTCGAAGTCGCGGAACCGCACCGCGCTCGCGCAACGCTGGAAAAGCGACGGTCGGATCTTCTGTGTCTTGTATCAGGGCCTGAGCTACTTCCCCGGGTTTCAATTTTCGAAGGAGTGTCAGCCTCTCCCGGTGATTGCCGATGTTGTGAAAATTCTAGGAGAAGTACTTTCGCCATGGGAGCTCGCGATCTGGTTCTGCAAGAACAACGGTGCGTTGGGCGGAGCGCGTGCCGTCGACCTGCTGACGAGTGCGCCGCTGCGCGTCATCGATGCAGCGAAGGAGGAGGCCGAGGAGCTCGTATTCTGAGCAGAGCCGTATGACCGTTCCTCAGACGACAGGCCTGCCGAAGGCTTGGCCAACCAGCGCTGTCGGCCGTGCCGACCCGTCCCATTTTCGGACACTCCCATCCCAACCACGCACGAGAACCGTGTGAACGAACGGTCTAACTCCTTGCGAACAAACGCCCACCACCGTGGCACCTCCGTTGCGCTAGAGGCGCGGCAATCGTTGCCATGGACGTCCATAGACCTGACCTCGCAAACGCCCGCCGCCGCAAGCGGCTGATCGTCGCCGGTGTCCTCACCGCCGCCGTTGCCGTCGCCACCTTTGGCGTCTCGCGCCTCAAGCCCGCCGCGCCTGAAGTCGAGGGCGGCGGGTTGTTCATCGACACCGTCAAGCGCGGCTCGTTCGTCCGCCAGGTGCGCGGCACAGGCGTGCTCGTGCCCGAGCTGGTCCGCTGGATCCCGGCGTCGACCGAGGCGCGCGTCGAGCGCATCCTCGTCCGGCCGGGCACCGTCGTGACCGCCGACACCGTCATCCTCGAGCTGAGCAACCCCGAGGTCGAGCAGGCGGCGCGCGACGTGGAACTGCAGCTCGGGTCCGCGGTCGCGGAGCTGCGCCGGAGAGAGATCGAGCTCCAGAGCGCGATCCTCAGCCAGCAGGCCCTCGCGGCCGACATCGAGGCCCAGCGCACCGACGCGGAGTCACAGGCCGCCGTCGACGACGAGCTCGCGCGCAACGGCCTGACATCCGAGCTGACGCGCAAGCGCTCCCGCAACCGCGCGGACCAGCTGCAGAACCGCAGCACCATCGAGAAGCAGCGCCTCGAGATCGCGCGTAAGGTCTCCGAAGCCGACATGCTCATGCAGCGCTCGCGCGTCGATCAGCTCCGCGCGCTGCACGACCTCAGACAACAGCAGCGGGGCGCACTGCAGGTCCGCGCCGGCATCGACGGCGTCCTCCAGCAACTCCCCATCGAAGTCGGCCAGCGCGTCGCGGGCGGCACCAACCTCGCGCGCGTGGCGCAGCCGATGCCGCTGAAGGCCGAGCTGCGCATCGCCGAGACCCAGGCGCGCGACGTCGCGCCCGGACAGCCCGTGACGATCGACACCCGCAACGGCACCGTCACCGGACGCGTCACCCGCGTCGACCCCGCCGTGCAGAACGGCACCATCGGCGTCGACGTCGGCTTCGAGGGCGCGCTCCCGCGCGGCGCGCGCCCGGACCTCACCGTCGACGGCGTGATCGAGCTCGAGCGCCTCGACAACGTCCTCTACACCGGCCGCCCCGTGCAGGGCAGCGACGGCGCGACGATCGGTCTGTTCAGGATCACCGCCACCGGCGACGAAGCCGCGCAGACCAGCGTCGCCATCGGCCGCACCTCAGTTAGCAGCGTCGAGATCCGCTCCGGCCTGAAGGAAGGGGATCGCGTGATCCTCTCCGACATGTCCGCGTGGAGCGAGCACAAGCGCATCCGCCTCAAATAGGAGAAACGCCATGCCGCCTCTCATTCACCTCGAAGGTCTCACCAAAGTCTTCTACACCGACGAGATCGAGACCCACGCGCTCGACGGCGTCCATCTCGACATCGAGAAGGGCGAGTACGTCGCCATCGCCGGCCCTTCCGGCTGCGGCAAGTCCACGCTCCTCGCCATCCTCGGGCTGCTGCACGGTCCCACCGGCGGCCGCTACACGCTCAACGGCACGCCCGTCGAGCAGCTGTCGACCGCCGACCGCGCGCGCATCCGCAACCGGGAGGTCGGGTTCATCTTCCAGAGCTTCAACCTCATCGGCGATCTCACCGTGCAGGAAAACGTCGAGCTCCCGCTGACCTACCGCAAGATGCCGATCGCCGAGCGGAAGAAGCGGGTGACCGAGGCGCTGGAGCGCGTGGGGATGGCGCACCGGATGAAGCACTATCCCGGGCAGCTCTCCGGCGGCCAGCAGCAGCGCGTCGCCGTCGCCCGTGCGATCGTCGGCAGCCCGTCCATCGTCCTCGCCGATGAGCCCACGGGCAACCTCGACTCGCGCAACGGCGAGTCCGTGATGACGCTCATGCGCGAGCTCAATCGCGAGGGCGCGACCATCTGCATGGTCACGCACGACCCGCGCTACGCGAAGCACGCCGACCGCTCCGTACACCTCTTCGACGGCCGCATCGTCGAGGAAGAGCGCATGCCCATCGAAGAGCACGAGCTCCGCGAGAGCGGCTTCCACGGTCAGGGATAAACGGAGCAAGGATGAACGAGCTCCGGCACGCCGTCCGCCGCCTGCTGCGCGCGCGCGGCTTCACGATCGCCGCGGTCGCGACGCTGGCCCTCGGCATCGGCGCCACGACGGCCATCGTGACGCTGGCGAACGCGCTGTTTCTCCGCCCGCTGCCGTATCGCGACGCCGACCAACTCGTCCACCTCTGGGAGATCCGCGCGTCGAAGAACTACGGGCGCTCCGAGACCTCCTTCCCGAGCTTCGAGGACTGGCGCGCGTCGAGCCGCACGGTCGAGATGTTCGCCGGCTACGGCTGGCCGCGCGTGACGCTGCGGGGCAGCGGCGGCGCGGAACAGCTCCAGGCCGCGCGGGTCAGCGACACTTTCTTCGACGTCCTCGGCACCCGCGCGCAGCTCGGACGCACGTTCGTCCGCGGTGAAGACGTCTCGAACGGCCCGCGCGTGGCCATCCTCAGTGACGGACTGTGGCGCCGCCGTTTCGGCTCGGACACCAGGATCGTCGGCCGCGCCATCAACGTCGACGGCACCGCGTACGAGGTGATCGGCGTCCTCCCGCCGGCGTTCCACTTCGCGCCGTCCCGCGGCGCCGAGCTCTGGGTGCCCCTGCAGCCGAACGACTCGATGCGCACCCGCCGCTCGATGCGCTGGGTGAACGTGATCGCCAGGCTGAAGCCGGGAGTCACGCCGGAAGCCGCGGACCGCGAGCTCGACGCGATCGCCGCGGGTCTCGCCCGCAGTCATCCCGACTCGAACGCGGGCGCCAGTGTCGAGGTCGTGCCTCTGCGCGAACAACTCGTCGGACCGGTGCGCGGCCCGGTCATCCTCCTCGCGATCGCCGCGCTGTTCGTGCTGCTGATCGCGTGCGTGAACGTCGCCAGTCTGATGATCGGCCGCGTCGCGGCCCGCCGCCACGACGTCGCCGTCCGCTTCGCCCTCGGCGCCACGCGCGCGAGCGTGGCCCGCTCGCTCGTGGTCGAGGCCCTCGTGCTCTCCGCCGTGGGGGCGGCGGCCGGTGCGGCCGTCGGCGTCTCGGCGCTGCGCGCGATGGTGATGACCGTCCCGCCCGACCTGCTCGCGCTGATGCCGTACCTGCGGACGCTCACGGTCGACGCGCGCGTGCTCGCCGTCGTCTGTCTGGCGGTTGCGGCGTGCGCGGTGCTGATCGGCGTCTGGCCTGCGCTCCGCGCCTCGCGCGAATGGCACCTCGGCACACGCGGCACCACCACGAAGCGCACGCTTCGCTCGGCGCTCGTGGTCGCGGAGATCGCGCTCGCCCTCGTGCTCCTCACCGGCGCGGCCCTGACGCTGCGCAGCCTCTCCGCGCTCGCCGCCGTCGATCCGGGCTATCGCGCCGAGAACGTCCTGACGCTGCGCGTGGCGTTCCCGGCCGACCGCTACGACGACGACGCGAAGCTCATCGGCATCCACCACCGCGTGCTCGACGCCATTCCCGGCGCCGCGATGATCGACAAGCTCCCGTCCCTCGGCGGCGGCACGATCTCGTTCACCACGGCCGCCGATCCGGAAAAGCGCGAGGCGAACGTCCGCGCCATCAGCCCGCGATACTTCGCGGTGATGAGCGTTCCCCTGCTGCGTGGACGCGACTTCGACACGCGCGACCGCCTCGACTCCCCGCCGGTCGCCATCGTCAACCGCGAGCTCGCGCGCCGCTATCTCGGCACCGAGGATCCGGTGGGGCGCGTGCTGCGGATCGGGAGCTATGAGCTGCAGGTCGTCGGCGTGTCCGGCGACGAGCGCATCGGACCGCTCGACGAGCCCGTGACGCCCGTCGTCTACGTCGCGCTGACCCAGGCCGCGGATGATTCCGTCGCGATCGTCGTGCAGAACGCGGATGCGGCCGGCGTCGTCCGCACGCTCCAGCAACTCGACCGCGACATCGCGGTCGCGGGCGTCGCACCGATGACCGCGATCGTCGCCTCGTCGCCGGCCATCTTCCTCCGCCGCGCGACCAGCATCGTCATCGCCGCGTTCGCGGTTGCATCACTGCTCCTCGCCCTGGTCGGCCTCTACGCTGTGATCACCGAGGCCGTGACCGCGCGCACGCGCGAGATCGCGGTGCGTGTGAGCGTCGGCGCGAAGCCGGGCGAGATCATCGCGCTCATCGCCCGCGACGGCGCACGCCTCGGCGTCATCGGCGTCGCCATCGGAATCGCCGGCGGTCTGCTGCTGACGCGTTCCATGGAGTCGCTGCTCTTCGGCGTCGGCGTCTATGACCCCGTCGCCTTCGGCGGAACGTCCGCCCTGCTCCTCGTGACCGCGATCGCCGCGTCGCTGATCCCCGCGTTGCGCGCGACCCGCATCGATCCCGCCGTTGCCCTGCGACAGGAGTGACCTCGATGAACGACCTGAAATTCGCGATCCGCAACCTGGCCAAGTCCCCCGGCTACGCCGCCGCGGCCATCCTCACCCTGGCCATCGCCATCGGCGCGAACACGTCGATGTTCAGCATCCTCTACGCCGTCGTGCTGCGGCCGCTCGCCTTCCGCGAACCGGAGCGCGTCGTGCGCATCTGGCAGACCGATCTCCACAACGACAGCCAGCGCGAAGGCGCGTCGTCGCCCGATCTGCGCGACTGGAAACAGCAGCAGCGCGTCTTCTCCGCGATCGCCGGAACGACCGGCCGCACGTTCAACATCACAGATTCGAGGGCCGAGGCGGAGCGCATCACCGCGACCGGCGTGTCGCACGACTACTTCTCCATGCTCGGTCTGCGGCCCCTCTCCGGACGCGCCTTCCTCCCCAGCGACGACCGCGAAGGTGCGGAGCCCGTGGCCATCGTCAGCGACGCCTTCGCACAGCGCCGGTTCGGCAGCGCGAACGTCGCCGGCCGCAGCATCACCCTCGACGGCAAGGCGTTCCAGATCGTCGGCGTCATGCCGAAGGACGCGTCCCTCACCCGCGCCAGCGTCACCGAAGTCTGGATTCCGCTGACGCCCGCCGTCGTCCCGTTCGGCGAGGTGCGCGGCGTCCACAACGTCTATGTCCTCGCGCGCCTGAAAGACGGCGTCACGGTCGCCCAGGCGCAGAGCGCGATGGACGTCATCTCCAAACGCCTCGAACAACAGTACGCCGACGACAACAAGGGCCGCGGCGCGTTCGTCGAGCCGGTGCTCGACTCCATGGTGCGCGACGCGCGGCCGAGGCTGTGGGTGCTCTCCGCGGCCGTGCTGGCGGTGCTGCTCATCGCCTGCATCAACGTCGCCGGCCTGATGCTCGCCCGCGCCGACACCCGCGCCCGCGAGCTGGCCATCCGCGCCAGCCTCGGCGCCTCGCGCGGCCGCATCGTCCGCCAGTTGCTCACCGAGTCCGTGGCTCTCGCCGCGATCGGCGGGGCGCTCGGGATCGCGCTCGCGTACTGGATGACGCGCACGGTGCTCGCGCTCGCGCCGGCACTGCCGCGCGCGGACGCGATCCGCATCAGCATCCCGGTGCTCGGTTTCGCGGTCGCGGCGACCATGCTCTCCGCGATCCTCTTCGGCGTCATCCCGTCGCTGCGCACTTCCGCCGTCCATCCCGCGAGCGCGCTGGCCGCCGGCTCGCGCGGGGTCATCCGCGGCACGCGCACCGCGGGACGCGGCGTGCTGGTGATCGTGGAAGTCGCGCTCGCGGTCATCCTGGTCATCGGTGCGGGACTGCTGCTCAAGAGCTTCTCGCGTCTCCTCGCCGTCGACGTCGGCCTCGGACGGCGAACATCGTCACGTTCTCCATGACGTTGCCGGAGGCGAAGTACCCGACGCCTTCGCGCGACCAGTATCCGGACTGGCCGTCGGCGCAGAACTTCTTCGACGAGCGCCTGGATGAGCGCGTCCAGATGGTGCCGCGACGTGCGAAGCGTGGCGCTGGCAATGGCGCATCCGCTCGATTGCGGATTCACGTCGCGGACGCAGGTCGTCGGACGTCCCGCCGGTGACGGGCCGCCGGACGAAGTGCGCATCCGCCCGGTCTCGTCCACGTACTTCGAAGCCCTCGGCATCCCGCTGCAGCGCGGCCGCATGCTCACGCGCGACGACCGCGTCGAATGCGCCGGCGACGATCCTGATCAACGAAGCGCTCGTGCGGAAGTACTTCCCCAGCGAGGACCCGGTCGGGCAAGCAGATCGAGTTCTGGGGCCAGCCGAGCACGATCGTCGGCGTCGTGAAAGGGGAGCGCTTCGGCGGCCCGCAGAGCGAAGTCGAGCCCGCGCTGTACGCGCCGCTCGGCGCGCCTGCCGATGAGCAACGTCACGCTGGTCGTCCGCTCCCGCGGAGACGTCGCCGCGGTGACGACTGGCGTGCGCGCGGCCATCAAAGACCTCGACCCGGACATGGCGCTCTACGACGTCGAGCCGCTCGTCGACACGCTGGGGCGGACCGTCGCGACACCGAAGTTCCAGGCCGTGCTGATCGCCGCCTTCGGAGCCATCGCCCTCCTGCTCGCCGCGATCGGCCTGTACGCGCTGATCGCGTATCAGGTCCAGCAGCGCACCAGCGAGATCGGCATCCGCCTCGCCCTCGGCGCCTCGCGCGCGGAGATCGCGAGGCTGGTCATGGCGCGTGCAGCGACGCTCGCGCTGACCGGCATCGCCATCGGCCTCGCGGGCGCGCTGGCGGCACGACGCGGTTCCTGAAGGCGGTGGTCTTCGAGATCAGCACGACCGATCCCGCGATCTATGTGGCCGTCCCGCTCCTGCTCATCGCCATCGCGCTGCTCGCGACCTGGCTGCCGGTGCGGCGTGCCATGCGTCTCGACCCCGCGGTAGCCTTACACACAGACTGAAAACGTAGGGCGTGGCTTCAGCCCGCCTCCCCCGGGGCGGCGGGCTGAAGCCACGCCCTACATGAACCAAACATGAAAACCGTCAAACGCCTGCTGCGCCAACCCGCCGCACCGCTCCTCGCGGTGCTCACGCTCGCCCTCGGCCTCGCGGTCTCCACCGCGCTCTTCACGGTCACGCGGGACGTCGTGCTGCGTCCGTTCCCGTTCCGCGACCAGGAGCGCATCGTCGCGATCTGGGCGAACATCCCGGAGCGCAGCGTCCCGCACCTCGAGCTGACGCTCGCGGAGTACGACACCTTCCGCGACAAGGCCAAGACGCTGGAGCACGTGTCCGTCATGTCCGCCGCGAATTTCGCGGTGATCCTCAACACGCCCGATCCGGTGAACGTGAAGACGAACTTCGTCACGCGCTCGTTCTACCCGCTCCTCGGCGCGCAAGCCTTCCGCGGGCGCGTGTTCACGCAGGCGGAGCACAAGCCGGGCGTGGCTGCCGGTGGCGCTGATCAGCCATCGCCTGTGGACGAACCTCTTCGGCGCGAACGAAAAGATCATCGGCCAGCCGATCGACATGGAAGGCGACAAGGTCACGGTCGTCGGCGTGCTCCCTCCGGAGCTGAACCTGCCGGTCGACGCGGACCTCATCCTGCCGATGGAGCCGCTGTTCAATCCCAGCCCCGAGGACCGGCACAACTCGGTGCTCGAAGGCGTGGCGCGGATGAAGCCGGGCGTCACCATCGAGCAGGTCCAGGCGGAGCTGAACGTGCTCGCCGATCAGCTCGAGCGGCAGTGGCCCGCGCAGTACAAAGGCACGAAGAACCACACGCTGCTCCTCGTCGACGAGATCCTCGGCACGACGCGCCCGGCGATGACGACGCTGTTCATCATGGCGTTGCTGGTGCTCGCCATCGCGACGCTGAACGCGGCCGGCATCTTCATCGCCCGCGCGGTCTCGCGCCAGCGCGACACCGCCATCCGCCTGGCCCTCGGCGCCACGCGCGGCGCGCTGCTGCGCGACGTGCTCGCGGAGACGCTCGTCGTCGCGCTGACCGCGGCGGCGATCGGGTTCGTGCTGGCGAAGTTCGCCGTGGCGATGCTCGTCCGCTTCGGACCCACGACCATCCCGCGCCTGCAGCAGGTCACCGTGAGTCCCGCGACGTACGCGTTCGCGGCGGCCATGGCCATCGTCATCGCGGTGGTCTGTGCTCTGTTCGCGTCGATGCGCACCGCCAGCGCGGAGAGCCTGCGCGAAGCATGGACCGCGGCCACGCCGCGATGCGCTCGCGCCGCGTGCTGTCCGTCGTCGCCTGCGTGCAGCTCGGCGTCGCGCTCGTGCTGCTCGTCGGCGCGGCGCTGATGATCCGCAGCTTCCTCACCGTCGCCGGCATCGACGCGGGCTTCAGCCGTGAGCACGTCTTACCGCGCACCTGCCGCTCCACCGGCACGGCCTACGCCGATCCCGTGAAGCGGCGCGCAGTTCTTCACCAACGTCGTCGAGCGCGTGCGCAGCGCGCCCGGCATCAAGTCCGCGGGCGCGGTGCTCATCCGGCCGCTGGAGATCGAGCTCGGCTGGGACTGGACGTACACGACGAAGGCCAGGGCGCCGTCGAGCAGATCTGCAATCCGATGGCGAACCTCGTCTCGATCACGCCGGGCTACCTCGAAGCGATGGGCATCCCGCTGATGCGCGGCCGTCAGTTCGACAACCGCGATCACGAGAAGGCCCAGCAGGTCACGATCGTCGGCCGCTCGTTCGCGATGCGGCATTTCGGCACGCGTCGACGTCATCGGCAAGCGCGTGAAGGGCGGCAAGCTCGACTCCAAGCAGCCGCTGGCGGACCATCGTCGGCGTCGTCGGCGACGTCCGCTACCGCGGCCTGACCAACGAGAAGCTCGACGTCTACCACCCGTACCTGCAGAGCGGCTGGACGCCGCAGTACGTCGCGCTGCGCACGACGGGCAACCCCGCCGCCGCCGAGGCGACGCTGCGCTCGGTCGTGCGCGGCATCGACAAGACCGTGCCGGTGTCGCGGATGTCCGCACCACGGCCCAGCTGATCGACGCCAAGCTCGCCGCGCCGCGCCTCAACGCCTGGATCCTCGGCACCTTCGCCGTCGTCGCGCTCCTGCTGTCGATCATCGGCGTCTACGCGGTGCTCGCGTACGCGGTCCGCAACCGCACCACCGAGATGGGCGTCCGCCTCGCCCTCGGCGCCCGCTCGCACGATCTGCTCCGCCTCGTCGTCCGCCACGCCGTGATGCTCTCGGTCGTCGCGACGGTCTGCGGCGCGATCGCGGCGTTCGTTCCTCACGCGCTTCCTCGGCAGCTTCCTCTACGGCGTCTCGCGCGCCGAGCCGTTGACACTGGCCATCGCCGCCGCCATCGTGATCGCCGCGGCAATCGCCGGCAGCGCGGTGCCCGCGTGGTCGGCCGCGCGCACAGACCCCATGGTGGCTTTGCGAGATGAATGACGTAGGGCGTGGCTTCAGCCCGCCTCCCCCGTGGGTGGGCGGGCTGAAGCCACGCCCTACATTGGCCTGACAATGATCAAAACCCACAAACTCACAAAATCCGTCCCCACCGGCCCCTCGCGCACCTTCCTCCTGCGCGACATCGATCTCACCATCGACGAGGGCGACTTCGTCTCGATCATGGGCCCGTCCGGCGCCGGCAAGAGCACGCTGCTCCACATCCTCGGCATGCACGACGCGCGACTGGACCGGCGAGTACTGGCTCGTTGGCAACGTCCGATCCACCAGCTGTCGGCGAAGGACCGGATGCGCGCTGCAGAAGCAGCACATCGGCTTCGTCTTCCAGAGCTATCACCTGCTCGACAACCTGACGGTCTACGAGAACATCGACCTGCCGCTGTCGTATCGCGACGTCAAGAAGAGCCGAGCGCGAAGGCATGGTCGCCGACATCCTCGACCGCTTCAACATCGTCGGCAAGAAGGACCTGTTTCCCATCCAGCTCTCGGGCGGACAGCAGCAGCTGGTCGGCGATCGCGCGCGCGGTGGTCGCGAAGCCGACGCTGATCCTCGCCGACGAGCCGACCGGCAACCTGCACTCCGATCAGGGCAAGGAGATCATGGAGCTGTTCCGCAAGCTGAACGACGGCGGGCACCACGATCGTGCAGGTCACGCACTCGGAGGAGAACGCGTCGTACGGCAAGCGGGTCGATCAACCTGCAAGGACGGATGGATCGTCGATGAGAACTGATCGCCACGCGATCCTCGCTCGCCGACGATCAGGCCGACGTCCTCGAAGCGCTGCGCCTGCTGCTGAAGCAGCGAGGGCTTCAACATCGAGACCGTCGCCTCGCCGCGCAGCTGTCTAGCGCGCCCTCGAGGCTCAAGGACTTCGACGTGGTCCTGATCGACCTCAACTACACGCGCGACACGACCAGCGGCGAAGAAGGGCTCGACCTGCTGCAGCGGCTGCACGCGTATGACGAGCTCGCTGCCGGTGGTGGTGCATGACCGCGTGGGGCTCGGTCGACCTCGCGGTCGAAGCGATGCGCGCGCGGCGCGCGCGACTTCGTGCAGAAGCCGTGGGAGAACGAGCGGCTGCTGGCCACGCTGCGCACGCAGACCGAGCTGGGCCGCGCGCTTGCGCAAGGGCCAGCGGCTCGAAGCGGAGAACCAGCCGCTGCGCGGCGACGACAAGCGTCCGACGCTGATCGCCGAGTCGCGCGCGATGCGGCCGGTGCTCGAGATGATCGCGCGCGTCGGCCCGTCGGACGCCAACGTGCTGATCACCGGCGAGAACGGCACCGGCAAGGGCGTGGTCGCGCAGGCGCTGCACGCGGTCTCGCCGCGCGCCGCGCGGCCGATGGTCACCGTCAACGTCGGCGGCATGCGCCGAAGGCGTGTTCGAGAGCGAGCTGTTCGGCCACGTCAAGGGCGCGTTCACCGACGCCAAGACCGATCGCGTCGGCCGCTTCGAGCTGGCCGACGGCGGCACGCTGTTCCTCGACGAGATCGCCAACGTGCCGCTGGCGCAGCAGGCCAAGCTGCTGCGCGTGCTCGAGACCGGCGAGTTCGAGCGCGTCGGCTCCTCGCGCACGCGCAAGGTCGACGTGCGCCTGATCTCGGCGACCAACGCGCGATCTCAACGCCGAGGTCGAGGCGGGCCGGTTCCGGCAGGACCTGCTACTTCCGCCTGAACACGATCGAGATCCACCTGCCGCCGCTGCGCGACCGCCGCGAAGACATCCCCGCGCTCGCCAGGCACTTCCTGCGGCAGCACGCGACGCGCTACCGCAAGCCGCTCAGCGGCTTCGACGGAGCCGCGATGCAGATCCTGCTCGATCACGACTGGCCCGGCAACGTGCGCGAGCTCGATCACGCCGTCGAACGCGCCGTGCTGATGGCCAAGGCACCGACCATCCGCGCCGCCGACCTCGGCCTCGCCTCGACGGCGAGCACGACCCCGCGCCTCGAGGACATGAGCCTCGAGGAAGTCGAGCGCTCCTCATCAAGAAGGCGATGGCGCGCTACCGGCAACGTCAGCCGCGCGGCCGAGGCGCTGGGGTTGTCGCGGAGCGCGTTGTACCGGAGGATTCAGAGGTATGGGCTTGTAGCTGCAGCGCATGAGACGCCTCGAGCACCGCGTCGCCCTCGCCGCCGTCGCGTCTCTCACGCCCATCCTCCTCGTCCTGGCGTGGATGCTCTACGCCGAGCCGCGGTCGTCCGCCACGCGGTGGAGCGTGGCCATCCTGGTCGTCCTCTCCTTCGCCATCCTCATCGCCGTCGTGCGCGCGCAGATCGACTACCCGCTGCGCACGCTCGCCAACCTCATCTCCGCGCTGCGGGAAGAGGACTACTCGATCTGGGCGCGCAGCACCGTCCGCGACGACGCGATGAGCGAGGTCACGCGCGAGCTGAACATGCTCACCCATACGCTGCGCAACCGCCGCTTCGGCGAAGTCGAGGCCGCGGCGCTGGTGCGCTCCGTCGTCGAGCACATCGACTCCGCGATCTTCGCCTTCGACGAGCGCTGGCGGCTGCGCCTCGTCAACCGCGCCGGCGAGCGCCTGCTGGCGCGCGTCCCGCCGGAGCAGTTCGGCGGCCGTACGGCAGGGGAGCTGGGCGTCGAAGCCTTCCTCACCGGCGACGACACGCGCACCGCCGAAGTCGTGCTCCCCGGCGGGCACGGACGCTTCCGCATCCGCCGCACCACCTTCCGCGAGGCGGCGTCCGCACGTCCTGCTGTCGATGTCCGACCTCTGCCGCACCCTGCGCGAGGAAGAGCGCCAGGCCTGGCAGCGCATCCTGCGCGTGCTCTCGCACGAGCTGAACAACTCCCTCGCCCCCATCCGCTCCATCGCCGGCAGCCTCGCCTCGATCCTCTCCCGCGAGCCGCTCCCCGACGGCTGGCAGGACGACGCCCAGCAGGGCCTCGAAGTCATCGACGAGCGCTCCGCCGGCCTCGCCGCGCTTCCTGCAGACCTACTCCCAACTCGCGCGCCTGCCCCAGCCCACGCTCGCGCCGATGAGCGTCGCCGAGACCGTTCGCCGCGTCGCCGGCCTCGAGACCCGCATCGCCGTCAGCGTCGACCCCGGCCCCGACATCACCATCCGCGCCGACCGCGACCAGCTCGAGCAACTCCTGATCAACCTCGTCCGCAACGGCGTCGACGCCGTCCTCGAGACCGGCGGCGCCGTGACCCTCTCCTGGATCAGCCACCCCCGACTCCGTCGAGATCACCGTCACCGACGACGGCCCCGGCATCAGCGCCGCCACCAACCTCTTCGTCCCCTTCTTCACCACCAAAGCCGGCGGCTCCGGCATCGGCCTGACACTGGCGCGCCAGATCGCCGAGGCGCACGACGGGACGCTGACGCTGGCCAACCGCCCCGACCCCGAGCGAGGCACCATCGCCCACCTGCGGTTACCGCGCTGATATGGAGTGCGGAGGCAGCGCCTCCGCTTTCGAATTCGCGCGGCAAGAGCGTAGCGGTTGCGGCTTGCGGCGTTAAGTCGGCCCCAAAGAGCGTTAAGTCAGCCTCAAACGGCGTTAAGTCAGCCTCAAAAGGCGTGATGTCGGCCTCAAAAGGCGCGATATCGGCCCCAAAGAGCGTTAAGTCAGCCCCAAAGGGCGCTAAGTCAGCCCCCAAAGAGCGTTAAGTCAGCCTCAAAAGGCGTTAAGTCAGCCCCCAAAGGGCGTTAAGTCAGCCTCAAGAGGCGTTAAGTCAGCCCCCAAAGGGCGTTAAGTCAGCCTCAAAGGGCGTTAAGTCGGCCTCATAGGGCGTTAAGTCGGCCCCAAAGAGCGTTAAGTCGGCCCCAAAGGGCGTTAAGTCGGCCCCAAAGAGCGTTAAGTCAGCCCCAAAGGGCATTAAGTCAGCCCCAAAGAGCGTTAAGTCAGCCCCAAAGGGCATTAAGTCGGCCCCAAAGGGCGTTAAGTCAGCCTGAAGAGGCGTTAAGTCAACCCCAAAGGGTGTTAAGTCGGCCCCAAAGAGCGTTAAGTCAGTCCCACAGAGAGCGTTCAGTCACGACCGCCACCGTTGTTCGACGCGGTCCGACCACTCCGCCAGTCGCTGCCCGGCCGGCGTCTCCCCGAAGTTGTTCGCGGCCAGCAACGCGAACGTCAGCGTCAGGACGGGTTGGCCCACGAGGAGCGCGACGACGGCCAGAGTCGCGGCGACGATCGCCGAGGCGACGTTCGCCGCGCCTTCGATCCGCGGGTGGGTGAGCAGGAGCTTCCCGCGTCGAGCCGTTACGACCGCGGGTCGATTGCCTGCACGATCCCGAAGATCGCCGCGCCGATGAGGAGCCCTCTCTGCTTGACGCGATGACTCCGGGCCTGACGTGGTGGGAAGCCCGCCGCAGCTACACCAAGGCCGTTAGGCGCGCGGAAACAACGCGCGACGTGGATGCACGCGTGAAGGAACGCGTACAAAGTCACGGCCTCGCGAATCCAAGTTATCCGGCGACGAGATGCACCCTAAGTCTTAGGGAGAGCTGGTCGTCGCACCAGACCAGGACTCTGCGAAAATCAACGGATGTCAGAAGATCAGTTCGCAGATAGCCTCGTCGAATCACTACGTGGAAAGCTTGCACCTCATGAGATCGCGCGGAAACGTGCGCTTCTGTACGACATGGCGATCGACGATCGAGGCCGTCTTGATATGGGTGTGGATTCCGATTCCGGTGAGCCAATTCGTGGCCTGGGCCGCGGCTTTGAGCAAGACATCCTGATCTACGATGCGGTAGCAGAGTTCAACACTACGGTTGTCCCTCGAGTGGTCATCGAGGTCAAGTTCCGATCGGTAACGACGCACGACATCATCGTGTATTCAGAAAAGGCGGATCGAATCAAGCGTATCTACCCATACGTCAGGTACGGTCTTCTCCTTGGCGCCATGAAGCACGTGCCCGGCCGAGCGTTACGCCTCGGCCATCGATTCGAGTTTATTCTGGCGGTGCCCGCCGAGCCTTCCTCATCTGACATGGCTGCGCTCGAAGAGCTTCTGCGAGCCGAGGCTCAGGCGCTGTTGCGATAGCAGACTATCTATATCGGAAAACGAAACCGCAAGTTGTTCACCGGAAGTTGGTTATCATTCCGGCCCGCGCCTAACTTTCGTTTGCAGCCGACGGCGGGCTTCTTCGAGGCCCGGCAGCCGAGCTGCCTACTACCTTCCCAGAAACACGGCGTCACGCGGGCTGCATCTCGCTTCGGCCGACGGTCGTTCGTCGCGGCGGCCCGCGCGCCGCAGCGCCGTATGAGATCCGTGACGTCCTAATTTCGGCTGGTGTCGCGTTGATTTTCGCGCTTCTGCCGCTAATCCTATTTCCTCAGAACTTTACGGCTAAGGACGCACGTGAGCAGGTCACTGAAACCGGTAACCACTGTCCCGTCGTCCGCGCGCCTGACCACGACATAGCAGTGGGCTTCTGTACACGTGAGTCAGGGAGAGCGCGATTACTTGAGATTCCATGTCCCGGGCGCCTAACTTTCGTGTGAAGCTGTCAGCGGGCTGGTGTCCGGCCCGCCAGCGCCGGCTACAGCATGCCAAGCTACATGGCGTCACGCCGGCCGCTCCCGCCGAGCATTTCGTTGATCGCGGCGGCCGTCGCGCCGCGTGGCTCCTGGCGCGTGAAGCCCGCTACAGCTTCCCCGAAGGACGTTAGGCGCGCGTAACAGTCGCTTCTAGCGAGCGGCAGCGGCGTAGGAACCGAGGTGGCAGTCGGTCCAGGCAATGTTCAGTACCGCGTGGCGATGGCCGCCACATTCGATAGCCTCTATCGATGAGCAGTGTTGACGAAAGCGACAGCGTGAACATAGATGCCTTTCTTGGCGGGAAAACCCGACTAGCGCGAGCTCTTGCTGCCGGGGAGTGCGGTGGTAGATACGAGGACGCCATTCTCGTAGTGTCAAGCGTCATCGGCGCGTTCTCCGCGCTCTTCTGGCCGCGGCCCGGCGACTATCCGTGGGACGAAACCGAGGCTGTCAACGCTGAAGATCGCCGAATCGAGAAGAAAAAGTGGATCGTGCCCGATGCGAAACGCTTCATCGAGTTCTGGGTCAGCTATGCCGACCCAAAGCTTGGCAGCAACCGAATTAGTGTGCCCCTTCTTGCTCACGCGATTCTCCGGAAGGGCGATACTGTTTCACTCGATCAGTTGAAAGAAATTCGTTCTACCCTGCTACGCTATGCGCCTGCTGAAATTGAGTGGGCGATCGCTACCGGAGATGACGATGCCGATGAGGCCGAGCTCATCGCTGCATGTCCAAACCTCAGCTTGGTGGAGATTCGAAAGTACAGTTACCCAGCGGTGTTCTATCGAGAAGTGGCGCAGTGCATACGTTCATGAACTCAGTCCAGGCAAACATGCTTCGCCCATTCGCGGCGGGAAGAGTGGTGCCCCAATCACATATCGTAACTTCGGTAGCCCACCGCATCATCGGATCTATTTCGAAATTGACTGGCTCTCCAGAGTTGCCGAAAGCTGTGCTCAGCGGGCACACGGAGATTGGCAATGCAGCTCGAAGCGCTGCACAACCAGATGATGGGCTGACGGCGCCTAACTCCACGCTGCAGCCGACCGCGTGCCGTACGTAGGCCCGGCAGCAGCTCATATTCAACTCCAAGCTTTACGGCGTCACGTCGCCCGCAGATCGTTCCCACCAATACAGTCGTTAGTTGCGGCGGGCGTCGCGCCACTCTGCCGTTGGCAACGGAAGACACGGCGATGCGAGCGGCGCTGCGGTGAAACCAACTCCGAAGGGCTTCGTATATTCGCAGCATGAGCCGCCTCTTGGCATGCGTAGTCCTCTTAGCGTCCGCCGCTTGTGCAACCTCTCCAGGCACGCCTATGCGCTCGGTTGAGCAAGTCGTTCGCTCGACTGCGCAACCTCGAATCACAGTGACCGTCGCGCCGGAGCTTAGCTATATCGGTCACATTCGGGACTCGGCAATGAGTGGTAGGGCAGTCTATGACCAGTACATTTTCAGCGAAGTCAGTGGCGGGCAGCTCGGCCGCACATTCATCGTGCACTTCGAGAGCGCTGTGCCAGGTACGGACTTCACGTTCGATTACCCACGACATACGATGGTGAGGATCGGCCAACACGAGTACCTTCAACAGTCGTGGCCCATCGAGGACTGGCGGCTGTTTCAGTCGGATCCGATGACGAAGCTGCTGCGCAAGCACGCTGTAACGGCGCCGTCGCGGTGGCTCGTGAACCGATATGTCCGTGCGGTTGGCAAGGACAAGCGCGCCGAGATCATTCTGTTTTATCTAGAGCCAGCGGGCGAACTTCCTGCGGCCGTTGCCGATCTGGGGCTCGGCGGTTCCCGACGCGAGCTTTGGGAGCCGATTGCTGCTGCACTCGCCACGAGGGCGAGATCGGTTTTCGCGCTGACGGACTGACGTGGGTGCGTCCGCGCTCTCTCAACGAGAGCGCGCAGAGGGCCGCGACGTCGAGCAAAGCCTGCCGGGCGGCGCGAAGCAGAATGGTAGGATCAACTTCATGAGGATTCTGGTGTCATGCGCTCTGTTCGTCTCATTCTTCGTCGGGTCGCTGCCTGCCCAAACGACACCGGATACGCGCGCTGCTGCAGAATCCGTGGTCCTGTCGCTGCCGGCGGCGTGGAACGCACGAGACGCGGAGAAGTTTGCCGCCGCCTTCACTGAAGGACATGACTATGTGGCTGTCGGCGGTTTTCTCAGAACCGGTATGTCACGCGAGCAGAACGCCAAGGCGCATGCCAGTCTTTGGAAGACGCGATACGCTGGTGGCAGCACCATCGCCTTCGAGATCAAGTCGATTGATGTGCTTGCTCCCAATGTGGTCGCTGTGCTCGCGACGAACCACAACGAATATGTCGAGAATGGGCAGTCGAAGACCCTGGATAGCGTTGCGACGATGGTACTCGTTTCGACCGCTGAAGGTTGGCGCATCCGGCAGTTCAACAACAATCTCGTGATGGTGCGCCCTGAGAGCCCGCCGAAGAATGTCGAGTGAATGTTCAGTCTGGCGGCGCAAGCGGAGTGTCGGCGGAGCCGAGTTGAGTGCTGGCGACGCTGAGTTGAATGTCGGCGGAGCCGAGTTGAGTGCCGGCGGGACCGAGTTGAGTGCCAGCGGGGCCGAGTTGAGTGCCAGCGGGGCCGAGTCGAATGTCGGCGGAGCTGAGTCGACTGTCGGCGGGGCCGAGTTGAGTGCCAGCGGGGCCGAGTCGAATGTCGGCGGAGCTGAGTCGAGTGTCGGCGGGGCCGAGTTGAGTGCCGGCGGGACCGAGTTGAGTGCCGGCGAGGCCAAGTTGAGTGCCAGCGGGGCCGAGTTGAGTGCCGGCGGGGGCCAAGTTGAGTGTCGGCGGGGGCCAAGTTGAGTGCCGGCGGGGCCAAGTTGAATGCCGGCGGGGCCGAGTTGAATGCCGGCGGGGCCGAGTTGAGTGTCGGCGGGGCCGAGTTGAGTGTCGGCGGGGCCAAGTTGAGTGCCGACGAGGGCCGAGTTGAGTGACGGCGGAGTCAAGCGGAGTGTCGGCGGTGCCGAGCCGCGTGCCGGCGTGGTTCAGCGGTCGGCAGCCTCGATCCTCTCCTTGAGCCGCTCGCCAGCGGCTGGCAGGGCGACGGCCGGCGAGGCCTGAAAGTCATCGCCGAGCGCTCCGCCAAGCCTCGAGATCCGCGTCGCCGTCCGCGCAAGCCGGAATCGTTACGCACTCGCCGCGCGAATGTGAAAGCGGAGGCGCTGCCTCCGCACTCCATATCGGGACACGACGGGGCGGACTTGCGGTGTTCCGGCAATAAGCATAGGTTGGCAGCGGCAAAGGAGGCATTTGTGATCTACGCGCTTTTGATCCTTGCTCAGCTCACCGTCGTTTCTCCCTCAGCTCCGATCGATGGAGCGATTTGCGACGAGAGTCTCATCACGACAACCGTGAACCTGGATGACGGGCGTGAGCTGGTCATCTCGCGGGACCCGACGGGTCGTCCCGTTCAGGCCATCCTGCGGCGGCTCGACGGGAAGCCGATGACTTGTGATCCGTACTTCGCGTGGGTCTCGCACAACTTCCACTGCGGAGGGAATTGCGACGGAGGCGCATACACGGCGAACGGCCACATGGGTGGTACATCGCGCAGCAATGCCTGCGTGAACGCGCGCAACGACGGCTGTTCGCAGACCGCATGTTCGCCGGGTACGTATCAGTACTGTGGACTCATCGAGGCCTTCAGCGGCGTGGCTAACGGGAACTGCGTGTACCAATCCCTGCACGATTGTTTCGTGCAGGACGATTGCTCACAGATCTGAGCCCTCCCTGTCAACGTAACTCGTCCATCGCCGGGTCGACGCTGAACCAAACCAGGGCGCCGCTTCGCTCGCGGCGCGCTCGCACCAGCTCGCGCTGCGCGCGGGCGCGGTCGCCGAGGTCGGAGTAGAGCGCGGCCATGTAGTAGGGCGGCAGGTAGTCGTGGCTGGACTCGAGGGCGCGCGTGATGCGCACGGCTTCGTCGCGCTCGCCGGCGGCGAGGTGCGCGCGGGCGAGCCAGGTGCGGACGACGGCGATGTCGAGGTTCTTGCGTGCATTCTCGAAGGACGCCAAAGCCTCGCGGGGGCGGCCGGATTCGAGTTGGGCGAGGCCGAGGTAGGCGTAGCCGGGCATGAAGTCGGGGAAGAGTTGGGTGGTGCGGGTGCCTTGCTCGATGGCGACGTCGTAGCGGCGGGCCATGGTGGAGTTCCATGCGACGACGGCGTTGATGATCGGGGACATGGGGTCGAGGTCCAGCGCCCGGCGTCCCTGCTCCGCGGCTTCGTCGAAGCGGCCGGTGGCGGTGAGGAACTCGGCGTACCACTGGTGGGTCGTCGCGTAGTTCGGGTTCAGCTCCAGCGCGCGTTTGTACTCGCGCTCCGCGGCGGGCCAGTCGCGCTCGTAGGTGTGGATGGCGTAGGCGAGGGATGTATGCGCCTCGGCGAGCTGGTCGTCGATCGACAGGGCCTTCTGCGCCGCGGCTTTGGCGCGGGGGAAGGTCTCGCTGGTTGGGAGGTTGGCCCAGATGTCGAGGAGGTTGTAGCAGTCCGCGATCCCCACGTACGCGAGCGCGTACTGCGGATCGATCTCGATCGCGTCGTTGAACCGCTCGATGGCCTTGTACATCCCTTCCGCGTTCCGCTTGTTCCACTGGAAGCGGCCCTTGAGATAGAGCTCGTACGCGCGCGGATCGGTGGTGTGGCGTTTCGCGAGGAGTTGCTGCTCGCGGCCGCCGAGCTGGATGCGCAGCATGCGGGCGATATCCGAGGCGATGGACTGCTGGACGTCGAAGAGATCCGCCTTCGCGGCGGGGTAGCGGTTGCCCCAGATCAGCGCGTTGTCGCTCGCGTCGACCAGCTCCGCGGAGACGACCAGCCGGTCGCCGACGGTCTCGATCCGGCCCACGACCACCGCGCTGACCCGCAGCTCCTTGCCCACGCTCACGGGATTCACCGGCTTCCCTTTGTAGTGAAAGACCGAGGTGCGGGACATGACCCGCAGGCCCGGCACCTGCGCCAGCGTGTTGATCAGCGTTTCCGTGATGCCGTCGGAGAGGTACTCCGCCTCGCGGTCCCCGGTGGCGTTGATGAAGGGGAGGATGGCGATGGAGCGGAGTCGTCGCGTCCTCAAGTCGTCGAGTCGTCGGGTCGTCAGGTCTTGAAGACTCGGCGACTTGAAGACGCGAAGACCCAGGAGCGCGAGGAGCGCGAGCGCAAGCGCGCCCGCCCAGATCCACCGTTTCCGCTTCCGCTTCGCCGGTGTCTCGAACGAAGGCGCGTTCGACGTGCCGATCGCCCGCAGGGCGAACGCCAGGTCGCGCGCGGACTGGAACCGCTCCGCGCGTTTCTTCTCCAGGCAGCGGTGGATCACCCGCGCGAGCTCGTACGGGATCAGGCGCTCCGACACCGCGAAGACGTCCGGCGTCTCCGCGAGGATCGCGGACAGCGAGTCGATCACGGTTGCGCGGATGAATGCCGGGCGGCCGGTGGCCATCTCGTAGAGCAGGGCGCCGAGGGAGAAGATGTCGGTCGTGGCGTCGGTCGGCTCGCCGCGGAGCTGCTCCGGCGCCATGTAGCCCGCGGTGCCGACCACCGAGTACGGGTCGGTCTTCATCGGCGCGGTCGGCATCGTCGTCGGATCGATCCCCTCTGGCGGCTGTTCTTGCCGCACCAGCTGGGCGATGCCGAAGTCGAGGATCTTCACCCGGCCGTCGGTGGTGAGGAAGATGTTCTCGGGCTTGAGGTCGCGGTGGATGATGCCTTTCGCGTGGGCAGCGGCCAGTCCGTCCGCGATCGCCGCGCCGATCTCGATGGCTTTTCGCCACGGGATCGGGCCTTCGATGATGCGCCGCCGCAGCGTTTCGCCTTCCAGCAGCTCCGTGACGCTGTACGCCGCGCCGCCGTCCGAGCCGTAGTCGTGGATGGCGAGGATGTTCGGATGCGTCAGCGCGGCGACGGCCTTCGCCTCGCGCTCGAACCGCATGTTCGCCTCGGCGTCCCGGGCGAAGCGCTCGGGGAGGACCTTGACCGCCACGTCGCGGTCGAGGCGGGAATCGCGGGCGCGGTAAACGTCGCCCATGCCTCCGGAGCCGATCGCCTGGACGATTTCATACGGACCCAGCCGTGTTCCGGACGGAAGTGACATTGATGCGTGGCCTGCCGAGGCATTCTAATCGTTGCCCGTGCGGTCCTGTCGCCCGCTACGCGGGCTCGTTTTTCGGCGGACGCCGCGTTCCCCGGCTGAAGCCGGGGTCTATTGTCTATCGCCGCCTACGGCGGCTCATCGAGCCCGCGTAGCGGGCGGCCAGAGAATAGACCCCGGCTTCAGCCGGGGGAACGCGGGGCAGGATACAAACGAGCCCGCGTAGCGGGCGACAGAAGACGCTTGCGAATTGTGACGCCCGCGTTCGCACCCGACCGTGTACAGTCACGCGCTCATGAAGCGCGCCGCCCTCCTCCTCGCCCTTGCGACCCTCGCCCTTTCCTGCCGGAACGAAAAACCCGCGCCCGACGTCAAGCCGCAACCGGCTGTCTCGCGCGATCCGCACTCCTTCTCCCGGCCCGACGAAGTCCGCGTCGAGCACATCGTTCTCGACCTCGGCGTCGATTTCGCGAAGAAGCAGCTCGCCGGCACGGCCACGCTGCGCGTGCGGAACGAGACCGGTGCGAAGACGCTCGTTCTCGACACGAACGGTCTGGACATCAAACGCGTGACGGTGGGGGATGCGCCCGTGCAGTTCAAGCTCGGCGCGGCCGATCCCATCCGCGGGAGCGCACTGGAGATCCCGGTCGACGCGAACACGAAGAACGTGATCATTGAATATGCGTCCAGCCCCGGCGCCCGCGCCCTGCAGTGGCTCGAGCCGGCCATGACGGCGGGGAAGAAGCATCCCTTCCTCCTGTCCCAGTCGCAGGCGATCCTCGCGCGCACGTGGGTGCCGTGTCAGGACACGCCCGGCGTCCGCTTCACGTACGACGCGACCATCCGCGTGCCGAAAGAGCTCCTCGCCGTGATGAGCGCGGAGAACCCGCAGGCGCGCAACGAAGAGGGTGTCTACCGCTTTTCCATGACGCACCCGATCCCGTCGTACCTCCTCGCCATCGCCGTGGGCGACCTCGAGTTCCGCCCGTTCGACACGCGCTCGGGCGTCTACGCTGAGCCCGAGGTCATCGACCGCGCCGCAGCGGAATTCAGCGACACGCCGAAGATGATGCACACGGCCGAGGAGCTGTACGGGCCGTACCGGTGGGATCGCTATGACCTCCTCGTCCTGCCGCCGAGCTTCCCGTACGGCGGGATGGAGAACCCGCGCCTGACGTTCCTCACGCCCACGGTGCTCGCCGGCGACAAATCGCTCGTGTCGCTCATCGCCCACGAGCTCGCGCACTCGTGGTCCGGGAACCTCGTCACGAACGCGACGTGGAACGACTTCTGGCTGAACGAAGGCTTCACGACCTACTTCGAGCACCGCATCACCGAGAAGCTCTACGGCCGCGAGTACTCCGAGATGCTCTGGCTCCTCGGCGTCACCGAAGTGAAAGACGAGCTGGCGACGCTGCCGGTGGCGGATCAGTCGCTCGCCGTGGACTTCAGCAAGCGCGATCCGGACGAGGTCCCGGGCATCGCCTACGAGAAAGGCGCCCTGTTCCTGCGCCTCCTCGAAGAGACCGCGGGCCGCGAGCGGTGGGACCAGTTCCTCCGCGCGTACTTCGACAAGTTCGCCTTCCAGCCCATGACTACCGCCATCTTCGAGGACTATCTGAAGACCGCGCTGCCGGACGTCGTGCAGAAAGTCGACATCAACCAGTGGATCCACGGTCCGGGCCTTCCTCCGAACACCCCGCAGCCGCGGTCCGAGGCGTTCGCGCGCGCGGAGCAGGCGGCGAAGGCCTTCACGGAAGGGGGGAGTGCCGACGCCATCCAGGCCGACCAATGGTCCTCCCACGAGCGCGTCCACTTCATCCAGTCGCTGCCCGTCCTCCCGGTCGGGAAGATGGCGGCGCTGGACGCCCGGTTCCACTTCAGCGACAGCGGCAACAGCGAGGTGCTGTCGGCGTGGCTGGAGAAGTCGATCGACGCCCGCTATCAGGGTGCCTACCCTGCGATCGAGCGATTCCTCATGGCCCAGGGACGCCGGAAGTTCCTCAAGCCGCTCTACGAGAAACTGGCGAAGAACCCCGACGACCTGGCGTTCGCGCGCCGCATCTACGCGAAGGCGCGACCGGGGTATCACCCCGTTTCGCAGGCCACAATCGACGAGATTCTGGGGATTCCTGCGGCCGGGTGACAAAAATCACGCTTTTCATTTGAGTTATTCAAGATAAAATGCGCCCACTTCCCCAGAACGGCGGGTGCTCGAAAATTTATGACTGAGAGAGACAGGGAAGCCCTGCAGCACTGCGAAGTCGGCTTGCAGCACATGTGGAAGGGCGAGGTGGGGGCCGCGATCGCGGCATATGACCGAGCCGCCACTCTGCCGGTATCCGAAGAGACGCGGGAACTGATCACCATCCGCAAAGGCGAGGCGATGATCGCGATGGATCGCGAGGGCCCGGAGGTTTCCGCGCTCCCGGGAATCGTCATGCGCCGTCGCTCGCACCGTCACGTCTACATGGCCGCGTCGGTGCTCATGCGCCGCTACGTCGAGACCGACGATCGCCGCCGCGCGATCTTCTACGGCGAGATCGCCCGCACCGCGGCCTCCGCGCTGGACGATCCGTTCGCCCGGGCCACGGTCCTCAACTACCTCGGCATTACCATGGTCGCGGACTCGCAGCTCGATCCCGCAGTCGAGGCCTTCGAGGAGGCGCTGCTGGCGCTGGACGAGATGCCGCAGACCAACGAGCTGGTGTCCTCGTTCGCCGCGGGCATCACGGCAAACCTGGGCGGCTCGAAGATCCTCTGCGGCGAGATCGACGAAGGCATCCACCTCATCGAGACGGTCATCACCGAGCTCGATGACGCGACCGAGCGCGCCGAGGCGTGCCTCGATCTCGCGCTCGGCTACACCGAGGGCGAGGACTACGACACGGCCGAGGACCTTGCCCGCGAGGGGCTGTCCCTCGCTTCCACGCGCCGGCAGATCCGCAACGCCAACCATCTCCTCGGCGAGATCTGCGTGCGCACCGGCCGATTCGACGAAGCCGACGTCCACTTCGACGTCGTCGCCGGCTTCTACCCGCAGTACAACAACGTCAAGCAACTACTGACCGAAGTGAACCTCTGCTCGGTCGTCAACTGGAAAGCCTGATCATGAAGCTCCATCGTTTCTTCGCCGCATTGTTTGCCGCTGCAGTCCTGGCGGTCCCCGCCATGGCGTCGAGCTCGTTGCTCACGCCGGACGGAATCCGCTACGCGATCGAGCGCAGCCCCGGTCAGCCGCAGGTCGAGATCACGCGCGCCGAAGGCGGCATGCGCGACCGTCTGGTCGTCCCGTCCACCGAAGACGCCGCGCCCGAAACGGCCGCCCAGATCGCCTACGACGTCGTCACCGACACCCTGCACGTTGTCTGGACCCGCGAGAGCGAAGGCGGCGCCGAGATCCGTTACGCGACGCTGAGCGCCGCGGGCCAGTGGACCTCTCCCCGCAACATCGCCGCCGGCGCGCAGGTGTACGGCGGCCTGCAGCTCGCCATCACCCGCTCCGAATATGCCGATACGATCGCCACGCTCATGCACGTCGCGTGGTGGAGCGTCAACGGCAACCTTCGCGACCCGGAGTATGCCCTGTTCGCGTTCGAGAACGGCGCGCAGGTCTCGGCCAGCGTGGTGAACCTCGAAGAGCTGGCCGCCCTCGGCGACGGCGTGAGCGCCAGCGATTTCAACGACGAGGACATGGGCGCGCCGGTCCATCCGCCGCTGACGATGGAGCGCGACCGCGACGGCGTCGACCTCGCCTTCGGCTCGGTCTCCTCCTCGGCCATCACCCGCCTGACCGTTGTCCCGCGCAAGGTCGGCACGACCGTCCGCATCTGGAAGCCGGTCGGCCGCGGGATGCAGAACACTCCGAAGTCCAACCTCTCCTCGGGCGACACGACGCCGGTGCAGGCGTTCATCCGCGACGGCCGCATCGCGCTCTATACCCTGGGCGATGAGTTCCGCTACGTCGTGCTGAAGTCGAACAACACCTGGACCATGCCGCGCTCCGTAGATGTCGACGAGGACAACACCGCCGCCGACCTCCTGCGCGACCTGCGCGCCGCTGTCGAAGAGATCAGCGACGAAGAGGACGAAACGGACGGCGTCGGGGACGAGCTGCCGGCCACGCACTGAGCCTCGGGTTTCCTGCAAACAATCGAACCGCTGCCTTCGGGCGGCGGTTTTTATTTGTATTCACTGCAGAGCTCAAGATAAGATCGGCACTCCCCCCAGGTACGAGGTTCGAGGTTTCGAATGAGCGATAGAGACCAGGCAGCTCTCGGTCACTGCGAAGTCGGTCTGCAGCACATGTGGAAGGGAGAGGTCGACGAGGCGCTCGCCGCGTACGACCTGGCCTATGCGCTGGCAACGTCGGAAGAATCGCGCGAGCTGATCACCATCCGCAAAGCGGAAGCGCTGATCGCCGTGGAGCGGGACGGCCCGGAGATCTCCGCGCTGGCCGCGATCGTCATGCGCCGGCGCTCGAGCCGGCACGTGTACATGGCGTCGGCGGTGCTGGTGCGCCGTTACTCCAACCTGGAGGACCGGCGCCGCGCGATCTTTTACGGCGACATCGCCAGCACCGCGGTCGTCGATCTCGACGATCCGTTCGCGCGCGCGGCGCTCCTCAACAACCTCGGCGTCGTGCTCGTGGAGGACTCGCAGTTCGACCGCGCGATCCAGGCGTTCACGGACGCGCTGTTGTGCATCGACGAGATCCCGGCTCACTCGCACGCCGGCCCGCTGCGCTGCAGCGCGACGCTGAACCTGGGCGGCGCGAAGATCCTGAACGACGTCTACGACGAAGGGATCCAGCTCATCGAGAGCGTGATCCTGGAATTGGACGACGCGGAGTGGCGTGCGGACGCGTTGCTCGATCTCAGCCTCGGCTACGTGAATCTGGAAGACTTCGACACGGCGGAGGAGCTGGCGCGCGAGGCGCTCTCGCTCGCCTCCACGCGCCGCCAGATCCGCAACGGCAACCATCTCCTGGGCGAGATCTGTACGCGCACGGGACGTTGGGACGAGGCGGACGTCCACTTCGACGTGGTGGCCGGCTTCTATCCGGGATTCAAGAACCTCAAGCAGCTCCTGACCGCAGTCGATCTGTGCAAGATCGTGAACTGGAAACTCTGATCATGAAAAGACTCCTCGTTTTCGCTTTCGCAATGACCGTGGCGTTGTCCGCGTACGGCGCCGGCTCGGCGCTGACTTCGGACGGCTCGCGCTACTCGGTCGAGCCCTCGACGGAATCGCCCCAGCTGCTGCTCGTGCGCGTGTCGGGCGACGTGCGCGATACGTTCGCCGTGCCGACCACGGACGACGAGGCCGTCGAGTCGGAGCCGCACGTCGCCTACGACGCCCTGACCGGCGCGCTGTACGTCGTCTGGACGCGCCGTTCCGAGGGAGCCGAAGAGCTCCGGTACGCGGTGCGTGGAGCGGATGAAGTGTGGTCCGCGCCGCAGACCATCACCAGCGGCGCGGAGCGCATCCTCGGGTCGCAGGTCGTCGTCACGCACGGCGTCGAGGACGACCCGGACGTTTCCCTGATTCACGTCGCGTGGTGGGAAGTGGCCGAGGCGATGGCCGAGCCGTGGTACGCGCTGGTCGCGCTGGAGCGGGATCAGGAGCCGGTCACGTCCTTCGCCAACCTCGTCGACCTGGCGGTGTTGTCCGTCAACAGCGCGGCCGCCTCGGAGCCGGAAGACACCGGCGCCGCGGTCCACCCGCCGCTGGCCATGAGCCGCAACGGCCAGGAAGTCCACGTCGTGTTCGGCGCCCAGCAGCAGACCACTGTCACCAGTGTCGTCATCAAGCCCCGCAAGGTCGGCGGCACCGCCCGCATCTTCGTCCCCGTCGGCCGCACCGGAACCAGGTCCCCGCGCGCGAACCTCGTCTCGTCCAACACAGCGCCCCTGCAGGCCTTCATCAGCCGCAACGGCCGCATCGTCCTCTACGCCCTCGGCGAGCGCTTCAGCTACGTCGTCCTCGACAACGGCGAATGGACCCCCGTGCGCTCCCTGAAAGTCGACGAGAAGATGACGCCGGACCACGTGCTCAAAGACCTGCGCAACACGGTCGAGGAACTGGAAACGCTGTCGCTGCCGCAAACGGATCGGTAACTTTAGGCGAGCGCGCCCCTCACCCGGCCTTCGGCCACCCTCTCCCCACGCAAAAAGCGCGCGGGGAGAGGGGATGATCAAGGTTGGCTCTCGCGAGAAGGAACGTAGATAAACCCCTCTCCCCGCGCGTGAGCGTGGGGAGAGGGTGGCCGAAGGCCGGGTGAGGGGCGCTCTCGCCTGAAGTGGGCGAGCGGCACGCACAACGCTCGGAGGCAAACGAATTCGAAAGCGGAGGCGCGGCCTCCGCACTCCATACCTACCGCACGATGGTCTCTTCCCGGCGAGGGCCGGTCGAGGTGATCGCGGCTCGCGTTTCCGTCCCGTCCTCGATGAAACTTCACGTCGTCGAACGACGTGATGCCGGCCGCTTTGTTGGCGATGACATATGCTCACAACCAAGGAGTCGTGAGTGGCTCGTGAATACGTCATCTATACGGACGAGAGCATCAAGAGCGGCGCGTACTACGGGAACTTCTATGGCGGTGCTCTCCTTCGATCGAGCGATTTCGACACTGTGAACGCCGCCTTGCGCGCGGTAGCTGCGGCCCAAAGGCTCACGGGGGAAATCAAGTGGCAGAAGGTGACGTCGCAGTACCTTTCGAAGTACGTCACGTTGATGGACGCATTCTTCGATCTCGTTCGCGATAACCGGATCAAGGTGCGGGTAATGTTCACGCAGGCGAGGTATGTGGCGACCGGGCTCGAGGCTTACCACCGCGAACACTCGTACCACATCCTTTACTACCAGTTCCTGAAGCATGCGTTCGGTCTGCGTTATGCGAATCCAGGTGGGAATCCCATTCGCCTACGCATCTACGTCGATCAATTACCCGATACCGCAGACAAGAACGCTCTTTTTAAAGCGTTCGTCACCGGACTCGAACGGTCCAGCGAGTTTCGCGGATCGCGCATCGTCGTTCCCGAAGATCAGATCGCGGAAGTCGACTCGCGGAAGCACATCGTCTTGCAGTGTTTGGACGTTCTGCTCGGGGCGATGCAGTTCCGGCTGAATGATCGACATCTGGAGAAGCCGGAAGGGAGCAGCGTGCGCGGTTCGCGCACGATCGCGAAAGAGAAGCTCTATAACCATCTCAACAAACGGATTCGAGAGCTCTATCCGCACTTCAACATCGGGATCTCGACGGGCACGCCGAACGGGGAAACCGACAAGTTCAGGCAGCCTTACCGGCACTGGCTGTTCGTGCCGAAGGAGCGCCGGCTGGATTTGACTCAAGTGAAGCCGAAAAAAAAGATAAGAACCCCGTCGTCGCTATGCTTTTGGCGTACTCCAAGTGGAACTTGGAGCTTCGCGACGGACAGGGTCCATCTTCAATATAGTGCGTCCTCGGAGGCGGGGCAACACCCCGAAAAGTGCAGCCTCAGCACTTGTGACAACCGCTACCGCAGGATGGTCTCTTCCCGGCGGGGGCCGGTGGAGATGATCGCGGCTTGCGTCTCGGTTTCGTCCTCGATGAACTTCACGTAGTCGCGGGCCTCCTGGGGGAGGTCGGCGAAGGACGTGATGCCGACGGTCGAGGTCTTCCAGCCTTTGAACGTGCGGTACTCGGGCTGGTAGTCGTTGTGGGCCACGGCGAAGGCAGGGAAGGTGTTCCAGGTCGTGCCGCGTACTTTGTACGACGTGCAGACCGGGATTTCGTCGAACTCGTCGAGGACGTCGAGCTTGGTGAGGGCGATCTCGTCGAGGCCGTTGAGGATCGTGGCGGTGCGGAGGACGGGGAGGTCGAGCCAGCCGCAGCGGCGCGGGCGGCCGGTCACGGTGCCGAACTCGTTGCCGCGCTTGCGGAGGTGCTCGCCGTGCGGGTTGTCGAGCTCCGTCGGGAACGCGCCGCCGCCGACGCGGGTCGTGTACGCCTTCCCGACGCCGATGACTTTGTGGATGTGCTTCGGAGCGACGCCGAGGCCGGAGCAGATGCCGCCGACGATCGTGCTGGACGACGTCACGAACGGATACGTCCCGTGGTCGATGTCGAGCATCGTCCCCTGCGCGCCTTCGAACATCACCCTCTTCTTCTCGCGCATCCGGTCGTTGATCCAGACCGTCCCGTTGACGATCCGGTGCGCGAGGAGCTCGCCGAAGCGGAGGTAGTCCTCGTAGAGCCGCGCGGGATCGTGCGTCTCGCGGTGATACACGCCCTGGAGCACGGCATTGCGCTCGGCGCAGGTGAACTCGATCTTCTGCCGGAGCACGTCCGGGTCGACGAGGTCCGCGATGCGGATGCCGTAGCGCCCGACCTTGGACTCGTACGCCGGGCCGATGCCCCGTCCGGTCGTGCCGATCTTCCCCACGCCCGCCGCTTCCTCGCGGGCCAGGTCCAGGGCCTTATGGTAGGGGAGGATGCAGTGCGCGGCGTCGCTGATGAGGAGGTTCTCCTCGATCCTCACGCCCGCCTCGCGCAGCCCGTCGATCTCGTCGAGCAGGGCCTGCGGGTCGATGACCATGCCGTTCCCGAGGAGGCAGAGCTTGTCGGAGTGGATGATGCCGGACGGGATGAGCCGCAAGGCGAAGTGCTTGTCCGCGAACTTCACCGTGTGGCCGGCGTTGTGGCCGCCCTGATAGCGGGCCACGACGTCGAAATCCTCACAGAGGAGGTCGACGATCTTCCCTTTTCCCTCATCTCCCCACTGTGCGCCGATGACCGCGACGTTCTGAATGTCTCTCATCTCTCCAAAACCCGGCGGAGCCTAGCACAGAGTGCCTCCCGCTCGCGGCCCGCAACTTGCTGCGCTATATTCTGCAATCGGAGGCTGTCATGGATATCCAGAGCATCACGGAAGTACCGCAGGCGATCTACGCGCCGGCCGCGGTCACGGCCGAACAATTCGTCGACGGCATCCGCCGGCTCTCCGAGGGGCTGATCACCAAACAGAAGATCTACGACTACCTCGTGGCCTACGAGATCCGCCCCGACGAGCTCGAGAGCTACAAGAAGTGGCTGCCGGAGCGCCACACCCGCAACAAGATCTTCCGCAACGACATGATCGAGGTGATGCTGATCTGCTGGCCCGTCGGCGCGGTCACGCCCCTGCACACCCACAACGGCCAGCTCGGCTGGATGACCATGATCGAAGGGAAGCTGCTGGTCGAGAACTACAACAAGCTCGAGTGCAACCGCCCGGAGAACCAGCAGGTCGTAGGCATGGACTGCCTCGCCGGCGCGACCAGGATCGACATGGAGCACCTGCACAACGAGCTGGCCATCCCCGGCGGGCCGCTGAACACGGTCGACAAGACCCAGACCATCCACCGCATCCGCAACCTCGCCGAGTGGGAGCAGGGCGCGGTGAGCATGCACGTCTACTCCCGCCCCATCGACTCCTGCGTCGTCTTCGACATGGAAGGGCAGCGGTGCTACCGGCGGGACTTGAAATACGATAACGAGTAGATGACGACTCTTCTCTCCACTCTCTCCTCCGAGCTCGATCAAATGTCCGCCGCGGGCACGCTCAAGCGTGAGCTGGCGTTGAAGGGTCCTCAGGGCGCGGTCGTCGAGGTCGAAGGGTTCGGCGAGGTGGTCATGCTCACCTCGAACAATTACCTCGGCCTCGCCAACCATCCGGCCATCGTCGAGGCGGCGGAGAAGGCGGAGCGCGACTATGGTTACGGCCTCGCGTCCGTCCGCTTCATCTGCGGCACGCAGACCATCCATCGCGAGCTCGAAGAAAAGATCGCGGAGTTCTTCGGCACCGAGGACACCATCCTCTACGGCTCCTGCTGGAACGCGAACGAAGGGCTGTTCCAGACCGTCACGACCGAAGAGGACGCGATCATCTCCGACGAGCTCAATCACGCGTCGATCATCGACGGCGTGCGGCTCGCGAAGGCCCGCAAGGAGCGCTACAAGAACCGCGACCTCGCCGACGTCCGCCGTGCCCTCGAGGCCACGAAGGAGACGCGCAACAAGCTGGTGATGACCGACGGCGTCTTCTCCATGGAAGGCTCGCTCGCGCCGCTGCCGGAGCTGATCGAAATCACCCGCGAGTACGGCGCCTTCCTCGTCGTCGACGAGTCCCACGGCACCGGCGTCCTCGGCAAGACCGGCCGCGGGACGGCCGAGGAGCAGGGGGTCTTCGGGAAGATCGACGCGTACACCTCGACCCTCGGCAAGGCATTAGGCGGTTCGCACGGCGGCTTCACCACGGGACCGAAGGTTCTGGTCGAGTACCTCCGCCAGAAATCGCGGCCGTATCTGTTCTCGAACACCCTCCCGCCTGCGGTCGTGATGGGCTCCCTGGCGGCGATCGACCTCGTCCAGAAGGACACCAGCTTCATCGACCGCCTGCACGACAACACGCGCTACTTCCGCGAGCAGCTCACCGCGAAAGGCGTGACCGTGCGCGAAGGCATCCACCCGATCGTCCCGATCCTCATCGGCGACACGGCGAAGGCCATCGCGATGTCGCAGGAGCTCCTCCGCCGCGGCGTCTACGTCTCCGGCTTCGGCTTCCCGGTCGTCCCGCAGGGACAGGCCCGGCTGCGCTGCCAGATCAGCGCCGCGCACACGCGCGAGCACCTCGACCGCGCCATCGCGGCGATCGTGGAAGTAACGCAGGGCTAGTTTGGAGTGCGGAGGCAATCGCCTCCGCTTTCCAATTCGGTGGCCTCAGCGCGACAGGCGTGCGAATAGGAAAGCGGAGGCAATGCCTCCGCACTCCATATCAGCTTCTCATCTTCGTCAAGGCGAGCGCTCCCAGCAGCGTCGCCATCATCATCAGTCCCCACTCCGACAGCGTCGGCACCGCCGCGATTTCCGCGGAGCCGACCGGGATCGGTGCGGAGCTCGTCGTGTCGGTGTCGCCCTCGGTCGACGTCACGCTCGCGGTGTTGCTGATCGTGCCGCTGGTCGCCGTCACCTGCGCGGACAGCGTGATCGTCGCGCTGCCGCCGTTGATGATCGTGCCGAGGTTGCAGCTGACCGGGTCCGAGGCATTGCAGGTGCCTTGCGACGGCGTGGCCGAGACGAACGAGAGGCCGGCCGGCAGATCGTCCGTGACGACCACGTTCGTCGCATCCGACGGCCCCGCGTTCGTCACCGTGATCGTGTAAGTCACCGTGCCGCCCGGCGTCGCCACTGAGGAGCTGGTCGTCTTCGTGACCTCCAGGTCCGCCTGCGCCGGAGCCAGCGTGACGCCGGACGACGTGCCGCTGGAGTTCCCGGGGTTTCCGTCGGTCGCGTCGCTCGACGCCGAAGCCGTGTTCGTGACCGAGCCGCTCGCGCCGTTGGCTTCCACCACCAGCGTGAACGTCCGGCTCGCGCCGTTCGCGAGCGTGGCCGCGGTGCAGGTGATCGTGCCGCTCGTGCCGACTGCCGGCGTCGTGCAGTCGAAGCCCGACGGCTCCGTGATGGAGCGGAACAGCAGCGACGCGGGCAGCGTGTCCGACATCACCACGTTCGCCGCCGCGTCCGGACCGTTGTTCGTCACCGTGATCGTGTACGTGAACGTGCTGCCGTCCGGCGCCGTGGTCGCCGCCGTCGTCTTCGTGAGGCTCAGATCCGCGGACGCCGGCGCGATCGACGTCGTGGTCGCGGTCGCGGAGTTGTCGGACGGATCCGGGTCCGAGGCGTCGCTGCCGCCCGTCACCGTGCTCGTGATCGAGCCGCCGCTGACGACGTTGACGAGCAACGTGAACCCGCCGGTCTCGCTCACCGCCATCGAGGCCGTCGAGCACGAGATCAGGCCCGTGCCGCCAACCGCCGGCGTCACGCACGACCAACCCGCGGGCGCCGCGAACGACTGGAACGTCGTCCCCGCCGGCGTGCTCTGGGTGAACGTCGCGTTCGCCGCCACGTCCGGACCGCCGTTCGCGATCGACTGCGTGTACGTGATCGTGTCGCCCGGCGCGACCGGGTCCGGCGAGTCGTTGTTCGTCACCGAGATGTCCGCGTTCGGGACGTCGTACGCCGTCGTCACCGTCACCGCGTTGTCCAGGCCGTCCGGATCGGCGACGGGGCTCGAGGTCGTGAACGCCTGGGTGATGTTGTGATCGCTGTTCGGGTGCAGGTCGTCGCTCGCCTCGGTCACCACCGTGAACACCGCGCTCGCCCCGTTGGCCAGGGACGGAATCGTGCACTCGTAGCCGCCGACGTTCAACAGCGTCCCGGGCGCCGGCATGGCGCAGCTCCAGCCGGCCGGCACGGTGGTGGACTGGAAGCGCGTCTGCCCGCCGTTGCCGACGATGGTCATCTTTGCGTTCGGCGCCGCGTCCGGCCCCTGATTCGTGACCGTCACAGTGTAGGTGATGTCGCCGTCCGGTCCCACCGGATCGGGCGAGTCGGTTGCCGTGATGTTCAGGTCCGCGTCCGCGGTCGTGTATTGCGTCGACACGGTCTGCTGATTGTCCGCGCCGTCGTCGGTCTCGTCACTCGCGCCCGCGAACACACTGAAGTACGTGTTGATCGTGGCGTCGTTGAGGCCGATGTTCTCGTCGTTCGCGGCGTAGACGACCGTGAAGTTGGACGTGCCCGGCGCCCAGGAAGCCCGGCTGCAGGTGAAAGTGCCGTTGAGTGCGCCCACCGCGGGTGGGACGCAGGTCCACCCCGCCGCCGCCGTCACCGACTGGAAGGCGAGCGTAGAGGTCGGCACCACGTTGAAGTTTACGTTGGTCGCGTTGTCCGGACCGGAGTGCGTCAGCGTGACGCTGTAGGTGATGGTGCCGTCGGGGAAGACCGGATCGGGCGAGTCGCTCGCCGTGAGGGAGAGATCGACCTGCGGCGAATTCACGGTCGTCGTCGCCCCCTTCGAGTTGTTCCCGTTGTTCGGGTCGATCGTGGTCCCCGAAGTGAAGAAGGCCGCGCTGATGTCCTGATCGGGGAAGGCCGCCAGACTCGCGTCCACCACTACGTTGATGGTGAACACGTACGTCCCCACCGCCATCGACGGCGCGATGCACGACCCGTTGCTGCCGAGCCAGAAGCAGGTGAAGCCCGCCGGCACGACGTCATTCTGATGCGTCACCGCCAGCGGCAGGTTGATGTTGATGCCGCCGTTCACCGCCGGATCCGGGCCGTGATTCGTCGCCGTGACCGTGTATGTCAGAACCGCCCCCGGCAGAACCGGATCGGGCGCGTCGACCACCGACACGACCTCCTGATCCGCGGACTGGGCGAAGGCCACCAGGGGGAGAAGAAGGCACACGAACACCACACGACGCACGATCGTCATCACGTTGGAAACTCCTCTCTCTTGTCTCGGATCGCGTAAAACGGCGGGAAACTCCCTCACGGCAGGTACAATCGACCGTTCGATTCCCATGTCCGAGGTTACCCAGCTTCTTCGTGAGTGGAGCGGCGGAAGGCAGGAGGCGCGCGATGAGCTTCTCGGTCTCGTTTACGAGCCGCTGCGCGCCATTGCCAGCCGCCACCTCCATCGCGAGCGCGAAGGCCATACCCTCCAGCCGACCGCGCTCGTCAACGAGCTGTACCTGAAGCTCGTCGGGCAGCGCAGCGTCGCCTGGAACGACCGCGCGCACTTCTACGCCGTCGCCGCACAGGTCATGCGGCGCATCCTCGTCGACCACGCCCGCCGCAAGAAGAGCGACAAGCGCGGCGGCGACATGATCCCGGTGACCATCGGCGCGGCGCTCGACCTCGCGGCCACCGAGACCTTCGACGTCGTGGCCCTCGACGTCGCGCTGGAGAACCTGGAGAAGATCTTCCCCCAGCAGGCCCGGGTCGTGGAGCTCCGGTTCTACGCCGGCCTGACCATCGACGAGACGGCGTCCGTCCTCGGCGTTTCGCCCGCGACGATCAGCCGCGAATGGACGATGGCTCGCGCGTGGCTGCGCCGCGAGCTCAGCGCGAGATGACGGCGTTCTGGGACGAGGTCCGCGATCTTTTCCATGCGGCCACCGAGGCGCCGCCGCAGACGCGCGCGACTCTGCTCGCGAATGCCGACACCGACGTGCGCCGGGAAGTGGAGTCGCTGCTCGCGGCGCACGACGAGCCCGGCGAGTTCCTGGACCGCTCCGTCTGGGGTCTGATCGATGCCGCGGAGAACGAGCGCCTCGCGGGCTCGCTCATCGGTCCGTACCGCGTCGTGCGGCCGCTGGGGCAGGGAGGGATGGGCACGGTCTTCCTCGCGGTGCGCGAGGGCGGCGACTTCACGCAGCGCGTGGCCATCAAGCTCGTGCGCGGCGGCGAGTCGCTCGTGCAGCGCTTCCGCCAGGAGCGGCAGATCCTGGCCGGGCTCGATCATCCGAACATCGCCCGCCTCATCGACGGCGGCACGACCGCGGACGGGCTGCCCTACCTGGTGATGGAGTACGTCGACGGCATCCCCATCGACGTCTTCGCGCGCGACTTGTCGAACACGGAGAAGCTGCGGCTGTTCCTGCAGCTCTGCGACGCGGTGCAGTACGCGCACCGCAGCCTGATCATTCATCGCGACATCAAGCCGGGCAACGTGCTGGTCACCGCGGACGGCGTGCCGAAGCTGCTCGACTTCGGCATCGCCAAGCTGGCCTCGCCGGAGACGCGGCCGTCGGCGACGGTGACGCGGCTGATGACGCCGGAGTATGCGAGCCCCGAGCAGCTCTACGGAGCGCAGGTCACGACCGCCACGGACGTCTACTCGCTGGGCGTGCTGCTCTTCGAGCTCCTCACCGGCGCGAAGCCGTTCGCCGCGCACACGCGCACGGCGACCACGGAGGCCGCGCGCGCGAGCACGCACTCGCGCATGTTGCGCGGCGATCTCGACACGATCCTCGCGTGCGCGCTCGACGTCGATCCGCAACGGCGTTACGGCTCGGTGGAGCGGTTCGCGGACGACGTGCGCCGGCACCTCAGCGGCCATCCCGTCCAGGCGCGTCCGGCGACGTTCGCCTACCGCGCGTCGAAGTTCGTGCGACGCAACCTGCTCGTCGTCGCGGCGGGCGCGATCATCGCGGTCGTGACCGCGATCGCCTTCACGACGACGCTGCACCAGAAACGCATCGCGGAGCGGCGCTTCGACGAAGTGCGCTCGCTCGCGCGGTCCGTGGTCTTCGAGCTGCACGACGCCATCGCGCCGCTGCCGGGATCGACCGCCGCGCGCGAGCTGCTCGTGCGCCGGGCGCTGGTCTATCTCGACAACCTCGCCGAGGAGGCGAGCGACAACGAGGAGCTGCGGAAGGAGCTCGCGGGCGCGTACATGAAGATCGGCGACGTGCAGGGCCTCCCGTACCGCGCCAACCTCGGCGACACCGCGGGCGCGATGACCAGCTATCGCAAGGCGCTGCAGATCGCGGAGGGGACGGATGCTTCCGCGCTGGTGGCGGACCTCTATGATCGCATCGGGTTCGTCGAGCAGCGCTCGCTGCGGTGGGGCGAGGCCCTGGTGGCACACGAACGTTCCCGCGAGATCCGCGCGTCGCTCCCGCCGTCGCCCGAGCTCGCGCGCACGTGGACGGCCATCGGCGACTGCCGCTACATCGGCCTGCGCTCCGCCTCGGCGCAGCAGGCGTACGAGTCCGCGCTGGACGTGTTGTCGCGCCTTCCCGTCACGCCGGACTCGCTCATCGAGTCCGGCCGCGCCCACCAGCGCCTCGGCGGTTTCTTCACGGGTGCGCTGCGCCGCGATTTTGCGCGCGCCATCGCGCACCACGACGCGGCCTTGAAGGCGCTCGGCCGGCGCAGTGCGCTCGATCCCACCGACGCCGTCGCCCGCCGCAACTACGCCGACCAGATCGTGATGAAGGCCACCGCGCAGAACATGATGAAAGACGGCGCCGGCGCGCTCGCCTCGACCGAACGCGCGCTCGCCCTCCTGGGCGAGCTGGCCGACGCCGACACGAAGAACGTCGAGGCCCGGAAAGACCTCGCCTTCGCCCACGGCGAACAAGCCGCGGCCCTCACCCACCTCGGCCGCCTCGACGAAGCCCGCCGCGCCTACAAGCGCGCCATCGAGATCCACGAACAACGCTTGGCCATCGACCCGTCGAGCGAAGAGGACCGGCGGGATCTGAAGCGCCTGCAGGGGCAGTTGGAGAAGCTTTAGTCCGGTGGTTAGCCCCGAGCGAAGTCGAGGGGCCAACTTAGCATCTGCGCTGTACGAACCGACCGACGCTGCACGTGCACAACGCTTCGTGCACCGCCGGCGTTGCTGCTAACCTGGCCCCTCGACTTCGCTCGGGGCTTTTGCGAAACTCACCCCTCCAATCCTGAATGCCCGTTCCCGATCGCTTCCGCTCCTCCTTTTCTCCGACCACCCTCCAGACGCTCGAGGCGCATCAGACGCGTTTCCGCGTCAGCGATCCGCTGTTCTTTCGCGGCGCCTACACCGCGGACGTGACCGAGAACGAGCGCCGCACGTTCCGCCCGATCCTCATCGCGGCCGGCGAGACGTTCAAGATGACGCGCTGCGCCTGCCAGCCGACGATGAAGCCGACCGACCTCTGCCGGCACCTGGGCATCCTCATCGCCCACATGAGCGACGAGTCCGGCGTGCTTGCGGCGGACAAATTCGAACAGAGCATCTGGCGGGCGATCGCGTTCGCCTCGTTCAGCGAAGGACGCGCAATCGACGAGCAGAGCGTTACCGACCCGCGCGAGATGCTCCTGCGCAAATACGCACTCACGCCCGCCGAGCAGCAACTGCTCGATCGCGGCTCCGGCTCGGCCCGCCTGCAGTTCGAGAGCTCGCCCTGGTATCGCTGGGCCAAGGAGATGTTCGGGCGCGGCGCGGACGCGCGGATCGCCTTCCGCGACGGCGGGTTCCACCTCGACGGGGCCAATGTCCCCATCCCGGCCGCGGCCGTCGAGCACATCATTTCCCGCGCGCCCGAGATCGTCACCGGCAGCGGCTTCGAGATTGCAGCACAAACACTGACGCCGTCGCTGCGCATCGAGATCACGCGGATGCGGGCACTGCGGTTCATGCCCGTTCTTCTCGGCAGCGCCGGCGTCACGCACGACCGCGCACTGCTCCCGCACTTCGGGAAGTTCTTCCTCATCGGCAACCGCCTCGCGTCCCCCGAGCCCGCGCCGCCGATGTTCGCCGAGCGCGCCGAGAACGGACAGGCCGCGCTCTTCGAAGTCCGCCCCAGCGCCGGACTGCCGTACGACCGCGAGAGCACGATCGCCGAGGATGAGGTGTTCGCGTTCGTGGAACGGCACCATGCCGAGCTCGCGCGCATGCCCGAGACCCTCGCGCCCGAGCCGGTGCGCAACGCGAAGCCCGTGCGGCTCGACGGCGACGTCGTCTTCGACTTCGTTTCCAGCGCCGCGTTCCTCGAAGTCGAGATCACCTTCATGGCCGGAGAAGACTCCATCTCCGCCGCCGACATCGCCCGCGCGCGCCGCGACGGCGTCCGTGCGCTGATCCGCGGCAATCTCTGGATCGACGTCACCGATCCGCAGTTCGCGTGGCTCGACGAAGCGACCATCGGTCCGCGCGGGCACGTGCTCGTGACGAAGCTCGAGCTGTTGCGGATTCGAGGCTCGCTGCGCGGCAAGGCCGTCTTCCGGGGCGATGCCACGTGCGAGCGCGTGTTCCGCCTGTTCGACGAAATTCAGACCGACAGCGACGCGCCGTCGCCGTCCGCGCTCGGCCTCGACCTCTACTCGTACCAGCAGACCGGCTACCAGTGGCTGTGGCTCCTGCAGCAGAACGGCTTCGGCGGATTGCTCTGCGACGACATGGGCCTCGGCAAGACGCACCAGGCCATCGCCCTGATCGCGGCCCTGGTGAAGGCCGATCCGTCGCTGAACATCCTCGTGGTCTGCCCGACGTCCGTCATCGACCACTGGAAAGACAAGCTAGCGCGCTACGCGCCCGGCGTTCCGATCACGCTCACCACCTACGGCCTGGTGCGCACGCGCATCGAGCAGTTCCGCGGGAAGCGGTACGACCTCGTCGTCCTCGACGAGATGCAGACCATCAAGAACTCCGATACCGCGACGAGCCACGCGCTCCGCGCGATCGAGAAGCGCATCGCCATCGGCCTCACCGGCACGCCCATCGAGAACCACGAGGGCGAGCTGAAGGCGCTGCTGGACTTCGTCGTCCCGGGCTACCTGCCGAAGCACGTGGATGATCGTTCCACCCTGCAGCGCCTCGTGCGCCCGTTCGTCCTGCGCCGCACGAAGGCGCAGGTCCTGACCGAGCTGCCGCCGAAGATCGTCGACAAGCGCTACTGCGAGCTGACCAGCGAACAGCGCGCTTTATACAGCCGCGTGCTGCAGGCGCGCGCGAAGCCGCTGCGCGCGCAGCTCCGCGCGGGACAGACCGTGTCGTACGTTCACGTCTTCGCCGCGCTGAATTACCTCAAGCAGGTCTGCAATCACCCCGCCTCCGCCGGCGGAGGTTTCGGCGAGGACCTCCCCTCGGGCAAGTGGGAGATGTTCACCGAGCTCCTGGACGAGTGCATGAGCAGCGGCCTGAAGGTCGTGGTCTTCTCGCAGTACCTCTCGATGCTCGACATCATCGAGAAGCACCTCGTCGTCCAGGACATCGGCTATGCGTCGATCCGCGGCGGCACGCGCGAGCGGGGCCAGGAGATCGCGCGCTTCCATGACGACGCCGACTGCCGCGTGTTCGCCGCCAGCCTCCGGGCCGGAGGTCTCGGCATCGATCTCACCAGCGCCTCGGTCGTCATCCACTACGACCGCTGGTGGAACCAGGCGCGCGAGGATCAGGCCACGGACCGCGTGCATCGCGTGGGGCAGAACAAGGGCGTGCAGGTGATCAAGATGATCTCGCGCAACACGATCGAGGAGAAGATCGACGCGCTGATCGAGCGGAAGGCGGCGCTGGCCACGGACCTGATCCGCCCGGACGATCCGTCGCTCGTGAAGCAGTTCACGCGGGACGAGTTGGACGACTTACTCGCGGAATAACCCGCCCAGCGTGATCCACGTCACGCTCTTCTTACATAAAAGAGTCTTTCCGGAACGTCCGGGTTCCGGGATAATGACCGTTCATTTCAGATCGGCGTCCGGACTCCCGTCCGGGCAATATTCGCAGGCGTAAGCGCGTGTGGGCGCGCGAACACACTGGAGGTTCTCAATGCGGACGGCGTATACGGTGGTCGTATGTCTATTGGCGTTTACAGCCATGGGCGGCACCATCACATCTCTCAATCCGGCATCCATTCCCTATCAAGGCGGTGAGTTCTTCCTCACCGTCAACGGCAGTTCCCTCGGCGACACGATCGTGTTCGACGGCGCCGCCGGACACTTCGAGCTCGAAGCAAGTGCGAGCGACAACGGCTACGTCATCAGCTGGGTGCCGATGGAGATCGTCAACGATCCCGGGACGTACACGGTGTACGTGAAGGGAGGCGGCGGCGAAACGAACAAGAAGGACTTGAAGGTCATCAAACCGGGACGCCCGAAGTTGTCGCTGCACCTCCCGGAGATCCTCACCGCGCTCGCCAAGAACCGCGCCGGCACGAAGATCACGTTTGACGTGAATGCGACCGGCGGGGAGGGTGATCTCACGACGAAGTGCGATCCCGAGTCAGGCTCCACGTTCCCGTACGGCGAGTCGAGCATCCGCTGCTCCGCCTGGGACAAAGCCGGCGAACGGGCCGACGGCCTGATCAGCGTGAAGGTGTGGGACGGCACCGCGCCGACGCTCTCGATCCCGAAGTCGTTCGAGGTCGCGGCCGAGGACGACAAGGGTGCGTACCCGAAGTTCGACGCCTCCGCGATCGACGAGGTCGACGGCTCGGTGCGGGTGACCTGCTCGCGGGAGTCGGGCACGCTGTTCCCGAACGGCCGCACGATCGTCAACTGCGAGGCGGTGGATGAGGCGTTGAACCCGGCCACCGGCTCGTTCGAGGTCTTCGTGAAGCCCCGCGATCCGGGCAAGCTCACCCTGAAGGTCCCGGACAAGGTCGTCGAAGTTGCGGCCGATCCGGAAGGCGCGGAGGTCTTCTTCGAAGTGATCGCGTACGGCAGCGCCGATCCCGATCCGGTCGTCGAGTGCATTCCGCCGTCGGGCTGGTTCTTCCCGATGAAGGAGACGAAGGTCTACTGCAAGGCCGAAGACGACTTTGGCGGACGGGCGGAAGCCAGCTTCACCGTCACCGTCGTGGAGCGCCTCGGGCTGAAGTTCCCCGATGTGACGGCCGAGGCGACGAGCCCGGCCGGCACGGAAGTGATGTGGGAACCGGTCGCCGAGAATTGGACCAATCCGATCCGCTGCTCGCCGTACTCCGGTGCCTTCTTCGCGATGGGTGCCACGAGCGTCGATTGCGAGTCGACGGATGACCGCGGCCGCGCCGCGGGCGGCAAGTTCATGGTGAACGTCGCCGACACGATCGCGCCGCACATCGGCCGGATCCGCACCACCGCGGCCGCCGCGATCGGTGACCTCGTGCCGGTGCAGCTCGAAGTCGAGACGACCGACGCGGGCGACGCGATGCCGCTGTGCTCCGTCTCCGCCCTCACCGCCGACGCCGGCGTTACGCCCGAGTGGCGCGCCAGCGGCGACCTCGCGGTCGAAGTCCGGGCCACGGATCGCCCGCTGCGCATCCAGGTGAGCTGCGTCGACGCCGCGGGCAACCGCTCGACCGGCAGCGCCCCGCTCCTCCTCGGCGGCTCCGGCAAGCGCGCCCAGACGATCAACTAACTCACCCCAGTCCCCTCTCCCCGCGCGTAGACGCGGGGAGAGGGTTAGGGTGAGGGGCTCACCACATCCCCGTCGCCCACGGGATGACTGTAAAAATCAGCAGCGTGATGACGATGGCCGCGGCGATGTCGAGCAACAGGCCGCTGCGCGCCATCGCTTTCACCCGGATCAAGCCCGTCGCGTAGACGATCGTGTTCGGCGCGGTCGCGACCGGGAGCATGAACCCCGAGGAGGCCGCGAGCACGGCGGGGATCATCAGCAGGTAGGGGTGGACGCCGATGGACGTCGCGAGCGCCGCCGCGATCGGCATCATCGCCGTCGCCGTCGCCACGTTCGACGCCACCTCGGACAGCAGCGTCACCACCACGCACACCACGAGGATCATCAGCACGGGCTGCCAGTTGCCGACGAACGAGAGCCGCGCGCCCGCCCACTTCGAGAAGCCGCTCGCTTCCAGCGCGTCCGCGAGCGCGAAGCCGCCGCCGAAGAGGATCAGCACGTCCCACGGAATGCGCTTGAACTCCTCGAAGCCGAGCAGGCGCTCGCCCTTCGACCCGGGCAGCAGGAACGCCAGCAGCGCCATCGCGATCGCCACCGTGGCGTCATTGATCATCTTCCCCGAGGGGAAGAGATCCGCCCACGCCGGGCGGAAGATCCAGAGCAGCGCGGTCGCGGCACAGAGCGCGAGCGCGATCTTCTCGCCGCGCGACATCGCCGCCGGCTTCTCCACGCCGAGCTGCTCGAGCGGAATCGGGTCGCCTTTCGGCACGCGCGCGGTGACCACGACGATCAGCCAGCACACCGGCACGAGGATCACCAGGTACGCGACGCCGAACACCATCCACTGCGCGAACGTTACCGCCGGCAGCTGCGGGAACAACTCGCGCGCCGCGCCGAGGAAGATCAGGTTCGTCGGCGTCCCGATCGGCGTGCCGATCCCGCCCAACGACGCCGCGTAGGCCACACCGAGGAGCGTGGCCTCCGCCGTGCGCGCTTCCTTCCCCAGGCCGCTCACGACCGCCACCGCGATCGGCGTCATCATCAGCGTCGTCGCCGTGTTCGAGATCCACATCGACAGAAACGCCGTCACCAGGATCACCGCGAACACGATCCGCCGAGGCTGCGTCCCCACCGTGCGCAGCGCGAAGTGCGCCATCCGCCGGTGCAGTCCCCACCGCTCGAACGTCGCCGCCACCAGGAACCCGCCCATGAACAGGAACACCGCGGAGTTCGCATACGGCGCCGCGGTCTTCTCCATCGTGTTGATCCCCGCCAGCGGAAACGCCACCAGCGGCAGCAACGCCGTCATCCCCATCGGCACGGCTTCCGTGAGCCACAACAGCGCCATGAGCAGGGCCGCGAAGGCGGTAAAGCGGACGTTCTTGGTGAAGTCCGCGGTCAGCGGAATGAACAGCAACGACCCCGCGATCGCGAGACACAGCGCGGCCTTCCTGACGGAGATGGAGTTGGACAACGGGAGGATGGTACACGAAGGCCGGAGCGCCGGCGGCCGGCCCGGCGGCCGGCGCTCCCTGCTACACGGTGACCGGGGCGGTCTCCGCCGACCGCCAGCGAATCTTCCGGATCGCTGCCGTCAGCGCCCAGCTGATCAGGGTGGCCCCCACGATCACGATCATTCCCTTCACCGCCCCCGGCAGCGGCGCGGGGAGCAGGGCCAGCTGCAGCCAGCTCACGCAGGCGTAGTGCAGCAGGTAGATGCCGAACGCATTCGCGGACAGGCTGTCCGCGACGCGGTTGCTCTTGTTCGCGAACCGCACGAACACGGCCACGAACGCCAGCGACGACGCGGCGCATGACAGCACGAACGCGAAGTTGCCGATCGTCGTCAGGCCCACCCCGGGGCCGCCTTTGGACATCGTCGAGATGATGACGAGAAACATGGCGATCGCGAAGACGAACGCGAACAGCGACCCCAGCGCCCACAGCGGCCAGCGGCGCGCGAGCTTGCCGTCACGTGCGAACAGGCCGCGATCAATACCGTACACGCCCAGCACCGCGCCGATGAGGAAGTACGCGCCGTAGTGCGCAAGGCGGCTGATCTGCACGAAGAACGGTCCGGCCTTCGTCCACTCCATCGGCGAGAACACCGCGGCCATCGGCAGGTACGCGACCGCCGAGATCCCGACGAGCGCGAGGAAGAACACGATCGGGCGCTCGCCGATGCGTCCGAGCTTCGCGGAGAAGCGCGGCAGCACCGCGAACACGCAGACGAAGACCAGCAGCACCCACAGGAACCACGCCGGCCCCGCGGGCCACGAGCCGAGCTCCAGCCATTGCCGGACGAACGACTTCGACTGCGGCGGCATCTGCAGGAACGTGGGGAAGTACGCCAGCGGTGCCAGCACCGCCGCCGAGGCGACGAACCCGAGGCCGAGCTTCAGAAAACGGTCGCGCAGGAAGGGCTTCGCCCCCTTCTTCGCCAGGCTGGCCCAGGCGAACACGCCGGAGATGAGGAACATCAGCGACATGAAGAACGTGTCGTTGAACCCCACGAACAGGTCGATGCCGGGCCACTTCGCGGAGTCCACGACCGGGAACGCCCCCCAGATCATCATCTTGCCGTCGAGCGACGTCGGGGGCGGCGGCGCGTACGGGTGGTACGCCAGCACCGCGTGGTGCGCGACGACCATGAGCGTCAGAAACATCCGGAGATAGCCGAGGGGAACGTTGCGATTCATGGCGAAACCTCACTTTTCAGAAAAAAAAGGGCACACGCGTAGCGGACCTCCGCCTCGGGTGCGGTTGTTGGGGAGGGAAGCGAACGACTAGATGAAGTCGCGCTTCCGCGCCTGGAACACGAACGCGAGACCGAGCAGCACGACGATGGCCGCCAGCTCCGCCGCGAGGAGCGTCAGCACCGTCGCGTCCCACACCGCGCCGCGCCCTTTCATCCCGGCGTCGATGCTCGGCAGGTGGGAGACCCAGTAGAGGAAGAACTGCAGGAACAGGTTGGCCACGCCCATCGTGCAGAGCGTCCAGCCCTGCGACTCGGTGATGACGGCCACCGCCAGCACGAGGATGTAGCTGGCCAGGAGATAGGTCAGGGCCACCGTGGCGAAGGGAATGAGCGCTTGCGATCGTGCCCCGCCGCCCGTCAGGATCAGGGCCGCTCCTCCGGTCAGCAGCAGCCACGGAACGAGAAAGATCGACAGGTTCGCCAGGATCTTGGCCGCGGTGTAGTCCTTCGGCGAGATCGGCAGGGTCATGAGGAACGGGAGCGTGTGCTCCGTTCTCTCCTGCACCACGGTGGCGATCGCCAGGTGGATGCCGATCGTGACCATGAACGTGATCAGCAGGACCGTCCCGGCATAGAACGACCACCCCGTGCCCAGACAGATGATGCCGAGGCCCAGCAGCCCGCCCGCGGTGTAGGCCATGATCGGGTTCCGCTGGAACGTCCAGTCCTTGAGAATGAGGCGCTTGACCAGGTACGCGTTCATGCCACTTTCCCTTCTCTTCTGCTCATCACGTTGGCGACGAAAATCTCTTCCAGCGTCATCGAATCCACGGCGTGGACGGTCGCGCCGGCGTGCTGGTACGCCGCCGCCATGGCCGGGTCGTAGCTGCTCGTCGTGATCACCGACAGCCGGCCGCTGCCGGCCGTGGTCACGATGCCCGGCAGCGACGGCAGCACGACGCCCGGCGGCACATCGATCCGCATGCGCCGCCAGCGGTCCAGGAACGACTCCTTGTCGCCGCGGTCGACGATCCGGCCGCGGTCGAGGAACGCGATCTGATCGGAGATCTGCTCGACGTCCAGCGTGTTCTGCGACGAGAAGAAGATCGACCGCCGCTCGTCCGCGAGCACTTCCATCAGCTCGCCCAACACTTCCTGACGCGCGACCGGATCGAGGCCGGTGGTCGGCTCGTCGAGGACCAGGAGGCGCGGACGGCGGGCGAGGATCAGCAGCAGGGCCGTCTTCACGCGCTGCCCGTGCGACAGTCCTTTGACCTTCTGCTCCGCGTGCAGGTCGAACCGCCGCAGCAGCTCGTCCGCGTACGACGGGTCCCATCCCGGATAGATCGAGCGGACGAAGTTCATGTGCCACCGGACCGTCGCCGCGCCGTAGAGCCGCATGTCCTCGGACGCGAACCCGACGTCGCGCCGCGCGACGTCCTGCCGCTCCGGCACCGGCTCGCCCATCAGGTGCACGGTGCCGCGGTCCGCGCGGACCAGCCCCATGAGAATGCGGATCGTCGTGGACTTCCCGGCGCCGTTCGCGCCGATGAATCCCATGATCCCTCCCGCGGGAAGCTGGAGCTGGATGTCTTCGAGCGCGAAGTGGGGGTACTTCTTGCTCACGCCTTCGAGGTGAATCGCTGTGTCAGTCGCTGTTGCAGTCATAGGAGGTCCTCACTCGCGCCTTCCGCCAGTTCGCGCAGCCGGTTCGCCAGCTCCTCGGGCGCGATTCCGAGGAGGGTCCCAAGCCGTACGACCTGGGCGAGATGGTGGGCGAGCTCTTCGTCGTAGAGGCGCGGGCGCAGGTCGGGGTGGGCGGCGACGGTCGACCCCTTCCCGTGCTGCGTGACGATCACGCCCTCGCGTTCGAGCTCGAGATACGCCCGCTTGATGGTGATCACGCTGACCCGCAGGTTGATGGCCAGCTGCCGGATGGAAGGGATCTCATCCCCCGGCTTCCAGTCGCCGACCCCGATGCGCTCCTTGATCTGTTCCATGATCTGGAGGTACATCGGCCGCCCGTCCGCCTTCGAGATCACCAGTGATGTGTGTATATCCACATGCTCAGTATATACAGTAATCACAGTACCGCAACTGATTTTTTCGGAAAGTGATCTCGCGAGGCGACGTTCACTGGCCACCGGTTGGGCGAGCTTGGTGACGGGTTGGGCGAACTCGATGACCGGGGTCATCGACCTTGCCCAAGGGTTGGGCAAGCTCGGTGACCAGTTGGGCGAGCTTGATGACCGGGTCACCACGCTTGCCCAACCGCTGGGCAAGCTTGACGACCGGTTGGGCAAGCTCGACGACCGGTTGGGCGAGTTTGGTGACCGGTTCACCAAGCGCGGCGAAACGCTACACGGACAGCACGACGTTCCCCATCGTCCGCCCCTGTTCCACCAACTCGTGGGCCTCGGCGATCCTCGCGAGTGGCATCCGCTCCGCGATGTTGTGCGTCAGCTCCCCTCGCGCCAGCATCGACGTCAGCTCCGTGACGGCCACTTGCCGCACATCCGCCGGCAGGTTGTACACGATGAAGAAGATCGCGCGGACGTTCTTGCGGATCATCGGCCCGAACGGCACCGCGATCTCCGGCTTGCCGCTGCCGTAGACGACCACGTCCCCGTCCTGCTGCAGGATGGAGAGGTCGAGAGTGATGTTGGCCGCCAGATCCACTTCGATGATGCGCTCCACGCCCGCACCGCCGGTAGCCTCCTGCACGCGTGCGGCGACATCCTCCGTCCGGTAGTTGATGACGACGTCCGCCCCCGCGGCGTGCGCAAGCTCGGCCTTCTCCGCCCCGCTGACGGTCGCGATCACCCGGCTCGCGCCCGCGCGGTGCGCCATCTGCACCGCGTAGTGCCCCACCGCCCCGGCCCCGCCGGCGATCAGGACGCTCCGCCCCCGCACCCCTCGGTCGACGTGCACCGCGTGGTACGCGGTGAGCGCCGGGATGCCGAGGCATGCGCCGATCGCCAGGTCCGTCACGTTGGGTGGAAGCCGCACTGCCTGTTCCGCGGGGAGCACGACGTACTCCGCCGCGGTGCCCGCCGGCCGCCCCCACGCCGCGTTCCACATCCACACTTGCTCGCCGATGCGCGACTCCGGGACGTCGTTGCCAACCGCATCGATCACGCCCGCGCCGTCGCTGTGCGGGATGACCCGAGGAAACGGTATGACCCGCCCGCCACGCGATTTCACATCCGACGGATTCACCCCGGACCACGCGATCCGCACCCGCACCTCGCCGCGCGCGGGCTCGGGCGCCGGCAACTCTCCGACCACCAACACCTCGCGCGCCGCACCCGTCCGCTCGTACCAGGCTGCCTTCATCATCACGAGAGCAATCGTATGCCCACCCAGACGATGACGCCACCCGCGGTCAGGGTGACGAACACGAATGGCGAGACTCCCGTGCGCAGCACGCTCATCCCCGGCCGCGACCGGCTGTAATAGACCGTCACCCGTTCGCCGCGGCGAAACACGCGAAGCGGCGCATTCGACCCCGCCAGCCTGCGCGGCACGCCGAGGCGCTCGCGCGTACTGCGATAGACCCGCCCGCCGGCCGAGTACGTGTATTCGAGCTCCTGCCACGAGACATCGTCCCCATCACTGTTCCGGCTCGTTACGACCTTCGCCTTCCGGATGACACCATCCACCTTCGGCCACCGGCGGCTCCGGAGACCAAGCACGAAGGAGCGCACGCCACCGAGCACGAGCCAGCCGCCGAGGAACAGACACGCGGCGGCGATCGCCTCTCGCATGGGGATCTACCGGCCGCGCTGCCAGGCGACGAACTCACGGTTCTCACTGCTGCCCATGGCCGCGATGACCTGATCGTTGTCGAACGCGGGAAGCTGAGCCTGCGCCATGCGGAGAAACTCAGTCTCCCCGGTTGCGCCGCCGGGGAAAAAGAACACCGGCTCCTCGATCGGCTGCACGATCCAGAACACATCCGCCAGCAGCGGCCCCGTGTCGGTCGTCCGAATCACGAGCCGCTCCAGAGCACTCCACGCCGCGCGGCGCTCCTGGCCGGCCGGATCGACCACTCGCAGCCCCTCGGCATCGGTCGTCACGACGAACAGCGCCTCAGGCTGCACCCCGGCCGGCCGAGGCTTGCGGCGCAGCAGGACCAGGACGGCGAGGATCACCGCGCCCGCGGCCCACACCCATGGATTCTCGATCAACTTCAACATCGCGATGCAGGATACCCGTTCCCTTCTCCGTCCCCCTCTGCGCTCTCTGCGCCTCTGTGGTGAAAACACGCGGGCATTCACCACAGAGACACAGAGAGCACAGAGAGGGACGGAGGCTGCGTTGACACCACGACTGCCTTGCCGCACGCTTCCCCCATGGCGGAACTGAAGACCAAACCCACCTCGGCCGACGTGACGGCCTTCATCAACGCGATCCCCGAAGAGCAACGCCGCCGCGATTGCCACGTGCTCGTCGACATCATGAGTCAGGCCACCGGCTGCGAGCCGAAGATGTGGGGAACGGCGATCATCGGATTCGGCGATTACCAGTACGAGTCCGCCAGCGGCCGCAAAGGCGACTGGTTCCTCGTCGGATTCTCCCCGCGCAAAAGCGCCCTCTCGCTCTACATCATGGCCGGCTTCCACCGCTTCGACGCCATCATGCAGCGCCTGGGAAAGTACAAGACCGGCAAGGGCTGCCTCTACGTCAAGAAGCTCGCGGACATCGACCTGAACGCGCTGAAGGACTTGGCCGGCGAGTCGGTGCGGTTCTTCAAGTCGCAGACTAAATGAGAGCAACGATGTTCGAGGGCGACTCCCTCGACAGTTCTTCGCCTGCCCAATGGCAAAGGTAGGCCGCGGGCATCATGCCGCGAGCTTCTCAATGAGCTCCTCCGGCTTTGACCAGAATGTGACCTCTGACAATTCGTCCAGGAGCTTCAAGTCGTAGTCGCTCCACACATTCATTGTGTCATCGAATATCGAAACGAACTTCAGTGCCTCAGGGCCAACTTTCAGGTGACTCAGATCATGCCATTGTGTAAATACGTGCTCCACTATGCCGCGAGCGGCCGCCGAGCTACCTGTACTCAGCACGTTAACCAGCGCGCTTCGCTGCGCGGCCCTTGTATGAAAGTCCGGCCGATAGATACGACCCGAGCGACCGGGTAGCTGGACATTGCGTTCGTACGGAATGCTCCGTTCGGTGAGCAGATCTGCCACTTCGTCCGCGATGGACTCCATCGCTCGCGTCCTGAAGGTGAACCATAAGTCCGCAATACGCAGACAGGCTTGCGCGATTCTCATCGTGGCACTGGCCAGTTCTGGCAAATCGCGAACGCGAACGGTCAGCATTCCCCTGAAGAGCTCGACACCATGATTCAGCAGAACATCTTGAATCAGCTTGTCCTGCTTGGGCGAACGGCGACCTGAAACCGTTTGCATGCGAAGCCATCGCAGAGTTTCGCCGAAATCGGTGAGCGTAACGGTAGCGCCGCCATTCTTCGCAAAGATGTCGATAATGTCGCCATCCGGATATAGAAACGGCGTTCGAATCCGAACGTGATCGTCGCGATCTTCACATACGAAAAGCGCGCCGACAGTCTGTGAGAGCTCGGAGCAAAACGTCATGACGAAAGCTCCCACTCGACCGCCGGTGGCGGATACAACTCTCCGTTATGAGCGATTGACGCCTCAGTACAGAACTGTTTCCACACTGCGACCGGATCGGTGGCGGGCGCAGTAATATCCGTTGGCACGTATGCTTCCTTGTCCCGCATCGCTTCGGTCCAGGAGTGCTTATGCTTCTCCCCGACGTTCGTGCATGATGGATTGTGATGATCCTTGCCAAGATCGAGGGCGTAGATGCGACCTGTGGCGCGATGAATGAGAGCGTAACTAAGCGTTTTTGCGAACGCGTTGTAGCTTGCCCGAACGAAGAGTGGATACCCGGGGGAGGAAGCGACCTCGGCGCGGAACTCAACAGAGGGAGAGTGATCTTCATCCTCCTGCCACGAGATGTCGCCATCAATGTGCTTGGAAGAGTCGGCGACCAAGGCCTCGAACTCAGCTTGAGTCAGTGCCACGACACCCATCTTAGCGCAGCCCCTCACCATCGGTGGACGGAGGTTAGAATGCCCTCCGAGAGAGATGCACAAGGACACCCACCCCACCCCCCGCACCATCCATCTGCGCGAGGGCATCGAGACGTTCCTTCGCTACGCGAAGGGGCGCGTGTGGGCCGAGGCTTCGCAGCGCGAGCGGTTGCAGGCGCTGGCCGCGGCGGTGCGCCGGCCGGCGCTCGACGCGATGCGGGAGAGTGAGCGGCGGTATCGGGAGCAGGATGCGAAGCGGCTGTATTACCTCTCGATGGAGTTCCTCATGGGCCGCGCGCTGGGGAACAACCTGACGAACCTCGGGATCTACGACGACGCGAAGGCGGTGCTGGCGGAGTTGGGCGATGACCTGGAGGAGTTGCAGTCGCTGGAGCTGGACGCGGCGCTCGGGAACGGGGGGCTGGGGCGGCTGGCGGCGTGTTTTCTCGACTCGCTGGCGACGCTGGACTATCCCGGGTTCGGCTACGGGATCAACTACGAGTTCGGCCTGTTCCGCCAGAGCTTCGTGAATGGGTATCAGGTCGAGAGGCCGGATCACTGGCTGGACTCGGCGGTCGCCGTGGCTGATCGAGCGGACGGACGAGGCGGTGGTCATCCCGGTGTTCGGCATCGATCACGCATACGACCGAGGGCGGGACGTATGTGCCGCGATGGGTGGACTACAAGTTGATCGTCGGCGTGCCGCACGACATGCCGATCGTCGGCTATGGCGGGCGCACGGTGAACGTGCTGCGGCTGTTCTCCGCGCGCGCCTCGGATCAATTCGACATCGGGATCTTCAACTCCGGCGACTACATCCGCGCGGTGCACGAGAAGATCACCGGCGAGTCGATCTCGAAGGTGCTGTATCCGTCGGACACCATCGCCGCGGGCAAGGAGCTGCGGCTGCTGCAGGAGTACTTCCTCGTGGCCTGCGCGGTGAAGCGACATGTTCCGCCGCTACCGGAGGCAGCACGAGTCGTACAGCGATTTCGCGCAGCATGTGGCGATCCAGATGAACGACACGCATCCCGCGCTGACGGTTGCGGAGCTGATGCGCGTGTTCGTCGACGAGGAGCAGATGCCGTGGGAGGAAGCGTGGGCGATCACGGTCGCCGCGTGCGGCTACACGAACCACACGCTGCTGCCGGAGGCGCTGGAGAGATGGTCGTTCGCCCTCTTCCAGCGCGTGCTGCCGCGGCACCTGCAGATCATCCAGGAGATCAACCGGCGCCTGCTGGCCGAGGTCGAGCGGCGGTTCCCGGGCGAGATCTTCATGCAGCACAACGTGGCCATCGTCGCGGACGGCGAGGTGCGCATGGCCAACCTGGCCATGGCCGGGAGCCATTCCGTCAACGGCGTGGCCGAGCTGCACTCGAAGCTGGTGACGACGTCGCTGGCGCCGGACTTCCACAAGCTCTACCCCGAGCGCTTCAACAACAAGACCAACGGCGTAACCCCGCGGCGCTGGCTGCTGCACGCGAACCGCCCGCTGGCGGCGCTCATCACGCGGACCATCGGCGACGGCTGGGTGCGCGATCTCGACCGCCTGCGCGAGCTGGAGCTGTTCGCGGACGACGCCGCATTGCTCGAGAAGCTCGACGCCGTGAAGCGCCGCAACAAGGTCCGCCCTCGCGCGGCTGTCGAAGGAGCTCACCGGCGTGACCGTCGATCCGCTGTCGATGTTCGACGTGCAGGTCAAGCGCATCCATGAATACAAGCGCCAGCTCCTGAACGCGCTGCACGTGATCCACCGCTACTGGGCCATCGTCGAAGACGGCGAGATCCCCGCGCAGCCGCGCACGGTGATCTTCGCCGGCAAGGCCGCGCCGGGCTACTGGATGGCGAAGCTGATCATCAAGCTCATTCACTCCATCGGCGAAGTGGTGAACGCCGACCCGCGCACGCGCGAGCACCTGCGCGTGATGTTCCTGCCCGACTACCGGGTGACGCTGGCCGAGGCCATCATGCCGGCGGCGGAGCTGTCCGAGCAGATCTCGACGGCGGGGAAGGAAGCGAGCGGCACGGGCAACATGAAGCTCGCCCTCAACGGCGCGCTGACGATCGGCACGCTCGACGGCGCGAACGTCGAGATCCGCGAAGAAGTAGGGGAGGAGAACATCTTCCTCTTCGGTCTGACGGCCGAGGAGGTGGGTGCGGTACACGCGCGCGGCTACGACCCGCAGTGGTACCTGCACGAGCACCGCTGGATGGCGCGCGCCGTCGACTCCATCGCCTCCGGACACTTCTCCCGCGGCGACAAGGACATCTTCCGCCCCATCATCGGCAAGCTCCTCTCGACGCGCGACGAGTACGTCCACCTCGCCGACCTGCCGGAGTACGTCGAGCGCCAGAAGGAAGTCGATCTCGCCTACCGCGACCGCGCGAAGTGGAACCGGATGTCGCTGCTGAACATCGCGCGCATGGGGAAGTTCTCGGCGGACCGGACCATCCGCGAGTACGCGCGGGACATCTGGCACATCCGGCCCGCGGTGATCGGGGCGTTCGCGCATCCTTTGGAGTGATTCCGCAAGATGACGGTACGCGACAAGATGCTTGCCGGTGAGCTGTACGATCCCAATGATCCGGAGCTCGTCACCATGCGCCAGCGCGCCCGCGACCTCTGCGCGGCGCGGGACTTCCGCGAGCTCTTCGCCTCCGGCGGGGACACGGTCAACGTCCAGCCGCCCTTCTTCTGCGACTACGGCGCGAACATCCACCTCGGCGCAAACGTGTTCTTCAACTTCAACTGCGTCGTGCTCGACGTCTGTCCCGTGTCGATCGGCAGCTTCACCCTCTTCGGCCCCGGCGTGCAGATCCTCACGCCGCTGCATCCGTTCGACGCGCAGGAGCGCAGAACGCGCGAGTACGGCAAGCCGATCGCGATCGGGGACGACGTGTGGGTCGGAGGCGGAGCGCTCATCCTGCCCGGCGTGCGCATCGGCAGCCGCACGGTGATCGGCGCTGGCAGCGTCGTCACGCGCGATATCCCGGACGACGTGTTCGCGGCGGGGAATCCCTGCCGCGTCATTCGCAAGTTGCGGTGAGCTGGGCCGGTGGCGCGCGAAGGCGCGCCGTCCAATGTAGCCCCGCGCTTGTGCGCGGGGTTAAGAAGCCGGCGGAAGGTGCGGCCGCGCAGGCGGCCGCTACAACGCGCGCTTGTAGCGACCGCCTTCGCGGCCGCGTTCCTGTTCGACCCCGCGAACCCCGCGCATCAGCGCGGGGCTACATTGGACGGCGCGCCTTCGCGCGCCACGACAAGTCAACCCGCGGGTGCCAGACCGTTCACCATGGCCGCGAATGCGGTGACCAGGTTCTCGTCCGTGAACGGGTGCGTCGTCTCGCCGCTTCGCTCGCTCATGATCCGGTCGCGCACCATCCCCTCGGCCGACCCGAGGATCGCGGAGCAGAGGACGCGCGGGTGGATGTCCTTGCGGAACGAGCCGTCTTCGCGGCCGCGCTCGATCTGTGCGTCCACCGCCTTCATGAACTGCGTGAACCCTTTCGAGAGGTGGACCTCGAGTGAGCCGCCGCGCATGCGCCGGCCTTCGAAGAGGAAGAGGAAGGCGATGTCGTGGTCGCGGTTGAAGGCCTGCATCATCAGGGAGAGCAGGCGCAGGATGGCCTCGCGCCCATGCTTCGTGTCGGCGATGGAGTCGTCGATGACGGCGTTCAGCGCGGTCCAGGAGTCGTTGAAGATCGCTTCCAACAGGCCGGCCTTACCGCCGAAGTAGCGGATCAGCTGCGACTCGGAGCTTCCTGCCTCCCGGGCGATGGCCGCGGTCGAGGTGTTCTCGTACCCGCTTTTCGCAAACAGGGTCTTGCCCGCGTTCAGGAGACGCATCCGCGAGGTCTGGGTGTTGTCGGCAGCATCCTGGACGGTCACGTTCTGTGCAGCCTACCACGGTAGTGTTGCTACTAGCAGCTCAGTTTCCGTCCCGTTTTTTCCCGACATCCACTACTATGCCGGCTCCTTTTCCCCGTCACCAATTTCAATCACTTTTTCCAGGAGACTTCATGCGCCTGCTGCTCCGCGTCCTGGCCGCACTGTTCGTGTGCGTACCCCTGTTTGCCTCTGAATACGACGACTGCGATGCGAACTTCATCGCCGCCATCGGTTCGAGCGCCTATCAGTTTTCCCCCGCACACGACGGCGAGCTCGGCACGGTGCGCCTCTTCGCCATCCTCTCGTACCAGCGCGCGGCGCACGAGCGGCGCTTCGGCCACGCCTTGTGGCAGCTGCGCATCGACCGCGCCGAGGACGGCACGCGCGTGCTGACCCTCGACGGCCGGTCGTTCATCGGAAGCGAAGGCGCGGGACTCGCGGAGCTCCACTGGGACGGCCGCGACGACATGGGACAGCGCGTCCCCGCGGGCAAGTACCGCTACACCTTCGTCGCCCGCTTCGTGCCGGTGGGCGGCCGCATCGCCACGCACGGGACGTACGACGCCGCGTTCGACGCCGACGAGGCGCTGGCTTCCACCGACGAAGTGATCGTCAACTACGACCTGCGCCAGGAGCGCTCGCGCAACCTGCGCATCACCGCGAACGCCACCAGCTGCCAGCTCCAGCAGCACGCGCCGATCGAGTCCGGCTTCGCGTACAACTTCTATTACGGCTCCACGCACGCGCACTCGAACTGGTCCGACGGCGGGCAGCCGACGAATGCGTGCAGCTCCGGCAATGCGTACGGCAGCGGCACGTTCACGCCCGCGGACGTCTTCTCGTACGCGCGCAACACCGCGCAGCTCGACTTCTGGGTCGTCAACGAGCACAACCACCTCATTCAGGACGCCATCGCAACGAACAACCCGCCGGTGACGGAAGCGAAAGTCCGGCAGCGGTATCAGGACGGGCGCACCGCGGCGAACAACGCCACCGTGAACGGCTCCTTCGTGGCGATGTACGGCATGGAGTGGGGCGTCTCGTCGAACGACGACCAGGGCCATGTGACGCTCATCGAGACGCCGCAGCTCTTCGGCTGGGAAACGTGCACGAGCTGCAACGGCCCCTCGATCGAGTGCACGCCCGGCACGAACTGCTACTTCGACGTCTTCACGCCGAAGCGCTTCGGCTATCTCCAGCTCTACGCCGCCTCGGTCGCCAATCCGTCGACCGCCGGCGCGCTGGGAATCTTCAACCACCCGGGGTCGGGCAACTTCGACGCGTTCGCGTTCAACGCGAACGCGGACAACGCCATGCAGGGCATCGCGGTGCGCAGCGGACTCGCGTTCGCCACGGCCACCGACTGCGCGAACGCGAACATCGGCGCCACCGACTACAGCCAGCGCTGGAAGGAAGCCCTCAACCGCGGCTTCCACCTCGCGCCCGCGGCCGATCACGACTCGCACTGCAACAACTACGGCATGGCCCTGCCGACGCGCACGGTCTATCTTGCGCCGTCGCTGACGAAGGCCAACCTCCTCGCCGCGCACCGCGCGCGCCGCTTCTACGCGAGCGAAGACCCGAACGCGCAGCTCGTCTTCCGGACCAGCGACAACGCCCACGTGATGGGCGAGATCTTCAACTCTCCCGGCGGCACGACGCTGGTCGCGAACCTCTACGATCCGGATGGCGAGTCCGTCTCCACGCTCGAGATCTGGCGCGGCACGATCGGCGGCGGCGTCCCGGCCTCGCCGTACGCGACGTACTCGAATCAGTCTTCGGCGACGCTCAACGAGTCGCTCACGTCGGGCACCTACTACTACTACATCCACGCGGTGCAGGCCGACGGCCACGACCTCTGGTCCGCGCCGATGTGGATCACCTACCAGGCCGGCGGCGGCGGCGACACGACGCCGCCCACGACGTCGATCACCGCGCCGTCGAACGGCGCGACGGTCACGGGCACGACGAACGTGACCGCGAACGCGAGCGACAACGTCGGCGTCCAGCGCGTCGAGTTCTTCCTCGACGGCGCGCTGCAGTCGACGGACATGATCACGCCGTACGCGTGGAGCTGGAGCACCACCGGGACGTCGAACGGCGCGCACGTGCTGACATCGAGGGCGTACGACGCGGCCAACAACAACACCACCTCGGCCGCCGTGAACGTCACCGTGAGCAACGGGGGCGGCGGCTCGGCCGCGGACGTCTCGGGCTGGAAGATCAGCCAGGCCAACTCGACGGCCGACTACATCCTCCCGGCCGGCACGACCATCCCCGCCGACGGCTACCTGGTCGTCGCGCGCCAAGCCGACAAGGCCGCGTTCCAGACCTTCTGGGGCGTCACCCTCGGCGCCAACGTGACCTTCCTGAACTCCGCCGGCGCGATGCCGGTGCTCAACGGCGCCGAGACCTACACGCTCCGCAACGCGCTGAACACCGTCGTCGACGGGCCGAGCGCGGCGCAGCCGGCGAGTGCTGCGCGCAGCGTCCAGCGCGTCGATCCGTGCGGCTCGACGTGGAACACGGTCCTCGAGTCCTCGGCGAACGCCGGTAGCGGCGCGGGTGCGGGCTGCAGCGGCGGGGTGAAGCTCAACGAGCACTCCGACGCCAGCGGCACCAACAACTACATCTACGAGTTCGTCGAACTGCACAACGACTCCGGCTCCTCCGGCGGCGACACGACGGCGCCTACGGTCTCGATCACCGCGCCGGCGAACGGGGCCACGGTGTCCGCGACGGTGAGCGTCACCGCGAACGCGAGCGACAACGTCGGCGTCACGAAGGTCGAGTTCCTCCTCGACGGCGTGCTGCAGTCGACCGACATGTCCCCGGCGTACGCGTGGAGCTGGAACACGACCACGGCCACGAATGGCGCGCACATGCTGGTGGCCAAGGCGTACGACGCGGCGAACAACATCGGCACGTCGTCGACGATCAACGTGACCGTCAGCAACGGCACGGCGATCAACATCGGCGGCTACCGCATCGTGCAGGCCAACTCCACGCTGACCTACATCATCCCCAGCGGCACGATCCTCCCGTCGCAGGGCTACGTCATCGTCGGCCGCAACGCCACGAAGGCGCAGTTCGAGGCCTTCTGGGGCGTCACCCTCGGCGCGAACGTCGTCTACCTGAACTCCGTCGACACCATGCCCCAGCTCAACGGCGGCGAGACCTACGACCTCCGCAACGCCAGCAACGTCAGCATCGACGGCATCACCATCGCCCAGCCCAGCTCGGGCGGCGAGGCCATCAAACGCACCAACGGCTGCGGCGCCGCCAGCTCGTCCGCGAGCTGGAGCCGCACGGCGTCCTCCACCGGCAACCCCGGCTCCGGCGCCCCGACCCCCTGCAACAAAGGCGCGTTCATCAGCGAGTTTTCCGACGCCCTCGGCACAGGGAACTTCATCTACGAGTTTGTCGAGCTGTCCAACGACCGGTAACCCGCCCTGGGGACCGGCGCAGCGCGGCGCTCGCGAGGAAACAACCTTCCTCGCGAGCGCCCGACGGGCGCGATGCTGATCACTCCTGCCTGCCCGGTAATCCCTCTTCGTCCCTCTCGACGTTGGACAGCTCCCGGCCGACGCGTTTCCGCAGCGTCTCCATCACCGCGCCCGCGTCGAGATCGGCACGGTGGAACTGGCGGTCGTGGCTCTGCGAGAAGAGGTAGCGGCTGGAAGGGTCGAAGAAGAGCCGGGTGACATAGGAGGTGTGGCGAAACACTTCGATCAGGCGGGCCGGTGCGTCTGGTTTCAGCTCGTACAGGCGGACGAATCCCTCGACGGTTCCGATCGCGAGCCAGCGGCCGTCGGGCGAGGTGGCGATCCTCGTTGCCGGCTCGGTGATGCCGGTGACTCCCACCGGCGTCCACTCCGGTCCGCGCCGCAGCACGCCGATCTCGAGTTTTTTCTCCTCGATGAGCGCGCCTTTCGCCGTTTCCTTCGTCACGATGAGCCACTGTCGATCGCGGCTGACAAGCTTTGGCTCGAACCCGCCACCCAACTCGAAGCGTGCCGGTTTCGCCGGCAAAAGATCGAGGAACCATTGCTTTTGCTGCTGTTCGTCACGCAGAACGATCGCGCGTTCGTCATCGATGACCGCGGCCACCTGCACGTCCGCCTGGGTGAACGTCGTTTCGCCGAGACGCCAGGAGCCGCCGTCGCGCCGCAGCGCGCGGATCGATACCCTGCGCGGCTTCTCTGTCTCAACGAGCAGGTGGCGGTCGTCCAGAAGCCAGATCTTCGGATTGTGGTGTCCCGGCTCGCGAAGGATCGTCTTCTCCGCCGGATACCTTCCGGCGCGCACTTCGAGCAGATCGCTGTCCTTACGGTCCCAGACCAGCGCGCGGAAGTTGCCGCTGCGGGCGAAGTCGATCGTCCGGATGCCTGTGGATCCCGCCGGCGGTGGCAGGTGTTGGCGCGTGCCGTCGCGATTCCAGACAGAGGTCGGCTCGGCGAGCTGGGCAATGACGATCGACGTCTCATCGGGACTGAATGTGGCGGTGACCGGCGGCGAGATCGGAAGCAACGTCCTCGTCGCCGTCGCGCCGTGAAGGTCGATCAGTTGCACGCCCCAGGTCTCGTCCTGCACCGCCAGCCAGCGGCCGGACGGACTCAGGTAAGGGAAGCAGTACTTGCTGCACGCGACGGGAAGCGTGCGGGCCTCGGGACCTTGCTTGCCGAGGAAGTTCCATCGCACGAGACCATCGGAGGTTTCGATGACGCACGAACGCCCATCGGATGCCCACGATTCATGCCGGTGCTCCTCAGCCCCGATCACGGTGGTTTCGGGCTGCGTCGAGCCCTCTCGATCGAAGTGCCATAGGCGGAGATCGGTGGCGTCGCCGGTCGCGGCGAGCCAGCGTCCGTCGGGGGAAAGGAGCAGGTCGTCGATGTCACCGTCGTTGAAGCCGCGCAGCATGACTCTGGGGTCGCGCAGCTCGTCGTCGTGCACCGGCCACGCCTCGATCGGGCGCTCGCCGCCGGTGACGATCACCATCGACCGCGCGCGCCAGACCTTCATGCGTAACTTGTAAAGCGCGTCCGTATTGCGGATCGCTGCGTGGCCGGTGGCCGCATTCCACGTCACGAGCCTCGCGTCTGTCCACGTCACCGCGGCCATGCCGTCTTCCCCGAGCGGCTCGACGTCGGCGAGAAAGGTGCCGATCTCGATGTCCGACGCGGCTGGCTGCGGGCATCGCTCCGGGCGCGAGAAGTCGATGACGAAGAGCGAGTGTTTGCTCTTTTTCGACAGATTCCCGCTGCCATACAGGAAGCGGCCGGAGCGGCTGAAGGTGATGTCGTACAGCATCTCGATCCGAGCCGACGTGCAGTCCGGCTCCACGTTCCGGGCGCTGCCGAGGCTCCAGAGTGCGACTTGCGAATGCGCGGAAACGGCCAGACGGCGTCCGTCGGGAGTGAAAGCCAGATGATTGGCCGAACCGCCGGGTGGCACGATTCGCCGCGGACAGGCAGCAGAGATCGGAGCCGCCAGGTCGCGGATACAGAGCGCGCCCTCACCCTCGGCTGTAACGAGGCTGCGCGACGAAGGGTCGAAGTACGGCTCCCCAAGGCCGAGTGTCCCCTTCCAACGATGCCGCGGCACAGTGGCCGTCGCCGGCCACGATGCCAGCACCCACTCGTCGTCCTTGTCATGGACGAGTAGCCAGCGGCCGTCGGGCGAGAGCTCGAGATGATCGACCGCACTGCGCGTGCGCAACACCGGCTCGAGTGCGGGACACCGATTCGTCGGCGGCAGCACCGCCTTCACCACGTTTCCTTTCAAGCCGCCGGCGAGCAACGAGCGCGAGTCAGGCGTGAAGATCGCGCTCTGGATTGCTTCTTCCGACGGCAGCGCGAGCTCCGTGCAGACGACCGTCGCCCGGTCCGTCAACCGCCAGAGGCGGATTGTTTCGTTCCTCGTCCGAGCGAGCAGCCAAAGGCCGTCCGCGCTCATGGCCACGTCGCTGGCGTCGTCCGCGAGCGGCTCGCCAGAGAGGTTGTTCAGCGTCGCATAAAGCGCGGTCCGCAGCGGCGCGGACAGTTCTTCTCCGCGACCGTGTGTGAGTTTTGCCGCTTCGAGCGCCATCAGCGCCGCACGTTGTGGGCGCCGGGTCATCAACAATTGAGCATCACCGGCCAGCCGGACGTCCTCAGTCCGCAAGAGCGCTCGATTCGCGCGTCTGGACGCGATCGCCGCGGCGAGAGCGAAGACCAGAGCCACCACCGTCAGCATCGACAGGAGCATGGCGACCGCCCCGATCCACCGCAGCCGCTTTGTCTCCTGACGCGCGCGATCGAACGATGAATCGAGCTGCAACAGCACTTCCGGCGCGACTTCCCCGAACGCGAGCGCTTCTTTGGTTTCGCGCAGTTGGAGGCTGTCCTTCCCGAGAAGGCGTGCGACCCGCGAGCTCGCCCCATCCGTGAGCGAGCCATCGAAATCGATGGCGAAGCTCCGCCGCCCGGTGCGCTTGAAGATTCGAACCTCGCGCAGCACGGCTTCCGACTCCAACGCTGCCGTCGATGCGACGACGATCAGGTAGGACGTTCGGGCCAGCGACCACGCGCCGATCCGCTTCCAATCGTCGCCGGCGATGTACGACTCGGAATCAAGGAAACAGTCGAACCGACGCTCCTGGAGAAGCCGCTTCAGATCCTCGGCGTACGCCCGCCCGTCCTTCCGCGCATACGCGATGAAGAAGTCGTAGCCGAAGAGTGCCCCTGCGACGCGTCGAATCACTGCGCTTCACTTCGGGAGGGATTGGCCGTGAAATTTCCCTACCCCGGCACCTGCGCTTGTTCTTCGCGTTCGTCGAAACATCCGTTCACAGCACTGTCGCCACCCTGGCGTTGCCGGTGGTCTCCCCACGGCGCATCATGACCCCATGCTCCGCCGCGACTTCCTGACCACCGTAGCCTCCGCCGTCGCCGGTGCTGTGATCGCTCCGGCGACGCTCGCCGAATGCCGCGCCACCTCGCGCGCGACGCAGGGTCCGTTCTGGCGGGAAAACGCTCCGTTCACCACGGACCTGCGCCGCGACGGCGGCACGCCGATCGTCGTGGCCGGCACCATCCGCGACGCGCGTACGTGCAAGCCCATCCCGAACGCGCTCCTCGACGTCTGGCAGGCCGACCATCACGGCAAGTACGACGTCGATTACCACCGCGACGAGACCTTCGGCCGCGCGCGGATCCGCGCCGGCAGCGACGGCGCGTTCTCCTTCACCACCATCCGGCCTGCCCCGTACGGCTCGCGCCCCGCGCATATCCACTTCATCGTGTCGGCCGAGGGGAAGCGGTCCCTCGTGACGCAGCTCTACTTCGAGGGCGATCCGTATCTCGACAAAGACCCGCAGCAGTCGGTCTTCGCCGATCTCATCACCGGCGTCCGCAACGGCCGCTGCAAGTTCGACGTCTTCCTCGCCTGACCGTAACTTCCTAGTGTCACAGTTGTCTTACAAGACATGCTGGCACTCATCCTTGCCGCCGCCGTCGACGTGTGGCCGGGCTTCGACCCGCAGAAGATTCCTGTCGCCATCTACGATGGCAAACAGACCGTCCTTCACAACCATCCTTCGCCGCCGCCCGAGTTCAAGAACGGCGTTTACCAGGGCCGCCATCCTGCTGTTACTGCCAACAGCAGCGTTCCGTTGGGGGGCGTCGAGACGGCGACTATCCTCGCCACGAACCCGACTCCGGGCCTGACCGCGCACGAAGCCTTCCACGTCCATCAGAGGAACAAACATCCGTCGTGGAGCGCGAACGAAGCGGACCTGTTCACGTATCCCGTTGATGACGCCGAGGCTCTGGCGCTGCTGCGGCGGGAGACCGCGGCGCTGCGCACGGCGCTGACCGGCGATAAGTCCGCCGCCCAGCTCGCGCTCGAGCTGCGCCGGCAGCGCTTCGCGAAAATCGGTCCCGTCGCCGCGAAGTACGAGCGCGGATCGGAGCTCAACGAGGGGCTGGCGACGTACATCCAGCACCGCATCGACGGCGGACCGATCGTCCTCGCGGACGGCCCGCCCGACGGCGTGCGCGACCGCGTCTACCAGAGCGGGCTCGCCTTCGCCACGCTCCTCGACCGCTACGATCCGAAGTGGCGCGAGACGCTCGAGAACGGCGACCCACGCTCGCTCGATGAGCTCCTCGCCGCCGCGATCGCGCCCGAGGTGGACGTCACCGCCGAGATCCGGGAGGTGATCGCGAAGCGCGAGCAGCGCAAGCGCGAGTTCCTCGGCCAGCGCGGCTGGACGATCACCATCACCGCCGGCGAGCAGCCGTTCTTCCCGGAGCGCTTCGATCCGTTGAACGTCCATGTCGTCGGCAAGGGCGAAGTGCTCCACACGCGCTTCCTGCGCCTCAACGGCATCGAGATCCTCGGCCGCTCCGCGCTGACCGAGGCGGCGGGGGAGCATCCTCTCTTCAACGGCATTCGCAAGGTGACCCTGACCGGTTTCGCGTCGAAGCCGGAGGTGAAGGACGAACGGCTCGTGGCCGAGGGTGTGACCGCGGACCTGCGCGGCGCGACTTACGAGATCTATACTCGGGAGTAGAACGTAGGGCGTGGCTTCAGCCCGCCCCTCCCGGGGGAGGCGGGCTGAAGCCACGCCCTACATTTTCTCCATGACAGACTTGTACACGACGAACGCTCCGGTGCCGGATGCCCATGGCACCGTCGTCCTGGTTCACGGACTTGGCGAACACTCCGGCCGGTACGCGCATGTCATCGAGGCCCTCAACCGCGCGCGGTGGTCCGTCGTCACCTACGACCAGCGCGGCCACGGCCGCTCGCCCGGCAAGCGCGGCGCGATCCCGCATCCGGACGCGCTCCTCGACGACCTCGGCGAGATCCTCGACGGCATTGACGCGAAGAAGCGCATTCTTCTCGGACACAGCATGGGCGGCACCGTCGTCGCGCGCTTCGTCGTTGACGAGCGGCGTCCCGTCGACGCGCTCATCCTCTCCTCGCCTGCGCTCCGGACTCCCCTCGGGTTCGTCGACCGCATGAAGCTCGCCGCCGGCGAGATGCTCGCGCCGAACGCCGCGCTCCCCAACGGCCTCGACGCGACGAAGATCTCGCACGATCCCGCCGTCGTGAAGGCGTATCAGGACGATCCGCTCGTCCACGACCGCGTCACGCCGCGCCTCGTGCGCTTCATCCTCGACTCCGGAGACCTCGTCCGCAGGCGTGCCCGGAGCTGGCGCGTGCCCACGCTCCTCATGTGGGCCGGCGACGACCACCTCGTCGACGCCCGAGGGAGCCGCGAGCTGGCGTGGAACGCGCCGGAGGGCGTCATCACCGCGCGCGAGTTTCCCGGCCTGTATCACGAGATTTTCAACGAGGGCGACCCAAGTGTGCTCGACACGATGGTGAAGTGGCTACAATGAGCACGGTCCAATTTCCGTGCTCGCCCGCATCCTTCTCGCGGTGATGCTCGTCGCTCCGTTCGCGGAAGCGCGCGAAAGGGCCGTCCTGATCTATCCCAGAGAGCGCTCCTGGTTCCGGCGCATCTTCTACACCTCCCACCAGCGTGACCTCCGCGCGCGCATCGAGGCGCGCTACGAGACCGACGTCCACGAACAGGTGGCGGGCGAGGACGAGCTCTTCGCCGTCGACGTCGACGGCGCCAAGCTCCTCGTCCTCTCCGCGCACGGCGACGCCTTCTCGATGTACTTCGCCAGCCGGAAGAGCCGCACCCTCGACTCCGACGACCGCGCCAGGCTGCGCCGATTCTTCGACCGCCTCGACCCCGACGCGACCATCGTCCTGCAGAGCTGCCACACCGGCCGCGGCTTCGCCCATCTCGTCAAGGAAGCCGCGGGCCCGGACCGCCGCGTGATCGCCGCGCGCGGCGAAGTCCCCGCCAACGGACTGCGCATCACCTCCGTCGCTCCCTTCGACGCGACCATCGACTGTGACGACGGCGGGCGCCGATGGGATTGCACGGTTTCGCTACGCTAACCCTGAGCGAGCGCAGCGAGTCGAAGGGTCAGGTTAGCAGCAGCGCGAACCGCCCACGAAGTACGCCGCATGTGCAGTCGCCTGTCGGTTCGCGTCGCGCAGGTGCTAACTTGGCCCTTCGACTCGCTCACGCTCGCTCAGGGCTTTCACTCCTCCTGAGATATCCTCGCCAACAGATGCGATTCAAGAAGAGCCGCTTCGGCCCGCGTCTCGTCGAGGCCGCGCGTGCCGCGCGGCACTACCGCGACGTCCACGTCTTCATCGGCGGCACCGGCGCCGTCGGCGGCTCGTCCGCGCTGCAGATGGTCGAGATGCTGGAAGAGATGATGACCATCAACCCGCCGGCGTCGCTCGACGACGTCCCGGTGCTCATCGTCACCGGCCGCAGCGACGACGAAGTCCACTCCTTCGAGTCGCGGCTCAAGCGCATCACCCGCACGCGCTGGGGCGCCGGCACCGCGCCGCGGCCGTTCGAGCACGGCTACCTCACTCCCGGCGGCGTCTACGTCGCCGTCTCGAAGTTCGAGCTGAAGCCAATCCCCGGACTGGAGATCGTCACCGACGCCGACGCCAACCATCGCGCGCAGGCCGTCGGCGAGTTCCTCGCTTTCGCGAACATCGACCGTACGGATACCGAGGAGAGCCTGGACCGGTACATCCGCGGCCTGAGGCCGGTCACGGGGTTCCTCGAGGACCGCAAGCTCCGCCTCCGCGACTACGGCGACAAGCCCTTCCGCTCCGTCCTCCTCGGCTTTCCGCTGCCGAGCATCCTCGCGTATCAGACCGGCGGCCTGGGCATCGTCGGCGCCGCACTCGGCCTCGGCGAGGAGTTCACGTCGCGCATGAAGCACACGTTCGAGCAGACGTTCGCGGACGACCTGGCGGCGGTGGGCGGGACGTGGGGCGCGCGTGTGCTGGTCGCGCACACGACGGGCGTCGGCGGCATGTATGACGAAGCGACTGCTGCGAAGATGGGAGCGTCCAGACCACGCTGCGCCTCGGCTTCGCACACGCGGCGCGCGACGAGTTCCTCCGCAGCAAGCACCATCGAGGCCGTGAACCTCACGAAGAACTACGCGCAGCGCGGCGTGCTGATGCTCGTCACCGCGGCGGCCATCGGCATCGACGAAGTGCGCATGCGGGAGCGCATCCCGCTGCACGGCGGCATCGTGAAATCGTTGCGCGACGCGCCGCACGAGCTGTTCCGTGGCTCGCGCGAGCGGAAGCAGTTCGTGCAGATCTTCAAGCCCACGACGCTGCAACTAAGCGACGCGAAGAACAAGCCGCTCCACTTCAAGAAAGGCGAGGATCTCCTCCCGTCCTGGGCGATCCGCAGCGGCGAGAACGGCTTCTTCAGCGTCGCCAACGCCGACGCGCTGTACCGCGTGATGAAAGTCGCCTCGGTCAGCGAGCTCGGACACGTCCTCGCCACGACCGGCCTCCTCGGCGACGACCCCAATCTCCCGTGGTTCAGGGCGGCATCTGCTATTACACCGAGACCGACAACGAGCGGCCGGTGCTCGACTTCCTCTACCAGCCCGTGCTCTTCGACGCGCAACTGAGCGGCGTCGATCCCATGGCGCTGCAGGATCTCGGCAGCGCGAAGCATCAGGCCGAGCTGCACACGCTCGCGCTGCTGATCCTGCTGCACCGCCTGCGCACGCTCGACGTCGAGGCCATCGAGGAGTATCCGGACGAGTCGTTCAACGCGAAGAAGTTCTTCCTCGAGAATTCGCGCCCGCTGACGTTCCGCGACGTCGACAGCTGGGACGTCGAGTCGCTCGCGCGCGATCTCCGCACGCTCGTCACCGCGGACAAGCCCGGCCAGCTTCTGCCCTCAAGCCGCTCATCGATCCGGCCAGTTCGGCACGCGCGACGAGGCGCACATGGCGGTGATGAAGGTCGTGCTCGACGCGGTCTTCGCCGTGCCGTCGCTCGGCTCGCCGATCCTCGTGGAGGACGAACAGGGCACGCCTCGTCATCCGCAGCGGCTACTACATCGCGCCCCTCGGCGCGTATCGCTGACGGCGACGCGGCGAGGATTACGCTGCGCGCAGCTCCTGCCGGACGAGTCGAGAGTCCGCAACTTCCAGTTCGCGGTGAACGGCTTCATCGACCTGCGCCCGCACGCGATCGTCTCCAGCGCAAGCTCCCCGCGGAAGGCGCGGTGAGCGTGCACCGCGACGAGGAGTCCTTCCGCGCAGCGCCTGCGCTCGCTGGAGCCGTATTCGTTCTTCGCCACCTGCGGCCTCGTCGCCGTCGTCCACCGCCTCCGCGCCCTCGGCGCGATGCTCTCCCAGGCCCGCACGGACCTCGGCACGATGCAGGACTGGGTGTGGACCATGCGGCGCGACCCCCGCGGTCACACGTACGTCGTCCCCGGCGTCGTCGAAGCGCTGCGCATGATTGCCGAAGGTCAGGAAAAGACCACTGGGACCGAGCGGCTCGACGGCATCTGGGGCTATGAGCGAAGGCTTCCTGCCCAGCGCGCGGATGAGATCATTAAGGCAGTAAAGCCTAGAATGTGAGCTCGTGCGCCGTCACAGTCTTCTGATCGCGTTCGCGATTGCCTTCGTCCTGGTCGCCGCGATCGTGGCGGTCTCCCTGCGCAGCACTGAAGAATCGGTCGAGGCCGCGGCGCTCGTCGCGCACACGCACGAGGTCATCTCCACGCTCCAGCAGATCCTCGCCGACGTCGAGAACGCGGAGACCGCGCAGCGCGGCTTCGTCATCACGGGCCGCCCGGAGTACGCTGCCGAATCCGACGGCGCACGCCCACGGATCGCACAGGGCCTCGACACGCTTGCGTCGCTGGTGCGCGACAGCCCGGTCCAGTCCCACCGCCTCGGGCTCCTCCGGAGCGCCGTGGACGCGAAACTACGCTGGATACGCAACGTCATCGACGCGCGGCGGGCCAGAGGCATGGACGCCATCACGCCGCTCATCGGTACCGGCGAAGGCCGCAGGCTCATGGTCCGCACGCGCACGATCATCGAGACCATGGAAGCAACCGAGCGGGAGCTCCTGACCCGCCGCCGCGCCGACTCCGAGGCGCAGACCCGCCGCGCGCGCGTCCTGCTCGTCGCCGGTGCCGCGATCGATCTCCTCCTGCTGGCCTTTCTCTTCGTGATCATCCGCCGCGACCAGCGGCTCACCCGCGATCTCGCCCGCGCCTCGGACGAAGCACGCGACGCCGCTTTGCGGGCGGCCGAGGTGCGGTCGCAGTTCCTGGCGAACATGAGCCACGAGATCCGCACGCCGATGAACGCCGTCATCGGCATGAGCGGGCTGCTGCTCGACACGAAGCTCGACGCCAACCAGCGCGAGATGCGCCGCAGACCGTCCGCACCAGCGCCGACGCGCTGCTCACCGTCATCAACGACATCCTCGATTTCTCGAAGCTCGAAGCCGGCAAGCTGGCCGTCGAGATCCACGACTTCCAGCTCCGTCCGGCGCTCGAGTCGGTCATCGATCTGTTCTCCGAGGTGGCGGCGCAGAAGCGCATCGCCCTGGGCATGCTCGTCGCGCACGACGTCCCCCGTTTCGTCCGCTCCGACGCGGGCCGGATCCGCCAGGTGCTGACGAATCTCGTCGGCAACGCCGTGAAGTTCACGAACACGGGCGAGGTGCTGGTCCACGCGGACCTGCGCGAGCGGCACGGCCGTGACCTCGTCGTGCGCTTCTCCGTGCGCGACACCGGCATCGGCATCGCGGCGGACGTGCTGCCGTTGCTCTTCCAGCCTTTCACGCAGGCCGACGCATCGATGACGCGCAAGTTCGGCGGCACGGGCCTCGGGCTCGCGATCTCGAAGCAGATCGTCGAGGTCATGGGTGGGTCGATGCACGTCGAGTCGCGCGAAGATGAAGGCTCGACGTTCACGTTCGACCTGCCCGTTCGAGGAAGGGCACCGGGACGAGGGCTCGCGCGAGCTGTCGCTGGCGTCGCTCGCGAACGCGCGCGTGCTCGTCGGTCGACGACACGGCCACCAACCGCCGGGTCCTCCGCCACAACCTCAGCGCGTGGCGGATGACCGTCGACGAAGCCGAAAGCGGCGCGGCGGCGCTGGTCACGCTGCGCGAAGCGGCAGCCGCGGGTGCGCCGTACGACCTCGTCCTCACGGACATGGACCTGCCGGCGATGGACGGCCTCGTGCTCGCGCGGCTGATCAAGTCCGACAAGGACCTCGCCGCGACGAAGATCATCATCATCACGTCGCTTTCCGAGCGCGTCGAGCCGCCCATCCTCCGCGTCGTGGGCATCGACGAATGCCTGATCCGGCCTGTCAAACAGTCCTCGCTCTTCGACGCCATCGCCACATCGCTCGCGGGCGACACCTTCCAGCGCGCGCGTCCGGCCGAGCGCATGGCGCCGGTGCCGATGCGCACGGACGTGCGCGTGCTGCTGGCCGAGGACAATCCTGTGAACCAGAAAGTGGCGGTGCGGCAGCTCGAGAAGCTCGGCGTCGCCGCTGACGCCGTCGCCAACGGCGTCGAGGCCATCGAGGCGGTCAGCCGCCACGACTACGCGCTCGTGCTCATGGACATCCAGATGCCGGAGATGGACGGCTTCGACCGCCGCGCGCGAGCTGCGCCGCCGCGGCGCCACGCTGCCGATCATCGCCCTCACGGCCAACGCGCTGGCCGGCGATCGCGAGCGCTGCCTGGCCGCGGGCATGGACGACTACCTGGCCAAGCCCATCCACGAGACGGAGCTGCAGCGCGTGCTGCAGCGATTCCTGCCGGCGCAGAGCGCGACGCTCGACGCCGAGACCGTCGCGCGGCTGCGCGGGATGGGCGACGGCTTCTTCGCCGAGGTCGCGAACGTCTACCTCCAGGACGCGCCGGCGCGTCTCGCCGCCATCCGCGCCGCCGCGGCTGCGAACGACGCCCGCGCGCTCGCCGCCGCGGCCCACGCGTTCAGGAGCGGCTCCGGCAACATCGGCGCCACGGAAGTCCATCAGCTGTGCTCCGAGCTCGAGGGGATGGGGAACGAGGGACGGCTGTCCGGCGTGAGTGACACGGTGACCGCGCTCGAACAGGCGTTCGCACGCGTCGAACACGAGCTGCGCGGCGTTCGTTGATGGACGGTACCGCACTCCGCGCCGCATTCGGTCTCGCGTTGTACGCCCACGCGTGTTTTCTCCTCGGCGTGCTCGGCTGGCTGCGCACGGGTCCGATCCTCGTGCTCACCGCCGTCTTCGCGGTCGCCACGCTGCGGCTGAGGGTTCCGGCGCCGCGTCTGGTGTGGCTGGTATTCGTGCCGCTGCTCGTGCTCGCGCTGTATCCGCCGCTGGCGTTCGACGAGACGCTCTATCACCTGCCGTTCGTGCAGGCGTTCGCGCGCGACGGCGCGATTCGTTTCCTGCCCGATCTGCGGTTCCCGGTGTTCCCGGTGCTGCACGAGGTGTTGTGCGTCCCGCTCTTCCTCCTCGGCGGTGATGTTGGAGGCAGGGCGCCGCACCTGGTCTCGCTCGTGGAGCTGATCCTCATCGTCGGGCTGCTCGTCGCCTGGGACGCACGCGCGGGGTGGCTCGCCGCGGCGTTGTTCGTCGGCAGTCCGCTCGTGGTGCAGCTGGCCACGACGCTGCACGTCGAGATGGCGCTGACGCTGTTCGTGCTCGCCGGCTTTTACGCGCTCGACCGCGAGCGGTACGCTCTCGCCGGTTTCTTCCTCGGCTCCGCGTGCAGCGTGAAGTACCTCGGCTTCTACTTCGCGGCGGCGGCACTGATCCTCGCGCTCGTGCGCCGCCGTGCCGCGATTTACGCGCTGACGTGCAGCCTCGCCGCGCTGCCGATGACGGCGTGGATCTGGTTCCACACGGGCGATCCACTGTTCCCGTTCGTCCGTCCGAGTCTCTGGACGCTGGAGTCGCCGTCGGAGGTCTCTCTGGCCGACCGCGTGGCCCTGCTCTGGAACGTGACCTTCGCGCGAGACCGCGCCGGCATGCAGCCGCCGGTGACGCCCTTCCTCGCGTTGCTCATCGTCGCGCTGATCGCCGCCGCGGTGAAACGCGACGCCTTCGCACGGCGGGTCCTGCTGCTCGGCGCCGTCTACCTCGCCGTCTTCAGCTTCCTGCCTCAGGACTCGCGCTACCTCGTCCCGCTCCTGCCGCTCCTCTGCATCGCCGCCGCTCTGTTCATCGCCCCGCGCTGGCCGAAAGCCGTGCCCCTGCTCGCCCTGCTCGCGATCGCGCCCGGAATCGCCTACGCCGGCTACCGCATCGCGCGCCAGGGCCTTCCCGTCCCCCGCAACGAGTGGCTCGCCCAGCGCATCCCCGAATACCGCGCCCTCCGCCTCGCCGGCACGGAACGCGTCTACGCCTGCCGCGGCGAACAACTCAAAGGCTATGCCGCCGGCCCCTTCCTCGGCGACCACAACGGCCCCTGGTCCTACGCCCGCATCCTCACCGGCGCGAACGACACACAGACCCTCGCCCAACACATGCGCCGCATCGACGCCCGCTACTACCTCGTGGCCAAACCCGCCTGTGTCCCACCTCATCCCAACGGCGGGATGGAGCTGGTGTACGAGGACGCGGGAGCGCAGTTGTGGCGCGTGCAGCCGAGGTAAGATTCCAGCATGGCACGTGACGTCGATGAAGACGTTGAGGCGGCGTGGGCCGAAGAGATCGAGCGACGCGTTCGCCAGATCGATTCCGGCGAGGTCAAGACGATCCCGTGGGAAGAAGTGCGAGCAAAACTCTACGCCCGCCTGCACGATCGGCATTAGGTTCCATCCGGACGCGGATGAGGAGTTGCTCGAGAGACCGACGGCTGTGGTTGTGGAGTGCGGAGGCAGCGCCTCAGCTTTCCAATTCGCGCGCGGAGACGAAAGCGGAGGCGCTGCTGCCTCCGCACTCCAAACGCCGCTAAAGGAAGATGTCGTGCGTTAACGTGTTTAACATTACGTTCCCGATGAGACGCCTCCTCGTCGTTCTCGCGCTCGCTTCACTCGCCGCTCCTGCCGCCTTCGCCGCCCGCGTTCGCGTGGTGCGGCATCCCGCGGAGCCGTGCACGTTCTCGCTGGTCCCCGGGTGGGGGACGGCGGCCGTGCCCGCGGCGGGGCAGACGCGGGGGATCGTCTTCGTCTACGGGCAGACCGCAGCCTGCGCGCAGTGGAACGGGTACTCGTCCGCCGCGTGGGTGACGGTCGAGGCCGCGCCGATGGACGCGCAGCCGGCGGCGTATGTCACCGTCGCGCCGAACACCAGTCCCGAGGCGCGCACGGCGACGACCATCGTCGCCGGCATCCGCCTCGACATCACCCAGGAAGGCGCGCCCGCGATCGCGAATCCCAACCTCGTCTCGAATGGGACGCTCGACACGAACATCGACGGCTGGATCTGGTACACCCCCCGCTTCCCGAACGGCATCGGCACCGCCGTATGGTCGCCGCTCGACGCGAACGGCAGCCCTGCGTCCGGCTCGATCTCCCTGCGCGACACCGGCAGCACCAAGGCGCTGCAGCGTCTCCAGTGCCTGCCCGTGAACAAGAGCACGAACTACCGATTCGGGGCGAAGGTGCGTACGACCGCGCCGAAAGAAAAAGGCGACGGCACGATGGCGGTCTTCACCTACAAGACGCCCGACTGCACGGGCGACTTCATCGACAGCGACACGCGGCTGCTCTCGCCCGCGGAGCCGAACGTGTGGCAGGGGTTTTCGTTCACGACGCGCACCGGCTCGCGCACGCAATCCGTCATCCTCATCATCGCCAGCGGTGCGGTGCAGGGATCCTTCGAGACCCTGTTCGACGACGTGTTCGTCGTGCCCGCGGAGTAGAGGATCACGACGCCGGGTTGGGCGGCGCGAGGGCCATGAGCGCGGGCGCGTGCAGCCGCGGTCCCGCGTAGCCGCGCACTTCGCCGAAGCGCGTCCCGCGCTCCCACTCCGTCCGCGCCGCCTCGATCTCCTCCGGAGTCCGCGCCACGAAGTTCCACCACATCAAGACCGTCTCCGGGAACGGCTCGCCGCCGAGGAGGAGGAAGCGTGCGCCGGTCGCGCTCTGCACTGAGAGATCGGTGCGCCCCACCGCGAGGTAGTACAGCGTGTTCACGTCCAGCGGCTGCCCTTCCAGCGTCGCGTCGCCGTCGAGCAGGAAGATCCCGTGCTCGAACGCGGGATCGAGCGGCATCTCCAGCGTCGACTGCGCGTGTACGCGCACGTCCGCGCCGAGGCCCGGCTCGTAGAACACCTCCGAGAACCCGCAGCGGTACTCGCGCTGCGGCACGCGCGGCACGTGCGCGAACGACGGCGCATCGTGCCGCTGCTCGTCGCGCAGTGCAATCCACAACTGCACGCCGTTCAGCCGTCCGATGTTCGACGCCGGTGTCTCCTCCGAGTGAGAAATGCCGCTTCCGGAGGTCATCACGTTCACCGCGCCCGGGCGTGCCATCGCCTCGAGCCCGAGGCTGTCGCGGTGCAGGACTTCGCCTTCCAGCAGCCAGGAGACGGTCTGAATTCCGATGTGCGGGTGCGGCGCGACGTCCATCGGCTTGTCGCCCGTAAACGACAGAGGCCCATAGCGATCGAGGAAACACCATGCCCCGATCAGCCGGTGCGCGCGCACCGGCAGCGCGCGCCAGATCTGCAGCGGTCCGAGTTGCGTCGAGCGTGAGGGATACGTCTCGAAGGCCATCGCGCGCGGATGAGTATAGGTGGTTCACAACGTGCACAACGGCTGAGCATGCGCATCATCGTTGCGCTGTTCACATTGATCCTTGCCGGGACCGCCGGCGCCGACGTCTTCCGCATCCTCGACGATCCGCAGGACGCGGCCCAGGCGCGCGTCGATCTCCTGCAACAGGCCGAATCCGAGATTCACGCGCTCTACTTCCTGGCGCGCAACGACCGCATCACGCACGTCGCCCTGGCCTTGCTCCGCGACGCCCGCCGCCGCGGCGTGCCCAGCGTGCGCCTCGTCGTCGATGCCAACTTCCAGCACATCCCCAAAGCCGTCCTCGCCCACCTGCGCGACGAAGGCGTCGAAGTGCGCGTCTACCACCCCTTCACCCTGCGCCATCCGAGCTGGCTGTTCCGGCGCATGCACGAGAAAGTCGTCATCGTCGACGGAGAGCGGTACATCGCCGGCGGGCGCAACCTGGCCGAGGCGTACTTCGGAATGGCGCGAAAAAAGAACTATGTCGACCGCGACGTCTACATCGCCGGCGCGTCAGCCGTGGAGGCCGACAGTCACTTCCAGAAAGTCTGGGACAGCGAGCACGTCGCCGACCTGAAAGTGCGCGTTTCCGAGAAAGAGAAACGCGCTGCTGCCCAGATGCTCGACGAGGCATTGTGCGACCGCTCCGTGAAAATGAACACCGGGCGTGACTGGTCCGAGGGACTGCCGGAGGTGGACGTCGTCGACTTCCTGCACGACCCCGTCGACGATGGCCCGCGCGTCGCCGTCCACCTCACCAGAGTCATCGCCGAGGCGAAGACGTCCATCGTCATCGAGTCGCCGTACATCATCCCGTCCCGGCGTTTTCTGACCCTGCTCGAGCGGAAGTCGAAAGAAGGCGTGTACGTCCAGCTCGTGACGAACTCCCTCCGCTCGACGGACGGCCTGCTCCCGCAGGCGGCGTACCTCAAGTACCGGCGGCGGCTCGCGCGCGCGGGCATCGACGTCCGCGAGTACAAAGGACCGGCCCCGCTGCACGCCAAGAGCGTCGTCATCGACGGCCGCATCGCTCTCATCGGCTCGTACAACCTGTCCAATCGCTCCGAGCATCTGAACACCGAAGTCATGTGCCTGGCGGAAGACGAAGAAGTGGCCCAGGCGCTCCTCGAGTCCATCGACGCCCACCTCCAGAACGCGTGGCGCATTCGCGGAAACGGCAAGCCCTCGCGCGTGGAGAGGTATCCTCTGGTGTCACGAGCGAAAGTCATCCGCGCCTGGGCGGCCCGGCTGATCGTCCCGATCGTGGAAGGCCAGATGTAGGGGGGATTTGATGGATGAGGGACTAATGCGACGACTCGTTCCGGTGCTCCTCGCGCTCTGTTTCGCGGCGCCCCTGGCGCTCGCCGACCAGATTCCGGAGACCGTCACCATCAACGCGGCGGCAAAGAAGCAGCTCCCCGTCCCGTTCACCCACGCGAAGCACGCGACGACGCTGGCCAAATCCTGCGACACCTGCCATCACACCCAGAAAACCCTGACCGCGGAGAAGGTGAAGGACATGAAGGTCGTGAAGTGCTCGACCTGCCACCTCGACCCGAAGGGCGAGGTGACGTCCATGCGCGAGATGAGCATGACGAAGAATCCTTTCCACATCCGTTGCATCGCCTGCCACAAGGCGGAGAGGAAGGGCCCCATGGTGTGTACGGAGTGTCATAGGAAGTAATGTAGGGCGCGGCTTCAGCCCGCCCCTCCCGGGGGTGGGCGGCGACCGCGCGAGTACGGGCGGGCTGAAGCCACGCCCTACGTTGTTCCGCATTCCCCTTCCCCTTTGAATGAATAGCCATTCATAATGCCGTGTTGTCACGGATACGGGAGGCACACGTGCAGCTCTTCGACTCCATTTACGGTCTCTATCTCCAGAGCTACACAGGGCTCTGGATCGCCGGCGCGGTCGTCGCGCTGGTCATCCTCGGATTCACCGGCGCGCCGCTGATCCTCTGGGCAATCCTCGGTGCGGTGCTGCTCGTCGGCTTCGGGGCCCCGCTCTGGCTGCTCGCGGTCTACGCCGTCGTGATGGCTGTCTTTCTCATCACGCCCATCCGCCGCGCGCTCGTGTCGAGCATCGTCATGAAGATCCTGGCGCCGGTCATGCCGCCGATCTCCGAGACCGAGCGCACGGCCATCGAATCCGGTTCGGTGTGGGCGGAGGCGGAGCTCTTCTCCGGCAAGCCCGATTTCAAGAAACTGATGGCGGAGCCGTATCCGTCGCTGACGGCCGAGGAGCGGGCGTTCCTCGACGGTCCGGTGAATGAGCTCTGCGCGGTCATCGACGACTGGGAAGTGTGGGAGTCGCGCGAGCTGCCGCCGGTGGCGTGGGAGGTCATCCGCCGCGAGCGTTTCCTAGGCATGATCATTCCGAAGGAGTTCGGAGGTCTCGGCTTCACGGCGCTGGCGCACAGCGAAGTGATCATGAAGCTGGCCACGCGCTCGATCCCCGCGTGCATCACGGTCATGGTGCCGAACTCCCTCGGCCCCGCGGAGCTGCTGATGCACTACGGGACGCCGGAGCAGAAGCAGCGGCTGCTGCCGCGACTCGCCTCGGGCGACGAGATCCCGGCGTTCGCGCTGACGGAGCCCGGCGCGGGCTCGGATGCGGGCTCGATCGCGTCGCACGGAACGCTGTTCAAGGGCGACGACGGCAAGCTGTACATCCGCCTGAACTGGAACAAGCGCTACATCACCCTCGCGGCGATCGCGACGCTCCTCGGCGTTGCGTTCAAGCTGCGCGATCCGGACTACCTTCTCGGCAAGGGCGAGGACGTCGGCATCACCTGCGCGCTCGTGCCGACCAATCTGCCGGGCGTCGTCATCGGACGCCGCCACGATCCCCTCGGCACGCCGTTCTACAACTGCCCGACGCAGGGGCACGACGTGGTCGTGTCGATCGACGCCGTGGTGGGCGGCGTGGAAGGCTGCGGCAAGGGCTGGCGGATGCTCACCGAGTCGCTCGCGGCGGGCCGGGGCATCTCGCTGCCGGCGCAGTCGACGGGCGGCGCGAAGATCGGCACGCGCGTCATCAGCGCATACGCGTCGATCCGTAAGCAGTTCGGCCTCCCGATCGGCAAGTTCGAAGGGATCGAGGAGCCGGTCGCGCGCATCGCGGGCTTCAACTATCTCCTCGAAGCGATGCGCCGCTACACCCTCGGCGCCATCGATCAGGGCATCAAGCCCGCGGTCGTGACGGCCATGGCGAAGTACCACGCCACCGAGATCGGCCGCCGCATCATCAATGACGCGATGGACGTCGCGGGTGGCTCCGGCATCTCGCGTGGACCGCGCAATCTGCTCGCGCACTTCTACATCGCGGCCCCGATCGCCATCACCGTCGAGGGCGCGAACATCCTCACCCGTACGCTGATCATCTTCGGACAGGGCGCATTGCGCGCGCATCCGTACGCGCTCGCGGAGATCGAGGCCATCGCCGCGCGCGACCTGAAGGCGTTCGACCTGGCGTTCTGGGGCCACATCGGCCACATCGTCCGCAACATGTCGCGCGCGGTCGTGCTGTCGCTCACGCGCGGCCTGCTCGCGGGCAGCCCGGTCGGCGGCAGCACCGCGCGGTACTACCGCAAGCTGGCGTGGGCGTCGGCGACGTTCGCGATCATGGCCGACATCGCCATGGGTGCCCTCGGCGGCTCGCTGAAGCTGAAAGAGAAGCTCACCGGCCGCTTCGCGGACGTCCTGTCGTGGATGTACATCGGCACCGCCGTCCTGCGCCGCTACGAGGCGGAAGGGCGCCTCAAGGAAGACCTGCCGTTCGTCCACTTCACCATGAACCACGCGCTGTACGAGATCCAGAAGGCGTTCGACGGCATCCTCGGCAACCTGCCGGTGCCGGGCCTGACGTGGCTCTTCGCCGGCCCGCTGCGCATGTGGTCGAACCTCAACGCCCTGGCGGGTGAGGCCAACGACAAGCACACCCACAAGATCGCGTCGCTGATCCTCAGCGACAGCGAGCAGCGCCTGCGCCACACGGACGGCATCTACATGCCCGACAACAACGTCGAACAGCTCGGCCTCCTCGAGGAGACCTTCCGTATCGTCAAGCACGCGGAGGGCATTGACAAGAAGGTGCGCGCCGCGGTGAAGGCCAAGACCCTCGCCAAAGCCAAAGGCCGCGCGCTGTACGACGCCGCGCTCGAGAAGCACGTCATCACCGCCGACGAGCACGCGGTGCTCGTGCGTTCCGAGGAACTGCGCAGCGCCGCGATCCAGGTGGACGACTTCTCGCAGGAGGAGTACCTCTCGCACGGCGCGAGAGGGATCGTAGGCGTGGAGAACATCGACGACGAAGACGAGGCCAGCGTGGCTTAATCCAGCCCGATGCGCATCCCCGGATCGTTGGTGCGGTTGTCGGTGACGGAGCCGTATACGTAAAACTCTTTCTCGTACGCGAACACGACGATCTTGCCGCCGGGAGGCAGCTCCGCGTTGTCGATGAACGCGGACGCGCCGGTCTGGATGAAGTAGTTCGCCGGATAGCTTCGCGAGCGTGTCGCCGTGCGCTGGCCCGCGGCGTTGTAGACCTCGATGTTGACGTTGGTTGCCGCGATGGTGCGGATGCCGATGTTCAGGCGGAAGTTCGTGAGATCGGTCGGGATCAGGACGTTCGCCAGCGACAGGTACGTACTCCCCGCCGGAATCGCCTCCTCGGACAACCCGCTCGTGCCCTCCGCACCCGCGTCGTTGAAGATGCGCGCGGACGCGATGGGTGTGGGGCTCGCGGTCGTGAAGACGTCGAGACTGCCGAGGCCCGTCTGGCCCATCGTGGCGATGATGTCGGCGTAGTTGAGCGTGCCGTTCGGCGGGATCACGTAGTCCAGCGACGGATTGCTGTCGTTGCCCGCCACGCCCGCGGGGCGGAAGACCAGCTTGCCGCGGATCTCCAGCGCGCTCGGATTCGAGAGCGTGAGCGCCGTCCGGAACATCGATCCGAAGCCGCCCGCCGTCGAGCCGGCGACGAGGATCGTCGAGACGCGCACGGACGGTCCGCTCGACGCCTGCGCCTGCAGGCGGTAGTTGTTCAGCGGCGATAACGCGGTCAACGACCCGCCCCTGAAGTCCTGATCGGTCCACAGCGCGCGGCTTGGCGTGCGGGTGAACGTCCCATACGTCTTGCCGCAGCTCTCCGGTCCCGCTACGCGGCGCACGCCGATGTACGTCTCCGACGTAACGTCCACCGGCGGCTCCAGCGCGACCGTGTTGATGCCGTTGACCGCGCGGAACGGTCCGCGCTCGGCGGTCATGACCGTGACGAGCGCGTTGCCGGGGATCGCGTAGAAGCGCACGTAGAAGATGTTGTCGCAGGGCACGGACGCATCAGTCCAGGCGACGCTTGCTGTGGTCAAAGTGCCGCTGGCGGCGGCGGGCCGCGTCCAATCGATGATGGTGCCGGCGGAGGAACCGAACACGGCGCCGTTCCCTTCGAGGCCCCCGACGCGAACGTCCTGGGCACCGGCGGTGAGCGCGACGAAGAGGACGAGCAGCGCAGCAAACGGTTTCATGGGCGGCGAGTATGGGGCAGAGTACGGCCACCATCGGCCTTACATCGGGAGTGCGGGAACGAAGGGCTAAGCGGAGCCCGCGTAGCGGGTAACAGAGAATAGCCCCCGGCTTCAGCCGGGGGATGCGATGGCCTTTGGTGCGAGCCCGCGTAGCGGGCGAAAGGGCCTGCCGCCCGCTACGCGGGCTCATGTTCCGTGACGCCTCCCGTCCCCCGGCTGTCGCCGGGGGCTATTCTCTGATGACCGCTACGCGGTCACCGATGCTGACTAGAATCATCGCGGGAGAAAAACAAATGACGACATCGCCGGTGGTCCTGCGCGCGCGAGGCTCGTTCCGCACGGAAGTGGAGGCCGGTCCGTACCGCTGGGTGCTCGACGAGCCGGCCGACGTCGGCGGAGGCGGGGAGGGCCCCACGCCGTACGACATGCTTGCCTCCGCCCTCGGCGGCTGCACGGCCATGACCCTGCAGTTCTATGCGAAGCGCGAGAAGATCCCGCTCGAAGGCGTCGACGTCACCGTCACGCACGACCGCCAGCACGCGAAGGACTGCGCGGACTGCACGACGCAGGCGGGCTACATCCATCGCTTCAAGGTCGAGCTCGTGCTGCACGGGGAGCAACTCACGCCCGAGCAGCGCGAGAAACTGCTGGTCATCGCCGGGCGTTGCCCCGTGGCGAAGACGCTGCAGTCGGAGATCCGCGTCGACAAGGTCATCGCCGCGTGATGCTTCCCGATCCGTTCGTCGATCTGGCGATCGCTCTCGGCCTCGGACTGTTGGTCGGGTTGCAGCGCGAGAGCACGAAGGTCCCCATGGCGGGGCTGCGCACGTTCGCGCTGGTCACGCTCTCCGGGACGCTCTCCGCGCTGCTCGCGCGCCACACGGGCGGGTGGGTGGTGGCGGCCGGACTCCTCTCCATCGCCATCCTCACCGCGGTCAGCCACTACGCCGCGAGCGCGAAAGGGGACGGCGGTATGACCACCGAGGTGGCGCTGCTGGCGATGTATCTGATCGGAGCGGGGATCATCCTCGGCGACCGCAGGCTGGCCGTCGTCCTCGGCGGCACCGTCGCCGTCCTCCTGCAGGCGAAGGCGCCGTTCCAGAAGGCGATGGAGCGTCTCGGCGAGGACGACGTCCGCGCGATCATCAAGTTCGCGCTCCTGGCGCTGGTGATCCTGCCCGTGCTGCCGGACCAGGCGTTCGGCCCGTGGGCGGTGTTCAACCTCTTCGAGATCTGGCTGCTCGTGGTGCTGATCGTCGGCATCAACCTCGCGGGCTACATCGCCTGGAAGTTCGTCGGCGCGCGCAGCGGCGCGCTGCTCGGAGGTCTCCTCGGCGGCGTGATCTCCAGCACTGCGACGACGGTCGGCTATGCGCGGCGGACGAAGGCGAGCAACGAAGCGGCGCCGCTCGCGGCGGTGGTGATCATGATCGCCACGGCGGTGGTCGCGATCCGCGTGCTGGTCGAAGTCGCGGTCGTCGCGCCCGGGCTGCTCGCGCAGGTCGTGATCCCGATCGGCATCGTCCTCGCCGCGGCGATCGTGTTGTCGCTCGCGGTCTGGTGGCGCGCGGCGCGGCATCCCGCCGACCTGCCGGAACAGGAGAACCCGACCATGCTGCGCGCGGCCCTGGTATTCGCGGCCGTGTACGCGATCGTGCTGCTCGCCGTGGCGTGGGTACGCCACGCCATCGGCGACTCGGCTCTGTACTACGTGGCCATCGTGGCGGGCCTCACGGACGTGGACGCCATCACGCTCTCGACGGCGAAGATGGCCAGCCTCGGGCAGCTCGATCCCGGCCGCGCCTGGCGGGTGATCCTGATCGCCTTCATGGCCAACCTCGCGTTCAAGACCGGCATCGTCGCGGTCCTCGGCTCTCGCCGCCTGCTGCTGCGCGTCGCCGTCCTGTTTGCCATCCTCGGCGGCGTCGCAGCAGCGGTCGTGCTCCTGTATCCGTAGTCACCATCTCGCGGCCCGGGCAACCTCGCGGTCGAGGTACGCCGGCTCCGGCGCGAAGCGACTCTTCTCGTCGTCGCCGTACACCTCGGTCACCGTTTCGACCATGAGCTGGAACTTGCCCAGCAGGTTGCGCTGCACGGTCTTCGACAGCGCGCGGAGGTCGTCGAGCAGGCGGGTCACCGCCACGTCCTCGGCGTCGAGCTCCCACGGCGCGATCTCCCGCTCGATCAGTCCGCTGAAGAACTCATTCTCCGTCATGCCATAGACTTTCAGGAGGCGCTCGAGCTGCGCGAGCTTCAGCGACCCGATCCGTTCCCCCGTCTCAAACGAGCTGATGGTCTTTGCGCCGACGCCCGAAATCCGGGCAACGTCCTTCTGGGTCAAGCCGCGCAGGCGGCGGATCTCACGAAGTTTCAGTACCAGATCCATAAGCGTTCTCCTCAACTAACAGTCGGCACATGGTAGCAGAAGGAGTAAAAAGGACAAACAAGGAATTAGAAGGACCGCAAAATGAGTGATTAGGTTGACAGAAGGTGATAGAAGGACGTAAAAGTTCTCAGAAGGATCGGGAATCATGGTCGCGACGACGGAAAAGTGTCCCTGGTGCGGCAGCACCATCACTCACGCCAAGTTCCTTCAGGTCCAGGCCTCCATTCGCGAGGACGAGCGGAAAAAGCTCGCCGACGCCGAAAAAGCCATGCGCGTGCAGCTGGAGAAGGAAGTCGCCCTCCACGCGCAGAAGCTGATGAAGGAACGGAAGGCCCTCGACGCCGAGCGCGCCAAGATGGCCAAGCAGGTCGAGCTGGTGAAGCAGGAGCTCGACCGGCAGCGGAAGAAGGAGATCTCCGACGTCCGCCAGATCCTCCAGAAGGACCGCGAGGCCGCGCTCCTCCGCAAGGACGCGGAGTTTGCGCGCGAGCGTGAGGCTTTGCAGAAAAAGATCTCCGAAATGAGCCGCCGCGTGAAGAAGGGCGCGGAGATCGGCGAAGGCGGGGAGATCGACCTTTACGACGAGCTGCGCGGGGCGTTTCCCGAGGACCACATCGTGCCGATGAAAGGGAAGGGCGGGGCGGCGAACCTTCTGCACGACATCCGCTACAAGGGCCAGTCCGCCGGCAAGATCCTCATTGATGCAAAACCGCGCGGCGCGTGGCAGCAGGCCTTCGTCACGAAGCTCCGCCAGGATCAGAGCGATACCGGCGCCGATCAGGCCATCCTCGCCACCACCATCTTTCCCTCCGGCAAGCGCGAGCTGTTCATCGAAGCCGGCGTGATCGTCGTTGCTCCCGCGCGCGTCCGCGCCATCGTCGAAGTGCTGCGCAAGGCGCTCATCGCCATGCACGTCGCGCAGCTCAGCGACGCGGAGCGCTCGGACAAACTCAGCCGCCTCTTCCGCTTCATCACCTCCACGACGTTCAAGCGCAAGCTGGCCGAGGCCGCGGAGCTCGCGGGTGAGGCGCTGCAGATCGACGTCGACGAGAAGCGCACCCACGACAACGTCTGGAAGAAACGCGGCACGGTGCTGACGCGCATCAAGAACGTCCTGCGCGAGATCGACACCGACGTCGCCGCCATCCTCGAAGCCCGCGACGAGCCGCCGCCGCAGAACGTCGTCCGTCCCGCCGCCTTCCGGGTGAAGGAATGAGCACCGCCGCCGCCATCCAGTGGCAGGAGCGCCGCCTCGGCCGCACCATTCTGCGCACCTACCGCGACACGCGCGATCTGTATGACGTCGTGCCGAACGAGCGCCAGCCGCGCATGGGCCCCAAGGAAGACCTCGAACTGCAGCGCCAGATCGAGGCCAACGAGGGCATTTTCGAGCCGCTGCTGGTCGAGCCGCACCCCGACCTCGCCGGCAAGCTGCGCATCATCGACGGCGACCGCCGCTGGACCAACTCCAAGGTCCTCGTCGAGATCCAGAAGAAAGACGTGTACCGGCGCATCCCCCTCGAGATCACCGACCGCACGCTCACCGACGACGAGCGGCTGCGCGTCTGGATCTACATCCACCGCCAGCGCAAGGAGTGGGACGCGAAAGAGAAGGAGATGGTCGCGTACGGCCTGGTCGACATCGTCGGCCGCGCCAGCGCCGCCAACATCCTCGGCGTCACCGTCCGCGAGCTCGACAAGCTCGTCGAGATCTACGAGCTCTCCGAGAAGCTCACCAACCTCCCCGAGCCCGGCTCGTCCATCACCTGGGCGCGCGAGATCAAGAACATCAACAAGAGCCTCCTCACGCCCTCGGTCCTCGACACCATCGTGCAAAAGGTCAACGACAACGAGATCACGAACTCGAAAGAGATCCGCAAGCTCCGCATCGTCCTCCGGGATCCCGTCGCCAAGCAGAGGTTCGTCGAAGGCGAGAGCCTCGACGCCGTGATGGACACCCTCGCACCGCCCGAGGCGCCCAAGAAAGGCACCCTCGCCGGCGAGATCGAAGAGCTGACCACGGCCCTCAAGCGCCACCCCTGGACCACGCTCGTCGACAAGCGCGGCGACGTGGATCTCCTCCGCCAGGTCGAAGAGGCCGAGAAGCTCCTCCGCGACATGCGCAAAGTCCTCGGCTGACGACCTGTGGAGTGCGGCGACTCATCGTCGCCGCACTCCATAAGTCATGGAATCACGACTGCCATCCTTCCGTTCTTATGGGTCCCTTCTCCCGTCCACAGAGGCTGTCCGCGCATTCGCAGTGTGCTGTCCATCAACCCTTTGGAGGTCTCCCCATTTGAAGAATCTCGTGTTGTCTCTGGCCGCGCTCCTCGTTGCGGCTTTCCCCGTGGCAGCTCAGGAAGAATTCCTCGCCCCGCTTCCGCCCGTCGACGGCGAGCGCGTGGCCATCACGCTGGCCGCTGACGAAAACGGCGGTCCCCAGCTCGTCGGCAGCGACAACTTCCCTTCGCCGCGGGCGAATGCGAAGGCCGCGAAGCGCCGCGAAGCCGTGAAGCAGCAGATCGCGTCCCGCAAGAAGGCCGGGAAGACGCACGAGGTCGCGCGCGGCCAGTACGTCGACTTTCCCATCGAGCGCACCGACCGCATCTTCGTCATGCTCGTCGAGTTCGGCACCCAGGGTGGCTACATCACCAGCCCGAGCAATCCCGGCCTCTCCCAGACCGCCGGTCCGCTCCACAACACCATCCTCCAGCCGAATCGTGAGACGAACAACACCACGATCTGGCAGCCGGACTACAACCGCGAGCACTACCTGGACATGTACTTCAACCAGATGGTCGAGTACTACCAGGCGCAGTCCTCCGGACGCTACACCTTCAACGGCGACGTCATGCACTGGGTGAAGGTGCCGTTCAACGGCTCGCGCTACGGAGCCAACGCGCTGGGCGACGCCACGATGTGGACGCTCATCGCCGACACGATGAACACCTGGACCGCGGCGCAGCTCGCGTCCGGCAAGACCCTGCAGCAAGTCACCGACTACCTCGAGACCTACGACGTGGCCGACCGCTACGACTACGACCTGGACGGCAACTTCAACGAGCCGGACGGCTACATCGATCACTTCCAGATCGTCCACGCCGGCGCGGGTGAGGAGACCGGCGCCGGCAACGCTGACGCCATCTGGTCGCACCGCTGGCAGGCGTTCTATCAGCTCGGCGGCCTGACCGGCCCCACCTACAACAAGGATGGCGGCGTGCAGTTCGGCGGCGGCTGGGGGGCGAACCCGGACGGCACGACGCTCGGCTCCTCTGGCGGTCACGTCCGCGGGGTCACCACGAGCTCCAACGTGGCCACGGTCACCAACGCCTACGCGGCGAATCCGACCGGCATCTGGGTCGGCGACTACACCGTGCAGCCGGAGAACGGCGGCCTCGGCGTCTTCGCGCACGAGTACGGGCATGACCTCGGCCTGCCCGATCACTACGACGCGGCCGGCGGCAGCAACGGCACGGGTTACTGGACGATCATGTCGGCCGGCTCCTACCTCGGTGCCGGCGGCGAAAGCGTCGGCGCGCGCCCGGGCGACTTCAGCGCGTGGGACAAGCTGCAGCTCGGCTGGCTGCTCTACGACCAGGCCGTCTTCGGCAAGTTCTCGGTCCACAAGCTCGGACCCGCGGGGAGCTCGACGAAGGCCGGCCAGGCGCTGGTCATCCCCCTCCCGGCCAATCAGAACTTCAAGTATGAGTACGACGCGTCCGCCGTCGTGGCCGCGAACGGTAAAGTGTGGGTCAGCGGCGCGGCGAATTCGTATGACGCGACGATGACCCGCTCCATCGACGTCCCGGCCGGCGCCCCGACGCTGTCGATGCGCATGGCGTACAACATCGAGACGAACTGGGATTACGCGTACGTCTCCGTGTCGGCGAACGGCGGCTCGTCGTGGACGAACCTCGCCGCGGCGGGCATCACCACCACCACCAGTCCGAACGGCCAGAACCTCGGCAACGGCATCACCGGCACGACCGCCGGCGCGTGGCGCAATGTGTCGTTCGACCTCGCGGCCTACGCGGGCCAGACGGTCCTGCTGCGCGTCCGCTACCAGACCGACGCCTTCACGTTCAACTGGGGCATCGCGGTCGACGACATCACGGTCGGCGGCTTCTCGGACAACGCCGAGGCTGCGCCGAACGGGTGGGCGCTGGACAAGTTCACCACGTCGTCCGGTAAAGTCGTGACGAACAACCCGCACTACTACATCGCCGAGTTCCGCCAGTACCGCGGCTACGACACCGGTCTCCAGACCGGACCGTATGCCGGCACGAGCTACCTGAGCGGCAAGGTTGGACACTATCCGTACCAGGACGGCCTGCTCATCACGTACGCCGACGCGGACTGGACGAACAACAACACGTCGGTGCACCCGGGTGAGGGCTTCGCGCTGCAGATCGACGCGCGTCCGGCGCCGCGCACGCGCCTCGGCGTGCAGGAGCCGGGCTCGGATCGCTTCTGGAGCTTCTCGCCGTGGTCCAGCACCGTGCAGTCCTTCGACGCGACGTTCGGACTCGAGCCGACCGACGCGCTCACGATGCCGTACGTCGGCACCCTGCCGCCGCTCCCGGGCAGCCCGGCCGGCACGCCGAACCGCCGCGTGCAGTTCGAGATCCCGTTCCCGTCCGAGCCCGCGGTGCGGGTGTTCAACGACACCAGCACCTACTGGTTCTCGACCAAGCCGGATGCGAGCGTTCTCATCCCCGCGACCGGCACGTCGATCCGCATCGTCTCGACCAGCGCGCACGACACGTTCATGCACCTGCACGTGAACGGCAACTAGACTAGTCGTCGCGATTCACGGAAGTTGAAGGAAGGCGGAGCCGCGAGGCTCCGCCTTTATTTTTGTTGGCGGGCGCGCGTGGAGCCTGCGCCGGCGGCGCGCTTGGCGGGCCGGGGCTCCTTCGCGGGCGGCGTGGCACTCACCCACGGACGGGCATGGCTCGCCGTGGCTTCGTAGACCGACAGCCGCTGCCCGTGCACGTCCTTCCCATTGAGACCGGCAATCGCGGCGCGGCCCTCATCGGGTTTGGCGTATTCAATGTAGCCGAATCCCTTCGACGCACCGCCGACAAGGAAGCGGGCAATGTTGGCGGACTCCGGCTTCCCGAACGGAAGAGCCAGCTCGCGCAGCTCCGGGTCGGTGATCTGACTGGACAGATTTCCTACGTAGAGTTTCATGATGGCGCCATTGTGGACCTTCTTCAGGCCGTGCGGTGTACTTTGACGGCCAATGCGCGTATGGTGGGGTTACCTCCGGGGAACCTTCCTCGGCCCTTCAGTCCATCTGAACTAAGTCAGATCTCTGGACTCACTCCTCTTAGCCCGGTTCTCCGATAGGTCGCCGTGTCTTCACGCTGCGGCACCGTGAGAACGGCCGAACGAAATCGGCCCAGGAGCAACAATGAAATTGTACGTAGGAAATCTCTCCAAACAGGTCAACGACGCGCAGCTCAGCGAGCTCGCCACGCCGTACGGCAAGGTCGTTTCGGCGAACGTCGCCACGGAGCGGTCCAGCGGTGAGTCGAAAGGCTTCGGCTTCGTCGAGTACACCAATGCCGAAGAGGGAAACGCCGCGATCGCGGGCCTCGACGGCCGCGACGTGAACGGCCAGGCCCTCAAGGTCAACGAAGCCCGCCCGCGCAAATGACGCGTTGATCAAAATCGCGGGAGGACGGCCGCCCGGCCGTTCTCCCGCACATGGGAAGGAGACGTCATGATGGTATGGATCACGATTGCGGCGATTGTCGCGGTTGCGCTTCTCGCCTGGAATCTCTATGTCCGTTTCGCCACGGACCGGATCGCCGTCTTCACCGAGCGGCGGAGGGCGGCATCGAAGATCGTCAGCAGGGGAGAGTTCGTCGACGGAAACCGGCACCTCGACGTCGCCCTCGCGTTGACACAGTCGACGCTCTTCTATGAGAACTCCGATATGGAAGCGTCGATCGATCTGGACTGGGTGCGCGAAGTCGAGTACGACACCGAGCTGGCCACCGGCCTCGCCATCGTAGCCGGCAAAGTGCTGCGCCTGCGCTCCCACAGCCAGACCTTCGAATTCGTCCTGCCGCAGGAGCACGTGACCCGCTGGCACATGCTGCTGCCGCCCCGCCGCGTGAGGGTCGCGGCCAGCGCGACATGAGCCGGATCCCCGATGCGATGAAGATCACCATCGAAGACCGCAGCCAGACCTTGCGCCACCGCCTGCACGACCGGCTCGAGAGCGCCGGCCGCCTGCGGTGCGACGAGCACGGCCAGCCCGTCGTCGCCGTCACCATCCACTACCGCGAGAACGGCTGGTTCGACTCGCAGTGGGTCACCTGCTGCGAGACTCTCGAGCGGCAAGCCGTGGCGATCGTGAAGGAACGGTGCTGAGGCCTTCACGCGCGCCGCGTGCGCGGCGATAGCTCCCGCCCCGGCTGCGATCCCGCCGCAATCGCGACGATGATTTCCGCATTTGCGGCGATTTTGCCGCGCCCTCGTCCGCCCGCAGCTCCTGAGCACTGCATGAATTGTCATTCCGATTGACAATCCATGCGGACGCTCGTGATGTTCGCTGCAAATCGCCGGCTGACGGCGACGGCGTGCACGACTTCTGCAGCGCTGCCTCCCGGGAGCTATGCATGAATGTCCGTCTTCTTTCACCGATCCTGACCGCCGCTCTGATCCTCGGATGCACCGGCACGACGACGCCGCCAACCGCGGCGCCGCAGGCGGCCTCGCCCGCGGGCTTCAAAAACCTGCAGGTGCTGCCGCGCGACATGACGCGCGACGAGCTGCTGGCCGTGATGCGCACGTTCACGCGCAGCCTCGGCGTGCGCTGCAACAACTGCCACGTCGTCACCGCCACGACGCCGAAAGAGGAGCTCGACTTCCCTTCGGACGCCAAGAAGGAGAAGCGCGTCGCGCGGGTGATGATCCAGATGACCCGCCAGATCAACGACGAGTGGCTCGAGCGCGTCGAGGAGATCGAGGGGCCCTCAGCGCACGAAGCTGCGGCCGCCGCCGGACCGCTCCAGTCACGCGTCGGCTGCTGGACCTGCCACCGCGGCCATCCCGAGCCGGAGATGCCGCCGCCTCCGCCGCCGCGCGAGCCGCCTCCGGCCGCGCCCCAATAGCGGGGCGCTCCTCAACGCTGCGTGCGCGAGCGCATCCACTCGTCCGCCACGATGCGCGCCTGCTCCCGATCATCGACCACCAGGATCAACTGGTGGTCGTGATCGCTGTACTGCACCCGGATGTTCACCCCGGCCTCCGCCATCCGCCGCGCGATCTTCCCCAGCTGTCCCGGCGTCTCCTGGTCCAGCCGCACCGTCACCACCTCGGCTTCGCCGAGGACGCGGATGCCGTTGCTCTCCAGCGCGCGCCGCGCGGCCGCCCCGTCGTGAAACAGAAAGTGCGCGACGCCCACGCCGTCCACGACGAACACCCCGCCGCCTTCGACGCTCACGCCCGCGCGGCCGAGCGCTTCTCCCATGTCCGCGAGTGCGCCAGGCCGGTCGTCGAGTGCGATTTCCAGGTCGATCATGCGCGAGAGCATATCCGCTACTTCTTGCGCGACACCGGCGAGCCGCCGGTGGACCGGCCGGCCGGCGTCCGGCGCGCCCTCGGCCGCGTCCGGCGTACTGCCGGCGAGGCGCCGGCGAAACGGCCGGCGAGGCGCCGGCACCACAGGCGCGCCGGCTGCCCAGCCGGCCGGTCCACCGGCGGCTCGCCGGTGCGTAACGCCGCCTCGGGCCCACAACTTGCTCCCGCATGCTGACGTTTTGCGAAGTGTCGTTGCTGTGGTGGTCGTGCTGCTGTTTGCTCTCGATGTGCGGGGCCAGGAAGTCCGTGAGCTGTCGCTCGAGGAAGCGCTGGCGATCGCGACGGCAACGAGCGAGGATCTGGCGATCGCGCGTGCCGGAGTCCGCCGTGCGAGCGCGAACGTCGATCGCACCGAGTCGCAGCGCAAGCCGCAGGTGAACGCTTCGAGCTCGTACCAGCGCTCGCTCGCCAGTCAGTTCGAGGGCCTCGGCGGTGGTGAGCAGCCCGCGGTGCCGGTGGATTGCCAGGGGACGTTCACGCCCGATCCGTCGCTCCCGCTCGAAGAGCGCGTGTCGATCCTGGAGCGGCGCATCGGCTGTCCCGACACCGGCGGCTTCGGCGGGCTCGACTTCTCGCAGCTCGGGTTCGGCGCGCCGAACACGTGGAATCTCGGGCTTTCGTTCAACTGGGCGCTCTTCACCGGAGGACGCGTCGAAGCGCAAACCCGGGCGGCCGAGGAGCTGGCGGACGTCGCGGCGATGAACGTCGGATCGCTGGAGGCGCAGACGCGGCTCGACGTGACCACGGCGTACTTCGACGCGCAGCTCGCGGCGGAGCTCGTCGACATCGCCGAGACGAGCCTCGCGAATGCGGAAGAGACGCTGCGGATCACGTCGCTCCGCGCGCGCGAAGGCGCGCAGGCGGACTTCGACGTGCTGCAGGCGCGGGTCACGCGCGACAACCAGCGTCCCGTGCTCATCCGCCGCCAGACGCAGCGCGAGCTTGCACTCGATCGCCTGCGCGCGCTGCTGGACCTCCCGGAGGATCAACCACTGCGGTTGACGACGCCTGTGACCGCAGCGGCGGCGCGGAGCGTCACCGCGAGCATCGACGTCACCGCTCGTACCGTCGTCCATCAGGCACGATCGCGGCTCGAAGCCGCCGAACACCAGCTCGACGCCGCGGAGGCGCAGCGGATGCCCACAATCTCCGCGCAATCGCAATACGGTCTCGTCGCCTATAGCGACAACCTTCTGCCCGACCTCGGCGGCTTCCGGAAGAACTGGACGGTCGGGGCGTCCGTGCAGCTTCCGCTCTACGCAGGCGGCCGCATCAACGCGGAGATCGAGAGCGCCCGCGCGGACGTGGCGGAGGCCGAGGCGCAGCTCGACCAGATCACCGAGCGCGCAACGCTCGATGCCTCGGCCGCAATCGCCGAAGTGCGCGCCGCTCGCGCCGCATACGAGGCGACGGAAGGCACCGTCGAACAGGCTACGCGCGGGTACGAGCTCGCGCAGCTGCGCTATGTCGAGGGCGTGTCGATCCCGCTCGAAATCCAGAACGCGCGGTTGCTGCTCGAGCAGGCCCGCGCGAACCGCGCCCAGGCCGCGCGCGATCTCTGGATCGCGCAGACCCGCGTCGAGTTGTTGCCGTTACTGCCGATGCAGTTGCAGATGTCAGGAGTCCAGCCTTGAAGCGCCTTCTCATCGTTCTTTTGGTCGTTCCTCTGATGGGGGCGTGCAAGCGCGAGGCGCCGCCGAAGCCGGCGCCGCCGGTGATGCCCATCGAGCGCGCAAGCGTCGCCACCGTGACCAAGCGGTACGTCGCGACAGGACCGCGGCTCAGCGGCACGCTGCAGCCGCAGCAGAGCGCATCGATCCTCGCCGAGACCGCCGGCACCGTGACCAGCGTCAGCGCCGCGGAAGGCCAGAGCGTCGCGCGGGGCGCCGAGCTCGCGCGCATCAACGACCCCACCGCGTCCGAAACGCTGGCGTCCGCGCGCGTGGCCGTGCAATCCGCGCAGACGGCGGTTGCCGTCGCGCGACGCGACTCCGAGCGCACGCAGAGGCTCGCGTCCGCGGGCGCGCTGCCGAAGAAAGACATCGACGTCACGCGCTCGCAGGTAGCTACAGCCGAAGCCCAGCTCGGACAGGCGCGCGCGCAGCTCGCCGCCGCGCAGGACCGCGCCGGCAACCAGCGCGTCGCTTCCGCCGTCAGCGGCATCGTCAGCGAGAAGCGCGTCAGCACCGGCGACGTCGTCGCACCGGGCACGCCGCTCTTCACCATCGTCGATCTGTCCACGCTGCAGCTCGAAGCCACGGTTCCCGCCGACGCCATCGCGCAGGTGAACCCCGGCACCTCCGTCGAGCTCGAAGTGCGCGGCTATCCGGGCCAGACCTTCCGCGGCACCGTCACCCGCGTCGCGCCGAGCGTCGACCCCGGTACCGGCCAGGTGCGCGTCTACGTGGCGTTGCCTAACGTGGGCAGGCCCAACCAGGGCAAGCGCCTCATCGGCGGGCTGTTCGCCGAGGGGACCGTGCGCACCATTGCGCGCATCGGGCTGGTGATTCCGCTCGAAGCGCTCGACGAGAGCGGCGCCGCACCCGCCGTCGTGCGCGTGCGCAACGGACTCACCGAGCGCGTCAACGTACAGCTCGGGATGCGCAGCGACGCCGAAGGATTCGTCGAGATCCTGGCCGGGCTGGCCGAGGGCGACGTCGTGCTGATCGGTCCGGCGCGGACCATTACACCCGGCACGCGCGTGAACGTGAGCTGACGCGATGTGGATCTCCAACTTCGCCATCGACCGGCCCGTCGTCACGATCGTCCTCATGCTGGCCCTCGTGGTCTTCGGCCTGTTCGCGATCGTGAAGCTGGAGACCGACGAGTTCCCCGAGATCGACGCGCCGGTCGTCGCGGTGTCCGTGCCGTATCCCGGCGCGTCACCGGAGGTGGTCGAACAGGAGGCCGTCAAACCGATCGAGGACGCGATCGCGTCCATCAGCGGCGTCGACAGGATCACTTCCAGTTCGGTCGACGGCTTCGGCCAGATCATCATCGAGTTCGTCTTCTCCAAGGACACGAACGAGGCCACGCAGGACGTCCGCGACGCGATCTCGCGCATTCGCGGCGAGCTGCCGCTGGAGCTGGAAGAGCCGGTGCTGACGCGGTTCGATCCCGCGGACCTGCCCATCGTGTCGCTGACGCTGGCGTCGAAGACGCGCAGCGTGCCGCAGCTCACGTCGCTGGTGGACGAGGTGGTCGAGCCGCAACTGCGATCGGTGGCGGGCGTCGCGGACGTGGTCATCCGCGGCGGGCTCGAACGGCAGGTCGTCATCGAGCTCGATCCGCGCAGGCTCGAGGCCGCGGGCGTGTCGATCGCCCAGGTCGTGCAGGTGGTGCAGAGTCAGAATCTCGCGGCGCCGGTCGGCCGCATCGTCAAGGGAACCACCGAGCAGTCCATCCGCCTCCTCGGCCGCATCGCGCAGCCGCGGGATTTCGCGAACATCGTCGTCAGCGGCCGCAACGGGCGTCTGCTGCGGCTGAGCGAAGTGGCGACCATCCGCGATGCTGCGGAAGAGCAGCGCACCCTCGCGCTGTACAACGATCAGGAAGCGGTCGGCGTCGATCTGAAGAAGGCGCAGGGATACTCGACGACGACGGTGGCGGAGCAGATCCTCGCGCGCGTCGAGGCGCTGAACAAACGGCTGCCGGCGGACGCGAAACTGCAGATCGTCCAGAACGCGGGGGTGCGCGTGCAGGCGTCGGTGAACAGCGTCTCGGAATCGCTGATCGAAGGGCTGATCCTCACCGTGCTGACGGTGTTCGTGTTCCTCAACTCGTGGCGCTCGACGGTGATCACCGGACTGGCGCTGCCGGTGTCGCTGCTCGCGGCGCTGATCTCCGTCTGGGCCTTCGGCTTCACGCTCAACACCATGTCCCTCCTCGGGCTCGCCCTCGCGGTGGGCGTGCTCATCGACGACGCCATCGTCGTGCGCGAGAACATCGTCCGGCACGTGGAGATGGGGAAGGATCACTACACCGCGGCGAAGGAGGGGACGGCGGAGATCGGCCTCGCGGTCGCGGCGACGACGTTCTCGATCGTGGTCGTGTTCGTGCCGATCGGCATGATCAGCGGCGTGGCGGGGCAGTGGTTCCGGCCGTTCGCGCTGACCATCGCGTGCGCGGTGCTGGTGTCGCTGCTCGTGTCGTTCTCGCTCGATCCGATGATGTCGGCGTACTGGCCGGATCCTCACGGGGGGAAGAAACGCTGGTTCACGCGCGTGCTGGACCGCTTCAACGCGTGGTTCGATCGCCAGGCGGAGCGCTATCAGCGCGTGATCGGCTGGACGCTCGATCATCCGTGGACGACGATCGTCATCGTCACGCTGATGCTGATCGCGTCGCTCGCGCTGCCGGCGATGGGCCTCGTCGGCTCGGCGTTCTTCCCCGTCGAGGATCGCTCGGAATTCAACCTGGACGTGGAGACGCCGCCGGGCTCGAGCCTCGCGTACACGCGGCTGAAGTGCGAGGAGGCCGCGGCGACGGTGCGGTCGGTGGAAGGCGTGGCGTACACGTACACGACCATCGGCGGCGAGTCGGGATCGGTGGACGAGGCGCAGATCTACGTGCGCCTCCAGCCGCGCGAAGAGCGCGATCGGCACCAGTCGGAGATCGAGCGCAACGTGCGCGCGGCGCTGGATCGCATCGCGGGCGCGGAAGTCAGCGTCGCGAGCGGCGGCATGGGCGGCGGCAAGCAGATCCAGATGCAGCTCAAGGGACCGGACTACGACACGCTGGTTTCTCTCGGCGACAAGCTCGCCGCGGAGATGCGGCAGGTGCCGGGTGCGGCGGACGTTGGTCTCGCGACGCGCGGGCGGCGTCCGGAGATCGAGATCGAAGTCGACCGGCCGCTCGCGGGCGCGCTGGGAGTCGACGTGATGCAAGTGGCGATGGCGCTGCGCCCCGCGTTCGCGGGCGTCGATGCCGGCGACTGGATGACGCCCGCGGGCGAGTCGTACGACGTCTACGTGCGGCTCGCGCCCGAGTCGCGCACGTCCGTGGCCGATCTCGCGTCCCTCCCGCTCGCTCCCGCCGCCGTCGATCCAGCCGCAACCCCTACCGCACCCCCCGCCATGATCCCCCTCGGACAGGTCGCAAAGATCCGCCAGGGCATCGGCCCCGGCGAGATCCAGCGCCTCGACCGCGAGCGTGTCGTCACCGTCGGTGCGAACGCCGAGGGACGTCCGTTGTCCGCCGTCATCGGCGGCATCCAGCAGCGGTTGAAGAACGTGAAACTGCCCGACGGCTACACCCTCTCGCAGGGCGGCGAAGGCGAGGAGTCGCAGGAAGTCTTCGGCGACATGTTCGCGGCCATGGGCATCGCCATCCTGCTGATGTACTTCGTCCTCGTCCTGCAGTTCGAGAGCTTCCTCGACCCGCTGGCGATCCTCATCAGCCTCCCGCTCTCGCTCATCGGCGTCATGCTGGCCCTCCTCATGACCGGCGACACGCTCAACATCATGAGCCTGATCGGCGTCCTCCTGCTCATGGGCATCGTCGCCAAGAACGCCATCCTCCTCATCGACTTCGCCAAATGGCGCCACGACGAAGGCATGCCCCTCCGCGAAGCCCTCATCGAGGCCGGCCGCATTCGCCTCCGCCCCATCCTCATGACCTCCCTCGCCCTCATCGCCGGCATGATCCCCGTGGCCATGGGCATCGGCGAAGGCGCGGAATTCCGCGCCCCCATGGGCCGCGCCATCATCGGCGGCGTGGTGACGTCGACGCTGCTCACGCTGCTGATCATCCCGGCGATTTATGAGCTGCTGGCGAAGGGGAGGGAAAGGGTGGGGCGGATGATCAAGCGGTGAAGGGTGCTATGGAGTGCGGCGGCAACGCCTCCGCTTTCCTATTCGGTCGCCTCAGCGCTCGAACGTGCGAATTCGAAAGCGGAGGCGATTGGAGCCTGTCTCAAACCTCCGTCCCCCTCTGTGTCCTCCGTGCCTCTGCTGCGAAAGTCTCCTTGCAGCCACAGAGAGCCAATGTAGGGCGTGGCTTCAGCCCGCCTCCCCGGTGTGAGCATGGCAGGTTCGTAAAGTCCCCCACCCCGCCCGGGAGGCGGGCTGAAGCCACGCCCTACATTGGCTTATCTGCATCGCTTTCGTGAACGGTGGTCCGCAACCGCCGGTGGGGCCTGTGGTGAATGCACACGTGTTTTCACCACAGGCCCCATGGCGGCAGCCGGCCACCGTTGACGAAAGAGGGGGCGCGGTGGCGCGCGAAGGCGCGCCGTCGAATCTAGCCCCGCGCTCTGCGCGGGGTTTCCGAGGCGCGTAGAGTGCGGCCGCGAAGGCGGCCGCTACAACGCGCGTTTGGAGCGACCGCCTTCGCGGCCGCGTTCCTGTCCGGCTCCGCGGAACCCCGCGCATCAGCGCGGGGCTAGATTGGACGGCGCGCCTTCGCGCGCCACGTGCCGGCTCTCGCCGAGTTGGGGAGACTTTCGCAGCAGAGGCGCAGAGGAGCTCATCGTGCTCAGCGAGGCGGAGGTGCCGTCGCCGTCGGTGGCGCAGGTCGAACGTCGACACGGACGTCCTCGGCTCCTCCGCTGATCACGACGCGCCCGCCGCCTCGGCGGAGGCGAACGGGTCGCCGCCCGGCTGCGGGAGCAGCGGTCGTGGCGGTCCCGGCGGAGGTGGTCAGGCCGTGGGACTCGTTCCGCCGGTCCTGGAGCACGTCACGCCGCACGACCTGCCGCTCCGGTACCTCGACGACCACTTCCGGTTGTGCCCGCGGAGCTGCCGGACGCGGGGTGGGTTCGATTCTCCGGTCGTACAGCCGGCCGTAGCTCGACCCGTCGCGTGCACGGCGCTCCATGTATATGGAGAAGAGGAGGAAGAGCACCGTCAGCGAAAGTGCCAGCCACGCCGCGTTCTTGAGCGTGATGATCCGGATCCCGCTCCGCCGTTCGGGCTGAAGGCGCCTTGCTCGGGTCGCGGAGTGGAGAAAGGGGACGATCTCTCTCCAGCGAGAGACCACTCTGCTCCAGCGTCCGCGTTGTTCCATCAGCAGAGGTAAGCGGTTCCGGCACGCGAATAGTCCGTGTCCGGATCGCCGACACGGGGGTCCCATCGAAGCGACGCGGAGTCGTTTTGAAGGGACACGGGAGTTCCATCGAAACGACGCGGAGTCGTTTTGAAGGCAGACGGAGTGCCATCGAAACGAGGCGGAGTCGCTTTGAAGGCAGACCGGAGTGCCATCGAAACGAGGCGGAGTCGCTTTGAAGGCAGACGGAGTGCCATCGAAACGAGGCGGAGTCGCTTTGAAGGCAGACGGGAGTCCCATCGAAACGAGGCGAAGTCGCTTTGAAGGGACTCGCGAGTCCCTTCAAAAGCACATGCGCGGCTTGGGGCTCGGCAAAGTCTGACAAGCGATCGACCATAATCGATGCCTATTGTGCTGAAACAAACACAGTAACCTATTGTTTTTATGTTGTACTGTCGCTACTATCAGCACGCTGGCTTGCGGCGGGTGATCTCCTTTCGCAGGCGCAGTGAGCACGATCCGGAACACGAGCCGGGCACGCAAAGATAAAGCCGCGCCCTCCTGTCCCGACGGTGCTTTCCCCCAACAGGCGCTCGTGTGCGCACGCGAGCGTTGTCGCGACTCCCGTGTCCGCGGACTCGGGCTCATGGACCCGGAGCTTCCGGCGTGTGGCCGGAGGCTCCACCGGGTGTCCTCCGCCTGCGGAGGGGCATCCGGCTGACCAGAGAAAGGACAGGTATCGTCATGATCAAGACCACTGACCCGAACATCCCCGCCGTCGCCGTTGACGGCACCACGCCGCTCGAACCGGAACAGATGACCGAACAGCTGCGCGTCGTACGCGACCATGTGCCTGATTTCGGTCCCCTGCCGATTCCGGACGCGAAGGCGCTGCGCACGACGGCGAACCTCCCGCGCGGTTTCCTGCGGGCCGCGTTCAACACGATCGGGGGCTCGAAGCACATCTCGCAGGTCCTCGACGCCACTCCCACGGACATCCTGGCGGAGGAGGCGAATGTGGCCCGCTGGAGCGCGTTCGAGGATGAGCTCCGGACGCTGCTGGAAGGTGTCGCCGCATCCAATCTGGCGCGCCGCCACCGCCTCGGCCTGACGGCCCTGCAGGTATACAGCATCGCCCGCCAGCTCGCCCGCAAGAAGGCGCACGCCGATCTCCTGCCGCACGTCGAGAACATGCGCCGCGCGAACCGTCTCGGCGTCAAGCGCCAGGAGTCCAAGCCCGCGGCGGCGGATCCGCCGACTCCGCCGAAAGCGGCGTAGCCCTGACCCGTAGTTTCGGATGACCCCGGACCGGGCGCGCCGAAGCGCGCCCGGTCCCCTCCCGGGGCGGAGAGGTTTGCTTACGAGCTGCGTAGCGCTTCGACCGGCATCACGCGCGATGCCTTGATCGCGGGGATCACGCCGAACACGAGCCCCAGCACCACCGAGACGAGGAACGGGACGAAGATGCCTTGCCACTCCACGGCCATCTGCCATTGCGTGGACTTCGTCAGTACGGCGATGGCGATCCACCCGATGACGATTCCGGCCATCCCGCCCGACGCGCTGAGCAGGCACGCCTCGGCGATGAACAGGCCGGCGATGTCCTTCTGGCGCGCGCCGATGGCCATGCGCAGCCCGATCTCGGATGTCCTGTCTTTCACGTTGAGGTAGGTCACGGCGAGGACGCCGGCGCCGCCGATGACCAGCGTGATCAGCGCGAAGAGCTGGGACAGGCCTCCGAGGAAGGACGAGTTGAGCTCGCGGATCTTGTCGGCGCGGATGAGGGTGAGGATGTTGAAGTCGTCCTTCGTGTCGCGATCGAGCGTGTGCGTCGCGCGCAGGAGCTCCGCGGCCGCGCTCTGCACGTTCCTCATCCGGTCCTGATCCTCGACCTGGACGAGGAGGGAGGAGTAGGACTCGGTGTTGAACAGCCTGCGCTCGGCAGTCTGGAGGGGGATGAGGATCTGGTCGTCCTCGTTCTGGCCGTCGGAGAAGCCTTTCTCCGCCAGCTGGCCGACGACGTCGAAGGGGACGTTGTTGATCCAGATTCTCTCGCCGACCATGCTGAAGCCCTCGTTGAGGCGGGCGGCAACGAAGAAGCCGGCGACGGCGACGCGGCTGCGCGAGGCATCGTCCTGGTCGTCGAGGAGGCGGCCGTCCTGGAGCTGGAAGTTGCGGAGCACGGGATAGCCCGGGGTCACGCCGCGCGCGGTGGTGCCGAGCTCCCGCCCTTCGAAGCGCACGGAGACGCTGCGCTCCAGGATCGGGACGATGGCGCGGATCCCGCGGACCTGCCGCTCGAGGGCGTCCACGTCCGGCCGCTTGAGGCGGGTGGACTGAACCCAGCCCTCGCCGCGGCCCGGCTGCGGCGCGACGTCGGCGGCCTTGATGACGAAGAGGTTCTTGCCGATCCGGTCCGTGATGGCTTGCAGCTCGCGCTCGGCGCCCGAGCTCAGCGAGAGCATGATCATCATCGAGGCGATCCCGAGCCCCACCGAGGCGACGGCCATGAGCGAGCGGAAGCCACTCTTGCGCAGCGCGAGGAACATGATCCTCAGGCGGAGCTTCAGTTTTGTGTTCTTCTTTTTCATGGGGCGTCGCGTTCAGACCCTGTCCGTGCGGGAACGCGATCCATGGTTTTCTCTCATCGGAGTGCGTCGACGGGGTCGAGCCGGGCGGCGCGCCGGGCCGGGAGCAGGCCGCCGGCGAGACCGGTGGCGGTTGCGGCCACGACGGCGACGATCAGCACGAGTGCGGACGGGGTGGCCTCCCGGATGCCGAACTTCGCCGCCAGCAGGGGAGCCAGTGCGATGCAGCCGAGCAGCGCCAGCACGAGGCCGACCAGCGACGCGCCCGCGGAGATCAGCAGGACCTCGAGCACGATCTGCGTCTGCAGGTCGCGTGGACGGGCGCCGACGGCCTTCCGCAGGCCGATCTCCCGGACGCGTCCCTTGATGCTGATCTGCATGATGCTGAGGATGACGACGGCCGAGATCACGAAGACCGTTCCGGCGATGAGCGGTACGAAGATCGTGAAGATGCGGAACGAGCGGTCGAACAGCTGGCGCATGAAGACGGGAGTGATGACGGTGAAGTCGTCTTCCTGGCCCGCGCCGATCTGGTGGCGCTCGCGCATGATGTCGGTGATCTCTTTCTCCACCGAGGCCTGGCGCTCGGCGGGCACGATGAACGTCGCGCCGTTGACGGTCGTGCGCTTGAGCATCGAATCCATGACCGTGGTGTAGGGCAGCCAGATGGCGTTGTCCTGATCGTTGCCGTGCGGATCCACGCCGAGGGGCTCGAGGACGCCCTTCACCTGGAACGCGATGTTGTCGATGAAGAGGTCGGCGCCGAGCGGCGATTCCCCTTCGAAGAGCGTGGCGGCGGTCGTCGGGCCGATGATCGCGACGCGGGCGCGGTTCCGCACGTCGGTTTCGTCGAAGAGCTCACCGTCCGCGACCGAGCGGCGGCGCACGCTCTCGGCCCGTTCGGAGTATCCGGCGATGCTGACGCGCAGGTTGTTGCCGCCCCGCTTGACGTCGCGGCTTCCGAGATAGATCACCGGATCCCATTGGCTCGTGCCGGTGGAGGAGGCGATCGCCTCGATGTCCGCGAGTTGGAGCTTGTCCCGCCCCGGGCCGGCGCCCATGAAGCCGGTGCCGCCGGTGAGGACGATGGCGTCGGACGGGTAGGCGCGCTCGATGAACTTGATGAATACGCCGTACACGCTGTCGGCGACGGTCTGGAGCAGCACGGTCGACAACACGCCGACGACGATGCCCAGGGCCATCGCCAGGGTCTTCATTTTGTAGCGGCGCAGCCGTGCGAGGACGGAGCGGATGAGGAGAGTCCGGTTCACGATGCGCTCCCCGCGAGGCTGGCTGTCCGCTCGTCCGTCTCGACCGCGCCGTCGCGGATCCGGATGATCCGGTCGGCCTGGCGCGCCACTTCGAGATCGTGGGTGATCAGCACGACCGTCGTGCCACGCGCGTTCTGTGCTTTGAAGAGATCGATGATCCCTTCGCTCGCGGCGGAATCGAGATTGCCGGTCGGCTCGTCCGCGAGCAGGACCGAGGGGTCGTTCACGATGGCGCGGGCGATCGCCACCCGCTGCTGCTGCCCGCCGGACAGCTCCTCGGCGAAGTGATGCATCCGGTCGGATAGTCCGACCGCCGCCAGCGCCGCCTCGCTCCGCTCCTGGTAGTCCTCGCGGTCCGCGTACAGGAGCGGGAGCTGCACGTTCTCGATCGCCGTGGTGCGCGGCAGCAGGTGATAGGCCTGGAAGATGAAGCCGATGACCCGGTTCCGGACGCCGGCGAGGTCGTCGGCGCTCACGCCCTGCATGGCCTGGCCGTTCAGCAGATATTCACCACTGTCCGGACGGTCCAGCAGTCCCAGCACGTTCATGAGGGTGCTCTTCCCCGAGCCGGACGGGCCGAGGATGGCGACGAAGCCGCCCCGCTCGATGGTGAGCGAGACGTGGTGGATGGCCTGTACCGGCGGCGCGTTCGGTTTCCGGTAGGTCTTGACGACGTCCCGGAGCGCGATCACCGGTTCTTCTCTAGATATTCTTTCCATGCCTGTTTGTCCGCGACGATGGTCTCGCCATCGTTGAGTCCTGAAACGATTTCGATTCTGTCCCGGGTCTGCAGGCCGGTCTTGACCGTCCGTTCGACCCATTGGCCGGCCTGCTGGACGATGACCTGATTCTGGCCGCCGGCGCGGAGGAGCGCCGGACGGGGGATGCTGATGACCGCGTCCCGGCGATCGAGGATGAAGCTGACGTGCGCCGTCATCTCCGGGCGGATCAGCAGCCCGGCGCGGTCGACGATGTCGACGATGACGACGTAGTTGACGACGTTGTTGATCAGCTGCGCCTTGGGGTAGATGGCCTGGACGGCGCCGCGCAGCTCTTTGCCGGGGTAGGAATCGACGCGGATGGCGACGGCCTGCCCGGCCTGGACTTTCGCGATGTCGGTCTCGTCGACGAAGGCCTGCACTTCGAGGCGGTCGAGGTCGACGATGGTGACGAACGTCGGCGCGGCGAGACTGGAAGCCACGGTCTCTCCGCGGTAGGTGGAGACCGAGCCGATGGTGCCGGAGACGGGCGCGCGGATCACGGTGTAGCGGAGTTGGATCTCGGCCTCGGCGAGGCTGGCCCGGGCGCGCTGCACGGCCGCCGCTTTCACCTTCAACTTCGTCTCGAGGCTCTCGAGGGTCATCGCCGGGATGACGTCGGTGAGGCGGCTGTTCTTCCGGAGCTCGCTCTCGGCGAGCTCCTTCTCCGCGATGGCCGACTGGAGATCGGCGCGGAGGAGATCGACGCGCGCGCGCCATTCGTCGTTGCGGATCGTGGCGAGAATGTCGCCTTTCTTCACCAGGTCGCCGACGTTGACGTTCAGGTCGGCGACGATGCCGGAGACCTGCGCTCCGACTTTCACCTCGGCCCCGACTTTCGGTTTGACGGTGCCGGTGGCGACGGTGCCTTCGGTGAGCGACTCGCGCTGGACGCGGAGTGTCGGCAACGAGGCGTCGCCGTCCGTGGACTTGCGCCACGGCTGGCGGGCGTACCCGTAGGCGACGAGGGCGGCGAGCAGGACTACGGCGATGACGATGGTTCTACGCATGTTCACAGGAAGAGCTCCTCGCCCTCGGGTTCGCCTGCCGCGCCAACCGCGACGGCCTTGTAGATGTCGAGCCACGTGGCGAGCTGGCGGATCGTCGGTTTTTCGAAGATGAGGCGCATGGGAATCTCTTCGGCGAACGTCTCGCGCACCGCGCTGCTGAAGCGCAACGCGAGGAGCGAGTGCCCGCCGATCTCGAAGAAGTTGTCATCGATGCCGACCCGGCCGAGCCGCAGGATCTCCTGCCACAGCCCGGCGAACGTCACTTCCGTCGACGTACGGGGCGCGGCAAACGTCACCGGCCGGACGTCGGAGTCCGCCGGGGCCGGCAGCGCGCGCCGGTCGATCTTGCCGTGCGGCGTGAGCGGCATGCGGTCGAGCACCACGAACACGGCCGGGACCATGTACTCCGGAAGTGCCTCGCGCAGTACGCGCCGCGCTCTCTCTTTGAGGTCCTGGGCGCCGGGCCCGGCAACGGTGTGGGCAACAACATAGGCGACGAGCTGGCGTCCGGTTCCATCGCGGTCGATGGCGACGACGACGCAGTCGGCGATCCCCTCGACGCGCGCGAGCTGGTTCTCGATCTCGCCGATCTCGACGCGGAAGCCGCGGATCTTGACCTGGAAGTCGTTCCGGCCGAGGAACTCGATCGTGCCGTCGGGCAGCCGGCGCACGACGTCGCCGGTCTTGTAGAGGCGGTCGTCCGGGACGAAGGGATTGGGCACGAAGCGCTCGCTCGTGAGCGCCGGATTGCCGACGTACTCGCGTGCGACGCCGTCGCCGCCGACGTACAGCTCGCCGCGGCAGCCGGCCGGCAGGAGCTGCATCGCCCCGTCGAGGACGTACGCGCTCGACCCGCGGATCGGCTTGCCGATCGGGACGGATGCCGTCGTACGGGGGCCGCGCGGGATGCGGTGGCAGCAGGAGAAGGTCGTGTTCTCCGTCGGCCCGTAGCCGTTGATGACCGTAACGTGCGGGTCGCGGCGGTGGATCTCGTCGACCGCGCGCGGCGGGACGACGTCGCCGCCGGCGAGCAGCGAGCGGATCCCGAGCGCGGGTGTGTGCTGCTCGGCCCACATCGTCAGCAGGCCGGAGGTGAGCCAGAGGGTGTTCACGCCGTGGGCCTCGACCTGGCGGGCCATGGCCGCGACGTCGCCGCGCGGGCCGTCGTACAGGACCAGCGTACCGCCGTTCAGCAGCGGCGCCCACAGCTCGAACGTCGCGACGTCGAACGACATCGCGGAGGCCTGCAGCGTCACGGTGTCGGGACCGAGGCTGACGTAATCGGGGTCGCAGACGAGGCGCGTCACGCCGCGGTGCTCGACGGCCACACCCTTGGGCCGTCCGGTGGAGCCGGACGTATAGAGCACGTAGGCGAGCGAGCGCGGCCCGACGTCGATGTCCGCCGCGGCGAAGTTCTGATCCTCATCCGCGGGCGAGCCCGGCCCCGGCGCGTCGTTCAGCAGGACCAGCGGCTGCATGTCGGCCGGCAGCGCGCCGCGCGAGGCAGACGACCCCAGCACGACGGCGGCGCCGGCGTCGGAGAGCATGAACCGCAGACGCTCCACCGGATAGCCTGCCTCGATCGGCAGGTACGCTCCGCCCGCTTTCAGGACGGCCAGCAGGCCGGCCATCATCGCGGGCGAGCGCTCGACGCAGATCCCGACCACCTCGCCGGGGCTCACGCCGCGCTCCCGGAGCTGCCGCGCGAGGCGGTTCGCTTCGCGATTCAGCTCGCGGTAGGTTCTTGTGTCGCCGCCGCGCCGGACGGCGACGGCGTCCGGAGTCTCGCGCACGCGATCCTCGAAGATCTGGTGGATGCAGTGCGCGACGGCAGGGGAGGACGGCATTCCGAGGCTGTGCTGCAGGAGCTCCTGCTCGACCTCGGGCGCCAGCAGGCGCAGCGCGCCGACGCGGGCCTCGGGCGTGCGGACGATGCTGTCGAGCAGCACGCCGAACGCGCCCGCCATCGACTCGATGGTCGCAGCGTCGAAGATGTCGGTCGCGTACTCCCAGGTGAGCGAGATCCCGTCCGCCGCCGGGCGCGCGTACAGCGACAGGTCGACTTTGCTGACCGGGTAGTCGCTCTCGACGCGCTCGAACTTCAGGTCGCGGAGGGCGATCGCGTCGCCATCATTGTTCTGATACACGAACAGCACCTGGAAGAGCGGCGCGTGGCTCAGGTCGCGCTCGGGATTGAGCTGCCCGACCAGGAGCTCGAAGGGGACGCTCTGATGCGAGAACGCCTGCAGGAGATCGCGATGGGTTGCGGTGAGGAAGTCGGTGAAGCGCGGATCGTCCCCGAGCGCGGAGCGCAGGACGAGGGTGTTCACGAAGCAGCCGATGAGCGGCTCTACTTCGGTCTGCAGCCGGTTTGCGACCGGCGTCCCGATGACCACGTCGCTGTCGCCGCTGTAGCGGTGGAGGAGGACCGCGAGGGCCGCTTCGAGGATCATGAACAGCGTGGCGTGGTGCGAGCGGCTCAACTCCTTGAGGCCGCGCGTGACCGCCGCGCCGACGTGCGTCGCGTGATTCGCGCCGCGGAAGCTCGGGTACGCGGGACGGGGGCGGTCCAGCGGCAGGCTGTGGACCTTGGGGATGCCGGCGAGCCTCGTCTTCCAGAAGTCGAGCGGCTCGTCGGGAATCGCCGCGGCCATGGTCTCGCGCTGCCAGACCGCGTAGTCGCAGTACTGGATCGGCAGCTCCGGAAGCGTGTGCGGCTTCCCGTCCCGGAGCGCGCCGTAGATCGCATTCAGCTCGCGGGTGAGCACGCCGACAGACCAGCCGTCAGCGGCGATGTGATGGACGTTGAAGAGGAGGATGTGATTCTCCTCCGAGAGGCGGACCAGCATCACGCGCAGGCTCGGCTCGGAGGTGAGGTCGAACGGCTGGACCGAGTCGGAGCGCACGAGCTCGCGCACGATCCGCTCCTGCTCGTCCGGCGCGTGGACGGTCAGGTCGAGGAGCGGGAGGTCGAAGGGACGGGCCTCCAGGATCACCTGCACCGGCTCGCGGTTCTCCTCGCGATACACGGTGCGCAGGATGGCGTGACGGGCGACGATGATCTCGAACGCCCGGCGGAGCGACTCCCGGGAGACCGGGCCGCTGAACTGCAGCGCGGCCGGGATGTTGTAGCTGGACGTTCCCTCTTCGAGGCGTGTGATGAACCAGATCCGCGTCTGCGCGAAGGAGAGCGGCAGCGGCCGGAGGCGCTGCGCGTGGCTCAGCGCCGCAATCACGGGCGTCTGCGCGGTAGCCGCCGCATCGACGAAGCGCGACGTGGCTTCGATCGCCGGCGACTCGATGGATGTGGCCCGGGGGGCCTGGACCAGACGGAGATGCCGGACGATCGACTCGCGGTGGCGCGCCAGCTCGCTCTTCAGCTCCGCCGTCAACGCGCCGCTCTTGGCGCGGAACTTCAGCTCTTCATCCTGGACGTAGAGAAAAACGCCGCTCTGGATCGCTTTTTCGAGGACTTCCTGGGCCGTCATGAGGTCATCACTAACTGGTATACGGAGGATTCGTCACTTCCGGAGCGAAGCGAGGGCTTGCAGGACTTCGGCGCTGTTCCGGTCCGGGCTGACTTTGAGGAAGACCCGCGCGATGCGGCCGTCCGGACCGATGAGGAACGTGTTCCGGGAGGGGAGAATCGCCATGTGGGAGAACTGCGTGGAATCGTAGTCGCTGGCGACCTTCGTGCCCGGATCCGACAAGAGCGCGAAGTTGAGACCGGCCCGCGTCGCGAATTCCTGATTGGACGACGTCGTCTCGACGGTCACTCCGATTACCGCCGCGCCTGCTTCCGCGTACTTCGGGAGATCCCGCTGGAAACTCTGCGCCTGGCGCATGCCGATCTCCGAGTTGGCCGGATAGAAGTAGAGGACCACCCACTTGCCGCGGTAGTCCGTCAGGCTGGCGGGCTGGCCGTCCTGCCGGGTGAGCGTGAAGCCGGGGGCGGGCGACCCGGCAACGGGCCCGCCCGCGAAGACGACGAACGCGACGATCAGGACGGTCAGGACTGCGGCGACGATGACGATGACGCGTGTGCGTCCACGCATGCCCTTCTCCTCAGTGATTGCGTATCACGAGGCACAGGTTACGCGCCCCGTCATGATTGAGTGCGGCTCAATAACCGTTGTCGCGCCCCGGTGGGACGGACCGCAGGACCGATTTCCATGCGTTTTGCCGGAGGGACGGACGGTAGCATGTCCACGCCCCGGTGACAACTTCAGAAGGCCTTGGAAATTAACGTAGGTCTGTCAAGAAGAAAGTAAAGCATAGTGGTCTTGACGTGTATCCGCCCTTCAGCTAAATTGCCGAAGATATCATCTCAATAAAAACGGAAAGCGCGCGGTGTGGGCCGCACGTTCCAATGGTCCACCAGGGCGGTGGCATGGCTCGGCCTACGAGCTTACAGGCAGATTCCGTCCCCGCGCCGCCTTCGGCTCGCGAAGACGATGGACCGCGTGCGAGCGCGCTGCGGAGTGCTTTTTCCCCGTCAGCAAAGAACGACGGCCGGGCGAATGGGTGGCTGGCGTGGCCGGCCGGCGATGCCAGTGTCCGGCTGAGGCTGTTCTGCTTCCCCTATGCGGGAGGAGCGGGAACGGTTTTCCGGCCCTGGCGCACGCAGCTGCCGCAGGGAGTCGACGTTTGCGGGGTTCAGTTGCCAGGCCGAGGGGCGCGTATGTATGAGCGCCATTGCCGGCAGCTGCGCACGCTCGTTCCCGCGATCGCCGAGGCAATTTTTCCGCTCTGCGACCGGCCGTTTGCGTTCTTCGGCCACAGCCTTGGCGCGCTCATCGGTTACGAGGTGGCGCGGTATCTCCGGCGCGAGGCGGGACGCGAGCCGGCGCTACTCATCGCAGCCGGCCGGCGTGCTCCGCAGATTCCGAGCGACGACGCGCCGATTTACGCGCTGCCGCACGATGCCTTCGTTGCCGAGCTCCGCCGTCTCAACGGGACCCCGGACGAGGTTCTCCTCAATCAGGAATTGATGGAGATGCTCCTTCCCACGCTGCGCGCCGATTTCGAGCTCTGCGATACCTACCGGTTCGAGACCGGCGAGCCTCTCACGGCGCCGGTCACGGTGTACGGCGGCGCCGACGACGAAGACGAGCCGAGGGAGAAGCTGGAAGCTTGGCAGAGCGTCACCAGCGGCCCCTTTCGATTGAGGATGTTTCCCGGCGGTCATTTCTTCCTCCACTCGGCGGAGTCGCTGTTGTTGCGGGCGCTGTCGGCCGACCTGGACATCCTCTTATGAGTCCTCCGGGCTCTCCCTCCTTCCTCTCCTGAACCGCTGAGACCCATTACCGTGCGACTTCTATTCTCTTATCTCCGCCGTTACTGGGGCATGGTGGCCCTGGCGCTGCTGCTCGCCGCGACCAGCCAGATCTTCCAGTTCATCGATCCGCTGATCGCGCGCAAGCTCGTCGACGATTACGCGCTGCGCTCCGGCGACTATACGAGCAGCGAGTTCCTGCGCGGCGTCCTGTGGCTCATCGCCGCCGCGGTGGGCGTGTCGGTCATTTCGCGCATCGCGCAGGCCCTGCAGAACTATTGCGTGGGCGTCGTGACGAAGAAGGTCGGCGCGGACATTTACACGGACGGCGTCCAGCACTCGCTGGAGCTCCCGTACGCCCTGTTCGAGGATCAGCGGAGCGGCGTCACGCTCATGAAGCTCGAGAAGGTGCGGACCGACGTCGAGCGGTTCATCACGGCCGCGGTCAATACGCTGTTCACGACCATCGTCGGCCTCATTTTCATCACCGTTTACGCCTTCTCGGTCCACTGGATCATCGCGCCCGCGTTCTTCATCACCGTGCCGTTGATGGCCCTGCAGAGCGCCGTCCTCTCGCGGCGGATCAAGCAGATCCAGAAGTCCATCGTCGGGGAGACGACCGCTCTCGCCGGATCGACGACGGAATCGCTCCGGAACATCGAGCTCGTCAAGAGCCTCGGGCTGGCGCGCCAGGAGATCCGCCGCCTCAACGACACGACCCGCAAGATCGTGAAGCTCAAGCTGCGGAAGGTGCGCTCGCTTCGCGTCCTCGCCTTCATTCAGGCCATTTCCCTCATCGCGCTGCGGACCCTGGTCCTCTTCCTGATGATCTACCTGATCTACAAGCAGCGCCTGACCATCGGCGAGTGGCTGTCGTTCTGGCTCTACTCGTTCTTCATCTTCGGGCCGCTGGCCGAGGTCGGGACGGTCGTCAACACCTACCGGGAGACCGAGGCGTCGCTGGAAAACTTCAAGGAGATCATGGCGACGCCGGTCGAGGCCACGCCCGCGCAGCCGCTGCGGGTGGGACAGCTCGAGTCGCTGGCGTTCGAGAATGTGAAGTTCACCTACGCGGCAGGGTCGGTTCCGTCCCTGGCCGACGTTTCGTTCCGCGCGGAACTGGGGGAGACCGTTGCCTTCGTCGGTCCGTCCGGCTCGGGGAAGACGACGCTGGTCAAGCTCCTGGTCGGCCTCTATGCGCCGCACGAGGGGCGGGTCCTGTACAACGGCGTTCCCGGAACGTCGATCGAGCTCGACGAGCTGCGCGGCCAGATCGGGTTCGTGACGCAGGACACGCAGCTCTTCTCGGGATCGATTCGCGAGAACCTGCTCTTCGTCAATCCCGAGGCGACGGACGAGGAGTGTCTGTCGGTCCTGAAGCAGGCGTCGTGCGAAAACCTGCTGCTCCGCGGCGACCGCGGACTGGACACCCTCATCGGCGAGCAGGGGATGAAGATCTCGGGAGGCGAGAAGCAGCGGCTTTCGATCGCGCGAGCGCTGCTGCGGCGCCCGCGCCTGCTCGTGTTCGACGAGGCGACGTCGTCGCTCGATTCGCTCACCGAGGACGAGGTGACGGCGACGGTGCGCGCGATCGCGTCGAAAGAGGTCATGACCATCGTGATCGCGCACCGCCTCTCCACGGTCATTCACGCCGACCGGATCCACGTGCTCGAGCGCGGACGCATCATCGAGTCCGGCCGGCACCGCGATCTGCTCGAGCGCAAGGGTCTCTATTACGCGATGTGGCGGCAGCAGGTCGGCGAGCGTCCGGCCGATGAGGAAAGCCGGATTCTGGCCGCGGCAGGCAGCGGTGGGTGACCCATGCTGGAGATCCTGAACCGCTACGCGCACGGAATCGCGTCGATTCCGGTCCTGCACGCGCTCGACGGACGCGGTTGCCTGAGCTTCATGGAAGAGGCAGGGACGTTCTCGGCCGCCGAGCTGACGCACCGGTTCTCCGCGAACCGCGCCTACATCGACGTCGCGCTCCGCATGTTCGTCTCTCTCGGCTGGATCCGCCCGGCGGCGGACGGCCGTCATGAAGCCACGCCGGCCCTGGCGAATCGCAACGCGATTCCAGGCCGGATCATGGAGCTCTACCTCTTTCCTTTTGAGGAGCACGCAGCAGGGAACGAGGCGACGTCGCTCGCGGAATGGGTGGAGCTGTCGCGGAGACGGTGGAACAGCGACGATCCGTACCTGCCGGACTTTCTCGACGGTCTGCTGATCGTGCCGCTGCTGCTGGCGTTGCGGGCGCAGGGACGGTTGCATGTCGAAGAACGGACGGACGGCGCCACGCTCCGCATCGACGCGAGCACCGCGGTCCGCGATGAGCTCGGGGCCTTGTTCGTGGCCAGAGGATGGGCGGAGACGGACGGCGGCGAGCTGCGGCTGCACCTCGCCGGGAAATTCATCGTCGACCGGATCTTCATCACCGCGACCGCGGCCTCGTACCGGCCGATGTTCGCGCGCGCGCAGGAGCTGTTGTTCGGCGATCCGGCGCAGGTCTTCGCGCACGACCTCGAAGGACACGAGACGCACCTCGACCGCACGCTGAACGTCGTCGGCAGCGGCTTCCAGCACGAGAAGTATTTCGAGGCGCTGAGCGAGATCGTCGTCGCATCGTTCGACCATGAGGATTACGCGTCGCAGCCGGACTTCCTCGTCGATACCGGCTGCGGGGACGGCACACTGCTGCGCCGGTTGTACGAGACGGTGCGCGACCGGACCGCCCGCGGCCGGGTGCTGGACCGCCACCCGTTGCGGCTGATCGCGGTCGACTACAACGAGAAGGCGCTCGCGGCCGCGGCGAAGACGCTCCACGACCTCGACGCACTCACACTCCATGGGGACATCGGCGATCCAAGCGCGCTCGCCGGGAGCCTCCGCGCGAACGGCGTCACCGATCTCGCGCGCGTGCTGCACGTGCGGTCGTTCCTCGATCACGACCGGCCGTACATTCCGCCGGCCGATCTCGAGGCGGCGCAGCGGCGGCCGCTGTTCGGGGAAGGGATCTTCGTCGACAGATTTGGCAGCCCGATTCCGGCGGCGGAGCTGGTCCAGAGCACGGTCGAGCACCTGCGGCGCTGGGCGGAGCTGGTGAACGGACACGGCCTGGTGCTGCTGGAAGTTCACTCCCTTCCGGCCGAGGTGACGGCGCGGTACCTCGACGAGAGCGAGAACTTCCACTTCGACGCGTATCACAGCATGTCGCGCCAGTACCTGCTGGAGGCGGAGACGTTCGCTCTCTGCGCCGCGGAGGCGGGACTGTTCTGCCGCGACGGTGCCTGGCGCCGCTTCCCGCGCCATCTGCCGTTCACGCGCATCACGCTCGCGCATTTCGAGAAGAAGCCGTACTCCGTCCGCCATGCGCGCCGCGGCGAGCTCGCGTCGCTGACCGGGGCGTTCCCCGAAGGAGCACTGGTCCTCGAAGTCGACGGGCGGATCGCGGCCGCGGTCTCCTGCACGCCCGAGGGGGACGCGATCCGCGTGACGTCCGCGTACGTGCAGCCTGGGCTGGAAGAAGCGCACGCCGGCGGGCTGCTGCGATTCGTGACGCACTACTGGGCGTTGAAGCCCGGCGCAGGTCCACTCATCGGCATCGACGAAGCTCGCGGCGCGATGCTCGCCGCTGCCGCCGAGGTGTCATCGCAGGCACAGAGCGTGGCGCGTGAGGTCGCGATCGGAGTCGCGGCGTATCCCTTCGCCGTGGAGAACGATCCGCGCGAGGCGGAGCGCGTCCTGGGAACCTTCTCGTTCCGCTGGCTGCTTGCGAACCTGCAGCGGATGGGCGCGATGCGCCGCGCGGGCGAATCGTACGAGCTCGATGAGCTGAAGCGCCGCCTCGGCGTCGCATCGAAATACGATCGCTACTTCGACGCGCTCCTGCGCCGGCTGGCCGTCGAAGGTCTCGTGGCGCTGAACGGCCGTCGCATGGAGACGACGCCGCTCGTCGAGAGCTACGCGCTGACGGACGTGGACCGGCAGGTCGCCGAGTTCGAGGAGAGCTTCCGGCAGAGCCATCCGGCCTGCGCGGCGCTCTTCAACTTCACCGCGTCGTGCCTCCGCCGCTACGAGGACATCGTGACCGGGCAGATCCCCGCCGCCGATGTGCTCTTCGCCGACGGCGGGACGGACGTTTTCGCCGAGGTGTTCCGCGGCGATCCCGTGTCCGACTACTTCAATCGCATCGTTGCCGATGCCGCCCGCGCCGTGGCCGCGCGCGCCGGAGGAAAGCGCAAGGTCCGCATCCTGGAGATCGGCGCAGGGACGGGTGGAACGACGACCGCGGTGCTCGAGGCGCTCGAGCCGTTCGCGGGCTCGGTGGAGTACTGGTTCACCGACATCTCGCTCTCCTTCGCCCGCGCCGCGCGCCGCCGGTTCTCGGAGCGCTACCCGTGGATCGAGTACCAGAGCCTGAACATCGAGGAAGACCTCGCGGCGCAGGGCTTCGACAGGCAGAGCTTCGACGTCGTCATCGCGGCGAACGTCCTCCACGACACGCGCGATATCGATTTCACGCTGCGGCAGACCCACGCCTTGCTGCGCGCGGGCGGCCTGCTCGTGCTGAACGAATACACCTCCGTCAAGGACTGCCTCTCGTTCAGCGGAGCGCTGCTGCACGGATGGTGGCTGTTCGAGGATCCCGAGCGGCGGCTGAACGACAACTGCCTGCTCAGCGTGCCGCTGTGGACGAAGGTCTTCGAGCGTACGAATTTCGCGCTGGCCGGGGCGTTCGCGCTGCCGACCCAGCGCGTCGACGAAGAGTGCAGTCAGAGCGTGATGCTCTGCGAGTCTCTTGGGGAAGGTCAGACGATGACCGAGGAACGCTCTGCCGCCGCCGCGAGCAGAACGGTGGCCGGAACCCGTGCAGTCGATGCGGTACCGACGCGCGGCAGAATCGGAAAGCTGGTCGAGCAGGACATCCTCACCCTCCTCGGCGCGCGTCGCGCTCCGGCCTACACGGCGGCGCTTCCGCTCATGACCATGGGTCTCGACTCCATCGAGCTGGTCGAGCTGCGCACGCTCCTGGAGCGGCGCTTCGGCGTGAAGCTGACGCCGATGTTCCTCTTCGACAACGAGACACCGCAGAAGATGGCGGCCGCTCTGGAGCGGATGCTGCCGGACGAGCAGCTCCGGGCATTGCCGGCCGATGACGTGGAAGCGTCTCCCGCCACTCCGGCAGTGGAGGATCTGCCGGGCGGCGATGCGATCGCGGTGGTCGGCATCGCGTGCAGGTTCCCCGGCGGCGTGGACTCGGCGGATGCGTTCTGGAGCTTCCTCGATCGCGGGGGTGACGCCGTCGGTTCCCTGCCCGCGGGACGTTTCCGCTGGCCGGCGTCCATCGAGGTCGACGGAAAGCACAAAGGGATCGATCGCGGCGGCTTCCTCGAGCGCATCGATCAGTTCGACGCGCAGTTCTTCCGGACCTCGGCCGCGGAGGCGGAGCTGATGGATCCGCAGCAGCGGCTCCTGCTCGAGCTGAGCTGGGAGGCCATGGAGGATGCGGGGCACCGGCCGTCGGAGCTGGCGGGGAGACGGACGGGCGTGTTCGCCGGCGTCTGCCACAACGACTACCGCGAGCTGCTGGCCGCGGCCGCGGATACGGCGGCGGCGTACGCCGGCAGCGGCGGCGCAACGTCGATGCTCGCCAACCGCATCTCGTACTTCTACGACTTCCACGGGCCGAGCATCACGGTCGACACAGCCTGCTCGAGCGCTCTGTCCGCGCTGCACGAAGCCGTCGCGGCGATGCGGCGCGGCGACTGCGAGCAGGCGCTCGTCGGCGCCGTCAATCTGATCTGCACGCCGACGAACAGCATCTCCTACTACCGCGCCGGGATGCTCTCACCGACCGGTACGTGCCGCGCGCTCGACGCGACGGCCGACGGGTTTGTGCGCGGTGAAGGCGGCGCGGTGCTGTTGCTGCGGCCGCTCGCTGCCGCGCTGGCCGACGGTGACTCGATCTACGGCCTGGTCCAGGGAACGGCCGTGAATCACGGAGGCCAGGCGGCGTCGCTGACGGCGCCCAAGCCGGAATCGCAGGCGGCGGTCGTGGAAGCGGCATGGCGGGCTGCCGGCGGGGCTCCGGAATCGGCGGGCTACATCGAGCTGCACGGCACCGGCACGCGCCTCGGCGACCCGGTCGAAGTCGGCGGACTCGCGGCCGCGTTCCGCCGGCTCTCCGCCACCTCGGACTTCCGCTGCGGTCTGGGCGCCGTCAAGACGAACGTCGGGCATCTCGAAGGGGCCGCCGGGATGGCGGGTGTGATCAAGGTGTTGCTGGCCATGCAGCACCGCCGGATTCCCGGCTCGCTCCACTTCGAGCGCCTCAATCCGGACATCGACCTCGCGGGCACTCCGTTCTACGTGGTCGCGCAGAATCAGGAGTGGGCTGCTGCCCGCGACGGGCGCGGACGCGAGCTGCAGCGGCGCGCAGGCGTGAGCTCGTTCGGCTTCGGCGGCGCGAATGCGCACGTGGTCCTCGGGGAGTACCGCACGCCTCAGCGCGCCACCGGATCCGGCGCGCCGCGGTACGTCGTACCGCTGTCGGCGAAGAACCGCGAGCGCCTGCACGAGCAGGCCAGCCGCCTGCTGAACGGCCTGAAGACGACGGAGGCGAGCCTCCGTGAGATCGCGTACACGCTGCAGGTGGGCCGCGAGCCGATGCCCGAGCGTGTGGCGTTCGTGGTCGAGAGCCGCCAGGAGCTGGCCGACGCGCTGCAGGCGTACGTCGCCGGCGTCACGACGATCCCGAACTGTCATCGCGGAAACGCGGAGCAGCAGGCGGACGCGGAGGCAATCGACATTCTCGCGTCCCGCGACCTGCCGTCGCTCGCGGCCGCGTGGAGCGAAGGCGCGGACGTCGACTGGGCGCGACTGTATCCGAACGACAGGCCGCAACGCGTACACCTGCCGGCGTATCCGTTCGCGCGCGAGTCGTACTGGGTTCCCCAGCCCGCGGAATTGCGTGCGGAGACGGCGCGGCTGCACCCGCTCGTCCACGAGAACACATCCGATCTCGGCGAGCAGCGCTACCGCACGGTCTTCACCGGGCAGGAGCTGTTCCTCGCGGATTCGAAACAACTGCCGTCCGCGGCGTATCTGGAGATGGCCCGTGAGGCCGTCGCGCGCTCGGTCGCGCAGACGGATGCGGGCGAAGGCGCGTCGCGCGACGTGCTCGAGCTGCGCGACTTTGCGTGGCTGCGGCCGGTGACGTTCGGAGCCGAGCCGGTGGAGGTGCAGATCGCGCTGTCCACCGGCGACAGCGGGGGAATCGCATTCGAGATCTATGGCGATTCCGGCGCTGAAGGCGAAGTGGTGTATGCGCGCGGCACCGCGATCACCGGGGTACGCGCCGAGATGCCGCGCGTCGATGTTGCCGCGCTCCCGGGGGCTTCGCGCGTGTCGCTGCCGGCGCCGCTGGCCTCGACCGGCGGGCAATTCGTGCTGCACCCGAGCGTGCTCGAGGCGGCACTGCAGGCGGCGGGAGCGGCGTCCGTCGCGCTGAACTCGATGGAGATCCACCGGCCGACGCCGTCGTCCGGATGGGTGACGGCGGAGCGCAATGCGGACCGCTGGAACGTCGAGCTGTACGACGACGAGGGGCGCGTGGCCGTCCGGCTGCGCGGCCTGAGCACGCAGCGGCCCGGCGGACGCCGTGCCGGGGATGTGGTGTCTGCCGATGCCGATGCGCTGCGCCGCGAGGTGCAGGCGGATCTGGCGCGCGTCGTCTCGCACCTCCTCATCCTGCCTCCCGACCGCTTCCGCCCCGACGCGGACTTCCACGCTCTCGGATTCGACTCGATCAGCTACACCGTCTTCGCCGATCAGTTGAACGAGACCTATGGTCTGGAGCTCACGCCGACGGTGTTCTACGAGCATTCGACGCTGGAGCGGTTCACCCGTCACCTCGTCGAGCGGCATCGCGACGTGCTGGCCGCGCATTACGGAGTGCCGCTTGCGGCCGTCGTCAGCGCGGAGGAGCGGAAACCCGAGCGCCGCGTGCGCCGTCCGCGCGTTGCCGCGACGCCGGTGGCCGCGAAGCCGGAGCCGATCGCGATCGTCGGGATGAGCGGCCGCTTCCCTATGGCGAAGGACATCGACGAGCTGTGGGCGAATCTCGTGAGCGGCCGCGACTGCATCGGCGAGATCCCGCCGGAGCGGTGGGACTGGCGCGCGATTTACGGCGAGGCCGGTCAGGAGAACCGCACCGACATCAAATGGGGCGGGTTCATCGACGGAGTCGACGAGTTCGACCCGCGCTTCTTCAATATCTCGCCGCGCGAGGCGGAGTTGATGGATCCGCAGCACCGCCTCCTGCTGCTGCACACGTGGAAGGCGATCGAGGACGCGGGGTACGCACCGTCGAGTCTCGCGGGGAGCAATACCGGCGTGTTCGTCGGGACGGGCCTGTCCGACTACGTCCGGCTGCTCGCGCAGGCGGGCGTCGGAATCGACGGCTTCACGGCCATCGGCACGGTGCCGTCGGTCGGTCCGAACCGCGTCAGCTATCTGCTGGACCTCCGCGGGCCGAGCGAGCCGATCGAGACTTCCTGTTCGAGCTCGCTGGTGGCGCTGCACCGTGCGGTCGACGCGATCCGCGGCGGGCAGTGCGACCTGGCCATCGCCGGCGGGGTGAACACGATCCTCACGCCCGATCTGCACATCAGCTGCACCAAGGCCGGGATGCTGAGCCATGAAGGCCGCTGCAAGACCTTCTCGGCCCGCGCCGACGGTTACGTGCGCAGCGAAGGCATCGGCCTGCTCGTCCTCCGGAAGCTCTCGGCCGCCGAAGCAGCGGGCGATCACATCTACGGAGTGATCCTCGGCAGCGCCGAGAATCACGGCGGACGCGCGAATTCGTTCACGGCGCCGAACCCTCAGGCGCAGGCCGAGCTGCTCCGCCGCGTGTACGTCCAGTCGAACGTCGACCCGGCCACGGTCAGCTACATCGAAGCCCACGGAACGGGAACGGAGCTCGGCGACCCGATCGAGATCGACGCGCTGAAGACGGCATTCGGCGATCTCTACGCGCGGTCCGGCGCGACGCCGGTTGCGGGGCACTGCGGCATCGGCTCGGTCAAGTCGAACATCGGCCACCTCGAGCTGGCCGCGGGCGTCGCGGGCGTGATCAAGGTCCTGCTCCAGTTGCAGCACCAGACGCTCGTGCCGAGCATCCACACCGACACGATCAACCCCTACATTCAGCTCGACGGCAGCCCGTTCTACATCGTCCGGGAGACGTCCGAGTGGGCGCCGCGCCGCGACGCCGACGGCGCCGTCCTCCCGCGCCGCGCGGGCGTGAGCTCGTTCGGCTTCGGCGGTGTGAACGCGCACGTGGTGCTGGAGGAGTACCGCCCCCGCCCCGACCATCGGTTAAGTATGGTTGGGGTCAGACCCCAATCACACTTAAGGGTGGTGGTGCTGTCGGCGCGGGACGAGGAGCGGCTGCGCGAGCAGGTGGTGGGCCTCCTCACGGCGATGCGGCTGCGCGTGTTCGGGCACGATGAGCTGGGCGACGTCGCGTACACGCTGCAGGTCGGACGCGACGCGATGGACGCGCGCTTCGGCTGCATCGTCAGCTCGGTGGCCGAGCTCGAAGAGAAACTGCAGGCATTCCTCGACGGAGAGGATGGCGCGGGGATGTATCGCGGCGACGCCCGCCGGAATCAGGACGTTCTCTCGGTCCTCGGAACCGACGACGGGTTCCACGCCATCGTCGAGCGCTGGATCGAGCAGGACCGCCCGGACAAGCTGCTCGAGCTGTGGGTGAAGGGACTGACGGTCGCCTGGGAACGGCTGTACGGCGCGGCGAAGCCGCGTCGCGTGAGCCTGCCGTCCTATCCGTTCGCCCGCGAGTCGTACTGGGTACCGCAAACGGCCAGACCGCGTGGGGAGCTCGCCGGCGTGGCGCGGCTGCATCCGCTCGTCCACGAGAACACCTCGGATCTGACCGAGCAGCGCTATCGCGCGACCTTCACCGGCCAGGAGTTCTTCCTCGCCGACCACCGCGTCGACGGCCGCCGCTGGCTGCCCGCGGTTGCGTACATGGAGATGGCGCGCGAAGCCGTCGCGCGTGCGATCGGGCGTCCGGAAGCGGATGCCGCGGCGGACGAAGTGCTCGCGTTGCGCGACGTCGTCTGGGTGCGTCCGGTGTCCGTCGGAAGCGATCCGGTCGAGCTTTCCGCGGCCCTTTCGGCCGAGGACAACGGCACGGTGTCGTTCGAGATCTACGGCCGCTCCGGCGATGCGCCGGAGACGGAGGTCGTTTACGCGCGCGGCGTGGCGTCCGTCGGTCCGCGCGGAGCAGCGCCGCGGCTCGACGTCGCGGCACTGGCATTGCGCCATGCCGCCGGAAGCATCCCCGCCGAGACCTGCTATGCCGCGTTCGACGCGATGGGCATCGCCTTCGGCCCCGGCCACCGCGGCCTCCGGAGCGTACACGTCGACGGCGACATGGCCATCGCCCAGGTGTCGCTGCCCGCGGCGGTGGCGCGCGAGCCGTTCCTGCTGCATCCCGCGGTGATGGATGCGGCGCTGCAGGCCACGGTCGGCTTCTCGATCGCGGCCGGTGCGACGCATGGCCCGTCCGACCGCGCACTTCCGTTCGCGCTCGACGCACTGGAGATCCACGGCCCGACTCCGGCGGCCGGATGGGTCGTGGCGCACCGCGTTGGCGTCGCGGACGACGCGACCGGCGTCGCAAGCTACGACATCGAGCTGTGCGACGGCGACGGCCTTGTGTGCGCCGCGCTGCGCGGCCTGAGCACGCGCCGCGCGGTGACGGAAGCGATCGTGCCGGAGCCGGAGACCGCGGTCGCGATCGATCGCGACGACCTGCACCGCGCGGTGGAAGCGGCGCTGACCGCGATCGCGGCCAGGCTCCTCAAACTGCCCGCGGACCACTTCCGCCCCAGCGCACAGTTCCACGACCTCGGCTTCGACTCGATCCTGTTGATCGCGTTCGCCGACCAGCTCAAGGGCGAGCTCGGTCTGGACGTGACGCCGCCGCTCTTCTTCCAGCATCCGACCCTCGAGCGGTTCACGCGGTACCTCATCGAGCGTCACCGCGACGCGCTTGCGGCGCACTTCGCGCCGAGGACATCCGGCGGTGCTCTGGTCATGAGGGCGGAGGAGCCTTCGTCCGAGCGGCGCGTGCGCCGCACGCGGGCGCGCGCCGTCGCCACGGGCGCGACGGCCGAGCCGATCGCGATCGTCGGCATCAGCGGGCGCTTCCCGATGGCCAGGGACGTCGACGAGCTGTGGGCGAACCTCACCGCCAGCCGCGACTGCATCGAGGAGATCCCGCCGCAGCGCTGGGACTGGCGCGACGTCTGGGGCGATCCGGGGCTCGAGAACAAGACCAACGTCAAGTGGGGCGGGTTCATCGAAGGTGTCGACGAGTTCGACGCGCAGTTCTTCAACATCCCGCCGCGCGAAGCGGACCTGATGGATCCGCAGCAGCGCCTGCTGCTGCAGCACGTCTGGAAGGCGGTCGAGGACGCGGGCTACGCGCCGTCGAGCCTCGCCGGCAGCAACACGGGCGTGTTCGTCGCCACCGGCCTGTCCGACTACGCGCGCATCGTCGCGCAGTCGCAGGTCGGCCTGGACGGCCACACCGCGATGGGCTCGGCCGCGTCATCGGTCGGCCCGAACCGCATCAGCTATCTGCTCGACCTGCACGGCCCGAGCGAGCCGATCGAGACGACCTGTTCGAGCTCGCTGGTGGCGGTCCACCGCGCCGTGAACGCGATGCGGAGCGGCCAGTGCGACATGGCCCTCGTCGGCGGCGTCAACACGATCCTCACTCCCGACCTCCACATCAGCTGCACGAAGGCCGGCATGCTCAGCGCGGACGGGCGCTGCAAGACGTTCTCGCGCGGCGCGAACGGCTTCGTGCGCAGCGAAGGCGTCGGCATCCTGATGTTGAAGAAGCTCTCCGACGCGGAAGCCGCGGGCGATCACATCTACGGCATGATCCTCGGCACCGCCGAGAACCACGGCGGGCGCGCAAACTCGTTCACGTCGCCGAACCCTCAGGCGCAGGCGGAGCTGCTCCGCCGCGCGTACCTGCAGGCCGCGGTCGACCCGTCGAGCGTCACGTACATCGAGGCGCACGGAACGGGAACGGAGCTCGGCGATCCGATCGAGATCGAGGCGCTGAAGACCGCGTTCGGCGATCTGTACGAGCGGCGCGGCATGACCCCGGTAACGGGGCACTGCGGCCTGGGCACGGTGAAGTCGAACATCGGTCACCTCGAACTGGCGGCCGGCGTGGCGGGGATGATCAAGGTGCTGCTGCAGATGAAGCACCGCACGCTCGTGCCGACGCTGCACTGCAGCGACGTCAACCCGTACATCCAGCTCGAGAACAGCCCGTTCTACCTCGTTCGCGAAGCGCGCGAATGGACCGCGCGCCACGCCGCGGACGGCTCCACGCTGCCGCGCCGCGCGGGCGTGAGCTCGTTCGGCTTCGGCGGCGTCAACGCGCACGTCGTCCTCGAGGAGTACCGCCCGCGCGTCGCACGGCGGCAGCCGGCGCAGGAGCCGCGGCCGGCGATCGTCGTGCTGTCGGCGCGGGACCAGGAGCGGCTGCGCGAGCAGGCCGAAGCTCTGCTCGCGGCGATCCGGACGCGCACGTTCAACGACTCCGATCTCACCGGCATCGCCTACACGCTGCAGGTCGGACGCGAGGCGATGGACGCCCGCTTCGGCTGTCTCGTCCACACCATCGGCGAGCTCGAACAGCAGCTGCAGGCGTTCCTCGACGCGCCGCCGTCGCGCGCTCAGGACCGCGCCGCGGCGGAAGCCGTCCGCCAGCTGACGGCGAACGAGGAGTTCCGCGGCGTCATCGACCGCTGGATCGAGCAGGGCCGCGCCGACAAGCTGCTGGAGCTGTGGCTCAGCGGCGTGCAGGTCGACTGGGAGCGCCTCTACCGCACCGTCTACAAGGACGCGAAGCCAGGCCGGGTCGCGTTGCCGACCTACCCGTTCGCCCGCAAACGCTGCTGGGTGTCGGCGCAGGGGAAAGCGCCAGCCGCACCGGCGGTGCCTCAGGCAGGCGAGGTGCTGGGGTATCCGTTCAACACCGTGGTGACGGGGGAGGAGTTCTTCCTCTCCGATCATCGCGTACACGACCGCAAAGTGCTGCCCGCGGTCGTGTACCTCGAGATGGCCCGCGCGGCCGCCGAGCGCGCCGGTACGTCGATCGTCCACCGCGGGATGGCGCAGCCGGGTGTGACGCTGCACGGCGTCGTGTGGGCGCGGCCGTTCTTCGTGGACGCCGCGGGCGCGCGCCTGCAGATGCGCCTCACCGCTGAGGGTGGCGGCGAGCTGAAGTTCCAGCTCTGCGGCGACGGCAACGTCGTGTACGGACAGGGACGGGCGTCGGCCGCGGTCTCCGGGACGATCGAAATGCTCGACGTCGCGGGCATTCGCGCGCGCTGCACGCAGCAGCGCTACGCGGCGGAGGACTGCTATCGCGCCTTCGATGCGCTGGGATATCACTACGGCCCGGCGCACCAGGGCATCGTCGAGCTCCACGTCGGAGGCGACGAGCTCCTGGCGCAGCTCCGGCTGCCGGAGACGGTCGCGGACACGCTGCACGACTTCGTCCTGCACCCGTCGATCGGCGATTCCGCCGCGCAGTCGATCATCGGGTTTTTGCTGGCCGACCGGTGCGGCCCGGACGAGCCAATCCGCGCGGCGCTTCCGTTCGAGCTGCAGACCGCGGAGATCTTCCGCCCTTGTGCGGCTGAGATGTGGGCGTGGATCCGCCGCGACGGCGAAACGTACGACATGGACCTGTGCGATGCCTCCGGGCGCGTCAGCACGCGGTTGCGGGGCTGGACGATGCGGGCCCTCGATGACAGCGCGGCGCGGACCGCGCCGCAGCCGGCCGAGGCGGTCTCGGACATGGCCGGCATGATGTGGACGCCGGTGTGGGACGTCGCGACGGTCGAGCGCCAGGATGCGCCGGCCGGCCCGCTCTTGATCGCCGGCGGCACGGAGGAGCAGCGCGCCTCGATCGAGCGCCTCTACCCCGGCGCGAAGCGGCTCGACCTGGACGGCGGCCGGAGCGTCGAGTCGATCCGCGGGCAGCTCGCCGCGGCCGGCGCGATCGGTCACCTCGTCTGGATCGTGCCGCCGCACGTTCCGGCCGGTGTCCCTGCCGGAGTCGGCGACGAGACGCTGATCACCGCCCGGCACGACGGCGTGCTGGCCGGCTTCCGCCTCATCCACGCGCTGCTCGGCGAAGGCTATGGCGTCCAGCCGCTGACGTGGTCCGTGCTGACGACAGACACGCAGGCTGTGCGCGCCACCGATGCCGCCAGCCCCGCGCACGCGACCGTACACGGTCTCGTCGGCTCGGCGGCGAAGGAGCTTCCGGGCTGGAACGTGCGGCTGCTCGATCTGCCGGGATCGGGGGAGTGGCCGTGGAGCGAGCTGTTCACCATCCGGCCCGAGCCCCACGGCAACGCGCTCGTCTACCGCGACGATCGATGGTACCGCCAGCAGCTCCTTCCGTACCGTCCGGCCGGAGCGCCCGAGGCTGTGGGCCGTGACGGAGAGGTCTACGTCATCATCGGCGGAGCCGGCGGCATCGGCGCCGCGTGGAGCGAAGCGCTGCTGCGCCGCGCGAAGGTGCAGCTGGTCTGGATCGGCCGGCGCGCGCAGGACCCGGCGCTCGACGAGAGGCTGGCGCAGCTCGCGAAGCTCGGTCCCACGCCGCTGTACATCGCCGCTGATGCGACCAGCCGCGCAGCGCTCGAGTCGGCGCGGGAGACGATCCTCTCCCGGTTCGGCCGCATCGACGGAATCGTTCACGGCGCGTTTGTCCTGCAGGACCGGATGCTCGCGAACATGACGGAGGACGACTTCATCGCGGGACTCGCGCCGAAGGTCGACGTGTGCGTGCGGCTGGCGCAGGTGTTCGCCCAGGACGCGCCGCGATTCGTCCTCTTCTTCTCGTCGCTCAACGCGCTTGCGAAGTCGCCGGGGCAGAGCAACTACGTCGCCGGCTGTACGTTCAAGGATGCGTTCGCGCAGCGTCTGGCGGCGGAGTGGCCGTCCTCGCGCGTGCGGGTGATCAACTGGGGCTACTGGGGAAGCGTCGGTGCCGTGGCGACGGAGCGCTACCGCGCGCTCATGGCCCGCAGGGGCTTCGGCTCGATCGAGGCGGCGGACGCGGTCGTGGTGCTGGACCGCCTGCTGTCGGGTCCCGTCGCGCAGCTCGCGTATGCGAAGACCACCGCGCCCGCCGCGATCGACGGCGTCACCATCAGCTCCGACGAGTGGGTGACGCACTTCGACGAACGGTTGCCGTCGTGCGTCGCGGCCCTCGAGCTGCCGCAGCCGGACGCGGCGGAGCTGGCGTCTCTCCGGAGCGCGGCCGCGGCGGGCGAGGAGCTCGACGCGTCGCTGACCGACCTCCTGTGGGCGCAGTTGCAGTCGATGCGCGTCTTTACGCCGCAGGGCGCTTCTCTCAAGGAGATGCAGGCGCGCGGCGGCGTCACCGGTCGCTACACCCGCTGGCTCGAGCACAGCCTGGCGCTGCTCGCCTCGCGCGGTTATCTCGTCCGGTCCGGCGATGCCTGGAGCATGGCTCCTGCCGCGCCGGCGGACGCCGGCGCGGCGTGGCAGGCGTGGGAGCGCCGCAAGGCGCAATGGCTCGAGGATGCCGACTGGTCGGCGCAGGTGCAGCTCGCCGAGACCGCGCTGCGCGCGCTTCCCGACGTCCTCACCGGACGCGGCGCCACGACGGACATCCTGTTCGCCGACCTGTTCGGCGAGTCGTCGGTCGTCGGCAGGGTCACCCGCAGCGGGGCGCCGATCCGCTTCTGCAACCGCGTGCTCGCGGACCTCGCCGGCGCGTACGCCGCCGAGCGCGCCCGGCGCGACCCGGCCAGCCGCCTGCGGATCCTGGAGATCGGGGCGGGCACCGGTTCGACGACCGAAGTCCTCCTCGAGGCGCTCGCGCCGCACGCCGGCTCGGTGCAGGAGTACACCTACACCGACATCTCCCCGGCCTTCGTCACGATCGCCGGGAAGTGGCTGCGCTCGCAGCCGCCGTATCTGAAGTTCGGCACGTTCGACGTGGAGCGGCCGGCAGCGGAGCAGGGGCTCGCCGCCGGCAGCTACGACCTCGTCGTCGCCAGCAACGCCCTGCACGCGACGAAGGAGATCGGGGCCACACTCCGCAACGCGAAGTCGCTGCTCGCGGCGAACGGCCTGCTCCTGCTGAACGAGCCGACCGTCAACTCCGTCTTCAATCACCTCACCTTCGGGCTGCTGGACGGGTGGTGGCTCTTCACCGACGCGGAGCTGCGCATCGCCGGAGGGCCGGCCCTGCGGTCGGAGACGTGGGCGGCGGCGCTCGGACAGGAGGGGTATCGCAGCATTCGGTTCCCCGCCGCGCCCGCGCACGGCCTCGGCCGTCAGATCGTCGTGGCGGAGAGCGACGGCGTCATCCGCCAGCACTCCGCGGCTCCGCTGGTGGCCGTGGCTCCGCAGCGTCCGGCCGTGACGGAAGAAGCGCCGCGCTCCGCCGTCGTGCCGGCGAGTCCCGTGGATGTCCCGACGAGCCCCGCCGAGATCATGACGCGCCCGCGCGAGGTCGCGGTCGAGTACCTGATGGCCGACCTCCGTCTCCGCGTGGCGAAGGCGCTCGGCGCCGACCCGATGACGCTCGTCCCGGAGCCGCAGTCGTTCGCGGATGCGCTGCTGGGCGAGTTCGGAATGGATTCCCTGTCGTCGAACGACCTGCGCAACGTGCTCCGTCAGGAGCTCGGTGTCGACATTCCGGTGCAACGGCTCATCGGCGACCCCGTGCGCAACATCGTCGATGCGATTTACGACCAGATGCTCCTCCGCCACATCACGACGAATGTCGCCGGCGGCGAGGAAGAGGAGCATCGAGAAACATTCGTGTTCTGAAGAGAGGGCCCCATTGGATCAGGTTGCGAGATTATTCGAGGAGCTGGCCCAACTCGGCGTCACGTGCGCCGCTGACGCCGGACGTCTGAAGATCAGCGCGGCCAAAGGCGTGCTCACGGCCGACCTGCAGCTCCGCATCGGGGCGAACAAGGATGAGATGGTCCGCCGCCTCGAGGGCGTGGATGCCGTCTCGCCGGGCGCCGCCGCCGGCCGCATCGTGCCCGATCCGGCGAGCGACGCGGTTCCGTTCGCCCTCTCCGACCTGCAACTCGGCTTTTACATCGCCAACGACGCGTACATGGAGTTTCACGTCCGGCCGCACGTCTATACGGAGACCGACCATGTCGACTTCGACGCGGCCCGGTACGAGCGCGCGTGGAACAAGGCGCTGCGGCGCCACCGCCGCGAGCTCTGCATCGTCAACGCGGACATCGAGCTGCAGATGCTCGGCGGGGACGAGATCGACATCGGGTGCCGCATCTACGATCTGCGCGATCTGCCGGCCGGCGAGGCCGCCGCGCGGCTCCTCGCCGTGCGCATGGAGATGGAGCGCCAGGAGCTGCCGCTGGACCGCTGGCCGTGGCTCGATGTGCGCGTCTCCCTCTGGCGCGAGGATGGGGTCGAGCGGGCGCGTGTCCATTACAACCACAACAATTTCTTCGCCGACGGCTACGGCACGACGCAGTTGCTCCACGAGCTCGATGCCTACTACGCGAACCCCGAGGAGAGCCGGCCGCCGCTGACGCTGTCGTACCGCGATGCGGTGCTGGGACTGGAGCGGCTCGCGCAGTCGGACGAGGCCGCGGCGGCGAGGGACTACTGGTTCTCGCGGCTGCCTGGGCTCCCGCCGCCTCCCGCCGTGCCGCTGAACCGCGGCATGAACCGCCGCTGCCGCTCGAACCTGGAGCGGCGCGAGGGCGCGCTGGACAAGCAGCTCTGGAATGCACTCAAGCGCAACGCCGGTCTCCTTGGCGTCACCGCGTCCAACGCCATCCTCGCCGCGTACGCGCACGTCATCGCCACGTGGAGCAACTCGGATCACTTCATCTTCAGCCAGATGGTCACGCGGCGTTTCGCGGAGCTGCACCCCGATCTCATGCAGATGATGGGGAACTTCGCGTCGCTCTATCCGCTGGAGGTCCGTCTCTCGCCTGCGGCGACGTTCATCGAGAACGCGAAGGCGATTCAGGACCGCGTGCTGGAAGACACGAAACACCTCCAGATCGGTGGCATGCGCGTGCTGCAGGAGCTGAACCGCGGCAAGGGCGGGTTCGGCAACGCGCCGTCGCCGTTCGTCGTCGGCAGCGGTCTGTCCATCCGCAAGTTCAAGCGCGCCGCGTACACGGTCCTGGAGACCTCGCAAACGATCCTCGACCATCAGTTCTTCGAGCTCAAGGACGGCAGCTACTACTACGTCTGGGATCTGATGGAGGAGTTCTTCCCCGAAGGCGTGATCGACGCGATGTGGACCGCCTTCGACGGGCTGCTGAACCAGCTGGCGACCGATGAGGGAGCGTGGCAGCGGACGGCGTTCGACCTCGCCGGCGAGGCCGATCTTCGCGAGCGCCGCGAGCGCAATCAGACGTCCGCGCCGGCGCCCACCGCGGGCCTGCACGATGCCCTCGGCGAACAGGCAGCGGCTCGCGGCGACAGTCCGGTGGTGGTAAGCGCGCGGGGCGTGCTGCACTACCGCGAGCTGGAAGCGCGGAGCGCCGGGCTCGCGCGCGAGCTGGTGCTGCTCGGCGTGCGCAAAGGCGATCTCGTCCCCGTGGTCATGGATCGGGACGAGGAGATCTTCGTCGCCGTCATGGCCATCCTGAAGCTCGGAGCCGCTTACGTTCCGATCGACCCCCATCTGCCGGCGGAGCGACTCGCGCTCGTCCTCCGCGATGTCGGCGCGAAAGTCGCGCTGACGCAGGAGCGCCATGCAGGATCGCTCGCGTGGCCCGAGGCGATCACGATCCTCGTTCCGCGAGAGAGTGAAAGCCAGCCTGCCGCCGGGCTTCCGAACGAGTCTGCGTCCGGCACCGACCTCGCCTATGTCATCTACACCTCCGGATCGACAGGCACGCCGAAGGGCGTGATGATCGACCATCGCGGCGCCCTCAACACGGTGCTCGACGTCAACCAGCGCTTCGGCGTCGGGCCGTCGGACCGCCTGTTCGGCGTCTCCGCGTTCAACTTCGATCTCTCCGTCTACGACATCTTCGGCGCCGTCGCCGCCGGCGCATGTGTCGTCTACCCGAATCCCGAGTCGTCGCTCGATCCGACGCACTGGCTGGATCTGATGGTGCGCGAGCGGGTGACGATCTGGAATTCCGTGCCCGCGCTCATGAGCCTTCTCGTCGAAGCCGCGGAGCGGCATCGCGTGACGCTCCCCGAGCTGCGGCTCGTGATGCTGAGCGGAGACCGGATTCCGCTCGACCTGCCGGACGCCATCCGGCGCGTCGCGCCGCAGGCGACGCTGATCAGCATGGGAGGCGCGACCGAGGCGTCGATCTGGTCGATCCTCTATCCGATCGGCGAGGTCGATCCGCACTGGTCGACGATTCCCTACGGCTACCCGATGGTCAATCAGACCTGGCACGTGCTCGACCGCAATGGCCGGCCGTGTCCGACCTGGGTTCCGGGCGAGCTGTTCATCGGCGGCATCGGACTGGCGCAGGGATACTGGAACGATCCCGCGAAGACGGACGCGCGCTTCTTCATGGATGCGGGCGCGGGCGAGCGGATCTACCGCACCGGCGACAGCGGCCGCTACCTGCCGGGCGCCTGCATCGAGTGGATGGGGCGCATCGATTTCCAGGTCAAGCTGCAGGGGCACCGCATCGAGCTGGGCGAGATCGAGGCCGCGCTCGCCGAACATCCCTCGGTCGCGCAAGCCGTCGTCGCGCTGCACCAGAAGCCGCACCCGCGCCTGGTCGGGCACATCGTTCCCAACGGAGTCGATCCCGTCGATCCCCGGGAGCTCGAGTCGTACCTGCAGCGGAAGCTGCCCGCGTACATGGTTCCCACCGGCTGGCGGGAGCACGTGCAGCTGCCGCTCACGCACAACGGCAAAGTCGATCGCAAGGCGCTGTCGGAGATGGCGCTGGATGCTGGTGACGCGGCCGAGACGCGCCGCGACCCGGTCGCGCCGGAGAACGCTGTCGAGAGCCAGCTGCAGTCGATCTGGCAGCGGATCCTCGGCAATCCGGACATCGGCGTCACCGACGACTTTTTCGAGCTCGGCGGCCAGTCGTTCGACGCGATCCGGGTATTCGCGCTCATCAAGGACGAGCTGGGGCAGACGTTCACGCTCGGCGACATCTGGCAGGCGCGCACGATTCGCGGCCTCGCTCACGCCATCGGCGAAGGGGAGTCATCGCGCGGCGGCCGGCTCGTTCCGATCGACGTGCAGGGAAGCGGCACGCCGCTGTTCCTCGTCCACCCGGCCGGCGGATCGGTGATGACGTACTCGCGCCTCGGGCGGCTCCTCGACCGGCCGCTCTACGGCATCCAGGCGAGCACGGGCCTCGACGATTCCAGCCGCCGGCGGGACATCGTGGAGCTGGCCGCGCACTACCTCGCGGACGTACGCGCGCTGCAGCCGGAGGGCCCGTACGCGATCGGCGGATGGTCGTCGGGCGCGATGATCGCGTTCGAGATGGCCGCGCAGGCCGAGGCGGCGGGGGAGAAGGTCGCGGAGCTCTATCTCCTCGACGGCCCCGCGCCCGTGCGCCACGACCACCTGAGCGACGAGCAGCTCCTGCTCTGGTTCCTCGAGGATCTCGCCCTCGGCATTCCGGTCGCGCGCCTGCACGGCGAGCGGTTCGAGGGACTGCCGCTCGACGGGCAGCTGCGCAAGGCGGCGGAGCTGCTGCCGGAGCTCGAGCTCGACCTCGTGCCGCTGGTGTCGACCTTCGAGGTGTTCCGCGACACCATCGTCGCCGGGACGCGCTACCAGCCCGGCACGATCGCGGCCGATGTGACCGTCGTCCGCGTCGAGCAGGACGTCGTCGATGAATTCTCCCGGCATCCGGACCGCCACGAAAGCGACTGGGGCTGGCGCCGGTTCACGACCGGCCGGATGCGATGCGTCCGCGTTCCGGGGACGCACCACAGTTTCCTCCGTGAGCCGCTGGTCGATGACTGGTGCGCGCTCCTGAGCGAAGTCGAGCCGGTGACGGCGGTGAGGGCCTGATGCAGAAACTATTGACCACGCTGTCCGCGCTCAATGCGAAGCTCGAGCTGCGCGACGGCAAGCTCCACGTCAACGCGCCCGCGGGCGTGATGACGCCTGAATTGCAGAAGGAGATCGCCCGCCACAAGGACGCTCTCATCGCCAAGCTGCAGTCGGCCGCGCAGGAAGGCGGCGCGGACGAAGAGCTGCCGCAGATCGTGCCCGACCCTTCGCGCCGCTACGAGCCGTTCCCGCTGAACGGCGTGCAGCACGCGTACTGGATCGGCCGCAGCACGCACATCGAGCTCGGCGAGGTCTCCACCCACATCTACTTCGAGTTCGAGTGCGCCCCGCTCGATCCCGTCCGCCTGGCCGCTGCGCTGCGGAAGGTCGTGTCGATTCACGACATGCTGCGCGCCGTCATCGACGACAACGGCGAGCAGCGCGTCCTCGAGCGCGTGCCCGACTACGAGATCGACGTCATCGACGTACGCGATGCCTCTCCCGGGCGGCGCGAGGCGGAGCTTCTCCGCGTCCGCTCCGCGATGTCGCACCAGGTGTTTCCCTCCGACCGCTGGCCGATGTTCGACATCCGCCTGATCCAGATCTCCGCCAGCCACTCCCGTCTCTGCGTGAGCTGGGACTTCCTGGTGGTCGATGCCTGGAGCATGATGCTGATCTTCCGGCAGTGGTTCGGCTTCTACTCGAACGAGGCGTTCGACGTTCCGGTGCCGGCGCTGTTGTTCCGCGACTACGTGCTCGCCGAGGCGGGCCTCAAGGAGCTGCCGGCGTACCAGCGCTCGAAGAAGTACTGGTGGGATCGCCTCGACACCCTGCCGGAGGCGCCGCAGCTTCCGATCCACCACAAGATCGAGCTCGGCAAGCACGAGTTCACCCGCCGCCGGCTGCACCTCGACGCGCAGCAGTGGGACGCGATCAAGGCCCGCGGGCGCAAGGCCGGACTCACGCCGACGAGCGTCCTGCTGACCGTGCTCTCGGAGGTCCTGAACCGCTGGACCAAGGTCCCGCACTACTGCCTCAATCTCACGCTCTTCAATCGCCTGCCGATGCACGAGGACGTCGGCTCCCTCGTCGGCGATTTCACGAACCTCCTGGCGCTGGAAGTCGACGGCCGGGAGCCGGGCACCTTCATCGAGCGGGCGGCGCGGATCCAGTCGCAGTTCCTCGGCGATTTCGAGCATCGCCAGGTCAGCGCCATCGACGTCATGCGCGAGCTCGTGAAGCGGCGTGGATGGCAGCAGAAGGCCGTCCTGCCGGTGGTGTTCACCAGCACGCTGATGCTGGACGGCAAGCGGAGCGACGACGCCGGCGTGATGGAGAGCTTCGGCCCCCTCAACTACGGCATCGGCCAGACGCCGCAGGTGTGGTTCGACTACCAGATCTTCGAGGTCCGCGGCGACCTGGTCATCAACTGGGACGCGGTCGAGGAGGTCTTCCTTCCGGGCGTGCTCGACGACATGTTCGAGTCGCACCGCGCGCTGCTCGACGGGCTCGCCGCCGACGCCGCGCTCTGGGAGCGCCGCGACGTGCTGCAGCTTCCGGCCGCGCAGCGGAAGCTGCGGGAAGAGAACGACGACACGGCGGGCGAAGTGGTCGACCGCTGCCTGCACGCGCTGTTCGTGGACCAGGCGCTCGCGGAACCGGAGCGCATTGCCATCGAGTCGACCTCCGGCCCGATGACGTACGGCGAGCTGCTCGCGCACGCCGCTCTCGTCGCGGAGCAGTTGAGCGCGCGCGGCGTGAAACCGAACGAGCTCGTCGCCATCGTCATGCAGAAGGGCTGGGAGCAGGTCGCCGCGGCGATGGGCGTGCTCCTCGCCGGCGGCGCGTATCTGCCGATCGATCCCCGCTGGCCGGTGCTGCGGCGCAGCCACCTGCTCGAGCAGGGCGAGGCGCGCATCGCCCTGACGCAGGCGGCGCTCGACGAGACGCTGGAGTGGCTCCCAGGCGTCGAGCGCATCATCGTGAAGGCGCAGCAGGGACTGGCGCCGCTGTCCGTTGCGCCGCCGGTCCGGCAGGCGACCAGCGATCTCGCCTACGTGATCTTCACCTCCGGATCGACCGGCACGCCCAAGGGCGTGATGATCGATCACCGCGCCGCGCTCAACACCGTCGTCCACATCAACCGCCTGTTCGGCGTCACGCGCGACGACAAGGTGCTGGCGGTCTCGGATCTCGGATTCGACCTGTCGGTCTACGACATCTTCGGCCTGCTCGCCGCGGGCGGGACGGTCGTGATCCCCGACGCCACGCAGTCGCGCGACCCGCGCGCACTGGCACGACCTGATCGCCCGTCACGGCATCACGGTCTGGAACTCCGCTCCGCCGCTGATGGGCGATGCTCGTCGACGCAGTCGAGGCCGAGCCGCGCGCGCTCGAGCCGCTGCGCGTCGTCATGCTGAGCGGCGACTGGATCCCGGTGCCGCTGCCCGACCGCGTACGCCGCCTTTGCGGCGCGCGTGTGATCAGTCTCGGCGGCGCGACCGAAGGCTCGATCTGGTCCATCTACTACCCGATCGGCGAAGTGCGGCCCGACTGGGACAGCGTGCCCTATGGCAAGGCTCTCCCCAACCAGCACATGTACGTGCTGGACCGCAATCTCCAGCCGGCGCCGGATCTCGTGCGCGGAGACATCTACATCGGCGGCATCGGTGTGGCCCTCGGCTACTGGAAAGATCCGGAGAAGACGCGGCGGCAGTTCCTCGCGCATCCGGAGACCGGGGAGCGTCTCTACTTCACCGGCGACATCGGACGGATGCTCCGCGACGGGAACATCGAGTTCCTCGGCCGCGAAGACTCGCAGGTGAAGCTGCGCGGGCACCGCGTGGAGCTCGGCGAGATCATCGCGTGCATCCAGTCGCACCCCGATGTCCGCGACGGCACCGTGCAGGTGGTGAAGGAAGACGGCCGAAGCTCGCTCATCGCGTACGTCGTGGCGGACGCGAGCGACCGCAGCGTCCTGTTCGAGCGCACCGAGATCGGCGCGGAGGAGCTGCAGCGCGTGTCCCGCCGGATCGAAGAGGCGGCGGACGAGCGGGCGGCGAACGCGGATCGCGACAGCCTGAGGTTCTTCGCGGACTTCTGGCGCGAGGTCGACGCGGTGAGCCTCCGCTCGATGTCCGAGGCGCTCCAAACGCTCGGCATCGAAGGGCCGCAGGCCTCCGCGGCGCTGGACGAGGCCGTGCGTGCAGGACACGTGCAGCCCCAGTACCGGCACCTCATCGGATCCTGGCAGGCGATGCTCAGGGAGCGTGGCGGCGAGGTCGCGGGCGATCCGCGGAGCTCCGCGCAGATGCTCGACGACATGCAGCGCGCGTTCAGCGGCGACGCCCGCGTGCAGCACTTCCACGAGCACATCGCGGCCTCGATCCGCAATCAGCGCGCGCTGCTCGCGGGCGAGATCGCGCCGCTGACACTGCTCTTCCCGGACGGCTCGAGACACATCGCGGAGGCGCTGTATCAGACCAACCCCGCGTCGAGGCACCACAACCAGGTCTCGGCGGCGGCGCTCAGCGCCGTCGTCCGCGCTCTCGACGACGATCGGGCGTTACGCGTGCTGGAGATCGGCGCGGGAACGGGCGGATCGTCGTCCGCCATCATCCCGCAGCTGCCCGCCTCGCGGACCGAGTACTGGTACACCGACGTCTCGACCTACTTCTTCATCGCGGCGCGGGAGAAGTTCAGCGCGTATCCGTTCGTGCGCTACGCCGTCTTCGATCTGAACAAGGATCCGAAGGCGCAGGGGCACCAGCCGCACAGCTACGACGTCATCAGCGCGGCCAATGTCCTGCACAACATGGCGGACCTCGACGTGGCGCTGACGCGCATGCGCGAGCTGCTGCGCCCGGGAGGTCTGCTGCTGCTGCTCGAGGCCACGCGCACCACGCCGTGGATGTGGGCGACGGTCGGCTACCTCGAAACGGCCGAGGCCTTCGACGGCGAGGGCGACGCGGCGCTCGGTGCCGACGCCTGGATGCGCGCGCTGGTGAAGAACGGATTCGAGACCGTTCACGCGTTCCCCGGGAAGGATGCCGATGCGGAGCTCGTGAGCCTGCTGCAGGCGATGCCGCAGCACGTGATCGTCGCGCAGGCGCCGGCCACGGCGAACCGCTTCCGTCCGGACGAGCTGTCGGCGTTCCTGCGCGAACGGCTTCCCGACTACATGATTCCGCAGCGCTACCTGCTCCTGGAGCGGCTGCCGCTGACGGCAAATGGCAAGGTGGACACGGCGGCACTGCCGACGGACGTCGCGACCCAGCACACCACCGAGCGCCGCGTCGTCGTTCCGAAGTCGGACGTCGAGGAGCGGATCCTGAAGATCTGGCGCGACGTCCTCGGCGTCGAGCAGCTCAGCGTCGCCGACAACTTCTTCGAGGTCGGCGGCGACTCGCTGTTGATCACCGAAGTGCTCCGCCGCGTGAATCAGTGGCAGCAGCCGTCGCTCAAGGTCGCGGAGCTTTTCTCCTATCCGACCATCCAGAGCCTCGCCGACTTCATCCGCTCCTCCGCGGACGCGCCGCGCAGCGCGGCGTCCGCGGCCCGGCCCGCGGCGGCGGCGCGCGCTGCCGCCGTGAGCACGGACATCGCGGTGATCGGCATGGCCGGCCGCTTCCCCGAGGCGGCGAACGTCGACGAGCTGTGGCAGAACGTCGCCGGCGGCAAGTGCGCGGTCCGCACGTTCACCGACGACGAGCTCCTGCGCGCCGGCGTGACTCCGGAAGAGCTGGCGCAGGACGGCTACGTCCGCACCGGTCTGGTCCTGGAGAACCTCGACCGGTTCGACGCCGCGTTCTTCGGCTTCAGCCCGCGCGAGGCGGAGATCATGGACCCGCAGCAGCGCTTCCTGCTCGAATGCGCCGTCGAGGCGCTCGAGAGCGCCGGGTACGCGAGCGAGAAGCACGCCGGACGGATCGGCGTGTTCGCCGGCAAGGGCACGAGCCTCTATCTGCTGCAGCACGTGCTGCAGCATCCCGACCTCGTATCGCGCTTCGGCCTGATGCCGATCCTCAACGTCAACGAGAAGGACTTCGCGTCGACGCTCATCAGCTACAAGCTGAACCTGACGGGGCCGAGCATCAACGTGAGCAACTCGTGCTCGACGTCGCTCGTCGCCGTGCATCTCGCCTGTCAGAGCCTCCTCTCCGGGGAGTGCGAGGTCGCGCTCGCCGGAGGCATCAGCTTCGTCACCACGCTGAGCCGGACCGGCTACAAGTACTTCGAGGGGCACATCCTCTCGCCCGACGGCTACTGCCGTCCGTTCTCTGACGACGCGAACGGCACGATCTTCGGCAACGGCGTCGGCCTGGTCGTGCTCAAGCCGCTCGCGGCGGCGCTGGCCGACGGCGACACGATCCACGCCGTGATCAAGGGGACCGCGGTCAACAACGACGGCGCGCAGAAAGTCGGCTTCACCGCGCCGGCCATGCTCGGGCAGGCCGAGGTGATCGCCCGCGCGCACGAGCGTGCCGGCGTGGCGCCCGAGACGATCGGACTGCTCGAAGCGCACGGAACCGGCACGAACCTCGGCGACCCGATCGAGTTCGGTGCGCTGCGCAAGGTCTTCGGCGGCCCGCGTCCCGACGGCACGCGCTGCGCGCTCGGCTCGGTGAAGAGCAACGTCGGTCATCTCGACGTGGCCGCGGGCGTCACGGGACTGATCAAAGCCGTCCAGGCACTGAAGCACGGGAAACTTCCGCCGACGCTGCACGCCCGCGTGCCGTCGCGCAAGGTGGATTTCGGCGACAGCCCGTTCTACCTGAATGCGGAGCTGGCCGACTGGCCGTCCGCGGACGGGCCGCGCCGGGCCGGCGTCAGCTCGTTCGGCGTTGGCGGCACGAACGTCCACGTCGTCCTCGAAGAGGCGGCCGTGCCCGCGGAGCCGTCCGCCGCCGCCGGACCGCAACTGCTGCCGGTGTCGGCGCAGACCGAGCGCTCGCTGCGCCGGATGGTGCAGGACCTCGGTGACGCGCTCGAGCGGCATCCCGAGCTCTCGCTCGCGGACGTTGCCTTCACGCTGCAGGCCGGACGCAACGCGCATCCGTACCGCGGCTACGTCGTTGCGGACGGCCTCGCCGACGCGGGCGCTGTGCTCGCGGACGGCGCGCGGCTGACCGTGGCGCGGCAGCCGGAGGGGTCGCGGCCCGCAGTGGCGTTCCTCTTCCCCGGTCAGGGTGCGCAGCAGCGCGACATGACCTGGGAGCTGTACGAGACGCAGCCGCGCTTCCGCGCCGCGTTCGACGAATGCGCCGAGATCGTGCGGCAGTACACCGGAGACGATCTGCGCGACTGGCTGTACACGAAGCGCAAGCCGGAAATGCCTGCAGGACCGGAAATCGAGATCGACCAGACCGCGTACGCGCAGCCGCTGCTGTTCGCCGTCGAGTACGCGATGGCGCAGCTCTGGGAATCCCTCGGCGTTCGTCCCGCGGCGATGCTGGGGCACAGCGTCGGCGAGTACGTGGCGGCCTGTCTGGCCGGCGTGTTCTCGCTGCCGGAGGCGCTCTCGCTCATCGTCGTGCGCGCGCAGTTGCTCCAGAATCTCCCGCCGGGGCGCATGCTCGCCGTCCGCTGCGACGAGCCGCGGCTCCGCGAACTGCTCGCGGGTACGCGCTGCAGCATCGCGGCGGTGAACGGTCCGGCACAGTGCGTTGCTGCCGGCACGGCCGAGGATATCGACGCGTTGCAGCAGAAGCTCGAGGCGGCCAACGTCACCTCGCGCGCGCTGCGCACGTCGCACGCGTTCCACTCGGCGATGGTCGAGCCGGTTCTGGCGACGTTCGAGAAGTGCGTGGCCCAGCTCCAGCGCCATCGTCCCTCCATTCCGTTCGTCTCGAACGTCACCGGTACGTGGATCACCGACGAGCAGGCAACCAGCCCCGCCTACTGGGCGCGCCACATGCGCGAGACCGTGCGCTTCGCGGACGGCGTGCGCACGCTCGCGGGCCGCGGCAACAGCATGCTGCTGGAAGTCGGCCCGGGGCAGACTCTGAGCGCGCTTGCTCTGAGTGTGTTTGCTAACGACGCCGACTCGTCGTCGAACGCCGTGGCGACCCTCTCCTCCTCCGCGGAGAGCGAGACGCACGCGTTGCTCGATGCGATCGGCCGCCTCTGGCGCCAGGGTGTGGACATCGAGTGGACCGCGCTGCACCACGGACAGCGGCGGAGACGTGTGCCGCTGCCGGCGTATGCGTTCGATCGCAAGCGGTACTGGATCGAGCGCCGGGTCGGGGCGACGGCGACGGCTGCCACGGAGATGCCCATGGAGACCGGGCTGGACGCGAGCGCGAGCGCGGACGCGGCCGACGAGCGCCGCGACCTCCGCTCCGCGTACGTCCATCCGGGCAATGAAGTCGAGGAGAAGCTCGTCGCGATCTGGACCGCCTACCTCGGCGTCGAGCGGATCGGCGTGCGCGATGACTTCTTCGAGCTCGGAGGGGACTCGCTGCTCGCCACCCGCATCCACGCGCAGATCCGCAGCGACCTCGGCATCGAGCTCCCGCTGGCGAAGATGTTCGAGTTCACGACCATCCGCCGGATCTACCTCTACACCGTCATCAGTCAGAACCCCGACGCCATCGACGGCCTCTCCGCCGAGGAGCTCGATGACTGTCTCGCCGTCATGGAACCGTAATCACCCCGGGAAACGAAGAACGAGGGAGAAGAACAGATGTCACTGCAAGAAACGTGGACCGACCGCAACAACCTGCTGAGGACCAAGATCGCCATCGGCTGGGTCAACAACCTGCTGGTGCAGACGATCGTGCTGGTGATGGTGATCGTGAACAGCCTGCTGACCGAAGTGGACACGAAGTTTCGTTCGCTCCGGGTCGATCCGGGCAGCCAGGTGCTGAGGCTGCTCGTGTATCTCGTCGCGCTCTACGCGTTGCCGCCGCTGTACATCTTCGCCGTCGACCGGTTCCGTTCGCGCGCGTTCCGCTGGGTGGCCGTCGCCCTCGCGATCCTCGGATTTCTGTTCAACTTTCTCCACCACATGGCGCACTGGTACGCCGGCCAGCGGCCTGACTTCACGGCTCACGTCATGGACCTGATCCTCCACATCATCGGGATCTGGGTCGTCATCAACTCCATCCGCTGGGCGCGGATGCCGGCGCCGGAAGGAGAAGTGACGAAGTCATGAAGCAACTCCGGACTCGACTCTCGTTTGCCGCGGCAACCCTGCTCGCGCTCACCCCGACCGTCGCGTGGGCGCACACGCAGCAGTCGGCCCAGGGCTTCGTCAGTGGTCTCCTCCATCCGCTGCTCGGGGGAGATCACTTCCTGGCGATGCTGAGCGTGGGGATCGTCAGCGCGCAGCTCGGCGGCCGCAGGATCTGGACCGTGCCGACCACGTTCGTCCTGGCCATGATCGCCGGCGCGATCGCCGGTGTCTACGGCCAGGCATGGCCGCTGACCGAGCAGGGCGTCGCCCTGTCGGTCATCATCCTCGGAATCGCGATCGCCACGGTCACGCAGAGGGTCAGCAGCTGGCCGGTGATGCTCTGCGTCGCGCTCTTCGGCGCGCTGCACGGACACGCACACGGCCTCGAGCTGCCCAAGAGCGCGGACCCGATCTACTACGGCGCCGGCTTCCTGGCCAGTACGACGGCCATCCATCTGCTGGGCGTCGGCGTCGGACACGTGTTCACCGAGCGCGCCCGATTCGTTCCCGTCCTCCGTCACATCGGCTCGGCCATGGCGGGCATGGGACTGATGATCCTCGTCTCACGGATCACGGCGTAAGTCGTGACGGCGGGAGATCTCATGGTGTTTGACCACATCGTCGTCGGCGGTGGAACCGCGGGTGCCGTGATCGCGGCTCGTCTCAGCGAGGACCACCACCGGCGCGTGCTGCTGCTCGAAGCGGGTCCGGACTATCCGGACGGCGCTCCGGCCGAGCTGCGCAACCTCAGCGCCGCCGTGGTCAGCGGCCATAACTGGGATTTGCAGGCGATCCTCTCCGAGGACGATCCGGCGGCGGCGTCGTCGGGTGTCCAGGGGAGGATCGCGCGCATGTTCCAGATCGCGGCCGCGGCAGGTGTGCCCACGCGGGATCAGCCGCTGCCTTCGATGCCCTATCCGCTCGGCAAAGTCGTCGGTGGCGGCTCGGCGATCAACGGTGGGCTGTCGCTCCACGCGCGGCCGGCGGACTACGCCGCTTGGGCGGGCGAAGGGAACGACTGGTGGACGTGGGAGCGCGTGCAGCCCGCCATGGCGCGCATCGCCGCGGAGGAAGCCGGCAAGCCGGCGATGCCTGTCGAGGTCACGCCGCAGAACGAGCTCACCGTCCATCAGGCGGCCTTCGTGGAGACGTGCGTGGCGACGGGTCGTCCGCGGGTGGACCTGCGCGACGGCACGCCCGGAGTGGGGATCGTTCCGAAGATGGCGCGCAACGGCGAGCGCGTCTCCACATCCACGCTCTATCTCAACGGAGCGCGCAAGCGTTCGAATCTCACCATCCTGCCGGCCTGCGTCGTCGACCGGCTGCGCTTCGAGAGCCGCAACGGTGCGCTCACCGCCACGTCCGTCGAGGCGCTCGTCGACGGGCGGCCTGCCAGCTTCGCCGGCGGAGAGATCGTTCTCGCTGCCGGTGCGATCTGCTCCGCGGCGATTCTGATGCGCTCCGGAATCGGCGCCGCGGACGAACTGGCGCGTGCCGGCGTGACGCCGCTGCTCGATCTCTCCGGCGTGGGGAAGAACCTCCAGGACCATCCCGCGGTCATCCTCTGGGCCGTGCCGAAGGAAGGCACGTGCTCCCCCGGCGAGATGGTGCATCAGGCGATGCTGCAGGAGCGGTCGGCGGCGGCGGGTGCTCTCTGCGACCTGGAGCTGTTCATGCTCAGCGCCATCCCCACCAGCGGGATCCCGCTGCTCCGCGAGATGGCGCAGTCGGACATCGCCATCGGCATTTCCTCGGTCGTCTCCACGCCGGTGTCGCGCGGCCGCGTCGAGCTCGTCGACGCGAGCGTCGCGACGAGCCCGCGCATCTACCTGAACTGCGTGCGCGAGGAGCGCGACCTGCGGCGGATGAAGGAGGGCCTGCGCTCGGCGTGGCAGCTCCTCAACGGAGAACAGTTTGCCGCCAACATCGACAGAATCTTGCAGTGGACTCCCGGCACCATCGATTCCGACCGGGCGATGGAGAGTCTGATCCGCAGCACCGTGCGCGCGGTATGGCATCCGGTCGGGACGCTGCGCATGGGGAGGGAAGGGGAGGCGGGCTCCGTCGTGAGCCAGCGCGGCCGCGTGTACGGCTGCGCCAACGTGACCGTGGCGGACGCCTCGATCATGCCCTCCATCCCGAGCGTCCCGACGAATCTCACCTGCATGGTCATCGCCGAGCGGATCGCGGCGCACCTGCGCGGAGTCGAACCATGAGCGAGAATCTGCAGGAGAAGAAAGCGCGTCTGCGCAGCCTGCTGGAGAAGCGCGCGGCGGCGACGTCCGTGCCGGAGATCGCACCGCGCGCCGCGCGGTCCGAGCTGGAGCCGCTGTCCTACGCCCAGGAGGCGCTCTGGTTCGTCAGCCAGCTCGAAGGGCCGAACGCGGCGTACAACAATTCCTTCATCGCCCACTTCTCCGGGACGCTGGACGTCGCGGCGCTGAATCGTGCGATGACCGCGGTCGTCGCGCGTCACGAGACGCTCCGCACCCGCTTCGTCGTCCGCGGCGGCGTGCCGAGCCAGGTGTTCGACCCTGTTGCGGACGTGTACCTGCAGCCGGAGCTCGTCGACCCCGTGGAGGGCAGCGCGGTCTATCGCGCGGAAGCACGGCGCCCATTCGACGTCGACAAAGATCCTCTCTATCGCGCGAGGCTCTTCCGCGAGTCGGCGAGCCAGCTCGTCCTCGTCGTCAGCCTCCATCACATCATCTCCGACGCCTGGTCGGTCGGGCTGTTCCTGCGCGACCTGCTGGCCTGCTACGTCGCCTACACCGACGGCCGCGACCCCGCGCTCGTGCCGCTCGCGGTCACCTACGCCGACTACGTGTCCTGGCATCGCGAGTGGCTGGAAGGTGGCGCGCTCGAGCGCCAGCTCCACTACTGGCGCGAACAGTTGAAGGACCTGCCGGCCGCGGTCACGATCCCGGCCGACCATCCGAGCTACGCCGCACAGACCATCCGCGGCGGGACCGTGGAATTCGCGGCGCCGCTGCCGCTCGTCGAGCGGCTGGCCGCGCTGAGCAACGAGCATCGCTGCTCGCTGTTCGTGACGCTGCTGGCGGCGCTCGCCGTGGTGCTCCATCGCCACTCCGCGCAGACGGACGTCGCCATCGGCACCGGCGTTTCCAGCCGGCGGACGCCCGAGCTCGAAGGGCTGATCGGCTACTTCGTCAACACGCTCGTGGTCCGCATCGGTGTCGAGCCGGAGCAGACGTTCGCGTCGGTGCTGAAGGCGGCGCGCGAGGTCTTCCTGCAGGCCATGGCGAACCAGGACGCTCCGTATCACCGCGTCGTCGAAGAGCTGCGGCCGCACCGCACCGACGGCGCGTCCCCGCACTTCCAGGTGATGGTCACGATGCAGAGCGTGCCGTCCGAGCGGCGCATCGAGCTGCCGTCGCTGACCGTCGACGCCGAGATCCCGACGAGCGAGTCCGCGAAGTTCGATCTCTCCGTCGCTCTGCAGCTGGAAGCCGACGGCCTGCACGGGCAGATCGAGTACCGTGCCGGCCTCTTCGACGCCGCCACCGTCCAGCGCCTCGGCACGCGCTACGTGCGCTTGCTGGAGGAGATCGTCGCCGACCCGCAGCTCGAGATCGGCCGTTACGCACTCCTCGCCGAAGACGAGCGCCGGCTGTTGCTCGACGAGTGGAGCGGCCATGCGCGCGTGCAGAGCTCCGGACAGAGCATTCAGACGATCTTCGAAGAGCGCGTGCGGGAGAATCCGGCCGCGACGGCGCTGGTGTACCGCGACCGCTCGATGAGCTACGGCGAGCTGAATGCGATGGCGAACCGCCTCGCGCGGCACCTGCGGTCGCTGGGCGTGCAGGGTGAGGCGGTCGTCGGCATCTGCGCCGAGCGCGGGTTTCCTCTGATCGCCGGCATCCTCGCCATCCTCAAGGCCGGCGGCGCGTATCTGCCGCTCGATCCCGACGTCCCGGCGGACCGCATGCGCTATCAACTCGCGGACGCGGGCGTGAAACTGCTGCTGACGACGGCCGCCGTTCGCGACCTCATCCCCGGCGATATCGCGCGGCTCATCGTGCTCGACGAGCTTCTGAACGCGGATGCGCTGGCCGCACTCTCCGGCGACGATCCGGAGCCCCGCGGCGCGGGCGACACCGCGCTTGCTTACGTGATGTACACGTCCGGCTCCACCGGCCAGCCGAAGGGCGTCGCCATCGAGCACCGCGGCATCACCCGCCTCGTTCGCGGCGCGCGGTGGATCGATCTCGATTCGCGCACCGTCACGATCCAGCACTCGTCGATCGCCTTCGACGCGTCGACGCTGGAGATCTGGGCGCCGCTGCTGAACGGCGGGACGCTCGTCCTGCGGCGCGGCGAATCGGCGGACGTAGCCGGACTCGTCGAGCAGGTCGCGCGTCACGGCGTGAACACCGTCTGGCTCTCCGCCGGCGTGCTGCCGCTCTGGGTCGACTGCCCCGGCTCCGCGGACGTCCGCCTGCGCTACCTCCTCGCGGGCGGCGACGTCGTCTCCGAGCGCCACGTGCGCGAGGTCTACGCGGGCGATCCGCACGTCGTGGTGATGAACGGCTACGGCCCGACGGAGAACACCACCTTCTCGTGCTGCTATCCCGTGCCGCGCGACAGAGCGCCGGCGGCCACGCTTCCGATCGGGAGGCCGATCACCGGCACCGATGCTTACGTTCTCGACGGCCGCATGCAACTGCAGCCGATCGGCTGCGTCGGCGAGCTGTACGTCGGGGGCGCGGGCCTCGGCCGCGGCTATCTCAACAAACCCGAGCTGACCGCGCGCTCCTTCGTGCCGCATCCGTTCTCGGCGGATCCGCAGGACCGGCTGTATCGCACCGGCGACCGCGTGCGCTGGCTGCCGAGCGGCGACGTCGAGTTCCTCGGCCGCGCCGACAATCAGGTCAAGATCCGCGGCTTCCGCGTGGAGCTCGACGAGATCGAGTTCCGCCTGATGCAGCTCCCGGACGTCCGCCTCGGCGCGGTCGTGGTGCGGGAGGACGCGACGCTTGGCAAGCGTCTCGTCGCGTATGCCGCCCCTGCGGACGACGCGGCTCTCGCCGACCGCGGGCAGTTCATCAGCGGCTGCAAGGCCGCGCTGCGGAAGACGCTTCCCGATTACATGGTGCCCAGCACGTTCGTCGTCTGCGACGAGCTGCCGCTGACGCCGAACGGGAAAGTCGACCGCCGCCGCCTTCCCGATCCCGCCGAGGAGGATCTCCACCGCCGCGTCTACCGCGGTCCGCGCGACGAGACCGAGCGCACGCTCTGCGCGATCTGGGAAGAGGTGCTCCGGGTCGGGCAGGTCGGACTCGACGACAGCTTCTTCGACCTCGGCGGACACTCGCTGCTCGCCACACAGCTCGTCGCGCGCATCCGCGAGCGGCTCGCGAAGACCCTGCCGCTCGACGAGCTCTTTCGGAATCCCACTGTCGCCGGCGTGGCCGCCGTTCTCGCGGACGCGCCGGCGGACGAGGCGCTCGAGGAGCTGCCATCCATTACCGCCGACGAGGCGAACCGCTCCGAGCCGTTCCCGATGACCGGCGTGCAGCAGGCATACTGGCTGGGCCGCTCCGGAGTCTTCGAGCTGGGCAACATCTCCACGCACTCGTACGTCGAGGTCGAGTTGAGCGGCTTCGACCTCGCCCGTTTCGAGTCCGCGTGGAACGCGCTGATCGCGCGGCACGGCATGCTGCGCGCGATCTTCACCGCGGATGGCACGCAGCGCATCCTGCCCGCCGTGCCCCGCTACGGGATCGTCTGCGACGACGTTCGCGAGCTCTCTGACGGCGACCGGCAGAGCCACCTCGACCGTGTGCGCGACCACGCCTCGCACCAGATTTTCGACGCGACCCAGTGGCCGTTGTTCGAGCTCCGCGCCACGCGGCTGTCCGACCGTCGTTACCGGATGCACTTCAGCATGGATTCGCTCCCGTCCGACGCGATGAGCTCCATGATCCTCGTGCGCGAGCTCGACCAGCTGTACGCCGACCCGTCCGCGGTGCTGCCGCCGCTGACGGTCTCGTTCCGCGAGTACGTCCTCGGACTCGACGCGATCCACGCCTCGCCGTTCTACGCGCGTTCGCGCGCGTACTGGGAGGCGCGCGTCGCCACGCTGCCGTCCGCGCCCGATCTGCCGCTGGCGAAGGATCCGGCGGCGGTCACCACTCCGCGCTTCGGCCGCCGCTTCTGCACGCTCGACCGCGCGCAGTGGGACCGCCTGCAGGAGCGGGCGCGCGCGGCCGGGGTCACGCCGTCGGCGCTGCTCGTCTCCGCGTTCTCGCGCGTCCTCGGCCGCTGGAGCCGCAGCCGTCACTTCACGCTCACTCTCACGCTCTTCAACCGCCTGCCCGTCCATCCCGACGTCGATGCGCTCGTAGGCGACTTCACCTCGCTGATCCCGCTGGAGATCGACGACCGCGCGCACAAGCCGCTCGCGGACTTCGGCCGCGACGTGCAATCGCGGCTCTGGTCGGACATGGACCACCGCTACTTCGACGGCATCGAGGTTCTGCGCCTGCTCAACCGCCGCTCCGGCAGCGGCAAGCCGGTCTTCATGCCGGTCGTCTTCACCAGCACGCTCGGTCTCCCGGTGTCCGAGGAAGAGATGGGGATGCTGGCACGAGCGCTGTCGGACATGTCGCAGGAAGGCAGTTTCGGCATCACCCAGACCTCACAGGTGTGGCTCGACAACGTCGTCGGCGAAAGCCAGGGCAGGCTCACGATCACCTGGGATGCGCTCGAGGAGCTCTTCCCGGCGGGCGTGCTCGACGCGATGTTCGCCGCGTACCGCGCGCTTCTCGAAGGACTCGCCGCGGGCCGGATCGGGCTCGACGACGTCGAGCAGCCGCTGTTTCCGCAGGAGCAGGCGGAGGTGCGCCGCTTCGTCAACGCGACGGAGACGGAAGTGCCGCCGTTCCTGCTGCAGGATCTCTTCCGCGAGCAGGTGGGCCTCCGCGCGCACGCGCCGGCCGTCATTCAAGGCGACGTCACGCTCGACTACGCGGAGCTCGATCGCCGCGCACGGGCCATCGCGCACGCACTGCGCGCGCGGGGCGTGCGCCCGAACGAGCTGGTCGCGATCGTCATGGTGAAGGGGTGGGAGCAGGCCGTGGCCGCGCTGGGCATCCTCTACGCCGGCGCCGCGTACCTCCCGATCGACGCCGCGCTGCCCGCCGAGCGGATCGCGCTGCTGCTCGCCCAGGGCGAGGCCCGCATCGCGATCACGCAGCGGGACGTCGCGGTCGCGCTGCCCCAGGCGATCGACATTCTCGCCATCGACCGCGGTGCCGTGGATGACGTCACCGTGCCCCCTTCGCCCGCGCGGGCGGACGATCTCGCGTACGTGATCTTCACCTCCGGATCGACCGGCATGCCGAAGGGCGTGATGATCGACCATCGCGGCGCCGTCAACACGATCGTCGACATCAACCGGAGGTTCGGCGTCAACGCGGCCGACCGCGTGCTCGGGCTGTCGTCGCTGAGCTTCGACCTGTCGGTCTACGACATCTTCGGCGTCCTCGGCGCGGGCGGCGCACTGGTGCTGCCGGACCGCTCGCGCGAGCGCGACACGGCCCACTGGGTGGAGGTCGTGCAGCGGCACGGCGTCACGATCTGGAACACCGTTCCCGTTCTCGCCCAGCTCTTCACCGACGATCTGCTGAAGGCGCCGGGCGCCGGCGCGAGCATGCGGCTGGTGATGATGAGCGGCGACTGGATTCCGCTGCCGCTGCCGGCCCGCCTGAACGCGACGTGCCCCGGCGCGCTGCTGGTGAGCCTCGGTGGGGCGACCGAGGCATCGATCTGGTCGAACTATCACGTCATCGAGCGTGTTGAAGAGGGCTGGACGAGCATTCCGTACGGAAGGCCGCTCGCCAATCAGCGCTTTCACGTCCTGGCGCCGGACCTCTCGCCCGCTCCCGACTGGGTTGCGGGAGACCTGCTCATCGCCGGCATCGGCCTGGCGAAGGGCTACTGGCGCGACGAGGAGAAGACGCGGCGGAGCTTCTTCGAGCACCCCGTCACCGGCGAGCGGCTGTATCGCACCGGAGACCTCGGCCGCTACTGGCCGGACGGCACGATCGAATTCCTCGGACGCGAGGACACGCAGGTCAAGGTCCATGGGCATCGCATCGAGCTCGGCGAGATCGAGGCCGCGTTGTCCCAGCACGAAGGGATCGCCGCGGCCGCCGTCGCCGCCGTCGGCGAAGCAGCGGACCGCCGCCTCGTGGCGTACTTCGTTCCCGCCGATCCCGCGGCGCTCGCCGATACGACGCCGCAGGCGGCGTTCGAGCGGGGACAGCCGGGACTGCGGAAGCTGCCGCCTTCCGCGGCGGTCGTCCCGCTCGCGTCATCCGGAGACGGCGTGCGGCTCGCACCGGCAGCCGCGTTCCGCGACTCCGGCAACGGCGGCGAGGGATCCGCGATCGGCGCGGAGCATCTCGGCCGCTGGCTGAGCGCCCTTGCGCAGGTCCCGGTCGAAGGCCACCCGATTCCGAAGCGCTACTACCCGTCGGCCGGCTCGCTCTATCCGGTCCAGGTGTACCTCTCCGTGCGCGAGGACGCCGTGGATGGCCTCGCGTCCGGCTCCTACTACTACGATCCCACCGCCCACGCTCTCGTGCGGCTCGGCGCCGCCGTCGCCGGTCTCCCGCCCGGCGCGCGGCTGGGCGTCTTCCTCGCCGCCGTGCTTCCGGCGATCGAGCCGGTGTACGGCCCGGTCTCCGATCGCTTGTGCCTTCTCGAGGCGGGACACATTGCGGGCCTGCTCGCCTCCGCGGCGCCGGTTCACGGATTGTCGTTTGCCGCGAGCGAATGCGGAGATGACTCCGCACTGCGCGGCGCGCTCCGGCTCGACGACGGACATCGCCTGTTGGTGCGCGGCGTCGCCGCTCCGGCGGCCGGGCAGCCGCCCGCGCTCGCGGTGCGCGCGCTGGAGCGCCAGAGCTATCGCGAGTTTCTCGGCGGGGCTCCCGACCTCGACCGCCTCACCGCACTTCTCTCCGCGCTGCCGGACGATGACGGACCAGCGGTCCATCTGTTCGTGAAAGGCAGCGGGCTCCATCGCTTCGACCGGACGGCGAAGCGCCTCGTGCACGTCGCTGATGCCGGCGAGGAGCTGATGCTCGCCGTGCACTTCCGCGCGAACCGCGGAATCCACGCGCGCGGGGCGTTCTCCATCTTCCTCACCGGGGCCGGGAGCGATCGCGAGCTGCTCGTCGCGGGTGCCGCCGGACAGGCGCTGATGGTGCAGGCGCCGCGGTTCGGTTTCGGGCTCTGCCCGATCGGCCGGTTCACAGCCGAGCCGCTGCGCGAGACGCTGCGGCTGGGCGCATCCGAGACGCTCCTCTACTGCTTCGAAGGAGGCGCGATCCGCGAGGAGCAGACCGCGCGCTGGCCGGCCGAGTCTCCCGATGCCGCTGGACAGGAGCTCGAAGACCTGCGCGATTTCCTCCGGGCGAAGCTGCCGGCCTACATGGTGCCGTCGATGTTCGTGCCCATCGAGCGCCTGCCGCTGAACCAGAACGGCAAGGTCGACCGGAAGGCGCTGCCGAAGGTCGGCGCGCCCGCGCCGCGCGCCGCGCAGTACCAGGCGCCGCGCAACGAGCTCGAGGAGACGATCGCCCGCAAGTGGGCCGAGCTGCTCCGGATCGAGCGCGTCGGCGTGCTCGACGACTTCCTGGAGATCGGTGGCGACTCGCTCAGCGCGACCCGCTTCGTCAGCGCCATGCGCAGCTCCTTCTCCGCCGACGCCGCGCGGCTGTCGCTCGAAATGTTCTTTGCCACTCCGACCGTCGCCGCCGTTGCGGAGCTGATTGCCGTCGCCAGGGACGCTCGCCGTCTGGAAGAGAACAGCGCACTGCTGGACGGGGAGTTGATCGAGGAAGGCGCGCTTTGATGACGGCAGCCGAACGCGTGCTGAGCGAGGCGCTCGCTCACGGCGTTCGCATCTACCTCAAGGGAGACCGGCTCGCCTACCGCGCCGCGAACGGCGTGCCTCCCGAGCTCATGGCTGCGCTCGCAGAGCACAAGAGCGAGATCCTCGAGTATCTGCAGCAGCAGGAAAGCCTCCGCGCCGAGGCCGCGCGCAAGCTGCCGCCGCTCGTCCCGTCGGCCAGGGGCGGCAAGCTCCCGCTGTCGTACGCGCAGCAGCGTCTCTGGTTCATCGACCGCCTCGAAGGCGGCACGCCGCAGTATCACCTCCCCAGCGCGCAGCGCGTGCAGGGCTCGCTCGATGTGGCCGCGCTGGGCCGTGCGTTCGACACGATCGTCGCGCGTCACGAGTCGCTGCGGACGGTGTTCCGCGAGCTCGACGGCGAGGTGTCGCAGGTCATCCTCGACCCGTGCGCCGTGCCTCTGCCAGAGGTCGACCTTCGCGGCATCGAGGACGAGCCCTCACGCGAGCGCGAGCTGCGCCGGGTGATGAGCGAAGAAGCGCGGAGTCCGTTCGATCTCAGCCGCGATCTGCCGCTGCGCGTGAAGCGCGTGATCCTCTCCGGCGACGAACAGGTCCTGCTGCTGACGATGCACCACATCGCCTCGGACGGCTGGTCGATCGGCGTGCTGCGCCGCGAGCTCGTGGCGCTGTACGACGCATACCGCGCCGGAGCGGAGAATTCTCTCCCGCCGCTGCGCGTGCAATACGCCGACTACGCGCAGTGGCAGCGTCAATGGCTGCAGGGCGAAGTCCTCGAGCGTCATCTGAGCTACTGGCGGCGCCAGCTCGCGCAGCTGCCGGCCGTACACGGCTTGCCGCTCGACCGCCCCCGCAAGCCGCTCCAGAGCCTCGGCGGCACGCGCTCCCTGCAGCGGATCTCACCCGGGCTGCGCGAGAAGATCGAGGCCGCGTGCCGCGCGCACGGCGTGACGCTGTTCATGTTCCTCGAGGCCGTCTTCGCCGTGCTCCTGGGCCGTTCGAGCCAGGAGAGCGACGTCGTCCTCGGCTCGCCGATCGCGGGACGCGTCCATCAGGACCTCGAGCCGCTGATCGGCTTCTTCGTCAACACCCTCGTCCTGCGCAACTACGTCGCGGGGGACGAGCCGTTCGACGCGTTCCTGGCGACGACGAAGCGGATGATCCTCGACGCGCAGACGCACCAGCACGTGCCGTTCGAGATGATCGTCGAGGAGCTGAAGCCCGAACGGAGCCTCAGTCATGCGCCGGTGTTTCAGGTCCTGTTCGCCGTCCAGCACAATGACGCCGACGAGGGACGGCTGGGCGACGCGCGTGTGGCGCAGATGGCCGGCGGCAGCGCGACCATCGCGCAGTTCGAGCTCGAGCTGACCGCGGTCGAGCGCCCGGACGAACTGCTCCTCTACTGGACCTACAGGACGGAGCTGTTCGATGCGGCGACGGTCGAACGGATGGCGGCGCACTTCGAAGTGCTGCTGCAGGCGATCGTGGAGCGGCCGGACACGCGCGTGGCCGACCTGCCGCTGCTGACCGGGGGCGAGCGCCAAGAGCTGCTCGAGTGGAGCACCACGGCCCCGGCGGTGGGAGGCGATCGCTGTTTGCACGAGCTGGTCATCGCGCGAGCGGAGACTCAGCCCAACGCCGTGGCCATCATCGACGGCACACGCGAAGTCACGTACGCGGAGCTGCTGACGGCAGCGAACGGCGTGGCGCGGCATCTCCAATCGCTCGGCGTAGGCCCTGAGCAGATCGTCGGCGTCTGTGTGGAGCGCAACTGGGAGATGGTGGCAACCCTACTGGGCGTGCTGGCCTCGGGAGGCGCATACCTGCCGCTCGATCCGGCCCACCCGGAAGCCCGGCTCGCGCAGGTGCTGGAAGGCAGCCGCGCGTCCCTCGTCGTGGGACACGAGCATCTTCTGGAGCGCCTGCCGTGGAACGGGCCGGTGCTCGTCCTGTCATCCCGAGCGTCGAGCGAGGGACCTGGGTGGGAGGGGCGCGAAGAAGATGCCTGCCGCCCCGCCCACCCAGGTCCCTCGCTCGACGCTCGGGATGACATCGGCGTGACATCGAAGAACCTCGCCTACGTGCTGTTCACATCCGGCTCGACCGGCACACCGAAAGGTGTGGCCGTGACGCACGCCAGTGCGGTGGAGCTGATCGAGTGGGCGCGGCAGGTCTACTCGGACGAAGAGCTGGCGGGTGTGCTGGCGGCGACGTCGCTGAGCTTCGACCTGTCGGTGTTCGAGATCTTCGTGCCGCTCTCTTGGGGCGGGACAGTGATCGTGGCGGCCAATGCGCTGGCGCTGCCGGCGCTGCCTGCACGGGAGCGGGTGACGCTGATCAACACGGTGCCGTCGGCCATGACCGAGCTGGTACGGGCGGGGAGCGTGCCGGCGAGTGTGAAGACGGTGAACCTGGCGGGCGAGCCGCTGCCGCGGAAGCTGGCCGACGAGATCTGGGCCACGGGGACGGTCGAGGCGCTGTGGAACCTGTACGGACCGTCCGAGGACACGACGTACTCGACGTATGCGGCGGTGCCGCGGGAGTCGGCGACGGCGCCGGTGATCGGGCGGCCGATCGCGGGCACGCGGGCCTACGTCGTTGACCAGGCGGGCCAGCTGGTGCCGGTGGGAGTGGCGGGCGAGCTGTGGCTGGGAGGCGCGGGACTGGCGCGTGGATATCTGCACCGGCCGGACCTGACGGCCGAGCGGTTCACGCGAGACCCGTTCTCGGACGTTCCGGAGGCGCGGGTGTACCGCACGGGCGATCTGGTGCGCTGGCTGGCGGACGGCACGCTGGACTTCCTGGGCCGGCGCGACCATCAGGTGAAGGTGCGCGGGTTCCGGATCGAGCTGGGCGAGATCGAGTCGGTGCTGCGCGGGCATGCCGAAGTACGAGACGTGGTGGTCGTGGCCGACGAGTCGCGGCTGATTGCCTACGTGGTGGCGAATGCCGATGTCGCGGAGCTGCGCGAGCACGTGCGGGCACGGCTGCCCGAGTACATGGTGCCGTTGTTCGTGGCCATGGAAGCACTGCCGCTCACCCCGAACGGCAAGGTCGATCGACGCGCGCTACCCAGGCCTGACGCCGCAGCCGCGCAGAGCACGGGCTACATCGCCCCGCGGACGGAGCTGGAGCGGCAGTTGTGCGAAATCTGGCAGGAAGTGCTGGGCGTGGAGCGCGTCGGCATCGGAGACAACTTCTTCGAGCTGGGCGGACACTCGCTGCTGGCCACGCGGCTGGCGAGCCGGGTACGCGCGGTGATGGGGCGCGAGCTGCCGCTGCGCGCACTGTTCGAGCAGCCGACGATCGCGCGGCTGAGCGAGTCGCTGCCGGAGCTCGGTGGAACGGGCGTGCTGCCGCCGATCGAAGTGCTGGCGAACCGGGAGAAGCTGCCGCTCTCCTACGCGCAGCAGCGGTTGTGGTTCATCGATCGCCTCGAAGGCGGGACGGCGCAGTACAACCTGCCGGCGGCGATGCGGGTGGAAGGCCCGATCGACGTGGACGCGCTGCGACGAGCGGTGGAGATGATCGTGGCGCGGCACGAGTCGCTGCGGACGGTGTTCGGCGAAGCCGACGGCGAGGCCGTGCAGGTGATCCTCGACGCGCCGCCGGTGCCGGTGCCGGTGATCGACTTGCGGGAGTGGAACGCACCGGAGCGCGAGCGGGAAGTGCAGCGCCTGGCGGGCGAGGAAGCGCGGCGCCAGTTCGACCTGCGCAAGGACCTGCCTATGCGGGTGACGCTGGTGCAACTGGGCGCGGATGACCACGTGCTGCTGCTGACGATGCACCACATCGCCTCGGACGGCTGGTCGCTGGGCGTGCTGCGCAAAGAGCTGGCGGCGCTCTATGCCGCGTATCAGGAGGGCAACGAGTACCCGCTGGAGCCGCTGGGCGTCCAGTACGCCGACTACTCGCACTGGCAGCGCCAGTGGCTGCGGGGCGAAGTGCTGGAGTCGCAGCTCGGCTACTGGCGGAAGCAGCTCGCGGACGTGCCTGCCGTACACGCGTTGCCGCTGGACCGTCCGCGCAAGGCGCTGCAGGGGGGCGAAGGCGCGCGCTCCGTGCAGCGCTTCGACGTGGAGTTGCGCGAGCAGATCGCCGCCGCATGCCGCGCGTACGGGGTGACGCTGTTCATGTTCCTCGAAGCAGCGTTCGCGGTGTTGTTGAGCCGGACCAGCCAGGAGCAGGACGTCGCGGTGGGCTCGCCGATCGCGGGCCGCGTGCACCAGGACCTCGAGCCGCTGATCGGGTTCTTCGTGAACACGCTCGTGCTGCGCAGCCAGGTCCAGGGGGATGAGACGTTCGGAGCGTTCCTCGGAAGGAGCCGGCAGACGATCCTGGACGCGTACGCACACCAGCACGTGCCGTTCGAGATGCTGGTCGAGGAGCTGAGGCCGGAGCGGAGCCTGAGCCACACGCCGCTGTTCCAGATCCTGTTCGGGGTGCAGCAGGTGGAGGACGCGGAGGGGCGGCTGGGGAGCGCGCGGATCGCGCCGGTGGCGGCGGACGGCGGAGCGATCGTGAAGTTCGAGCTGGAGCTGACGGCCATCGAGAGACCGTCCGAGCTGCTGCTGTCATGGGCGTGGCAGAAAGAGCTGTTCGACGAGGCCACGATCGAGCGGATGGCGGCGCACTTCGAGGTGTTGCTGCGTGCGATCGTGGAGCGACCGGACACGCGAGTGGCGGAGCTGCCGCTGCTGACCGGGAGCGAGCGCGAAGAGCTGCTCGAGTGGCGCAGCACGGGCCCGGCGGTGGGCGGCGACCGCTGCCTGCACGAGCTGGTCATCGCCCGCGCGGCGGCGCAGCCCGAGGCGGTGGCCATCATCGACGGCACGCGCGAAGTCACGTACGCGGAGCTGCTGACGGCAGCGAACGGCGTGACGCGGCGCCTCCAGTCGCTCGGCGTGGGACCGGAGCAGATCGTCGGCGTGTGCGTGGAGCGGAACTGGGAGATGGTGGCCACGCTGCTGGGCGTGCTGGCCGCGGGAGGCGCATACCTGCCGCTCGATCCGGCCCACCCGGAAGCCCGGCTCGCGCAGGTGCTGGACGGCAGCCGCGCGTCGCTCGTGGTGGGACACGAACACCTGCTCGGGCGCCTGCCATGGGAGGGCCCCTCGCTCGTCCTCGGACCTGACGTCTTCCGCAGCGGCGCGCGTCCTGCGCCGAGCGGCGTGACGCCGAAGAACCTGGCGTACGTGCTGTTCACGTCCGGCTCGACGGGCACGCCGAAGGGCGTGGCCGTGACACACGCCAGTGCGGTGGAGCTGATCGAGTGGGCGCGGCACGTCTACTCGGACGAGGAGCTTGCGGGAGTCCTGGCGGCGACGTCGCTGAGCTTCGATCTGTCGGTGTTCGAGATCTTCGTGCCGCTGTCGTGGGGCGGGACGGTGATCGTGGCGGCCAATGCGCTGGCGCTGCCGGCGCTCCCGGCGCGGGAGCGGGTGACGCTGATCAACACGGTGCCGTCGGCCATGACCGAGCTGGTACGGGCGGGGAGCGTGCCGGCGAGTGTGAAGACGGTGAACCTGGCGGGCGAGCCGCTGCCGCGGAAGCTGGCCGACGAGATCTGGGCCACGGGGACGGTCGAGGCGCTGTGGAACCTGTATGGACCGTCCGAGGACACGACGTACTCGACGTACGCGGCGGTGCCGCGGGAGTCGGCGACAGCGCCGGTGATCGGGCGGCCGATCACGGGCACGCAGGCCTACGTCGTTGACCAGGCGGGCCAACTGGTGCCGGTGGGAGTGGCGGGCGAGCTGTGGCTGGGCGGAGCGGGACTGGCGCGTGGGTATCTGCACCGGCCCGATCTGACGGCCGAGCGGTTCACGCGCGACCCGTTCTCGAGCGACCCGGAGGCGCGGGTGTACCGCACGGGCGATCTGGTGCGCTGGCTCCCGGACGGCACGCTGGACTTCCTGGGCCGGCGCGACCATCAGGTGAAAGTACGCGGGTTCCGCATCGAGCTGGGCGAGATCGAGTCCGTGCTGCGCGGACATGCCGAAGTACGCGACGTGGTCGTCGTGGCCGAAGAGTCGCGGCTGATTGCCTACGTGGTGGCGAATGCCGAGGTCGCGGAGCTGCGCGAGCACGTGCGGGCACGGCTGCCCGAGTACATGGTGCCGTTGTTCGTGGCCATGGAAGCACTGCCGCTCACCCCGAACGGCAAGGTCGATCGACGCGCGCTGCCCAAGCCTGACGCCGCAGCCGCGCAGAGCACGGGCTACATCGCCCCGCGGACGGAGCTGGAGCGGCAGCTGTGCGAGATCTGGCAGGAAGTGCTGGGCGTGGAGCGCGTCGGCATCGGAGACAACTTCTTCGAGCTGGGCGGCCACTCACTGCTGGCCACGCGGTTGGCAAGCCGGGTCCGCGCAGTGATGGGGCGCGAGGTGCCGCTGCGCGCGCTGTTCGAGCAGCCGACGATCGCGCGGCTGAGCGAGTCGCTGCCGGAGCTGGGCGGAACGGGCGTGCTGCCGCCGATCAAAGTGCTGGCGAACCGGGAGAAGCTGCCGCTGTCGTACGCGCAGCAGCGGCTTTGGTTCATCGATCGCCTCGAAGAAGGGACGAGCCAGTACAACATCCCCGGCGCATTGCGCGTGCAGGGATCGCTCGATGTGGACGCGCTGGGGCGCGCGCTGGACACGATCGTGGCGCGCCACGAATCGTTGCGCACGGTGTTCCGTGAGATCGACGGCGAGGTGTCGCAGGTCATCCTCGATCCGTGCCCGGTGCCGCTACCGGCAACCGATCTGCGCGGCTTCGAAGACCGCGAGGGCGAGCTGCGCCGCATCTCCGCGGAAGAAGCACGGCAGCCGTTCGACCTGAGCCGCGATCTGCCGCTGCGCGTGCAGCGGGTGATCCTGGCCGAGGACGATCAGGCGCTGCTGCTGACGATGCACCACATCGCCTCGGACGGATGGTCGCTGGGCGTGCTGCGCCAGGAACTGACGACGCTGTACGAGGTGTATCGCGAGGGGCGAGAGAACCCGTTCCCGCCGCTGCGCGTGCAGTACGCGGATTACGCGCACTGGCAACGCCAATGGCTGCAGGGCGAAGTGCTCGAGAACCAGCTGAGCTACTGGCGGGACCAGCTGGCGGCCTTGCCGGCGGTCCACAACCTACCGCTCGACCGTCCGCGCAAAGCGCTGCAGGGCATCGAGGCCGAAAGCTACGTGCAGCGTCTGGACGTAGAGCTGCGGAACAGGATCGACGCCGCGTGCCGCGAGCACGGGGTGACGCTGTTCATGTTCCTGGAGGCGGCGTTCGCGGTGCTTCTGAGCCGCACCAGCCAGGAGCAGGACGTCGTGGTCGGCTCGGCCATCGCAGGCCGGGTGCATCAGGACCTCGAGCCGCTGATCGGGTTCTTCGTGAACACGCTCGTGCTGCGCAACGGAGTCGAGGCGAACAACTCGTTCGAAACCTTCCTGGCAAGCAGCAAGCAGATGATCCTCGATGCATACGCGCACCAGCACGTGCCGTTCGAGATGCTGGTCGAGGAGCTGAGACCCGAGCGGAGCCTCAGCCACACGCCGTTGTTCCAGATCCTTTTCGCCGTGCAGCACGCCGATGGAGGAGAGGGAAACGCGAATGTGACTGTGGCCGGCGGCGGCGCCGCGGTCGCGAAGTTCGAGCTGGAGCTGACCGCGATCGAGAGCCCGGACGAGCTGCTGCTGAACTGGGCGTACAGGAGCGAGTTGTTCGACGCCGCGACCATCGAGCGAATGGCCTCGCACCTGGAAGAACTGCTGCGGGCGATCGTCGATCGTCCCGACACGCGAGTGGCGGAGCTCCCGCTGCTGACCGGGAGCGAGCGCGAAGAGCTGCTCGAGTGGAGCACCACGGCCCCGGCGGTGGGCGGCGATCGATGTCTGCACGAGCTGGTCATCGCGCGAGCGACGGCGCAGCCGGAAGCCGTGGCCATCATCGACGGCACGCGCGAAGTCACATACGCGGAGCTGTTGGCGGCAGCGAACGGCGTGGCGGCGCAACTTCGGAAGATGGGTGTCGGACCGGAGCAGATCGTCGGCGTGTGCGTGGAGCGGAACTGGGAGATGGTGGCCACGCTGCTGGGCGTGCTGGCCTCGGGAGGCGCATACCTGCCGCTCGACCCGGCGCACCCGGAAGCCCGGCTCGCGCAGGTGCTGGAAGGCAGCCGCGCGTCCATCGTAGTGGGACACGGACATCTTCTGGAGCGCCTGCCGTGGAACGGGCCGACACTCGTCCTGTCATCCCGAGCGTCGAGCGAGGGACCTGGGTGGGAGGGGCGCGAAGAAGATGCCTGCCGCCCCGCCCACCCAGGTCCCTCGCTCGACGCTCGGGATGACAGTGGCGTGACATCGAAGAACCTCGCCTACGTGCTGTTCACGTCCGGCTCGACGGGCACGCCGAAAGGTGTGGCGGTGACGCACGCCAGTGCGGTGGAGCTGATCGAGTGGGCGCGGCACGTCTACTCGGACGAGGAGCTTGCGGGAGTCCTGGCGGCAACGTCGCTGAGCTTCGACCTGTCGGTGTTCGAGATCTTCGTGCCGCTGTCCTGGGGCGGGACGGTGATCGTAGCGGCCAATGCGCTGGCGCTGCCGGCGCTGCCTGCGCGGGAGCGGGTGACGCTGGTCAACACGGTACCGTCGGCCATGACCGAGCTGGTACGGGCGGGGAGCGTGCCGGCGAGTGTGAAGACGGTGAACCTGGCGGGCGAGCCGCTGCCGCGGAAGCTGGCCGACGAGATCTGGGTCACGGGAACGGTCGAGGCGCTGTGGAACCTGTACGGACCGTCGGAAGACACGACCTACTCGACGTACGACGCGGTGGAACGGGAGTCGGAGCTGCCGCCGTCGATCGGACGGCCGATCGCGGGCACGCGCGCGTATGTCGTGGATGACCTGGGACAGCCGGTGCCGATCGGTGTGGTCGGTGAGCTGTGGCTCGGCGGCGCGGGACTCGCGCGTGGGTATCTGCATCGCCCGGACCTCACTGCCGAGCGTTTCATCCGCGATCCATTCTCGAGCGACGCAGATGCACGCGTGTATCGCACCGGCGACCGCGTGCGCTGGCGCGCGGACGGGAGGCTCGAGTATCTCGGCCGCCGCGATCATCAGGTCAAGCTGCGCGGCTTCCGCATCGAGCTCGGCGAGATCGAAGCGGTCCTGCGCGGGCACGCGGACGTGCGCGACGTGGTGGTGATCATCCGCGACGAACGGATCGTGGCCTACATCGCCGGCACCGCCGATGCCGCCGCGTTGCGCGAGCACGTGCGCGGCCGCTTGCCGGAGTACATGGTGCCGTCGGCGTTCGTGGTCATGGAAGCGCTGCCGCTCACGCCGAACGGCAAGGTCGATCGCCGTGCGCTGCCCGAGCCCGACAGCACATTCGCACAGAGCACGCAGTACGTGGCACCGCGCACGGAGCTGGAGCGGCAGCTGTGCGAGATCTGGCAGGAAGTGCTGGGAGTGGAGCGCGTCGGGATCGGGGACAACTTCTTCGAGCTGGGCGGCCACTCGCTGCTGGCCACGCGGCTGGCGAGCCGGGTGCGCGCGGTGATGGGACGGGAGCTGCCGCTGCGCGCGCTGTTCGAGCAGCCGACCATCGCCGGCCTCTGCGCGGCGCTGCCGGAGCTGGGCGGAACCGGAACGCTGCCGCCGATCGTGCCGCTGGTGAACCGGGAGAAGCTGCCGCTGTCGTATGCGCAGCAGCGTCTCTGGTTCATCGACCGCCTCGAAAGCGGCACGAGCCAGTACAACATCCCCACCGCGCTGCGCGTGCAGGGAGCGCTCGACATGGCCGCTCTCGGCCGGGCATTCGACACGATCGTGGCGCGTCACGAGTCGCTGCGGACGGTGTTCCGCGAGATCGACGGTGAAGCGTCGCAGGTCATTCTCGACCCAGGCCCGGTGCCGCTGCCGACGATCGATCTGCGCGAGGTCGAACACCGCGAGCAGGAGCTGGGCCGCATCTCCGCTGAAGAAGCACGACGGCCGTTCGACCTGAGCCGCGATCTGCCGTTGCGCGTGCAGCGGGTGATCCTGGCCGAGGACGATCAGGCGCTGCTGTTGACGATGCACCACATCGCCTCGGACGGCTGGTCGATCGGCGTGCTGCGCTTCGAGCTGACGACGCTGTACGACGCCTATCGCGAGGGAAAAGGAAATCCGCTCCCGCCGCTGCGCGTGCAGTACGCGGACTACGCCCACTGGCAGCGCCAGTGGTTGCAAGGCGAAGTGCTCGAAAGCCAGCTGAGCTACTGGCGAGGCCAGCTCGCGGCCCTGCCGGCCGTGCACAACCTGCCCCTCGACCGGCCGCGCAAGGCGCTGCAGGACTCGAGAGGCGCTCGCCACGTGCAGCGGCTGACGAAGGAGATGCGCGACCGGATCGACGCCGCGTGCCGCGCGCACGGCGTGACGCTGTTCATGTTCCTCGAAGCGGCGTTCGCGGTGCTCCTGAGCCGCTCCAGCGGCGCGAGCGACGTCGTCGTCGGCTTGCCGATCGCGGGCCGCGTGCACCAGGACCTCGAGCCGCTGATCGGATTCTTCGTCAATACGCTCGTGCTGCGCAACGAGATCGATGCTAACGACTCGTTCGACACCTTCCTCGCGAGCAGCAAGCAGACGATCCTCGACGCGTACGCGCACCAGCACGTGCCGTTCGAGATGCTGGTCGAAGAGCTGAAGCCCGAGCGCAGTCTCAGTCACACGCCGCTGTTCCAGATCCTCTTCTCGGTGGAGCACGACTCGGGAGAGACGGGCGGCGCGAACGTCACGTCGCTCGGCAGCGGTGTCGAGTCCGCGGCCGTCAAGTTCGAGCTGCAGCTGACGGTGATCGAGCGCGCGGACGAACTGGTGATGCTCTGGTCCTGGAGGACCGGGCTGTTCGACGCCGCGACCATCGAGCGCATGGCGGCGCACTTCGAAGTGCTGCTGTCCGCCATCGTCGAACGCCCCGAAACGCGCGTGGCCGAACTGCCGCTGCTGACCGGGAGCGAGCGCGAACAGGTGCTGGTCGAGTGGAACGAGGCCGTCGCACCGCTGTCGACGCCCGAGTACCTGCACGAGCTGTTCGAGGCGCAGGTCGAGCGGAAGGGCGAGGCCATCGCCGTGGTCTCCGGCGACGTCACGTTGACCTACGCGGAGTTGAATGCCCGTGCGAACCAGCTCGCGCACGAGTTGCGCGAGCTCGGAGTGGGACCGGACCGCCGGGTGGCGATCTGCGTCGAGCGGAGCCCGGAGATGCTCGTGGGCGTGCTGGCCATCCTCAAAGCGGGCGGGGCATACGTGCCACTCGATCCGGCCTATCCCTTCGAGCGGCTGCGCTTCATGATCGAAGACAGCGCGCCGGTCGCGGTGCTGACCGGCCGTGCGCAGACGGCGCTGTTCGCGGACTCCGGCATGCCCGTCGTCGAGCTCGGCGCCGAGGGGTCGCAGCAGCCGCGGACGAACCCCGGCCGCGGCGATCTCCGTCCCGATCAGCTGGCCTACATCCTCTACACGTCCGGCTCGACCGGCACGCCCAAGGGCGTGATGATCGAGCACAAGTCCGTCTGCCACCTGACCGCGGCTTTCGCCGCGCAGGTTCGCCTCGAGCCCGGCGAGCGCATGCTGCAGTTCGCCTCGTTCACGTTCGACGTCTCGGTGGCGGAGATCTTCACCGCTCTGCGCTGTGGTGCGACGCTGGTGCTGCGGGATGACAGTTGGCTCGAGAGTGCCCACGCCTTCTGGGCCCTGTGCGAACGCCAGCAGGTCAACGTCCTTCGTCTTCCCATGCGGTTCTGGCAATTGCTGGCCGCGGAGGAGGGTGTACCGGTTCCGGCGTGTGTCCGGTTCGTCGGCTGCGGCGGCGAGGCCATCTCGCCCGTGGCCATCGCGCAGTGGTTCCGGCGGGAAGGCCACCGGCCGGCTCTGCTGAACACGTACGGTCCGACGGAGATCACCGTCAACGCCAGCTGGCAGGAAGTCACCGCCGATCCTTCCACGTGGCGCTCGATCGGCGGTCCGCTACCGACTACGCGCATCTATGTCCTCGACACGCTCGGCCAGCCGGTACCGGTCGGCGTCGCCGGCGAGATCTGCGTAGGAGGCGTGCAGGTCGGGCGCGGCTATCTGAACCGGCCGGAGCTGACGGCGGAGAAGTTCCTCGACGATCCGTTCGCGCCCGGCGGCCGGATGTACAAGACCGGCGACCTCGGACGCTGGCTCCCGAACGGGACCATCGAATTTATCGGCCGCAATGACTTCCAGGTGAAGGTGCGCGGGTTCCGGATCGAGCTGGGCGAGATCGAGGCGGTGCTGCGCGGGCATCCCGAAGTACGCGATGTGGTGGTCGTGGCCGACGAGTCGCGCCTGATCGCCTACGTGGTGGCGAACGCCGATGGGACGGAATTGCGCGAGCACGTGCGGGCACGGCTGCCGGAATACATGGGGCCGTCGTTCGTGGCGATGGATGCGTTGCCGCTCACGCCGAACGGCAAGGTCGACCGCCGCGCGCTTCCCCAGCCCGACCTGGCGCCGGAGAAGGACGCCTACGTCGCTCCGCGGACAGAACTGGAGCGCCAGCTGTGCGAGATCTGGCAGGAAGTGCTGGGCGTGGAGCGCGTCGGGATCGGAGACAACTTCTTCGAGCTGGGCGGACACTCGCTGCTGGCCACGCGGCTGGCGAGCCGGGTTCGTTCGGTGATGGGGCGGGAGGTCCCGCTGCGCGCGCTGTTCGAGCAGCCGACCATCGCCGGCCTCTGCGCGGCGCTGCCGGAGCTAGGCGGAACGGGCGTGCTGCCGCCGATCGTGCCGCTGGCGAACCGGGAGAAGCTGCCGCTGTCGTACGCGCAGCAGCGGCTGTGGTTCATCGACCGCCTCGAAGAAGGAACGAGCCAGTACAACATCCCGGGCGCGCTGCGCGTGCAGGGATCGCTCGACGTGGACGCCTTGGGCCGAGCGCTGGATACGATCGTGGCGCGCCACGAGTCGTTGCGCACGGTGTTCCGTGAGATCGACGGCGAGGTGTCGCAGGTGATCCTCGATCCGGGCCCGGTGCCGCTGCCGGCGACCGATCTGCGCGAGGTCGAAGACCGCGAGGGCGAGCTGCGCCGCATCTCCGCGGAAGAAGCACGGCGGCCGTTCGACCTGAGCCGCGATCTGCCGCTGCGGGTGCAGCGGGTGATCCTGGCAGAGGACGATCAGGCGCTGCTGCTGACGATGCACCACATCGCCTCGGACGGCTGGTCGCTGGGCGTGCTGCGCCAGGAGCTGACGGCGCTGTACGACGCCTACCGCGAGGGGAAGGCGAACCCGCTCGCGCCGCTGCACGTGCAATACGCCGACTACGCCCACTGGCAACGCCAGTGGCTGCAGGGCGAAGTGCTGGAGACCCAGCTGAGCTACTGGCGGGACCAGCTCGCGGCATTGCCGGCCGTACACAACGTGCCGCTCGACCGTCCCCGCAAAGCGCTGCAGGGCATTGAGGCCGGAAGCTACGTACAGCGGCTGGACGCGGAGCTGCGGAACAGGATCGACGCCGCCTGCCGCGCACACGGGGTAACGCTGTTCATGTTCCTGGAGGCGGCGTTCGCGGTGCTTCTGAGCCGGTCGAGTCAGGAGCGCGACGTCGTCGTCGGCTCGCCCATCGCGGGCCGCGTGCATCAGGACCTCGAGCCGCTGATCGGGTTCTTCGTGAACACGCTCGTGCTGCGCAACGACGTGGAGGCGAACGACTCATTCGAAGCCTTCCTGGCGAGCAGCAAGCAGATGATCCTCGACGCGTACGCGCACCAGCACGTGCCGTTCGAGATGCTGGTCGAGGAGCTGAGGCCCGAGCGGAGTCTCAGCCACACGCCGCTCTTCCAGATCCTCTTTGCCGTGCAGCACGCCGATGGAGGAGCGGGCAACGAGAACGTCACCGCGATCGGCGGTGGCGCCGCGGTCGCGAAGTTCGAGCTGGAGTTGACGGCCATCGAGAGGCTGGACGAGCTGCTGCTGAACTGGGCGTACAGGAGCGAGTTGTTCGACGCCGCGACCATCGAGCGAATGGCCTCGCACCTGGAAGTACTGCTGCGGGCGATCGTCGATCGTCCCGACACGCGAGTGGCGGAGCTGCCGCTGCTGACCGCGAGTGAGCGCGAAGAGCTGCTCGAGTGGAGCACCACGGCCCCGGCGGTGGGCGGCGATCGCTGTTTGCACGAGCTGGTCATCGCGCGAGCGACGGCCCAGCCCGAAGCCGTGGCCATCATCGACGGCACGCGCGAAGTCACATACGCGGAACTGCTGATGGCAGCGAACGGCGTGGCGGCGCAGCTTCGGGAGATGGGTGTCGGGCCGGAGCAGATCGTCGGCGTGTGCGTGGAGCGGAACTGGGAGATGGTGGCCACCCTGCTGGGCGTGCTGGCCTCGGGAGGCGCATACCTGCCGCTCGATCCGGCCCACCCGGAAGCCCGGCTCGCACAGGTGCTGGAAGGCAGCCGTGCGTCGCTCGTGGTGGGACACGAACATCTGCTCGAACGCCTGCCGTGGGAAGGCCCGACACTCGTCCTGTCATCCCGAGCGTCGAGCGAGGGACCTGGGTGGGAGGGGCGACAGGCATGGTCGTCGAGCCCTGACAGCGGGGTGACGCCGAAGAACCTCGCGTACGTGCTGTTCACGTCCGGCTCAACGGGCACGCCGAAAGGCGTGGCGGTGACGCACGGGAGTGCGGTGGAGCTGATCGAGTGGGCACGCCACGTCTACTCGGACGAGGAGCTTGCGGGAGTCCTGGCAGCGACGTCTCTGAGCTTCGACCTGTCGGTGTTCGAGATCTTCGTGCCGCTCTCTTGGGGCGGGACAGTGATCGTAGCGGCCAATGCGCTGGCACTGCCGGCGCTTCCCGCGCGGGAGCGGGTGACGCTCGTCAACACCGTTCCCTCGGCCATGGCCGAGCTGGTGCGGGCGGGCAGCGTGCCGCCGAACGTGCGCACGGTGAACCTGGCCGGCGAGCCGTTGCCGCGTGCGCTCGCGGATCAGATCTGGGCCACGGGGACGGTCGAAGCGTTGTGGAACCTGTACGGACCGTCCGAGGACACGACGTACTCGACGTACGACGCGGTGGAGCGGGAGTCCGAACTGCCGCCGTCGATCGGTCGTCCGATCGCGGGCACGCGTGCGTATGTTGTGGATGACATGGGACAGCCGGTGCCGATCGGTGTGGTCGGTGAGCTGTGGCTCGGCGGCGCGGGACTGGCGCGCGGCTATTTGCATCGTCCCGACCTGACCGCGGAGCGCTTCATCCGCGACCCGTTCTCGAGTGACGCAGACGCGCGCGTGTATCGGACCGGAGACCGCGTCCGCTGGCGCGCGGACGGGAGGCTGGAGTACCTCGGCCGGCGCGATCATCAGGTCAAGCTGCGGGGCTTCCGCATCGAGCTCGGCGAGATCGAAGCGGTCCTGCGCGGGCACGCGGACGTGCGCGACGTGGTGGCGATCATCCGCGACGAACGGATCGTGGCCTACATCGCCGGCACCGCCGATGCCGCCGCGTTGCGCGAGCACGTGCGCGGCCGCTTGCCGGAGTACATGGTGCCGTCGGCGTTCGTGGTCATGGAAGCGCTGCCGCTCACGCCGAACGGCAAGGTCGATCGCCGTGCGCTGCCCGAGCCCGACAGCACATTCGCACAGAGCACGCAGTACGTGGCACCGCGCACGGAGCTGGAGCGGCAGCTGTGCGAGATCTGGCAGGAAGTCCTGAGAGTGGAGCGCGTCGGGATCGGGGACAACTTCTTCGAGCTGGGCGGCCACTCGCTGCTGGCCACGCGGCTGGCGAGCCGGGTGCGTTCGGTGATGGGACGGGAGCTGCCGCTGCGCGCGCTGTTCGAGCAGCCGACCATCGCCGGTCTGTGCGCGGCGCTGCCGGAGCTGGGCGGAACGGGCGTGCTGCCGCCGATCGTGCCGCTGACGAACCGGGAGAAGCTGCCGCTGTCGTACGCGCAGCAGCGCCTCTGGTTCATCGACCGCCTCGAAGGCGGCACGAGCCAGTACAACATCCCCACCGCGCTGCACGTGCAGGGAGCGCTCGACGTGGACGCGTTGGGCCGCGCGCTGGACACCATCGTGGCGCGGCACGAGTCGCTGCGGACGGTGTTCCGTGAGATCGACGGCGAAGCGTCGCAGGTCATCCTCGACCCAGGCCCGGTGCCGCTGCCGACGATCGACCTGCGCGGCCGCGAAGATCGCGAGAGCGAGCTGGGCCGCATCTCCGCTGAAGAAGCACGACGGCCGTTCGACCTGAGCCGCGATCTGCCGTTGCGCGTGCAGCGGGTGATCCTGGCCGAGGACGATCAGGCGCTGCTGCTGACGATGCACCACATCGCCTCGGACGGCTGGTCGCTGGGCGTGCTGCGTTTCGAGCTGACGACGTTGTACGACGCCTATCGCGAGGGGAAAGGGAATCCGCTCCCGCCGCTGCGCGTGCAGTACGCGGACTACGCCCACTGGCAACGCCAGTGGCTGCAGGGCGAAGTGCTCGAAAGCCAGCTGAGCTACTGGCGAGGCCAGCTCGCGGCCCTGCCGGCCGTGCACAACCTCGCACTCGACCGGCCGCGCAAGGCGCTGCAGGACACGAAGGGCGTGCGCCACGTGCAGCGGCTGACGAAGGAGATGCGCGACCGGGTCGACGCCGCGTGCCGCGCGCACGGCGTGACGCTGTTCATGTTTCTCGAAGCGGCGTTCGCGGTGCTCCTGAGCCGCTCCAGCGGCACGAGCGACGTCGTCGTCGGCTCGCCGATCGCGGGCCGCGTGCACCAGGACCTCGAGCCGCTGATCGGGTTCTTCGTCAACACGCTTGTGCTCCGCAACGGCGTCGAGGCGAATGACTCGTTCGAAACCTTCCTGGCGAGCAGCAAGCAGATGATCCTCGACGCGTACGCGCACCAGCACGTGCCGTTCGAGATGCTGGTCGAAGAGCTGAAGCCTGAGCGCAGTCTCAGTCACACGCCGCTGTTCCAGATCCTCTTCTCGGTGGAGCATGACTCGGGAGAGACGGGCGGCGCGAACGTCACGTCGCTCAGTAGCGGTGTCGACGCCGCGGCCGTCAAGTTCGAGTTGCAGCTGACGGTGATCGAGCGCGCGGACGAACTGGTGATGCTCTGGTCCTGGAGGACCGGGCTATTCGACGCCGCGACCATCGAGCGCATGGCGGCGCACTTCGAAGTGCTTTTGTCCGCCATCGTCGAACGTCCCGAAGCGCGCGTAGCCGAACTGCCGCTACTCACCGGGAGCGAGCGCGAAGAGCTCGTGCGGTGGAACGCGCCCAGTGTCCTGGCGGCGGAGGAGTCGCGGTGCCTGCACGAGTTGTTCGAGGCGCAGGTCGAGCAGGGGGGCGAGGCCATCGCCGTGGTCTCCGGCGACGTCACCCTCACCTACGCGGAGTTGAACGCCCGCGCGAACCAGCTCGCGCACGAGTTGCGCGGCCTCGGAGTGGGGCCGGACCGGCGGGTGGCGATCTGCGTCGAGCGGAGCCCGGAGATGCTCGTGGGCGTGCTGGCGATCCTCAAAGCGGGCGGGGCGTACGTCCCGCTCGATCCGGCCTATCCCTTCGACCGGCTGCGCTTCATGATCGAGGACAGCGAGCCTGCGGCGGTGCTGGCCGGCCGTGCGCAGACGGCGCTGTTCGCGGACTCCGGCCTGCCCGTGATCGAGCTCGGCGCCGGTATCTCGCATCGGCCGCGGACGAACCCCGACCGCGGCGACCTCCGCCCCGATCACCTGGCCTACATCATCTACACGTCCGGCTCGACCGGCACGCCCAAGGGCGTAATGATCGAGCATCAATCTGTCTGCTCCCTGACCGCGGCATTCGAAGCGCAGGTACGCCTGGAGCCCGGCGAGCGCATGCTGCAGTTCGCCTCGTTCACGTTCGACGTCTCGGTGGCGGAGATCTTCACCGCTCTGCGCTGCGGTGCGACGCTGGTGCTGCGGGACGACAGCTGGCTCGAGAGTGCCCACGCTTTCTGGGACCTGTGCGAGCGCCAGCAGGTCAACGTCCTTCGTCTTCCCATGCGGTTCTGGCAGTTGCTGGCCGCGGAGGAGGGCGTACCGGTGCCGGCGTGCGTCCGGTTCGTCGGCTGCGGCGGCGAGGCCATCTCCCCGGTGGCCATCGCGCAGTGGTTCCGGCGGGAAGGCCACCGGCCCGCTCTGCTGAACACGTACGGTCCCACGGAGATCACCGTCAACGCCAGCTGGCAGGAGGTCACCGCCGATCCGTCCACGTGGCGCTCGATCGGCGGTCCGCTGCCGACTACGCGCATCTACGTGCTGGACGCACTGGGCCAGCCGGTGCCGGCCGGCGTCGCCGGCGAGATCTGCGTAGGAGGCGTGCAGGTCGGGCGCGGCTATCTCAACCGTCCGGAGCTGACGGCGGAGAAGTTCCTCAACGATCCGTTCGCGCCCGGCGGCCGGATGTACAAGACCGGCGACCTCGGGCGCTGGCTCCCGAACGGAACCGTCGAATTTATCGGGCGCAATGACTTCCAGGTGAAGGTGCGCGGGTTCCGGATCGAGCTGGGCGAGATCGAGTCGGTGCTGCGCGGGCATCCCGAAGTACGCGATGTGGTGGTCGTGGCCGACGAGTCGCGCCTGATCGCCTACGTGGTGGCGAACGCCGATGGGACGGAATTGCGCGAGCACGTGCGGGCACGGCTGCCGGAATACATGGTGCCGTCGTTCGTGGCGATGGATGCGTTGCCTCTGACGCCAAATGGCAAGGTCGACCGCCGCGCTCTTCCCAGGCCCGACCCGGCGCCGGAGACGGACGCCTACATCGCTCCGCGGACAGAGCTGGAGCGGCAGCTGTGCGAGATCTGGCAGGACGTCCTGGGAGTGGAGCGCGTCGGGATCGGAGACAACTTCTTCGAGCTGGGCGGACACTCGCTGTTGGCCACGCGGCTGGCGAGCCGGGTGCGTTCGGTGATGGGGCGCGAGGTGCCGCTGCGCGCGCTGTTCGAGCAGCCGACCATCGCCGGCCTCTGCGCGGCATTGCCGGAGCTGGGCGGAACGGGCGTGCTGCCGCCGATCGTGCCGCTGGCGCGCCGGGAGAAGCTGCCGCTCTCCTACGCGCAGCAGCGGCTGTGGTTCATCGACCGCCTCGAAGGAGGGACGAGCCAGTACAACATCCCGGGCGCGTTGCGCGTGCAGGGATCGCTCGACGTGGACGCGTTGGGCCGCGCGCTGGACACGATCGTGGCGCGCCACGAATCGTTGCGCACGGTGTTCCGTGAGCTCGACGGCGAGGTGTCACAGGTCATCCTCGACCCGTGTCCGATGGCGCTGCAGGCGACCGATCTGCGCGGGGTCGAAGACCGCGAGGGCGAGCTGCGCCGCATCTCCGCGGAAGAAGCACGGCGGCCGTTCGACCTGAGCCGCGATCTGCCGCTGCGCGTGCAGCGGGTGATCCTGGCCGAGGACGATCAGGCGCTGCTGCTGACGATGCACCACATCGCCTCGGACGGCTGGTCGCTGGGCGTGCTGCGCCAAGAGCTGACGGCGCTGTACGACACCTACCGCGAGGGGAAGGAGAACCCGCTCCCCCCGCTGCGCGTGCAGTACGCCGACTATGCGCACTGGCAACGTCAGTGGCTGCAGGGCGAAGTGCTGGAGACCCAGCTGAGCTACTGGCGGGACCAGCTCGCGGCATTGCCGGCGGTCCACAACGTGCCGCTTGACCGTCCCCGCAAAGCGCTGCAGGGCATCGAGGCCGGGCGCTACGTGCAGCGGCTGGACGCGGAGCTGCGGAACAGGATCGAGGCCACGTGCCGCGAGCACGGCGTGACGCTGTTCATGTTCCTGGAGGCGGTGTTTGCGGTGCTCCTGAGCCGCACGAGCCAGGAGCAGGACGTCGTGGTCGGCTCGCCGATCGCAGGCCGGGTGCATCAGGATCTCGAGCCGTTGATCGGGTTCTTCGTGAACACGCTCGTGCTGCGGAACGGGGTCGAGGCGAGCGACTCGTTCGAAGCCTTCCTGGCGAGCAGCAAGCGGATGATCCTGGACGCGTACGCGCACCAGCACGTGCCGTTCGAGATGCTGGTCGAGGAGCTCAGACCCGAGCGGAGCCTCAGCCACACGCCGCTGTTCCAGATCCTCTTCGGCGTGCAGCACGCCGATGGAGGAGAGGGAAACGCGAACGTGACGGTGACCGGCGGCGGTGCCGCGGTTGCGAAGTTCGAGCTGGAGCTGACGGCCGTCGAGAGGCCGGACGAGCTGCTGCTGAGCTGGGCGTACAGGAACGAGTTGTTCGACGCCGCGACGGTCGAGCGGATGGCGGCGCACTTCGAAGTGCTGCTGCAGGCGATCGTGGAACGGCCGGACACGCGCGTGGCCGAGCTGCCGCTGCTGACCGCGATCGAGCGCGAAGAGCTGCTCGAGTGGAGCAGCACGGGCCCGGCGGTGGGCGGCGATCGTTGCCTGCACGAGCTGGTCATCGCCCGCGCGGAGACTCAGCCCGAAGCGGTGGCGGTCATCGACGGCACACGTGAAGTCACATACGCGGAGCTGCTGACGGCAGCGAACGGCGTGACGCGGCGCCTCCAGTCGCTCGGGGTGGGACCGGAGCAGGTAGTGGGTGTGTGCGTGGAGCGGAACTGGGAGATGGTGGCAACGCTGCTGGGCGTGCTGGCCGCGGGAGGCGCGTACCTGCCGCTCGATCCGGCCCACCCGGAAGCCCGCCTCGCGCAGGTGTTGGAAGGCAGCCGCGCGTCGCTCGTCGTGGGACACGAACATCTTCTGGAGCGCCTGCCGTGGAACGGGCCGGTGCTCGTCCTGTCATCCCGAGCGTCGAGCGAGGGACCTGGGTGGGAGGGGCGGCAGGCATGGTCTTCGAGCCCCGCCCACCCAGGTCCCTCGCTCGACGCTCGGGATGACATTGGCTTGAGTAGCGGCGTGACGCCGAAGAACCTCGCGTACGTGCTGTTCACGTCCGGCTCGACGGGCACGCCGAAGGGCGTGGCGGTGACACACGCCAGTGCGGTGGAGCTGATCGAGTGGGCGCGGCACGTCTACTCGGACGAAGAGCTTGCCGGCGTGCTCGCGGCGACGTCGCTGAGCTTCGATCTGTCGGTGTTCGAGCTGTTCGTGCCGCTGTCCTGGGGCGGAACGGTGATCCTGGCGGCCAATGCGCTGGCGCTGCCGGCGCTGCCGGCGCGGGAGCGGGTGACGCTGATCAACACGGTGCCGTCGGCCATGACCGAGCTGGTACGGGCGGGGAGCGTGCCGGCGAGTGTGAAGACGGTGAACCTGGCGGGCGAGCCGCTGCCGCGGAAGCTGGCCGACGAGATCTGGGCCACGGGGACGGTCGAAGCGCTGTGGAACCTGTATGGACCGTCCGAGGACACGACGTACTCGACGTATGCGGCGGTGCCGCGGGAGTCGGCGACGGCGCCGGTGATCGGGCGGCCGATCACGGGCACGCAGGCCTACGTCGTTGACCAGGCGGGCCAACTGGTGCCGGTGGGAGTGGCGGGCGAGCTGTGGCTGGGAGGCGCGGGACTGGCGCGCGGATATCTGCACCGGCCCGACCTGACGGCCGAGCGGTTCACGCGCGATCCGTTCTCGGCCGATCCGGAGGCGCGGGTGTACCGCACGGGTGATCTGGTGCGCTGGCTCCCGGACGGCACGCTGGACTTCCTGGGTCGCCGCGATCATCAGGTGAAAGTGCGCGGGTTCCGGATCGAGCTGGGCGAGATCGAGTCCGTGCTGCGCGGACATGCCGAAGTACGCGACGTGGTGGTCGTGGCCGACGAGTCGCGGCTGATCGCCTACGTGGTGGCGAGCGCCGAGGTCGCGGAGCTGCGCGAGCACGTGCGGGCACGGCTGCCCGAGTACATGGTGCCGTTGTTCGTGGCCATGGAAGCACTACCGCTCACCCCGAACGGCAAGGTCGATCGACGCGCGCTGCCCAGGCCCGAGGGGCAGGTTGTATCGCTGACGGGGTACGCTTTCCCGCGCGACGTCGTCGAGCTCCGGCTGACAAGTATCTGGGAGGACGTCCTCGGACGCGAATCGGTCGGCATTCGCGACGACTTCTTCGAGCTCGGCGGCCATTCGCTGCTGGCGGTCCGGCTGATGGCCCGCGTGCAGAAGGAATTCGGCATCCAGGTGCCGCTCGCCGCACTGTTCCAAGGGTCGACGATCGAGACGTTCGCTGCCCATCTGCGCACCGGCTCGCCGCAGCCGTGGTCGCCGCTGGTGCCGATCCGCGGCGAGGGCACGGCTGCGCCACTGTTCTGCGTCCACCCGATCGGCGGCGAAGTGCTCGGCTATCGCGAGCTGGCGCGCGCCCTCAGCGTCGAGCGACCGGTCTACGCGCTGCAGGCCTCAGGCATCGACGGCCTGAGCACGCCCCTCGAGAGCGTCGAGACCATGGCCGCGCGCTACGTGGCGGCGATTCGCGGCGTGCAGGCCGCGGGGCCGTACTTCCTTGCGGGATGGTCGTTCGGCGGCCTCATCGCCCTCGAAATGGCGCGGCAGCTCGAGCGCGACGGCGAATCGGCCGGCCTGCTGGCGTTGATCGACAGCATGCCTCCGGGGCACGACGCGTATCGAAATGCGACGCCGGTCTCGTTCGGGCGTGACCTTGCAGCCCGTGCCGGCATCGAGCCGATGCGGCGCGCGCCGGAGCTCGCCGATCTTCCGGCCGACGCGGTGCTGGCCTCGATCGTCGAGGAGGCGCGGGCGGCCAGGCTCCTGCCGGACGATTCGGCCGCGTCGACGATCAAGGCGCTGTTCGACGTGTACCTCGCGAACGGCCGCGCCGGTGCGAGCTACCGTCCCGCGGCTTCGCTCCAGCGAGCCGTCCTGCTGCGGGCGTCGCAGAGCCGTGCAGGGGAGGACGTCGAGGCAGCATGGAGGCGGCTCGTCGGTCCCGACCTGGAGATCGTGCCCGTCCCGGGCGATCACTACACGATGCTGCAGTCTCCGTACGTCGAGAAACTGGCCGCGGAGCTCGAGCTCCGGCTCAGGGCCGGCCTCCCCGAGACGGCTGTGCCCGGAGGATCACGGACGTGAGCGCGGCGGTGCAGTTATGGCCGGAAGGATGGTATCCTTTACATACAGCACATAAATACAGGTGCAGACGGACGCGCCCGCGCGTGTCCGAAGGATCCCGTTCCCGTGTCCACTGACATCTCGCCACAGGCCCGGAGTGTGCCGGTCCGCTCCGCGCTTGCCGGGGTGGTGGCGATCCTCGTCTACTGTTGCGGCGCGATCCTCGCCCCCACGTACCATCTGGCATTTCACCATGCCGACCACGTTCACCTCGGGGATTCGATCGTCGTCCGTCCTCACGACGATCACGACGATCACGACGATGACGACGATCGTGAGCACGAATCCGTCGGACAGCACGTGCCCGGGCACGAAGAGGAAGAGGAGGAGGCGGGTCATCACCACGAGGCGGACGACCACGATCCCTCCGATTCCCGCGACCGCGAGCACGGGGCCTCGAGCGTCTGGCACTTCGGTGCGGCGCTCAGCGATCACCTCGACCGCGTTCCCGCGGTCTCCGTTTCTCTCTCCCTCGTCCCGGCTGGGGTAGCCCCCCTTGCCGAACGGCCGCGCGCCGTCTCCGTTCCGGCGCCGCGTCTCCGCGGGCCTCCTCCCGGCTCCTCGTCGAACGCCTGAACCCCCACCCACGAGGAGGCCTGATGCGCACTCGAATTGCGGCAGTCTGTCTGCCGTTCGTTCTCTCTTTTTCTCTTTACGCCGCGACGATCCGCGGCACTGCCCGGGACGTCACCGGCGCGCTGCTTCCCGGCGTGACCGTGGAAGTCACGGCGCCCCAGATGAAGACCATTGTCGCGGTCACCGACGCCACGGGGCAGTACGCGGTAGAGGTCCCGCCGGCGGCATACGAAGTCACGTTCCGGCTCATCAACTTCGCGTCCGTGCGCCGCCCGGCGCATCCGGCTGACGCCAGCCCGGCCACGGTCGACGCCACGCTGCCGCTCGAGGCCAGCGCCTCGATCGTCGTCACCGGCAAGCAGACCTTCACGAACCTCGCGGATCTCGACGAGCCGGTGAACGGCCTGATCGGCATTGCCGAGGCGGCGAGCGTCGGCGTGATCACCGCGAAGCAGCTCGACGTCCGCTCCGAGCAGCGTCCGGGCGACGTCCTGGAGTCGATTCCCGGCGTCGTCATCAGCCAGCACAGCGGCGAGGGCAAAGCCAATCAGTACTACCTGCGCGGCTTCAACCTCGATCATGGCACCGACTTCTTCACCACCGTCGCCGGCGCGCCGGTCAACATGCCGACGCACGCGCACGGCCAGGGCTACTCCGACAACAACTTCCTGATCCCGGAGCTCATCAGCGGCGTGCAGTACAAGAAGGGCCCCTACTACGCCGACGAAGGCGACTTCTCCTCGGCGGGTGCGGCGAACATCAACTACGTGAACTTCCTCGACCGGCCGCTGGTCTCCCTCACCGCGGGCGGCTTCGGCTACGCGCGCCTGCTCACGGCGGGCTCCCTGCCGTTCGGGAACGGGCAGCTCCTCGGCGCGCTCGAGCTGTCGCGCAACAACGGCCCCTGGGACCGTCCCGACGAGTACCGGAAGATCAACGGTCTGGCGCGTTTCACCAGCGGCTCCGACAACAGCGCGTATTCGATCACGATCGCCGCGTACGACGGCCAGTGGAACTCGACCGACCAGGTGCCGGAGCGCGCCGTACTCGACGGCAGGCTCTCCGAATTCGGCACGGTCGACACGAGCAGCGGCGGCGAATCGCACCGCTACTCCGCCGTCGGCGACTGGCAGCGCAACGGCGAAGGTTCGCTCACCAAGGCCAATGCGTATCTGATCGGCTACGGCCTCGATCTCTTCTCGAACTTCACCTACTTTCTCGACGACCCGGAGAACGGCGATCAATTCGAACAGCTCGACCGGCGCGTCGTCGGCGGAGGGCGTGTCACGCACCAGTGGCTGGGCACGGTCTTCGGCCGCTCGGCGAAGAACATGGTCGGGCTCGACGTCCGGCACGACCGGATCGGCGAGGTCGGCCTCTATCGCACGCACGAGCGCGAGCGGCTCAATGCCGTGCGCACCGATCGCGTGCTCCAGACCAGCGCCGGCACGTACGTGCAGTCGACCATCCAGTGGGGCGACAAGGTCCGCAGCGTCACCGGCCTGCGGGCGGACACGTACCAATTCGACGTCACCTCCAATGACCCCGCCAACAGCGGCACGGCGCAGGCGTCGATCCTCTCCCCGAAGCTCAACCTCATCTTCGGACCGTGGCGGCAGACGGAGCTCTACGCGGGTGCGGCCACCGGCTTCCACAGCAACGACGGACGCGGCTCGACGCTGACGCGCGACCCGGTGACCGGCGAGCCGGCGGAGAAGGTCGACCCCCTGGCGCGGACCCGCGGCGCGGAGATCGGCATCCGGACCATGGCCATCCCCCGTCTCCAGAGCACCCTCGCGCTCTGGCGCCTCGACATCGCCTCGGAGCTCGTCTTCGTCGGAGACGCGGGCGGCACAGAGGCGGGCCGCCCCAGCCGCCGCATGGGCATCGAGTGGACGAATTACTTTCGCGTCTCCGATCACATCGTGCTCGACGCCGACCTCGCCCTCTCGAGCGCCCGCTTCACCGATACCGATCCCTCGGGAACGCGGGTTCCGGGAGCGCTCGAGCGCGTGCTGTCGACCGGCATCTCCGCCTACGATCTCGGCCGGTTCAGCGGCTCGCTGCGCTACCGGTACGTGGGGGCGCGGCCGCTGATCGAGGACGACAGCGTCCGCTCGGATCCCTCCCATCTGGCGGAAGCGAGCATCGGGTATGCGCTCACTCCGAAGTACCGGGTGGTGCTCGACGCACCGAACCTCTTCGATTCGCGCGTAGGAGACGTCGAGTATTACTACACGTCGCGCCTCCCCGGTGAGCCGGCGGGCGGAGTGGACGACGTCCACATCCATCCCGTCGAGCCGCGGACCGTGCGCATCCGCTTCGTGGCGACGTTCTAGGACGATCGCGTCTTCGGAGGTTCCGATGGAAGACAAGGACAAGCGTGACCTCGAACAGGTGGTCTTGAAAGCTCTTGCCATGTCGCTCGAGGCGCAACTTCGCGCCGTGCGAAGGCTGCAGGGAAGTGAGCGACGGGCAGGAGGAGCGAAAGGCAAGGAAAGTAGGTCTCAGGTTGATCTGGTGTTCGACATACTCAATACCGCCGGACAACCGCTGCACATCTCCGAGATCATCGAACGCGTACGCAAACGTCACAACGTGCTGCTCGATCGCGAGTCCATCGTGTCCGCATTGACCAAGAAAATGCAGCGCGGGGATCGTTTTACCCGCCCCGACCCCAACGTTTTCGGTTTGCTTTCCGAGGGAGGCAGCTGATTCAGGACGATTCCGCAGCAGGGAAGTGCAAAGGGCCACCGCGAGGTGGCCCTTTGCATGGATGCCTGGGCCGGGGTCAGCCCAGGATCGACGCTGCCCGGAGCGCCTCGACCTGTTGCAGGACGAGCTCACCGTCTGACGGTGTTCGTGTTCCTCAACTCGGGAGACCCAACGAAACGACGCGGAGTCGGGTTGAAGGGACTCGGGAGACCCAACGAAACGACGCGGAGTCGGGTTGAAGGGACTCGGGAGACCCATCGAAACGGCGCGGAGTCGGGTTGAAGGGACTCGGAGTCCCATCGAAACGACGAGGAGTCGGGTTGAAGGGACTCGGAGTCCCATCGAAACGACGCGGAGTCGGGTTGAAGGGACTCGGAGACCCATCGAAACGACGCGGAGTCGGGTTGAAGGGACTCGGGAGTCCCATCGAAACGAGGCGGAGTCGGGTTGAAGGGACTCGGGAGTTCCACCGAAAGCACTCGCGCAGCCTTCAACTCGGCACTGTCTGACAAGAGATCGACCGAAATTGGTGTCTAGTTCTGTAGAACCAACGCGCTGCGTACGGCGGCGTCGCCGTCGACACGAACCTTCTCGTGTTTCGACTTACGACCGTTACTGCCCGGACTCCCCGTCGCCCGCTTTCACCTTGATCTCGAACAGCTTCGGCCAGAGCTTGCCGGTGACGAACAGCCGGTCGCCGGCCGGGTCGTAGGCGATGCCGTTCAGGACGGCGTCCCGATCGTTCGGATCACCCGTGGTCGAGAGGCCGGAGAGGTCGATCCAGCCGGTGACTTTTCCGTCCTTCGGGTCGATGCGGGCGATGCGGTCGGTCTGCCAGACGTTGGCGATATTTTCAGGATGCGGCCGGTCTCGAGGTCCACGCGGCGGAGGCTGGAGAGGCCGGCGATGCCGGTGCTTTCGAGGAGGGCGCCTTCGTGAAAGACCAGGCCCTGGGTGAAGGCGGTGGGGTCGGGCGGAAAGGTCCGCACGAGGTCGTAGCCGTAGACCGGAATGCCGTCGCCGCCGGAGCATCCGAGCAGGAGCATCGGGAGCAGGATCGAAGCGAGAGTGCGCATCGCGTCCATCCTAGAACGTAAAGGTGCTGCCGACGTGGACGGCATCGACGGGGTCGAACCCGAACGAGGTCGGGATGACCTCGGCCGTGCGCGGCGGTACGGTGATGCCCTCCAGTCCGAACGACTTGGCGACCGCGCGAACCTGCAGCGGACCGGTGGCTTGGGTGGAGAGGCGCAGCTCGAAGCCGTCGTCCGGCGGGGCGAGGTAGGTGGCGCCCCAGCGCGCGTTCGCCAGACGCTGGGCCTCGATCGGGCGTCCGTCGATGGTCGCGGCGACGACGGGAATGGGCTGGGTGAGGAAGACGCGGAGCACGGCGACGTCGCGCGAGGGCTTCACGCGCAGGGTGACGGTGCGCAGTCCGTCGACGGTGACGTCGGACAGCTCCGCACGTGATCCGCGATGACGGGAGCGCGGGAAAATTTGCCGTTCGCGTCTGAGCGTCAGACCCGGGCGTGTCGGAGGGTTACGTGAACGTGATCGATGCGGCTGCAATGAGGCGCGGCATGGTGGATCTCATTCGTTGCAGGATTGATCCGTCTGCCTGACTGGACTGTTTCGGGTGGAGTCGGTAGCCATGCTACGTTCCATCCTTATGAGCTCGGTCAGCGCCGCATCCCCCTTGAACCCGCTCGAACCGCCTCCCGATATCGCCCCTGCGCAAAGCGTCGATGTCGAACCGCTGTTTCGCCAGGGTGGGCTGACGGTGACCCGGTGGCGTTGCCGCGTACGGGACGCCGGCGCGACGGCGATGATCTGTCACCAGTGGCACATGATGAAGTTCGTGTACACCGGCGCGTTCACCGCGCATTTGAGCGACGGGACCGTCCTGGTCGACTCGACGCGCACGCTGCTGACCGCACCGCGGCAGCCGTTCATGGTGACCCGGCAGTTCGGGCCGATGGTCACCGGAAGCGCGATCGGCGTCAGTCAGAAAGTGATGGATCAGATCGTCGAGGAACGTGGTGCCGCGCCGCTGCTCTCCTCGAGGTTGCTGCGCGCGGAAGCAACGTCGCGCGCGCTGCTCACCCAACATTTGATTCTGAGGCAGATCGAAGAAGGCGTGTCGCCCCTGGCGATCGAAGAGCTCGGATTGACGCTCATCGCCGAGGGATTCTGCGATCCCCAGATCGGGCCTCAGCACAAGCGCAGGCCCATGGCCAGTCATCGGGACGCGGTGGAGATGGCCCAGGCGCTTCTCGCGGCGAATTACGAGAAAGCCCTGCGCCTCGAGGACATCGCCCGTGCCGTGGGGGTCTCGCCCTATCACCTCTGCCGCGCGTTCAAGCGCGTCACGGGCGTACACATGCACAGTTACCTCAATCGCCTGCGCGTCCGAGCCGCCCTCGGGCACGTCTCCGAGCCGCGGCTCGCGCTGGCAGACATCGCGCACGGCCACGGCTTCTGCAGCCACAGTCACTTCACGGCGGCATTTCGGAAAGAGTTCAGGGTCACTCCGTCGGAACTACGCCGTGTGGCGACACGCAAAATGGCCGAGGTGCGTGCGTTGCTGGGGCGTGAGCTGATCTAAAGCGGGTCGCTGACCGTTTGCTCCTGATTGCTGGCGGATGCTGCGCGCGACGCGCCGCCGCGGGAATGAGCCACATTGCGTGCCGGCCGGCAACGAAAGCGCAATTTTCTGCTAGCGCGTTCTTCTGAACGTCTTGTGAACAAGCCGCACAAGGCCTGAAAGCGCAATTTCATGATAGAGAAATCCGGACCCGCAACGCATTGTGACTCCCGTCGATATGGCAAATAAGCTCCATGCGCCCGACGCGCAACGGGCAGAGATTCACGCTCAGATTCTCGGGATCGGGACGGCCAATCCCGCCACTGCCTATTCGCAGGAGAATGTTCTCGATCTGTTTGAGATCGAGGATGAGCGTGTGCGGTCGCTGTTCCTCAATAGCGCCATCGACAGGCGCTTCCTGACACTCCCATTGAAGGAAGAGGATGGCCGGCTGCGTCTGGAGAGCCAGGGAGATCTCTTACAGAAACACCGCGAGCACTCCCTCGACATCGGCGTGCGTGCCGTGGAAGCGTGCCTGGAGAGGTCGGGGCACTCTGTTTCCGATATCCGGCATCTCTGTTGTGTCACCTCGACCGGCTTCCTGACTCCCGGATTGAGTGCGCTGCTGTGCCACAGGCTCAATGCCCGCCGTGATTGCGTTCGTCTGGACATCGTCGGGATGGGCTGCAATGCCGGGCTCAATGGTCTCAGCGCGGTTGCGGGCTGGGCGAGATCGAACCCGGGCCAGCTGGCCATTCTTCTATGCGTGGAAGTGTGCTCCGCGGCGTACATCTTCGACGGCTCGATGCAGACGGCGGTCGTCAACAGTCTCTTTGGAGACGGTGCTGCTGCCGCGGCGATCGTGGCCAGTCCGGAATGCGCCGATGGGATGCCCGTGCTCCGGAAGTTCACGAGCTGCATTGTGCCCGAGGCGCTTGACGCGATGCGGTTCAGCTGGGACGAATCGCACAGCAAGTTCAGCTTCTTTCTCGATCGCGACGTCCCCTACCTGGTCGGTGCGCACACGGAGCAGGTCATCGACCAACTGCTGTATGGGACCGGCCTGCGGCGGAGCGACATTGCGCACTGGCTCATTCATTCCGGCGGAAAGAAGGTCATCGACGCGGTGAAGATCAATCTCAGTCTCACAGCCGACGATCTCCGGCATACGACTGGTGTGCTGCGCGACTTCGGCAATCTCTCCAGCGGATCGTTTCTCTTTTCTTATGAACGGCTGCAGGAGGAGGGGCGCATTCGGCCGGGGGATTCCGGCGTGATGATGACGATGGGACCGGGTCTGACCATTGAGATGGCCCTGCTGCAGTGGTGACGGTCCAGGTGCAGATGGAGAACTGATGGAAACGACGAGGATTGTGCAGGAAACGACGAGCCGGGTCACGGAACTGAATGTCACCGGCCCGGTGAGTGCGCCCTTGATTGCGCTGATCAACCGCGTCTGTGATGAGGCAGAGGACCATGGGGCGGGCGCCATCGTGGTTTTGCGCCTTCGGGGTGGCCTGCAGAATGCGCATGGCGCGCCCGACATTCATCTCCTTACGCAGTGGGAGCGCGTCTTGCGGCGTCTGGAGCGGTTGCCGGCATTGACGATTGCGGCGGCGGAAGGAAAGTGCAGCGCCGCGCAGTTCGCCGCGCTCCTCATCGCCGATCATCGCATCGGAGGGAGCCCGCTACGGCTGTCGCTGGCCGACGAACAGGGCGCGATCCTGCCCGCGATGGCGTTGTACCGGGTCGCCAACCAGGCGAGCCCCGCGTTGTCGCGAAAACTGGCGCTCCTTGGCGGAGCGTTGAATGCCGCCGATGCGTTGAGCGCCGGCTTGCTCGACGAGCTGGCCGTGGACGTCGATGCCGCCATCGCGGCGTTCATCGATTCATCCAGTGGAATCGATACGAGTGACCTTGCCGTGCGCCGCCAGCTGCTGCTCGAGGCGCAGGCGCGTTCGTTCGAGGATGCGTTGGGAACACACCTCGCCGCGTGCGATCGCGCCTTGCGGCGCAGTGTGCGTCGTAACGGATAACACGTGCTCCAGATGATCTCTCCTTCCGTCGAAACAGCGGTGAGCGCATGGCTCGATTCCGCACCGCCGCCGGGCCTCGAGCCTCAGGTGGCCGCGGAGGCATTGTCGCGGTTCGTGCTCGCCGCCGAGCCGCTGCTGGCGTCGCTGCCGGAAGGCTTCGACCGCCGGCAGATCCAGAGTGCGTGCCGCGCCGCACGCACACAATTTCTCGGCGCCCACGCCTTGTGGCTTTGGACGGTCCTCGGCGGCATCGAGGGGCGTGGCCGTCTCTCGGGACTGGCCGATCGCGCCGCGGCGCGGATTCCCGGACTCGTTCCGACGCGCGAGCAGATTGCGCGCGAGCGCACGCTCGCACAGAACGCGAAGGAAGGCCGCGAGCTCGATCAGGGCATTTTCTTTCGCGCCCTCTTGCGCGAGCCCGGATGCGGCCTGGAACTGCTCGAGCAGATGCTCGCGCCAACGGATCACGCGATCGAGCTGCTCCCGCGGTTTCGCCGGGAAGGCAGCATTACACTGAAATCGGTGCGGCTTGAGCGGCGAGGCGCGGCTGCGTATCTCACGATCCAGAACGAAGAGAACCTCAACGCCGAGGATGACGGCTCGGTCGAGGACATGGAGACGGCGGTTGACCTGGCGCTCCTCGATGACGGCGTTCGTGTCGGCGTCGTGCGCGGCGGCCCCATGATCCATCGGCGGTATGCGGGCCGGCGGGTGTTCAGCGCGGGGATCAATCTCAAACACCTCAGCCGCGGGCAGATCTCGTATGTCGATTTCCTGCTGCGCCGCGAGCTCGGCTACATCTCCAAGATTCTGCGCGGATTGCGAATCGAGACATCCTTTGTCGAGAAACCATGGATTGCGGCGGTCGATTCGTTTGCGATCGGCGGCGGTGCGCAGCTCCTGCTCGTATTCGATCGCGTGATTGCCGCGGCCGACAGCTATTTCAGTCTGCCCGCGGCGCGCGAGGGGATCATCCCCGGCGTTGCCAATTTGCGGCTCTCGCGTTTGACGGGATCGCGCATGGCCCGTCAGGTCATTCTCGGCGGGCGCAAGGTGGAGGCCGCGGAGCCGGACGCGGCGCTGTTGTTCGATGAGGTCGTCGCTTCCGATGACATGGACACAGCCATCGAGGCGAGCATCGAACAACTGGACAATCCGGCGGTCCTTGCCAACCGGCGGATGCTCACTGTGGCCGAGGAGCCGCTCGAAGTGTTTCGCGCGTACATGGCTGAATTCGCATTGCTGCAGGCAGAGCGGCTTTATGCGCCCGACGTGACGAACAAAGTGTGGCGCGTATGAACGGACTACGGCAACTCCCACTGAGGCGGACGCTTCTCGACGAACGCGCGTGGTCCTTCGACACAGTCGCGGCTGTCGCGGCGTCGCTCCTCCCAATCGTAATGCGCCGCGAATGCCTCCGGCAGCGGCAGGTGCATCGAATTCTGGGCGACGTCCTTGATCGCTCGAATCGACGCCGGCGAACAACGAAGCAGATCGCCGATCCACTCTTGAACGCACGCATCGAGATCAGCCGGCGGAACGACGGCATTGACGAGACCAAGTTGCAATGCGCGCGTGGCGGTCATAGGACGCCCGGTCATGAGATGACCGAGAGCCGTCTTGAATGGAATCTGGCGCGCCAGGCGGAAGAGACCGCCCGCGCCGGGAATGAGTCCGAGTTTCGCCTCCGGCAGCGCGAACGTGGCATGTTCCGCGGCAACGATGATGTCGCACGCGAGCGCGAGCTCGAATCCGCCTCCGAATGCCAGTCCATTGACGCGCGCCACAAGCGGCTTGGTCAGCGAGAACCGTTCCGTGAGGCGCGGCCAGCCGGGACGGCCCTTGCTGCCGAAGGTCGACGCCGGCTCGCCCGATTTCGCGTGCGCGGCCAGTTCCTTCAAATCCTGACCGGCGGAGAACGCGCGCTCGCCCGCACCCGTCAATACAGCCACCAGCAGCGCGCGATCGCTTTCGAAATCGTCCCAGACCCGCGCCAGTTCTTCGTGTGTCCGCAGGTCCAGCGCATTGAGCACGTGCGGGCGATTCAGCGTGACATAGGCGACGGGTCCGCGCTTTTCGTAAAGAACAGAAGGCTCGTCATTCATGGGGGCATCATAGCGCCGGTCATGACGCTGGAAAGAGACGCATGGCATTAGCGATGACCGACGCCCGCTCGCAAGCATCGCTGGATGTGATGCGGTTCCTGAATGAGGTCGCGGACGATTATCCGGATGCGGTCTCGTTGGCCTCCGGACGTCCGGCCGACGACTTCTTCGATCTCGACGAATGGATGCACGCGGTGCAGCGCTATCGGCGGCACCTGGCCACGCGGGAAGGGAGCGACCCGGCATTCGTGGGCCGGAGACTCGGCCAGTACGGCCGCACGGCGGGGATCATCAATGAGCTCATCGCCGAACAATTACGTCGCGATGAAGGGATCCTCACCACGCCGGACCGCATTGTGGTCACGGCCGGCTGTCAGGAGGCGCTGGCGCTCTGCATCCAGGCTCTCTGTTCCGGGCCCACGGACACATTGCTGGTGCGCAATCCGACGTACATTGGTGCAACCGGCGCCGCAAGTCTCGCCGGCGTCGACGTGATCGCCCTCGACAACCGCGCCGGAATCGATTGCGCGTCCGGGCTGCTCGACGCCATTGTGCTTGCCGAGCGGCAGGGTCAACGGCCGCGGGCTCTCTATCTCGTTCCGCAGTTCGACAATCCCACCGGTGAGGTGCTCTCGACGCACGAGCGCCGGCACATTCTCGAGATTTGCGCGGCGAACCGGATTGTGGTGCTCGAAGACAATCCGTATGGGATGTTCCACTTCGAGGGCGGGCGGGACCTGCCCATGGCGGCGCTCGACGTCCACGGCTGCGTCATCTACCTCGCCACTTATTCGAAAACGCTCTGTCCTGCCGTGCGCGTCGGCTGTGCGGTCCTGCCGGAGACGCTGTTCGGCGACGCCGCCGCGAGCCGTGCGCTCGCCACCGGGCTGACCGAGCGCAAGAGCTTTCTCACGGTCAACACCAGCCAGCTCAATCAGGCGCTGGTGGGCGGTGTGCTGCTCGCGCACGAGGGCTCGCTCGAGCGCCTCGCCGAGCCCGCCCGCGCGCTATACCGGCGCAATCGCGATCTGATGTTGGCCTCGCTGGAGCGTGCATTCGCGAGCTCGCTCGTGACATGGAATCGCCCGCGGGGCGGATTCTTTCTCTCGCTCGACCTGCCGTTTCCATTCGACGCGAACGACGCGGTCGAATGCGCCGCGGATTATAGCGTGATCGTAATGCCGATGTCGTTCTTCGCGCTCGACGACTCGCAGCGGCAACGCGTCCGCCTTTCGTTCAGCAACGTGACGCCGGAACAGCTCGAGCACGGCATTGCGTCCTTTGCGCGCTATGTGGCCGTACGCATCCCGGGAGCCTTCGCGTGATCGAGTACTACCTGCGCCACAATGGCCGGGAGCTCGCCTTTGCGGCGTTGTTGTCCATTGTGAGCGCCGCTCTGTCGATGGTCCTGCTGCGACAGCTCACGCGGATGGCGGGAGGCGCGCCTCAGGATGCAACGCCTGGCGCGCTGGCGGCCGGCGTGCTGCTCGTGGTGGCCATGGCCGCGACGAACATCACTTCGCAGACGCGTCTGGCGCGCCTCAGCGCCGGCATCATCGCCCGCCTGCGGCGGGACCTGTCCGAACGCTTCCTGGCCCTCGACTACGACCGGATCCGCGGCAACGAGCACATGGTGACGAGCGCGCTCATCGCCGACGTGTCGCGTCTTGCGCCACTGCTGTGGATCTTCCCGCAACTGCTCATCAACGTCCTGACCGCGCTCTTCTGCCTGGTCTATCTCGGCATGCTGGCCGGAAAGCTCCTGGCGCTGCTCGTATTCGTCCTGGCGGGCGCGATGGTGTGCTCGGTGCTGATTCTGAGGAAGATCGGCGCGTCGTTCATGCGCCTGCGCGACGCGGATGGCGCACTGTTCCGGCACTTCCATGCCATTGCGGAAGGAAAGAAAGAGTTGACGCTGAGCGAGGGGCGACAGACGCACTTCGTGACGCGTGTCCTCGCTGCCGCCATCGAGCAATCGCGTGTCCTGGCCTGTTCGGCTCAGAAACGGGCCATTTGCGGTGAAGTGTGGTGGGGCTCGATGCTGTTCTGCGCGCTCCTCGGTGTCATCTATGCCGGGCATGCACTCGCAGGCGAGAGCCCGACGACCATCCTGCAGTTCGTCATTGTGGCGCTCTTCATGAGCGGTTCGCTCAATGCGATCATTTCCGCCACGCACGAGATGAGCATGGCTTACGCGAGCGTGCGCAATCTCGAGGCGGTTGGCGTTGCGCCGTGGCGCGACCCGGGGATCGCCCCGCTGCCTGGCCCGCTGCCTGGTCCGACGGAGCCTGCGAATGAGGGCGGTGAGCCACGGGCGTGGCAGAGCATCACCGCACGCAACCTTGGATATGTCTATTCCGAGGATGATGGGCATGGGTTCAGCTTCGGCCCCGTGGATTTGACGCTACGCCGCGGCGAGACGCTGTTTCTCGTCGGAGGCAACGGCGGCGGAAAATCGACGCTGGTCCTTTTGCTGAGCGGCCTGTTGCAGCCAACGAGCGGCTCGATCGAGGTCGACGGGCGTGTCGTGACGCCGGCCGGGCTGCGCGCATACCGCCGCCACTTCACCGGGGTCTTCTGCGATTTCTTCCTGTTCAGTCACGTCGTCGACCGGCACGGCGATCCAGCTCCGGATGAGCGGATCAACGCCTGGCTGGAACGGCTCGATCTTCACCGCAGGGCAAGCGCCGTCAATGGCGAGCTGACGACGCTGAACCTCTCCCAGGGGCAGCGGAAGCGACTGGCCTTGACCCAGTGCTACATCGACGACAGCGATATTTATGTGTTTGACGAGTGGGCGGCGGACCAGGACCCGCTGTTCCGCGGCTTCTTTTACGCGGAGCTGCTGCCGGAACTGAAGCGGCGCGGGAAGACGATCGTGGTCGTCACGCACGACGATCGTTACTTCGCGATTGCCGACCGCGTGCTCACGCTCGAACAGGGGCGGCTGGCTGACCGCCAGGCTCCTGTGAGCATGGAGGCGTTGCTGTGAGAGCAAACGATCCGATGGAGGCGATGGCGAGCTGACGGAACAGCGATGTCAGTGGTGCAGACCATCGGGGGAGACGCATGGACGAACACAATGAGGATTTCGGACTCGACCGCGACGACGAACTGCTGCAGGGGTGGAACGGGGCGTCCACGGATTACCGGGCCGAATCGTGTCTGCAGGCGCTCTTCGAAGAGCAGGTGACGAAGAACGCGGAGGCCATCGCCATCGTGCAGGGGGCGCGCGCGCTGACGTACGCCGAGCTGAACGCGCGTGCCAATGCCTGTGCGCACACGCTGCGTGCGTGCGGAGTGGGAATCGGCGACCGCGTGGCCATTCTGCTGGATCGCTCGATCGAGCTGGTCGTGGCCGAACTGGCCATCGTGAAGTGCGGCGCCGCGTATGTGCCGCTCGACACGACGTTTCCGCAGGAGCGCCTGGCGTTCCTGATGGCGGACAGCGGCGCGAAGGCCGTGATCGCCGATCGAGAGGTCTGCTTCGAAGGGGTCACGCGCTTCGACGTGGACGCAGACGGCCCGCACGAGAACCTCGGCGTATCCGTGGACAGCGCATCCCTGGCGTACGTGATGTACACGTCCGGTTCGACGGGACAGCCGAAGGGAGTGATGGTGCCGCAAGGCGCGGTGCAGCGGCTGGTGCTGAACAACGGCTACGCCGAACTGCGCGCCGGGGATCGCGTGGCGTTCTCCTCCAATCCCGCCTTCGACGCCACGACGTTCGAAGTGTGGGCGCCGCTGCTCAACGGCTGCGCGATCGTGGTCATCGAGCGCAATGCGCTGCTCGATCCGAGGGTATTCCGCGAGGCGTTGCTCCATCACGGGGTGACGGTGCTCTGGATGACGGTCGGCCTTTTCAATCAATACGTGCAATCCGGTGAGTTGGAAGATGCCTTTGCCGCGCTGCGCTATCTGATCACCGGCGGCGACGCGCTCGACGCAACGGTCATCGCCCGGGTGCTGAGGGGCCGTGCGCCGCAGCATCTGGTCAACGGCTACGGCCCGACCGAGAGCACGACCTTCGCCATCACGCACGAGATCCGCGAGGTGGCGCCCGGGGCGAGGAGCATCCCCATCGGCCGCCCGATCGCGAACACGCGTGTGTACTTGCTGGACGAACGGATGGAGCCGGTGCCGACCGGCATGGCGGGCGAGATCTACATCGGAGGCGCCGGCGTGGCCTTGGGGTACCTCAATCGTCCGGAGCTGACGCGGGAGCGGTTCCTGACCGATCCGTTTGCCGCTGACGGAACGCGCATGTACAAGACCGGCGATCTGGGGCGCCGGCGCGCCGATGGCGTGATCGAGTTCCTGGGACGCAACGATGCTCAGGTCAAGATCCGCGGCTTCCGCGTGGAGCCCGGCGAGATCGAAACGTGCCTGCTCGAATGGCCCGGCGTGCGCGAGGCCGTGGTCGTGGCCCGAGAGGCGGAAGCGGGCGAGAAGCGCCTCGTGGCATACGTCGCGGCACCGGAGCCGCTCGGCGTCGAGGCTTTACGGCGCTTCCTCGAAGAGCGTCTTCCGGCAGCCATGGTCCCGGCCGCGTACGTGCGGCTCGACGTGCTGCCGTTGACGGCGAACGGCAAGATCGATCGCGCCGCACTGCCCGCGCCCGATGCCCACGCGGTGGCGCAAAGCTCGTACGAGGCGCCGCGCGGCGAGCTCGAGACGGTCGTCGCGGGCGTGTGGTCGGAGCTGCTGGCCGTCGAGCACGTGGGCCGCAACGATCGCCTTCTGTCGCTCGGCGGCGACTCGCTCCTGGCGGTGCGGATCGCGAATCGCATCCAGGAGCGTCTTGGCCTGGCCGCTCCGATTGGTGCTGTGCTGTCGTCCTCCGTGGAGGAGCTCGCGTGCGAGCTGCGCCCCCGTGGCATCCCGGCGCAGTCCACCTCCACCAGTGCCGCTTCGAACGAATATCCGGCGACGCTCTCGCAGCAGCAGGTCCATTTCTTCAGCGAGCTGCACCGCCACGCCCGGGCGTATCAGACGCAGTCGGTCATGCGCATTCGCGGGCCGCTCGACGTGCCGCGATTGCAACGGGCGCTGAACGCAATCGTCGAGCGTCACGAGCATTTCCGCACGACGTATCAAAGCGCGCCCGACGGTACGCTCGTCGGATGCGTGCACGCCGCGGCGTCAGGCGCGTTTCGCATCGAAGACCTCCCGTCGGCCCACACCCTCGACGAGAACATTCGTCGTGAGGTGGCAGTGGTCATCGATCCAGCGGTTCTGCCGCTCGTGCGCTGGATTCTGTTCCGGCTCGCAGACGATGACCACGCGCTGCTCATGATCGAGCATCACCATATCCACGACGGGTGGTCGTTCCGCGTCTACCTCCGGGAACTGGCGGCGTTGTATGGCGAGCCCGCGGCGTTTCTGCCGGCGCCGATGCAGTTCCGCGAGCACGCACTGCAACAACAGCAACAGCTCACCGGCGGAACGTTTCCCGCGTTGCAGGAGGCGTGGCGTGCACACCTCGACGGGTTTCCGCACGAGCTCCGCCTGGCCGTGGCCGCGAAGACGCAGGCATCGACGCTTGCCGGCGATCAGTTGCGGATCGCCCTTCCGGCGCCTCTGTCGGACGCGGTCCGCGACGCCGCCGCGGCCACGGGTGCGACTCCGTTCCAGTTTCTCTTCGCCGCGTTCGCGATCCTGATCTCCCGCTACTCGGCACAAACGCGCTTCCTCCTCGGCAGCTCGACCGCGAACCGCGACGCCCTGGGATCGGAGTCCGTGATCGGCATGCTCGTCAACGCGATTGCCGTTCCGGTCGACCTGGACGGTGCGGTGACGTTCGAAGATGCCCTGTCCGCCGTGCGCGTCTCGCTGCTTCGTTCGATGCAGCTCGGCCAGCTGCCGTTCCCCGAGGTCGTACGGGCCGTGGCGGCCGAGCGCTCGCGCGACGTCATGCCGCTCGTGCAGGTGGCGTTCAACGCGCACAATTCGCTCGACAAAAACGTTCGCCTCGATGGCCTGGAGCTCGAACTGGTCGAAGCGTTGCCGAACGGCACCGCCAAGTTCGACCTCAGCATCATCACGATCCCCGGCAAGCGCGGCGAGGCAACGGAGCTGCTCTTCGAGTTCAACGAGCGCTTCGACCGCGGAACCATCGAGCAGCTCGCGCGCCAGTATCGCCATTTCCTCGAACGAGCGGCGGCCGGCCCTTCGTCCGCGCTCTCCGCGCTGCCTCTTCTCGATGCGGAAGAGCGTCACGAGCTCGTCCACGCCCGAAACGCGACGTCGGACTTCACGCGCGCCGAAAGTCTGCAGGAGCTCTTCGAAGCGCAGGTCGAGAGAACGCCGGAAGCGACCGCGCTCGTTTTCGAACAACAGACGCTGACCTATGCCGCGCTGAATGCGCGCGCGAACCAACTTGCGCATTACCTGCGCGCTCGCGGCGTCCAGCGCGACGATCGTGTTGCGCTTGCCCTGCACCGCGGGCTCGACATGATCGCCGGCATTCTCGGCGTGCTGAAGGCTGGCGGGGCGTATGTGCCGCTGGATCCGGACTCTCCGCCCGAGCGGATCGCCCACATGCTGCGCGACTGCGAGCCGGTGGTCGTGCTCACCGACGACGCCTGGAGCGAGGCGGCCTGGTCGCAGCAGCCGGCGTCGAATCCCGAGGCCGTCAATCAGCCGAACGATCTCGCATACGTCATCTACACCTCGGGATCGACAGGAGTGCCCAAAGGCGTGATGGTGGAGCACGCGAACGTAACGCGCCTGCTCGCCGCGACCGAGGAGTGGTACGGCTTCGACGAGCACGACGTCTGGCCGCTCTTCCACTCATACGCCTTCGACGTCTCGGTGTGGGAGATCTGGGGGGCGTTATTGTACGGCGGACGGCTGGTGGTCGTCCCGCAACAGGTCACGCGCGCGCCCGAAGAGCTCTACGCGTTGGTCCGCAGCGAAGGCGTGACGGTGCTGAACCAGACGCCGAGCGCCTTCCGCCAGTTCATTCCCGCGCAGAGCGATCAGGAACACCGGCTGCGTCTGATCATCCTCGCCGGCGAGGCGCTGGAGGTGGCCACGCTGGCGCCCTGGTTTGCGCGCAACGGTGAGCGCACGCGCGTGGTGAACATGTACGGCATCACCGAGACGACCGTGCACTCCACGTATCAACCGGTCACGGGCGAAGACGCACTTCGTGGCGGCAGCCCGATCGGATGCCGGATTCCGGACCTGCGGATCTACCTGCTCGATGAGCAGTGCGAGCCGGTGCCGCCCGGCGTGGCGGGCGAGTTGTATGTGGGAGGTGCCGGCGTGGCGCGTGGGTACCTCAACCGTCCTGAGCTCACCGCCCAGCGATTCCTCCGCGATCCGTTCGCCGGCACGCCAGGCGCGCGCATGTATCGCAGCGGCGATCTGGCGCGCTTTCGCAGCGATGGCACGCTGGAGTTTCTCGGCCGCAACGACTTTCAGGTCAAGATTCGCGGCTTCCGCATCGAGCTGGGCGAGATCGAAGCGCGCCTGCTCGAACATCCGGCGATCGGCGAGGCGGTGGTGCTGTCGCGCGATGAGCGCCTCGTGGCGTACTTTGTCGGCGAGAACGTCGCCGCCAGCGAGCTGCGCGCGCATCTCAGCGCCAGCCTGCCCGAGTACATGATTCCCGCCGCGTACGTGCGGCTGGAGCGCTTCCCGCTCACGACGAACGGCAAGCTCGATCGCAAAGCGCTTCCCGACGCCGAGGCCGGCGCGTTTGCATTGCGAGCGTACAGGGAACCAGAAGGCGAGATCGAAACGCTCGTGGCGCGCATCTGGTCCGAGCTGCTCGGCCTGGACCGTCCTGGGCTGCAGGGCGTCGGCCGTCACGACGACTTTTTCGAGCTCGGCGGACACTCGCTCCTGGCCGTCCGCATGATCGCGCAACTGCGCCGGCTCCTTGGAATCGAGGTTTCGCTCGGGCTGCTCTTCGACCAGCCGGTGCTCGCGGACTTCGCGGGCTGCCTCACCAGCGCACCCGCCACCACCTTGCCTTCCATCGTGCCTGCGACGGAAGGGCGTGAACTGTTGTCGTTTGCTCAGCGGAGACTCTGGTTCCTCGCGCAGCTCGATGGCGACAACGGTGCGTATCACACCTCGCTCCCGCTCCGCCTCACCGGCACGCTCGACCATCAGGCATTGCGCAAGGCACTCGACGCTCAGGTGGCCCGTCATGAATCCCTGCGCACGACCTTCACCGTCGTCGACGGCGAGCCGGTGCAACGCTTTGGCGATGCCAGCGCACGCTTCACCTGCGTCGAGCACGACCTGCGTGCCTGCCCCGAAGAGCTGCCGCATTGGAGGGAAGAGGAAGCGCGCGCGCCGTTCGATCTCGAGCACGGGCCGCTCATCCGCGGCCGTCTGCTGCGTCTTGCGGACGACGAGCACCTGCTGCTCATCACGCTGCACCACATCATCTCCGACGGCTGGTCGCTCGAGATCCTGCTGCGCGATCTCGGTTTGTCGTACGGAGCATTTTCGACCGGCGCGTCGAATCCTCTGGCGCCGCTACCGATTCAATACGCGGACTACGCGGCCTGGCAACGGCGATGGATGTCCGGAGAAGTTCTGCAGCAGCAGGCGGCTTACTGGAAAGAAGAGCTGGCGGGCGCTCCGGCGATCCTGAAGTTACCGGCCGACCGGGTCCGTCCGGCAGAGCAGGATCATGCCGGGGCATGGGTCAAGGTGACGCTGGATCCGGGCCTGACCAACGGGATCCGGGCATTCAGCCAGAGGCACGGAGTGACGCTGTACATGACCCTACTGGCGAGTTGGGCGGCGGTGTTGTCGAGGCTGTCGGGCCAGGACGAGGTGGTGATTGGAAGCCCGGTGGCGAACCGGGGGCGGATGGAGGTCGAAGACCTGATCGGGTTCTTCGTGAACACGCTGGCGTTGCGGATCGACGTGTCGGGCTCGCCGACGGTGAGAGAGCTGCTGGCGCGGGTGAAGACGCAGATCTTAGCGGCGCAAGAACATCAGGACATCCCGTTCGAGCAGGTGGTGGAGATCGCCCGTCCGGTGCGGAGCCTGGCCCACAGTCCGGTATTTCAGGTGATGTTGGCGTGGCAGAACGCTCCCGAAGTCACGATCCAACTGCCGGGCTTGACGCTGGCATCAGCAACGAATGGCAAGAACGCCACGGCCAAGTTCGATCTGATGCTTGGCCTGCGCGAGGCAGGGCAGAGCATTGTCGGGGAGATCGAGTATGCGACGGCACTGTTCGAGCGGTCCACCATCGAACGTTATCTCGGTCACTGGCAAACGCTGCTTCGCGCCATGCTGGCCGACGACGAAGAAGCCGTCGACCGGCTGGCGCTGCTGACTTCCGCCGAACGCGACCGGCTCGTCGAGGAGGGGAACGAAACAGCAGCGGACTATCCGCGCGAGAAGTGTATTCACGAGCTGTTTGAAAGCCAGGTCGAGAAGACGCCCGACTCCGTCGCGGTGGTATACGAAGATCTCGCGCTCACTTATGACGCTCTCAATGGCCGGGCGAACCAGCTTGCGCACTATCTGAGAGAACTTGGCGTCAAGCCCGATGATCGCGTCGCGGTCTGCCTGGAGCGCGGCGTGGAGATGGTCGTCGGTGTGCTGGCTGTTCTGAAGGCGGGTGGAGCCTACGTACCGCTCGATCCCGCCTATCCGGCCGAACGGCTGGCTTATATGGTCCGGGACAGCGAACCGGTCGTGCTGCTCACGCAATTGGGACTGGCAGACAAATGGAGCAGCCCGGATGGCGAAGCAACATCCATGGCGACGCTGGTCCATCTGGATGCACCCGCGGCGCCATGGGCGGATCGGCCGTCCCACAATACGGATTGCCTCAGGATCGGACTGACCCCGGAAAACCTGGCGTACACGATCTACACTTCGGGCTCCACGGGACGCCCGAAGGGCGTGGCGATGCCACACGGCGCACTGGTGAACCTGCTCTGGTGGCAGATTCAAAAATCGGGCGCGGCGTCGCCTCCGCGCACTCTGCAGTTCGCAGCGCTTGGGTTCGACGTCGCATTCCAGGAAATTTTCAGCACCTTGTGCGCTGGCGGGGAGCTGGTCCTCGTTCGCGAAGACCTACGGCGCAATGCAGGCGAGCTCCTGGCGTTCATCCGCTCGCGGCGCATTGAGCGTCTATTCCTTCCCTATGTGGCGCTGTCGGCGCTGGCAGAAGTTTCGGATTCCACCGACGCTCCCATGGCCGGATCGTCTCTACGCGAGGTGATCGTCGCCGGCGAACAACTGCAGATTGACGGCAGGATCTCCCGGTTGCTGAGTACCGGCGACTGCAAACTCCAGAATCAGTACGGTCCGACGGAAACACACGTGGTCACGGCCTTCGATCTGCCTGCCGGCCGTGCGCAGTGGCCGGCGCTCCCTCCCATCGGGCGGCCCATCGCCAATACGCGCATCTATCTGCTCGACCGTCACGGTGAGCCAGTGCCGGCCGGTGTGACCGGCGAGATCCACGTCAGTGGCGCCGGCCTGGCGCGTGGATATCTCCAGCGGCCGGAAGCGACCGCGGAAGTTTTCACGCGCGATCCTTGGAACAGGAATCCTGACGCCCGGATGTACAGAACGGGCGATTTGGGGCGATATCTTCCGGACGGCAATATCGAGTTCCTCGGCCGCAATGACTTTCAAGTCAAGATCCGTGGATTCCGGATCGAGCCGGGTGAGATCGAAGCCTGCCTTCTTCAGCATCCATCGGTGCGCAGCGCGGCTGTCGTCGCGCGCGAAGACGTTGCAGGCGACAAGCGCCTCGTCGCGTACGTCGTTCCACGCGACGGCGTTACCGCGGAAGAGTTGCGCGCATTCGCCGCGAAGCTCCTGCCCGAGTTCATGATGCCGGCCGCGTACGTGCGTCTCGAGCGTCTGCCGCTGACAGCGAGCGGCAAGCTCGATCGTCGCGCGTTGCCGATGCCCGGGACCGACGCGTACGTCAAGCGGGCGTACCTGCCGCCGCAGGGCACGACCGAAACCACGTTGGCGCGCATCTGGTCCGATCTTCTCCGCGTCGGGCCCGTCGGAAGACACGACGACTTCTTCGAGCTCGGCGGACACTCGATGCTTCTGACCAGACTGCTGCTGCGCATCCGCGGCGAGCTCGACGTCGACCTCTCGATGCGCGAGGTCTTTCTCAGGCCCGTGCTCTCCGCGCTCAGCGAGCGGATCGTCGATGCGCGGCTCGCGCAGTTCGACCCCGAAGAGCTCCGGCAGTTGATGGCTGGCGCCGCCGCCATCGCGTCGGAGAAAGGAGCCGCCAATGACTGATCGCTTCTCGGAGCTGACGATCGAGGAGCGCGAGCGCCTACTGGCCATGGCCCAGGCGGCGAAGCTCCGCACGACTTCCGGCGTGTCCGCGGGTATTCCCGTCGCTGAGGCGAGCGAACGCGGGGTCCTGTCGTTCGCGCAAAGGCGTCTCTGGTTCCTGACGCGGTTCGACGGCGTGAGCGCGGCATATCACATGCCGTTCGGGCTGCGCCTCGACGGCGAGCTCGATCGCGCCGCGCTGCGCCTGGCGCTCGATCGCCTGGTGGCCCGGCACGAAGTGTTGCGGACCACGTTCCCGTCGATGGACGGGGAGGCGGTGCAGCTCGCCGCCGACCCGGCGGAAAGCGTGTTCACGCTCCTCGAGCACGATCTGCTCGGTCACCTCGATGCGCAGGCAGAGCTGGCGCGCATCATCGACGAAGCCACCGTGGCGCCGTTCGATCTCGAGCACGGTCCGCTCGTGCGCGGCCGCCTGATTCGCGAGTCGGAGCGTAGCCACGTGCTCCTCATCACGCTGCACCACATCGTCTTCGACGGCTGGTCGATGGGCGTGTTGCTGCACGACCTGGCGGCGTTGTACGCGGCCGCGCGTGAAGGAGGTGCCGATCCGCTGCCGCCACTGCGCATTCAGTACGCCGACTACGCGGCGTGGCAGCGCCACTGGGTGAAGGGCGAGGTCCTGGCGCGACAGGGCCAGTATTGGAAGGAGACGCTGCACGACGCGCCGGTGCTGCTCGAGCTCCCGGCCGATCGCGCGCGCCCCGCGCAGCAGAACCTTTCCGGCGCAGCCGTGGAGATCGATCTCGGCCCGGATCTCTCGCGGAAATTGAAGGCGTTGAGCCTCCGCAACGGGACGACGCTCTACATGACGCTGCTCGCCAGCTGGGCCTCGCTGCTGGCGAGGCTGGCCGGCCGGCACGAGGTCATGATCGGCACGCCCGTCGCGAACCGCCATCACGCCGGGCTGGAGAACCTCATCGGGTTCTTCGTCAACACGCTGCCGCTACGCATCGACGTTTCCGGCAGTCCCACGGTCGGCGAGCTGCTGGCGCGCGTGAAGTCCACCGTGCTCGCCGCGCAACAGCATCAGGACATCCCCTTCGAGCGGATCGTCGACATCGCGCAGCCGTCGCGCAGCCTCGCGCACAATCCGCTCTTCCAGGTTCTTTTCACGTGGCAGGACGCTTCCTCCGCGACGGGCGGCGATTTCGCCGGCCTGCGCGTCACGCCCGCGCCGCGCGCCGCGCACGGCACGGCGAAGTTCGACCTGACGCTGTCGCTGGCCGATACCGGCACGACCATCGCCGGCGGACTCGAATACGCAACCGCGCTCTTCGACCGCGCCACGGTGGAGCGGTTCGTCGGCTACTGGGGGACGTTGCTCGAAGGCATGCTCGATCAGGAAGGCGTCGTCGATCGCCTGCCGCTCCTCAATGCGGAAGAGCGTCACGAGCTCGTCCACGCCCGGAACGCGGCGTCGGACTTCACGCGCGCCGAAAGCCTGCAGGAGCTCTTCGAAGCGCAGGTCGAGAGAACGCCGGACGCGATTGCGCTCGTCTACGAACAGCAGACGCTGACCTATGCCGCGCTGAACGCGCGCGCGAACCAGCTCGCGCATTACCTGCGCGCTCGCGGCGTCCAGCGCGACGATCGTGTTGCGCTTGCCCTGCACCGCGGGCTCGACATGATCGCCGGCATTCTCGGGGTGCTGAAGGCCGGCGGCGCGTATGTGCCGCTGGACCCGGACTCCCCGCCCGAGCGGATCGCGCACATGCTGCGCGACTGCGAGCCGGTGGTTGTGCTCACCGACGACGCCTGGAGCGAGGCGGCCTGGTCGCAGCAGCCGGTGTCGAATCCCGAGGCCGTCAATCAGCCGAACGATCTCGCGTACGTCATCTACACCTCGGGATCGACAGGAGTGCCGAAAGGCGTGATGGTGGAGCACGCGAACGTGACGCGCCTGCTCGCCGCGACCGAGGAGTGGTACGGCTTCAACGAGCACGACGTCTGGCCGCTCTTCCACTCGTACGCCTTCGATGTCTCGGTGTGGGAGATCTGGGGCGCGTTGTTGTACGGCGGACGGCTGGTCATCGTCCCGCAACAGGTCACGCGCGCGCCCGAAGAGCTCTACGCGCTGGTCTGCAGCGAAGGGGTGACGGTGCTGAACCAGACGCCGAGCGCCTTCCGCCAGTTCATTCCTGCGCAGAGCGATCGGGAGCACCGGCTGCGTCTGGTCATCCTGGCCGGCGAGGCGCTGGAGGTGGCCACGCTGGCGCCCTGGTTTGCGCGCAACGGTGAGCGCACGCGCGTGGTGAACATGTACGGCATCACCGAGACGACCGTGCACTCCACGTATCAACCGGTCACGGGCGAAGACGCACTTCGTGGCGGCAGCCCGATCGGATGCCGGATTCCGGACCTGCGGATCTACCTGCTCGATGAGCAGTGCGAGCCGGTGCCGCCCGGCGTGGCGGGCGAGTTGTATGTGGGAGGTGCCGGCGTGGCGCGCGGTTACCTCAACCGCCCTGAGCTCACCGCCCAGCGATTCCTCCGCGATCCGTTCGCCGGCACGCCAGGCGCGCGCATGTATCGCAGCGGCGATCTGGCGCGCTACCGCAGCGACGGCACGCTGGAGTTTCTCGGCCGCAACGACTTTCAGGTCAAGATTCGCGGCTTCCGCATCGAGCTGGGCGAGATCGAAGCGCGCCTGCTCGAACATCCGGCGGTCGGCGAGGCGGTGGTGCTGTCGCGCGACGAGCGCCTCGTGGCGTACTTTGTCGGCGAGAACGTCGCCGCCAGCGAACTGCGCGCGCACCTCAGCGCCAGCCTGCCCGAGTACATGATTCCCGCCGCGTACGTGCGGCTGGAGCGCTTCCCGCTCACGACGAACGGCAAGCTCGATCGCAAAGCGCTTCCCGACGCCGATGCCGGCGCGTTTGCGGTGCGGGCGTACGCGGCGCCGGAAGGCGAGATCGAAACGATCGTGGCGCGCATCTGGTCCGAGCTCCTTGGCCTGGACCGCGAGGAACTGCAGGGCGCCGGCCGTCACGACAACTTTTTCGAGCTCGGCGGCCACTCGCTCCTGGCGGTCACCCTCGTCGAGCGGATGCGCCGCCAGGGACTGCACGCCGACGTGCGCTCCGCCTTCACGACGCAGACCCTGGCCGCGTTCGCCGCCGCGGCCACACGCGACGTGCGAACGATCGACGTGCCGCCGAATCTCATTCCCGCGGGTTGCGGCGCGATCACGCCGGCGATGCTGCCGCTCGTGGACCTCTCGCAAGAGGACGTCGATCGCATCGTGCGCGGCGTCGACGGCGGCGCGGCGAATGTGCAGGACATTTATCCGCTGGCGCCGCTGCAGGAAGGCATCCTCTTTCATCACCTCTTCGCACAGGATGGCGACCCGTATCTCATCAGCAGCCTCTTCGCATTCGACACGCGCGCGCGGCTGGAGCGCTATCTGGCGGCGGTCGACGAGGTCATCCAGCGGCATGACATCCTCCGCACCGCCGTGGTGTGGGAAGGCCTGCCCCAGCCGGTGCAGGTGGTCTGGCGCAACGCGCCGCTGCGGCGCGAGGAAGTCCCGCTCGATCCGGCGCACGACGCCGCGGAGCAACTGCGGGCACGCTTCGACGGCCGCCGCTATCGCCTGGATCTCCATCGCGCGCCACTCAAGCGGGCGTGCATCGCGTACGACGCTGCGCGGCAGCGATGGCTGTTGCTGCTGCTCACGCACCATCTCGTGGAAGACGACGTCACGCTGAAGCTCGTCGTCGAAGAAGTGGCGGCACACCTCCTCGGCAAGACCGGTGCTTTATCCGCACCGGTACCGTTCCGCAACTTCGTGGCGCAGGCGCGCCGCGGCGTCAGTGAAGAGGAGCACCAACAGTTCTTCCGGGAAATGCTCGGCGATGTGGACGAGCCGACCGCACCCTTCGGATTCCTCGACGTCCGCGGCGACGGCTCCGGTCTCAATCAGGCCACCATCGAGCTGGACGCCGTGCTGAGCGGCCGGATCCGTGAGCGCGCACGCAGGCTCGGCGTCAACGCCGCGAGCCTCTGCCATCTGGCCTGGGCGCAGGTGCTGGCGCGCGTCTCCGGCCGCGACGACGTCGTCTTCGGCACCGTGCTCTTCGGACGGACTGGCGGCGACGGCGCCGGTCGTACGCTCGGCCTCTTCATCAACACGCTGCCCGTGCGCATCCGCGTGGACGACGGGAGCGTCGAGGAGAGTGTCCGCCGTACGCACGTGCTCCTCGGCGATCTGCTCCGTCACGAGCACGCATCGCTTTCCCTTGCGCAACGTTGCAGCGCGGTGCCTGCGGCGGCGCCGCTGTTTTCCGCGCTGCTCAACTACCGCCAGAGCGTCCGTGCGGCGCGGGGGCGGAATGCCGAGGCCTGGGCCGGCATCGAACGGCTCTCCAGCGAGATCTGGACGAACTATCCGCTCAGTCTGGACGTCGACGACCTCGGCGACCTGTTCCTCGTCACCGCCCAGGTACACCACTCGGTCGATCCGATGCGCATCTGCCGCCTGATGGAGACCGCGCTGACGGGCCTGTCCGATGCGCTCGAGCAGGCGCCCGCGACCCGCGCGGCGGACATTGACGTCCTGCCGGAGGCCGAGCGCCGGCAGGTGCTGGAGCTGTGGAACGACACCCGCGCAGACTTCCCGGAGAGCAGCCTCGCCCACGAGCTCTTCGAAGCGCGTGTTGCGAAGAATCCCGATGCCGTGGCTCTCCGCTTCGAGCGATGCGACGTGACGTACGCCGAGTTGAACGCACGCGCGAATCAACTGGCGCATCAACTCCGCGCCATGGGCGTCCGCCCCGACGATCGCGTCGCGCTCTGCTTCGCTCGCGGCATCGAGATGATCGTCGGACTGCTGGCCGTGCTCAAGGCCGGCGGCGCGTACGTTCCTCTCGATCCCGCGTATCCACCCGCGCGCATCGAGGCGTTGATCGCCGACTGCGATGCGGTGGTGCTCCTGACTCAGACGGGCGTGGCCTTGCCCTCCCTGTCCATTCCCACCCTCGATCTCACCGCGAACGATGTGCCGTGGGCCGGCCAGCCGAGCGGAAATCCGGAGCGCATCGGTGACGCGGGCAATCTTGCGTATGTCATTTACACGTCCGGCTCGACGGGCCTGCCGAAAGGCGTGATGATCGAGCATCGCGGTCTGTGCAATCAGATCGCGGTGCTGCGCGCGTGCTACGACCTGCGCCCCGCCGATCGAATCCTGCAGTTCGCCGCGATCACCTTCGACATGTCTGTCGAAGAGATCTTTCCGGCGCTCTGCACCGGCGCGATGCTCGTGATTCGCACCGACGCCTGGCTGGGCAGTGCGCGCGAATTCTGGTCGTTGTGTGAAGCGAATGGGGTGAGCGTCGTGAACCTCCCGACGCGCTTCTGGCAACTGCTGGCCGAAGACCGGGACGCGGCCGTGCCGCAAGGGATCCGTCTGGCGAGCATCGGCGGCGAAGGCGTCGATTCCCGCGCGCTCGAAGCGTGGTTTGCGCGCGATGGCTACCGGCCGCGCCTCTTCAACGCGTACGGGCCGACCGAAGCGACGGTCAACGCCGCCATTCGCGAGATCACCGCCGTGCGCGCAAACTGGCAGTCGATCGGCCGCCCGGTCGCGAACGCGCGCGTCTATCTGCTCGACGAGCGCGGCCGGCCCGTTCCCGCGGGCGCCGTGGGCGAATTGCACATCAGCGGCGCCGGCGTGGCCCGCGGCTACCTCCATCGCCCCGAGCTGACCGCCGAGAAATTCGTGCGCGATCCGTTCGTCAGCGCGCCGGACGCGCGCATGTATCGCAGCGGTGACCTGGCCCGCCATCTCCGCGACGGCAGCCTCGAGTTCCTCGGACGCAACGATTTTCAGATCAAGATCCGCGGCTTCCGCATCGATCCGGGCGAGATCGAAGCGCGGCTCGTGGCCCTCGACGGCATCCGTGAAGCGCTCGTGATCGCGATGGAAGACAGCGCGGGAGACCGGCGGCTGGTCGCCTATCTCGTCGGAGAATCCCCTGTCGATGCGGAGGAGCTGCGGCGGCGGCTTGCGGAGCAGCTGCCCGAGTTCATGATCCCCGCCGCGTATGTGCGGCTCGACGGCATTCCGCTCACGGCTCACGGCAAGCTCGATCGCAAGGCATTGCCGGCGCCGGGCGCCGATGCGTACGCGACACGGGCGTTCGAGGCGCCGGTGGGAGAGGTCGAGTCGATCGTGGCCGCGATCTGGATCGAGTTGCTGCGGCTCGAGCGCGTCGGACGCCACGACAACTTCTTCGAGCTCGGCGGCCACTCGCTGCTGGCCATCACGCTCATGGAGCGCATGCGCCGCCGCGGCTTGCAGGCCGACGTGCGCGCGGTGTTCACGAACCCGACCATCGCCGGCCTGGCCGCATCCGCCGCCGGCGCCGTGGCGCCGGTCGAGGTCCCTTCGAATCGCATCCCGCCGCATTGCAGCGCTCTCACGCCCGACATGCTGCCGCTGACGCGTCTCACGCAAGCCGAGCTCGATCTCGTCGTGGGCACCGTGCCCGGCGGAGCCCGCAACGTACAGGACATCTATCCGCTGGCGCCGCTGCAGGAGGGCATTCTCTTCCATCACCTGCTGACGTCGGAAGGCGATCCCTATCTGCAGATCGACATCATTCGCTTCGACTCGCGCTCGCGTGTCGATGCGTATCTCGCGGCGCTGCAGGCAGTCATCGATCGGCATGACATCCTGCGCTCGTCAGTCGTGTGGGAAGGTCTGCGGTCGGCGGTGCAGGTCGTGTGGCGCGAGGCCCGGCTGGAAGTCGAAGAGCTCCAGTTGGGAGGGAACGTCTTCGACGAGTTGCGGAACCGCTTTGGCCCACGTCATTACCGCATTGACGTGCGACGTGCGCCGCTGCTGCGCGCGTGCATCGCATTCGATCCGGCCAATTCCTGCTGGCTGATGGCTTTGATCAGCCATCACCTGGTGGGAGATCACAGCACCGTCGAGGTGATGCAGTCGGAGATCGAAGCGCATCTCCGGGGCGAAGCGGGTGCGCTCCCTGCGCCACTCCCGTTCCGCAACTTCGTCGCGCAGACGCGGCTGGGCATCAGCGACGCGGATCACGAGGCGTTCTTCCGCGAAATGCTGGCCGGCGCCGACGAGCCGACCGCGCCGTTCGGCCTCGTCGAAGCGCGTGGCGATGGCTCGGACATCGAGCACGCGCAGGCGCGGCTCGATGCCACTCTCTCCCGCCGGCTGCGCGAGAGCGCGCGGCGGCTCGGCGTCAGCGCCGCGACGCTCTGCCACCTCGCGTGGGCACTGGTGCTGGCGCGCTTCTCCGGCCGCGACGACGTCATCTTCGGCACCGTGCTCTTCGGCCGCATGCAGGCGGGCGAAGGCTCGGATCGGGTGATGGGTCTCTTCATCAACACGCTGCCGGTCCGCTTTCGCATCGACGGCCAGAGCGCGGAGGCGAGCGTGCGCCGCACGCACGTGGCGATGGGCGATCTGCTCCGTCACGAGCACGCCTCGCTCGGTCTGGCGCAGCGGTGCAGCGCCATTGCGGCGCCGACGCCGCTGTTCTCCTCCGTCTTCAACTTCCGCTACAGCGCCGAGGTGACGCAGACGCCGGACGCGCGCGAAGCGTGGAGCGGGATCAAGAACCTCTACACCGAAGAGCGCAGCAGCTATCCGCTCGTCCTCTGCGTCGACGATCTGGGGGAAGGCTTCGGCCTGACCGCGCTCGTCCAGAGGCCGATCGAGCCATCGCGCGTCTGCGACTTCATGGCCACCGCGCTGGAGCGTCTGCTGGAGGCGCTCGAGCACGCTCCCCACATGCCGCTCAGCGCACTCGACGTCATGCCCCCGCGCGAGCGGCGTCAGTTGCTCGATGAGTGGAACGCCACCGATGCGCCGGTGCCCGGCGACGTCTGCATTCACGAGCTCTTCGAAGCCCACGCCGCTGCAGTTCCGGCGGAGACGGCGATTCTGCAGGATGGCCGCGGCGTCACGTACGGCGAGCTGAATGCGGACGCGAACCGCCTGGCGCGTCATCTGCGCGTCCTCGGCGTCGGACCCGATCGCCGCGTCGCCATCTGCATGGAGCGCGGACCGTCGATCGTCACCGCGCTGCTGGCGGTGCTCAAGGCCGGCGGCGGATATGTGCCACTCGATCCGTCGTATCCCGCGGAGCGCCTGCAAGCGATGCTCGCGGACAGCGCGCCGGACGTTCTGCTCGTTCACGGCGCGGTCGACGGAGCGATCGCCGAAGCCGCGCAGGACCTCGCCATCGTCGATCTCGCGCAGCCGCGGGCCTGGTCGCATCAGCCGGCGGACAACCTCGATCGCGGCGCGCTGACACCGTCCCACGCCGCCTACATCATCTACACCTCCGGATCGACCGGCGTGCCGAAAGGCGTCGTGGTCGAGCACCGGGGCGTCATCAACCTCGTGTACTGGCAGCGCGACACCTTCGGCGTGCAGCCCGGCCGCCGCGTGGCCCAGCTCTTCTCGTACAGCTTCGACGGTGCCGTCGGCGAAACGTTCATGGCCCTCGGCAACGGCGCCACGCTGGTGATGCTCGACCGCCGCGAGCTCGAGCCGCAGCGGCTGATGCACACCATCAACGAGCAGCACATCAACGTCGGCGTGTTCGTGCCGTCGCTGCTGAAGCATCTCGATCCGGCCGATCTGCAGCACGGCGACGCAGTGACGATCGTGTCGGTAGGCGAGGCCTGCCCGAAGGAGCTCGCCCTGCGCTGGTCCGCGCACTGCCGCTTTCTCAACGGCTATGGCCCGACCGAGTACACCGTCTACTCACACGTCTGGTGTGCGACCGCGGAGAACCTGGCCGCGCATGCGCTCGTGCCCATCGGCGCTCCCATTCACAACACGAAGACATACATCCTCGACAGGGAGCTTCGTCCGGTCCCCGCGGGCGTCATCGGCGAGATGTACATCAGCGGCGCCGGCATCGCGCGCGGTTACTGGAATCGTCCGCCGGTCACCGACGAACGTTTCGTCGTCAACCCGTTCTGCACCGAGCGGAAAGTGATCGAGCACGGGCTTCTGACGATCGAGGGGGCCGAGGCGGAGATGAAAGCGTTCGAGCGCGACCGTCTCGCCGATCCGACACACATGCCGTCCGCGGCGACGATCACGTTGGAGCCTTCCGCGGTGATGCGTCTGGTATCGCCGCTCGATGCCGACACGGTCGAGGCCACGCGGCGTTTCGTCGACGCCTACAGGCTCGACGACGCGATCTTCGACGGCTTCTGCCGCTACATGCTCGAAGGCGCGAACGGCTCCTACGCGTCGCGGGGCCTGAACCTCGAGGTGCTGCAGCGCCTTCTGGGCATCGACGACTTCGCGGGCCTGCACGGTCTGGATCTCGGCTGTGGCAACGGCGAAGTTCTGGAGACCCTCGCCAAGGCCGGCGCGCGCATCACCGGCTTCGATCTCAGTCCGTTCTTCGTGCAGCGCGTGCTGCAGCGCGGTCTTGACGCGCGGATGGCCAAAGTCGACGTCGCACCGGAGCGGCTGTCTGACGAACTGCACGTCGAGCCGGGCCTGCAGGATTTTGTCCTCTCTACGATGCTGCTCGATCGCGTCTCCCGGCCGCGGCACTACATCGCCAACCTCTTCGCGCTGCTCAAACCAGGCGGACGCTTCGCGCTGCAGACCATCCTGCCGGTCGTGCCCGTCGATGACGGTGACGTCGACGAGCCGATTACGTACACGCCGCTCGAACATCGCATCGTGCCCGGTGTCGAAGCCGAGGAGGACAAGCGCGCGCTCATTCAGCTGCTGCAGCGGGCCGGCGCGGACGAAGTCCACGTCCGCCGGCTTCCGTACGTCATCGACAGCCGCGACGGCGTGCAGCGCTACATGCTCTGGAGCTTCTCCGGCGTGAAGCGTGCGCGGTCCGAGGCCATTGCCTACGACCGTATGTATCGCACCGGCGACCTGGGGCGCTACCTCGCCGACGGCAGCATCGAGTTCGTCGGACGCAACGACTCGCAGGTGAAGATCCGTGGCTTCCGCATCGAGCTCGGCGAGATCGAAGTGCGCCTCGTCGAGCATCCGGCTGTGCGCGAAGCGGTCGTGCTGGCCCGCGAGGACCAACCGGGCCAGAAGCGGCTCGTCGCGTATTACGTGGCCGCGGCCGTTGTCGATGCAGCAGCTCTGCGCCAGTCGCTGGAGTCGCAGTTGCCGGAGTACATGGTGCCGGCCGCATACGTGCGCATGGAAGCGCTGCCGCTCACGCCGGTCGGCAAGATCGATCGCAACGCGCTGCCGCCGCCGGACGGGGAAGCGTACGCCTCCAGCGTGTACGAAGCCCCGGCGGATGCGCTCGAGAAGCTCGTCGCGCAGGTGTGGGCCGAGGTGCTCGAGCTTGCGCGGGTCGGGCGTGGAGATCACTTCTTCAAGACCGGCGGCGACTCGCTGCTGGCGGTGCGCGTCACGTGGCGTTTGCGGCAGGCGCTGCAAGTCGAGGTGGCGCTGACGTCGCTCTTCTCCTATCCGGTCCTTGCCGACTTCGCCCGCGAGCTCTCGAAGCTGACGGAGCCGATGTTGCCGCCGATGACGCGGGCCGGCGACGACGAGCGGGGAGTGCTGTCGTTCGAACAGCAGCGCCTGTGGCTCCTGGCGCAGCTCGACGGCGTGAGCGCCGCGTTTCACATGCAGTTTGCCGTTCGTGTTCTGGGCTCACTCGATGCCGTCGCGCTGCGTCGCGCGCTCGACGATCTCGTCGCCCGGCATGAGTCGTTGCGGACCACCTTCATTGCCATCGACGGCGTTCCGCGGCAACGCATCGCACCGCCGGAGACGAGTGTGTTCGCCTTGCGCGAGCACGATCTGCGCGGACACGCGGATGCCGATCGTGAATTTGCAGATCTGGCGGCGGAAGAGCACGGCACGCCGTTCGATCTCCAGCGCGGACCGCTCATTCGCGGCCGGCTCGTACGCCGCGGAGACGACGACCATACGCTGTTCATCACGCAAAACCACATCGTCTCCGACGGCTGGTCGACGGACGTGCTGCTGCGCGAGCTCAGCGCGTTGTATGGCGCGTATCGCGCGGGCCGGCCGAATCCGCTGCCGCCGATCGGCTTGCACTATGCCGATTACGCCGCGTGGCAACGGCGCACGTTCGCCGCGGACGCCTTGCGCGAGCCGGCGGATTACTGGCGAAAGACGCTTGCCGGCGCACCGGCACTGCTCGATTTGCCGACGGATCGGGAGCGTCCCGCGGAGCAGGACCTGTCCGGCGCGTCGTTCGAGTTTGCGCTCGACGCGCAGCTCACATCCGCGGTTCGTGCATTCAGCGGCGAGCACGGTACGACGATGTTCGTGACGATGGTCGCGAGCTGGGCGGCGTTGCTGACCCGCCTCTCCGGCCAACCGGAAGTGGTCATCGGCACGCCGGCCGAGAACCGGGACCGCGCGGAGACCGAAGGCATCATCGGCTTCTTCGTCAATTCACTTGCGCTCCGCATCGACGTAGCCGCGAATCCCACCGTAGGCGAGCTGCTCGAGCACGTGCAAGCCCGGACGCTCGACGCGCAACGCCATCAGATCCCGCTGGAACAGGTCGTCGAGGTCGTCAATCCGGTGCGGAGCCTCGCGCACGGCCCGCTCTTTCAGGTGATGTTGACGTGGGAGACCGCGCTCCGCGGCTCGCTGGACCTTCCCGGTCTCGCGATCGCACCGGTGCAGAGACTCGAGCCGGGTGCGGCGCCGACGCTGTTCGATCTGTCGCTGGCCCTTGTCGATAAAGGCGAGACCATCTCCTGCGTCGTCGATTATGCGGACGCGCTCTTCGACCGGTCCACCGTGGAGCGGTACTTCCGCCACTGGCGCACGCTGCTGGCGGCGATGGTCGCGGATCCTGACGCGGGCCATGCGGCTGTCGACCGTCTGCCGCTGCTGACCATGGAAGAGCAGCGCGCGATGGTCGCGCAACCCGATGACCTGCGCGAGCCGTCGCGGACTCTGCACGGCCGTTTCGAGGCGCAGGTCACGCGAACGCCGCACGCGATCGCGGTGATTCACGAGCATCGCCAGGTCGGCTACGCCGAGCTCAACGCGCGCGCGAATCGCCTCGCCCGCCATCTGCACACCCTCGGCGTCACGCGCGATGCACGCGTGGCCGTCTGCGCCGCGCGCGGCATCGACGCGATCGTCGCGCTGCTGGCGGTCCTGAAAGCCGGCGGCGCGTACGTGCCGCTCGACCCGGGCTCACCGTCAGGGCGTTTGCAAACTCTGCTCGCGGATTGCGCGCCCGTGGCCGTCTTGACGCAGCGTGCCTACGCGAGTGCGATTCGCCGCGCGGACGACTTTCCGGCCGTCGAGCTCGACGCCGAGTCGTGGTCCGGACAGACCGCGTCGAACCTCGACCTCGACGTCGCGCCCGACGCGCTCGCGTACGTGATCTACACCTCCGGCTCCACCGGCACGCCGAAAGGGGTGCTCATCGAGCACCGCGCGGTCTGCGGTCAGCTCGACGCGATCGCGGACCTGTGGGACCTCACGGAGCGCGATCGCGTGCTGCAGTTCGCCCCGCTGACGTTCGACGTCTCCGTCGAGGAGATCTTCAGCGCGTTGCTTTCGGGCGCCGCGCTCGTCCTGCGCACCGACGCGTGGGTGGCCACGCCGCGGGAATTCTGGCAGCACTGCCGCGAGGCCGGCGTGACACACATCGACGTTCCGTCGCGCTTCTGGCAACTCCTGGCCAAAGACGACGAGCCCATCCCCGCCTCCGTCCGCAAGGTCTTCACCGGCGGTGAGCTCGGCGACGACGCCGCGTTCGCCGCATGGCTCGCCCGCGATGGGCATCCACAACTGTTTCATTGCTACGGTCCGACCGAGGCGACCATCAATGCCACCGTGTACCAGCCGGTGCCGGGCAACAGCAGCGCGCGCGTCATCGGCCGTCCGCTGGCCGGCACGCGCATCTATCTGCTCGATGCGCACCGGCAGCCGGTGCCGCTCGGCGTCGCCGGTGAGCTCTGGATCGGTGGCGACTGCCTCGCGCGCGGCTATCTCCATCGTCCTGAGCTCACCGCGGAGCGATTCCTGCGCGATCCTTTCGTTTCAGACACAGCAGCCCGCATGTACCGCAGCGGCGATCTGGCCCGCCGCCGCGCCGACGGCACGCTCGAATTCCTCGGCCGTAACGACGACCAGATCAAGATCCGCGGGTTCCGCGTGGAGCTCGGCGAGATCGAAGCGCGGCTCGCCGAGCACCCGCACGTCGCCGAAGCCGCGGTTGCCGCGATCGACGAAGGCGGCGATACGCGCCTCATCGCCTACGTGGTTCCGGCGTCGGCGTTCGACGGCGCGGAGCTGCGGCGGCACCTCGAGGCACTGCTGCCCGACTTCATGATTCCGGCCAGCTATGTGCGTCTCGATGCGCTGCCTCTCACGCCGAGCGGCAAACTCGATCGCAAGGCCCTGCCGTCGCCCGATCGGGCGACTCCCGCGGTCCGCACGGTCGAGGCACCGATGGGCGAGATCGAGATGGTGGTGGCGCAGATCTGGGCCGAGCTTCTCCATCTCGATCGCGTCAGCCGAGGCGATCACTTCTTCGACCTCGGCGGCCACTCGCTGGTGGCCATCCAGGTGCTCTCGCGCATCCGCCAACGCCTCGGCATCGAGGTCCATCGCAACGCCCTCTTCGCGCATCCCGTGCTGCACGAGTTTGCCCGCGAGATCGCGGCATCGGTGCGCAGCACGCCGCCCGCGATCCTGCCGGCGGGTGGCGATGACCGGAGCGCGCTGTCGTTCGCACAGCAACGACTCTGGTTTCTGTCGCAGATGGACGGTGCGGGCGCGATCTACTTCATGCCGTACGGCGTGCGCCTCCTGGGCGCGCTCGACACCGGCGCGCTGCGACGGGCACTGGATCGGCTGGTGGCGCGGCACGAGAGTCTGCGGACCACGTTCATCGCCGTGGCCGGCATCCCGCGGCAGCGGATCGCCGCCGCGGATGCCAGCCACTTCGCCCTCGCCGAAGACGATCTCCGAGGGCATGCCAATGGTGACGCCGAAGTAGCGCGCATTGCGGAAGAGGAAACACGCCTGCCGTTCGATCTCGAGCATGGGCCGCTCATTCGCGGCCGGCTGTTGCAGCAGGGCGATGAGGACTTCACGCTGCTCATCACCCAGCACCACATCATCTCCGACGGCTGGTCCACCGGGGTGTTGCTGTCCGAACTGAGCGCGCTGTACACCGCGTTCGTCGAGGCCAGGCCGGATCCGCTCCAACCGCTGACGCTGCAGTACGCCGACTACGGCGCGTGGCAGCGCAGGTGGATGAGCGGCGACAGGATGCGAGAGCAGGCCGGGTACTGGGCCACGGCCATGAAGGATGCGCCGGCGCTGCTGGAGTTGCCGGCGGATCATGCGCGTCCCGCAAAGCAGAATCATCAGGGCTCGACGGTCCCCGTTCAGCTCGACGAGTCGCTGAGCCGTGCCCTGCGGGCACTCAGTCAGCGCCATGGCACGACGCTGTTCATGACCATGCTGGCCTCGTGGGCAGCGCTGCTGTCGCGCCTCTCGGGCCAGTGCGATCTGGTGATCGGCACGCCGTCCGCGAACCGTGAACGGGCCGAGATCGAAGGACTGGTCGGCTTCTTCGTCAACACGCTGGCGTTGCGCATCGACCTCTCCGGCTCACCGAGCGTTACTGAGTTGCTGGGGCGCGTGAAGGTGCGGGCCTTGGCGGCACAGCAGCACCAGGACATCCCGTTCGAACAGGTGGTCGAGCTCGTGCGCCCCGCGCGCAGCCTGGCCCACAGCCCGCTCTTCCAGGTGCTTTTCGCGTGGGGAGACGCCGCCGATGAACCGCTCGCGCTCCCCGGTCTCACGGTCATGCCGGGCGCGCCGGTGCCGAATACCACCGCGAAGTTCGATCTGTCGCTGTCGCTGGGCGAAGCCGGCGAGACGATTACGGGTGTCATCGAATATGCGACGTCGCTGTTCGAGCGGGACACCATCGAGCGGTACCTCGGCAGTTGGCGAACGCTGCTCGAAGCGATGGCGGCGAACGACGAACAGGCCGTCGAGACGCTGCCGCTGCTCACGGCGGAAGAACAGCAACAACTGCTGCAGGGGTGGAACGGGACGTCCACGGATTACCGGGCCGAATCGTGTCTGCAGGCGCTCTTCGAAGAGCAGGTGACGAAAAACGCAGAGGCTGTCGCTATCGTGCAGGGGGCGCGCGCGCTGACGTACGCCGAGCTGAACTCGCGTGCCAATGCCTGTGCGCACACGCTGCAAGTGTGCGGAGTGGGAATCGGCGACCGCGTGGCCATCCTGCTGGATCGCTCGATCGAGCTGGTGGTGGCCGAACTGGCCATCGTGAAGTGCGGCGCCGCGTATGTGCCGCTCGACCCGACGTTTCCGCAGGAGCGCCTGGCGTTCCTGATGGCGGACAGCGGCGCGAAGGCCGTGATCGCCGATCGGGAGGTTTGTTTCGAAGGGGTCACGCGCCTCGACGTGTACGCAGACGGCTCGATCGAGAACCTCGGCGTATCCGTGGACAGCGCATCCCTGGCGTACGTGATGTACACGTCCGGCTCGACCGGACAGCCGAAGGGAGTGATGGTGCCGCACGGTGCGGTGCAGCGGCTGGTGCTGAACAACGGCTACGCCGAACTGCGCGCCGGGGATCGCGTGGCGCTCTCCTCCAATCCCGCCTTCGACGCCACGACGTTCGAAGTGTGGGCTCCGCTGCTCAACGGCTGCGCGATCGTGGTCATCGAGCGCAATGCGCTGCTCGATCCGAGGAGATTCCGCGAGGCGTTGCTCGATCACGGGGTGACGGTGCTGTGGATGACGGTCGGCCTGTTCAATCAATACGTGCAATCCGGTGAGTTGGAAGATGCCTTTGCCGCGCTGCGCTATCTGATCGTCGGCGGCGACGCGCTCGACGCGACGGTCATCGCCCGCGTGCTGAGGGGCCGTGCGCCGCAGCATCTGGTCAACGGCTACGGCCCGACCGAGAGCACGACATTCGCCATCACGCACGAGATCCGCGAGGTGGCGCCCGGAGCGAGGAGCATCCCCATCGGCCGCCCGATCGCGAACACGCGGGTGTACTTGCTGGACGAACGGATGGAGCCGGTGCCGATCGGCATGGCGGGCGAGATCTACATCGGAGGGGCCGGGGTGGCCTTGGGGTACCTCAATCGTCCGGAGCTGACGCGGGAGCGGTTCCTGGCCGATCCGTTCGCCGCTGATGGAGCGCGCATGTACAAGACCGGCGATCTGGCGCGCCGGCGCGCCGATGGCGTGATCGAGTTTCTGGGACGCAACGATGCTCAGGTCAAGATCCGGGGCTTCCGCGTCGAGCCCGGCGAGATCGAAGCGCGGCTGCTCGAATGCCCAGGCGTGCGCGAGGCCGTGGTCGTGGGGCGCCAGGAGCACGGCGAGCGCCACCTCATCGCCTACGTCGTAGGCGACGAAGTCGATGCCCACTCGCTGCTCAGTCATCTTTCCGAACGGCTGCCGGAGTTCATGCTGCCGTTCGCATTCGTGGTGCTCGAACACCTGCCGCTCACCGCAAACGGCAAGGTCGATCGCAATGCGCTTCCGGCGCCCGACGCCGACACCTCCGCTGCATACGAGGCACCGGTCGGTCCGATCGAGAGCGCGATTGCGAAAATCTGGACCACGCTCCTGCGCATCGAGCGCGTCGGCCGCCGCGACGATTTCTTTGCCATCGGCGGTCACTCGCTGCTGGCCGTGCAGCTCATCTCGCGCCTGCGGCAGGTCTTCTCCGTGGAAGTCGCGCTCACCACGCTTTTCGCGCGCCCCGTGCTCATGGACCTCGCGCAGAGCGTGGCCGATGCGGCACGCACGACGCTCCCGCCGGTCACGCCCGTCGACGGCGAAGAGCGCCTGGCGCTGTCGTTCGCACAGCAGAGGCTCTGGTTCCTTTCCCAACTCGACGGCGCGGATGCGGTCTACAACGTGCCGTTCGGGCTGCGCCTCATCGGCGCGCTCGATCGCGATGCCCTGCGCGCGTCATTCGATGCGCTCGTCGCACGGCATGAAGCGCTGCGAACCACGTTTACGCAACTCGACGGACAGCCGCGGCAGCGCATCGCCGCGGACGGGATCTTCACGCTGATCGAGCACGATCTCTCGAACGTCGAGGATGCGGGCACGGAGTTGGAGCGGCTGCGCAGCGAAGAGGCTGGTGCGCCGTTCGATCTCGAGCAGGGCCCGCTGTTCCGCGGACGGCTCGTTCGCCTGCGGGAAGACGAGCACGCCCTGTTCCTCACGCTGCACCACATCGTCGCGGACGGCTGGTCGATCGGCGTGCTGCTGCGCGAGTGGGCCGCCTTGTACAACTCCGAGGAACTGCCGCCGCTGGTTGTGCAGTACGCCGACTACGCAGCCTGGCAGCGTCGCTGGATCGCCGGCGACGTGTTGCAGCAGCAGGCCGCGTTCTGGACGCGCACGTTGCGGGAAGCGCCGGCGCAGCTCGATCTGCCAACCGATCGTCCGCGGCCCGTGCAGCAGGATCATGCCGGCGCATCGTTCGATGTGTTCTTCGATGCGGACCTCTCGAGCGGCATCAGGGACCTGAGCCAACGGCACGGCACCACGCTCTTCATGACACTGCTCGCCAGCTGGGCCGTCATTCTGGCGCGGCTCTCGGGTCAGGACGAAGTCGTGATCGGCGCTCCCACCGCCAATCGCGGCCGCGCGGAGGTCGAAGGGTTGATCGGCTTCTTCGTGAATACGCTGGCACTGCGCGTCGATCTCTCCGATGCACCGACCGTCGCGCAACTGCAGGCACGGGTGAGAGAGCAGGTCCTCGCCGCACAGCAGAACCAGGACATCCCATTCGAGAAGGTCGTCGAGCTCGTGCGGCCGGAGCGCAGCCTCGGGCGCAATCCACTCTTCCAGACCACCGTCTCGTGGCATCACGCGTCCGCTGAGCCGCTCCACCTGGCCGGCCTCAGCGTGTTGCCCGACTCCGGCGAGGTGCCGATGCAGGCGAAGTTCGATCTCGCGCTCTCTCTGGGAGACGCGGGCGGGCAGATCGCTGGCGGCATCGAGTACGCCACCGCGCTCTTCGACCGCACCACCATCGAGCGCTTTGTCCGCTGCTGGCGAACGCTGCTCGCCGAAATGGTCGCAGACGATGCTCGCCGGGTCACCGAGCTGCCACTGCTCGATGCAGACGAACGCCGGCTTCTGCTCGAAGAGTGGAGCGGATCCGTCGCGGACTATCCGCGCGAACGGTGCATTCACGAGCTGTTCGAAACGCAGGCCGCGCTCGCGCCGGATGCGATCGCCATCGTCGACGGGGAACGCACTCTCACGTATCGCCAACTCGACCGGCAGGCTAATGGTCTCGCACGCTTGCTCATTGCGCGCGGCGTGATGCCGGGCGATCGCGTGGCGACGTTGCTCGACCGGTCGGCGGAGCTGATCGTCGCCGAGCTGGCCATCCTGAAGTGCGGTGCGGCTTACGTCCCGCTCGACCGCCAGGCGCCGCAGGAGCGCCGCGCATTCATGCTCGAGGACTGCGGTGTTCGTGTGGTGGTTTCGGAACGTGAGCTCGAGGACGCCATTGCATGGAACGATGAGAAGCCGGAGATCTCGATCGATCCCGAGGCCCCGGCGTACGTGATGTACACCTCCGGCTCGACGGGCCGGCCGAAAGGCGTGGTCATCCCGCACCGCGCCATCGCGCGGCTCGTGATCGGCAACGGCGTCACGCCATTCGATGCGAACGATCGGGTGGCGTTCACGGCCAATCCCGGATTCGATGCCAGTGCGTTCGAAATGTGGGGGCCGCTGCTCCACGGAGCGCGGGTGGTCATCATTCCGCAGCAGGTTCTTCTCGATCCGGACGCCCTGGCGCAGACGCTGCGCAGGGAACAGGTCACGGTGCTTCAGCTCGTGGCGGGGCTGCTGAGCGCTTCCGCCGAGCCGCTGGCGGATGTCTTCCCTCTGCTGCGCTATCTCGTGACCGGTGGCGATATCGCCGATCCCCGCACCTTTGCGCGTGTCCTGCGGAATCCACCGCAGCACCTCATTCAGACCTACGGCCCGACCGAAACGACGACTTTCGTGACGGCGTGGGACGTCACCGTAACCGACGGTGTGCAACGCATTCCGATCGGCAGGCCGCTCGCCAACACGCGCATCTACATTCTCGACGCGGCCGGTCAGCCGGTGCCGGTCGGGGTGGTCGGGGAGATCCACATCGGCGGCGACGGCATCGCGCACGGCTACTGGAATCGTCCCGGGCTCACCGCGGAGAAGTTCGTGATCGATCCCTTCAGCCCCGTGCATGGCGCGCGTATGTATCGCAGCGGCGATCGCGCTCGCTGGTTGCCGGACGGCAACATCGACTTCCTCGGCCGCGTGGATCAGCAGGTGAAGATCCGCGGCATCCGTATCGAGCCCGCGGAGATCGAAGCGCGACTCGCCGAAGATCCGGCCGTTCGCGACGCGGTCGTGATCGCGCGCGGGGGGCGGCTCGTTGCGTACGTCGTCGCGGACGGCGATCTCGACGTCGACGCACTGCGGCGATCTCTCGCTGCGCGGCTGCCTGAGGTGATGGTGCCGGCTGCTTTCGTGCTGATGGAGACGTGGCCGCTCACCGCGAACGGCAAGCTCGATCGGAACGCGTTGCCGGAGCCCGAGTCTGCATCGGGCGAATACGAAGCGCCGCAAGGGGAGATCGAGATCGTGCTGGCAAGCATCTGGGCCGAGCTTCTCGGCACCGGACCGATCGGCCGCAACGCGAACTTCTTCGAGCTTGGCGGGCACTCGCTGCTGGCGGTGACGTTGCTCGAGCGCATGCGCCGTCACGGTCTGCGTGCCGAAGTGCGCGCGGTCTTCACGGCGTCGACGCTGGCCGGACTGGCGGCCCTGGCCGAACACGACGGCGCCCTCGAAATCCCGCCGAACCTCATTCCGCAACCGCTGTCGTACGACCCCGATTCTCCGGCCGTGGTGATGACCCTATGAACATGGAGCGACTCCTGTGCGAGCTTTCCGCGCGCGCCGTGCAACTGCGCCGAAGCGGCAACGGCCTCTCGATTCGCAGCAACGCCGAAGTGGATGCGGCGCTGGTGGCACAGCTGAGTGCGCACAAGAGCACGCTCCTGGAGCTGCTCCTCGACGGCGGGGACTGGTGGTGCCCACCGCCCGCCATCACGCCGGAGATGCTGCCGCTCGTCGACCTCACGCGGGAGGAAATCGATTCCATCGTCGGTGCGGTGCCGGGCGCCGCGGCGAACGTGCAGGACATCTATCCGCTGGCTCCGCTGCAGGAAGGCATCCTCTTTCATCATCTGCTCGGCGGGGACGGCGATCCGTATTTACTCTCCTGCTCCTTCCGCTTCGACTCGCGCGCGCGGCTCGATGCTTATCTCGCCGCGTTGCAGTCCGTCATCGACCGGCACGACATCCTGCGCACGGCGTTCGCGTGGGAGCTGTTGAAGTCGCCGGTGCAGGTCGTGTGGCGCAGAGCGCCGCTGCCGATCGAAGAGCTCACGGCGACGAATGCCGGCGAGCTTCGCGACCGCTTCGATCCGCGGCGTCATCGCATCGATGTGCGAACCGCGCCGCTGTTGCGCGCGCAAGTTGCGCGCGACGCGGCGGACGGCAGCTGGATGATGCTGCTGCTCAGCCATCATCTCGTCAACGATCACACCACGCTCGAGATCCTGCAGTCGGAAGTGCGAGCGCATCTGGAAGGGCGCGCCGCTGAACTGCCCGCGCCGCTGCCGTTTCGCAATTTCGTGGCGCACGTCCGCCTCGGCGCGAGCATGGCGGAGCACGAAGAGTTCTTTCGGACCATGCTCGGCGACGTCGATGAGCCGACGGCGCCGTTTGGTCTCGTGCAGGTGCAGGGTGACGGCTCCGGTGTCGAGGAAGCCCATCTCGATCTCGACGACGACCTGAGCGCGCGATTGCGCGTCCACGCGAGGCGGCTCGGCGTCACGCCGGCCGGCCTCTTTCATCTCGCCTGGGCGCTCGTGCTCGCGCATGCGTCGGGCCGCGACGACGTCGTCTTCGGCACGGTCCTCTTCGGCCGCATGAACAGCGGCGAAGGCGCCGACCGCGTCCTCGGGCTCTTCATGAATACGCTGCCGCTGCGGGTGCGTGTCGGCGAGGAGGACGTCGAGACGAGCGTGCGCCGCACGCATGCCGCGCTGGCCGGGTTGCTGGGCCACGAGCATGCGTCGCTCGCGCTCGCGCAACGCTGCAGCGGCGTGCCGTCGCCGGCGCCGCTGTTCTCGGCACTGCTCAACTATCGGCACAACGCGCGTGCGGTTGCGGAGCCGCGGGACGAATCGCCCGGGATCGAGAGCGAGTACGGGCAGGAGCGGACGAACTTTCCGCTGGTCCTCACGGTCGACGACCTCGGCGACAGCTTCACGTTGACGGCTCAGGTCCAGGCGCCGGTGGGCGCGGCGCGTGTGTGCGAGCTGGTGCGCACCGCGGTCGAACGCCTGCTCGCTGCGCTCGAGCGCCCGCCAGCCTCACTGCGCACCATCGACGTACTGCCGGAGGGGGAGCGCCGCCGGTTGCTCGAGGAATGGAACGACACCGGAGCGGACGTGCCGGAGGTCTGCATCCACGAGCTCTTCGAGGCGCAGGTGGAGCGGACGCCGGATGCGATCGCGGTGGTCGACGAGACCCGTACGTTGACGTATCGCGCACTGAACGAAGAGGCCAATCGGCTCGCGCATGCGTTGCGCGCCGATGGCGTGGTCCCCGATGCGTGTGTGGCCGTGCGCATGGAGCGCAGCGTGGACATGGTCGTGACACTGCTGGCGGTGTTGAAAGCGGGCGGCGCGTACGTGCCGCTCGATCCGTCCTATCCCGAGGAACGGCTGCAGCAGATGCTCGCCGACTCTGGGGCCGTGGTCGTCCTCGACGGGCAGCGCGCAACAGGGCAGTTTCCACCGGCCAATCCCTCTCGCGGCAACACACCGCGCAACCTCGCGTACGTCATCTACACGTCCGGGTCGACGGGCGTGCCGAAGGGTGTGATGAACGAGCATCGCGGCGTCGTCAATCGGCTGCTGTGGATGCAACAGGCGTATCCGCTGACCGCGAACGACGCCGTTCTGCAGAAGACGCCGTACAGCTTCGACGTCTCCGTGTGGGAGCTCTTCTGGACGCTGGCCGTGGGCGCCCGCCTGGTGATGGCACGGCCGGACGGTCACAAAGATCCGGCCTATCTGAGCGAGGTCATCGCCCGGGAGCGCATCACCACGTTGCACTTTGTCCCGTCGATGCTGCAAACGTTTCTGCAGTACGGCGCTCTGGCAAAGTGTACTTCCTTGAAGCGCGTGGTCTGCAGCGGCGAGGCATTGTCCGCCGCACTGGTGGCCCGTTTCCACGAACTGTTGCCGCACGTCGCGTTGAGCAACCTTTATGGTCCGACCGAGGCGGCGGTCGACGTCACGGCCTGGGAGTGCCGGCGGGGTGATGTGCGCGCGTCGATTCCGATCGGACGTCCGATCGCCAATACGCGCATCTACATTCTCGACAGTCACGGCCAGCCGGCGCCGGTCGGCGTCGCCGGCGAGCTGCACATCGGCGGCGTGCAGGTGGCGCGCGGCTATCTGCATCGCCCCGAGCTGACGAACGAAAAGTTCGTGCGTGATCCCTTCAGCAGTGAGCCGGACGCGCGCATGTATCGCACGGGCGATCTGGCGCGCTGGCTTCCTGAAGGCGTCATCGAGTACCTCGGTCGCAACGACTTTCAAGTCAAGCTCCGCGGCTTCCGCATCGAGCTGGGCGAGATCGAGGCGCGCCTCATCGAGCATTCGCTCGTGCGTGAGGCGGTGGTGCTCGCACACGAGCAGCGGCTCGCGGCGTACATCGTCGCGCCGCGGGAAATCGACATCGACGAATTGCGTCGTTCTCTCGGCACGACGCTGCCGGAGCACATGGTCCCCTCGGCATACGTGCGGCTCGACGCATTGCCGCTGACGTCGAGCGGCAAGCTCGATCGCAAGGCCCTGCCCGCGCCCGATGGCGATGCGTACGGGACGCGCACGGATGAGCCGCCGCAGGGAGAAGTGGAGACGCTCATCGCCCGCATCTGGTCGGAGCTCCTCGGCATCGAGCGCGTCGGCCGTCACGACAACTTCTTCCAGCTCGGTGGTCACTCCCTGCTGGCGGTCTCGCTGATGGAGCGCATGCGGCGCGAGAGCCTCGCCGTCGACGTTCGCGCGGTGTTCACGACGCCCACACTGGCGGCTCTGGCCGCCGGGGTCCGCCGGGAAGACGACTACGGGCCGCTCGTGGTGCTTCGAAGCGCGCACCGTGCGGAAGCTCCGCTGATTTGTGTGCCGGGGGCGGGTGCGAACGTCGCCAGCTTTGCCGCATTGGCCGATGCCATCGGCGATTCGCGTCCGGTCTACGGCCTGCAGCCGCGTGGGCTGGACGGGACCTCCCTCCCACACTCCACGGTCGAGGCGGCAGCGCACGTCTATCTCGAGGCCATCGACGAGGTGCAGCCCGAGGGACCGCTGCATCTCATGGGTCATTCGTTCGGTGGTTGGGTGGTCTTCGAAATGGCGCAGCGCCTGCGTTCGGCGGGCCGGCCTGTTGCGTCGCTCACGATCGTCGACAGCGACGTGCCGGCCGGTCCGGACACCACAAAGGAATACGACGACGTTGCGGCGACGATGAGCCTCGTCGAAGTCTTCGAGCAGAGGGCCGAACGCTCTCTGGAGATCCGCGCCGCCGACCTGCAGGCGCGCGATGAGACGCAACGTCGGGTCCTTCTGCACCAGCGTCTCGTAACGGTCGGGATCCTGCCCGAACGCTCGAAGCCTGAGGTCCTGCGGGGACCGATGCGTGTGTTTGCCCGTTGTCTGCGCACCCATTACACGCCGGCAGCGGGCTATGACGGCCCGGTGCGCCTCGTCGTGCTGAAAGACGCCAGGCTGGATGACGAAGCCAACCGGCTGCAGCACGAGCAATGCGTCGCGGGCTGGAAACGGTGGGCGCCGGATTCCACGGTGTGGCACGGCCCCGGGAACCACATGACGGCCTTCGATCCGCCGCATGTGCAAGTCGTCGCGGAGTGGCTTCGTAGCCACCTGTGATTGGAGGAAGAGACGATCATGTCCGCGGAACCGCTGCAGTACCTGAGAGAGGACGCCTATGTCGAGCCTCTCGTGAACAAATGGTATGCCTGGCCTTACCTGATCCCGCCCCTGACGTACTCGATGTACATGACCAAGACGCATCGGCGGCTCATGGCGTCGTTCGTCGAGAACTCGCAATTGCACATCCTCGCCAATCAGGACCGCGGACTGTCCGGCGGCGGCGAATTCGTAGACTGCACAGTCGAGCAGATCGAGGACGTCAAAGCGCTGCTGACCAGCTTCGACGCGCAACACGGAATTCATCGTGAGCTTGCCGACGCCGTCAAGCAGCTCGACGCGGTGGTGAAGTGCCACAAGACCGGGGAGACGATCGAACCGCTCTATGAGCAGGTCCCGGAATTACTCAAGGGATACGTCGAGCTGTTCATGGACCTGTATCACCAGCCGAGCTATCGCCTGATCGAAAGCCTGCTCTACCGCAGTCCGTATTACAACGAATCGATGCAATCGGTCTCTTTCGGTCTGCTGTCGAGGGTTACTGTCCGCCCTTTCGTCCTCAGTACTCCCCGGCTGCCGGACGCGAATCACTTGCACGTCCGCCGCTCGTTTGCCTCACCGGTCTGGGACAGCGTATTCCGGGCTCGGGAGCAAGGTGCAACGGCCGCTGAAGTGGAAGGCTGGTTCGACGGCATCCTGACGGAAGGCGGTCTGCCGCGACGGGAACTGTTCACGACCGCGGAGCCCTCTGCCCGGTACGAGCCCTTGAGGGAGGGCGTCCGCGTTCGCTATATCGGCCATGCCGGGTTTTTGATCGAAACCGGCAATACCTCGATCCTCGTGGATCCGGTCGTGGCCAATCGAACCGAGTCCAATGCTGGCGACGTGATCAGCTACAGCGAGCTGCCGCCGAAAATCGACTACATCTGCCTGACCCATAGTCACTCGGACCACACGAACCTCGAGACTCTCCTGCAGCTCCGCTACAAGACCGGCAAGGTCATCGTCCCGAAAAACAATGGCGGCTCCCTGGCCGATCCCTCGCTGAAGCTGTTATTGAAGCAGCTCGGTTTCGACGTGATCGACGTCGACGACCTCGAAGAGCTTTCCTTGCCCGACGGCCGCATCGTCAGCCTCCCGTTTCTCGGCGAGCACGGGGACCTGAACATTCGCAGCAAGAGCGCGTGGTTCTTCGAGCTGCAGGGCAAGAAGATCTTTGCCGGCGCCGACTCGTCGAACCTCGAGCCGCACATGTACCGGCACATCCACCAGCTGACGGGCGACCTGGACATTCTGGCCATCGGCATGGAATGCGTCGGGGCGCCGTACACGTGGCTCTATGGCGCGCTGACGACCGAGCCGGTCCCGCGGAAGATCAGGGAATCGCGCCGGCTGAACGGGTCCGGCTTCGAGAAGGCCTCCAGGATGGTGGAGACCTTTCACGCCAGGCAGGTCCTGATTTACGCGCTGGGATTGGAGCCGTGGTACGGCTACTTCATGGGCCTGGATTACCGAAGCGATTCCGAACAGATCGTCCAATCCGGCAAATTGCTGGAGTATTGCCAGGAGCACGGAATCGATGCCGAACGGCTGTGCGGCAAGCGCACCTTTCTGCTTTGAGAGCATGCCCGGTGGATCCGCGTCTTGACTGATCCGGGACGATCCGCGGTTTTTGGGTACCTGGTGCGGTTCGGGTTGCTTCGGTGAGAAGAACGCGTACGCGACCTGCCGCTTGATGCTTCGTGTCTGCTCTGTGACAACGTTTGACGTCCGGTCGTCATGATAATGCGGTCGAAGACTCAGCAACGACCGCTCACGAGGCGGCCCCTTCCATGCGCACAATGGCCGGTTTCACCAACATGTTTGCTGCTCATCGTCCGCGCGTCGTTGAACTGGGCTCTCGTCCATCGCGCGCCGCGAGGCTTCTAGTCCGCATCGCTCCGTGCCTCGCACTGCTCGGCCTCGCCGCGGCGGCGACCGCGCAGCAGCCGGTGCCCGGCGAATGGGGGATGCGGGCCCCGGTGCTCGAGCCCCTCTCCGAGTTGGCGCTCGCGGAATCGGACGGCAAGCTCTACCTCATGGGCGGCTATCCGCCGAATCGGGTGACCGCCCCTACGGTCCAGATCTACGACATCGCCACCGACACCTGGACCTACGGTCCGCCGCTCCCGCTGCGGAACAACCACGGGATGGCGGCCAGCGTGAACGGGAAGATCTACCTCATCGGCGGCCAGTTGAACGCCGATGACCCCCCGGGCACTGACAGCTACGTGAACACAGTCTACGAGCTGGATCCGGCGGCCGGTGTATGGGTCACGAAGGCGCCGATGCCCACGGCGCGCAGCTCCGGCTTTGCCGTCGTGCACGACGGCAGGATCTACGTCGCCGGTGGACGATTGCCGCGCGGATCCGACTTCGCCGTCTACGACCCGGCGGCCGATACCTGGGAGGTGCTGCCGAACCTGCCCACGCAGCGCAACCACTTCACCGGCGCGGCGATCAACGGCCGCGTCCACTACGCCGGTGGGCGGCTAGGCAATGGATTGTCGCCCCTCATGACGATCGCGCACGAGGTTTTTGACCCTCAAACGCGGACCTGGACGACCGCCGCCCCTATGCTGCGCCCCCGCAGCGGCATGAACGGGATCATGGCCCGCGGTCTGTTCCACGTCTGGGGCGGCGAGGGGCCGGGCGGCATGTTCCCCGACCATGACTATTACAACCCTCAGACCGACACATGGACGGAGCTCCCGGACATGCCTATGCCGGTTCATGGCATTGTCGGCTCGGCCTTCGTGGACGGTCTGATCTGGGCGACCGGTGGCGGCATCCATATCGGAGGCAGCTCCGGCAGCACGATGAACCAGGTGTACCGGCCAGCGGTCGGATTGGCCGTACCTGGAACGCTGTCCTTTTCATCACCGGCGTTCAGCGTCTCAGAGGGCGCCGGCAGCGCCACCATCGAGGTGCAGCGAACCGAAGGCTCCGACGGCGCGGTGAGCGTGGCGTACGCCTTCACGGGCGGAACAGCCGTAGATGGGACCGACTATCAGAGTGTGAGCGGTGTCTTGAGCTGGAACGATGGTGATGCCGCCAATAAGGCGTTCGCGGTTCCGGTCTTCAACAACGCAGTCATCGGCGACCCGAAGACCGTCATCATCACGCTGGAGAGTCCGACCGGCGGCTCCGTCCTCGGCACCAACATCCTGACCGTGTTGACGATCTACGACAACGACCGGCCGCGTCGTCGGGCGGTGAGGAACTAGCGGGTCCACCCGCTGCCCGGGTTTCTCCGCGAGTGCACTGGCGAATCCACCCGCTCGTCACGCGGATGATTCCGCTCGTCACAAGGTCGTCGCCTGATCCGGGCGCTGCGGGCACGATCCGCCGCGAAAGGAGCATCGATGAAACTGTTTGCAACGATGCTGTTGGTTTTCATGACCCTGCCGTGCTTCGCGGACGAGGCCGCGATCCACAAGGCGGTGGCCAAACGGGTCTACGAAGAAGGGCTGAGCCGCGGGATCTTCACGGTGCCGTACACGGACGACTTCGTCGGACACGGTGGCTCGACGACGTTCACCCACGAAGACGGCATCAAGGAGGCGAAGGGATGGCGCTCCGCATTTCCCGACCTCGCGGTGAACGTCGATCTCATCGTCGCCGAGCGCGATCTCGTCGCCGTCCGCTGGACTGCGCGCGGCACGAATACCGGATCGGGGAACGGCATCCCGGCGACCGGCCGGAAGGTGCAGGTGAGCGGCACGGCGGTCTTCCGCTTCGTGGACGGCAAGATCGCCGAGGAGTGGACCTCGGCCAATACGCTCGGCCTGCTGAAGCAGCTCGGCCTGCGGTAAGGTGAGCGCCATGCGACGGGGGCTGAGCATCGCTGCAGGCTGGACGCTCTGCGGCGTGCTGCTCGCGGCGCAGGCGCACGTCTCGGCGGCGATGCGGGGCGAGCCGATCGGCTGGGTGCGCCCGCTCGCGATCTGGCTCGCGTGGGCCTGGATCTGGGCGCTCCTCACGCCGGCGATTCTCCGTCTCACCGCGCGATACCCGTTCGGCAGAGCACGGGCGCTGCGCAGCGTGCTCGTGCACGTAGCCGGAAGTGTCGTCGCCGTGCTGCTCAACCTTGCGCTCTTCGCGCTCGTCGCTCCGCTGGTCGGAGCGACGAGCGCCGCCGGCTCCTGGAGCGCCACCTTCCTCCGGCTCCTCGGATCGACGTTCCTGCTCGACCTTCCTGCCTACTGGCTGCTCGTCATCGTGGCCGAGACCACACGGCTCTCCCGTCTCGAAGGGCAGTTCGCCGAAGCGCGGTTGCTCGCGCTCAAGGCGCAGCTGCAGCCGCACTTCCTGTTCAACGCGCTCAACACGGTGTCCGTGTTGATGCGCGAGGACGCCGACGCCGCGGACGACGTGCTCGTGCGTCTGAGCGCCCTGCTCAGGAAGACGCTCGACAGCTCCGCGAAGCAGGAAGTTCCGCTGCGCGAGGAGCTGGAGCTCGTCGAAGCGTATCTGGAGATTGAGCGTGTCCGCTTCTCCAACCGCTTTGCCTATCGCATCGACGTCGTGGGCGAGGCACTCGACGCTCCCGTGCCTCCGCTCATCCTCCAGCCGCTCGTCGAGAATGCGATCCGTCATGGCATCGCGCGGCGCATCGCTGCGGGGCGGATCGAGATCGCTGCCGCGCGACGGAACGGCCGGCTGCACGTGACCGTGCGAGATGACGGCCCGGGCGTCGCGGCTGGTGCGCGCGACGGCATCGGCCTGTCGAACACACGCGCACGATTGCAGCAGCAGTATGGTGCGCGTCATACGTTCGCACTGGCGAGTCCCCGCGACGGCGGGACGATCGCCTCGCTGGAGATCCCCGCGTGATTCGCGTGCTCATCGTCGACGACGAGCCGATCGCGCGGCGCGGCATCCGCCAGCACTTGCGCGGCGAAGCCGACCTCGAGGTCATCGGCGAATCCGGTGATGGAGCGGCGGCAATCGAGGCAATCACGGGGCTCGCACCCGATCTCGTCTTTCTCGACATCCAGATGCCCGAGGTCGGCGGCTTCGACGTCGTCGAAGCGATCGGTGTCGCGCGAATGCCTGCGGTCGTCTTCGTCACCGCTTACGACGAACATGCCCTTCGCGCGTTCGACGTGCATGCGGTCGACTACGTGCTCAAGCCGATCGACCGGCATCGCTTCCGCACCGCGGTCGCGCGCGCACGGCGGCGGCTGGCGCACGCGCCGGGGCAGCTCGACCGACGGATCGCGGCCGCGCTCGGAGAGCTCGGACGTCCGGCCCACGACTACGCGAAGCGGCTCGCCATCAAGGGCGACGGACGCGTGATTCTCGTCGACGTCGACGAGGTCGACCGGCTCGAAGCGGCAGGCAACTACGTCGAGGTGCACAGCGGAGCGCACCATCATCTCGTGCGCGAGACGATGGCCAGTCTCGAGGTGCGGCTCGATCCCACGCGCTTCGTCCGCGTCTCACGCTCGTCGATCGTCAACGCCGATCGCGTCCGCGAGCTGCAGCCGATGTTCAACGGCGACTTCGTCGTCGTGCTGCGCGACGGCAGGAAGGTCGCCGGCAGCCGCCGCTACCGTGCGGCCTTCGACATGCTCACGCGCTGACGGGAATAGGCGAAGCGATTAGTGGGCGAGATTTCCAGGCGCTACCTGGAGATCACCTGGGAAACGATTACGGCCACCCTGTCGGGTGGCCGTAATCGATTGATCGAGTTATCGGTAGTGGACGATATTATCGGCGATATCCCGGAATTCGGCTTCCGTGAGGGGCAGTTTCTCCCTCCACGCCTTCCACGTTTCCGCTGGCGGAGAATTGTTGGGAGAATGGCGGTCGGAGGCGAAGAGGATTCGGTTCATACCGACCCTGCGCATCGCTGCTGCAACGGTCCGCAGGATCTCTGGAGATTGCGACCCGTTGACGTCCACGGGACCTGAACCATCGAAGTACAGGTTCTTGGTGCGCGGATCGTTGGCCTCGATGGCAGCTGCAAGAACGCCGAACGCCGTTTGCGACTTGTCGCCAAAGCCCGAATCTCCCGTCATGTGCGCAATCTGCACCGGCACGTCCTGGACAAGTGGCATGAGGTCATTCAGAAAAATCGTGACCGTTGCTTTTGGATCATAATCAGTAGCTGACGTCATGACATGCGCGGTGATGGCCAAGCGGTGTTTGTTCGCGGCTTTGAACACAGCCTGGATTTTCGAGAGATGCTGTGGATTTGTGAGGTTTATGCCAGCGTCGCTGAAGTGGAGCTTGAGCCCCTTAATACGGGCGTCCCTGCCGCAACTTTCCACCTCTGCAAGCGAATAACTCTTCAATGGGTTGAGGCTGCAAAAAGCGGTCAACCGTTTAGGATGTCGCGCAGCTTGCTGCGCGTTCCAGTCATTCTCAGCTCGTACCCTGGCTGCCTCGCCATGCTCCAGTTCCGGCGATCCCGCAAAAACGAACGCAGCCGATAATATGTTCGCCCGCTGAATGCCTGCGGCGTCCAACTCCGCCAGGAAGTCTTCAGCCGTGACCGGTTTCTGCTTCCTGGGATACCCCACGCTGATCATCTTTCCGGCGATCCGCCACTGGCCGTCGTTTTCTTTTTTCAAAGCGATCATGGCTTCGCCGAAAATCGTTGGCGGGGTCTCCGCATCGGCGATATAGGTCATGATGTACCCGATGGAGTTGTCGGTTTGATAGCCAACGGGGATCAGCGTAATTTCTTCACCATAAGTCTTGCTCCACACGCCGGAGACCGCTTTTTTCCCTTTGATCCAATTGTTGACGTCGCGCTTGACCATCATGCTGTCTTCGGTGAACAACGGCGCGAGGCCAGTTTCTGAACCCCAATTCTTCCCGAGCTCACTCATCAGGCGCATCAATTCCGGCGGCAGCTGCACGCTTGGAAGAATAGGCGGGAAATTCGTCTGCGCGTACATGAGGCTGTTGATATGCACGTGATAGTCGACCAGCGGAATGATGTCGGCCTTGGTGGCCGGTTGTACTGGCGCAACAGACTGTCCCAAGGCGGCCGTCGCAACGTTGATGAGCAGGCTCGCGCAAAATATCGTCCTCAAGCGCATCATTCCCCCTTGCGCGATCGGAGTCGCGCGCTCTCTCAACCCGAATAAGCAATATCGAGTTCTTGCTTGCCGGGTGCGCGCACCCAGCCGCACCAATGCGGATACGATGATGGAGCCGGGCCCTGCGGGGTTACGGCTGCACGCCCCGGGTTTGCCTGGGCCGCGATACCAATCCGCTTCCTGCGCAATCTCCCCGGCCCGCGAGCGATCGCCAAAGAAGTTCCAGGCGAGCCTGTAGACCATCGCCTCATGCTGGCTGACCGTTCCGCGAAGGCGTCGTGATCGCCTGCCCGCGCCCTGCCGAACGCGATCGGAAACTGAAGCGCTTCTGGCACCATCGCCGTCATCTTGGAGCTATATACGCAGGACTCCGCGAAGAGGTGCAGCGGTTTCAGAGAGCGGATGACGTCCGCGCGCACATACGCGGGCTGCCGTTTCGCAAAGAGTTCGATGATGCGCTCGCGATCACTGCCGGGGGTTGGGTGGGAGGAAAGCGCCGAGCGGCACGTGGTCGTCCACCTTCTTCTCAATGCAACCGGCGGTTTTAGGCGAGACACGACACTAGGCGCGTCCGATGAACGCCCAGCCGGCCCGACAAGGAACCTTACGAGCCGATCTTCTTGATGCGGTCAACGGCCTTGTCGAAGTCGGTCATGGACGCGGCGGTGATCCGGCGCTGTTCTCGGTCGTACTTCTCAAACTCGCGTCCTGCAACCCCGACTGCCATCTTATGCGAGATCCCGTCGAGGTTGTAGAGCTCGACCTCGCGACTTACCTCCCGTCCGCCCTCGGTTTGAACTATTCGGGATTTCCGAATAGTTGCGTCTCGGTCGAGTTCACCCTCGTCGTAGACGTTTGCGATGTGCTCATTGACTGTAGGGACCGACTTCTGGAAGAGCTCAGCCAGCTGCCGTTGGCTCAGCCACACGGTTTCGTCCTCCAACCGCACTTCGATGCGCGTTTGGTGATCAGGCGTCGTGTAGAGGATGAGCTCCGAGGGGCCCGCCGGTGGCTGCTCGCCGGTCGTGGAGCGTCGAGGTCCCCCTGAACCTGGTGTCTTTCGGCTCGCCATCGCGTGCGGGTGTTACGGGCGAGTGTAGCTGCCGAACGGCTCCTCGGGAAGGTCGACTTTGGAAGAAGTGCGAGCCCCGAGCGGCCTACCCAGACAGGACCTAGACGAAACGATTACGGCCACCCTTGCGGGTGGCCGTTTGTCGTTGTCATTGGTTGCGGGGACAGGATTTGAACCTGCGACCTTTGGGTTATGAGCCCAACGAGCTACCAGACTGCTCCACCCCGCGTCACTGTCCTCGGCGAAGCGGGCGGGATGATCTCACCGGGGCCGCTTTCCCGTCAAGGAACCTGCACAACTTCTGAGGGGTCAGTTGTATTCCGCTATTCTGGCGCGGTTTTTCCTTGGGTGCGTCGCGGATGAGACTTCTTCTTTGTTTGTTGGTGGCCGGAAGTGCGGGGGCGGGGACGTTGCCGGGGTTCCGGGTCGAGAGGGTGGCTGAGGTGTCGGGGTTTGTGAGCTCGGTGGTGGCGGACTCGACGGGGGTGGTGTACGCGACGACGACGAATGGGTGGATTCACCGGGTCGACGGGGGGACGAGTGTGCCGGTGGTGGCGCTGCCGACGAAGGCGGGGGGGAACGGCGGGCTGCTCGGGATGGCGCTGCTGGACGACGCGACGGCGGTGGTTCACTACACGACCTGGAGCGGGACGAAGGTTCTCGATGACGTGATCGCGACGGTGGATCTGGGCACGGGGGCGGAGCATGTGCTGAAGGCGTTCCCGGGGGACGTGAAGCTGCGGGAGCGGGGGGTGTCGGATGAGCATCACGGCGGCAACCTGACGGTCGCGCCGGACGGCTCGATCTTCGTCGGGATCGGCGAGTACGGCGTGTACGCGATCGCGCAGAAGCCGGAGTGGAACGGCGGCAAGATCTGGCATCTGGACCGCCAGGGCAATGCGACGCAGTACGCGCAGGGGATGCGGAATCCGTACGATCTCGCGTGGGATCCGCAGCTGCAGCGCCTCGTCGTCGGCGACAACGGCGCGAACGGCGGCGACAAGCTGCACGTGATCGAGTCGGGCGTGGACTGCGGCTGGCCGGTCGTGCATCCGGACAGCGTCGCGCCGGATTACGTGTTCCCGACGACCGTCGCGCCGACGGGGCTGGCGCGGATGACGGGGGCGAATCCGATGATCCGCCGGGGCTATCTGCTGGCGTCGTTCGTCACCAGCTCGCTCTATTACTTCCCGGACGTGGCTACGCATCCGATCCACGATCCGGTGCCGGTCGTCGAGGGCTTCGGGGAGTCCATCATCGACGTCGCGGAAGCGCCCGGCGGCGAGATTTATCTGGCGACGGCATCGGGTGCCGGCAGCGCGATCCAGCGCCTCCACGTGCCGCCGCGTGGCGATTGCAACGGCGACGGCCTGACGAACTCGCTCGACATCGTCCCGCTGGCCCACGAGATCGACGATGGCGATGCGCATGCGATGATCACGGCTCAGGACGGCAGCTACGCGGGCTCATGGGGCTGCGACGCAAACGCGGACGGTCTCATCGACGGCAAGGATCTCGACGCTTTGGTTCGGCTGATCAGCTCGCGCCGCCGCGCCGTCCGCCGGTGACGCACTGTCCGCGCGGGAGGCCGATTAACCCTCGGTAGCGGCATCAGTTAAGGCGGAAAAGCGGCATCGGCGATGCAATGGTCTCCTTCGGTTATTTCGAAGGAGGACACACACATGAACCGATCAGCGCAGCTCCGGCCGATCCTCGCCGTCATGATGGTCATGACGCTCATGGCAGGCGTCGCCGAAGCACAGACCAAGATCAATCCGGGCTGGAACATGTTCAGCGCCCAGCAGGACGTCGAGATCGGCGCGCAGTCAGCGTCGGAGGCCGAGAGGCAGCTCCCGATCCTGCGTGACGCCGAAGTCGACAATTACGTGAACCGCATCGGACAGCGCCTCGCCCAGAATGCGGGCGGGCCGCAGTTCCAGTACCGCTTCCGCGTCGTGAACGCGAGTGACATCAACGCATTCGCGCTGCCCGGCGGGTACATCTATCTGAACCGGGGCATCATCGAGAACGCGAAGAACGAAGGCGAAGTCGCGGGCGTGCTCGCGCACGAGATCGCCCACACCGCGCTCCGCCACGGAACGCACCAGGCCTCGAAGGCCTATGCCGCGCAGGCGGGTCTCCAGATCCTCGGCGGCCTCCTCGGCGGCAAGGTCGGCAACAACACCGCGCAGATCCTGAATACCGTCGGCGGTGTCGGCCTCAACGCGTTGTTCCTGAAGTTCAGCCGTGAGCTCGAAGACGCAGGCCGACGTGCGCGGCGCGCAGATCCTCGCCGCGAGCGGCTACACGCCCGCGGACATGGTGGGCTTCTTCAACACGCTGGCGAAGGTCGATACCGCGAGGAAGACCACCTGGCTCTCGAACCACCCCGCGCCGCCGGATCGCATCGCGCGCATCGAGAAGGAGCGTCAGCTCCTCCGCGAGCCCGCGACGCCGACGCAGAACGTCGCGCAGCTCACGAGCATTCAGCGTGACCTGCGCGGCCACGGCAACGCTCCCACGATGGCGCAGATCGCACAGGGCGCCACCAGCAATCCTCCGATGACGAGCGGAACGACGAACAACTCCGGCTCCATCGGACGCGTGCCCGCTCCGTCGAGCTCGTTCAAGCAGTACTCGAATCGCAACGGTGCCTATCAGATCGCGTATCCGTCGAACTGGCGTGTCTACGACAGCGGCGGCTTCGGTGTGACGATTGCGCCCGAGGGCGGCGTCGGTACCGTTTCCGGCCGCACGGAAGTCGTCTACGGCCTGATCGTCAATCACTACGAGCCTTCGGGTAACGCGACGCGCCAGTCGCTGCGCAGCACGGGCTCGGTGACGCTGCAGTCCGCGACGAATGACCTCATCGCGCAGGTTCAGCAGACCAGTCCGCACCTCCGCGTGGTAAGCGGGTCGGGGCAGCAGCTCCAACTCGACGGCCGCACGGCGCTCGCGGCGAGCCTGCGGGGGACGAACCCGAACACGCGTCTCAGCGAGCGTGTCACCCTCGTGACTCGCGCCCTGGGCGACGGCCACCTCATCTATATGGTGTTCGTCACGCCGGAGGCTGAGGCGAAGAATTACAGCGGCGTTCTCAACAAGATTGTCCAGTCGGTGAACGTAGCCGAGGGGACGCGGCACTAGCCGCCTTGGTGCTGACCTCCGGCGCGGCATTTGCCGCGCCGGAGGTACGTTATGATCCGCTCGGGAGGACTTCCAGATGTACGATGAAATGATCGTCGCGCCGATGCGGCAGGAGCTGACGCGGCTCGGAATTGAAGAGACGCGGACGGTCGCTGACGTCGACGCGGTACTGGGCGAGAAGAAGGGGACCGTTCTGGTCGTCGTCAACTCCGTCTGCGGCTGCGCCGCCGGCATGGCCCGTCCGGCCGTGGCGATGGCTCTCGAGCACGACACGCGGCCCGACCGGATGATCACGGTCTTTGCCGGCAACGACCGCGACGCGACGACACGTGCGCGCGAGTACTTCGTCGGCTACCGGCCGTCGTCGCCGTCTATCGCGCTGCTCAAGGACGGTCAGGTCGTGAAGATGCTGGAGCGCTGGAACATCGAAGGACGCCACGCGCACGACATCGCCAGCGAGCTGACCGCAGCATTCGATGAGCACTGCGCGAAGACGGTCGCAGTCCAGTAAGTAAACCAAGGCGGGCATCGAGCCCGCCTTCATTTTGTCACAGTACATAGCATTGACAGGTAGCTGGCATCGCACTACATTGCTATGCAGATGAGCGACACGTTCTTCGTCAACTGGACGACGCAGCTCCGCAAGGGGCTCCTGGAGCTGGCCATCCTCAACACCCTCGGCTCGGGTCCGCTCTACGGCTACGACATCGTCCGCCGCCTCGGCGACGTCGACAGCCTGGTCATCAACGAGGGGACGGTCTACCCGATCCTCAGCCGGCTGCGGAACGAGCGCTACGTCGAGAGCTACATCGAAGAATCTTCTTCGGGTCCCCCTCGTAAGTACTACCGGCTCACCCCGAACGGCCGCGACGAGCTGCGGCGGATGAACGAGCACTGGACGAGCCTGCACGGAGCGATCGCTCAATTGCGAAAGGAGCGGGGACGATGATCGACCTGACCCCCGATGCGAAGCGGAGATTCGACGAGTACCTGCAGCGGATGCGCGTGTCGCTGCGAGGCAGCCGCTCGATCGAAGCGGACGAAGTGGAGCAGAACGTGATCGAGCACGTGGAGGTTGCGCTCGCGAGCGTGCCGTCGCCGGTGGGACCGGAGCGGCTCGGCACGGTGCTGGAGCAGCTCGGGCCGCCCGAGCGCTGGTTGCCGGACGACGAGCGGCCTTTCTGGAGGAAAGCGATGGATCGAGTGATGACGGGCCCCGAGGATTGGCGGCTGGCGTATGCGTCGCTGGCGCTGACGGTGTTGATGGTGATCACGTTCCCGATCGGCGGAGTCCTGCTGCTCGTGCCGGCGTTCCTGCTCAGCCGCGCGTACGTGGCGCTGATGGAAGAGCGCGGCGAGCCGCTCGGGGCGCGCAAGTGGCTGGTGCTGCCGCCCATCGTGTTCCTGCTGCTGATCGTCGGTGCGGGCGCGCTGCTCGGGCCGGCCGGCGGGTTCGGCGGAATCCTCAGCGAAGTCGGCCTGCGCGATCTCGGCTTCGACTACGCGACCCGCTACGAGCGCGGACGGCTTTTCCTCGGCGCGCTGTCGATGGCCACGGGGGCCTGGTGGATCGTGCTCTCGGGCGTGTTCGCGATGCTGATGCGTCCGTTCCGCGCGCTGTTCGCGCCGGTGACGTCGGGGCTCAAGCGCGGACACGCACTCGTGCTGACGATCTCGGGGGTGGTGGTGGCGGGCCTCGGCGCGGTGCTGCTGTTCGCGATGTAGGTCAGGTCTCGCAGCCCCGAGCGAAGTCGAGGGGCCGAGTTAGCAGCAACGCGGAGTGGGCACGAAGCTCGCTGCATGTGCGACGACCTGTGGGATTGCTTGGCGCAGGTGCTAACTCGGCTCTCGACTTCGCTCGGGGCCATGGGGACGTCATGACCGACTTCGAGGACCGCATTCGCCGAATGGCCCGCGAGGCGATGGGGGAGCTTGGACGCGAAGGCGGCGAGATCGCCGACGTCGTGGAGCCTCCCGGTGCCGACTACTGCGTGATCAGCTTCACGGATCCTGAGGTGAAGCCGATCGAGGTTTCGAAGCCCCTCGGCGCCGGCGACTCTCAGGAGCAGGACGAGGTCCGTCGCGCGCTGCAGTATCGCTTTCCCACGTGAACCCTGAGCGAGCGCAGCGAGTCGAAGGGTCAAGTTAGCACTTACGCTGAGTCAGCCGATCGACGCTGCACGTTCACCGTCGCCTGGCTCGCACAGCGTTGCTGCTAACCCGGCCCCTCGACTCGCTGCGCTCGCTCGGGGCTTCAACGACCCGGGTATGACTCTGGCAAGCTCCTCGCTCAGGGTTTACACCGATGACGGATGTCGTGGTCATAACCGATATCGACGTGAACGGGGAGGTCAGTCCCGAGTGGGACGCCGTGCTCTCCGACGAAGCCCTCGACTTCGTGGCGATGCTGCACAAGGAATTCAACGAGCGCCGCCTGGACCTTCTGGCCGCGCGTGAGGCACGGAAGCAGCGCCTCGACGCGGGCGAACTGCCGGACTTTCTCGCGGAGACGCGCGAGATCCGCGAGAGCGAATGGACCGTCGCGCCGATCCCGGACGATCTCCGCGACCGCCGCGTCGAGATCACCGGCCCGGTCGACCGGAAGATGATCATCAACGCCCTCAACTCCGGCGCGAACGTCTTCATGGCGGACTTCGAGGACGCCAACTCGCCGACGTGGCAGAACTGCATCCAGGGGCAGCTCAATCTCATCGACGCCGTGCGCCGCACGATCACGTTCGAGAGCGGCGGGAAGCAGTACCAGCTGAACGACAGGACCGCGACGCTGCTCGTCCGCCCGCGCGGATGGCACCTGGAGGAAGAGCACGTGACCGTCGACGGCGTCCCCGTCAGCGCCAGTCTCTTCGACTTCGCTCTGTACTTCTTCCATAACGCGAAGGAGTTGCTCGCGCGCGACTCGGGCCCGTACTTCTATCTTCCGAAGATGGAGTCGCACCTCGAGGCGCGGCTGTGGAACGACGTCTTCGTTCTCGCCCAGCAGTCCCTCGGCATCCCCGTGGGAACGATCCGGGCCACGGTGCTCATCGAGACCATCCTGGCCGCGTTCGAGATGCACGAGATCCTCTGGGAGTTGCGCGATCACAGCGCGGGCCTCAACTGCGGGCGTTGGGACTACATCTTCTCCTTCATCAAGAAATTCAGGGCCCGGCACGACTTCATGACGCCGGACCGCGGGTCGATCACCATGGACAAGGCCTTCCTGGCCGCGTACGTCGACCTGCTGATCCAGACCTGCCACAAGCGCGGCATCCACGCCATGGGCGGCATGGCCGCGCAGATCCCGATCAAGGGCGACGATGCCGCGAACGAAGCGGCCTTCGCGAAGGTCCGGGCGGACAAGCTGCGCGAAGTGAAGGCCGGCCACGACGGCACGTGGGTCGCGCACCCGGGCATGGTCGCGCTGGCGAAGGAAGTGTTCGACGAGCACATGCCCACGGCGAATCAGATCGCAGAGCGCAGAGGGCAGAGGGCAGAAGTCTCCGCAGGAGAACTGCTCGAGTTGCCCGAGGGCGTCATTACCGAGAAGGGGCTCTTGCAGAACGTCAACGTCGGGATCCTCTATCTCGCCGCGTGGCTTGGCGGCTCCGGCGCGGTGCCGCTGTACAACCTCATGGAAGATGCCGCGACCGCCGAGATCTCGCGCACCCAGCTCTGGCAGTGGGTGCACCACGGCGCGAAGCTCGATGACGGCCGCGTCATCGACGCCGCGCTCTACCAGCGCATCCGGGACGAAGAGCTGGCCCGCATCGGCGGCGAGCTGCATGTCCAAACCGCTGCAAACATTTTCGACGAGCTCATTCTCGCGGACGAGCTCGCGGACTTTCTCACCATCCCCGCATATCAGGAACTGCTGCGACAGGAGCGACCATGAAACTCAAGGAAGCCCGTGACCCCAAGCTGATCGAGCGCGAATGGTGCAACGACCCGCGCTGGGAAGGGGTCGAGCGCGATTACACGGCCGAGGATGTGCTGCGGCTGCGTGGCTCGATCGACATCAAGTACACGCTCGCCGAGATGGGTGCCGAGCGCCTGTGGGATCTGCTCAACACCGAGCCGTTCGTGAACGCGCTGGGCGCGCTCACCGGCAACCAGGCCATCCAGCAGGTGCGCGCCGGACTCAAGGCGATCTACCTCTCCGGCTGGCAGGTCGCGGCGGACGCGAACCTCTCCGGTCACATGTATCCCGACCAGAGCCTCTATCCGTCGAACTCCGTCCCGCAGGTGGTGAAGCGGATCAACCAGGCCTTGCAGCGCGCCGATCAGATCGACCACGTCGAAGGGCGCAGCGGCACGCACTGGTTCGCGCCGATCATCGCCGACGCGGAAGCCGGCTTCGGCGGCGCGCTGAACGCGTTCGAGCTGATGAAGGGGATGATCGAGGCCGGCGCGGCCGCCGTCCACTTCGAAGACCAGCTCGCGTCCGAGAAGAAGTGCGGTCACCTCGGCGGCAAGGTGCTCGTCCCGGTGACGCAGTTCATCCGCACGCTGACCTCCGCCCGCCTCGCCGCGGACGTGATGGGCGTGCAGACGCTCGTCATCGCCCGCACCGACGCGCACAGCGCGACGCTCCTGACGAGCGACGTCGACGAGCGCGACCATCCGTTCCTCACCGGCGAGCGGACGCCCGAGGGCTTCTTCCGCATCAACAACGGATTGCAGATGGCCATCGCCCGCGCGATCGCGTTCGCCCCGTACGCCGACGTGCTCTGGTGCGAGACCTCGACCCCCGACATCGACGAGGCGCGTGAGTTCGCCGAGGGCGTGCACGCGAAGTACCCCGGCAAGCTGCTCGCGTACAACTGCTCGCCCTCGTTCAACTGGGCCAAGAAGCTCACGTCCGAGCAGATCGCCACGTTCCAGAGCGAGCTCGGAAAGATGGGCTACAAGTTCCAGTTCGTGACTTTGGCCGGGTTCCACGCCCTCAACTACGCGATGTACGACCTCGCGCGGCAGTATCGCGACGAGGGGATGTCCGCGTACTCGCGCCTGCAGCAGGCCGAGTTCGCCGCGGAGAAGGACGGCTACACCGCCACCCGCCACCAGCGCGAAGTCGGCACCGGCTACTTCGACGAAGTGGCCAAGGTGATCAGCAGCGGCGAGTCGTCCACGACCGCACTCGAAGGATCGACGGAAGCGGCTCAGTTCTGAGCGGGATAGCAGGAGCGCCGGCTGGCCAGCGGCCGGCGCTCCCTTACAATGCCCGGACCTATGCTCCGACGCCTCCTTCCCCTTGCCATCCTCGCCCTTCCGCTCTTCGCCGCTGACAAGCCGGCGGCGCCCGCCGATCTCGCGAGTCCGCCGGCCGATGCCGAGCGCGCGGAGAACGGCCTGATCACCAAGCGCCTCACCGCGGGCACCGGCACGGTCAAGCCGGCCGACGACAGCCTGCTGCGGGTGCGCTACACCGTCTGGAAGGCCGACGGCACGCTCGTCCAGCACGTTCCCGCGCCGCAGACGCTCTTCATCGGCGTGAAGAAGATGATCCCGGGTTGGGGGCAGGCCGCGCTGAAGATGGTGACCGGCGAGACGCGTCGCGCCTGGGTCCCGCAGCCGCTCAACGGCGGCAAGGTCGACCAGGGCCTGGTGATCGACACGGAGCTCGTCGAGATCGTCGAGCCGCCGCGGACTCCCGCCGACGTCGCCGCGCCGCCCGCGGATGCGACGGTCACCCCGTCCGGCCTCGCGTACAAAGTCCTCCGCACCGGCATCGGCGCCGTCCACCCGAAGCGCACCAGCATGGTCGAGGTCCAGTACAGCGGCTGGAGCATCGACGGGAAGCTGTTCGACAGCTCGGTCCTCAACGGCAAGACCGCCGAGTTCCGGCTCGACGGTGTGATCAGAGGCTGGACCGAGGGATTGCAGCTCATGGTGGAAGGCGAGAAGACGCGCTTCTGGATCCCGGCGAAGCTCGCGTATGCGAACGACAAGACCCGCCCGCAGGGGATGCTCGTGTTCGACATAGAACTGCTGGATATCAAATAGCGCGTTCTCTGTCGCCCGCTACGCAGGCTCGTTTCCGCGCCCGCGCCGCGTTCCCCGGCTGAAGCCGGGGTCTATTCTCTGGCAGCCCGCTACGCGGGCAAGAGAGCAGCCTGCGTTAGCAGGCGCTGGACAATAGACCCCGGCTTCAGCCGGGGGAACGCGGCGTCGGGGATGGAAACGAGCCCGCGTAGCGGGCGACAGAACCACTCACTTCGGCAGGGCGCGGGGCGCAGGGGACCGAGGGCAGAAGGTCCAGTCCGTCGTTCCTTGCTCCTGCCCCCCGCCCCCTGCGCCTCGCGCCCTGACTCACTTCGTCGCAACCCGCGGGTCCGCCATCCCTCTTGCGCTCTCCACCATGCGCGTGAGCTCCTCGCGCGTGCCGTCCAGGTCCGCGCCCATCGACAGGCGGGCCAGGTGCGCGACGTCGTCCCAGCTCGCCTGCCCTTTGTGCGGCGAGTTGCGAAGCAGCATCCCGAACTGCGCGATCGCCGCGGCGAACTGCATGTCCTGCGACGCCTCGTACGCGCTGCGGCCTTCATCCACGACCTTGGTGTCCAGCGGGATGCTCGTCGAGCCCTTCGGCTCCTTGTAGCGCAGCTTCACCGTCGCGATCACGCCGCGCGTGTCGCTCCGCGCCGGCGTGATCTCGTACAGCGCCGTCACCGAGTGGCCCGCGCCCAGCTCTCCCGCGTCCTTCGTGTCATCCTCGAAATCCTTGTTCTCCAGCGCGCGGTTCTCGTAGCCGATCTGCCGGTACGACTCCACCAGCGCCGGATCGAAATCCACCTGCACCTTCACGTCCTTCGCGATCGTCACCAGCGTGCCCGTCAACTCGCGGCGGAACACCTTCTCCGCTTCCTTCAGCGAATCGAGATACGCGTAGTTCCCGTTGCCCTTGTCCGCGAGCGTTTCCATCACGTCGTCGCGCAGGTTGTCTTCGCCGACGCCGAGGACGGAGAGAGAGACGCCGGATTTGCGCTTCTCCTCGATGAGTTGCTGCAGCGCATCCAGGCTGCTCACGCCGACGTTGAAATCGCCGTCCGTGGCGAGGATCACCCGGTTGTTCCCGTCCGGCAGGAAATGATCCCGCGCGATCTTGTACGCCAGCTCGACCCCCGCGCCGCCCGCCGTCGAGCCTCCCGCGCGGAGGTTGTCGAGCGCGGCGAGGATGGCCGTCTTGTCCGCGCCGGACGTCGGCGGCAGCACGAGTCCCGCCGCTCCCGCGTACACCACCAGCGACACCCGATCCTCGGCCCGCAGGTCCTGCACCAGCACCCGGAACGCCGACTGGAGCAGCGGCAGCCGGTTGACGGGCGACATCGAGCCGGAGACGTCGATCAGGAACACGAGGTTGTTCGGCGCCATCTTCCACTGCTCGAGATTGCGTCCCTGAATGCCGATGCGCACCAGGCGGCTCTTCTCGTTCCACGGGCAGCCCGCGACTTCGCTGGTGATCGAGAACGGCACGCTGCCCTGCGGCTGCGGATACGACCAGGTGAAGTAGTTCAGCATCTCCTCGATGCGCACCGCGGCGGGAGGCGGCACCAGGCCGGCGGTGAGATGGCGGCGCACGATCGCGTACGACGCGCGGTCGACGTCGATGGCGAAGGTCGTCACGCTCTCCTTCCTCGCCTCGACGAAGTCGTGTTCCTTGAATTTCGAATACGACGGCGCCATCACGGCCGTCATGGTGTTCGGACGCTGAATGAAGCCCGGAGCCGCGGCCGTCACGGTGATCGACTCGCTGACGCTGTTCAGGTTCAGCACCGCATACAGCGCGGCGCCGTGCTCCGGCGTCACCTTCACGCGATAGTGCCTCTGCGAGAAGCCCGCGAGCTCCGCGACGAAGACGTATTCCCCGGCGGGAACGCCAGTGAAGACGAATCGTCCTTCCGCATCGGTCACTGTCGTGCGGTTCGCGACGCGCACGGTTACTCCCGGCAGGACGGTGCCGCCGGAGTCGACCGCGACACCACGAACGACGCCGGCAGGTGCGGCGGGCAGACGCTGCACGTCACTGCTGGTGCAGCCGAGGACGAGGACGAGAACGAGGAGAACGAGCAGGCGTTTCATCGGGATCCCCTTTCGCTCCGAGACGCACTGCAGTGCCGCTGCCGTGTGAGCGCGATCCGTAACTCACGCGCACACAACCGTGTGCATGAGTTTTCCGACCCGAAACATCGAGGAAAGTGGAGAAAGCGCGCCGGAATTGTGGATCGGGAGAGGGCTCTGAAACGTAGGGCGTGGCTTCAGCCCGCCCACCCACGGGGGAGGCGGGCTAAAGCCACGCCCTACGTTCAGTACGCCATGTCTTCGTCGTGCAGGCCGAAGTAGTGGCCGAGCTCGTGGATCACCGTGTCCCGGATCTCGTGGACCGCGTCGTGGCGGTTGCGCGTGACGCGCAGGATCGGGCCGCGGAAGATCGCGATCTGGTCGGGGAGCATCGGCAGCATGTCGTGTGACCGGCGCGTCAGCGCCACGCCGCGGTAGATGCCGAGGAGCTCGTTGTGCCCTTCGTGCTCAGCATCCTCGAGCGCGTCGAGGTCGTCGTCGCCCGGCTCTTCCTCGACGACGACCGCGACGTTGTCCAATAGCTCGGCGAACTGCGGGGGGAGGCTTTCGAGCGCCTCTTCGACGAGGCGCTCGAATTCCGTTTTCGTGAAATGCACTACCAGCCCGGCTCGATGTTGAAGCCGTAGATGATGTCTTCGTTCGGACGCTGGAACGGTTTCGCGGCGAAGAACTCGATGGGGATGTAGCTGAGCAGCAGACGCACGCCGACGCCGACGCTGAACACCGGCACGCGCTCGTCCGTGTCCGTCTCGAACGTCCAGTTGACGTCGTCCCCTTCGCTCCACGCCGCACCGGCGTCCCCGAACGCGTAGATCTCCGTCGGCAGGAACGCCGCGTTGATCAGGCCGAACTCGCGGGTGCCGAGGAGCGGCGCGCGGAGCTCGACGCTCGCCAGCGCCAGCCTCGAGCCGACCAGGCGGTCGAACACCGGACACGCACTCGTGTTCACCGGGCACTCCACCGCGTCGATCGAGTACGGGTCATACCCGCGCATCATCGAGCCGCGGCCGAGATAGAGAGGCCGCAGCCCCGTGAGCTCTCCCTCCTCGCCGTAGCGGCCGTAGTGCATGCCGCGGACGGCGAGCGTCATCGGGCGGAAGAAGAAGTACTTGCGCCAGTCCGCCAGGGCCGTCTGGAAATTCAGGTCGCCCTGCAGCGTCTCGATCTCGTAGCGGTACCGCGTGCCGTTGATCGGCGAGATGAAGCCGTACACCGAGCTGTCGCCGACGAACGCCGCCGACGCCTTGGTGAACGTCCACTCGATCGGGTCGATCAGGCGGAACCGCTCGCGATCGACGACGCGGCCGTTCTGGACGTAGAAGAGCTGGCGCTCGACCTTGTACGAATACCGCTCCATGCCGATCGCGCCTTCGATGCGGCGCGTCGAGCTGAATGGATACTGCGCGAGGCCGCTCACGTCCGTGATCAGCTGCACTTCGCGATCCTCGGCGTAGACATCCGTGGCCGTGGACTCGTCGAAGCCGACGTAGCCGGCGGAGCCGTAGACGACCGGGATGTGCGTCAGGTCCGCGCCCCAGTTCAGGCGGTGCGTCTGATTGAGGTAGAACAGCTCGCCGCCGAGCTGCTCGGCGAGACTCGAAGTGCCCGAGCCCCCGCCGCCCTGGAACGTAAAGCCCACGTTGTGATGGCCCAGGATGTCGCTGAAGTACGCGGTGACACTGCCACCCGCGCCCGCGCCGAACTGATTGATGCCGACGCCGAGGGTGGGAGGTCCGAGATAGGCCAGACGCAGGTTCGGGTCATAGCCCCTCTCCTGGAACTGTGCCGAAGCCGGCGGAAGACCTTCCTCCGGGCGCATCAGGTACGCCGTGATCTCCGAGCCTGTGCCGCGCAGCGGCGGCAGCAGCGCGGCGCGCGGCGCCGTGTTGTCCGCGGGCGCCGCATTCACCGGCGCCGGCGCTCCGACCGTCCCCGCCGGCAGCGTATAGATGTTGTAGTTGTCGTCCTCGTACAGCGAGAACGCGATGTCCCCCGAGCGCGACGCGACCGAGAGGGCCGGCGACATGTCCGTGATGCCGGCCACGCCGCTGTCCACCATCGTCACGCGGTTGATCTGACCTTCCGGCCAGGTGATGCGGTAGATGTCCGGTACGCCTTCGGGATTGGCGATGAAGTAGATCGAGCGGCCGTCCGCGGCGAACTGCGGGTTGATGTGCTTCGCGCCGTTGAACGCCTGGATCTCGCGGACCTGGCCCGACTCGACGTCGATCGTCGCGAGGCGCATGTTCGTGAAATGGAGCTGTTCGAGGACCGTCTCCGCTCCGCGGTCCGTGGCGAACACGATCGTCTTCCCGTCCGGCGAGAACGACGGGTGCAGGTCCGCGTACTTGTCCGCGGTCAGGCGGCGCACCTGTTTCGATTCGATGTCATAGAGGAACAGGTCGCTCACGCCGGTCGTCTGTCCGGCCAGCGCCACCGTGCGGCCGTCCGGCGACCAGGCGACGTTGATGATCGCCTCGAGGCCCGGCACCTTCACGTGCTCGGTCTTGCGCGTCTCGACGTCGACGAACGACAGGTAGTTGTCGCCTTTCGAGAACGTGACGAACGCGATGCGGCGGCTGTCCGGCGACCAGGCGCCGGCGGACTCGATGAAGCGCAGCGACTCGAAGTGGGCGTCGCGATCCGACGCCACCAGTTTGCGGACGACCTGGCCGGTCTTCGCGTCCGCGAGGAAGAGATCGATGGAGAACAGCTCGCGCGAGGAGAGGAAGGCCACGTAGCGGCCGTCCGGGCTCAGCGCCGGGCCGATGTTCATCTCCGACATCCCCTTGCGGCGGCGGCGGCGCTTCCGCTCCTTTTCATCGGCCGCGGGCTCCGCGGGCGGCGGATCGGGCTTCCTGCCGACGAGCGGCGTGGGGAGCTCGGTCGTCCGCGCCGCGACGATCGGTCCGTACAGCTCGCGCGCGGCCTCCGCCCAGTCGGCGAAGAGCTGCTTGTGCGAGATGCCGAGCGCGCGCTCGACCGCGTCCTGGGGCCCGACGACGCCGGCCGCGTGGAAGTAGCGGACGACGGCTTCATCGCCGAAGCGCGAGCCGATGTAGGCCATGAGCGCCTGCCCGTAGCGGTACGGGAAGTAGCGCGAGTCCCGCGTCAGCTCCTGCAGGTTCGGCATGCGGTCGTGGGTCGTGGCGTCGCGGATCCACATCGACGTCAGCGGGTCGACGCGGCCTTTCGAGAAGTACTCGGCCATGCCTTCGACGATCCACAGCGGCAGCGCTTCCAGGGCGAAGCGGCGCCGGTTCTGGTTCGCCTGCGCGGCGATGTCGTACTGGAACACGTGCACCATCTCGTGGCCGAGCACGTGGTCGTTCTCGCGCGTAGTCGCCGGTCAGGGGCAGCACGACGCGGTTCATGAACGCGTCGGTGAAGCCGCCCGTGCCTTCGCCGAGCTGACCGCCGGTCGTGGTGGTCTGCTGGAAGTCGGCGGAGTTCGCGTAGAGGACGATCGGCTTCCGCTTGAACGAGTGGTTGAAGACGCGCGAGAGACGCGCGTACCAGCGCTCGGACATGCGCGCGACGTCGTGCACGACGTCCGCTTCCTGATCGTAGTAATACAGGTCGAAGTGCTCGGTCTGGAGGACCTTGAAGTCGAAGGTCTCGTACTGCACCTTGTTGCGGCCGAAATACTGGGCTTGGGTGATGGGGACGAAGAGGAGGATGACGAACGAGAACAGAACGAACCGGACGACGACTCGCATAGACACCTCAGGCTTTAGATGAACACCGAACGGGCCCCGGCTGCAAGGGGCGCGCCGTCGAGATTGGTGAGAAACCGACAAACATTGGCCCAAGTTCTTACAAAGAGGCAGGTTCCTACGCATGGAGCAGCTTGAAGGCATGGGTCCAGGTCCCGGAGCGGACGCCGTGGAGAACCCATACCATGCACATCGGCTCGAGGTGGCGGGAGGACTCGATCCCGCCCACGTCGACCACTCCCCAGCCGAAATGTTTGCAGATCTGCGTCACGATCTTCTTCGCGTCCTCGTCGTTCCCACAGAGGAACATGTCGGGCGGACCGCCCGGCAGCTGCGGGTTGACCATCAGCGCATTGCCGACCGTGTTGAACGCTTTGACCACGCGTGCCCTCGAAAGGAGACGCTGAATGACCTCTCCAAGGGAATCGGTGTGTCCGATGGCCAGCCGCGGCGTGCCATGACCGAAGTCGAGCGGGTTGGTGGTGTCGATGACGACCTTGCCGTCGAACGCGTCGATGCCTGCGAGGCGGATGGCCTCCTGGGTGGCGACGCCGAGGGTGGCGAGGACGAGGATGTCGCCGAACCGCGCAGCGTCGGCGAAGGTGCCGGTCGAAACGTGCGGTCCCGCCGTCGCCGCCCACTCCGCGAGCTTCTGCGGATCGCGTGAGCCGATCGTCACGTCATGGCCGAGGCCGGCGAAACCGGACGCGAGCGCGCGGCCGACGTCCCCCGACCCGATGATTCCTATCCGTACCGTTTGCATGCGCGGAGTTTACCGCTCGCACGGCGCGCACGTTGCTCTGCACCTCTCCCGTCATGCGAAGCACACTCATTTTCCTCACACTCGCTCTCGCCCTCACGACGTTCGCGCAACAGACGAACGAGCTCATCGTGCCGCAGTCGGCCGCGCCGCAGGTCGTCATCCCGGTCGCCGGCAACGCCGCCGGCGCGAACGGCACGTATTTCCGCACGGATATCAACGTCATCAACTTCCGCACGGCCATGCAGCGCGTGGCGCTGTACTGGCTGCCGCAGGGCGGGAGCGGGAGCTCGCTGCCCGTCCGCATCATCGATATCAACCCCCAGAGCGGCTTCGCCTCGGAGGATTTCGTCGGCGAGATCCTGTTGCGAACGGGAATCGGCGCGATCCAGTTCATCGCGGTGACCGCCGAAGGTGCGCCGGATCCGAACGGCTTGCTGCACGTGACGTCGCGCATCTGGACGCCGCGGCCGGACGGTGGGGGCGGGACGATGTCGCAGACGTTCCCGGCCATCATCCGCGGCGAAGCGGCGCCGTCCATCGTCAAGGCGATCTTCGGCCAGCGCCGCAGCTCGCAGTACCGCCTGAACGCCGGCGTGATGAATCAGGCATCCACGACTCAGCGGTTCCGCATCACCGCCCACATCAGCGGCGGCGGCACGGACACGCAGGTCACGGAGATCGACGTCCCCGCGCGTTCGATCCAGCAGATCACGGTCGGCGGAACGTCGTCCGGAACGGTGCAGGTGCTGATCGAGAACATCACCGGCACCGCGGGCGACTGGCACGGCTGGGCCTCGTCGGTGGACAACGAGTCCGGCGACGCCTGGTCGCAGGTCGCGTTCTCGTCCGCGGACTGATATGGAGTGCGGCGGCAAGGCCGCCGCCGCACTCCATAAGGTCAGCGGGCACAAGTTGACCGCTCCGGATCACCTCGGCCACGCTTGACGCATGAGCACGAGGGTAGCAGCAGCCATCGTCGGGGTGATTGCGCGTCTGTTCCTGATCGCGATCGTTGTGCGCACACGCCGCGGGAGGACCGGCGACGGCGTCGTCCACGCGAGCCCGGCGCTGGCGAAAGAGCTGCGGCGCGACGTCGAGGCGCTCTGCGCGTTCGGGCCGCGCAACACCTTCGAGCCGGAGAACCTCGCCGCCGCGCCGCGCTGAGCCTGGAGATGCTCGGCAACCATGCTTTAGCCCCGAGCGAAGTCGAGGGGCCAAGTTAGCACCTGCGCCGCACGATCCAACAGGCGACTGCACATGCATCCGCTTCATGCAGGTGCCTCGTTGCTGCTAAGCCGGCCCCTCGACTTCGCTCGGGGCTACGGGGGAAAATCCTCCGGTGGCGTCCATCTTCTTCACCGGATTCCCCGGGTTCCTGGGGTCGGAGTTGCTGCCGCGGGTGGTGCTGCGCACCGATCACGACGCGGTGTGCCTCGTGCAGCCGAAGTTCCGGGCGCTGGCGGAGGAGCGCGCGCAGCAGCTGGTGAAGGTCCACCGGGCGCTGGCGAACCGCATCCACCTCGTGGAGGGTGACCTCACGCAGGCGCTGGACCACATCGACGTGGTCGACGTGCGCGAGATCTATCACCTCGCCGCCGTCTACGACCTCTCCGTCCCGCGCGACCTCGGCATGCGCGTGAACGTCACCGGCACGCAGCGCGTGCTCGATCTCGCCGAGCGCGCGCCGCGCCTCGATCGCCTGCACTACGTCAGCACGTGCTACGTCAGCGGGCCCTACCCGGGACTGTTCACCGAGGAGGACCTCGAGAAGGGGCAGGGCTTCAACAACTATTACGAGGAGACCAAGCAGCTCGCGGAGCTCGAGGTGCGGAAGCGGATGGACCGCATCCCGGCCACGGTCTACCGTCCGTCCGTCGTCGTCGGCGACAGCGAGACCGGCGCGACGCAGAAGTTCGACGGGCCGTACTTCGTCATCCAGTGGCTCATGCGCCAGCCGGGAATCGCCGTGCTGCCGGTGGTCGGGCGCCCGTCGCGCTACCGGTTCAACGTCGTGCCGCGCGACTTCGTCATCCGCGCGCTGACGCACCTCAGCGGCCTGACGACGAACGCGGGGAAGACCTACGCGCTGGCCGATCCGCGGCCGATGACCGTCGACGAGACCATCGACACGATCGCCGAGGCCACGCAGCGAAAGGTGGTGCGCATCCCGATGACGAAAGGGCTCGCGAAGGGCGCGCTGCAGTACGTGCCCGGCGTCTATCGGCTGCTGCGCATTCCGGCGCCGGCGGTCGACTACTTCGTCCACCCGACGTCGTACGACACGCGCAACGCGACCGCGGACCTGGCCGCGGCGGGAATCGTCGCGCCGGAGTTTCGCGACTACGCGCCGCGGCTGGTGGAGTTCGTCCGCGAGCATCCCGAGATCGGGTCAGCGGCGATGGTATGAGCGTGCGCGTCGAGTTGCTGTCGCCGCGGACGGACGCTCGGGGAAGCAGCTTCGGCGTCGAGCTGCCGTTCGCGAACGTCGCGGAATGCCACGTCGCGACCCTGCGTCCCGGCGCGATCCGCGGCAACCACTTCCACACCCAGCGCCGCGAGGTGCTCGTCGTGATGTACGCCGACCGCTGGACGCTGCTGTGGGACGAAGGGGAGGGCACGCCGGTGCAGCGCCGGATGTTCGAAGGTGAAGGCGCGGTCGTGCTGGAGGCGGACCCGCACTGCGCGCACGCCGTCCGCAACGACGGCGCCCGCGACCTCCACCTGGTCTCCCTCGGCGACACGCGCGAGACCGACACCTTCCCGCGCCGGCTCGCCGAGCCGCTGACGCGCATCGCCGGCGTCGATGGCTGCCGCGCGGGCTGGCTGGCGGTGGTCAAAGACGGCGACGCGCTCGAGACGCGCATTGTCACGAGTGACGAGGAGTTGGTGGCGCTCTTCGCGCAGTGCGCCTTCGTGGCGATCGACATCCCCATCGGCCTCGCCGACCGTGGCGCGCGCGCCTGCGACGTCCACGCTCGGCGCTTCATCCGCAATCGCGGCAGCAGCGTCTTCCCCGCGCCGCTCCGCGCCTTCATCCACCTGCACGACTACGCCGAGGTCAACCGCCTCTCGCGCGAGCTCCAGGACCGTGGCGTGAGCAAGCAGGCCTTCATGATCTATCCCAAAGTCGCCCAGGTCGACCGCGTCCTCCAGCGCCACCACGAGCTCCGGACGCGCGTCCACGAGATCCACCCCGAGGTGAGCTTCACCATGTGGAACGAGGGGTTGCCGATCGGTGCGTCGAAACACACCCGCGACGGCATCGACGCCCGCAACGCATTGGCAGTGAGCCACTTCGGCGAGCTCCCGCCCACGCCGCGAGGCGCCTACGCAGACGACCTCCTCGACGCGCTGGCCGCCCTCTGGACCGCGGAGCGCATCGCGGCGGGACGCTCTCGGGAACTGGGCGACGCACACGTGGACGTGACGGGGTTGCCGATGCGGATCGTGTACTGAAATTGGAAACTCCCGACCGACTGGGAGTCGTTTCGATGGGACTCAGGGTCCCTTTGAAGCGACGCGGAGTCGTTTCGATGGGACACCCGTGTCCCTTTGAAACGAGACGGAGTCGGCTTGATGGCACTCGCTGTCCCTTTGAAACGAGACCGAGTCGGGTTGATGGGACACCCGGGTCCCTTTGAAACGAGACGGAGTCGGGTTGATGGGACACCCGCGTCCCTTTGAAACGAGACGGAGTCGGGTTGATGGGACACCCGGGTCCCTTTGAAACGACACGGAGTCGCATCGAAAGGACACCCGAGTCCCATCGAAGGCACTCCGGGACTTTCGATGGGTCTCCCGCGGGGGGCTAAACTAAGCCGATGTCCTTCTCCGTGCCCCAGGTCTTCATCAGCTCGACCTCCGAGTTTGCCGCGGAGCGCCGCAAGCTGGCCTCGGAGATCGACTCGATGTCCGACATGGACTTCAATGCCTATATCTACGAGGACGAGCGGCCGCCGGGGACCTCGCCCGAGCAGCACTGCGCGCGGCGGATGCGCGACTCGGAGCTGGTCGTCCTGGTCGTGGGGTCGAGCTTCGGCACGACCTTCCCGAACACCGACAACTCCATCGTGCAGTGGGAGTACGAATACGCGAAGAAGCTCCCGCGGCCGCTGCACCCGTATGTGAAGAAACTGCCCAACGTCGCGGCCATCGATCCGCGCCAGGCGGACTTCATCCGCAACCTCACCGATTTCTCGAAGGGCACCTGGTCGCGCATCTTCAGCACGGAAAGCGAGCTGCTGGACTGGTCGGTCAAGGACGTGCGCAAGTGGCGCCTCGACAGCTGGAAGCTGCACGAAGACACGCAGGGCGACCGCCGCCGTTGGAAAGACCGCGTCCTCCTCGGCGCCGGCGCCCTGCTCGCCCTCGGGCTGAGCATCGCGCTCGTGGCAGGACTGTTCACCGACGTGCCGGCGTCGAAGCTCGGCATCGTGTTGGCCGCCGGAGTCGCGGCGCTGGGAATCGTCGGCTGGCTGCTGAAGAAGGATGACCTATGACCACGTTCGAAGAGATGCCCTCCGTCAAAACCGCCGTCGACCGCGAGGCGCAGCGCCGCAAGCGCGTGTTCGCGACGTTCCTCGCCCTGCTGATCATCCCCATCGCGATCGGCGCATACGCGATCGCGATGGCGCCGAGCGAGACCGACGCCGTGGTCGACAAGGTCACGCCGCTGGTCCAGGAGCGCGTGGAAAAGAACGTGGAGGAGACCATTGCCGTCAGCGTCGACCGGACCGTCGAGCCCCGCGTGGCGGAGATCGTCGAGCGCCGCGCCACGCCGGTCATCGAGAGCACGCTCAAGAGAGAGCTCGGCGTCGCGTTGACGACCCGCGTGCAACCGCTCGAGCAGAACTACCGCATGCTCGCGGCGCGCAACGCGGAGTACGACAAAACCACGGTCCGCGTGCAGGCGCTGGAGCAGAGCTATCGCGTGCTCGCGGCACGCAACACGGAGTACGACAAAGCCACGGCGCGCGTGCAGGAGCTGGAAAGGACGGTGGGCCTGCTCGAGCGCCGGCTCACGGCGCTGACGAACCAGCGCCTCAAGGACGATGCGCAGCTCAACCTCAAAGACCGCTCGACCATCAAGATCGATCCGACCCGGAAAGTCCCGAACCCGCAGTGAGGAACGCGATGCTGGCCAACCTGTGAGGGGGCGCGTTTCTCCCCGCTGCCGAACAGCCGCTTCATTTGTCTCGGACTGCTGATGACGTTCCGGCCGACGACGTAGCAATAAATGCTGCAGGGAACGAACGTCATGGTGATTCCGGCCACCGACTTGATCCCGGACGCGGTTCTCGTGGTGATCGTGACCTTGTCTAGGTCGTTCTGGCGGCAGAACTCGATCACGCTCTTCAGCATGACCGGACGCTCGAAGGGTTTGTCCGACCACTTCACTTCCACGGCCCAACGAGCATCAGGATTCACAATATCGACTTCGCCTTCCCTCCAGCGCGCGTATAGAGCGGCTCGCGCTCGGAATGAAAGAACTGAGAGAAGATGCCGGTCTCGGCGGGTCTCCCATCGCATCGTCGTTCGCCTCGATCGGCGCGAACAGCGCGGTGCGCATCGAGGGGTTCGTCAGATACACCTTGAAGAAAACCTCCGATATGCCGGCCAATGACTAAGATCAATCGTTTGATCTTAGCGCCAAGATGTCTTGTTAGTGTTTCATTTTCAACTACTTGCGATGCGTCGCTAGTATACGAACAGGGCCGTGTGGTGACCCGAAAATCACCGTACGGCTGCGCGAAGGTGTCAGTTCGGCAGCCGGCATACGACGTAAAGGCTGGTCGGCCGTGACGCAAGCAGTACTTGCGTGCGGCCAAGCAGTAAGTGACCGCCGACAAGTATTACTTGCCCGCGGACAAGCTGCACTTGCTTGCAGACAAGCAGGACGTGACCGGCGGTCGGTGACGTCAGACCGTTCCCCAGGCCCAGCGCGAATCCAGGAGTGTCATTCGCGATCCTGACGCCGGAGATCGCGCATCGCGGCGGCGCCGCTGCTCAGGGCTTCAAGCCAATTCGGCAGCAGCGTGCAGGGTACGACGTTGAAGCCGCTCCAAACGGTGTTGGTCGCCGCCACGATGGGCTGGTCGGCGGTGACGCGGAGGGTGATGGTCACGTTTCGTGCCCCAAAATCGCATGAAACGTTCTCGGCCATGACGTCACTACTCCTACATAAGGAGGGAAGTCATGCCCCGAACGGATTTCAAGCTCTCGGATAGTCTCGTCTCGCGCTTTCCGGAAGTCATCGGTTTCCTGAGGCCGTGCACGCCGAGGGTTCTCATGGTCGTCGACGGTCTGACGTGGACGACTGACGGCTTCGGTCTGACCCGGTTTCTCGAAGCGATCACCATTGCCGCGGGTGTCACGAAGAAGCCTGCGCTGACGCTCGCTTCGCGCTTCGGACATTTTCCGAACACCGTCACCATTGGCCCCGACAACTACACGATCCAGGAGAACTTCCAGTTCGACACCGCCAACCCGGCCGTCACGCTGGCGAACTACGACCAGATCTGGCTGTTCGGCATCAACGCGGGACCGTTCTACCTGAGTGATGCCGAGGTTGGGGTGATCTCGACGTTCATGAACGGTGGGGGTGGCGTGTTCGCCACGGGCGACCACGAGCGCCTGGGCCTCGGCCTCTCCGGAGAGCTGCCGCGCATTCGTCACATGCGCGACTGGAGCTCGATTCCGAGGGGACTCGAGGACGACGCGAACGTCGCGGTGAACCGCATCGACACGATCGTCGATCCCGGCGTCAACGGGACGTACGAGTTCGACGATCAGTCCGACGACATCCCGCAGCGCATCTATCCAAATTACCAGAGTCACGGACACCGACATGCTGTCGGGCACCGATTGGGAAGCGAAGGTGCATCCTCTGTTGATGCTTCCGGGAGCTGCGGTGATCCGCACGAATGCGGCCGGGTTTACGAACGACATCGACGTCCTGCCCGACCATCCCCACGAGAGCGTCTGCAGCGAGACGCCCAGCGGCGTGCTCACCGGCGCCTACAACCTCAACGGACAGGACTTCGCCGAGTATCAGCCGCTCGCGGTCGATCCGACTCAGCGCGTGAAGGCCGAGGTGGTGGCGTTCGGCGTGTCCGGAGGGCGGGCCATCGACGTCGGAGCATCCAAGCCGCCTGTGCGGCCGCGCATGTTTCCGATCATTACCGCTTACGACGGCCGTCTCGCGCAGCCGTATGGGGGCAACACCCGGCGGCCGGGACGCATCGTCTGCGACTCGACCTGGCACCACTACGTCAACATCAACCTGGACGGCACGGACAGCCCTCACACGGGACTCGGCACCGGTTTGGGAGCGGCGTTCGTACCGGGCCCGCAGCTCCTGAAGATCTACGCGTACTACCGCAATATCGTGACTTGGCTGCAGCCGGCGAACCGGGTGTGGTGCAGGTGGTGGTGGGATCTCGTCGCGCTGCGCTATCACCCGGTGCTCATCGAGGAGCTCATGGTCGCGCAGCGGTTGACATCGTGGTCTTCGCAGGTGGCGATCGGCCGGGTCGCAGCGCAGCTGCTCGAGCTCGACGAAGGCTCGCGCGCTCTCGACGAGATGATCGGTGCGATGCTGCTCGACGATGCTGCCGGCGAGCCGCTGGGTGACCTGTTCGCCGCGCGCCGCCTCCGCGCCGCCGACGTCGATCCGGACGAGCTGAAGTTCGGCATCCTCGGCGGATCGCTGGTGGCGGTCGCCGGCCAGTTGCCGCTCGAGGACCGGAAGGCCGCCCGCGCTGTCCTCGAGCGCGGCGTGGAGAAGAACGTGAAGGCGCTGGCCGCCGACGTGACCCGCCTCGCGGGCACCGGTTTGGCGGAGCAGGGCAAGCGCGCCGAGCGCAAGCTCGAACTGATCCGCGGTCAACGCTTCAAACGTCTCCTGCCGAAGTGACGAACCGGAACGCGCGTCCGCGAGGGCGCGCGTTTCTCATCGCGACGGTGTCATTCGCCATCCTGACGCTGGAGATCGCGCAACAGGCGGTCGAACGCTGCCTTGTACGGTTCCGCCTCCTTCCACCGGGAGAAGTCACCGATGTGCCGCGTCCGGCGGATGTCTGCGATCCAGCCGCGGACGTGGGACATGGCAGTGCCATCCAGGCGGATGGGGAAGAGGACGATCCCTTCCGGATGCTCTCCTCCTCGAACGCCGTCTCGGTCTCCTTTTCGACCCAGTTGCTGGCGACCGAGCTCTCGGAGAGGACCAGGAGCACCTTTTCGTTCCCTCGGATCGCTTCGTCGATCGTGTCCCGGATCCTCGCGCCGATGGGCATGTCCTTGGGAGCGAACCAGCACCGGACACCCTTCTCCTGCAGTTCCGCGTACAGGCGATCGACGAACTCCTGGTCGTGGCTGGAGTAGCTGATGAAGCACGACCAGTAACGGTCGATCTTGCGCTCCGGCTCGAGCGCGTCCTCGATAACGTAGTCCGGCAGCCCACAACCGCGGAGGAAGTCGCGGGACAGGCCTTTGGAGCGCGCGAGCGTGCGATGGTCGATCACGCTCGGTCCCTTGTGAACGCATTGGTCCAGGTGCAGCGCGTTCGACAACGTCACGTTCGAGAACACCGTCTCGTAGAGCACCGTCCCTCGGAAGCTCGTTCGATCGAGCACCGTCCCACTGAGGAACGCCCGGTACAGCCGGGCCCCGTCGAGACGCGCGCCGGTCAGGACGGTTCGCCGGAAATTGACGTCCCGCAAATCCGTGCGGACCAGATTGGCATCGGTGAAGTCGAAGCGCCGAAGCATCCGATTCCTCAGATCCGCGCCGCTCAGATCCGGGCGAACCGACGGATTTACCTCCCGCCACTGGTTCCAGTCGTGGTAGCCCTGATCGAGCAGCGCGAGGTGGCGTTGGTTCATCGGGGGGGGAGTGTAGTACAGGCGTCGGCGTCAGACTGTGCCTCAGGCGGCAGGTGTGCCGAGGGCTTGGCCAATCAGCGCTGCCGGCTGTGCCGGCCGCTTGCGGCCCCTCTTCCCACCCACATGGGAAGAGGGGCCGACGTGTAGGGGGGATAGAAAAAAAGAGAAGAGAGAGAGGGGCCTGCGAGCCCGATTACCGTTTGGCTGCCACCATCACCGCGCCCTTCGGCACGGCGGGGGTAAGCGCCGCCACGAGCTTTGCGTCGTGTCCATAGATGTCGTCGTAGAAGTGAATCGTGCCGTCGGCCTGCGCGACCACCGTCTGGTAGGTGATCTTCACCGTGATCGGCTTCGCGAGGTTCACGTACATGTCGTCACGCTTGCCCTCGAGCGCGGCCTTGATCTTTTCCTTCGTCCATTCCGGCTTCTCGCGCAGCACCCAGGCCGCCAGCGCGGCCGGGTCTTCCACGCGCACGCAGCCATGGCTGAAGTCGCGGCGCGCGCGGGCGAAGAGCGACTGCTGCGGCGTGGAGTGGAGGTACACGTTGTTGTCGTTCGGGAAAAGGAACTTCACCAAGCCGAGGGCGTTGCCGGTGCCCGGCTTCTGGCGCACCTGCAGTGAGCCGTTGCGGACGCGGGCCACCGTGTCGTCGTTGATGTCCTGCACGCGGCCGGCGGAGTCGACGACCTGGTAGTTGTTGCGCGCGGCGTAGGCCGCGGTGAGCTTCGGCGCGATCTCGCCGCGCTGGATGCTCGGCGGCACGTTCCAGTAGGGGCGGAACACGACGTGCTTCAGGTCGCCGTCGAAGATCGGGGTCTTGTGGCCGGCAGCCTTGCCGACGACCACGCGCATGGTCAGGTCTTCGTCGCCGATTGCATGAAGCGTGAAGGCCGGGACGTTCACCACGATGGCCGGCGCCGCGATGACCGGCGTCCAGCGCACGCGCTCCAGCGCGATCTCGATCTGCTTCACGCGCTGCGAGGCCGGGACGTTCAACTGCGCGAACGTGCCCTTGGCGATGACGCCGTCGGCGTCGAGGCCGTGGCGCGACTGGAAGTGCTTCACCGCGTCGACGATCGCGCCGTCGTACTTCGTGCCCTCGACCTTGGCGTCCGTCGCGAGGTCGCCATAGAGGCGGAGCTTCGCCGCGAGCTGCGGGACGCCGGCATAGTCGTCACCGGCCTTGAGCTTCGCCACCACCGGCACCGGCTCGTCGTTCGTCGCCGCGATGCGGCGGTAGGAGCCGAGGGCCGCGATCAGGCGGGCGTATTCAGGATTGGTCGGTTCGGCCGAGGCGATCACCGAGGCCGGGTCGGCGGCCGTGGCGGCGCGATTCACCAGTTCGGGAAGATAGATCTCGTCGGACTGGCCTTCGTACTCGAAGTTCATGCTCTGCGGGCTCACCCGGCCGTGGCGGACGTCGTACGCGTAGCGGATGAGCGTCGAGGTCATGGCCAGGTCGAAACGCGCCTGGGCGCCGTCGTTCCGGAGGTCGGACATCCGCGCGGCCCAGAGGCCGGTCTCGTAGTCGGCAGCGCGAAGTCCTTTGGACTCAGAGCCTTCGAACAACGCAACGACCGCCTTCGCCTGCGGCGTCGGCTGGACATTGCCCACCGACACAGGCCGCGACCACACCGGGCGGAAGCCGATCGGACCGTAGAAGTTGCGGACCTGAGCGCTGTCGGCGCCCGTCTCCGCGACGACCATCGACTGCAGGACGCGCGCGGCCGGCGTGGCCGGGGCGACGTCGACGGTCTGCGCGGACAGCGCGACCGAGGTGAGGATTGCAGTCAGGAGCACCGTGAGCCTTTTCATGTTGCTCAAGGTAAGAGCCGACTGCGGCAGAAGTATGGCGGCTTTCGAGAGAGATTCTGGGGAAAGGGGGCGGGTTGTGAGCTATCTCACGCTTTGGTCGCTTTGGTTAGCCCCGAGCGAAGTCGAGGGGCCGAGTTAGCAGCAACGCAGCATGGTCCGGCGGGCGGCCGCACGTGCAGCGACGATCGGCGCGCGCATCGCAGGTGCTAACCTGGCCCCTCGACTACGCTCGGGGCTAACCCTTTCCCTGGACCAGGGTAACCACCGTGATTTCCCCACCCACCGCCAGCCTGCTGGGCGGCCCCCAATAACCCGTCCCGCGGTTCACGTACAGCCACGTGCGGCCCACCCGGTGCAGGCCCTTGGCGATCGGCTGGAACTTGTGGATGAACAGGTTGAACGGGAAGAACTGGCCGCCGTGGGTGTGGCCGGAGAGCTGGAGGTCGACGCCGAGGCGGCTCGCGTGCTCCGCCGTCTGGGGGCGGTGGGAGAGCAGGACCTTCACCGCGTCCGCCGGCGCTCCGGCAAGGGCAGCGTCCGGGTCCTGTTTGTGCGCGTTGCGGCCGACCGGGTCCGTCACCCCCGCCATCACCACCTTCGCCGAGCCGCGCTCGATGACCCGGTGCTCGTTCTGCAGGAAATCGAGGCCCAGGGACTGGAGGAGGGGGATCCACTCGGCGGCGGCCCAGTAATATTCATGGTTGCCGGTGACGTAGAAGACTCCGTCCCGAGGGCGGAGGTCGCGGATCGGCTCCACCTCGTTTCGCAGCGCGTCCATCGGACCATCCACGAAGTCGCCGGTGATCACCACCGCGTCCGCATTCAGCGCGTTCGTCCGCTCCACCAGCGACTGCACGAACGGGCGGCGGATCGTCGGGCCCACGTGGACGTCGCTCCACTGCACGATGCGATACCCGTCCAGCTCCGCCGGCAGCCCCTCGATCGGGACCTCCACCCTCCGCACCCGCGGGCACCGCGCCTGAACGAGTCCGACCAGCGACAGCGCGCCCGCCGTGCCGAGGATCGTCAGGCTCATGGTCCGGGGGTCGATTATCGGCCACGACGCGGATAAAGCGAAGCGCGCCAGCGCGTACACCCCGCGCACCACGTCCCCGACGATCACCAGCACGAACAGCGTCGAGAACACCGCCAGCGTCGCGTAGCCCGTCCAGTGGACCGACGAGCGCGAGCCGAGCAGCATCGGCATGGCCGGCAGCAGCGCCGCGATCAGCAGCAGCGTCCAGCCGAGGGCGGGGGCGAGGCCCGCGGCGGCGGCGCCGGCCAGCACCGGACGGCCCGCGTACGCGAACAACGACAGCCACACCGTGGCCAGCAAAGCAAAGCGGGTCTGCGAGGCGAGGGCGATCTCACGAATCCTGCGTTTCTTCACAGGCACGGTGGAACAAAGCCTCCGGGCGCGCTATTCAGGCTGGGTCAGGAACGATTAGCCCCGAGCGCAGTCGAGGGTTGGACCAGGGCGTGATCCAGGTCACCGACAAATAACTGTTTGGCCGCTACCGTTCCCGCAAGTCCAATGGTCAAGTCCCTGCGTTACGCCCTCTTCGCCACCCTCTTTGCTGTGTTCGCCGGCTCCCTTTCGGCGACGACCTACATCGTCCCGTCCGACGCGGAGATGATCCAGAAGTCCGACGACATCGTCATCGCCACGGGCGTCAGCGTGCTCTCCGGGCGCACCGCCGGCGGCAGCATCGTCACGCGCTACACGCTGCGCGTCGCCGAGACGCTCAAAGGCGGCCGCGGAGTGGGCACGCACCTGGTCCTGACGGAGTCGGGCGGCGAGGTGGGCGACGAGGCGTGGATGGTCCCGGGCGCTCCGGAGTACCAGCCCGGCGAGCGGTATCTGGTCTTTACCACCGCCAACCGCGATTTCGAGCCGGTCACGTTCGGCATGTCCCTCGGCCAGTTCCGCCTCCTGAATCAGGACGCGCGGAATCTGGCGCTGCGTGTGTCGATCCACGGCTACGACCAGAACCTGGAAGAGCACGAGGAGCGCGCGCGCGACGCGCAGCGCTTCATCCGCTACATCCGCGACACGGTCGCGCAGCGCGGCGGCGTGGCGGACTACTTCGTCCCGAACGCCCGGAAGCAGCAGATCGCGGCGGAGTGGCAGATCGCGGTGAACGCGTTCAGCCGCACCTCGTACCTCATGCGCTCGGGCAGCACCGGTTTCCGCTGGCAGAACCCGACCGCGAACTGGGTGCGCAGCGGAACGCAGCCCGGCACGTCCAGCGCCGACACGGCGGTGAACGTCGCGTTTGCGCAGTGGAACGGGACGGCATCGAGCATCAACTACACGAACGCCGGCGTCGACAACACCGCCCTCGGCGGCAATACCGGGTCCGACAGCAAGAACGCCATTCTCTACGGCGACCCGACCAACGAGATCCCGGACGGCAGCGGCATCGCCGGGCAGGGCGGGGTGAAGGGCTCGTCGCAGTACACGCTGAACGGGGAGACGTTCTGGGGCGTGCGCGAGGCCGACGTGGTCATCGCGAACATGAGCTTCTCGCAGTCGTGCCTCAACGGGATCATGACCCACGAGATCGGACACACCCTCGGCTTCCGTCACTCGAACCAGGTGCCGTCGGGCATGGCCTGCGGCACGACGGCGGATTGCACCAGCTCCGCGATCATGAACTCGTCGGTGAACTGCGGCATGAACGGCGTGCTGCAGGGGTACGACCGGACGGCGGCGGAGACGGTTTACGGCGACGGCAGCACCACGCCGCCGGCTTGCAACCCGCCGACGGTGACGACGCAGCCGCAGAACAAGACCGTCTCGGTGGGCGCGGCGACGACGCTCGGCGTCGTGGTCGGCGGGACCGGGCCGTTCACGTACCAGTGGTTCAACGGCGACTCGGGGAACACCTCCAGCCCCATCAACGGCGCGAACAGCTCGAGCTTCAGCCTGTCGATGAATGTGGCGGGCTCCTCGAAGTTCTGGGTGCGCATCGGCCACTCCTGCGACAACGCGACGGTCAACAGCGCCACCGCGACGGTGACGGCCACCGTCGCCACGTGCTCGAAGCCATCGATCTCGACGCAGCCGGCGGATCAGACGATCGACTCCGGCAAGACCGCGAGTCTCTCGATCGCCTTTTCGTCCGGCGCGACGGTGAAGTGGTACCGCGGCAACACCGGCGACCGCTCCAATCAGGTTGGCTCCACGGCGAGCATCACCACCGCGGCGCTCACGGCCACAACGAAGTTCTGGGCCGAGGTGTCGAATGCGTGCGGGCCGGTGTTGTCGCGGCAGGTGACGGTCACGGTGCGCACGCTGTCCGAAATGGTGCGGATGCTGAACAACCGCTTCGTGGTCCAGGTCCGCTACAGGAATCAGTTCGACAACAACAAGCAGGGCAAGCTCGTCGGGCGCTCGCTGTTCAGCAGCTCGCTCAGCGAGACGGCGGTGTTCACGTTCGGCGACCAGAACGTGGTCGAGCTGCTCGTGCGAGTTTCGGATGCGCGTCCGTTCGACAACAACATCCACGTCTTCCTCGGCGGCCTGAGCGACGTGGAGTTTTTCGTGGTGGTCACGGATTCAGCGACGGGGATCGTTCACGAATACGGCAAGCCGGCGAACAAGCTACAGGGCGTCATCGACCGCAACACTTTCCCGGGATCGACCTCGGTGCTGACCGGCGAGGATGGCGCTTTTATCGCCCCGAACGCGGAGATCTCGACGATCCGCGTGCTGAACAACCGCTTCCAGGTGCGGGTGCGCTATCGCAACCAGTTCACGACCCCGGCGACCACCGGCTACCTGAACGCGCGCTCCATCGCGAGCACGTCGACGACGGAGACGGCGGTCTTCTACTTCGGCGAGAACGCGGGCTCGGCGGAGTGGATGGTGCGCTTCAGCGACGCCCGCCCGTTCGCCAACCGCATCGACATGTTCCACGGCGGCTTGACCGACGTGGAGCTGACGATCGAGGTGACGGACACGAAGACCGGCGCGCGCAAGGACTACAGCAAACCGGCCTTCAGCCTCCTGGGCCAGGTCGACCGCACGTCCTACAAGCCGTGAATATGGAGTGCGGCGACGACGAGTCGCCGCTTTCCTATCTTCGGGCGCGTCCCGCACAAAGATAGAAAAGCGGTGACTAGCCGTCACCGCACTCCACAAACGTGACGTAGCTCACGTTTAGCGGCAATAAACATTTGGATCGAGCATGTTGCGCCACCTCAGCAGGGTCCGCGGTGTCCATTCCAGCAGAGGGGTCCATTCCATGTTCAAGGTTGCCCGTTCTTTCCTCATTGTCGCGCTCGCCGCGATGAGTCTTCAGGCGGCGACGTTCGTCGTGCCCTCGGATGAAACGCTCATCGACGGCTCGAACGCGATCGTCTCGGGCGTCGTCGTTGCCGCCGAGCCGCGATTCAACGACGCTGGCGAGATCGAGACGGTAATCACGATTCAGGTCGAAGAGGTATTGAAAGGCGCGGTCACTCCCTCGCGCGTGTCCCTCGTCGAGTGGGGCGGGCGCATCGGGGATGAGGCGATGGTGGCTTCCGGCGCGCCGCGTTATGAAGTGGGGAAGAGCTACCTGGTCTTCCTGACCGAAGACCGCGTTGGACAGTGGACCACGCAGCACCTCACGCTGGGCCGCTTCGAGAAGAAGGGCGACCTCTTCGTGCGCGACGTGGCGGAAGTCCACGGCTGGGACATCTACGGCAAGACCGCCGTCGAGATCGACCGCCGTGCGGACGCGTTCCGCGAGTTCATCCGCCACCGCGTCGCGGGCCGGAAGGTGGCGGCGACCTACTTCGTCGGCGACCGCCCAGCCGGGGCCACCGCGGGCGGCATCGAGCCGAATTTCGCGGAGTATGACTTCGAGGACGCCTCGGACGTCGGCGCCTCCGCATGGTCGAACGACGGCGGCTCGGACGTGGCGTACTCGATCGGCGGCGACACCGGCGACACGGTGCTGAACCTCAACACCGGCCAGGACAAGATCATCGAAGAAGACCCAAACGACCTGATCCCGGGGGTATGGGGCGGATCGGGCACCGTCGCGCAGGCGCGCTGGCGCACGTCGGGCTCGCACAAATATCCGGAGGGTGTCGGCGACACCTTCGGCACGATCACCGGCTCGAACGTCATTACCCAGAAGGGCATCAAGGCCTCGAGTCTCGGGCAGAGCAAGTTCCGCACGACGATGGCCCATGAGCTGGGGCACACCCTCGGCTTCCGCCACTCGAACGAGAGCTGCACGACCGAGGTGCCGTGCACGTCGTCGGCGATCATGAACTCGTCCGTCGGCTCGTCCTTCAACGGCGAGCTGCAGCCCTGGGACATCGACGCCGTCCGCGCCGTTTACGGAACGGAAGGCGGCGGGTTGAACTACGTCAGCGGACGCCGCCTCGACACGGACATCGCGTTCATGCTGGCGAAGGAAGTCTGCCTCCCCGTGTCGATCACGACGCATCCGGCGGCTTTGACGAACATGGTCCTCGGCGCGACGGTACAGCTCTCCGTTACGGCCGCGGGCACCTCGCCGCTGACGTATCAGTGGTACAGCGGCGTCTCGCCCGACACATCGACACCGATCAACGGGCCCTCGACGTCGAACAAGCTGAACGTCACCCCGCAAGCGGCGGGCACGTTCAACATGTGGGTGAAGGTCTCGAACACCTGCGACGACGGCAGCTCGGCCAACAGCAACACGGCGGTGGTCACCGCCTCGTGCGCCAATCCGGCGATCACGGCGAACCCGCAGAACGCCAACATCACGCAGGGCAACTCGACGCAGTTGCAGGTCACGGCCACGGGCACCGGCCTCTCCTACCAGTGGTACCGCGGGGAGTCGGGAGTCATCGACTCGCCGGTGGGCGGCAACTCGAACAAGGTGACGGTCTCGCCGGGCGAGACGGCGAAGTACTGGGTCCGCGTCAGCGGCCAGTGCGGCCATCCGGTGGATAGCGCCGCGGCGACCGTCACCGTCAGCACGTGCGCGAGCATCACCCTCGGCCAGCCGACGTCGACGCCGGGCATGCCCACCAAGTTCACGTTGTCAATCACCGGGTCGAGCACCGCTGCTCCGGTCACCTACGAGTGGTTCAAGGGCACGACACCCGGCGCCGGCGGCGAGAAGGTCGCGTCGACACAGAGCGTGACGGTCACGGCCACGACCGCGACGAGCTTCTGGGCTCGCGTGAAGAACGGCTGCAACCGCACCGTGGTGTCGTCGCTGATCACCGTCGGCGGGACGTGCGCGCTGCCGACGATCAGTGCGCAGCCCGCGGATGCGTCGATCAACTCCGGTCAGACCGCGAACCTGTCGATCGCGTTCGCGAACGGCATCTCAGTGAAGTGGTACAGCGGTGTGGTCGGCGACCGGAGCAACGAGATCGGCGCGACCGCGAACGTCACCGTGGGACCGCTCACCGCGACGTCGAAGTTCTGGGCCGAGGTCTCGGGGGTGTGCGGTGCGCTGGCGTCGCGTCAGGTGACGGTGACCGTTGCTCCGTCGCTCTCCGAGCTCGTGCCGATGCTCAACAGCCGCTTCTACGTGCAGGTCCGCTACAAGAACCAGTTCGACAACGGCAAGGAAGGTAAGCTCCTCGGCCGCTCGCTGTTCAGCACCGCGCTGAGCGAGTCGGCGGTGTTCACGTTCGGTGATGAGAAGGTCATCGAGCTGCTCGTGCGCATCTCGGACGCCCGTCCGTTCGACAACCACATCCACGTCTTCCTCGGCGGCCTCAGCGACGTGGAGTTCTTCGTCGTGGTGACGGACTCGCTGTCGGGGATCGTCCACGAGTACCACAAGCCGGCGAATCAGCTGGTCGGCGTCATCGACCGCTCCACGTACCCGGCGTCGACCGCCGGCCTGCGCGGCGGCTTCGATTCGCTGAAGGTCGCCCCGAATGCCGAGTCATCGACGATCCGCCTGCTGAACAACCGCTTCGAAGTGCGGATGCGCTACCGCAATCCGTTCACGACGCCGGCAGGCGAGGGCTACATGAACGCGCGCTCGATCGCCAGCTCGCCCACGACCGAGACGGCGGTGTTCTTCTTCGACGAGAACGTCGGCTCCGGCGAGTGGATGGTGCGCTTCAGCGATGCGCGTCCGTTCGTAGACCGCATCGACCTCTTCCATGGCGGCCTCAGCGACGTGGAGTTCACCATCGAGGTGCTCGACACGCAGACCGGCCAGCGCAAGGAGTACCACAAGCCGCCGTTCGTCCTGCTGGGCCAGGTCGACCGCGATACGTACTTACCGTAACGCGATGAAACCATCGCGTGCCTCCGGCATCGAATATTCGACGCCGATCAAATCGTTTCAACGGCGCAGGAGGCACGCGGTGGTATCCCGGAAAATCCAATACATCCCCTTGCTCGTTCTCCTCTTCGGCTGCGTGCAGTCGCAGTCTGCGCCGGCGAACGCGTCGGCGAAGTCGCCCAAAGGAGGCTCAGCCAAAATGTCCCAGCCGTTCGTCAAACCACCCGAGGCGGAGCTCAAGAAGAAGCTCACGTCCATCCAGTACGACGTCACCCAGAACGAAGGCACCGAGCCGCCGTTCCGTAACGAGTACTGGGACAACCACGAGGCCGGCATCTACGTCGACGTCGTCAGCGGCGAGCCGCTGTTCTCCTCGCTCGACAAGTTCGAGTCCGGCACCGGCTGGCCGAGCTTCACGCGCCCACTCGTGCCGGAGAACGTCAAGACCAAGTCCGACCGCAAGCTGTTCATGACCCGCACCGAAGCCCGCTCGAAGAACGCCGACTCCCACCTGGGACACGTGTTCGAGGACGGCCCGGCACCCACCGGTCTGCGCTACTGCATGAATTCCGCGTCCATGCGGTTCGTCCCGGTCGCGCGTCTCGAAGCCGAGGGCTACGGCGAGTACAGGAAGCTGTTCGAGAAGACCGCGGCGAAGCCCGGCGCCAAGCAGGTCGCCACGCTCGCCGGCGGCTGCTTCTGGGGCGTCGAGGAACTGATCCGCAAGATCCCCGGCGTGCTCGCTACGGAAGTCGGCTACACCGGCGGCAGCGTGAAGAACGCCACGTATCAGAACCACGAGGGCCACGCCGAGGCCATCAAGATCACGTTCGACCCGTCGCGGGTCTCGTATGAGGACCTCCTCGAGTTCTTCTTCAAGATCCACGACCCGACGACGCTCAACCGCCAGGGCAACGACGTCGGCACCTCGTACCGCTCCGCGATCTTCGTCCAGGACGACGCGCAGCGAAAGGTGGCCGAGGCCGTGAAGGCGAAAGTCGACAAGTCCGGCGCGTGGAAGCGCCCGGTGGTGACCGAGATCGTCCCGGCGAAGGAGTTCTGGAGCGCCGAGGACTACCACCAGGACTACCTCCAGAAGAACCCCGGCGGGTACACCTGCCACTACGTCCGTAACGTCAAGTTCGAATAGTTTCAATGTAGGGCGTGGCTTCAGCCCGCCTCCCCGTGGGGGGGCGGGCTTTTCCACGCCCTGTGGCCTCCCGCCCGCCCACGAGGGAGGCGGGCTGAAGCCACGCCCTACGTTTGGTAGAAAACTCCGTTCGCGGCGAGCGCCGAGAGATCATCGACGCGATGATTACCGGCCGCAGTTCTTATCGCCGCCACCTCCCGCACTTTCAGAGCGATTTCAAAACGTATTTCGTCACGTTCACGACGTACGATCGGTACGTTCTGCCGGAGCGTGCCCGTGACGTCGTTCTGCGGCACGTAGTGCAATCGACGATGTACTGGTTACATGTCGCCGTCGTGATGCCGGATCACGTTCATGTGCTCATCACACCCGGGTGGGGATCGGACGGCCTGACACATCCCCTCAGAGCGATCATGCAACGGGTGAAGGGTGCCTCTTCACGTGAAGCGAACCTCGCGATCGGCAGGCGCGGCACACTCTGGTTGCAGGAGAGCTTCGATCACGAGCTCCGTCGTGAAGATAGTCTGCCGCAGAAGGCTGAGTACATTCGCCAGAATCCCGTTCGCAAAGGCCTGGTCGAACGCCCCGAGGATTACCCCTGGCTCCACTGGAACCCCAGACAAACGTAGGGCGTGGCTTCAGCCCGCCCCCCTCGTGGGCGGGGGAACGTCACGGCACTGCCGCGACGATACGCAGCGGTCCTCCCGAGCCGCCCGCGATCTTCATCGGCAGTGCGATGACGAACGCGCCGCGCGCGGGGAGGCGCTCGAGGTTGGCGACGTTCTCGAATCCGGGGACGTCCGCGCCGTTCGCCACGCGGTGGACGATGAAATCCTTCGATTGGCCGTAGTCGATGCTCGCGGTGTCGACGCCGAGGGCGGCGACGCGGCGGTCCGTGACGAGCAGGCGCGCGGCGTCTTCGCCGTACGACGGGAAGTGCAGGTTGTCCGTCGCCCCCGGCGTGTCATCGCCGAAGTACTGCTTGCGGTCCGGCCACCGCGCACCCCAGCCGGTGTGCAACAGGACGATCGTCCCCGCGGCGATCGTGCCGTGCTGCGACTCCCATGCGCGCACGTCATCCGCGGTCAGGCGATAGTCCGCGTTGGCTGCGGCCTTCGCAGCGACGTCGATCACGACCGCCGGAGCGAGCAACTGCTGCAACGGTATCTGATCTGCGGTACGTTTGCCTTCCGCGAAATGGATCGGCGCGTCGAGGTGCGTGCCGCCGTGCTCCGGCGTACAGATAGCGTTCGACGAATAGAACCAGCCGCCGGGCGTCGCCCCGTACGCGAGCTGCTTGATCTCGAACGACGACGGCGACGTCGGCCAGTACAGCGTCCGCTCGTCGAATGCATACGTGAGGTCGACCAGTTCCGCATTCCGCAGATCGAGCGGAGCACGCGACGCGCAGGCACTGAGAACGACCAGGGCGAGGACGGCGAGCTGTCGTTGCATGCGCGGGATTCTACCGGGATCGGAACAACAGAGCCTCTCGCGCCAGGGTGACGTCGAGCGTGTCGAGCTGTTCGAGCCGCTCCCGCTCGCGCGTGCGCAGCCCGCGATACGACGACGCCATCACCTCGGCGATCGCCGCGCGATCGAGGCGCGCGGGATGCTTCAACGTCTCGCTGCGCTCGAGGGTGAACAGCGGCGCGAACTCCGCGACCGTACGCTCCACACGATCGCGTTCCACGCGCTCTCCCTGCACCGCCGCGCGCAATTCAACGAGATCCTCCGCGCCCGGAACCACGACCAGCAACGCACCGTCCGGACGCAGCACGCGGCGCATTTCCTCCGCGTGCATCCGCGCGGTGATCGACGCCACGACATCGAAGGATGCATCTGCGAACGGCAGGAAGCGGTCCGCGTTGGCGACCACGAACGAGCACTCCCGATAAGTCCGCGCCGCCAGCTCGATCGCCGGCACGGAGATATCCACCCCCCACGCCTCGACGCCATACGCATGCCGCAATGCATCCAGGTGCGACCCCTCGCCGCACCCCACGTCCAGCATCGTTCCGCTCACCAGAAACGCCCGCACGATCGCATCGATCAACGGGTCTCCGCGCTCGTAAAACCTCCGCCGCGCCGCCACGGCCTCCGCGGTATCCCCCGGGTTCTTCGAGCGCCGATCCTGGGGTTGCAAGAGGTTGACGTACCCACTGCGGGCGATATCAAAGGAGTGGTTGTTTGTGCAGACGTGCCGATTCTCTGCGCGCACCAGCGGCGCCCGGCAGTTGCGGACAGTGCAGAGCAGAGTCACGCCCTACGTTTCGCCCGAGAAGCGGAAGCGCGTCACTTCGCTCTCGAACTCCTGGCCGCTGCTGACCAGGCGCTGCATGGTGGTGTTGAACTCGCGGGCGACGGTGTCGTTCTTTTGCGCGATGTCGAGCATGACTCGCGAGGCGTCGGCGATGCGGTCGGTCTCTTCGAGCTGCCGCTCGAGCAGATCGCGCATCGCGGCCGCATCCTCGGAGATCCGCTCCAGCGCCGCGGTGATCCCGCGTCCGGCGACGGACTGCTCCTCGGTCGCGCTCTTCACCTGCGCGGCGATGTCGCGGACGCGCTCGGACTCCTGGGCCATGAGCTGCGTGCCGCGGGCCTGCTCGCTCGTGGCGCGGTTGATCTCGGAGATGTGATCGGACATGCGCGAGGTGACCTCGTGCAGGCGCTTGCTGGCGGTGGACTGCTCGGACAGGGCGCGGTTCATGCGCGTGGCCATGTCGAACGAGCGCGACGCGCTGTCGACGATTTTCGTCAGCGAGCTCGCCGCTTCCTCCGCGAGCTTCACGTTCTGTCCGACGCGCGTGACGCCCTCGTGCATCTTCGCCACCGCCGCGCGCGAGCCGGTCTGCACGGCCTTGATGATTGCGGCGATCTCCTTCGTCGAGCCGCGCGTGCGCTCGGCCAGCTGGCGGATCTCGTCGGCGACGACGGTGAAGCCCGCACCGTGCTCGCCTGCCTGCGCGGCGATGATCGCGGCGTTGAGGGAGAGGAGGTTGGTCTGGTTCGCGACTTCCTCGATGACGCTCAGGATGCGGCTGATCTCGCCGACGCTGCGCTGCAGCTCGTCCATCGTCTTGGCCGTGCTGACCGTCAGGTCGTGCGTGACGTTGATCCCCGCCACCGTGCGCTCCACCGCGTCGCCGCCGCCGCGGGCGTTCTCCCGCACCTGCTGCGCGAGGTCCGCCGTCGACTGCGAGCTGGTCAGCAGCTCGGCGACCGTCGACTCCATCTCCGCCACGAACGACAGCACTTCCTCGCCGATGCTCGCCAGAACATCCGTCCGCCCCGAGGTCTCGTTCATCGTCGCGTTCATCTGCGTCGCGGACGACGACGTCTTCTCCACCGACTGGAACAGATAGTCCATGCTCCGCGCGACTTCCTCCGCCGACGCCTGCAACTGAAGAGCGCGGGCCGAGGCGTCGTGCGTCAGGTCGCTGACCGTTTCGGCGGCGCCGAGGACGCCGCGGATGCCGCCGCGCACGTTCTCGACCGCGGCCGACGAGCGCTCGGTGAGCGAGCTCTGTTCGCGCGAGCGCTCCAGCAGCATCTCCGTGCCGCCGGTGATCACCCGGACGCCGTCCGTGATCGTCGTGCCGCTGCCGCCCATGCGGCCCAGGAGGCGGCGGAGGTTCGAGCGCGTCTCGCCGAAGCTGCGCGCGAGACTGCCGACCTCGTCGTCCGCGAATACGCGCGGCGCGACCTCGAAGTTGCCGTTCGCCATCTCGCTGGCCACGCCGCGCAGCTCGTGCAGCGGGTGCGTGATGTCGCGCGAGAGCACGATGGTCGCCAGGACGAACGCCGCGGTCGTGAGGAGCATGACCACGAGCGTGTACATCGTCACCTGGAAGGGGATGTTCCGGTACGCGTCGAAGGGGATCGCCAGCGCCAGGATCGAGCCGTCCTTCAGCTCCGCGAAGTGCGTCACGTGCGAGCTGCTGAACCCGCGGCTGTCGCCTGTGCCCGCGTTGCGGATGGCGCGGAGCTCGTCGGCATCGAGCGTGTCCGACGTGCTCACCGGCTTTCCCTGTTTGGGAATGAGGTGCAGTGAGTAGCCGGGCGGGATGGAGAACTTCATCGTGTCGAGTGCCGAGGCGTCGACCTTCGCGAGGAGGTTCGCCGTTTCGAAGAGCCGCTGGAAGCGGTCCGACGCCGTGTCGATGGCCAGGACCTCCAGCGTCGACGACACGCGCGAGGAGACCAGCAGGATCAGCGCCGCGGACGAGATCGTCAGCGAGCCGATGAACACGATCGCGATCTTCTTGCCGAGGGAGAGCTCGCCGCCCTGATAGTGGACGCGCCGGCCGGCCGCGGCCTGAATCAGCCGGTGCTTGCCCATCGCGTAGCCCCAGACGATGGAGATGAACCCGGCCATCAGCGCCGCGACGAGGAACGTCGCGAAGCCGGTCACGGTGCGCATCAGGATCGACGAGGCGATCAGGGCGAAGAGCACGCCGCCGCCGCCCCAGAGCCACAGGGAGAGCTTCTTGGTCTCGTCCAGGCAGTCCGACATGGCCTGCGACAGATCGCCTTCGCCCGCGAGCGCTTCCTCCACGCGCCGCGCGTGCGGCCCGATGCGCAGCGTGAAGAGCACGCACCCGCCGCCGTACGTGACGATCAGCAGCCCGACCAGCACGAGAGCGCGCGTGGGCGAGAGCTGGACCGTCTGCGCCACGAACAGCAGCGCCGGCAGAATGCTCACCGCCAGCGGCGGAAGGAGGAGCCACAGGAGGTATTTGCGGGTGAAAGACATGGGCCGCGCGATTATAGGCGCGCGAACGCGGGCGCGCAGAACCGTGACGCAGCTCACTTGACATCCTCCGGGACCCGGTGCTTCATTTTCTGGGTGCTGGAGATCAAGCGGGAGCGCCGCCGGTACGGGCGCATTCGGCTCGATGAACCGCTCCGCGCGCGCTACGGCGAGATGCCCGTTCGCGTCCTGGAGCTGTCGGTGGTCGGGTTTCTGCTCGCGCATGAGGGGCGCCTCGCGCCCGCGACGACGCACCGTCTCGTGGTGGATTGGGATGGCTCGCCGATCGAGCTGCAATGTACGGCCGTCCGCTCCACTCTCTACCGCCTCGCCAGGAACCTCGGCGAGAAGAGCATCTACCGCACCGGCCTGCGCATCGTCCGCTACGCGGGAGACGACTTCGACCGGCTGCGCCTCCTCATCGGCGAGCGCATCCTGCGTGCGCTCGATGAGATGAAGGCCAACGCGTACGGCATCCCGCCGCTGGCGGCGTACATGTATCAGCCGGAAAAAGGGGAGCTCTATCGCCGCTGCGAGCTGGTCGGCGGGCTGTGGCGGAAGACGGAGACCATCCGGGCGCAACAGCCGCCGCAGGGGTTCACGATCTCCGCGGAAGTCGACCCGCAGCACGTGTCGATGCTCTGCGATGCATATGAGCGCACGACGCCCGAGGGGCGGCGCCTGACGCAGATGCTCGCGGAGCTGTCGATCAGCAGAGGGGAAGGAGTTCCGACGCGGCGGTACGTGCCTTGAAGCGTTGCCCGTTGCCCGTGACCGGTTCCCCGTGCTGTTTCGCGGAATCACGGCCGCAGCGAGCTCTCGTGGATCATGGCTTGGGCGAAAACGGCTCTGGCAACGGGTCACGGGCAACGGGCAACCCATGATCGAGCTGATCGACGTTCTCACCGCGGACGGCGCCTCCACCGGCATCGTCAAACCGAAGCCAGACGTCCACCGCGACGGCGACTGGCACCGCTGCGCGCACGTCTGGATCGTGGCGTCCGACGGACGCCTGCTCTTGCAGCGCCGCGCATTGGCAAAGGAGAACTGGCCGGGACTCTGGGACATCTCCGTCGCCGGCCATGCGTCTGCCGGCGAGTCCGCGACCGACGCCGCGATCCGGGAGACCTTCGAGGAGATCGGCCTCGTCATCGTGGCCGAGGAACTGATCCACATCGGGACACTCCGCTACAGCACCCGGTTGCGCGAGGACTACATCGAGAACGAGTTCCACGAAGTCCACATCCTCCGTCGCGACGTGAACCTCGAAACGCTGGTGCTCGACCCGCTGGAGGTGGCGGAGGTCGAGCTCGTGCGTCCCGAGGATCTGGAGCAGTACGACCGCGTACCGCATGAGGAGGAATACGCGTTGCTCTTGACAACATAGGTTGACATACCCGCCTTCGAGCTGCGCGATCCGTGTCGCACGCTGAACGCCACGATCTCGGAGATGCTGCGCACGCGTCTCGTCGGCCCCCTCGGTATGACCGAGTCCATCGTCTCCGCGGCGGCCATGGCCGAGATGCACGAGCCGATCCTGATCGCCACGACGGCGGAGATGCGCAAGTCCCGCGGCGTGCATTTCTTCGCCGCGTACGGCCTCGGCTGGCAGGTGATGGACTACCGCGGCCACCGCATGCTCTGGCATAGCGGCGGCGCGGACGGGATGTCGACGTACATGGCCATCCTCCCGGACGACCGCATCGGTGTCTGCGTGATGGTGAACACCTGGTCGGCGCCGACTCTCCACGGCTCGATCGCCGCCCGCATCCTCGACACCCTCCTCGGCATCGCCGACACCAGAGACTACGCCGCCCGCCCGAGCCGCCGGCACTCCCGCGCCGCCGAAACGGATCGCGGACACGAAGCCGTCCCGGCCCCTCGAGGAGTACGCCGGCACATACGTCGACGAGCTCCACGGCGACATGGTCGTAAAACACACCGCCAACGGGCTCACTCTCCAGTTCGCCGGCGGCGAGATCGCCGATCTCGAACACTGGCACCACGACGGCTTCCGCGTGCGCTGGCAGGAGCGCGCCAGCTGGGCCGACACCTTCGCCGCCTTCGCTCTCGACGCCCAGGGGACGCCGCGAAACTTCCGCATGCAGCTGGGCTGGGCCTGATCGAAGCGGCGCGCCCCTGAAGATGGACTCAGCACCCAGGCGGGGAGGCGAAGATGCCCCGGGCGACCTTGACCAGCGGGGGAGGGCGCAATTCGGGAGGGACTGATGCCGTGCGCCACTGCTCCAGATCATCGACATCTCCCCAGCGGAGATGATTGAGCGGGATCAACGCGCGACGGTTGTCCAACTTCCCTGAATCCACTGCCTCACGGATGGCCGAAAGCCACCGCCCGAGCTCGTGGTGCTCGTTGACAATGAAGATGGGGTGAGCCATTACCGCCGCGATCCGTGGGGACGCTAAAGGCAACCAGACAAATACATCGCCAAAAAAACGAAACACATTGCTCTCATCGTCGTGCAAGTGTTTCCACTGCACTCGCACAGTAGCGTCTTCCACGACCGCTGCAGCAGGGATGCGCGACTCGGTAAGCCAATTCACTAGGATGCGTTCGCGAAGATCCAACGTCGGTGAGTCGTCAACTGCCCATCGTTGGTGATCGGACCGCGGCGGCACCGTGTCGGCCCAGGTGGCGATTATGGGCACGCGGTGCAGGTCCTGGAGGGTCGCCATGATGACGCCGGTTCGGGAGATGGCGGGAATCATCGGCATCGTTTGCCAGATCGATGGGCCTAGACCACCAAACGTACCGGCGAGCCGCTGCCGATACTCCCAGGCGTTGGCGCCGGTTGCCTCCGGGCACGACGTTACGTGCTCGTTGACGATCTTTGCTACGGCACGTTCAATCTCCGGCGGCGTGGCGTCCGGGCGCCCCATGCGACTCAACGTCATGGACGTTGGCCGGCGAACGTCCGCTCTCCACGACCAACGGCCGGAATCGGGGTTCTTGTCCCTGGTCGCAATTCCATGTAAGCACAACAGAAGACTGGGCGGATCGGGAAGCGGGTTCACAGGATGTGCACTGTTGTATGAGGAGTGAGCATCTCCCAGAGTTTCGACGCCAGCTCGCGATCGTGACCGAATGTAAATCTCGCCTGCGACGCCACCATCCTGGAACGGGTAGGCCCGGATGTGCCATGTGGCCTCCGGCTCATCCGCATCCGGAGTGTGCGACTCGAGATCGCTGAATTGTTCGCTCCGAATCTCGATCGTTTCCGCTGGCATTGCCAGCTGAATAGGAAATTCGACGCGGCGGCACCAGTGCCGGATCTCCTTGCTCACTTTGTCCGCATCGAAAGCCTTCCTCAGCACCACCTCAATCCGCGTCCCCGCTATCCTCCGCGCGCCCACCTGTGGCAGCACGTAATTCCTCACCCCTCGCAGCACGAGTTGGATCGGGCTGTTATCGTTCGCGCGGGACGTTGGCTTGTAGGTGTCGATCGTCACCTGGTCCGCCACCGCAAATACAGAGAGAAAGCCGACGCCGAAGCGGCTCGTGGGAACGAAGCGGAACGAGCGCTGGAACTCGTCGGAGATGTAGTAGGACCTGCCGATCTGGAGCAGGTAGCGGCTGATGATCTCGCGGTCCATGCCAACGCCGTGATCGGTGATCGTGAAGACTTGGCGCTGTTCGTCCTCCCCGGTGTGCTCGTTGCAGATCGTGCGCGTCTCGAGGGTGAGCTCCACCGGGTAGCGGTCGCGCGTCGCCTGGTCGACCTCCGTCGGGTATTCGGGGCGAGGCAGGCCTGCGGCCTCGAGGTCGAGGTACATTCGTACGCGCGTCGCGTCGAGCGCGTTCTGAATGAGCTCGCGGATGAACGTGATCGGCTCTTCGTAGACGTCGTAGATCAGACGATCGAAAACCGCATCGCGGTCCAGCTCGAAGCGCCAGTCGTCAACGAGGAACGTCGCGTTCGCGCTCTTGCCGATCGCAATGCTCGGCGCGGGTGGCTGCCACTCCTCGTGACGCTCGGCGCGCGTCATGAGCAGCGTCGCGTTCTTCGCTTCCTCCTCGATCCAGTGGCACCAGTCGCGGAGGGCCTGGTACTCGTCGCGCGTGTCACACTCCGCGGCGATCTCGATGCGCTCCGGCGACACGAGGAACTGCGTTAGCTTCTGGTATTGCGTCCAGTGCGCGACGCTCTCCGGCGGAAGCGGTGACGCGGCGTTGAGCAGCAGCGGGCAGGCGCGTTCGGCGCGCATGTCGAGCAGGTCGCCGAGGCGGAGCATGATCGCCATCCAGCGAACGTTGGCGTGATCGCCCGCGAGCTGCCGCTGCTCGGGATAGCGGTTGCGATCCTGCAGCTCCGCGTGGGAAAGGCCGTGGCCGACGCAGACGTCAGCGATCGTGCGCGCGACGAGCGGGTCCTTCAGTGAGAAGCGGTCGAACGTCGCCGGGTGATCCGCGATCACGCGCGCGGCGCGCTTGTGATGCACGCGGCGGACGTACTCCGCCATCAGGTGCCGCGTGTAGACGTCCGCGAGAAAATCCCGCACGGTCGGATCGGCCGGCTGCGCGGCCTCGCGGATGGTCCGCACCTTCTCCCAGCGCTCGCGCGCCGCGCCTTCGACCCACCGCTTCCAGTCGTCCGATTCGAGGATCGCGCGCTTCTCGCTGTCCGACACCACCATCCCCGCGTCATGTAGGTACGCGGCAGCGATCAGCACGTACGCCTCGATGGGCGAGAGTGCGACGACCGGCTTTTTCTTCTTCTCGGGGAAGAGCAAGTGTGATATCTGGCGGACGATGTTGTCGCTGTGATCGACGGTGTGCTTTGTGTAGTGCGGAAAGGTATGCACCACATACCCCAGCCAGTCCGTCACGGTGTCCCGAAGCTGTTCGGCTTCATGGAAATATGACGAGTTCTGCCGCTTGAGCCACGCGCCCAGCTTCGTTTTTTCCAGAGGTGTCATGCTGAAGACCCGATAAGTCCGGAATTGTAGCGGACGATGGGCGGCTTTCCCACCCGCCCGGGAGCGCAGGCGCGGGACGCCTGCGCGACAGCCGCCGAGACGGCGGCGCTCCCACTCAGCACGCAGCACTCAGGCATGCTACCCTCCGCCCCACACACATATGACCTGGTGGATCTGGGTTGTCATCGGATTCGTCCTGCTGGCGCTGGAGTTCACGGCGGCCAGTCTGCACGTCGCATTCTTCGCCGTCGGCGCTTTCGTCGTCGGGCTACTCATCCTCTTCGGCGTCGCCCTCCCGCTCTGGGCTCAGCTCCTCATCTTCACCACCGTCTCGCTGCTCGCCTTTTTCTTCGTCCGGCCCGTTCTGGTGAGAAAACTCAAGCTCGACCAGAAGAAAGTCGTCGACACCCTCCTTGGGGAACAGGCACTCGCAATGGAAGAGATCCCCGTGCAAGGGCTCGGCAAGGCTGAGATGCGCGGCACCACGTGGAGCGCGCGCAACGTGGGGGAGACGGCGCTGAATCGCGGGCAGCGCTCTGTCGTCGTCGGCGTGGATGGACTGGTCATCCACGTACGGGCGTCGTCGTAATCAACAACAACAAGGAAACCACCATGACGGGTTCATTGATCGTAGCCGTAGTCATCGCGATTTTCGCGATGCTCCTCATCTCGAAGATCGTTCGCGTCGTTCCGCAGCAGCAGGCCTGGGTCGTGGAGCGTCTCGGCAAGTACAACGAGACCCTCGGCGCCGGTCTGCACATCCTGTGGCCCTTCCTGGACACCGTCCGCTACAAGCACTCCCTCAAGGAGATCGCCCTCGACGTCCCCGAGCAGGTCTGCATCACCAAGGACAATGTCCAGGTCGCCGTCGACGGCGTCCTCTACTTCAAGATCCTCAACCCCGAGCGCGCCTCGTACGGCATCAGCGACTACTCCTGGGCCATCCAGCAGCTCGCGCAGACCAACCTCCGCAGCGAGATCGGCAAGATCGACCTGGACCGTACGTTCGAAGAGCGTACGAACATCAACTCCCAGGTCGTCCAGGAAGTCGACAAGGCCTCCGAGTCGTGGGGCGTGAAAGTCCTGCGCTACGAGATCAAGAACATCACCCCGCCGAAGGACGTCCTGGCGGCCATGGAAAAGCAGATGCGCGCCGAGCGCGAGAAGCGCGCCGTGATTCTGCAGTCCGAGGGTGAGCGCGACGCCGCTATCAACAGCGCCGAAGGCCACAAGCAGCAGGTCATCAAGAACTCCGAGGCCGCGCGGCAGCGGCAGATCAACGAGGCCGAAGGCCAGGCCCAGGCGATGCTCGCCGTCGCCACCGCGACCGCTGAAGGCATCCGCCGGGTGGCCGAGGCGACGATGATCTCGGGGGGCTTCGAGGCCATGCAGCTCAAGCTCGCCGAGCAGTACATCACGCAGTTCGGCAACCTGGCCAAGACCGGGAACACGATGATCGTGACGGCGGACCTGTCCGACGTGACGTCCATGCTGCAGCTCGCCATGAGCGCGGTCAAGCCGCGTTCGGCCGAAGCCGCGAAGCTCCCGGTACGGGGCCAGTAGCCTACGGCGTAAAGACTCTCGCTGGTTCGAAAGGCGGAGGCAACCCCTCCGCCTTTTTCTTGGGCGCGTATCATGCTGCTCAGCAGAGGATCTCGATGAGTCGAAACCACACCACGAGCACCAGGCCGGCCGAGGTCGTGATCCAATCCACACGGCCCGCTGTGCTGGAAGCCGTCAGCGACTTCGCGGCTCTCCTCGAGAAGGGCTGGGAGACGGACGAGAAGTCCCTCCGTTCGCTCATCGACGCGCTCGCGACTCACCCGACGACTCCTGCGCACGAGGAACAGTTGCGTGCCAATGCTGAGCTCCGCGCCCGATTCATGCGCGAAGTCCCATGGTTGAGGAGCGCAGACATCGCCCGGCTCTACGGACTGGCTCCGCCCGAGCCGATACGCTGGAAGGCGGCGCAGCGCATCTTCTCAGTGACGGCGGGAGACGTGGAGCAGTTCCCCCTCTTTCAGTTTGACGAGGGCCAGCCCGTCGGCGCGATGCACGACATCCTCGCGCTGTTCACAGGGCTGACCGAGTGGCAGGTCGCGCTCTGGTTCTACGCGCCGAACGCGTGGCTGGGCGGCGCTCCGCCGATGGATCTCCTCCAGGTCGACCCGGAGGCTGTGATCGCAGCAGCCGGTCGTGCCATCGAACCGATCGAGGGTTGATCGTCCGTGGCGGTTCCGGCACCCCCCGCCGTGCTCGACGCGCGTCTGACGATATGGCGCAAGGACGAGGGGTTCCTCCGGGTCCACCGGCTCGAATTTCGGTCGACGGAGTTCAACCCCGGCGGAACCGGTGTGCGTGGACGCTTTCACTTCTTCACGAATGCGGCGGGAACGGTGGTGCCCATCCTCTATGGCGCGGACGACGAAGAAGCGGCAATCGCGGAGACGGTTTTTCGGGACGTGCGAAGCGGCGGCGTCATCCTCCGATCACGCCTGGCAAGAATGGGACTGGCGGAGCTCCGTCCGAATCGCGACCTGCGACTGATCGAGCTCCTTGGATATGGGCTCAAGCAACTCGATCTTCATCCCCACCAGCTGACGAGCACGGATCCGACGGAGTACGGCTCTACCGTAACGTGGGCGAAGGCGCTGCACGCGGCAGAGACCGCCGCGGATGGGCTCGTATGGATGTCGCACCAGTTCAACACCCGCCGCGCGCTGATGCTTTTCGGCGATCGGGTCGTTGAAGGTGATCTAACGGGCGGCGCGACTGCGCCGCTGAGCTTCGGCGCGGGATTGAACGCTGTCGAGCGCTGTGCCAACGAGGCCGGGATCGTCATTATCTGAGCGAATTTCATCCCGGTGCGGGATCAGCAGCCTCCGGCGTAAAGACACTCGCTCGTTTTTTGGGCGCGCCTACGCGCGCCGGCGGGGTCAGATTCTGAGACGCTCTCTGCCATCTTTCTTTACCTCTTGTTGACACGCGTCCCCAACGGGAGTAATTTCCCGCCGTTCCATGTAACCGGTTACACGTCTCCGGGCCATGCCGCGCACTTCTGCACGCTCCGCCGACCTTCCGCCGAACGTCACCATCCGTGACGTCGCGGCTCAGGCGGGGGTTTCGGTGGCCACTGTCTCGCGCGTCTTCAACCAGAAAGGTCCCATCCGCGAAGAGACCGTCCGCCGCGTCATGGACGTCGCCGGCGCGCTGCGGTACATCCCTCACGCCGGCGCCCGCAGCCTCTCCACACGCTCCACCCGCACCATCGGCGTCGTCCTGCCCGACCTCCACGGAGAGTTCTTCTCCGAGGTCATCCGCGGGATCGATTCCGCGGCGCGGGAGCTGGGGTACCACCTCCTCCTTTCCGGCTCGCACGCCGATCGCGAGGAGATGCGCGCGGTGGTGCAGGCCGTGCGCGGACTGGTCGACGGGCTGATCGTCATGTCGCCGGATCTCGATGCCTCCGCGCTCCTGGGAGAGCTGCCCGTGGGCATCCCGGTGGTCCTGCTGAACGCGAAGGTCGACGGGCGTCCGTCGATCACGATCGACAACGCCGCCGGCGCCCGCGACGTCATCCGCCATCTCGCATCCCTCGGCCACACGCACGTCGCCTTCCTCTGCGGCCCGGCGCGGAACGCCGACGCCGAGCAGCGCCGCCGCGGCTTCCGCGCGGGGGTGCGCTCGCACGGCATCGAGGGCATCGAGGTGCCGGGGGATTTCACCGAAGACTCCGGGTACGAAGCCGGCCGGGCGATCGCGGCGATGCAGCCGCGTCCCACCGCCGTCTTCGCCGCGAACGACTCCATGGCCATCGGCGCGCTCAGCGCGTTCCGCGACGCCCGCATGCGCGTGCCCGAGCACATCGCGCTGGTCGGCTTCGACGACATCCCCATCGCGCGCTTCCTCGATCCTCCGCTGACCACGGTGAAGGTGCCGATCGCGGAGCTCGGACGCCGCGGCCTGCAGATCCTGCTCACGGAAGACAGCCATCCCGCCCGACTCGAAACTTCGCTCGTCGTGCGCCGCTCCTGCGGCGCGGAGCGCAACAGTGCCAGACAGACCAGAAAACGACAGACCAACAGGAAGGAATAGGAGGCCTCGCGATGAATCGCATCCTCAGGACATTCGGAGTCATGCTGCTGCTCGCTCTCACGGCGTTGAGCGCGGTCGCGCAGAGCGGCGCGACCGCGTCGATTACCGGCACGGTGAACGACGAGAGCGGGAACGTCTTCCCCGGCGCCACCATCACCGCAACGAACACCGCCACAGGTTTCACGCACACGGCGACCGCCGGCGCGGAAGGGAAGTTCACGCTTGCCGGTCTTCCCCCCGCGAACTACCGCATCGACGTGAGCGCGCCGTCGTACAAGGCCAGCGCGCGTGAGGTGCGCGTGCTCGTCGGACAGAGCCTGAACATCGACTTCAAGCTCTCGCCCGATCTCGTGCTGCTCGAGCAGATCACCGTCGTCGGCTCGACCGCGGTCGAGACCGAGACCTCGGAGATCGCCACGAACGTCACGCGGCAGCAGATCGAGAACCTGCCGCAGAACGACCGCAACTTCCTGAACTTCGCCGCGCTCGCGCCCGGAGTGAACCTCGGGACCGATCCGCTGCGTAAGGAAGTCCGCGGCGGCGCGCAGGTCTCGTCGGCCACGAACGTCTTCATCGACGGCGTGAGCTTCAAGAACGACGTGCTCCAGGGCGGCGTCGTGGGACAGGACGCGAGCCGCGGGAACCCGTTCCCGCAGAACGCGGTGCAGGAGTTCCGCGTCATCACCCAGAACTACAGCGCCGAGTACCAGAAGGCGTCGAGCGCCATCATCACGGCCGTGACGAAGTCGGGCTCGAACCAGCTGTCGGGCGACCTGTTCTACTTCTACCAGGACAAGGGTCTCGTCGCCGAGAACCCGATGACGGGCGCGAACCCGGAGTACGAGCGCAGCCAGTACGGCCTGAGCCTCGGCGGTCCGATCATCCGCGACAGGATGCACTTCTTCGTGTCGTATGAAGCGAACGATCAGGACCGCGAGAACACCGTCGTGCTCGGGACCGGATTCGCGAACAACCCGGCCCTCCGCGCGCAGCTCGAGAGCTTCGCCGGCACGTTCGTCTCGCCGTTCCGCTCGGACCTCGCCTTCGGCAAGATCAGCTTCCAGCCGAATTCCAGCCAGATCTTCGACTTCAGCGCGAACCTTCGCAAGGAAACGGACGTCCGCGGATTCGGCGATCAGACTTCGTACGAGTCCGCCGAGAACGCGAAGAACGACGTCTGGGGAACGACGCTGCGCCACCAGTGGACGGCCAGCAGCTGGCTGAACGAGGCCAGCCTCAGCTACCAGGACTTCCTGTGGAATCCGACGCCGCTCGATTCGACCTCGGTCGGATTCGTCTACGAGAATCAGGGCGGGGGACTGGTTCTTCGCACGGGCGGCCGCGACACGGAGCAGGACATCGGCCAGCAGCGCCTCTCCTTCCGCGATGACGTGACGCTCTCGAACTTCAAGCTCGGCCCGGGCAACCACACGCTGAAGATCGGCGGCAACATGGACTTCGTCGACTACACGGTCCGGAAGCTGTTCGAGGAGAACCCGCGCTACTTCTTCCGCGAGAACCTCAGCGCGACCATCCCGTACAAGGCGCGCTTCGGCTTCGGCGATCCCGACATGTCCTCGGACAACACGCAGTACGGGATCTACGGCCAGGACGACTGGGCCGTGAACGATCAGCTGACGCTCAATCTCGGCCTGCGCTGGGATTACGAGACGGACATGATCGCCACGGACTACGTCACGCCGATCGACATCCGCAACCGCCTCTCCGACGAGTTCCCGGCCGAGTACTTCACGGACGGCAACGACCGCGAGGGCCAGGCGGACCTGTTCCAGCCCCGTCTCGGCTTCTCGTACGACGTCTTCCAGACCGGACGCACCGTGGCCTTCGGCGGCGTGGGCCGCTACTACGACCGCACGCTGTTCAACAGCACGCTCGACGAGCAGTTCCGCCTGCAGCACTCCGTTGGCGAGTTCTTCTTCTCCCCGGACGGCTCGCCGGTCATGGGACAGCCCGCGGCGGTCTGGGATCCCAAGTACCTGACCGCGGCCGGCCTCCGCGAGCTGCAGGCCACCGGGATCACCGGGAAGCCCGAGGTGTTCCTGATCTCGAACAACCTCGCGGTGCCGTACTCGGATCAGTGGAACCTCGGCGTCCGCCAGCAGTTCGGCCAGATCAACGCGGCCGTCAGCTACGCCAACATCCGCAGCTACAACGGCCTGACCTTCGTGTGGGGCAAGGGCCAGTGCTGCCCGCAGCTCGATCCGAACTACAGCAACTACCTGATCTCGAATGACGACGTGAAGACCTGGTACGACGCGGTCTACCTGACGCTCGACAAGCCGTACACAGACCAGTCGAAATACGGCTTCAACGTCGCGTACACGTACGCGGACGCGGAGCAGATCGGCGGCGATCTGTTCAGCCTCGACCGCCGCACTCCGGACGACTACGCGAAGTACGGCACGCCCGGCACGCAGGACCACCGCATCGTCGCCAACGGCATCCTCGGGATTCCGTGGGACATGCGTCTGAGCTCCCTCATCCAGTACAGCTCGGGCGACAAGTTCCGCATCCACTCGTTCCCGGACGGCTTCTGCGGCGACAACAACTGCTACGTGCCGATCACGGGCGAGAGCCCGTCCTGGACGACGGTCGACCTTCGTCTGGACAAGGACTTCCTCTTCGGCGCCTCGCAGCGCTTCGGCATCACTCTCGAAGCCTTCAACCTCTTCAATGAAGAGCGCTACGGCGGCTTCGTCGACTTCAACCCGCCCGAGGGCAATCCCGACCTCGGCAAGCCGACGTCGATCCTCAGCGGCACCGAGCGCCGGTTCCAGATCGGTCTCCGCTACGGGTTCTAAATGAACAGCACGGTCAGGGCGGCTCTCGCCGCCCTCCTCGTTCTCACTCTCTCGTGCTCCACTCCGGCTCCGTCGCCGTCCGAAACGGCGGCGGCGGAGCCTCAGGTGCAGCTGCATCCGAAGTTCATCGACGACGTCCAGCACCGCACGTTCAACTGGTTCTGGGAGACGACGAACGCGGAGAACGGCCTGGTCCACGACCGCTGGCCGACGCAGTCGTTCTCCAGCATCGCCGCGGTGGGCTTCGGCCTCACCGCGTACCCCATCGGCGCGGAGAACGGCTGGGTCACGCGCGAGGCCGCGGCGGAGCGCGTGCTGACCACGCTGCGCTTCTTCGAGAACGGCGTCGAAGGCGACCGCGGGTTCTTCTACCACTTCGTGGACATGAAGACCGGGAAGCGCTTCAAGGAAGTCGAGGTGTCGACGATCGACACCACGCTCTTCCTCGGCGGCGCCCTCTTCTGCCAGTCGTATTTCGATCGCGACAATGAGACCGAGCGCGCCATCCGCGACACCGCGGAGCGGCTCTACAGGCGCGCGGAGTGGACCCAGTTCCAGGAGCGCCACCCGCTGGTCTCGATGGGCTGGACACCCGAGAACGGCCTGCACGACTACGACTACACCGGCTACAACGAGGCCATGCTGCTGTACATCCTGGCCATCGGATCGCCGACGTATCCGATCTCTCCGAAGGCGTGGAACGCGTACACCGCGTCGTACAAGTGGGAGGGCGATCACGTCGCGTTCGGCCCGCTGTTCGGCCACCAGTACTCGCACGTGTGGATCGACTTCCGCGGCATCAAGGACCACGTGATGCGCGAGAAAGGGATCGACTACTTCGAGAACTCGCGGCGCGCGACGCTCTGGCAGCGCAATTACGCCATCAAGAATCCGCACGGCTTCCGCGGCTACGGCGAGAACGTTTGGGGCCTGACCGCGTGCGACGGTCCGTTCGATGGCGAGTGGAACGGAACGAAGTTCTACACCTACGCCGCCCGCGGCGCCGCGCCGACCGAGGTGCGGGACGACGGCACGCTCGCGCCGACGGCCGCGATCTCGTCGATCGTGTTCACGCCGGATGAGTCTCTGAAGGCCGCGGACGCGATGCACAAAACGTACGGCCAGCATCTCTATCAGAAGTACGGCTTCCTCGACTCCTTCAACCCGACGCTCAACGTCGCGCACGACGTGCAGACGGGCAAGATCGTCCCCGGCGTCGGCTGGTTCGACACCGACTACCTCGGCATCGACCAGGGCCCGATCGTGGCCATGATCGAGAACCACAAGTCGGAGCTGGTCTGGAAGACGATGAAGAAGAACGAGCACATTCGGAGAGGCCTGCGCCGCGCCGGTTTCACCGGAGGATGGCTTGCTGAGTAAGGGACGCAGGGCGTGGCTCCTCCTGCTTTTGCTCGTGAGCTGCGCCCGCTCTCAACAACAAACCCGCATCGAATTCTGGGGCCTCGGCCGTGAAGGCGAAGTCGTCGCCCAGCTCCTCCCGCAGTTCGAGCGTGAGACCGGCATCCACGTCGACGTTCAGCAGATCCCCTGGACCGCGGCGCACGAGAAGATCCTCACCGCGCACGTCGGCAACTCGCTGCCCGACGTCGTGCAGGTTGGCAACAGCTGGATGTCCGAGCTCGTCACCGTCGGCGCGATCGTGCCGCTCGACGAGTCGCTTGTCCCGCGCGCGGACTACTTCCCCGGCATCTGGGACACGAACGTCGTCGACGGGACGCTCTATGGCATCCCCTGGTACGTCGACACGCGCCTCCTCTACTACCGCACCGACATGATCCCTACGCCGCCGCGCACGTGGAGCGAGTGGCTGTCCATCATGGAGCGGCTGAAAGCCACGTCGAAGAACCCGGACTTCTACCCGCTGGTCATGCCCACGAACGAGTGGCCGCAGCCGGTGATCATGGCCCTGAACCGCGGCGCACGCCTGATCGACGAGCGCGGCCACGCCCTCTTCGACGAGCCGCAATTCATCGACGGCTTCACGTTCTACGTCGATCTCTTCAAGCGCGGACTCGTGCCGACGGTGAGCAACACCCAGGTCGCGAACCTCTACCAGCAGTTCGGCGAAGGGCAGTTCGCGATGTTCATCAGCGGGCCGTGGGACATCGGCAACCTGCGCACGCGCCTGACCAAAGAGCAGCAGCAGACCTGGAGCACCGCGCCCATGCCCGCGCCCGACGGCGCGCAGTACCCGGGCGTCTCCCTGGCCGGCGGAGCGAGCCTCGTGATCACGAAGCATTCGCAGAAGCAGGAAGCGGCGAAGAAGCTCATCGCGTTCCTCTCACGCCCCGCGATCCAGGCGAAGTTCTTCGAGCTCAGCGGAGATCTCCCCGCGCGCCGCAGCGCCTGGAACGCGCCCGGCCTCCGCGACGACCGCGAGATCGCCGCCTACCGTCTCCAGCTCGACCGCACCGTCGCGTTGCCGAGGGTGCCCGAGGCGGAGAACATCGTGAACGCGGTGGCGGAGCACGGCCAGCTCGCCATCCGAGGCCAGTACGACGCCCGCGAAGCGGCAATGGCGCTGGATCGCAAGATCGAGACGATGCTGGAGAAGCGGCGGTGGGTGCTGTCGCGTGGATTGCGCGCGGGTGTTCACCACGGAGCCACAGAGGTACTGAGCCGCACCCAAGTTCTCGCCGCGAAGCCTCTGTGGTCTCTGTGTCTCTGTGGTGAACGGTCTCTTTCGCGCGGCAAGCACGAAGGGGGACCGATTCACCACAGAGAAGAGGGAGAGCACAGAGGCTTCGCGGCGAAAACGTTGCGTCCCGTGAAGAAACACGAGATTAGTAGTACAGAGCACCAAAGCCGCAACCTGTCATCCCGAGCGTCGAGCGAGGGACCTGGGCGGGCGGGGCGCCAAACACGTGCCTCGCGCCCCGCCCACCCAGGTCCCTCGCTCGACGCTCGGGATGACAGGGGCGCGCGCGGAGCACAAAAATGAAGCCCGAAGCCCGCGCCGCCCTCCTCTTCCTCACGCCGGCGATGACGCTGATCACCCTCTTCTTCTTCCTGCCCGTCCTCGGCGGCCTCGTGCTCAGCCTCACCGACTTCGACCTCTACTCCATCGGCGACCTCGCCAACACCCGCGTCGTCGGCGCGGCGAACTACGCGTCGCTCGTCAACAACCCGCTCTTCTGGCGCGCGCTCACGAACACGCTCTACTTCTCCTTCGTCGGCGGGCCGCTGACGATCGGCGTCGCGCTTGCCGCCGCGCTGCTCCTCAACGCGAAGCTCGCGCGGTTCAAAGCCTTCTTCCGCACCATCTACTTCGCGCCTGTCGTCACGACCATCGTCGGCGTCGCGATCGTCTGGAAGTACATCTACCACCCGCGTATCGGCCTCCTGAACCGCATGCTCGACGCCATCGGCATCGCTGGCCCCGACTGGCTCGGCGATCCGCGGTGGGCCATGCCCGCGCTGATCCTCCTCGCGATCTGGCGCGGCTTCGGCTACGCCACGGTCATCTTCCTCGCCGGCCTGCAGAACGTGCCGGAGGAGTTGTACGAGGCGGCGCGAATCGACGGGGCGGGGTCGTGGAAGCAGTTCCTCCACATCACCGTCCCGCAGCTGGGGCCGACCTTCGTCTTCGTCGGCATCATCACCGCGATCGGCTTCCTGCAGGTCTTCGCCGAGCCCTACGTCATGACGCCCGATGGCGGTCCGCTGAACGCGACGCTCACCATCGTCATGCTCATGTACCGCGAAGGCTTCCGCTGGTGGAACATGGGCTACGCCGCCGCGGTCGCATTCATCCTCTTCGCGCTCGTGCTGCTGGCGACGATCGCGAACGCGTTCGTCCGGAGGACGCGATGAAGCGCGTCCTCATCCACGTTGCGCTCGTCGTCGGCGCGATCGCGACCGTCATTCCTCTGCTGTGGATGATTTCCGCGTCGCTGATGCCGCAAGGCGAGGCGACGTCGTTTCCGCCGCGACTGATCCCCTCGCGGGTTACCTTCGTCCACTACCGCGCGCTCTTCGAGAACCTCAACCTCGGACGCGCCTTTCTGAACAGTCTCTTCGTTGCAGCCGTCGGCACGATGCTGTCGCTGCTGTTCAACTCCATGGCCGGCTACGCGTACGCGAAGCTCCGTTTTCGCGGCCGTGACGGCCTCTTCACGATGCTGGTCGTCTCCCTTGGCATCCCCGCGCAGGTGGCCATGCTGCCGCTGTTCCTATTGCTGAAGTCGATGGGCCTGATCAACACCTGGGTCGGCGTCCTGATCCCGTACATGGCCGGCATCTACGGCGTGTTCCTCGTGCGTCAGTTCATGCTCTCGATCCCCGACGACCTCCTCGCCGCCGCGCGCATCGACGGCGCGAGCGAATGGCGCATCTACTGGTCCGTGATCCTGCCCGTCGCGCGCCCCGTGCTGGCCACGCTGGCGATCTTCACCTTCATGTCCGCGTGGAACGACTTCATGTGGCCGCTGATCATCCTCACCGACGACGACAAGTACACCATGCCCGTCGCCGTCGCCAACCTCAGCGGCGAGCACTTCCCCGACCTCGAACTGATGATGGCCGCCGCCGTCCTGACCGTCATCCCGGTGCTCGCGCTCTTCTTCGTCCTGCAGAAGCAGTACATCGCCGGAATGATGGCCGGGAGCGTGAAGGGGTGAGGCAGGGCGCGGGGCGCAGGGCGCAGGGCGCAGAGGCTGTCATCCCGAGCGTCGAGCGAGGGACCTGGGCGGGCGGGGCACGAAACACATGCCTCGCGCCCCGCCCGCCCAGGTCCCTCGCTACGCTCGGGATGACATGCGTCGCGTTGCTCGTCCTCGCAACTTCCGCACACGCCGACCTCCTCGACGTCCCGTGGAAAGCCGTCCCCGCCACGGGCGTGGAGATGAAGCTCACCCAGACCAACACCCTGCAAGTCGACTTCGACTTCCACGGCCGCGCGGGCTACGCCATCTCCCGCCGCGACGGAAAGATCACCCTTCCTGAGAACTTCGAGCTCGCCTTCCGCGTGAAAGGCAACGCCCCGCGCAACACCCTCGAGATCAAATTCATCCAGGGCGAAAACGTCTGGTGGACGACTCGCCGTGAGTACGACTTCCCCTCGGACTGGCGCCGCGTCTCCGTCAAGAAACGCCAGATCGAGTTCGCCTGGGGTCCCATCGGTCCCAGCCCGCTGCCGAAGACCATCGACGCTATTGAGCTCGTCGTCACCGCGGGCGCGGGAGGGAAGGGGACGGTCTGGTTCGACGATATCGAGATTCGCGAGCTCTCCGGCGACATCCAGGAGATCGGCGGCATTGTTCTCCAGAAGCCGAATGCCGAAGGCCACACGTGGATCCCGATGCCCGACGCCGACGCGCGCGACGTGCGGGTGAACGTGCCCTATCGCACCCTCCCGCCGATGCGCGATGACAACGCCTTCTTCACCGAGATGGCGAAGCACTTCCGCCGCGGCCTCTTCCCCCGCTACCTTCTCGGCGAACAGTCCTACTGGACCATCCTCGGCGGCACGAACGGCGAGGATGAGGAAGCGCTCTTCAGCGAAGACGGCGCAGTGGAGGCGGGCGCCGCCCGCTTCTCCATCGAGCCCTTCCTGCTCCTCGACAAAAAGCTCGTCACCTGGAACGACGTCACCATCGAACAACACGAAGGCCCCCAGGTCGTCTGGAACAAACACCTGACCATCACCCCCCGCTACGACAACGGCACCCTGAAAGTCCGCTACCAGACCGCCCCCAACGCCACCCTCCTCCTCGCCATCCGCCCCTTCCAGGTCAACCCCCAATGGCAGTTCCTGAACCGCACGGGCGGAGTGGTGCGCATTCGCAGCATCTCGGACGATTTGACGGTCGACGCTGACGCGACGAAGAGGCTTCGAGTCGACAGGTCTTCGAGTCTTCGAGGTGTCCTCCCTGAGGAGCAAGTCGCCGGCGATTACACCAGCAAACTCCTTCAATTCGACCGCAACGACGTAACGCTCGAAATCCCCCTCGGTCCCCCACTCAGCACTCAGCACTCAGCACTCAGCACTTTCTCCCTCGAAGCCCCGTCAGAACCAAGAATCGCCAAGTCCATCGAAGCCCAACGCACGTTCATCCTCCTCAACCGCGACGGCCAGGCCATCCACCCCGGTTCCCGCTCCTACGAGCGCTCCTGGATCCGCGACGGGTCGCTGACGTCCGAGGCGTTGTTGCGGCTCGGGGAGTACGGCGTGGTGCGGGAGTTCATCGAGTGGTACGCCAAAGCCATTCACGACAACGGCTACGTCCCGTGCTGCGTCAGCGCCGCCGGCGCCGATCCCGTCCCCGAGCACGACAGCCACGGCCAGTTCATCTACCTCGTCGCCGAGTACTACCGCCACACCGGAGACCGCGCTCTTGTCGAACGCATGCTCCCGACGATCCGCAAAGTCGTGGCCTTCATCGACAAGCTCCGCCACGAGCGCATGACCAGGCAGTACCAGAACACTGCCTTCTACGGCATGGCCCCGGAGTCGATCTCGCACGAGGGCTACTCCGCCAAGCCGATGCACTCGTACTGGGACGACCTCTTCATTCTCAAGGGACTGGAAGACGCCGAGTTTCTGACCGGCGAGAAGAACTTCGCCGCCGAATTTCGCACCCACCTCCTCGCGTCCATCGCCGCGACGATGAAGCAGCACAAGATCGACTACATCCCCGGCTCCGTCGAGCTGGGCGACTTCGACGCGACGTCTACGACCGTGGCGGTCACGCCCGTCGATGCCGAACTGCCGCGCGCGGCTCTCCTGCGCACCTTCGGGAAATACTGGGAGCACGCGCTCGAGCCGCGCACCTACACGCCCTACGAGCTCCGCGTCGTCGGCACCCTCGTCCGCCTCGGCCAGCCCGACAAAGCACGCACGCTCCTCGACTACTTCTTCGAAGACCAGCGCCCCGCCGCGTGGCACCACTGGGCCGAAGTCGTGCGCGCCAATCCGCGCGAGGGCGGCTTCATCGGCGACATGCCCCACACCTGGGTCGGCTCCGACTTCATCCGCAGCGCCCTCGACTTCTTCGCCTACGAAGACGACGACGCGCTCATCCTCGCCGCCGGCGTCGCGCCGGAGTGGGCGAGGCGCGGCATTCGCGTGCGCGGCCTCAGCACGCACTTCGGCGTCCTGGACTACTCCATCGAAAACAACCGCATGCAGATCGGCGGCAACCTGCGCGTGCCGAAGAATGGGATCATCGTCCGCTCGCCCTTCGGCGGCGCGGACATCGTCGTGCGCACCGTTCCCGCCGAGATCGTTTTGAAGGAAGGTTCATGAGCTACGGTCATTTCTCCGCCGACGGACGCGAGTACGTCATCACCGATCCGCGCCCGCCGCGCCCCTGGACCAACGTCATCTCCAACCCCCGCCTCGGCCTCGCCGTCGCGCAGAGCGGCAGCGGCTTCACCTGGATCGACAACTCGCAGCTCGCGGTCGTGAACCAGTGGCAGCAGGACTTCGCGCAGGACAGCAGCGGCAAGTTCCTGTACGTGTCCGAGGGGGAGGACCTCTGGTCGTTGTCGCCGGCGCCGGTGTGGGAGGACTTCGACCGTTACGCGTGCCACCACGGCATGGGCTACACGACCTTCGACACGGAGCACAACGGCCTGGCCGCGCACTGGACGCTCTTCGCGCACGAGAGCGACACCGTCGAGCTCTGGATCGTGCGCCTGAAGAACACGCTCAACGTGAAGCGCCGCCTCGAGCTTACCGGCTACCTGGAGTGGTGCTGCGGCGTCTCGCCCGCGCCGCGCCGCGAGTTCCACAAGCTCTTCATCGAGACCGCGCGCGAAGGCAACGCGGTCTACGCGTGGAACCACATGTGGGACGTCGGCTCCGCGGAGTGGGGCCACTGGAACACCGACTTCCCGTACGTCAGCGCGTTCGGCACGACCGCCGTAGTCACGAGTGCCGAGGGCGAGAAGTCCGAGTTCATCGGACGCAACGGCACGCTGCGCGCGCCGGAAGCCCTCGGGCATCACCACTGGCGCGGTTTGTTCGGCCGTCACTACGATCCCATCGCCGCGGTCCGCAGCGTCGTGGAGCTCGGGCCGGGCGAAGAGAAGTCGATCGGCTTCGCCATCGCGGTGACGAAGTCGCGCCAGGAGACGTCGGAGCTGCTGCAGAAATCGCTCGACGTCGCGTCGATGGAGCGCGCGCTCGCGGACGTCAAGCAGTCCTGGATCGAGCGCCTCTCCGCGCACCGCATCGAGACCGGCGACGCCACCTTCGACTCCTTCATCAACGACTGGACGCGCTACCAGGCCATCTCCGCGCGCATCTGGGGCCGCGCCGGCTACTACCAGCAGTCCGGCGCGTACGGCTTCCGCGACCAGCTCCAGGACTCGCAGGTCTGGCTGACCATCGACGAGAAGAAGACGCGCGAGCAGATCAACCTCCATGCCGGCGCACCAGTTCGCGGACGGCTCGGTCTATCACTGGTGGCACCCGCTCTCCGAGCAGGGGCTCGTCACGAAGATGACCGACGACCTGCTCTGGCTCGGCTTCGTCACCGCGAACTATCTGAAGGAGACCGGCGACTTCTCCATCCTCGCCGACGCCGCGCCGTTCCTCGACGACCCGGTGCCCGCGCCGCTCGAGGAGCACGTCCGCCGCGCGTTCGAGCGCGTCTTCGCCCGCACCTCGTCCCGCGGCCTGCCGTTCATCGGCGCCGGCGACTGGAACGACGGCCTCTCCGCCGCGGGCCTGCAGGAGAAAGGCGAGTCCGTCTGGCTCGGCCACTTCCTCGCCGGCCTCCTCGGCGACTGGAGCGAGATCTACAAGCGCAGCGGACGGGCCGGCTTTGCCCGCGACTACGACGAGCGCCGCGATCGCCTCGTGCGCGACCTCAACGAGCACGGCTGGGACGGCGAGTGGTACTGGCGCGCCACCCTCGACGACGGCTCGCGCATCGGCAGCCGCGAGAACACGCACGGCCGCATCTTCCTCAACGCCCAGACCTGGGCCGTGCTCAACGACGTCGCTCCCCCCGATCGCGCCGAATCGTGCATGCGCGCCGTGCGCGAGCACCTCGTCCGCGACTCCGGCTCCCTCCTCCTCGCCCCCGCGTACGACACCCCCGACGAGCGCATCGGCTACATCACCCGCTACGCCCCCGGCCTCCGCGAGAACGGCGGCGTCTACACCCACGCCGCCACCTGGGCCATCGCCGCCGCCGCGAAGATGAAAGACGCCGACCTCGTCGGTCGGTTGTTGCACGCGATCGATCCCGACCAACAAAGACCCCGAGCGCTACTGGGCCGAGCCCTACGTCCTCCCCGGCAACGTCGACGGCCCCGACTCGCCGTTGAACGGGCGGGCAGGGTGGACCTGGTACACCGGCTCCGCGTCGTGGCTCCACCGCGTCGTCGCCGAATGGGTATTAGGCGTGCGGCCAACGTGGGAGGGGTTGCTCGTCGATCCGTGCCTGCCCCCGCAATGGGAGCGTGCGCGGGTCGTGCGGCCGTGGCGGGGGAAGACGCTGGAGATCGAAATCACGCAAGGGATGAAGCCACGGCTCATCCCATGAAGCGTTAAGTGTGGTTGGGGTCAGACCCCAACCACACTTAACGCTGTCAGACAGACCGATTCGCGATCACATCCGCGTAGAACTTCCCGCTCTCCTTGATCGTGCGCAGCTGCGTCTCGTAGTCCACGTGGACCAGCCCGAACCGCTTCGCGTACCCCGCGCTCCACTCGTAGTTGTCGAGCAGCGACCACACGTAATACCCGCGCATGTCCGCGCCGCGATCCACCGCGTCCAGCACCGCGTGCAGGTGCGACCGCAGGTAGTCGATCCGCAGCGGATCCTCCACGTGCCCATGCGCCGCCACCGGCGGGTCGTAGAACGCCGCGCCGTTCTCCGTGACGTACAGCGGCACCCGCCCATAGCGTTCCGTCACCCACACCAGGATGTCCGTCAGCCCCGGCGGATAGACCTCCCAGTTCAGCGTCGTCACTGTCCCGCGCGGGTTGTCCACGCGCGTGGCCCGCTCGATCGGCGTGGCCGGATCGAACCGCGTGATCCCGCGCTTGTAGTAATTGACGCCCAGGAAATCGACCGGCTGGCGGATGACGTCGAAGTCGGCGGCAGGGAAGGAGGGCCACGCCTCGCCGAACATCTCCGCGAATTCCGTCGGATACGCTCCGAAGAACAGCGGATCGAGGTAGTGCCGGTTCATGTACGCATCCGCGCGCACCACCGCCGCCGCATCGGCTTCGCTCTCGCTCGCCGCATGCTTCGGCTCGAGATTCACCACCAGCCCGATCTGCTTTTTTCCCATCGCCCGATATGCCTGCACCGCCGTGCCGTGCGCGCGCAGCAGGTTGTGCGTCACCAGCGGCGCCTCGAAGTGATTCCGGTGTCCCGGCGCCAGCACGCCGTGCAGGTACCCGCCGTCCATCACCACCCACGGCTCGTTCAGCGTCGACCACATCGACACTCGGTCATCCAGCGCCGAGAACAGCACCTGCGCGTAATCCGCGAACCACCAGCTCACGTCGCGGTTCAGCCACCCGCCGCGGTCGTCCAGCGCCGCCGGCAGGTCCCAGTGGTACAGCGTCACATTCGGCTGAATCCCCGCGACCAGCAACTCATCGACCAGCCGCCGGTAGAAATCCAGCCCCCGCTCGTTCACCGCCCCCGTCCCGTCGGGCAGCACCCGGCTCCACGAGATGCTGAAGCGATACGACCGCAGCCCCAGCTCCCGCATCAGCGCGACGTCTTCCTTCCACCGCCGGTAGTGATCGCACGCGACGTCGCCGGTCTCGTTGTTCGCCGTGTGTCCCGGCGTATGACTGAACCGGTGCCAGATACTCGGCCCCGCGCCATCCGCCAGCGGCGACCCCTCGATCTGATACGCGGCCGTCGCCGCTCCAAAGAGGAAGTTGTCAGGAAACGCGCGGCGGTCGGTCATGGAAGCAGTTTATCCCGCGCGCTGTCGCCCGCTGACGCGGGCTCATTGGGATCGCGCCTACCGGTTCCCCCGGCTGAAGCCGGGGTCTATTTCCTCGTGCCGCCTACGGCGGCGAAACCTCGAGCCTGCGGAGCAGGCGCCAGACAATAGACCCCGGCTTCAGCCGGGGAAACCGCGGGGTCGATCGGAAACGAGTCCGCGTAGCGGACGACAGAGCAGCGGTACACTGCCCATCATGAACGCCCTCGCCGCCGCTCTCGTGCTCCTGGCCGCCACTCAGGATCCGCGCGCCTTCCAGATGCCGAAGAAAGCGACCCCGCCGAAGGCCGAACAGCCGAAGGCCGAACAACCCGCGAAGGAAGAGTTGCCCGTTGCCAGTGACCCGTTGCCCGTGCAGCCTGCCGAGGCCGCGCCGGCCGCGGAACCAGAACCGGCCGCTCCGCCGAAGCCCATCATGTTCGAGCTCCCTGCCTCCGCCCCCAAGCCCGAAGCAGCCCCGGCAACGGCCAACGCCCCCCGGGCCACGGACAACGGGTCACGGGCCACGCCCCCTCCCCCCGCGCCTTCCCCCCAATTCACCCTCCCCGGCGCCACCCCCCGCCCTAAGAAATCCCCGACCCCCCGCACCTTCCGCCTTCCCGCGAAGAAAAACGTCTCAAATTGACCCTAGTGCCGGCGGGTGAAATCGGCATAATGCCGTCCATATGCAACGCCGCAGCACCGTCGTTCCCAGCGTCCGTCTCTCCGTCCTCGGCACTGTCCTGACCCTCTTCCTCTCGTCCGCCGCCTTCGGCGCCATCGACGCCCATTTCCTGGGCGCGCGCTACGACGGGACCGCCTCCAACATCACCTTCAAGGTCTACTCCTCCCGCGCCACCCGCATCGAGGTCTGGATCTACAAGTACGCCTCCGGCTACCAGGAGAAGGTGAACTACGTCATGACCAAGGACGCGGGCACCAACATCTGGTCCAAGACCGCGTCCGTGGCCACCCTCCAGAACACCTACGGCATCACCGGCACCGTCTACTACGGCTACCGCGCCTGGGGCCCCAACTGGACCTACAACGCCGGCTGGACCAAGGGCTCCTCCCTCGGCTACGTCTCCGACGTCGACGCCCAGGGCAACCGCTTCAACCCCAACAAGCTCCTCATCGACCCCTACGCCCGTGAGGTCTCGCACGACCCGCAGACGCCGGCGATGAATGACGGGACGAAGTATGCGTCCGGCGCCTACCGGGCCATCGACAACGGCTCGGTCGCGCCGAAAGGCATCGTCCTCGCGTCCGACGCCACGTCCACCGGCACCAAGCCCACCCGCGCGCTCAAGGACGACGTCGTGTACGAAGTCCACGTCAAGGGCCTCACCGCGAGCGACACCTCGCTCGCCGCCGGCATCCGCGGGACGTACGCAGGCGCGGGCGCCAAAGCCGCCTACCTCGCCGGACTGGGCGTCACCGCGATCGAGTTCCTCCCGCTCCACGAGACCCAGAACGACACCATCGACGTCGACCCCACGTCGACCACGGACGACAACTACTGGGGTTACATGACCCTGAACTTCTTCGCGCCCGACCGCCGCTACTCGTCGGACAAGAACCCCGGCGGCCCGACGGTCGAGTTCAAGAACATGGTCAAGGCCTTCCACGACAACGGCATCAAGGTCTTCGTGGACGTGGTCTACAACCACACCGGCGAGGGCGGCCTCTGGGCCGGCGACACCAACACGGCCAACGTGATCTCGTTCCGCGGCCTCGACAACCCGACCTACTACGAGCTCACCAGCGACAACCTCAACTACTACGACAACACCGGCACGACCGGGAACTACAACACGTACAACACGACCGCACAGAACCTCATCGTCGACTCCCTGGCCTACTGGAAGAACACCCTCGGCGTCGACGGCTTCCGCTTCGACCTCGCCTCGGTGCTCGGCAACACCTGCACGAACAACTGCTTCAACTACGACAAGACGAACGCCGGCACGGCGCTGAATCGCATCGTGGCGGAGATGGCGGCGCGTCCCGCGGGCGGCGGCTCCGGCGTGGACTGGATCGCGGAGCCGTGGGCCATCGGCGCCGGCACCTACCAGGTCGGCAACTTCCCCGCGGGCTGGTCGGAGTGGAACGGCATCTACCGCGATTCGCTGCGCAAGGACCAGAACAAACTGGGCAGCGAGAACGTGACGACCGGCGAGCTGGCGACGCGCTTCGCCGGCTCCTCGGACCTCTACAACGACGACGGCCGCAAGCCGTGGAACTCGATCAACTTCATCGTTGCCCACGACGGCTTCACCCTCAAAGACCTCTACGCCTACAACTCGAAGAGCAACGCCCAGGCCTGGCCCTACGGCCCGTCCGACGGCGGCGAGGACAACAACAACTCCTGGGACCAGGGCGGCACCGCCGCCGACCAGCGCAGGGCCGCGCGCAACGGCCTCGCGTTTCTCGCCCTGAGCGCCGGCACGCCGATGATCACCGGCGGCGACGAGTACCTCCGCTCCGTCAACGGCAACAACAACCCCTACAACCTCGACTCCTCCGCCAACTGGCTGGCCTGGAGCTGGAACACCGACCAGACCAACTTCAAGACCTTCACCACCCGCATGCTCGCCTTCCGCAACGCCCACCCCGCGCTGCGTCCGGCGAACTTCTACTCCAGCGTCGACAACAACAGCAACGTCATGGAACAGATCCGCTGGTTCAAGCCCGACGGCACCGTCCCCGACGCCACCTACTGGAACAGCGTCAACAACCACGCCATCGCCTGGCGCATCGACGGCACCGAATTCAGCGACTCCTACAGCGCCATCTACACCGCCTACAACGGCTGGTCCGCCAGCGTGACCTTCACGCTCCCCTGGCCCGGCAGCGGCAAGTCCTGGTACCGCGTCACCGACACCTGCAACTGGGCCGAAGGCGCCAGCCAGGTCGCCACCCCCGGCTCCGAAACCTTCATCGGCGGCGAGTGGACGACCTACGGGGTGTGCGGGCGGGGGCTGATCCTGTTGATCGCGAAGTAAGCGCAACGTAGGGCGTGGCTTCAGCCCGCCCCTCCCGGGGAGGCGGGCTGAAGCCACGCCCTACGTTTGCTCGCGGGATAGACTTTCCCTCTCTTGCACCGCTTCACCGCCCTCGCCCTGGTCGCCCTGGCGCAGCTCCTGGCCATGGGCCTGTGGTTCGGCGTCTCGGCTGTCGCGCCGCAGATCGCGCATGAGTGGCAACTCAGCGAGTCCACCGCCGCGTGGCTCACCCTCGCCGTGCAACTCGGCTTCGTCGCCGGCACGCTCCTCAGCGCGACCCTGAACCTTCCCGACATCATCCGCACCCGCTACCTCTTCGCCCTCTGCGCCCTCCTCGGCGCCATTGCGAACTTGGCGCTTGCCGCGTTCGTCACCAACGTGACCGCCGCCATCGCCCTGCGTTTCCTCACCGGCGTGATGCTCGCCGGCGTCTATCCGCCGGGGATGAAGATCATCGCGACATGGTTCAAATCCGGCCGCGGCTTCGCCCTCGGCGTCCTGATCGGCGCGCTGACCCTCGGCAAGGCATCGCCGTACCTCGTCAACGCCTTTGGCTCGGACCACTGGCGCGTCAACGCCGGCATCGCATCCATCGGCGCGGTGATCTCGTCGCTGCTCGTCCTGCGCTTCGTCAAAGACGGCCCCTACGCGCTGCCCAACCAGCCCTTCGATCCCGGGCAGATCGCGCGCGTCTTCACCAATCGAGGCGTCAGACTCGCCAACTTCGGCTACTTCGGCCACATGTGGGAGCTGTACGCGATGTGGATCTGGGCGCCGGTGATGATCCGCGCGAGCGTCGCCGCCAGCGGCGACTCGCCGCGCTTCGCCGAAGCCGCGTCGTTCGCTGTGATCGGCGCGGGCGCCATCGGCTGCGTCGTCGCCGGACTCGTCGCCGACCGCATCGGCCGCGCCGTCGTCGCCGCCTCGGCCATGGCCGCGAGCGGCGCCTGCTGCCTCGCCATCGGCTTCCTCTACGGCAAAGCGCCCCTCGCCCTCCTCGCCCTCGCCGCCTTCTGGGGCGCCACCGTCGTCGCCGACTCCGCCCAGTTCTCCGCCTGCGTCACCGAATACGCCGACCCCCGCTACATCGGCACCGCCCTCACCCTCCAGACCTGCATCGGCTTCCTCATCACCACCATTTCCATCCGCATGATGCCCGTCCTCGTCGCCAGGGTAGGGTGGGAGTGGGCCTTCGCCTTCCTCGCACCGGGACCGCTGCTGGGGATTCTGGCGATGATGCGACTGAGAAGGATGTCACCCGAACAATGACCACCCAACCGCTCGAGACCCAGGTCCAGTCCGCGCTCGCGTGGCTGAAGAGCCACAGCAGCAAAGCCGCGCGCGACGGCATGGCCCGTTATGCCATTCCCTCCGACCACGCCTACGGCGTTCCCATGCGGGACATCAAGGCCCTCGGCAAGACCCTTGGAACCAACCACCCCCTCGCGCTCGCGCTGTGGGACACCGGTGTCTACGAGGCCCGCATGCTGGCGTCGTTCGTCGGCGATCCGGACGAGCTCACGCCTGCGCAGATGGACCGCTGGTGCAAAGACTTCGACAACTGGGCCTTCTGCGACGCGCTGAGCTTCAACCTCTTCGACCGCTCGCCGCACGCGTGGAAGAAGGTCAAACAGTGGGCCAGCCGGAAACCGGAGTTCGAGAAACGCACCGCCTTCGCCCTCCTGTGGAGCCTCGCGCTGCACGACAAGTCTGCGCCCGACGAACGCTTCCTCGAAGGACTCGCGCTCATCGAGCGGGAAGCCACCGACGACCGGAACTTCGTCAAGAAGGCCGTGACCATGGCCTTGGGCGCGATGCGCCGCCGCAATCCCGCGATCCGTGCGGCCGCGACGGAGGTCGCACGAAGGCTGGCCGCATCGGACGACCCCACGGCAAAATGGATAGGCAAGGACGCGCTCCGCGAGCTGACGAAGAAATGAACATCCTCGACGCCATCGGCAACACCTCGCTCGTCCCACTGCGCCGCATCCATCCGCGGGTCTTCGCGAAGCTGGAGTGGGAGAACCCCACGGGCAGCATGAAGGACCGCATGGCGCGCGCCGTGATCGAGGCGGCCGAGGAGGATGGGCGGCTGAAGCCCGGGGACACGGTGATCGAGTACACCGGCGGCAGCACGGGCACCTCGCTGGCGCTGGTCTGCGCCGCGAAGGGCTACCGCATCCGTATCGTCACCTCGGACGCCTTCAGCCAGGAGAAGCGCGATCACATGGCCGCGCTGGGCGCGGAGCTGGTGCTCGTGCCGAGCGAGGGCGGGCTGACGACGAAGAAGCTGATCCTGGATATGGTCGAGAAAGCGCGGGAGCTGAGCCGCGCGCCGGACACGTTCTGGACCGACCAGCTCAACAACCGCGATGCCATCGCGGGCTATCACGCGCTGGCCGAGGAGCTCTGGCTGCAGATGGAGGGGAGGGTCGACGCGTTCGTCCATACCGTCGGCACCGCGGCGTCCCTGCGCGGAGTCAGCGCCGTGCTGAAGCGGCACAATCCAAACGTGCAGATCATCGCCGTCGAGCCGGCCGAATCCTCCGTCCTCCTCGGCGGCCAGCCCGGCCCACACAAGATCGAAGGCGTCGGCATCGGCTACACCCCGCCGCTCTGGGATCCCGCGGCCGTCGACGCCATCGACTCCGTGGCCACCGCGGACGCAAAGGAGATGACCCGCCGCCTCGCCCGCGAAGAGGCGCTGTTCGCGGGCACCTCCTCGGGCGCCAACGTCATCGCCGCGATGCGCGTCGCCGACCGCCTCGGCCCGGACGCGCGCGTGGCCACCCTGATGGTGGACTCCGGGTTGAAGTATTTGAGTACAGACGTGTACCGGAAGTGCTGAGTGCTGGGTGCTGAGTGCTGAGTCCCACCCGCCCGGCGTTCCTCAGCACTCAGCACCCCAGCACCCAGTACTGGTGATCAGTTCATGTCCTTGCCTTCCTCGAGCTTCTTCACTCCTGCCTCGAGGTTCTTGCGATTTGCTTCATCCGGCGCCTGCGCCACCGCCAGCTTCGCGGCCTTCAGCGCGTCCTTGTAGCGCCCCATCGCCGAGTACCCGCGCGCCAGGCCCACGTTCACCGGCCACACATTCGGGTTGCGCTTCGCGTTCAGCTCCCAGATCCGCAGCGCCGCTTCCTTGTTCCCCTGCGTGAGCAGCTGGCGGCCGGCCAGGTGGAGGTCCATGACAGTCGCCGTCGGGTGCGCCCACGCCTTCTCGCGTGTCGCCTTCGCCTCCGCCGTCTTGCCGGCCGCTTCCTGCGCCGCGGCCAGCGTATTCAGGGTCTGGAAATTCTCCTGGCCGACGAACGTCATGTTGACCGCGCGGTCCGCGAACTCCAGCGCGTCGTTCGGACGCTTCGCCTGCAGCGCGTAGTTCGACGCCGCCACCCAGTTCTGCCAGCGGAAGCCGTTGTTGTTCCGCAGCTCCTCGCGGATGCGCGCGATGTACAGATCCGTCGGATTGTCCACGCTGATCGTCCACGGCACCTGCACGTCCTCCCACTTCAGCGCCACCGTCGCCTGATCCGGCTTGCGCTCCGTGAACTCGTACGTCAGGTATTCGTGATACTCGCTCTTCGCCGGCTTCGCCTTCACCCGCAGCGCATCCTCGGACGGGTTGTAGAAGAAGCTGCCCCACGACGTGTGGTTCTTCGAGAAGATCAGCGTCCAGTCCTCGTCCTTCGCCGTGATCATGTGTACGCCGTAGCTGCCCGCCTGCAGCGGCTGGCCGTTGACCTTCACGTCGTGCGACACCGTGAACGTCGTGTTCTGGTTCGCGCCCGCGCGCCACGGGCACTCCGTACACGTGCCGAATCCGAGGTTCGTGAGGCCGTACGGAACGAGCTCGCCCCAGATCTTGCCGCGGCGGTCCTCGCCGTTCGGCGCGTGGACGTCCGGGCTGTGGTAGTCGATCGTCACCGTCACCAGGCCGATGCCTTGCGAGACCGACGACTGCTGATTGTCGCCGTCCGGCGGCGTGGAAATGCCCTGTCCGAGGGCGGGGAGGGAGAGGATACCGATCGCGAGCAGCGCGATGAGAGAACGACGACGCATGACTCCTCCTGTCTGTTGGCGTCCGGATCATAGGTCGCGGCTGGTGAGCGGGCGGTGAACGCTCCGTAGCGATTGGAAAACGACTGTTGACTACAATCCCGCCCGTGCTGTTCGACCCGCGCCTCGGCGCCTTACTCGACTCCCGCGACGACGACGCCGTCTGGGCCGCCTACGGCGAGACCTGGTGCATCATGGCCACCGACCTCTCCGGCTTCTCCCGCGGCGTCGCGGAACTGGGCATCGTCCACTACCTCCGCATCATCCAGGAGTCCGAGCGCCTGCTCGTGCCCGTCATCGAGCGCCACGGCGGCATGCTGCTGAAGGTCGAGGGCGACAGCCTCTTCGTCATCTTCGCCCGCGCGCAGGACGCCCTCCTGGCCGCCATCGAAATGCAGCGCGCCGCGCGCGTCTGGAACGAGGACAAGCCCGAGCGCGAGCGCGTCCTGGTCGGCATCGGCCTCGGCTACGGCCGCGTAGTTCGCGTCGGGAAGGCCGACGTCTACGGCAACGAAGTCAACTCCGCCTGCGTCCTCGGCGAGACCTTCGCCAAAGGCTACGAGATCCTCGTGACCCAGGCCGTGCGCGACCAGATTACGGACCACGAGTTCGAGCCCGTCGACACCGTGCCCCCCGGCGCGGTCGCCGTGTACCGCCTCATCGATAGGGAGCGCGAGTGACCTCCGTCCTCTACTTCCACGGCTTCGCCTCTTCGCCGAACAGCGCGAAGATCACCGCGCTGCGGCCGCTGCTCGCGCCGCACGGCATCGAGCTGAACGCGCCCGACCTCAACGTGCCGTCATTCGAGCGCCTCGATCTCGACGCCATGGTGGCGCTGGCCCTGCGCGCCGCGGAAGCCAATCCGCCGCGCGCTCTCGCCGGCAGCTCCCTCGGCGCGCAGATCGCGCTGGCGGTCGCGGATCGCGGCGTCCACGTGCCGCTCGTGCTCATCGCCCCGGCCATCGGCCAGACCGAGCGCTGGCGCAGGCAGCTGCCGCAGGAGGATCCTGTGACCGTGTTCAACTACGCCAGCAACGCCGACGCGCCCATCCATCGCGCATTCTTCGAGCAGATGATCAACCTCCGCGTAGACGCCGCTCCGCCACCCGCGCCCGTCACCGTGATCATGGGCCGCAACGACGAGACCGTGTCCTTCGACATGGTAGAGCGCCTCTGGCGCACGTGGGAGGCGTCGGGCCGCCTCGCGCCCGGCTCGCGCTTCCTCGAGATCCCGGACGGCGATCACGGGCTCGTGTCGCACACCGCCCTGATCGAGCAGGCCATCGTGGAGGCCGCGCGATGATCGCCATCACCCGGGACGTGCCGTCGACCATCGACGCGGCGCTGGTGACCTTCCACGAGCGCGAGCCGATCGACATGGTCCGCGCCCGCGCGCAGCACGAGCAATACCGCCGGGTCCTGGCCTCCCTCGGACACCAGGTGATCGCGCTGCCGGCCGACGACGCCTATCCCGATTGCGTGTTCGTCGAAGACACGGCCCTCGTCTTCGACGACGTCGCGGTCATCACCCGCCCCGGCGCCGAGTCCCGCCGCGGCGAGACCCGCGCCATCGCCGAGGCCCTCGCGCCGTACCGGCCGCTCGCGTTCATCGAGGCCCCGGCCACCATCGACGGCGGCGACGTCCTCATCCTCGACGACCGCATCTACGTCGGCCAGTCCACGCGCACCAACGAGGCCGCCATCGCGCAACTGCGGGCGCTCACCCGCCGCGAAGTCATCCCCATCGACGTCCACGGCGCCCTCCACCTCAAGACCGCCATCACGCGCGTCTCCCGCGACGCGTTACTCGTCAACCGCGCCTGGATCGACGTCACCCCCTTCGCCGGCTGGACCCTCATCGACGCCGAGGAGCCCAACGCCCTCCTCGCCGGAGACGTCGTGATCTACCCTTCCGCGTTCCCATCGACCGCGGAGTTGCTGCGCGCCCACGGCATCGCTGTCCGCACCGTCGACGCGGACGAGTTGGCCAAAGCCGAAGGCGGCGTCACCTGCTGCTCGCTGTTGTTGTAGGAGTGCGGTGGCGCGGGTAGGGCGGTCGGGTGGGAGCCACCACTCTGGTAGGGCGGGCGGAACGAGAACCGGGGGGATGATTAGCTGGCCAACCGGGGGATTGGGTGGCAGTTGACACAAGTGGAAATCCTGCCGGCGAGGCAAGTTGAGTGTCGGCGAGGCCAAGTTGAGCGTCGGCGAGGCCAAGTTGAGCGTCGGCGAGGCCAAGTTGAGTGCCGGCGGGGCCAAGTTGAGCGTCGGCGAGGCCAAGTTGAATGCCGGCGAGGCCAAGTTGAGCGTCGGCGAGGCCAAGTTGAGTGCCGGCGGGGCCAAGTTGAGTGTCGGCGAGGCCAAGTTGAGTGCCGGCGAGGCCAAGTTGAGTGCCGGCGAGGCCAAGTTGAGCGTCGGCGAGGCCAAGTTGAGTGCCGGCGAGGCCAAGTTGAGTGTCGGCGGGGCCAAGTTGAGTGTCAGCGAGGCCAAGTTGAGTGCCGGCGGGGCCAAGTTGAGTGCCGGCGAGGCCAAGTTGAGTGCCGGCGAGGCCAAGTTGAGTGTCGGCGGGGCCAAGTTGAGTGTCAGCGGAGCCAAGTTGAGTGTCGGCGGGGCCGAGTTGAGTGCCGGCGGGGCCGAGTTGAGTGCCGGCGGGGCCAAGTTGAGTGCCGGCGATGCCGAGTGGAGTGCCGGCGGGGCCAAGTTGAGCACCGGCAAGGCCAAGTCGAGTCCCGCCGAGAGAAAGTGCAGTCCCGGCGAGACCAAGCCCGTGTCCCGGGAGCTAGAGCGGAATCCCGGGGAAGCTGGAGGGCATCCCGCCGGGACTAACGGTCCGACCCGCGCGAGCGCCGCCAGCGTCGGGAAGATCGCCTTCGACCCGGTCGTCCAGGAAATCTTCGCCCTCGGCCGGTTCCTCGCCCACACCATCCGCCAGCAGCGCGTCCAGGCCAGCGCGTGCGCCCTCGACGTCTACTCCCTGACCAAGCGCCTGGCCCGGCGGAAGGACGGCGCCGAGCTCAAGCCCTTCGTCGAAGACATGCGCGAAAAACTCGGTAAAAAAGCCACGCGGAAGACGAATTCGGACCCCGTTCCCGCGCCGGCTCCCGTTCTCCCGGCACCGCCCGTGACCAAAGTTCTCCCGGCACCGCCCGTGACCAAAGTCTAACCCGGAACCCCCGAAGGGCGGCCGCAAGGCCGCCCTTCACTTGTTGGGACCGCCGGCGTCCCCGCCGGCTGATGTGGCCGCGTCCGCGCCGCCACCTGGGTGGGCGGGGGACATTCGTCTGTGTTCCGGAGTCTGCACTCCGCGACAACGACACCATAAAAGGTTCCGAGCGAAGCGTCACTTGATGTGAAGGCAATCGTGATTGGTGCGCCAGCGCAATCAGATTGCTCGTTGTTGTAACGAAGCGTTTGATGTGTTTGGCGTTACGGCTGAATACCGAACCAGTTGATGTGCCACTTGAAGCCGTTCGCCTGAGCAGGTGTGATGGACCCGCCGTCATCCCACCGCACATAGACACGGAAGCCAGTTGCGGTTGGAAGATAGATGGATGTGGCGCCGGTCGTCGCCCAGTGAGACGAGTCGCCGCCAATCGAAGTGAAGTACAAAGGAGCACCGGAGAACCCCGCGGACGACGTATTCACGTCGACGAAGATGCCGGTCGTGCCACTGTTGTACGGTTGCCACGATGTGGATCCAGGCGTAGTTCGTCCTGATCCGATCTTGAGGACTGCCATTTGATACCTCCTCTATGTTGTCTATTGCGTCTGGCGCACTCAGAGGTATCGACGGACGCAAGCTCCAACTTCCGCGCCGCTCGTGCGATAAGCGTCGAAGTCGTGAGGTCACGGGCGCATTGCCAGAAGTTCGAGCTTCGCGGGACCTGGTCCATTGCGATACCCGGGGAGCGGGGCCGCGTCGGGTGCGGGTTAGCCGGCGCCAAGTTCGCGCCGAATCTTTCTGGTCGCGGCGATGGCTTCGGGATAGAACCCGACGCAGACCATCAGAGCTCCGAACGTGAACATGCCAGCTACGACCGGCTCTATCCCATTCCGGAAAGACGCGAAAGCGCCCAGGCCGGTGAGCGACAGCCAGATGGCCATGACGACCGCCGTTCCCGGGTGAAGATGCATGGGGAGCGTGACCACTGATCCCAGGCCTCCGGGCTCGATTCGGCCGCGAATCACAGGCAAAAACGAGTTTCGATAGCCGATGATTCGTTGTAGGTGAAAGGACCCGGCGTTGAGCGTACCGACGAACGCGGCTGGTTCTGGCTCTCCGGAGAGACCTTGCTCCAGTGCCTCCATGAAGGATCGCTTGCGTCGCACGATTGCGCTCCGCTGGTGATACCAGAGCGGCGGCTCCCCGCCGCCCGCCACCCTCGCCGCCGCACTCCTAGAAACGGGTAGGGGATAGGGCGGTGATGTTGATGGAGGTGTGGCCGTCCACGATGAGCTCCGCAAGCAGTTGCCCCAGCGCGGGGGCGTGCATGACGCCGTGGCCGGAGGAGCCGTTGGCGACGTAGCGGTTGTCGGCGATGGGGCCGAGGAGGGCGTGGCCGTCGGGGGACATCTCGTAGAGGCCGGACCAGCGCTCGCCGAGGGGGAGGTCGCGGAGGCAGGGCATGCGGGCGGCGGTCCTGGCGAGGACGGCGGTAAGCCAGGCGTCGTCGTCGAGGACGGGGTCGTCGGGCCAGAGGAGGAGGACGCGGCCGTCGCGGACGCGGAGGTGGTACCAGTCGCCGGCCCAGATGGTCATGGGCATGGAGTCGGGGAGGATGTCGGTCGGCACGGTGGCGGCGACGTTGCGGCGCATGGGCTGGACGGGGGGGCCGCACCAGGCGCCTTTGGCGTTGATGACGATGCCGGCGTCGACGTCGTCCTCGGAGGTGTTGAAGAGGAAGCGGGCGCCGAGGCGCTGGGCGGCTTCGGCGTAGCCGCGGAGGAGGTTCATCGGCTTGATGAAGCCGTCGGTGGGGCAGAAGGCGCCGCCGATGACGGTGGGGTCGCCGATTTTTGGGTTGAGCTCGCGGGCTTCGTGCGCGTCGATCATGCGCGCTTCGGAGAGGCCGCACGCGTGTTGGATTTTCTGGGCGTCGCGTAAGGCGTGCAGCTCGTCGTCGGTGCAGGCGAGGAAGAGGTAGCCGTGGGGGGCGTAGCCGGGATCGACGCCGGTCTCTTCTTCGAAGGTGCGCAGTTTCTCGAGGGAGAGGAGCGAGAGGCGGACGTTGGTCTCGGTGTCGAACTGGGCGCGATAGCCGCCGGTCGCTTTGGCCGTGCTGCCCGCGCCGAAGCCGGGGGCGCGGTCGACGACGACGACGTCGCAGCCGCGTTTTGCGAGATGGTAGGCGATGCTCGCCCCGATCACGCCTGCGCCGATGACCGCGATGTCGGCTTTCATTCTCAGGGTGCAGTTTATCGCCGCAAGGCCTCTGTGCTCTCTGTGCTCTCTGTGGTGATCGGTCTCTTTCGCGCGGCAGGAACGCAGGGGACCGATTCACCACGGAGAGCACAGAGAGCACAGAGGCCTCGCGGCGGTAAACTGCGAGCCCGAAGCATGCGCAAACTCCTCCTGATCGCGATTCTCGCGGCGTGTACGACCACCACCCCACCGCCCCTCCCCGAGATGTCCCCGGAGACCCGCGCGAAGCGCGAGCAGGAGCACGCCGACGCGATCGTCTGGCTCGGCCGTCGCACGGCCTACCTCGGCAACTATCAGGAAGCGATCGGCATCTTCACGGACGGCGCGAAGCGCTATCCGAACGACGCGCGGATGTTCCGCCACCGCGGGCACCGGTGGATCACGCTGCGCCGCTTCGATCGCGCGGTCGCCGACCTGACGCGGGCGGCGAATCTGATCCGCGGGAAGGCAGACGAGATCGAGCCGGACGGCCTCCCGAACGCGCGCAACATCCCCACCAGCACGCTGCAGTCGAACATCTGGTACCACCTCGGCCTCGCGCACTACCTGCGCGGCGATTTCGAGCCGGCGCTGGACGCGTATCGCGAGTGCATGAAGGTGTCGAAGAACCCCGACGGCGTGGTCTCCACGTCCCACTGGCTGTACATGACCCTCCGCCGCCTCGGGCGTCCGCAGGAGGCGGAGCAGGTGCTCGGTGCGATCTCGACGGACATGGACGTCATCGAGAACCAGGCGTACCACAAGCTCCTGCTGATGGACCGCGGGGAGATCGCGCCGGAGGAGATGGCGGCGGACGCCACGACGCAGTACGGCGTCGGGAACTGGTACCTCTTCAACGGTCAGCCGGAGAAGGCGCGGGCGGTCTTTGCCCGGATCGTGGTGGGCAAAGAATGGCCGGCTTTCGGCTACATCGCCGCCGAAGCCGACCTTCATCGTTTACACTGACGTCCTCTCTCTTCCATAAATCAGGAGCCCATGTCCGGCGGTTACGCCTTTTCGCCGTCCTCCGTCCCGGTCGCGCTGACCGCCGTCACGATCTTCGTGTTCGGAGCGCGCGTGCTGGCGAAGCGCGTCACCAGCGTGAGCGCGGCGTTCTTCACCATGACGGTGGTTGTGGCGATCTGGATGGCGACGTTCACCGGGATGTACGCGGCCGTCCGCGCTCAGGACGCCGCCGGTTGGGCGCGCGCGGCGTACTTCGGCGTGCCGTTCATCGCGCCGGCGCTGTACTGGTTCACGATCGAGATCCTGCGGCTGGAGCGCCGCCGCCGGCTGGCGCACGTCGCGGCGTGGAGCATCGCCGCGTTCTTCAGCGCGGTGGCGGTGACGACCGATCAGCTGATCCCGCGCGTCGACGAGTACTGGTGGGGCCATTACCCGCGCTACAGCCTCGGCGTCGGCACCGCGTTCCTGACGTTTTTCTTCGGCTATCTCGTCGCGTCGCTGGTGGAGTTCCTCCGTGCCTGGCCCGCGGCGCGGGGGGAGGAGCGCGAGCGCATCCGCCTGCTGATGATCGCGATCGGCGTCGCGTACCTCGGCGCCGTCGATTTCCTCCCGAAGTTCGGCCTCCCGGTCTACGCCTGCGGCTATCTCCCGATCCTCGGCTTCATCGTGCTGGTGGGGCGCGTGGTGCGCAGGTTCGACCTCGTGCCGCTGACGCCGGGCCTGGCCGCGCCGGAGATCATCAACACGATGGCGGACGCGCTGTTCGTCTGCGACCGCCATGGCCGTATCGAGTTCGCGAATCGCGCCGCCGCAAAGCTCCTCGACTATGACGAGAGCGAGCTGGCGGGCAAGCGCATCGACGAGCTCCTCGCGCAGGAGCGCAATCTCTCCTCGAAGCTCGGCCGCCGCTCGCTGCGCAACGACGAATACGTCTTCATCACCCGCACCGGCGAGCGCATCGAGCTGACGCTCTCCATCGCGCCGGTCCTCCAGGACGGCGAGCCCGCGGGCGCGGTGATCATCGGCCGCGACATGCGCGACCGCAAGCGCGCGGAGCGCGAGGTCCTGCAGGCCGTGACGCTGCTGCAGTCGACGCTCGACTCGACCGCGGACGGCATCCTGGTCATCGGCGACGGCCAGAACATCGTCTCGTACAACCACCGCTTCGTTGAGATGTGGCAGATCCCACCCGCGATCATGATGCGCGGCGACGACCGCGGCGTCCTGGAGTACATCCTCGTGCAGCTCACGGAGCCGGAGGAGTTCCTGCTGGCGTTCGACGGGCTCTCGTCGCAGCCGCACGCGGAGAGCTTCGACCTGCTGGAGCTGAAGGACGGCCGCCGCGTCGAGCGCTACTCCATCGGACGCACGATCGAGAACGCCGCCTACATCCGCGTCTGGAGCTTCCGCGACGTCACCTCGCGTTTTGCGGCCGAGGCGGCGCTGCGGGAGTCGGAGAACCGGTACCGGCTGCTGTTCGAGCAGAACGCCGCGGGCGTCTGCGTGACGTCGATGGACGGCGTGATCGTCGACTGCAACGCGACGTTCGCCTCGATGCTCGAGACCACGCGCGACGCGATCCTCGGCGAGAACGTCGCGGGCTTCTACGCCACGCGCGGCGAAGCGAACGAGATCGCGTCGCTTCTGCGGAGCGTCGGCACGCTGAACAGCCTGGAGGTCGAGCTGCGCCGTGAGAGCGGCAGGCCGCTGTGGGTCCTGCAGAACGTCGTCCTGGTCGGCGACACGGTCACGGGCGTGATCCACACGACGGTCGTGGACATCAGCGACCGGAAAAGAGCCGAGGAGCAGATCGAGTTCCACGCGTACCACGACGTGCTCACCGCGCTGCCGAACCGCAAGCTCTTCACCGACCGGCTCCGCCACATCCTCGGGCGCGCGAAGCGTACGGGGAAGTCGCTGGGGGTGATGTTCATCGACATCGATCATTTCAAGACCATCAACGACACGCTGGGTCACACGGCCGGCGACGATCTGCTGCTGGAGATGGCCCGGCGGCTGCGCGCGTGCGTGCGCGTGGACGACACCGTCGCGCGCATCGGCGGCGACGAGTTCACGATCATCCTCGCGGAGCTGCGGCATCCGGAGGATGCGATCACCGTCGCGCAGAAGGTGCTGGAGGCGGTGCAGGTGCCGCTGACGATCGTGGGCATGCCCATCGTCGTGACGGCCAGCGTCGGCATCTCGCTCTATCCCGGCGACGGTGGGGACCCCGAGGCGCTGCTGCGGAATGCGGACAGCGCGATGTACCGGGCGAAGGAAGCGGGACGCAATACGTACCAGCTCTGCACCGACGAGATGAAACAGCGCGCGATGGACCGGCTGTCGATCGAGAGCCGGCTGCGGATCGGGATCCGCGAGCAGCAGCTGATCCTCGCGTATCAGCCGCAGATCAATCTCCTCACCGGCCGCACGATCGGCGTGGAGGCGCTGGTGCGCTGGAACGATCCGGAGCGCGGGTTGATGCAGCCGGCGGCGTTCATCCCGATCGCGGAGGAGTCGCGCCTGATCGTCCCCCTGGGCGAGTGGGTGCTGCGCACGGCGTGCCGGCAGACGAAGGAGTGGCACGACCACGGCTCGGGCCCGGTGCGCGTGGCGGTGAATCTCTCCGCGCGGCAGTTCCAGCAGCAGGACCTGGTGGAGATGGTCCGGAGCGCGCTCGAGGACGTGGACCTCAGTCCGTCGTCGCTGGAACTGGAGATCACGGAGACGACGGCGATGCAGAACGCGGAGGTGACGGTGGCGACCCTGCGCGCGCTGCGCGACCTCGGCGTCGGCATCTCCATCGACGATTTCGGCATGGGGTATTCGTCGCTGAACTACCTGCGGCGGTTCCCGATCACGGGGGTGAAGATCGATCGCGCGTTCGTGAGCGACGTGACGACGAACGACGGCGACGCGGCGATCGTCTCGGCGGTGATCGGCATGGCCCGCAATCTCCGCCTGCGCGTGACGGCGGAGGGTGTCGAGACCGCGGAACAGTTCGCCTTCCTGCGGTCGCACGAGTGCGACGAAGCGCAGGGGTACTACTTCGGCCGCCCGGTGTGCGCGACGGAGATGACCCGCGCGCTCGCGCGGACGTAGATGATCCGGGCGCGGCTTTTGCCCTTGCGTACGGCAGGAGGACCGGAATCATGAACAATCTCGCCATTGATCCCCTGTGGATCTGGGTCGCGGTGGGTGCCGTTGCGCTGCTGATCGTCGTCGGACTGATCGCCCGCGGCTCGCGTCGCGCGCGGAGCGAGTCTCTGCGCAGCAAGTTCGGCAATGAATACGATCACGCGGTGAGCGAGCACGGCAGCCGCACCAAGGCGGAGCGCGATCTGATCGAGCGGACGGAGCAGGTGAAGAAATACAACATCGTGCCGCTGCAGGCATCCGACCGCGACCGTTTCCGCGCCGACTGGCGGATGGTCGAGCAACACTTCATCGAGCGCCCGACGACGGCGGTCATCGAGGCGGACGAGCTCGTCGCGGACATCATGCGCGTGCGCGGCTATCCGATGGGCGACTTCGACCGGCACGCCGCGGACCTGTCGGTCACGCACCCCACCGTGATCGAGCACTACCGCACGGGACATCGCGTGATCGGCGGCACGCCGGGGAGCGCATCGACGGAAGACCTGCGCCAGGCCATGCTGCACTACCGCGCTCTGTTCGACGAGTTGATCGACGACCGCATCGGCAACGACGTGGTCATCGACGACGTGCCGCGCGCGAACGAGGTGCCGACGGCGCCGCGCCGCGAGCTGCGCGATCGCGACGACGAGCTCAGGAGGCGCCCGTAGCCGTGGCCATCGCCGTGGCCGGCTTCAGGTAGTTCCCGCTGAAGCACGCGGTGCAGTAGAGAGCGCGCGGATCGTCGTCGTTGCGGACGGCCTCCAGGAGGCCGTCCTCGCTGAGGTATCCGAGGGAGTCGGCTTCGATGAAGTCGCGGATCTGCTCGGCGGTGTGCGAGGCCCCGATGAGCTGCGTGCGCTCGGGCGTGTCGATGCCGTAGTAGCACGGCCAGGACGTCGGCGGTGACGAGATGCGCATGTGCACCTCGGTCGCCCCGGCGTCCTTGAGCATGCGCACGATCTTCTTCGAGGTCGTGCCGCGCACGATGGAGTCGTCGATGAGGACGAGGCGCTTGCCCTCCACCAGCCCGCGCACGGGATTCAGCTTCACCTTCACGCCGAAGCTGCGGATGGTCTGCTTCGGCTCGATGAACGTGCGGCCGACGTAGTGATTGCGCACCAGCCCGTACTGGAACGGGATGCGCGATTCCAGCGCGTAGCCGAGGGCGGCGAAGACGCCGGAGTCGGGGACGGGGACGACGATGTCGGCGACGACCGGATGCTCGCGCGCGAGCTGCGCGCCGAAGCGCTGGCGGACGTCCGCGACGCTGTTGCCGAAGACCACGGAGTCGGGACGGGCGAAGTAGACGTGCTCGAAGATGCAGCGGGCCTCGCGCTCGGCTCGGGCCTGCTTCACGACGCGGATGCCGTCGCGCTCGATCGCAACGACCTCTCCCGCGCCGATCTCGCGCACGGTCTCCGCGCCGATGAGATCGAACGCGCAGGTCTCCGAGGAGACGGCGTGGACGTCGTCGAGTTTGCCGAGGACCAGGGGGCGGAAGCCGTACGGATCGCGTGCGGCGAAGATGCGTCCCGGCGCGAGCAGCGCGATCGCATACGCACCCTGGACGCGCGACAGCGCGTCGATGAACGCGCCTTCGAGATCGCTCGCCTTCGACCGCGCGATGAGGTGCACGATCACTTCGGAATCCGCCGTCGAATTGAAGATCGCGCCTTCGGCCTCCAGTTGCTTCCGCAACTCGTTGCCGTTGGTCAGGTTTCCGTTGTGCGCCACCGCGATCGCGCCCTTGCTGGTGGACGCGACGATCGGCTGCGCGTTGCACAGCATCGACCCGCCCGCGGTGGAGTACCGCACGTGCCCGATCGCCGTGTCCCCCGGCAACCGCGCCAGCCGCTCCTGCGTGAACACGTCCGCGACATACCCCATCTCCTTCTCGGAGACGATCCTGTTCTCGCTCGTGACCGCCGCGATCCCCGCGCTCTCCTGCCCCCGATGCTGCAGCGCATACAGGCCCAGATAGACCAGATTCGCCGCATCCGCACGGCCGAGGACGCCAAAGACACCGCACTCTTCACGAAACTTGTCGAACATGTCCGAGGTGAGCAACGGGGATTAGAGCACGGAAAATTCAGGGGAGGACGGGGAAGCCCTCGGCGCGGGCGGCGGCGGCGAGTTTCTTGTCCAAGGCAACGAATGGAAGAAGCGCGGGTGTCGGAGCCACGATAAGCGCGGACGCGAGTTGCAGGGCATCCAGAGAACGAAGCGGGTGACGCGTGAGAAGGCGCAACGCACCCTCCATCACCTGCTGTGACTGTGCAATCTCAGTCCACTGTGTACTGACCTGCGCGAATGTTCGTTCGGCACGCTGATGATCCCCAAGAGGCAGAGTCCCGGCGTGACGGCGGCGCCAGAGGGCGCTGGTCACTTCAAGCGAAGTGATCGCTGCGGTAAGCACATCAGGATCCTCTCTGATGACGGCTCGTACGTCTGCGGAGCGATCTTCCTTGACGAACAATGGGACGAGAGCAGAGGTGTCCCAGAACAGCAATCAGTCGTCCTCTTCCCGATCCCGAAGAAGCTGATCGAGCACGCCGGCCCCTTCTCCCGGCAGCGGCCGCGTGAAGAAATCCTCCGGAAACGGCTCACCACTTCCGAGACGAACCAGACCTTGCGCGGCAAGCTCCTGGACGCGCGCTTCGAGCTCGCTCTGATCGATCGGTACCAGCGTTCGCACGCTTTTCATGAATCCGAGTGTAACCCGGGATGAGCGACCTAGGCCGACGACGTATCCCAGGACCTCATCGTCTGGTGCGACGGTCTTCGAGCAACTGCTCCAGAACGCTAGCTTCTGCTCTAGGAAGTGGTCGGGTCAGGAAGTCAGGGGGAAGTTGGCCTGTCCCTCTCTTTGCCTTTCCCTGCCGCACGAGCTCTTCGATCCCTTCTTCGAAGGTCTGCTCCGGAATGGGAGTAACCGTTGCGACGACGCGCTGGCCCTGACGCACCTCGACAGTTTTGCCGTTGAGAATGTCATTGCCGACGGAGGCGAACTCGGCAACCTGAACGCTTTTCATTGGTCACCAGTCGTTCTTGCGACGATCGGCCAGAAGCTGTTCGAGAAGGCTTCCGCCTTCGAATTTAGGGAGCGGGTCGGTAAAGAACCAGTCAGGCAACTTACCGCTCCCTTTCGTCACCAACCCCTGCGCCGCGAGCTCATCAATGCGCTCTTCCATCGTCTGCTCGCGCGCTGGAACAACTTGCGCGACCACCTTACCGGCGTCGACCAACTCGATCGTTTCGCCGCTTTTGAGCTCCTCCGGCAAGCGGCTGACGTCCGCGAGCTCGAGCGTCTTCATGGCCCCAGTGTAAACCCGGCACGCCCCGTGCCGCATTGCCTCCCACCACCGCTCGTGTGATAAACAGCGTACCAGGAGCGAACCACCATGACCGTCACCACCCCCGCCCAGCCCTCCCTTCGCGAAGTCGCCGAATCCGGGGGCAATCCGCTGCGGCTCAAGCGCATCCATCATGTCGAGTTCTGGGTGGGGAACGCCAAACAGGCGGCGTTTTACTACCGGAAGGCGTTCGGGTTCTCGCAGGTCGCGTACAGCGGGCTGGAGACAGGGAACCGCGCGTTCGCGTCGTACGTCCTCGGGCAGAACAAGGTCCGGTTCGTGATCTCGACGCCGTTCGATCCATCTCATTTTGCGAGCGACCACATCAAGCGACACGGCGACGGGGTGCGGGACATCGCGTTGCTGGTCGAGGACGCGGATTTCGCGTTTCACGAGGCGGTGCGGCGGGGGGCGGAGCCGGTGCACGAGCCGCGGGACGAGCAGGACGAGCACGGGACGATCCGCCGGTCGGCGATCCGGACGTACGGGGACACGATCCATTCGTTCATCAGCTACACGAATTACGGCGGCGCGTTCCTTCCGGGGTTCGTCGCGGCCGAGGTGAAGGGCGAGTCCGTCGGCATCGCCGTGGTGGACCATATGGTCGGCAACGTCGAGCTGGGGGCGATGTCGACGTGGTGTGAGTGGTACTCGAAGGTGATGGGCTTCTCGCGCTACATCACGTTCGACGACAAGGACATCAACACGGAGTACTCCGCGCTGATGTCGATCGTCATGAGCGACGACAACCGGCTCGTGAAGTTCCCGATCAACGAGCCCGCGGAAGGGAAGAAGAAGAGCCAGATCCAGGAGTACCTGGAGTGGTACTACGGCCCCGGCGTGCAGCACGTGGCGCTGCTGTGCGGCAACGAGATCGAGACCGTGACGAAGCTGCGCGACAACGGCGTGGAGTTCCTCCGCGTCCCGGACAGCTATTACGAGGAGCTGCCGTCGCGCGTGGGGACCATCGACGAATCGATGGACACGCTGAAGGAGCTGGGCATCCTGGTCGACCGCGACGAGGAGGGCTATCTGCTGCAGATCTTCACCAAGCCGGTGCAGGACCGCCCGACGGTGTTCTTCGAGATCATCCAGCGCAAGGGCGCCCGCGGCTTCGGCAAGGGCAACTTCCGCGCTCTGTTCGAGTCGATCGAGCGGGAGCAGGCGCGGCGCGGCAATCTGTGATGTACCAGTCTGGCTTTGCGAACGAATTCGCCACGGAAGCGATCCCGGGTGTCCTGCCCGCGCGGGGGAACTCGCCGCAGCGCGTGGAGCGCGGCCTGTACGCGGAGCAGTTCTCCGGCACGGCGTTCACGGTGCCGCGGGCGATGCAGCGGCGCTCGTGGCTGTACCGGATCCGTCCCAGCGTGCTGCACGAGCCGTTCGTGGCGAAGGCCGCGGGGCTGCTGCGCGGCGCGCCTTTCGACGAAGAGCCGGTGTCGCCGAATCAACTGCGCTGGGATCCGCTGCCGCTGCCGGACGAGCCGACGGACTTCGTCGACGGACTCACGACCATCGCGGGGAATGAAGGCGTCGGCATCCACGTCTATCGCGCGAACCGCTCGATGGAAGGCCGCTACTTCTACGACGCCGACGGGGAACTGCTGCTGGTCCCCGAGCGCGGCCGGATCGTTCTCCAGACGGAGCTCGGCGTCGTCGACGCGGAGCCGGGCGAGATCGCGGTCATCCCGCGCGGGACGAAGTTCCGCGTCGCGCTGATGGGCACCGACGCGCGCGGCTATGTCTGCGAGAACTACGGCGCTCTCTTCCGCCTTCCGGACCTCGGACCGATCGGCGCGAACGGCCTCGCCAATCCGCGCGACTTCCTCACGCCGGTGGCCGCGTTCGAAGACGTGGAAGGGCGACTTCGAGCTAGTCGCGAAATTCGGGGGCCGGCTGTGGTCGGCGCGCATCGACCACTCGCCGCTGGACGTCGTCGCGTGGCACGGCAACTACGCGCCGTATAAGTACGACCTGGCCAAGTTCAACGTCATCAACACGGTCTCGTTCGACCATCCCGACCCGTCGATCTTCACGGTCCTGACCTCGCCGTCGGACACGCCCGGTGTCGCGAATTGCGACTTCGTGATCTTCCCGCCGCGGTGGATGGTCGCGGAGAACACGTTCCGCCCGCCGTACTTTCACCGCAACGTGATGAACGAGTACATGGGCCTGATCTACGGCGTTTACGATGCGAAGGCCGAGGGGTTTGCGCCGGGGGGCGGGAGCCTGCACAACTGCATGTCCGGACACGGTCCCGACGCGCAGACGTTCGAGGCCGCATCCGAAGCGAAACTGGAGCCGAAGCTCCTCGGCGACACGCTCGCGTTCATGTTCGAGTCGCGCTACCTGATCCGCCCGACGCGTTTCGCGCTCGAGACGCCGGCGCTGCAGCGCGACTACTGGCGCTGCTGGGACGGGCTGAAAAAGCACTTCGAATGATCACCCGATCGTTGCACGCGCTGCTCGAACAGCTCATCGACTACGCCGGACTCTTTCCTCCCGCGGCGCTGACGATGCAGGACGCGGTGCGCAACTACGCCCGCTATCGCGACGGCGAGTACGCCTGGGCGCTGGGCAGGTTCGTGGTGCCGCAGGCGCGGGCGTCCGAGGTGCCGGAGGAGTTTCCGGTGAGCATCCTCGGCGTGGACGAAGTGAAGGCCACGACGGAGGAGGAGATCGCGGCGTTTCCGCCGGGGGTGTACGTGGAGATCGCGGACCTCGCGCTGCTCGACGCGATCCGGCGTCACGGTTTGCGCGCGAAGATCCGCACCGGCGGGATCACGGCCGACGCGTTTCCCGCCGATCGGGAACGTCGCGGAGTTTCTCCGTGCGTGCAAGGCGAAGGGCGTCGCGTTCAAGGCGACGGCCGGGCTGCACCATCCGCTGCGGTGCGTGAAGCCGCTGACGTATGAGCCCAACGCGCCCCTCGGCACGATGCACGGGTTTCTGAACGTGTTTCTCGCCGCGGCGTTGCTCGAGCACGCGGATGAGATTCTCGCGGAGAACGATCCGGGCGCGTTTGCGTTCAACGACGACGGCGCGTCATGGCGGGGGCATCGGGTGAGCACCGAGGAGATCGTGGCGATGCGCAGGGATTTCGCGACGTCGTTCGGGTCGTGCTCGTTCGACGAGCCGATCAACGATCTGAAGGAGCTGGGATGGTTGTGAGGTCTGTCGCCCGCTACGCGGGCTCGTTTCCGTCCCCGCTTCTGTTCCCCCGGCTGAAGCCGGGGTCTACTCCCTGCAGCCCGCTACGCGGGCGAAAGACAATAGCCCCGGGCTTCAGCCGGGGGAAAGCGACGGGGACGGAAAACGAGCCCGCGTAGCGGGCGACAGAAAGAACCATGACCGACTTTCCCATCGAGAACCTGCCCTTCGGCGTCGCCCGTGTGAACGGCGAGCCGCACATCTGTACCGCGCTCCATGACGAAGTGCTCGACCTCCACGCGGCGGCGGACCTCATCGGCGAGCCTACGCTCCGCGAGCCGGTGCTCAACGCCTTCGCGGCGAAGCGCGTGACGCGCGCGACCAAGCAGCGTATTCGCGAGGTCATCGACGACATTCCGCGCATCGCGAACGCGGAGATGCTGCTCCCCGTGAACATCGGCGACTACACCGACTTCTACGCCAGCGTCCATCACGCCACCAACGTCGGCTCGATGTTCCGGCCGGACAACCCGCTGCTGCCGAACTACAAATGGATCCCCATCGGCTATCACGGCCGTTCGTCGTCCATCGTCGTCAGCGGTACTCCCGTACGCCGTCCGAACGGTCAGACGAAGGACGACAGCGCGCCTGCGCCCACCTTCGGCCCGTCGAAGCGCCTCGACTACGAGATGGAGCTCGGGATGTTCATCGGTCCCGGCAACACCCTCGGCGCCCCGATCCCCGTCGGGGACGCGCTCGACCACGTCTTCGGCTTCTGTCTCGTCAACGACTGGTCCGCCCGCGACGTCCAGACCTGGGAGTACCAGCCACTCGGACCGTTCCTGGCGAAGAGCTTCGCCACGTCGATCTCCCCGTGGATCGTCACCCTCGATGCGCTCGAGCCGTTCCGTACACGCGCGTTCGAGCGGGCGCCTGGCGATCCCGATCCGTTGCCGCATCTCCAGGACGACGCCGGTTTCGACATCAACGTAGAAGTCTGGCTGCGCACGAAGCAGATGACCGACCCCGTGCGCCTCAGCCGCGGCAACTTCCGCGACATGTACTGGACCGTCGCGCAGCTCGTCGCGCACCACACCTCGAACGGCTGCAACCTCCGGCCGGGCGACCTCCTCGCAAGCGGCACGATCTCCGGTCCGGACAAAGACGCGCGCGGTTGCCTCCTCGAACTGACCTGGCGCGGGACGGAGCCGATCCAGCTCCCGGGCGGCGAGACGCGGCGCTTTCTCGAAGACGGGGACGAGGTCATTCTTCGCGCCTACTGCGAGCGCGAAGGCCATCCGCGGATCGGATTTGGTGAGTGCCGCGGTGTCGTGATCGGGTAAGATTTCCCAGGTCCCACCACATGCAAGAGGCGGCTGAAGTCGCGACTGCGTTGCAACTGAGCGCGAAGGCGGTGCAGTTCTATACGCCCGATCACCCGCGGGTGGTGGAAGCCATTGTCCAGCTCGAGCAGACCTGCCTCGCGCTCCTCGCGCAACACCCCCGCGTCTCGCTCACCGCTTCGAGAGGCAACCTCCTCGTCGACGGCGAGCCGTTCCTCAATCCGCCCGGACAGGTCAAAGCGCTCGCGGCGGAGCTGGAGAAGAGGCAGATCAGCGGCGTGATTCTCTCTGCCGGCATCTCCCGCCGCGAGCTCCTCGAGCTCGTGCGCCTGCTCACGATGCGTCCGGAGCAGATCAGGACCGGCGGCGGCGCGGACGAGATCCTTGGGCGCGCCGAGGTGACGCACGTGCGGATCAGCCATGTGCGGTACGAGGCCGTGACGGAAGGGGAGGAAGTGGTCTGGTCGAAGTCCGTGCGGCACGTCGACGGACCCGATCCGACTCTCGTGCTTCCCGCGATCCTGCAGTCGCTCATGGCCGGCGAGGAAGTGAAGCCTGAAGACCTGCGCCTGCTGATGGACGTGGTGGCGAATCAGGACGAGCAGCTCACGCTGCTGCGCGAGCGCCTCGTCGAGATGGGCATCACGCGCGAGCACTTCGACGAGGTGCTGAAGGTCATCTCCTGGGACACGCTGGGCCTCGACGCCCGCGTCGAGAGCCTGCTCGAAGGCAACCGGATCTTCTCCCTGCCGGCCGGCAAGTTCCAGCGGTTCATTCGCGAGCTCCTCGAAGCGGATCGTCCGGACGCGATCCGCCGCCTGCTCGAGCGCTACACGAGCGGGCTCGCGCAGGACGCCGTCGCCGTCCGCGAGAGCGTCTCCGACGGTCTCGGGCAGCTCGTCACGCTGCACCTGCCTCGCGAGTGCGAACAGATCGTCGGCACGGCGATCCTCGACCGCTTCGTCCTCGAGACCGACCCGCGGGTGAAGGTCGTCGTCGCGCAGGCGGCCGCGAACCTGCTGGCGATGCTGGTCTCGACGGGCCGGTCCGAGCCGGCGCTACGCGTGCTGGAGCGGCTCGACGCGACGGCGCCCCTGGCCATGGACGCGCTCGCGCCCGCGTTCGGTGAGGCCCGCCGCGCCACGGAGCTGATCACGCAGATCTGCACGTGCGATCCGGATTCGCTCTCGCGCTACGTCATGCCGCTCGTCGTCCGCCTCGGCGGCGCCGTCGCTCCGCACCTGATCGATGCGCTGGGCAGCGAGGAAGACCGCAACCGCCGCGGGCGTCTCGTGAAGGCGCTCAAGACCATCGGCGAACCGACGTATCCATTCCTCGTCGACGCGTTACGCTCGACGGCGTGGTTCGTGGTGCGGAATGCGCTGAACGTCCTCGGCGACATCGGAACCACCGCGCAAGTCGAGGCCATCGGCCGGACTCTCTCTCATGGCGACCCGCGCGTGCGCCGTGCGGCCGGGCGCGCCCTCGGCAAGATCGGCGGCGCGGACGCGGAGCGGCTGCTCGTCGGCGCGATGGGTGACAAGGACGCGGAGACGCAGGCCGAAGTGCTCCTCTGCCTCGGCGCGATGAAGGCGCAGTCGGCGATTCCCGGCCTGGCGGAGCTCGCGCGCGCGAAGCTGATCGGCACGGACGAGAAGGTGCAGGAGCTCGCGGTCACGACCCTCGGCCAGATCGGCACGGACGCCAGCGTGCACGCGCTCGGCGAGATCATCCGCGCAAAGAGCTTCTTCGGGGGCAGCACGCCGGCGATCCGCATCGCCGCGGCGCGCGCGCTGTCGGCGATCAAGACACCGGCCGCGCGCGCGGCGCTGAAGACCGCCGCGAGCGCGGAGAGCGATCGCGCGACGAAGGCGGCGATCGAGAAACTGATCTAAAAACGTAGGGCGCGGCTTCAGCCCGCCCGCCCACGGGGGAGGCGGGCTGAAGCCACGCCCTACGTTAGTTCGCGATCGAGTTCGGGCCCGAGCTCCCGCGCAGTTTCCGCGCGAATCCGCGCCGCACAGCCGCATTCACCGTCTCGCGCAATTCCGCGGCGAGCTTCCCGGTGAACACCACCTCCCGGCCATCCGTGAAGCGGATCTCGACCGTGAGCGTTTCGTGGAAAGTGACCTTCGAGACCGTCGGGTCCGGTGGTTCGGGAATGAGCATGATTGGTGGAATCGTAACATCCACGAGTCACAGTCCCGTTTTCCCGTGCCGCCAGGACGTAAAAAACGAAAAGGCGTTTACACCGGACGGGAAGCAGGTCGTGTGGAGCTCCGGACGGAGCGGCAATCTCGAGATTGTTGGAAAGACTGCGGTGATATGGAGTGCAGCGACGGCGAGTCGCCGCTTTCCATCTTTGCGCGCGGATCGCTCCGAATATAGAAAAGCGGCGACTAGCCGTCGCCGCACTCCATATCAGTGCGCCATCACGTCTTCCCCGCCTAGCGCCGCCTCGAACGCCGTCCGCCACACGCGCGTCACCTCCTGCGCGGCGATGCGGATCAGCGGTACTCCGTTGCGCTCGATGAGGAACGTGCCGTGCGCGGTATGGCCGATGCGCTGCGCGCGCACGCCCGCGTTCCCTCGCGAGCTCGAGCGACGCGAGCGGCACTTGAGCAAGCCACCACCGCCCGCCCCTGCGACTCGCTGAACAGCAGCGCGACCGCGTCGAGGTCGTCGGCGTGGCGCCGAGGTCGACGTGGCAGCCGATGCCGTCGATGGACATCTCCGCGAGCGCCACCGCCAGCCCGCCGTTCGAGAGGTCGTGTGCGGCGCGTAGCAACTTCTCGCCGTGCAGCGCCAGGAGCAGTTCGACGAGCTGCTTTTCGTCATCGAGCGACGACGCGCGGGGGCAACGCGAGCGACGACGCGGCGAACAGTTGCTGCCACTCGCTGCCGCCCAGCTCCTCGCGGGTTTCGCCGAGGAGGATGACGTCGAGGTTGGCGTCCGGGAACGCGAGGCCGCAGCCGTCGCGATCGCTCTCGAGAATGCCCACCATCCCGACCGTCGGCGTCGGATACACGGCCTTCCCCTCGGTCTCGTTGTAGAACGACACGTTCCCCGAGACCACCGGCGTCTCCAGCGCGCGGCAGGCGTCGCTGATGCCGCGGATGCACTCCGCGAACTGCCACATGATCTCCGGCCGCTCGGGAGAGCCGAAGTTCAGGCAGTCGGTGATGGCCACGGGACGTCCGCCGGACACCGCGATGTTGCGCGCCGCCTCCGCGACGGCTTGCTTCCCGCCTTCGTACGGATCGAGGTAGCAGTACACCGGATTCACGTCCGACGACATCGCCAGCGCGCGGCCGATGTCCTTCACGCGCACGACCGCGGCGTCGCGCTTCTCCGGACCCGCGATGGTGTTCGTGCGCACGGTGGTGTCGTACTGCTCGAAGATCCAGTGCTTCGACGACAGATTCGGCGACGCCACCAGCCGCAGCAGCGTGTCGGTCAGGTCGCCGTCGGTCACGCGCTCGCGTTGAACCAAGGGGGCGATCGCATCCGCATACGCCGGACGCGCGAGCGGCCGCTCGTACACCGGCGCCTCGGTCGAGATCGGATCGACGGGGATGGTCGCCGCTTCCTCGCCGTGCCAGAAGAGGCGCACGAAGCCGTCGTCCGTCACTTCGCCGACGACCGCCGCGTTCAGGTCCCACTTCTCGAATACGCGCACGACCTCGGACTCCCGTCCCTGTTTCGCCACGATGAGCATGCGCTCCTGCGACTCGCTGAGCATGATCTCGTACGGCGTCATGCCGCTCTCGCGCACGGGCACGCGGTCGAGGTGCATGCGGATGCCCGTGCCCGCGCGGCCGGCCATCTCGAACGACGACGACGTGAGGCCCGCGGCGCCCATGTCCTGGATGCCGACCACCGCGTCCGACTCCATGATCTCCAGACACGCTTCGAGGAGCAGCTTCTCCGTGAACGGATCGCCGACCTGCACGGTCGGCCGCTTCTCCTCGGACGCCTCATCGAATTCCGCGGACGCCATCGTCGCGCCGTGGATGCCGTCGCGCCCCGTCTTCGAGCCGACGTAGATCACCGGATTGCCGACGCCGCTGGCCGTGCCCTTGAAGATCCGCTCGCGCCTGGTGACGCCGAGGGAGAAGACGTTGACGAGGATGTTGCCGTTGTAGCTCGGGTGAAAGGAGGTCTCGCCGCCGACAGTGGGGATGCCGATGCAGTTGCCGTAGCCGCTGATGCCGCGCACCACGCCATCGACGAGGTACTTCATGCGCGGTGCGTCGAGCTCACCGAAGCGCAGCGAGTCGAGCGACGCGATCGGGCGCGCGCCCATGGTGAAGATGTCGCGCAGGATGCCGCCGACGCCGGTCGCTGCGCCCTGGTAAGGCTCGATGAACGACGGGTGATTGTGCGACTCCATCTTGAACGCCGCCACCCAGCCGTCGCCGATGTCGATCACGCCCGCGTTCTCTCCCGGTCCCTCCACCACGCGCGGCCCGGTCGTGGGGAACTTGCGCAGGTGCACGCGCGACGACTTGTACGAGCAGTGCTCCGACCACATCACGGAGAAGATGCCGAGCTCGGTGTAGTTCGGGGCGCGGCCGAGGATGTGGAGGATGCGCTGGTACTCGTCGTCGCTGAGGCCATGGGACCTGATGATTTCCGGCGTGATCTGCATGCAGGCCGGATTCTATCCGCCCGTCACACTTCGCGGTGCCTGCTCGTCTTGATCCGCGGAGGTGATTTCATGGATTCGATTCTCATCCTGGGCGGCGGCTACGCCGGGACCATCGCGGCGGCGCGGATCGCGCGGCGCGGGGTGCCGGTGACCCTCGTGGACATGTGCGACGGGCTCGTCGAGCGCATCCGTCTGCATCAGGTCGCGGCCGGTGACGACATCCCGCCCGTGCCGTACCAGCAGATCTTTCGCAACCTGCCCGTGGACGTCGTCCGCGCGTGCGTCACGTCGATCGACCGGGAGACGAAGCGCGTGATGACGACCGCCCGCGTGCTCACGTACGACAAACTCGTTTACGCTCTCGGCAGTGAGAGCGCGGAAAATCCGCTCGTGATTCGCCACTCGCTGCGGACGGCGCGGAAGGTGACGGTCATTGGCGGCGGGCTGACCGGCATCGAGACGGCGGCGGAGATCGCCGAGCGGCACCCGCACGTCGCCGTGACGCTCGTCGATCGCGGCGTTGTGGGCGCGGGATTGTCGCAGCGCGCGGTTCGCCATCTGCACGCGTTCTTCGAAGCGCACCACGTGACCGTCGTCGAGAACCGCACCGTCGCGTCCGACGAGCAGTTCGACGCGGACCTCGTGATTCGCTGCACGTCGTTCGAGCTCTCGCCGATCGCATGGGACGCGGGCCTGCGCGTGAACGAGCGGGGACAGGTGATCGTCGACGATCACCTGCGCTCGGGCGATCCGTCGATCTACGTCGTCGGCGACGCGGCGTTCGTGCCGGGACGGCGGATGTCGTGCGCGCTGGCGCTGCCGATGGGTGCGTACGTCGCGGACCTGCTCACGGGCGCGACCCGCGAGCCGTTCCACATGGGCTTCGCCGTTCAGTGCATCTCCCTCGGCCGCAACGACGGCGTCGTGCAGTTCGTCACTCCCGACGACTCGCCGCGCGACTCCGCGATCCTCGGCCGCCCCGCGGCGTGGGTGAAGGAACTGATCTGCCGCTATACGATTCTCTCCCTGAAGATGGAGACGCGCGGGGTGCACTACCGGTGGCCGGAGGCGGCGTGAACGAAGAGTTCGAGGCGTATCGGGGACTGCTCTTCACGATCGCGTACCGCATGACCGGCAGCGCCGCGGACGCGGAAGACCTCGTGCAGGACGCGTACGTCCGCTACGCGTCCACGGACACAGACGTTGTGCGCGACGTGAAGGCGTTCCTGGTCACGATCCTCACGCGCCTCGCGCTCGACAAGTTGAAGTCCGCGCAGAAGCAGCGCGAGGAGTACATCGGCCCCTGGCTGCCGGAGCCGATGTTCACGGGGATCGACGGCGATCCGTACGCGCGTGCGGCGCGCGACGAGCACATCGAGATGGCGCTCCTGCGCACGCTGGAGCGTCTCTCGCCGCAGGAGCGCGCGGTGCTGCTGCTCTACGAAGTCCTCGACCACGACCACAACGAGATCGCCGACCTCCTCGGCATCACCTCCGCGGCGTCGCGGCAGCTCCTGCACCGCGCGAAGGAGCGCGTCGCCGCGGAGAAGCGGCGCTTCACGCCGCCGCCAGAGCAACAGCGCCGCCTCATCGAGAGCTTCATTGCCGCCGCGGCGAACGGCGACGTCGCCGCCCTGCGGAACGTGCTTGCCGAGGATGTCGTCAGCCTCGCCGACGGCGGTGGCAAGTCGTTCGCGGCCAAGCGTCCGGTTCATGGCGCGGATGCCGTCGCGAAGATGTGGGTCGGTATCGTCACGAAGTTCGGCGAAGGCGTGGAGGCCTCGGTCGAAGAGGTCAACGGCCAGCTCGCCCTCGTCGCCCGCCGCAACGGAGCGATCGCCTCCATCGGCATGTTCCTGACCGACGGCGACCGCATCACCGAGATCCTGAGCTTCGTGAATCCCGACAAGCTCGCGTTTGCCGAGAAACAGCTCCAAACGTAGGGCGTGGCTTCAGCCCGCCTCCCCCGGGGCGGGCGGGCTGAAGCCACGCCCTACGTTACTTCAATCTCTCTCGCCCCATCCTCGCGTACTCGGATCTGCACTTCGACGTGCCCGTCCTCGAACTCCTCGAACTCGCGCTTAGGCCACTCGATGAGCTTCACGCCCGGGCCGGACAGCATCTCCGGGATCCCGATCTCCAGCCACTCGCGGCGGTTGTTGCCGAGGCGGTAGCCGTCGATGTGGATGATCGGAGGCGCGCCGCGGCGCGGGTATTCGTGGACGATCGCGAACGACGGCGACGCCACCTCGCTCGGGTCCGCGCCGAGCTCGGCCGCGATCGCCCGCGCGAGGAACGTTTTGCCCGCGCCGAGGTCGCCGCTGAGGTGGACGACCGCGTCAGGCGCGAGTGTGCGCGCGATCTCGCGGCCGGCGCGCTCGGAATCTTCTTCCGAGATGCAGACAAATCTCATTTCCGGACCGATTGTATCGAGTACCGATCCAAGGAGGCTTTGCATGGCTCGCAAGAAACCTGATTTGAATGATCTCCGTCTGTGTGTCGATCGCCCGATCCCCGAAACCTCGGCCATGGACGCGGCGGTCCTGGCGATGTCCGAAAACAACGAGAACGCACCGCCCGATCTGATCATCCGTCCCGGCGCGGTCGTGCATCCCTTCGAGATGGCGCTGTTCACCACGAAGAAGTGGGCGAACGGCCGCAAGATCGGCGTGCGCTTCCTCGACGGCTCGAAGAAGCAGAAGGCCCAGACGCAGAAGTACGCCGAGGTGTGGGAGCAGCACGCGAACATCGACTTCAACTTTGCCGGGGGCGCGGCGGCCGAGATCCGCATCTCCTTCCGGGAAGTCGGCTCCTGGTCCGCCCTCGGCACCGACTGCCTGGCGACGCCATCGTTCCCGAAGAACAAGCCGACGATGAACTACGGCTGGTTGAAGGACGACACCGCCGAAGACGAGTGGCGCCGCGTCGTCCTCCACGAGTTCGGCCACGCCCTCGGCGCCATCCACGAGCACCAGAACCCCTCGGGCGGCATCCAGTGGAACCAAGCCGAGGTCTATCGCGTGTTCAGCGGGCCGCCGAACAACTGGGACAAGGCCAAGATCGATTTCAACATCGTTCAGAAATACAGCATGACCCAGCTCAACGCGACGAAGTACGACAAGAAGTCGATCATGCTGTACGCGTTTCCCGGCAATCTGATCGTCGGCGGTGTGTCGACGCCGAACAACAACAACATCTCCAGCATGGACAAGAAGTTCATCGCGGAGATGTATCCCAAGGCCGCGCCGGTGGCGGCGATGGCGCTCGAGGCCGTGGCGGCGCCGCCGATGGCGATCCGCAAGCCGAAGAAGTCGATCGTGACGGCGGCGACGTTCGCGGAGATCGTCAGAGATCGCGCGAGCTCGCAAACGCCCGCGGCACGCGGTCCGCGAGGTCGGTAGCGGTCATCCCGACGTCGCCCAGCTCGTCCCGGAGGATGTCGCCTGCGAGGCCGTGGAGGTACACGGCGACGCAGGCGGCATCCACGGGATCGGCGCCGCGCGCGAGGAGCGCGCCGATCATGCCCGCCAGGACGTCGCCCATGCCGCCCGTGGCCATGCCCGGGTTGCCGGTGGGGTTGACGTAGACGTGGCCGTCCGGCTCGGCGACGAGCGACTGATGGCCTTTGAGCACGACGACACAGTTCGTCACGCGCGCGGCCTCGCGCGCGGCGGCGATGCGGTCGGCGTTGATCGTCTTCGTGTCGGACTGCAGCAGGCGTGCGAGCTCGCCGGGGTGCGGGGTGATCACGCGCGGGCGCCCGTGCGGGTTGAGCTGATCCGCGTGCGTTGCGAACGCATTCAGCGCGGAGGCGTCGATGATCAGCGGGAGCTCGATGGCGTTTGCGATTGCACGCGTCTGCTCGTACGCGTCGTCGTTGTCGGCGAGGCCGGGGCCGAGGACGATGGCGGACTTGTTCTCGAGGAACGGTTGCAGGTCGCCGGAGAACGTCATCGACTCGATCGACGCCGCGTGGACGAGCTTCGCGGTCTCGATGTCGGTCAGCACCGTGACCAGTCCCGCGCCGCTGCGCAGCGCGCCGCGCACGCAGAGCACCGCCGCGCCGCTGCGTCCCGGTGAGCCGGCGATGACTCCGACGTGGCCGTACGTGCCTTTGTGCGTCGCCGCGAGGCGCGGCTCGACGTGAGGGTGAATGTCTTTCGGTGTGATCAGCCCGAGGTTCACATCCTCGTCGTCGATCGCGATCTCCGGAATCGAGATGTCGGCGACGATCACTTCGCCGCAGTACAGCGCGGCGGGCTCGAACACGTGGCATACCTTCGGTGCCGCGAACGTCACCGTGACCTCGGCCTGCACGCACGGGTCGAACGGCTCGTGGGACGACGCGTTCGCGCCGCTGGGGAGGTCGATGGCGAGGACGGGGAGGCGCAACTCGGCGAGTCCGCGGATGACGTCCGCGTGAAAGCCAGCAGGCGCGCGGTTCAGCCCCGTGCCGAAGATCGCGTCGACGACGATGTCCGCGTCCGCGGCGTGCGCCAGCGCGGTCTCGACGCCGTCCTCGTTCGTCACGTCGTAAATCGGAATGCTGAGCCGCTCGCAGATGGTGAGGTTCGTGAGTGCGTCGCCGCGGATCGAGCCGCGGTCGCCGACGACGACGATCACCGGGACGACGCCGCGGTTCTCCAGATGCCGCGCGACCGCGAAGCCGTCGCCGCCGTTCGCGCCCGTACCGCAGAGCAGCGCGACGCGGTCGCTGTCCGGATACCGCTCGAAGAGCGCGTCGACGACGGCGATGGCCGCGTTCTCCATCAGCACGATCGACGGCACGCCGAAGCGCTCCGTCGCGCGGCGATCGATGTTACGCATCTGGTCGGCGTTGAGGATCTTCATGGCTGCCAGCCCGTCGCGCGAGCATATCGCTCCAGGTCCGCGGCCGTGTCGATGTCGAGGCGCTCGGGGAGGAGCGCCATCGTGCGGCCGGTCGCGGCGATGCGGCCGACGGTGTGGGACAGCACGCTCGATGTGCCCCAGGCGATGTCCTGGAACACCGAGGGCTCGAACGACATCGCGCGGCAGCCGAAGAGGTAGTAGCCACCGTCTTCGGCGGGACCGATCACGTACTCGCAGGAGTCGAGCAGCGCGAACGCGTGGTCGATGAGCTGGCGCGGCAAGAGCGGGTCGTCGACGCCGATGGCGACGATCTTGTCCGTGCGATGAAAGAAGAAGCGCTCGGAGAACGCCATCGAGAGGCGGTCGCCGAGGGTCTCGCCGGTCTGCATGGCGACGGTGTGGTGGGCGAAGGCCTTGCGGAGCGCGGCGCCGTTCGCGCCCGGCGTCGGCGGCCAGAGGAACTCGATCTCCGTTTCCTCGGACGACGCACCGATCGACGCGATGACGTCGCGGAGCATCGCCTCGTAGACGACGAGCGCGCGCTCGGGACCGAGCTCCGCGGCGAGGCGCGTCTTCACGCGGCCAGGCTCCGGGAGCCGCGCGAACACCAGCAGGCGCTGGGAGGGAGGGGGGACGGTGGCGAACATCGCGCGCGAGTATATTTCGCGCGTGGCCATTGCCCTGCTCACGGATTTCGGGACGCGCGACCCGTACGTCGCGGCGATGAAGGGCGTGCTCGCGTCGCGGACCACCGCCGTCGTCCATGACCTGTCGCACGACATCGCCCCGTTCGACGTCCTCGGCGCGGCGTGGTTCCTGTCGGCGATCGTCCGGTACTGGCCGGCGGGGACGATCTTCGTGTGCGTGGTCGATCCGGGCGTGGGGACGGAGCGGAACATTGTCGCGCTGGAGAGCGAGGGGCGGGTGTTCCTCGCGCCGGACAACGGGCTGCTGACGTTCATTCAGGGGACGGCTCACGCGGTGACGAATCCATCGTTCTTCCTGCCCGAGGGGAGCAACACGTTTCATGGGCGGGACCGGTTTGCGCCCGTGGCGGCGGCGATCGCGAACGGGACGCCGCTCGCGGAGCTGGGCCCGCGGCTCGACGCGCTCGAGCGGCTGCGCTACGAGCCGCCGCTGTACGGAGATGTCGTCCGCGGCACGATCGTCGCGGTGGATCGCTTCGGCAACGCGATCACGGACGTCGAGCGGGCGAAGATCCCGTTCGGGCCGTTCGCGCTGCGCGTGCGCGATCACGTCATCGACCGCATGGAGCAGAACTACGGCAACGCCGCGCCGGGCGCGTTCCTCATCGTCGGATCGACGGGGTGCGTCGAGATCTCGGTCGCGAACGCGAGTGCCGCGGAACGGTTGCAACTCAGGCGATTGGAGCGGGTTGAGCTGACGCCTCTATAATCCGCACGGTTCATGGCCTCGCCGAAAGACCGCCGCCGCTCCGAACGTTATCCCACCGCGTCGATTCCGGTGCAGCTCTCCGACGTCAACGGCGAGCTGATCGACCTCAGCCTGAGCGGCGCCGCCGTCGTCCACCGCTCGCCCGTCAAGGCCGGCACCGCCGCCACGCTGATCTTCCCCAGCTACGGCGGCATCTACATCCCCTGCGAAGTCCTCCGCTCCATCGTGCAGGTCCGCCGCAGCGACGACGGCCCCGAGTACGTCTTCCGCTCCGCGATCGCGTTCGCCCCCATGGCCGCCGAGCAGGAGCAGCCCCTCCGCGAGTTCCTCACCATCCAGATCGCGAAGCTCGAGGAGCGGAGAAGGGAAGTGGCGGCGGGGGGAGGGCGTTAGGAATGGGTATGAAGACCAGGCTCACGCGTGTTCCGGAAGGCGCCACGCTCGTCCTCGACAGACCACTTCTCGAGAAGCTCGGCCTTGATGACGATGCGGAGGTGGAGCTCTCGACGAACGGCCACATTCTCACGGTGACACCGCTGCATCGCGCCGAGTTGCGCACGATTCTCGATGAGATGGATGAGCAGTACGCCGGCGTCTTTCGCAAGCTCGCCGAGTGATGAGCACGCGATTTCTCACTCTGCCGGAGATTCTCGAGATTCACGAGGATCGGATCCGGGTCTACGGCGGGATCGTCGGCGTGCGCTCTCTCGACTTGCTGCAGTCAGCGATCGGGAACGTTGAAGCGACATTCGGAGGCGAATACCTGCACCAATCGCTCTTCGAGATGGCGGCAGCCTATCTGTACGGCATCTGCCGCAACCATCCCTTTCTCGACGGCAACAAGCGAACTGCGCTTGCCTGCGCACTCGCTTTTCTGCGGTTCAACGACCTGAGAGTGAGCGCACCGCCGGACTCGCTCTACGACCTCGTCATCGGTGTCGCCGAAGGCCGCGTCAGCAAGGATGCCGTCGCAGCCTTCTTCGGAGATCACTCCTCGTCGTCCGCTTCGCGTCCGCTGTAATACGCCACCGCCGCTTTGCCCACCGCGCGCACCGACATGTAGTTGATCGACGCGCCGGCGATGGTGCCGACGACGGGGACGATCGCCGGGAGGCGCCGGGTGAGGTAGCGTCCGAAGATCTTCCGCGCGAGTTTCGCGGCGACGGCGCGCTCGAGGCCTTTCGCGATGACCATGCGCACACCGACGCGTCCCGCGGACGCGCCGGTGCCGACGGCGAGGGTGGCCAGGACTTCCTTGAACCGCCGCTTGAGATGCGGCTTACGGTCGTACAGGAACGCGATCGAGAGCACGAGGCGGCTCTGCTGGAGGACGAGGTTGAAGATGTCGGGTGCCATTGCCAGGACGGCCAGCGGCCCGCCGGGAATCCCCGCGGCGGCGCCGACGGACGCGACGCGCACCGCGGCTCTTTTGGTCAACTGCTCGGCGAGCTGTTCGCGCGTGTGCTCCGGCTTCGCGGCGCGCAGCGCCTCCACCTCGGCCTGGATCGAGTCCTGATCGATCTCCTTGAAGAGCCGCTCCAGGAGATTGTAGAAACGGCTGTCTTCCGTCATTTCGGGTAGCCGGCGTCCGCCTTGACCTCTTCGATCTGCAGCGTGTGCCGCTCCGAGTGCGCGGAGAGGAACTTCACCCAGCCGTAGCCGTCGAGCGGCCCCGCAGCGGGATTCTGCATGGCATGCAGACGGAAGTCGCCGCCGGTTTTCACGAACTCGATGGTCTTCTGCCGTTCGGCCCGGAACACGGCCAGCGCCTCGGCGGGCGTCTTGTACTTGTTGGCCGGCTTCAGCGGCTCGGGGGCCTGGAACTTCTTCGAGCGGTCGACGACCATCTGGTCGATCGAGTCTTTCCGCGCGCTGGCGAGGAGCTCCGCCGTCGGCTCCTGCTTCATCATCGGCTCGATCGCTCCGCGGATGAACGGTTCAGCGGTGGCGATGTGCTCGGCGACTTCCGCGGGCGACCAGCGGTCCGGGGCACTCTTGTAGTGCCACTGGGCTTCGGACAGGCCTTCGATCGATTTCTCGAACTTCGCGCCGGTCCGTTCCAGATGCGCGACGAGCTCGGCGCGCTCGGCATCGGTCATCGGTTCAGCGGCGAAAGCGAACGTGGCGGCGAAAAGAGAGAGCAGCAGGACGACAAATACACGCTTCATAGGCCTACGATACTCCCGTACGGGTCCCCGTGTATTCGCTGAAGATGCCGAGCTCGATCTTGCGCTTGACGTCCTCGAATCCCGCGGCGCGCATCGTGTCCACGATCACCTCGGGGCGCACGCAGTCGCGCGTCGTTTCCCAGTAGTAGCGGAAGAGCTCGGCCGCCTTCGCGCTGCCCGTGCGGAGGCGGATCACCGCGGGGGCGAATCTCCCCATGTACGCGCCGAGGAAGGCGCGGGCGATGCGGGACTCGGGGGCGGTGATCTCCAGGACGACCAGCTTGCCGCCCGGACGCAACACGCGATGGCACTCGGAGAACACCACCGACAGGTCAGCGAAGTGGCGCAGGGCGAAGCCGATGGAGATGCGGTCGAACGACGCATCGCGCAGCGGAAGGCGCTCGGCGGGGGACTGCACTTTCGCGCTGGACGTGTGTCCGGAGCGCAGCATCCCGTAGCTCGCATCCATCCCGATGATCGCGCGCGGCTCCTTGGTCACTTCCGTCGCCGCACGCGCGACGACGCCCGTGCCGCTGGCGAGGTCGAGGAGCTTCATCCCCGGCGCGAGGCCCGCGCGCTTGAGCGCCTCGCGGCGGTACCAGTCGCCCGAGCCGAACGACAGGAACCACGTTGCCCAGTCGTACCAGGGCGCGGTCTCGTCGAAGATCTCGCGGACATACGCCTCGCGCTGGTCCGCGTCTCCGTAATATTGCGTGAGAGGGGGATGCGGCGCGATCTTCTCGGTCAATGCAGCCCCTCGAAGATCTCGTCCACAGGGCGCGCGTCGCCGCGCGCGTAAGCCTGATCGATCTCGTTCACGTATTCCTCCGCCGGACGTTGTCTCACACGGCCCCGGTCGCCCTTCGCATCCTTCGCGACTTCCTCGGCGACCAGCGTCTGCACGTACAACACCCGGTCCTCGCGCGGCATCCGCCGCCACTCTTCGCGCGAGATCGTATCGCGCGCGCAGGCGAGGAGGAGCAGGAAGGCGAGGACGAGGCAGGCGCGCATGATGTCAGGTGATCTCCTTCAACTGCCGGAGCCACCGGACGAATCGCACGCAGAGGTCGGAGTCCGTTTGAAAGTACCTCTTGGTGACTGCGGCACCGAGAGGTGTTCCGGTTCTTCCTGCCACGCGAGGTAGGTATGGATCTCGGCTTTGCGCGTTGCAGTGAAGCGCCGCTCCGTTACCGGGATATCGTCGACGGCTTTCATCGCCAGCGGCCACAGTGGATCGTCGGGAGGGATCAATCGCGCCGCGAAGTCTTCCAACGCCCCCGGTACCGAGTTGTTCGGCATGAGCCATACCCCAACCGCAGGGCGGCGGTTCGTCAGGATCAAGCCGTCAGCGGTTGGGATCGCAGGTGTTTCATAGCCGGCTTGACGAAGCTGATGCCGGACCGCATTCCATCTGGCGACCAAGTCCAGGTCAGCGTCTACCACGATGGCCACCGTAGCCGTGCCCTTCAGCGTCTCAGGCAGAATCTCGTGCAGCAGGTTGGTAATGCCGCGACAGTCCCTGACTTCTTCCGCGTCAAACTCGATGCCGTGTTCTCTCGCGACGTGCATGATGAGGTTCTTGTCGTCGCTGCCTTCAGCGAGAAGCCGAAACGGCATCAACGAACCTCGATCTGCTCTCGGGTCACGATCGCGAGCTCACGTTCCGTGAAGCTGACGGGGGAGATATCGCCGTTCTGGGTGTCGAGCCGAATCAGTGCGGCCTCTTCGTTTTCGTCCGACTTGGCGGCCTTCTGAAACGCTTCGATGCAATCCCAACTGTGAGTTGTGGCGATAACCTGCGTGTCCAGTTGGTGCGCTAGACGGAAGATGAGTTGCCAGAGTTTCTGTTGCGCCGTGAAGTGAATTCCATTCTCGACTTCGTCGATCAACAGGATGCCGCGGCTGGCGGATGCGAGCGACAAGGCAATGCCCAGCAGCCGGTTCACACCGTCGCCTAGGCTACGGAGAGGAACCGGCCGAACTTCGGGACGGAGCTTGGCCATGGGGATGCGTTTTCGGCCAGTGTCGCCGATGAACGAGATGCGTTCGATTTCGGGGCTGATGATTCGCAAGGCTTCAATTACGTTCGACTCGAGATCAGTCAGTGCAATGAAATCCCAGAGCCGTGCGGATGCGTCTGTCGTGAGACCTTCCGGTGAAACGTAAACGTATGAAAAACCGACGTCAGGATCTTCCAGAGATCGATCCGGACCTTTTGAGAGGCTCGCCAATCCGAGCGCGATGCGACGTTGGCCACCAACAGGACCGATTCGAATCGTTTCCCCCGGCGGTACCTTTCGACCATGAAACAACTGCTCGACAGCGGATAACTTCTTCGCGAGGCGCCTTGTTGCGAGGTGCTGTTCAGTTTCTTCCAAGAGGGCGTCATGCGATTCGAGGATCGCGATGAGTGCTTCTTCCGAACCGCGGCTCGCATACAGCCGCACCGCCTCCAGCACCGACGACTTCCCGCTGTTGTTCCTCCCCACGAGCAGATTCACCCGGCCGAGGCGAGGAATCTCCAACCGCTCGAACACGCGGTAGTTCTCGATCAAGAGGCTCTCGAGCAGCAGCGCCATGACCGGGTAGTTTACTCGCTCAGTGCACCTTCGCCGCCGGCTCTCTCCGCCACCGCTGCGCGATCGGCATATCCCTGCCGCTGCCGAAGGCTTTGGCGGACACGCGGATGGTCGGTGCGGCCTGGGCGCGTTTGAATTCGTTCGTGTCGACGAGCTTGAGGATGCGGGCGACGAGGTCGCGGTCGAAGCCGTGGGCGGCGATGGCGTCGACTTCGAGCCATTCCTCGATGTAGAGCTTGAGGATGCCGTCGAGGACGTCGTAGGGGGGGAGGGTGTCCTGGTCGGTCTGGTTGGGGCGGAGCTCGGCCGAGGGGGCCTTGTTCATCGTCGACGGGGGGATGATCTCGCGCTCGCGGTTGATCCAGCGGGAGACGCGGTAGATCATGGTCTTGTAGACGTCGCCGAGGACGCCCAGGCCGCCGGCCATGTCGCCGTAGAGGGTGCAGTAGCCGACGGCGAGCTCGGACTTGTTGCCGGTCGTGAGCACCAGCGCGCCGGTGCGGTTGGACCAGGCCATGAGCAGGTTGCCGCGGATGCGGGCCTGGATGTTCTCGTTCGTCGTGTCGAACTTCTTCTCGGCGAACAGCTCCTCGACCGCGGTCTCATAAGGCTGATAGATCGGCTGGATGGGCACGATGTGGAAGGCGATGCCGAGGTTCTGGGCGAGTGCGCGGGCGTCGTCGATGGAGTGCTGTGAGGAGAACTGCGACGGCATGGCGATGCCGGTGACGTGCTCGGGGCCGAGAGCCTCTGCGGCGATGGCCGCGGTCAGCGCGGAGTCGATACCGCCGGAGAGGCCGATGACGACGTCCCTGAAGCCGCACTTGCCGATGTAGTCGCGGAGGCCGAGGATCAAGCCGCGGCCGATCTCTTCCTCATCGCTCATGGAGAGGATCGACTCACACGGGCTGCCCTGCAACTGCACGAGCGTCCCGTGCTCCTCGAACGCCGGCGCGCAGAAGATCGTCTGGCCGGTTTTGTCGATGACGATCGACGAGCCGTCGAACAGCAGCTCGTCGTTGCCGCCGACCTGGTTCACGTACACCAGCGGCATGTCGTAGCGGCGGGCGATCTCCGCGAAGATGTCATAGCGCGTGCGGCGCTTGCCGGCATTGAACGGCGACGCGGAGATGTTGAGCAGCACTTCCGCGCCCTGGCGCGCGAGGTCGTCGACCGGATTGCTGCAGTACAGCCTCTTGCCGAAGAGCTCGTCGTCGAACCAGAAGTCCTCGCAGATCGAGACGCCCACGCGTGTTCCCGCGATCTCGACCAGGTGTACCTCGCGTCCCGGCTCGAAGTAGCGCAGCTCGTCGAAGACGTCGTACGTCGGCAGGAGCATCTTCTTCTGTTCGAGGAGGACCTTGCCGTTGCGGGCGATGATGGCCGCGTTGTGCAGCGGCTTGCCGCACCACTGCGGGCTGCGGATCGGGCAGCCGAAGATCAGCGTCACGTCGCCGGTCATGGCGGCGAGGGCGTCGCGGGTCGCGAGCGTGCGCTCGATGAAGTACGGCCGGTCGAGCAGATCGCGGGGCGGATAGCCGGTCACCGCGAGCTCGGGCACGAGCACCACGTCCGCGCCGGCGCGCACTCCGTCGTCGTACGCGCGGCGGATCAGCGCGGCGTTCGCGTCGAGTGCACCAACCGTGGAATTGAGCTGACCGATGTAGACCTTCATGCGCTCCGTTCACCGAAAGTTTTGTTAACCCGGACAAACCTTCAACCATCTCTGACGTCTGTACGCGCTGAATGGACACCGTACCTCAAATCGGCGCGCGGAGGGGACCATGAAGCGCATTGCTGTCCTTGTTTTTCTGATATGCACCTCGCTCGCCGCTTTCGCGGACCGGCCCACGTACAAGGCCGTGCGCGCGGGACAGGCGCCCATCATCGACGGCGACCTCTCCGACGCCGTCTGGCAGAGCGCGCCGGAGGCCACCGGGTTCACGCAGCGCGATCCGAACGAGGGACAGCCGGCGACGCAGCAGACCCGTGTCCGGATCGCCTACACCGATGAGGCGGTCTACTTCGCCGCGGTCATGGAAGACGACGGCAACGTCACGCCCCTCCTCGCCCGCCGCGACAGTGATCTGAACAACGGCGACTACATCCGCATCAGCATCGACTCGCAGCACGACCGCCTGAACGGCGCAGCGTTCGTTGTGAACGCCAGCAACGTCCAGATGGACATGATCCTCTACAACGACATCTACGACGACATCAGCTGGGATGCGGTGTGGGACTCCGCGACGAAGATCACGGACAAGGGGTGGGTGGCCGAGATGCGGATCCCGCTGTCGCAGCTCCGGTTCCCGGACAAGGACGTCCATACCTGGGGCATCAACGTCAGCCGCTGGCAGGCGCGCCTGCGCGAGAGCACGCGCCTCGTGCACTCGCCGAAGACCGAGTCCGGCTTTGTCTCGTTCTTCGCCGACCTCGAAGGCATCGAGGGCATCAAGCCGAAGCGCGCCTTCGAGCTGATGCCGTACGGTGTCGCGCGCTCCGACGTGTACAGCCGCGCCAACAACCCGTTCGTCCCCGCGACCGAGCACCGCGTCGATGCCGGCGTGGATGTGAAGTACGGCATCACGTCGACGCTCACGCTCACCGGCACCATCAACCCCGACTTCGGCCAGGTGGAAGTCGATCCCGCGGTGTTGAACCTCTCCCAGTTCGAGACCTCGTTCCCCGAGAAGCGCCCGTTCTTCACCGAGGGCGCGAGCGTCTTCCGCTTCGGCAACGGCCCGGCGAACTCGCGCTGGGGCTTCAACATGTGGTTCCCGACGTTCTTCTACTCGCGGCGCATCGGGCGCTCGCCGCAGGGCTTCCTCGACGGCGAATACGTCTCCACTCCCGGCGAGACCACGATCCTCGGCGCCGCCAAGGTCACGGGCAAGGTCGGCAAAGGGTGGACGGTCGGCTTCCTCGACGCGCTCACGGACAAGGAAGAAGGATGGTGGCGCATCGGCAGCGACGCCGGGAAGCAGACCGTCGAGCCGATGACGAACTATCTCGTCGCGCGCGCCACCAAGGAGTACGGCAAGGACTCCCGCGCCGGCTTCATGTTCACGTCCGTGAACCGGAAGCTGAGCGACAACCTGGAAGGCTCGCTGCGCGAGAGCGCGTACTTCGGCGGTATCGACGGATACTCGCTCTTCAAGAACAAGGCGTGGATCCTGGAGTGGCTGGCGGGCGGCTCGATGGTCGAGGGCTCCGAGGCGGCGATCGCGTCGACGCAGCAGAACGGTGCGCGCTACTACCAGCGTCCCGACGCCGATCATCTGGAGTTCGATCCCACGCGCACGTCGCTCACCGGTTGGATGAGCCGGGTGATGCTCGCCAAGCAGCAGGGGAAGTGGCGGCCGAACGTGCAGATCCAGATGCTCTCCCCCGGCCTGGAGATCAACGACCTCGGATTCCTCCCGCGCACGGACGCGGTCACGACGCACGCCCTGCTGCACTACCTCAACACGGACCTGACGAAGTACACGCGCGAGATCAGCATCTGGGCCGGCAAGTTCCAGAACTGGAACTTCGACCGCGACCTGACCGCCAACGGCGTGTCGGCGAACGCATACGTGCAGCTCAAGAACTACTGGTCGGTGTACATGTGGGGCGGCGGCCAGGCCGACCACATCGACGATCGCATTACTCGAGGCGGTCCGGCGATGCTCTATCGCGGGCACAGTTTCGTGGGCGGTGGCTTCGGCAGCGACTCGCGCAAGAAGTTCAGCGTCTCACTGGAGACGGAGAGAGTCGTCGACGACTTCGACGGCACGTTCCAGATGTACTGGTCGTCGCTGACGTACCGCCCGACGCCGGCCATCCGCGTGTCGCTCGAGCCGTCGTTCCGGCGGCTGCACGAAGTCGCGCAGTACGTGACCCAGGTCGCGGACCCGTCCTACGACGCGACGTACGGGAAGCGCTACATCTTCGCCACGCTCGACCAGCGCACGCTCGACATCGGCGTCCGGACAGAGTGGACGATGAATGCGCGCCTCTCCGCGCAGCTCTACCTCCAGCCATTCGTCGCCAGCGGCGACTACAGCGGCTACAAGTACCTGACCCGCGCGCGCGACGACGAGTTCACGTCGATCGACAACGAGCGTGCGAACGCCGAGGCGGGGAATCCGGACTTCAACTTCCGCAGCGTGCGCGGCAGCGCGGTCGTGCGCTGGGAGTTCCGCCCGGGCTCGGCGATGTACGTGGTGTGGAACGAGAACCGGTCGGACTACGTGCCGGGCGTGGGCGACTTCCGCATGCGCCGCGACCTCGGCGCGCTGCCCGACGCGCCGAGTCAGGACGTGTTCCTCGTGAAGTTCTCCTACTGGCTGCCGATCTGAAATGTAGGGCGTGGCTTCAGCCCGCCCCCCACGGGGAGGCGGGCTGAAGCCACGCCCTACATTAGAATCTCCGCATGAGCGACGACTTCGGCACCATCAGCGCCAAGCGCGGCGAGCGTGCGAAAGAGATCGAGGTCCTGCGCAAGCATCGCGAATCGCTCGTGAAGATGCTCGAGGACGTCGACGCGCAGCTTCGCGAGCTCGAGGTGTTCGACACGCCCGCGGCGCGGCCACTCGTCACCACCCCCGACTACGCTCCCGAGTACGACGACGGTGCGGTCACTCAGCCTGGCAACGCCGGCCGCGTCCTGCTCCTCCTCGGCGTGGTCGTCATCGCACTCGCGCTCATCGGCTGGCTCATCTGGCGCGCCAGCTCCGATCGTCCGGCGGCTGGCACGGTCGTCGAGGAGACGGTGACTACGGGCACCGCCACCGAGGAACCGGAGACCACGACCACCGCCCCTGCGACGATCGCGCAGGTCGCGCAGTCCCTCGACGTCTCCCCCACGTCGCGTGACTACGGCCTCGTCCGCAAAGGCACCCGCGTCACGCGGCAGTACGAGATCGCCAACACCTCTGACGAGCCCATGTCCATCACCCTGGCGCGGTCGGCGTGCCGGTGCCTCTATTACGAGCACGCCCCTGTGATTCCCCCGAAGGCGAAGGAGTCGGTCACCGTGACCGTGGACGGAGCCAAGGCCAAAGTGGGCACGCTGCGCGAGTCGATCCGGGTGACGTCGCGATCTGACCCCTCCGTTGGCACATCCTTCGACGTAACCGCAACAGTCCAGTGACATCCGGCGGAACACGGTTACCGAACGGTCGTGTTCTAATCGCCGCGTGAAGTCCTCCCTCGGGTTTTCCCTCGTATTCCTCGTGTGTTCAACAGTTTCGGCTCAGGACGCGCCGCTCACTCTGGAGCGCGCCGTCACGCTGGCCCTGGAGCGCAACGAGCGCGCCGCGATCGCCGACACGACGGTCGAGGCGGCGGAAGCGCGCGTCGGCCGCGCGCGCACCGCGTTTTTCCCCCGCGTCGACGTCCTCGGTAGCTGGCGCACCGACTATCCCGATCCCACCGAGCGCACGCTTTCGACCTCCGCGCTGCTGACGCAGCCGATCTTCGACGCGCGCGCGTTTCCGCTCTTCCGCCAGGCGCGTTTCCAGCGCGAGGCCGCCCGCTTCGGCGCCGGCGAGAGCAAGCGCCTCCTCGGATTCGACGCCGCGGTGGTCTTCCTCAACACCCTCAGCTTCGAGCAGGTGCAGCTCGCCGCACAGCGCCGCCGCGATTTCGCCCAGACCAACCTCGCCGACGTGCGCGCGCGCTTCGAAGCGGGACTCGTCAGCTCCAACGACGTGACCCGCGCGGAGCTCGAGCTCGCGACCGCCGTGCGTGGGGTGGCCGAGTCGACCGGGAACGTGCAGGCCGCGCGGGTGGATCTCGAGAACCTGTTGAAAGCCGACGTCGAGACGCTTGCATCGCCCACGGGCCTGCTCGAAGCGGCGGCTACGACGCCGTCGACCGACATCGCGTCCGCGCAGGGGCGCCGCGGAGACATCGCCGCGGCGCGCGCGAACGTCGAAGCCTTGCGCGCGTTCTCCGACGAGACCCGCGCGCGCTTCCTTCCCTCCGTCGGACTGACTGCACAGACGCGCAACATCAACGACGGGCCGATCACCTCGCGCGAGCAGGACGGCTTCGTCGGCGTCGCGCTGGCGTGGCCGGTGTTCGACGGCGGCGTGCGCGGCGCGGAACGTCGCGAGCGGGAGGCCATCGTGCGCGGCGCGGAGCTCGAGCTGGAAGCATCGCTGCGCGGCGTCGAGCGTGAGCTGCAGAGCGCGGAGGTCCGCCTCACCACCGAACAGGCCGCCCTGCGTGAAGCGACGGCGGCCGTACGCGCCGCGCGCAAGAACGCCGAGGAAACGCAGATCCTCTACCGCGAAGGCCTCGCCAGCGCACTCGAGCTGGCGGACGCAACGCAGAGACTTTTCGAAGCAGACGTGGCGGAAGCGACGGCCACGTATCGGATGGCGCTCGCCTTCCTTTCGTTGCGCGAGGCGAGCGGCGTCGGAGCCGTAGGGACGAATCCATGAAGAAGACTTTCCTCTTACTCCTTTTGCCGTTCGCTCTCCTCGCCTGCTCGGACGGCGGCGAGACGAAGGCTGATACCAAGGCCGGCGGCAAGAGATCGATGGAGTTTCCCGTCGAGGTGAAGCCCGTCGAGTCGCGCCGCGTCGAGTACACCGTCACCGCCGTCGGCTCGCTCGACGCCTTCGAGCGCATCGCAGTCACCGCGCGCGTCGCCGGTGCCGTCGAACGCATGAACTTCCGCGAGGGGCAGGTGGTGAATACCGGCCACACGCTCGTCGAGATCGAGCCACAGCGCTATCGCCTCACCGTGGCCGCGGCCGAAGCCTCGCTGGAGAAGGCGCGCGCGGGGGAGGCCGAGGCGCAGGCGGGCTATTCGCGGCGGCAGCAGGCCAGCGAGAAGAACCCCGGCCTGATCCGCGGCGAAGAGATCGAGACCTGGCGGACCAAAGTGCAGAGCACGGCGGCCGAGGTGTCGCAGGCGCAGGCGGCGCTGGCGACGGCGAAGCTGAACCTGCGTGACGCCTTCGTGCGCGCGCCCGTCGCCGGCATCATCCAGACCCGCACCGTCGAGACCGGCCAGTACGTGCAGATCGGTACCGTGCTCGCAACTCTCGTCCGCCGCGATCCGCTCCTCCTGCGCTTCCAGGTGCCGGAGCAGGACGCGATGCCCCTGCATTCCGGGATGGTCGTCCGGTTCAGCGTCGCCGACGATGCGACCGAGCACCAGGCGCGCATCACCCACGTTGCCGCGGCCGCGAGTCAGGCGTCGCGCATGGTCGACGTCACGTCGAACGTCCTCAACTCGAACCGGCCCGAGCTGCGGCCCGGCGCCTTTGCGCGCGTCACCGTCCCCATCGGCGCAACCCGCGAGGCCCCGGTCATCCCCCAGACCGCCATCCGACCGAGTGAAAAAGGCTTCCTCGCTTACACAATTACGGATGGCGTGGCCCGCCAGCGCATCCTTACATTGGGGATGCGCACCGCCGACGGCCAGGTCGAAGTGAAGGAAGGGCTCGCGCCCGGGGAGACGCTCGTCATCCGCGGCGCGGAAGCGCTCAGGGACGGCGCGAAGGTGAAGGTCACGCAGTAGTCCTCAGTCCTGAGTGCTGAGTCCTGAGTGGGGCTCTCGCAAACTCAGGACTCAGGACTCAGGACTCAGGACTATGAAGATCACCGAAGCCTGCATCAGAAACCCGGTCTTCGCCTGGATGCTCATGGCGGCGACGGTCCTCTTCGGCGGCGTCGCGGCCACGCGCATCGGCATCAGCCAGTTCCCCGACGTCGACTTTCCCACCATCAGCGTGAGCGTCGACCTGGGAGGGCGCGGCGCCGGAGGTCATCGAGCACGACGTCGTCGAGCCGATCGAAGAAGCGCTGATGCAGGTCGAGGGCGTGCGCAACATCACCTCGACGTCGCGTCAGGGCTCGGGCAACGTCACCGTCGAGCTCGACCTCGCCCGCAACGTCGACCTCGCCCTGCAGGACGTGCAGACCCGCGTCGCGCAGGTCCAGCGCCGCCTGCCGCGCGACATGGACCCGCCCGTCGTCTCCAAGACCAACCCCGAAGACCAGCCCATCATCTGGATCGGCCTGTCCGGTCCGTACTCGCCGCAGGTGCTCGCCGACTACGCGCGCTACCGGGTCAAGGAGAAGCTGCAGACCGTCCCCGGCGTCGGCGAGATCCAGTCCGGCTACCGTCGAGCGCAACATCCGCATCTGGGTCGACTCCGACAAGCTGGACGAGCGCCGCGTCACGGCGGGCGACGTGCTGGCCGCCATCCAGCAGCAGCACGTCGAGCTGCCCGCGGGCCGCCTCGAGACCGCCGGCCGCGAGGTCAACGTCCGCGTCCTGGGCGAGGCGCTCGATCTCGACGAGTTCCGCCACCTGGTGGTGCAGCGAGACGGACGGCGCGCCGGTCTACCTCAGCGACGTGGCCCTGGTCGAGGACGGCTTCGAGGACATCCGCCGCATCTCGCGCGTCAACGGCGAGCCGGCGCAGGGCATGGGCATCCGCAAGCAGCGCGGGGCCAACGCGGTCGCCGTCGCGAAGGGCGTGAAGGCGCAGATCGCCGAGATCCAGAAGACGCTGCCCGCGGGCATGGAGCTCGGCGTCAACTTCGACTCGACGCAGTTCATCGAGGAGTCGGTCCACGAGATCGAGTTCGAGCTGCTGCTCGCGGTCATCCTCACCGCGCTCGTCTGCTGGCTGTTCCTGGGCTCGTTCGGCGCACGCTGAACGTCATGCTGGCCATCCCGATGTCGCTGCTCGGCACGGTCGCGGTCATCTACTTCCTCGGCTTCACGCTCAACACGTTCACCCTGCTGGCGCTGTCGCTGGCGGTCGGCATCGTCGTCGACGACGCGATCATGGTGCTGGAGAACATCTTCCGCCACGGCGAGATGGGCAAGGACCGCGTGAGCGCCGCGCGCGAGGGCACCGCGGAGATCACCTTCGCCGCGCTGGCGGCGACGCTGGCGGTCGTGCGCGATCTTCCTCCCGGTCGTCTTCATGAAGGGCGTCATCGGGAAGTTCTTCCTGCAGTTCGGCGTGACGCTCTGCGTCGCGGTGCTGCTGTCGTACGTCGAGGCCATCACGCTCGCGCCGGCGCGCTCCGCGCAGATGCTGAAGGCGCGGGCAGGAGCGGCAGTCGAAGCTCGGCCGCTTCGTCGACGCGGCTTCGACAAGCTCGCGGCGGCCTATTCGAAGGTGCTCGCTCTGGGGCTGAAAGCGCCGGTGACGGTGCTGCTTGATTGCGGCCGGACTCTTCGGCCTGTCGATCTTCGTGTTCCGCAAGCTGCCCAGCGAGTTCGTGCCCGTCGCAGGACCAGAGCCGCCTGATGATCCGCCTCCAGACCGCGGTCGGCGCGAACATGGAGGAGACCGACCGCGTATTCCGGCGGGCCGAGGCAGTACCTGATGGCGCAGCCCGAGGTGACGCGCGTGTTCGGCAACGTCGGCGGCATGCGGCGGCGGCAGCGTGAACAGCGGCATCGTGTTCGTGACCCTGATCCCGCCCAGGGAGCGCGTGAGCCAGCAGGAGTTCTCCGCGCGCTGCGCAAGGAGCTCAACTCCTATCCCGGGCGTGCGCGCCGTCGTGCAGGACCTGTCGCAGCAGGGCTTCACCGCGCAGCGCGGCTTCCCGATCGAGTTCTCCGTGCGCGGTCCGGAGTGGGCCGAAGCTGGTCGAGCTGGCCAACGACATGCGCGAGAAGCTCAATGCCAGCGGCATGGCGACGGACGTCGACACCGACTACCAGGTCGGCATGCCGGAGCTGCGCATCGTTCCCGACCGCGCCCGCGCCGCCGACCTCGGCGTCTCGGTCGAGGACGTGGCGACCACGGTCAACGCGCTGGTCGGCGGCGTGCGCGTCGGCAAGTACACGACCGGCGGCCGGCGCATCGACGTCCGCATGCGGCTGCTCGCGGCGCAGCGCACGCGCCCCGAGGATCTGTCGCGGCTGCGGGTGCGGACGGCGGACGGCGACGCTGGTGCCGCTGTCGTCGCTGGTGAAGGAAGACGAGCGGCCGGCGCTGCAGGCGGTCACCCGCCGCGACCGCGAGCGCGCCATCACGATCTTCGGCAACGTCGCGCCGGGCAACTCGCAGGGCGAGGCGCTCGCGTACGTCGAGCGATCAGCAAGGACCTGCCGGCCGGGCTACCGGGCCGTGCTCGGCGGATCGTCGGTGGCGTTCCGGGAGTCGATGGGCCAGCTCATCTTCGCCCTGTTCCTGGGCATCATGGTCGCGTACATGGTGCTGGCGTCGCAGTTCAACTCGTTCCTGCACCCGGTGACGCGTGCTCACCATCCTGCCGCTGTCGATCGCCGGCGCGGCGTTCGCGCTGCTGATCACGGGCAAGACGCTGAACATCTTCTCGATGATCGGCCTGCTGCTGCTGATGGGCATCGTGAAGAAGAACTCGATCATCCTGGTCGACTACGCGGAGCAGGGGCAGCGCGAGCGGGGCCTGTCGGCGCACGACGCGATGCTGAAGGCGGGTCCGGTGCGCCTGCGCCCGATCCTGATGACCTCGATCGCGACGATGATGGCCGCCGTCCCGCCGGCTCTGGCTCTGGGTCCCGGCGCCGAGACGCGCGGCCCGATGGCCATCGCCGTCATCGGCGGCCTGATCGTCTCGACGACGCTGTCGCTGATCGTCGTTCCGGCGTTCTTCGTCGTCGCGGACAGCGTGAAGACGAAGCTCGCGGGGTTGTTCCACCGCGCGCACGAGGAAGAAGCGGAAGAAGCGACCGCGCACTGATCATGCTCCGCCCGCTGCTGCTGTTGTTCGTCGCGCTGCCCCTCTTCGCGGACCCGAAAGTCATCGAAGGCGCGAAGAAGCAGGTCGGGGTGACGCGTGGCTACGACGGTTCGTACCGCCGCATCGCGTATCCGAACGGCGACGTGCCGCGCGAGACGGGCGTCTGCACGGACGTGATCATCCGCGCGTACCGCCACGCCGGCACCGATCTCCAGGTGCTCGTTCACGAGGACATGAAGGCGCATTTCTCGAAGTATCCGAAGAACTGGGGACTGCGCCGGCCGGACAGGAACATCGACCACCGCCGCGTGCCGAACCTGGCGACGTTCTTCACGCGCCGCGGCGCGAAGCTGCCGGTGACGCGGCGCGGCGCGGACTACCGCCCGGGCGACATCGTGACCTGGCGCCTGTCATCGGGCGTGCCGCACATCGGGCTCGTCTCCGACGTGCGCGTGCCGAACACGGATCGCTACCTCGTCATCCACAACATCGGCGCGGGGGCGCAGATCGAGGACGAGCTGTTCGCGCACACGCTCACAGGACACTTTCGATGGCGGCGTTGATCTCATCCGCCTGCTCGACGTTCGGGAGGTGAGCCGCACCCGCGACCTTCACCAGCCGCGCGTACGGGATCGCCGCGGCCATCCGCTCCGCGTCCTTCGGCGGCGTGATCGGGTCTTCCTCGCCGACGGCGATGAGCGTCGGGACCTTGATCCCCGGCAGCAGCGGCGATGAATCCGGCCGCGTGGCGATCGCCCGCAGTGCCGCGATCACGAACTCCCGCGATGCCGACTGCATCACCTCGCGCACGTACTCCCGCATGTCCTCCGGCGCCGCGGCCGTGAGCATCTTCGGCAGCATCGACTCCACGATCGGCGCGGTGCCCTCGCGCTGCGCCTGGTCGATCATGTCGTACCGGCCCTTGCGCGCTTCCTCGGTATCCGCCGTCTCCCGCGTGTCGATGAGGATCAGCCCGGAGACGCGCTCCGGGAACAGCCGCAGCGCCGCGAAGCAGATGTAGCCGCCCATCGACAGCCCGGCGAACGTCGCCTTCTCGATCCCGCGCGCGTCGAGCTGTTCGATCGCGAACTTCGCGTAGTCGTCCATCGACTCCCGCGGCGGCAGGTCGGGCATTACGTGTTCGGCGCCTTTGATGGCGAGCTGCTTCGCGAAGATGGCCGAGGTGAAGGGGAAGCCGTGGAGCCAGAGGATGGTGTTCATCGCCGCCATGACTTGCACGAGCCGGACCGCAGTTAAACTTCCCCCATCGACACGCTCATCATCGTCGCCTACCTCGCCGCTGTCCTCCTCGCCGGAGTCTTCTTCGCGAGGCGCCAGAAGACGACCCGCACGTACTTCCTCGCGTCGCGCGCTGTGCCGTGGTGGGCCATCGCCGCGTCGATCGTCGCCACCGAGACGTCCACCATCACCTTCATCTCCGTCCCCGGCATCGCCTGGGCCAAAGGCGGCGACTTCCGCTTCCTCCAGGTCGTCCTCGGCTACGTCGTCGCCCGCCTGATCATCGCGGCGTTCTTCATGCCCTGGTATTTCCGCGGCGAGCTCGTGACGGTCTACGAGCTGCTGCAGACCCGCTTCGCGCCGAGCGTGAAGGCCCTCGCGGCGACGCTGTTCGTGATCATGCGGACGATCGCGGATGGCGTGCGCCTGCTCCTCACCGCGTACGTCGTCGCCGCCCTCGTCGACAGCATCGGCGTCACCGGCGCCATCATCGCCCTCGGCGTGATCATGACCATCTTCACGCTCATCGGCGGGATCGAGGCGATCGTCTGGATCGAGGTCGTGCAGCTCGCGATCTACATCGGCGGCGCGATCGCGGCGGCGGTCGTGCTCGTGAACCACGTCGGCCTCGACCACGCCCTCGTCCTCGGCGCCGCCGCCCAGAAGTTCACGCTCTTCGACTTCTCCTTCGATCTGACGAAGACGTACACGTTCTGGTCGGGACTCATCGGCGGGACGTTCCTGACGCTCTCCACGCACGGGACCGATCAGTACATGGTGCAGCGCTACCTCTGCACCGATCGCCCCCGCAGCGCCGCCAAGGCCGTGATCGTGTCCGGCGTCGTGGTGTTCGTGCAGTTCGCGTTCTTCCTCTTCATCGGCGTGCTGCTCTTCGCGTTCTACGGCGCGAGACAGTTCGCGCCCGACCAGGTCTTCCCGGACTTCATCGCCAACCACCTGCCGGTCGGCCTGTCGGGACTGGTCGTCGCCGCGATCCTCGCCGCGGCCATGTCTTCCTCGCTGAGTGCGATCGCCGCGACCGTCGTCTCCGACCTCCTCCGCCCGCGCGACGAGCGCCACGCCATGCGCCTCTCCCGCGCCGTCATCGTGATCGCGGGCATCGCCCAGATCGCCGTCGGCGTCGCGCTGCAGCAAACGACCCGCTCCGCCCTCGGCATCGCTCTCGCCGTGGCCTCCCTCATCAACGGCCCGATTCTCGGCGTCTTCTTCCTCGGCGCGACGAAGCGCGCGAACACGACGTCCGCCCTCACCGGCATGACCGCCGGCATCCTCGCCGTCGGCCTCGTCGCGTTTACGACGAAGGTGGCGTGGCCGTGGTACGCAGTGATCGGGTCGTCGGTGACGTTCGGCGTTGGTATGCTCGTGGCGCTTTGGACCTCGACCGGAAGATCGGCCGCCTCTTCTCCGTCCCCGCCCGCGCACTGACCGACGACGTGATCCGTCACGTGCGCGAGAACCATGTGGGCGGCGTGATCTGGTTTCAGTCGACGACGGAAGTCGTCTCCTCGGCGAACGCGCACCTGCAGGAGCTGGCGGGCGAGCCGTTGCTGATCAGCGCGGACCTGGAGTCGGGGATGGGGATGCGGTTCACGGATGCTGTGTGGTGGCCTCCGGCGATGGCGCTGGCCGCGACGGGTGACCTTGCGCTGGCCGAAGAGCAGGCGCGGGTGACGGCGCGGGAGGCGCTGGCGATCGGGGTGAATCACATCCTCGCGCCGGTGTGCGACGTGAACGTCGATCCGGCGAATCCGGTGATCAACACGCGCAGCTTCGGCGAGGACCCGCACGACGTGGCGCGCTACGTCGCGGCGATGGTACGGGGGATTCAATCCGAGGGGGCACTGGCGACGGCGAAGCACTTTCCGGGACACGGGGACACGCACGTCGACTCGCACCGCGCGCTGCCGGTGCTGGACGCGTCGCGCGAGCGGCTGGAGCGGGTGGAGCTGGTGCCGTTCCGCGCGGCGATCGACGCGGGAGTGGGGTCGGTGATGATCGGACATCTGGCGGTGCCGGCGCTGGACGGGACGCCGGTGCCGGTGCGGGAGTCGTTCGAGAATGTGTGGGGGACGGAGCACCATGAGGTGACGCGCGGGGGGACGATGCCGGCGACGCTGTCGGCGCCGGTGATCTCGTTGTTGCGGTCGATGGGCTTCGAAGGGCTGATCGTGAGCGACGCGATGGACATGGGCGGCCTGGCCGCGCACTTCGATCCCGGCGAGGCCGCGGTGCGGGCGCTCGAAGCGGGGGAGGATCAGGTGCTGTACTCCGCGGATACGGATGCCGCGATCGCGGCGGTGCGGCGGGCGGTGGTGTCGGGGAGATTGCCTCTGGCGCGGATCGATGAGGCGTACGAGCGTGTGCGAAGAGCAGCTGACGTAGGGCGTGGCTTCAGCCCGCCTCCCCCGGGGGCGGGCGGGCTGAAGCCACGCCCTACGTCAGCGCTGCACATCGCACAGCGGTCCATCACGTTGGTGCGCGATACACGCGGGTTGCTTCCCCTCACCGCGAAGAAGCTGGCGGTCGCCACGTTCACCGACGAACCGCTGAACCACCTCCTCACCGGCAACGCCACCTCCGACGCGGCGGACATCCTGCTCCTCCACCTGGCCATGCGCCCGAAATCCGGCGCGGGACGCATCGCCGTCCCCGAAGAAGCCCGGCAGCTCGCCGAGAAACACGCGAACAAAACCATCGCCGTCTCCTTCGGTAGCCCGTACATCCTCCGCGAGCTCGGCGACGTCAGCACGTTCGTCTGCGCGTGGGGGATTCAGCCCGTCCTGCAGATTGCCGCAACGAACGCCCTCCTCGGCAGGGCAGAATTCACCGGGCGCCTGCCCGTCACACTATGAAAAAGATCCTCCTCGCACTGCTCCTCGCTGGTTGCGCAACGGCGACGCCTCCGCCGAAGCCGGCAGTCGATGCCGCCATCAACGAGGCCATCGCCGGGAAACGCATCCCCGGCGCGGTCCTCCGGATCGAGCACGACGGCGAGGTCTACCAGCGTACGTACGGCAATCGCGCGCTCGTGCCGCACCTCGAGCCGATGACCGCGGACACGATCTTCGACGTCGCGTCGATCACGAAGGTGGTCGCCACCGCACCGTCGATCGCGAAGCTGGTGGAGCGCGGCAAGGTCTCGCTCGACGCACCTGTGAAGACGTATCTCCCCGAGTACGCCGACGAGCGCGTCACCGTGCGCCACCTGCTCACGCACACCTCGGGAATCCGCCCCGGCCTCGACCTGCGCGAGGAATGGAGCGGCTACGACGAAGGCATCCGCCGCGCGCTGGCCGAGCGCCCGCTCAACCAGCCGGGCACGATCTTCCGCTACGCCGACCTCAACTACATCCTCCTCGGCGAGATCGTGCGTCGCGTATCGGGCGAGCCGCTGGACGTGTTTGCGCGAAAGAACGTCTTCGCGCCGCTAGGCATGCGCGACACCGGGTTTCGTCCCGCGCAGAAGAATGCGCGCATCGCACCGACGGAGAACGGCCTGCGCGGCGTCGTCCACGATCCGACGGCGCGGCGGATGGGTGGCGTGGCGGGACACGCGGGTCTTTTCACGACCGCCGCGGATCTGGCGAAGTTCGCGCGGTGGGCGATGCAGAGCAAGCTCGGCGACGACATCACGCCGCCGGAGGTGGCGATCCGCCGCGCGTTCGGCTTCGACCTCGACTCCGCGTACTCGCGTCCACGCGGCGATCTCTTTCCGTACGGCTCGTTCGGGCACACCGGCTGGACGGGCGGCTTCCTCTGGATCGACCGCTCGTCGCGGACGTTCTACGTGTTCCTCTCGAACCGCGTCCATCCCGATGGGAAGGGCAGCGTCATCGCATTGCAGCGCCGCCTGGGCACGGAGATCGCGCGGTCGGTGGGGCTGACGACTTCGACGCAGCGCCGCGTGGCAGTCGTGACCGGAGGCGGCGACGCGCTGAACGGCATCGACGTGCTGCACGCGAGCAATTACGAGGCGTTGCGCGGCCTGCGCATCGGCCTGATCACGAATCAGACCGGCATCGATCGCACCGGCAATCCGACCGTCGACCTGCTGCGCGGCGCGCCGGGTGTAACACTCGCCGCGATCTTCACGCCCGAGCACGGCCTGCGCGGCACGGCGGACGACGAGCGCGTGGCGGACGAGCAGTACCGCGGCATCCCGGTCTTCAGCCTGTACAACGAGCGGCGCAAGCCGTCGCGCGAGCAGCTCGCGAACGTCGATGCGCTCGTCTTCGACATCCAGGACATCGGCACGCGCTTCTACACCTATATCTCCACGATGGGCCTGGCAATGGAGGCGGCGGCCGAGGCAAAGATCCGGTTCATCGTGCTCGATCGCGTGAACCCCATCGGCGGCGACGTCGTCGAGGGACCGCTGCCCGAGGGGCCGTCGCATTTCATCAGCTGGCACCCGGTGCCGGTCCGCCACGGCAAGACTGTCGGCGAGCTCGCGGAGCAGTTCCGGGACGAGCGCCACATCGACGTCGCGCTGACCGTGATCCCGGTGAAGAACTGGACGCGCGAGCAGTGGCAGGACGAGGCCGGACTGCCCTGGGTGAATACGTCGCCCAACATGCGCTCGCTGCAGGCCGCGGCACTCTATCCCGGCATCGGCCTCCTCGAGCACGCCGTCTCCGTCGGACGCGGCACGCCGACCCCCTTCGAGATCCTCGGCGCTCCCTACATCGACGGCGCAGCATTGATCCGCGAAGTCGGTCCGCTGCCCGGCATCTCCCTGGAGCCCGTGCGCTTTACGCCTTCGGCGAGCGTCCACAAAGACCAGGAGTGCGGCGGCGTACGGATCACCATCACCGACCGCCGCGCCTTGCGCTCCGTCGACGCCGGAATCTCCATCGCGTCCGCACTCGCGCGTCTCTATCCCGCCGAGTTCCCTGTCGACGCGATGCAGACGTTGCTCCGCCACCGCGCGACGCTGGAAGCCATCCGCGCCGGCAAGCCGCTCGCGGAGATCAAGCAGCTCTGGGGCGTCGTCGTCCACGGCGCCACGATCATCGACGGCAGGCCGCGTGTCGCCGACGTGGTCATGCGCGGCGATCGCATCGAGCGCGTCGACGACTCCCACCAACACGAAGGGCTCCGCGTGATCGACGCGACCGGGCAGTACGTCATCCCCGGCCTCATCGACATGCACGCGCACCTGCTGCTCGACTTCGACCGCGCGTTCACCGACCAGATGCTGCGGATGCTGCTCGCGCACGGTGTCACCACCGTCCGCGATCCCGGCTCGCACCTCGACATCCTGCCGCTCCGCGACTCCACGCGCGCGCCGCGCATCCTCACCGCCGGGCCGATTCTCATCGGGTCGCGGTTCGTCCACCCGCAGTTCAAGCCCGTGTTCACGGCCGATGAAGTGCGTGCCGAGGTGCGCGAGCAGGCGAAGGCCGGTGTCGACTTCGTGAAGGTCTACGCGTCGATGACGCCGGATCTCGTGAAGGCCGCGATCGACGAAGCGCACGCGCACCACCTCCCCGTGCTCGGCCACCTCCAGCTCACGACCTGGAGCGAAGCCGCCCGCCTCGGCATCGACGGCATCGAGCACGCCGCGCCGTGGTCGAACGACCTCACTACGAAGGAATGCCCGCAGACGATGCAGGGGCGCGTCTGCTGGATGGAGAACCTCGATCGCGCCAAGGCCCGCGAGACGGCGCGTGTGCTCGCGCGCCAGGGCGTGGTCGTCGATCCGACGCTCATCGCGATGCAGACCAAGATCTTCGGCGAGGGCGGGCGCGATCTCTCCACGCTGCCGCCGTACGTCGTCGAGTTCTGGCGGAAGAATTCGTACGACCTGTCGTCCGGCCGTCAGGCGTGGCCCAACCTCCTCGCGTTCACGCGCATCCTGTTCGAGGAAGGCGTGACCCTCGTCGCCGGCACCGACACACCCACGCCCTGGATCCTCCCCGGCGCCAGCCTCCACGAAGAGCTGCAGTTCCTCCGCGACGCGGGCATCCCCAACGCCGAGGTGTTGAAGATCGCCACACGAAACGCGGCCCGCGCCCTGCGTCGCGACGACCTCGGCGCCATCGCGCCCGGCAAGCGCGCGGACCTCGTGATTCTCGCCAAGAACCCGCTGGACGACATCACGAACACGCGATCGATCGTCGCCGTGATCGCAGGCGGAGCCCCTGTCGCCCGCTGACGCGGACTCGTTCCCTGATGACGCCACGCGTCCCCCCGGCTGAAGCCGGGGTCTATTTCCTTTTGCCCGCTATGCGGGCTCGGTTTCTTGCCCGCGTAGCGGGCTGCCAGACAATAGACCCCGGCTTCAGCCGGGGGACGCGCGGAGTCACCTGGAACGAGCCCGCGTAGCGGGCGACAGAATCACCGCACTCCGATGAGCGCGATGGCGTCGGCGACTTCGCAGGGGTCGACGCCGATCGCGGCGACGTCTGACTCGAACTGCGCGCGTTCCACCGGCGGCACGGGGGTGCCGAGGCGGGCGCGTAACACCGACGCCGCACCCAACAGCCGCGGGTCGCCGCGCAGCCCGCCCAGCGCCTCCAGCACGCTGGCGCTGCGCCAGCGGTCGCCGAGCTCCCAGTGCAACTGCAGGCTGTCGTGGAGGAACGTCTCGGCGCGATGCACTTCGCCGCGGGCGCGCAGCACGCACCCGAACAGATTCAACGACCAGGCGATCCCTTCTTTGTAGCCTCCCGCGCGCGACCACGACAAACACTCCTCCAGCCGCGCCTCCGCGCGTGGGAGGTCGCCTGAGTAGAACGCCGCCGCCGCGAGGTTGAGCAGCGACCACGCCGCACCCTCGGTGTCCTGACGGTCGCGGAAGAGCTGCAGGGTGCCGGTACACAGCTCCGTCGTCCGCGCGAAGTCGCCCTTGAGCCACGACGCGAAGCCGACGTAGTTCAGCGAGCGGCCGACGTTGCGGCGATCTTCCAGCTCCGCCCAGATCGTGCGCGACAGCTGGTGCAGGTCGATGGCGTGGTCGTACTCGCCGCGCTCGCGGGCGATCGAGCCGCGGTATTGCAGCGACTGCGCGAGGCTGATCGGATCGCCGTGCGTGCGCGCGAGCTCGATCGACGATTCCAGCAGCATGATCGCGCGATCGTAGTGGCACTCGAAGAACGCCATCGCGCCCGCGCCGGTCTGCGCCTTGGCCCGCACGGCCACGTTCTCGCCGCCCGGCACTGCCAGGATCGTCTCCATCGCGCGCTGCCCTTCGGCGTACCGGCCCCGCACGTGCCACATCCACCACAGCGACGCGCCAAGGCGCAGGGCCAGCTCCGCGTCATTCGCGGAGGCCGCCCATTCGATGGCCGTCCGGAAGTTGTCGTCGTCCGCATCGAGCCGCTCCAGATCCAGCTCGCTCTCCTCGGCCATCGACACCATGAGCTGGGCGTGCGCGCGGCGAACCTCGACGTCCCGGGTCTGTTCGGCGAGGACTTCCAGGCCGTACTCGCGGATCGTCTCCAGCATCGCGAAGCGCGGCTGCGCGTCGGACGACGCCGGATCGCGGCGGAGGAACGCCTTGTCCATGAGCGAGGAGACGCCTTCGAGCACGTCGCTGGAAGTGAGCCGGTCCGCCGCCTCCAGCGTAAACCCGCCGCGGAACACCGACAGCGTCGCGAACAGCTTCTTGTCCGTGTCTTCGAGCAACTGATAGCCCCACGAGATCGCGGCACGCATCGTCTGTTGCCGCTCCGGAAGATCGCGCGAGCCGCCGGCGAGCAGCTTCAGGCGATTCTCCACGCGCGACAGCATGGCCTGCGGCGGCAGCACCTTCACGCGCGCGGCGGCGAGCTCGATGGCCAGCGGCAGTCCGTCGAGGCGAACGCAGATCTCCGCAATCGCGCGCGCGTTCTCCGGCGTGAGCAGGAAATCACTCTTCACCGCCGTCGCGCGCTCGAGGAACAGGGCGACCGAGGGGTAGTTCGCGAGCGACTCCGGCGTCAGCGGCAGATCGAGCGGCGGTGTGATCAGGGGCGGCACCGCGTACTCCCGCTCCCCCGCGATGCGCAGAGGTGAGCGTGACGTGACCAACGCCTTCACGCGCGGCGCGCTGGTGAGGATGCGCCCGACGAGCGCCGCCGCGTCCAGCACCTGCTCGAAGTTGTCGAGGATCAGCAGCAGCGTCTTGTCGCGCACGCTGCTCACGACCGCGTCGAGCAGCGGCGCGCCGCCTTCGTGGACGCCGAGCACGCCCGCGATCTCCGACACCACCAGCCGCGGATCGCGGATCGGCGCGAGGGATACCCACCACACGCCGTCGTCCATCTCGCTCAGCAGCGCGGCGCCCACGTCGAGGCTCAGCCGCGTCTTGCCCGTGCCGCCTGGGCCGGTGAGCGTGACCACCCGAACGTCGTCCCGGCGCAGGAGCGACAACACGTCCTCACGCTCCGCCTCACGTCCCACGAGCGCGCTCATCGCGTGCGGCAGGTTCGATGGCGGCGGCTCGAACGCGCTCACCGTCTCGGTCGTCGCCGACCGCGACTCCTCGGATCCGTGGATCAGTGCGGCGTCGCGAACGAGGTCCGCCTCCAGTTCCTTCAGGTCCCACAGCAGGTCCCCGGCCGACTGATACCGCCGCGCGCGATCCTTCATCAGCGCGCGATGGAGGATCGTGGCGAGCCGCGGAGGTGCGGGCGTGCCGTCGCGCTGCAGCAACGCCGGCTCTTCGCTGCGGAGGATGCTCGCCGCGACGTCGGACGAGCTCTCGCCATCGAACGGCAGCCGTCCGCTGACCAGCTCGTACAGCAGGACTCCTGTGCTCCAGACGTCGCTGCGCGAGTCCAGCACCATCCCGCGCAACTGCTCGGGCGACATGTAGAACACCGTGCCGCGCACGACGCCGGGATCGGTCCTGTGCAGGTCCGGCTCGGCCGTGACGGCGCGCGCGAGGCCGAAGTCGAGCAGCTTCACGTAGCCGTCGCGGCGCATCATGATGTTGTCCGGCTTGATGTCGCGGTGGACCAGCCCGGCCGCTTCGGCCGCCGCGATCGCCGACGCGATCTGTACGCCGATGTCGACGACGTCCCGAAGAGACGCCTCGCCGCGGGACATCCGCTGGCGCAGGGTCACGCCATCGACGTACTCCGTGGCGATGAACCGCTCCTCGCCGAGCTGCCCGATGTCGTAGACCGTGAGGATGTTCGGGTGATTCAGCGCCGAGGCCGCGCGGGCCTCGTTCTCCAGCCGCTTGCGCAGGTCCTCGTCCGCGCGCACCGCCGCCGCCAGGACCTTCAGCGCCACCGGCCGCTGCAGCTCCGGATCGTGCGCGAGATACACCTCACCCATGCCGCCGGCTCCGAGGAGCGAGCGGATCTCGTAGCGGCCGAGCTTGGATCCCGGTTCGAGCAAGAGGGGGATTGTAAGACGTAGGGCGTGGCTTCAGCCCGCCCTCTTGGGCGGGGAGGCGGGCTGAAGCCACGCCCTACGTTTGTCACGCTCTCGTCACATCTGACCCGTTGGTTCTTGCCACTGACCCGAAATTCTGTTTGACTGACCGCTCGTTCAGTAGCCTGAACCGTATGTTTCCTCTTCGCTCCAAAGAAACCGTCGTCCAGGAGTTCCGGATCCAGTCGATCCAGGAAGCGACCATGCGCGTCATTGCGCGCAAGGGCATGGCCGCGGCCACCGTGCAGGAGATCGCCGACGAGGCCGGCGTCGCCAAGGGCACGATCTACCTCTACTTCCGCGATCGCGACGAACTGATCGAGAAAACGTTCGACGGCGCCATGAACCTGCTCATCGCGCGCATCGACGCCGTCCTCGACCAGGACCTGCCGATCGAGCAGAAGATCCGCGCGGTCATGGCCGCGAAGCTCGGGTTCTTCAGCGAGAACCGCGAGTTCTTCCGCCTCTACCTCACGCTGCGCATGCCCGAGGGGCCGGCGCCGCGGCATCGCCGGCACAAGCAGAACTGCCACCCGCAGTACCGCGTGCGAGCGCAGCACCTCGCCGCCCAGTTGAAAACCGCCATGGAGCGCGGCGAGATCCGGGAAATGGATCCCTATCGCCTCGCTCTGTTCATCATCGAAGGAAGCACCGCCGTCATTCTCGAGCGCCTCACCGAGGACTCGTCGCCCGCCGATGCCGCGGACGCCGATTTCATCGCCGGCCTCGTGCTCGACGGGATTCGGAAACGGAGTTGAATCACCTTGAAACGCGTCATCCCGGCAGTCCTCATCGCGGTTCTCGCGATGACCGTACAGGCACAAACCCGATTGACCTTCGGCGACGCGCTGCGGCGCGCGATGGAGGTCAATAACAGCGTCGAGCGGCAGCGCCAGGAGATCGGCATCGCCTCGGCGCAGCGCGATCAGCTGCTGTCCGCGGTCCTGCCGCGGATCACGCTGAACGCCGACCTCACCCGCAACTCGGTGGAGCAGCGCTTCGGCGAGGGCGACGAGTCGATCGCCATCCTCCCGCGCAACGACTGGGCGTACCGCGTCATCCTCGAGCAGCCGCTCTACGCCGGCCGCCGTGAGCTGCGCGCGTACTCGCAGGCGAAGCTGAACGTCGAGAACGCGCGCGAAGGGACGCGGGGATCCGAGGACGGCGCGCTGCTGCGCGTCGCGTCGGCGTACCTCGCCGTCGTCAACGCCGACCGCCGCATCGACGTCGAGCTGCGCAACATCGAGCTCGCCGACCGCCGCCTCAAGCAGGCCCAGGCCTTCTACGAGGCCGGCGAGGTCACGAAGGTGGATATCCTCCGCGCCGAGACGGCCATGAAGGCCGCGCAGCGGCTGATGGCCGTCGCCGTGCAGCAGCGCGAGAACGCCGCGTCGCGGCTCCGCCTGGAGCTCGATCTCGACGGCGCCATCGAAGTCGAGACCCCCACGCGCGACCTTCCGCCGCTGCCCACGGAGAGCGAGCTGATTGCGCGTGCCGAGGCGTCGCGGCCCGACGTCGACGTCGCGGAGAACAACGTCCGCATCGCCCAGCTCGAAGTCTCCAAGCAGCGCGGCTTCTGGATGCCCACCATCCGCTTCGACGGCGGCTTCGTGCAGCAGAAGACGCCGTTCCCCGCGGGCCAGTACTCGTACGGCGCGCTGCGGTTCACCGTCCCGATCTTCCAGTCGGGCGAAGTGGTGGCGCGCGTCGCCGGCGCGAAGAGCCTGCAGAAGCAGGCCGAGATCGCCCTCGACGAGGCGAAGATCAACGCCCGCGAAGACGTCCGCCGCGCGCTCGCCGACCTCCTTTCCGCGGAGACCGGCCTGCAGCTCGCGGGTGAGCAGCTCCAGGCCGCGCAGGCCGAGTACGAGCAGGCCTTCGAGCTCTACCGCGCCCAGGAAGCGACGTCCCTCGACGTCGCCTCCTCCGAACAATCCCTGGCCGACGCGCGCCGCGCCGTCGCCGAAGAGACCCAGAACCGCGATCTCGCCGAGCTCCGCGTGTGGTACGCCGCCGGAGACATCAAGACGGCGTTAGCCGTCGCAGCCCTGAGCGAAGCCGAAGGGCCAAATGGAGTGACGAAAGAATGAAGCGCACGTTGATCCTCATGATTGTTGCCACGCTGTCGCTCGCGCTGTTCGCGTGCGGCGGAGACGAATCGAAAGCCGCCACCGAGACCACCGCCTCGTCGACGACCGCGGCTCCCGAGCTGCCCGCGGACGTCCAGGCCATCGGCACCGCCGTGACCGCGGCCACCGACACCTCGGCCACCGCCTCGCAGGCAGATCCGAGCACTTACTCCGCGACGGGCGAATTCGTCTCGCCGGTGCGCTCCGAGCTGTCGCCGAAGCTCCCCGGCCGCGTGGCGAAGATGTACGTCGACGAAGGCTCGCGCGTGCGCCGCGGACAGGCGGTGCTCGAGCTCGAGACCGACTACACGCGGCTGAACCTGCAGTCCGCGAACGCCGAGGTGGCGCGCGCGAAAGCGGCGCTCGACGAAGCGGCACGCGATCTGGAGCGCAAGAAGGGGCTGGTCGCGAAAGACTCGATCCCGAAGGCGACCTATGACCGCTCGCAGGCGATGTACGAGCAGGCGGCCGCCGCGCACCAGTCGGCGTCCGCGCAGGCCGCGCTGCTGCGCCAGCAGGTCGGGGACTCGACCCTGCGCTCGCCGGTCGACGGCATCATCGCCGAGAAGCGCACCGACGTCGGCGCCCGCCTCGGCGACGCAGGCGTGGCGTTCGTGGTCGTGCAGCTGTCGCCGTTCAAACTGCGCTTCGCTGTCCCCGAGCGCTACCTCGGCCGCCTGAACGCCGGCGATCGCGTCACCGCGACGGTCGACCCGTACCCGAACGAGAAGTTCGAGGGCACGGTGAAGACCATCGGCGGCGTGATCGACCCGAAGACGCGGACGATGTTCGCGGAGGCGGAGTTCGCGAACCGCGACGGGCGTCTGCGGCCAGGCCTGTTCGCGCGCGTGGAAACGATAACTGCGACTGGACTGATCCCATGCAAAAACTAGCCGAAATCTGCGTCCGCCGTCCTGTCTTCGCGACAGTCATCATCCTCGCGCTGGTCGTGGTCGGGGCGTTCTCGTACTTCAAGCTGGGCGTCGACCGTTTTCCGAACGTCGAGTTCCCGTTCATCATCGTGACCACGGTGCTGCCGGGCGCGGCGCCGGAGGAGATCGAGACCGAGCTCACCGACAAGATCGAGGAGTCGGTCAACACCATCAGCGGCATCGACGAGCTGACGTCGTTCTCGTCCGAGAACGTCTCGGTGGTCATGATCTCGTTCAACCTGGAGAAGAACCGCGACGTGGCCGCGCAGGAAGTGCGCGACAAGGTCTCGACTATCCTCGCCGACCTGCCCAGCGACGCCGAGAACCCGATCGTGCAGACGTTCGACCCGGGCGCGATCCCAGTCGTGACCATCGCCGTGTCCGGTCCCGGCTCGCAGCGCGACATCTCCGAATACGTCGACAAGAACCTTCGCCGCCGTCTGGAGACCGTGTACGGCGTCGGACAGGTGCTCGTCATCGGCTCGCGCCCGCGGCAGATCAACGTCATCGTCGACAACGCCAAGCTCGCGTCGCAGGGCCTCACCGCGGCGCACGTCGTCGGCGCGTTGCAGTCGCAGAACATCCAGATCCCGGGCGGCAAGGTCGAGCAGGGCGCGCGCGACCTGACTCTGCGCACGTACGGCCGCGTGGTGTCGCCGGAGTCGTTCGGCAACATCCCCATCGCCAACGTCGGCGGCACGGCCATCCGCGTCCGCGACGTCGCGCGCATCGAGGACAGCATGTCCGAGGTGGAGTCGGCGGCGACGCGTGAGCGGCAAGTCGGCGGTCGTGGTCATGGTCCGCAAACAGTCCGGCACCAACGCCATCCAAGTCGTGGAAGGCATCAAGGAGCGCGTCGAAGCAGTTCGTCCGATGCTGCCGGCCGGCTACAAGCTGGACGTCATTCGCGATCAGTCCGAGTTCGTCCTCGCGGCCGTCGGCGCCGTGAAAGAGCACCTCATTCTCGGGTCGATCTTCGCGGCGCTGGTCGTGTGGCTGTTCCTGTCGTCGCCGCGATTCCTCACCGTCATCGCGATGCTCGCGTCGACGCTGGCCTTCTACTTCCTGCTGTGGGGCCACGGCCTGCCGGTGCCGCGCGCGATCGCGGTGCCGCTGGCAGTGATCATCGGCGTCGGGATGTTCTGGTATTTCGCGAAGAAGTCGAGGCCGACTCTCATCGCGGCCGTGGCGATCCCGAGCTCGCTCATCGCCACGTTCGCGGCCATGCAGTACATGGGCTTCACGCTGAACGTCATCACCCTGCTGGCGCTGACGCTGGCGGTCGGCATCGTCATCGACGACGCGGTCGTCGTGCTGGAGAACATCTTCCGGCACATGGAAGAGAAGCACATGACGCCGGCCCAGGCGGCCGTCGAGGGGACCAAGGAAGTCGGCCTCGCGGTCATGGCCACGTCGATGTCGCTGATCGTCGTCTTCCTGCCGGTCGCTTTCATGGCCGGCATCGTCGGGCGGTTCATGTACTCGTTCGGCGTGACGATGGCTTTCTCCATCGCCGTGTCGCTGCTGGTGTCGTTCACGCTGACGCCGATGATGGCCGCGCGCTATCTGCGCCGCGAGGACCTGCAGCACGACGCCGCGAACGGCGGCGGCACGCGCGACAAGGGTCTCTACGCGCTCATCGAGCGCGCCTACATGGCCATGCTCGACTGGTCGATGGCCCATCGCTGGGTGATCGTCGGCCTGATGGTCGTCGTGCTGCTCTCCACCGTGCCGCTGTTCACTGTCGTCGACAAGACGTTCCTCCCGTACGACGACGAGGGACAGTTCGCGATCACCGTGCGTGCGCCCGAGGGTGCGAGTGTGACGACGACGCAGACCATCGCCGAGTCGATCGCGTCGCGTACACGGGCGTTGAAGGGCGTCACCAACACGGTCGTCACCATCGGCGACGATCCGCAGCAGACCCTCAACCTCGCCACCGTCTACGTGAAGCTCGGCACGGCCGAGGAGCGGGAGAACCAGTACGCGATCATGGACCGCGTGCGCAAAGAGGTCCTCCCGCAGTACCAGAAGCTGAACCTGCGCACGCAGGTCGCGCCGGTCAACGAGTTCGGCGGCGGCACGGACGCGGAAGTCATGTTCTGGATCGGCGGGCCGGACCTCGCGCAGCTCGACAAATACGCGCAGCAGCTCACCGACGCCATCAAGGACCCGAAGCTGGGCACCACGGACGTCGACACGAACTTCATCGTCGGCAAGCCGGAGCTCGCCGTCCGCATCGACCGCGACAAAGCCACCGACCTCGGCGTCCGCGTGCAGGACCTCGCCGCGACGCTGAACGTGCTCGTCGGCGGCCAGCAGGCGACGAGCTACTACGAGGGCGGCGAGGAGTACGAAGTCCACGTGCGCGCCGAGGAGAATTCGCGCAACACCGTCGCCGCGATCCAGCAGATCGAAGTGCCCTCGTCCAACGGCGCAAACGTGAAGCTGAACGACCTCGTGCAGTTGCAGGAAGGCAGCGGCCCGTCGGTCATCAACCGCTTCAACCGCCGCCGCATGGTCATGGTGCTCGCGAACATGCAGCCCGGCTATTCGTCGCAGGCGGTCATGGACCTGCTGCAGCAGAAGGCCAAGGAGCTGAACATGCCGCCGACGTACTCGGCGGGCTTCACCGGCCGCGCGCAGGAGCAGCAGAAGGCGGGCGTGAACTTCCTGCTCGCGTTCGTGCTGTCGATCATCTTCATGTACCTGATCCTCGCCGCGCAGTTCGAGAGCTGGGTCCACCCCATCACCATCCTGCTCTCGCTCCCGATGACCGTGCCCTTCGCGCTCCTGTCGCTGGTGCTCCTCAACGAGTCGGTCAACATCTTCTCCGCCCTCGGCATCGTCGTGCTCTTCGGCATCGTCAAGAAGAACTCGATCCTCCAGGTCGACCACACCAACCAGCTCCGCCAGCGCGGCATGGCCCGCCCCGAGGCGATCCGCGAGGCCAACCGCGACCGTCTCCGCCCCATCCTCATGACGACGGTCGCCTTCGTCGCCGGCATGATCCCCCTCGTCGTCTCCAGCGGCACCGGCGCTGCCACCAACCGCGCCATCGGCGCCACCATCATCGGCGGCCAGACCCTCGTGCTCTTGCTGACGCTGCTGGCGACCCCGGTGCTGTACTCGCTGTTCGACGACGTCCAGGAATTCTTCCGCCGCCGCCGCAAGGTGGGGGTGGAGGAAGACGTGGAAGTGAGCGACGCCGCGACGGCGTAAGGGTGATGTCACCCAATAGTGAAGGGCCGGCGTTCGCGCCGGCCTTTTCGTTTATCGCGGTGCGCAACGATCCCGCGGTGAAGCCTCTGTGCTCTCTGTGCCCTCTGTGGTGAATCGGTCCCCTTCGTGCCTGCCGCGTAATGGAGACCGTTTCACCACAGAGACCACAGAGAGCACAGAAGCTTCACCGGGTAGGGGATCTCCCTCCAGGAGACACTCCTCAATCAGCACCGAGAGAAGGAGTGAACCGGATGCCCTTTCGACGGCTGGTCGTGTCTCTTGCCGCCACCCTGCTGTTCGCCGCCAACGCCCACGCGTTCCTCGAAGACCTTTGCCTGCCGCGCAACGGCACGCAGCCGAAGCTGACGTGGTGCATCAACCCCAATTGCCTCAACCCTCCGCAGCCGAGCCGGACGTGTCCGCAGCAGCTCGCGGACTTCGCCACCATCCAGCCGGGCCGCAGCATGATCCACGCGGACGCCACCTACTTCATCGCCCAGGCCCTCGGCTATCGCGCGGACGTGGCCTACTGGATCGCGGCGTACAACGAGGTCACGGACTACACTCAGTACCTGCCCATCGACCAGTGCGGGGGGCAGGCCAGCGCGCAGAACTCGGGCGCGTCCTTCATCACCGCCCAGTACAACGGCTTCCAGCGCACCAACGTCAACACCGACGGCCCTCTCGACCATTACATCGTCTCCTTCTCCCCCAGCGGCCAGGGAAATGACGTCCACGGCGCAGGCGGTGTCCAGGCCGTCTATCCGCTCTCCTACCCCCGTCCCGGCTACCCCGTGCGCATCGACGACACCTACCAGAAGACCCTGGCCAACCTGCGCCAGTGGGGCATGCTCCGCTCGCGCGATCCGGGCCTCCTCTGCGTGGTCGGCCTGCTCGACTCCACCGGGACCACCTGCCTCTCCGGCGGCAATGTGTCCGGCACCGTGCCGACGCTCACGAACCCCGCCGCCCCCAGCCCCATCGTGATCACCGCCCCCCTCGGCAAGAAGGTCCTGAACCTCGACACGACCACGACCCCGTGGACGACCGTCTACTACGAGCAGCTCGGCCCCTGGCTCGACGACAAGGCGCGCACGACCGGCACGCTCTGGAAGTCGAAAGTGCCGATCCCGGTCCCCGTCCAGATCGCGCGCGTCGGCCACTACCTCCACGCCATGCAGGACTCCGCGTCCCACGCGACGTATTGCGGCGACGAGGCGCCGTCGCCTCCCAACGGCGGCAGCGCCGGCACGTACATGTACCTGAACGGCACGAACGTGGGCTTGGCCTTCGGCAACTCGTGCGCGATGAGCCCGCACATCGCGGGACACGTGCAGGAGACCGGCACGGGCGACAACCCGCTCCCGCTGCGGGTCTACACGGCGCTCAACATCACCGTCGACGAGCTGATCGAGTTCGGCAACAACGTGGCGAAGTACCACGAGGGCTGGATCGTGAATCCCGAGCTCCTGCCGACGGACGTCGCCGGCGGGAAGAGCGCGCAGGGCGCGAGCGCGGCGGACCTGAAGACGACGCTCGTCGGCAGGATCGTCTCCGGCACGGCGTACAGCCGCGCGGAGGTCTACCAGTCCGGCGTCGTGACCCTCCCGCTCCAGCAGACGGCCACCGTCGCCCGGCTGACCGCGATGAACGCCGCGCTCGCCGCGTACGGCGATGCGACGCGCAAGCGCTCGGCGAATCCGGCCGCCTTCACGCCGTTCGAGCACATGCCTGGCAACAGCGCGAATCCGAACGATACGTCCGTCTGCTGGAAGTGATGAGAAACGTTCTGGCCGTCCTCCTGTTCTGTGCCGTGCAAGCCGCGGCGCAGAACGCCTCTGTCGACGTGCAGCACTACGCCGTCGACATCACCCTGCCGGGCAGCGGCGCGGAGATCTCCGCCGTCGCGGAGCTGACCGTCACGCCGCGCGTGACGCCGCTGGAGTGGCTCGTCCTCGACTTCGGCGAGCTGAACGTCGACAGCGTGGCCATCGAAGGCAGGGACACGTCCTGGTGGCGCACCGATGCTGAGCGGATGACCATCGCCGCCATGCGCACGACAGCCGATCCGTTCCGCGTCCGCATCGCGTACCACGGCAAGCCCTCGGACGGCCTCGTGCTCCAGGCGAACAAGTACGGCGACTTCGGCATCTTCGCCGACAACTGGCCGAACCGCGCCCACCAGTGGTTCCCGTCCGTCGATCACCCGTCCGACAAGGCCACCGTCGAGTTCCGCGTGACGGCGCCCGCGGCCTTCGACGTGGTCGCCAACGGGACGCTGACGGAGACCGCGAGCCTGCAGAACGGCTCGAAGCGCTGGCACTGGCGCGAGACGACGCCCATCCCCGTCCACTGCATGGTCATCGGCGCGACGGAGTTCGCCATCGTGCGCGCCGGCGAGGACGAGAACGTCGAAGTCTCGTATTACCTCTACCCCCGCGATCGCGACGCCGGCGTGCGGCAGTTCGGGCGGGCCGTGGAGATGGTCGACCTCTACGCCGACCTCGTCGGACCGTACCCGTACGACAAGCTGGCCATCGTCGAATCCTCGACGCGCTTCGGCGGGATGGAGAACGCCAGCGCGATCTTCCTCGACGAGAAGCGCATCCACGGCACGGAGTCACTGGAGGCGCTGGTCGCGCACGAGATCGCCCACCAGTGGTTCGGCGACTCCGTCTCCCAGCGCGACTGGCACGACATCTGGCTCAGCGAAGGCTTCGCCACGTACTTCGGCGTGCTCTTCTTCGAGCGCGCCAACGGCCGAGAGTCGTTCCTCCGCGAGATGCGCAAGAACCGCAACGACTATCTGAAGTCACCCGAGCTCGCGAAGCGCCCGATCTACGACCCCTCGGTCGCCAAGCCGGGCGACCTCCTCAACGCCGTCACCTACGACAAGGCCGGCTGGGTGCTGCACATGCTGCGCGGCGTGATCGGCGACGAGGCCTTCTTCGCCGGCGTCCGCGACTACTACGCCGCCTACCGCGACGGCAACGCCGGCACCGCCGACCTGCGCGTGATCATGGAGCGCCGCGCGAAGCAGCCGCTGGAGTGGTTTTTCCAGCAGTGGATCTACGAAGCGGGGCACCCGGTGTTCACGACGAAGTGGACTTGGCGCCGCGGGAAACTGACCGTGGACGTCGCCCAGACCCAGCCCGGCACCGTCTTCCGCACCCCGGCCATCCTCGAAGTGCGCAATCCGAAAGGCGCCCATCGCGAAAACGTGCTCATCGACGAGCGGAGCGAGCGCTTCGAGATCGACGCCAGGGAGCGCCCCACGGACGTCGTCCTCGACCCGGACGAATGGATCCTCCACCAATGAGGGTCCCCCCAAGCCGGACCGCCGGCGTCCCGCCGGCTGCCTGGGCAGCGTCTCGCTGCCCGGGTGGGCGGCTGCGTTCTCCCCAGTACGCGGCGGCGGGACGCCGCCGCTCAGCCGGCGGGGACGCCGGCGGTCCGGATGCCGGGCCTTACGAACGGGTAGAGATATCCTCGGCGGCGCAATGAAGGTCTTTCTCTCGTCGACCGCGCAGGACCTGGTGGCCTACCGAAAAGTGGCCGACGACACGATCCTGCGGATGTCGCAGGAGGCCGTGGTGATGGAGCGTTTCGGCCCGCTGCCCGGCGAGCCGGTGGCCGAGTGTGAGCGCAAGGCCCGGGAGTCCGATGTGGTGGTGTGCATCGTCGCCCACCGCTACGGCTTCGTCCCCGACAAAGGGCGGGGCAGCATCACGCGGCGGGAAGTGGAGGCAGCCAGGGAGGCTGGCAGGGACGTGCTGGTCTGGATCGTGGCGGACGACTATCCCTGGACTGAGAAGAAAGAACAGGACTTCCTCACAGACCCCACCGTGCTCGCCGACCCGGCGCGCGTGGCGGAGGTCGCGGCGGGCGTCCAGGCGCTGCTCGATTTCAAGGCCTGGCTGCGGGCGAGCTTCGTCTGCGGAGAGTTCACCACGCCGGACGATCTGAAAAGCCGGATCGCCATCACTTTGGGCGAATATTTACGACGAGCGACCCATGGTCAGCCACGGGCGGCAGCGACCCGCGCCGAGATCCGCATCGTCCACGCGCTCCAGCCGGCACCGCATTTTCACGGCCGGGAGAAACTGGTCCGGGATCTCGACGCGTGGGTTTCCGATCTGACCTCGCCGGATCGGGTCTGGTCGCTGGTGGCGGCGGGAGGCACCGGCAAGACGGCGGTGGCCGAAAGGGTCGTCGCCGGTATGAACCCCGGCGAAGCCAACGTGCTGGTCTGGTCGTTTTATGAGCAGCCCGACGCCGATGCTTTCCTGCGCGAGTGCAATCACCTCTTCCTCGGCGAGGACGAGGGTCCGGCCGGGGGGCGTCTGGAACGGCTCGAGCGAGGGCTGCGCGATGGGCGGCCGCACCTGATAGTCCTCGACGGCCTGGAGCGCGTACAGGAGGATGCCGAAGGCGGCAGGGTGCGCGGCGAGCTGTCGGACCATAGCCTCAAGCTCCTCCTGCGGGCCATGGCCGCCGGCCTCGGACGGGCGCGGGCGCTGGTGACCTCCCGATATCCCCTGGTCGATCTCCAGGATTGGACGAACCGGGGATATCGCGATACCTCTCTCGACGACCTCTCGCCCGAGACGGCTGTGGCTGTCCTGCGCGGTTGGGGCGTGGTCGGAGACGACCGGACGTTGCGCGCAGCGGCGGCCCAGATGGGGAACCACGCGCTCTCCGTGGCAGTGCTCGGTTCTTATCTTCGCTCCTTCGCCGGTGGGCGCATTGATGCGATCAACGAATTCGACCTCGATGGGGTGACGGCCGACGACCCGAAGGCAGCCAAGCTGGCACGGGTGCTTGCCTACTACGCGCAGCGGCTACCGGAGGAGGAGCGTGAGCTGCTGGCCCGGCTCTCCGTGTTCCCTCGGGGCGTGACGGTCGATTTGCTCCGCGTGCTAGTCGATGCGGGCGGCGAGGTGGCGGGACTCCTTCTGAAGACAAAGCCGCGTCTCGTCGCGTTACTTGGGAGGCTCCGGTCGCGTGGGCTAGTCTTCCAGTACCAAAGCGATGAAACGGTCACTTGGACTGCTCATCCGTTCCTGCGCGAGCGTTTCCGCGAGCTGCTCGGCTGCCCCGCCGAGCAGGTCTTCAATGTCGTAGCGCAGGTCCTCGGCGCCGGACTGCAGAAGCGTCCCGACACACAGCCGAATGACCCGGCCACCCTCGACCGGTACGAACGCTTGATCGAGGCCACGCGGCTCGCCGGGCGGGAGCAGGAGGCGTTCGAGCTTTACCAGTATGGACTGGGAGGCTACCGGCACCTCGGGTGGGTGCTCGGTGAGTACGAACGGGGCTACCGCATTCTGGCGGCGTTCAGCGCCACAGGCCGTCCTGAGGACCTCGGGGTGACAATGGCACTGCGACAACGATTAATTCTCGCCAATGTTCTCGCCCTGTTCGCTAAACGGCTCGGCCGTCTGGCGGAGGCGCGAGCGATCCGACGACTCGACGACGGCTGGGTGAAGCCCCTTGCCGAGCCAAAGGAGACATCAATCGGGCTCCGGAACTCCAGCTGGGTGGCCTTCGGTCTCGGCCGTCTGGCAGAAGCGCGAGGGTTTGCAAACGAGGCTAGGAACGAGGCCGAGACCGCGAGCGATGATACTCAGACGAAACGCTCTCTTGCCCATCGCGCCATCGCCGCTCACGCCTTGGGCGATGTTGGCGCGGCGCGCGCCGACTTCGCGGCCGCAACCGGACTGGAAGGCCGGTCACTCTTCTCGTTGGCAGGTTCGTGGCACGTGCGCCATCACCTCGACTTGGGCGACCTCGCCGTGGCCCGTGCGCTCGCCGACCACGGCCTAGCGAAGGCCCGTAGTTATCGCTGGAACGACGAGATCCCGTGGTTCGACGCATTGCTGGCCCGGATCGCTCTCGCCGAGGGCGCCGACCCGACGCCTCATCTCGACGGGATCCGTGCCTGGACCTCCCGGACTGGCGATATGGAGTGGACCATCGAAGCGCACTTTCTCGCGGCGCGACACCTGCTCGCCCGCGGCGACACCCAGAGCGCCCTCGACGAAGTGGAGACGGGCCTGCTCCACGCCGTGGCCTGCGGCTTCGGCCTACTGCGAATCGAGCTCCTCGTCGCGCTCGCGCGCATCCGGCTGGCTTGGCCCGATCCGCCCAAAGCCATCCAGGCAGCGCGGGAGGCGCTCGACCTCGCCGCCCATCCGGACTGCGGCTACGCCTGGGGCGAAGCCGACGCCGCGCAGGTCTGGGGTGAGGCCTACTTCGCCAACAGCGAGCTCGCCCTCGCGCAACGCGCGTTCACCCGCGCCCTCGACGTGCGCCGGCGGATCGAACACCCCGGAACCTCGGAAACAGAGCGCTGGCTTGCCCGCACGGGCTAACTAAAGCGAGTATCGCGGAGCGCCGCCTTCCCAGGCGGCCGCTCCGCCCGCTTCCAGCCGGCCGGGTTCCTCGCGAGTGCGTGCCGGCAAGATGCCGGCGGAGCGGCCGGCTGGGAAGCCGGCGCTCCGCGGGGCTTCTATGGAGCTAACGTTGGCTGCGATCGAGCTAAATTTAGCTGCGTTGGAGCCAACTCCAGCTACGTTCGAGGTAAGTTTGACTTCCGGCAAGCTGGAATTGGCTCCGGTGGAGCTGATGCTGGCTTCGGCGGAGCTGATCGCAGCTCCGTTCTGGCCAATCTTGGCTGGGACCGAGCTAATTTTGGCTCCGAGCGAGCCAACATTAGCTCCGAGCAAGCTAAATTTAGCTCGGACCGAGCCGGCGTTGGCTCCGGCGAAGCCACGTTCGGCTCCGCCGCACCAAAAATCAGCTGCGCCGGAGAAAAGATTACCTCCGACGAAGCCGCGCGCAGCTCGCGCCCCGCCCCGGTTACCATGACACCTGTATGGATGTGCCCTGGCTTCAGCACTACGACGAGGGCGTTCCTCGTACGATCGGGACCTACCCCGACAAGACGCTCGTCGATTTCGTCCGCGAGCACGCCGCGGCGAAGCCCGATGCGCCGGCGCTGATCTTCAAGGGCCGTCCGCTTTCGTGGCAGGACCTCGACCGGCAGAGCGACGCCCTCGCGGGTGCCCTCCGGAATGACGGGGTGAAGGCCGGCGACCGGGTGGCGCTGCTGTTGCCGAACTGCCCGCAGTTCGTGATCTCCGAGCTCGCGATCTGGAAGCTCGGCGCCATCGTGGCGCCTGAGAATCCGATCTACACCGACGAGGAGCTTGTCGATTCCCTCGGCGAGACCACGCCGCGCGTGGCCATCGTCCTGTCGCCGTTCTACGGCCAGGTCAAGCGCCTCCAGTCGCGGACGACCCTCACCCGCATCATCGTCACGAACATCAAGGAGTACCTTTCCCCGCTGTCCCGCGTGCTGTTCACGTTGTTCCGGGAGCGGAAGGAAGGGCATCGCGTCGACCTGGACCTGCTGGATCTCTCCTTCCGCAAGCTCCTCTCGACCCCGCCCGCGAACTACTACACGCCGCCGAAGCCGGACGATCCCGCGCTCATCATCATGAGCGGCGGGACGACCGGCACCCCGAAGGGCGTGCTGACCGATCACCGCGGCCTGGTGATCGCGGGCACGCAGATCGGCTCCTGGCTGCACGAGGCCCTCGAGGGCCCGAAGGCTTCGGTCATGCTGCCGCTGCCGCTGTTTCACATGTACGGCTGCACGGGCGCGCAGAGCATCACGTTTCTCCGCGGCATCCCGCTGATCCTCATCCCCAATCCCCGCGACATCGACGACGTCGTGAAGTCCATCCAGCGCGACCGTCCCGCGCTCTTCGCCGGCGTCCCGACGCTCTTCAACGCGCTCCTCAATCACCCCGACGTGATCAGCGGCAAGGCCGACTTGAAGTCCATCCGCGCGTGCTTCTCCGGCGCCTCCGCGCTGATGGCCGAGACCAAGAAGCGCTTCGAGGAGATCACCGGCGGGCGCATCGTCGAAGGCTATTCGCTGACCGAGGCGGGGATGGCGTGCTGCGTCAACCCGCTGCGGGGGGAGTACAAGATCGGCTCCGTGGGCATGCCGCTGCCGGATGTGCTCGTGAAAATCATCGATGGCGAGATCGTGATCAGTGCCCCGCAGCTCATGTGCGGCTATTGGAACGCCCCCGAAGCCACCGCGGAGATCATCCGCGACGGCTGGCTCTACACCGGCGACCTCGGCACGATGGACAGCGACGGCTACGTCTTCATCACCGACCGCAAGAAGGACCTCATCAAGACCAGCGGCTTCCAGGTCTGGCCCCGCGAGGTGGAAGAGGTGATCGCCGAGCATCCTTCGGTGGCGGAGGTGGGTGTGGCCGGTCTGCCCGATCCGATCAAGAGCGAGATCGTCGTCGCCTGGATCGTCCCTCGCCCCGGCGAGACGGTGGACGCGGAGACGATCCGCGCGCACTGCCGCCAGAAGCTCGCGCCGTACAAGGTGCCGGTGCGGGTGGAGATCCGCGAGTCGCTGCCGAAGACGATGGTCGGGAAGGTGCTGCGGCGGGAACTGGTGGCCTCGGCGCGTAAAGATTAGAAAGCGGCGACTCGCCGTCGCCGCACTCCATACCTGGACTCGTGTTGCGGTACTGTACTAAGATCTTAGTACAGTGTTCGACATCAACCCGTCCGACGCCGCGCCGATCTGGCGGCAGATCGAAGAGGGGATGCGCCGGATGATCTCGATGGGCACCCTGGAGCCGGGCGACGCGGTGCCCTCGGTGCGCGACCTCGCCCAGCAGTTGCGGGTGAACCCGAACACGGTCGCGCGCGCGTATCAGCGGCTCACGGATCAGGGCGTGTTCGCCGTGCGCCGCGGCGAGGGAACGTTCGTCGCCGACTCGCCGGTGCAGCTGAAGAAGGCCAAGCGGAACGAGACGCTGCGCGACGCGGCTACGCGGTACGCGGGTACCGCTCTCTCCGTGGGTGCGGACATCGCGGAAGCATCGGCTGAGCTGACCGGCGCGTTCGACCGCCTGCTGCGCGATCACAGGAGGAAACCATGACCGCGATCGCCGCGGAAGGGGTGACGGTTCGCTACGGGAAGCGCACGGCCGTCGACGGCGTGACGCTCCGCGTCCCGGACGGCTCGGTGTACGCGCTCCTCGGGCGCAACGGCGCGGGTAAGTCGTCGCTCGTCCGCGTCCTCCTCGGCCAGCTCGAGCCGGAGCTGGGCTCGGTCGCGCTGTTCGGCGAGGACGCCTGGCGGCACCGCGCGAGGCTCATGCAGCGCGTCGGCGTAGTGTCCGAGGAGGCGGATGCGCCGCCGGAGATGAAGGTGCGCGACCTGGGGTGGTTCTCCTCGAAGCTGTACGCGAACTGGCGGCAGAGCGCGTTCGACGATCGCATCGAGCGCTTCGGCGTCGATCGCCGTGCGCGCTTCGGCAATCTGTCGAAGGGGCAGAAGAAGCAGGTGTCGCTGGCGCTGGCGCTGGCGGCGTCGCCGGAGCTGCTCGTCCTCGACGATCCCACCCTCGGGCTGGACGTCGTCGCGCGCAAATCGCTGTTCGAGGAGGTGATCGCGGACATGGCCGACCGCGGCATCACGGTCTTCCTCACGACGCACGACCTCGGCGCGATCGAGTCGATCGCCGATCGCGTGGGCATCCTGCAGGGCGGGAAGCTCGTGCTCGACGAGGAGCTCGAGACGCTGCGCCAGCGCTTCCGGCGCGTCCGCTTCGCGGGGGCGGCCGAGGCGCTGCCGATGACGACGGCGTCGGTGCGGGCGTGGGGGAGCGGGACGGACGCGATCGTGACCAACTTCGACGAAGAGGTGTTCGAGGACTTCCGCACGCGCGTGGGCGCGGAGGCCTCGTCGCTGACGCTGGAGGAGATCTTCGTCGCCGTGGCAGGGGAGGAGCGCGCATGAAGGCCTGGATCATCGCGGCGCGCGAGGTGCGGGAAAAAGCGCGGCTGTTCCTCTTCTGCGCGGCGCTGGCGGTCGTGCCGTTCGCGGCGACGCTCCTGCCGGGGACGCGCGGCCAGTCGACCGACACGATCGCCCTGGTGGGACGCATCCTGGCGGCGATCGCCGGCCTGGGCATCGCCGTGACCTTCGGCACGTCGATCGCGCGTGACCTCGCGGAGCGGCGGATGTCGTTCTACTTCAGCAAGCCGGTCAGCGCTTCCGCGATCTGGATCGGCAAGGCCGCGGCCGCGCTGTTCGTCAGCTTCTCCTGCTTCCTCATCATCGCTCTGCCCACGATGCTGGCCACGCCCAGGCGGTGGACCGTGCCCGACTCGCAATGGATCGGCGGCGGCCTGGTGGCGATCGCGGTGCTCTTCCTCGTCAGTCACGCGCTGAGCACGAGCATCCGCTCGCGGTCGCCGCTCATCGCCCTCGATTTCCTGTTTCTCCTCGTCGCCGCCGGGGTCACCACCCTGATCGTGCAGCCGCTGTTTTTCGGCATCGCGTGGGTGGAGCTGGCCGTTTTCGGCGTCATCGTGAGTGTGGTCGTGGTCGTGCTGGCCATCGCGCCGGTGTGGCAGCTCGCGAACGGGCGCAGCGACATCCGCCGCAGCCACGCCGCGCTGATGCGCTTTCTGTGGCCGGCAGTGGCGATCGTGCTGCTGATCGCGGGTGGTGCCGTCGCGTGGGTGGTGAACGTCTCGCCGGAAGACGTCGAGATCCACCATGTCGCGCAGCCGCGGCGTGGTCCGGCGTTGCTGGTCTCGGGGATCGCCCGGCACCGGTTCGACTATCAGGCGTCGTTTCTCATCGACCGCGCGACCGGCGGGATCAAGCGGCTCGGCGCGCCGATCTGGTGGGGCTGGCAGTTCTCGGACGACGGCCGCGTGGCGGCCTGGCTGCAGCCGGTGGGGCTGTTCACGATGCGGGGACTGGAGCTGCACACGACGAAGGGCTCGACGGGGATCGAGCTGTCTCCTGTCGGGGGATTCGTGCTCTCCGGGGACGGAGCGCGTGTCGCGATCGCGAACGGCACGCTCGTCTCGGTCCACGACGTCGCGACCGGCCGGATCCTCGCCTCGGCCGCGGGATTCGACCGGCGTCCGCGCCAGCAGTTGTTCTTCGTGACTCCCGATCTGCTGCGCGTCACCGAGACCGACCCCCGGATCGACGGCTCGGCGCCGCTGCGGATCTTCGAGCTCGACGTGCGCGCGCGCAAGGCGCGGAAGACCGCGGAGCGGACGCTCGCAGCGCCGGGCCTGGGGGTGTCGGCCTCGGGCGACGGCTCGCGGATGTTCGTCCGCGAAGCGAACGTGATCGTCGACGGCCGGACGGGGGAGACCATCGCGCAGCTCGAGGTCCCGAGGGTGGTGTTCTCGGAGATGCTCTACGACGGACGCGTCGCGCTGATCACAAAGGAAGCAGACGGTCCGCACCTGCGTACCTTCGAGCGCGACGGCACGCCACGGCACGACGTCCCCTTCCCGCAAGTCCGCTTCATCCGGATCGCCGCGGAGACCGAGGACGGCAAGCTGATCCTGGCCGCGCACGGGAAGACGATGTACGTGGTGGACCTCGCGACCGGCGTCATCGAGCGCGAGCTGCCGGGCATCCGAGGCCCGGTCCCGCGCTCATCGGCCGACCCCCGTCTCATCCGCTTCGCCGCCGGCCAGGAGCTCGTGGGCCTGGACGCAAAGGGGCGGCTGATCATCTGGAGCACCGTGCGCCCCACCCCCCGCCCGCTTTGAAATCAGCACTCCAAAACCCCGCCAATCCGGCAGCGAAGCTGCAATCTACCTCTCCGTAGATCCGTAACGCCATAAGCAGGCCGTACCATGACTTCGGAGAACGGAGGGGCCGCGAGTGAGAGTGAATGCTGAGATCGCCGGCGGATCCGTTTCCGCCCCTTTCGAGAATCTTCTCGCGGTGCTTCATCCCGACCGCGAGCGGGCCGGGATGTCCTACCGCGCCCTGCACCAGCGGCTCACGAAGTTCTTCGAGTGGCAGGGAAGCGGGGCCGCTGCCGAGCTCGCGGACGAGGTGCTCGACCGCATCGAGCGACGGATCGCAGCCGGCGAGCGAGTCCTGAGCCCGGAGGCGTACGCCGCCGGCGTCGCGCGTCTCCTCCTGCTCGAGCGGAAAAAGGAGCTCGAGCGGGAAGAGGAGGCACGCAAGCAGTTCCGCTGGGTGACCGGGCAGACGGCGCCGGCGGAGGCCGTGGCCGACGCCGAGCGCCAGCACGATTGCCTGGAGAAGGCGCTGGCTGCGTTGAGTCCTACGAGCCGCGAGATCATCCTCACGTACTACTCCGGCGACGGGCGCGAGAAGATCGAGCGCCGCCGCCGGCTCGCGGCCTCCCTCGGCAGCGACCTCAACGCGCTGCGCGTGCGCGCGCACCGCATCCGCGCGCAACTGGAGGGCTGGGTCGCGCAATGCGTCGCCGACGCGCCGATGCCTTAAGCTAGCCGCTGCAGAGGGATGACCAGCGGCGACGAGCGGTTGCTCACGCAGTACCTCCTCGGGGAGCTCCCGGACGACGAGCGCCTTCGGCTGGAGGAGGAGTATCTCGCCGACCCCGAGCTCTTCGCGCGCCTCCTCGCAGCCGAGGACGACCTGATCGACGCGTACGCGCGGGGGACGCTCCCCGTGGAGGCGCGGGCGCCCTTCGAAGCACGCTACGGCCGCACCGGAGACCAGCAGCAGCGCATCGCCTTCGCCGATGCGCTCGGCAAACTGCCGAAGCCACCGCGCGGCCTGTAATGTTTTCGCCGTCCTGCCACTAAGAGAAGAAGCCTCCATTTTCGGAAGGTCTTCAGCTCTCGAGTGAAAGGAAATCTATGTCGCTTCGTTCTCTCTCATGCTTCATCCTGGCGGTGTGCATTGCCTCTGCCGTTCAGGCTCAGAATTACCGTAAAGGAATGACCTGGACCGTCGCCGGACAGGCCGGCGGGTACGTCCATGTCGGCTCCGACGGCGTCACCAATGCGTACAGCGGTGATACGACCATCGAGCAGTACCTCCCCGTGCTCTGCCTGCAGGTCGACGATCAGCCTGCGCCGGGGATCTCCTTCGACTTCTACAACGGCTGGGCGCGGGGCTCGGCCCGCGCGACCGCACCGGTCCGCGGGACGGCGCTGACGTCGCAGGCAGCCGGCGACGCGATCTGCTTCCAGGCCTTCGGCGGCACGTATCGCATGGCCGCGTTCCACGACGGCCGGTACGGCCCCGACTTCTCGCAGACGGGAGGATGGTCGTTCTGGGCGGAAGGCTCGATTCCGGCGGGCACCCGCTTCTGGACGGCAATCGTCGACCAGCCGGCGAATCCGTGGAACTCGGCGGGGACCATTCCTCCGGATGACTACCAGGTGCTGCAGTCGTACGCGCAGCAGGCCGTCTCCCCGATGCTGACGCTCGCGCAGAATCCGCAGTTCCGCGACCTCGTCCACACGAAGGTCGCCCAGCAGTTCGACGGCGACGACAACGTGCTCCTCAGCGACCTGCTGTCCGAGGCGGTGAGGACGGGCATCGTCAACCCGTATTCGGCGGAGTACCAGAGCCTCACGGCGACGATCTCGAGCTTCGCGAACGTCAACGGCACTTCGTTCGAGCCGCAGATCTATATCCCCAACTTCGAGACCGGCCTGCTGATCCAGCCGGAGAACGTCGAGATGGTGGTCTTCGAAAGCAATCTCGCGCAGACGCAACTGCCGGTGTACGTGCTCGAGGGCGGCTCCGTGACCGTCAAGTCCCAGCCCGCGGACGAGGCCTACGCCGAGAATTTCGAAGTGTGGGTGATCTCGGTCAACGAGCGCGTGAACATGGGTGGCGAGGCGCTGCGCCAGTTGCGTGCGCTCGACGCGACCGGCCTGACGTCGCGCAAGGCGTCGCGTCCGGGCAATGGCCCCATCGCCGCGAATGCCACGTGCAACCCGACGGGCCTTCGCAACAACAAGGGGCTCGAGTACCTGAACAGCTGGCGTGTGCCGAACCCGTCCGCGGTCGAGCACTGGACGTCGGGCAAGCTCGAGCTGCGCGTCATCGTCCTCGGCAAGGGCGGGGCGGAGATCAAGAACGCGTACTTCGGCAAGATCAAGCGCAATACGGTGAAGAGCGGCGTCTATCCGAACCTCTTCATGACCACGTGGGACCGCGCGATCTGGGGCGATACCTGGGCGTACAAGTGGGTCGAAGAAGACAACGGCCCGACCATCACGATCGCGCTCAAGCTCGACGACTGGATCAAGAAGCTGCTGAAGATCCCGGTCGGCGTGAGCATCACGGCCGTGTTCGAGAGCAAGCACGACGACGCCGGGACGGCGATCGTCAACTTCGACGAGTCGACGTACATCGAGTACAGCACGGGCGTCGTCTACTTCAACGTCTGCAGCATGGGCGGCGAGGGTGGCAGCGGCTTCGACAACCTCGCCCGGACGGCGACGGTCGCGGCGTCGTCGACGTATCCAGGCTACTCGCCCGCGCGCGTGAATGACGGTTCGCAGTCGACCGCGCTCGGCGGCACGGACAGCTGGGCCAACAACGCGAACACGCCGCTGCCGCAGTGGGTCCAGCTCGACTTCGGCGTGGTGAAGACGTTCTCGCGGGTCGAGCTCTTCACGACCGCGACCTACGCGTTGCGCGACTACGACATCCAGATCTGGAACGGGGTGACCTGGCAGAACGTCGCGACGGTGAACTTCAACACCGCAGCGCATCGCACGCATACGTTCGCGCCGGTGAGCTCGCGCCTCGTGCGCGTCCTCTGCCGCCGCGGGCCCGACCATCAGGCGGGCTACGTGCGCGTGAACGAATTCGAGGTCTATCCGTAACCCAACGCAAAAAAGGGGGCGGGCTCCGGCCCGCCCTTTTTAAACGCAAAAAAACGGCGGGCAAGTTGCCCGCCGTTTCGCTTCGCGCTGACGCGCGGCTTACGCGTTCTTCTGCTTCGCCAGGCCGGCCTTCGCGCTCTCGGTGAGGGCGGTGAAGGAGGCGGCGTCGCGGACGGCGATGTCGGCCAGGACCTTGCGGTCCAGCGTGTTCCCGGCGGCCTTGAGGCCGGCGATGAACGTCGAGTAGGACATCCCGTTCAGGCGGGCGGCGGCGTTGATGCGGGCGATCCAGAGCGTGCGGAAATCACCCTTGCGGTCCTTGCGGCCGGTGAAGGCGGAGTTGAGCGCCTTGTCGACGGCCTGCTGCGCGATGCGGTGACCGCGCGACCTCATCCCGTAGAAGCCCTTGGCGAGCTTCAGGATCTTCGCGCGGCGGTTCTTTCTTTTTGGGCCTCGTTTGACTCTCGGCATGGTTCTCCTCGTTTCCTTTCTTTCGAGCGGCTCGGGTCAGGAGTAGTGATTACCCGGCGCGCTCCGGTCGGGCTGAAGCCCAACCTACGTTTCCCCGTCTTACTTGTACGGGATCATGCGGGCCACGGTCTTCGCGTTCGCGCTCGAGACTTCGACCTCACCGGCCAGCCTGGACTTACGGCCGGGCGACTTCTTGGTCAGGATGTGCGAATGGAAGGCGTGGTTCCGCTGCAGTTTGCCGGTTCCGGTCTTCTTGAACCGTTTCGCGGCTCCGCGGTGCGTCTTCATCTTAGGCATGGAAATCCCCTCTAAAGCCTTGCTGCAAACTGTCTTGCGGGAAAACGAATTCCCGGCTACTTGGACGGCGCGATGACCACCGACATCCGGTTGCCCTGGAGGTCCGGGTGCTGGTTTTCCGAGGTGCCGAACTCCTTCACTTCCACGAGCAGACGGTCGAGCACGGCTCTGCCGAGCTCCATGTGCGTCATCTCGCGGCCGCGGAAACGGACGATGGCCTTCACCTTGTCCCCGTGCTCCAGAAAGCGGATCACGTGGTTCTTCTTGAAGTCGAAGTCATGCTCGTCGATCCGGGGCCGGAACTGGACCTCTTTGACGATGATGATCTTCTGCTTCTTCTTGGCCTCCGACTCCTTCTTCTTCTTCTCGAAGAGGAACTTGCCGTAGTCCATGATCTTGCAGACCGGCGGGTTGGCGGTCGGCGAGATCTCCACGAGGTCGAGGTCTTTCTCGCGGGCCATCTCCTGAGCCTGCACGATCGGGACGATCCCCACCTGCTGGCCTTCGGAATCGATCAGGCGCACCTCGGGGTGGCGGATCAGGTCATTGATGCGGTTCTCGGGCTCTACCGGTCTGCGGTCGAATCGTGGGTTACGGCGCGGTGGGAAAATACGAAGGTCCTCCTGTTTTTGGGTCGAACAATGTACGGATAAAGATCTCAGGCCGTCAAGTCAATGAGCGGCTAGCGATCAACTCCGTTGCCATGCTGATCAATTCCTCGACGGTGACGGCTCCCTGATCCCCACTCGCCCGTTTGCGGAGACTCACGGTACCACTGGAAGCCTCCTTCTCGCCGACGACGAGCATGAACGGGATCTTGTGGAGCTGCGCGTTGCGGATCTTCGCGCCGAGCTTGTCGTTGCTCGCGTCGACCTCCACCCGCAGCTCCGGCAGCGTGCAGCTTGGCGCCGCACCTCGTCCCGTAGTCGGTGAACTTCTCCGACAGCGGGAGCACGATCGCCTGCACCGGCGCGAGCCAGAACGGGAACGCGCCGGCGAAGTGCTCGATGAGGATGGCGATGAAGCGCTCGAACGATCCGTAGATCGCGCGGTGGAGGACGACCGGCCGGTGCTCCGCGTTGTCGTCGCCGACGTAGGTGAGGTCGAAGCGCTCCGGCGCGTTGTAGTCGAGCTGGATGGTGCCCAGCTGCCACTTGCGGCCGATGCTGTCGGACACGTCGAAGTCGATCTTCGGTCCGTAGAACGCCCCTTCGCCCGGCTTGACCTCGTACGGGCGGCCGAGGGCATTCGAGCGCCGCTGCGGAGCGCAGACTCTCGGCGCGGTCCCACAGCTCGTCGTCGCCGATGCGCTGCGGCGGGCGGGTGGAGAACTTCGCGGTGTACTCGAGCCCGAAGGTGCCGTAGACGTGATCCAGCAGCGCCACGAAGCGGCGCACCTCGTCCGGCACGATCCGCTTCCACGCAGTAGATGTGCGCGTCGTCCTGCGCGAACTGCCGCACGCGCGTCAGGCCGCCGAGGGAGCCGGTCAGCTCGTTGCGGTGCAGCACGTCCTGGCTGTGCAGCCGCAGCGGCAGATCGCGGTAGCTGTGCTTCTTGATCCCGTACAGCAGGTGGTGCGACGGGCAGTTCATCGGCTTCATCGAGAAGTCGTGCTCCTCGGTCTCGTTGTTGTAGACCAGGAACATGTTCTCTTTGTACTTGCCCCAGTGGCCGCTGATCTCCCAGAGGCCCTTGTTGTAGAGCAGCGGGGTCTTGATCTCGATGTAGCCGTTCTCGAGCACCAGCTCGCGCATGAACTGCGAGAGGGTCTGGTACAGAGTGGTTCCGGCCGCGGTCCAGAACGCCGCGCCCGGCGCGAAGGGGTGGAAGTGGAATAGGTCCAGCTCCTTGCCGAGCTTGCGGTGGTCGCGCGCCTTCGCTTCCTCCTGCTGCTTGAGGTGCGCCTCGAGCTGCTCCTTGTCGGACAACGCGGTGCCGTAGATGCGCTGCAGCATCGCGTTGCGGCTGTCGCCGCGCCAGTACGCGCCGGCCACGCTGGATCAGCTTGAACGCGCCGAGGCGGCCGGTGGAGGGGACGTGCGGCCCGCGGCAGAGATCGAACCACTCGCCCTGGCGGTAGAGCGACAGCGCCTCGTCGCCCGGGATGGCCTTGATGATCTCGACCTTGTACTTCTCGCCCATCTTCTCGAACAGGGCGATGGCCTCGTCGCGCGACCAGACCTCGCGCCTCGACCGGCAGATCACGCTTCACGATCTCCTGCATCTTCTCCTCGACGCGGCGGAGGTCGTCGTCGGTGAAGGGGCGGTCGGTGCCGAAGTCGTAGAAGAAGCCGTGCTCGATCACCGGGCCGATGGTGACCTGGGTGCCGGGGAAGAGCTCCTGCACCGCCATGGCCATGAGGTGGGCGGTGGAGTGGCGGATGGTGTCGATGCCGGCTTCGGTCTTGGGGGTGACGATCTCGACTTTGGCACCGTCGGGGACGGGCGCGTAGACGTCGACGACCTTGCCGTCGATCTTGCCGGCGATGGCGTCTTTCGCCAGCCGCCTGCCGATCGCCGCGGCGACGTCGGCGACGGTGGCGTTCTCGGGGACTTCACGGATGGAGCCGTCGGGAAGTTGTACGTTCATGAGTGCCTCTCGTGCAGAAAACAAAAAGACAGGGCCGAAGCCCTGTCTTTGATCATTCGAATTTGCGGGAAGACGATCAACGACAGGGCGACGAGCTGAGGCTCGTCGTTCGCGTCTGCGTGGCCGTCGTCGTTCGCAACATAGGGGCACGGAGTATACCACGGGGACGAACGTAGGGCGTGGCTTCAGCCCGCCTCCCGGACGGGGTGGGGGACGCTCGCCCACCCACGAGGGGGCGGGCTGAAGCCACGCCCTACGTTCGTCCCCGGTGTGACGCGCAATAACTTTCGTGTTAATGTGTTTGCCGGTCCGAGGCTTCCCCATGTCCGTTTTCGCGTCACTGCTGCTCTCCGCGGTGCTATCCGTCCGTCCGGACGCCGGTCTGCGCCTGTACAACCCGCATCCCGTCGCCGTGGACGCCACGCTCACGTGTGGTGAGACCGCGCAGGCGTTGCGCATCGAGGCGGGCGCGTTCACGGACGTCGGGGACGCGGCGCAGTGCAGGGCCCTCGACAGCCTGTTGCCGCTGACGGCGCTCGAGACGCGTGGCACCGCCAGCCAGCGCGAGATCGCGAGCGACGCCGAGTGCGGAGACACGGTCGTCTTCGCGCCCCTGTTTGCGTGCGCCGAGGGCACCGGGACCGCGGGCGTGCCCGTCACGGCGGGCGCGACCTACTCGTGGAGCGCCGAAGGCGCCGCGATCGTGGACGGCGCGGGAACTCCCCGTGTGGGCCTCGCCTTCCGTTCGGCGGGCAACGTCAAGCTGACCTGCGTCATCACCACCGCGGAATGCAGCCGCATCGCGAGCGCGGTCATCGCCGTGCGCGAGCCGATCGCCATCACCCAGCTCGCTCTGCCCCAGACGGCCAACACGGACGAGCCGCTGACGATCACCTGGACTTACGGCGCGTCCTCGCCCGTCTCGCAGCTCCTCACCGGCGACGCCCTCGAAGAGCCGGTCGTCCTCCCCGGCGCCGCGCGCAGCTACACGTTCACGCCGAGGATCACCGGCTCGCGCACCGTCGAGCTGCGGGGAAGCTACTTCGCCGCCATGAGCGACGGCCAGCCGAAAGGCAAACGCCGCGCGGCCGGACGCTCGGCCGCCTCCGCGAGCGACTGCGCGACCGTCTCCGCGGCGCGCGTGCTCGACGTGAAGGGCTGCAGCAGCGTCGCGCCGCGCATCAATGTGCCCGCGTCCGTCGACGCCGGCTCCACGTTCGAGGCGCGCGTCACCCTCGAAGAGGGCGAGGAATCGCAGTGGTCCGTCGAGAACGGGACCATCGTGGACACCAGCGCGAGCATCGGGCGAGCCGTCATCCGCGCCGGCGAAACGGGTCAGGTGAAGGTCTCCGTCCGCGTCGTCCGCGGCGCGTGTACGCGCTCTTCGAATGCCGTCTCCAGCGTCATCCCGGCGGCGAAGCAGTGCAGCGTGTCGCCCGTCGCGACGCTCACGTACGTTTCGCACGGCTGCTCCGGCGCCGTCGTGAAGGCCGCCTTCACCGGCACCCCTCCCTTCCGCGGCACGTGGTCCGACGGCTCATCCTTCAACACGGATCAGTCGTCGCTTCAGCACACCTTCGCCGAGGCGGGGACCTACGGCATCACGGGATTCCGCGATGCGAGCTGCATCGGCGTCCTCTCCGGCGCGCCCCGCGTGGAGACGCTGCGCGCACGGGTGAAGCTGGAGACTGCCGGCGGCGCGTGTACGACCGGCAAGCTCGTGGCGAAGCTCACCGGAACGCCACCGTTCACCTTCAAATGGGTCGGTCCCTGGCCGGTCAACGACTGGGTCACGACCAGCGAACGGGAAGTCGTGAGAGAGCTCCAGCCCGACCAGTACGGGGTCTGGCAGATCGAGGCCGTGAGCGATGCGGTGTGCAGCCAGCAGTCGCCGAGCAACCCAGTCACCATCGAGCGGGCGCCCAAGGCCAGGGTCCTGCCCGGCCCGATGTGCCAGTTCAGCGATTTCGATCCCGCGAACCTGTGGATCTTCATGGACGGGCGTCCGCCGTACTCGGTGACGTGGGCCGACGGGGTCACCACCTCGAGCTCGACGAGCCCGTTCTTCAGGACCGTTCCCAAGCCGGCCGCGCCGCTCGTCGCGTACACCATCGTCCACGCGACGGGGAACGGATGCGTCGCGGAAGTGACCGAAGACACCGCGACCGTCTCGTATCGCCCGCCGCCGCGGATCGACAGCGACAGGATCGACCCACTCATCTGCCCCGGGGAGATCGCGACGGCGACGCTGAAAACCCTCCCGGCCCCCGAGGCCACCATCATGTGGACCGTTCCGGGCGGAGAGATCCTGAGCGGACAGGGAACGAAGACGATCACCTACCGCTCCACGAGCGTCACCGACAGCCTCGTTCGCGCCGATGCCGTCTATCCCGACGGCGCATGCTCCACCTTCGACCACGTGATGCAGCGCTTCCACGGGATCTCCGAGCCCGCGAACGTGAAGCTCAACCCCGCGAAGATCGCCCCGGGACAGTCGGCCGTCCTGACCTTCACGATCGACCAGAACGTCAATTCGATCGGCGCCGGCGTGATCCCGGCGTCGCGGCAGCAGGATCTCCAGCCGCTCCAGTGCAGTTCCGGTGTGTGCCAGGTGACCTACAAGGACACCATCGGTCCCGGCACGGTCACGCTGGAACTGCAGTACTGGGGAGATTGCATGACCGGCGGCTACAAGAGCGTCTTCACGACGCTGACCATTGAGGAATAGCGTCCTATGACCATTACCGCCACGCTCCTGCTCTCCGTCTCCCTCGCGCTGCAGCCCGATGCGGCCCTGCGCGTCTACAACCCGCACGACGCGGTGGTCGACGCGACCGTGGACTGCGCGGGCACCCCGCACGCGGTGCGCGTCGAAGCGCACGACACGGTGGATCTGGCCTCGTGCGCGATGGCCACGATCGAGTCGCCGATGCCGTTGCTGGCGTTCGAGACGTCCCACGAGGACGGTTTGGAAACCCAGCGCATCCTCGGCACGGACGCGGCGTGTGAGTCCTTCGCTGTCGCGGCGCCGCTGTTCGGCTGCCGCCTCGGCACGGCCGTGGTCGCGGTGCCGCAGGTGGCGGGAGCGGGGTATGCGTGGTCGGTGGAGGGGGCGTCGGTCGTCAGCGGCCACGGCACGAACCGCCTCGTCCTCACCCTCGGCGAAGGCTCGTCGGCGCGTGTGAGCGCCACCATCACCGGCGAGTGTACGGCCGCCGCGGAGGCGGTGATCAGCCTGCGCAATCCGCTGGTCCTCGAGACCTTCCAGGTCCCGGCCGCGGCCACGGCCAACACGGAGACGACGATTCAGTGGTCGTACGCGAATGGCCTCACGCCGGCGTCGCAGCTCCTGTCCGGGGAAGGCCTGGACGCGCCGGTGGTCCTCGGCGGCGACGTGCGCAGTTACAAGTGGACGCCGAAGACGACCGGTCCGAAGACGCTGGACCTGCGCGCGAGCTACTCGCCCGCGATCTCGCTGGATCCGCCGAAGCGCCGGCGGGCCGTGGGTTCCTCACGCGCGATCGCCACGGAGTGTCCGTCCGTTCATGCGACGGCGAAAGTGGAAGTCGGCGGCTGCGGCACGCTCAACGCCACCATCGACGCGCCGGAGAGCGTCGAGGCGGGGAGCACCTTCACCGCGGCGATCTTCCTCCGCACCGGCGAGACCGTGAAGTGGACCATCGAGGGCGGCACGATCGTGTCGGGGGATACGACCGATACCGTGACCGCGAAGGCCGGCGATCTGCCGGGCAACGTCAAGCTGTACGCGCGCGTCACGGCCGGTCCGAACTGCCACGAGACGGCGGAAGCGCGCGTGGCGGTCGTCGAGCCCGCGGTGTGCAACACGGCCGCGCCCGGCGTCGCGCTGTCCGTCGAGACGATCCACTGCGGTTCCGCAATCGTCAAGGCCACGTTCACCGGGACGCCGCCATTCAGCGGCCAGTGGTCGGACGGCGTCTCCTTCTCGACTTCGGAGACGACCCTCACGCACGAGTTCAAGACGACGTCGACCTACACGATCCGCAACTACCGCGACGCCCACTGCGCGGGCCAGGTCAGCCAGACCGCCAGGGTCACGTCCTTCGGACCGTCGGCCCACGTGCAACTGGCCGGCGGCACCTGCATCCCCGGCGCGAAAGCCGTGGCCACGTTCACCGGCACGCCGCCGTTCGTCGGCAAGTGGTACGGGGGCGAGTGGTTCACCACCAACGAGACGTCGCTCGAGACGTCCGAGTTCCGTTTCGGGGTGGCGCAGATCGAAGTCATCCGCGACGCGCAGTGTCCCCTCTCGAACAACAGTTCCAACAGCATCCAGCTCGAATGGCGGCCCACGGCGAAACTCCGCGAGCTCGAGTTCTGTACGACCAGCTACAGCGGGTACGCGGGCCTGCTGGTGGATATCTCTTCTCTGGAGCAGGCCCGGCCACCGTTCACCGTCTACTGGAGCGACGGGGTCGTGACCAAAGGCGGGAATTCGGAGTACTCCATCCTGCGCAGCGTGACCACCGAGGAAGCGGAAAAGGAGTATTCGATCGTCCGCGTCGCGGGGAAGAACTGCGACGCCATCATCGATCCCGACCGCAGCACCGCGGTGGTGAGATTCCACGAGCTGCCCGCCATCGACTACGAACACTCCGATCTCGTGAGCTGCCTGGGCAGCGAGTCCAAGATCCGCCTGTTTCCCGGCTATCACCCCGATGCGCAGATCCACTGGTCCGTCTCCAACGGCGAGATCGTGAGCGGGCAGGGCACGCCGGAGATCACCATCCTCCAGACGAAACTGCCGGCCGCGAGAGTCTCGGTGGAGGCCACCCTCCCCGACGCATCCTGCGCCACCTTCCCCAACTCGATCCAGACCTACCTCTACAGGCCGGGAGAGATCCTCGACTTCTCCGTCACGCCGGCGACCATCCCCGCCGGCGGCACGGCCCAGATTCACTTCAAGATCAACGATCAGGTCGAGTACCTGTCCATCAGCACCTACCCGACCAACCGGGATTCCGATTTCCACCTCGGCGCCGCCGACTGCACGGACATGTACGGGCGCGACTGCACGATCACGTACAAGGACACCCACGGCCCCGGCAACGTCCTGCTCACCCTGCGGGTCGGCAACGAGTGCGGCTCCTGGTCACAACCGATCCAGCTGACGATCCAGTAGCCGGTCACGCAACCCGTACGGCGTCAAGGGAGCGCCGGCGTCTCGCCGGCTGACGTGGCGGGAGCCTGCACTGAGCGTAGCCGAAGTGTCCCGCGCCGCCACGTGGGTGGGCGGGGGGAGTGTGGCATGACGCGAGAAGCTCGTCTCCCGAGTACCCGGGCGGCGGGGACGCCGCCCGCTCAGCCGGCGTCTCGCCGGCGGCCCAGCAATCAATCTCGAACCCAACGCCAGCGACGGCAGCGAGAGAGGGCCCCTCCCCGTTACCGTTCTTATTTTCGGCCGCCACCGCCGCCGGCGTCCGACATTGTCTCATTTCGAACGTTCCCCGCCAGTGCCAAAGTAGGGGGTGGCGCTCGCCGGATTGGTTCTTTCGGCACTGGCGACCGCGTAGCGGTCATCAGAGACTAGCCCCCGGCGCCAGCCGGGGGGATGCGATGGCCCCCCCCGGTACGAGCCCGCGTAGCGGGCGAAAGGGAGCCACCCGCTACCGCGGGCTCATTTCCATAACGTGAGGAGATCCTCAGCGGACGAGGAACGCCGGAGATCACCCTCCAGCAGACGAAGCTTCCCGCCGGGGAGACGCCCTTTGGGACTGACATCACGCCGGTCGGTGCCGACTCAACGCCCTTTGGGACTGACTTAACGCCCTTTGGGGCTGACTTAACGCCCTTTGGGGCTGACTCAACGCCTTTTGAGGCCGACTGAACGCCCTTCGGGGCTGGCTTAACGCCTTTTGAGGCCGACTTAACGCTCTTTGAGGCCGACTTAACGCCCTTCGGGGGCTGACTTAACGCCCTTTGAGGCCGACTTAACGCCCTTCGGGGGCTGACTTAACGCCCTTTGAGGCCGCCTTAACGCCCTTCGGGGGCTGACTTAACGCCCTTCGGGGGCTGACTTAACGCCCTTTGAGGCTGACTTAACGCCCTTCGGGGCTGACATCACGCCCTTTGAGGCCGACTGAACGCTCTTTGGGGCCGACTGAACGCTCGTTGGGGCTGACTGAACGCCCGTTGGGGCTGACTTAACGCCCGTTGGGGCTGACCTAACGCTTTTGAGAACTGAATTTATGCCTTCTCGAATTGAGCTCGTTACTTCCGGGGCACGCAACTTTCGTCGACCGGATATCTTGTTGCGCGGGTCCGGCTCAGCTTCACGTACGGCAACGCACCACGTCGCTGACAGCGTGGCGTGCAGCGCGACGGCCGGCGGAGGCGCCGGCACCACAAGGAGCGCCGGCCGCTGGCCGGCCGGTCCACCGGCGGCTCGCCGGTACATTCGCACCCACGTTTCAAGCGTGACGCGACATTAGTTGCACATTGAGCCGCTTTCACACTGCCTTACCGGTGGCGGCGGTGCCGGCGCCGGGTGGGGCGGCGACAAAATGTCGCCGAGGCTGCGGGCGAAAAACACCCGTCTGACTACGTGCGGTAACCTGCGCAGCCACTCCGCTTGCAGCGTTGCCGAACGGGACTCAGCCATCGCCGGCTCCACCACCGGTCCGGCAACACTCCCAAGGACCAACACAACGAGAGCGACCCAACCGAAGCGCCGCATACCTTCCTCCGCGATGACGAACATGAGCTGCCTGCAGCAGCGTGTCTGTCAACCGGAGTGATAAGACTCCTAAAAGTGTCACTAAGGCAAGAGGCTGCAGAGGCGACACAGTCGCTTCCGGACGACTACTCGAGCGGCGTCAGGAAGAGGAGCGTCGGTTCACTCCGGAGCCGTTCAAGATAGGCAGCTACGTGGTGGGCGTGTTCGCGCGTCGCGGCAGGACCCAGCTCGCGCAGATACTCCAGCGCCGCGAAGGCGCGCTCGTTCAGATGCGCCTCGCGAAATTCGGCGAGGACGGTAGTGACGACTTGGTGTGCATCCTGATCCCTCCCGAGGTCGAGGTACGCCTCCCCCAGTTGTACACCGGCGAGGCCTGCTTCCTCGGGCATTCCCAATGTGAGGAACGTGCGGCGCGCTTCCGTGAGCGGGCGAATCGCCTGAGCGCATCTACCTCTGCGCAGCAGTGCCAATCCCACCACCCACGTCGTTCGCGCGACCTCGCCGGTCGCCCCGAGCTCGTCGAAAATGGCGCGCGCCTGCTGGAGGTTGTCCATCGCCAGGCCCGTGCGGCCTTCCTCCGCGGCGAGCACGGCGAGGTTGCTGTATGCGGAACCGGCCGTCTGCACATCACCAGCCTTGCGCGCTGCCACGACTGCGCGCCCATAGGCATCACGCGCCTTCCGCGTGTTTCCGGTCTGATGCTGGATCATGCCGATCAGTAACACGCACTGCGCGACACGGTCCTTCCGGCCGAAATCGTCAAACACCACGATCGCCGAATCGAGAAGCGCCTGGGCCTCGGACAACCGGTTCATCTCCCGTAGCGTCGTCGCCCGGGCAAGCTTGAGAACGGCGCGATCGTCCATCAGCGCCGGCTCGTCCTCGATGGCGGTATCCGCCCGATCCAGTGCCCGCAACGCCTCCTCGCAGTCACTGCGGTATCGATAGGCGTTGGCCAGCTCCTTCCAAGCCCGTGCCGCGGTCTGCGCGCGAAGCACGCGCGGATAACTCTCGCCGAGGAGCGCCACGATCACCGTCGCATACTCCGCGAGGGCCTCGCTCTTGTCCGGCGCCCGAGCCAGGAGCTCGCGCGCGGCGTCGCACAGCGCATCCACGACGCCCATCGTCCGCCAGCCCTCAGGTACCGGCTCCCGCACATAGGCGGACGGCATCCGGCGTACATCCGCGACGATCGCCTGCGCGGCCGCCCGCTCCGCGGCCAGCCGGCGGGCCAGACGTCCGTACTCGGCAAGGCGAGCGGGATCGATCATGCCTGCTCCGTCGCCACGTCCGCCGGGTGACGCTCTACATACGTTCTGCACGCCCAGGTCATGGCGGTGATCAGCCAGGCCCGCACGTCGCCGATGCCACTCCCCTTGCCGAGGGAGCTGAGGATGACGTCATCCGCCAGCAATTCGGTGACCGCCTGATCGATGTGAAACTCGTTCACACCGATGGAGACAAGCGTGTCGAAGTGCTCTTCATACAAGGACGTTGGTTCACGAGGAGTGATCGAGATGTTCGTCATTCACAGACACCTAGGGGCGCCTGCTTTGGTTCGCACGTGACGCCGCGTGCGGAAGTAATGCGCAGTTCGGCGAATGGTGTCAATAAGGAACGGATGCGTTCCTTATGCGAAAGACTCCGTGTCCGGTTTGGAATTTGATCGGAACGGTGTGGCGGTTACGCGGCCGTGCGGCGCAGCGGCTTGAAACACAGCGTCATCGTGTTCGACGCCGGAGTCACGCCCGACACTCTGAGCCGCGTCTTGGACGCGAGGCTCGCGTCGGTTGCCTGTGCGTGCTTCACACGTGCGGACAGACCTTGATGCTGCATCCGCATCTACTGTGCGGTATCGGATGGCGGCTCCTCGGTTCATGCTCGGCGATGGGGCTCCACTGCGAATCGTCGCGTGCCCGCCCTTCAGCTGGCCGACGCTTCCGCTGCCAGCGTGCCGTGAGCGTCATTGAGATCAATTGTGGTACCTTCCGAGCGGACTCAACAAGATTAACAGGGATGGCTTCAGCATCTTTAGCGTTGATCGTACTCAGCAGTATCGACTCACCACCATGCATGCTGCCCATAGCTCAGGGCTGTGTCGTTGTCACACTTCTTCTCTGGAGTATGAGGTGAATTCTGATGGGGACACTTGACGCAGAGTGCAGCCACTGCCGAAGCACAAGCCACGCTAGTAGCGATTGTCCGCACGGTCTCCTTTCATCTGAGTGCAGTCATTGCGGAAGCAAAGACCACGCTAGTAGCGATTGTCCGCACGGTCTCTTTTCATCTGAGTGTAGCCACTGCGGGAGCACGAGCCACGCTAGTAGCGATTGTCCGCACGGTCTCTTTTCCTCTAAGTGTAGCCACTGCGGAAGTAAAGATCACGCGAGCGGCGATTGCCCGCATGGTATCTTTTCCTCTGAGTGCAGCCACTGCGGGAGCAAAAAGCACGCGAGTCACCAATGCCCGCATGGATTGTTAGCATCCAAGCCGAAGCGCCCCGCGGGCCGTGCGCGGGAAACTACTGCAGACGATTCATCCTCCTCTTCGAACGGTACTGGGTGTGGATTGCTGGTTGGCATAGTCGTTATCGTCGCCGTCGCAGTCTGGCTGGCAGTCAACGTAGTGTTGCCAGTTGCGCTTCTGAATTCCGCTCTCATCTTGACAATACTGACATTGTTCTACAAACATCGCCGAGTTTTACTGTCGAGCCTGGCCTTAATTGGCGGATGTTACATGCTGGTGGATATCAGCAATGGGTGGTTGTCGGTCAACTTCGTGCAGAACATTGTGAAGGACCACCGCTGGATCACGGGCTTCGTCTATGTTAATGCCGCGGCGGTAGCGCTGAGTACATGGCAGTTGGTCCGGCCACTATTAGAAACAGATTCTGGACTCGCCAAGATCGACAGGCGTAACGATTTGTTGCGATCCTGTGCTGCGATCGCACTTATTTGCTTTGGCGCCTTACTTCTTCCAATCATCTACCACACAGTGCGCAATTCTGTCATTGCTGTTCCAGTCGTTGCGAATACCTTTGACGCGACGTCTCGAGCGACCACCAATGCAATTCTTACAGATGCAACAAGGAAACAGTTGCAGTTGAGCCAAATCCCTGCTGGCACTTTCACGATGGGCTGTACGTCGTCTGACAATGAGTGTGATCCAGACGAGTATCCGCCACATCGGGTTACGTTCAGCAAGGCGTTCATGATGGCCCAGACCGAGACGACGAACGCGCAGTATGGGCATTGCGTCGCGGAGGGCGCGTGCGACCCGCCGACGGCCAGTACTGACTACAACGATCCTAAGAAGGGTGATCACCCTGTCGTCAACGTTACATGGAATGATGCGGCGAAGTTCTGTCGTTGGGCCGGAGCACGCTTGCCAACCGAAGCTGAATGGGAGTACGCGGCGCGCGGAGAACGATTTGAATCGCGATATCCCTGGGGCTCTTCGCTCTCCCATAACAACGCGAATTACAAGGGAACGGGTGGCCATGATCAATGGTCGGGTACCTCGCCGGTAGGTTCGTTTGAACCGACCGGCTACGCCCTCTATGACATGTCAGGAAACGCGTGGGAGTGGGTTGCTGACTGGTATGGAGAGTATCCGCGCAGCGACGTCAGTAATCCGAGCGGGCCCTCCTCTGGGCCTCGGCGTGTGCTTCGCGGAGGGGCGTGGAGTAGCGTCCCGAGATGGCTGCGCGTCTCGTTTCGCGTCAGAGGCGCGCCGGGCTATCGCTTCGGCAGCGACGGATTTAGGTGTGCGCGGGACATCGAGGGCCACTCCGATACAACAGACAATATGCGGTCGGTCACGATCGGAGAGTTCAGCCAAATCCCGGACGAATTTGCCGTTGGCGCGGGCTGCTCATATTCTGCAACAAGAAACGGAAGACCAGTTTTCATAGAAGACATGGGTGGAGACGCCGCCATGGTGTTGGGAGGGGCGATTGTCAGGCTGAAATGGATGGAGCAAACTCAGGTGACTGGCGGTGGTGTGATAAACATCTATAGAGGCAGTGATTTTGAGATCTCCAAGAGTACTACGAGTACTAAAATCGGGCACGAGAGTGCTTCAGAGGAAGGCTACATCACAGTAAAGTCCAAGAATGGGAGCGTTGTCATCAGAGAGCGAATTTACGGCTCGTGCGGCGCTTGAGTGCCTCCTGTTCATGATGGGTTGGAAGGGAGGAGATTGCGAAGGCAGACGAAGGCAATCAGGGAAAGAGCGAAACCGTCCGTGGCCCTCGTTTGAATAGAACTTCGTCCAGACGGGTGGCGGGCCGGTTGCTGCGGTCGGCGGCCGAGCTGCCACACTCATCTGAAATGCACGGCGTCACGCCGCTTGCCGCCTCCGCAGAGACCCGAGGCCAGGCCATTCCACGCGAGGCGGAGTCACTTGAACGTTCCCGCCCGTAGTGAGGCAAATGCAGAGCCGGCACGCTTGAGAAACCCGTCGCGCTTCTGCAGGGCCTCCTCGTTGTAGGTGTTCGCTTCCACGGTCCAGATGACCTGCGCATCGGGCGCCTTGGACGACCATTGCTCCTCCTCATGGAGGAGGAGCAAACCGGAGCGTTCGGACTCGGAGTGCCAGAGTTGATATTTCATGGCGACATCTCTGCCGCCTTATCGTTCTGCTAGTCCCCAGTACGCTGCCGGCGGGACGCCGCCCGCTCAGCCGGCGGGACGCCGGCGTTCCCGGAATTTTGACGGCGTATAACGCCTTGCCGTCGCCGGATTTTGTACCGCGATGGGGTCGCCTCCTCCTCCGCGTTCATTTGGAACCTGAATTACTGCGACGACATCCTTATTTTGGGACAGGCGTGCGGGCGCACCCTGTTCGAGCTTCCACGACTGGTGATTGTGGGACGCAACGACGTGTCCCTCGATCATGTGGGACATGACTTGAGGTCACGTGCCACAGGACCTGAAGTCACAGAGATGACTTGAGGTCATGTGCGACCTGACTTGAGGTCCTGTCGTTGGTGCGTGGCCGGCGCGCAAGTAGACGCCCTGCCCTCCCCCACTTTCCACGAATTCCCCACAAATCCCCAACAACTTGGCCATCTTCCGTGCCGATCGTGTCGTTCGAACCTATTCCAGGGAAGCTCCAACAAGCATCAAATAACACTTTGCGGCCGCCGGATTTCATGCGACCATACGCTCGGTCCATTCCAGCATTCCATCGAGAGGGAGAGATTCATCGTGAAAGCATTCAAGCGCATCATTACTGCGCTGGTGCTGGTCCTCGTCTGCCTGCCTGCGCTCGCAGACGATTGTCCGGTCATCCAGACATTCAGCGCGCCGGACGTTCAGACCGGCGAGCCAGTTACGTTCACGTGGTCGTACACGGGGGGCGCGCCGCAGACGCAGACGCTCACCGGCCACGATTTCGAGGCGCCCATCCTCATGGGTCCCGACACCCGCAGCTACACCTACACGCCGTCGAAGCCGGGGATGAAGCACGCCCAGCTCGCGGCAGGCAGTGCCTGCGGCACGGTCAACGCGTCGGTCAAATACAAGGTCAAGCAGTGCAACGTCGTCGCGCCGGTCATGACCGTCGATCAGACGAGCGTCGCGCCGGGTGCCGCGATCCACGCCTCGGTCGCGCTGAATCCGGGCCACACCGCGCGCTGGGAGGTGATCAACGGAACGGCGTCCGCGACGACCGGCTCCGCGATCACCGTCACCGCGGGCGGCGCCGGCACCGTGACCGTCAACGCCTGGGTGTCGCGCGGCAACTCGTGCTCGGTGCTCTCGGCGGCGACGGTGGAAGTCGTCGCTGCCTGCTCGATCACGGAGCCGGTAGTCTTCCATCCGCAGGTCGCGACCGCGGACAACTGGTTCTACCTGTTCGTCGAGAACGTCGGTCCCGGCGAGACGTTCGCGTTCGCCGTGCATGGCGCGCAGATCGACTATGAAGATCCGCAGAGCGTTTCGGTGATCGCGCCGTCGCAGGGGAGCTTCTCCATCGACGTGATCGTCACCAACGGGACGTGTACGCGGACGTTTACGTACCCGTTCACGGTCCAGGCCTGCCTTGCGTCCGTGACCGTCCGACCCGGCCAGGCCGGCGAGTGCGGCTCCATCACTGCCATCGCCGACTTCACCGGCACGCCGCCGTTCCAGGGGAACTGGTCGGACGGCGAGTACTTCTTCACGGAGGAGACGAGCATCGAGCGCCCGATCTCCGCCGGCACGTACAGCATCCCCTGGGTCTTCGATCAGTACTGCCAGGTCCCCGGCACTGGCAGCGTGACCGCCGGCTCGTCTCTGCCCGCGCCGTCCTACACGATCGATCCGATCGTCGACGGCTCTTACTGGGGGAACGACACCTGCCCCGGCACCGTGCGCACCGCCCGTCTCGACGGGGACATCCCCTCGGGCGCCACTCTCGAGTGGAGCATTCCGGGCGGCTCGATCCTCTCCGGCCAGGGAACGCCCGTCGTTCAGTACGCGGGTCAGGAGATCGGTCCCACGGGTCTCACCGCGATCTTCCGGGATGCGGCCGGCTGTGACTCGGCCCCGTACGTCACGCCGTTCGCCCAGACGATGGGAGTGCCGCAGCTCGCGGTGCGCGTCGAGCCTTCGACGATTCCCGCGGGCGGCACGGCCATCGTGACGGTCGAGATCCAGAACTACTTCACCGGCGGGTTCGACGTGAGCAGCTCCCTCGGCGACACGCTCGCCTGGATCGGGAACCACCAGTACGAATATCGCTCCACGAACGGCGGCGGCCTGGCGACGATTACGTTCACCGCGTCGAACGCCTGTGCCACCTCTTCGACGACCACCACGCTCACCATCGACGGCGGCAATCCGCTGCCGGCGACGGCGCGGGTCCGTGCCATCGGCACCGGCTGCACGAGCTACTCCGCGTACGCCGAGCTCACGGGTGTGCCGCCGTTCACCGGCACGTGGAGCAATGGCGAGACGTTCACCACCAGTGATTCGAGTGTGGCCCTCTCCCCGGCGACCGGTGGCACGTACACGCTCGTCGCATTCTCCGACGTCAACGGTCCCGGCACCGTCACCGGCTCCGCGACGTTCGACTTCGTCCCGCTGCCGCAACCGGTGGTCTCGTTCTCGGTCGCCAGCACTTGCCCGAACGGCATCGTCACGGCGATGCTGGACACGCCCCTCCCGGAAGGCGGCGTCGTGACCTGGCTGCTCACGTCCCCCGGCGAGATCCTCTCCGGCGAAGGCACGGCCACGGTGCAGATCCGCGCCGCGGACTCGGGCGCGGTCGGCGTGCTCGTCTCCGTCTCGGCTCCGGGCGCCTGCAGCCCCTACTCCGAGCACGAGCAGATTCCCATTCAGGGATCCGTGCAGCAGCCGGTCTTCTCCGCCTATCCGGTCTATGTGGGGGGCTCGACGACCTTCGACGTCACGCTCGATCCGAACACCGAAACGTGGAGCTTCGAGAGCTCGTTCGGCGACATGATGGAAGTCATCGGCAACCCGCAGCCGAACGTCTACACGATCCGCTACACGAGCACGCACGGCTTCGGCGAATCGGCGATCCGCATCCACGGCACCACGCACTGCGGTCTGCCGTTCGAGACGACGCGCGCCATCACCATCCTCGCCCCGCCGCCCACGGTGACGCTCACGTCGGCGCAGGGCGCAACGTGCGGCGCGGTTCTCACCGCCACGTTCACGGGCGCGGCGCCGTTCTCCGGCACGTGGTGGGACGGGCAGACCTTCACGACGAACGAGTCGAGCATCACCCGCTTCATCGGACGCTCCGACTACGTCTACCTCACCGTTACCGACGCGAACGGCGGGAACGCCGGCAGCGAAGGCTTCTTCCCCGATCTCAAACAGCCGGAATTCGTTCCGATCTCCGGCCCGTCGCAGATCTGCCTCGGCACGCAGCAGACCATTTCGGCGCAGCTTCCCGAAGGGTGGCAGGTGACCTGGAACACGTGGGACACGAACATCCGCATCGTGTCGGGCGAGAGCTCGCCGAACGTGGTCGTCGAAGGCATCCAGGCCGGTCCGGGGGTGCTCAACGCGTCGTACGTGACGCCGGAAGGCTGCTCGTCGTTCGGCTCGTGGTTCATCCAGGTGCCGGCGCCGCAGGGCAACCCGGTCATCACGTTGCCGGCGTCGACCATCCAGGCCGGTGAGACCTTCGAATTCACCGTCGCCTTCGACGGCAACTACCAGTCCCTCGGCTGGGAGAGCTCGAACGGGGACGGAGTCTGGAACGTCGGCCAGGACGGGATGACGTTCACTCTGCGCTACCAGTCGGTGAACGGCCCGGGCACGACCACGATCCGCGCGTACGGGACGACCGTGTGCGGCGCGGAGGTCGAGGCCACCGCCACCCTGGTCATCGAGCCGTAAACAGCAGTGGAGCGCCGGCGTTCGCGCCGGCGCTCCAGTTGCTCCGCGTCCGACCCGGCACCTACCCGACCAATCGGAATTCCGATTTCCACCTCGGCGCCGCCAACTGCACGGACATTGGTTCCTGATGGCGACGATTCCGGCGATCTAGCCCGCATTTCTCACCAGGGCGAAATGATCCGCGCCGGGGCTGTGGAAAACGCGATTTACGAAGTGGTGGCTGGTGTTGAAGTCCGTCGCTGGCAAGCATGCACATGTATGTGTGCAGTTTGGTGGTGGAGTGGGGGCTCTGGACTGTGGAAAGCGTATAAACGCGGCGGTTCCGAACCGTTCCGAACACACCTGTCCCCATCGCAACCTGGCACAGCGGTGATCGCAGGAGGTTGGGAACGGGATCAGGGCGAGGCGTGAGCGAGGTTGCTGCACACCCGAGCAAACAGACTGGCCAACGGATAGCTGCTCGAGAGCGAGATCCAGATCTTGCGCGTGGTGACGGTGATGCGTGCTCCGATCTTGAACAGCTTGAGCCGGATCGTGTTGCATTGCGCTTTGGCCAGATCCGTGTCCTTCAGTCCCAGCCTGCGCAGAGCGCTCATAAGCAGGTAGGCAACCGAGGAGAACCAGAGCCGCAGTTGATTGGCGCGCATCGTGGCCGCCGAGGTGCGATCCGAGAACAGAAAGGTCTTCTGCTCTTTGATGCGGTTCTCCATGTCACCCCGTCCGCAGTAATCGTTCTCGTAGAGCGGCTGTGCAGCAACTTGCTCGATAGCAAGCGAGGTGACGACGAATCGCGCGTTGGGCTTATCGACCAGATACTCGGCCTTGCCCACCACGCGTCGCTCGCAGCTCCAACTCTCGCGGGTCTGATACTCAAAGTTCTTGTAGCTGCGGAACGGCTGGCCGGTGCGCGTGGACTCGGCACATGCCTGCTCCATCTCGGTATCGATCATCCGCTCCAGCCGGGCGTTCCGGGCCAGTCCGAGCACATAGTCGACCCCGTGCTCCTCGCACCAGCTCATGATGTCGTCGCGGCTGAATGCCGAATCCGCCCGGATCACGATCTTCACGTTCGGCCACTGCTCACGAATCTGACTCACGATCCGCTCCAGCTCAACGAGCGTTCCCTCGGCAGGGCCGACGTTCGCCTGCCGTAACCGGGCACACAACAAGTGCTCGCCCGAAAAGATGTACAACGGCAAGTAGCAGTACGACCCGTAGTAGCCGTGGAAGAAGCGCCCTTCCTGGCCACCATGAATCTCGTCGTCAGTCGTGTCCAGATCGAGAACGATCCGTTCCGGCGCCTGCGCATACGACTGCAGAAAGGCGTTAACCAGGAATCGGTCGATCGCTGCTGTGTCGTAAACGATCCGCTTGTACCGATCCTCTCCGTTGCCCTCCGGCGTCAACTCCAGCCGGTTCAACGTGCTCTTGCCCGCCAGCGTCTCTCTCGGATCAGCCTTCTCCACCAGCGTCGCGATCAGCGGATCGTGTCGGAGCTGGTCATGATCGTTCAGATCTTCGTAGCCCAGTGCCAGTCCCATCACCCGTTGGCTGATCAGACTTTTCACGGTGTGCTCGACCAACAGCGGGTCCCGAAAATCACGAAAACAGGCCGCGAACTGGCTCAACAACCCAGTCCGCCGCTCGACCTCTCGCAACAGCAGCCCGCCGCCATCTGAACTGAGCTGCCCGCCATCGAAACGAGCCACGATCTGCCGCCCTCCCACCCCTTGGAAACTCAGTTGTTCCCCGTTACACTCTGTCTGTCTCACGCCGCCGCCTCCGCCGCCATCAAGTTGTTGCTGACACTCAACTTAATAGCACGGTGCGGCGGCTTTTTGTCTCCCTGGTGAGAAATGCGGGCTAGGAACGAGAAGCTATGAACTGCGGCGGGAGCCACCGCTCGCGAGCGACCTCGCGTCGAACGAGATCGTTGTTTGGTTCTACGAGATGGTTGCCGGAATCATTGCTGTTGCCGCTGTGGCGTTATCGTCTCGGGATCGCCTTTCAGAAGTGAAATCATGCCTTCTCGAATTGAGAAGCATGGCCAACGAAGAGGGCATTGTTGCGGCGTTGACGACTGGTGTAAACTTTCAAGCTTAGTCAAACATAATATTTCGCGTATGGGGGGCTGATCCGCAAAACGGTCAGTGGCCTTCTGACGTTTACAAGGAGCGCGTGTGTCTTTTCGCGTCCGGAGCGTATGCCGTCTCGTCATGGTGCTGGTGTCGGTACTCACTCTCCCTGTATTCGGTCAAACCGACTGCGACATCGTCATTACGCCGCCGGATGATCCGGCGGCTCCGAGGTTCCGGCTCGAGGTGCAAAATGGCTGTACCCCGTGCGAGCTGGGTCCGGGCGGCTGCCTTCATCAGGATCCCTGGCAAAACGACATCGACGGGGTCCCGTTCATCTGGCAATGGGCCTACGAGGTGGGGCCGGAGGTCTGGGAGACTGCCGATCTCCGATGCCTGTCGGACGGAGCGCACCTTCTCACAGTGGAGAACGTCGACTATACCGGCTGGACCGATTGCTGGTGCAGAAGCGGGCCGCAGACGTTTCCCTCAACATCACGCGCTCGGACGGCGTCGTCAGTGACTTCCAGGTCGTCGATGGAGACGCGAGCGTCACTGTGGATGGCGAGTTTTCGCCGGCGGCGATCTACAAAATCTCAGCAATCAACCTCGGCACGAGTGCGGAGACCGTTATTTACGAGGGAGCGCAAAAGGGCTCGTTCAGCGTCCCTGTTTCGGGCGGGGGCGGAATCTATGTGATGGAGCAAGCGAATGTCTGTACTCCGCAGCGGTCGCTGCTCGTCGCCGTCCCGGAGGCGCTCGATCCCGGTTGTGGAACGCCCGGCGACACCTGTTGCACGGGGAATTGTTTCGGGGGACCGGTCAAGTCCGCGACCGGGAACATGCGTTACGTCGATACGGATCCACTGCCCGGCTTACCGCTGCAGCGAACCTATGACTCGGCACGCCCTTCCACGGCGACGACACGATTCGGTCCGGGGTGGTTCTCGATCTTCGACGCGAAGGTCGCAGTGAGCGCGTACGACCGCGTCGTGCTGGTCACGGAAGACGCCGAGCTTTACGTGTTCCGGTCCCAGGAAGGCGCCTACGAGCAGGAGTGGCCCACCGCCATTGGTACCGCTCGGGCGACATTGGAAAACGACCTCTATTACGGCGGCTGGCTGTTCCGCATGCCCGACGGGCGAGCGACCTACCGCTATGACACCAGCGGGATCAAGGAGATCCGGTCGATTCGACACGGGCCGTGCCATTGCGATCGAATACGACGGCTTCGGCCGCCCGTCAGCGGTCACGGATTCGTGGGACGCATGGCATCTGGACGTCACGGCCGATCCCGGATCCGGAAGGATCACCGGCATCAGCGTGGCGGACGAGCCCACACTCGGCTGGCAGTATGTCTACACCGGCGACAAACTGACGAGCGTCCTTTCGGCGGCAGATGCGCCCTGGAGAACGTACGAATACGGGACGTCGCTTCAGGCCGTGCGCGACCCTCTCGGCAATCTCATCGAGTCGCACACATTCGACGGCAAGAGAGCCGTCAGCGACACCAGTTCGGGATCGGAGATCGTCAGCGTCACTTACGATCATCCGGGACGCGTTGCCGGCGAGCACTACACCGAGACCACGTCGGCAGCCGGCGCCGTGACCCGGTACTACTCACGCCCGATCGCCGGCAGCCGCCGCATTGTGGAGGTGGACGGTACTTGCGACTGTGGGCAAGGCGATGTCGTCTATGCCCACGGCCTCCTCGGCCAGATCCTGCGCGAGCAGAATGAGCTCGGCTATGTGACCGAGCACACGTTCTCCGGCGATGGAAATGCTCGGCTCTCGACACGCACGGCGCTGGCGCCGGCCGGATGCGATCCGGCTACCGATCCAACCCGCTGCCGCCTGACTCCGGATGCGCTCAGCACGGCGACCCTGACGCCGGGTGCGGCGACCACGCTTCGACAATACGAGTACGAAGATCCGGCCTGGCCGCAGAAGGTTACCGAGCTTCGGACGCAGAGCGTGGCCAGCCCGGGCCATTGGCGGGTGGAGCAGTACACCTATCACGGCGACCATGGCGGGACGTTGGAACACACGGTCACTGGGTATGTGAGCCCTCAAGTACAGGAATCGCGCAAGACGATGCGCGAGTACTACGAGGGGGCCGAGGGGCCGCGATTTACACCGCCCCTTTTCGTTGCGAATCCTGTATGGGCGCAGTTGCCGCAGCCCGGTGGCATGCTCGCCGCCGCCGACGGTCCCAGGACGGATGCCGCCGACATCGCTCAGTATGTGTACTATCCCAGCGTCCTTCCGAATCCCTATCAGCCGGTGGATCCTCCGATTCCGGCCACCTGGCGGGGCCGCCTGGCCGCGGTTCGCAACGCGGCCGGCCACGTCACGACCTTCGAGGATTACGACGCGTGGGGGAATGCGCAGCGGATCGTCGATCCGAACGGCGTCGTGACGGAACGGACGTTCGACGCGTTGGGCCGCGTGCTCACGTCGACGGTCCAAGGCCGGGCCTCCTGCGACACGGCCGCGGACCCGCTGTGCGGCACCGACCTGGCCACGGTGCGGACCTATGCCGCGGAGCTCGGCCCGCTGGAGTCCGAGCAACGGCCCGGCGGAGGCGTGACCGCGTACCAATACGACAGCCGCGGGCGGGTGTCTACGATGAGCCGCGGCCCGTCCGTGAGCGATCTGCGCGAGCGCATGCAGTACGGATACGATCCCCTCACCGGCCACAAGAGCCTCGAGCGCTGGCTGGCGTTCGACGCCGGTGACTGGGTCGAGCACAAGCGGCAGGAATTTGCGTACGATCCGGGCGGCCGTCTCGAGGGGGTCACTCATCCCGACGGAGCGTCGTCGAGCTACGCGTATGACCCGGCCGGCCGCGTGCGGTCGGTCCGCGACGAGAATCACGCCACGCCCAATACCGGCTACGCGTACGATCCTGCCGGCCGGCTGATCGAAGTCGTGCAAACGCTGGCCTCGGCTCCCGGCGGCTCGATCGCTACCGGCTACGGCTACGACGCCCACGGCAATCTGACCTCCGTGACGGACCCCAACGGCAACGTCACGAGCTACCTCTACGACGACTTCGGTCAGATGATCCAGCAACAGAGTCCGGTCACCGGGACGACGACGTATTCCTACGACTCCGGCGGAAACCTGGTCACGACCATCGACGCCAACGGCGCCACCACCACGCGCGCGTACGACGCGGCCGGCCGCCTGCTGAGCGCCACGTCCAGCGCGGCCGAGGTCCCGACGGACGTCGTGGTCTACACCTATGACGGCGACCCCTGCGGAGCGGGCAACGGAATCGGGCGGCTGGCCACGATGACCGATCCCACCGGGGAATCCACGTACTGCTACGAACACCGGGGACTGCTCGCCACCACCACGGACGGGGCCGGTCATGCGATGCGGTACTTGTACGACGCCGGCGGCAACCGCAGCGCGATCATTTATCCTTCCACACGTGCCGTCACCTACACGCACGACTACGCGAGCCGCCCTCTATCCGCCTCGGCCAACGGTGTACCGATCGTGACCACGGCGGACTACCTCCCGTTCGGTCCGCTCACGTACCTGGGCTTCGGCAACGGCATGGCCAGGACGATGACCCATGACGACCGCTTCCGGCCGTTGCAGAATGTGTTGACCGGCCCGGCGGGAACCATCGCCTCATACACATACGCCGCCGACGCGGTGGGCAACATCACCGAGATTCACGACGACGTGGATGCCGCGTACAACCGCGACTTCGCATACGACGATCTCCACCGCCTGATCACAGCCAACAGCGGCAGCTCGCTCTGGGGAAGCGGCGACTATACGTATGACGCCATGGGAAACATGACGTCGCTGCAGCTCGGAAGCCGTGCGCTTTCGTTCAGCTACTACGGGACGACGCCGAAGCTGCAGGCCGTGACCGGAACGAATCCGGCCACGATGACGTACGACGCGGCCGGCAACGAGAGCGGAATCTACACCGCCCGGAACCAGCTCGACGGCGGAGAAGCCTATGGCTACGACGGTCGCGGGGTGCGGGTCTACGCCCGGAAATTCGGTTGGCCGGTACCGCAGATGCTCGAGCAGCACTCGGTCTACTCTCCCGAGCTTCGCCTGCTGGCCAGAACCGACTGGTCGTACCTCACCCTCGAAGGACTCTTCGCCGGGACGGACTACATCTGGTTCGGCGACCTGCCCGTCGCGCAAGTCCCGGCCTATCTCCTCGACCAACCGCCGCTCTACACCTTCACCGACCACCTCGGCACGCCGATCCTCCAGACCGATGCAGACGCCGGTGTCGTCTGGCGTGCCGAATACGAGCCCTACGGCACCGTGTACGCCTACCGCGCCGGTGACTCGGCCGGCCAGATCCTGCGCCTGCCCGGCCAGGAGGTCGATGACCTCATCGGGGAGGATCGTTACTACAACATCTTCCGGTGGTACCGGGCGGGGTGGGGGCGGTATACGCAAGCGGATCCCGTTACGCTCGCGGCGGCATCTAGAGCCTTTGGCGCATCGAAACTTGGCGCAGCAATGGATCGGGCACTGCTCCTCGACGAGCCGATGAGGCAGCACGCGTTCATCTACGCCGGCGGGAACCCGCTGGTGAACAGCGATCCCACGGGAGAGTTCTTCGACTGCGCCAAACAACAGGAAGCGCCGTCTGTGGCGAAATCGAAAGAGATTGCCGCGAAATTGGGACTTCCGAAGGGGAAACACGGCGCTGATCAGCGCAACGCGATTCTTCACTGTTATCTCTCTTGCCGTATGTCGGTGCAGTGCGGAGACGTCCAAAGTTGGGGCGCTGGAACATGGCACGAGATTACCGGCTCGTTGGGGATCACGACCCAGAACACGGCTGGTGAGCGTGAGATGGACATTCACAACAACAGCGAAGGCAGAGAATGCGGAGATTTGCCGTGTGGTCTTAAGAGCTGTGAGAGTTGCTGTATCGGTAAGTTCAAAACTGGCGAACTGCAGAAGAAGCCATACTACTGATCATGAGCACGAAGAACCGGTTCCTGGTTGCGTGCGTCGCCGCACTAGTCGCGTCGTGTGCGAAAGATGTCTCCATCACGATGGTCGCGCCGCCGTCGCTTACAGGAGCAGCAGTGATCGTTGATGATCGCACTGTGGCGACATTTGAAAGCTACGGTGAGAGCGATAGCTCATCGACGTCGCTTGTGCAGCGAGGTGCGAGTGCTCGGTTCGAGATGGACGTGGGTGTGCATGCGGTAAAGATCATGAATGGTGACCGTGCGCTCACGTTCCGGCTTCAGTATGAGAAACCAACTGAAGATCACTTGGTTCTGGACCAAGGGATGCTTCAAAAGTTGAGAACGATGACCGCCTCACCGCCACCGTTCCTGGATGATCTCGAGTGAAGTGTGCGGTACACGTGTCACAACATTGTTCGCCAAAACGATAGGTGACACACAGGTCAAGGAAAACCAATGACGACACGCATCGCGATGCTCCTTATCATGGCGCTTGCATCGTTACGCTGTGCATCTACTGCAGAGTCATCGTGTTTCGTGCTCCCGGATCAGCAACGCGTTCTGAAGGACCTTGCCGCCGCAGATTGGGAGCTTCTGTCCGACAAATCCGTCTCGAATCGATGGCCAGCACCGATCACGTGGGGCTCACATACGGCCGGCGAGCAACAGTGTACCGGAACACGCACGCATTCTTACCTTGGCGAGGTCGTAGTGAATGAGTGCAACTGCTGCGACACATTCGTGTTCGAAGAGTCGATACGGAAAGATCGCTGTCACAACACGCTGACTTCCATCGTCCTGGTCCGAACGGTACGTGATGCGGGTGATGCCAGGAGCGTTGCTGCGGGGTTGCTTCATGCTGTCGATCCTGGCTGGAACGGCAGCTTGCAGTTTCCATCTACCGCGACCGTGAGGCGTGTCGGTTCGGTCATGACTCAGACGAGCACCGTCGACATTGTGCCGGGTTCTGGTGTGTGGCGCGTGAGGCTTGCGGTGTTTCGGAGTCGTACGAGCAATTGAAACAAAGATGCCAAGGCGTGTGCCAGCGAGCGGCATCGTGGAACGCTACTTCTAGAATGCTAGAGCGCCATCACCGCGGGACTGTCCGACACCCCTGAATCCGACGTTTCAGTGAGAGGCGGGACTTTGAGCACACCGATGCTGTTGGCGCTGTTACTTCTCACGCAGTCGCCCGCGACTGAAGGGGCCTCCTTTCGTCTCGAGGTCGATACATTGAGTCAGGTCGAACTGGGGCACGGGCTTCCGTTACGGATTACGCTCACGAATCTCGGAAACAAGCCTTTACGCATGCTCCGAGGCACTCGTGCCGATGGAATGCCCGGAGATCTGCGAATATCGGTCAGGAACACCCAGTGCGCGATGCTCCTTGTCGAGCCGGATGCCACGGCCACGAGGCGAGGCCAAGAGATCACCATCGGACCAATGGAAGCTTTGGTAACAGAAACACCACCGCTGAACCTGAATCTTCTTTACCAAAACATCTGGCCCTACGAAGGCAGGGCAGTGCTGAAGGTGGAGCGCGTCGGCACGGCGGAAACCACCGCCTCCGACGAGACGGAAGTGATCTTCCTGGAGCCTGATCCAAGCGCAGTCAAGGATCACCTCGACGCGTTGAGGCGGTGTGTCACGACGGGGTCGTGGTCATGTCATGTGCCCACGGCATTTTTTGCGGCCGTACGCCTCAACGAGGCTGCAGACACTCTCGTGCAGTTGATGAAGAATCACCCTTACTTGATGTTTGCGGCGAAGGCAATCGTAGCGCAGGCCCGCGAACGGGATTTCGCAGCACTCGAAGAAGTGTCACGCTTGCCGGAGGCTGACTCCCGTTTGCTCAGAGAGAGTGCATCCGCGCTGCGGCAGGCGATGCGATGCAGCCCCGACGATACGCCAAAGGTCCAGCGGTATGAAAAGGACTGACTTACGCCGCCGGCGGCAACCGCGGCGCGATCATTTATCCTTTCACCCGTGCCGTCATTTACATGCACGACTCCGCGATTGTGAAGGGAACACCACCTCCGCCTCCAGCGGAGTGGCCGCCGTTTAAGCCATGAAGAAGGTAGTGATTTTGTTGATCATCGCAGTGGCTGTAGTCGCCGCACTGGGCTACTCGAGTTGGCCGCGTGAGGCCACTGTGTTTGCAGAGCGGTTCGATCGGAGAGCATTCTCGAGGCTTCCTCTCGGCGCATCGATGTCTAAAGCGAGCAGCGAGCTCGGGCGACCATTCACCGAGAGAACGTACACGCTTGGTGAGCGATGGCTCTACTGCCTTTCCGATAAAAAGCCGGTTGTTGTTGATAAACGTGGTGCCCTAATGACTACAGGCGAGATCGCAGTCGAAGACTGTCCGGCGATCGAGCTCGATCAAGCCGGACGTGTGGCTGGCCTGACGCACCTTCCTGAAACGCTGAAAGGCACCGACACCGCGACGGTCCGGTCTTCACTCGGTGATCCGGCGGTCATACGGCGCGGCGGGACGTTCACTGTCTGGTATTACTCGAAAGCGCGGAGCGAAAACGATACCTACGAACAAATGACGCTGACGTTCGACGAACGAGGCCGCGTCGTTGATAAGAATGTGAGCATCATGGCGGACTAAAGATGTGTACGGTATCGTTCGGCGCGCCGGATGTGAGCGGTCTTGATCGCTTCGACGCCTGCGGCGATCGCGGCGCGAAACGCAGCAGCTCTACGAGGAGAAATCATGAAGGACTTTGTGGTTGGATTCCTGCGTGGTGCACAAGATGAAAGCCATTGTGGTCAAAAGATGGCCAGGTGCGAACGCCGTGGTGCAAGATGGACAGCTCTCTGATTGCTATTGGTCTCACGCTCGTGGCCGGATATAGCGGAGCCTTCTTGGCGCTGGTCTCAGGAGTGCGCAGGCGCCGGTCGAGTGTCGTACGTGTGTTAGCCGCCGTAACGATGGTGATTGTGCTTGCGACGTCGCCGGGCGTATTCGACTCCCTCACGATCGCCACAAATCGGAGCCGCGGCATGGAGCGAGTGATGATTGACCCGGGCGCGCTTGTCACGACGGCGCCTGGTGTCCTGGGGCTGCTCGTGGCGCTATCAATCACGTGGTTGTGGAGCCGGCGTCAGTCGAGGGCGGGTCCATTCGAAGACCTATGACTGATGATCGCATCAGGGAAAACCGTTACGATTGATGACAGAAGTGAAGGAGTGGCCAGTGCTGGAAGCGGCTTCCCGTTGAATGTTCGCCGATCCGATCGCTCGCAGCGCACACTACGGGGGCGGCGAACGCACATCCCTCGCCGCGAGATCCAGGCAGCGGTTCTGGCCGTCGAGCTGAGCGGAGATGTGCACGGGCAACCTGCCCTCCGCGACGGCATCCCCGACCAGGACCTGCATGGCGCGGTGGACGCTTCGCGGATGGCGGCCATAGGTGAGGATGGAGGCGTCGGCGGCGGGCCCGTCGTGCAGTGCGTAGGGATCACCTGACCAAAGGAGAACGAGGGGTACCTGCGGGGCAAGCGACCGCACGCGACGCGCGAGATCCAGGTCCTTTTCCTTCTCGGCAGCGAAGACGATCACCGCAGGCCGGCGCCGGAGCGCGCTGAGAACGCGGGCTTCTGCGTCATCGGCAGGTTCGCTCGTCCACGTGATCCGCGAAGCTCCTTGCAGAGCATCGGAAGCTGCGCGGCCCGGGCCGATGTACAAGAGGCGCGGCCCGAGGTCGGGACCGATGGGAACGAGGCAGCTGGAATTGCCGATCAGCGTGACCGCGCGCGCAGCGATCTCATCGAGGGCGGCATCCCCGCGAGGGACGTCATGGGAGCGCCGGCGCTGCGCCATCCGGTATTTCAGCCGGAGAATGCGGCGGAGGGAAGCCTCGATCCGCTCGGCGGAGAGGCGTCCGTCTGCGCGGGCCGCCAGCAGGGCGTTCATGACCTCGTCGCGTTCTCGCGGATAGGACGCCACGAGAATCATGTCCGCTCCGGCGAGGAGTGACGCAAGAGCAGCTTCGGGCGGCTCCGCGACCTGCGCGAGTGCCTTCATCCGGATCTCATCGCTGATGACGACGCCGTCGAACCGGAGCTCGTCGCGAAGAATGCCGGTGATCACGCGGTGAGACATCGTTGCCGGCACTCGGTCATCCTCTGCGAGCGCGGGCAGCCGGATGTGAGCGGTCATGATCGCTTCGACGCCTGCGGCGATCGCGGCGCGAAAGGGGGCAAGGTCGCGTTGCCGGACGATCGAAGGGGTGGCCGGGTTGACCGGCAGGGTGACATGCGCGTCCTCGGCTGCCTGGCCATGGCCCGGGAAGTGTTTGGCGACGGCAACGATTCCCGCGTCGCGCTGGCCGGCGATGGATGCGGCGCCGAGCGCGGTCACGAGATCCACGTCGCCACCGAACCGGCGCCGGTCGAGAGAGGGATTCTTCCCGCTGCTGACGTCCAGCACGGGCGCGAAGTTGAGCGAGAATCCGGCCTCGCGCAATGCCGCTCCGATCGCCGCGGCCCCACGCCGGGCCAGGTCGGGCGAGGCGGTTGCGCCGACCGCCATCGCGCTCGGGATGTCCGCCGGCAACGCCAGCCGAACGACGGTTCCGCCTTCCTGGTCGATCGCGATGAACGGGCTGCTCCAGTCGTCTCCGCCGGCTTGCCGGATCGCTGCAGCCAACTTCGCGGTCTGGGCTGGAGACTGAATGTTCGGCGCATAGAAGATCACGCCTCCCACTCGCCAGTTGCGCACCATTCGCTCCAGGTCTGCGCTCGTCGCCGTTCCCTGGAACCCGACGAACAACAGTTGACCGATCTGCTGGCGGGGCGTCATGGCCCGGATCGTTGCGTCGATGACCTCGTCGTCCAGGACGGAGCGGGGCGCGGGGTGGATATCCCCGGCCAGGATCACCGCCAGCAGGGCGATCATTGGAGTCACGAGAACGGCATCGTAACAGCGCGACGCAGGGAGGGAGAACGTTCGAACGATACGTTCGCCTCCGCTTTATACTTCCGGCCTCGTGGCCCTTTTCCAATCCCCCACGCGCGACCTGGTCAAGCGTCTCGCCAACAAAGAGTTCAACAGCGTCGAGGAGCGCGACGAGCTGCTCGCGCGGCTCGCGGCGGCCGAGGATGTGCGCGCGCAGGACGTCGTCTGGACGCTGTTCCGGCCCGACCGCGCGTTGCGCGACGTCGGCGCGAAGATCCTCCAGCGCCTCCGCGAGCCGGAGACGCTGAGCCTTTTCATCTCCGAGGCGCGGGGGAAGCCGGATGCGGCGTTTCGCGCCGCGACGTCCGTGCTCTTCAGCCTCGGGCTGCCGTCGCTCGACTCCGAGCTGACGAAGCTCCTCAGGCCTGCGAAGGAGACGAAGGAGACGCTCGAGGCAGCGGAGCTGGCGCGGCGGATGATCCTGGAGGCGCCGCCGAGCCGCGGCCTCGAGCCGCTGCTGTGGCAGCTCGCGACGACCACCACCGGCGACGACCGGCTCGCCTTCCTGAATCGCCTCGCGGCGCAGGAGACGGACGAGCGCTCCATCGCCCGCTGGCGGCGGCTCGTGCAGGACCCCGATGGACCGGTCCGGGAGAAGGCGCTGGAGGTGCTCGCGACGCGCGCGCCGCTGTCCGGCGTCGATCTGTTCGTGCAGCACCTGCCGCTGGTCGGCTACAGCGTGCAGCAGGTGCTCATCGGTGCGCTCACGAAGGCAGCGGCGACGCAGCCCCCCGAGTTCGCGGAGCAGCTCCTGCCGCTCATCGCCAGCGGCGACGCCGCGACGCGCACGGCGGTCATGAAGATCCTCCTCGGCATGAGCGACCGCGCGGACGTCGTGAAGCGCTACATCCGCTTCACGCAGAAGCTCGCGGGCTTCGTGCGCGACCGGGCCATCGAATCGATCCGTGCGTTCGGCGACGACGTGCTCGGCGCAACGATCGCGCTGTTGTCCGATCCTGATGAGGACCTGCGCGCCGCGGCGATCGCCGTGGCCAGCATGTTCGAGGATGCGCGGGTCGTCCCCGCGGTGATCGCTCTCCTGAAGGATTCCGACTGGTGGATCCGCATCTCCGCCGCGGAAACGCTCGGCCGGCTGAAGGACGCGCGCGCGGTCGAGCCGCTCATCGCCGCGCTCGCCGACCCGGACGCGAGATGGGCGGCGGTGGAGGCTCTCGGCCACATCGCCGATCCCCGCGCGCTCAGCGCCCTCGGGCGCATGCTCGCGGACCGCGAGGCGAACGTGCGCATCGAGGTGATGCAGTCCCTCCGCAGTTTCAATCATCCGCAGGTCGTCACCGCGCTGACGCAGATGGCGACGCAGGACCCGGAGCGCTCCGTGCGCATGCGCGCGCTCGACATCCTGGACGAGCTCGAGAAGCGCGATCACTCGTCCGTGCGGACCGAGGCGCTTGCGGCGCGGCAGAAGGAAGGGGAGGCGAAGCTGCACGCGTTCCTCATCAGCACGCGCAACAGCGGCGCCTCCGACTTCCACCTCTCCGTCGGCCAGCCGCCGATCGTGCGCATGTCCGCCGATCTGCTGCGCGCGCAGGGCGAGCCGTTCACGGCGGCGCAGACCGAGGCGCTGCTGCGGGAGATCCTCACCGACGCGCAGTGGGAGCACGTGCAGCGCGATCAGCAGCTCGATTTCTGCCACTTCATCCCCCAGGCCGGCCGCTATCGCGCGAACGTCTTCATCGATCATCGCGGCGTGAACGCGGTGTTCCGCGTGATTCCGGAGAAGCCGCCGACCATCCAGGAGCTCGGGCTGCCGCCGCATCTGGCGGAGATCGCGGACTATCACCAGGGACTGATCCTCATTTGCGGGCCCTCGGGCTCGGGCAAGTCGACGACGCTCGCGGCGCTCGTGAACCTCTTCAACGAGACGCGCTCGGATCACATCCTGACGATGGAAGACCCGGTCGAGTTCGTCCATCCGTTCAAGAACTGCCTGGTCAATCAGCGCGAGGTGGGAACGCACACGGAGTCGTTCGCACGCGCGCTGCGCGCGGCGCTGCGCGAGGATCCGGACGTGATCGTCATCGGCGAGCTGCGCGACAACGAGAGTGTCTCGCTCGCCCTCACGGCCGCCGAGACCGGCCACGTCGTCCTGGGCACGCTCAGCTCGACGTCCGCGCCCAAGGCCATCGACCGTCTGATCTCGAGCTTTCCGATCGCGGAGCAGCCTCAGATCCGCGCGTCGCTCTCCGAGTCGCTGAAGTACATCATCGCCCAGCGACTCGTGCCCGCGAAGGAAGGCCGGCGTCAGGTGGCGTGCTTCGAGGTGCTGAAGGGGACGATGAACATCGCGAACATGATCCGCGACGAGAAGACGTTCCAGATCCACTCCGCGATGCAGATTGGCCGCTCGCAGGGGATGCAGACGTTCGACGAGGCGCTGCGCGACCTGATCAAGCGCGACAAGATCACGGCCGAGACGGCGTACATGGCCGCGCAGAAGAAAGAGGACTTCGAGGGCTTCGTCTCGCCCGAGTTCCTGCGCTCGGCGGGGAGGATCGGATGAAGATCCACCGCTTCCTCCGGCTGATGAACGACCGCGGCGCGTCGGACTTTCACCTGACCGTCGGGCGTCCGCCGATGGTGCGCGCGTCGGGCTCGATGGAGACGATCCGCTACCGGATGATCTCCGAGCGCGACTTCACCGAGCTGCTCGAGCCGGTGACGCCACCGGCGCTGTGGCAGGCGTTCGTCGCCACGGGCGACGTCGATTACTCATACGAGATCCCCGGACTCGCGCGCTACCGCGTGAACCTCTTCCGCCAGCAGCGCGGCGCGGGCGCGGTGTTCCGCGTCATCCCGACCAAGATCATGACCATCGACCAGCTCGGGCTGCCCGAGCAGGTGCGGCGCCTCGCGCAGATCCGCAGCGGTCTGGTGCTGATCACCGGCCCGACGGGCTCGGGCAAGTCGACGACCCTCGCCGCGATCATCGATCTCATCAACGAGACGCGCAGCCTGCACGTCATCACGATCGAAGACCCGATCGAGTTCGTGCACCCGAACAAGAAGTGCCTCATCCACCAGCGCGAGATCGGGACGCATGCCCGGAGTTTCGCCGAGGCGCTGAAGTCGGCGGGCCGCGAAGATCCGGACCTGATCCTCGTCGGCGAGATGCGCGACCTCGACACGATCTCCATGGCCCTCTCCGCCGCCGAGCGCGGGACGCTGGTCTTCGGCACGCTGCACACGAACAACGCGGCGAAGACCATGGACCGCATCATCAGCGTCTTCCCCTCCGGCGAGCAGGAAGGCATCCGCAACGTCCTCGGCGAAACCATCCGCGCCGTCCTCGCCCAGCAGCTCCTCCCCCAGATCGGCGGAGGCCGCGTCGCCGCGCTGGAGATCCTCTTCAGTTCCCCGGCCATCGGCAACATGATCCGCGAAGGCAAGACCCCCCAGATCACGTCGGCGATTCAGACGGGTGTGCGGGAAGGCATGGTGGATATGGACACGTCGATCCGGAGGTTGTACGAGGCCAAGCGCATTTCCGCGCGGGCGGCGTACGACAAGGCCATCGACAAAGAGGCGTTCAAGGATCTGGAAACGTAGGGCGCGGCTTCAGCCCGCCTCCCCCGGGGTGGGCGGGCTGAAGCCGCGCCCTACGTCGTCATCTTGTACTCAGGCCTGCTCCGCGCCTTCGTCGCCTGCTCGAACGCGAACGCGTACTTGATCAGCGCCGGCTCGCTCCACGCCCCCGCGAAGAACGACAGTCCCACCGGCAGCCCAAACACCGTCCCCGCGGGCACGGTGATGTGCGGATACCCCGCGACCGCGGACGCGCTTGAGTAGCCGCCGGTGTAGTGGTCGCCGTTGACGAGGTCCGTCGTCCACACCGGTCCGCCCGTCGGCGCGATCATCGCGTCGAGCTTGTGCTGCTTCATCGCACCGTCGATGCCCTGGGCGCGCGACAGCTTGAGGTTCTTCGCCAGCGCCTTCTTGTACGCGGCATCCGTGAGCGGGCCCTTCTCCTGCGCCTGGAGGAAGATCTCCTGCCCGAAGTACTGCATCTCGCGGTCGCGGTTCTCTTCGTTGAACTTGATCAGGTCCGCGAGCGTCCGCGATTGGACGGACGTGTTCGCGAGGTACGCGTTCAGGCCGGTCTTGAACTCATAGAGCAGCACTTCGAATTCGGAGTCGTTGTACTTGTTGTGCGACTTCATCTCCACCGGATCCACGAGCGTCGCGCCGAGGCCGCGGAGCGCGTCCAACGCGGCGTCCATGACTTTCTTCACGTGATCGTTGATGTCGAAGTACTGCCGCGCCACCCCGATGCGCGCGCCCCGGAGCCCGTTCGGATCGAGGAACTTCGTGTAGTCGGCTTGCCCGCGGCCCGTCGCCGTGATCGCATCGAGCGAGTCCACGCCGGTCATCGCGCCGAGGAGGATCGCCGCGTCCGTGACCGTTCGCGCCATCGGACCCGCCGTGTCCTGGCTGTGCGCGATCGGGATGATCCCGCTGCGGCTGACCAGCCCGAGCGTCGGCTTGATCCCGACCAGGCCGCAGGACGAGGCGGGGCAGACGATCGAGCCATCCGTCTCCGTCCCCACGCCCACCGCCGCGAAGCTCGCCGCGATCGCCGCGCCCGTCCCCGAGCTCGACCCGCAGCAGTTGCGGTTCAGCGCGTACGGATTCCGCGTCAGCCCCCCGCGCCCGCTCCACCCCGACGTCGAATGCGTCGAGCGGAAGTTCGCCCACTCGCTCAGGTTCGTCTTCCCGAGCAGCACCACGCCCGCTTCGCGCATCCGCCGCACGATGTGCGCGTCGCTCTTCGCGATATGCTCCGCCAGCGCCAGCGACCCCGCCGACGTCGCCATCCGGTCCGCCGTGTCGATGTTGTCCTTGATGACCACGGGAATCCCGTGCAACGGCCCCCGCACGCGCCCCGCCTTCCGCTCCCGATCCAGCCCATCCGCGATCGCCAAGGCGTCCGGATTCAACTCGATCATCGAATTGACCTGGCCCTTGTCCAGCGACTCGATGCGCCGGAGATACGCCTCCGTCAATGCCCGCGAGGAGAACCGCTGCATCTCCGCGATCGTGAGCTCCTCGAGCTGGATGTCGTCCGCGAACGTGATGCGTGGCAGGGTTAGCGCGGCGGTGGAGAGTCCGGCGATGCGCAGAAAGCTACGACGATGCATTGTCAAAGTATGTCACCGCAGCGGAACGCCAAGGTGTCTACAGGCGGATTGACGGCAAGTCGTTTAGGTGTTATTTCTTTCTAAAATCAAAATCGATAAAGAAGGAGTCTGAGAATGTTCTCGTTCCGACGTGTCATTGCTGTTGTGGCAGTGCTGCTCCCGGTCGTCACCTGCACATATAGCTGCACGATCGAGCACTGCATGTGGGTATGACGGGGACTCGGTCCACCGTCCTGACACTGATTGTCCTCGCCGCCACGGCGGCGAGAACAGGCCATGTCGTCGTGGAGATCGTTCCAGCGTCTCCGGCGGTCCGATGCAGTGTCACGTCTGTGATCGTGAAAACGGCGGAAACAGGCACCCACGAAGTGCCGCTGGCGCAGCCTGTGGCTGTAGCTGGAGCCTCCGCATCCGTCCCGCTGACGATTTCCGAGTTTCCTGCCGAGGTCGTTCCGATCGCGAAAGGGTGTTGGGTTGGATCTCTGCAGGTTGCCGTTGAGCCGGAGGATCCGATCCGCGTGGAAATGTGGCCGGCAGCGATCGTGCTCGGCGGATTGGCATTCGAGAAAAAGTCAGAATCCCCGCAGACAATCACAGGCACCCTGCTCGATCCGCGGGGTGGTGGTCCGGAAATGGTCGCCTGCGAATTGAACGACCGGATCTGGCGGTGCGTGGTGCCGGCCGGCCGGCTTTTCCAGTTGCAGGTGGCGATCGATGACTTTGCGCCATTGTTCGTCTGGGACGTGAATGTTGCACCCGAGGCGACATTGGACAGCGGAATCCAGACGCTCGTACGAGGCGCCGCGGTGACAGGCCGGGCCATGCTTGATCGCGCGCATCCGGCCGGGAATGCGCGCATCCGCATGTCCCCGCTCGCCGCCGGGTACCAGTCGGATTCCGACCGCGCGGTGAAAGCGCGCGAGACGCGTTCGAATGCCGGTGGACATTTCCAGATCACCGGCCTCGAACCGGGTGTGTATCGCATCGTCTCCACCATCAAAGAACGCGGCGATGCCGTGATTGAATCGCTCGAGCTGCGCGCCGGCGAACATCTCCAGTTGCGCGAACCGCTCTTGCACGCGGAGCTGGCGGAACTGGTCGTGCTGCTGACGCCTCCCGTGTCCTCCTCACAGACCCCCTGGTCCGTGGAACTGCTTCGGCCGGGAGACCGGGACATGGAGCTCATCTCTGTGACGAAAGGCGCCGCATCGGTCGACGGCTATTGGAGTCGGACCGGCCTGCAGCCGATGCAATACCAACTCCGCGTCATTGGTCCGCAGGGCTCGCGCCTCGTCGCGCGCGACGTCGTGCTGCGCGGCGGACGCGAACAGATCACGATCGATGTGTCGGCGATCCGGATGACGGGGAAGGTGCTCGCCGGGGACAAGGGCGTCGTGGCTGAGCTGACATTCGACAACAATGGGCGCAGCGTGAAGACGACCTCGGACGACGAGGGTGTGTTCACAGCTGAGTTCCCGGTCGCCGGACTGTGGAGGCCGCGGGTCGCTGTAGGCCGGACCAGATTGCGGCTCGAGCCGGTCGAGATCGCCGATCCACCCACGAATGAGCTGCTCCTGCGCCTTCCAGGTGGCGGCGTGGAAGGAAAAGTCTTTGACGATCACGGGAAGGCGGCCGTGAACGCCGGAGTATCCCTCAAGGGCGTCGGCACGATGCCGTCGACCTCCTCGGACGAGAACGGAAAATTTCTGCTCATCGGGGTCGAGGCTGGGGAGTACACGATCGAGGCGGCATTGGGTGAGGATCTGGCAGCAGGCCCGTCGCCGGTCACAATTGCAAAGGACGAAATCACCGAGGTGGACCTCCGCCTCGAGGCGTGGAGAGAAGTGACCGGGGTGGTAACGACGGCCAGCGGTGCGCCTGCAAGTGGTGCAGTCGTACGCAATTTCGATCCGCTGACCGGTTTATTGGACGATGTGTTTGCCGACGCACGCGGAGTGTTCTCGTTCAAAGTGAAACCGCGTTCGTCGACAATCGACCTGATCGTCCTTCCGCCTCCCGCTCCGATCGCGATGAGACAGATTGCGATGGGGAATCGGCGGGTTGTCTCCGCGAATGTGCAACTCGCACCGGTCGGGACGAAACTTCGCATCTACATCCCGAAAACGCCGCCATGGCCAACGCTCACCGGCGCCGACGGCGTGACACGCTCTCTTGGCCTTCTCCTCATGCCATTGTTTGAAAGACGTCTGTGGCGCGAGCTCGTCGACGGTGGCTTCAACTTCTACCTCGAGGCGGGGCCGTACCGGCTCTGCGATCATGGAGGTGCTCCTTGCCGGGAACTACAGCTCGCCGCGCATGCGGAAACGACCGTCCTTGTCGGCCCTCCGGCCGCGACCAACACCCCATGACGATGCGAAGACTCCTGCCCTTGTTGCTGCTCGTTCTCACCTCGGGTGTTCTTGTCGCAGAACAGCCGTCGCGCAAGGCATGGCTCGGAATGGGACTCGTCGTTCGGAAGGGTCCGGACGCCAAGCCATTCCTCTACGTCGCGGCCGTTCCGCCGGAGACGCCCGCGGCGAAAGCCGGGATGGCTGCCGGGGACGTCATCACCGCGATCGACCGCAAGCCCATCGCGTTTCGTGACGATCTCGACCTGATGGAGTTCGTCGCGTCGCTCAAACCCGGGCAAGTCGTGCGGTTTCAGGTAACCCGATCCGGGAAGTCGAGAAGCGTGAGCCTGAAGACCGGCGAGCTCCCGCCGGATTACGAGGAGCGCGCGAGAGAGAGTCTGGAACGTGCGCGCGCCGCGCGAGCATCACGCGACGCGCGCCCCAACTAGCGTTACTTCAGTTCACTTCCCGACAGCACGCCGTCGTTGTTGCGGTCCTTCACCTCGAACGAGCGGTTGTTGCCGCGCCACTCCGAGCGTGTCACGACGCCGTCGCGGTTGCGGTCGAGGCCGTGGAAGCGGCGGCTGGTGGTGTTCATCCGGTCGGCCCGCGACAGCACGCCGTCTCCGTTGCGGTCCAGCTGGGCAAAGGTGTCCCGGTCCCCGCGCCACTCGCTACGCGAGATCACGCCGTCGCCGTTACGGTCCAGGCGGCGTAGCTCGCTCTCGATGTCGGCCGAGCGGATGAAGGACTCTGCTTCCGCGCGCGTGAGCAAGCCGTCGTTGTTGCGGTCGGCGCGGTCGAACAGCAGCGGATCGGCAGGGAACTCCGAGCGGGAGATCCGGCCGTCGCGGTTGCGGTCGTATTGTCTGAACACGTCGTCGGCCTGCGGGCGATCTTGCGGCTTCGGCTTCGGCTTGGCGAACGCTGCCGGCGAGGCTGCCACGACGAGGGCCAGCGCGGCTGCGGCAATCGATTTTCTGTAGTTCATGAATCCCTCCATGCGCCCCTTCACTGCGGGCGGGGTGCCACGGCGGAAGCGCTGCAAACACTCCACTTGTATTGTTGAGCGCGGATCCGGGTGTCTCCTCAGGAGATCAGTCTGTTGCAACGCCAGTGCAGATAGTTGACGAGGATCCAAAACCGTTTGAACCGCGGGTTGCGGGTCTGCTTGTGGTGATAGCGGTAGTAGATCTGCTGCGCGATGACCGAGAGCCGGAAGATGCCGTACACCTCGTAGAACGTCCAGTGCTCGGGAGTGAGGCCGGTCTTGGACGCGTAGTACTCCACGACCTCTTTGCGCGTGAGCATCCCCGGCGTGTGCGTCGGCTGGCGGCGCGTCCAGCGGTCCATGAAGTCGTCGTCGGCCTGGATCCAGTACGCGAGCGCGTTGCCGAGGTCCATCCACGGGTCGCCGAGGGTGGCGAGCTCCCAGTCGAGGATACCGATGATGTTCGTCGGGTCGTTGCGGTCGAGGACGATGTTGTCGAAGCGGAAATCGTTGTGCGTGATGCAGATGATTTCGGTCGGCGGGATGTTCTCCGCGAGCCACTGCATCACGCGAGTGCCCTTCGGCACATTCCACGTGCGCGCTTTGCGATAGCGGTCGCTCCACCCTTCGATCTGCCGGCGCGGGTAGCCCGCGCCTTTGCCGAGGTGGCCGAGGCCGGCGGCGGCGTAGTCGACCTGGTGCAGCGCGACCAGTGTGTCGAGGAACTTCAGACACAGCTCGCGCACCTTCGCCGGCGGCAGCTCCACGCCGAGCTCACGGCGGGGAATGATCCCGTCGAGCCGTTCCATCACGTAGAACTCCGCGCCGGTGACCGACTCGTCCGCGCAGTAGGCGATCATCGCCGGCACGTACGGGAACACCGGCTTCAGAGCGAGCTGCAGCCGGTACTCGCGCCCCATGTCGTGCGCCGACTTCGCCTTCGTGCCCGCCGGCGGCCGCCGCAGAATCAGGTCGTGCGACGCGTAGCGCAGCCGGTACGTCCAGTTCGACGCGCCCCCGGAGAATTGCGTGACCTCCGGCGTCCCGCGCAGATCGGGGATCTGTGTGCGGAGCCACGCGTCGACGTTTGCGACGTTCAGCTCTTCGCCGGGACGGACCGGACCTTCGTTCATCGCGATTGGTACTTCCGCACCTCGCGGCGTCCGATGACGCCGAGGTGGACCTGGTCCGGGCCGTCGGCGATGCGCAGAGACCGCGCGAGGCCGAAGAGGCTTGTCAGCGGCACGTCGTACGAGACGCCCGCGCCGCCGTACATCTGCACCGCGTCATCGACCACGCGCTGCAGCACGTTCGGCGCGACGACCTTGATCGCCGAGATCTCCGTCATCGCGGCGCTGGCTCCGACCGCGTCGATGCGCCACGCCGCGTATAGCGTCAGCAGCCGCGCCTGATCGATCGCGATGCGGTGCCCGGCGATGCGCTCGCGGTTGCCGCCGAGATCCACGAGCGGCTTGCCGAACGCGACGCGCGAGAGGCCGCGGGTGACCATCAGCTTCAGCGCACGCTCCGACGCTCCGATCGCGCGCATGCAGTGGTGGATGCGTCCCGGGCCCAGGCGGCCCTGCGCGATCTCGAAGCCGCGTCCGAGGCCGGCGATCAGGTTGGCCTTCGGGACGCGCACGTTCGTGAACGACACCTCGCCGTGGCCGTAGGGCTCGTCGTACTCGCCGAAGGCGGGGAGCATCCGTTCGATCTTCACGCCCGGAGTGTTCAGCGGGACCAGCACCATGCTGTGCTGCTGGTGGCGGTCGTTCTCCGGATTCGACCTGCCCATGAAGATCGCGATCTTCGCGCGTGGGTGCCCGAGGCCGGTGGACCACCACTTGCGGCCGTTGAGGAGGAGGTCATCGCCATCCTCGACGATCGTCGCGGCGATGTTCGTCGCGTCGCTCGACGCGACGTCCGGCTCGGTCATGCAGAACACGGAGCGGATCTCGCCCGCGAGCAGCGGCATCAGCCACTCGGCTTTCTGCTGCTCGTTGCCGTAGTGGTAGAGCACTTCCATGTTGCCGGTGTCGGGGGCGTTGCAGTTGAAGATCTCCGGCGCGATCAGGCTGTGCCCCATCGCCTCGGCCAGCGGCGCGTACTCGAGCGTCGTCAGCCCCGCGCCGAGGTTTGGGTCGGGGAGGAACAAGTTCCACAGACCTTCCGCGCGCGCTCGGGCCTTCAACTCGTCGATGAGCGGGTGGACGGTCCACTTCCCCCAGGTGCCCCCATGGTTCCGCGCGTGGATTTCGCGCAGAATGGATTCCTCGGCGGGCGCGATGTGTTGAGTAACGAAGGCCGAGACGCGATCGAGCGCGTCCTGGCAGCGGGGCGAGAGCTGAAACTCCATGAGCGGGAGTATAGAAGCGTCTGGTGGTCCCGCGTTTGCGAAGACTAGGTCGGCTGTTGATCGAGACCCTGGAGGCAAATGTGAGTAAAACCAAGCAGTTGGCGTCATTGGCACTGGCTGTCGTAACGTTAGCTGGAACGTCCGTTTTTGCGGAATCGCGTCATTCGAATGAGACACGCTCTCGCGGACAGGCCGGCGGTACAGTCCGTCGCAGCGGGACTCCCGCGCGGTCGCAGGTGACCGTGGAAGGCCGCCGCAGTGACAGTTCGCGAAACGGTTCGCGAAGTGGCTCGGTGGAGCGGCGTCGGGAAGCGCGGTCGATCGAGCCGCGTCAGGAAGGACGCACCTCCACGCGCCGGAATGAGGGACGCACCACCGAGCGCCGCAATGAAGGACGCACGGTCGAGCGTCGCGCGGATCGCAACAACGACTCGCGGTACCGCAACAACGAGTCGCGCAATCGCGGCAGCAGCGACCGGAATCGCAGCAGCGATCGCTATCGCAACGATGGCCGCTCGCGGAGCGACGGCCGTTACAGCGCGAACAATGGCCGGTCTCGCAACGACGGCCGCTACAGCAACCGCCAGCCGTACCACGCGCGCGGCCGCGTCTCGCGTTACGAGCGTTACGGCGGCGGCTATCGCGTCTGGGTCGGCGGCGCGCCGTATCCGTTCTTCGTGCCGCTCTCGCACTGGCACCGCGACCGTTTCCGCGTCGGCCTGGTGATCAGCCTCGGCGGGTACTACAACCCGCTCGGCTACTACGACTACTGGGACGGCTACCGCGACGGCGTTTACAACAGCGGCTACCGCGCGAGCTCCGAGGCGGACTTCCGCGGGGTGGTGGAGAGCGTGGACTCCCGCCGCGACACGTTCGTCGTCCGCAACGAGGACACAGGGAACTTCATCACCGTCGTGTTGCGCGACCGGCGTGAGTCGCTCCCGCGTACTGGCGACTTCGTCGCGGTTCGCGGAGACTGGACCACGCAGGGCTACTTCCGCGCGTACGACGTGGACTTTCTGGATAACGACCGCTACGAGCGGTATTAGTTGAAAGTAGGGCGGGCGAAAGCCCGCCCTACTTGTTTTTGGGGCGCTTTCGCGCAGGTAGTTCTTCGCGACCGTAACGTCGGCCTTCGTGATGGAGCCACCCTTCCATGTCGCCAGCCCCATGTTCGGCTTCATGTGATCGGCTCGGCTGGCGATGAGCTCTGGGGCGGTTCTGCCGGTAGCCGCGAAGTGCAGCTTGTTCTGCGCCTTCTGAAAGAACTCGAGCGTCGCCGGCCGCGTAGCATCGTAGTCTCCCGCGAGCGCGAAAATCTCCCGCACTCGCAGGTACATCCGCCGCTCGCTCGCGCGGATGTCCCGAATGCGCTCGAGCAGTTCGTCAAAGTAGTCGGGTATCCCCGCGCCTTCGACGGGCGGGTTCTTCAGCCGCTCGTCGTCCATGGTGAAACCTTTCACCAGGTATTCACGCAACCGTTCAGTTGCCCATCGGCGGAACTGCGTACCGCGCTCGGAACGGACGCGGTATCCCACCGCCAGGATCGCGTCGAGCGCATAGTGCTCGATGTCCCGAGCCACGTCGCGGTTCCCCTCAATTCGAACTATCCGGAATTTCCGGATAGTTCGATTCTGGTCGAGCTCGCCTTCATCGTAGATGTTTCGAAGGTGCTCATTGATTGTGCGAACATCCTTGTCGAACAGCTCTGCGATCAGCGCTTGGCTCAACCACAGCGTTTCGTCGACGAACCGGCATTCGACGCGCGTTAGGCCGTCTTCCGTTTGATACAGGACGATCTCACCAAGCGTCTTCATGGTCATCCGGATGATAATCCGGCTTCCATGGACATCCTCGCCCGCAACAACGTCCACGTCCTCGGCAACCCCACCGGCCGGCCCATGCTCTTCGCGCACGGCTTCGGCTGCGATCAGAACATGTGGCGGTTCGTCACTCCCGCCTTCGCGAGCGACTACCGCGTCGTCCTTTTCGACTACGTCGGGTCGGGCAAGTCGGACATCACCGCCTACGACCCGGAGCGCTACTCCACGCTCGACGGCTACGCGCAGGACGTCCTCGACGTCTGCGAGGCCCTCGACCTGCGCGACGTGATCTTCGTCGGCCACTCCGTCAGCTCCATGGTGGGCGTGCTCGCGGCGAAGCGCGCACCGGAGCGCTTCGCGAAGCTGATCCTCGTCGGCCCGTCGCCGCGGTACATCAACGACACCGGGTACGTCGGCGGCTTCGAGCGCGCGGACATCGAAGGTCTGCTCGACCTCATGGATCGCAACTACATCGGCTGGGCGAGCTTCCTCGCGCCGGTGATCATGAAGAACGACGACCGCCCCGAGCTCGCCAACGAACTGCAGGAAAGCTTCTGCTCCACCGACCCGAAGATCGCCCGCCGCTTCGCCGAGACGACCTTCTTCTCTGACAACCGCGCCGACCTCGCCGGCGTTGCCGTGCCCTCGCTGATCCTGCAGTGTGCCGAGGATGCGATCGCGCCCGTCGAGGTCGGCACTTACCTCTCCCGGAACCTGCCGTCGAGCACGCTCCGCATGATGAAAGCCACGGGCCACTGCCCGCAGGTGAGCCATCCGCAGGAGACGATCGAGGCCATCCGGGAGTATCTTGCACTCGCCTGAGCATCCTGGATCCGGTACTCGACCGCGCGCCGTGTGGCTTTGTCTCGTTCGCTGACGACGGCACGATCCTCGAGGTCAACACGACCCTCGCGACACTCCTCGGCTATTCGCGCGCGGAGCTCGCCGGCTGGCACCTGCAGAAAATTCTGCCGCCGGGCGGCCGCATCTTCTACCAGACCCACGTCTTCCCGATCCTGAAGATGCACGGCGTCGCGGAAGAGATCTACATCGCCCTGCGCACGAAGGACGGCGTGGACATGCCCGTGCTGATGAACGGCGCCCGCCGCGAGCGCGATGGCGTGCAGGTGAACGACTGCGTCTTCGTCCGCATGATCCAGCGCCACCAGTACGAAGACCAGTTGCTCCAGGCGCGGCGGCTGGCCGAGGAGGCGAATGCCGCGCGGGCGAAGTTCCTGTCGATGATGTCCCACGACCTGCGCACGCCGCTGACGTCGATCACCGGCCACGCGTCGCTCATCGCCGCAGGCATGCGCGGTCCCGTCACCGAAGAGCAGAGCGACGGCCTCGCGCGCATTCGCGAGGCGGGGCAGGAGCTGCTGCGGATGATCACCGACATCCTCAACTTCGCGAAGCTCGAGTCGGGAAGCGTCGACATGCGGCTCGCGCCCGTCAAAGTCGCGGACGCGGTCACGCGCGCGTCTTCGCTCGTTCACGTGCGTTTGTCCGAGGAGCAGCTCGCGTTCGATACGACCGGCTGCAACGGCGAGGAAGTGCTCGCCGATCCCGACCGACTCCAGCAGGTCCTCCTCAACCTGCTGACGAACGCGATCAAGTTCACGCCCGCGGGCGGGCGCATCTCCGTGTCGTGCGCGCGCGACGGCAGCCGCGTGCTGCTCCGCGTGCGCGACACCGGCATCGGCATCGCGCCCGAGCAGCTGCAGCGCGTGTTCGAGCCGTTCGTGCAGCTCGACGCCACGCGCGCGGATGGCGTCGGCCTCGGACTGGCCATCAGCCGCGAGCTGACCAAGGCCATGGGCGGCGAGCTCACGGCGGAGAGCGTCCCGGGCGAGGGCTCGGTCTTCACGATCGCGTTGCGAGCCAGATGAGGTAACGCGATCCCTTGTTCGCTTTGCTGCGCGCGGCCACTTCCTCGACCGCGAACCCGATCTGCTGCAACCGGCGCGTGAACGCCGCGTCCGGACCGGAAGACCAGATCGCCAGCACACCTCGCGGGCGCAGCGCGGCCCACGTTGCGCGGAGGCCGTTCACGCTGTACAGCCGGTCGTTGGTCTTCGTCGTCAGCGCGCGCGGTCCGTTGTCGACGTCGAGCAGGATCGCGTCCCACGTCCCTTCGCCGATGACGCGCGCGACGTCCGCTTCGCGCACGATCGTGCGCGGATCGTCGAGCGCGCCGCCGGAGACGTGCGCGAGCGGCCCGCGATGCCACGCGACGACCGCCGGCACGAGCTCGGCGACGACGACCTCCGCCTTCGGTCCGGCGACGCGCAGCATCGCCGCGAGCGTGTAGCCCATGCCCAGGCCGCCGATCAGGACCCGCGCGTTCGGCGCCACCCGCTTCCCGACGAGCTCCGCGAGCGCATCCTCGGACCCATGCTCGCGACTGTTCATCAGCTCGTAGTTGTCGACGCGGATGGAGAACTCTCCGCCGCGCTGGTGCAGCCGGATCTCCCCGTTGCCGGGGACGGTGGCGGTGTCGAGCAGGCTCCAGGGCAGCATTACGCCAGCCCCGCCGCACGTTCCAGCAGCATCTCGCGCTCGCGGGCGTTCTTTGTCAGGGAAGCCGCGCGCTCCAGCTCCGCGCGCGCCTCGGCGTTCCGTCCGAGCTTCATGAGGAAATCCGCGCGCACGGTCGGCAGCAGGTGGTACGTCTTCAGGGAGGGTTCCGAGGTCAGCTCGTCGACGATGGCCAGTCCCATGGCGGGACCATACGCCATCGCCACCGCCACCGCGCGATTCAGTTCCACGACCGGCGACGGCACGGCGTCGGCGAGCGACTCGTACAGCGACGCGATGCGTTTCCAGTCGGTCTCCTCGGCCGTGCGCGCCCGCGCGTGACACGCGGCGATCGCTGCTTGCAGGGTGTAGGGACCGCGCGTGTTGCCGGCGCGCGCGAGCGCGTTCAGTCCGCGGCGGATCAGGAGCTGATCCCAGCGTCCGCGGTCCTGATCCAGGAGCAGCACCGGCTGGCCTTTGGGTCCGACGCGCGCACGCAGCCGCGAGGCCTGGATCTCCATCAGCGCCAGCAGCCCCTGCACCTCCGGCTCCTTGGGCATCAGCTCCGCGAGGATGCGCCCGAGACGGAGGGCGTCGTTGCAGAGCTCGGGGCGGACCCAGTCGTCGCCCGCGGTCGCCGAGTAGCCTTCGTTGAAGACGAGGTAGATGACTTCCAGCACGGACGACAGCCGGGCCTCGCGATCCGCGCCACGCGGGACTTCGAACGGCACCTTCGCGTCGGCGAGCGTCCGTTTCGCGCGGACGATCCGCTGTGCCACGGTCGCCTCGGGCACGAGGAACGCCCGCGCGATCTCCTCGGTCGTCAGGCCGCCGAGGAGGCGGAGGGTGAGGGCGACGCGGGCCTCGGTCGAGAGCACGGGGTGACACGCCGTGAACACGAGCCTGAGCAGGTCGTCGCCGATGTCGTCGTCGATGGCGGACACGAGATCCGGTGTCTCGAGCCGCTCTTCGAGATCGCGGCCGAGCTCCTCATGTTTGCGGTCCAACAGCGTTCGCCGGCGCAGCGTGTCGATGGCGCGGTGCTTCGCGGTGCCCATCAGCCACGCGCCCGGATTGTCCGGGATGCCCGCCCCTGGCCACTGCTCGAGCGCCGCGACCAGCGCATCCTGCGCGAGGTCCTCGGCGATCCCGACGTCGCGCACGATCCGCGCGAGCCCGGCGATCAGCTTCGCGGATTCGATTCGCCAGACCGCGTCGATCGTGCGATGGGTGTCTGTCACTCACCCGAGAGTTTATCCCGCGAAACGTAGGGCGCGGCTTGAGCCCGCCCGTCCCCGGGGGAGGCGGGCTGAAGCCACGCCCTACGTTCGCATGTCAGTGGCCCAGGTTCTTCTCGGCCTGGGCGCGGATGCGCTCTTCCTGCTCGCGCAGTTCGGGGGTGAGCTCTGCGCCGAAGTCCTCGGTCTCGAAGACCTGACGGATCTCGATCTCGGAGTCCTCGTTCATCGGGTTCGGGCAGCGCTTCACCCACTCGATGCACTCTTCCAGGGAGCGGCACTGGAAGAGCCAGAAGCCGGCGATGAGCTCCTTGGTCTCGGCGAACGGCCCGTCGATGACGGTGCGGTCTTTTCCGGAGAAGCGCACGCGGGCGCCTTTCGAGCTCGCCTGGAGTCCTTCCCCGGCCAGCATGACGCCGGCTTTCACGAGCTCTTCGTTGTACTTGCCCATCTCGGTCATGAGCTGCTCAGTCGGCATGACCCCGGCCTCGGAATCCTTGGAAGCTTTGACGATCACCATGAATCGCATTGGTTGTCTCCTCGTGTTTTTTGTCTTTCGGAGCCTGGCTCCACTAACACGTCGAACGGCCGGCCGCCGGATCGACACGACCCCGAAAAAAATCTGGCGGGCGGATTATGACCCGTTCGCTGCAACCAGGAACCGGTTCGCTGCATACCCCGGAACCCTCTGAAAACGCGTCCGTATCCTCCACGAAAGGAGACCGCATGCGCTCACTGATCCTCGCCGTTTGTCTCATGGCCGGCACCGTCCTGGCCGGCCCCCGCGAATCCCTCGTCGTCGACGCCAACTGGCTCGCCAAGCACATCAAGGACCCGAACCTGGTCCTGCTCCACATCGGCGACAAGGCCGAATACGAGGCGAAGCACATCGCCGGTGCCCGGTACGTCTCGCTGCAGGACATTTCCCGCCCCACTGACATGGAGCGCGGCGATCTGCACCTGGAGCTGCCGCTTCCCGAGGAGCTCCGGGAGCGCCTCCAGAACCTGGGCATCTCGAACGACTCCCGGGTGATCGCCTACTACGGGAAGGACTGGGTGTCGCCGACGACGCGCGTGATCCTGACGCTCGACTATGCCGGCCTCGGCGACCGCGCGTCGCTGCTGGACGGCGGGATGGCGGCGTGGGTCGCCGCGGGCAATCCGACGACCGCCGCCGCCCCTGCCGCGAAGAAGGGGACGCTCGCACCGCTGAAGATCAAGCCGGTCATCGTGACCGGTGATCAGGTGCGCGCGGCGATGGGAAAGAAGGGCACGGTGATCATCGACGGGCGCTCGGCGGCGTTCTATGACGGCGTCGAGGCCGGCGGGATGCACGACCGGCCGCACAAGACCGGACACATCGCGGGCGCGGCCTCGGTGCCGTTCACCGAGGTGGTGAACGACCAGAACGTGTGGAAGTCGCCGGAGGAGCTGAAGGCTCTGTTCGCGAAGGCGGGTGTGAAGCCGGGCGACAAGGTGATCGGCTACTGCCACATCGGCCAGCAGGCGACGGCGATGCTGTTCGCGGCCCGTTCCCTCGGACATGAAGTCGCGCTGTACGACGGCTCGTTCGAGGATTGGTCGCGGCGCGCGGATGGGCCGGTCGAGAACCCGACCCCGAAGAAGGAGCAGAAGTGAAGCCTTACGCCGATCCGTACGTCGCCGGCGTTGCGCTCGGCCTCGTGCTCCTCGCGGCGTTCGTGTTCGCGGGGCGAGGCCTCGGCGCATCGGGCGCATTCACGCGAGTCGCGGGCGCGGTCGTTTCTCCCGACAACCGACAACCGGCAACCGACAACTGGCTCATCTACGAGCTCGGCGGCGTGATCGTCGGCGGGTTCGTGTCGGCCTGGCTCGCGGGCCGCGTGCGATTCGAGACCGAGCGCGGCCCGCGCATCTCGCGCAACGGCCGCCTCGCGTTCGCATTCGGCGGCGGCGCGGCGATGGGCGTCGGCGCGGTGCTGGCGCGCGGCTGCACGAGCGGACTGGCGCTCACGGGCGGCGCGCTGCTGAGTGTCGGCAGCTGGATCTTCATGCTCGCCGCGTTCGCCTCGGCGTACGCACTCGCGCCGCTGCTGCGGAAGGCGTGGCGATGATCACCGCGTTCGTGATCGGCGTCGCTTTCGGCTTCGCGCTCGAGCGCGCGGGCCTGGGCAGCGCGCGCAAGCTGATCGGCCAGTTCTATCTGACGGACTTCACGGTCTTCAAGGTGATGTTCAGCGCGATCGTGACGGCGATGCTGGGCGCGTTCTGGCTCTCGCGCCTCGGCGTCATCGATCTGTCGAGTGTGTACGTCCCGCGCACGTGGCTGCTGCCGCAGCTCGTGGGCGGCCTGATCTTCGGCATCGGCTTCGTCGTCGCGGGACTCTGTCCCGGTACGTCGTGTGTCGCCGCCGCCTCGGGGCGCGGTGACGGTCTCGCAGTCATTGCCGGGATGTTCGCGGGGGTGCTCTTCACCGGTTTTGCATCCGCGCCGGTGCGCGGATTCTACGAGAGCACGCCCCGCGGCGCCTGGACGCTCCCCGAGCTCCTCCACGTGCCGTATGGGGTGGTGGTCTTTGCGGTGGTGCTGATGGCGCTCGCGGGTTTCGCGGTCGCGGAACGAATCGAGAGACGCGCATGACCCACCGTGTCCTCGCAGCACTCGCCGTCGTGCTCGGATTGCTCGCCGCGTTCGCGGGCGCTCCGCGCTCGGTCGACGTCGACGCGCTTGCGAAGCAGGTGGCCAACGAAGAGGATCACGTGACGGCGCTGGAGCTCGCGCAGTGGATCAAGGACCGCAAGCCGGGCCTGCGCGTGATCAGCGTTCCGCCCGTTTCCTCGCGCCTGCCCGGCGCCGAGGAGATCCCGCTCGAATCGCTGACGAAGACGCCGTTCGCGAAAGACGAGACCATCGTCCTGGTCTCCGACGGCGGCGCACACGCCGCGCAAGCCTGGGTTTTCTTGCGCGCCCTCGGCCACCGCAACGTGTTCTTCCTCCGTGGCGGCGTCGCGGAGTGGAATGCCGAGGTACTGAATCCGCCCACGCAGACGCCGGTCACGCGCTACTTCGCGAGGGGCGGATGCTGAGCTTCCCGGAACTGCGCCGCCGCGAGTTCGCGCGCCTCGACGCGCAGGGGCAGGCGTACCTCGACTACACCGGCGCGGCGCTGTACGGCGCGTCGCAGGTGCGCGCGCACATGGCGCTGCTCGAGGAGGGACTGTTCGGCAATCCGCACTCCGACTCCGCGCCGTCGCGTGCGAGTACGGAGGCCATGGAGCGCGCGCGTCATCTGGTGCTGCGCTTTCTCGACGTCGACGAGTCGACTCACGACGTCGTCTTCACCGCGAACACGACCGCGGCGATCAAGCTCGTCGCGGAAGGCTATCCGTTCGACCCGAACACGTCGCTCATCCTGTCCTCCGACAACCACAACTCTGTCCTCGGCATCCGCGAATACGCCCGCCGCGCCGGCGCCCGCGTCCAGATGTTGCGTCTCGACGGCGACCTGCGACTCCGCGATCCTCTGCCGCCGGTCACTCGCGGTCTGCTGGCGTTCCCGGCGCAGTCGAACTTCTCCGGCGTGCGGCACCCGCTGTCGCTCGTGGACGATGCTCACGCGCTCGGGTTGGACGTGCTGGTGGACATCGCCGCGTACGCGCCGAGCCGCGCGCTGAGCCTCCGCGACTGTCCCGCGGACTTCGCGGCGCTGTCGTTCTACAAGCTCTTCGGCTACCCGACCGGCATCGGCGCGCTGATCGCCCGCCGCGAGGCACTGTCCCGCCTGCACCGCACCTGGTTCGCCGGCGGCACCGTGCTCTACGCCTCCGTCGCCGCCGACCGCCACCGCCTCCGCCCGCGCCACGAAGGCTTCGAAGACGGCACCCCGAACTTCCTCGGCCTCGCCGCGCTCGACGCGGGCTTCGCGCTCCTCAACGAAGTCGGCATGCCGCAAATCAGCGCCCACGTCGCGCGCCTCACCGGCGTCTTCCTCGACGGCCTCGCGTCCATGCCCTACGTGTGGGTCTACGGCCCGCGCGATCTCACCGACCGCGGCGGCACCATCGCGTTCAACGTCGACGGCGCGGCGTTCCCCGTCGTCGAGCGACGCGCCCGCGAAGCCGGCGTCTCCCTCCGCGGCGGTTGCTTCTGCAACCCCGGCGCGTCCGAAGCCGCCTTCGGCCTCGACGCCACCCACCTCGCGTCCTGCCTCGCGTCCATCGACGACGACTTCTCCGTCGAACGCTTCTCCGCCTGCGCCGGCACCTCCGTCGGCGCCGTCCGCGCCTCCTTCGGCATGGCCACGAGCGAAGAAGACGTCCATCGCGCCCTCGCCGTCCTTGCCACGTTCCGGTCCCTTATTTAAACTTAGGGCCTAACCTTTAATAGCGAATCTCGCTATTAAAGGTTCGTGAACGACGATGAAGCGCGCAAAAACAGGGCGGGACGAGATCACCAGTGTCGCCGGCGAGCGCGTCCGGGCGTTCGTTCCCAAGCCTCTGCCGCCCAGGCCGCGCCTGCAATTCGACGGCGCGTTGCAGAAGTCCATGGAGGCCGCGGTCCTCGCGCTGGGTCGTCTCGACGCCGTCTCCACCTTGCTTCCGGACACGTCTCTGTTCCTCTACTCGTATGTGAGGAAGGAGGCCGTGCTCTCCTCACAGATCGAAGGCACGCAGTCTTCGCTGTCCGACCTGCTGCTGTTCGAGATCGACGAAGCGCCGGGCGTGCCGCTCGACGACGTCGTCGAAGTCTCGAACTACGTCGCCGCGCTGGAGCACGGGCTGAAGCGCATTCGCGGCGGTTTCCCGATCTCGAACCGGTTGATCCGCGAGATCCACCGCGTCCTGCTGTCACGCGGACGAGGGAGCGGGAAGGCCCCCGGGGAGTTTCGGCGGTCGCAGAACTGGCTCGGCGGCACGCGTCCCGGCAATGCCTCGTTCGTTCCTCCGCCGCACCATCTCGTGGCGGAGTGCATGGGCGCGCTCGAGCGCTTCATGCACGCCGATGACGACGGGCTGCCCATCCTCGTGCGCGCCGGCCTCTCGCACGTGCAGTTCGAGACCATCCACCCGTTCCTCGACGGCAACGGCCGCGTGGGACGTCTCCTCATCACGCTGCTCCTTTGCGATGCCGGAGTCCTGCGCGAACCGCTGCTGTATCTGAGTCTGTACCTGAAGGAGCGTCGCAACACGTACTACAACCTCCTCGACGCCGTCCGCCGCCAGGGCGATTGGGAGCGCTGGCTCGCGTTCTTCATCGACGGCGTACGCCAGACCGCGGACAGCGCCGTGACGACCGCCGAGCGCCTGGGAACGCTCTTCCGCGAGGATCGCGACCGCATCGTCGGCACCGGCCGCCGGGCGGGCTCCGCGCTGCGCGTCCATGACGCGCTGAAGGCGCGCCCCCTCGCGTCCGTTCAGGATGTGTCAACACGCAGCGGCCTTTCGTTCCCCGCCGTCGCGGCGTCGATCGACCTCCTCACCGACCTCGCCATCGTCCGCGAACGCACGGGCCGACGCCGCAACCGCATCTTCGCGTACGACCAATACCTCGCGATTCTCAGCGAGGGCACCGAGTACCCTTATTAAAGGTTCATGCCTGAACGTTTAATAGCGGCAAACGCTATTAAACGTTCGTGAACGGGGGCAGAAAGCCCGGGGCTTCGATTGGATAGCGCGCCTTCGCGCGCCACGCGTCGAGTAACGCGCACGCGCCTCGTGGCGCGCGAAGGCGCGCCGAACAATCTGGCCCCGGGCTTTCTGCCCGGGGGATGCGGAGTAGGGCGCACGGTGCGGCCGCGAAGGCGGCCGCTACAAAAGCGCATTGACAGGATCCTCGTTTGCACCGAGATTGATCTCCGTTGAACGACTACCAGCAACAGGCCGAAGCGCTGTTCGCCGCGTTGAACGCGGGCGACGAGAACGCCGCGTGGCGGTTCAAGTGGGAGCATCCACGCTTCAGGGGCCAGACGGTCGACGCCGTGCGTGCCGCGACACTCGATCTCGCCGACGCGCAGACGGTCATCGCGGCGGAGCATTCGTTCAGCAGTTGGGAACAGCTCGCGGAGTTCACGCGCGCCGTCGCGAGTGACCCGCAGATCCAACGCTTCGAACAAGCGGTGGACGCGGTCGTCTCCGGCGACGCCGTAACGCTGCGCGACCTCCTGCGCGACGATCCGGAGCTCGTACGCGCGCGATCGCAGCGACGCCACCACGCCACGCTGCTGCACTACATCGGCGCGAACGGTGTCGAGGGTTACCGGCAGCAGACGCCGCCGAACGCGGTGGAGATCGCGAAGATGCTGCTCGACGCGGGTGCGGAGTCGGATGCGCTCGCGGACATGTACGAGTCGAAGTGTACGACCATGGGCCTGCTCGTCTCGAGCGTGCATCCGGCGAAGGCCGGCCTGCAGGCGCCGCTTGCGGAGCTCCTGCTCGACTACGGCGCGGCGCTCGAAAGTGCGAATACCGCGTTGGCGTTCGGCTATCGCGACACCGCGGAGGCGCTCGCCCGGCGCGGCGCTCCCATGGACCTCCCTGTCGCGGCGGGACTCGGACGTTTCGACGATGCGGCGCGGCTCCTGCCCGCGGCGGACGCGGCCAGCCGGCACATCGCGCTCGCCCTTGCGTCGCAGCACGGTCATACGGACATCGTGCGCCTGCTGCTCGACGCCGGAGAAGACCCGAGCCGCTACAACCCCGAGGGTTACCACTCCCACTCGACGCCCCTGCATCAGGCGGTCTGGTCGGAGCACATGGACGTCGTGCGCTTGCTCGTCGAGCGCGGTGCGCGCCTGGACGTGCAGGACACCATCTATCAGGGCACGCCGCTCGACTGGGCGATTTACGGCAAACGTGACGTGATCGCTGACTACCTCCGCGGTTCGTGAGCGGCGAGCGACAGCGCCGCGATCCCGCTGGCGAACAGCACGGCCGGGAACACCCACAGACGCGGATCGTGCGGACTGGCCGCCAGCAGCGCCACGAGGCCGCTGCCGATCACGCCGCCGAGGTAGCGCATCGTCGAGAGCGCGCCTGAGGCGATGCCGGCCTGCGACGCTTCGATCGCGCCGAGGGCCGCGGCTTGCGACGGGCTGGTCGAGACGCCGATGCCGAAGCCGACGAGGATCAGCGCGGGCGCGAGCGCGCCGCCGGCGACGAACAGCGACGCGCCTGCGGTCCCGATCGTCGCGCCGCTCACCGCGACCACCCGCGAGCCCAGCGCATCGGAGAGCCGTCCGCCGATCGGCGACGCCAGCACCATCGCCACGGTGAAGAACAGCAACAAGCGCCCCGTCGCCGACGGATCGAAGCCCGTGCGGGCGAGGAAGAACGGCAGCAGGAACAGCATCGCGTACATCACCAGGTTCTGCAGCGCGACGATGGCGCTCCCTGCCGCGAACGCGCGGCGGGTGAACAGCTGGCCGAACGCGGCGAGCCCTTTGCCGAAGCCTTCGAATCGCGCGGCACGCGCGGGACGCGCCTCCGGCCGCGGCGGCTCGAGCAGCAGCGACAGCGCGACCACCGGCAGGTTCACGTAGAAGATCGAGTGCCAGCCGTAGCGCGACGTCAGGAAGCCGCCGGCCAGCGGACCGATCGCCGCGGCCGTGCCCATGATCGCGCCGAAGATGCCGAACATCCGGCCGCGGCTCGACTCCGGCACGCTGTTGCGGATCTGCGCGAAGACCGTCGGGATCGACAGCGCGCCGCCGAGCGCCATCAGCACGCGGCCCGCGCCAAGGACCGCGAGCTGTGGCGAGAACGCCGCCAGGATCGCGCCGAGGCCGAAGAGAGCGCGGCCCAGCGTCAGCACGCGTGAGTAGCCCCACAGATCCGCGATCCTGCCTGCGGGACTCTGCGCGACGATGGCGACGATCAGATATGCCGTCACCAGCCAGCGCGTGACCAGCCCCTCGCTCGCGCCGAACGTAGTGGCGATCGACGGCAGTGCAACCGCGACGATCGTCGAGTTCAGCGGCGCGAGCACGGCCGCGAGCGCGAGGCCGAGGAACGAGCGTAGCGGCAGCGCCGTTGACACCGCGGTCGTGATCGGCCGCGACTGCAACAGAAACAGCGATCCGCCGGCGATGGCCCACTCCAGGTCCTGCGGCGCGCCGAAGAACTTCTCGCAGCGCTTGCCGAGGTCGTACAGCTCGCGGAGCTGACCATCCGTGAGCGAGAGCCGCCGCGCGTCGAGGCCGGGCACGCGCACTTCCTGCGTGCCGCCCTCCGGCGCGTACCGGATCGCCAGCGTCTTCACTCCCGCCTCGCGCGAGATCACCTTGCCCGAGGAGTCCATCCGGAACCGGTCCGGCGTCACCAGTCCCGCGACGACGGCCTCGCCGAGGCCCCACGTCGACTCCACCACGCGCTCGTTCGCGCCGGTTACGGGATCGCGCGTGAACAACACGCCTGCGATGTCCGCTTCGACCATCTGCTGCACGACGACGCCGATCCGCGGCTCGCCCTCGACACCCACTTTCTTCCGGTACTCCAGCGCCCCTTCCGAGCGCGCCGACTCGCGAATCGTCCGGATCGCGTCGAACAGCGCTTCCTCGGACGTCACATTCAGGACGGTCGCATGCTGGCCGGCGAAGCTCGCATCCGCGGAGTCCTCACCGACCGCCGACGAGCGCACCGCCACCCGCTCCGCGTTCAGTGCGCGGTACGCCTCGGCGATCGCGTCGCGGTCTTCGACGCTTTCCCACGAGATCGCGAAGCCGTCCGGCACCGGCAGCCCCGCCCGCAACGCTTTCGCGAGCGAGGCAGCCTTCCCGCCGAACGCCTCTTCCGGCGTGGCGTCGCGCAGAGCCAGGATGATCATGCCAGCAACTCGACCAGTCCGAGGGCGCCGTTGACGCGGATGCGCGCGCCGTCGCGGATGCGCTCCGTCGCGTTCCCGGTGCCGACCACCGCCGGGATGCCGTACTCGCGCGCGACCACCGCCGCGTGCGATAGCGTCCCCCCGCGATCGGTCACGACGCCGAGGAGCAGCGGCAGCAGCGCGTTGTAGGCAGGGGAGGTGGAGCGCGTGATCAGCACGTCGCCCTTGCGCACGCGGCCCATGTCCCGCGGCTCCAGCACCAGCCGGGCGATGCCCGTCACGATGCCGTGGCTCGCCGCGAAGCCGTTGATCTTCGCCGCGTCGGTCTGCTTGTCGTGAGCGGCGAACATCTCGCCCATGACGATCCCGATGGCCCGCTCGGCGCGCGCCGCCATCGGCGGCAGCCACTCCGCCGGCGGCGGGGCGGACGGCGGGTTGCCGAGGAACGCCGGGGCGTCCGCGGTGGTGTGCGTGGTGCGGTAGCGCGCGTGCTCCGCCGTCTCGTCCGCCGACGGGCCCTTGCCGCCCGCGAGCAGCGCCATCAGCTCGTCCGGCGTCAGCTCCACCGCGTGATGCACTTCGTGCAGGAGTCCCTTGCGCACCAGCCTCATGCCTCCCTCGAGAATTGCGCGCCGGGCGATGCCGCCGGCCCATGCGTCGTTCAGGTACCCCCGCTCATCGCGGATCCGATACACGAGCCGCGCGTCCTGCAGCAGCTCGTCGAACGTCGCGCGGTGCTGCACGGGGACGCGCTCGCGGATCTGCTTCTCCAGCCTGGCGACGCCGCTCTCGTCCTGTCCCTTGGCCACGGAGCTCACCGCGCTCCGAACGTTCTCGACGATCAGCTCCGGCATCTCCGAGAGCGTGAGGTCGGCGAGGTCGTAACCGGTGGCGAGGCGCGTCCCGGCAACATTGATGTAGCGGCGCATCGCGTCGCCGACCGCGTCCGTGCGGGACAGCAGTGCGTCGACGACCACCTGCGGATTGTCCTGCGCCAGGATCGCCTGAGCTACCGCGCTCGCCTGGATGGCGCGTCCGAGGGCGTCGATCTCGTCGGCCGCGCCGCGGGAGACGCGGCTCGAGCCCTGGAAGATCGGCAGCACGTCGGCGGGCGCGAGTCCCGTCCATTCCCGCACGTGGACCAGGAAGTCGCCCACCGGCAGCATCGCCGTCGCGTTCATGCTGTGGTGGCGCCGGATGGCCCGGCGCGCGGCGTCGAAGGCCTGGGCGATGTGGGCGATGAGCGCGTCATCGCTGAGCGCGCGCACGTTCACGTTCTGCAGTTCCTGATGCTCGCGCACGAACGCCGGCTTCCATTCGGTGTCCCACAGCGCGACGTCCGCGCGCCAGCGCTTCGTCGCGAACACCTCCGCCACGGTCTTGATCCGCTTCCGGATCTCGGGATGCACCTTGGTGAGGAGCTGGAAGATCAGCTTGGGCGGATGGCTCTTCGCGTCCTGCGGCGCGCCCACTCCGCGCGGGGCGAAGTAGACGAAGCGGTTGACGACCTTGATCTCGAGGCAGTCGAGCAGCATGCCGTACCGCTCCATGCTCCAGCGGAAGCCCGCCGTCATCGCCTCGGGAAACGTGGCCGCCATCGATCGGGACACCGGCCGCACGAAGTGCGTCATCTCGAGCTGCCAGGAACCGGGTCCGGGAGGGGTGAATCGCGCGTCGTTGCTCATGGCGCGCATCATCGGCGGCCGCGCTTACCGTGCGCTTACGGAGACTCCGCCAGTCCATAAATGACGTGATGAAGATCGCAATCTTTCCACCCTACCGTCTGTAGAGTGGTGGCAATCAGATCCGTGGGCCCGGACTTCGTCCGGAGGAAGGTTTCAAGTATGCGATTGCTTCGTCTATCCGCCCTTTGTGTCTTCGTTTTCACCCTCAACCTGCACGCCGCGTCGCCCGGAGATGTCGTCATCTCCGAAGTTGCGTGGATGGGCACGACCGGCAGCACGTCCAACGAATGGATCGAGCTGTACAACACCACCGGCAGTCCGATCAGCCTCACCAGCTGGACGCTCATCGCCGTTGACGGCACCCCCAGCGTCACCCTCACCGGCTCGATCGGCGCGTACAGCTACTACCTGCTCGAGCGAACGGACGACAACTCCGTCCCCGGCGTCACCGCCGATAAGACCTACACCGGCGCGATGGTCGACGGAGGCGAACAGCTCGTGCTGCGCGACGCCGGCAGCACCGTCATCGACACCGCCAACCAGAACGGCTCGTGGTTCGCCGGCACGACCACCGGCCGCGCCACGATGAGCCGCAACGATCCGAACGCCTCGGGCACGTTGGCGACCAGCTGGCACACCGCCACCGCCGCCTACTCCGTGGGCCTCGGCACCCCCCGCGCGGCGAACGTCTCCGTCGGCACCTCCGATGACTGGTACTCGCTCTACTTCACCGACCATCTCAACACCGTCATGCCCGACTACGGGCCGAAGACGATGGCCAATGCGCTGATCGCCGCCATCGACAACGCCACCACGTCGATCGACTTCGCGGTCTACGGCTTCAACGGCAACGAGGACATCATCGCGGCCCTGGTCGCGGCGAAGAACCGCAGCGTGACCGTCCGCGGTGTCGTGGACTCCTACCAGAGCGGCTTCTACCCCTATCGCGCCACGGCGACCGTCGTCGAAAAGATCGTTAACGTCCACGCCGACATGGACGACCGGATCATGCACAACAAGTTCTTCGTCATCGACGGGCGCTGGGTGTGGACCGGATCGACGAACATCTCCCGTCCGGAGATGGAGGCCGAGTACTACGGCGATCTCTCCGTGCTCATCGACTCGACGGCCCTGGCCACGGTCTACACGACTGAGTTCACGGAGATGTACAACGGAGACTTCCACACCGACAAGATCGACAACACCACTCACGTGCTCCCGACTCTCGCCGACGGCACGGTCATCGAGAGCTACTTCGCGCCGACCGACGACGCGGAGACCAACGCCATCGTGCGCGCCATCAACCAGGCGACCACCAAGATCAACATGCGCACGTTTTTCCTCACCAGCGAGACCATCGTCGACGCGCTGAAGGCCGCGAAGGACCGCAGCGTGACGGTGCGGATCATTCTCGACGCCACGTCCGCGCACAACGAGTACAGCCTGCACGGAGAGCTGCGCAGCTACGGCATCTCCGTGAAGGTCGAGAACTGGGGAGGCACGGAGCACATCAAGGCCTTCTCCGCCGACGGCCGCGCGGTCGTCCTCGGCTCCCAGAACTTCACGCTCTCCGGCAACACGTTGAGCGACGAGAACACGCTCTACATTCGCAACTACCCGCTGGCCACGGCGTACGACGCCGCGTTCGAGACCGCCTGGAATTCGATCTCGAGCACGTGGCTCACCGCCGACCCCGATCCGGAGTCGAGTGACTCGCCGGGATCGCTCTCCGACCTGATCGATAACGATCACGACGACCTCACCGACGAAGGAGCGGCGGAATCGGTCACCACCACCAGCTCCTCGAACGGCGCCATCAACGTCTACTTCAACCGCGGCGCGATCACCGCCGGCGCGACGACCGGCAACGAGGCGAACTACAACGTGAACCTCGAGGATCGCCTCACCGCGCGCATCGCGACCGCGACGACCTCGATCGACCTCGCCACGTACGAGCTCGAGCTGCCGGACGTCGTCGAAGAGCTGATCGACCGCGCGGACAACGGCGTCACCGTGCGCATCATCGCCGACGCGAAGGATCCGCTCAATGAGGACACCTCCGAGGATGCCAGTTACAAGACGGCGCGCGTGTTCTACGAGAAGATCCTCCGCGGCGCGGACAACACCCTCGGCACCTCGGACGACGGACACGTGTTCGCCGATTCCGTGATCTTCGCGGTCGAGGACGCGACGTTCCGCACGAATCACGGACTGCCGTCGAGCCCGAGCGATCTGCCTTCGGTCACGGTGAAGGTGGGCACGGCGACGAAGATCGGCTATCTCCTGGCCGACGGGGAGCTGAAGAACACCTCCGGCGGCTTGAACAACTACTACTCCTGGGGCGATCAGATGCACAACAAGTTCGTGGTCATCGACGGCACGTGGGTGTGGACGGGGAGCTGGAACTTCACCGTGAACGACACCTTCGGCTCGGACGCGAACCGCACCGCCAACATCCGCTCCGGACACACGAACCACGGCATCGAGATCTACTCCGCCGACCTGGCCGACGTGTACACCGGCGAGTTCGAGGAGATGTGGGGCACCGCCACGACCACTCCGGACATCGAAGACTCCAACTTCCACGGCCGGAAGGACGACTTCACCGATCACGAGGTCTATGTAGGCGGGAAGCTCGTGGAGGTGTACTTCTCACCGTCCGAGGGCGCACTGGCGCGCGTCAACGAGGCGGTGGCGACCGAGGCCGACGTGTCCGCGCGCTTCTGCATCTACGCGTTCTCCGATCAGACCCTGACCGACAACCTCAAGCTGCTCTGGGAAGGCTCGACCAGCGAGTCCACCGGCACGCTCACCGGCTTCAAGCTCCAGGGCGTCATGGAAAGCGGCTACTGGGAGCAGTACTGGTCCGCGTCGATGGACATGACCGCGCGCGACGGCGATCCCGATCAGAGCAACAAGTGGAACAACAAGGCCCTGGTCGGCTTCGACGGTGAAGACAAGCTCCTCCATCACAAGTACATGATCATCGACGAAGGCACGGCGAGCGATCCGTTCGTCATCACCGGCTCGATGAACTGGAGCGCCAACGGCGAGGATACCAACGACGAGAACACGCTGATCATCCACGACGAAGACATCGCCAACCAGTTCTACCAGGAGTTCGCGGCGCGGTACTACGCCGCGTACGGCCTCGTGGACTTCCTGCAGTAACGTAGCGGGTGGGGCTTGAGGCGTAGTCTTCGAGTCCCACCCGCGTATTCTCTCTTGCTCACACGTTCCTCATAGCGCGATACCTAGCGCAGTGACCACCGCGCTGATCGGGCACGCGTATGTTTGCGAACCATTTCCGGCGTAAAGCAGCCCAACGATCTCACCGTCAGCATTTACGATGACCGACCCCGAATCTCCGCCTGCTGAGAAAGCGATTCCGCCGACATTCGAAATCTCGATCGAACCGCGAAACCACGCTTCCTTCGATCCATAACCGACTTCCGAGACGATCGTGCCGACGGCCGTGACCTCGCCGTGGGTCAAACCAGTGGTGCGGCCCACTTTCGACACGATGTCCTTTCGCCGTGCCGTTCCGAAGCCTGACGGTGCCTTGATGCCGGTGCGCACGGGAAGATAAGTGTTGGTGGAGACCACGGGACTCTGGACTTCCGCGATCCCAGCATCGACGTCGTTGAAAATGACGTTCCCATCTGGAATCGACGCACCATGAGGACTGAACAGGAGTGGAACGAATGCCGAAAGCTTTGCAACCAGCTTACTAGAATCGAAGGTCGCGGCACCCTGCTGCAAAATCCTATCTCCGATCACGCCACGGTTCTCGCCTGCAATGACATGGTTGTTTGACAGAATGTGCCGGCCCACGCCCTTCTTCTTAACGAAACAACCGATCGTTCCTACGATCATCTGACCTTTGGCGAGTTCCCCTTCGCGATCGTCGTCATCGAAGTTTTGGATCTGCAGACCGCAACAGATCGGCCGATGCATCTGCTGCTCGGCGATCGCCGGGGCGGCCGCGGTGGCAACGGCGGGACCGCTATGAGGTACACGAAGCAAAGGTACTGCGTCTTGCTGAGCATCGACGAACACCACAGGATAGGGAGCGGTCAGCTTGTGGACGATCGCATCTGCTTTGAACGCGACGATCTTCTTCACGTTGCGTACGGCCCGGTATGTTGGATTGCTATTTTCGTCAATGCCTACACCGACGGAGTGAATGCGAGGGTCGGAGTCGAACAGTTGCGCGGCGACGTCTTCGACGTGGGCCAAAGCATTCGCAAGTAGATTCGGGTCGATTGGAGCGGGCGGTTCTACGACGACGGTCATCCAGTTCTCCTGAACGGTCGCCGATGAGTGAAATGTTCGTTACAGGCGGCGGGGAGCCTTAAACCCGCCCTCGACCCGTACCGATACTTCTTCGCCGTCGACCGCGATTTTCGCGGGGATCTCTTCGGGAACGGATCCCTCTACGCGTAGGAGCAGCGCAACCCCTTCGTCGTCGTCGGGCGCGCATGTAATTCCGAGCGCGTACGCACCGCGATACTTCCCGAGCAGACGCCGGTGTACGTCAGGCCGCTGAATAGCCTCAGCAAGAGATGCTTCATTCATTCCCGATTCCTCCAATGTAGCGTCCGTCATGCCTTTCGGCAACCGGGAGAACGGGTTTTGTTCAGCCGTTATTTTGCACGGACTGTTCCGGAATGGCTACGCCGGCTTGCCCCAGAGGTACCCCTGGCCGTACTCGATCCCGAGGCCGCGTACGACGTCCAACTCGTGCGCGGTCTCGATTCCTTCGGCCACCACCCCGCACCCCAGGCTGCCGGCGATGCGCACGTAGCGGCGCAGTTGCTCGATGCGCACCGGATCGCGATCGATGCCGATCACCACGCGCTTGTCGATCTTCAGGATGTCCGGCGCGAGGAGCACCAGGCTCTCCAGGCAACTGCTGCCGAAGCCGACGTCGTCGATGGCGATCATCACGCCCGCGGCGCGCAGCGTGTTCACCGCGTCCACGAGATACGACGGGTCGCCGATGATCTGCTGCTCGCTGATCTCCAGGCAGAACGTCTCCGGCGGCACCGGCGTCGGGAAGAGCTCGAGCAGGTGCTCGGTCGGCACCGAGAGCAGCGTCGTCGGGAAGATGTTCAGGTGGAACCGCGCGTACGGCGGCATGGCCATGGCCGTGTTCACCGCGGCCCGCAGGCATGCGTGATCGGCCAGCGTCAGCACGTTCCGCTCCGAGCACGTGCGGAAGAAGTTGTCCGGCATCTCGAAGATGCCGTTCGAGTAGCGGCTCAGCAACTCGTAGCCGATCGGGCTCTCGTCCGCCAGCCGGTAGATCGGCTGCTTGACCGTGAGGATGTTCCGGCCGCGCGTCAGGTTCGTGCACATGTCCGTCTCGGCGCGCAGGCGGCGTGCGGTGTCGTCCATGTCCCCCGACCCGAACGTCACGCGGTTCTTGCCATTGTTCTTCGCCTGCGAGAGCAGGAGATGTGCGCGCGACAGCACTTCGTCGAGCGCCGGCATGTCCGGCGTCAGCAGCATCGCCGCGATCGACGTCGTCACGTTCACCGTCCCCTGGCTGTGCTGGATGATCGCCGTCGAGATGAACAGCCGGAGGCGCTCCGCGACCCGTCCGACCTCCGCCGGACTCGTCTCCGGCAGGATCAGCATGAACTCGTCGCCGCCCAGGCGGCCGACGTAATCCACCGCGCGCACCGACGCCCGCAGGCGCCGGCCGATCTCCTTCAGCACCACGTCGCCCGCGGCGTGGCCGAGGGTCTCGTTGATGGTCTTGAAATCGTCGAGGTCGACGACCAGCACCGCCGCGTGGCTGGTGCCCCGCGTGAGGCTCTGGATCTCGCGCGACAGCGCCTGCTGCAGGCCGCGGCGGTTGAGCAGCTCCGTTAGCGGCTCGATGAGCGTCAGCCGTTCGAGATGCTGGTTCGCGCTCTCGAGCTCCCGCTTCACGCGCGTCAGGTCGCGCACGCTGCGATGGCGCTCGACGGCGTAGCGGATCGCGCGCAGCAGCGAGCTGCGGTCCACCGTGCCCTTGAGCAGGTAGTCCTCCGCGCCGCGGTGCAGCGCGTCCTTCGCCAGGGTCTCGTCGCCGTGACCCGTCAGGACGATCACCGGAATCTCGTGGAGACACTCCTCCAGCTTGGTCAGCGCCTGCAGGTCCTTGGCGTCGGGAAGGCCCAGGTCGAGGAGCACGACGTCGATGCCGCCCCTGCCGATCGCCGCGCACGCTTCGGCCGCGGTCGTCACATGGTGGATCGCAAAGCGCGGCGCGGTCGAGGTCTCAAGCAGCTCCCCAAGGAGCCGCGCCGAAGCCAGGTCATCTTCCACGATCAACAACCGGAGGGAGGTGGTCTCCGCCGGAACTGCTGCAAGCACGTCGCTACCGATACTGCGATGCCGGCCATTCGAATGTGACGCACGTCACTAATTGTGTAAGAAAGTCAGAGCTTCAGCTCGCGAAACGCGCGCGGAATCTCCGCCGTGAAGGTGATTTTCTTGCCCGTCCGGGGGTGGACGAAGCCGAGGTCGCGCGCGTGGAGGGCGAGGCGGCGGAGGTCGAGATCGCGGCCTTTTCCGTACATCGTGTCGCCCACCACCGGATGCCCCGCCTCCGCCAAGTGCACGCGGATCTGGTTGCGCCTGCCGGTCTCGAGCGTAAGCTCGAGCATCGAGAAGCGGCGGCCCGAGGCGATGGTGCGGTAGTGCGTGATCGCTTCCTTCCCCTGCGCGGGGTCGGCCACGCTGCGCACGCGCAGATCGCGGTCCTCGGCCAGGAATGAGCGGAACGTGCCCGTCGACTCCCGGAGCTTGCCGAAGACGATCGCCACATAGACCCGGTCGATGTCGTGCCCCGCGAACAGCTCCTGCAGCTTGTCGCGCATGAAAGTCGTCTTCGCGAAGACCAGGACACCCGAGGTGTCGCGGTCGAGGCGGTGGACGTGCTGCACGCGCGTATAGCCGTTCAGTAGCGCCTCGGCGTTCTCGTGGCGCACCTCGTCCGTCGGGACGCTCAGGAGATGCTCCGCCTTGTCGATGACGATCAGGTCCGCGTCTTCGAAGACGATGCGGATGCGCGGATCGAGCCGCGCGGAGTGCGACACCACGTCGACGCGGTCGCTGTCTGCGACTTCGCGTTTCGCGTCGCGCTCCGGCTCGCCGTTCACGCGCACGCGGTCGCTCTTCAGCATGGTGCGCAGCGTCGTCTTCGACGAGTCGGGAAAGAGCTGCTGCAGGCGGTCGAGGACGTTCACGCCCGACATCCTACTGTCAGAACTCCGCAATCATCAGCGCCGAGGCTTCGTCGATCACCGAAAGCACGGCGCGTGTACCGTCCGGCGAGACCGCGAACGTTTCCGCGACGGCGTCCGGATCGGCAGGGAGCAGCTCGCGCCGCGCCGCCGTTGTATCGACGCCCGGCTCGAACGGTTGCGCGAAGATCGTGATGCGGCCGGACGCGTCCGGCGCGCGGAATGCGATCGTGTGCGTGGCGCCGATCCATTGCGCGCGGATGCCGATGATGCTGACTCCGGTGGTGAGGTGGAACACGCGCCGGTCGCTCACCCGCACGACGTCGATCGCGCTCGACCCGCCCTCCTCGGGACGCTGGTACACGACGAACGCGCCGTCGGCGGAGACGACGGGATGGATGGTCTCTCCGGCGACGACCAGCTCCGGCGCGCCGCCTTCGCGCGGTATACGCCACAGCCCGTCCGTCTTCGGATTGCTGGAGTCGTAGTAGATCCAGTCGCCGCCGGCGGGCAGCGACGGGTTTTCCGCGTCGACGCCGTCCCGGGTGACCTGCTGCGGGCTGGCGCCGTCGAGCGACGCGGTCCAGACCTCGAACGGCCCGCCCCGGCTCGAGCTCCAGTAGAGCGCCGTGCCCGCGGGATGCGGGTCCCAGTCGACCGCGCGATGATCGGTGATGCGGCGCACGCGGCCGCTGTCGAGGGTCAGCTCCCAGAGATCGACGTTGCCTCCTCGATCGGACGCGAACACGATGCTCGCGCCGCCGCGCGCGTAGGCGGGCTGGCGGTCGACGCTCATGCCGCGCGACAGCCACCTTGGCGCGCGCGACCCATCGAGCACGACTTCCTGCAATCCCTGCCGCGTGACGTCCTCGGTGAACACGACGCCGCGCTCGCCGACGAGATCGACGGTATCCGCGGCGCTGTGCGGCGTGCGGAGGAGCACGCGCGCGTTGCCGCCGTCGACCTCGTGCCGCACGAGGGCGCTCATGCCACGGCGCTGCGGGAGTCCGGTGCCGGCCAGCGCTTCGAGCTCCGCGTAGATCACGGCCTCGCCGTCGCGCGTCCAGGCGACGCCGGAGATCAGCCCGTGCGGCTGGTCGCGGTTCAGCGTACGGCGCTCGCCCGACTGCACGTCGACGAGCGTCACCGCGCCGGGGTGCGTGCCGTGCGGACTGGACGTCACGGCGATGCGCGTGCCGTCCGGTGACCAGCGCGGCGACGTCAGGTCCTCTTCCTGCGACGCGACGAGCTCCCGGATCGCCCCGCCGTCGATCGACGCGATGCAGAGCGTGGAGAACCGGTCCGCGGCCACGCGATTGCGGATGAACGCGATCTGCTTGCCGTCCGGCGACCAGTCGCCGTCGAACGCGTTGTCGAGCAATTTACGCGGCTCGCCGCCGACGACCGGCACGCGGTACAGCGCGCTGAAGCCGCCGGAGGTGCGGGTGAAGAGGAGCGACGCGCCGTCGCGCGCGAACCGCGGCGCCGAGTCGTCCGGCCCCGAGGTCATCGGAGCCTCCGTGCCGTCCGCGAGCTGCTTGAGCCAGATGCGTCGCGCGCCGTCGCGCGAGGAGACGTACGCGATCAGCTTGCCGTCCGGCGAAGCGGCAGGCGAGGTGTCGCGGCCGGAGTAGGTGAGGACGGCCAGGTGTGGAGGCTCGGGCGGCTCGGGGCGGCGGGAGAGGATCCCGGCCGCGAAGAGCGCGATCGCGAGGAGCGCGAGCAGCAGGATGCGCGGCTTGTTCGAGCGCGTTTCCTCGCGCCGCGTCGCGAGCACCGACTGGCCGCTCGTCGTCGTCACCGCCTTCGCCGCGCTCTCGAGCGCGAACGCGAGATCGCGCGCGGACGAGAACCGCTGCGCCGGATCCTTCTCCAGGCAGCGATGGACGAGCGACTCGACGGCGTCCGGCACGTTCGCCAGCTCCGGAGTGTCGTCGATGAGGATCGCGTTCATCGTCTCCACCGACGACCGCGCGTGGAACGGCACCCGGCCGGTGAGCATCTCGAAAAGGACGATGCCCAGGGAGAAGATGTCGGAGCGGGCGTCGAGGGTTGTGCCGCGGACCTGCTCGGGCGACATGTAGTGCGCCGTGCCCATGACGATGCCGGGGTCGGTGCGGAGGGCGGTCAGGGCGTTGGCGTCGGGGAGGGTGGTCGTGGCCAGGCCGAAGTCGAGGATCTTCAGCAGGTCGCCCGGGGTAATGAAGACGTTCTCCGGCTTGAGGTCGCGGTGGACGACGCCCTTTGCGTGCGCGGCCGCGAGTCCGCTCGCGATCTGCGACGCCCACAGCAGCGACTTGCGCACGCTGAGCCGGGAGTCGTCGAGCCGGTCCCGGAGGGTTTCGCCTTCGAGGAGCTCCATGACCAGGTACGGGGTGGTGGTGCCGGACTGGTTCAGCTCCCCGACGTCGTACAGCGCGCAGAGGTTGGGATGGCTGAGCGAGGAGAGCGCCCGTGCCTCGCGCTCGAAGCGCATCCGCGTCTCAGGGTCACTCCAACGATGCTGCGGCAGGACCTTGACGGCCACGGCCCGGCCGAGACGCGTGTCCGTGGCCCGGAAGACGTGCCCCATCCCCCCGGCGCCGATCTCGGCGTCGATCCGGTAAGGCCCAAGGCGCGCACCCGTGGTGAGAGGCATCGGAAGAGACGCGCGATGGTAACAAACGCCTGTCGCCCGCTACGCGGACTCGTTGGGTTCCTGCGCCTCTCATTCCCCCGGCTGAAGCCGGGGTCTATTTCCTCGAGCCGCCTACGGCGGCGAGTGTTTGCCTGCGTAGCAGGCTAGAGACAATAGACCCCGGCTTCAGCCGGGGGAAACGAGGGCGTTATTGATGGCGAGTCCGCGTAGCGGGCGACAGACGGGACTCGAACGCCCCTTCATGCGAACCGCTGCCAGAGTTGGCGTGCGTCTTCGGGCAGCTCGGCAAGGTGACGGAAAACCGCGGTTTCGTTCATCGCACTTTGCTGCGCGACGGCATCGGTCTCACGGCTTGTCGTTGTTCGCGAAGCCGGCCGAGGGCCTCCTCTCGAGAGAGCCCCTGTCCAGCCATGAAATCAGCGATTCCGCGCTCGCGTAACTTTGCCGCGAGCGCGAGACGCTGCTCGGGTGTCATCGCCCGGATACGCGCCTCGTGCGCTGCCCGCACTTCCTCGGCCACCCGCGATCGCATGTGCCGAGTCTAGCGCTGTTTTTCGACTGAGCGCACCACTTCCGCAACATCCCGCTTCCGTCCGTCAACCTCGTAGTTGAGCCGCCGCATCGCGGCGTCGTCGATGGTGTTGCGCAGCGATTCGATCGCCGCGGACGCGCCTTTGCAGCGCTGGTCGAGGTCGGTGCGCGAGACGACCACCGCGTCGTAGGGCGGGAAGTAGCGGCGGTCGTCTTCGAGGATGACCAGGCGCAGCGATTCGATGAGGCCGTCCGTCGAGTTGCCGGCGATCAGGTCGATCTCGCCGGTCGCCAGCGCCTTGTAGGTGAGGCCAAGGTCCATCGTGCGCGGCGGGATCGCGACGCGGAGACCGTACGCGCTCTGCAAGCCGGTCCAGCCGTCGGGACGCTCGGTGAATTCGTAGCCGAAGCCGGGCCGCAGCGACGGCGCGAGCTTCGCGAGGTCGGAGATCGTGCGCAGGCCGTGCTGGTCCGCGTAGCTCTTGCGGACGATCATGGCGAACGTGTTGTTGAAGCCGAGGGGCGGGGACCAGCGGAGAGAGCGTTTCGCGTAGGCGTCGCGCACCAGCGCCTCCATTCGCGCGCGGTCGTTGATCGATGGTTGCTTGAGGATCGCCGTGAGCGCGGTGCCGGAGTACTCGACATAAGCGTCGATCGCCCCGGATTGGATGGCCGAGTCGCACACGAACGTGCCGCCCATGTTCAGGCGGCGGTCGACCTTGCACCCCGCCGATTCGAGCTTCTGCGCGACCAGCTCGCCGAGGATCACGGACTCGGTGAAGTTCTTCGAGCCGACGACGATCGCGCGGTGCTCGCTCTTGCACGAGGCGAGAAGCAGCACTGCGACCAGCAATCTCCTCACGCCTCACCTCGGCGCCGCGCGAAGTGGCGCTCGACGCGCGTGAGGACGAAGTCCGCCCCCAGCGCGAGCAGCGCGGCGGGCAGCGCGCCGGAGAGAATCAACCGCGTGTCGACCATGGCCACGCCTCGGAAGATGAGCGTGCCCAGGCCTCCGCCGCCGACGGCCGCGGCGATCGTGGCGACGCCGATCGCCGTCACCGCGGCGATGCGGATTCCCGCGACGATCGCCGGCGTCGCCAGCGGCAGCTCGATCGACCACAGCAGCTGGCGGTCCGTCATCCCCATCGCCGTCGCCGCCTCGCGCACGTGCGGGTCGACGCGCTGCAGACCGACGAGCGTGCTGCGCACGATCGGCAGCAGCGAGTAGAGCACCAGCGCGACGATCGCCGGCCGCGGCCCGATCCCGCCGATGATCGGCAGCGGAATGAGAAAGCCGAACATCGCCAGTGAGGGGATGGTCTGGATGGCGTCGGTCAAACGCAACGCCACCCCGCCCGCGCGGCGGCGGCGGTGCGCGAACGTGCCGAGCGGCACGCCCGCGGCGATGGCGATCGCCACCGCCACCAGGACGATGAGCAGGTGCTCACCCGTGAGTTGCAGAAGAGTCATGCCCTACGTTTACACACTGGCGAGGAATCTTCTCACGAGCGGGTGCTCGTGCGTCCTCAGCTCCTCGGGTGTCGCATCGGCAATGACCCGTCCCGCGTCGAAGACGACGATCCGCTGGGCGATGCGCAGCGCCTCGCGGACGTCGTGCGTCACGAAGACGAGGGTCGTGTCGCGCGTCGCGTCCAGCAACAGCGCCTGCAGCTCCGCGCGGATGAGCGGATCGAGCGCGGAGAACGGCTCGTCGCAGAGGAGGATGTGCGGGCCGGCGATGAGCGCGCGTGCGATGGCGACGCGCTGTTGCTCGCCGCCGGAGAGCATGCGCGGGTAGCGCGCCCCGAAGCGGTCCAGCGGCAGTTCCAGCTGGCGCATCAGCTCCTCCGCACGCGACTGGATGCGCGCGTCGTCCCATCCGAGGAGACGGGGGACCGTGGCGACGTTCTCCAGGACCGTGCGATGCGGGAACAACGCGGGCTGCTGCATGACGTAGCCGATGCCCCGCCGCAGCGTGACGAGGTCGCGAGGGACGTTGCCGTCGACGAGGACGTCGCCCGAGGACGGCGTCACCAGCGCGTTGATCAGCTTCAGCGCGGTGGTCTTCCCCGCGCCGCTGCGGCCGAGGTAGGCGACCCGCTCGCCCGCGCCGATGCGCAGCGAGACCCGGTCGAGGATCGTGAGGCCCGGCGCCGTGACGATGACGTCGCGGTATTCGATCAATACGAACCCTTCTCGTCCCACCACTTCGAGAGATTTTCCGTCGAGACGCGCGGCCTCTCGGAGTAGTGAGACGTGTCGTTGAAGAGCATCAGCCGCACGTGGACCGCGTCGCGGAAGTCGAGGACGTTCAGGCACGCCGGCGCCTGGTCGAGGCGGTCGCGGTAGCCGCGCTCGTCGAAGCCGAGGAGGCTGCTGAGCAGCAGGCGGATGGTCGCCTTGTGCGACACGATGACGACGTTCTGCGCGGGATGCTTCGTGACGATCGTCCGCAGCGCCGGCAGCGCCCGCGCCAGCACCGCCACGCCCGACTCACCGCCCTCGGGCGCATAGGTGAACGGGTCTTCCTCCCACGCCCGGTACTCGCCGGGGAAGCGCTCCTCGACGTCCGCGCGGGTGAGTCCTTCCCAGTGCCCGTGATCGATCTCCCGCAGTCCGTCGACGATGGACGGAGTCAGACCGCAGCGCAGGCCAATGATCTCTGCCGTCTGTACGGCGCGCGAAAGGGAGCTGGAGTAGAGCGCGTCGATGCGGCCGCGCCGTAGCCGCTCGCCGAGGAGCTCGGCCTGCTGACGCCCGTCCTCGGAGAGATCGACGCCCACGGCGCCGGAGAAGCGGTTCTCCGCGGTCAGCTGCGTGGCGCCGTGGCGCACGAGGTGGATGCGGGTGGGCTGCACACTATTAAGTGTGGTTGGGGTCTGACCCCAACCACACTTCCGGGATTACGCGCGGGCGATGCGGCGAACCGTCGCCTGAACGTCCTCGACCTTGTCTTCGACTTTCTCGAGGAGGTCTTCGGTGACGTTGCGGACCTTCTTCTGCATCTTCTTGCCGGTCAGAGGGGCGAAGAGCAGGGCCAGGACGGAACCGGCAAGCGCGCCGGCGCCGAACGCGACGGCCACCTTGCCAAGCGGGAACTTCTGTTTGCGAGAGAACATGAAATAACTCCTTTCAGACTACGTAAGACTCATCAGACTTCAGATAGTTCCGAAGCCCTGATGACAAAAACGCCGCTCCCAGGGAGCGGCGTTGAATTGTTGGGCGTTTGGTAGTCCCCAGCGGACTCGAACCGCTGACCTCTACCGTGTCAAGGTAGCGCTCTAACCAGCTGAGCTAGGGGACTGCGTTGACCGCCAACGAAACGCGATGACCGGGAGGGCCATTCCCGTCGAAGCGGGGACGCGGAGGATAGCATGTAAGATTCGTCATCGACCAGAAACCACCTGACCTCACGATCACCGAGGTTCTTCGCGCCTGGGAGCAGGGGGACGACGGTGCGCTCGAGCGCCTCCTGCCCATCGTCTACACCGAGCTCCGCGCGATTGCCGCGAAGCATCTCCGGTCCGAGCGGCCCGGCCACACCCTGCAGCCCACCGCCCTCGCCAACGAGGCCTACCTCCGCCTCCGCGGCCTCGGCGACGTGCCGTGGCACGATCGCGCGCATTTTTTCGCTATTGCTTCGAGGATCATGCGCCGGGTACTGGTCGATCACGCACGAGCGAACATGGCGCAGAAACGCGGCGCCGGCTCGGCCAAGGTGCAGCTGACCGAGGGGCTGCACGAGGGCGTGGCTCCGGCGATGGATGCCGCGGAATTGATTGACCTCGACCGCGCCCTCGACCAGCTCGCCGCCGAGGAGCCGCGGCTGTCCCGCCTAGTCGAGCTCCGCTTCTTCAGCGGCCTCAACATCGAAGAAGTGTCCGACCTCCTCGGCTGTTCTCCACGAACGGCGAAGCGCGACTGGGCGTTCGCGCGGGCCTGGCTCCTTCACAAGCTGCGGGACCCCGGCGTGTGAGCGTCCCGGACCGTTCGCCGTCGTTCTTCGAGCGGTTGCGCGAGCTCTTCGACCGGATCGTGGAACTGCCTGCCGAGGAGCGTGATGCGGAGATCGCGCGCACGACGGAAGGCGATGCGGCGCTCGCCGAGGAACTGCGTGCGCTGCTCGGCCATGCCGCGCGCGAGGAGACCTCGCTCGACAGCGTTCCGCTGCTCGTCTCGGAATGGAGCGACCCGCCTCCTCCGGTCATCCCCGGCTTCCGCGTCCATCACCGCATCGGCCGCGGCGGCAGCGCCACGGTGTACCTCGCCGACCAGGAGCGCGCCGACTTCACCCGCGTCGTCGCGCTGAAGGTCGTCGATTCTCTCGTCCACTCCGGGTCGTCCTGGCGCGCCCGTGAAGAGCAGCGCATCCTCGCGCGCCTCGAGCATCCCGGAATCGCCCGGCTCTACGACACCGGAGTCACTCCCCTCGGCCAGCCCTACCTGGCGATGGAGCACGTCGAGGGAGAGTCGATCGTCGACCATTGCCGTTCGCACCAGCTGCCGATTCGCGCCCGCATCGAGCTCTTCCTCTCCATGCTCGACGCCGTCAGCTACGCCCATCAACAGGGCATCGTGCACCGCGACCTCAAGCCCGCCAACATCCTCGTCTCCGCGCGCGGCGAGGCCAAGCTCCTCGACTTCGGGATCGCCAAGCTCGTCGCTCCCGAGGATGAGGACCAGACGCGCACGCTGCAGCGGGCCATGACGCCGGCGTATGCCAGTCCGGAACAGATGCGCGGCGGCCGCATCACACCGGCCTCGGACATCTTCTCGCTGGGCGTCGTCCTCTACAAACTGCTCGCGAACACGATCCCGCCGCGGTTGCACGAGGGCGATCCGGAGGCTCCGTCGGCCGCGTTCACGACCACCGCCATGAGTCCCGCGGATGCGGCGCGATGGCGCAGCACGCTGCGCGGCGATCTCGACGCCGTCGCGCTCAAGACGCTGCGGACGCTGCCCGAGGACCGCTACCCCTCGGCCGCCGCGCTGGCGGACGAACTGCGCCGCGTCCTCGACGGCCGGCCCGTGGCCGCGCGGCACGGCGACCGAGTCTACCGGGCCGGCAAATTCGTTCGCCGCCACCGCGGCGCCGTGGCCGCGGTGGTCGTCGCGGTCTCGCTCGTCGCGGTCCAGCAACTGAGCAAGCCCTGGCGCGCAGCGGTCTCCAGCCGGCCGAGCGAGCTGGCCATCTATGACGAGGCGAGTCCCCTCGACGCGGAGACGCGCCGGTGGCTGCGCGACGGCGCGAGGAAGCTGGAGCGTTTCGACACGGCGGCGGCACGCGACAGCTTCCGCCGCGCGGTCGCGTCATCGGGCGGACGCTCGCCCGGCGCGGTGCTGGCGTGGGACGGCGTGGTGCGCGCGGAAAGCGGTCTCGGCGAAGTTGGCCGGGCCGCGGACGCCGCGCGGCGTGCCGGCAGTCTGCTCGCGGCCGGCGAAGCCAACCTGCCGCGCGACGAGGTGGAGCGGATGCGCGCGGCGACGCACGCGGCGAATTACGAGTGGACCAAGGCCATCCCCGCGCTCGAAGGGTTGTTCGTGCGCCAGCCCGAGCGTGTCGACATCGGTCTCGCGCTGGTGAGCGCCCTCGTCGCCTCCGGGCGCACCGACGCCGCGGACAACGTCCTCGGGCGTTTGCGGCAATTGTCCGGCAGCGATCCCCGTATCGACCTGCAGGAGGCGGAGGTCGCGCAACAGCTTTCCGAGTTCCAGCGTGCGGCGGCCGCGGCGGCGCAGGCGCGCGAGCGGGCGGAAAAGCTCGGCGCCACCGCTCTCGGGTTGCGCGCCGAGCGCATTCACGCCGAGACGATCGCGCGCCTCGACCGCAGGGACGAAGCGCGGCGTGTGCTCGAGTCGCTCGCGAAGCGGACCGCCGCCGCGGGGCTGGCTCGGGAGACCGCCGCCGTCCGCCTCGCCCTCGGCGCCGTGCTGCTCCGCACCGCGGGCGGCGACGAGACGCACCAGATGCTCGAAAGCGCGCTGGCGGGGCTGCGCGCGGCGGGGGATGAGCGCGGCCAGATCATGGCCCGGCTCATGCTCGCCGTGCAGGCCGGCAAGCGCGGGGACAGTGCGAAGGGAATCATCGCGGCCGACGCGGCGCTCGCGGACGCACGCCGGATCGGCGACCGCTGGGCGGAGGGGTACGCGCTCTCGCAGCGGCTCGTGCTGCTCAACTGGGCAGACGACGTGGCCGCGGTCGACGCCAGCATCGAGCCGACGCTGACGGCGCTGCGCGATTCCGGCAACCGGCAGGTCCTCATGTCGACCCTCGGGAACCTGGCGATCGTGGCCATCGAGCGCCTCGATCTCGAGCTGGCCGAAGCGTACCTCGTCGAGGCCGAGGGGCTGGCGCGGCGGGTGGGCAGCCAGCTCGCGAGTGCGTCGATCGATCGCTCGCGCGGCTACCTCGAGCAGACCAGGGGGGACCTCGATCTCGCCCGCGAGCGTTACACGGCGGCACTCGACAAGGCCCGCCGCGCCGGCGTCCCGCTGGCGCGAGGCAGCTATGAGGCGGACCTCGCGTGGCTCGAGCTCGACGCCGACCGCCCGGATGAAGCGGAAGCTCACGCCAAAGCCGCGATCGAGGCCTTCACGACGGCCGGCGATGTCCGCTCGGCGAAGGAGACGGAAGCCGTGCTGGCCTGGACGGACGCGCGCCACGGGAACGCCGCCGCGGCGCAGCAGCGCCTCGCCGGCCTGCGCAAAGCGGCGGCGGAGGATGGCTCGGACACCGCCCGGTTCACACTCCTCGCCGTGGAAGCTCGCGTTGCCACGGCTTCGGGCGACTGGCAGCGCGCGGTCGAGCTCCGCCGCCAGACAGTGCGCATGGCCTCGGAGTGGAAAACGCGCGGCCTGGTGATCGAGCAGCAGGCCAACCTGGCGGACGCGCTATACGGAGCCGGCGACCGCCGCGCACTGGAGAAGCTGGTCGCCGAAATGCTCCCCGAGGTGGAGCGGCTGGGCCTGCGGGGCATCGCGCGGGATCTGCGGGCGCTGCTCGCGAAGTGATTATGGAGTGCGGCGGGCAACGCCGCCGCTTTCAAATTCGTTTGCCGTAATCCGCACGCGTGCCCCTCGCGCCACGCGAATTCAACCGAGCACTTCCGGAATTCCTTCTTGAAAGGCGTATCTGATCCGCGTATTCTCTATGTACGGGCAGAAGTAAATCAATCCCTCGAAGGCGGTTTCGTCTATGAGAACAAAGAAAATGTTGCCTCTGATGATTGTCGCTACCCTGGTACAGACGAGCTCGATGCCAGGTCCCGCGCCTTTCTTCACTCCCTCGACTTCGATACCGCCGACGATTGCCGCCGCCCACGACGCTGACACAATAGCGACCTACGACCGGAATCCGCCCATCGTTGAAAGAATTACGATCCAGAAATATACCGACCCGGCGGATGGCAATGACAGATTGATCATGCGAATTCAGTACGATTCCACTGATCCCATGCCGGGGGACCTCATCGTGTCTGCAGACGAGGAGCTTTCTGTTCCCTTTTCGGATGATGGGACATTCCCCGATATCTCGGCTGGTGATTGGATCTATTCAGCGTTCATAGACGACAGCGTCGACGGCATGCTGGCACTGATCCAGGACGTCCAGACGAATCTGAACAATCAGACCTATTTCAATTCCTGGTCGGGCCATCTCGCAGAACGAGTCACGGAGATTCCTCAATTCAATTTTGACGGATTTAATGGTGGTGAAGAGGCGGAGTTGTTTGAGGCGTTGCTTCAACCTGCAGCATGTGACGCTGACGGCCTGAAGCAGAACTCTTTGTTCATCACAGATCTTTCTGTCGTTGAAGACCCGGCTCGCACGTACAACATTCTCACACCATCGGTTGGAAATCCGGTAGGAGCCTGGACGTTCGGAACGTTGGCGGAGAACATGGCGAATCCCGCCTCTACCGGAGTCACGGTAAAGCAGTTTCTGAAGAGTTGGGTACGGCAATGGACCGTGGACCAGACGATCGCCGGAGCCAATGTGCCGCTGAGAGAAAATGTCATTACTTTCCTGATTGGCCCGTGGTTGAAGAAAGCATATGGCAATCCAGGTTTGAATGTGACCTTGTCTAATTGGGAAAGCCTGTGGGACGCGGCAGCGCTTACTGATTATGCTCTGAAGGTCAATGCCCCATTCAAGCTGACGGCGATCGTCAACCGGATCGATCTCCGCGGGAACAGCGCTTATGGGCTGAACCCTGCTGGCAGCGGCGAAACGCGATTTATCTTTACCCTGGTGTCTCCTTTCGCCATTTCTGGTACTGGCATACCCTTTCCCAGTACTGCCGGGATGCCTCCAGTCACAACAATTCAGGATTTTGGGCAATCCGCGCAATTCGGGTCGTTTGTCGACTGGAGAGGGATGAACGTCATTCTGGAATATCTGAACCCGCCTCTCAACCGATGCGGGCTGAAAAGCCTGGGGCAATCATGGCTTGATCTGAGTCAATACCCCACATTTGGCAGTAGTTATAACAGCGATCTCCAGGCAATTACGGATCTGGTTACCGTGGCCAACAGTAACCCTGCCAGGCCGAATCGCTCGGCAATAGGGCGGATCAGGACCAACGAGCGAATCTTTTACGCGACAGGCAATACCGGAACAGAGTGGGCGGCCGCCGACTGGGAATTCCGTCAGTTTGAAATTGACAATTCCAGCCATCTTCTCACAGGTGCTCCGCTTTTTAATACCCCTGTCCGCAAGGCTAATTTCCCCCTGAATCTGGGTGCTGGATATACGCAACATTCCACGCAAACCGACGCGAATTCACTTTTTGCGTGGGCATGGGCACACCAGGCACAATTAGCTTCAGGTACCCATTCGCTCCCGGCGTCGTTAACTACAGGTCAGGCGCTGGTTGATGGAGATCTTGCTCATTTTTGGGAGCTCAATTGGGTCACGGAAGATGTGCCCGGGTATGACCCATTTGCCCTTGCTCCTTCTGTACAAACGATGAAGGCCCAGATGCAGTTATCCGTGAATACCTGTCAGGGGTGTCATGCCGGGAATACCAAGACCAAATTCACTCATGTTTTTCCCAGGGGATATGGGGAGACCGCGGATTACTGGAGTGCCACTCCGGATGTCGTTCAGGGCAGACTCGATTCACGCAGTTTTCAATTTCATCAGATGCTATCCGGGTTTACGACAGTCGCTCCCACGTTTGGGAGCTCCGGTGATTACAACTATCCATTGCCGGCTATGAATGATAATCATCAGGTCTTTCCTGTCGTGTCGTCATTCCTTACCGGCAGGGCCTACTCCGGTAAATTTTATAGTGCTTCTTTCGAAGATGACGAGCCAGCGGTTTCGGACGCGGCCAGCGATAGCACCCTTGACGGCTTGTATTACGTGAATGATCCGGTCAATCAAAGTACATGGACAATTCCGGGCCCAGAACAACGCTGGGGGTTCAATGACCTCGAGCGCCGCAAAAAGGACCTTTGCGCGCTGGTCAACTCCTCTTGCCTTCCCGACATGCCCATAGCGAACGGTCACGCTGCACTGCTGCTTGCGAAGGCTGTCTATTTTCGGCCATTCATGAGCGAGGCTCATTAGGAGTTTGACGGCGGCGCCGCCGCTTTCTCATTCGTTGCCGTGAGCCGCACGCTTGCACCTCGCGCCAACCGAATTCGAAAGCGGCGGCCTTGCCGCCGCACTCCATATCGAGCGTTACTCGTCGTTGTGCCGGACGATCAACATCGAAGAATCGATCACCGTCTCGGTATCCCCGGCCGGGTGAACTTCCACGAGGTGGTACCCATACGCCGTGGGCGCGGAAACCTTCGCCAGGAAGGCACCGGTGCTGTCCGCGGTCACCGTCTTCTTGGTGGATGCGCCGTCGATGAAGATCTCATAGGGTTTCCCGGGGCTGAAGTCCACCGCGGCGAGCTCGAAGGTCTCGTTCGCGAGCACGGCCGAGGTCATGGTGATGTACGGCTTGCCCTTGGTCGGAGACTTGGTCGAGCCGCCGTAATCCTCGGCGGAAACCGGCGGGACCAGCGACAGGACGGAGTCGGCGAACACCGTTCCGGTGAGCTTGTCGTCTTTGGTAAAGACCAGCCCCCTCGTCATCCAGCCCTTGGGCGGGACCGGCAGTTTCTCGAGCTCTTTGGGATCCACGAATTCGGCTTCGGTGATGGTGATGTCCCACTGTGGATCCGTGTCGTCGCCGATGAAGGCCACCGAGCTCCCGGACGAGACGAAGACTTCCCTGAGCTGGCCGCCGTTCGTCTTCGCTCCGAGAACCGTTCCCTCGTGGACGAACACTCCGCCGGCAAACGGCGGCCGCCCGGGACTGCCGTCGTTGGACACGACGTCGCAGCCGGTGCCGCAAAGATCGTCGAAGGCAGACGGCAGGGCAACCTTGACGTTCCGCAGTTTCCAGAGGCCCCTGCCGTAGGTCGAGATGTAGACGGTGTTCGCGTTCTGCCAGAAGAAGGACGTGATGTACGTCGCCGGGTCCGTGCCCGGGATCTTCTTCCAGGTCCCGCCGTTGTCGTTGGAGATGAAGACGCCCCCTTCGCTGTTCCCGATCAGGACGAGGTTCGGGTCCTGGGGGCTGAAGCTCACGGCGGTGATGTTCGAGAAGATCTGGTTGCCGGTCCCTCCGCTTAGATCGGTCCGGAATCGGAGCCGGCCGTTGTCGGTCACGAGATTGGTGAGGCCGGGGATCTCCGTCCAGTTCTCGCCGCCGTCGCGGGTCTCCATCATCCGTTGATTGACGACGTCCGCGGCGATGACGTGGAACGCATTGCCCGGATCGATGCCGTAGACCTGGTAGGAGACGAACATCGTCGGGTTGAGGCCCAGTCCGCCGAAGTTGTTCATCGCGGGGAAGAACACGGTCCCGTTTCCGCTGCTGAGCAGGCGTTTGTGGATGCGCATCAGCCGGTTGACTTCACCCACCTGGGGAGCGCTGGCGTTACTGCGGAAGGCCTGGTAGACGATCGACGTCAGGAGCGGATCCCCGTCGCCGGAGCGGCCGACTTTGGGCTGGTCCCTGCGCGACTGATCGAAGACCGCGAACTGCCGCCAGGTCGCGCCCGTGTCCTCCGTCAGCGCGAGTCCCGCGGCCAGGGTTCCGGCGTTCACTCCCTGGATGTACGTGGACCGGCGCAGGATCGCCGGCGCGGACTGCGGCGTCGGGGGTGCTCCGGGAGCATTGTTCCAAGGGACGTCGTTGTCGAAGTGCCGGCCGGAGATCTTGTTCGCGCATCCGCCGCAGGCCACGTAGGCGATCTTCGAGTCCGCCTCGAAGTCGACCTTCCGTTCCGCCTCGATGTAGAACCCTTCGGATCCATAGAGCGCGTGGATGGCTCCCCAGATGGTCGACGCCCAGAGGTTGTTGTCCTGCGTGCCGAAGTAGAGGTCCGTGGTTGCGTTGGGTCCCACGGCCTGGCCTTTGACCTCGGTGAGCTGCAGGGCGTTGTAGCCGGCGCTGCCGCCGCCCACGAAGTTCCAGTGGACGCCGCTGTCGTTGGTGTTGTGCAGCCCGCCGTCGGTGCCGAGGAGGTAGGGCTGGGTGCCGATGAAAGCGAGATCGCGGGTATCGGGGTGGTCGATCTCGCTCCGCTGCCAGGTGCCGGAGTGGTTCGCGGACGTTCCGGCGGCATTGACCTGAGCGGTGAGACGATGGAGCCAGCAGCGGTTCCCCAGGTAGAGGAACAGGAAGCGGTTGGAGCCGACCGTCCGCTGGACGGTCTTGATGAACGTCATGCCGCCGCACAAGGATCCGGCCGTGGACGGCGCGGCCGGGATCTGCGTCCACGTCCGCCCGCCGTCCTCCGTGTGGAACAGCGCGGTGGACGCGTTGATGAGATACGCGTGCGACGGCGACAGCGGCGACCGGCCCAGCGCATGGAGATCGTTGGAGCCGAGGCCGCCGACGTTGCCGGCCACCGCGACCCACTGCGGCGGCACCGTGCTGGTGTCGAATCGCCGCACCCCGGACGGCCCTCCGGCGAGCAGCGTAGTCGACGTGGCCAGGACGGAAGCGACCTGGCCTCCTCCGAACACGTCGGAGAACGTCCACGTCACTCCCAGGTCGGAGCTGATGAAAATCCCCCGCGACGTCCCCACGAAGATGTTCCCGTCGCTCGGCCGGACCGAGATCTCGAAGGCGCTCAGGCGTCCGCTGAAATTCGGCGCCATGAGCACCATCTGGCTCCAGCTCGCGCCACCATTCGTGCTCCGCCAGAGCCCGCCGCCGTTGACGGTCTTGAAATCGGCCTTCGCCGTGGCCAGCAGGATGTCGGGATTCGACGGCAGATGGATGACGGCTTCCGTGAAGTACACCGGCAGGCTGTCGACGTGGCGCCAGTGAAACCCGCGGTCGTCGCTCCGGAACAGCCCCCCGCTCTCGGAAGCGACGAAGATCTGATCCGCATTGCGCGGGTTGATGGAGATCGTATTCGCCCGCCCGCCGTTCGGGACGTGGGGCTGATTCTCGGTGAGCTGCCAGAACGACAGGAACTTTGCCGCGTGCAGCGGAGCGGTGTACAGCACGCACACGGCGAGCAGGGTCAGGACAACGCGTGAAAGGCGATGAGTGTTGGCTCTGGACAAGGTTTCCTCCTCCTGCCGGGAGAGCGTGAAAATCAGCGGTCGGGGGCCACAACCTCCAAAAGCGTGAACACACGCTCAAAAGGCGTGAACACACGCCCAAGAGGCGTGAATACACGCCCAAGAGGCGTGAATACACGCCCAAGAGGCGTGAATACACGCTCGAAAGGCGTGAATACACGCCCGAAAGGCGTGAACACACGCTCAAAAGGCGTGAACACACGCCCGAAAGGCGTGAATACACGCTCAAAAGGCGTGAACACACGCCCGAAAGGCGTGAATACACGCTCGAAAGGTGTGAACACACGCCCCGGTCGCCCGGCGTCGAACAAATTTGGAAGGCGCGGCGGCGTTGCTGCACGGGCAGTGTGGCGACGTTGCACGGTGTGGGTTCCGGAGATCCTGCCGGTGTTTCCGCGGTCGGAGCGATTCGCCCCGGCATGTCGCGGTGCGCGCTCGGATGCCGGCCGGCCTGGAAAGGCTGGCTGCTCGTCTGGGACGACCGCGGAGTCGACGCGTTTGCGGAGCACCTGCGGTCTCGCCGGATCGAGGGAATCAAGACCCAGCCGCCTTCGCATCCGCCGGGTCGAGAGGTGTTCCGAGCTCAAGCTTGACGGTCAGCCGGCCGCAACCAGCCGAAGTGTTTTGAGCGGCAGGGTGCCAATGGGCTAACCTGCTCTGGGAAATGACCACGCGTCCCGACATCCGGCTTACCCCCGAGGAGTACCTGTGCCTCGAGCGCGCCGCGGAGTGGAAGAGCGAATACATCGACGGCGAGATGTTCGCGATGGCCGGGGCTTCGCCGCGGCACGTGCTGATTGCCATGAATCTGGGGGCCGAGCTTCGCGATCGTCTGCGAGGAACCCCGTGCAGCACGTACGGGTGCGGCTTACGCGTAGCGACCGACAAACGGCGCCATTACACATACCCCGATGTCGTGGTGGTGTGCGGGCCGCTGCAGTACGCGGATGACCAGCGGGACACGATCACGAACCCGACGCTGATTGCCGAGGTCCTCTCCGAATCGACGGAGAGGTACGACCGCGGGGCGAAGTTCGAGCGCTACCGTGCCGTCCCGACTCCCGCCGAGTACTTGCTGGTTGCGCAGGACCGCGTTCATATCGAGGTGTACGCACGTCAGCCAAACGGCGCGTGGATCCTGCGCGAGTGGAACGATCCCGATGCCGAAATCGATCTCACTGCGCTGGGCTGCCGGCTGAGAGTCGCCGAGGTCTACGCGAACGTGGAGCTCGAAGAGCACGAAGCGCCGGCAGCGCCTTCGTGAAACAGCGCGCATGCACTTCGTCCTCACCGCGGTCCTTCTCGCTGTCTTCCCGGTCGACGCGCGGGCGGTGCGCGCCGGAGGTGTCGTCGATCTCCCTCGATCGTGGGAGTTTCGCGCCGCACGTGAGGCAACGGAGCGCGCTTCGGCGATCGATCCGCGGCTCTGGCCCGATCGCGTGCATCCCGCGTGGACCGGCGAGGGCTGGTTCTCGCTTCCGCTGCAGATCCCGGCGGAACTGGTGGATGCGCCGCTCGCGCTGAAGATCGACGCGCCCGGCACCGCGGTGATTCACCTCGATGGGAAGCGGATTGCCGAGCGCGGAGGCCTGGTCACGGCGTGGGATGCCGGCGCGCTCATCCCCGTTCGATTCGAGCGTCCCGGCCGTCACGAGCTCGTCGTGTACTACGCCAATCCTCTGACGCGCGAGCTCCTGCGCGCGGGCCGGCCGGCCGGCTTCACGATGGCGATCGGACGCGTGGAGGCCGTTCATGAGGCCACGATCGCCGCGAGCCGCCGCGCGTCGTTCATGGTGTGGGTCTTCACCACCGTCTTTCTCGCGTTCGGACTGCTGCACTTCTGCCTCTGGCTCTTCCAGCGTCACGCGGTCGACAACCTCTGGTTCGCCGGTCTCTGCCTCGCCAATGCGTCGCTGGTGTTCTTCCTCTTCTACAAGGAGCTGACGACGAATCAGCGCTTCATGCTCGTTTCCGAGCCGGTGATGAACGTCTGCGGACTGCTCTTCGGGCTCTTCGCGATCCGCTTCGTCCACGGGGTTTTCCCCGGGCGTTTCTCGCGGCCCGTCATTCGTGTGCTGCTCGCGGCAGCCGCGGTCGTCGCGGTCTGGTCCATCGTACATACGTGGAACGCACTGCCGTTCGTGTTCGGGTTCATGCTCGTGAGCTGCGTCGAGATGGTGCGCGTGGTGATCACCGCGCTCTGGCAACGGCGAAGCGGCGCGCGGCTGATCGGCTTCGGCGTGCTCGCCCTCGGCCTCGGATTCGGCATCGCCCTGATGCGCAACCTCGGCTGGATTCCGATCTGGCTCACGCCGGGCGGGAACCTCATCCCCTTCGCGTCGATGGTGGTGCTGATCGGCTCGATGTCTCTCTTTCTGTCGCGCGAGTTCGCGCGCACCGACCGCGAGCTTCGCCGGAAGCTCGTGGAAGTGGAGCGCCTGTCCGCGGAGAAGCTCGAACAGGAGCGCCGCGCGCAGCGGGAGGAGACCGAGCGCAAGCTGCTCGAGGCGGAGTATCAGCGCAAGTCGGAGGAACTGGAGGAAGCGCGGGCGCTGCAGATGTCGATGCTGCCGCGCGAGCTTCCGACTCACGAGCGACTCGAGATCGCCAGCTGGATCTCCACGGCTTCCGAGGTGGGTGGCGACTACTACGACTTCGTCTCGGACGGCGGTACGCTGCTGCTCGCCATCGGCGATGCCACCGGCCACGGGATGCGTGCCGGGACGATGGTCACCGCGGCGAAGGCGCTGTTCAGCATCCTGAATCGCGAGGATCTGGTCGAACAGATGGAGCGGTCGAATCGCGCGCTGCGGCGCATGAACTTCCGCCGGCTCGCGATGGCGTTCACGCTCGCGCGGTTCGATCACTCGCGGATGCGTCTCTCCTCCGCGGGCATGCCGCCGGTCTGGGTGCGGCGCGCCGGCGGGGCGGTCGAGAGCCTCGAGCTTCCCGGCTCGCCGCTCGGATCGATGGCGCGATTTCCCTATCGTCAGGTCGACGTGCCGCTCGCGAGCGGCGATCTCGTCGTTTTCATGAGCGACGGGCTGCCGGAGCTGATGAGCGAAACAGGGGAAATGGTTGGCTACGAGCGCCTGAGCGCGCTGCTGCGACACTCCGCGGCCGCAACAGCGCAGGAGCTGGTCGCCGAGCTGGCCGCGTTCGCCGCCGAATGGAAAGGGTCGCGCTCCCAGGACGACGACATGACGTTCGTGGTGGTGCGGATGAAGGAGTAACCCGCGGCCTCGTCTATTCCGGTTCACTCCAGCGAAGTTGAAACTCCAACTCATTGCTTCCGTCCTGCCGCTCGTGCTCGATGTTGAACGACACGGCCGCGGGAATCCGCAGGCGCTCGCCTGCGACCTGGATCACAAACCCTTGACCCGCTTCGAGCGCATCCGCCAACCGGCGGAGCTTTTCCACGAACTGGCGCCGGGAGTACGTTCGTTCCAGGTCGCGAGCCTTCTTCTTGCCAGCTTGTTTCTTCATTGACTCAGCATAGCAAGGTCTGTCGCGAGGCGAATCCCAAGCCGCACATCCGTTTTCTCGCTGGGGTCGTATGTAGAGCCGATCCCAAACAAAACGGAGGAAAGAAATGTCGAAGGTTCTGGTATCGGTGTGTCTATTGATCGCTGCGGTGGCGAACGCAGCGGAGGTTCCCGAGCGTCCTGTGGTGGCGCGGCCGGCGATTGGCGTGGTAGTGAATTGCAACAACGGCCAAAGCATTCAGGCCGCCGTCGATGCGAGTCGTGGACCCGTGGAAATTCAGATCACGGGGATTTGCGAGGAGAACGTGCTCATTCGCGACAAGGACATCTCGTTGCGCGGCACGCAGAAGCCGTCGCTCGACGGCATCCGCAGCGCGATTTCGTCGATGCCCGCGCTCACCGTGCGCGGGTCGGTCATCGCCGCGATCAACGATCTGTCGTTCAGCAAGAACGCGGGGACAGGCGTGTCGATCCGCGGCGGGGCGAACATGACGCTCGCGAACTGTCTCTTCGAGAACAACAACGGGAGCGGCCTGCGCGTCGATTCCGGCGCATTCGTCGTCGCGAACAATCTGACGTTCACCGCGAACCGCGGCACGAACACGAACACGAGTGACGCGCAGTTCTTCTGCACCGGTTGCGACGTCAACGGCGGCGGTCCCGCGGTGGTGGCGTCGCGCGGCGCAATCGTTTCGCTGCTCGACAGCGTCGTCACGGGCAACCTCGGCATCATCGCAGCGGATCGCGGCTCCTTTGCCGACATCGATTGCGTGACGTTCGACACGCCGCACCCGTGCAGCATGAACGTGAGCCAGTTCGCCGCGCTCGGCACCGCCGGCGGAACCGCCGTGCTCTTCGGAGCGGGAGAGTTCAGCGGACAACTCATCGCCGACGACCGCGGCACCGTCCGGCTGGACGGCGCGCAGCAGACGGCGACGTCTAGCGATGAACAACCGAACATCGCAGACTTCCTCGGCGAGATCATCGTCGCCCCACTCTTCGACGTCGATCCGCCGGCCCAGAGCCTCCTGCGCGACACCGAGGCGACGCACTTCGCGCGCGTGCTCCTCACTGGAGACTCGATCCTCAAAGGATCGATTCAGTGCAGCGGCGCCGGCGACGCGTTTCTCGATCCGACCGTGATTGCTGTGCAGGGAACGGTGAGCGGATGCGAGCACGCGGGCAAGTCCTGATCCGAGCTGCCCCAGACGCAGGTGTTCTGGTGGAGCGCTGGCGTCCCGCCGGCTGCCCGGGCGGCGTCTCCGCCGCCCGGGCACTCGGGAGGACGGAGCCTCTTGCCTTGTCTCGCCCGCCTACACGAAGTATTGCCACAAACCAACGTACGTTACTTTGTACACGCCCGGATTGCCCCAGCTATTGCCGCTCGTGTAGAAGGTGACGCGAAGATCGCGCCCTGCGAAATCGGGACGCGGCCCGAGATCGATGGAGCGCTGCTGGCAGAACAGGTCACTCCATCCCGCCTCGTAAACGACATACGCCAGAATTTGCCCGGTGTTGGCGTCGCTGATGTTGCCCCACAGCTCCGCGTTCCGCGTTCCGTTGGTGCCGTTCAACTGCACCACGTAGCTCAGTGCATAACGCGCCGCGGAGGGAACGTTGTTGATGCGTTGCGAGACCGAGCTGGCGCTGTTCACGGCGAGGCGCGCATAGGCTTCCTGGCCATAGCAGATCCCTCCGTCCGTAGCACGATATGCGGCCCCGGAGAGCTCCCAGTTCGGACACCCTTCGCCGAAGTCGCCATCGACGATCAGATTCTGCGCGGTGCAAGGACCGACGCACTGATCGAGTCCACAGGACTGGCCGGATGCGACAGGGGCAATGATGATTGCAAAAATCGCGATTGACACAGCTGCATGCTTGAACATGAATGCCTCCATTGCGTCCCAATGTCGGACGGCAAGAGGCGGGATATGTTGTGTTTCTATGGGAAGGTTGTGGGAGTTGGCCGGACCGCGTAGCGGTCATCAGAGAATCGACCCCTGCTTCAGCCCCATACGCACGAACTTACGGCCTTCTGGTGGAGCGCTGGCGTCCCGCCGGCTGTCGTGGCGGCAGTCGGCACTGAGCGCAGCCGAAAGCCCCGCGCCGCCACTTGGTGGGCGGAGGAGTGTGGCATGACGCGAGGTGCTCCGTTCTCCCGAGTGCCCGGGCGGCGGGGACGCCGCCCGAACAGCCGGCGGGACGCCAGCGCTCCGTCAGAACGGCTGCGTAAGTTCGTGGGTATGGACTTCAGCCCGGTCACCGGCCCTCCTCACCACCTTCCCCGTCAGTGACTCCAGGAACGCCACGAGGTCGGCCTTTTCCCGTGCGGACAGGTTGAGCCGGCGCAGCAGCACGGACTTCGGTTGCTGCGGGCCGCCTCCGGCGTCGTAGAAGTCGATCACGTCGCGCAGCGTGGACAGGCTGCCGTCGTGCATGTAGGGCGCGGTCAGTTCGACGTTGCGGATCGTCGGGGTTTTGAATGCGTAGCGGTCTTCCGCCACGCCGGTGACGAGGAAACGGCCCTGATCGTTCCCTCGGATACCGAGCGCGTGGAACTGGTCGTCCTCGAAGTTCGGACCGCGGTGGCACAACGTGCATTCGGCCTTGCCGACGTACAGCATCAGGCCGCGTTTCTGGGCGTCGGTCAGTGCTTGCTTGTCGCCGGCGGCGTAGCGGTCGAAGGGGGAGTTCGGGGTCGTGAGCGTGCGGACGTAGGCGTCGAGCGCGTGGGCCACGCGCTGTTGGGTCGCAGGTCCGCCGAACACTTCGCGGAACGACGTGCGGTACGCCGGGACCGACTCGAGGCGGCCGACGAGGACTGCCTCGTCCTGCATGTTCATATTCCGCGGATTGGCCAGGATCGCGGGGACGAGTTGCGCGGTACTGGCGAATTTGCCGTCCCAGTTGATGAATCGGTAGAAGGCGGCATTGAGCAGCGTCGGGGTATGCCGCGGCATCGGCTTTCCTTCCGCGCCCTCAGAAAATGGCACGGCCTCGGCGTACCCCATCTCCGCGGGGTGGCAGGACTCGCAACTGAGGCTCTCGTCGCCGGACAGCCGCGGGTCTTCGAACAGCTGCCGTCCCAGCTCGACCTTCGCCGGCGTGGCCGGGTTCTCCGGATCGTGGGGAGGAGGGGGCAGGACCTGCAGTCCTCCCGGAAGCTGTCTCACTTCGTCGATCGGAAACCGGACCGTGCGCCCCCAGCGCCCGGCCCGGGCGTCGTTGGAAACGAGTAACGCTGCCGCGATGGCCGCGAGAACGAAGATGGTGGAACGCATGGCTCGACTTCCTCCTGCATGGAGCCGAGGATGGGGATCTCGCGGGGGATATTGGTGGGGAGAGACTTCCCCACGAAATCCCCAGATTTGCGTTAAGTGTGGTTGGGGTCAGACCCCAACCACACTTAACGCTACTCCCCGCCCAGCTCCCGCAGCAGTGCCGCCAGCTCGTACCGGACGAGGACGTCCACGCGCGTCCGGTGCGGCATGACGTCTTCGTCGAGCGCGCGGGTGACATAGACCTGCAGCGACACGTCGCGGCCGAGGGAGGTGGTGCTGGTGAGGGCGAGGCGTTGTCCGCGGCCGTAGCGATCGGAATTCAGGGCGGTGTACCGGTCGTCGATCGTGGCGAAGGTCGCCGCGAGGCGCGTCCCGCCGAACGGTTTCTCCACCGTGATCGCGCCTCCCGCGCCGCGCGATCCGTTCACGCGCTCGTAGGCTTCGAGGCGGATCAGATCGACGACGGACGCAGGCCGGATCACGAGTGCCTGCCGGAGGGTGCGTTCTCCATCGACGTCGGTGAGATCGGCGGTGGCGGTCAGGTGATCGTTCAGCCGTTTCTTCACGAGCACCTGGCCGTAGTTGACGTCGGTGAGACGGTGCCAGCGGCGGGTCACGCTCGGTGTCCGGAAGTCGCCGAGGTAGCCGGCGGTCATAGTGAGCTCGTCGACGCCGCGCGGCGGAGAGAGCGTCAAGCGCTGCCCCATGAGATAGCCGTCGTTGTCGTACGAAGTGATCTCGGTCGACTCGCCGCGGACGATCCCGAGGCCGCCGTACTGCAGCTCGACGCCCTTGCGCGGCTTCGCGGTGACGAAGAGCTGCTTGAGGAACAGGCGGTTCGAGGAGGTTGCGCCGAGGCCGCGGAGATTCCAGCCGGCCTGGAAGGTGTCGCCGTTCAGGGCCACCGCCGACAGCGAATACCGCGCCGGGCGGTCCAGTTTCAGCCGGAGCTTCAGGCCCTGATGATGGTCGCTCCAATTCTGGGCGCGGGAGCCCAGGTTGTTCTCGACCATGCGATACCGCAGGCCGAGGGACAGGGATTGCAGGTCGAGCCACGGCTGCGGGTCGGCGGTCTGGCCGGCCAGCGGCGTGGCAGAGAGACAAAGGACGAGACAAGTTGCGAGAGTGATGCGGATCACGGACCCCTCCATCGGTTCTTTCGAGCTGAAGATGCGGAGCGGCGGGCCGTATTACCGCGGTGGTACGATCTCGTTTCCGATCGAGAAATCCGTGATGCTTCCAGAGCGACTGACCGGCGAGGCGCTGGATCCGGTCCTCCAGCCGTTCCTGAATGTGCCGGTCGAGTCGGCGGCGGAGCAGGCCGCGCTCCGGGTCCTGATCGATCACATCACGCCCGTCATCGAGGGGGTCATCCGCGGGAAAGCCGGCGCGCTGGTCGCCGCCAACGAGCGCGAAGAGCTCTTCAGCGAAGCGGTCCTGCAGCTGATCCGCAGGCTGCACGAGATCAAGCCCGACCCGGCGCGCCGTCCCATCGCGAACCTGAGCGGCTACGCGGCGGTGACGGCGTTCAACGTCGTTCACGCGCACTTCCGCCGCGCCCACCCCGAGCGCCAGCGCCTGCGGAATCACATCCGTCATCTCGTCCGCAAATCGGCGCGCTTCGCGCTCTGGCAGTCGCCATCCGGCCCCTTCGTCTGCGGCCTCGCGAGCTGGGAAGGAACTGCTTCCGGAGAAAGCTCCGAGGCGGACCTCGATGGCATTCCGGCGCTGGTGCCGCCTGTTTCCGCGACGTGGAACGACGCCATCGGGCGGCCGCAGCTCACCCGCGCGCTCGATCACGTGTTCGAGCACGTGCGAAAGCCGGTCGAGCTCGAGCGGCTGGTGGAGAAGGTCGCGGAGCTGTTCCGGCTGCCGGTGTCTCCGGCCCAGGCTTCGCCCGTGGAACGGGGATTGCCTGTCGAACGTGTGGACGAGACGGTATCGGCCGAGTCGTCTCTGGTCTACCGCTCGGCGCTGGTCGAGGTCTGGCGGGAGATCGGTCTCCTGCCGCCGCGACAGCGCATCGCCCTCCTCCTCGGGCTCCGCGACGAAAACGGCTCGGCCCTCACGAGCCTGCTGGTCCTCCTGCGCATTGCGACGTTCGACGAGCTGGCCGCCGCCGTGGAACTGGGCCGCGACGAGCTCGCCGCGCTCTGGGATCAGCTGCCGCTCCCGGACCTGGTGATCGCCGAGCGGCTCGGCCTGACCCGGCAGCAGGTCATCAATCTGAGAAAATCCGCCCGGGACCGGCTCGGGCGGCGGCTGACATTTCTGCGCGACGGTAATCCGCTGCTCGGGCGCGCATCTTCATGAAGAGAGGAGAAGGCGAGACGGTGAACCGGCATCCCGATTCCGACACGCTGCTGGCATTTCGCGAGCATCGCCTCGCCGGCTCTCTCGTCGCCGAGGTCGCGCTCCACGTCGGAGATTGCGCGCGGTGCGCGAAGGTGGAGCCAACGGCCGGCAGGACGGCCCTCGCGGCGCTCACCTGGCCCGATGTCGAAGGCCATCTCTCCGACGCCGAACTCGACCTGCTGGTCGATGGCGGCGTCGACGATCCGTCGTACAACCTCGTCTCCCGCCACGCCGCGGTCTGCGCGATGTGCAGCGCGGAAGTGGCAGACCTGCGCCGCTTCGAGGCTGGGAGCGCCGGCCGCTGGCCGGCCGGTCCCCCGGCCGCTGGCCGGGACCGGCGAGCCGCCGGTGGACCGGCCGGCTGGCAGCCGGCGCGCCTGGCGATCGCGGCGGCCGTTGTTTTCGGCCTGCTGGCGCTGTCGGCGATCGCTCTCTTCCTGCGGCGCACCCCCCCGAACCCCGTCCCTGTGACGGCGTCGAATCCACCGGCGCCGGTCGCGCCCGTGACCCCCACGGCGCCCGCTCCGCGGGTCGTGGCCAGCCTCATCGACGGCGACGGCCGCGTCGCGTTGCTCGAAGACGGCACCATCGCCGGAGTCGAGCTCCGCTCGCCGCGCGACGCGGAAGACGCCCGTACCGTGCTGTCGGGTGGCTCGATTGCCGTCCCGGCGTTCATCTCCGCCATGCCGGGCGCGGTCCGCGGGGGGGACACCAGCACGCACCCGTTCCGCGCGATCGAGCCGTTCCGGTCGTCGGTGCTCGAACCCCGGCCCCGTTTCGCATGGACGCCGGTCCCCGGCGCGCGGAGCTACCGCGTCGCGGTCTTCGACGCCGACTACGAGGAGGTGGCCCGAAGCGAGGCGCTGCACGGGACGACGTGGACGCCGTCGAAACCGCTGCCGGGCGGGGTCGATCTCTCGTGGCACGTCGTCGCCGACACCGAGGCGGGGGAGATCTCCTCCACCGGCGCGGACCGCGCCGAGGCGGTGTTCCGCGTGCTCACGCCGCAGGAGGCGGCCGAGGTGGAGCTCGGCGAGACGCACTATCGCGAATCCCACCTCCTGCGCGGCCTGCTCTACAGCCGTCACGGACTGCTGCACGACGCGCGGCGGGAGTTCCGCCGCCTCGCCGAACAGAACCCGGGCTCCCCGGTCGCTCGAGCTCTGATCGAGTCGGTCTCCCGATGAAGCTCGCTGCCGCGTTGCTCCTGCTGGTTCTGCCGTGCGTCGTCACCGCGCAGGAATCGCCGGCCGATCTGCTCGCGCAGGGGAGAGTGCTGTACGACGCCCGCAAGTACAAGGAAGCGCTGGCGGCGTACGAACAGTCTCGCGTCGCGGCGGAGGCGGCGGGCGACGTCATCACCGCCGCGCACGCGAAGCTCGGGCTGGCCTCGCTGAAGACGATGTACGGGGAGCTCGACGCGGGCCACGTTCTTGCCGGCGAGGCGCTGGCGACGTTCGAGGCCGCCGGCAACAAGCCCGGCCAGGCGGAAGCGCTGCAGTACATCGGACACCTGCACATGGGCAACGGCAGGTACTCCGACGCGGCCGAGCGATTCCGGCAGTGCGTATCGCTCGCGAATGGCGCGCGGAAGGCCACCTGCCTCGAGCGTGTGGGAGAGTGCGAAGCGGGGCTCGGCCGGTACCGCCAGGCCATGGCCACGCTGCGCGAGGCCATCGCCACGGGCATCGCTTCGAACAACCGCGTCGCGCAGGCGTCGGCGTTCGGAGCCATGGGCGACGTCCACCTGGATCAGGGCAACGCGGAGCTCGCGGTGTACTACCACGAGAAGTCGGTTGCCATGTTTCGCGAGCTGGGCAACTCGATCATGGTCTCGGTGAAGCTGAACAACCTCGCCATCAGCTACGACCTGATGGGCCGGTACGAGCGTGCCCTCGACGTCTACCGCGAGAATCTCGCGTTGATGGAGAGGCTGGCGTACACCCGCGGGATCGTGGTCTCGAGGATGAACATCGCCGGAGTGCTCATCGACCTCGGGCGCGACGAAGAGGCGGCGCAGATTCTGGGCGACCTTCTGCCGATGTTCGAGGGTGTCGATGATCCCGACTCGCGCGCCAACGTCCTCCGGCATCTGGCGGGCATCGCGGAGCGGCGGGGCGATCTCTCCCGCGCCATCGAGCACGCGCTGGCGGCGACGGTCGAGCGCAGCGATGAGATCAAGGATTTCTATCTCTCCCGCGCGCTCGCCGGCCGTCTGTACCGGAAGCTCGGGCGCTTTGCCGAAGCCCGTGCGGCGCTGACGGCTGCCATCGACGCGATCGAGTTGACGCACGAGCATGCCTCGGGTCACGAGCTGCACTTCTTCGACGCGCGGAGCGACGCGTACGCCGAGATGGCGCGCCTGCTGATCGGCGAAGGCCGCGTCGAGGAGGCCCTCGGCTATGCGGAGCGGTACCGGTCGCGGGTGCTCGTGGACGTGCTGCGGAGCGGTCCGGTCGACCACTCGGCGGTGCTGTCCGATGACGAGCGGAAACGCGAGCGCGAGCTCCTCGACCGGCTGGCGGCGCTGCAGCGCGAGGCGGCGCACGGAGCCACGCCCGAGCAGAACGAGCGCATCACCGCCGCGCGCCGCGAGTACGACGCCTTCCAGCACGAGCTGGCCGACGCGCATCCGCGGCTGCGTGTCGAGCGCGGCACGCTGCGGCCCGTCGCGGCAGAGGAGATCGCGTCGCACGTGCCGCGCGGAGCGGTGCTCGTCGAATGGCTCGTGACCGCCGACAAGACCTACGCGTTCGTGATCGCGGAAGGTTCGATTGAAGTGCGTGAGATCGACGTCGACCGGGAGGACCTCGCGCGTCGCGCCGAAACGTTCCGGACTCTCCTGGCCGACCGGCGTCCCGACTTCCGCAACGCCGCCCGATCGCTGCACCAGACGCTGATCGCCCCGATCGCCGATCTCCTGTCCGGGCGGCAGACGTGGATCCTGGTCCCGGACGGGCCGCTGTGGAACCTGCCCTTTCAGGCATTGCTCGACAACCAGGGAACCTACCTCGCCGAACGGGGAGCGATCGTCTATGCGCCGTCCATCGCGGCGTGGATGGAAATGAGCCGCACCCCGCAGGCCGCGTCGAACGGTGGCCGGCGGGAATTGCTCGCTTTCGGCAATCCGACCACGCCGTCCGCCGCGGGCATCGAAGGCCGGCGCGGCACACTCGCCCCTCTTCCGGAGGCCGAGGCGGAGGTGAAAAGCGCGGTGCGGTTCTACGGAGCGGGCAGTGCGGTCTATGTGCGGGACGAGGCTACCGAGGAGCGCTTCAAGGCCGAGGCGCCGCGGTACCGGGTGCTGCACATGGCCGGTCACGGCATCCTGAACGACGCCAGCCCGATGCACTCGTATCTGCTGCTCGCTCCCGGTGATGGCAAGACCGAAGACGGCTACCTCGAGGCCGGAGAACTGATGCAGATGGACCTGGGCGCGGAGCTCGTCGTCCTGTCCGCCTGCGACACGGCGCGCGGAAAATACGCCGCCGGCGAAGGCATCATCGGCTTCAGCTGGGCCCTTTTCGCGGCGCGGTGCCGAACGCAGGTGGTGAGCCAGTGGAAAGTCGACTCCGCCGCCACCAGTGTGCTCATGCGCAACTTCCACCGGAACGTCCGCGACGACCGCACCAGAGCGGCGAGCGCCCTGCAGAAGACGATCGTGTCGATGCTCCGGACCAAGGAGTACCGCCATCCCTTCTACTGGGCAGGGTTCGTCGTGCTCGGCGACGCGCTGTGAGGTCCAGAATCACGATTTGACGTCTTGCAGACGCCAGGCGTCATCCTCAAGTCACGACTGGCGTGGGAGTATCATCCCCGACAGGTCCTTCCTGCATCACCCTATGCGGAGTCATCGATTTTGTATGTGAGCAGTTACAACCCTCTGCTCGTCGGAGCCTCGCTGCTCGTGGCGATCCTCGCTTCCTACACCGCACTGGACATGGCGGGGCGGATCACCACCGCGCAGGGACGTGCGGCCCGCTGGTGGCTGGCCGGCGGAGCGTCCGCGATGGGGGTCGGCATCTGGTCGATGCACTTCATCGGCATGCTGGCCTTCAGCCTTCCCATCCCGCTCGGCTACGACCCGGCCATCACCCTGCTGTCGCTGCTGATCGCCATCGCCTCTTCGGTGTTCGCGTTGTGGCTGGTCTGTCAGGACAATCTGCCGTGGAAACGGCTGTTGCTCGGCGCGATTCTGATGGGGCTCGGGATCGCCTCCATGCACTACACCGGCATGGCGGCGATGCGCATGGTCCCGCTGATCCACTACATCCCGTCGCTGTTCATTCTGTCGATCGTCATCGCCATCGTCGCCTCCGGTGCGGCGTTGTGGATCTCCTTTCATCTCCGGCGCCCGAGATCGCGGGTCCACCGGTATCGTGCCGCCGCGGGCGTGGTGATGGGCATCGCCATCGTCGGGATGCACTACACGGGGATGGCGGCCGCGGAGTTTTCGCTCGGGAGCATCTGCGGTGCGGCCACCGGAGGAGTCAGCACGGGATGGCTGGCGCTCCTGGTCATCATCGTGACGATGGCGATCCTGGCCATCGCGCTGATCATCTCGGTGCTGGACATGCGTCTGGAGTCGCGGACCTCGAAGCTGGCCGTCTCGCTGGCGGAGGCCAATGAGGAACTGACGTACCTCGCGCTGCACGACAATCTGACCAAGCTTCCCAATCGCGCCCTCCTGGAAGGGCGTCTCCGGCAGGCCATCGGCCACGCCGATCGTGAGAAGAGGCCATTTGCCCTGATGTTTCTGGACCTGGACGGCTTCAAGGCCGTCAATGACGCCTATGGGCACAGCATCGGCGATCTGTTGCTGGTGGAAGCGGCGAAACGGATCGAGATGAAGATCCGGATGCAGGACACGATCTCCAGAGTGGGCGGAGATGAATTCGTGTTTCTCGGGGACGTCGGCCAGCCCGAGGACGCAGCCGCGTTGGCCGAGAAGCTCCTGGTCCTCATCCGGGAGCCGTTTCAGATCGGCGGCCATGAGCTGCGCATGTCGGTCAGCATCGGCATCGCCATGTACCCGGGGAATGGCGCCAATCAACACGAGCTGCTGACCAATGCGGATGCCGCCATGTATCACGCCAAGTCGCTCGGGCGCGATTCGTTCCGCTTCTTTGAAGCATCCATGAACTCTCACGTACAGGCGTACCTGGAGTTGACGCAGGACCTGCGCCGGGCCATCGATCGCCACGAACTGATCCTCTATTACCAGCCGAAGTTCGAGGCCCCGAACGGCCCGGCCATCGGTGTGGAAGCGCTCGTGCGGTGGCAGCACCCCACGCGCGGTCTGATGCAGCCTGACGAATTCATCCCCCTGGCCGAAAAGACGGGAATGATCGTCCCGCTCGGCGAATGGGTCCTGAACGAGGCCTGTCGCCAGATGAGGGAGTGGCACGACGCCGGCCGCCACACCTGGACGATGGCGGTCAACCTCTCTCCCGTGCAGTTCGGTCATCCGGCCCTGGTGGAAATGGTCCAGCGCACACTCGAGCGCCACCTGCTGGCGCCGCACTGCCTGACGCTGGAGATCACGGAATCGACGGCGATGCGGGATGCCGATGCCAGCGTGGTCATCCTCCAGCGGCTGTACGAGATGGGCGTTCGCATCGCCATCGACGACTTCGGGACCGGCTATTCGAGCCTGCTCTATCTCAAGCGCCTGCCGGCCACCGAACTGAAGATCGATCGAGGATTCGTCCGCAACCTCGAGCACGACTCCGAGGACCGCGCCATCGTGTCGGCCATCGTGGCCCTCGGCCAGACGCTGGACCTCAAGATCGTCGCGGAAGGCGTCGAAACGATCGCCCAGCAGGAGTTTCTCTCCGACATGGGCTGCGATTCGCTGCAGGGCTTCCTCTTCGGACGGCCCTTACCGCCGGCCCAGTTTCTCGCAGCACTGGCCCATCGCGAGGCGCAGCATCGGGGCGAGGGATTCGAAGGGCTTACGCCGGCGACGGAGTGAAGGCTCATCACCAGCAACCTAAGCGAGACGGTAATCCTTCAGGGTGTAATTGAATAGATCACGATTGACGTCAGCCAATCGTCAGGATTACAGTGTGCCTGCTCAACTTCTGAGGAGCTCTTATGGCGGTGCGCTGGCATTCATTGAGGCGTTCTCTCGTATTTGCGTGCATTCTCGCGATTGCGTTACCGGCTCTCGGCGCCCCTGGCGGCTGCAAGTACGAGTGCCGCAGAGGGGCTGATTTCGCTCACTGCGTCGAGTACATCTTCGGCTCCTGGTATCTATCGGAGTGCAGAGAGCTCCAACTGTGCTGGAACATGTGGGTGGTTGACGATGAGGGTAACTTCCACCTCGTCAGGGAGTGCGATGCCCCGGACTGTATGGGCAGCCAGTGCTTCATGGTCTGAGCCCGGTGATGATCATTCCGGTTCTACTTGCCGTCGCAAGTACCGCAATGCCGGTCACCGTGCGTATGGCTGCCCATGATTCCCTCCGCTGCACTGGGACTGTAAGAGCCGAGCCGCTGGCCGAACCGGGAGGAGGACAGACGGCACTCGTCGACGAGCATGGCAGCGCCACGATCCAGCTTCCTGGTGGAGGGGCTTGGCAATTCTCACTCAGCTCGGATGAGTGTTGGGCCGCGCCGAGGCGGGTCGATCTCGACGCCGATCCCGCTCGCGAAGTCGAAATGCAGCCGTGGCCGAAAGCGGAGGTCTCCGGTGTCTTGCGGTTTCCAGCTCACGAAGAACCGCCCGCCACGGTGGAATTAGAACTGCGACCAGTTTCGTCGCGTGGCAGTTTTCGGCCCGTTGAGCCCCTCGGCCGAGTGTCGTGTGCGGTCATCGACGGGCGATTCCGCTGCGATGTACCGCGGATCGATCTCGACATCCGGATTGCCGCCGACGGTTTCGCGCCCGCCTATGTCTGGAACCTGAAGTTTGCGAGCGCGCGGGCGAAGATCCCTGCCGTTTCCCTGGAGCGCGGAGCGTCGATCAGCGGTTGGGTGGAGGATGCCGGCGGCCGCCCCGTTTCGGGAGCGAAGGTGCGCGTTGGGCCTCAGCACGTGAGCGAGCAGGCTGCGCGCCTCTCCGGGATCGCGGCACAGACCGTGACAGTCTTGTCGAACGAACGCGGTTTTTTTCAGGTTCGCTCGATGCCGAGCGGCGAGTATGTGATCGCGGCCCGTACGGATGCGCGGGCCGTTGCCGCACCTCGCGCGATTTCCATTCGACAGGCGCATGAGCATTCGCTTTCGGAGCCCTTGATCACGGAAAGCCCGGCCAGTGTTCAAGTTCAGATCGATCCGCCTCTCACCCCGGATCGCCGGCCATGGAACGTTCAACTCTCCCGCGCACATCTCGCGGACAGTGCGCTGGAGGCGGTAGCCTCCGGACCGTCCGATGAGCTGGGCCGATGGCGTGCGGAAGACATCGAGCGCGGTCCATACGAGATCTCACTCCAGGACAGCAGCGGTTCGGTCGTTGCCCGTCAGACCTGGGATGTCGACCGCGACAGCGCTCTGATCGAGATCCGCATCGGCGAAGTGCCGGTGGAGGGGCGTGTCCGGCTTGGCGGAGAACCCATTGCAGCGGAGCTGAAGTTCTCGTCCGCCACGGGCAGTGTTCGTGTTGTGTCGGCTCCCGATGGAACGTTTTCCGGCTGGCTGCCGAATGAGGGTCACTGGAACGTCCAGATCACGCCGGAGGAGGCGCTGCAGCGCGTGCGCACGCGTGTGGACGTTCGCATTCCGCCGAATGGGATTCGGGCGCAGGTGCCGATCGACCTGCCGGGTGGCCGAATCGAAGGCACCGTCGTCGATGAAGAGTCGCACCCGGTCGCGAACGTCGAGATCCTGGTTCTGAAAGGAACCGATATCGCTGCGAACGGTGGAAGCGACAGCGAGGGAAAATTTGCGATCGTCGGTCTCGAGCCCGGATCGTTCGTCCTCTACGCAAGAACGCGCGACCTGTTCAGTGACCACAGGCCGTACACGGTGTCGGCAGCTTCCACAACGAAACAGACGCTCGTCCTGCTCGCTCCGGCGGAGCGAAGCGGGCGGCTGGTTCGTGCCTCCGGAGCACCGGTCATCGGTGCACTGATCCGCTACTTTCGAGGGGATGAGATGCTCACGGCGGTGAGCGGACCGACGGGCGCATTCACACTGGCCTTGTCGCCGGAAGTGCGCGATGCGGAGGTTGTCATCGTGGCGCCGAATACCCCCATCGTGCTGGACCGGATTCGATTCACGACGAACGAGACCGCGGTGGTCGTTCCGGAGATCGCGGCTGTGCTCCGCGTCGTTCCTCACCATCGCGCGGGACTGCCATCGATCGCGAGAAACGGGATACGACCGTTGCCGCTGGCCACGCTGTTTCTTCCGCGGAACGGCTTCGGACCGCCGCGCGAGGTGTCGGATGGTGCGATCGAGCTGCAGCTCGCGCCTGGACAGTACTCCGTCTGCTATTCACGGGCAGGGGATTGCGTCGTGACGGACGCTCCTGCCGGGGCCGTGACCCGGATTGCGCCGCCAAAATCTGTGCGAGGAGCGGAATGATGCGAGCTCGGTGCTTGATCTTCGCTGCTCTCGCGCTCGTGTCGCTGCCGGGGCCGGCATGGACGCAGAATCGAGCACCCAAAGCGTGGCTCGGCTTCGGGTACACGCTCCAGAACTTCGACTCGAAGTCTCCGGTCCGGCAGTGGCTTTACGTCGTGAAGATTGCACCCGTGAGCCCGGCGCTGGCGAGCGGACTGCAGCTTCAGGACGCGATCGTCGCGATCAACGGAAAGCCCGTGAGATTTGCAAGCGCTGCGGTGGCGCTCGATCATTTCGCTTCGATCGCGCCGGGAACCGCGCTTCGCTTTGATGTGCTTCGTGGGGGCAAACGCATCGTCGTACACATGCGTGCAAAGCCTCTCCCGAAAGACTACGCGGCACACTGGGAGCGCAACAAAGCTCTTGCCGAGGAAGTGGATTCCACGACGAAATCGCGCTCAGGCTCGAGGCACCGCCGGCAATAGGAGCCGGCGTAACGATGCGCTGTGACCCTCCGGACCACCGGCGCTTCCTCTGGTTCCGGCAGCGGCGGGGAGAATCGGAATGCCGCCGTCTCGACAGCGTCGCCGAGTCGCGTCCAACGAAAATGCCGCCCGAACGGGCGGCGCACGGCAAGCCCGGCGATGGCGAGTGGACTGCAGCTCCAGGACGCATCGTCGCGATCGACGGAAACCCGGTGAGTTCTACATGCGCTGCTGCGGCGTTCGATCATCGCTACAATTCGCCGCATCATGGCGACGAATGATCCCGACTCCGCCGCAATGACGGCGAGCGGTGAGCTCATCGGGCCACTCTGCTCGGCGTACGCAGAGTTGCTCCGACGGCAGGGGCACTCCGGGAGTGCTTTCGTGCGGTGGGCGCAGCAGACGGGACGCAGTCACGCCTTCGCGTGGCTCGGAGGCAGCGTCGAGGCCGAAACCGTTCTTTATCGCGGAGAGCCGCTGGCGCTGCACGCTGCAATGCCGATTTTTAACGATCTTCAGAAGATGCGCGCGACCGTGACGCTAAACCCCTACGAGCGCGACCTGATGCTTGGTTATCCCTATGTCATCGGACGCCGAGAGGGAGAAGTCATCCGCGGGCCCGTTCTGCTGATGCCCGTGCGATTGGAGGGTGAGGGCGGTCAACTCCATATTCTTGCTTCCGACGAGGTCGTGCGGTTCAACTCGTTGCCATTTCGCGGCGAGGGTGACACCGAAGCCCGCGAACTCGCGATTCGACAAGTCATCGACGCGACGCCCTCGTTACCTCTAGCAACGGGAGACTTTCGACGATTCATCGACATCCTAGTTCACACCCTCGGTGTCGCTCGCGCCGACGCGCGCCTCGACGGCACCTTGGTTGCGCCACCGGCAATGCCAACGCGTGGCGATGGGCTTTGGCTGATCGACCAGGCAGCGATATTCATCGCACCCAAGACAGCATATTTTCTGGTGAGCGACCTTGCCGCGATCGGCAGGCAAGGTACGGCGGGCTTTGGTCAAAGCTGCATTACAAGCTTGCTTGCACGGGCCGATCAAGCACCGCAGGTGGACATTGCGGTTGATGATCTCGATCGAAAACCCGTGTACTACCCTTTCCCATCGAACCGAGCGCAGCGCCGCGCCGCTATCCTCGTCGAAGACCCGACAACGCGGCTCATTCGAGTCGAGGGACCCCCAGGCACGGGCAAAAGTCTTACGATTGCCAATCTCGCCTGCCACCTCGCCGCGATGGGCAAGAGCGTGCTCATCACCTCGCAAAAGGACAAAGCTCTCCAAGTCGTCGACGAGAAACTGCGCGAGCTCAATCTTCCAGAACTGCCGATGACGCTGCTCCGGCAGACGAAGACCTCGAAGCAGGAATTGCTGGATCGGCTTGCACGGATCAAGAAGGAACGAGCGCGTGACGAAGTTGAACGTGATCTAACGAGCATTGGGCAAACCTTTGCTCAGACCGGGGAAGGGTATTTTCAGGAAGCTGCGAGTTACGGTCTCGCAGTCGAGTGGGAGGAACGTGTCGAGCGCGCTCACCGAGCCGCCGAAGCTTCAAGTGGCTTGCGCAAATTGGTCAGGCGCGCAATGTTTGCGTTCACGCGTCGCAAGGCTGAACGTCGAGCGCCGAAGATGACCGACGATCTCGCCGCTGCCGCAAGTCAACGTCGGAACACTATGCTGACGATGGCCCTCAAGGCTCTTCAAGTCGGTCGCGAATTCGCCGTGGCGGCCGCAACTCGCCAGGAACGTCAAGGACTCCGCGAACTAGCGGGCATGCTCAAGCGCAACCAGACAGCGGCGAAGAACTTCTCTCTGTTCGACCGACTAAAGGCAGATCCGCAGCGAGCACGGATGCTGCTCAAACTCCTACCGGTCTGGATCTTGGCTCCAGAGGACGTCGCACGTCTATTTCCCTGCGAAGCGGGGATCTTCGATGTCGTCATCGTTGATGAGGCTTCGCAGGTTGACCTCCCCTCGATCACGCCAGTCGTGTATCGCGCCAAGAAGATCGTCGTATTTGGCGATACAAAGCAGATGCAGCCACGGCGCTTTGCCTTCATGAACGTGAACGTCGTCAGCCAAGCATGGCAACACTCGGGCATGGACCGCTTGGATCCCGAGCGCTGGTTGCATCCAGCAGAGAACAGCCTCTTGTTGCTCACAAACATTCGGGCGGAAGAGGAGAACCTCCTCGACGAACACTTTCGCTCGCTGCCCCCGCTTATTCAGTTCTCGAACGAGAACTACTACAACGGCGAACTCCGCATCATGACCGACGAGCGCCAAAAGGCGTTCGGTCATCCGGACCAACCGATTGCTCAGTTGCATTTCGTGCCGGACGCGCAGATCTCAAATGGCTCACAGGAAAACGAGACCGAGGCCAGGGCGCTGATCCGATGTCTGGCCAAGTTGGTGACGAGCGAGGATTACAGCGGGGCGTCGATCGGTGTCATGGCGCTCTTCGAAGAGCAGGCGGCCCTACTGCAGGAGCTTGTCGCCGAGCAAATCGCTGAAGAGGAGTGGGAAGAGCACGATATCGTTGTTGTCACGCCAGATGGGTTTCAAGGTGACGAGCGCGATGTGATCCTGTACTCATTGTCTTGGGACAACAAGATAATGTCCAGACAGTCGCTCTCCCAACGGCAGCGAAACCATCCACACGAGCAAGGGATGCTCAACGTCGCATTCACGCGGGCGCGTGACAAAATTCATATCTTCCACTCCGCGCCGATCGACACATTTACTTTGGCAGACGGCCGTCCCGGCACGCTGACGCGGTGGCTGCAGCATTGTGCGAGCGTCCAGGCCGCTGGTCGTCCGAAGCCCGCGAACAGCCGTATCGGTCAAATCGACTCGGAGTTCGAAGCCGAGGTGGCGGTCGCACTCCGGGCGCGAGGCCTCTTCGTGCTGCATCAGTACCCCGCATGCGGATTTCACATCGACTTGGTTTGCGAGAAGGACGATGCTCGCGTCGCAGTCGAGTGTGACGGGGAGCGATACCATCTTGATGAACACGGGCAGCCGAAGGTGGAGGACATCGAACGCGAGGCGACGCTCCGCCGTGCAGGGTGGCGAGTGATTCGCGTCCCGTATCGGAAATGGCTGCGTGATCGCGAAGTGGAATTGGCGAAGATCCTTGCTGCACTTGAAGAGGAAGGACGCGGCCGCCCCGATCTCCCTGAGAACGGCGTTCATGTTCCCTCGGTGAGCGTTGACGAAAGCGCGGCGAATCCTAAGCCGAGGGCCATTCACGTCACACGGGATCAAGAGGCCATCATCCGAGCTTTGCGAGAGGGCATCACCGACGAAGAGCGGTTGCTCTATCGCGTTCGCGATCTTCTTGGCGTTCGTCGCCTGACGGGGAAGTTGCGGGATAGTCTTCTGGCCGACGTCAGGGAGTTGAGTCGCCAAGGCTTGGTGAGCACCGAGGAACACGAATACTTTCTGAGTCCCGAGGGAAGAACCGCGGCTCTCGCTTTGATCTACCGCGGAATGAATAGCCCCCCCAAGCGATACCGATATCGGAGTCGCCGCCGCTGGTAAGCCTGCGCATGGCTCGTACATGCCTGAGTATGTGTGACAATCGTGGCGCGACAGCCCAGCCGTCCAGTCTGACGCTTCGTCCGTGTTCGAGGGGTGACAGTTGGTCGTCATGGACCGCGAACTGATGCGGCGGCGTCCCGCGCCGCCGCCCCGGGTGGGAGAGGGGCTTTCGCGCTGAGGCACGATTCCCCCGCCCACCCCAGCCGGCGGGACGCCGGCGGTCCTTATCGTCCTCAGCGACGGCCACCGTGGCACCATCGCGCTCATTTTTCCGCATTAGGTCCGGGATCATGCGTCGGATACTGGTTGATCATGCGAGCCTGGGTTCTCCACAACCTGCCGGAGGTGGCCGGCGAATGAGGGACCGCGATGTCCCGCTGCGCCATTTCGAGCGGTTGCGCGAGCTCTTCGATCGGCTCGTCGAGATGCATCCCGACGAGCGTGAGGCGGAGATCGCGCGGTCGACGGAGGGGGACCGCGGGTTGGAAGAGGAGTTGCGCGCGTTGCTCGAGCATGCCGAGCGATGGACCGAGCCGCCGTTCCCGGTCATCCCGGGGTTTCGCGTGTACCGCCGCATCGGCAGCGGCGGCAGCGCCACGGTGTATCTCGCGGACCAGGAGCGCGCCGATTTCACGCGTCCGGTCGCCCTCAAGGTCGTCGACCGCATTGTCGGCGCCGCGTCTTTGTGGCCGATTCGCGAAGAGCAGCGCATCCTGGCGCGGCTCGAACATGCGGGTATCGCGCGCCTCTACGACGCGGGAGTGACTGCGCTGGGCCAGCCGTACCTGGCGATGGAGCACGTCGAAGGACAGTCGATCGTCGAGCACTGCCGCTCCCACCGGTTGGGGATTCGCGAGCGGATCGAGCTGTTCCTCGCGGTGCTCGATGCCGTCGGCTACGCGCACGGACAGGCGATCGTGCATCGCGATCTGAAGCCGGCCAACATCCTCGTCTCCGCGCGGGGCGAGGCCAAGCTGCTCGATTTCGGCATCGCCAGGCTCGTGGCGCCCGGCGATGAGGACAAGACGCTCACGCTGCACCGCGCCCTGACTCCGGCCTATGCCAGTCCGGAGCAGAGGCGTGGCGGACGGGTCACACCCGCGTCCGACATCTACTCGCTGGGAGTCGTCCTCTACGAGCTTCTCGCGAACACCATTCCGTTCCGGCTGGAGCATGCGATTCACGAGGCCGAGCCAGAGCCGCCGTCCGCCGCCTCCGATGGAAACGACCGGCGATGGCGCAAGACGCTGCGGGGCGATCTCGACGCCGTGGTGCTCAAGGCTCTGCGCCACAACCCCGAGGATCGCTACCCATCGGCCGCGGCACTGGCGGACGATCTGCGCCGCTTCCTCGACGGCAAGCCCGTCGTTGCGCGGCGCGGTTTCCTCCGGCGCCGCGTCGCGGTCGCCGCGGTGGTTGCCGTCGTGGTGGTGGCGTCGCTCATTTCCTGGCGCGTGTCGAGGCCGAACCGGCCCGATGAGCTGGCAATCTATGACGAAGCAGGTCTCCGCGATGGCGCGCAGAAGCTGGAACGCTTCGACGGCATCGCGGCGCGCGAGAGCTTTCGTCGCGCGGCCGTGGCATCCCGGGGGCGGGTGCCGGACGAGGCCCTCGCCTGGGACGGTGTTGCGCGCGCGGAGACCGTTCTCGGCGAGATCGGCCGCGCCGCGGAAGCCGCGCGGCGCGCCGGCAGTCTGATCGCGGCGGGCGATGCCGATCTGCCGCGCGACGAGGTGGCGCGAATGCGCGCCGCCGCGCACGCGGCGAATCATGAATGGGTGGCGGCCATCGCCGGATTCGAAGAACTGTTCGCGCGCCAGCCGGAGCGCGTCGACGTCGGCGTGGCGTTGGTGAGGACCCTCGCCGCGTCGGGCCGGACCGAGGCCGCGGACGCCGCACTCGGGCGGCTGCGCCGATTGCAATCGGAGCGAAGCCCGGACCCGCGCATCGAGCTGGTGGAGGCGGAGGTCGCACACCAGCTCTCCGAGTATCAGCGGGCGATGGCGGCGGCGGCGCGTGCACGTGCGGCCGCGCAGCAAATCGCGGCCGCGCCGCTCGTCCTGCGTGCCGAGCGGCTGTACGCCGAGGCCATCAGCAGGCTCGATCAACGCGAAGAGGCCCGGCGCACGCTGGAGTCACTCATCGAGCGGGACACGGCAGCGGGGATGGCGCGTGAGGCTGCCGCGAGCCGGCTCTCGTTGGGTGCCATTCTCCTCAGGATCGGGACGCACGAAGAAACGGGCAGGGTGCTCCAGGCCGCGCTGGCCGGTCTGCAGGCGGCGGGCGACGATCGAAGCCGGATCGGAGCCCACCTTCAGCTCGCGCAGTACGAAGGGCAGTCGGACGTCGCGCGGGGACTGGCCCACGCCAGAACGGCCGTGGCCGAGGCGCGCCGGATCGGCGACCGCTGGGCGGAAGCGAATGCCCTCACCCAGCAGCTCGTGCTGCTCAACTGGGCAGGGGACGAGGCCGGTCACGACGCCACGATCGAGCCGACGCTGGCGGCGCTGCGCGATTCCGGCCACCGCTACATGCTGATCATGACCCTCGGCAATCTCGCCATCCCGGCCATCGAGGCCCTCGATCTCGACGGCGCGGAGAACTACATCACCGAGGCGGAGGCCTTGGCGCCGCGGGTGGGCAGCGAGATCGCCCGCGCCATGATCGATCGCGCCCGCGCTTTCCTCGCCGAGACCCGGGGTGACTACGACCTGGCTCGCGAGCGCTACACGGCGGCGCTGGAGAAGGCGCGCGGCACGGGCATGGCGCGCGCGAAAGGCAATTTTCTCGCGGACCTCGCGTGGCTCGAGCTCGCGGCCGGCCGTCCGGATGCGGCGGCGGCGCGCGCGCGCGAAGGGATCGACGTGTTGACGGCAGTCGGCGATCTGCACGGGGCGAGAGAGCTCGACGGCGGAGTGCTGGCCTGGTCCGACGCACGGCGCGGCGACGCCGCCTCGGCGAGGCGACGGCTGGCGATGCTGCGCCAGGCGGCCGGGGACGACACTGCGCGATTCCGGTACGTCATGGCGGAGGGTCGCGTCGCCGCCGCCCTCGGCGACTGGCCGCGCGCGGTGGAGCTTCGCCGCGAAACGGTGCGCATGGCCATCGCGCTGGAACCGCCCGGCGTGGTGATGCTGCAGAAGGCCGATCTGGCCAAAGCGCTGCACGAGCACGGCGATCGCAGGGAAGTGGAGAAGCTGATCGCCGAGCTGCTGCCGGAGGCGGACCGGCGCGGCCTGCGGGGCATGGCCCGGGACCTGCGGGCGCTGCTCGCGGCGTGAGTCAAGTGTGGATTGGGGTCTGACCCCAACCCACACTGAAGGCCACCATCGCCAGGCCGATGCATGCATAGAGGATGCGGTAGCGCGTCTGCAGGCGGCTGACAGCCGCAAAGGTGAGGCCCTCGCGCAGTGCGCGCAGCGACCAATGGAGCTGCAGGGGAAAGAGCGTGACGAGTGCGGCGAGCGGGTAGGGGAGAATCCCCCGAAGCGACAGCAGGAGCAGGACGGTCTGGGCCAGGGCGAAGAGCGCGACGCTCGCGGCGAACGCGCGGCGCCGGCCGAAGACGACCGCGTTGGTCCGGATGGCGTTGATGGCGTCGCCGTCATGATCCCGGACCTCCTGGGTCAGATGACCGGCGGTGAAGATCAGGCCGAAAAACATGGCCATGGCGAGGCTGCGTCCATCGACGGGATGCGCGATCGAGTAGCCGAGCAGGAAGTGCAGGACGCCTCCGGTCACATGCGCCAGGGAGTTGAGGATGGGCTTGCCCTTCCAGTGGAATCGCGGAAGGGAGTAGAGCGCGCTCAGCGCGGCGATGGCCGCGGCGATGCCGAACGGGAACGGTCCGGCGCAGGCGAACAGGACGAGGCTCACGACGAGGAGAGCCGCCGTCAGGACGCCCATGTCCCGGCGTCTGATCCCTCGGGCCGTGAAGACCCGGGCCGCCTTGTTGGGGTCCGCGACGTCGCCGGTCAGGCCGGCCCAGTCGTTGAGCACGAAGACATGGGTCACGAGCAGGACGTTGGCGACCAGGAGAATGGCGAGCGGAACGAGGTCGTGGATCGCCGGGCGGCCCATCGCCAGTGCGGCGCCGAGCAGGGGCGCGCCTTGCAGGGCGAGGATGTCTTGCGGGCGCAGGCAGGAGAGGAAACGAAGCGCGAACGCTCTAGTGGCCGCGGGGCTCGCCGCGGCGTTGGTATCGGTCATAGAGTCTCAGCCACAGCGCGTATCCCAGGTCCTCGGACCAGTAGTACCTGGGGACGGTCGCCGTGAGGTCGTTGTGGTAGAAGAGCGGCGGGTTCATTCGTACGAGTGCGAAGTCGTCTCTGGCGAGCTCGCGCAGCACCGCGCGGAGGAGCACCGCGTCGGGAGGCGGACTTCCCGGTGTCGAGGGTGCGGTCAGCAGGCGTGCTGCCGTCAGCCAGATCTGCTGGGCCGGAACGTTCGCGTGCAATCGTGATTCGGGCAGATCGAGCTTGCACCCCGCGCGCGCCACGTCGGGCAGACGCAGGATCGCAACCAGGGGTGTCTTCTGGTAGTAGACCCAGCCCCGGTCCTCGCGGGCGAAGGGCTGCAGCGCGTCGCAGAGCGCGCGGCCGGCCGCCGGGCGGACTTCGGACAGCAGGAGCAGCAGGTGCATCTGGATAGTGACGTCTGGCGGGTTTGGATCGCTGCCCGGGTCGAGGCACTGGTAGGCCTCACGCGGCGCGAGCCACGTCCGATAGAGGCCCTCCGGCGTGCGATACCGGTCGAGCGTCGCCAGCGCGGCCGTCAACCGGGTGCGGTCGGGACCGGGCGCGAGCCGCCAGACGAGCGCGGTGTCGTCGGTATCGGGGGTGATGGCGCACCCGAGAGTCCCGATGCCGGGACCATCCGGCCGCCCGTGATAGCGCACCAGTCCGCCGTCCTCGATCTGCGCGGTGAGATGCGCACGCGCGCGCAGAAGGTTGTCCCGCAGGCCGCTCGTGCCGGCCACGGGATCGAGCAGCTCGACGAGGAGTGCCGTCAGGAAGGTGTTCATCTCGGGACGGGGGTCCTGGAAGTCCGTCCCGCTCGTGAAGGCCGTGAGCCAGTACCCCGGCTCCTGATGGTGCTCGCGAATGCGTGCCGCGGCCTGACTGGCGTTTTCGTCGAGGTCGCGGGCTTCGGCGGGCGGCGCTCCGGGCGCTCTCACGGTCAGCGTGCGGTCCTGCAGGTAGTAGCCCTCGCCTTTTTCCGAGGCCCACACGAAGGCGGTCAGGGTGTACTCGCCGGGAGCCCAGCCGGTCGTATCGAACGGGATGCGCCAGCCGGCCGCACTCCGTTCGTGCAGCGTGGTGCGCACATCGGGCCGGTCGAAAAAGGTCGTGGTGCCGGCGGGCGGGTGGCGGTCGATGGCGATCGCCACCTGCCACGGGGTGTCGCGGCCGGTGAGCGCCCAGCCGGTCGCGAAGACCGGCTGCCCGGCCGTGACGACCTCGGTGGGTCCGAAGCCGGCCTCGATCGCGTCGAACGTGCCACGGATCCTCGTCACCAGATCGGCCGGCGCACGGCCGTTCTTCAGCGCCGTGAGGAACGGTGCGTTCCGCCACTGCCACGCGCCGCGCATGTCGTGATATTCCGCCCCTCGGTCCGCCGCGAAGATGGGAAGGTCGATCGGAGGCGTGTAGCAGAAGGCGCCGATGGCTGCGATCAGGATCGACCAGGCGGTCGTCACGAGGAAGCCGATGCGCGCGATCCCGCTCAGGGAGGAGACCACCGGCGCCAGCATCCAGATGAAAAAGGGGAGGACGTCGGTCATGTAGCGCGGGCCCCAGGAGAGACCGCCCCGCCAGTCGGCCTTCGCGTAGACCACGATCTGCAGGGCGATCGCCGCGAGCATGGCCAGGGTCAGGAGCCGCTCCTCGCGGTTGCGCGGCATAAAGCGGCCTGCCAGCGCGAGGAAGAGCAGAAAAGGGGAGAAGATCAGCAGGCCGCGCGTGGGGCTGACCAGCAATCCGGCGATCCCGGGAAGCAATTCGTGGCTGAAGAAACGGGCCCGGCCGATCAGTCCATAACCGCCCAGGAGGTTGCCCGCTGCGCCGAGGTTGTAGAGCAGCACGGCCGCCGCGGGCAGTGCTCCTGCCGCGACGAACAGCAGCCGGTAGCGCCGGCCGCCCGCCCAGAACAGCGCGTAGGCCCCCAGCGCCGCCGCGAGGATCGCGTCCGGCGGGCGGTTGGCGGCGATGAGCCCGCAGAGCAGGCCGGCGGCGATGGCCCGCGGCGCGGTGGGCGCTTTGGTGAGGGCCAGCAGCGCGCCGACGACGAGCAGCGCGGCCAACCCGTGCTGCCACAACGCCTGGCTGCTGATCACCCAGGTCGTCGTTCCGAAGGCGTACGCCGCGGTGAGGAACAGCGCGACCGGCGGCCGCGCCCTCCGGAGCAGCAGCAGATAGAGGAGCGACGCGCTCAGCGAGGCCAGGAGCGAGGCGGAGAGCTTCTCCATGATCCTCGCGACGTGGTCCAGGTTGGCCTCCGTCCAGCCCCGCATGCGCAGCCAGGCGGCCGCGGGTATGTAGAGAGGCGACACGAGCACCGGCACGGCGACGGGGTAGAGAGAGAGGATGTGGCCGTCGGGGCGCCGCAACATCCAGAACGCTCCGTCGCCCCGCCCCTGCGCCGCGACCTTGGCCACGGGATCGAGAAAGATCGTGTGGTCGTTCACGATCGCGAACGGCAGATAGCGGGCGGGGTAGGTATCTCCTGCGGTGATCGCGCGGCCGTTGGCGTTGTAGATTACGAAGCAGACGACGCCGATGAGCAGGCTCGTGGCCAGGCGGCCCGGCATGTGCTTCTGCGTGTGGTTCTGAACGGGGCTGTCGCTCGGCATTCCGTGCTCCTCCGCAAGAGGCGCGGAAGCGGCGGCGCAGCCTACTACAACGCGCGCGGCCCAAGCTCATCCCATGACCCTACCCCTTCGATTGCCCATCACCGGCATGCACCGGTCCGGTACCTCGTTCGTCGCCTCCCTGTTCGCGGCATGGAATGTCCGGATCGGCGACCGGCTCCTGGAGGCGGACCGCGGGAACGTCCGCGGATACTTCGAGGACGTCGACTTCCTGGCGCTCAACCGGCGCATCCTCAACGACTGCACTCCGCCCGGAGAGGGCCATCCGGACTGGGGATGGGTCGAAAGCGGGGCGTTCGACACCGGTCCGCTCGCCGGTCATCGCCACGCGGCCTCGGCGCTGTTTGCCGCGCGCGACGCCGCCGGCGGTGCGTGGGGCTGGAAAGATCCGCGGACCTCGATGCTCCTCGACTTCTGGGATGAGGTGCTCGAACGAGAAGCCCGCTTTCTGCTCCTCTATCGCCATCCCTGGGAAGTCGCGGATTCGATGCTCCGCACCGGTGCCGGCGTCTGGCTCGAGCATCCCGATTACCCGTCCCGCATCTGGGCCCACTACAACCGCCGCATCCTCGACTTTCACCGGAGACATCGCGACCGGACGCTGCTCGTCAGCTCCAATCGCCTGCTGCGCGACCCGGGAGCATTCGTCGACTTGGTGCGCCGGCGGCTCGGCGTGGACGCCGATGCCGCCACGCTCGCGAGCCTGCGCGCGGAGGATTCGTTCGTCTCGTTTCCCGACGACGATCCGCTTCCGGGCCTCTGGCAGCACACGCATGCCGGGGCGATGGAGCTCCTCGGGATGCTGGACGACGCGGCAGACCTCGGCAATGATCGCCGGTGGGAAGCCGCATCGCGCACGAGCGTCCGCCGGCCCGCGGAGCAGCGGCCGCGCCTCTCCGTCGTCATTCCCTGCCACGACGACGGGGAGTATCTGATCGACGCCGTGGCCAGCGTGCAGCGGAACGCGCCCGCGGCGGAGATCCTCATCGTCGACGACGGCTCGACGCAGCCCCGCACCCGCGAGGTGCTGGCCGCGCTGGGCGAGGCCGGGCATCGGGTGATCGAACAGCCGCACGGCGGTCTCTCCTCGGCGCGCAACCGGGGGATCGCCGCTTCCGCCGGCGACTACTTCCTGCCGCTCGATGCCGACAACCGCATCCTGCCCGGCTTCGCCGCGGAAGCCGTCGCGCTCCTCGATGCGGATCCCGCCGCGGGCGTCGTGTACGGGGATCGCCGCGAGTTCGGCGCCCGCAGCGGCGACGTCACCGTGCCGGAGCTCGACCTGCCGCGGATGCTCAGCGGCAACTACATCGACGCCTGTGCCGTCGTCCGCCGGGCGGTCTGGAGCGAGGGAGGCGGGTACGACGTCGCGTTTCACGACTGGGAAGACTGGGACTTCTGGCTCGGCGCCGCCGCCCGCGGCTGGCGCTTCATCCGGATTCCCGGTCCGGCCTTCGAGTACCGCATCCGCCCCGATTCGCTGCACCAGCGGTTTCTGCGCCGCACGGACTATCTGCCGGTGTTGCGCCGCATCTATGAGAAGTACCCCGAGCTCGTCTCGGGCCATGCCGTGGACATCCTCCTGGCCGGCCACGTGGAGCGGCGCCAGCTTCGGGAAGATGCCAGGGCGCTGCTCGTCGCGCGCGACACCCTGCAGGAGGAGATCGATCGTCTCGCTCTCGCGACGCGCGAAGAGATCGCGGCTCTGCGCGAGCGTTTGGCCGCGCCGGACTCCACGGCCGGGCAGGAGCTCCTGACGCCTGCCACGGAGGTGTTCACGATCGTCGCCCGCAACTATCTCGCGCACGCGCGCGTGCTTGCGGCCAGCCTGGCCCGGCACAATCCGGGCTCGCGCCTGCGCGTCGTGGTCCTCGACGATCCGGGCCGCGGCCTTCCTCCGGAGCCGTCGTTCGAGATCATCCATGCCGGCGAGCTTCCGTTCGATCCGCCGTCCGATTTCCACACGATGGCGGCGACCTACGACGTCACTGAGCTGGCCACGGCCCTGAAGCCGTGGGCGTTCCAGCATCTCTTCGCGCGCGGTGCGCAGGTGGTGATCTATCTCGACCCGGACATCGAGGTCTTCGACTCCCTCGGACCTCTGGAGCCGTTGGCGCGCGCGCACGGCATGGTCCTGACCCCGCATGTCACGGAGCCTCTGCCGCGGGACGGCATGCGTCCCGCCGATCGCGACCTGCTGCTCGCCGGCATCTACAACCTCGGCTTCCTGGCGCTGTCCGCCGAGGCGGGGGAAGCCTTCGTTCCCTGGTGGCGCGAGCGGCTCCGGCGGGACTGCCTGAGCGACGTGGCCCGCGGACTGTTCGTCGACCAGCGCTGGCTCGATTTCGCGCCGGCGCTCTTCGAGCCGGCCGTCCTCAAGGATCCCGGATACAACGTCGCCTACTGGAACCTGCCGCATCGCGTCCTCACCCGCGACGGCGATCGAATCCTCGTCAACGGCCGGCCGCTGCGCTTTTTCCATTTCAGCGGGTTCACCCCGCGGGTGCCGCACCTCCTCTCGAAGCACCAGCACGCGTCGCCGCGCATCCGGCTCAGCGAGTCCCCGCTCCTGGCCGGTCTGTGCCGCCGCTATGCCGAGGCGCTGCAGGAGGCCGGCTTCGCGGACTGCGAAGCGGTGCCCTACGGCTTCGCAGAGACCGCCTCAGGATTGCCGCTCGACGCGCGCGTCCGCAGGGTGTTGCACCGGACCTATGTCGAGGACGAAGCGGGCGAGGGCGCAGTCGCGTTTCCGAGCCCGTTCTCGACGGCGGGCGCGGACGACGTCATCCGGCGTCTGCGGCGGCCGGGCCCCCATGCCCCCGCGGTTCCCGGGTATCTCGCCGAGATCTGGAGCGACCGCGCGGATCTGCGGGTCGCCTTTCCCTGGATCGGCTCCAGCGACGCCGGGAGATTTCTCGAATGGGCGAGGACCAGCGGCGTTCGCGAGCATCTGATCCCTCCCCAGCTCATCCCCGCACCCGCGCCACCGGCTTCCCTGCCGGAGGCGTACAACGGGGAGCGGTCTCCCGGCGTCAACGTGTACGGCTACGTGTACTCCGAGGCCGGCACCGGACAGATCGTCCGGGCGGTGGTGGCCGCGCTGGCGGCGGAAGGGATTCCGTACGCGGTCATCCCGTTCACCCGCACCGTCAGCCGCCAGCAGCGGGAGTTTCGCGATTTCGGCGCGGCGGTTCCGGTGTTCGACACCAACCTCTTCTGCATCAACGCCGATCCGCTGCCGGTCTTCTTCGAGGAGATGCGCGCACACCTGTCCGCGAACACCCGCAACATCGGTCTCTGGGCCTGGGAAGTGGAGGATCTGCCCGCCGCGATGGCGCAAAGCGAGAGCTATCTCGACGAGGTGTGGGGCATCAGCGAGTTCACCGCGGCGGCCCTGTCGCGCAGCCTCACCAAGCCGGTGCGCGCCTTTCCTCTCCCGGTGATCGTGCCGGAGGTGCGGCGGCGCACGCGCGCCGGGCTGGGGATGCCGGAAGGCTTCCTGTTTCTGTTCTGCTTCGACTACGACAGCGTGTTCCGGCGGAAGAACCCGCTGGCGGTGGTGGCCGCGTTCCAGCAGGCCTTCGCCGATCGCCCCGAGGTTGCGGTCTACATCAAGACCACCAACGCGGAGCGGCTACGCGGCGGAAGACGAAGAGCTGCGCATGGCCGCCGCGGGCTGGCCGAACATCGTCATTCGCGACGGGTACGTTTCGAGCGGAGACTACTTTGCGATGCTCGACGCATGCGACTGCTACGTGTCCCTGCACCGTTCGGAGGGGTTCGGGCTGACGGTCGCCGAGGCGATGGCGCTGGGCAAGCCGGTGATCAGTACGGCGTACTCGGCGACGCTCGAGTTCGCGAACGAGTCCAACAGCTTCCCCGTTCCGGTGCGCCTCACCGAAGTCGGGGATGGCGCGCCGCCGTATCCCCCCCGCTCGCGCTGGGCCGAGCCCGACGTCGCCGCCGCGGCGCAGCAGATGCTGCGGGTGGTCGCCGAACCGGCCGCCGCGGCCGCCGTGGGCGCGCGCGCCCGCGCCGACATCGAGGCCCTGCACAGCCCGCACGCACGCGGACCGCTGCTCCGCCGCCTGCTGGCTGAGCACCGGCGCCCGTTCGAAGCGGCCGTGGCGCCGGAGGAGACACCCGCACCGGTGGAGCTCGTCGAAGCGGCCGTTGCGGAGGAGGAGTGGAGCGCACCGGTGGAGGCCGCCCAGGCGGCTGTGGTGCCGTCCGGCGCGTTCGAGCTGGACGCGATGGCGGCGGAATCGCTCCTCGGATCGCCGCGGCCGGACCTCCCTTCGCCGCTGAAGCGTCTCCTGACGCCCCTGCGGCGCTTCGTGCTGCGCGGCATCCGCGTCTACTGGGTCCAGCAGCTGGCCATCAATCGCGCTCTCCTCAAGGCCATGCTCACGCTCAGGCACGAGTCGCGCGCCGAGACCGCTGAAGTGCGCGGGGAGCTCACCCGGCTGGCGGCCGAAATGCACGCGTTGCGCGAACAGGTTGTTCCAACGGTGACGGCAGCGGCCACAGGTGCGCGACGGTCTGCCGCGTCGGACGACGAACGGGCCGTGCGCCATGAGACCGATCGATAGGCTGCCGGAGCCGTGTGGTGGGGGAGACTTTCACAGCAGAGCCACAGCGCGGCAGAGCCGCAACCGTGTGTCATCCTGAGCTGCGTAGACAGCGAAGGATCTCCTGCGGCTGGGGATGTCCGCGCCTGAATCAGGGGATCCTTCGCCGTCTACGCGGCTCAGGATGACACCTGCTGCGCGCGACGATCACTCTGCGAGCCCCGGCGCAATCGCTCTGCCCTCTGCGCTTGAGGTCAGGGAGTACAAACCTCTGACGGAGTGAGGAACGGATAGGAGCGCTCGATGAACACCGCCATCTCCCCGCGCGTGACCGCCTGGTCCGGACAATAGCGCAGGGGGCCCGAAGCACAGCCGCCGGTGATCCCGAGCGTATACAGCTTCTGGATATACCGGACCAGCGGATGGGTCAATGCGACGTCGCTGAAGGTCTGCGAGGCGGGCATGTTGGGCACGTAGCTCGAGCCGCAACGGGCGCGCAACACGAACGCTGCCATCTGGGCGCGCGTCACGGGGGCCTGGGGACAATAGGTCGTGGGCCCGCATCCGGCGGTGATCCCGTCGTTCCTCAGCGCTTCGATGAAATTGCGGAACGGCGCGCCCGGCGGCACGTCGGTGAACAACCCGATTGCAGCGGGCGGGGTCCAGTTCGAAGCCTTCATCGCGCGCTCGAGGAACGCCGCCATCTGTTCGCGGGTGACGGGAGTGTTGGGACAGTAGAGGCCTGTGCCGCAGCCGGAGGTGACACCCGCCTGCGCGAAGAACTCGATGTGGCCATAGAACGGGTGGCTGGGTGCGACGTCCGTGTAGCGTTGCGGAACCGGGTGCGCGCCGGTGGCTGTCGGACGAAAGGCGGCAATGGCCTTGGCGGTCTTGTTGAGCGTATGGGTGTTATTGCGCACCGCCGCGTCGCCCAGGGCCGCGCCGTTATAGGTGAGCTTCGGAGTGGACATGTACTGGATCTTCGGGCAGTCCGTAAAAGGCGTCGTATCGAAGCACTGGTTGACGTAGGCCATGACGTCGCGCCAGCGGCTCGCGAGATTGACGATGCCGTGTGAATACGCGTAAGCGCCTGGGCCGGGCGCGACATAAGGGTCGTGGTGCGCACCCATGTTGTGGCCGAGCTCGTGGGCGAACGTCTTGTTGCTGACGGCGCAGAGCTGGGCGTTGACAACCGAAAAACCGGAGCCGGCGGAGCCCGTGAACAGCCAGGCCAGTCCGCAGTAGGAGGTGTCGGCAACGAAGAGCGACACCAGGTCCGCGCCGTGTGTGTCGCGCAGCGTGTGTACGCTGTCCATGAAGCCGTCACCGTTGCCGGAGATGTCGTCGAGCCCACAATCGAATGCGGTGCCTCCGCCGGGGCAGGTCGTTCGTTCGGTATAGCTCACCTGCTGCGCATGGACCAGCCGCAGCCGCTGGGCGATGCCGCTGTTGAGGTAGGTGAGGTTCGAGTTATCGACCGACGCCTGCGCGAGGCTTTGCATCGCGGCGGCGCCGCCGACGGTGCTCTGGGCGGCCGGTGTCCAGACGACCATGACGTCGATCAGCCGACCGGAATCGACCGGCACGTCGGACTCCGGGAGGTCCGGGAGCTCGATCATCGAGCCGGCCTGTCGCGGCGCCATTTCGGCCGGCAACCTGTGCAGAGCCAACTGGGCGACCTGATACACGCCGTTGGGCTGGCGGAGGATGGAGTAGTTGCCGCCCGGAGAATCGACCGTGGCGTTCAGCACGCCGGCCTCGTAGGTGAACATCGCGCTGCCGAGCTCCACCTCCGTCAGTCGTGCAAAGACAGTAGCGCCGTGATCGCGCACCTCGGCGGCAATCACTTCCGCCTCGAGCTCGAGGCCGGGAAACAGATCGATGACGAAGCGGGTCCGCTTGGGCGTATCGGATTGACTCTGCGCCAATGCTTCGATGAGCGCGAAATCGGGGAGCGCGGTGCGCGCACGCAACGTCACGCCCTCACCGGTCGTCACCACTACAGGAGCCGCCAGCGCTGGTCCGAGCACGCGGGGCAGGTTGTTCTTTTGTGCCTGCACGGCGACACCCGCCAGGACGAATGCTCCGCAAGCGATCCAGACACGAATCCGCCGAACTGTGATCATTTGGACTCCCTCGACCGGCTACCCTCTGTATTACTTACGGAGAAGTGTAATCGATTGTGAAGCGAAAAACGGCGCCTCTGGCGCCGTTTCCGTACATCCTGCGAGACCCGTGTGGAATCAAATCAGGGAGTGCAGATTTCCGACGGAGTGAGGAACGGATAGGAGCGCTCGATGAACACCGCCATCTCCCCGCGCGTGACCGCCTGGTCCGGACAATAGCGCAGGGGGCCCGAAGCACAGCCGCCGGTGATCCCGAGCGTATACAGCTTCTGGATATACCGGACCAGCGGATGGGTCAACGCGACGTCGCTGAAGGTCTGCGAGGCGGGCATGTTGGGCACGTAGCTCGAGCCGCAGCGGGCGCGCAACACGAACGCCGCCATCTGGGCGCGCGTCACGGGGGCCTGGGGACAATAGGTCGTCGGCCCGCATCCGGCGGTGATCCCGTCGTTCCTCAGCGCTTCGATGAAGTTGCGAAACGGCGCGCCCGGCGGGACGTCGGTGAACAAGCCGATTGCAGCGGGCGGCGTCCAGTTCGAAGCCTTCATCGCGCGCTCGAGGAACGGCGCCATCTGTTCGCGGGTGACGGGAGTGTTGGGACAGTAGAGGCCTGCGCTACAGCCGGAGGTGACACCCGCCTGCGCGAAGAACTCGATGTGGCCATAGAACGGGTGGCTGGGCGCGACGTCCGTGAAGCGCTGTGGAACCGGGTGCAAGGCGGTGGCAGTCGGGCGAAAGGCTGCAACCGCCTTGGCGGTCTTGTTGAGCGTATGGGTGTTGTTGCGCACCGCCGCGTCGCCCAGGGCCGCGCCGTTATAGGTGAGCTTCGGATTCGACATGTACTGGATCCGCGGGCAGCTCGTAAAGGGAGTCGTATCGGCGCACTGGTTGTTGTAGGCCAGGACGTCGCGCCAGCGGCTCGCGAGATTGACGATGCCGTGTGAATACGCCCAGGCGCCCGGACCGGGCGCCACATACGGATCGTGGTGCGCACCCATGTTGTGGCCGAGCTCGTGGACGAACGACTTATTGCCGACCGGGCAGGTGTTGGAGGCGAGAACCGAAAAACCGGAGGCGGCGTTCCCTGTAAACAGCCAGGCAATTCCACAGAAGGCAGTGTCATTGATGAACAGCGACACCATGTCCGCGCCGTGCGTGTCGCGCAGTGTGTGGACGTTGTCCATGAAGCCGTCGCCGTTGCCGGTAATGTCATCGAGCCCGCAATCGAATGCGGTGCCTCCGCCGGCGCAGTTCGTTCGTTCGGTATAGCTCACCTGCTCCGCATGGACCAGCCGCAGCCGCTGGGCGATGCCGCTGTTGAGATAGGTGAGGTTCGAGTTGTCGATCGACGCCTGCGCGAGGCTCTGCATCGCGGCGGCCCCGCCGTTGGCACTCTGGGCGGCCGGCGTCCAGACGACCATGACGTCGATCAGCCGGCCGGAATCGACCGGCACGTCGGACTCCGGGAGGTCCGGGAGGGGCACCATCGAGCCGGCCTGTCGCGGCGGCAGTTCGGACGGCAACTTCTGCAGAGCCAGCTGGGCGACCTGGTACACGCCGTTGGGCTGGCGGAGGATGGCGTAGTTGCCGTCCGGAGAATCGATCGTAGCGGTCAGCACGCCGGCCTCGTAGGTGAACATCGCGCTGCCGAGCTCGACGCCGGTGAGCCGTGCAAAGACAGTAGAGCCGTGATCGCGCACTTCGGCGGAAATCACTTCCGCCTCGAGCTCGAGGCCGGGGAACAGATCGATCACGAAGCGAGGTCGCGCGAGCGTCTCGGCTTGACTTCGCGCCAGCGATTCGATGAGCGCGAAATCGGGGAGCGCGGTGCGCGCACGCAACGTTACCCCTTCCCCGGTCGTCACCTGCACGGGAGCCGACAGCGCCGGTCCGAGCATGCGGGGGAGGTTGTTCTCCTGTGCCTGCAATGCGGCACCCGCCAGGACGAGCACTCCCCATGCGATCCACACACGAATCCGCCGAAATACCATCAGTTGTTCTCCCTTGACCGAGGACGTTGCTTACTTCCGGAGAAGTGTAGCCGCTCGTGCAACACGGACGATCTGGCTGCCAATTTCATCCCCGGACAGCGCCCTCATGCGCACTCACAGAGACACCGTTGCCAGCGAAATGGTGGTGGCCCTAAAACAGGATCTCGACGTACCCGTCCGTTCCATGCACGCGGATCCGCTGCCCGTCCCGGATCAGCCGGGTGGCATGCTCCACCCCCACCACGGCCGGCAGGCCGTACTCCCGTGCGATCACCGCGCCGTGAGTCATCAGGCCTCCCACCTCCGTCACCAGACCCCGGATCGCGACGAACAGCGGCGTCCAGCTCGGATCGGTGTAGGCGGTGACCAGGATGTCGCCCGCCTCGAGATCGGCCTCCGCCATGTCCAGGATGACGCGGGCCCGTCCTTCGATGGTCCCGGCCGAAACCGGCAAGCCGACCAGCGCGCCGGCCGGCAAGTCGTCGCGCCGGTACGACCCGGCCACGGCCTCGCCATCCGACGTGAGGACCCGGGGCGGTGTCAGTGCCTGATACGACCGGAACGCATCCTTGCGCTCGCGGATGAGCTGATCATCCACCTGGTTCGTGCGCACGACCTCCTGAAACTCCTGGAACCTGAGGTAGAAGATGTCTTCCGGTTCGCGAAGCACGTCGTCCTGCACGAGGCGCCCGGCTTCTTCCAGCAAGGCCTGCTTGTAAACGAAGTAGCGGCTGACCATGTCGTATTTCGGGTACTCGCGGTATCCGGCGAACGTCCGGACCCGGTCGATCATGCGCTTGGTCTCTTCGGCCTTCCGCTCCCCGTCCGGCAAGGTCCGCAAACGCTCCAGCAGTTCCTGCTCCTTCTTCCAGGCCGCCTGCCGCCCTTGCTCGAAGCGCCGCTTGCCGGCGCCCGGCTCGAAGCTCTCGATGTGGCCGAGGAGGATGGGCACGAGCATGGTGGGGCGCTCGCTCCAGCGCGGCCGCGTGATGTCGATCTCGCCGGCGCCGCGCATGCCGTACTCGTCGAGCCAGGCCTGGATGGCGTCCCGCGCTTCGCGCCCGCCGGCGAGCCTGGGCAACTCGTCCAGGAAGCCGTCGTGATCGACCTGCCGCAGAAACGCCACCACGTCCGGATGCGGACGGATCGCGTCCGCGACGTCCAGGAGCGCCAGGCCCATCTCCGACGTGACGTTGTGGGGCACGGACTGCGTGAGCGGATCGGCCGCGTTCTTTTCGCCCAGCCACGCCTGCAGCTTGTCGTTGAGCCACCATGCGGCTTCCATCCCGGCCATGATCACCTGAAGGCTTTTCGGATCGAACTGGATCCGCTTCTCCTGGACGTTCGCCAGGATGAAGTCGAGCAGCGCCGGTCCGGACTTCGTCCGGATGTCGCGTTTCAAGGCGGCGATGAAGGCCTCGCTGCGCGCGATCAGCTCGTCGACGATGGCCGGATCGGTCTCGATCGAAGCGTGTCCACCGCCGGGCGGCGCCCAGCCGGGACCCTCGGCCGGGGGCGGCGGGAGGAAATCGCCGCGGTCGAGGAGGGTCTGCAGCGCGTCCCCGATCAGCGGATCGGATTTCCCGAGGCCTTCGACGAGACCTGCGCGGCTCGCCGGTGAAGCCAGAATCTGCGTGACGTCCACGAACAACCTCCCGCCCGCCTCGGCCATGGGACGCGGGGTCGTCAGCTGCCACACGGAGAGCCCCAGCGGTTTCATGGGGTCGGTCATCATCTGTTGATGGCCGACGGAGACGTAGACGTGATTCTCTTGATCGCCGGCGGCGGGGATGGGGAAGAGCGTGGTGATCGGCCGGCTCTGGACGATCTGGAAGTCGTCGCCGGCCAGGCACCATTCGATGTCCTGGGGGCGGCCGAAGTGCGCTTCGATCCGCCGGCCCAGCTGCGCGAGCCGCACGACCTGCGCGTCCGTCAGCGTCGTGCCGTTGGCGGCGACCTGACCGTCCCGCACTTGGTAGACGTCCGGGTTCACCAGGCCGGAGACCAGAGCCTCGCCGAGGCCGAAGACGGCCTCCACGCAGGCGACCTTCCGGTTGCCCGTAACGGGGTCGGCCGTGAACAGGATGCCGGACGCCCGCGGGTTGACCATCTGCTGGACGACCACGGCCATGTGGACCTTCCGGTGGTCGAAGCCGTTCCGCAGGCGGTAGGTCAGGGCCCGCTCGGTGAAGAGCGAGGCCCAGCACCGGCTGACGTGCTGGAGGATCGCCGCCGGCCCCACGACGTTCAGGAAAGTGTCGTGCTGGCCGGCGAAGGAGGCGGACGGCGAGTCCTCCGCCGTCGCACTGGAGCGGACGGCGCAGGCGTGTTGCTCGCCGAGCCGGGCGAGCGATTGCGCAATCGGCGTCGCGACATCGTCCGGGATGGGGATTCCTTCGATGACAAGGCGGATCTCCGCGCTGAGCGCGCGGATCGCCTCGCGGTCGTCCGCTTTCAGGCGCGACAACGCATCGAGCCGATGGTCGATCGATGGTGCGGATGCCAGGATCCGCTGAAAGGCGTCCGTCGTCACGCAAAAGCCGGCCGGCACGCGGAGGCCTTCGATCCGCGAAAGCTCCCCCAGGTGCGCGCCCTTGCCGCCGGCGACCGCGACGTGCGTCTGGTCGATCTCCTGAAAACCCAACACGTAGCGAGCCATCGGCGGTCCTCAGCGTTTGTCGTGCAAGGCCGACACCGCCGCTTCGAGGACGGTGTCGCGTCCCTCGCGGAGGTCCTTCAACGAAGGCCGGGCGAGCACGTGCGGGGAGATTCCCACGCCCACGAACTCGCGGCCGTCCGGGTAGCTGTCGTGCTTGGTACACACGCGTCCCGTGCCGCCGCCCGGAAGATCGAACAGGAGCGGCTGCCCGGTGCTCCCTCCCGTCGGCTCCCCGACGATCGTCCCTCTCTTCATCGCGTCGAACGCGGCGACGAAATCCTCCGCGGCCGAGTACGTTCGGGCACTTGTGAGCACGGCCACCGGTCCGGCGTAGGACAGCTTGCCGTTCGGTTCCACGGTGCCTGCCTCTCCTTCGAATACAGCTTCGGCGCGGCCCCAGGCGCGATGAGCGGGGCGGTAGTCGCGCGTCCGCCATCGGGACGTGCGGAACGGCTTCGCGGTCAGGCACGCCAGAATCCGGTATCCGATGCCGCTGTCACCGCCCCCGTTTTCGCGGACGTCGAGAACGAGGGCCTTTGCACTCGCGATCTCGCTGAATCGGGCCGCGAATTCCTCGGCCACCGCACCATTGTCGAACGTGCGGAGGACGATCCACGCGACGCCGCCCGGCAGCATCCGGATCTCGAAGCCCGGTTCGTTCACGACCTTCCTGCGGTCGGGCATCGAGAGTCGCGGGACGCGGCGCTCGAAGATCCGGCCCGCACCATCCTGCAACGTGAGGACGACCGGTGCGGACGCGGATCCCTGGAGCAACGAGGACTCGTAAGTGCGCGACAGCAGATCGTGCGCCGTCGATGCGCTCTCGTACGGTGCAATCCGCGTCTCCGCGTACTCCTTCACGGGACGGCCGTCGACGGCGACGACCTCCATGCCGCGCTCGAGACCATCGCGCTGCAACCCCGTGTCGTAGACGTCCGCGATGACGACGCGATTCTCGACGAGCAGCGTTTTCAGGGCCGGTTTCGCGTAGACGTCCGGCCAGAGCTCCTTCGGCGCCCAGACGCCGCTGTGACCGTCACGGAGGTTCGCCGCCATTGCCGCGAGGAGCTGGTAATACTCCTTCGTCGTCTGCTCGCGACGGGCGAGCGCGAGGTACTTCAGGTAGATCGCGTCCCAGTCGAGATCGGGAGCGAGGTCGAAGTTGACGAAGTTGAATTTGGCTTCCGCCCAGAGCCGGGACACCCCGGCGATCCGTTCGTTCTCGGGAAGCACTTCGCGGTACGCGGTCTCGAACAGCGGGTTGTCCCACATCAACTTCCGCCGCCGTGCCGCGGTCTCGAGCTTCTGGAGGAGCATGGGCCACCGCGCGTCCTCATGCAGCGTCACGAGATCGCCGTCCTTCGCGATCTGCGCCGCGGTGTCGTATCCGGCCGCGGCCGCACGGTCGAGCAGCGCAAAGGCTGCATCGGTGCGCCCGGCCAGCGCACTCGCGCACGCCGCGTTGTAGAAGAGCTCCGCGCCCTGGCCTCCGGCATCGATCGCGGCTGCAAACAGATCCGCGCTGCGGGCGTAGTCCTTGTTCCCGTACGCCTCGATGGCTTGCCTCGCCAGGACGTCCGGATCGATGCCCGCGTCTGCAGCTGCTGCGAGGAGAATGGGGAGGATTGCGAGAGCGAACAGGCGCCGAGTCATGGGCAGGGAGACTATCGCGGATCGCGCCGCCAGGGGAGCTACCTGCGCCGCGCCACCAGCTCGTAGAGCGCGTTCTTGAAGAACACCCGCTTCAGCCGGTCGCCGAGGTGGCGCGGCGCCCTTTTCCGCGCCTTCGCCCGCGCTGCCAGCGCGGAAACAGATGTCCATAACTGACAGCCAGCGGATCGACGCCGGTGCCGTGGGAAGATCCGAATTAGAAGATCAGCCCATGGGCACCGCTGCCGACTTCCACGACGCGGGCATCCGGCGCGATCGGTTGAACCCCTTCCAGCAGCTCGCGAACCCGCTGCGATGATTGTTTCATCGCGAGGATCACTTCGTCCTCGTGCCCGCGGACGGACTCCGCCTTGCGTTCCTGATAGGCCAGCTGACGCTCGAGCGCCCGCCGGGCCAGTTTCTTACGCGTCGCTTCTCGCCAGGTCATCCGGTGAAGAGTAAGACGCGACATGCTACGCCGGAAACAACGTCAGGGTCGCCCGAACGGGCGTGCATCGCTCTTGCTCACCGAGTCGGGGCATGAAGGCAACGATTCTTCTCGGCACACTGAAGAAGACGCAGCTGTCCAACACCGAGACCCTTTGTGAGTTCCTCTCCGGTCGCATGCAGCGCAAGGGCGTTGCGTGCGAAACAGTCAAGCTGGTGGAGCATGAGATCCCTGCCGGTACGTACTCCGACATGGGGGAGGGAGACCAGTGGCCGGCGATTCTGACGAAGGTGCTGGCCTCCGACATCGTGATCATCGCCACGCCGATCTGGTGGGGCAACGCATCGTCGCTCATCCAGCGCGCCGTGGAGAGGCTGGACGAAATTCACGACAGAATTCTGGCGGGCGAGGCCTCACCGCTCGAAGGAAAGACCGCGGGAATCGTGATCACAGGCGACTCCGACGGCGCACAACACATCATCGGCAGCGTGTGCAACTTCTTCAACGCGATCGGGCTGCTCGTGCCACCCTATGCGACGCTGTCCGTTCTCTGGGAACGGCAAGCGAAGAGCGCGCATCCCGGAAAAGACGAGCTGCTCCGCAAGTACGAAGCGGACTACGCGACGACGGCCGACAAGATGATCGACCAACTCCTCCGCTTCACCCGTTCCCACGATCGATGAACCAAGGGCGCGGGGGGCAGGGGGCGGGGCGCAGAAGAGCTTCATCTCCTGCCCCCTGCCCCCCGCGCCCTGCCCCCCGCGCCCTATTTGAACTGCGGCGCGTGGCCCTTTTTCCTCCCCTTTGCGCTTCCAGTGGCAAGGAGGAACTCATGATCGTCAACTCTCTCTTTCGTCGTACTGCCTGGGCGTTCCTGGCAATCTGTCTGGCTGGATCCGCTGCGGCGGATTCGTATCACCCGGACATCCTCAAGTCGCAGGTCGTGACTCTCGACGCGGGCGCGATCGAGCGCAACGCAAAGAGCGGCACGCCGTTCGACCTCGTTCTCGGCGACGTCCACTTCACCCTCGTCCTCTCACCCGCTCCGCTCTTTCCGAAAGAGGGCCTGCCGGTCTTCGAGGCCGGCAAGGGCGGGGTGACGAAGCGCGTCGTCGGGAGCGAGATCACGTATGCGGGCGACGTCGTGGGCGAAGATCTGAAGAGCACCGAGGCGCGTTTCGCCATCAGCCGCGGTGTTCTGGACGGCTACGTGCTGTCGAGCACGGGCTGGTATTTCATCGAGCCGCTTTCGCGATTCGACGCGAAGGCTGGCCGCGACGAGTATCTCGTGTACGCGACGCGGGACCTCGAGTTCGCGCTTCCGTACGGCGATGACGGCGTGAACGCGGACACCGTCAAAGACTTCACGCCCAGCGACGACGGACGGATCCCCGTGGCGATGGTCGCGGACTCGATCTACATCTCGCTCAGCGGCGAGTCCTTCACGTTCGACGAGCGCCAGGCCGCGCTGCTCAACAAGATCAACGGCATCTACCGCGACCAGACCGGCCGGGAGTTCAAGATGCAGGTCGTGGTCGGCGACAACGCGGGCCTGCACCTCACGTCGACGAATGCTTTGACGCTCCTGAACAAGATCAGTCCCTTCCTCCAGATCTTCGGCGGCCTGTCGGGTCTGCAGAGCGAGGTCGCCCATCTGACCACGGCCAAGAACCTGGACGGCAGCACCCTCGGCATCGCCTTCATCGGCGGGCGGACCGGCCTTTCGCAACAGGCGGTCGTTTTCGCCGGCGGTGGCGGTGGGGGCGGCGGCACCGCGGCCAGACTGTCGTTTCAGAACATGATGGTCGCGGCCCACGAGCTCGGCCACAACTTCAACGGCGAGCATGCCGAAGCCGACAAGTGGTGCGTCACCTCGTTCATCGTCTGCCTCGACTACGAGCGCACGATCATGTGGCCGACGTTCTTCGACGACAACAACGCGCGCTTCTCGGACGGCACGCGAGAGGTGAATCACAACAATCAGCGAAGGCTCCGGGACAACATGGCGTTGCGGGGGTTCTAGGGTCGGGAGCGCGTCCAACGAAAACGCCGCCCGGATGGGCGGCGTTTTTGATGGGTGAGATTTGGTAGGCGTTTCTCTTGTCCGGTTGCCGCGCGTGAGGTCCGAACGTACGTTGTAGGCAGGTTCAACAGTTCATCTTCCATTGAGGTGATTGCTCATGTCGCTGAAACCCGTCGTGTTCATCCCGGGGTTCCCCGCCTCAGAACTATGGCGTCTCAGCCCGCGCCGCATGCTTTTCCCTCCGGGCCTTGATGACATCAGCACGCCAAAGAAGCGCGAGAAGCTCATCGCAGAGCTTTGCGATGTGACGCCGCCGCAAAAGATTGTCGCCGGGCAGCCGATTCGTCTGGTCCTGAGCATTGCGAAGGCCGCGCAATCCCTCTATGACATTCTGCGTAGCTTCGGGTACACCGTGGAGTCCGGCGATAACTTTCGTGCGATCGGCTGGGACTGGCGGCTCTCCATCGACGATCGCCAGGTGCAGGCGGACATGCGGGAGCGCATTCGCGAGCTGAAGGCGGCGACCAACCAGAAGGTGGTGGTCATCGTTCATTCGACGGGTGGCGTTGTGTTTCGGCAACTCCTCGAGACGGACCCCACGTTGCACCAGGATGTTGAGGCGATCCTCTCCTTCGGCGTGCCATGGGCAGGTAACCTCAAAGCGCTCCGGTATCTCACCCACGGCGAGACGATGGGGCTTCTCTTTGCGAAGTTGAGCGCCGCGCAAACAAAGAAGATGATTCGGTGTGCCCAGGCCGCTTACGACATCTGCCCGCCGGACCCGGTGCGCACCGACCTCACGACACCCACCGGCGCCCCCTTCAAGCTCGTGCAGAACGCATCGGGAAAGGCAATCGCGCCACTCCTGACTACGTCGTGGATGGATGGTGACGCGGATGTACAACGTCGCGCTGCCGCGGCCGACCTGCGCTATGGCGCGCGCGTCTGGACGATCAATGCGGACATACCCATAACGAACCTTGCTGCGTGGGGCCTCCCCACGCTTACACGATGCACGATCGGCGCGAGCGGCGTCTCCTATGAAGAAACGCCGGAAGGCGATGCGACCGTGCCTTACGTCTCTGCCTCGTGGCTGCGTGGTCCGCGCGTGCGCACGCTCTCTGTCCCGATCGGTGTCACCGTTACCGATCAGATACCCGACCGTCACTCCCAACTCTGGAGCTCCGAGCCCGCAGCACAGGCGTTGCTGGAAGTCCTTCGCGGCCTCCCCGCCACGCCGTTCGTACATGCCAGCGTCGATAACGACACGTCGCTCAATCCCAAGGTGGACGTCCTCGTACGCGTCACGGCATCACAGGCCGATGGCACGCCGTTGCCGGACGCGAAAGTCACTTTACACTTTGCGCAAAACAGCAATCGCACGAAGCCGATGGCCGGCACCCGGCTTCAGTGGTCGTTCGCTCGGACTGCGGCAATGCGCCCCAACTTCGGCTCCCGGTACTTCCGGTTCCGCGTTGATGTGGAGTGGTCGACTGGCAGAAAGGAACTGCCCCTGATGATTCGGATCTGACCCTCCTGCCCATGCGCGCGCTCCGGCCCCGCAGAGCTGCTATCTTTCGCCCGCCATGTCCGATCAGATCGTCGTGCGCGGTCTGCGCAAACAGTTCCCGAACGTGCTCGCCGTCGCGGGCGTCGACCTCACCGTCGCCGCCGGCGAAGTCTTCGGCCTTCTCGGTCCCAACGGTGCCGGAAAGACCACGACGCTCGAGATGATCGAAGGTCTCACGCGGCCCGATGCCGGCGAGATCTCGATCGGCGGGTTGAGCTGGGATCGGAACGCTCACGAGATTCGCTCGAAGATCGGCGTGCAACTGCAGGCCACGAGTATCTACAACAAGATCACGCCGCGCGAGGCGCTCGATCTCTTCGGCGGCTACTACCCGAAGCGGCGCGGCACGGACGAGCTGCTGCGGCTCGTGCAGCTCGAAGACAAGGCGGACGCGTATCACGTCACTCTCTCCGGCGGTCAGGCGCAGCGGCTCGCGCTCGCGCTGGCCCTGGTCAACGATCCGGAAGTGGTCTTTCTCGACGAGCCGACCGCCGGACTCGATCCGCAGGGCCGCCGCTCGCTGTGGGAGATCGTCCGGACGATGAAAGGCGAAGGCCGCACCGTCGTGCTCACCACGCACTACATGGATGAGGCGGAAGCGCTTTGCGATCGCCTGGCGATCCTCGATCACGGCACCATCCTCCGCTCCGGCACACCGCCCGAGCTCATCGCCTCCCTCGGCATCCCCAGCGTGGTCGAGCTGACGTTTGCCGGCACCGCTCCCGATCCGTCCGCGTTCGCCGGCCGCCTCGGCAGCGCGGTCGAGGCGCGCGGCGACATCTGGGAGATTCCGACCACGGATCCGAAGACGCTGCTGCCGCGCCTTCTGGCGACGATCGAGATCGAGCACGTCGACTACCAGCAGGTCCACGTCCGCCGCGCAACCCTCGAGGACGTTTTTCTGCAGCTCACCGGACGCAGCCTGCGAGAGTGAATCGAATGCAACCGACGAAAATGCCGAACCCGTCCGCGCTTCTCTGGCGCCAGTTCAAGATCGAGTGGCGGCTCTACCTGCGCGATCGCGCGGCCATGTTCTGGACGTTTGCCTTTCCGCTGCTCATGCTCTTCGGCTTCGGCGTGATCTTCCGTTCCGACGGCCCGCGGGCGCTGACGCTCGTGCGCATCGCACCGGCACACGAGACGGCGCGCGATCGGGCGTTCCTCAAGGCGCTCCAGGAGGCGCGACTGAACGTCGTCACTCTCGATGCGAAGCAGGCCGAAGAGCGATGGAAGAAAGGGGACACGACCGCGCAGCTCGAGAGCGTGGGAAACGGATACCGGATCCACCTCAACAGCTACCTGCTCGCGCAGGGACAGGTCGTCGCTCTCGCCGCAAGCCAGGCGTTTCTCGTGGCGCAGGCCCGGCTTAGTGGCGCCGCGGAGCCGGAGCGCATTCCGATGGTGATCGAGAGCCCGGGCCATGCGCACGCGACCAACTACGCCGCGTTCCTCGTCCCGGGACTGGTCGGCCTGAACCTGCTCAGCACCGGTCTCTTCTCCGTCGGCATGGTCACCGTCGCGTACCGCGAGAAGGGCAAGTACCGCCGCCTCGCCGTGACGCCACTTCCGAAATGGGTCTTCCTGGCCGGCCAGATCCTGCAGCGCGTGACGTCCGTGCTGCTCCAGACCTCGTTGCTCCTGCTCGCGGCCTGGCTCGGCTTCCGGATCACCAACCAGGGCTCGTACCTCGTCTTCACCGCCCTCATCGTCTTCGGAACCGCGACCTTCATCGCCATGGGCTTCGCGCTCTCCAGCTTCGCCTCGACGGTCGAGACCTACGGCGCGGTCTCGAACCTCGCGTTCTTCCCCATGATGCTGCTCTCCGGCGTCTACTTCCGCCTCGACAACGCGCCGCAGTGGATGCAGAAGGCGGTCCTGATCCTCCCGCTCTCCCCGTTCCTGCGAGCCCTGCGCGCCGTCTACAACGACGGCGCCCCGCTGCAGGACCACGTCGCCGGCCTGGCGATCCTCGCCGCCTGGGCGGTGCTGTCGTTCGTGTTTGCGGTGAAGCGATTCAAGTGGGTGTGAGGGGCGTGGGCACTCGCCACGACGCAACGATCCGCGACGGCTCTGCGTTTTTTCAGGTCGCTGGCGTTGTCCGCCATGCGCATACCCGGACCGCCCATGGCTTCGTGACCTGCGTCTGGTCGATCTCCTGGAAACCCAACACGTAGCAGTTTATCTGCTCTCTCTTGCCCTTCTGTGGGATCTGATCCGGCCCAAAGTCATGAATTCCCCATGAAAACCCAATATCTACGTCGGTTCAAGAGCCGAACGTACATCATGCGAAGAACAAGCATTGCACGCTCGCCGCCGAGGACATCCGCACCCGCACCGTTTGTCCGTCAGTTCATTTGATGGACAGACGGGAGTCGTGAGTTAGGCTTTCAGCCCTTCCACACCTACGTCCAAAGCCCGGAGAATCCATGACCCTGCGAGAGCTCCTTCCCGCTCTGTTGCTGTGTGCCCTGACGGCCTCAGCGGCCGACGTCAACGCCGCCCTTACCCCACAGGAAAACTGGAACGTCGTCCTGACGCCGCTCGTCAGCGGGCTCCAGGACCACACGGGGCTCGACTACCACCAGCCGAGTAAGAAGCTGATCCTCTCCGCCAACTCGCCGTCGGGCGAGCCCCACAGCTTCGAGCTGCTCGGGGGCGACGGCGACCATTCCGCCTTCTCGAACGTCGCCGGGTTGCGGCGAGGTGCTCGTGGCCGCGGCGCGCGACGACGGGCAGGGCATGAGCCGCGGCGGCTTCGCACCGGGGACACTCTTCGCGAGTAACGGCGCCGCCGGCGTGGTCGCGCGCATCAGCGCCGACGGCGCGGCTCGTCCAGAACCCGTGGGTGGCGCTCCCCGGCGAGAACGGCAGTCATCACGGGGCTGCACATTGACCGCACGGGCGTTTTCGGCGGCGACCTGCTCGTCGTCACCACCGCGGGCGGCGTCTGGCGCGTCAACTCTTCGGCGGTGCCGACGCGCCTGGCGGCGCTCAACACGCCTGGCGGGGGTGGTCGTCGTTCCCGACGACGCCTGGGAGGTACGGCCCGTGGGCGGGCACGCTCCTCGGCGGCGCGAAGGATCAGGGGAGCGTCTACGCGGTGAACGCGCAGGGGCAGGCGGACGCGTTCCAGGTCGGCCTGAACCCGCAGGACATCGACATCGTCCCGGCGCACGAGAACCTCTACGCCGTCGATCCCGCGAGCCGGAACGTTGCTTGGGCGCCGCCGAGGGGGCGTTCGACCGGCATCATCGGCGACATCCTCGTCACGCAGGAGTCGCCCGGCCTGATCTCGCGCGTGCGTTGGGACGGCACGGCGTTCGTCGTCACCGGGCTGGCTGAGGCCGCCGGTCTCAAGCAGGTGGCGTTCTCGCCCGCGGGAGTCGGGCCGATCGCGGCCGTCACGCAGGTCTACGACAAGATCGCCGTCGTCCGTCACGCCCCGCTCGCTCAACAGCGGGCGCGTCGAGGGCACGCTGTGGCAACTCTCGGCGAAGAGACGCTGCTCAACGGCAACGACGTCATCACCTCCGACCTCCTCGTCCCGGGCACGCCGCACGTGACGGCAGCACCTCGGCCAACTTCGGCGGCACGATCGAGGGCACCGAGAGCGCCGCAGCCCGATGAGCTACACGGTGACGATCAGCGGCAACGCCTCGCTGCGCCACGTCGTGACGCGGACCACTCCGATCGTGTTGCAGGACCCGTCGCGTCTCCGCCGGCGCCGCAGGGCACGCGGGACGTGTCACTGAGCAAGGCCAGCGAGACTTTCGGCGACGCCGCGACGCTGCGCAACCTCTTCGCTCTCGGGCAAAGCCGGTGTCGGTCGCCGTGCCGCCCGGCACATACGGACGGTTCACGTCAGCGAGCGCAACACGGCCTTCGTCTTCGGCGTCGCTGGCTCGACCGTGCCGACCGTCTACAACCTCGAAGAGCTGTCGCTCAGCGGCGGCAGCGAGTTGCGTCTTGCCGGCCCCGTCATGCTGACGGTGAAGAACAGCGTCACGCTCAGCGGCTCGACGGTCGGCGCGGCGACGACCCGAGCTGCCTGCGTGCTGGAATCGCTGCACGGCCGTCCGGCCGAGGCGGTGAAAGTCAGCGGCAACGGAGTGCTCTACGCCATCGTGCGCGCGCCGCAAGGGGAGATCACCATCACGGCAACGGCCGGCTGCGCGGCACCGTGGCGTGCGACCTTCTCCGGTGGACGGCAACGGCGTCCTCCAGATCACGGAGAACGACATCCCGCCGCCGCCCGTCAACCGCCCGCCGACCGCGGACGCCGGCCCCGACCACACCATCACGCTCCCGACCGACACGTGGCCCTCGAAGGCTCGGCCACCGACGACGGCCTGCCCGCGGGCAGCACGCTCTCGGTCACCTGGACGAAGGTCTGCGGCCCCGGCGCCGTCACCTTCGCCGACGCGCACAGCGCGGCCACCTCGGCCACCTTCGGCGTGCGCGGGCGAGTACGTGCTCAAGCTCACCGCCTCCGACGGGCAGTTGAGCAGCAGCGACACCGACGACCGTCACCGTCATCTCGCGCAACCAGCCGCCCGCCGTCGACGCCGGCGCCGAGCAGACCATCGAGCTGCCCGCGCCCGCGGAGCTGCACGGGACCGTGACTGACGATGCCCTGCCGCCCGGCGTTCCGCTCACCGTGACCTGGAGCGTGGCCGATGGCCCCGGCGAGGTCACCTTCGCCGACGCGCACGTGGCGGCGACGACCGCTTCATTCAGCGCGCCCGGCGTGTACACCCTGCGGCTGACTGCCAGCGACACGGAGTTCATCATCGCGGACGACGTGGTTGTCACGGTGCTCCAGAACGTCGCGCCGTCCGTCGATGCCGGCCTTGACGCCACGATCACGCTCCCGAGCGACACCGTGGCCCTCGAAGGCACGGTGACCGATGACGGTCTCCCCTCCGGCAACACCCTGGCTGTGACGTGGACGAAAGTCAGCGGCCCGGGCGAGGTTGCCTTCGGCAACGCGCAGAGCGCGGCCACCTCCGCGACGTTCTCTCTCGATGGCGTGTACGTGCTGCAGCTGACAGTGTCCGATGGCGCGTTGAGCGGCAGAGATACCGTCACCATCACCGTCATCCCGCGTAACGACCCGCCCGTTGTCGACGCCGGTGAGACGCAGACCATCGAGTTGCCGGCCGGGGCCGAGCTGCGCGGCACGGTCGCCGACGATGGCTCCCGCGCGGCGCGACCGTCACCTCGACCTGGAGCGTCGTGAGCGGCCCCGGCACCGGTCACCTTCGCCGACCCGCACGCCGTCGCGACCACCGCCACCTTCAGCGGCCCCGGCGTCTACACGCTGCGCTCTGCGCGCCACGACACCGAGTTCACCGTCTGCGACGACGTGGTCATCACCGTCCTGAAGAACGAGCCGCCGATCGTCAACGCCGGCGCCGACCTGGAGGTCACTCTGCCGAACGCCGTCGCGCTCAACGGCACGGCGACCGATGACGGGCTGCCTCGCGGCAGCACGCTTGAGGTCTCTGGAGCGTCGTCAGCGGCCCCGGACCGGTCATCTTCAACGACGCGTTCGCCGCTGACACGCTCGCCACCTTCACCGCGCCCGGCACCTACGTCCTGCGCCTGACGCGCGAGCGACTCGCAGCTCAGCGCCTCCGACGAGGTGACGATCGTCGTCCAGCCCCAGCCCTTCACCTCTCGCACCTACACCCTCGACGCCGACTTCGACGAGGGCGACCTCCTCAACGTCACCCGCTCGACGCCCAACCAGCTGCAGCTCGACTCGACGACCCGGAGCCTGAACTTCATCTGGGTGGCGGTCTCGACGCAAGGGCACGGTCGTCAAGATCAACACCGAGACCGGCGCCATCATCGGCGAGTACTTCACCTCGCCCGCGGGGCAGCCGAAAGACCCTTCGCGCACGACGGTGGATCAGAACGGCAACGTCTGGGCGACGAACCGCGAAGGCAACAGCGTCGTCCACATCGGCCTCGTCGAGAACGGCCAGTGCGTGGACAGCAACAACAACGGCTCCATCGAGACCTCGACCGGCTTCGGCGACATCAAGGCATGGCCGAACACCGGCGGCGCCAACACCAACGGCGGCGTCACGCTCGCGCAGGACGAGTGCATCCTCCATTACACGAAGGTCAACTCCTTCGGCACGCGCCACGTCTCGGTCAACAACGGACAACGACATCTGGGTCAGCGGCACATCGGGGCAGCGCTTCGACCTCATCGACGGCAAGACCGGCGTCATCAAGCGGTCCGAGCCTTCGGTCGGCTACGGCGGCTACGGCGGCCTGATCGACAGGAACAACGTCATCTGGTCGGCCAACCCGATGCTGCGCTGGGACACGTCGAAGCCGCTGACGGGGCCGAACGCCCTGAACGGCATGGCGTTCACGCTCTTCGGCGGCCGCGCGACGTGGGACAGGGCGGGCAAGACTTCGACTCAGCCGCCGTCCGAAAGCGTGTGGGTGGAAGACAGCACGCCCGCGGGGGCCTCGCCTCGCGGGCGACGGCGAGGGCTGGAACTGGACGAGCGCCAACCCGACGCCCTTCTCCGGCACGCTCGCGCACCAGTCGAACGTCGACGGCGGCACGCACCAGCACTACTTCGAGAGCGCGGGCGACATGCTCAGCGTCGGCGCGGGCGACAGCCTGTTCACGTACGTCTACCTCGACCCGGCGAACCCGCCGGGCGAGGTGATGCTCCAGTGGAATAACGGGAACTGGGAGCACCGCGCCTACTGGGGGCAGAACCACATCGGGTGGGGCGTCTGACGGGACGGAGAGCCGCCGCTACATGGGGCCGCTGCCGGCCCCCGGCCAGTGGGTCCGGCTGGAGGTCCCCGCCAGCCAGGTCGGGCTGGACGGGCAGCGGCGCGAACTGGCGCGGCTACAGCCACCCGAGCTACGGCCTCTGCATCGACAGCCAGGGCAACGTCTACAACACCACTTACGGCAACGGCACCGATCCGCAAGTTCGCGCCCGACGGGACGCTCATCGGCATCTTACAGCCAGGGCTTCTCCTACGCGCAGGGCTGCGTCGTTGACCGCAACGACCACGTCTGGATCGCGCACTCGCTCAACGGCGGCACGGTCGGCCACATGAAGAGCGACGGCACCTACGTCGGCAACGTCACCGTCGGCAGCGGCCCGACCGGCGTCGCCGTGGACGGCAAGGGCAAGATCTGGGCGACGAACTACTACAGCCGCACCGTCTCGCGCATCGACCCGGCGCGCGGGCCGCTCGGGCCGGACGGGGTGACGCGGGTCGGCGCGGTGGATTTCACGACCCGCGACCTCGGCGGCAACCCGTACAACTACAGCGACATGACCGGCAGCACGCTGACGGCCGCGCCGCTCAGCGGCACGTGGTCGGTCATCTTCGACAGCAAGGTGGCGGGCGCCGAGTGGGGTCGCGTCGGCTGGGCCGCGCAGCGTCTGCGGCGACGCGCAGTTGTCCGTCTCGGTCGCCACCAGCGAGAACGGCACGACGTTCGGGCCGGCCGTGGCCGTGACGAACGGGGCCGACCCGGTCGGTCGCCAACGGCCGCTACCTCAAGGTCAGCGTCACCTTCAGGCGCGCTTCGAGCGGCGAGAGCCCCGTGCTCCACGACCTGAGCGTCGGGACGAGTCGGCTATACGCTGCCCACGCCGCGCCGAACGCCGCGCCCACGGCCTTCGCCGGCGCGGATCAGACGACGACTCTGCCCGACGCGGCCAAGCTCGAGCGGCGCGGCCTGCGACGACGGCTTCCCGCGCGGCAACGCCTCGCCATCTCGTGGAGCAAGGTGAGCGGCCCCGGCGACGGCCACCTTCACCAATCCGAACTCGACGACGCCCAGACGCCACCTTCACGCTCGCCGGCGAGTACGTCCTGCGCCTCACGGCCAGCGACGGCGAGCACTCCGCCAGCGACGAGGTGACCGTCACGGCGCTCCCGGCCAACACGGCCCCCGTCGTCAACGCCGGGCCGGATCAGACCATCACGCTGCCGAACACCGCGCACCCTCAACGGCACGGTGAGCGACGACGGGCTGCCGGCCGGCGGCACGGCTCACGACCTTCTGGAGCCAGTTGAGCGGCCCCGGCACCGTCACGCTTCAACGACCCCGACTCGCCGGCCACGGGCGCGGTCTTCCCCGTGCCGGGCACCTACACGCTGCGCCTCACCGGCAACGACTCGCACCGCGTCGGCGACGCGACGACGTGGTCGTCACCGTCAACGCGTCGCCGGCGCTCTGTACGGCGCGACCCTCGCTCTCGCCGCCGCGAACGTCGGGCCCTACGTCACCGGCACGACGCAGCCGCTCCGCGCCACGCTGCAAGAACTCGGCCGGCAACCCGCTCGCCAACTACGGCGTGGAGTTCACCGTCACCGGCCCGAACGCCACGACCGGCAGCGCCGTGACCAACGCCTCCGGCGTCGCCACCTTCATCTACTCCGGCACGAACCCCGGCACGGACACCGTCAGCGCGCTCGTGCGCAACACCGCCACCACCAACGTCAACTCGCACGCCGTCTCGATGGTCGTGGGCGCTGACGGCGGCCTCGCCGCCGGCCGTGCAGGGCTGGATCGGCGGCCCCGTCAACGGCAGCACCGTCACGGGCGTCGTGCCCATCACGGTCGGCGCGGGCGTGACCGCTCACGCAGGCGACGGTCGAGTACTGGCCTGCCGCCAACCCGTCGGCCGTCACCGTGCTCGCGACGAACGCGCAGGGCGGCCCCGGCGCGACGCTCGCCACGCTCGACACGACGCACGCTCGCCAACGGCAACTACGTCATCCGCCTGACGCGCCACCGACTCGACCGGGCAGGAGCTGGTCAGCCAGGTGCTGATCACGGTCACGGGCGAGAACAAGCCCGGGCGGGTGACCCTGTCGGTCACCGACCTGACCGTGCCCGCTGGCGGGCATCCCGATCACCATCGAGCGCGAGTACGACAGCCTGGAGCGCAACGAGGTCGGCGACTTCGGCTACGGCTGGTCGCTGGAGATGGCCGGGCCGCGCCTGGAGGTGAGCCCCGACAACGACGTGACCATCACCGAGCCGGCGATCGGGCGGCGCGTCACATTCCAGTTCGCTCCCACGCTCCTTCGGCTTCCCCTTCAGCTTCTTCTACCAGCCGACTTACGCGCCGGAGCCGGGCGTCTACGGCAAGCTCACCTCGGACGGCTGCGGCACTGCTCATCAAGTCGAGCGGCGGGGTCACCTGCTTCCTCGCGGCCGAGCCGGCCTACCGCCCGACCGTCTACACCTACACGGACCCCTACGGCCGCGTCTACACGATGACGGCCGCCGGGAAGCTCGTCTCGATCAAGAACCTCGACGGCAACGTCCTGACCTTCGGCCCATCGGCATCACCAGCAGCGCGGGCAACCTCGACGGTCCCCTTCGCGCGCGACTCGCAGGGGCGCATCACGGCAGATCACCGACCCGGCGGGCAAGGTCTACGGCTACACCTACGACGCGGCGGGCGACCTCGTCACGCGTCAAGTTGCCCGGCGTCGAGACGCCGCTCCGCTACGAGTACGACCCCGGCCACTTCTTCCTCAAGGGCACCGACTCGCGCGGCAACGCCGAGGCGACTCACCACCTACTACCCGGACGGCCGGCTCCAGAGCGTGACCGACGCGATGGGCAAGACGACGGCTACGCCTACGACCTCGCCAACAACACGACGACCATCACGCACCCCGATGGCAACACGGCGCCACCGTCGAGCGGCACGACGCCAACGGCCTGCTGCTCAGCGAGACCGACCCGCTCGGCCGCACGACGAGCTACACCTACGACGCCAACCGCAACAAGCGCACCGAGACCGACGCGCTCAACAAGACGACCACCTACGACTACGACGCGGGCGGGCACCTCAAGTCGGTCACCGACCCGCTCGGACAAGACGATCAGCTCTACGTCAACAACCAGTACGGCCAGCCGGTCACGTGCCACCGATGAGCTCGGCAAGGCGCGGACGCTGACGTACGACGACGGCCCAATCCCTCCGGCATCAGCGACGAGCTGGGCACCCAGCGTCGCGCTCACCTGGAACGAGCGCGGCAACCCGCTGACGCTGACCGACGCCAACGGCAAGATGACGCGCTTCACCTACGACGCCTACGGCAACGTCCTCTCGAAGACCGACCCGCTCGGCCGCACGACCACCTACACCTACGACGCGATGGGCCGCGTCCTGACGATGACCGACCCGCGCGGCGTCACGCGCTTCGCCTACGACGCGCTGGGCCGCATCGCTCTCCGTCACCGACCCGCTCAACCACGAGACGCAACTACGAGTACGACGCCAACGGCAACCGCACCGCGGTGGTGGACGCCAGCGGGCCGCACCACCGCGTACGAGTACGACGCCGCCAACCGCCTCAGCAAGATCACCTACCCGGACGGGACGACACATCAGCTACACCTACAACTTCCGCGGCCAGAAGGACGCACCGAGACCGTCGCCGGTCTCGAGCATCAGCCGGACGACCACCTACGTCTACGACAACGCCGGGCCAGCTGGTGAAGGTCATCTCACCCCGACCAGAGCGAAATCAGCGTCACCTACGACGAGATCGGCCGGGTCAGGACGGCGACCGACGAGCGTGAACAAGACCTTCACATACGAGTACGACCCGAACTGCGGCTGTCGCGACCGCCTGACGAAGATCACCGACCCGGACGGCAACTCCACCACCTACACGTACGACGCCGCCGGCCGCCGCATCTCCTTCGTCGACGCCAACAACCGCGAGACGCGCTACGACGTACGACGTGCGCAATCGTCTGACGAAGACGACGTTCGCCGACGGCACCTTCTCGGAGACCACCTACGACGGCATGGGGCGCCCCTCGACCGACCACCGACCAGGAGGGCCGCGTCACGCGATACGCCTACGACGAAGTGGGCAACCTGCTCTCCGTGACCGACGCAGACGGGGCAGACGACGCAGTACACCTACGATGTGCTGAGGAACCTGCTCTCCATCGACCGACGCGCACGGGCGCACGACGCGTTTCGAGTACGACGCGCTCAACCGCCTCATCAAGCGCGTGCTGCCGCTCGGGATGGCGGAGCTCTACACCTACGATCAGGTCGGCAACCGGGCGACGCGGACTGACTTCCGGGGCAAGCAGACCAGCTATGAACTACGACCCGATGAACCGGCTCGACGGCCAGGAGGCCGGACCCGAGCCTCGGCGAGCCGGCCGTCACCTACTCCTACACAGCCACTGGCATGCGCCGCTCGATGACCGACGCCTCGGGCACGACCGCCTACACCTACGACCAGCGCGACCGGCTGCCTCACGAAGCAGACGCCGCAGGGGACGCTCAGCTACACGCACGACCCGGCAGGTCGTCTCGACCTCGATGCGCTCGTCGAACGCCGACGGCGTCTCGGTCGATTACACCTACGACGATCTGCACCGGCTGGAGAGCGTCATCGACAACCGGTTGCCCGCCGGCACTACCGCCTACAGCTACGACGCCGTCGGCAACCTGAAGAGTGATTTGCGGCCGAACGGGGTGCGGTCCGACTACACCTACAACGCGCTCAACCGCCTGACCAACCTGATGTCACCGCGAGCGGGTACGACGCAGGCCAGTCTACGCGCTACGCACTGGACCGGACGGGCCGCCGCCTCTCCGTCACCGAGAGGGCGGGCGCACGGTCAACTACACCTACGACGCGGTCATACCGGCTGACGCGTGAGGCGGTCTCCGGCAACCCGAACAGCCGCAGGCAACGGGGCGGTCGACTACGCCTACGACGCGGTCGGCAACCGCCTCTCGCGCATCTCCAGCGCTGGCGGGAGTGCTCTCGGCGACCTCCGTCTATGACGCCAACGACCGGCTGACCTCGGACGCCTACGACGCCAACGGCAACACCCGAAGCGCCGGCGGGCAAACGTTCGTCTACGACTTCGAGAACCGAATCAGGAGCGCCGACAACGGCGCGGTGCGCATCACGTACGACGGCGACGGCAACCTCGCGGCGAAGACTGTCGGCGGCGTCACGACGCGATACCTCGTGGACGACCTCAACCCGACCGGCTACTCGCAGGTCGTCGAAGAGATGGTCGAACGGCCAGGTGCAGCGGCAATACACCTACGGCCCCATGATCCTCAGTCAGAGACTGCGGCTCGCCGAAGGGCTGGGCGGCCCGCTTCTACTCGAGCGGACGGCCACGGGAGCGTCCGCCAGTTGACCGACGAGGCGGGGGTCGTCACCGACACCTACACCTACGACGCCTTCGGCAAGCTGATCTCGCAGCACGGGCACGACTCCCAACCCTATCTTTACGCCGGCGAGCGATTCGACGAGGCTCTCGGGCTCTACCACCTGCGGGCGCGTTACTACAACGCCGACCGGGGCCGGTTCTTCTCCATGGACCCACACCCGGGCGCGACCCACGATCCCGTCTCCCTTCACAAGTACCTCTACGCGAACGCCGACCCCATCAACTTCACTGACCCGTCGGGACTGACCTCCTTCAATGAGTACCGGGCAGTGCTCTACCTCGCCGGTCGCCTTGCAGTGAGGAGATCGATCGCTGCATCCCGCGCCGTGGCCGCGAGAGCTCAACTCGAAGCCATGAAACTTCACATTGCAGCCCACACGAATCTGGGCACACCGATCATATGTATCTCCTATCTCGTTCTGAAGTTTGTGATGCCTTTTTTCGCACCCGATGGCTCGGATCTGTTGGTTGATGCGATGATCGAGATGTTCTGCTGATAGGGTCGGTCGTCGCTATCGGCGCATGCTTGGTCATGCCCGACGGCTGCGGGACCTTCGGCAGGGACATCTGTACCAGCATGTGCTGAGCCGGAACGAACTCCCGGGTCACACCTTCGTTCTTCGTGAGAAACGAAGGTGTGGCCCCCATCTCGTATGTCCGCTCGGCACTTCGTCGATGACTTGCGCGAGTCGGTGACCGGCAACGGCCCTGCCGGCGGCACGACGGCTTACACGCGCGCCGCGCTCGGCAACACGCTCGGCGTTGCGCTGCCCAACGGCGTGCAGACGGCGTTCACGTACGACAGCCTGTATCGCGCGACGGTGGTCACGCACAGCCGCGGCGCAACGCTGGCGAAGCTTCGAGATCACGCGCGCCGACGTGATCTTCCCGCGCTAGCGGCCTCGGGCTTGTCTGACCGCTTTGCCCCGCCAGGATTTCGCTTTGCCTCCCGGGGACTGCACTTGGCCTCGGCGGGACTGCACTTAGCCCCGCCGGCATTCCACTTGGCCTCGCGGGACTGGACTTGGCCCCGCGGGGACTGCACTTGGCCTCGGCGGGACTGCACTTGGCTCCGCGAGGACTGCACTTGGCCTCGGCGGGACTGCACTTGGCTCCGCGAGGACTGCACTTGGCCTCGGCGGGACTGCACTTGGCTCCGCAAGGACTGCACTTGGCCTCGGCGGGACTGCACTTGGTCTCGGCGGGACTGCACTTGGTCTCGGCGGAACTGCACTTGGTCTCGGCGGAACTGCACTTGGCCCCGGCGGGACGACACTTGGCCTCGGCGGGACTGCACTTGGCCCCGCGAGGACTGCGCTTGGCCTCGGCGGGACTGCACTTGGTCTCGGCGGAGTTGCACTTGGCCACGGGGGAACTGCACGTGGCCTCGGCGGGACTCCACTTGACTTCGCCGGGATGCCACGTGGCTTCCGCGGGACTCCACTTGGCCTCGCCGGGACACGACTCGGCCGCGGTGGCCCAGGCAGTCCGGCAACGACGGTAGCAACGCCGGCCTGGCGATCCTCGCCGTCTGGGCGGTGCTGTCGTTCCTGTTCGCGGTGAAACGATTCCGGTGGGTGTGGTGGGGGCTCCTCAGCGCCAGACCGGGATCTCGAAACGCGCCCGAAAGTCGATGCCTCTCACGGGTGCTTCCGTATCGATTCTCCAGTAGTGGCGATTGGAGTGGATCGCGTCGTCCGTCGAGTCCGCGTCGCCGGGAAGCTTGACCTGGATCGGGACTTCCACGGTGCCGGAGGACATCTTCATCGCGGCCGTCTCGATCGAGCAGGTGTCCGACCAGAGGATCTTTTCGTGGGTGAACGAAGCGCGCCCCGAATGCGTCACGTATTCATGGACGTATGCCAGCGTCACGTACATCGGGCCCGTCGGCGCGAGCTTGCTCGTCGCTTTCAATGTCGCCGAAACAGTGCCTCCGGGCCGATACGGATTTGCGTGCAGGTACAGGCGCACGTCGCCATAGCGCCACGTGCGTAATGTTCTGTAGGTGGCGATGGAGAGCAACACGACCGCGCCGAGCACCACGGCGGCCACCACCGTCCGGAGCCCGGAGACGTCGGGGATCCCTTTGCCCGCTTCCCACAGAACGGCTGCGGTGATGAGCCCCCAGCCGATCGCCCACAGCCACAGCTGCTGATGACCTTCACGCAACACTTCGACCGAGTATCCGGCGGCCCAGTCGGAGCGCCACATCCACGGCCGGCCCGGCGCCGCCGACTGAAGCCCCGACACGACCTGCAGATCGCCGTATTCGCGGCGGATGTTGAAGAGCATCACCGAGCCACCGATGGTGAAGAACGTGCCCATCAACAGAGCGAAGTAATAGCCCATCCGATCGTCCGCGTCGGGCTCGGCGGTCAGCGCGAGATAGATGAAGAAGAGTCCGGAGAGGACGAACGCGGATCCGTAGACGACGGCGCAGCCGGTGGCGATGCGGGTGTGTCTCGCTTTTTCCGCGGCGGTGCGTCGAACCGGCGACATGGCCGCCGATTTTCGGCGGCGTCCGAGGCTGAGGCAAGAGCAAACAAGAAAAGCCGCCGGGTCTCGCGACCGGGCGGCTTCGGATGTTTGCGCTGATAGGCGCTGGCGGACTCGAACCGCTGACCCCAAGGAGCGTTAAGTCAGGCCCAAGGAGCGTTAAGTCAGGCCCAAAGAGCGTTAAGTCAGGCCCAAGGAGCGTTAAGTCAGGCCCAAAGAGCGTTAAGTCAGGCCCAAAGAGCGTTAAGTCAGCCTCAAAGGGCGTTAAGTCAGCCCCAACGGGCGTAAGTCAGGCCCAACGGGCGTTAAGTCAGGCCTCAAAGGGCGTTAAGTCAGGCCCAACGGGCGTTAAGTCAGGCCTCAAAGGGCGTTAAGTCAGCCCCAACGGGCGTTAAGTCGGCCTCAAAGGGCGTTAAGTCAGCCCCCAAAGGGCGTTAAGTCAGGCCCAAAGAGCGTTAAGTCAGCCTCAAAGGGCGTTAAGTCAGGCCCAAAGGGCGTTAAGTCAGCCCCAACGGGCGTTAAGTCAGGCCCAAAGAGCGTTAAGTCAGCCTCAAAGGGCGTTAAGTCAGGCCCAAAGGGCGTTAAGTCGGCCCCAAAGGGCGTTAAGTCAGGCCCCAAGGGCGTTAAGTCGGCCCCAAGCCCTCTTCCGGTGAGCTCGATCGGCAGGGGAGCCGTCACTCCTGGTTCATCGGGTAAGGTCTCGCAATTGGACGAGCAATCCCGCGCCGCATCAGTGCCGGATGCGGCGTCGCCGTGGCGGACACTCGCCGTCGCAACCCGTCTCCATCGCCCATAGCTCGCGACCTGCCGAGGGCTCATCCGCCGAGAAGAAGAGCGTCCGGCCAATCCTCAAAAAGGACGCGGGATTCGACGAGTCCGGACCGGGATTCACATCCCAGAGCATCCGGGTGCCCATGAGCGTGCCGTTCGTCACCCACGGTTCGGCACCGTAAAGGTCGTCTCTACCGATGAAGTAGAGGCGCCCATCGCTGTAATGAAGATGGTGCCTTCGACAATCCTGAAGCGATTCGGCGTAAGGACCGGGAAAACTTCCGAGACGAAATGTCCCCGCTGCGGTGCCGTCGGATCTCCAAAGCTCGGGAACGCCTTCGGCGAAGGCGTACCAGTACAAGACGCCGTCGCCGACCACGAAGTCTTCACGGGCATAACATTCCTCCTCCAGCGAGATGGCATCGTGAATCCTGGTCGTACCCGCTTCGGTTCCGTCGCTTCGCCAGAGCTCATTCCCCGCGGTGAAGACCATCGTGCCGCCGAGGTTCCAGACCGAGGTCGTGCGCAACCAGTTTCCGATCGGACGAATGGCCGTGACGGCGCCCGACACCGCGTCCACCCGCCACAGCGTCAACGGCCCATCCTGCCGGGCGCCCACGAAATAGAACGCGTCGCCGAACTTCGTGTACGCGCCGGGCGTCCTCACCCATTCTCCCAGGGAGAGGAGCGCCAAGCGTCGCGTACCGGCGGGCGTACCGTCAGTCCGCCATAGCTCCTGGTGACTCTCCCCCCCACCAGAGGCCTCGAGAAGCGCCGTCCCTTCTTCCACGACCGTCGTGGCGTACGTGAAGACGTATCCGCCGTACATGCCGGGATAGATATCTTTCAGCAACCGGGTCCCGGCGACAGTGCCGGTGGTGAACCATGGCTCCATGCCGGTTGGAGGATCGCTCCCCTGAAAGAGAAGCCCTCCATGGAAGGGAGTCATGTCATCGAAACGAGAGCGCGGGTCGCCCATCGTGTACAGAGGAAATGTGCCCGAGGCAGTCCCGTCGGTCCGCCACAATTCGAACGTGGGAATCGAGCCCTTCACGAAGTAATAGAGCCCTCCGCTGCCGGCGGCCGGCTGCTCGTCCGGCAGATTTCCGGCAGTTTCCAGACGCGAGGTGCCCTCCGTCGTACCGTCGCTCATCCACACGCCACCGGATGCGCGGAAGAACAGCCGTCCGTCCACGTCGGCGAGGTGGCTCGGATCGGAACCGACGTGCTTCTCGGGGGCAATGTTCTCGAGCAGCCGGGTGCCGGCCATCGTTCCGTCGGTGATCCACGGCTCGTTCCCCGCAACGCCGTCGTTCGCGGAGAAGAGAGCACCGCCTGGGCGGGCGACGATACGAAAGGGCATCTCCATCGAGCCCGACGGCCCTGGAGCGATATCAGCGACGAGCGTCGTGCCCTCCGCCGTGCCGTCAGTCTTCCACAGTTCCAGCCCGTGCGTCGCGTCCGGGCTGGCGAAATAGAAATGACCGCCGGACACCACGAAGCCCAGAACGGGAATCTCCTTGACGACGTGAGTGCCTGCCGCGGTTCCATCGGAGATCCACAGTTTGCCCGGTGTAATGAAGAGGAGACGATCTCCCAGCACGGCGCGCAGGGAGGCCTGCAATGGTTCACCCGCAGGATCGGCGCCAGGAGTGAGATCCGCGACGAGACTCGTTCCCGCGATCGTCCCATCACTGCGCCACAGCCCGTTGCCATGGACCGGATCCGTCGCGATGAAGTAGGCAACGCCGTTCATGACCCGGAATGGCGCGATCCCCGTGAAGCCATCCCGAAGGAGGGTGGTTCCTGCGTTCGTCCCGTTCGTTCGCAGGAGTTTCCACTCGGTCGGGGCGGGGTTGTGAACGAAGAGCGCGGCGTCGCCGAGAGAGACGCCCGAGGAAGCGCCGTATGGAGCGATGAAATGCGTCCCTTCGGCGGTGCCGTCAGTCGTATGGATCGCTCCGTTCGTGCCGTCGCCGCCGCTCAGGAGCAGCAGCGATCCGAGCGGCGCGATCATCGAGAGGCCGGACTGGCCGATGGCGGAATTCCGATCCAGAACGCGTCGCGTGCCGGCCGGAGTGCCATCGGTTCGCCAGAGCTCCCTGCTCGTCGATGCATCAGTCCGGGCCGTGAAATACAACGTCTGCCCGATCACCGGACCGAAGATCGCATCCATGCTCTGAGTGAGGCCGATGCCGGCCAGTTGCACCGTCCCTGGCGCGGTTCCATCGCTCGCCCAGCATTCCCAACCGTGTACGCCGTCATTGGCAACGAAGATCAGCCGATTCCCGACCATCGCTGTAGAAACAAAATCCGTCGCCAGCCCGGACGCGGGACCGGGGAAGATGTCCCGCACGAGCGCGGTGCCGCTCTCGGTGCCATCGGTCTTCCACAGTTCGTTTCCTGTGGCGGCGGTCTGCGCGGAGAAGAAGGTGACGTCGCCGATCGTGCGGAGCGGCTGGGGATCGGAGCCGACGGGAGAGGTCATCACGTTGATGTCCTTCACCAGGCGCGGTTGCGCCGGGAGAGAGAACGCACCGGCAGCGATGACGACGGCGATCAGGAGGAAGCGCGGAGGGACGGTGGGGGACGATGGGGACATGGTGGGAGATCTCGGGGCGCGCGACATGATAGAGCATCCCGCATCGAGCAACTCCATCACGAGCGCGACGATCAGCGTCGACACGAACTTCAGTTGTGCCGGAGCGTTTCTCGCGCGAGACTGCGCTCGGACCCAACCCGGACTCTGCGAACACTTGGAGGGTCGAACCAGAAAATGGAAACGCCGCCCGGTCTTGCTGACCTGAGCGGCGTGAGTGGTTACGTTGGTAGGCGCTAGCGGACTCGAACCGCTGACCCCCACCGTGTGAATGCCGATCCCCGCGGCCGGACGGCTGGCGCGCCAATGCTTGATCCTGGCTGGCGCGCAAACACCGGTTGTGCTGTCCTGTAGCGCATTGACCATATGTGGCCCGCGGAACCAACCAATCTGTTTGTCGTCTAGGGTTGCCATAAAGCGTCGCAGCACCTAGATTAGTTAGGTTGGCATTGCGAACTCCTTTGAGGGGGTATACATGACGTCGCGCAAGAAGGATTGAACGTAGGCGAGCGGTGCACGCAATTGGCCTGCTGACGTTGCATCAGCACTTCGGCGCGCAAGAAAAGCCATTGCAGTACGGACATTCTCCGGCGCGTTCACCTCCTCGCTAAAAGCCGCTGCAAGTCGAGCTCCCTCGTCGCGTGCGTACTCGCCGTGGCCCGTTACTTCGGTCATTACCACCGTGAGCTCGACTAGCACCTGTGCAGCGGAAAGTGTCAGGCCATGATTAAGCAATTCAGCATAGATGCTGTGACATACTAATAATGCCCGATCTAGTTGCCCGTGCCTGCTGGTGATCCGCGTCAGCGCAGCAACTGTGCGGAGCATCTCGGACTCCATGCCCTGTTGTTGAAAGAGGCGAAAGGCCTGTTGAAGTTGCCGCTCCGCTGTCTCGACGTTATCTAGGCAAACATTGCACGTAGCGATGTTATTGAGCATCCTCGCATACTCGCGTTGATTGCCCTGTTCCTCGGCGACACTCCGTGCGACGCTATACGCATCGAGCGCCGCTGAGTACTCCTCTAGATCAAATAGAATACCGCCGCAAACCTGAACTGATACGAGGTATCTGGCGGAGTCGGCATGTGCAGCAAAGAGGCGTACGCTCTCTGTTGCAAGCTGCAATGCGTCACCGGTATTTCCGAGCGCGTGCAAGCTCATCGCGCGCACCAGGTTCGCGGCGGCGAGATCGTTGCCCAGAGCTGGAGTCGATGAAAAGATGGAGATCGCTGTTCTAGCGGCTTCTGCAGCATCAGCGAATCTGCCTACGCTATAGAGCGCATTCGCATGTTCCTTCCAGGCGGCACCTTTGATAAAGGGTACTAGAATCATGGATTCAGTGAAAGGCTCCATTTCATCAACGTGATCGGTGACGTATTTCGTGATAGCAACGGCGAGGCTTGGGTCGCGATCGAACTGTTCATGCGCATACGTCAGCATACCGTGGAGAACTCCATACGAAGTTGCGCCTGCTCCTAACAGCCGCGGCCAGTTCTTCACCGGCGCATCGCGAAGGATGCTCAGATCATTAAGGCCGGCGTCACTCTGGCGATTGAGAAAAGTCAGAAAGGACGATATCGGCGACTCATGAATCAATACGCACCTCCAAGGCTGCACACATCAAGAGCTATCATCTGCGAATGCTTCAGCTAACTAGAACCGCTAAGAGCTAAACACGCCGCGCGGGTGGATGGTTACTGATGAGCTTTCGCCGCTTGCATCGCTCCAAGCATTCGTTGCAAGGCGGCGTGAACTCGTTCGTCTTCGGTACTCAGGTCGTTGAGCAGCGTGTCAGCTGCACGACAGAGGGACTGCATCCCAATCAGACGATCGCGCTTTTTAACTGTGTAAGCGAGCAAGAGTGGTGGAACAAGCCGTTCTTCAATAACGAATGAAGGTAGGCGTTTAATGTGAATAACCTCGCCCCTAACCACCGTTCTCGGGCTTGCCAATGGGTCCGCGAGAATCTCTAGAAATGCTCGTTCCAGAAGTGGCCTAGCAACGTGCATGAACTGCTGAACATCATCGTCAACAAACCAGAATTGACCAAGCGTTCTCTCGTCAAATCGCCAATTGCGAACCGTCTGCAGCGAAGGCTCGAGATGGGCGAGTTGTGTGGCCAGGATGCCGTCAATCGGTTCTTCGTCTGTCATCTCTTCGATGAATCGCGCGAAATTCTCAAGCTCCCCCTTGTGGCTAGAATCGCCAAACCACGCAGGTGGAGACCATGTGCCCTCTGCATGGCGAGACACAATTGCGCGGGCAACAAAATATTCTTCGAACGTGTCGTGCGCAAACCGAACGCGTCGGTCGCGAACGAGGATACGGGCATTTGCCAGGCTATTGAGTAGCCCAAGCGCATCGCCAACATCGAGGTGGTACATTCGGCGCAGACGTGATGCCATGCTCTCGTCGTGCGAAGCTCCGCCGCGCCGGCCGTCGAGGAAATCGATAAGCTGCGCGTGCGTCATTCCAAAGCCGCGGTGTCCTGCTGGCAGAAAAAACTGCGCTGCAAGGGCCTCCAGCGCATCACACCATCCGAGCCACTCATCGTTCATGCTCACTTTCAGTTGCACGCGAAAATATCGTTCGTAAAGCGTCGACCGACTCCGTGCCAATTCACCCCCACTGCTGGCTTGTAGCATCATCATGAACAGAAGAGGTTCGATTGTGTGACCCGCGAATGATGAGATCTGCAGGCGTAGCCTATTTTTGGCTGACGCTGTCAGCTTGTAATGATCGAACAACGTCTCGATCACTGGCTCCGTGAGGGGCTGTAGTTCGATAGTGCGTGCGTTGACTAGATGGCCTGTTAGTTCCCTCGTGGCAACGACCACGCAGCACGTTCGCAACGCCGCTCCGGTCGCCGTCATTACAATGTCACGCAAAGCTTGCTGCTGATCGCCGAAGACTTCCGACAGCCCGTCGAAGAGGATAAGGAAACGTCCCGACTGAAGCAAATCAATGACATACTCGCGTTCGTCGCCGACATCCACGCCGCATCGATCTCGGAGTGTTGCAGCGATGGCCATGACGAGGTCTCCGGAATAGTCGACTGCATCAACGAGTACGGGCACATGACCGCGCAACGCGTCAGGCAGACTGTCAATAGCACCCAAGTGAGCGAGTCGGGCCAGCAGTGTGCTCTTGCCGGAACCCCCAGTGCCGATGACAAATAGCGGACGTTGCGGTGCGACGTTCGCCGCCACTGTAGCGTGGAGTTGGGCCCCAGTCATATCAGCAAAGACCTGTCCACCATCGTCGAGTACCGCTGGGAGACCGAAGTAGGTGGCGGCGGCTCGCAGCGACGTCTGAGCCATCAAACGCCGTTTGTAACCAAACAAGAGTACCCATCGCGCGAACACGGGCAGAACGCGCAACGGCGCAAGCGCGGCTTTCCGTAGACGACTTCGCGCGATGAAGTGACTACCTCGAGTCCAAGCCAGCATCAGGATGGCCGCGATGCCGAGAACGTAGATCCCCACTGCGGTACATAGGCTGGCGACCAGCCAGAACCATGGCTGCTTCGTACTTCTTTCGTACTTGGCCATGAAAACATCGAGCCGCGAACGGATTGTTCGATGCGATTGGTGTGAGAGGCCCCCTGGTTGTGGGTTCGGGGTCAGGGAACCTACGAGGACAGGCGAGGGGTCATAGCGAGGGTCAATCCACCATCCGAAGTCGCCTGGATACCAGAGACGGAATCCGGCGGTGCTGCTGGTGTAAGCGTTTTGGACACGTTTGTTAACCGCCCACCTCGCTGCGGGTTGGAGGACCCATGTGTATGGTTGATCCTCCGCTAGCAGCGCGTGGAGGCGATGGTGGAGTTGCTGTCTCTTCGACCGATCAAACTCCGTGCGTGCCTCCTCAATGAGCCGGTCGACATCTGCGTTTGCGTAGAGGCCGACATTTCCGCCATGTGGCGGCACCTGCGATGAGTGAAAGCTCAAGTAAAGATCGGGGTCGGCATCCAAGTCCCAGGCAAGATAGGCAGCGTCATACTTGCCCTGCAGAATGAGCTGAATTGCGGCCGCGGGCTCGAGCAGCGAAATCTCAAGGTGCACACCGATGCGTCTAAACTCCAACTGGATGAGTTGGGCGAACTGCTGTGAGTTCATCCCCGGCATGATCTGCAGGACGATCTTGAGCTGTTTCCCGTCCTTCTCTAGCACCCCATCTTTGTTGCGATCACGCCAACCAGCGTCTGAGAGCAGGCGCCGCGCACGGTCAGGCGCATATGGCAGCGGCGGCACTGAATGGTTGTATGCGTCCTCATCAGGAGTGAAGGGGCCACTAATTGCGCGCGCCGTGCCGTGGTAGAGATTGTCAACGATTTGCTGAACAGGAACTGCCATGCTGAGTGCTCTGCGCACGCGCTTATCCTGCAGCAGCGGGTGCCGGACATTCCAAGCGATGAAATTATAGCTAGGTCTATAGAATGAGAGGAGCACCACACGATCGTTTCGGCGCGGATTGGCGCGCTCACGTTGCCATGCATCGGAAGGCACGAACGTCTCGTCGATCTCACCGGCCAAGAGTGCTCTCCACGCCGTTTGGTGGTCGGTGATCACGGTGAAGATTACATTGCGAATTGGGGGCTGCTCTTTCCAATAGTCGTCACGGCGCTCTAGTACGATGGCCTGTCCTGAACGCCAACTAACAAGCCGGTACGGTCCGCTACCGATGGCGGTTGTGTTGAAATCGCGGCGAAAGCTGCCAGTTCCATAGACGTGCTCGGGCAGAACGTAGACGTCCGCAAATCGCGTGAGCTGCGTGACGAGCGCGCGATGGAACACAACTTCGATGGTCTGTTCGTCAATGATGCGGGTTCGTGCAAGATCGAGATCATTGAATGAGTCTGCGATATACGACTGAGAACTAGGATCTTTTATTTTGCGCAACGTGAAGAGTACGTCGCTTGCGCGCACGCGTGTCCCATCAGAGAACGTCGCGCTGTTCAACGTAAACCGGTAATGTAAATGGTCGTCCGAGATCTGCCACGATGCCGCTATACCGGGACTCGGCTGCAGGCGATGGTCAAGATTTATTAGCGGAGTAAATAGATAGTTGGCGAGGTGGCGTTCCGCCGAATCGTAGGTGCAGATCGGGTTTAGGGTGGTGACATCTCTCTCGAGTCGACGCACAAGCGTGTCTCTGCGTTCCGCGTCCGCTGGTGGCGGGACGTACCCTTGAGGCGAGCAAGGCAGAGCGACAAGTAGGAGAATGGCAAAGACAGCGGCGCGACACCGCGCGTCCGTCCGTCGCATCAAGCGTGGAAACACACCTAACCCGCTAACTCGCTGACCTAACACCCCAGCCATGCCTGCTTGAGAGGCGTGTCACCTCTACTTGCCCTCCATGCGAACACGCAGCTAGCCAGCAAGACTGACTAGCTTCGTGCGTGCGAACATTTTGCAGCAGAAGCATCTCTGCTGAGTCCCGAAACTTGGGTGCTGGCACCGGTTCTCGGAAGATAAGTTCGTGCCGGACTTGCGCCCACTGCGCTCGCCGATGAAGTACGCGCTGAGTTCTCGGATGGCCCGATCAGTGCCAACTACAGGCAGAGGGGTCATCGACACATGCCGAGCCGGGGGGCTAGAAACGTGAACAAAACAAACACCGCCCGTCTTGCGACGGCCGGCGTGCGTGTTGGCGGGGTTGGTAGGCGCTAGCGGACTCGAACCGCTGACCCCCACCGTGTGAAGGTGATGCTCTACCGACTGAGCTAAGCGCCTGTGGTGCTGCTGTCAACGAACCGTCCGCGAGGGCTATTCCGCTGCTGGGGTGGCCAAGATAGCCGAGGGGATTCGTGCCGTCAACCTTGTCGGAGTGCCGCACGGTTGTGGGTGGTGGGTGGGAGCCGCCGCTCTGGTACCGGCGAGCCGCCGGTGGACCGGCCGACGGGCCGTCGGCGCGCCTGTTTGTATCTGCTCATGCGCTTTCTGTTTTCGAGCTTCTCGACGAACGGCGCGAGGGAGCGCGTGGAGCGCCGGGCCGCTGGCCGGCCGGTCCACCGGCGGCTCGCCGGTACGGGTCCAGGACAGTAGTTTCCGCGAGTGGTGATTGCGGGAGCCAAGTACGTGCCCTGTGACGCCAAGTACGTGCCCCGCGACGCGAAGTACGTGCCCCGCGACGCGAAGTACATGCCCCGCGACGCCAAGTACATGCCCTGCGACGCCAAGTACGTGCCCTTGCGACGCCAAGTACGTGCCTTGCGACGCCAAGTACGTGCCTTGCGACGCCAAGTACGTGCCTTGCGACGCCAAGTACGTGCCTTGCGACGCCAAGTACATGCCCTTGCGACGCCAAGTACGTGCCTTGCGACGCCAAGTACGTGCCTTGCGACGTCAAGTACATGCGCTTGGGACGCGAAGTACGTGCCTTGCGACGCCAAGTACGTGCCCTGTGGTCGCGAGGTACGTGACTCATGGTCACGTACTTGGCGTCTTAGGGCACGTACTTGTGTGCCACGGTCCCGTACTTGACTCCCGCGGTCCCGTAGTTTGCGTCCACGATCACGTACTTGCGTGCTCAGATCACGTCGCTGCGTCCTCCGGGCACGTACTTTGAGTCTTCACCTTCCGCTTTCGGGGAACGCGCCGGCAAGCGGAGTGGCAATGCCGTTCGGCCGCGCTGCGCCGCGTGGCCTCGCCGTACACGCGATGGTGCCGAGGGGCCGGGTGATGGGCAGATCGCCGTTCTCTCGGGTGGTGTAGATGCGGCCGTCGACGGTGTCGATGGAGAAGTCGCCCGTCGCGGCGCCGTACTCCGGTGCTGGCAGAGCTCCTAGTCGCCGCCCGGATAGTGGTACGCGGCGAGGAAGGCGGGATCGTCGCGGAAGGCGATGACGGTTTGCGGTTGGATCTCGCTGAAGAGCAGGTCGGCCACGTAGTCGTGGATGCCGCGGGCGGTGGTGTGATTCGGCGCGATGCTGTGCTGCACGCGCGGGTCGCGCCGCCACTCGGCGGCGGCCTGGTGCTCCATGGCGCGGACGATGAAGATGGGGATGGACCAGGTGACGCGGGTCGGATGGAAGTGGGGCGGGATGCGATGGGCGTGCTCGGGACCTAACGTGTCGAGCAGCTGCGCGCGCGGCCACGCGTCGAAGAGATAGCCGGCGGCTTCGGCCCAGGTGAGGGTGGCGGTGGGTCTCCGGCCGCCTTCGCCGGCGAGGATGGTGCGGAAGAGCTCGGGCGCGATGCCGAGGAGCTCGGCGACTCGGGGGAGGGGCACCCGCTTCCGTGGATCGGCGGCGAAGAACCGGGCGAGGGGTTCGTGCAGGGGGAACTGCGGCGCGGCTGGGTCGATCGGCATGGGTGCGTAACCGAGCTGGTTTGTACGCGGTCCCCGCGGATTCCCGCAGCGCATTTCTTAAGCGTCGGCGAAGAGAGGCTGTCGCGTTTCTTGGGGTCGCGTGATGTTGACTCGGATAGGTGTCTGATTGGTGTGCCGGAGGGCCGAAAATGCGATTTCCTGTCGCATTTCTTAAGCCTCGGTCGATTCTCCTGCTCGAACGAGGGAGGAAGACGCGGCGATCCATCACACCTACGAGGAGAGAAGAGATGCAGGACCCGCGACGACAACCCGGGCGAACGGCAGCGCCGCCGGAACAGCCGGCCGGTGGCGAGGCGGTCGCCGCATTTGAGGAGGCGTACCTGCGATACGCACCGAGGTTACAGAGGATCGCGATCAGCCGATTCCGGATCGAGGCCGGGGACGCGGAAGTGCTCGTGCAGGATGTGTTCACGACGTACTTCCAGCACGCCGCGAAGGTGCAGCTGCTGGAGCCGTATCTCATCGGCGCGATCTGCAACGCGTCGCGGAACTACCTGCGGCGATCGTCGACTCGAGAGGCTCTCTTCTGCGGGGAGCAGCCGTGCGCGGCGACGCCGGATGACGCGCTGCTGCAGGAGCTCGCGCGCAAGACGCTGCTGTCGCAGATGCTGGCGCGGGTGGATCGTTCCTGCCGGGACCTGCTGCGGCGTTTCTATCTGAACGACGAGGGCACCGAGGTGCTGGCGCTCGCACTGAATATGAAGCGCGAGTCGGTGAAGGTGAAGCTGTTCAAATGCCGGCAGCGTGCGCTCGAGGCCTACCGCACGATCATGGAGAAGTCGAATGGGTGAGCACGTACCGCACGCGGAGCTTTCCCTGTTCGTGTACGACAAGCTGGCGTTCGGACGCGAGCGCCGCGAGGAGGTCGAGAGCCACGTAGCGAGCTGCGCGGAGTGTGGCGCGACCTTCGACTTCTATTCGGTGGCCGAGGGAGACCTCGGAGACCTGGCGGTGTGGCAGCCGATCATCGGCTCGACGGCCGCGGCGATGAGCGCGTATGCGAACCGGTGTGCCGCGGAAGACGCCGAAGCGGACGAGCTGCTGACGGAGTATTTCGAGAAGCCGCGCAAGGCTGCGTTGATGAGCATCAGGAACCAGCGGCGGTTTCACACGGGCGGCGTCGTGCGGAGGCTGAACGCCAAAGCGCACGAGGTGTTCGCGAGCGTGCCACTGGAGGCGTTGATCTTCGCGGACCTGGCGCAGGTCGTGGCCGACCTGCTTCCGGATGATACGTATCCGAACAACGCGGTGTACGAGTTGCGCGGTACGGCCTGGAAGGAGCGGGCGAATGCGCTCGTGCGGCTGGCGGAATTCGACGAAGCGCTGGAATCGCTGCGGCGCGCGGAGCGTGCATATGAGCACCTTCGCTCTCCGGGCTTTGGTCTTGCGGCAGTGGAGCTTGGTCGTGCAGCGGTTTACTACGAGCGCGGCGACTGGGAAGAGGCCACGCTGCACGCAGCCCAGGCCGAGCGTGGTTATGCGCATCTGGGGTTGGAGCGGCAACGAATGAAAGCCGTTCATCTGCGCGGGAGCATCAAGTATCAAGAGCTCGAACTGGCGGAGGCGTCAGCGACGTTTCAGCGAGTGATCGATTTCGGAGCGGAAGCAGGGGACACCGGGTGGATCGCGAAGGGAGCCTACGCGCGGGCGAACTGCGAGCTCGATCAGGGCAACCTCGGTGGAGCAACCATGTTGTTCCACAAAGCGCTGGTGATCTTTCGTGAGACTGGTCCCGTGGAAGACGTAATCGCCACGGAGTGGGGCTTGGCTCGGGTGGTGTTGCACAGTGGCAGAGCGATCGATGCCGTGCGGCGGCTGCGCGACGTCATCGCGGCATTCGAACAGATGGGCCGAGTGACCAATGCCGCGATCGCCGGGGTCGACCTGGCGGAAGCGTTGCTCGTGCTCGAGCGCTGGGACGAGATCGCGAAAGTGGCGGCGCACGCGTTCCGGGTCTTGAAGAAGGCGGGCATTCTGACCGGAGCGCTGATGGCGCTCGCGTACCTGAAGGAAGCGGCTGCCCGGCGGGAGCTGACGCCGATAGCGCTGAACGACGTTCGGCAGTATCTCTGGCGCGTGGAGCGCGAGCCCGACCTGCTGTTCGTGCCGCCGCGGACGATCCCGCGATAACCGCACCTCATGAGACGCAACCCTCGTTCGTGAGGGCGCCCTCTCATTTACCAGCCAGAACGGCTGGTGCGGAGGGCTTATGCGAGGTGTATCGAGACGGGTCTCCTATGTGGCACTGCTTCTCGCGGTGTCTCTCGTTTTTGGTTCCGTGGCGTGGGCGGGCGAGGCATCGCCGCCGCCCACGAATCCGCCGGAATGGCGGATCAACCCGCCCGGCGGCCTGAGCGTGACGGACATGCTCCTGATCTGGCTGCAGTCGCGCCTCATCGTGTAACCAATCGACGGGGCTTAAGAAATGCGACGGGAAATCGCATGCCGATGGCGGTCTTCCCGGTAGGAGAGATCCGCGCCGCGTCACCCCTGTGATGACCGCGGATGGTGACGAGTCGGAAGAAGACCCCACGGACGTTCACGCACGGACACCGGCAGGGCCTGGACCGTGCGGCCGAACACTATCTGCGGGAGTGCTACCGGCAGAAGAAGCCGGCGCGGGCGAAGGAGCTCGCCCGATCGCTGGACCTGACGCCGGAGTACGTCAGCTGGCTGGGCGCGAACATCCTCGGCGGATCGCTGCACCGGTACCTGCGCGAGAAGCAGCTGGAGTACGCGGCGCGCCTGCTGCGAAGGACACCGCTTTCGGTCGAAGAGATCGCGGCACGCAGCGCGTTCGGGACGCGCTCGACCATGCACCGGTGGTTTGTGGACGTGTATGGGATGGGTCCGGCGGCGTTTCGCGAGCGCAAGGAATGAGGAGCGGCTTATCGACCAACGCCTCCGCTTAGGCACCATCCGCAACCAGGTTCTCGCGGCGAAGCCTCTGTGGTCTCTGTGTCTCTGTGGTGATCGGTTCCTTTCGCGCGGCAGGCACGAAGGGGGACCGATTCACCACAGGCCCCACCGGCGGTTGCGGACCACCGTTCACGAAAGCGGTGCAGCCGAGCCAATGTAGGGCGTGGCTTCAGCCCGCCTCCCGGGCGGGGTGGGGGACTTTACGAACTTGCCATGCTCACACCGGGGAGGCGGGCTGAAGCCACGCCCTACATTGGCTCGTCGTGGCTGCAAGGAGACTTTCGCACGCCGCGAAAACTTTGGGTTTCCGGCTATTTGATGCGATCCAACTGCCGGTCGTGGATGCGGCCGAGGGTGAGTTGCGCGGTGATCGCGCCGATCGCGGCGAGGGCCATGTCTTTCTGGGTGTCCCAGACGTCGCCTTGCGTGCCGAGGAAGGAGTCGCCTTTGGAGCCGGAGAGGGCGGCGACACTCCATTCGAGGAGCTCGTAGAAGGCGCTGAAGGCGAGGCAGATGGAGACGACGATGGTGAAGAGCCAGCCGCGCCCTCGGACGACGTTGCGGCGGATGAGGATCTCGCGGGCGAGGATGGCGGGGACGAAGCCCTGGGCGAAGTGGCCGATGCGGTCGTAGTGGTTGCGGGTGAAGCCGAAGGTGTCCTGCATCCAGAAGCCGAAGGGGACCAGGGCGTAGGTGTAGTGGCCGCCGATGACGAGGATGACGGCGTGGAGGAAGAGGAGCACGAGGAGCAGGGGCGTGAGGGGGAAGCGGCGGTGCGTGGCGAGGAGCAGCACGAGGCCGATGACGGCGGGGAAGACTTCGAGGCCCCACGTGAACCAGTCGTGGGGCCCGATCATCGACCAGATGAAGATGACCGCGAAGAGTGCGAGCAGCGTGATGCGCATGCCCACAGCTTACGCGAGTCGACGAGTCTTCGAGCCTTCGAGTCGACGAGGGGTCTCGACGACTTGGCGACTCGACGACTCGTCGACTTTCTTACTTCTTCTTCGATGACTTCTTCGTGCTGCTCGACTTCTTCGAAGACGACTTCTTGGTGGATGAGGACTTCTTCGACGAAGCCGCTTTCTTGGACGCCGCCTTCTTCGCCGGCACTTTCCCGCCTGCGGCGCGCGCTTCGGACAGGCCGATGGCGATGGCCTGCTTGCGGCTCGTCACTTTCTTGCCCGAGCTGCTCTTCAGCGTGCCTTGCTTTGCGCTCGTGCATGACCTTCTCGACTTTTTCGGATGCTTTCTTCCCGTACTTCGATGCCATTGCAAATCCTCCTGCACAACCTGTTGTGCAAGGGTCTGTGCGCTTCAGCGCCGGATCGAGACGCTGGACGGCGCGAGGACGGTGGCGCCGCGGCGTTTGACGCGCACGGTGAGCTCTTGCGTCCCCGGCTTCAGCTCCCCGGTGGCGCGCAGGGTCGAGCTCGTAGTGGCCGGTGAGGGTGCGCTGGAGGCGTTCGATGGCGATGCGCGGGAAGATGTGGGTCTTCATGTAGAAGCCGCCGGTCTGTTCGGCGGCGGCGATGGAGTCCTGCTTCGAGGGTCGTGGTAGTCGGCGTCGGTGGTGTCGAGGGCGAAGAGGCTCATGCGGGCGGCGTCGAGGGCGCGGCGCGCGTCGCGCCACTGGTACCGCATGGAGACGCCGCTGCTGGTGCGTTCGCCGAGGCCCCAGCCGAGGAGGAGGAGGTCTTGGGGCCGGCGATGGAGCGCATGGCGTTGGCGACGAGCATGAGGCCTGTCTCGGAGCTGCGCGGCGCGGCGCATGGCGTCGCGATCGAGGTAGGCGGCGAGGGACGGCGAGGGGACCATCGGCGGCGGCGGAGGGTAGTCGATGAGGAGCGGTGTCGCGCATGGCGCCTCGCGGACGGCGTCTCGATCGCTGGAGAAGTCGAGGCGGAATTTGAGATGCGAGTCGAAGGAGAAGACGGCGATGCGATCCTCGGGGCCGAAGGTATCGAGGAGCGCGTCGGCGTACTGCAGGAACTTCATGTGCCCGGTCACGCGCCAGGTGTTGCGGGCGAAGTCGGTCTGGACGAAGAGGACGAACAGGCGGCCGGGCGGGGCGAGGGAAGTCGTTCGAGTCGTCGAGTCTTCGAGTCGTCTTGGGGAAGATTGCTCTCGATCGACTTCGTCAGACTCGTCGACTCGAAGACTGGATGTCCGGGATCCACTCCGCCGCATTCGACGATCGCGCGCTTGCCGCCGATCTCGCACGTCGAAGTCCGCCGGGGCGAGGCCGGTGATGGGCTCGCCGGCGAACTGCGTTACGCGGGCGTCGACCACCACGCGGGAGACGGTGATGGTCTCACTGCGCTGCGGCGCGGCGAGCACGGCGCACAGCGCGATGGCGAGCATGGGGACGGAATACAATCCGCGGTCAAAGCGAATTTGCACATGCGCCCTGCTCCTCTCGTCTGCCTCGCAACGTTGCCGCTTTCCGTGCAGCGCAGTTCGACGACCTGTTCCTCGACCGACGATGCGCGTCGACTACTTCCACACCTCGACGCCGAAGGGCGACGAGATCGTCGCGCCCGCGCGTGTCGTCAACGACGGGCCGTGGCCGGGCAGCCGGACGTACCTCGTCGACACCTCGAACCTCGGCAAGTACCTGTACGAGGTCATCGACCGGGAGACGAATCAGGTGATCTTCTCACGCGGGTTCGCGTCGGTGTACGGCGAGTACGTGACGACTCCCGAGGCGAAGGAGCGGGCGGCGACGTTCCACGAGTCGCTGCGCTTCCCGTGGCCGAAGAAGCCGGTGCAGGTGGTGCTGAAGGTGCGCGACGCGCAGCAGGCGTTTCAGCAGATCTGGTCGACGGTCGTCGACCCGAATTCGCGGTTCGTGAATCCCGCGCCGTTGCGGCCGGCCGGAAAAGTCTGGTCGTACCTCGACAACGGGCATCCGTCGAAGAAGGTCGACCTGCTGGTGATCGGCGAGGGGTACACCGCGGCGGAGATGCCGAAGCTGAAGAAAGACGTCGAACGGCTGGTGGGCAAGCTGTTCGCGACGGAGCCCTTTAAGTCGCGCAAGTCGGACTTCAACGTGCGCGTGCTGGAGCTGCCGGCGGCGAAGAGCGGCGTCCACCGGCCGCGGACGAACGACGACCGCCGCAGCTACACGGGCGTCGAGTACAACATCTTCGACTCCGAGCGTTACGTGCTGACACTGGACAACAAGTCGCTGCGCGACGTGGCGTCGTCCGCGCCGTACGACTTCCTGGAGATCCTGGTGAACGAGAAGCAGTACGGCGGCGGCGGGATCTTCGCGGATCAGGCGACGTCGTCCGTCGATTCAGGCTTCTCGGAGTACGTCTTCGTCCACGAGTTCGGCCATCACTTCGCCGGACTCGGCGACGAGTACTACACCTCGGACGTCGCCTACGCGACGGGCGGCGCGGAGCATCCGGAGCCGTGGGAGCCGAACATCACGGCGAGCGGCACGCACCCGAAGTGGATGGGTCTCGTGACGCCGGGCACGCCGCTGCCGACGCCGTGGGAGAAGGAAGAGTTCGAGAAGCACCAGCGCGAGTACCAGGCCGAGCGCCGCAAGCTGCGGGAGCAGAACGTACCGGAGACGCAGATGGACGCGCTCTTCCGCCGCGCGCAGGAGCACGAGACGAAGTTCCTGGGCGGGCAGACGCACGCGGGGAAGGTGGGCGCGTTCGAGGGAGCCGGGTACGAGGCCAAGGGGCTGTACCGGCCGGAGGCGGACTGCATCATGTTCACGCGGGACGAGGTGGGGTTCTGCGACGTCTGCACGCGCGCGATCCAGCACATGATCGACATGCAGACGAAGTAGAATCTGGGCCCAGGGTGTCCCTCACATTCGTGGTCGGAACGGCCTCCGACGTGTTCGGCGAGGCTCTCGCGCGTCTGATCGACGCGGAGCTGGGAACCCGTTCCGGCGGCGACCGGTATGAGTCCGAGCCGTTGAATGCGATGGGCTGGCGCGCGCTGCAGAAGCGCGTGCTGGAGACGCTGGACGTCGCGCCGCAGCTCACGAGCATCGACGCCTATCAGGCGGTGTACGTGCCTGGCGCGGCGTCGATCGAGCAAAAGCCGGTCGGCAAGCTCGCGGACCCGCTGCAGGTCGGGAGCCTGGATGCGCTACTGGAGGAGTTGCGGCGCTTCGCGGCCGCGGCGTCGCTGCCGACGGACGACGTGGAGCTGATGCAGCTTGCGGCGCACTATCTGGAGAGCGAGGATGCGGACGCGGACCTCGACGTGCAGACGTACGTGCAGTTGATGTTGTCGGCGAAGCAGGCCAGCGTGCGCGGGCAGGCGTTGTGGGTGGTGGTGTGAATGTAGGGCGTGGCTTCAGCCCGCCTCCCTCGGTGGCATGTGCGGACGGGAGGGGCGGGCTGAAGCCACGCCCTACATTCACACTTGTCGTCCAGGCGGCAACAGCGACTTGTTGATCGCGATCGCCGCGATGGCCCCTTCCGCGGCGGCGGTGATCGCGAGCTGGGAGCCGGAGGTTAGGTCCCCCACCGCCCACACGCCCTCCATCGTCGTTGCTCCGTGCTCGTCGACGAAGATGTTCGGCTTCTCGGGGTCGCAGTTGCAGCCGAGGTCCTCGGCGAGGGTGCAGGAGCGCTCGGTTTTGATGCTGAAGTAGAGGCGTTGCACGGGGACGCGCTCGCCGGTTTGGAGGACGGCGGCTTTCACGATGCCGTCGGTGCCGTCGAGGGCGACGATCTGCTCGTCGACGACGTCGACGCTCTCTGCGAGCAGTTTGCTGTGCTCTTCCTCGTCCCACTCGCGCGGGTGGCCGTGCGTGAAGATGACGACGTCGTCGGACCACTGCAGAAGCTTGAGCGCGAGGCCCACGACCTTTTTGCCCCAGCCGATGACGCCGATGCGCTGGTCGCAGCACTCGAAACCGTCGCAGTCGGGGCAGTGGTGGACGGAGAGTCCGTAATACGAGTCGATCTCCGGGATGTCGGGGAGCGTGTCGCGGACGCCGTATGCGAGGACGATGCGGCGCGCGCAGAAGACGCCGCGCCCGGTGGTCACTTCGAAGATGTCCGCGTTCCGTTCGATCTTCGACGCGCGCTCGCTGAGGATCTCCGCGCCGCACCCCTGCGCCTCGGCGCGCCCGCGCTCGAGCAGTTCGTGCGGGTCGATGCCGTGCTGGCCGAGGAAGCCATGGATGCCGCGGCTGGCGTGGTTGCGGGGATGGCCGTCGTCGAGGACCAGCACGGGACGCCGGTAGCGCGCGAGAAAGATCGCGCAGGTCAGGCCGGCGGGTCCTCCGCCGATGATGATGGCGTCGTAAGTCATCGAAGTGCGGGCCGTGCTTCCGGAGAAGCTGGACCGGCACTCTGCAAGGTACCTTCCACGCGGATGGAGACGTTGCTCGCGGGGAAGGGTGGGCCGTCGTCTTCCTTCTGCACCCACACCACGACGGTGTAGAGGCCGGGCCCTTCCTGGAACGGCACGTTGAAAGAGAACGCGCCGTCCGGACGCAGGGAGAAGAAGTCGCCGCGCACGGCCACGGCCATCGGCCCGTCTCGGCGGGGTGCGCGCGGCGCGAACTCGCGGCGTTTCGCCGGGAGGCCGTACGTCGAGATCGCGCTGGCCACGTGCGCGGCGAGCGGCTGCGGCAGCGGCTCGTAGTGGACAGTGATGCCTTCGATGGTGACGCCCGGCAGCGGCTTGCCGGTCGTCACGACCGGCTGTCCGACGAGCGCCGTGCGCGGCAGCGGGCGGCTCCAGTCGATGTAGCGGCGGACGAACTCCTGCACCAGGCGGAACTCGCCGCGCTCCCACGCCAGGCCGATGCCGACGTGCGTGGCGTGCCGGTCGAGCATCGTCCGCTTGTGGCCGTCGGCGGGCGCCGTCTCGGCCATCATCGCGTCCTGGGAGCGGCGGGCCATCTCGTACAGCGCGCGGTCGTTGAACGAATACGAGGCCGACCACGCGGCGGCGTTCTCGCTCACCGCGTCGTTGAAGCCGGCGGCCGAAAAGCGCGCATACGGCGCCACGCCGTCGGTCGTGTAGTGCCCGGTCGTGCCGTTGCGGATCTGCGTGCGGCAGTAGGTGTCGCCGAAGGCGGAGACCGCAAGGTCGAGCTCCACGGGCGGGAGCCGGTACAGCGCGCGGTCGCGATTGATGAGCTTCAGCACGTGCTCGCGCAGCGTCGTGCGCGTGACGCTGACGTCGCTGTGCGCGATCGGAGTCGCGAACAGGACCACGGCGGCAGCAAGCAACAGGCGTCTCATCGGATCGGCAATTCGATCACAACCCGAAGTCCGGGGCTCACATTCTCAGCATGGATCCGGCCCCCGTGCTCCTCGATGGCTTTTCGCGCGATGGCGAGGCCGAGGCCCGTGCCGGAGGACTTCGTGGAGAAGTACGGATCGAAGATCTTCGGGAGGAGGTCGGGCGCGACACCGGGGCCGGTGTCCTCGACCACGATGACCACCTTCGAGTCGACGCCGTGGCTGCCGAGTCGGACCCGTCCGCCGGGTGTGGCCTGGAAGGCGTTCTCGACCAGGTTCGCCACCGCACCGCGCAGCATGCGCTCGTCGCCGTGGAACGTCTGCGGCGTGGAGGGCTCGATGCGCGCGTCGAAGTCGATCCCGCGCTCATGGCTCTCCGCGTAGCCGGCGGCGAGATCGCGCAGCAGCTTCTGCAGGTCGAGCGGCTTGCGCTGCACCTGGCGCAGCGACGCGTAGTCGCTGAACTCCTTCGACGTCTCGCGCAGCGTGACCACTTGGCGGAGGATGTTGTCGACCGCGGCATAGACGACCGTGGGGAGGCTCGGATCGTTGCGCTCGGCGACGGCGCGCAGGTGCTCGGCCGTGAGCTGGATCGGCGTGAGCGGGTTCTTGATCTCGTGCGCGACCTGCCGGGCCATCTCGCCCCAAGCCTCCAGCCGGTTCGACCGCAGGATCTCCGTCACATCCTCGGCGATCAGCATCTCCTCGTCCGTGTCGGGCAGCGGCACCATCGACACGCGCAGCGTGCGGACGTTGTCGTCGATCGTGACGTCGACTTCCGTCGATTCGAGCCGGCCGCGGCGGTGCTCGGCGAGCATGTCCCGGATGCCGGAGAAGCGGGGATTGAAGCGCCCTCTCGTCATGAGCTGCGAAGCCGGTGTCATCCTGAGCCGCGTAGACGGCGAAGGATCCCCCCCGGATGCACGTGAAGCGCTCAAGTCAGGGGGTCCTTCGCCGTCTACGCGGCTCAGGATGACAGGGGGGGCGTCCAGCGCGAAGAGCCGCCGCGCCATCTCGTTCGTCGCGCCGACGCGCATCTCGCCGTCGAGCACGACCACGGCCGCGTTGATGTTCTCGAGCAGCGTCTGCAGGCGGTCGCGCTCGTGGCGGAGGTCCTCCTGCTGGCGGCGGATCGAGTGCGCCATGTCACGGAAGGTCGTGACGAGGAGGCCGAGGTCGGGGTCGGCGGGGACGTCGATGTTCACGTCGAAATTGCCGCGCGCGAGCCCGCGCGCGCCGGCGACCAGCCCCTGCACCGGACGGGTCACGCTGCCCGCGATGCGGAACGCCACCGCGATGGCAGCCAGCGACAGGAAGACGAGCATCAGGTAGATCGTGGTGGCGAGGTCGTTCACCTGGGCCTCGATCTGCCGGCCCTGCACGATGAACGGCAGCGCCAGCGTGTAGCTGCGGCCCTGCCTGAGGTTGATCGGGCTGTAGATCTCCGCGTATTGCGTCTGGCCGCTGGTGCGGTCCACGCGCACCAGTTGCTTCGCCCGCAGCACGATGTCCAGGTAGACGTCGCCCGGCAGGCGCTCGGACTCCACGTGCGCGGCGAACAGGTCGCGGCGGCTGGAGCCGATCAGCCGCTCGCCGCCATAGAGGTGCAGGTCATGGCCGATCGCGCGCGCGAGCCACGAGAAGATCTCGTCGTCGAGTGCCTGTTCGGGAGCCGCGGACTGTGCGGTGATGTAGTCCTCGATCACGCGCTGCCCGGTGTTCAGGGCGGTCTGGCCCTTTTCCAGGTACTCCGTCTCCAGCCGCGCCGCGAGGAACGCCCGGACGAATAGCACGAACGCGATCAGCGGGATGATCACGACGGCGATCAGGTAGATGGACGTCCGGGCGCGGAAGTCGAGCGTCCACGGGCTGCGCAGCAGAACGCCCAGCTGGGGCATGGACCTCCACGCGAGCGCGAGCATCAGCGCGATCAGCGCCCAGATCGCCACCCCGCCGGCCCGGCGGACCTGCTGCGCCGCGGTCGGCACCTGCAGCGGGAAGACGTACAGCGCGTTCTCGCCGCGGCGCACGTACAGCGCAGAGTTTTCCGCATCCGGACCGCGCACCCACACGCCCTGGCCGGCGCGCAGCCGCGCGAAATAGCGCGCCGGACTCTCCGGCAGACGATACGTCACCGCGCTCTGCGAGTTCCCCTCGCGGTCGTACACCGCCGGCTCCCGCTGCGGATGGAGGCCTGTCGTCTCATCGGTATCGACATGAAAGAAGTCGCGGTAGACGTCGGCCGACGCGGTCGCGCCGGGGTCGGCGGGATTCACCACGTGGACGATCCCCAGACCGATGGTCGTGCCGAGGGCGGTGAGGTCGAAGTCGTGGTGCTTGAGGACCCGGCGGATGCGGCCCACCTCCAGCACCTCGGTCTCGTCCGAGGAGCTCTCGTCGAACTGCGGCAGGCCGACGCCGAAGCGCGACATCACCCGGCGCGTGAACTCGTCGTGGACCGTGATCACGGTCGGAATGCCGAACTGCGAGAGGTCCGAGCGCAGCCACAGCGCGTAGGCGAGGTCCTCCATGTTCATGTGCCGGTAGTCGTCCGGCAGGAGCGTGGAGAGGTCGATGCGCGTGAACTCGGATTCCAGCGTCGTGGTGATGATCGACAGCAGCTGGCCTGCTTCCCCGGCCACGAGCGGGGCGTACGTCTCGACGATGAATTTCTGGGCGCTCGTGCGTCCGTAGATCTGCAGCGGGATGAAAACGGCCGCGGCGACGACGAGCGCCGGCGCGATGACGCGGAAGATCGCGTTCTCGAACGTCAGGCGCACGAACAGCGTCGACGTGAGCGCCACCACCGCGAACGCGAAGAACAGCACGGCCGCGAACAGCACACCCTGGGCGACGGACGCGGGGATCACGTGATCGGGGATCGCGGAGAGGCGCGAGTTGGCGACGAAGTTGTCGAGGAGCTTCACGTAGCCGAACGCCGCCGCGGCCGCGGCCACGACGCGTGCGGCGAGCCAGATCCGGCAGAGATACGGCCGCGCCAGCATCACGAGCGCGAGGATCGCCGCCGCGGTGAGCAGCAGGTCCAGGGGCGACTTGCTGAACGGACCGAGCACGCGCGAGCCGTAGATCTCGAAACCGAAGATGCCCAGGGGATCGTTCGGGATCGCCAGCGGGAGGAGGGCCAGGCGTGCGACGACGACGCAGATCGCGCGGACGAGCGGGTGCCGCACCAGCGCAAGGATCGCCAGCGCGCCGAGCGCGAGAATCAACGCCGCCGCGTTTGCGCCTTCGCTGCGCATCCGCCCGACGACCTCGCTCTTCGCGCGGGCTTTGATGTCGATGTAGAGCGAGGACTCGCCCCCGTTCGACTCGCTGCTCTCGCTCAGGGCAGGCCTCCCGGCGACGCGGAAGCGTTGCGTCCCGCTCTCCTGCCGCGGGAAGCCGCCGTGGAAGTAGACCGAGGTGACCCACTCATCGTCAGGGTGCATCGTCTCGCGGCGGCCGGGGACGTTCTCGATGCGCGCGAAGCTCTGCACGTTGCCGCGCGAGCGTGTGACGTAGAGGTTGGTGACGTCGAACTGGTACGTGCGGTCGCCGGGCACGCGGTAGTCCTCACCCCACCAGGCGACCGGTTCCGCGTTCGCATCGACGATCCGCGCTCCGCGCCCCGCCTCCGTCACCTCGGACTGCAGGATCTCGAAGAGCCGTATCCGGTTGTTGGCGGGGACTTTGGCGATGCGCTGCTGGATGCGCACGGCGGTCGCGTCGAGCTCCGCCTCGAGCGTGGCGATCTGCTGGCGGATGTGCGTGACGTCCTGCGCAAGGTGTTGCTTCGCGCGGTCGCGGAAGTCGCGCTCGACGGCACGGACGCGCCAGAAGGACGCGAGATTGACGGCGGCGATGAGGATCAGGAAGAGGGCGGCCGTGAGGGTCGCGCGATCGCGGCGGACAAAAAGACGAATCGCCGTCGCGAGGGCGACGGCGATCCATGCGTACATCATGATGTGAGCTTAACCGCCGGAACGGATGGAGACGACGGAATACTTGTCACCCTTCTGCTGCAGAGTGATGTACAGATCGCGCTCGCCTTCTCCGATGGTCCAGCGGGCCTTGATGTGATGCTGCCCCTCGGCGCGCTGACCGCGAACGCTCACGCGCTCGAAGCCGCTGGGCTTGACCTTGTTGAAGAGGCCATCCAGCAGGTAGGCGGCCTGATCGCGGCCGAAGAAGCCGCTCTTGTCGGCGAGTCCCGGGAACTGGAGCATGACCTGCTCATCCGAGCCGATCCCCGAAACGATCGCGTCGACGTCGCCGCTGCCGAATCCGCGCTCGAGGCTCGACATCGCCGCGTCGAGGTCGCGGAACTGAGCCGAGGCCACGATCGGGACGAACAGCAATACGAAAGCGAAGCGCGTCGCGAGTTTCATCGATTGTCTCCTAGTGCCCTTCGTAACTGCCGTCGGGCGGTGTTTATTCTACGTGCTTTCAACGAGTTACGTGGACTCTCCACGGGTCATCCTGTCCTCTGCCAATGACGGATTCCGCGGCGCAGCGCCTCCTCCCGGAAGTCGTCCGGGACCGGCGCGGCGACGCGAAGTTGCTCATTTGTCAAAGGATGCATCATCTCGAGCTCCGCCGCGTGCAACATCGGACGCGTGTCGCTCCTCTCTCCATAGAGCCAGTCGCCTGCCAAAGGATGTCCGATGGCGGACAGGTGGACCCGGATCTGGTGCGTCCGTCCGGTCTCGAGGTGGACGGCCACGAGTGAGCCGGCCGCATGCGCCTCGAGGGGCTCGACGTGGGTGATGGCGCGCTTGCCGCCGTCGCGCACGCCGAACTTGATCGCACCGATCCGTGCGAGCGGGGCGTCGATGGTCTGCTTCTCGGCCAGCTCGCCTTCGGTGATGGCGAGGTAGCGCTTCTGGATGCGCTTCCGCTCGAACTGACGCGTCAGCCGCACGTTGATGTCGCTGCGTTTCGAGAAAAACATGACCCCGCTCGTGCCGCGGTCGAGCCGCTGCATCAGATAGACGGCGCCGGACTGCCTGGCGACCAGATCGTGCAGGAACGGCTCGTCCGGCTCGTGCATGCGCTGCTGCACGACGATGCCGGCCGGCTTGTTGATGAAGATGAGGGCGTCGTCTTCGTAGAGGATGTCGATCATTGTTGCCCGTGACCCGTTGCCCGTTAACTTCTGCCGGACCGCCGGCGTCCTCGCCGGCTGATGTGGCGGCGTCCCGCGCCGCCACCTGGGTGGGCGGGGGAGTGTGGCACGAACGCGAGAGGTTCCGTTCTCCCGAGTGCCCGGGCGGCGGGGACGCCGCCCGACCAGCCGGCGAGACGCCGGCGGTCCACCAGAAGTCCCGGGTCACGGGCAACGGGTCACTCCCGGTAAAGCAGAAACTCATCGCGCAGCCGCGCGAACTCGCGCAACGGCTCCACCCACTCCGCTGTCCAGTCGTCCACGTCGCCGCCTGCTTCGACGATCTCGCGGTACTTCGTGCTGCCGGCGAGGAGGTCGATGGCCAGGCGGTCGGATACGAACTCGTACGTCTCCGTGCGCCACTTGAACTCGTCCGGGTTCATGTCCCGGGCGACCTTCACGCACCACAGGCCGGTGCGGTACGGCTCGAAGGTGGCCCGGTTGGTCACGTGCAGCTCCACGCCGCCGCACACCTGGCCGGCGTGCTTGTGGAACGTCGGAATGAAGTAGTGGGGGCGGAAGCGGACGCCGGGGAGGCCGAGGCGGTTGAGGCGGTCGGCGAGCTTGAAGGAGTCGAGCCACGGGGCGCCGAAGAACTCGAACGGGTGCGTCGTGCCGCGCCCTTCGCTGAGGTTCGTGCCTTCGACGAGGCACATGCCGGGATAGACCGTCGAGGTGTAGACCGTGGGCATGTTTGGCGAGGGGATGACCCACGGCAGGCCGGTGTCGCCCCACCACATCCAGCGCCGCCAGCCCTTCATCGGCACGACTGCGAGGTCGCACTCGATCTTGTGGACATCCGCGTAATAGCGCTTGAACCACCGCGCCAGCTCGCCGGCGGTCATGCCGTGGCGCGTCGGCAGGGGGAACATGCCCACGAAGCTGGAGTACTTCTCCTCGCGGATGTTGCCCTCGAGGTGGACGCCGTCGATCGGATTGGGGCGGTCCAGGACGATGACCTGCACGCCAAGGGGTGCGGCTTCGCGCATGCAGAGAGCCATCGTGTAGATGAAGGTGTAGTAGCGCGAGCCGATGTCCTGGAGGTCGATGACCAGGGCGTCGAGGCCGCGGAGGACTTCGCGGCGCGGGGCGAGGTCGGACTCGTTCTTCCCGTAGAGCGAGTAGACGGGGAGGCCGGTCAGCGGGTCGGTGGAGTGGTCGACGTGCGCCATGTCCTGCGCCTCGCCCCAGATCCCGTGCTCGGGACCGAAGAGGGCGGCGAGCTTCCACCCGCGCCCCGCGAGCAGCAGCTTCACGGCGTGCGACAGGTCGCGCGTGACGCCGCTCTGGTTGGTGACGAGGCCGATGCGCTTCCCCTGGATGCGCCAGGGCTCTTCGTCGATGAGAACTTCAAGGCCGGGTAGAACGGTCATGCGATGTTTTTCCTTCGAGCAGCTCGAGTGCGTGTGGGATCAGGTGCAGCACGGCTTCGAGGTTCTCGACCGCGCCGGACACGCTCCCCGGCAAATTCAGGACCAGCGCCGTTCCGCGGGTCGCGGCCTGCGCCCGGGAGAGGGCGGCCATGGGCGTTTTCTGCAGCGACGCCGCGCGCATCAGCTCGCCGAAGCCGGGGATGGGTTTCTCGCAGACCTTCATCGTCGCCTCGGGCGTCACATCGCGCTCCGCGATCCCCGTGCCGCCGGTGGTGACGACGAGCCGGTTGCCGTCGTTGGCCGCGTCGACGATGGCCGTGGCGATGAACTCGATGGTGTCGGCGACGACGACCACGGCGTCGACCTCGTAGCCGTTCTTCTGGAGGAGCTCCCGCACCGCGGGTCCGGAGCGGTCTTCGCGCTCACCCGTGGATGCGGCGTCGGAACAGGTGATGACTCGAGCGCGGTGCATCGGGGCATTCTACGGGGACTGTCGCCCGCTACGCGGGCTCGTCATCAACAAAGCCACCGCCGCTCCCCGGCTGAAGCCGGGGTCTATTGCCTGGCAGCCCGCTACGCGGGCAAGAGGCTGAGCCTGCGTAGCAGGCACCAGACAATAGACCCCGGCTTCAGCCGGGGAAACGGCGTGCGTGCCCAATCGAGCCCGCGTATGCGGGCGGCAGAGCGCGGATATGATCCGCCCGGCTTGCAGCGCACGGACTTCACCTACCACTTGCCCGAGGACCTCATCGCGCAGGAGCCGCGCGAGCGGGGGCGTTCGCGCATGCTCGTGGTCACGCCTCCCGGCTGCTTCGAGCACGACACCTTCGTCAGCTTCCCGGACCGCCTCGGCGACCGCGACGTGCTGGTCATCAACGACACGCGCGTGATCCCGGCCCGGCTGTACGCGCGGCCGAAGGGGCAGATGCAGAATCCGATCGAGTTTCTGCTGACGCGCGAGCGCGATCCGGCGACGTGGGAGACATGGTGCCGCCCGGCGAAGCGGGTGAAGCCGGGGGACGTGGTCACGTTCTCGGACGAGCTGCGTGCGGAGGTCCTGGAGAAAGAGGAAGGCACGGTCGTCATCCGCTTCCTCGGCGACCTGCGCGAGATCGAGCGCCTCGGCATCCCGCCGCTGCCGCCGTACATCCAGCGCCCCCAGCCTCGCGAGAGCGATCGCGAGTCGTATCAGACGGTGTACGCGGCGGCGCGGGGCGCGGTGGCGGCGCCGACGGCGGGGCTGCACTTCACGCAGGAGATCCTCGACGCCATCTCCGCGCGGGGCATCCCGATCGTGCGCGTGACGCTGCACGTCGGCATCGGCACCTTCAAGCCGGTGAAAGTCGACGACATCGCCGAGCACCGCATGGACTCGGAGCGGTACGACATCACGGCCGAGGCGGCGGATGTGCTGAATGGGGCACTGGCGGAGAGACGGCCGATCGTCGCGGTGGGGACGACCAGCGTGCGCACGCTGGAGAGCGCGATCCGGGCCGGAAAGGGACGCTTCGTGCCCGGCCCCGCCGAGACGTCGATCTTCATCACGCCCGGCTTCCCGTTCCAGGCGGTGAGCCGGCTGCTCACGAACTTCCACCTGCCCGAATCGACGCTGCTCATGCTCGTCTCCGCGTTCGCGGGGATGCAAACGATTCGTGACGCCTACGCGGAAGCCATCCGGAACCGATATCTTTTCTATTCCTACGGCGACTCGATGTTCCTCTCTTCGAAAGGATCTTGATGAAACGCATTCTCATCGTGTTCATCGCCCTCATTCTGTTGGCGATTCCGGTCATTCCTCAGACTCCTCCTCCCACCCCTCCCACGTCGAAAGACCCCGAAAAGGCCGAGCAGGAGCCGCGGCCGGTGTCGCAGGAGCTGCAGAAGCAGGAGTCGCAGAAGAAGGACGCGCCTCCGCAGCCGCAGCCGGCGCCTCTGCCCGCGGGCGCGGTGGCTCCGGCGACGGAGCCGGAGAAGAAGGACGAGAAGAAGTGGGACGTGATGAATCCGCCCGGTCCTTCGTTCGACGTGCCACTCGACGTCACGACCGGCACCTGGATGAGCCTCGACGTCTCCCCGGACGGCAACGAGATCGTCTTCGACCTCCTCGGCGACGTCTACACGATTCCGCTTACGGGCCCGAAGAGTGGCGGCGAAGCGAAGGCGATCACCACGGGCATCGCGTGGGACATGCAGCCGCGCTACTCGCCGAACGGGAAGTGGATCGCGTTCACGTCCGACCGCAGCGGCGGCGACAACCTCTGGATCATGAACCGCGACGGCTCCGAGCCGAAGCAGGTCTCGAGGGAGACGTTCCGCCTCCTCAGCCAGCCGGCGTGGTCGCCGGACAGCGAGTACCTCGTCGGCCGCAAGCACTTCACCTCCGAGCGCTCCCTCGGCGCCGGCGAGATGTGGATCTACCACCGTACGGGCGGCGAAGGCCTGCAGCTGACGAAGAAGCGCACGGACCAGAAGGACACGGGCGAGCCGGTGTTCTCGCCGGACGGGAACTACCTCTACTTCAGCGACGACGCCACGCCCGGCGGGACGTTCGAGTACAGCAAGGACCCGAACGCCCAGATCTACGTCATCCAGCGCCTCGACCGCGAGACGGGCGACGCCGACCGCTACGTCTTCGGCCCGGGCGGCTCGATCCGCCCGACGCCGTCGCCGGACGGCAAGTCGCTCGCGTTCATCCGGCGTGTCCGCTACAAGTCGACGCTGTACATCAAGGACCTGGAGTCGGGACGCGAGACGCCGATCTTCGACGGCCTCGAGCGCGACATGCAGGAGACCTGGGCCGTTCACGGCGTGTATCCAGCGATGGCGTGGACGCCGGACAACCGCTCGATCGTGTTCTGGGCCGGCGGGAAGATCCACCGCATCGACGTCGCGTCGAAGCAGGTGACGAACATCCCCTTCCACGTGAAGTCGTCGCGCCGCGTGCAGGAAGCGGTGCGTTTCCCGGTGGACGTGGCGCCGAAGAATTTCGACGTGAAGATGCTGCGCTGGGTGCGCACATCGCCGAACGGGAAGCAGGTCCTGTATTCGGCCCTCGGCTATGTCTACGTCAAGGACCTGCCGGGAGGTACGCCGCGTCGCCTGACGAAGCAGACCGACCACTTCGAGTTCTATCCGTCCTGGTCGCGCGACGGGAAGTCGATCGTGTACGTGACGTGGAACGATGAGAAGTTCGGCTCCCTGCGTGTCGCGCCGGCAATTGGCGGTGAGGGACGCGCGGTCACATCGAAACAGGGCCACTACATCGAGCCGCAGTTCTCGCCGGACGGGTCGAAGATCGTCTACCGCACGACGAGCGACGGCTATCTCCGCTCGAATCTCTACTCGGGCGAGTCCGCGATCTTCGTGATCCCCACGGGCGGCGGCACACCGGTGCGCGTCAGCAAGCGCGGCGCGCTGCCGATGTTCGGCGCGGCGAACGACCGCATCTTCTTCATCACGTTCGAGGCCGAAGGCAAGCGCGCGCTGCGCTCGATCGACCTCGACGGCAGCGACGAGCGCGAGCACGCGATGTCCGCGTTCGCGACGGAATTCGCGATCTCGCCGGACGAGAAGTGGCTGGCCTGGGTGGAGAAGTTCGACGTCCACGTCACGCCCTTCGTCCGCACCGGCAAGAGCATCGAGATCGCCCCGGGCATGAAGGCGGTGCCGTCGGCGACGGTGACGAAGGACGCGGGCGAGTATCTGCACTGGTCCGGCGACTCGCAGCGCGTCCACTGGTCCCTCGGCCCGGAGCTTTTCTCGCGCGATCTGAAGGACGCGTTCGCGTTCATCGCGGGCGCGCCAGCCACGCTGCCGAAGCCGCCGGAGAGCGGGACCAGCATCGGCTTCTCACGCCCGTACGACGTCCCCTCCGGCAAGCTCGCGCTCACGGGCGCGCGCATCATCACCATGAAGGGCGATGAGGTCATCGAGAACGGCACGGTGGTCGTCGACGGCAACCGCATCGTGGCCATCGGCGCGAACGTCAGCGGTTCCCGCGGACGCGAAGGTCATCGACGTGGCGGGCAAGACCATCATGCCGGGCTTCATCGACGTTCACTGGCACGGCTCGATGGGCTCGGATCAGATCATCCCGCAGCAGAGCTGGATCAACTACGCAGCCCTCGGCTTCGGCGTGACCACGATTCACGATCCGTCGAACGACACAGGCGGAGATCTTCTCGGCGAGCGAGATGGCGAAGGCGGGCCTGATCGTCGGCACCGCGCATCTTCTCGACCGGCACCATCCTCTACGGCGCGAAGTCGCCTTCACCGCGCGGACATCAACTCACTCGATGACGCGCTGGCGCACCTGCGCCGCATGAAGGCGGTGGGCGCGTTCAGCGTGAAGAGCTACAACCAGCCGCGCCGCGACCAGCGCCAGCAGGTGATCGAGGCCGCGCGCCAGCTCGGACATGATGGTCGTGCCGGAAGGCGGCTCGCTGTTCCAGCACAACATGACCATGGTCGTCGACGGGCACACCGGCATCGAGCACTCCATCCCGGTGGCCGAACGTCTACGACGACGTGATGCAGCTCTGGCCGCAAGACGAAGGTCGGCTACACGCCGACGCTGATCGTCGGCTACGGCGGCGCATTCGGGCGAGAACTACTGGTACCAGAAGACGAACGTCTGGGAGGACCAGCGGCTGACGAAGTTCGTGCCGCGGCGCATCCTCGACGCGCGCTCGCGCCGCCGCACGATGATCCCGGACGAGGAGCTACAACCACGTCAACAACGCGCCGCATCGCGAAGCAGCTCCAGGACGCGGGCGTGAGCATCCAGCTCGGCGCCCACGGCCAGCGCGAGGGCCTCGGCGCGCACTGGGAGATGTGGATGATGGCCCAGGGCGGCATGACGCCGCATGCAGGTGCTGCGCGCGGCGACCCTCGACGGCGCGCGGTATCTCGGCATGGACAAGCGACATCGGCTCGCTCGAGCCCGGCAAGCTCGCCGACCTGATCGTCCTCGACGCGCAACCCGCTGGAGAACATCCGCAACACGCACTCGGTGCGCTACACGGTCGTGAACGGCCGCATCTTCGACTCCGCGACCATGAACGAGCTCGGCAATCACCCGCGGACGCGGAAGCCGCTGTACTTCGAGATGCCGGGCAACGAGACCTGGGGCGCCACCACGACGGCCGCCAGCACCCACGACGAGGATTAACTCCCAACCTCCCCCTCTCCCCGCCGCGAAGACGGCGGGGAGAGGGTCGGGGTGAGGGGCGGTGCCATCACCAGTACGTCGTCGTGATCTCGCAATCCCCGCCGACCACCGCCTGACACGCCATCCGGTCCCCATCGACAAACCCCTTCGAGAACCGCACCTCGATCGACGTCGGCGCGCTCAGGTTCTCGCTCCCCGTCACCACCCGCACTTTGCACCGCGCGCAAACGCCGACACCCCCGCAGGAGTTGGCGAGGGGGCTCCCACGCGGCGGGCGACGTCGAGCAGCGTCTCGTCGTCCTTTGCCGCGGCCTGCCGTCCCAAGGGAGTGAATGTGACGAGTCTTGACGGGGCGTTCACCGGGATTTGGCACCCGCGGACAAAACTTTCGTCCGCTTTCAGCGTCTATTACAGCATGAGAACGCAAACCCGAATGAACGACGAAAGCCGACATCGAGACGGACGGAGATCGTGAGCATTCTGCCTGCGGACATCGTGCGTGCGTGCTCACCCGAGAAGCACACCATCCGATACTCGGTTCGCGCGGACGGCATGAAGCTGAGGACCGTCGTCTTCAGCCGCGAGTCCCTCCGTCGCCTGCTCGACGATCCGGATCAGGCCGTCAAGGTCGAGTACCTCAAGCGCGACCTTCTCGAGAGCGCCTCGCGCCGCAACGACTTCCGCTACCCGCGCCTGCGCATCCACGCCATCCCGGTCATGCCCCGCCGCTTCGCGCTGGGCCTTCCGGTCGCCTCGATGATGTAGGGCGCGGCTTCAGCCCGCTTATTCTGACGATTCGTAGGTATACCACTTGCCAAACCGTCGATTCGGCGCCATATTGTTCATATGGCCGTCGAATTGGATGAGCTTGACCTTCGAATCGTCCACCTGCTCCTGAAGGACGCGCGGACGCCCACGGCCCAGATCGCCGAGCAGATCGGCCTGTCGCGTCCGGCAGTCTCGGACCGGCTGGACAAGCTGGAGCGGCAGGGCGTGATCCGCGGCACGACCGCCGTCATCGACCCGACGGCGATCGGCCGCGAGCGTCACCGCGTTCATCTCTGCACGGGGCGCGCATCTCGCCGAGGCGTCCTGGAAGAAGTTCCACGAGCTGATGCAGCGGGACGAAGTGCTCGAAGTGCACACGGTCGCCGGCGATGACTGCTATCTGATGAAAGTCCGCGCCGAGTCGATCGGCGCGCTCAACACGCTCGTCCAGCAGTTGACCGAGGCGCCGCTGTCGCTGGCGACGCGGACGACGATCGTCATGGAAACGCATTGCGAGAAGGTCGGTGGCATCGACCTGGGGAGGACGAAGTGAAACACGAGAAAGCCGTCGCCTATGGCGCCTTCGCGATCGTCTGCGTCGTGTGGGGCACGACCTACCTGTTCATCCGCATCGCACTGGAGACCATCCCGCCGCTGCTCCTGACCGGCGCGCGCTTCACTGCTGCGGGCCTGATCATGCTGCTGATCGCACGCCTGCGTGGCGAGGTGATCCCGCGCGACTTCCGCACCCTCGCGAGCCTGGCCTTCGTCGGATTCCTGCTCGTCGCGGTCGGCAATCTCTCGGTCGTGTGGGCCGAGCAGTGGGTGCCCAGCGGTCTCGCGGCGCTGCTCGTCGCGACAGCTCCGTTCTGGATGGCGATCATCGAGGCGTTCCGCCGCGGCGGCGAGCGTCTCGATCTCCGCGGCGGCATCGGGCATGCCATCGGCTTCCTCGGCGTCGCCATGCTGGTCACGCCCGGCGGCGGCATGACCGGCGGGTGGAGCGCCGCGTTCCTCCTCGGCGCGCTGGCGATCCAGATCGGCGGCGCTGCCTGGCAGTCGGCTCGGCGCACGCAAAGTACAAGCTGAAGCACGTCCCGCTGCTGTCCTCGGCCGCGCTGCAGATGCTGTTCGGCGGCGTGATGGTGGCGATCGTCGGATTCTCCATCGGCGAAGCGTCACGTTTCGTCGTCACCCCGCGCACGCTCGGCGCGCTCGTGTACCTCACGATCTTCGGCTCGATCATCGCGTACAGCGCGTACATCTTCGCGCTCGCGCACATGCGCACGACGCACACCTCGCTCTACGCGTACGTGAATCCCGTCGTCGCCGTCTTCCTCGGCTGGCTGATCCTCAACGAGCCGCTGACGTGGGTGTCGGTCGTGGCGATGGTGATCATCCTCGCCGGCGTCGCGTTGGTGCAGACCGCGGGTTGGCGCAGGAAGCCGGTGGCCGTGCCTGCCGAGACGATCAAGAAGGCCGCGTGATTTGGAGTGCGGAGGCGTTGTTGCCTCCGCACTCCATAGACCTTACGGCTGCATCACGACCTTGATGCAGTCGTCTTCCTTGTCGCGGAACGTCTGATACATCTCCGGGGCGTCGTCGAGCCGGACGCGGTGGGTGATGACGAACGACGGGTCGATCTCCCCGCGCTCGATGCGCTCGAGCAACTGGGCCGTGTACCGGAGCACGTGCGTCTGCCCCATCTTCAGCGTCAGGCCCTTGGCGAACGCGGTGCCGAACGGGAACTTGTCGATGAAGCCCGCGTAGACGCCGGGGACCGACACCGTCCCGCCCTTGCGGCAGGCGTGGATCGCCTGGCGCAACGCGTGCGCGCGGTCGAACTGCAGCTTCATGGCCTGCTTCACGCGGTCGAGCACGGCGTCGATGGCCACGCCGCCATGCGCCTCCATGCCGACGGCGTCGATGCAGTGGTCCGGACCGCGTCCGCCGGTGATGTCCTTGAGCTCGTCGAAGACGTCCTCGTCGCTGTAGTCGAGGACCTCGGTATTGCGGATGGACTGGGCGAGGCGCAAACGCTCCTTGAAACGGTCGATGGCGATGACGCGTCCCGCGCCGAGCATCCACGCGCTGGCGATCGCGAACAATCCCACCGGACCGCAGCCCCACACCGCGACCGTGTCGCCGGGCTTGATCCCGCACTGCTCCGCGGCCTGGTAGCCGGTCGGAAAGATGTCGGTGAGGAACAGCAGCTTCTCGTCCGGAATCCCGGCCGGCACTTTCTGCGGATTCACGTCCGCGAACGGCACGCGCACGTACTCCGCCTGTCCGCCCGCGTACCCGCCGTACATGTGCGAGTAGCCGTACATGCCGGCCGTGGTGAAGCCGGTGAGCCCCTCGATCATCCAGGCGTTCGGGTTCGTGTTGTCGCACGCGGAGAACAAGCCGTTCGTGCAGAACCAGCAGCGCCCGCACGAGATGGGAAACGGCACGATCACGCGATCGCCCACCTGCAGGTTCTTCACCTCGGCGCCGGTCTCGACGACCTCTCCCATGAACTCATGCCCGAGGATGTCGCCGCGCATCATCGTGGGGACGTAGCCGTCGTAGAGATGGAGGTCCGAGCCGCAGATCGCGGTCAGCGACACGCGCACGATCGCGTCGTGCGGATTGATGATCTTCGGATCCGGGACGTCGACGACACGTACTTCTCCCTTGCCCCACCAGCACACTGCCCTCATGCGGATTTCCTTCCGGACGATTGTCCTTCGGTCGTCGCGACCTCACCGGTCTCGATCAGCATCTTCAGGCGGCGGAGATCTTCCTGCACGTTCATGGCGGGGTCTTCGCCGAGCAGCTTCGAGACGGCGGCGCCGAGGACGCCGGCGGGCGGGTCATAGCGCAACACGACCTTCACCTCGGTCCCGCGATCGCCGACGCGTGTGAAGTGGACGGAGCCGGCGTTGTCGACCTTGCTGCCGTCGATCGAGCGCCATCCGATCAGCTCGTTGGGAATCTCGTTGATGATCTCCGCTTCCCAGTCCACCTTCGTGCCGGCCGGACCCTTGGCAACCCAGTGCGAGCGTACGCCGTCGTGTACGGTGACGGACTCGAGGTTGTGCATGAAACGCGGGAGGTTCTCGAAGTTGCGCCAGAACGAGTAGATCTGCTCGGGCGACGCGTTGATGGTCACGGACTTCTCGACGCGCACGCCTTTGCCGTACGGCACGCTGACGTTCGAGCCGTTGCCCTCGGGAGCCGAGGAGATGCCGAGGCCGTCGTAGACGAAGCAGTGGCCGGTTGCACCGCGCCACACGAGCGTGCCGCCGATCGCTCCAAGGACCAGCCCGCCGATCGAGCGCATCTTCAGTCCGTACGCCGCGAGCGCGCTGCCAACGACGACCGAGACCCACCGTTCGGGATCATTGATGTTCTTCTCTGCTTTGCTGAAAACCTGTTCTGTCATAGCGCCTTTTGCGGCGCACGAAACGTGCCCATACAATGCCTGCCATGCCGACCGCACCGCCTCCCGTTCGTCCGATTTCGCTGCAGGACATCGAAGCCGCGCGTGAGCGTATCCGCGGCGTCATCACCCGTACGCCGCTCGTTCGCCTCCTGCACGGAATCGAGGGTGCGCCGGAGATCTGGCTGAAGCTCGAGAATCTGCAGCCGATCAACGCGTTCAAGCTGCGCGGCGCGGCGAATGCCGTGGCGTTGCTGCCGCCGGAGGAACGGAACAAGGGCGTGTGGACGATCAGCGCGGGGAACGCGGGGCAGGGCGTCGCGTATGCGGCGCGCCAGGCGGGGGTGCCGTGTACGGTGCTGGTCATCGACAAGGCTCCCGAGACGAAGATCGAGCGCATGCGCAATCTCGGCGCCACGCTGATCAAGGCGCCGTTCGACGCGTGCTGGAGCGCGATGGAAGAGCGCGCGTACCCGGGGATCGAGGGGACGTTCGTCCATCCGTTCGACGACCACGACTTCATCGCCGGCAACGCCACGTGCGGCCTGGAGATCCTCGAAGACCTGCCGAATGTAAAGGCCGTCTTCGCCGCGATCGGCGGTGGCGGACTGATCTCCGGCATCGGCAGCGCGATGCGGGCGCTTGCGCCGCACGTCCGGGTTCTCGGCGCGGAGCCGGAGACGGCGGCGCCGGGATCGGTGTCATTCGCGGCCGGCGCGCCGCTCGTGTTCGAGAACTGGGAAGCGTCGTTCGTCGACGGCGCCGGCGGCAAGAGCATCTTCCCGCGCATGTGGGAGCGGCTGAAGGACACCGTCGACGGCTCGGTCGTGGTCACGCTCGAGGAAGTGAAGCATGCGATGAAGCTCGTGGCGTCGAAGTCGCGCGTGATCGCGGAGGGGGCGGGGGCGCTGGGAGTGGCGGCGGCGCTGAAGGAGCAGGACGGGCCGGTGGTGGCGGTGGTGTCGGGCGGGAACATCGACCTCAAGAAGTTCTGCGAGATCGTGACGGCGTAGCTGCTATGGAGTGCGGCGGCAAGGCCGCCGCTTTGAAATTCGCGCGGCGCGAGCGACACGCGTGCGAGCTTACGGCAAACGAATTCGAAAGCGGCGGCCTTGCCGCCGCACTCCATAGCCGTAAACTGCGTTCATGCTTCTCGCGCTGGTCGTCGCTGCCGTCATGAACGGTTACGCCGATGATGCCGCGTGCGGGAGTTGTCACGCGGATCGCGCGAAGACGTATCAGCACGTGGGGATGGCGAAGTCGTTCTATCGCCCGCGTGCGGCGGTGTTCATCGAGGACTTCGACGGGCCGCCGTTCTTTCACGAGCGGTCGCGGCAGTACTTCGAGATGCGGCGGCGGGGGGATGACCTCTTCTTCCGGCGCTGGCAGCTGGCGGCGGATGGCGCGCCGGTCCACGTCTTCGAGCAGAAGGTCGACTGGATCCTCGGCTCGGGGCATCACGCGCGGACGTATCTCTACGCGACGCCGGGTGGCGAGCTGTATCAGTTGCCGATCTCCTGGTACACGGCGACGCGGGAGTGGCGGATGGCGCCGGGGTATGACCGTGCGGATCACGACGGCGTCATCCGGCGCGTGCGGCACGAGTGCATGTTCTGCCACAACGCGTACGCCGCGGTCGCGGAGGACAAGCTGTCGTACTGGCGGTCGCAGACGTTTCCGCCGCGGCTGCCGGAGGGGATCGGTTGCCAGAGGTGCCATGGGCCGGGCGCGAAGCACGTCGAGACGAAGACGCGTGACACGATCATCAACCCGGCGCGGCTCGGCACGCGGCTGCGCAACGACATCTGTTACGAGTGCCACATGCAGCCGACGGTGATCATCGCCGGGATGCGGAAGTTCGGACGTGACGTCTACTCCTTCCGTCCCGGCCAGCCGCTCGACGGGTACGCGCACCGCATCGACATCGACGAAGAGGGCGTCCCGCGCGCGGAGCGGTTCGAGATCAACCATCACCCGTACCGGCTGGAGCAGAGCCGCTGTTTCACGGAGAGCAGCGGACGGCTGAGTTGCCTGACCTGTCACGATCCGCACCGCAAGGTGAAGGACGCCGCGCATTACCGGAAGGCGTGCCTGTCGTGTCATCAGGCTCCGCATCGCGTGAACGAGGACTGCACGTCGTGTCACATGCCGAAGCGCCGGCCGCAGGACGTCGTCCACACGGTGATGACCGATCACTTCATCCGGCGCACGTCCGGTGGGCCGGAACTGCTCGCGGCGCGCGAGGAGCGCGAGCCTGCGATCACGGGCGTGACGTCCGCGGACGAGTTGTACGACGCGGTCGCGCTGGTCCGCGCCACCGGGGGCGCGAACGCGGGTGCGGTGCGGAAGCTGGAGCAACTGCTGCGCGAGCGGAAGCCGGCGGAAACGGAGCCGTATCTCGATCTCGCCTCCGCGCTGCTGCGCCAGCGCCGATGGCAGGATCTCGACAGTCTTACCGCGCTCATTTTGTCGCGCGATCCGAAGCAGGAGCTCGCGCTCGAATGGCGCGCGATCGCGCGTGCGGCGCTCACGCGCGATACGTCGGACGCGATTCGCGTGCTGTCGACGTTACAGCGCCCGGAGGCGGTGTTCAACGCGGGAGTGTTCCTCGCGGGACGCGGACGCACGGAAGAGGCGATCGGAATGTACGAGCGCGCGCTCGCCGCGCGTCCCAACCTCGCCGCTGCCTGGTTCCGTCTCGGTGAAGCGCGGCGCGAGTGCGGCGATGGGCTCGGCGCGATCGACGCGTTCCGGCGCACGCTGGAGGTGGAGCCTGGGCACGCGCGGGCGCGCGAGGCGATCGTGGAGGCGTGGCGGGGGATGGGGAGCGTGGAAGAGGCGGAGAGGTATCGGTAGCGCGCTGTCGTCCGCTACGCGGACTCGATTTCGGATCGACGCGAGATCCCCCGGCTGAAGCCGGGGTCTATTGCCTTTTGCCCGCTACCGCGGGCTCTGCCTCTTGCCCGCGTAGCGGGCAGCGAGAAAATAGCACCCGGCTTCAGCCGGGTGTCGGGCGCGGTGGACGTGAAATCGAGCCCGCGTAGCGGGCGACAGGTCTTACTTCACCGTCGCCACCGGACGGTAGCCCGGCACGAACGGATACTCACGCCGGTCCATCAACTGCGACGTCGGCACCTCGATGACCGGCACGGTATACCCCGCCACCTTCGCGGTCTTGCCGGTCGGCGTGGGTTTCGACACGTTGCTCGCGATGCGCACGACGATCTTCTTCGGGTCGAGCACGGTCGCGCCGCCGTTCTGCAGGATCAGGTCGGGGATGAACACGTCGGCGAATGCCGGGACGTCCTGCATGACGACCTTCGCGGTCTCCGCGCCAGGCGCGTTGAAGCCGAGGGTGGGATTGGGCGGGGGGACGTCGAGGATGATGAAGGCGCCGTTCTCGGCGATGCCGCCGGTCGCGAAGTCGCTGTTCTCGACCCACACGGAGGAGGCGAGGAAGAGCTGCGCGCGCCGGGCGAGCTCCATCTCGATGGTCTCGGCGCGCTTTGCGCCTTTCACGTCGAGGATCCAGCCACGCACGCTGACCGGCTCGCTGGGTGGGCGAAGGCTGCCGCCTTCTCCCTGTTTACAAGTGGTGAGCACGAGGAGCATGCATAGGAGAAGCAGGCGGCGCATGGTCGGGAGGGTACCACGCCCGTTCAGGGCGGTTGATGCATGAGATAATCGCGGCGCCGTCGCCATGAAACGTCTCCTCGCTCTCGGTGCGCTCGCAGTTTTCGCTCTCGCCTCGATCGTTCTCGCACAGGTGTCCGGACAGGCCACCCTGCGCACGCCTTCGGGCGATCACCCGTTCACGTACATCGAGCAGGGAGGGCAGACCTACGTCTCGGCGGAGCAGGTGTCCGCCGCCCTCGGCGGCACGCTCACGCGCGACGCGAACGGCTACAAAGTCGCGGTCGGCGCCAACGTCGCGGCGTTCGGCGCGGACTCGCGTTATGGCGTCATCCGCGACGATCTGATCGAGATGCCGGTGGCGCCGATCGAGGTCGAAGGCAAGCCGTACGTGCCTTGGCAGTTCTATCAGGGCATGCTCGCCAGGACGGCCTCGCTCGACGTGTCGTGGGACGCGAGCGCACACATCCTGCTGGCGCGTCCGGCGACGCGGGAAGCGGTCGGCGTGCAGGTCTCGGTGGCGAACGTGCAGGGGATCTCGAAGATCGTCGTCACGCTCAGCGGACACGCGGAGTACGGCATCCTGAAGGAGCCGAACGCGTATGTCGTCCGTTTCAAGGGCCCGGTGCGCGCGCCGTTCGGGGAGCAGACTTACGAAGACCCTTACATCGCGAAGGTGACGTTTGCCGGGAGCGATCTGCGGATTCAGTTGACCGCCACGGACGTCGTCGGCGACGCGTATCAGCTCGACAGTCCGCCGCGCATCGTCCTCGATCTGCGCAAGGCCTCGGCACCGGTTCCGGGCGCGCCGCTGCCGCTGCCGGGACTGCGGACGCCCACGGAGCTGCCGGGCATCCGCACCATCGTGATCGATCCCGGTCACGGCGGGAAGGAAGTCGGCGCGGTCGGGCCGGGCGGCCTGCTGGAGAAGGACATCACACTCGCCGTCGCGCGCAAGCTCGCGGCGGCGCTGGCAAAGACCGGCGCGCGCATCGTCATGACCCGTGAGGACGACTCGCTGGTCTCGCTCGATCAGCGCACCGCGATTGCGAATCAGTACAAGGCGGACCTCTTCCTCTCCGTCCACATGAACGCGGCGGTGGTCAAGGGCGCCAAGGGCTCCGAGACCTACTACCTCTCCCTCGAAGCCTCGGACGAGCTGGCGAAGAAGGCGGCCGAGACGGAGAACGCGCTGGCCGGGAGCGATCCGTCCAGCGACCTGAAGCTGATCCTGTGGGATCTCGCGCAGCAGGCGTACATCGAAGAGTCGAGCCGCTTCGCGCAGGCGATCCAGGAAGAGATGAACGCGGCTACGAGCGTGGCCAACCGCGGTGTGAAGCAGGCGCCGTTCAAGGTGCTGGTCGGGGCCACCATGCCGGCCGCGCTCGTCGAAGTCGGATTCATTACAACGCCGAGGAAGAGACGAAGCTGCAGTCGGAGGAGTTTCAGAGCCTGATGGTGGCTGCGCTGTCGAGGGGCGGTCCAGCGGTACAAGACCGACTACGAAACGCGCATCGGCATCAACCAGCCCGCGGAGCCCGCGCCCGCGGCGACGACCACTGCTCCCGCGGCGACGACCACCGCGCCCGCGGCGACGACAACATCCACGACGACCGCTCCGGCGGCCCCCGCCGCTCCCGCGACGAGGACGGAGCCGTAGTGAAGCGATTTGCAGTGGGAGCGCTCGCGCTCCTCGTCGTGGCCGGCGCGTGCAAGCAAGAAGAAAGAGACGCCGGCAAACCTCAACGCCGCGAACAAGGTGAGCATGCGGCAGGTGCGGCTGTACTACGAGTCGCCGCAGATGCTGCTGGCCGCGGAAGGGCGGAACATCGCGCTGCCGGAGAATCCCTCGGCGGCGATCCCGATGGTCGTGCGCGAGCTGATGAAGGGTCCGGCCACGGGCTCCCAGCTCGGGGGCCTCTTTCCCGCCGACACGGTCGTGCGCGGCGCCTATCTCCTCCCGGGCGGCACGGTCATCGTCGATCTCGGCGGAACGACCCTGACGCAGGGCTGGGGGACGGGCAGCCATCAGGAACTGATGGCGCTCTACTCGCTGGCGCAGACGCTGACGGCGAACTTCGCGGACGCCCGGCGGGTGCGGGTGCTGATCAACGGCACCCCGGCGGAGACGCTGGCGGGACATATCTCGCTGGCGAAGTCGCTCGCTCCATTTTCGGGAGTGGTCGAGCCGACGTCACGTTGAGGTGAACGATCATTCATTCTTGTGTCTACAGGGATAACCTGGACCGAACGACCGTTTTGGTTTACACTTTTGAACGATCACCCAATGTGCCGTATCCTCCGACTGCTCAGCGGGTTGTCACATTCCCGTAACATTGAGAAAAGTTTCACAAAGTCTGAACGAGTTGTGCAATAATGACCCCCGAACGAGTGAACAAGTTTTACTGGATGGGCAGGCGAGTTCCGCTTTCTGTAGTAAAAGCCTGCCTCGTAACGCTGCCTCTTGTATGCTTCCTTGAATCTTACCGACCCATCAAAGCTCGCCCCCGAGCGCGTCGCGCCCACCCCATCCAGTAAGTTTCCCAACCCCGCCGGCAACGGCGGGGTTGTTCGTTTGTAACCGGTTACGGTTCCAGCGTTTAGCCCCGAGCGAAGTCGAGGGGCCACGTTAGCACCTGCGCCGCGCAACCCGCCCGACGCTGCATGTGCACCGCGCTTCGTGCCTGCACTGCGTTGCTGCTAAGTTGGCCCCTCGACTTCGCTCGGGGCTAACCGGGCGACCAGCGCGGCGACGACGCTTTCGGCCAGCAGTCGCACGTCGGCATTGACGCCCAGCCAGCGGATCGCGGCCAGGGCTGCGTCCGCGGCGGCGAGCAGGCGCTCGCGGCGGGATGTGCTCGCGGATCTCGGCGAGCTTCTTCGGCTCGAGCGACTCCGCGGGATCGAGCGCGACCACGTCGCACAGGACGGTGCCGAGGAGGGCGATGGCGTCCTTGGCGTCGTCGTGGTCGGAGACGATCGCCGCGAGCGCCAGGAGCGCCGCGCTCTCGCCCCGCGTGGCGTAGCGGTGCAGGAGGTCGATGATCGTGCCGGCGAGGTCTTCGCCTTCGTCCAGCAGCGCCACCTGGCGGATGCGCAGGGCTTCGCGCGGACCGGTGAGCGCGCGCTGCGTGTCGCCGACGTACATGTGCTGCGAGCGCGAGCTTGATCGTCGGCAGCAGCAGGTCGGGGGAGCGCGTCAGGAGGAGGAAGTTCGTGTCGCGCGCCGGCTCCTCGAGCGTTTTGAGCAGCGAGTTCGAGCCGCAGACGCTGAGGCCGTCCGCGGGTCGATGATGAAGACTTTGTTGCGCCCCTCGTAGGGACGCAGCATCGCTTCGGCTGACGATGTCCCGGATCTGCTCGACGGAGATCATCTTCTTGTCGGCCGCGGATTCGATGAAGTGGACGTCCGGGATGCATGCGCCGGTCGATGCGCAGGCACGACTGGCAGTCGTCGCTGGTCGAGCCGTTCAGGCAGTTGAGCGTCTTGGCCAGGCGCACGGAGACGTCGCGCAGCAGCGAGGGCGACGGCCCGTGCAGGATGATCGCGTGGTGCAGCTCGCCGCGGCGGGCCGTGTCGAGCAGGAGTGAGGTCGTGGAGTCATGGAGGTCGTCATGGGAAGAATTGCGGTGCGCGGTGCGCGGAGCGTTTCGATCGTGCGCTCGAAGACTTCTTCGATGGTGCCGGCGGCGTCGATGATCGCGAACCGCTCCGGCTCCGCGTCTGCCAGCGCAAGATATCCCTCGCGCACCCGCCGGTGGAAGCGGAGATCCTCGTGCCTCGAAGCGTCCCTCGTCGACGTCCATCTCCGCGTTGCGCGCGTGCGCGCGGGCCAGGCCGGCCTCCTCGTCGAGGTCGAAGAGCAGCGTGAGGTCGGGCGCGAGGCCGTCCGTGGCCCACTGGTTCAGCGTCTGCAGGCGGCTCGAGGTCGAGCAGGCGGCCGTAGCCCTGGTAGGCGAGCGTCGCGTCGGTGTAGCGGTCGCAGAAGACCACCGCGCCGCGCTCCTGCGACCGGACGGATCACCTCCACGACGTGCTGCCGCCGCGAGGCCGCGTAGAGCAGCAGCTCGGTCATGGCGTCCATGCCGGCGGCCGCGGAGTCCAGGAGGATGGCCCGGATGCGGTCGGAGATCGGCGTGCCGCCCGGCTCCTTCGTGACGACGCAATGCGGTTGGCGTCGCGGAACCACGCGCCCAGCCGCTGGATCTGCGTCGACTTGCCGGAGCCCTCCGGGCCTTCAAAGGTGATGAACATGTGCACGGTCACGATCCGTCATCCGAGCGGGTGGAAGGGTGGGGGCGAAGGATCTCAAAATGCGCTGCATGACATTTTGCTCGGAAACGTGGCGAAAGCCTCATGTCGCGCATTTGAGATCCTTGCCATCCGCCGCCCGCTCAGGATGACGGGGAGGAGCGGTTCGGAATGACGAAGCCCATCCCTCAACCCGCGCAAGTAGTGCTCGCGCATCAACGTCTCGAACACCTTCGGCCGTGCGAGCAGCCGAAAGCGCTCCCCGAGCCGCGCCTTCCGGCGCAGTTTCGCCAGCTGCGCTTCGTCCGGCCAGAACGCGCGTTGTCCAGCTCATGCACGCCGAGGAAGTGGCCGAGCTCGGGATGCTTCTGGTAAAAGATCGCGCCCGATTTGCCGACCGTGTACTGGCGGCGGGCGAACGAGTCGACGCTCATCGGGTGGTAGTGCCGCGTCACCGCGCGCTCGTTGTAGTGGATCTTCAGCCCCTGATCATCGAGGCGGAAGGCGAGCTCGATGTCCTCCCAGGCGGCCGAGGGGAAGGTCGTGTCGAACGGGTGCGCGGCCGAGCACCTCGCGGTCGATGGAGATGTTCGAGGTATAGAAGAAGTTGAACGGGACGACCTCGCCGTGCTGGATCAGCTTATAGCCGAACTGCAGGCCGTAGTCGTTGATGTAGTCCATGAATGCGGTGACCCGCTCGCCGCGCGGCCAGCCGGTGTAGCCGAGGCAGGCGGCGAGCGGATCGTCGTCCGGCCTCGCGATGCACGCGGGCGTGCTCGGCCAGGAAGCGCGGCTCCGGCACCGTGTCGTCGCCGATGAAGAGCACGAGCTTCCCCGCGCCAGTGAGACGCCGTGATTGCGCGCCCGTCCCGGGCCGCCGTTGGGCTGCGTGCGGAACGTGATGCCTTTGCCGCTGACGACATCACCCGGTCCGTGTCGTCGTTCGAGCCGTCGTTGACGACGATGACCTCGAACGGCGGCGCGTCGACCTGGGCGGTCTGGTCTGGAGCGCATCGAGCACGCGCACGAGCATGTCCAGGCGGTTGTAGGTGGGGATGACGACGGAGAAGATAGGAGCTCATGCGCTAGCGGAAGCGCCCCCATCAATCGCCAGCACCTGTCCGGTAATTCCGCTGGCGTCGTCGGAAAGGAGGAAGGCGATCGCCGCCGCCACCTCGTCCGCGCGGACGCGCGGCGCATGGGGATCTGCCGGATCATCTCGCGCTTCACCTCCGCGTCCAGCCCGGAGATCATGTCCGTGTCGACCAGCCCCGGCGCGACGCAGTTCACGCGGATCCCGCTGCGGGCCACCTCGCGCGAGAGCGACCGCGTCATGGCGATCAGCGCGCCCTTGGCCGCGGAGTAATTCGTCTGGCCCGACGACGCCGTGGAGTCCCGACAGCGACGCCACGTTCACGATCGCGCCGCGGCGCTGCTGCATCATCGCCGGCAGCACCGCCTTCGTCATCGACCACGCGCCGCGCAGGTTCGTGTCCAGCACGTCGTCCCATTGTTCGGCGGTCATGTTGTAGAGCAGCGCGTCCGCCGCACGCCGGCGTTGTTCACCAGCGCGTCGATCGCGCCGAACTTCGCGCACGACCTGTTCCGCGACGTGGCGGTTCGCCTCGTGATCGCGCACGTCGGCCTCGAACGCCATGGCGCGGCCCTTCGACTCCGCCTCGAACGCCAGCGCCGCGTCCTTCGACTGGCCGTACGTGAACGCAACTGTCCACCCTCGGCCAGGAGGTGCATGGCCGTGACGCGGCCGATGCCGCGGGAGCCGCCGGTGATGAATGCGATTTTGGTCATCTGGTAGGGCGCAGAGCTCAGAGTCGCACAAGTCGCGAGCCGCTTCTGTCGCCTCTGCGCCTCTCGCCTCCTCGCCTCTTCCTCGTACTTTTCTTTCAGCGTAGCCACGACGGTCGGGTCGGCGAGCGTCGTGACGTCGCCGAGGGCGCGGCCTTCGGCGATGTCGCGCAGGAGGCGGCGCATGATCTTGCCGGAGCGTGTCTTGGGGAGGTCCACGGTGACCAGGATCTTCTCCGGCCGCGCGATCGCGCCGATCTTCTCCGCGACGTGCGCCTTCAGCTCCTGCTCGAACTTCGCCGGATCTTCGAGGGCGTGCGCGCGCCGGCTCTCCTTGACGATGACGAATGCGGCGATGCCGGTGCCTTTGATGTCGTGGGCGATGCCGACGACCGCGGCTTCCGCGATGGAGGGATGATCGACCAGCGCGGACTCGACCTCCATCGTGCCGATGCGGTGTCCGGCGACGTTCATCACGTCGTCGACGCGGCCGAGGAGCCAGAAGTAGCCGTCCTCGTCGCGCTTGGCGCCGTCGCCGGTGAAGTAGACGCCGTGCCACTTCGACCAGTACTGCTTCACGTAGCGGTCGGGGTCGCCCCAGATGCCGCGCAGCATCGACGGCCACGGAGAGGTCACGGCGAGATAGCCGCCGCCGACCGGGACTTCGTTGCCGCCCTCGTCGAGGATCTGCGCGTCGATGCCGGGGAAAGCCTTCGTGGCGGAGCCGGGCTTCGTCGGCACGAGTCCCGGCAGGGGCGTGATGATGATCGCGCCGGTCTCGGTCTGCCACCAGGTGTCGACGATCGGGCAGCGCTCGCCGCCGATGTTCTGGTGGTACCAGATCCACGCCTCGGGGTTGATCGGCTCGCCGACGCTGCCGAGGAGGCGCAGCGAGGAGATGTCGTGCGACTTCGGGAGCTGCCTCGCCCCACTTCATGAACGCGCGGATGGCCGTCGGCGCGGTGTAGAAGATCGTGACCTTGTGGCGCTCGATGATGTCCCAGAAGCGGTCCTTCTTCGGCAAGTCGGGCGCGCCCTCGTAGATCATCACCGTCGCGCCCGCGGCGAGCGGGCCGTAGACGACGTAGGAGTGGCCGGTGACCCAGCCGATGTCGGCGGTGCACCAGTAGATGTCGTCTTCCTTCAGGTCGAAGACCCACTTGCACGTGGCCAGGCACTGGTCAGGTAGCCGCCGGTCGTGTGGACGATGCCTTTCGGCTTGCCGGTGCTGCCGGAGGTGTAGAGGATGTAGAGCAGGTGCTCGGAGTCGACCCACTCCGGCTCGCACCACGCCTCGGCGGAGGCCATGAGGTCGTGGTACCAGACGTCGCGGCCTTCCTCCATCGTGGCTTCGTCTTCGTCTTCGCCGGCGGCGGACGACGACGACGTGCTCGATCGATGGGCAGTCCGCGACCGCGGCGTCGGTGGTCTTCTTGAGCGGGACGACGGTGCCGCGGCGATAGCCGCTGGTGGCGGTGATGACAGAGCTTCGCGTGCTGGTCCTGGATGCGGTCCTTGAGGGCGTCGGCGGAGAAGCCGCCGAAGACGACCGAGTGGATCGCGCCGATGCGCGCGCAGGCCAGCATGGCCACGACGGCCTCGGGGATCATCGGCAGGTAGATGGCCACGCGGTCGCCGCTCACGATGCCGAGGGACTTCAGCGCGTTGGCGAACTTGCAGACCTCGGCGTGCAGGTCGCGGTAGGTGATGCGGCGGACTCTCGCCGGGCTCACCTTCCCAGATCAGCGCGACCTTGTCGCCGCGCTGTTCGAGATGACGGTCGAGGCAGTTGTAGGACGCGTTCAGCGTGCCGCCGATGAACCACTTCGCATCGGGCGGCTCCCACTCGAGGACGCTGTCCCACTTCGTCTGCCAGTCGAGCTGTGCGGCCCAGCCGGCCCAGAAGCTCTCGCGGTCCTCGGCGGCTTTCGCCCAGATCTCGGGATCGTTGATGTTCGCGTTGCGGCGGAACGTCCTCGGACGGCGGGAACTCGCGGCTTTCCTGCAGGAGTGCGTCGATCTCAATTTGAGCCATGCTCTTGACCTCCCAGCGGGGCGCGATTGTATAGGTTGAGAAACGTTGGCACGCGCCTTCGCGCGTACGCGGGTCGTTCCGGGTCCTGCGTCGCCGTTCCCCCGGCTGAAGCCGGGGTCTATTCTCTGTTGCCGCCTACGGCGGCTCCGTGAGCCCGTGTAGCGGGCAAGAGGAAATAGACCCCGGCTTCAGCCGGGGAACAGGCGACGCAGAACCCTGAACGAGCCCGCGTAGCGGGCGACAGACAATCCAGTCAACGAGTTACACCCGGGCGTACGACTCCGCGATCGACTTGAACACCAGCAGCCCGTCGGCGTTGCCGAGGATCGATTCCGCGCAGCGCTCCGGGTGCGGCATCAGGCCCAGGACGTTGCGGCCGCGGTTGCAGATGCCGGCGATGTTGCGCGCGGAGCCGTTCGGGTTGGCGTCGCGGTGAGGCGGCCTTCGTCGTCGCAGTAGCGGAAGATGACCTGGCGGTTGCGCTCCAGCTCATCGAGCGTGGCGTCGTCGGCGAAGTAGTTGCCTTCGCCATGCGCGATCGGCGTCCGGAACGATCTGTCCCGCCGTCAGCTCGTTCGTGAACGGCGTATCCGTCTCCTCGGTGCGGATGAAGACGTCGCGGCCGAGGAAGCGGAGGTGCTGGTTGCGCATCAGCGCGCCGGGCAGCAGGCCCACCTCGGTCAGCACCTGGAAGCCGTTGCAGATGCCGAGAACGAGGCCGCCCGCCTCGGCGTGGCGGCGGATCGGCTCCATGATCGGCGCGAACTTCGCCAGCGCGCCGGCGCGCAGGTAGTCGCCGTACGCGAAGCCGCCTGGGATGATCACGCAGTCCGCGCCCCTGAGGTCCGTGTCCTTGTGCCAGAGCAGTTCGGCGTCCTGCCCGAGGACGTCTTTCGTCACGTGAAGCGCGTCGTGATCGCAGTTCGAGCCGGGGAGGAGGACGATGCCGAATTTCATGTGCGGAGTTTAACAATTGAAACGGTTTGGGGGTTTCTGTCACTACCCGTGTATGCACGCGGAAGAAACCCATAGGAAAACGATCTCACCGGTGCTCGCCCATCGGCGCGAGCCGGGCCTGCTGCTGTCCGGCTTCAAGGCATGGTCCGGCCCGCAGCCGGACAGCGAGCTGTCGCTGCGCGAGGAGCTCGGCGCGAACAGCACACGCGCGGTGTGGGACCTCGGCCGCGGCCGGATTGCGTTCACGGTGACCGAGCATCCCTCGGTGGAGGACGCGCTGCAGGCGCTCGCGGACGACATGGAGGCGAATCCGCTCGCCGAAGTGCCAGGCGGGCCGGAGGACCTCGGCGAGATCAGCTTCGTGCACCCGCCGAACACGCCGCCGGCGGTGTTCTTCGTGCGCGGGAATCTCAAGCTGGGCGTGTTCAGCTTCGGGCGGGAGGCGGTGGACGTCGTGCCGTTCGCGCGCCGCGTCGACGCGGATCTGCGGGCCCGGCCGGCGGACGCGCGCGAAGGCGGGATCGACGTGCGGCGCGGCGATCGCGGCATCGTCGTGAGGCCGAAGTTCGGGGGACGTGGCTACATGAAGGTGTTTGCGTCGGCGCGGAAGGTGCGCAAGGCCGGGGAAGAGATCGTCCTGGACGAAGACGTCGCGGCGGAGATCTATTACGTCGAGCTGGGACGCGAGACTCAGCGGGCGACGGCGGGCCGCGGCAAGTGAGTGTAACCCTGAGCGAGCGCAGCGAGTCGAAGGGTCGACTTAGCAGCATCGCGGTGATTGGCCACGTGCGCAACCCGAGCACATGGATTGTTGGTGCTAACCTGGCCCTTCGACTCGCTGCGCTCGCTCAGGGCTGGGATTGCACGGGACGCGGCAAGTTGTAGAGGGTGAGGAAGCCCTCGCGATCCGTGGCGACGAGCGACCCGGTAGTTGGATCGTAGGCGAGGGCGTACGCGTTGACGCCGTACAGCGACGCGGGAGTCACGCCGCGGGTCGAGCCGGGGAACGGGGTGCTCGCGCTGCAGCGGCGCTCGGCGTAGACGACGAGCGTGTCGGAGCCGGCGAGCGTGGCGACCTGCGGGCCGGAGCCCTCCGGGATGCAGACGCGGTTGCCGTTCACGAGCTCGCGTCCGGCGCGCACCGCTTTCTCGAAGAGCTCGTCGCGGCTGAAGGCGACCAGGGAGCGGTCGTTGGCAGCGAACATCGCGGAGTCGATGGTCTTGCCGGTCTGCATCGGGTCGCGCGCCGAAGGACGGCGAAGGTCTTGGTGTCGAAGAGGGTCACGGCGGTGGCTTTGGCGTTGCCGAAGTCGTGCGTCGCGAAGACGGCCAGCGTATTGCCGTTCGCGCTGGCGGCAATCGCCATCGGCTCTTCGATGGGGAGCGCGCGCAGCTCGGTGTCGCCTTCGCTGTCGTAGACGTGGACGCGGCGGCCGAGGAGGTAGATGTAGCGGCCCTTGGGGTCGGGGACGACGTCGCGGATACGCTCGCCTTCCATGGTGATCTCGCGGAGGACGGCGAGGTTAGGGAGGGAGAGGATCAGCGCGCTCTCGTCGGTGCCGTTGGCGATGTAGAGGCGGGAGCGGTCGGCGTTGGTGCGGAGGGTGACGAGCTCCTTCGTCGCGGCGATCTGCGCGGAGTCGAGGACGACGTGCTTTTTGACCGCGCCGCTCGTGGGATCGATGGCGGCGACGGACTGTGTTTCGGCGAGCCCGACGTAGATCGTGCCGTCCGCACCGACGGCGACGCCGCGGGGATCGCCGGACAGCGTCCAGCGGCGGATCACTTTCTTGTCTTTGGTGGGGACGGGCGCCAGGATGTTCGCTAATGACGAAGGGGCGAAAAGAGAAACCGCCGCCGAAGTGAGCAGCACGAGAGCAGCGAGCCTACTCCTCGAGTGTGTAGGAGAACTTTTCGATGACCGTGTTCGCGAGGAGTCGCTCACACATTTGTCGAAGCTGCATTTCGACGTTCTCCCGTGTCTGCCCACTGTCCGCAAGCGTAATTCGAAACAGCTTGCCCACCCGGACATCTTCCACACCGGAGAAGCCGAGCGAGCTGAGCGAATGCTCGATGGCCTTGCCCTGGGGGTCGAGAACGGAGGGTTTGAGCTCGACGGTGACGGTCGCTTTCATCGCGGCGGATTCTACAACGCGTCATTTGGAGTGCGGCGACGGCGAGTCGCCGCACTCCTATCTTTGCGCGCTGACCGCTCCGCATGATTGGAAAGCGGCGACTCGCCGTCGCCGCACTCCATAGCGTTAGAACAGCGACATCTGGCCCGGCAGGGGCTTGCGCTCGCGCCGTCTCGCCACGTCGAAAAGTCCCGTCGGCTCGAATTGTTTCGCAATGGAAAACTCGATGCTCGCACCGGTGCGGCGGAGGAGGCGCGTACACATTTCGCGGACGATCGACTCGGCGTTGTTCTTCTGCGAGAGGTGGATCATGCACAGCGTCTTCAGGTCCGCGCCGAGGAGGCGCTGGACGGCGTGGACGGAGTCGTCGTTCGAGAGATGCCCGAAGCGCGACATGATCCGGCGCTTCAGCGACCATGGATAGCTGCCCATGCGCAGCATGTCGAGGTCGTGGTTGGACTCGAAGAACAGGCCGTCGCAGCCGGACAGGTGGCGGATCACCTCCCCGTTCACGGTTCCGAGGTCGCTGGCGATGCCGACGCGGGTACCGTCGCGTGCTTCGACGACGAAGCAGGACGGATCGGCGGCGTCGTGGATGGTCTTGCACGCGTGGACCTGCAGCTCGCCGATGGTGAAGGAGGTATCGTTCTCGAAGACCACGGTCTTCAGGTCGGTGGTGTCCAGCTTCGACGCGTCGAGCGTGCCGCGGGAGAGGTAGATCGGCACCTCGTACTTGCGGGCGAGTTTCTCCGCGCCGCGGATGTGATCGTAGTGCTCGTGGGTGACGACGATCGCGGAGAGGCGCTCGACGTCCCGGCCCAGGAGGGCCAGACGCTTCTTGGTGTCGCGCGGACCGATGCCGGCGTCGACGAGGATGGCCGTGCCGTCGCTCTCGAACCAGTAGGCGTTCCCAGCCGAACCGGAGGAGAGGGGGGCCACGAGCATGATTCGGATGGTAGCATCCGCGCGAGATGGCTGAGCGCTTTATCGTTGAAGGTGGTCACCGCCTGGAAGGGTCGATCCGGCCGGGCGGCAACAAGAACGCGGCATTGCCGATCCTCGCGGCCTGTCTGCTGACGGACGAGCCGGTGGTTCTGCGGAATCTGCCGGACATCCAGGACGTCCGGGTGATGCTGCAGATCCTCGAGGGGCTCGGCGCGACGGTAGAGCGTCTGGAGCAGAACGTCGTGCGGATCACGGCCAAGGGCGAGATCTCCTGCAACCCGGATACGGAACTGTCGAAGAAGATCCGTGCGTCGATCCTGTTGGCCGGACCGCTGCTCGCGCGGTGCGGGAGTGTGTCGGTGGCGAAGCCGGGCGGGGACGCCATCGGGCGCCGCCGGGTGGATACGCACCTGCTCGCGCTGGAGGCGCTCGGCGCGCAGATCGAGGTGTCGGCGTACGAGTACAAGATGGCCGCGCGCGCGCTGCGCGGGAAGAAGATGTTCCTCGACGAAGCCTCGGTCACCGCAACCGAGAACGCGATCATGGCCGCGGCGACCGCCGAGGGCGACACGCTCATCTACAACGCCGCCGCCGAGCCGCACGTGCAGGACCTCTGTCACATGCTGATCTCGATGGGCGCGCAGATCGAAGGGATCGCCACGAACCAGCTGACGATCCGCGGCGTCGAGTCGCTGCACGGCTGCGACTTCACGATCAACAGCGATCACATCGAGGTCGGCTCGTACATCGGCCTGGCGGTGGTGACGCGCAGCGAGCTGGTCATCGAGGACGCCGTCCCCGAGCACATGTATGCCGTGCGGCACATGCTCGAGAAGCTCGGCGTGGAGATCAAGATCGAAGGGAAGAACATCCGCGTTCCGAAAGATCAGGAACTGCGCGTCCGCTACGATATCGGCGCCGCGGTGCCGAAGATCGACGACGGCCCATGGCCGCTGTTCCCCGCCGATCTCCTCTCCATCATGGTCGTCGTCGCCACGCAGGCCGAGGGGACGGTGATGATCTTCGAGAAGATGTTCGAGTCGCGCCTGTTCTTCACGGACAAGCTGATCGGCATGGGCGCGCGGATCATCCTCTGCGACCCGCACCGCGCGATCATCGTCGGCGGCGCGCGCCTGTACGGCGGCGAGATCTCCAGCCCCGACATCCGCGCGGGCATGGCCCTGCTCCTGGCCGCGCTCTGCGCGAAGGGAGAGAGCACGATCCACAACGTGCATCAGATCGACCGCGGGTATGAGCGGATCGACGAGAGGCTGAATGCCCTGGGGGCGAGGATTCGGCGCGAGCGGGACGTGTGAGCCGTGGCGGCGCTGACGATCGCGGAGCTCGACGCACTCGCGGAAGCGCGCCTTCTGGACGCCAGAGCACTGTTTGCAGCCAGCCGGTATGAAGGTGCGCGCTATGTTTGCGGTTATGCCGTCGAATTGAGGCTCAAGGCCCGAATTTGCCGTGCGCACGGTTGGACGGCATACCCTCCTGTCGCGTTCGCGCAGCCACTGAAAACGCACAAGCTGGACGTGTTGTTGCTGCTTTCGACGTTGCACAGGACAATAATCGCGAAGCACGCGGCTGACTGGTCAGTGGTCGTGGGGTGGGACCCCGAGCAGCGGTATGCAGTGGCGCCGGTGACGGCACAGGACGCGCAGACGATGATCGAAGCGACAGGCGAGTTGATGGCGGTTCTATGATCGATCCGAAGCACTTGCAGAACGTCCGGCGGCGAATTCTCACAGACCGCGGAAGGCTCGAGTTTTTGGCTCTTTTCGAGCGGGACGAAGAGCCGGGCAGGTGGGACCTATTGATCGCTGGCGCCGACCTGCGCTCGGACACGCTTGCTGATTACAAGTATGTCGGCCGAGTCCTGATGGAAGAGCTCACCAGCGACGAGATGGTTCAGCTCGTCAAGTTTGTGTTGCTCCCCGATGATTACGAGCCGATCCAGAAACTCCTGCGGCGGGTCCAGGTCGACAACGGCGAACCGGTCGAGCTCGAGAACTTCCGGTTCTACGAGTTCCTCATCCGCCGCGCCCTCATCTTCCACGCCCAGCCGGCCGAGGTCGGTGCTGCACGGGCGTGAGCGCCGGGCGTGGCCCTGCCGTGATGGCCATCCTCAACGTCACGCCTGACTCGTTCAGCGACGGTGGCGTGCACTTCGACCGTGAGCGCGCGATCGAGTCGGCGCTGCGGATGGAGCAGGACGGTGCGGCGTTCATCGACGTCGGCGGGGAGTCGACGAGGCCGGGGTCCGACGCGGTGGACGAACGGCAGGAGCTGGAGCGCGTGGTGCCGGTCATCGAGGGCATTCGGGCGCGGAGTGGGGTCACGATCTCGATCGACACGCGCAAGGCCCGGGTCGCGCAGGCGGCGCTGGACGCGGGCGCGGACCTGATCAACGACGTGAGCGCGCTGCGGCATGATCCGGACCTCGGCGCTCTGGCGGCGCAGCGTGGTGTGCCGGTGATTCTCATGCACATGCGCGGCGAGCCGCGGACGATGCAGGAGAGCATTCAGTACGGCGACGTCGTCGAAGACGTGATGCGCGAGTTGAGCGAGTGGCGGGACGACGCGATGGCCGCGGGCATCGCGGAGGATCAGATCCTCGTCGATCCGGGGATCGGCTTCGGCAAGACGTATGACCACAATTGCGAGCTCCTCGCGCGGTGCGAGGAATTCACGCGTCTCGCGCCGGTGGTGATCGGGGCGTCGCGCAAGGGGTTCATCGGCCACCTCACCGGGCAGCCTTCGGGTCCGGCGCGTATGCCCGGGTCGCTGGCCGCGGTGGCCGCCGCGCATCGCGGGGGCGCGACGATCGTGCGCGTACACGACGTCCGCGAAACCGTGGATTTCCTGAAGGTCCTGGGCGCGATCGAGGCGTGGCGATGAACGTCTTCGACCGCCTCTTCTCGCTGAACATGACCTGGAGAGACGCGGTCGACATCATCATCGTCGCGTTCATCATCTATTCGATCTTCGCGCTGATCCGCGGGACGCGGGCGATGCAGATCTCCATCGGCCTGATCCTTCTCGGCTCGACGTTCTTCGTGGCGCGCGCGTTCGATCTGGTGGCGCTCGAAGCGATCTCGCGGCAGATCCTCTTCTACATCCCCTTCGCGGTGATCGTCCTCTTTCAACAGGAGATCCGCCGGGCGCTGGCGCGCATGGTCGGCGATCCGCTGGCGATGTTCGTGCGCCGCCCGGTCGGCGAGGTGCCGCTCGATCCGATCCTCCACGCGTGCGACTTCATGGCCGCGAAGAAGATGGGGGCGCTGATCGCGATCGAGGGACGGCAGACGCTGCGGATGTACGAAGACGGTGCGAAGCCGGTCGACGCGGTGATCACGAACGAGCTCCTCGTCGCGATCTTCACGCCCGGCGGTCCGTTGCACGACGGCGCGGTGCTGATCCGCGGCAACCGGATCGTCGCTGCGAACGCGTTCCTCCCGCTGACGACGACGCCGGATCCGACGCTCGCCCACGGCACGCGCCATCGCGCCGCCATCGGACTGAGCGAGGAGAGCGACGCGGTGGTGCTCGTGATCTCGGAGGAGAACGGGTCGGTGGCGGTGGCGGCGGACGGTGTGCTGCGCGAGCACCTCGACCGCACGGAGCTGCGCGGCATTCTGCAGGAGCGGTTCGGAGTGCCGCAATGAAGAACCTCGGACTCAAGCTCGTCTCGCTACTGCTGGCGTGCATCCTCTGGTGGTACGTGTCGCTGCCGCGCCGGGAGCAGGTGCGCGAGCGCGCGATGACGGCGTCGCTGGTGTTCGCGGGCATGCCGTCGGACCTGGTGATCACGACGCCGGACATCCGCGGCAGCGTGTCGGTGCGCGTGCGCGGCCGGCGCTCGGACCTGCGCCTGCTCGCCTCGCAGAGCCTGGAGGCCTCGGCCGACCTGCGCTCGGTGACGAAGCCGGGCGAGGTGGAGATCACGATCCGCCCGCAGCACATCAACGTCCCGGAGAATGTCGAGGTCGTCTCGATCGATCCGCCGAAGGTGCGTTTCCGCGTGGAGCAGCTCCGCCAGAGCGCGGTGCCGATCCGGCCGTACCTCGAAGGGACGGCGCCCGTGGGCTACCTCGTCGGACAGGCCATGCCCGACCCGCAGCTCGCGCTCTGCTCCGGACCGGCGTCGCAGATCACGAAACTGGCCGAGGTGACGACGGAGCGCATTATCATGACCGGCCGCACGGCGACCTTCGTGCAGAGCGTGGCCGTCATCTCGGACGCGCCTCTGGTGCGCGTCATCTCGCCGCTCACGACGCAGGTCACGGTCCCGGTGCTCGCCGAAGTCGGCCCCACACCGCCGTCGGCTACGGATACGACTGGAACACAGGAATGAGACAACTCTTCGGGACGGACGGCATCCGCGGGAAAGCCCGCGAGTATCCGCTCGATCCTCCGACGCTGTACGCCCTCGGCGTCGCGCTCGCGCATCGCGTGAGCGGGGCGCAGGTGCTCCTGGGCATGGATACGCGCGAGTCCGGGCCGGAGATCGCGCGCTCTCTCTCAGCGGGGTTGAAGGAAGGCGGCTCGCCGGCGGTGTTCGTCGGCGTGATCCCGACTCCCGGCGTGGCGTACCTCTGCCGGATCACCGATGCCGCCGCGGCGATCTCGATCTCGGCGTCGCACAACCCGTTCGAAGACAACGGCGTGAAGATCTTCGGCCACGACGGCATGAAAGTGCCGGACTCGGTCGAGGAGCAGATCGAAGACGAGATGCGCGCGCTGCGACGTGAGGACGTGAGCATCCCCGAGGAGCCGGTGACGGAGAGCGTGGAGCTGATCGAGGCGTACGAGCGCTTCCTCATCTCCGGCGTGCCGCCCGCCGCGCTGAAAGGGAAGAAGGTCGTGCTCGACACAGGGCATGGCGCGGCGTACCGCATCGCGCCGGAGGTGTTCCGTCGCGCGGGCGCCGAGGTGATCGTCATTCACGACGCGCCGAACGGACGGAACATCAACGAGCAGGCGGGCGCGCTGCACCCGCAGCACCTGGCGCAGGTGGTGGTCGAGCAGCAGGCGGACTACGGCGTGGCGTTCGACGGCGACGCGGACCGCGCGATCTTCGCCGACGACGCAGGCAAGATCCGCGACGGCGACGAGATCATCTATCTCTGGGCGAAGTCGCTGGCCGTGCCGCTGGTCGTGACGACGGTGATGTCGAACTTCGGCTTCGAGCGGCAACTGAAGGAAGACGGCATCGAGCTGGTGCGGGCGAACGTCGGCGACAAGTACGTCCTCGAGCTGATGCTCCAGCGCAACGCGATCCTCGGCGGCGAGCAGTCGGGGCACATCATCGACCGCACGGTGCACACGACGGGCGACGGCATCCATACGGCGCTCGTGTTCGGCCATGTCCTCGGACAGATGGGCGTGCCGTTCTCGCAGCTCCTGACGTTCGATCCGATGCCGCAGACGTTGGTCAACGAGCGCGTGGCCGCGAAGCCGCCGCTGGACTCGCTGCCGAAGTATCAGGCTGCGCACGCGCGAGCGATGCAGGACCTGAACGGCCGGGGACGGATCCTCGTGCGCTACTCGGGCACGGAGAACCTCGTGCGCGTAATGGTCGAAGGCGAGGACGACGCGCAGATCCGCCGGATCGCGGAGGAACTGCGGGGAGTGCTGAAGAGTGAGATCCAGGGTTTATCCTGAGCGCAGCGAAGGATCAGCGGAGCCCTCACGAGTGGCGTGCATGGCACGCTGGACGAGAGGGCTCCATTGATCCTTCGCTACGCTCAGGATGAATTTTAAGAATAGATGGTCCCTCGAGGGCAGGACGGCCCTCGTCACCGGCGCGACGAAGGGCATCGGCCTGGCGACCGCGAATGAGCTCGAGAGCTTCGGCGCACGGGTCATCCGGGTGGCGCGCAGCAACGCGGACGTGAATGCCGACGTGACCAGTCCCGCGGATCGCCGCCGTATGTTCGAGGGCATCGACCGCCTCGACATCCTCGTCAACAACGCGGGGACGAACATCCGGAAGAAGGCGGTCGAGTACGAGGAAGGCGAGTACGAGCGCATCCGGGAGACGAACCAGGACTCGGTGTTCGACGTCTGCCGGCTGGCGTACCCGCTGCTGAAGGCGTCCGTCGCGGCGAGTGTGGTCAACATCGTCTCCGTCGCGGCGTTTCGCTTCCTGGGGACGGGGATCCCCTACGCGATGACCAAGGCGGCGGTCTCGCACCTGACGCGAGGCCTGGCGGCGGAGTGGGCGAAGGACGGAATCCGGGTGAACGCCGTCGCGCCGTGGTACATCCGGACGCCTCTCGCCGAGCCGGTCCTGAAGGACCCGGAGCGCCTCGGAAAGATCCTTGCCACCACCCCTCTCGGCCGGATCGGCGAGCCGGAGGAGGTAGCGTCGCTCGTGGCGTTCCTCTGTATGCCCGCGGCGGGGTACATCACGGGGCAGGTCGTGGCCGTGGACGGCGGGTTCGGCGTGGCCCCTGTTTTCTAAGAAAACCCTTGCGTTCCGGGCGACCGCTGCTATATTGCGCCATCCATTTTTAGCCCTAATGGTCCGGAGAAGGTTCAATGGCGAAGGTGCAGGGGAAAAAGGCGGCAGCCTCGGGGAGTAAGAGTGCCGCAAAGAAGGTCGTGGCTCGTGTAAAGAGCGCGGCCAAAGCTGCAAAAAAGAAGGTCGTCCCGAAAAAAGCCGCGCCCGCCAAGCCCGCCCCCCGGAAACCGGCGCCGAAGAAGCCTGCGCCCAAAGCCAAAGCGACGCCGAAACCGGCCGCCAAGAAAGTCGTCAAGGCAGCGGTCAAGGTCGTGAAGGCCGCGACGAAGGCCGCGACGAAGGCCGCGACAAAGAACATCGTCGCGAAGGTGGCGCCGAAGAAGCCGGCCCCGAAACCGGAGAAGCCCGCGCTGAAGACGAAGGCCATCAAGCCCGCGCCGCCGGCCCCCGCGCCGGTCGCACCGAACGTTCCTGCCGTCCCCAAAGCCGCGCCCGCTCCGGAAGCGGAGAAGAAGCGCGGCCGCCGCGCCCGCCCGCGCGTGCTCTCGAACGGAGCGCCCGTGGCGTCGTGGCTGTCGAGTGAGAAGCCGCGCTCCGCGTCGTTCATTGCCGCGCCTGCGCGCGCCGAGGCGCCGTCGGCCGTGGCCGCGCCGCCCGCGTCGTCCGATCGCCTCATCCGTGAGGATGATCTCGCCCATCCCGCCGTCCGCACCGTCCCGGTCCGCATCGACGTCGAGCAGGGCGCGGGACGCATCTACGTCATCGCCAATCCGATGGAAGTCACCGTGCGCGTCAGCGAAGGCATCGAGTGGGACTTCCGCTACATCGGCGGCGCGGACGTGAACGTCGAAGAGATCTCCATCGAATTCGACAAGCCGTCGCCGTTCACCCAGGCCGTCTTCCGCACCCGCAAGCCGGGCGGAGCACGCCCTCACCGTCAGCTCTCCGGCGGCTCGTTGCCGGCCGCCGCGGGCAAGCGCATGCAGTACACGGTGCGCGCGATCAATCAGTTCAAGACGGAACTGGCGAACACGAAGATCTTCCTCATCGTGACGGCGTAGTTGGGGGTCTGTCGCCCGCTACGCGGACTCCCCATCAACGCCGCCCCCGTTACCCCGGCTGAAGCCGGGGTCTATTGTCTTGGGCCCGCTACGCGGACCGACACAGTCGCCGTAGGCGGCCCGAGAAAATAGACCCCGGCTTCAGCCGGGGGACGAAGGAGGGGCAGCAGAACGAGCCCGCGTAGCGGGCGAAAGTCCTACTTAACTCCGTGCTGTTCCTGGAGCGCGGCGAAGGTGCTCACGCCTTCTTTCATCGAACGGATGCCCTCGACGCACGCCGTTGCGGCGGTCAGGGTCGTGATGCAGGGGATGTTGAGCTGCAGGGCCGTCCGGCGGATGTAGGTATCGTCGACGAACGCGGACTTGCCGAAGGGCGTGTTGATCGCCAGCGCCACTTCGCGGTTGATCATGTGATCGATGATGTTCGGCCGCGCCTCGTGGACTTTCCAGACGAGGTCCGCCTCGACGCCGTGCTTCATGAGGAACTCGCGTGTGCCGCCGGTGGCGATGATGCGGAAGCCGAGGGAGGTCAGCTCGCGGGCGATGTGGACGACGTGAGTGCGCTTGTCGTTGTCGTTCACGGAAATGAACGCCGTGCCGGACAGCGGCAGGCGCGTGCCGGCGCCGAGGAGCGCTTTGGCGTAGGCCTCGCCGAAGTGGTGCGAGCTGCCCATCACCTCGCCGGTCGACTTCATCTCCGGACCGAGGAGCGTGTCCTCGAGCGGGAAGCGGTTGAAGGGGAACACCGGCGCCTTGACGAAGTAGCCATGGACGCGCGGCTCGTGCGTGAGGCCGAGAGAGGCGAGGGAGTGGCCGGCCATCACCTTCGCTGCGATCTTCGCGAACGACACGCCCGTGGCCTTCGAGACGTACGGCACAGTGCGCGACGCGCGCGGGTTCACTTCGAGCACGTACAGGTCGCCGTGCTGAATCGCGTACTGCACGTTCATCAGGCCGATGACCTTCAGCGCTTTCGCCAGTTCGACGGTCAGGCGGCGGATGCTTGTCCTGTTCGCGGTGGCGATGATGTACGGCGGGATGACCGTCGTCGAGTCGCCGGAGTGGATGCCGGCCAGCTCGATGTGCTGCATCACGCCGGCCACGATCACGTCGGTGACCGTCAGAGATGGCGTCGACGTCGATCTCGATCGCGTCCTCGAGGAAGTGATCGACGAGGATGGGGTGTCCCGGCGCGGCTTCGACGGCGCGGACCATGTAGCTGGAGAGCGCGTCGTCGTCGTAGACGATGGCCATCGCGCGACCGCCCAGAACATAGGAGGGGCGGACGACGACGGGATAGCCGATGCGGCGCGCGACCGCGAGCGCTTCGGACTCGTTGAACGCCGTGCCGTGCGCGGGGACGAGGATGGAGTGCTTCCGCGCGAGCTCGCCGAACCGCTCGCGATCCTCGGCGATGTCGATCGAGTCGACCGACGTGCCCCACATCGGCACGCCTGCGTCGTGGAGCTGCTTCGCGAGCTTCAGCGGCGTCTGCCCGCCGAACTGCACGATCACGCCTTCCGGCTTCTCGAGCTCGACGATCTCCAGCACGTCCTCGAGCGTGAGCGGCTCGAAGTAGAGGCGGTCGGACGTGTCGTAGTCCGTCGAGACCGTCTCCGGGTTGCAGTTGATCATGATGGTCTCGAAGCCGATCTCACGCAGCGCGAACGACGCGTGGACGCAGCAGGTATCGAACTCGATGCCCTGTCCGATGCGGTTCGGGCCCGAGCCGAGGATGATGACCTTGCGGCGGTTGGTCGGCTCGGCTTCGTTCTCGGTCTCGTAGGTGGAGTAGAGGTATGGCGTCGACGCCTCGAACTCGGCGGCACACGTGTCGACGCGCTTGTACACGGGGCGCAGGCCGGCGGCGTGCCGCTCCTCGCGCACTTCCTGCTCGGTGCGGTTCGGTGAGCTTCGCGATCTGGCGGTCGGAGAAGCCGTTGCGCTTGAGCGTGCGTAACGGCGTCGATGGCGATCGCGGTTCTCGAGCGCGATGATCCGGCGGATCTCCCGCAGGAACCACGGATCGATGTGCGACAGCGCGTAGATCTCCTCGACCGTCATCCCGGCGCGGAATGCGTCGCCGACCGCGAAGATGCGCTCCGGCGTCGGCGTGCGCAGCAGCTCGGGGAGCTTTTCGCGCGTGTGTCCGTGCGTCTCGAGTCCGGCCGCGCCGATCTCCAGCGAGCGGATTCCCTTCTGCAGCGCCTCGTTGAACGTCCGGCCGATGGCCATCGCCTCGCCGACGCTCTGCATCGAGAAGCTGAGGAGGTGGGGCGTGTTCGGGAACTTCTCGAAGGAGAAGCGGGGGATCTTCACCACCACGTAATCAATCGACGGCTCGAAGGACGCCGGTGTTTTCTTCGTGATGTCGTTCGGGATCTCGTCGAGCGTGTAACCCGCGGCGAGCAACGCCGCGAATTTCGCGATCGGGAAGCCCGTGGCCTTCGACGCCAGCGCCGAGGAGCGCGACACGCGCGGGTTCATCTCGATACAGATGCGGCGGTCGGTCTTCGGATGCACCGCGAACTGGATGTTCGATCCGCCGGTCTCCACGCCGATCGCGCGGATGATGCGCTTGGCCTCGTCGCGCATCTCCTGATACTCGGAATTCGTCAGCGTCTGCTGCGGCGCGACGGTGATGGAGTCGCCGGTGTGGACGCCCATCGGATCGAAGTTCTCGATCGAGCAGACGATGATCACGTTGTCCGCGCGGTCGCGCATGACCTCGAGCTCGAACTCCTTCCAGCCGATCACCGACTCCTCGACCAGGACGCGGTGGACGGGCGAGAGCTCCAGGCCGCGCGTCACGATGGAGCGCAGCTCTTCGACGTTGTACGCGATGCCGCCGCCCGATGCCGCCGAGGGTGAACGACGGGCGGATGACCAGCGGATAGCCGATGCGGGCCGCGAACTGTTCGCCGTCGTCGACCGAGGCCGCGTACGCCGACTGCGGCACGTCGACGCCGATCGCTCAGCATCTTCTCTTTGAACAGCTGCCGATCCTCGGCGGTCCTGATGGCTTCGTAGTTCGCGCCGATCAGCTCCACACCGTGGCGTTCGAGCGCGCCGTTCTCGTAGAGCGCCATGGCCAGGTTGATGCCCGGTCTGTCCGCCGACGGTCGGCAGGATCGCGTCCGGCTTCTCGCGCTCGATGATGCGCTCGAGCGACTCGGGCGTGAGCGGTTCGATGTACGTGCGGTCCGCGAACTCCGGGTCGGTCATGATCGTCGCCGGATTGGAGTTCACGAGGATGATGCGGTAGCCCTCCTCCTTCAGCGCCTTGCAGGCCTGCGTCCCCGAATAATCGAATTCGACTGCCTGGCCGATCACGATGGGACCGGAGCCAATGATGAGAATGCTTTTGAGGTCGGACCGCTTGGGCATCGGAGGCGAATGATAATCTGAAGAGTGCTGGGCACTAAAAATCATGAAGCGGTTCATCGAATGGGACTCGATCGACGTCCGCGTTGACGGCGAGAAGATCGAACGACATGGCGCGGCAGATGGTCGCGAGCGACCCGATGATCGAGCGTCTGGAGCTGAAGTTCGCGAACGGACTGCTGCGCGTCGAGGGGTCGGTGCGGAAGTTCATCAGCGTGCCGTTCACCGTCGACATCACCGAGATCCAGGCGAAGGGGACGACCGTGCGCGTGCCGCTGGCGAAGCATCTCCGCGGGGCCGATTCCGGTGCCGACGCTGCTCGTGGGCTCGTCCGCGACAAGTTCCCGAAGGAACTGGTGCGCTATGAGGATCCGGCCACGCTCGTGATGTCGCTGGACCGCTTTTTGCCACCGTTCGTTAGTGCTGACATCCAGAAAATCTGGATCATCGACGGTGGCCTCGCCGTTACTCTCGGCAGAGGCGGCGCCGATTTACCCGAGGGAGAGTCTCCATGACTGAACAGGACTATCGAAGAGACGATGCGCGAGAGCGCTGAAGTAACGGGGCCGGTCTCGCGCGACCGCGCGGACCGGTTCTACGACCGGATGCGCGAGAGCATCCGCCGGTATCTCGAGAACAAGGGCTCGGTGGCCGGCACGACCGAGCGAGTACCTGCTGCTCGCGCCAGACGTGTTCGTGCTCCTGTGGCGTCTCGTCAACGACAACCGCGTGAACGCAAAGAACAAAATGATGCTCGGCAGCGGGTTGGCGTACTACCTCTTCCCGCTCGACATCATGCCCGAGGCCTTTCTCGGGCCGATCGGCTACCTCGACGACCTGGTGTTTGCCGTGTATCTGCTCAACAAAATGCTGGCCGACACCGACCCGGCGATCCTGCGCGAGCACTGGAGCGGCCGTGACGACTGCTGCTGAGGCCTCGATCCGCCGAAACGTCCTCAACGCGGCGGACAACCTGGTCGGCGAAGGACATCCTCGGCAAGTTGAAGCGCACCGTGAAGTCAGCGGTCTTCCATCACCACTCGGTGCGGCAGGCGCGGCCTTTCGGCCGCGCCTTTTTTATCCACCGCCGGTGGAAATTTGTGGACATGAGTGGTCGTCAGTGGTACAAACAGTCACCGAAACACGTGCAATTTAGGCTCTACAGGCCGTGGACGTGAACGTACTCATGGGGCACAGCCCCGCGAAGATCGACGAAAAGGGCCGGCTCAAGGTCCCGGCGAACTTCCGCAAGATCATTGAAGACCGTTACGGCAGCGAGTGCTTCATCACCTCGATCGACGGCGAGCGGGCGCTGGTGTACCCCCTCGCGGTCTGGTTCGAGTTCCAGTGGCGGCTGGCGAAGGTGCCGTCGACCTCGCAGGCGAAGCAGAAGCTGCTGGAGCGCGTGAACTACTTCGGCCAGATCTCGGAACGATCGACGCGCAGGGGCGCGTCCTGGTTCCGGCAGTTCTGCGCGAAGTGGCGGGCATCACTGAGGACGTGGTCGTTCTCGGCAGTCAGGACCACCTCATCGTCTGGAACGAACCGAGGATCCAGAAGCGGCTGTCGGAGACGCCGCTCACGGCGGACGACTTCAAGGAGCTGGAGCTCCACGGCGTGTGAGTTGCGTCGCAACTGGCGACGATGAAACACGAACCTGTTCTTTTAGAACCGAAGTCCTCGAATACCTCCGAGCCCAACCGTCCGCGACGGCGTTCTCGTCGACGCAACGGTGGGGCTGGGCGGGCATGCGGAAGCGCTCCTGGAGCGTCACCCGGACGTCCGCCTGATCGCGATCGATCGCGATCCCGAGGCGCTCGCGCGGTCGCAGGAGCGGCTGAGCCGTTTCGGCGACCGGGTGACGTTCGTCTCGCGGACGTCACGAATCGCTCATTGACATCCTGAAGCAGTCCGGCATCGAGGGCGTCAGCGGTCTGCTCGCCGATCTCGGCGTCTCGTCGATGCAACTCGACGACGCGTCGCGCGGGTTCTCCTTCCGTTTCGAAGGTCCGCTCGACATGCGCATGGGCTCGAAGGGAGAAGCGCGGCGGATCTCGTGAACGATCTGGACGAGTACGAGCTGATGCGGATCATCCGCGACTACGGCGAGGAGCCGATGGCGCGGCGGATCGCGCGGGCGATCGTCGAAGCGCGCGCGGAAGCGCGCATCGACACGACCTCACGCCTGGCGGAAGTGATCCGCACCGTGAAGAAGCCGCGGTTACAACGACGATCGATCCGTCGACGCTCACGTTCCAGGCGCTGCGCATCGCCACGAACGAGGAGCTGGTCGGGCTCGACCGGTTCGCCGATGACGCGGTGAGCGTCCTGGAGATCGGCGCGCGGGTGGCGATCATCTCGTTCCACTCGCTCGAGGATCGCATCGTCAAGCGCGCGTTCCGCAGGCTCGAGGGCGAGTGTACGTGCCCGCCGAACTGCCGGTATGCGGGTGCGGCGCGAAGGCGCTCGTCGAGATCCTGACCGGAAGGCCGGTGACTGCTTCAGAAGAGGAGATGCAACGGAATCCGAGGTCGCGGAGCGCGAAGTTGCGCGTGGCGGAGAGGGTGGGCCGGAGAGGGTGTGAGGGTGCGAATGAGCTGCTCGGAGTCGTCGAGCAAGGGTGAAGGTTGGGGAAGGGTTGGGTGTGTGTGTGGTAGGGGAGCTCGGGAGGGGTGGAGCGTGGAGCGTGGGGGTGAGTGGATGGCTTCTCGCATCGTGCTAGTAGGCAGATCTTCACCCTTGTTCGTTGGATTTGCGCGAGGTGCGAGTTCCCGGTCATGTACACGCAGAAGAAAACCGATCGACAACACGCACGTCGTTCGCGAGAGGGATCGCCAGCGAAACCGTGAGCTGACTCGCCGTCCTGTTTCTCGGCGCGCCGATCGGCCTGTTCCTGCTCCTGTTCACCTGGCAGAACCTCGAGGTGATCCGCCTCGGCCGCGAAGCGTCGCGGCTCCAGAAAACCTGAAGAACGTCGAGGCCGAGCACAAGGCGCTGCAGGCCGAGCTCGACCGCATGACGTCGTTCGACGCGGTGGAGCAGCAGGCGGCGACCCTCGGCTTCCGCCGCGACGAGACATCGTGAAGGCCAGGTCGGACACCGGTCGAGGCCTCCGCCAACCGCCAAGCCGCGACAACCCGCCACACGCACTCCGGAGCGCCGGTGATGTCCATCGTCCACCGCCGTCTCCTTCAGGTCTTCGCCCTGCTGGCCGCCTGGGGCGTCGTCGTCGTCGGGCGCCTGGTGCAGGTGCAGCTCGTACGGCACGACGACTACGTCGCGAAGGCGCAGCGGCAGCAGGAGAGGACGCTCTCGCTGAATCCGGTGCGCGGCTCGATCCTCGACACGCGGCTGCGCGTGCTCGCGGAGAGCATCTCCGCGGAGTCGATCTACGCCGATCCGCAGGCGATCGCGAACCGGCGTGCTGTGGCGCGCGCTCTCGCCGAAAGTCCCGGGCCTCGGACTGACGGCACGCGAGCTCGAAGCGAAGCTGAAAGGCGACGGCAGCTTCGCGTGGATCGCGCGGCAGCTTCCTCTCGAAGTGACGTCCGAGGTGCGCAAGCTGAAGCTGCCGGGCATCTACTTCATGGAGGCGCATCGCCGCACTTATCCGCGGGCGATGCTCGCCGCCAACGTCATCGGCTACGTCGGCGTGGACGGCGACGGCCTCGCAGGCGTCGAGCACTCGTTCGACGGCTACGTCAAAGGCACGCCGGGCAAAGTCACGCTGCTCAAGCGACGCGCGCAAGGGCGTCTATCTCGTCGGCGGCGATGGTGCCAATCGTCCTCGCGACGGGCAGCACGTCGTGCTGACCATCGACTCCGTGGTGCAGTTCATCGCCGAGCGCGCGTTGAAGAACGCGGTCGAACAGTACCGCGCCGACGGCGGCTCGGTCATCGTGATGGATCCGAACACGGGGGACATCCTGGCGATGGCGTCCGCGCCGACATTCGATCCGAATCACTTCGGTGATTTCCCGCCCGCGGCGTGGAAGAACCGCAACGTGCAGGACGCGTACGAGCCGGGGTCGACGTTCAAGATCATCACGGCGGCGGCGGGACTGGAAGAGCGCATCGTCACGCCGTCGCAGATTCTCGACTGCGGCAACGGCGAGATCACCGTCGCGAACATCACCATCCGCGAGCACGACGCCAAGCGCTATCCGATGTTGTCCTTCGAGGACGTGATCGTACACTCCTCGAACGTCGGCACGGTCCGCGTCGGGCTGGCCCTTGGTCAGAAGCGTTTCGACGACTGGATCCGCCGCTTCGGCTTCGGCGAGAAGACCGGCCTGCCGCTACCGGGTGAGTCGCCCGGCCTGTTGCGGCGTACGGAGCGGTGGACGCGTGGTCTCGCCCGCGAGCATCTCCATCGGGCAGGAGATCGGCGTGACGCCGTTGCAGATCATCCGCGCGGTGAGCGCGGTGGCCACGGGCGGCGAGTTGGTCGAGCCGCGGATCGTGAAGCGCGTCATCGACGACGACGGGAAGACCGTGTACGAGCCGCCGCCGCAGAAGCGGGTGCGGGTGATCTCGGAGAAGACCGCGGCGTTGCTGAACGAGATCCTGAAGAACGTCGTGACGCGCGGCACGGGCAAGAAGGCCGAGCTCGCCGAGTACGTTGTCCGCCGGGAAGACCGGGACGGCGCAGAAGGCGTTCGGCCGGGGCGGATACGTCGATGGACGCTACGTCGGCTCGTTTGCCGGGTACGTTCCCGCCGACCGGCCCCGGCTGGCCATCCTGGTCGTGATCGACGAGCCGAGGCCCGAGCACTATGGCGGTACGGTCGCCGCTCCGGCCTTCCGCGAGATCGCCGAGGGGTCACTCCGGTATCTCGGCGTAACACCGTCGCTGCCGTCGCGTTCGATCGGTCTGCACCCTCCGTTGCTGGCCGCGTTTTCGCAACCGTTGAGCACTGCCGGTCCGGCGTACAGCGGATACCTGATTTGCGGGGACTCGATGCCCGTGCCGCGATCGCGCGCGCGGTGTCGAGCGGACTGCCGTGCGGGCCATCGGGAGTGGCGTAGTGACCTCACAGGATCCTCAACCGGGCGGAGCTTTGCCCGCCCATGGCAGCGTGACGCTGCGGCTGGAGGCGCGCTCATGAAGCTCGCCGATCTCCTCCGCGACGTGCCCGAACACGAAGTGCGCGGCGACGCGAATGCCGACATCACGAGCGTGACGCCGGACTCGCGTCTGGTGACGAAGGGCGCGCTGTTCGTCGCGATCCCCGGCACGGCGAAGGACGGGACCGCGTTCATCCCGCAGGCACGAGAAAAGGGCGCGGCCGCGATCGTTGCCGAGGGCGGCGATGCGGACGTCGTCGTGACCGGATGCCCGCGCCGCGCTCGCACTGCTCGCCGCGAATTTCCATGGCCGTCCCGCCGATCAGCTCTCGCTCGTCGGCGTCACTGGCACCTCGGGCAAGACGACGACGACGCGCATGATCGAGTCGATCTTCGACGCGCCTGTCAACGGAGTGGCTGAGCCGGTCGGCCTGATCGGAACCATCGAGTATCGGGCTGGCGACGAGCGGCTGAATGCGGATCGGACGACGCCCGATGCGGTCGTCCTCCAGGAGTGGTTTGCGAAGATGGTCGCGGCCGGCGTGAAGCACGCGGTGATGGAAGTCTCGTCGCACGCGCTCGCGCTCAAGCGGACGTACGGCCTGCACTTCGCGGCCGCCGTGTTCACGAACCTCTCGCGAGAGCACTTCGACTTCCACAAGGACTTCGAAGACTACTTCGCCGCGAAGAAGATCCTGTTCGACCAGATCGACCGCACGCGCAGGACGGCGGTCGTGAACATCGACGACGAGTATGGCCGCCGGCTGGCGAGCGAGCTCGGCGAGACCGCGATCACGTTTGGCAAAGACGGCGAGATCCGGCCCGCGGGCGATTTCCTGATCACTGTCGACGGTCTGCACGGCATGATTCACACGCCTCACGGCGATATTCGCGTCGAGTCGAGCCTCCTCGGACTGCCGAACCTCTACAACTGGCTCGGTGCGATCGGCGCAGCGCAGGTGGTCGGCATTCCGAACGCACAGATCGAAGCCGGGATCCGTAATCTCGAATCGGTGCGCGGACGCTTCGAGCGCGTGGGTGGCTCGAAGCCGACGGTAATCGTCGACTACGCCCACAAGCCCGATGCGCTGGAGAAGCTGCTCCACGCGGTACGCGAGATCGCCGGCGAACGCCGCATCTCCATTGTCTTCGGCTGTGGAGGGGATCGCGATCGCGGCAAGCGCCCGCAGATGGGCGAGATCGCCGCGCGCCTTGCGGACCACGTCGTCGTCACCAGCGACAACCCGCGGTCGGAAGACCCGCAGGGCATCATCGACGAGATCGTGAAGGGCATCGCCGGGAAGGAAGTGCTGAAGATCCGCGACCGCCGCGAGGCGATCGAGAAGACGGTCCTCGAGGCCGGCGACGACGACGTGATCGTCATCGCGGGCAAGGGCCACGAGACCTATCAGGTCATCGGCGATCAGGTCGTGCACTTCGACGACCGTGAAGAAGCAGAATTCGCTCTGAAAAAGCGATACGAAAACGCATCTTGAAATCCACTATGTCATTCGCTTACTATTTTCAGGTTCCGGCTCCGCTGGTCGGTTTCGGCGAGGGTGGACGGTTGGGGTTCGCCAGGCAGTTCTCGGGGAAGGGGACGAGCAATGGCGACGAGACGCAGCGGAGCCGGACGTGGTCCGAGGGGGTCGCATGCCGCGCCTGACCTTCTCCGAGCTGGCCTCCATGGTGGGCGGCACCGTCATCCAGGGTGGCGACGTCGAGTCCTCCTCCGTCGTCATCGACTCCCGCGAGGTGAAGCCGGACTCCGTCTTTTTCGCCATCAAAGGCGAGAGATTGGACGGCCATGACTTCCTGCCGCAGGCGCTGGCCACCGCGCGTGGCGCCGTAGTCTCGCAGGTCCCGGAGAACACGGACAAAGCGATCGTCAAAGTCGACGACACGACTGTCGCGCTCCAGCGGCTCGCGAAGTCGATCCGCGAGCGCTACGACTTCCTGCTGATCGGAATCACCGGCTCGGCCGGCAAGACCACGACGAAGGAAATGATCGCGACGCTCATCGGCACGGAGCGCCGCACGTTCAAGTCGTGGGGCAACTTCAACAACCAGATCGGCGCGCCGCTCTGCCTCGACAACATGCCCGACGATGCGCAGGTCGTCGTCAGCGAGATGGGGATGAATCACGCCGGCGAGATCGCCGAGATCGCAGGATTGATGCGGCCGAACGTGGGCGTCTACACGAACATCGCGCCGGTCCACATCGAGTTCTTCGGCACGATCGAAGGGATTGCGGCGGCGAAGCGCGAGCTGCTCGAGAATCTGGCCCCGAACGGGACCGTGGTCATCAACAACGACAACGAGCACGTCGTCCGGATCAGCAACGACTTCGAGGGCCGCAAGGTCACCTACGGCGTCGAGCACGACGCGCAGTACCGCGCCACGAACATCCGTGAGCGCGGTCTCCTCGGTACCCGCTTCACGCTCGTGGCTGAAGGAACGGAACACGAGCTGGAGCTCGTGCTGCCGGGGCGGCACAACCTCGACAACCTCCTCGCCGCCATCGCCACCGCGCGCGCCGTGGATATCTCCTGGGAGGGCATCGAGCGCGGCGTGACCGAGGTCAAGCCCGCGTATCACCGCGGCGTGATCATTCCCCTGCAGATCAACGGTCAAGGAGCGACGATCTACGACGACACCTACAACTCCAATCCGTACGCCCTGAAGCGCACGCTGGAGCTGATGGCGCAGGCCGAGGCCACGCGCAGAGTGGCGGTCATCGGCGACATGCTGGAACTGGGCGAGCAGGAACTGCAGTTCCACCGCGACGCCGGACTGGGAATCCCAAAATCCATCGACGTCGTGGTCGGCGTCGGCAAGCGCTCGCGGGCGCTGCTGGACGGTGCGCGCGAAGCCGGATTCGCGGACGACGCGCTGCACCATTTCGACAACGCGCAACAGGCGGGCGAGTTTCTGAAGAACGAGATCCGCGAAGGCGATCTCGTGCTCATCAAGGGCAGCCGAGGCGTGGGCCTCGATAAAGCGGTAGCCATGCTGGAGGGTGCCTGATGCTGTATTACCTCCTCTACCAACTGCGCGACGTGTTCGTCGGCTTCGGCGTCTTCCGGTACATCACGTTCCGGACGGCGTTCGCGGCCCTCACGGCGCTGCTCATCTCGCTCATCCTCGGACCGTGGCTGATCGAGCGGATGCGCCACATCAAGCTCGGGCAGTACATCCGCGAGGAGGGGCCGAAGTCCCATCAGGTGAAAGCGGGGACGCCCACGATGGGCGGCATCCTCATCAACGTGGCCATCATCATCCCGACAATCCTCTGGGCCGATATCCGCAACCCGTACATCTGGATCGTGCTCTTCGTGACCTTTGCGTATGCGGTGATCGGTTTCGTGGACGATTACCGCAAGCTGGCGAAGAAGCGGAATCTCGGCCTCACGACGGCGGAGAAGTTCGGCGCGCAGTTCGCCGTGGCCTTGCTCGCGGCGCTGGCGATCGCGTACCTGCCGATGTTGAAGAACAACTACTCGACGTCGATCACGTTCCCGTTCCTGAAGGACGTCGCCCTGAACCTCGGCCTGCTCTACATCCCGTTCGTGATGGTGGTGCTCGTCGGCGCGTCCAACGCGGTGAACCTCACCGACGGCCTGGATGGGCTGGCGATCGGCTCCGCGCTGGTGGCGGCGGTGACGTACACCGTGCTCACGTACGCCGCCGGGCATGCGCGCATCGCGGACTATCTGCGCATCGCGTGGGTGCCGCAGACCGGGGAGCTGGCGGTGTTCTGCGGCGCGATGGTCGGGGCATCACTGGGTTTCCTCTGGTTCAACGCGCACCCGGCAGAGATCTTCATGGGCGACGTCGGGTCGCTGGCTCTTGGAGGCGCGATCGGCTGCCTCGCCGTGATGATCAAGCAGGAACTGCTGCTCGTCCTCGTCGGGGGCCTGTTCGTGGTCGAGGCGCTGTCGGTGATCCTGCAGGTGGCCTCGTTCAAGATCACGGGACGGCGCATCTTCAAGATGTCGCCGCTGCATCACCACTTCGAATTGTCGGGGTGGAAGGAGACCAAGGTCGTCGTCCGGTTCTGGATCATCGCGGTGATTTTCGCGATGGTTGCGCTGGCGACGCTCAAGCTGCGATGAGCCGTGTCCTCGTTCTCGGAGCCGCGAAGAGCGGCGTCGCCTCGGCGAACTTTCTCGCCGCACGCGATCAGTCCGTCGTGCTCGCGGACAAGAGTGAGAGCCCGGCACTGCCGTACGCGTTGGACGAGCGCGTAGAGCGCGCGTTCGGCCGCGACGACGCCGCGCTACTGGACGGCGTGACCGAGATCATCCTCAGCCCCGGCGTTCCGATGACGATCCCGCTCCTCGCCGAAGCCGCCGCGCGCGGCATCCGCATCACGGGGGAGATCGAGCTCGCGTACCGCTATCTCAAGGGCACGGTCATCGCGATCACCGGCTCGAACGGCAAGTCGACGACGACGGCGCTCATCGGCGAGATCCTGAAGGTCGCGGGGCGCCAGCCGATCGTAGCGGGCAACATCGGCGAGCCGCTGATCGCCGCGCTGGATGAGGAGCGTCCGCGCACATACGTCCTCGAGCTGTCGTCGTATCAGCTCGAGGCGGTCGACAGGTTCCACGCGAACGTCGCGCTGCTCCTGAACATCACGCCCGATCACATGGATCGCTACCCGAACTTCGGCGCGTACGCGGCGGCGAAGTATCGCGTTTTCCGTAACCAGGAGACCGGCGACACCGCGATCGTCAATGCGAGTGACCGCCGCGAGGAAGGGCGCGATTCGCGCATCCGCCAGTGGCGCTTCTCCGCGACGAAAAGCGTCGAGCGCGGGGCGTGGCTCGACGGCGACAGCTGGTCACGAACGTCGGCGGCGAGACGCGCCGCATTCCGCGCGCATCCCTCAAGTTGCAGGGCCAGGCGAACGTGGAGAACGCGCTCGCGGCGTGGCTTGCGGCGCGCGCGGTCGGCGTCGACGACATGGACGTGCAGATCGCGTTCGGCACATTCGCCGGCCTGCCGCACCGCATGGTCCTCGTGCGCGACCTCGATGGCGTGCGGTACGTGAACGACTCCAAGGGGACGAACGTCGATGCGACGCTCGCGTCGCTGGAAGGCTTCGACGCAGGCCGCGTCATCCTCATCCTCGGCGGCAAGGACAAGGCCGGCGAGTTCGAGCGGATGCGCGATCTGGTGCGGGCGAAAGCGCGCACGGTGCTGACGATCGGATCGGCGGCGGAGAAGGTCGCGTCCGCGCTCCAAGGCGCGACGGAGATCGTCCCCGCCGGCGACATGCAGCACGCGATCGAGTGGGCGCGCGCGAACGCGCAGTCCGGCGAGACGGTCCTGCTCTCGCCGGCGTGCGCGAGCTTCGATCAGTACCGGAACTTCGAGCATCGCGGCGAGCACTTCGAAGAATTAGTGCGAGGTCTGCGATGAGCGGCAGGATGACGGGGAGGCCGTCGTGAGCCGGAAACTCTCCTTCGACATGTGGCTCTTCACCGTCGCGACGCTGATCGTCGTCGTCGGCATGGTGATGATCTACAGCGCCTCGGCCATGATCGCGACGCAGCGCTTCGGCCACGGCCCGTACTACTTCCTCACGCGGCAGCTCTTCTTCCTCGCCGCGGGTGCGGCCGCGGTGATGTTCCTGATGCACGTGAATCCGGCGATCCTGCAGGACCGCCGCGTGCAGTATGGCGCCCTTGGCGTCGTCGCTCTCGGCCTGATCATCGCGTTGTTCCAGTCGCCCATCAACGGCACGCACCGCTGGATCGCGTTGCCGTGGTTCAACCTGCAGCCGTCCGAGTTCGCGAAGCCGGCCATGATCCTCTTCCTGGCGTCGTATCTGTCACGGCGCGACGAGCGGATCAACGATCTGACCGGGACGCTGCTGCCGGTGGGCTTCATCCTCGCGCTCTTCGCGGGGCTGATCCTCCTCGGCCGCGACTTCGGCACGGCGGCGACGCTCGTGCTCGTGGCCGCGGCGATGATCTTCGCGGCGGGGCTGTCGTGGCGCTACATCGCCGTGATCTCGCTGGCGTTTGTTCCCGCGGCGGCATACTTCGCAGTGAGCGCCGCGTATCGCCGCGAGCGGCTGCTGACGTTCCTCAATCCCGAGCGCGACGCGCAGGGCGCGGGCTTCCAGCCGATGCAGTCGCTGATCGCGCTCGGCACGGGCGGCTTCGAAGGTCTCGGCATCGGCAACGGCAGGCAGAAGCTGTTCTTCCTCCCCGAGCCGCACACCGATTTCATCTTCTCGATCATCGGCGAGGAGCTCGGCTTTCTCGGCGCCGTGCTGCTGCTGGCGGCGTTCGCGCTGCTCGCGTGGCGTGGTTTCCGGATCGCGCGCTACAGCCAGAACCGCTTCGCGTTCTACGCGGCCCTCGGCTGCACGCTCATGATCGTCATTCAGGCGCTGATCAACGTCAGCGTCGCGCTGTGTCTTTTACCGACGAAGGGAATCCCGCTGCCGCTGGTGAGTTATGGAGGCTCGTCGTTGCTGGTCAGTCTCATGGCCGTGGGACTGCTTACTGAATTTTTCGCAGCAGTCCGGGTGAGGATGGGATGGGCGTGAAGGGCGTGAATTGATGATTGCTGGCGGCGGGACGGGAGGGCACATCTATCCCGCCATCGCCATCGCGCGCGAGTACCTCTCGCGCGATCCCGAGCGGCGCGCGATCTTCGTCGGCACGGAGAAGGGGCTCGAGAAGACGATCGTCCCCAAGGCCGGCTTCCCTCTCGAGTTCATCGACGTCGGCGGCCTCAAAGGCAAGGGCGGACTCGATCTGGTCCGCAACATCCTGCGCGTACCGATAGGCTTGATCCAGGCCTGGCGCCTCGTCGGCAAGCACCAGCCCAGCGTCGTCCTCGGCGTCGGCGGCTATTCGTCCGGCCCCGTGCTGCTGGCCGCAAAGCTCCGCGGCGTCCCGACGATCATCCACGAGGCGAACGCCTTCCCCGGCCTCGCGAACCGTTCGGTGGCCCGATTCGTGACAGCGGTGGCCGTCGCCTTCGCAGACGCCCTCCCGCGCCTCAAACGCCCCGACGGAGTGGTGACAGGCAATCCGATCCGCGCGGAGTTCTTCGAAGCCTACAAACCCGGGCAACGGGCAACGAGCAACCGGCAACGTCTCTTGATCTTCGGCGGCTCACAAGGCTCCCGCATCCTCAACGACACGATGACCGGCGCGCTGCTCTTCCTCGCGCGTCTCAAGGACTCGCTGGAGATCGTTCACCAGACCGGCCCGAACGAGCACGAGAAGGTAGAGAAGGCCTATCGCGAATCCGCGTTCGCGAACGCCGCGGTCGTCCCGTACCTCGACCCGATCGTCGATCAGATGGCCGCTGCCGATCTCGTCGTCTGCCGGGCTGGGGCGATGACCATCGGCGAGCTGTCCGCCATCGGCCGCGCCGCGATCCTGGTCCCCTTCGCGGCTGCCACGAACAACCACCAGGAGCTCAACGCGCGCGTCGTCGAGCGCGCCGGAGGCGCCGTCGTCCTCACCGAAGCCGAGCTCTCACCGGAGAAACTCGCCTCTGCCATCACCGAAATTGTGGCCGATCCAATGCGCGCGGAGCGCATGGGCAACGCGTCAAAAACGCTCGCTTTACCCGCAGCTACCAAAACCATCGTCGATTTGATCGAGAAGATTCAGACAAAGTAATTGCTTCGATCCATCCGTAAACTTAAAATTTCTGATTAAGACGCCACAACCGTAATGAATTTAGGTGACATAAAGAACATCCATTTCGTCGGGATCGGCGGAATCGGGATGAGTGGCATCGCGGAGATCCTTTCTCACGCCGGCGTCACTGTCTCCGGATGCGACGCCAAACGCTCCGCCGCCACGGACCTGCTCCAGCGCCGCGGCATCCGCGTGGACCTCGGGCACGACCCCGCCCATCTGGACGGCGTGGACCTCGTCGTCGTCACCGCGGCGGTCAAAGGCGAGCACGCGGAGATGGAAGCCGCCCGGCGCCGCGGTATCCGCGTCATGAAACGCGCCGAGGCTCTCGGCGCGATCGTCGACGCCAAGCGCTCCGTCGGCGTCTCGGGCACGCACGGCAAGACCACGACCTCCGCGATGATCTCCGTCGTCCTGCAGGAAGCGGGACTCGACCCGACCGTCCTCGTCGGCGGCATGGTCCGCAACTTCGAGACGAACGCGAAGCGTGGCGAGAGCGACCTGCTCGTCGTCGAGGCCGATGAATACGCGCGGACGTTCCACCAGCTCCACCCCGAAGTGGCCGTGGTGACGAACATCGAGGCGGATCACCTCGAGTACTACGGCTCGTTCGACGCCATCGTCGAAGCGTTCGGCATCTTCCTGACCAACGTGAAGGCCGGCGGACAGATCATCGGCTGCGTCGACGACCCCGTCGTCGCGAAGCTCCTTCCCGAGGGCGCGGTGCGGTATGGATTATCCGAAGTGGCGAGCCTGCGCGCCGTGAACCTCCAGTTCCACGAGCGCGGCACTTCATTCGAAGTCCCCGGTCTCGGCTACTTCAAGATCTTCCTGCCGGGCGAGCACAACGTCCGCAACGCGCTGGCGGCAATCGCCGTCGCGCGTTACTTCGACATCCCGTACGAAAAGATCGCCGCCGCGCTGGCGAAGTTCCTCGGCGTCGACCGGCGGTTCCAGATCCTCGGCGATTACCTCGGCGCCATCGTCGTTGACGACTACGCGCATCATCCGACCGAGATCCGCGCGACCCTCAGTGCCGCGCGCAGCGGCTATCCGGGCCGCCGCATCGTCGCGCTCTTCCAGCCGCATCTCTACTCCCGCACGCGGGATTTCGCCCGTGAGTTCGGCGATGCGCTGCGCATCGCGGACGTGCCGATCGTGACGCCCATCTACGCCGCGCGCGAGGAGCCGGTCGACGGCCTCTCCGCTCGCATCATCTCCGACGCCGTGCCGGGCATCGAGTTCCTCGATCGCAGCAACGCGCAGATCGTGAACGAGATGCGCCGCCGGCTGGGGCCGAAAGACATCTTCATCACCATGGGAGCCGGCGACGTCCACGAGATCGCCGAGGAGCTCGTGCGAGGGAGGGAGGCTCTGTGAGGGAGGGTGCATCCATGAGCTTCGATACGACTGCATCGCGGTTCCTCCGACCGACCGACCTCCAGCGCCTGCGCCGCAACCAGCGGCGCATTCAGGTGCACCGCCTGCTCGTGATCCTGCGCAACGCCGCGGTGATCGCGATCGTCGTGCTGGGGGGCTTGTGGGCCTGGCGGCACACGCGCTCCGACGCGCGCTTTGCTGTGCGCACCATCGAGTTAGTGGGCGCGAAGCACACACCGAAGGACGCGCTCTCGCGTGCGACGCAGCGCTACGTCGGCCTGAATCTTTTCCAGATCGACATCGATCGCGTGCAGCGCGATCTCGCCGGCCTCGGATGGGTGCGCCGCATCGACATCGAGAAGCACGTGCCGGACACGCTGCGGATCAAGATCACCGAGCGCGTACCGGTCGCACTGGTGCGCATGAACGACCGCTTGCGCTACGTCGACGACGAAGGCGCGGCCTTCGCCGACCTGTCGCCGCGCGTCGGCGACAACGATCTGCCGCTCATCGCTGACGCGCAGGGAGCGGAGCTAGCGCGCAGCGTCGAGCTGCTCCTGGCGCTCAAGCAACGGGATCGCGAGCTGTACTCGCGCATCTCCGAGGTGTGGCCGATCCCGCCGCGCGGTTTCGCGCTCTTCGACCGCGAGCTCGGTGCCGTCGTCTACGCCAACGCCGAAGACATTTCCTCGAAGTACCGGAACCTCTATGCCGTGCTGCGCGCGGAGAACAACCCGAAGATCCAATACGCGGACCTGCGGTTTGCGGACAGAGTCATCGTGAAGGGGCTGGAGACAACCAATGTCCAGGACTGAAGACAAGTACATCGTCGCACTCGACATCGGCACGTCCAAGGTGTGTGCACTCGTCGGAGAGATCAACGACCGCGGACAGGTCGAGATCATCGGCAAAGGCACGTCGCCGATGAAAGGGACGCGCCGCGGCAACATCATCAACCTCGATCAGGGCATCGAGGCGGTGAAGAAAGCCGTCGACGAGGCCGAGGTGATGGCGGGCCTCTCCATCGAATCGGCGTACGTCGGTGTCGCCGGAGACCACATCCGTTCGGTCAACTCGCGCGGCGTTGTCTCCGTGATGGGCAAGCACAAAGAGATCGCCCGCGAAGACATCGAGCGCGTGATCGAGAAGTCGAAGTCGATCAACATCCCGGCCGAGCTCGAGCTGCTGCACGTCATTCCGCGCGAGTTCGTCGTCGATGGGCAGGATGGGATCCACGATCCCCTCGGCATGACCGCCACGCGCCTCGAAGCCAACGTCCACATCGTCACCGGCGCGCGTACGCACAACCAGAACGTGCTCACGTGCGTGAACAAGGCCGGCATCGCGGTGCAGGAGCTCGTGCTCGAGCAGCTCGCGGCGGCCGAGGCCGTGCTGACACAGGACGAGCGGGAGATGGGCGTCCTGCTCATGGACCTCGGCGGCGGTACGACGGACTACGCCGTGTTCCTCGAAGGCAACGTCGTCCATACCAACGTCCTCCCGGTTGGCGCCGGACACTTCACCAGCGACATTTCGGTCGTCCTGCGCACGCCGATGGAAGACGCGGAGCGGATCAAGAAGCGTTACGGCTGCGCGCTGTCGTCGCTCGTGACCGAGGACGATCCGATCGAGGTGCCGACCGTCGGCGGGCGGGCGCCGAAGATCCTCAGCCGGCAGGAGTTGACCGGCATCCTCGAGCCGAGGGCCGCGGAGATCGCGAAGCTCGTCTACCGCGATCTGGAGAAGGTCGGCCTGGAGAAAGAGATCCGTTCCGGCGTCGTCGTCGTGGGTGGCGGCGCGGAGATGGACGGCATCGTCGAACTGGTGGAGCAGGTGTTCGATCAGCAGGCCCGCAAAGGCATGCCGCGAGCTCTGGGCGGACTCTCCGACACGGTGGGCGGACCCGAATGGGCGGCCGCGTGCGGCCTCCTGCTGTGGGGGCTGCGGGATCAGTCGCGGGTTCGCAAGCGCCCGCGGAAGGGCCTGGCGAAGGTTGCGGACTCCTTCAAGCAGTGGTTTGCATGGACGTAATTGAAAATTTGATTGAAATCACATATCGAAACTTTTACCATCCGGAGAACGGTTAAATGATTACATTTGACGAGCGATCTGGCGACGGAGCCCTCGCGGTCACACTCGACGAGGCGCATCTCGGAGCGAAGATCAAGGTCATCGGGGTTGGTGGGGGTGGTGGGAACGCCGTCAACCGGATGATTCAGGCAGGAATCAAAGGCGTCGAGTTCCTCGTCGCCAACACCGATCTGCAGGCCATGCGCACGTCGCTCGCGCCGGTCAAGCTGCAGATCGGCAGCAAGCTCACCAAGGGCCTGGGCGCGGGAGCGAATCCCGAAGTCGGCAAGCAGGCCGCCCTCGAAGACACCGATCGCATCCTGGAGGCGCTCACCGGCGCCGACATGATCTTCATCACCACGGGCATGGGCGGCGGCACCGGGACCGGGGCTGCGCCGATCATCGCCTCGCTGGCCGCGGAGCTGGGCTCGCTCACCGTCGCGGTCGTGACGAAGCCCTTCGGCTTCGAAGGCAAACGCCGGCGCGTGCAGGCGGAGCAGGGCATCCGCGCGCTGCGCGACACGGTCGACACACTCATCACCATTCCGAACGAGCGGCTGCTGAACTTCGTCGAGCGCGGTACGTCGCTCAACGACGCGTTCAAGATCGCCGACGACATCCTGCGCCAGGCGGTGCAGGGCATCTCCGACCTGATCACCGTCCCGGGCGAGATCAACCTCGACTTCGCGGACGTGAAGACGATCATGCACGGCATGGGCATGGCGCTCATGGGCACGGGCGTGTCGCAGGGCGAACATCGCGCCGTCGAAGCCGCGCAGCGCGCGATCTCGTCGCCGCTGCTCGAAGAAGCGTCCATCGAAGGCGCCAAGGGCGTGCTGATCAACATCACCGGCGGCCCGGACATGACGCTCTTCGAAGTCCACGAGGCCGCGTCGGTCATCCAGTCCGCCGCCGACGAGGAAGCGAACATCATCTTCGGCACGGTCATCGATCCGCGCATGAAGGATGAAGTGAAGGTAACGGTCATCGCGACAGGCTTCGACGCCGCGACGAAGGGACTGCTCAACTCGCGCGGCGAGTCGCTCTCCTCGCAGCAGCCGCTGTCGCGCGGCACGCAGGCGCCGTCAGTGCCGTACCGTCCGTTCGCCCCGGGTAGTAAGGACAAGGAAAAAGAGATCGCCGCGCAGCACGAGGAGCCGGCCCCTCAGCCGCAGGTCGGCGCCGAGGGCGAGATCTACGATCCCCCGTTTTTTCGCAAAGGCTTCACCCGCGCCGACGGTACCGGAGGCTTCGGACCGATGGCGTCGAGTGATTTCGGCAATGACCTCGATATTCCGACGGTGATCCGCAACTTGAGCGACTAAAGGCCCATTCGCGCCAGGGCTCGACCCTGGCAGGCGCACCCCTCATGTGCGCCGAGGGATCCTGGGGAGAGGGCCCCGGGATCGCTGCTCCTGACGGGGCGCGGTTCTTCCGACCGCGCCCCGTTTTTTCTCGTCAGGCCTACAAACGAAAACGGCCGCCGGTTTACACCGGCGGCCGCGGGATGAACGGAACGTTGAGGAACGACTACTTGTTGTGCTCGAGCTCCGCGAGTCTCTTCGAAAGCTCGTCGATCGTCGCCTGCTGATCCTTCACGACTTTCGTCAGCACGCCGACGATCTCGATCGGGCTCAGGGTCTTGTGATCCGGCGTGGCTACGATCTCCGGAACGTCTTCCGCGATGAAACCGACCTGCGGATCATCCGTGGCGACCTTGTAGTTGTACGTCACCGGGTTGAGCTGCTGGAGCGCGCTCTTGGCGGCGTCCGACGAAAGCTCGGAGATGTTCTCCTTCAGGTCGCGCGACGACGCATTCGTCCAGACGCCGGCGTTCGTGAGCACCGCGCCGCTGAGGTGCTGAATCGGGCTGCTCGGATTGGCAACGCCCTTCAGGCCGATGAAGCCCTCGTTGTCGATGATCATGGCCTGCACGTCCGCGGTGAGGAGTCGAATCGACGGATTCGGAGCCACTGCGCTTGCATCGGGACGCGTATCGAGCACCGCGACTCCGCGTGCGATGCCGGCGCCCGAGTACGAGAGGAAGAAGCCCGGGCCGGTGGCGAGGTGCGGGTTCGGTCCGAGGCCGAGCTGGGCGTCCTGGGTCTCTGTGGAGAACACGTGGAGTTTCGTACCCGGCGAGGCGGTACCGATGCCGACGTCACCGTCCGAGCTGATGTCGATCGACGAGGTCGGGGCGCCCGGGCGGATCCGGAACGGCAGGCGCGAGCCGCCGGTCACGTCGCGGACGAAGAAGTTTGCTTCGTTGCCCGCGACGTCCCAGGTCTGTGCCGTGAAGCCGCCGGTGTTGTTCTGCTCGAGGCGGATCGCCGGCGTGTTGCTGGTGTTGACGTGGAGGTCGAGGACCGGGGTCGCAGTGCGGAAGCCGACGCGGCCCGAGCTGTCGACGAAGATCGAGTTCGTCGTCGCGCCGGCCGTGATCGTCATCGGAACCCGCGAGCCGGTGATGTCTTCGACCGAGAACTTGTTCGCGCCACCGCCGGCCGAGTCGTTGAACGTGAGCTGCCAGTCGTTCGTCGGGAAGGCACCGACGCTCGTGTCCTCGGCCTTGATCCGGAGGTTGTTCTCCTTCAGGCGGATCGTGTCGAAGCCGAAGCTCTCGCCGTTGACGCAGTCGAAGCCGAAGCAGCCGCTGCCCTGCACGATGAGGTCATCGGGGATGACCTGGTCGTTCACGGCAATCGGTCCGCTCGGACGGGCGTTCGTGGAGACGCTCCCAGGACGCGAGACGGCGGCGTTGCCGGTTTCCGAACCGTCCGTGTTGACGAACGCGCCGTTCACGACCGTGAACGCGCCGGACATCACCATCGCGTCCGGATCGAAGCCCGCGTCCCTCATGATCTTGCGGGCGGCCTTGTCGTCATTCGCGGCGCGTGCGGTCTCGAGCTTCTTCGCCAGGTCTTTCGAGACTTTCGGAGAGAGCCGCAGCTCCCAGCTGCACGTGGCGTTCGTGACCTCGCCGAGGTCACGGTTGCTGAGCGAGACGCTCTTGCCGTTCTTGAACTCCAGCGAGCTCACTTCGCCGTCGCCGCACGACCACGTCAGGGTTGCTTTGTCGTGACCCGTCGAATTGAGCTGCCAGTCCATCGCCGAACCACCGCCGTGCTGGCGGCCCACTGGTTCGGCGGCGAAGGCAGCGAACGGAATCGCCACGATCGTCAAAAGGGTGATGAAGCGGATCTGGGGAAACCGATGAATCATGTTCTCCTCCTCGATGTTGACTCACGTCCTCCGGCGGATACGCCGGCGAACCATGAAACCCACTCTCGCGTGGGGCCTGCACTTGATGGGGACTAGACGCGGATGAGTAACTATAACGCCGGTCTCCGTCACGCGCGAGAGTGATTTTACGCGCCGGGCGTCCCGTTCGGGACGTCGTCCTACCGATTTTGGTAACGAGCCGCCACTTTTAACGTATGTAAAAGCCCCGTCTGGCTTTACTCCCACTCGATCGTGCCGGGAGGCTTGGACGAAATGTCGTAAACGACCCGGTTGATGCCACGCACCTCGTTCACGATCCGGCGGGCCATCCGGTCGAGCAGATCGTGCGGCATGCGGTACCAGTCCGCGGTCATGAAATCCGTCGTCGTGACCGCCCGGATCGCGCACACGTTCTCGTACGTCCGCTCGTCCCCCATCACCCCGACGCTTTTCACCGGCAGCAAAACCACAAACGCCTGTGCGATCTCGCGATAGAGCCCGGCCGCGCGGATCTCGTCGATCACGATCTCGTCCGCGTTCTGCAGGATCTCCACGCGCTCCGCATTCACCTCGCCGAGGATGCGCACAGCCAGGCCGGGGCCGGGGAAGGGATGGCGCCAGACGAATTCCTCTTCCAGACCAAGCTCGAGTCCGAGGCGGCGCACCTCGTCCTTGAACAGCTCCCGCACCGGCTCGATGAGCTTCAGCCCCATCTTCTCCGGCAGCCCGCCGACGTTGTGGTGCGTCTTGATCACCGCCGACGGACCCTTGATCGAGACCGACTCGATGACGTCGGGGTAAAGCGTGCCCTGGACGAGAAACTCAGCCCCGGCGATGCGCTTCGCTTCCTCTTCGAAGATGGCGATGAACTCGTTGCCGATGCGCTTGCGCTTCAGCTCCGGATCTTCGATGCCCGCGAGCTTGTCGTAGAAGCGCTGGCGGGCGTCGATCTGCACGAAGTGCAATCCGAGGCGGTCGCTGAGACGCGAGCCGACCTGCAGCTCCTCGTGCTTGCGGAGCACGCCGTTGTCGACAAAGATCGCCGTGAGCTGATCGCCGATGGCCTCGGCCACGAGCAGCGCCGCGACGGTGGAGTCGACGCCGCCGCTGACCGCGACGATCGCCTTTCGGTCCCCGACCTGTTGCCGGATCTCCTCCACCTTGCGGCGGCGGAAGTCCCCGAGGTCCCAGGAGGGCTGGCACTCCGCGACATCGAACAGGAAGTTGCGGATGATCTGCGCCCCCGCCTCGGTGTGCGTCACCTCGGGATGGAACTGGATGCCGTAGCAGCGCCGTTCGCGGTTCTCGAAGGCAGTGATCGGCGCGCTCGGCGAGGAGGCGGTGGTGTGAAAGCCGGGAGGTCCTGCCAGGATCCGGTCGCCGTGGCTCGCCCACACCTGCTGGCGCTGCGGCGTGTCTTTGAAGAGAGGAGACTCCGCCGTAACCTCGATCTCCGCGCGCCCGTACTCGCGTTCCGTCGCCGCTTCGACCTTCCCCTCGAGGAAGTATGCCGTGAGCTGCATGCCGTAGCAGATGCCGAGGATGGGGACGCCGAGGTCGAAGATCTCCCGCGAGCAGTACGGCGCCGACTCCGAGTACACCGACTGCGGACCGCCCGACAGCACGATCGCCTTCGGCGCCAGCTCCCGGATCCTGTCGACGGACAGGTCGAATGGGTGGACGACCGAGAACACGCTGTTCTCGCGAATCCGCCGGGCGATCAGTTGTGTGTATTGGGAACCGAAGTCGAGGACGAGGACGGTCTGCTCGGGCTGCATTCGAAGCCATTCTAGTTGGCAGTTGGCAGTAGACAGGAGAGAAAAAAGCCCGCGTGGGTGGTGGCCTCCTGTCAACTGTCAACTGCGACCTGCCAACTCAAGGAGGGGAGGGTGGGCCGCCCGGCGCAGCCTGATGCGGGGCGGCCCTGGTGGGCCAGTGGGGCGGGAACATCACCGGGGTTGCTAGTGATGCGGTATGTCGTTCGTCACTACATAGGACGGACGCCCGCCCAGGATGTTGCGCTCACCGGCCGACGGTTGCCGGTTGTTCACAACAGGTTCCGGAGCTCTTTCCCCGGCTTGAAGCGGATCGTGTTGCCGGGCGGGATCTTCACCTCCACGCCCGTCTTCGGGTTGCGGCCGATTCCCTTCTTCCGCTGCTTCACCTGGAACACGCCGAAACCGCGGAGCTCGATGCGCTGCCCGCGCGCGAGCGCGTTCCGGAGCCCTTCGATCACGGTGTCGACCGCCTGCGCCGCCTTGACGCGGGAAATTTCCGAAGTCTCCGCGACTTTGTTGACGATGTCCGCCTTGATCATTTTTCCTCCGAAGGCGCTGATTATACAGGACCTATGGAACGCCCAAGAATCGATACCTGGCTCAAGCTGGTCTGCCTCTTCAAGCACCGCGCGGATGCGACCGAGGCGTGCAAGGGCGGCAAGGTCAAGATCAACGGCAATCGCGTCAAGCCCGCCGCGGCCGTCAAGGAAGAAGACGTCATCGAGTTCTACGACGGCGGCGACCACTACCGCCGCGTCGTCGTGAAGCAGATTCCTGCGTCCAACGTCTCCAAGGAAGCCGCGCGCACGATGTACGTCGACGAGACGCCCGCCCGCGAGAACGCCGACGTCGTCGCGGCGATCTTCCGCGAGCGCGGGGCGGGCCGCCCCACGAAGAAAGACCGCCGCGACATCGAGAGAATCAAAACGTAGGGCGCCACGCCCTACGTCAGGGCGCGTTGACGAACCGCCGCATGTCCACGTTCGCGATCAGCCCGATCGCGATGAAAAACATCATCGTCGACGACCCGCCGTACGAGATCAGCGGCAACGGGATGCCCGTGGTCGGCAAAATGCCAATCTGCATCGACACGTTGATGAAAACGTGGAAGATGATGAATGCGATGAGACAGATACAGAGGAAGGTCCCTCCCCGGTCTCGAGCCTGCTTCGCAAACGTCAGCGCCTGGATCACCAGGAACAGATAGAGCCCCAGCACGATGACGACGCCGATGAAGCCCCACTCCTCGCCGAGGACGGCAAAGATGAAGTCGGTGTGGCGCGCGGGCAGGAACTCCAGTTTCGCCTGCGTGCCGTGGCGGAACCCCTTCCCGTTGATGCCGCCCGAGCCGATGGCGATCTTTGCCTGCGTGACCTGATACCCCGACCCGAGCGGATCGCGCTCCGGGTTCAGGAAGATCATCACGCGCTCCTTCTGATACGGCTTCAGAAACGCGAACCAGCCCACCGGCAGCGCGATCAGCACCACCAGGATCATCGCCGCCCACACCTTCGCGCGGATGCCGCCGAAGAACATGGCCACCGCGAACAGCGGGAAGAACGACGCCGCCGTGCCGAAGTCCGGCTGGATGATGATCAGCCCCACCGGCAGGCCGATGATGCCCATCACGATCAGGAACGAGCGGAAGTCAAGATACGCCCGGTCATTCGAGTCGAAGAAGCGCGCCACCATCAGCGCCGTGAAGATCTTCATGAACTCCGACGGCTGGAACTGGAACCCGGCGATGTGGATCCACGACTTCACGTTCGCCGTCAGCTTGCCGAATACCAGCAGGTAGATCAGCAACACGACGCCGATTCCGTACAGGATCGGCGCGACGTCGAACAGCACGTGGTAGTCGACGACCATGAACGTGATCATCAACGCGATGCCGATGACCACCCAGATGACCTGCTTCTTCGTCAGCCCGAGAGCGGGATCGCTGTAGTACGTCGCGCTGTAGACGAGCAGAACGCCGATGCACGCCAGCACCACGGCGGTGCCGATGAAGTTCCAGTCGATGGTCGGTTTGCCTGTATCGCGAAAAATCATCGTGTGGAGGGGAGAGGAAGCTCTCCTTCCCTGATCTGCTCCAGAGTCTCGGGATTGCGAAGGTCGAGACGCGCGCCCGCCATCTGGCCGCGGAACGCCGACTCGTACAGCAGTTTCGCCAGCGGCGCCGCGTCCGCGCCACCCGCGCCGCCGTGCTCGACGAATACCACCGCTACCATCTGCGGGTTGTCTGCCGGCGCGAACGACGCGAACCAGGCGTGGTCGCGGAACTTGAACGGCAGCGACGTCGCCTTGATCCAGCCGGAGTACGCGATGACCTGCACCGAGCCGGTCTTGCCCGCGATGTTCAGCCCCGGCACACGCGCGTTGGCGCCCGTTCCGCCGTCGGCGTTGACGACCTCCCAGAGGCCGTCACGCACCGCCTTCAGGGCGCCGGGCGCGAGCTTCACTTCGTGCAGCACGCGGCTCGGGACGCGGAAGCGCTTGTACGAGCCGTCCTTCTGCACGCGATCCACATAGCGGACGACGTGCGGCTGGAACACCTTTCCGCCGTTTGCGACGGCCGCGGTCATGTTTGCCACCTGCAGCGGCGTCACGATCAGCGGGCCCTGGCCGATCGCAACCGAGATCGTCTCCGCCGGATACCACTTCTTGTCGCCGCGCACCGGATGGTCCGTGCGCCACTGCGTCGACGGCACGAGTCCCGCGCGCTCGCCGTCCAGGTCGATGTGCGAGATCTCGCCGAACGTCAGCCGGCGCGCGTATTCGTTGATCTTGTCGACGCCCAGCCGGCCGCCGACGGTGTAGAAGTAGATGTCGCACGAGACCTTCAGCGCGCGCTCCACGTCCACGCCGCCGTGCCCTTCCTTCTTCCAGCAGCGGAAGCGGCGTCCGAAGAAATGACCGCTGCCGCCGCAGCTGAAGCTCGTGTGCGGATCGACCACGTTCTCCGACAGTCCGGCCATGGCCATGACGATCTTGAAGACCGAGCCCGGCGAGTAAAGGCCCTGGATCGCGCGGTTGAGCTCGATCTTGAACGGGTTGCTGGTGATCGTCTTGTACGTCTCCGGCGCGAAACGCCTGGAGTAGACGTTCGGGTTGTACGCCGGCGACGAGACCATCGCCAGCACCTCGCCGTTGCGCGGGTCGAGCACGACCGCCGCGCCGACCATCTCGTTCTCCGCGAAGTACTGCTCCGCGCGGCGCTGCAGCTCGAAGTCGATCGTCAGATAGATGTTGTCGCCCGGCACCGGCTGCTTGCGCGCCGGGAGCGTACTCACTGAGGCGGCGTCCGTCCGCGTCGTACTCCCAGTACTCCGCGCCGCCGCGGCCGCGCAGGTACTGGTCGTACATCAGCTCCACCCCGCGCTTCCCGATCAGGTCGCCCTGCTCGAGGTCGGCGTTCTGCTTCATCTCTTTCTCGCCGACTTCGCCGATGAAGCCGAGGACGTGCGCGGCCATCGTGCCGTACGGATAGTTCCGGCGCTGGACCGGCACGACGTTGACCTCGGGGAACACGATCGACTGTGCCTGCACCGCGGCGACCTGCGACATCGAGAGGTCTTCGGCGAGGGGGAAGGGCTGGGTGAAGCCGAGCTTTCTTCGATTCCCGCTCCCACCGCACCAGCACCTCGGCCGGCGGACGCTGGAGGATCTGCGACAGGAAGGCGATGAGCTTGGCCCGGCGCTCCGCATCCGCCTTGAGCAGCGGCTTCATCACCACCCGGTCGATCTGCAGCGTGTACGCCGGCTGGTTGTCCGCGAGGATCTTCCCCTCGCGGTCCATGATCAGCCCGCGTTTCGGCCGGGATCTCGATCTCCCGCAGCGCGTTCGCCTCGGAAAGCCCGCGGTACTTCTCCGCCTGCACGCCCTGGACGAACCAGAACGAGCCGGCGAGGAAGACGAAAGCCGCCACGATGCCCCAGAGCACCGCGTTGATTCGGAATTGAAGGAACTTCTGGTCGTCGCGATAGACGCGCATAGGCAGTCCTGAGTGCTGAGTCCTGAGTCCTGAGTGTTGCGAGCCATGAGCCACTCAGGACTCAGGACTCAGCACTCAGGGACTTACCAGGCCGTTTTGCTGCGAGTGGCCTCGATCGGTTCTTCCCGCAAGAACAATGTGAGCAGTTGATACACCAGCATCCCGAACAAAACGGTGAAGATCGTTTTCACCAGCAGCGCCTGTTCGAACATCTCGATCTTCTGCTTCACCAGGATGTTCACGAGGATGTAGATCACGAGCTCGTTGACGATGATCGCCCCGGCCAGGCAGCCGCCGAAGGCGAGCGATCCGCGCAGCGCCAGGCGCGCGTTGATCGACGCCACCACGTAGGCGCAGACCGTCAGCGAGAACGCGTGCAGGCCGAACATCGCGTTCGAGAACGCGTCCTGGACGAAGCCGGCCAGCACGCCCGCCGCGATCGCGCCGAGGATGTTGCCGCCCATCGAGTAGTAAATAACCAGGATGATGTACGGATTGAAGAACGCCAGAGCGTTCGGATAGAAGCTGTCGAGCAGCGAGTGCAGGGTCAGGGCGATCAGCAGCCCGATGGCGAAGCGCAGCCACCTCAAGGTGCATACCTCACGACGGACGGTGGGATCTTCCGGGTATGGATCACGATCACTTCCTCGATGGTCCCGAAGTCCACCGCCGGCCGGACCGTCACACTCTTGAAGAGCGACTGTCCCGGCTCGGAGCGGACCACGGTGCCGATGGGGATGCCTCTCGGGATAGACGCCGTCGATGCCGGCGGTGAGAATGCGGTCGCCCGGCTGGACGTCCGCGAGCGACGGGATGTCGTACAGCTGCACGATGTTGCCGCCCAGGCCGCGGACGACCCCCTGCCGGCGCGTGCGCTCGATCAGCGAGCCGACCGAGCAGTTCGTATCCGTGACCAGCTGCACCTTGGCCAGGTCGTTCGTCGTCAGCACCACCCGCCCGATCAGCCCATTGGCATTCGCGATGACGTCGTTCACCTGCACGCCGTCCGCGGAGCCGTGGTCGATGATGATCGATTTGAAGCGCCCCGCCGTGTCGAGCATGATCGTCTGCGCCATGGAGGTCTCGAACTCGAACTGCTCGGAGTAGGCGAGCAGGCTGCGCAGCCGGCGCGATGTCCGTGCTCGGACTGGCGCAGCTTCAGGTTCTCGGTGGTGAGCGCCGCGACCTTCCGGCGCAGCTGCACGTTCTCGTTCACCGCGCGGCGCATGTCCAGATAGCCCTGGTGCATGTCCTGCGCGGTCCCGCCGGCCCAGTTCACGAACTTCGGCACGGGCGAGAAGATGGTCATGACCGACCGCTCGAACATCGTGCGCGTCTCCCCGATGTACGCCGTCTTGTTGCTGAGGCTCATCAGAACGAACAGCAACGAGAGCACGACGATGACGAGGAGCGTGGGGCGCCGCGGGATGACGTCTGTGGGTACAGCCATGTTTTTTCCGGATTCGGACTGAGCAGGTTTCAGGCCACCGAAAGCGTTGCCGCGTAGCGATCCCGAGTTGCCTCGTACGAGCGGCCCGGCGTCACGGAGTCAACGAGTCACGGGCAACTATTCGATCGAGATCTTGCGCAGCAGATTGAAGTCCGTCAGCATCTGCCCCGTCCCCAGCGCCACGCAGGCCAGCGGGATCCTCGGCGAGGGTCACCGGCAGGCCGGTCTCTTCGCGCAGGCGGCGGTCGAGGTTCTTCAGCATCGAGCCGCCGCCGGCGATGATGATGCCCTTGTCCATGATGTCGGCGGAGAGCTCGGGCGGCGTGCGCTCGAGCGCGACGCGGACCGCTTCGACGATCGTGGCCACGGTCTCGGACAGGGCCTCGCGGATCTCCTCGTCGCTGACCACCAGGGTCTTGGGCACGCCCTCCACGAGGTCGCGGCCCTTGATCTCCATGGTCATCTCCTCGTCGAGCGGGAAGGCCGAGCCGATCTCCATCTTGATCTGCTCCGCGGTGCGCTCGCCGATGAGGAGGTTGTACTTGCGCTTGATGTACTGAATGATCGCGTCGTCCATCTCGTTGCCGGCCACGCGCACGGAGCGCGAGTAGACGATGCCGGCCAGCGAGATCACCGCGACGTCGGTCGTGCCGCCGCCGATGTCGACGATCATGTTGCCCGTGGGGTCGGTGATGGGCAGGCCGGCGCCGATCGCCGCCGCCATGGCCTGTTCGATCAGGTAGACCTCGGTCGCGCCGGCGCGCAGCGCGGAGTCCTTGACCGCGCGCTTCTCGACCTGCGTGATCTCCGAGGGCACCGAGATGACGATGCGCGGCTTCACCAGGAAGCGGCGCCCGTGCGCCTTCTCGATGAAGTACTTGATCATCTTCTCGGTGACTTCGAAGTCGGCGATGACGCCGTCCTTCATGGGCCGGATGGCGACGATGTTGCCCGGCGTGCGGCCGAGCATCTCCTTCGCTTCCTTGCCGACCGCTTCGACCTGGTTGTTGATCTTGTTGACCGCGACGATCGAAGGCTCGCGGACGACGATGCCTTTGTTCTTCGCGTAGACGAGCGTGTTCGCTGTCCCGAGGTCGATCGCGAGATCGTTCGAGAACATCGAGAGAAGGGATTTCACAGCCATGCGGTTTGTCTTTTCCTTGCTTGAGTTTCGCGGGACGTCGAGGGCCGCGCGTGCAAAAGGAGAACCAGTACGCAGTTGACAGTTTGCAGTCGACAGGAGAGAGAGGTCATCGCGACCCAGGCGGATGGCAGCTCCTGTCAACTGCAAACTGCCGACTGTCAACTACTCTTCCACGATCACGAACTGCGATTCTACCTTTTGATTGCCCGCCGGATCGACCGCTTTGATGACGATCGTCGTTCCGTCCCACCTTCGGGAACCCGACCAGCTTCTGGAATGCGCCGCTCGATTCGACGTCCACTTCCTCGTCGTTGATGAATACCGTCGCTCCCGGCTCGGTCACGCCGGCGATCGTGTAGTACTGCCCGCCCACGTGGAACGGCTGCTTCATCCGCAGCATCGGCGGCGTGCGGTCCTGCGTGCCAGCGCTCTTCCCGCCGCCGCTCACCCGGAAGCGGCGGAACGGCGAGAACGGCCCCAGGTCGCCGTCCGGTCCCACCGACGCCACCCGCCAGTAGAACGACCCTTCCTGGGTCACCTGCGCCGTCGCGGTGGTCTTCGCCATCCGCCTGTTGATCTCCTGCGTCGAGAACAGCCGCGAGCGCGATACCTGCAGCACGTAGGCCGGCGCGCCGGGCTGGGCCTGCCACGTCATCTGCACCTTGAGCTCGGACGAGAGCTGGAAGACCTGGTTGTCACCCGGCGCCATCAGCGCAGGCGGCATGGCCAGTTTCTTGACCGGCGACATCTCGCCGGCCGGGGTGGCGCTGACTTTCTCGCCGGACCCGACGCGCAGGGCGGTGCCGCCATTCTCCGGCGCGACCGAGGCCCCGCCGCGCGTGCTGACGATCGTGCTCCTCTCCGGATCGACGCCTACCTGCACCGCCGACTGCGACTCGACGACCACCTGCGTGCCGGGCGTTCGCACCGTGGAGCTGTCACTGGTCGTCGCGATCTCCACCGAGCCGACGCGCATCTGCACCGCGTTCGTCTTGCGGCTCGTGGACGGGTTGACGCTCGAGTAGATCTCCAGCAGCGCATTGGCCCCGACCGTGTACAAGGTCCCGCTCGAGAAGATCAGCTCCGCCGAGGCGTTGTCCCCGGTCTTCACCCAATCCCCGTTGACCAGCGCCGTGCGCGTGTCTGCGTCCTTCCACTCGCCCGCCGCCCCCTTCTGGAACTTCACGTCCCCTTCGACGGTGAGGAACTGAGCGTCGCTCGCGGAGTCGCCGCCGCCGCTCGTCGCCCCGCGGCTGATCGACTGCGACTCGACCGCGACCGTGTGCGCCTGCTCGAAACGCCCGCCGTTGAAATGCGTCCCCGCCTCGTCGAGCTTCTGCTGCGCGCGGCTGAACTCGGCGCGATGGGTGGAGAAGTCCGGCGATCCGGCGAGCGCGTTCAGCGCCTGCCGTGCATCCGCCATGGCGGACTCGGCCCTCGTCTTCGGGTTCGTCTTCTGGTTGTACCAGAACCACGAGCCCGCCGCGGCGAGGGCGAACAGCAGGACCACCAGACCGATCTGCTTGAGCCGGTCGATCGAGATCAGATACCAGTCGATATCCGCTGCCGGATCCCATTTTCTGGCCATCGGGTACGCACGGCGTTATAGCACGCCCGCCGCGCCGAGGGGCGCCCTCCGCCTCTTCTGTGGCGCCCTTCCGCGGGAATAGGTAAACTGCGCCGCTTTTTCTGCACGCTTACCTGATCGATCCCATTCGCCCGCGAAAGGTTGTTTTCCATGCTCAAAGTAATGCGCGACAGTTTCCATCACCTCAAGTGGGTGCTCATCGCCGTGGTCGCGGCGTTCATCTTCGGCTTTGTCTTCATCGACATGGGCCTGGGGGGAGGGAGCATGGGTGGCGCGACGGACGAGATGGCCGTCGCCGCGCGCGTCAACGGTGAGACCATCACCTTCACCGACTACGAGCGCGCGCTCAGAAACGTCGAACAGATGTACCAGCAGCAGTTCGGGCAGCAGTTCACGCCCGAAATGGCGCAGATGATGAACCTGCCCACGCAGGTCATCAACATGCTCGTCGACCAGCGCCTCCTCACCCAGGAAGCGCAGCGCATCAACCTCTCGGCCAGCCCCGAGGAGGTGCGCAGGAAGCTTCTCTCCATCCCGACCTTCACCGACAACGGAAAGTTCATCGGCATGGAGCTTTACAACCGCTACATCACCGGTCCGCTCGGCTACGCCAGCGCCGCCGAGTTCGAGAACGACCTCGGACGCGAGATCGCGCTGTCGAAGATGGAGAGCGCGCTGCAGAACTCGGTGCTCCTCTCGCCGAAGGCCGTCGACGCGGAGTACCGCCGCACCAACGAGAACGCGAAGGTGCGTTACGTCCTGATGCCCTCGGGACAGATCGACACCGTCACCGTCACGCCCGCGGAAGTGGACGCGTACTACAACGCCCACAAGTCCGACTACACCCACGGCGAGCAGCGCAAGGTCCGCTACATCCTCGCGGACTACGCGAAGATCCGCGCCGAGGTGAAGCCGACCGACGCCGAGCTCCTCAAGCTGTACGAGGCGAGCAAGGACAACTATCGCCGTCCCGGCTCGGCCCACGTGCTCCACATCCTCGTGAAGTCGGAGCCGGGCGCCACGCCGCAGGCCGACGCCGCCGCGAAAGCGAAGGCCGAAGGCATCGTCGCGCAGCTCCGCGGCGGCGCGGACTTCGCCGCTCTGGCGCGTGCGAATTCCGAGGATCCGTCGTCGTCCGGCAACGGCGGCGACATGGGCTGGGTCGACATGGGCAAGACCGTCGAGCCGTTCGAGCGCGCGATCTTCTCCATCGCGCTCAATACCATCAGCGACCCGATCCGCACGCAGGAGTTCGGCTATCACATCGTGAAGGTCGTCGATCGCCGCGAACAGACCGTGCAGCCGTTCGAAGAAGCCCGTCCGGCCCTGGCCGCGCGCGCCGCGAACGACATGTCCAAGGACATCGCCCGCGCGGAGATCAACCGCGTGAACGCGGGGATGAAACAGAACAAGGCGGCGAACGCGCAGGCCTTCGCGGCCCTGGCCACCGGACGCCTGACGTCGAACGACAGCGGCTGGATCGGCAAGAACGACGCGATCGGCGGCCTCGGGAACAACCAGCCCCTCTCGCAGTGGATCTTCGCCGGCAAGCAGGGCGACGTCAGCGATCCGATCGGAACGTCGAAGGGCATCGCCATCGCGTACATCGAGGAGACCCGTCCGGCGGGTGTGTCGACCCTGGCCGACGTGCGGGAGCGCGTCGAGCAGGAAGCGAAGCAGCAGAAGGCCCGTGAAACCGCGCGCGCGCAGCTCGCCCAGCTGGCCGCCGGTGCGGCGAACGTCGACGCGGTCGGGCAGAAGGCCGGCCGCACGGCGTCCGAAGTGACCGTCGACCGCCAGCGCAGCATCCCGGGCCTCAACGGCGAGACGTCGGCGTTCGTCGACGCGGCGCTGAAGGCCACGGTCGGCCAGATGGCCGGTCCCGTGATCGTCGGCGACGGCGCGGTGGTCTTCCAGGTGACGGAGCAGAAGCGCGTCACGGACGACGAGCTGGCGAAGAACCGGCTCGCATTCGCGGACCGCATGCGCGAGCAGCAGGCGCGTCAGCTTCGCGCCGTCCTCGTCGACCGCCTCCGCAAGACCGCGGAAGTGACGATCAATGACAGGATCGCCCGTCCGACCACCACACCGGCGCCGGCCGCGCCGGCGGGAGTGTAGTGCCGGATCACGTCATCTCGCCGAAGTGGGACGAGCCCGCGATCCGCGTGCTCATGATGCCGCGCGACACCAACGCGCACGGCACCATCTTCGGCGGGGTGATCCTCTCCTACATCGACCAGGCCGGCGCGATCGAAGCGCGCCGGCAGGGTCTGCAGTTCATGGTCACGGTCTCGATGGACAAGGTCGTCTTCCACGAGCCCGTGTTCGTCGGGGACCTCGTGTCCTTCTGGACCGAGACCCTGCGCATCGGCACGACTTCGATCACGACCCGCGTTTTGGTCGAAGCCCTCCGCGCCAGCGACCCCGCCGAGCGCGTCACCGTCACCGAGGCTCAGGTCGTCTACGTCAACCTCGGCCCCGACCGCAAGAAAGCCCCCATCCAGCAGAAGAACAAGTTCTGACGCAGTTAAGTGTGGGTGGGGTCAGACCCCACCCACACTTAACTGGACGAGGCCGTGTGACGTTCCTGTGTCGACGACGTTGACTGGCGCCCCTTTGCCGGGCTTCAGCGTGTCTCAAGCGCAGGGAGGCCCATGCGCAGATCCGCGGTTGCCCTCCAACTTTTCGCTCTGACCCTGGCGAGCATCCTCGCCGGGAGCACTTACGCGGAGACTCCGCCCGGCTGCACGCCGGCGCACATCACCGGCGTCACCGAGCGCACGGTTCACTACCCCCCATGGGGTCCCAGTCACTTCGTGGACATCCATCACGACGGCGCGCTGTACATGAAGATCCGGTGGCGCGGTCACGAAGAGCTGCTGTTCCCCACAGGCAGCCCGGTCTCGAGACAGGTCGACAAGAACTGCATGGCCGAGCCCGAGACGATGGAGATCCAGGTCTGGAGGCATTGCGTGGAGCCTGCGGGGACGGCCTCCTATCAAGTCCAGCCCGGATCGCCGGAGCTCAGCATGGATCCCGTGAAAGGGCCTCCCGGGGTCGATCCCTCAGGGGTCGTGATCCCGTGGAGGGCGCTGCACGCATGGCCGCCCCGGATCCGCGGAGTCGTCTTCCCGAGCAAGGAAGTCATCAGAGACGACACGGGCTGGGATGGTACCCGTATGGAGGGTGTCACGGGGATGACGGCTCCCGCGGAAGGCCTGCTGAAAATCGAGCTGTCGGCCTGCGGACAGGTCCAGGAGAAGTACATCGAGCTGTCCGAGGACGAGTGCGACAAGGACTGCGAAGGCAAGTGCAGCGAAATGCCGAAGTGCAGCGGCGACCCGGTCAACACCCACAGCGGCAGCATGCGCTTCGAAGACGTCGATCCCGTCCCGGCAAACACGTTTCTGCCGTTGCGGCGGACGTATCTCAGCCGGAGACAGACCGCCGGTTTCTTCGGAAAACGCTGGTTCTCGATGTTCGACGCGTCGCTGAACGTCTTCGACGACGTCGACGGCGCGCGCTTCGTGTCCGTGACGACCGAGAGCGGCGGAGTCCTTCTGTTCTCGAACCGGAGCGGCGCATTCGTGCAGGTCGGTCCGGCCGGTCCCTATCGCGGCAAACTCACCCAGGCAGGCGACGGCTCGTGGACGCAGACCGACGGGTCCGGCGTGCTGCAGCGTGTCTTCGATGCGCAAGGCGCGCCGGTCGCCTTCCGCGACGTTCCGAGCGGACGCGAAGTGCGCCTGACCTGGAGCGCGGGCCTGCCAGTGCGCGTCGAGGATTCCTGGGGAAACTGGGCGTTGAATGTCGCAACTGATGCCGTCGCTCGCCGGATTACGTCGCTGTCCGTCGACGGGCAGGCGGGCATGGTCTGGACGTACCTCATGGAAACGTCATCCGGGCCCAGGCGGCGGACGGGTTCATCACGTCGACGACGTACGACGGACTGGGGCAGAACGTCATCAGCACCCGGAGCGCTTTGCGCCTCATGGGCTGCGATCCGGCCACTGCACCCGACCGGTGCCTGCTGACGACGGATGCGCTGGCGAACGCGGACCTGGTCCACACATCCGCCACTACCGTCACCAGTTCCACCTACGACGATCCGAACTGGCCGGAGCGGCCGACGTCCACGACGACCGTGAGCGTCTTGAATCCCGCGGGGACGCGACGCGAGCTCGTCACCTACGACGCCGCGACCGGTGAGCCGCTGGTGCGCACGGTCCAGGGCTGGACGGGAGCTCCCATTCGCGAGGAAACGCGGATCACCACCACGACTCTCTACGACGGGACCGAAGGAGCGGCGTTCGCCCCCGGCGGCGCTTTCGCATCGAGCTGGCTCTCCCTCCCGCAGCCGCGACTGCGCAAGTCCGTCGATGGGCCGCGGACGGACGTGGCGGACATCACGCGCTTCGTCTATTACCCGATCGATCCCGCGGTCCCTGCAGCCAGGCGGGGACGGCTGGCGGCGGTCCGCAATCCCGCCGGCCACATCGCCCGGTACGAGGATTACGACGTCTTCGGCAACGCCCTGCGCGTTGTCGACGCAAACGGTGTCGTGAAGGAGCCCACTTACGACGCCTTGGGCCGCCTCACCGCGACGACCCTGCCCGGCGTGGCCGGCTGCGACACGCAGGCCGACCCGTTGTGCAGCGTGAGCCTCACCCAGACGCGCACGTTCACAGGCGCGGGACCGCTGGCGTCGGAGGTGCGGGCGGGTGGTGGGATCACCGCGTATCAGTACGACAGCCGCGGGCGCGTCACCACCGTCAGTCGCGGGCCCTCCACCACAAACCTGCAGGAGCGGATCGAGTATCAGTACGACCCGTTGTCGGGGAAGAAGAGCGTCGAGCGCTGGCTCGCTTTCGAAGCGGGATCGTGGGTCGAGGCGAAGCGGCACAGTTTCGTCTACGACTCGGAAGGCCGGCTCACGAAGACCATCCACGCGGACCAGAACTTTGTGGAGTACACCTACGATGCGCGTGGCAGGATCGCGGCGGTCCGCGATGAGAATCACGCGTCGGCCAATACCCGCTATGAATACGACCCCGCCGGCAGGCTGGTGACCGTGGAGCAGACTTTGGCCTCGGCAACAGGAGGCCGCGTGCTTACCCGCTACACGTACGACGTCCACGGGAACCTGACCTCGGTCACCGATCCGAACGGCAACGTGACGGCCTACGTCTACGACGACTTCGGGCAGATGCTGTCGCAATCGAGCCCCGTTACCGGCGTCACGACATACACCTACGACGTTGCGGGACAGCTCGCCGGCGTCACGGACGCGAACGGCGCGACGACGACGCGTACGTACGATCTGCTCGGACGCGTGCTGACCACGCACGCGCAGTGGTCCGGTGTCGCGGAAGACGTGTCGTGGGCCTACGACGCCGGAGCCTTCGGCCTCGGGCGCCTGGCGACGATGGCGGATCCGAGCGGCAGCACGTCGTACTCGTATGACCGCCGGGGTCTTCTGCGAGCGGAAGCGAAGGCGATCGGATCGGCGACGTACGTGACGGCATTCGCCCATGACCGGGACGGCAATCGCACGCGGATGGTCTACCCGACGGGACGCATCGTGGAAACGTCGTACGACCATGCGGGCCGCCCCGCGTCCGTCACGGCCGGTGCGCAGCCGATCGTTACCAGTGCGTCCTACCTGCCGTTCGGACCGTTGTCGTCGATGACCTTCGGCAACGGCACGACGCGCTCGATGACGTACGACAATCGCTATCGCCCGCGGACGAACGTGTTGACCGGCCCTTCCGGTCTGATCGCGTCCTATGACTACGGCTACGACCCGGCGGGAAACGTCACAAGCATCGAGGACGTGCTCGATCCGTCGTATGACCGGGCCTTCGCATACGACGACCTCCACAGGCTCACCGCCGCGAACACCGGCGCCGGCCTGTGGGGCAACGGGACGTTCGCGTACGACGCCATGGGCAACGTCAGCCAGATGTCCCTCGGCACGCAATCGCGCTCTTTCATCTACACAGGCACGACGCCGAAGCTTGCGTCGGTCACGGAGAACGGCACACGCGCCGTCTCTCATGACCCGGCGGGAAACGAGATCGGGGTCGGAGGCGAGGCGTCGAGCTACTCCCCCGCGAATCATCTGGCGTCGTCCGGGGACGAATCCTACGGGTACGACGGCCGCGGTGTGCGCGTGATGACCGGGTACTCCGGACCGGTGCTCGCGTCGGTCGTGATCACGCCGTCCGCCATCCTCGGCGGGGAAACGGCGGAGGGCGTGGTGACGCTGACCGCGCCGGCCGGCGCAGGTGGCGCGGTCGTTCGGCTCGTTCCCTCGGCCCTCGTGCAGGCGCCGGCTTCGGTGATGGTGCCGGAGGGCGCGTCATCGGCAACGTTCACCGTCACGACTTCTCCTGTGACGGTCCACAGCCCGGCCTCGGTCACGGCGATGAAGCAGTTGACGATGCGGTCGGAGCTCGAGGTCCTCTCTTCCTGCGCGCTCGATCGCCTCACCATCGACACGTCGAGCGTGACCGGTGGAGCGGCTGTTGCCGCGACGGTGTTTCTGCGCGATCCCGCGGGAGCGGACATGACCGTGCTGCTCACCAGCAGCAACCCTGCGGTGACCGTGCCCGCATCCGTCGTCATTCCGCAGGGAGCGTCGAGCGCAGGCTTCTCCGCGCAGACCGCGGCGGTGGCGGCGAGCACGGACGTCACGATCACGGCGACGCTGTGCGGAACCGTCCTGTCTCCGCAGCTCACGGTGCTGCCTCCCGTCGTCGCGGGCTTGAGCCTCGATCCGCCGACGGTCATCGGCGGAAGCTCCGCGACCGCCGCGCTGTCACTGAGCGGTTCGGCACCCGAGGGCGGGCTGGCGGTGGCGACGGCGAGCTCGGACCCGCTGGTCGCGACCGTTCCGCCGAATGTCACCGTGCCGGCCGGAACGGCGGCGACGACGTTCTCCGTGGGCACTCCCATTCGCGACGACACGGCCGCCGCGGTGGTGTCGGCGACGGCAAACGGCGTCACGCAGTCGGCGACGCTGACCGTGCTCCGTTGCACCCCCGCGCCGGTCATGCCGCAGTTCGCGGCGGGCGAGTGGATCTGGTTCGACGACGCCCCTCCCGCGGGAGCGGCCACACACGGCAACTGGGTCTGGGACTCCGCGGTCAAGGCCAGCGGCTCGGTCTCCCTGGTCGACACGACGGTTGCCGGCGTCCACGGTCAGTGGTTCGATCTCGCCACGAACCGCATGACGCCCCTCGCCTCGGACCAGCTGTTCGTGTACGCGATGCTCGATCCCTGTCAGCCGCCGCGCGAGATCCTCCTCGGCTGGTACGACGGCACGACCTGGCGCCGCGCGTACTGGGGCGAGGATCTCGACACCACGGATCCGTCGCGCGTCCGGATCGGCGACCTCCCCGCCGCGGGATCGTGGGTGCGCCTCGAAGTTCCGGCCTGGCGGGTCGCCATGGGCGGACGCTCCATCCGCGGAATGGTGCTGGTGGTGGCGCACGGAAGAACGTGGTTCGACCGTGCCGGAAAACGCACCTGCGACCTGCCGGACAGCACACCGGTCGCGCAGTTCGACCCGAACGAGAGCGTGTGGTTCGACGACGCGCTGCCCACGGGCGCCCAGGGTGGCGGCAACTGGACGTGGGACACGGCCGTGAAGGCCAGCGGCACGAAGTCCCACGGAGAGACGCCCGCGGGCGGCATCGTGGAGCGGTACTTCCAGAACGCGACCGCCACCATCACCGCGGGGCTGTCCGACACGCTGGTCACCTGGGCGTACATCGACCCGTGCAACGGGCCGCGGTCGATCATGCTCGCCTGGAACGACGGCTCGTGGGACCACCGCGCATATTGGGGCGAGGACCTCATCCCCGGCGCGTACCGCCAGTCCATGGGCCCCATTCCGGCGGCGACGGGCTGGGTGCGCCTCGAAGTCCCCTCCACCCTGGTGGGCCTCGGCGGGCGTACCATCAAGGGGATGAGCTTCCTCACGTACGACGGACGTGTGTGGTTCGATCGCTCCGGCGTCCAGCGTTGTACGTTCCCCGCGCCGTCGCAACCGTCGTTCGAACCGGACGACACCGTCTGGTTCGACGACACCCTGCCCGCGGGCGCACAAGCCGCGGGGATCGTATGGTCGACCGCGCAGCACGCGAACGGAACGAAAGCCATCGCTGCAGACGGTTCCGCTACGCCCCACGACGTCTGGTTCACCGGCGCGTCCGCAATGCCCCTCACCGCGAACGACGCCCTGGTGACCTACGTCCTGATCGATCCCTGCGCCCCGCCGCGGGAGATCATGCTCGGCTGGTATGACGGCACCTGGGACCACCGTCCCTACTGGGGCGAAGACCTCTTCCCGGTCGGCACCCTGCGCATCCGCATCGGCGACGTCCCGGCAGCCGGCCAGTGGGTCCGTCTCGAAATCCCTGCCTCGAGCCTCAACCTCGCCGGACGTTCCGTCACCGGCATGGGCTTCTACGTCAACGGAGGCCGCGCGTGGTTCGACCGCGTCGGCAAAGCGCCCGTCTCCGGCTCCGGCCTCAGCACGCCTCTCCCCTCCATGACCTCCGCAGGCCTGACGCCCAACACCCCCACCCTCCACCGCCACTCGCTCTACACTCCCGAGTTCCAGCTCCTGGCCGAGACCGGCCTCACCTCATCCCCGACCCCGAACATCGCCTACGAATACATCTGGTTCGCCGGCCAACCCGTCGCCCAGATCGAAACCGCGACGAACACCGTCCACTACTACTTCAACGACCACCTCGGCACCCCCATCCTCACCACCAACGCGACGGCCACCGTCGACTGGCGCATCGAGCGCGAGCCCTACGGGCAGACTTTCGCCGTTCGGACCGGCGCCGACCGCCACCAGCCGCTGAGCTTCCCGGGTCAGGAGGAGGTTGTGGAGGGGGAAGGGGAGCGCAGTTACAACATCTTCCGTTGGTACCGGGCGGGGTGGGGGCGGTATACCAGCGTTGATCGCATAGGCTGGGACTCAGTGGCCGGATCTCCTGCGGTTCGTGAGCGATGGCCGGACTACCTGTTGAGTCCGGAAAAGGGTGCGGCGTACAGCTACGCTCTAAATTCGCCGTTAACACGAACGGATCCACGCGGAGAATCGGCTGCGGCAGCCCTGCCTCTAGCTGGAGCGTGCGCTCTTGTGGATGGCCCGCTTCCGTTCGGAGATATTCTCGCGGTGGCCATTCTTGCGGGCGCGGCGATCGGTGCGATCAACAACGTCGATTTCAAGAAGTGCGATGGCTGCGAAGAAAAGAAGAAAAAGGGCCGCTGGACTTGCATTGCGACTTGTAACGTCGTGCCATTTGCCCCGAAGCCAGGAATCACGTATCCGGATCGAGTGCAAGGCACAGGTTACGGTAACGACCGAGGGACGGCCTGTCAGGCAGCAATTGGTGTCACACAGGGTATGTCTCCGATCGGGTCCTATACGCGGCACTGTCACTGCAGAAAACAGGACTGTTGGCAAAAATAATGGGCGAATCAGTTCTCGAAACACTGCGACAGCGTGCCAACACTGTAGAGAAGGGCATGCGGGGTGCGTGGTTGAGCGCGATCAGCGACTTGGACCGGTTCGAGTTAAGGACCGAGGCGGATCTTTACGCCGCACTATCGGACGATGCGGACGCCACGAAACAAGCAGCGGTGTGCTGGGCACTGGGCAATCTGAAGGACGAGCGAGCAGTGGATGGATTGGTTCGTCTGATGGAGCGTAGCGATGAGGTTGCGTTCGAAGCTGCAAATGCGCTGATCCGAATTGGAAGCAGCCAGGCTGTGAAGTCGTTGGTCACGTTGCTGAGATCAACAGAGCCGCCGCTGAGGCGTGCTGCGGCGGCATACGCGCTTGGTTATCTTGGCGACGGGAGCGGGAATGTACTGAAAGAACGATTGGACGATCGCCGTGAATCTGCGAGTCTACGAGCGAGATGTGCCGAGGCCCTTGGTGTAATGCGATGGCGATCGGCACTCGAATCACTCATGTCAACGACAGACGATCCGTCTCCGGAGGTTCGGTTCTGGTCCATCTACGCACTTGGCGAGTTGGGCGATCCTGTCGCGAGGTCGACGATCGCGACGCGGCTCCACGACGCTGAAGAAGTCGAGACATTCGGATCGATCGGAGCTGAAGCTGCGCGGGTCCTTGAATGGCTGGACACACACAGCACTCCCGTTTAACGAAGCGGTGACCAGCGGCGCTTGCTTCGTAAAATTCCAATCCCCTTCAAGCCTCCATCATAGAATGGTGAATGGACGCCCATAGGTTGGGGCGATTGTAAGACTTCCCTCGTGATATCCGGAGGTGTCTCCTCAAATCATTGTAAGCCAGGGTCTTCTGCTTTCTCCTTCCACGTTGTTCGCGGCGCCGTAGCCTTTCAACGCCGCGTCTCTCCAGGAAAGGCAACATGAAATCTTCTCTCTCTCTTGCAGCAGCAATGGTTCTCTCGTTAGTGGTGGCTCAGAACGCGTCGGCGTGCTGGACGTTTCAGAGCGCCTTCAACCCGACGTTCAAGAACGACGCGAACGCCGACCTCAACGACTACGGTCGCATCCATCAGGATGCAGATGACGCGAACTGCGGCCAGGCAGCGATGTACTCGCTGACCGACAAGGTCAATCAGCATCTCGACGCCAACTCGACGACGTTCCAGCAGTGGCTGGACGGTTTCCACGTCGCCCTGATTTACGGGTCGGCACTGCGCATTGGCGCGCAGGGCTGGGCGAGCCAGGATCTCGACAATCAGCTCTACGAGCTCTCCAACCGGTTCCAGCACAACACGAGCGAGCCCTCGGGCTCGTGCGGCAACAATGAGTGGAACACCTGCATGGACGACCTCACCGGCACCGCGTCCGGCTACGCGTGGATGGCGGCGTACATGAAGCGCCGGCCGAATCGCTGGACCCAGTCGCAGGTGGACGCGAAGATCGCGCTCGCCGAGCTGTATCTACGCAAGGCGCTCAAGCCGATAGACCCGGCTGTGACGGCGGAACAGAAGAACGGTATCTGTCTCCGCGACAAACCGGCGATCTCGCCGACGAACACGTATACCGCGCCGCTCTGCAACGGCACCATCACGGAGCTGAACAACGGTACGGCGGAGACGTTCACGCTGAACGGCCAGAAGATGATGCTGCACTACGGCTTCGGTCTGGTGACCAGCGTCGCCTCGGCGAAGATGGGCCTCGAGCTGGCGGGCAGCACGTTCGCGTTCACGAATGACGAAAAGACGATCCTGAAGGCATTGATGACGGAAGTGAGCAATCACTTCGATGCCGGGACACGCAATTTCTCCTTCACGTGCGTGAAGAAGGATCTCAACGCGCAGAACCAGTGGCTCGGGACCTACACGCAGAACGTCGACTGCGGGTGGGGCTACCAGCCGGACATGTATGCCCTGAAGGCGTTCTACGACACGCGCCTCGGCGGCATTCCGGCGGGCAGCTATACCTCGGACAACTTCAACTCGAACCTGTTCGACCTCTCCGATACGTACACCATCGTGGGCGGCGTCAACCGCGACACGAAGTTCTTCTCGTACGGCCGCTTCGAGACGTACGGCATCCAGGCCTTTGCGTGGTATGTGTCCAACCCGCCGCGCACGTGGATGCCCGGCGATGCGTACAACCCGAAAGGCTGGATCGACGGCATCAGCCCGACCGGCGTCGTCACGGGCTGGGCCTGCGATCAGGACATGCCCACCGGCCGCACCCTCGTCGACTTCTACGACGCCAACGGCCTGGCGTACATCGCCACCGCGACGGCGAACGAGTACAGCGGCACGGCGTACCAGTCGCAGTGCGGCCTCGGCACCGCGCATCGCTACACCCTGCAACTGCCGCCCTCCTCGAAGGGCAAGTTGCTGCGCGCGTGGTCCATCGATTACACGTGGTACGGCACCACGGAGCTCGGCTGCAGCCAGAGCCCGACGTGCTCCTGGTAGTGGTTGTCTGTTGATCCGGGGCACGCGCAAACGCGCGTGCCCCGTAGTACAGTGCCGGGCAGGGGCCGAACATGAATCCCAAACCCGTGGCGCTTCCTGCACCGGTGGCGCGTACTCTCGAGGAGCGTACGCCGGAGCCGCTGGCCAATCTGTTGTCGCGGCGTTCCACGCTGCTGCGCGAGGTCGGAGATCTCGAAGCCACCATCGCCCGCGTTGCGACCGAGAGCATCTGCGGTAGCCGGGACGACTCGCAGGACGTCGAGCTTTACGACGGCACGTTGGGGGTTCCGCGCGAATTCGTCACCGCGCACCAGGCACCAGTCGGGCTGCTCCGGTGGCACGACGATCTTTCACGCCGCTTCTCCGGCACGGGCGAGGCAGCGGGAAACGTGGCAGGTGTCGGCTGGGGAACGGGCGCGTTGATCCAGAAAGAGCTCTTTCTGACAGCGGGTCATTCGTTCGACGGTTTCGGCAACGGGTGGGAGCGCCCGTCACGCAATGGCCGCCCCGTTCCTCCGGGTGAGCTCGCGACGGCGATGCGGGTCATCTTCAACTTTCAGGTCGACGGCAGTAGTACGACGCGCGCGGTCCGCGCGGGGGAATCGTTCCCGGTCCTGGAACTGGTCGAGTACCGCCTGTCGGGTCTCGACTACGCGATCGTCCGGCTGGGCGCGAATGATTTCGGGCAACTCCCCGGCGAGGTCCACGGCACCCTCCCTGTCGCGATCCTCGACGTGGAAGAGCCGCGGGCGATGCTGTGCGTCATCCAGCATCCGGATGGAGCGCCGAAGCGCGTCGAGGCCGGACCGATGTTCCGGAACGTGGCCGGGCGCATCGAGTACAAGGACCTGGATACACTGGGCGGGTCGTCCGGTGCTCCCATCCTCTCCCTGCGCGGCGAGATCGTCGGCGTTCACACCAACGGCGGCTGTACGGAATTCAGCGGTGCGAACTACGGCACGTCCATCAGCATCATCCGCGAGGCCTCCACGGTTCTCCGCCGCCGGCGCCGGCGGCCTTCCGATCCGGGCTGAGAACCTTCCGGTTCCGAGGCTTGCTCCCTCAAATTTGACGATCGAAGCCTCGATCCCGAGCCTCGATGCCTGAAAATGGAGACTCGAAGCCTCGAAACCGAGGCTCGAACCCTCGGAATGGAGCCTCGGACCCTCAGGATTGAGGGTCCGATCCAGGGGCGCCGAGGTCCGCGGTCTCCAGAATCGTCTTCTGAAGCTCGCGATACCAGGTCTCGATCGACTTGAGGATCAGGAGATCGTCGTCCTGGAGATCCTCGAGGCCGGCGGCCACGGCGATCGGATCGGCTCTCCGCGCGGTCTCCATCGCCACCCGGGCCGCCATGGCCAGGTTCAGCGCCGCGCCCATGGCCTGGGTCATGTGACTGAGGGTGGCCATCGCGCCTAGGTAAATCTTCGCCGGCTGCGGGAGGAGATCCGCGGTCAGCATCACGTTCTCCATCAGCGTCAGGCTCGTCAGCGGCAGCTGGGCGGTGATCGTCCGGAGCGTGTCGAGCGTGATGTTCTCGCCCTTTTCCGCCCGGACGATCTGATTGCGGGGGATCCCCGCCAGTTTGGCCAGTTCGGCCTGAGTCAGTCCAGCTTTCTCGCGTGCCTTGCGGAGCTCTTCGTGCAGGTGCATTGTCTGATTAATGTAGCATCAATAGATCTTCTTGACAATTGTTTGGCGCGGGCCTAGATTTGTGGCACGCGTACATGAATGTCGCATCACGTCTCAGTGCGGCATGGAGGGAGACCATCTACAACCTATTGATTTTGAAGGAGATTCGATGACTACTACTGAACTTCCCATTTCCCACGCCGAGGCGGCGCTCCGTTTTCTCGAGAACCTGCGTACGATGCAGGGCTCGATCGAGGGCTTCGTCATCCCGCCCGTTCGTATGGATGCCCGCTCGCGTCCCTATGGGCACAGCGTCCTGCCCACGTCATTCTTTGTGGCGCTGGCCGTCGCCCTGGAGGCCTCTACGCAGTTGCAGGAGGCGCTGCACGGGGCGAAGATCCCGCTGACGCCGGCGGACATCCGCGACATGCTCCGCCACGGTGAGGCCTATCTGCCGCTCGCCGAGGAGATGGAGCGCTTCGCGCGCGGCATCCGGCACACGGTCGCCCTGCGCCGCGGCCGCGTCGGCCGCCTCGCCGCCTCGGCATACCGCTTCGCCAAGGAGCTCAACCTCCTCGAAGGCGTGTCCCTGCCGATCCCGGAGGTGGAGACCATGAAGCGCGCGTTGCCCGGCTCCGGCCGCCGTAAACAGGCGAAGCCCGGCCCGGTCGTGACGGCCAAGACCACGGCCTGAGGTCATTGCCATTGTTTCGCGGGAGCCGCCCGGCGCCGGGCGGCCTCCCGCGAACTTTCGGGCGGCCGTGTGGAGTGCGGCACTTCCATAGCCGCAAGCCGCGCCCGCATCAGCGGCGCTCCCTGGCGCTGGAGATGGAGCGCCGGCGTCCCGCCGGCTGGTCCGCAGGCGTCCCCGCGCCTGCGGTTGGGCGGGTGGGGGGAATGTGGCGCGAATCCGTGGCGGCGAGAACGCCGCCGCATCAGCCGCGGGCGGTGGACCTCTCGGCGATGAAGTCGTTCACCGCGTCCGGATGGGTGAGGTTGAGCAGGTGGCCCGCTCCGGTGATGACGCGATCGGGCTTCACGCGGTGAACGGGGATCAGACGATCGCGGTCGCCGTGTACGTGGTGCACCGGCATCGGAAGCTCGGCGACGCCGGGCCACGAAAACAGAGCGTTCACCGCCCATCGGACGAACGACGGCGGAGTCGCCGCCAGCATCGATGCGAAGAGGTCGATGTGGACGGGCGTCGTTGCTCCGAACCATCGAGCCAGGAGCGCTCGCACGATTCGCGGCGGGTGCATCAGTCGATCGGGTGAGATCGCAGCCAGCGAGCGAACAGCGCGCAGAAGGGGCGCGACGCCGGCGGGAGAACGGCAGCTCCCGAACAGGAACACCTGCCGCGGCGACAGATGCCGCGCGAGCTCGAGCGCGATCATCCCGCCGAACGAAGCGCCGCCGAGATCGAACGCCTCGGCGGGGTCGATCTGGCGCGCGAGCCGTGCCGCGTATTCCGTCAACGGCTCCAGCGGATGCGCGGGCGGAATCCAGAGGATGGGCCGGATGTCACGCACGGCGCTTTGCGCAGCGAACAGTCGTTCGTCGCCACCTATCCCGGGAAGTACCAAGAGCGGCAACGACACGCACGCATGGTAATGGGATCGTGACGTGCAAACGCTTCGTCGGCGTGAGAATGGCTAACGAACACCTTGGGCATGAGCCGATGCTACCTCCTTGCGTTCGATCAGCCGAACAATCAATTTCGGCAGCGGAAATGACCACGTAAGCGAGTCGCTTGAGATGAGTATTCCTTCAGCTCGCGAACAGTTCTAAGGTGAGATGTCGCGGCGGGTGGGGAAGCTTGCCGCGGCTGAAATGATGGCCGCCCAACGTCTCCAGGTGAGCGGCTTCGGCCCACGCCGTGAACGTGAGAGTAAGCATATCAAGCGGCGGGCCGAAGTCCGCTCCACCGCAAAGTTAGGTGGCGTTACTCCGCCATTGGCTACTTCAGCCGTTTCTGGCGGCTGATCACGAAGTAGTCGGACGTCGACTTCGTGGCTTGAACGAAAGTGTCGCCGATCACAAGAATCTCGACTGCGTCCGAACCCGGATTCCCTATTGCCCTGATCACCGCAGGAAAGACACCTGACTTGTTCGTCGAAGGATCAGAAGACAGATGGCGCATGATGAGGTAGACCGTGTTGTCGGGAATGACCTCTTGCTTGACAACGTCGTAGACGCGCGTACGGGTGACGGTGTCGCCCTCGAGGTAGTACGTCATCTCGAATGTTCCCTTCGAGCGCTTCATCTCGCCATCAGCGTAGAAGTAGGTTTCGGTCTCAGACGTGGTGATCGTCTGTCCACCTGCACCAAACGCGCAAAGGGAGGCCAAGAGAAGAGCAGCGCACATCGTTCGGTTCATGGAGCCTCCTTGTTCATGCGGTGATTGTGAGCTACCTAGCATCTGAACGTGAGCGTGTTCGGCCCACGCAAAGGACGTGCGAGTAAGCGTATCAGACGCTGGACCGAAGCCCGACCACCCTTGAATGGCGAGGATTCATCACCCGCCTCGCAAGAAAGCAAGGAGGTCCGGCCACCAGACGGTCTCAACGTCCACATCCGGAGGAGGTGTCGTTGCGGGCTCACCACGCAATCTTCGGTCGGCAGGAATCCGCTGTATCGGACCCCAGTACGGAGCGACTCGAACTGTGGGCGGCACGAGGGGGTTCTCAGAAAGAACATCGACGTTTCCATCGACCACCTCGTCGCCAATGCGGACCCAGGCATGTCTCCAACGAAAAACCTCTTCGTCATTCGAGAAGTACATCGCGGTACCGGCAACGTAGCGAGCCGGCAGCCCGTGAAAATTGAGTGCGCGCGTAAGAAGTTCGGCAAACTGCATGCACATTTCGGCGCGTCCGAACAAGTTCTCGTCGATCAACGACGCTACGCTATCTAGGAGTTCGGCTCTGGTCTTCTGCGATAGCAAGCTAGATTGCTCCACTAATGATGTCGAGGGCTTGGGTCTTGTGCCGGTGGCCTTCTCGGCGCGTATCGTTTCCGCCGTGCGCCGCGCGATTTCGGGAGCCCGTCTCAAGTACTCTTCAGAAGAGATGCCGTGGGCGGGGGAGATCTCGCGCATAGCCACCTAACGGTAAAGGCTCTTTCCGTACTCCTGAGCGAGGCCCGGTCTTCGAAGGGCGACTGCGATGATCGCGCAGAAGGAGTTCGGAGCGGGATCAGGAGTGCGGAAAGAGCCTTTTACCGTTGGGCGGCGCCGCGCAGTGCACGTTACTCGGCTGCTTTCCAGGGACCCTGGCCGATTCCAGTCACCTTGCCACTTGTAAAGATCAGAGTGGTCATGAGCTCGGCCTGATAGTCCGTGATGTAGACCCACGTTTCCGTGGTGGTGCCGTCTGAGGAAACTGCAGCTTCCCTGCGTTCCGGATCGTGCCTCATGATCGCACGCACTTCGTCTTGAGTTTGACCGAGCTTGACCTGGCCTATGACTTTGGCGTTCCAAAGAGCGTTGCCGCACGCTTGATTGTCGGTGTGCCAGTCGGGGCATGGCGTGATCCTCCCGCTGTCGAGCATGGTGCCGCCCGGCGATGAGCATGCAAGCGTCAGGAGAAGCACGCCACCAAAGAACGAAAGTCGTTGCATCGAGGTCCTCCTAGTGCCGCCCAACGGCCCGCGGTTCACCGGCGCGGACCGCGCGCGATGACGTGGGCTCTTGGAGAACAGTAAAGCAGCGGTTCGCGTCCGGTGCAACCGCTGAGTTGGGCGTCTCCCACGTGCATGTGATCATCTCACGACGTTTGCGTGTGATCACCTCACGACGTTGACGCCTCCTCGAAGAATGCACGAATCTCTGGATCTTCCCGAAAAATATGGTCGGTCAGGTGGTAGACGTCCGTCTTCCGAGGATGGTTGAGTGCGACGTCCCGGTCGAGAACCGTGCCGATCAGTTCGACATCCTTCCAGGGAGAGTCAGCTCTGTCGACCAGCGTGACAGCGTGGTTGTCAGCGTTCTGCCAGAGGACCATCGGGAATGCGACACGGTCACCAGGACTGCTTCCATCGCCCCACGTGCCGACTGAAACAACCGCTTTCACCTCCGGATGGCTTTTCCCCAAAGCAGCGAAGTAGACGGCGTAGGCGGCTTCGTCCTCGTAGACGAAACGGGTCAGCCGAGTGGTATTTGCGCCGCAGCATTCACACGTAGCGTGGACGGGCGGCTCGAATTCGATACGGATCATCAGACGCCCGACGTCCTACGCTTCAGCCGCGTAGCCCGCACGCGAGATCGTAGCACCGACGATGAAAGAGCAGCGGGCTACGTCGGCTGCAAGCGTGAGTTGGGCGACGTTATCGCGCAGGGCTGGCCCACCGTCCCGTCTGACCGTAGCGAGAGCCGGCCGATTAATCGAGTAAGTGTTGGCGGGGGGGAGTGTACGATGATCTAAGCGGAGGGACGCATGCGAACCAGCATCATCATCGCTGCACTGATTCTCTTGCTCGCTGGCACAGCTTCGGCTGACGAAGGAGCTACGACCGGAACGTTCATGAACGGGCGTGGCTGGACCAAGATGACAGGGCCGATGCGCGCGGTTTACGTGATGGGTCTGACCAACGGTCTTCGCTATGGCGATGTTGTTTGCGAGAAGTCGTCTCTGGCCGAGTTGTACATTGCGCCGGCGACGATCGAAGAGGTTGTCAAGGCTCTCGATCGGTTATATGAAGACCCGGCGAATGTGTGGATACCTGTGCTCAACGCTCTCGGTATCTATGTGCGGCAACTCGATGGAGCCACTGCCGAGGAGATCGCCAACGAGGTGGTCGGTTTACGAGAGTATGCCGCGAAGATCAGGACCGCCAAGCGCTAGTTGGGGTAATTTGTCTTCGTCGCCCAACGGATCTGGGCAGCGCATAGTTTCGCGACCTCCTCACTGCTTGCGCTCCTCGACCGCTATGCCATAGCCCTTGAGAAGTGCGATGAGTTCGTCACCCTCTGTTCGAAACGTTGTGCCGACGTGGCAGATTACACCGGACTTGTCAGTATATTCATAAGACAAATACTTGAATCCGCCCCGGGGTCCAAGTACCTTCACGACATTGCGGGCAGTTCGGAGCGCGTCGATCTTCTCGGTGTGTCGCGCTGCCATCTCAGCGAGGTACGTCGCGTCGATTATCTCGAGTGACGCCCAGAGTACGTCGACGGTCCCAGCGCCGGGGAACACGACGGGAACGAAACGATCGTTCGCACGACTCCAGAGGCCATTACGCTCGGTCGTTCTTCCTTCTGCGCCTCGCAGAAGCGCAGGATGATACCGAGTGAGATCTACCAGGAGACGAACAGCGATGGACCGCATCGGTGACCTCCGGTCGCCCAACGGACCGCGGTTCAGCGGCTTCGTGCCGCGCGCAGACCGTGAAGCCAAGAGTAGCAGACGACGGCACGAAGTCCGCTGCAACCGCTGAGATAGCCGCCGCAGACCGAAGACCGCGGACCTACGCCCGACCACTCCATGGACACTTTGGATTCGCAGCGAAGTGTTCGAAGTGCGCCGCCTGGTTGGTTGATCCACGGCTGTGCGCACGGACGCGCTCCCCGCACTTCATGCAGTGGAAGATTACGTCGCTCTTACGCTCGCGAATCGCCAGCGCATCGTCAATACCGATCACACGGCCATTCAACTTGCACTCGGTGCGTTCCGTACCCTTCGACATCGACCGGACCTCGTGAGAGCGTGTTCAGGCGGCTAACGGCCTACGCTTCAGCCGCGTAGCCCGCACGCGAGATCGTAGCACCTACGCTGACTGGGCAGCGGGCTACGTCGGCTGCAAGCGTGAGTTATGCGGGGGACCGGGCGATCCTCACGGTGACTGATGCTACCGTTGGGGCATGCATCTACCCGAGGTCGACCGGAACGCGATGTCACGATTCGACGCGACAATGACGGCGTTCGAAGACGCGGTCTCGGCATGCATCGTTCCGGTCTACGCGCTCACGGAAGAGCGAGTTGTGACGGCCGCTGGGTCCGGGGTTCTTCTTCAACCGGCGGTCGACAGACACGTCCTGCTCACGGCCGGCCATGTTTTGGACAACAATCGATTCTCGCCGCTGATGAGGTGGGGCGGTCACGCAACCGGCTTCGTAGGGCTTCAGGGCCGAGCGATCAGCACGGGACCTGAGTACCCCCGCCGACATGAGGATAGGGTTGATCTGGCCGTCGTCGCACTTGACACCGAAACAGTTGAGGCGCTTTTGCGAACCGACGCGAGATTCGCCCCGGGCTCGGTGCTTCGCCTCAACGGCATGCCCGACGGTTTCTACAGTTTCATTGGTTATCCAGAACTCTTGAACGAACCAGTTGGAGGCTGGGACGGCGAGCGTACGACGTATACAGTGCCGCGTCACATCGTGTCGTTCCGCGTTCAGAAGGCCGATGACACAGAGTATCTCCGTGTGAGATGCACAGTGGATCGGAACTTCGTTGGCACGTTCGACTACCAAACATTGGTAGCGAGCGGCGAGCTGACGGTGGCGCCCGGCCCGCACCCTAGGGGGATTAGCGGCGGTGCGGTTTTCTACCTCGGCACCGCCGATGACATCTACCACCAACGAAACCGTGTGAAACTGGCTGGCATAGGCACGGAGTATCACCATACCGAAGGATTGATCGTGGCCGCGAACTCTGCATCGGTTCGACGCGCGGTTCGCGCCGTGCTGCAGTGACTTCTGCCGCATAACGGCTCGCGGTTCACCGGCGCGAACCGCGCGCGATGAAGTTGAAGCCTGGGAGCACAGTAAAGCAGCGGTTGGCGTCCGGTGCAACCGCTTAGTTCGGCCGACTCGCGAATCATGTCCTTCGCGTCATGCGGACGGCCAGTCGCTCGGTTCCGTCGACGGTCACCCGTTCCAGCGAAACCCTGACGGCCTGTTCGTCCAAAGTGAAGTCGGCAGCTACTGACGTAACGATTCTCTCGCCGGTCAGTTCGTCGCCATAGTCTAGAAAACGACTGAATGGGATGTGGCGGACGTGAATGCTCAGTGTTCCTCGAAACAGAATGCTTGGGATTGGAATACGACCGAGCGGGGTATCAAGTTCGTATCGGCTGTTGGTCGGATAGTTTGCATTGATTTCAACGTCGGAAGACCACTCGCATGTGGGATCAGCTGGCCAGAGTTCTGGTCTCCGTGCCACTGCTATCACGAACGCGTCGAGTGGCCGGACCAATGCCTGCGTGTCGGGTCTGAAAAGAGTCGGCTCTTCCAGGGGGACGCGGGCCGCCAAGGTGGCAGCAGCCTGACGCTCCGCAGATTCTGTGTCTGAGATGACGATCTTGGCGTAGGTCAAATGAATTGCCCGTGTGCAGAGCGTGAACTCTTCGGCTGCAAACCAGTCCAGAACATCTGTGGGTGTGAGGCGAGTGACAGTGCGCAGTTCTATGCCTTGCTCGCGAGCGAACTCGCTAGCGCCCGGTGCGAAGCCAGTTGTTGATACGGCCATCACTTTATCGAAGTGAAATCGCGTACGACGGCCCACAAGCTGTTCTATCCACGCGCCTGCGGCAGGTCCCTCGCTAGGGCGATCGCGACACTCGATGAGCCACTGAACCGGCGTCGAACCAAGACGTCCACTCACGATGACGTCAAACTCGGCCAGCTGTACGCCGTCAGCGTTGTACTGACGCCGCCGGAGTTCTACCCGGAATCCCGCCGGCAGAAGTAGCCGCTCAAGGTCGGCCACAAAGTTCTCAAGCTCAGTTCCATCCATCGAACACCGTATCTACGCGATCGAGCTTTGGCCTAGGCGGCCGAACGGCCTTGCGGTTCACCGGCGCCAACTGCGACGCGATGAAGCAAGGCTCTCGGAGCACAGTAAAGCAGCGGTTGGCGTCCGGTGCAACCGCTAGTTCGGCGTCGGGCCACGGCACACGAGCCGAGTGCAGCACTCGTCCACGCGATCGAAGTGAATGAGTACGCCGGCATCGGACATGAACATGAAACCGCGCTGGAGGTACGACCACACGGATTCGGGGCACTCGGAGGAGTACTCACGGCGCTGGATCACACAAACGACCGTGCCGGTCATCCCATCCGCGATGAGCCGATCGCCGATGTGGAGCTCCTCGCCAGTGGCGTATCGAGGTGAAGTCATGACGCCGAACGGTCCAGGGTTCAGCCGCGTGGCCCGCGACGGCATGATGGCACAACTTGGGAGACAGGAACGCAGTGGGCCACGTCGGCTGCAACCCAGAGTTAGACGCCGGTCGGGTCATCCGTCGAGGCTTGGTCGCGAGGAAGAAACTCCATCCCGCATTCTTTAGCGATTCGTCGCACGGATGCGCGATTCAGGGGACCGCGAAGGGTAATACGTACCTCCCACAAACCATCGGCATGCGTCGCCTCGATCATGCTCACTCGTCCTGTGTTGTAAAGCGTCTGGCGCATGGAGTGCCACTGCGCCTTGCCCCCGCGAAGACGCATCGAATGTGTGGGCCCCGAAGGCGGGTCAACAGGTATGAAGGAAACATCCTGTTCGCCGACCGATCGTGCGGATGCGATGCGATTCATGTTCGACTCGATCGCATCGAGGCGGTCGAGAATGTATTTCTGCGGATCGGTTTGAGGGACACTCTCCCGTACCGCCTTGCCTTGCCGCGCTCGCGTGACAGGGTTATCAGCATGCGTTTCGGATAACGCAGCCTTAACGGCGCTCTCGAGCGCAGGCTGGAGCTCGAGGGCACCCTGCATGTCGTTGGTAAAAAAGATTGTCCGCTCATCCGCGATATCGAATGGCAGGTCGGTCCCGCGATCGGCGAGCGATACAACCGGTAGACCCTCGCCATGCCGGACAGCCAATTCATACATGACATTCGGATTGAGACCCGAGAGATTTGCAATCACGAGATCGTCCGACAACAAATGCTCAATTACTTGGCGGGTGATGGATCCAGATGCAGCGATCTGGTGCGCCACATGCACCTCACATTCGAGCCGATCCAACACAGGTTTGATTGCGCCTTCGATCAGGCCGTCCGTTGCACGCCGGGAGGGCGATCCCGCGTCGCCGATCGGCGTGATCACGAAGCAGCGTTTCTTGGCGTTCGTCATTGCGTCACTCGCTCTGTCACGAGGCGTCTAACGGCTCCAAGCTAACCGGCGTGGCCCCGCACTCTGAGAATGATAGCTCTTGCGACTCTCGCGGCGCGGGTCCACGTCCGGTTGAGCGCAGAGTTGGGCGGCAGATCGCTACTTCCATAGCGGCACTCGCCCTGGCACAAACCGCATCAGACGAAACGGCGCACTGAAAATGGGACTCGCGTCCAGCAGTGGATAAGCGTACCGGTCGAGGTAGAAGCGGGATTCGCTGTGCACGACGCGATCGTCGAGAGTCTTGAGTAGAGCTGACGAGAACGCGAGGAGAGCATCATCTCCGAAGTTGAAGAAATCAATGGATCCATGGCCTACATCGTCAACTGGGTCATTCTTCAAAGCGAGCACGCCGGGTTCTAGAAACAGCAGGATGTCTGGCCAAACAAGGTCGATCTCATCGCGACACATCGAGATCAGCTCTTCCGGTTTCGCCCTCTGTCCGCCTTTCAGGAAGATCCCGGTTGTCGCGATGTGATGGCTGCTGATCATCAACCCTTCGTGCGAGCGGTCAGCCTTCAGGCAGGCGATATCGAGCTGAATCTGGGCGAGTTCATCCGCAAGTGAGAGATCACGATGAGGAACTATGTCGCGCACCGCCTGCGCCTTTTCCAGCATGTCGGAGAACTCAACCGTCGACCAAGAACTCTTGCACTCGATGACCGCGCGAACCGACTCGGCAAAGTAGAAGGAATGATCGCGCAACGGCAAAGACGGATAGGCGTAGGAATCCCAGATGACGATGTCTGCTTCGCGGCTCCGATGGAAGAGGCCGTAGACCACGCCTCTACCGACGGAATACCGGCGCGGGAGTAGATCGGCGAGATACGTTCTGTAGATCTCCTCCCTGTGGCTGCCCGTGAGTCCAGGATGGCCGCAGACGGACAGATCGGCGAGTGCCATGAGCTCGCGCCGCTTCGCTCTGAAGTATTCGGCAACGGCGAGGTTCGCTTCTTGTGGCATTCTCAACCGCCTGTTGTTCTGCCGCCCAACTTGGTATTGACTCTCGCCCTCCCCTCCTTCCAACATCCTTCGACGACGGATATCGGGCGAATGGCTCGGACGTGTGGAAATCGTAACATCTTCTGGTTTCGACACTTGACTGATCTCGCTGTGCGGGGCTCGGGCTTATCGGTCGCGCTCTGACGGCGAATCTTCTTCCTCGGACCCCGTGCCTCCCAGCACGTCCAGCGGGCTTCGCACGCCGGACGCTCCCAGCCCCAGCACGTGCGTATATAGCATCGTCGTCTTGACGTCCGCGTGGCCCAGCAGCTCCTGAACCGTGCGGCTGTCGTGGCCTGAGGCGAGCAGGTGCGTCGCGAACGAATGCCTCAGTACAGCTTCCCGGAAATAGGTGTCCGGCATTTGCGAGTGCCGATCGGTCAGATGCGAGGCGCCGCGACGCGGCGATGCGGGGACATCGGTGAGGAGCGGCAACGAAGCAGATGGCCGGTCGGCGCCGCAAAGGCTGGACACCTATTTCCGGGAAGCTGTACTCAGCGTGTGCGGCGTCGCCGGTTTGGCCAACCCCGTCTTCTTCGCTGATTGATGCACCGCCCGCTGAATGAGCGTGAGAAACGCGTTGATCTCCGCTGCCCCCATCGCGCTCGGATGCTTCTTCCCGTGAAACAGGATGTAGCGACGCGCCCACTGCACGTACGCGTCCTCCGTCCGAATCCCGTAATGCCTCGTCCGAAGCAGGGCGCTCATGCGATCGAGCAGTCTCGGTTCTCCCATACGCGCGACCGAGGTTCCCTCGGATTAACGCCTGTCAAATGTCTCTACTGGTTGTAGTGAATGCCTCCCGGATCCTGATCCGCAGAAGAAACGTTTCCCAATGTTCAACACTTCGGCCGCCTGCGCATCGGAGTTCGCGAGACTCGGGATGCCCGGTAGCGGCATCGTCACGCTTCAGCCAACACGCGCGCTTTGGTCTCTTCGAGAAACGTGATGACCTGCTCGCGGCTCACGGAAGGGAACCCTTCGAGGAAATCCTCGATCGACTCGCCGCCTTCGAGGTAATCGAGAAGGTTCTCGATAGGTACGCGCGTCCCGGTTGGGCAGATCGAGCGAGGGGACAAGGTTCCGAGCCTGACCGTCGTTCTCAAGCTCGCGCGAGGGCTTTCCGTTCGGCCGAACGATCTGCTGACAGGATTCACGCCGACAGTGCTGAAAGCACTGCGCTTGTGATTGTCGCAAGTAGACGAAGCCGTGTGGAGTGCGGCGACGGCGAGTCGCCGCTTTCCAATCTTTGCGCAGTGAGCGCTCCGAATATTGGAAAGCGGCGACTCGCCGTCGCCGCACTCGTGCGCCCGAGAGCGCACCTGAAGAGGAGGTGAGAACACTCTCAACCAAATGCTCGACTGGTTGAAAGCCGACCGTAACTGCGTCGTCGTAAGACGGGGTGGAGAGCAACGGAAGGCGAGCCTGTTGGTCCGTACGATAAGAAACTCGATTCGGCCTTGTGTCTTGGCGAGCCCGCGAGCGAAGTGGCGAAGCCGAGAAAACCTGTGGGCGCAGACTGGAAACGGCCCTGAGGTGACGACCCCAGAACGCGAATGAAAACGAGCACGAAGAAAGCGGACATGGGAAGGCACGGGGTGGTTGGAGACAGAACGACAGGAAGATTCAGGTGTGGTGAATCGGGGATCCCCGCAGCTGCGCGAAGTGAAAGGCAGACGGGTGACTGAGCCTCCATAGGAGCTGGGAAGCGTGTAACGAACGTGGAGCAAAGGGAGGCAGGGAGGTGGAATCGGAAGATCACGTCAAGACGGGAATCGCCTATTGCCGCAAGGCTAGAAACGCGAGAGATGCGAGCAGCGAATTCGTGTTCGCACCCGCCGAGGCGCTGATCAACCGATGTAGATGGGCTCTGGTGACAGAGCGACTCAGCAACGAGTCAGCACGTCAGACTTCTTTCACCGCGACGCAAGTCCCACGTGTACGCATCTGCCATTGCATCCACCCCTGGAGAGCCGGATGCGGGAGATCCGCCAGTCCGGTTCGGAGGGAGGGGGAGGCCGAGAGGCCTCCTCCTACCCCTAACACATCACTTCCCCCGCGCTTTCCGCATCCTCTCCAGCCGCTCCCGCATCTCCTTCTCGAACCCCGCGTCCTTCGGCTCATAGAACCGCCGTCCGGCGAGGGCGTCGGGGAGGCACTCCATGGCGGTGGTCTGGTCCGCGTAGTCGTGGGCGTACTGGTAGCCGCGGCCGTAGCCGAGGTCTTTCATGAGGCGGGTGGGGGCGTTGCGGATGTGGAGGGGGACGCCGGGGTTGTCGCCCTGGCGCACTTCGCGGACGGCTTCGCCGTAGCCGGCATACGCGGCGTTGGATTTGGGGGAGGCGGCGAGGTAGGTGACGAGTTGGGCGAGGGCGACGCCGGCTTCGGGCATGCCGAGGAAGTGGACGGTCTGCTGGACGGCGATGGCGAAGACGAGGGCCTGGGGATCGGCGTTGCCGATGTCCTCGGACGCCGCGCGCACGAGGCGGCGGGCGATGTACATGGGGTCTTCGCCGCCTTCGAGCATGCGCACGAGCCAGTAGACGGCGGCGTCGGCGTCGCCGTTGCGGAGCGATTTGTGGAGGGCGGAGATGATGTTGTAGTGCTCTTCGCCGCCCTTGTCGTACATCAGCGAGCGGCGCTGGAGGATCTCCTTCACTTTCTCCGCGGTGACCGGACTGTCGTCGGAGGACGCGGTCTCGACGACGAGCTGGAGGCTGGTGAGTGCCTGGCGGGCGTCGCCGCCGGATGTTGCGGCGATGAAGTCGAGGGCGTCGTCATTGAGGACGATGCCGTACTTCTCGACGGTCGGATGCTGGACGGCGCGCTTGAGGATGGTCATGACCTGTTCGCGCTCGAGGGCGGGGATGACCACGACCTTCGACCGGGACAGCAGCGCGGAGTTCACTTCGAACGACGGGTTCTCGGTCGTCGCGCCGATGAGGGTGATGTCGCCGGCTTCGACGTAGGGGAGAAACGCGTCCTGCTGGGCCTTGTTGAAGCGGTGGATCTCGTCGATGAAGACGATGGTTTTCGACCCGCGCGCCTGCCGTCCGCGGCGGGCTTCTTCCATCAGCGCCTTGATGTCCTTGATGGAGGTGGACGTCGCAGAGAACTGGACGAAGCGCGCGCGGGTGGTCTTGGCGATGATCCGCGCCAGGGTGGTCTTGCCGGAGCCGGGCGGGCCCCAGAAGATCATGGACGGGATGCGGTCGGTCTCGATGGCGTTGCGGAGGAACTTCTTCTCGCCGAGGAGGTCTTCGAGGCCGACGACTTCCTCGACGGATTTCGGGCGGAGGCGCTCGGCCAACGGCGCGTCGGCGTTGTTCGCCGCCGCGGGCGCGGGGAAGTCGTCGTCGCCGAAGAGGGAGCCAGTCATTGGGGAGTGCTGCGTGCTGAGTGCTGAGTGCTGAGTAGGGAGAAGTCGAGGTTGCCGCCGCTCACCAGCACGGCAACCGGGCCGCGCGGCTTCACCTTGCCCGCGATCAGGGCGGCGAGGCCGAGGGCGCCGGTGGGCTCGATGACGAGCTTGGTGCGGTACATCGCCCACTTCAGGACGTCGAGGAGCACGTCGTCGTCGACGCTGACCACGTCCTTCACCAGCGCACGGATGATCGCGAAGTTGCGGGTGCCGATCGCCAGCGTTCGCGCGCCGTCCGCGATCGTCTTCGGCGGGTCGATGGTCACGATGTGGCCGCCGTGGAACGACTGCTCGCCGTCGTTGCCGGCGGCGGGCTCGACGCCATAGACGTCACGGCACCTGCGCGGCGATGGCCGTGCCGGACAGCAGGCCTCCGCCGCCGAGGGGGGCGACGATCGCGGTCGACCTCGGGCCATTCGGCGACGATCTCCAGCGCAGACAGTGCCGGCGCCGGCGATGATCCGCTCGTCGTCGAAGGGCGGCACGACCGCGGCGCCGTTCTTCTCCGCGATCTCCCGCGCGACCGTATCCCGCGTCGCCGCGTTCACGCCCGCCTGCACGACCTGCGCTCCGTAGGCCAGCGTTGCATCCACCTTCGACTGCACGGAGTTCTCCGGCATGACGATCGTGGCCGGGATGCCGAGGAGCCTGGAGGCGAGGGCGACGCCCTGGGCGTGGTTGCCGGACGAGAACGCCACGACCCCGCGGCGGCGCTGCTCATCATCTAATTGCAGGAGCGCGTTCATGGCGCCGCGGATCTTGAACGACCCCGCGCGCTGGAGGTTTTCGCACTTCAGGCGCACCTCGACCCCGATCCGTTCCGAGAGGGAATGGCTGGGAAGGAGGGGCGTTCGGTGGACCCAGGGGCGGATTCGTTCGGCGGCAGCGAGGATGTCAGCTAAGTCGATTCCGGTGTTGACGTTTGGCGAACTCACCCGGCCTAGTATAAACTCGCGTCGATTATTTGATTTTCTGATACACCAAGGACACTCGGGTTGGAGGTTGGGGTTATGTGGCGATGGGTTACCCGCGGCCTGGTTTTCACCGTGATCGCGCTCTGTGCGTCCGCCATGCTGGCGCAGACATTCGAGTTTCACGGAGATCTCGACGCTCCGGATCCGCAGAAGACGCATTCGGGGCTGGTGCTGGTGCAGGGGTGGGCGCTCGATCCCATCACCATCGATAGCATCGAGCTCTACGTCGACGATCAGTTCCAGCACAAGGCCATCATGTTCCTGCCGCGTATCGACGTGGAGCAGGCTTATCCGGACTGGCCCGGCATCCACAACGCGCGTCCCGGCTTCATCACCGGATTCCTGGCGAGCCGTTTCCCGAACGGATCGCACACGGTGGAGATCCGCGCGCGCACCGCCGACGGCAAGGTCCACTCGCTCGGCCGCCGGACAGTCAACATCAACAACTCGATCAATCAGCCGCCGTTCGGCTTCCTCGACATCCCGGATGGCTTCGGCGTGATCAACGCCTCCGGCGCTTTCCCGGTCTCGGCTGGGCGGCGGACACGGACGGCATCCAGAAGGTCGAGATGCTGGTCGACAACGGCATCATGGGCGCCGCCATCCACGGTGATCCCCGGCCGGACGTCGGCCAGTCGTTCCCCGATTTCAGCGGCGCGACGTTCAGCGGCTGGGTCGCGAATCTCGACTCGACGCGCCTGACGAACGGCATCCACACCCTGACCATCCGCGTGACGGACAAGCAGGGCATCGAGAACTCGATCGGGCATCGCACGATGCAGATCATCAACAACGACGGCTTCCTCAAGCCGTTCGGCTATCTCGACGAGCCGAAGCGCGACGCCGTCCTCTTCGGCACGGGCTGCCTCGGAGACGACGAGCCGCCGGCCGATCTCGCCGCCGATTCGCATGGAAGAGCACCTCACGCGGTGCGCGGCTGGGCGCTGGACCTCGGTACGCGTGAGGGTACAGGCCGTGTCGCGTACGCGGAGCTGCTCATCGACGGTGTGCGGTGGCTGTCGACGGCGAATGACTGCGGCGTGGTGGCCGGACGTTTCGCGAACTGCTACGGCGTGCCGCGCTATCGACGTGGCAAGCTACTACCCGAACTTCCCGGACGCGCCGCGCGCGGGCTTCATCTTCACGCTGGACGTCGGCACGCTGCTCGACCTCGGCGTGCGCCAGGGGAATCACAACCTGGTGGTGCGCGTCGGCGACGTGGAGCAGACGTTCGCCGAGCTGCCGAACCGCGACGGCATCCCGGTCTGGTTCCAGTGCGTCGACAGGAGGACTACAACTTCTCTGGCTACGGCTTCATCGAGTACCCGACGACGTCTCGACTTCGTGAGCGGCGACGTGATGTTCCGCGGCTGGGCTATTGCGGACAACAGCGATCCTCGCGGCCGTGGAAGTGATCATGGACGGCACGACGTCGGGGTGGCGCAGCACGGCTTCCCGCGCCCGGACGTCGAGGATCAGTACCCGCAGAACTCAGCGCCGCGCGACAATTCGGGCTGGCAGCTTCATGATGGACACCCGCAAGCTGGCGAACTCGCTGCCACCGCCTGACGGTCCGCATGATCAACAGCCGGGGCCATCGTGGGAGATCGGCTCGGTCGACTTCTACGTGATCAACAACAACCCCCAACCCTGACCTTTCCTCGCGTTTGCAGAACGAAAAGGCCCGGCGGAAACGCCGGGCCTTTTTGTTCCTCACCCCCGTCCCCTCTCCCCGCGCGGGCGGCGGGCGGGCGGCGTGGGGAGAGGGTCAGGGTGAGGGGTCGTGCAACGCTCCGAGGAACGTCCCCTCACCCGGCGCTGCGCGCCACCCTCTCCCCGCGCAAAAGCGCGCGGGGAGAGGGGACGGGGATGAGGGTCAGAACAACTTCAGGAACACCACGTTGGCCACGAACCCGTCCTGTGCGTTCCGGCCGATCGACTTGCCGATGTCCAGCCGCACCAGCGTGCCGTACGGTCCCACCGTCTGCCCGGCGATGCCGAGGCCCTGGAAGGGCTCGCGCGCGAAGCCGGCGTTGAGGTCGTCGATGAGTGCGTGGTCGTAGAACATCTCCAGGCGGAACTGCTGGGAGAACACGAAGCCATACGACAGGTGGCCGATGATCGCCTTCTCCGCGCGCACCGACCCGGACCGGAGCCCATGGACGCGCTGGGAGCCGAAGAAGCCGAGCTCGTACTTGGAGAAGCGATCGAGGCGCTGGCCGGCGAGGTAGTTCACGTCGATGCCGATGCGCTGGAACTTCGGCAGGAAGAAGCTCTTGCCGATCGAGCCGCCGTAGCGGACGTACGACTTCTGGTCCGGATCGTACTCGGCGAGGTTGCCCCACGGCTCCCACTCCGTACGCCGGGCGTAGTCGTAGAACGACGACAGGGTGTAGCCCTTCCGCGCGTAGGTGAAGCTGACGGAGGGGCTGAGGGTGAAGGTATCCGACGGCACCACGAAGTCCGCCGCCGTATCCTCGGAACGCTGATACGTCGCGTGGGCGATGCCCATCGACAGGTCGATCTTGCCGAAGCGGAAGATGGGACGGCCGACGCGCAGCGTGAGCCCGAGGGGCACGTTCTTGACCGTCTCCTCGAGGCGCTCTTCGATCCCGTCTTCACCGGTCCGGTACATCGTGTTCTACACCGGCACCGCGATGCCGAAGAAGTCGAGCCCGACGTTCGTGCGCGTGTTGGCCACGTTCGGGTGCGTCGCGTTCGCCGCGACCACCACGCCCGCGAAGAACACGTTCGTCTGGATGCCCTTGTTGAACAGATTGAAGTTGAAGTAATTGATGCCGCCGAGGGGGACGACCGGGTAGTCGAGGCCGGCGTCGTGGTGGATGCCGCCGAGCATGAACGTCTGCGAGGTGTCGAAGCCCTCTTTCACCACGCGCTCGCCGTCGCCGCGCTTCTCCAGGTACCGCAGCCCCGCCTCGGTCTCCCGCACCATGCGCGCGTCGGACGCCGAGGCGCTGGCGAGCTTCGCGTCGAACTCCTGCGGGTCGACGCGGAAGTCGGTGAAGGTGGTCTCGCGCTGCACGACGTTCGCGCGTCCCGCGGCGGAGATGACCTGCTGCGCGTCGACTTTCACCGGCAGCCAGATCAGCTCGCGCGCGTCGGTCGCCGCCGCGTCGGTGTTGCTCAGCGGCTGCTTCGTCGCCTTCGAGAAGGGGATAAAGTCGACGCGCTCTTCGTTCGAGAGCACCTCGCCCGCGAGGTGGAGCTGGACCATGGACAGGCGCACGCGCGCCCAGGTCCGCGCGTCGATCCAGACCGTGCCGCGGTACAGCGGCAGGTTCTCCGGCGCGTTCGGCGGCGGCTCGAAGCGGACTTCGTAGACGCGGTAGCCGTCGAGGTCCGTGGCCCGCACGAGCGCGTAGCGGTATTCGTTGGACAGGTGGATGTCGAGCGGGAGCTGGGTGACCTTCTCCGGCTGGATGAGCGGCAGCTCGGGGATGCCGCCGTACTTCCACTTCACGCCGTTGATGAAGAACTCGGCCCAGACCCAGTCCGCTTTGCCGGCCGGATCGGAGAAGTAGTCGCCGGCGATCGCGGCCTCGAGCGCTTCCGCGCCGCCGCCGATCTCGAAGCGGAGCTTGGTCGTGTTGCGCGCGATGTAGCGCGGCTGGATGGATTCCTGGTAGGCGTCGTACGCCTGGTGGTTGCGGATGATCTCTTCGACGGTGATGCCGCGCTCGGTGGCGACGTCCACGGTCTCTTTGACCGCGGTGGGGTCGGGTTTCTCGGTGTAGTCGACGACGACCGCGTACGCGTCCTTCGCGGGCGGCGTGCCGACGAGGAGGCGGCCGTTGCGCATGCCGGTATCGGTGATGGCGCGCTCCCCCGCGGCGTCGATGCGGCGGGGCTTCGTGTAGCGATCCGCGGGGAGGGAAAGGATCGAGGAGGACGCTGCGTCGCCGCGCGCGATCAGCATCGTGCGCAGGTCCTGGCCGCGGACGAAGGTCAGCACCGGCATGTCGACAGTCGCACCTTTCGCGTCCAGCACCGGCACCTTCGCGGTGGAGTCGTACGCCCAGTCGCTCGTGGCGACCTGGTTGAACTGCTGCAGGGCGGCAGCGTTCACGGCGCCGCTGGCGTACGCGCGAGTGGCTCCCCTGGAGAACGCGGTGGCGAGATCGAACAGCGGATTCGGCGACGATGCAGACGTCAGGGGTACAACCGCGTAGATCTTCTTCGACGGGTCGCGCTCGGCGAAGAACGCAAAGGTCTGCTCCACGTCGGCGGCGTCGGTGACCACGGCGTCGAAATAGGTGTTCGCGCCGGCGTCCACGAGGGCGGGAAGCGACGCGTCGCGCGCGATGAGGATCCGTTTCGCAATGCCCTCACCCTGCGCGGAGACGGCCAGGCGTTTGATGGCGTAGGCCGCCAGGGTCGCGTCGGCGTTGCGCACGCTCACGCCGATCGAGTCGAAGGGGCCGCGGCTGCGGGCCCAGTCGAGGATCTGCTTCGTCTTTTCCTCGACCGTGGTGAGGTCCGCGGCCTCGTAGTCGATGAGCACGGAGACGTTGGAGGGGTTCACGGGGGTGAACGCCGGGTAGGTCTGCTCGTCGAGGCGGATGAACGCGGGGGCGGCGGTGCCGTCGCTCCCGATGCCGTCGATGACAAGGCCCACGCATAGCGTGCACTCGGCCGCCTGGGCGGGAAATTGCAGAAGGGACAGCAGTAAGACAGCACTCAAGAACGTTCGCATAGTTGGTCTAAACCTTTAAGACGGCGTTTCAAACGCCACCCGTACAGTCGAAATTGCCAGCCAGAGGTACCGTTTTCCTGAACCGTAACGCGGGCGCGAAACTTGGCCCCGGCGAGCTCGACGCGTTGCGCGCGGCGCTGGCGTCCGCGGAGCTGGAGGTCGTGGAGATCGCTCCCGGGCTCGACTGTGCGTCCGAGGTCCGCGAGCGGGTCCGCCGCGGAACGAAGCTGTTCATCGCCGCGGGAGGCGACGGCACGGTGAATCACACCCTCCAGGCGGTCGTCCACGCCGACGCCGCGCTCGCCGTCCTCCCCCTCGGCACGTACAACCATTTCGCCCGCGACCTGGGGGTCCCGCTGCCTTGGCGGGAGGCGCTGGAGGTCGCGCTCGAGGGAGACTCGCGGCAGATCGACGCGGGGCGCATCAACGAGCGGTTCTTCATCAACAACGTGTCGATCGGGCTCTATCCCGAGATGGTCACGCGGCGCGAGGCGCATGGGCGCGACTACCCGCGCTGGAAGGCGCGGCTGGCGGCGTTCTACACGACGCTGCGGAAGTTCCCGCACGTGACGCTGGCGGTGGAGACGGCGCACCGGAAGGAAGTGATCCGGACGCACGTGTTCATGATCTCGAACAATCACTACGACCTCGAGCGCCTCGGCATCGAGGCTCCGCGGGAGACCCTGACGGAGGGGAAGCTGGCGGTGTACTGGCTGCCGCACACGTCGCGCTGGCGGCTGACGCGGTACGTCGCGCGCTACCTCGCCGGGCGCGTGCGGACGATCCCCGGGTTCCGCTCGTTCCGCACCCTGCACCTGCGCGTGCAGTCGTCGCGGCCGCACCTGAAGGTGGGCATCGACGGGGAGGTGTTCACCCTGGATACGCCGCTCGTGATCACGGCGGTGCCGCGGAGCGTGATGGTGAAGGTCCCCCGCGGGATAAACTAAAACGATGCCGGGCATCTTTGACACCGTCGTCGACGCGAACGTGCAGGCGCTCCTGCGGCGCGAGCAGCGCCTCCTGGTCGAGCTGCGCGAGACGCTCGAGCGCGAGCAGGCCGACGAGCGCCGCCGCGTGGACGAGTTGCTGGCCACGCTGGAAGACCTCTTCACGATCGTGATCGTCGGCGAGTTCAACGCCGGCAAGTCCTCGCTCATCAACGCGCTCTTCGGCGAGAAGCTGCGCACCGAAGGGCCGATCCCGGTCGACGACGTGATCTCCATCCTGCGCCACGGCGAGGAAGTTTCGACGAAGCGGCTGTCGGACTACGTGGTCGAGCAGTTCTATCCCGTCGAGCTCCTCCGCAACATCACCCTCGTCGATACTCCGGGGACCAACTCGATCGTCCAGCGGCATCAGGAGATCACCGAGGACTACATCCCGCGGGCGGACCTGGTGTTGTTCGTGACGTCGATCGACCGGCCGCTGTCGGAGTCGGAGCGGAAGTTCCTCGAATACATCCGTGAGTGGGGGAAGAAGGTCGTCTTTGTGTTGAACAAGATCGACACGAAGAGCGACGAAGAGATCGTGCAGGTGGTCGACTACCTGCGTGACAATGTCCGTTCGATCTTCGGTTTCGACGCCGTGATCTTCCCGGTCTCGACCAAGACCCTGGCCCGCTTCGACGCGCTGGAGGACTACATCTTCCGCGTGCTGTCGGAGAAGGAGCGCATCCGCATCAAGCTGACCGCGCCGCTGGAGACGATCTTCAGCCTGGCGAAGAAGCAGTTCCGGATGATCGAGTCGCGCCGCGAGGTGCTGTCCACGGACAAGTCGCGCATCGACGCCATCACCGATCAGCTCGAGCGGGCGCGCGCGGACCTCATCGGGAACTTCAGCCAGTTCGTGATCCGCATCGACAACCTGCTGATGGACCTCGAGCGCCGGGGTCTCGACTTCCTCGACCGCTACGTCCGCATCCAGCACGTGATGATGCTGCGCGACGCGTCGCGGTTCCGGGAGGAGTTCGAGCGGCAGGTGTTCCAGGGCTGGAAGGGGAGCATCGACACGACCATCCAGGAGGCCGTGGACTGGCTGGTCAAAGAGAACATGAAGCTGTGGAACAGCACGGTCGACGCCTTCCACCGCCGCGCGGAGGCAGACGCCCAGAATGAGGACGTGATCGGCCGCGTGGGTCGGGAGTTCGCGTACAACCGCGAGGAGGTCTACTCGCGCATCCGCCGCAACGCGGAGCAGCGTCTGTCCGCGTATGACGTGAACGTGGAGAGCCGCCGCATCATCGACAACGCCATGCGCGCCGTGCTCCACTCCTTCGGCCTCGGCGCCGGCGCCCTCGGCCTCGGCTATCTCCTGACGACCGCCGTCTCTTCGACCGCCGTCGACGTGACCGGCTTGACCGCCGCCACGATGTTGCTGGTGACGAGCTTCCTCATCCTCCCGTACAAGCGGTCGAAGGCGAAAGAGGAGTTCAAACGCCGCATCGAAGAAATGCGCGGCCAGATCCAGGAATCGTTGGATCGCGAGTCGGTGACGGAGATTGACCGCATGCTGCGCGGGATCACTGGCGCGTTCGAGCCGTACCAGCGGTTCTACGCCGCGGAGTCGGAGAAGGTGGAGCGGTTCGCGGAGAAGCTGACGAAGGTGGAGGCGGAGGCGCGCGAGATCATGGCGGCGCTGTAGCCATTCTGTCGCCCGCTACGCGGGCTCCCTTCTTTGCGCGCCCGTCGCGCCCCGGCTGAAGCCGGGGCCTACTCCCTTGCTGCCCGCTACGCGGGCAAGAACACAGCCGCCGTAGGCGGCTGCAGAGAATAGACCCCGGCTTCAGCCGGGGGACGTGCGGCGTCGGGGTAAAACGAGCCCGCGTAGCGGGCGACAGAACCCGCGCGGCTATAATCCGCCGCCTTATGGGCACCGTCCGCATCAAAGAGCTCCCCGGCCACGTTGGCGAGACCGTCACCGTCAACGGCTGGCTGTACAACAAACGCACCTCAGGCAAGCTCCAGTTTCCGATCATCCGGGACGGCAGCGGGTTCGTGCAGTGCGTCGTCTCGAAGAAGGAAGTCGCCGAGGAGTCGTGGAACGACGCCGACCGGGCGACGCAGGAGTCGACTGTCACCGTCACCGGGAACGTCGTTGCCGAGCCGCGGGCGCCGGGCGGCGTGGAGATGCACGTCAAGGAGATCAAGCTCATCGGGTTGGCGGAGCCGTATCCGATCTCGCCGAAGGAGCACGGCACCGACTTCCTGATGAACCATCGCCACCTCTGGCTGCGCTCGATGAAGCAGCACTACGTGCTGCTCGTGCGCAACGAGATCGAGAAGGCCATCCGCGACTTCTACTACGACCGCGACTTCGTGCTGATCGACTCGCCCATCCTCACCGCCAACGCGGCCGAGGGAACGTCCACGCTGTTCGAGACCGACTACTTCGGCGAGAAGGCGTACCTCTCGCAGTCCGGCCAGCTCTACCTCGAGCCAGCGGCCGCGGCGTTCGGGAAGGTCTACTGCTTCGGCCCGACGTTCCGCGCGGAGAAGTCGAAGACGCGCCGCCACCTCACCGAGTTCTGGATGGTCGAGCCTGAGGTCGCGTTCCTCGACTTCGACGGCCTGCAGGCGCTCGCGGAAGAGTTCATCGAATACATCGTCGGCCGCGTCATGGAGCGCTGCCCCGAGGCGCTGAAGCAGCTCGAGCGCGACGTCACGAAGCTCGAGAATGTGAAGCGTCCCTTCCCGCGCATCAGCTACCGCGACGCGATCGAGCTCCTGAAATCGAAGGACATGCCCGTGAACTTCGGAGACGACATCGGCGGCGACGAGGAGACGGTCATCGCCAACTCCTTCGACCGGCCGGTGATCATCACCCGCTACCCGGTGAGCATCAAGGCCTTCTACATGAAGCCCGACCCGAACGATCCCGAGGTGGCGCTGGCGATGGACATGATCGCGCCCGAAGGCTACGGCGAGATCATCGGCGGGTCGCAGCGCATCGACGATTACGACCTCCTCGTGCAGCGCATCAACGAGCACAAACTGCCGATGGACGCATTCCAGTGGTACCTCGACGTCCGCCGGTACGGAACGTTCCCGCACTCCGGTTTCGGCATGGGAATTGAGCGTTGCGTGGCCTGGGTGACGGGCGTGCCGCACCTGCGCGAGACGATTCCCTACCCGCGCACGCTGAACAGAATCTATCCCTGATGGCTGACGCGAAATTAAGAGTGATCCCCCTCGGCGGTCTCGGCGAGATCGGGATGAATCTCATGGTCTACGAGTGCGGCGACGAAGCCATCCTCGTGGACTGCGGGATGATGTTTCCGGACGCCGCCACGCTCGGCGTCGACGTCATCGTCCCGGACATGACGTACCTCTTCGAGAACGCCGCGAAGGTGAAGGCGCTCTTCCTCACGCACGGTCACGAGGATCACATCGGCGCCGTGCCGTTCCTGGTGGAGAAGGTCCCACTGCCGATCTACGGAATGCCTCTGGCCCTCGGCTTCGTCGCCGACAAGTTCGAGGAGTTCGGCATCAACGACATCGAGCTGCGCGCGATCATGCCGCGCGAAGTGGTGGAGATCGGCGCGAACTTCCGCGTCGAGGCGATCCGGGTGACGCACTCCATCGTCGACGCGCTCGCGTTCGCCATCACCACGCCCGCCGGGACGATCATCCACACCGGCGACTTCAAGATCGATCACACGCCGGTCGACTCGAAACCGACGGACCTCGCACGGTTCGCGCACTACGGCGAACAGGGCGTGACGCTGCTCGTCAGCGATTCGACCAACGCGCTGGTGCCGGGACATTGCCCCTCGGAGCGCACGGTCTCCAGCGGTCTCGACCGCGTGTTCGCGGACGCGAAGTCGCGGATCATCGTGACCACTTTCGCGTCGCACATCCACCGCGTGCAGCAGGTCATCAACCTCGCGCTGAAGCATCGCCGCCGCGTGTTCCTGATGGGGCGCTCGCTCGTGGACAACGTCGAGACCGCGGAGAAGCTCGGCTACCTGAAGTTCCCGCGCGATGCGCGCGCCAGCGGCACGGACATCGAGGCGCACAAGCTCGTCATTCTCAGCACCGGGACGCAGGGCGAGCCGTCGTCGGCGCTCACGCGCATGTCGATCGGTGAGCACAAGCAGATCACGATCGAGCGGGACGACATCGTGATCATCTCCGCGCGCACGATCCCGGGCAACGAGCGCGCCGTCGCGCACGTAATCGACAACCTCTATCGCCGCGGTGCCGAGGTCGTCCACCACGAGCAGGCGGACATCCACGTCTCCGGTCACGCGTGTCAGGAAGAGCTGAAGCTGATGCTCAACGTCACGCGGCCGAAGTTCTTCATTCCGATGCACGGCACGCTGCGGCACCTGATCCATCACGCGCGGCTGGCGAAGGAAGTCGGTGTCCCGCACGGCCTGGTGATCACGAACGGCCAGGTCGCGGTCATCGACGGCGACGACATCCGCGTGCTCGAAGACCGCGTGCCGCAGGGCAAAGTCTTCATCGACTCCCAGGCGGAGGAAGTGCCGGAAGTGGTCGTCCGCGACCGGCAGCACCTGGCCGAGGATGGGTTCGTGATCGTCGTCGTCGCCGCCGATTCCGACGGGAAGCTCATCCGCGAACCGGAGATCATCACCCGCGGCCTGGTCCACGTCGATGCCAGTCAGGACGTCCTGGCCGAGGTGCGGCAGCTCATCGTTGGCATGTTTGGCGAAAGTCACGCCGATGAGCTGCGCGACTCGGACCTCCTCCAGGAGAAACTGCGCGCGCTGCTGAAACGCTACTTCCGGAAGAGCATGGGCGCGCGGCCGATGATTCTTCCCGTGATCTGGGAAATGTAAGTGTCCATACTTGAAGCCATCGTCCTCGGCCTCGTTCAGGGTCTGACCGAGTTCATCCCTATCTCGTCCACCGGTCACCTGAAGATCGTGCCGGAGCTCCTCGGCTGGGGCGATCCCGGCGCGGCCGTGTCGGCGGTCATTCAGTTCGGGACGATCCTCGCGGTCATCATTTACTTCTTCCGCGACATCGTCCGGCTGACGGTCGGTTTCTTTCGCGGGCTGGCCACGCGGAAGCCGTTCGGGGACCCCGACTCGCGCGAGGCCTGGTACGTGATCTTCGCCACGATTCCGATCGTGATCCTCGGCGTGCTGCTGAAGGACCTGATCGAGGGTGTGTTCCGCAGCACGTGGGTGGTGACGTTCCAGCTGATCTTCATCGCCATCCTGATGCAGATCGCGGAGGCGTACGCGAAACGCCGCGGCGTGCGCCCGCGGGAGGATTTCAACGCGAAGGACGCGTGGTGGATGGGCTTCGGCCAGTGCATCGCGCTGATCCCCGGTTCGTCGCGCAGCGGCTCGACGATCATGACCGCGCTGTTCCGCCGCGTGCCGCACGACTACGCGGCGCGGTTTTCGTTCGTGATGAGCATCCCCGCGATCACAGCGGCGGGCGTGTTCCAGCTCGTGGACTCGAAGGACGAGCTGGCGTCGATCGGCGCGACGCCGATCCTGGTCGCGATCGTGGTGGCGTTCATCTCCGGCTGGCTGTCGATCTACTTCCTGCTGCGCTACCTGCGCACGCACACGACGCACGTGTTCATCTACTACCGCTATATTCTCGGAGCGATCCTGGCGGGGCTGCTTCTGACATCATGCACGGCGATGCCGCCCAAGGCCGACACCCGCTACCTCGCCCTCGGCGACTCGTACACGATCGGGGAGAGCGTGCCGGCTGCGGAGCGGTTCCCGGTGCAGCTCGCGCAGAAGCTGGGCATCCCGGAGCCGCAGATCATCGCCAAGACGGGCTGGACGACGGACGAGCTGGATGCCGCCATCGACGCCGCGAATCCGCAGGGCCCGTTCGACCTGGTGACGCTGCTGATCGGTGTGAACAACCAGTACCGCGGGCGTTCGGCGGATGAGTACCGGACGCAGTTCGCCGGGCTGCTGAACCGCGCGATCGGTTTCGCCGGCGGCGACGCGAAGAAGGTGATCGTCGTCTCGATCCCGGACTGGGGCGTGACCCCGTTTGCGGAGGGCCGCGACCGCGCGAAGATCGCGCGCGAGATCGATCAGTTCAACGCCATCAATCGCGAGGAAGCGGCACGCGCGGGCGCGAAGTGGGTAGACATCACGCCGATCTCACGGGGCGCGGATCCCGCGTTGGTCGCGGGCGACGGTCTCCACCCCTCGGGCAAGCAGTACGCGGAGTGGGTAAAGGCAATCGCGCCGTGATCCAACGTAGGGCGTGGCTTCAGCCCGCCCCCCGGACGGGGCGGGGGAAGCCACCCTCCCACGACAGAGGCGGGCTGAAGCCACGCCCTACATTGCTCAGTCCGACAACACCTGCACCTCGGGGATGTTCCGGTACTTCTCGGCGAAGTCCAACCCATACCCGATCACGAACTGCGGATCGATGGAGAAGCCGACGTAGTCCGGCGTGAACGGCACCTTGCGCGCTTTCGGCTTGTCGAGAAAGGACGCGGTCTTCACCTTTGCGGCGCCGCGGCTCTCGATGTAGGTCGTCACTTCGCGGATAGAGAGGCCGCTGTCGATGATGTCCTCGACGATGAGCACGTTCTTGCCGCGCATGTCGAGCTGCGGCTCCTTGAGGATCGTCACCACGCCCGACGAGTACTTCTGGTTGCCGTAGCTCGAGATCTGGATGAAGTCCAAGGCGACGTCCATCGTCATCTGACGGACGAGGTCGGCGCAGAAGAACATCGCCCCTTTGAGGACGCAGAGGGCGATGAGGTCCGAGCCCGCGAACTCCGCGCTGATCTCTTTCGCCATCTCGGCGACACGCTGGTTGATCTGGTCCTGACTGATTAACGTGGTCTGTGCCATTCGTGCCAGAATCATAGCATCCGAGGATGAGGTGACCGTTCTGGAGCTGGGGGATCTGCACGCGCGTTATGTCCGCGCTTCCGATCGTTTCAAAGCGATCTGGACGTACCACCAGTTTGCCTCCGGCACCCTCCGCAATCTCCTCGGCGCGCGCGTGCCGTACGAGATCGATTTCAACAAGCTGTTCGAGTCGATCAAGCAGGTGTCGACGATCCTCAACGCGGCGCAGACGACCGCGGCCTCGCAGGCCCTCGACCGCGTGGACATGGCCCTCGGCCGCGCGACGCAGACGCTCCTCGACGTCGACGACCGCATCGCCGCGTCCGTCATGCGCCGCTTCTTCGAGCGCCTCAAACGGCAGGACGACAACATCATTCAGTTCCTCATCAAGTTCTATCTGTTTGCGGACGCGGTGGAGGCGGACCGCCGCGACAAGCTGGACTTCCTCTTCACCCGCCTCGGCGAGGACTTCGCAACGTCGCGGAACGAGTACGTGACGCGCGAGTCGCTGCAGTTGCGGCAGCGGGTGATGGCGCTGGTGGCGATCCTGCGCGTGGCCGAGCCGCCGGGCGACGAGGTGGCCCGGCTCATCCGCGCGATCCGCGTGATGCGGGACGACATCGCGTCCGCCGAGCGCTTCGACGAGCTCGTGGAGCGGAACGTCGTCCGCAACGCGCGCGCGTTCAAGCACCGCGTCGGCGATCAGTACTTTCATCCCGACGTGCTGCTGGCGATCATCGAGCTGAACATCGAGGCGAAGAACCGCTACCTGCGGCTGTACGCGCCGGAAGAGCAGCGGCTGATCGAGGAGACGGAGAAGCTGGTCGAGCATGGCGCGGCCATCGAGCGGAACTTCGGGGACACGAACCCGGAGCTGATCGACGAGATCGCACGCTTCCGCGAGTACAAGGAGCGCTTCGACGTCTCTCGCGCGGAGTCGAACGTGAAGTCCGACGTCGTGGCGCGGCTGAAGACGAGCATGAACAGCATCCTCGCGCAGCTCGACCGTGGGATCGCGGACGAGGAGATCGCGCCGGAGATCATCCCGGCCTCGTTCTTCGACGAAGCGCAGCAGAACGAGCTCGTGACCGAGCGCTTCGGACGCACGGAGCCGCTGCTGGATTTCCTGCTGCGCATCGCGTCGGCCATCGGCGTCGTCGACGCCAGCGTCGAGCCGGACGAGATCGTGCAGCTCCCCTGCGCGCGCGAGCTGCGCCTCGAGCCCTGGGAGGCGGCTGGGTATCAGAAGCTGTTCGATCGCCGTGCCGCGGACGCGGAAGAAGACAACGAGGAGCTGTGGACGCTCTACCTCCGCGCCGCGGCCCTGCGGCTGAAGGTGGACGAGGAGGCGACGATCATGGCCACGGCCATGGCCGCGGGTGTGCGTCCCGAGCCGGAGCTGCTCACGCGCGCGAAGAAGAGCCTCGACATCGCGAAGGAGCTGGACGAGCAGTTCGGCGACTTCCTCCAGGAAGCGGTGTACTACGCGAACCGCCGCATCCTGCACCAGTTGTATCGGTCGCGGTTCCGCCTGTTGCGCGGGTTTTCGGGGCTGTGGCTGATCTATGATCGCCAGTCGTGAAGACTTACCGCTATCTCCTCGATGGCCGCATCGCTGAATCGCACGAAGTGCCCTCGGGCGCCACACTCCTGCCGCCGGTCATGCCTTCGAAGCTCGTGTGCGTGGGCCGCAACTACGCGGACCACGCCAGGGAGCTGGGCAACGAGGCGCCGAGCGAGCCGATTCTGTTTCTGAAGCCGCCGAGCGCGGTGCTCGCGCCGGGCGGGACGATCGTGCGGCCGGCCGCGTCGCAGCGGGTCGATTTCGAGGGCGAGCTGGCGATCGTGATCGGACGGACGGCGAAGGACGTGCGGGCGAGTGCCTGGCGCGACTACGTTCGCGGCTTCGCATGCGCGAACGACGTCACCGCGCGCGATCTGCAGCGGAAGGACGTGCAGTTCACGCGCGGGAAGTCGTTCGACACGTTCTGCCCGCTCGGGCCGTGCATCGAGGACGACCTCGACGTGTCGGATCTGCGCGTGACGACGCGCGTGAACGGCGAGACGCGCCAGGACGGGCGCACGTCGCAGATGATCTTCCCTCCGGGCGCGATGCTGGAGTTCATCACGGGGATCATGACCCTGCTGCCGGGCGACGTGATCCTCACGGGCACGCCGGCGGGCGTCGGCCCGCTCGCCGCGGGGGAGACCGTGGAGGTGGAGATCGAGGGGATCGGCGTGCTGCGCAATGATGTGGCGTGACGAGCTCACCCGCCGCTTCCCCGCGCTCGCTCAGCTTCCGCCGCACTGCTACGTGGTCGGCGGCGCGATCCGCGACCTGCTCCTCGGCCGAGAGCCTCTCGACGCGGACGTCGCCTGCGACGATCCGCTGGCGGCGGCACGTACGGTCAGCAGCCGCGTGATCCGGCTCGGCGGTGAGGAGCACTTGCGCGCTTACCGGGTCGTGCTGCCCGGCCACGTCTACGATTTCGCGGAGCTGCTCGATCACGACATCGAACGCGACCTCGCGCGCCGGGACTTCACGGTGAACGCGATGGCTGTGGATCTCGAGACCGGCGCATTGCTCGATCCGCACGGCGGACAGCGCGATCTCGCGCAGCGCGTCGTGCGCATGGTCGATCCGTCGAACTTCGACGACGATCCGCTGCGGATGCTCAAGGCGGTGCGGATGGCCGTCCGCTACGACTTCGAGATCGATCCGGCGACACTGGAGGCGATCCAAGAGCGCGCATCGCGGATCACCGACTCGGCGCGCGAGCGGATCACGTACGAGCTTTCAGTGATCTTCAGCGCGAACCGGTTCCGGCGCGCGGTCGAACTGCTTCGGGAAACGGCCCTCGACGTCCCGCTGAACCTGCACACCCGACAGTTCCACGCGGACGACGTGAGTCTCGCGGGCGCGTACGCGCTGCTGACGGACGAGGCGAGCACACTGAAGAGGCTCGTCGAGGAGCACGACCGCATCGCACTCTACGATGCGGGCGAAGACCTCGCGCGTCAATTGCCCCCGGTCCTCCGCGCCCTCGGGCGCGACGACACGCTCGACTGGCCGGACTTTTCCACGCGTGCGCTGCTGACGGGCGAGGACATCACGCGCATCACCGGCCTCGCGCCGGGGAAGGAGCTGGGCGCGCTCAAGCGCGCACTGCTCGAGGCGCAGATCCGCGGCGAGGTCCATTCGGTCGAGGAAGCCGAGCGCTTCGTCCGCGACCGAACGTAGGGCGTGGCTTCAGCCCGCCTCCCCCGTGGGTGGGTGGCTTCCCCCGCCCCGTCCGGGGAGGCGGGCTGAAGCCGCGCCCTACGTTTTTTACTGCACGAGGGTGACGTCCACTTCTCCGGCCGTCACGTGGACGTTCACGTGCGACTTCCCTTTCGGGTTGAAGAAGTGCGTGCGGCCGGGGAGGATGCCTTCCTTGGAGATGATCTCGGTGCCGAGGTTGGTGCGGACTTCGCCGACGCGGCAGGAGGCGTTCATCTCGCGGACCTTCGCGCGGGGGACGCGGACGTCGATCTCGCCGGCGCGCAGGTCGACGGAGATGTCGCCGAAGTCGCCGGCGATGTCGACTTCGCCGGCCGATGTGTCGAACTCGATGTCGACGCCGGGAGGAAGATCGAGGCGGAGGTCGATGCCGGTGAACTTCTGTGAGCGCCAGGTATCCGCCTGCCGGCCGAATTTCCGGCGGACGATCGCTTCCGCGCCGCTGACATAGACCTCGACGCTGGTGTCATTCACGACCTTCTGGGCCCAGATGCGCTCGCGCTGGCCGTCGTAGTCGCGCGAGGCGACGCCGGAGACGCCGATGTAGCCGGGCGCTCCGTTGCGGATGGTGAAGCTGCCGTGGGGGATGTCGATCAGCACGCGCTGCACCTGACCGCGCGGGACCGCCGACTGGAACTTGTGCTCGACGTCCTGGGCGAGAGCGGAGGCCGCGGCGAGGAGCGAGGCTGCGAGAACGAGAGAGGTGCGCATATGTGAAATTACGTGCGGCGGGCCGGGAAGGTTGCGATCACACAAAAACACGGGGCCGGCTTACGCCGGCCCCGCGAGTACGACTCCCCAAAGATTCGGTGATGATCGCTTATTTCTTCTTGGACGACTTCTTGGCAGCAGCCTTCTTTGCCGGCGCCTTCTTCTTCGCAGCCATTAGTGCTCACCACCTTTCATGCCTTTACGGGACCTCCCGGTCGCGCTTCTTGGCATACCACGCCGGATTGCTCCGGCTAACTTTTCGTCGTGGGGGAAGGTTTCGAGGGAGAAGAAGAGACGGTTGTTGACGACCTGCGACGTGACTGAATCATGTATCCAGCTGGCGATCATCATTTGCTAATCGAAAAATAGGATCGTTAATCCATATTGTCAAGCTTTTGTTTATGAAAATCGTAATGAAGACGCGACGTTCCACGGTGTTCCACGGTTTTTCGCGCGCTCAGATCGTGCGAAGGAGGTCCGACATCACGCTCGCGCCGCGCTCCCAGCGCCAGCTTCGCGCGCGTTCCGGACCTCGCGCACGCAGCTCCGCGCGCAGCGACGCGTCGCGCACCGCGCGTGCGAGCGCGTCGCGCAGCGCGGCGCGATCGCCGGGCGCGATCAGCATCGCCGCGCCTTCCGCGTACTCGTGAATCGCGCCGGTGCGCGTCGCGATCACCGGCGCGCCGCACGCCATCGCTTCGAGCGGCGGGATCCCGAAGCCTTCGTGGTGCGACGGATACGCGAAGACGAGCGCGTGCCGGTACAGGTCGCGCAACTTCTCGCGCGAGACGTAGCCGGTGCGCTCGACCCCGTGCTCCTCGCCGATGCGCGTCCCCCAGCCGCTGCCGCCGCAGAGCACGAGACGCGGGCGCGGACGCGGAAGCGCCCGCCACGCGTCGAGGAGATCGGCGATGCCTTTGCGCGGCTCGAGCGTGCCGGTGAAGAGAACGTAGTCGCCTTCGTCGCCGCCGGGTGAGAAGAAGTCATCGACGCCGTTCGGCACGATCTCGATCTTCGACGCGTGGACGCCGAAGCCGCGCATGGCCTCGTCCGCGACGACGCGCGAGACGCACGCCACGCGCGTGGCCATCTCCAGGCTCGTGCCGATGAAGAGGTTGAACGAGAGGACCGTCTTCGCCTTGTGCCGCAGCGGCATGGTGATGGAGGTGAAGTCGTGCAGCGTGACGATCGCGGGCTTCTTCCACGCGAGCGGCAGAGTCCCGTGCGGTCCCCAGAGCACGTCCGCGTCGATGCGCGGGAGCGCGAGCTGTTGCCAGAGGACGCCGAGGGGCATGCGGTCGACGCGGAAGCGGAGCTGCTCCAGACCTTCCCTGTCGTCGATGGGTACGTGCGAGGCGATGGTGGTGTCGACGTCGAGACGCCGCGCGATCTCGGCGGTGTGGACGCCGATGCCCGTGCGGTTGCCGACCAGGGGGCGGCCGTCGATCAGGAGATTCACGAGTCTTCGAGTCTAACGTAGGGCGTGGCTTCAGCCCGCCCACCCCGGGGGGGCGGGCTGAAGCCGCGCCCTACGTTGCCACGCGCCGGAACACTTCGAGCGTCTCGTGTGCCGCCCGTTCCCACCGGAACTCCGCCGCCCGCGCCCGTCCGCGCTGCGCGAGGTCTTCCCGCAGCGAAACGTCGCTGAGGACGCGCGTGAGCTGCGCGGTCAGCGCGGCGACGTCGCGCGGCTCGAAGTAGAGCGCGGCGTCGCCGCCGATCTCGGGGAGGGACGACGAGCGGGCGGCGATCGACGGGACTCCGCGCGCCATCGCTTCGAGGAGCGGGAAGCCGAAGCCTTCGTAGAGCGACGGGAAGACGAACGCCTCCGCGCGCTCGTAGATCGTCGCCAGCTGTGGCGCGGGGACGTAGTCGAGGTGGACGATGCCGCGTCCGCGCAGCCGTGGCACGAGCTCCCGCGACTTCCACCCCACTTTGCCGACGACCACCAGCGAGCCGCTGTACGAGCCGACGCCCGCGCCGGTGTCGCGCAGGCGCTCGTACGCGTCGATGAGCGTGCCGAGGTCCTTGCGCGGCTCGATCGTGCTGACGAAGAGGATGTAGCGGGACGGTAAGCCGTCGAACGGCGCGGAGACCGCGGGCTTGCCGAGGCCGGAGTGGATCGCGACCGCGCGCGCGGGGTCGACGTCGTAGAAGCGCAACAGCTCGCGGCGCGTCGACTCGGAGACGCAGACGATCGCGTCCGCCAGCGCGACCTCGCGCATCATCTGCCGCTCGAGGTTCTCCAGCGTCTCCTTCTGCACCAGCTCCGGGAAGCGCTTGTAGGTGAGGTCGTGGATCGTGATCACGCGCCGCTTCGCCACGGCCGCGTGCAGGCGGGGGAGGAAGAAGTTCGCACCGAAGAGTACGTCGCAGCCGGCGAGGCCGATCCAGGCGACGTACGCTCCGGCGGTCATCGGGCGCGCGAGCCGCGACGCCGGCAGCCCGCGCAGATCGAAGGTGCAGAGCTTCGCGTTCGCCGGTAGATCGGCGTGGAGGCGCGGGCCTTCGCCGGTGACGCGCGCGTCGCCGAAGAGGTAGAGCTCGACGTCGTCGTGCTTCGCCAGCTCGTGGAGCAGGTAGTACAAATACCAGCCGACGCCCGTGAGCGGCTCGTAGAACGGGCGGACGTCGACGCCGATGCGGAGCTTTTTTTTGCGATGCGCGGCCAAGCCCCACTCACGGCGTACGCGATCGGCGAGCTCATGGCGTAGAGTGTGAAAAATGACCCGCGCGGTGGGCAGGAGCGACATCGGCGCGCGATTGTAATGCGGACGTTCATCATCATCCTTTGCCTCGTGCTGGCGGCCGTCGCCGCGGTCGCGATCTATCTCGTCGTCACGACGCCGAAGGACGCGCCGCCGTTGCGCGCACCGCTCAGCGCTTCCCAGCAGGAGCTGGTCGCGCGGGTTCCGGCCGACGCCGAGGCCTACGCACTGATCAGCGCCCCCGCCGTGCTCCTCGGCAAGCTCGAGACGAATCCGGTCACGCGCGACGCCCTGGCGCAATGGACGGCGGAACAGCCGATGCCGCCCAAGGCGATGCTCGGCGCCGCGGACGCGGTCGTCTGGAAAACCGGAAAGGCGACCAGCTATGCGGTTCGCTTCGACCCCATACGCGCGTTCATCGTCCGCCTCTGGACCATGGTCTCCGACGTCCAGGCGCAGTGGGACGGCCGCACCCTCCTCATCGGAGAGCAGCGCCCTGCAGCCCTCAGCGCGCCTGCCGAGATCCTGATGGCCGAGGGGCTGCCGCCGGGGGACGTGCTCGTCGTGCAGCGGAAAGAAGCGCGCGGCGCGTTTCCGCCGATTCCGCGGCCCGCGATCACCTCGGTGCACATCACCGGAGATCAGATCGACATCACGTCGCGTGCGCCGTCGCAGGAGAACAGCACCGCGCAGCCGGTCCTGCACTCGCTGTCCACGACAGCGATGATGGCCGTCGCGTTCACCGATCCGCCGCGGGTGATGGGCGACCTCGATCGCCTCGTCGCCGCCGACATCGACGACCTGGTGGGTGACGGCGGCTCGATTGCGCTCTACCGGGTCGACACCGGAACGCTCCTCCCGCGGCCGTTCATGGCCATCGCCGTCCCTGCGGACGACCGTCACCGCGCGGTGCTCGCCGAATACGGGAGGGTCATCGAGATGGTTGGCCAGACCGCCGAGGCGAATGGGGAGCTGATCGTCGCCTTCGACCGCAACAGTGTGGCGGACTACAGGAAAGACGTCCGCAGGCCGATGCCCTGGCCGGCGAACCGCTGGTCCATGCGCCTCGACCCGCCCCGGCTCATCCCGGTCCTGCGGAAGGTCGGCGACAATCCGGCCCTCCGCTTTGCCACGCCGCGGATCCACCGCGGGGCCCGCGACCTCCGCCGCTGGATGGGGGCTCTGGAGCAGGCCCGGACCATCGAGGCTGCCGCGTCCGCCGGGGGTGGCTTCGAGGAGTTGCGCGTGCGTGTTGCATCGAAATAGAGTTCAGCCCCGAAGAGTTACGGGGTCATCTGTTGGCACGCCATTGGTGTGTCACCCCTTTACCCATGAGAGTCGAATCGCACACGGACGTCATCAGTTTCAAGACCATCGACGAGCATGGTCCCCAGTCGTACCAAGCGACTTTCGAGGTGCCGGTCGACGAGCTCGATCGCGACGAGCTCGCGAGCGTCGGGAGCGCGACCATTCACGCAAACGTGAAGAACGGCGACCTGGCGGAGGAGTACCTCGCGGACGGTACCGTGAGCTTCACGGCCGACCTCAACTGTTCGCGGTGCGCCGAGCCCTATCCGGTTGCCAATACTTCGACCTTTCACGTAAGATTTCGCCCTCGTCCTGAGGCCTCCGAGGAGAACGAGGAGGTCGAGATCACCCACAAGGAAGAGCTCGACGTCGAGTTTTACTCGCAGCGGGAGATCCCTCTGCGGGACCTCGCGCTGGAACAGATTCAGCTCACGCTTCCGATGAAGCCCTTGTGCGACGAGAACTGTCTGGGTCTCTGTCCCACGTGCGGTGTGAACCGCACGCGCGAGCGTTGCTCGTGTGAGGGCTCGATCGCCGACAGCCGGTGGGGTGGTTTGAAAGACATCCGCGACGTGCTCGCGAAAAAGAAAGACGTTTAACGTACGGCGCGGCTTCAGCCCGCCGAAAGAACCGAAGGAGCTTCACCATGCCGAATCCGAAACGCCGCCATTCGAAGGCGAGAACGCACTCGCGCCGCGCGCACGACTTCCTCAAGCTGAAGTCGCTCTCGACGTGCCCGCAGTGCCACGAGGCCAAGGAGCCGCACCGCGTGTGCGCGAAGTGCGGGTTCTACAAGGGCCGCGAAGTCATCGCCAAGGACGTCCTTTAATCTAGAGGTGATGGCGACGTCGCGCAGCCGGATCGCCCTGGACGCCATGGGAGGCGATCACGCCCCCAGGGAGATCGTACAGGGCGCGCTGCTCGCGATCGCAGAGTACCCGGACGTCGAGGTCAACCTCGTCGGACGCGAGGAAGTGTTGCGCGAGCAGCTCGGCAGCGCCATTCCGTCGAGCATCATCATCACGGATGCGCGCGAAGTCGTCGATATGACGGACAACGCGCTCGCGCCGCTGCGCCGGAAGCGCAACTCGTCCATTCGCGTCTGCGCGAACCTCGTGGCCGAGGGGAAGGCGGACGCCATGGTCTCCGCCGGGCACACCGGCGCGGCCATGACCTCGGCCTACAAAGTCCTCGGCACGATCGAAGGGGTGAGCCGCCCCGCGCTCGCGGCCGTGCTGCCGAGCGGGAGCCCATCCGGGTATACCGTGCTCCTCGACGTCGGCGCCAATGTCGACGCGAAGCCGGCGTATCTGCGCGAGTTCGCGGTCATGGGCCACTTCTACGCGCAGATGCTCTTCGGCATCGACGCTCCGCGAGTCGGGCTGATGTCCATCGGCGAGGAAGAAGGCAAAGGCAACGAGCTCACCAAGGAGACGTTCCGGGTCCTCAAGGAGACCGGCCTCAACTTCATGGGGAACGCCGAGGGCCGGGACGTGTTCAACGGCAACATGGACGTGATCGTCTGCGACGGCTTCATCGGGAACGTCGTGCTGAAGGCGTCGGAGTCGCTCGCGGAGATGATGAGCAAGCTGATCCGCGAGGAGCTCACGCGCTCGACGATGCGGAAGGTGGGGGCGCTGCTCGCGAAGGGTGCGTTCGCGGACATCAAGAAGCGCACGGATTACTCCGAATACGGCGGCGCGCCGCTCCTCGGTGTCAACGGCGGCTGCATCATTTCCCATGGCCGGTCGAGCGCGAAGGCGATCAAGAACGCGATCCGCGTGGCGCGGGGGTTCACCCAGAACCAGGTGGACGCGAAGATCCGGGTGAAGATCAGCGACCTGCACACGCGGGAGCACGACGCCGGGCTGCTGGCTTCGAGCGAGCAATAGGACTCATAGGACGGATACGACCCATAGGACTTGGGTTGGTCCTATTCGTCCTATCCGTCTTATTCGTCCTATTCGATATCATCCGCGCCGCGATGGACCACGACACCGCATTCGTCTTCCCCGGCCAGGGGTCTCAGGCCGCCGGCATGGGGAAGGACGTCGCTGAAAAGTATCCCGCCGCCCGCCGGGTCTTCGAGGAGATCGACGACGCCCTCGGCTTCCCGATCTCGAAGCTCTGCTTCGAAGGCCCGGAAGAGCAGCTCGAGCTCACCGAGAACACGCAACCGGCCATCCTGGCGGTGTCGTCGGCGCTGCACGCGGTGCTCGAGGAGCACGGGGCCGCGCGGCGTGATCTGGTCGCCGGACACTCTCTCGGCGAGTACAGCGCGATCGTGAGTGTCGGGGGCCTGACTCCCGCGGAGGCGGCGAAGATCGTCCGCGCGCGCGGGAAGTTCATGCAGGAGGCGGTGCCGGGCGGTACGGCCACGCTGATCGGTCCGTCGGTGGCGGATCGGCTGGCGCCGCTGCTGGACGCAGCAAACTTCAAGGATCTGTGGGTGGCGCTGGTGTCGAACGTGGACGCGTCGCCGATCGGCACACCTACCGCGGTTCGCAACGCGCTGCTGCGGCAGGTCGCGTCGCCGGTGCGCTGGGTGGAGTCGGTGGAGAAGATGGTCTCGATGGGTGTGAAGCGCTTCGTCGAGGTCGGACCGGGCTCGGTGCTGGCGGGCCTCATCAAGCGCATCGATCCGTCCGTGGAGATTCTGAACGTGTCGGACGTGCCGTCGCTGGAGTCGTTTCTGGAGAAAAACGCATGAAGATCGACCTGACCGGAAAAACCGCACTCGTCACGGGTGCCTCGCGCGGCATCGGCGAAGCAATCGCCCGCCGCCTCGGCGAAGCCGGAGCGCACGTGCTCGTCGCCGCGCGCTCCCTGGATCGCGTGAATCAGATCGCGTCGGAGATCGGCAACGCGACGGGCGTGGAGCTCGACATCTCCGCGGCCGACGTGCGCGAGCGCATCTCGGCGCTGCTGAAGGAGCGGCCGATCGACATCCTCGTGAACAACGCGGGGATCACCGAGGACGACCTGTTCATCCGGATGAAACCGGAGGCGTGGACGAACGTGATGCGCACGAACCTCGACTCGGCGTTCCACATCACGCAGGAGATCGCGAAGAAGATGATCCGCGCGCGCTGGGGCCGGGTGATCAACATCTCGTCGATCGTCGGACTGATGGGGAACGCCGGACAGGTGAACTACGCGTCGTCGAAGGCTGCGCTGATCGGCTTCACGAAGTCGCTCGCGCTGGAGATCGGCTCGCGCAACGTGACGGTGAACGCGGTCGCGCCGGGCTATATCCAGACGGCGATGACGGACGCGCTCGGCGACGACGCGCGCAACGCATTGACCGAACGCATCGCCCTGAAGCGCCTCGGCACGACGGACGACATCGCGTACCCGGTGGTGTTCCTCGCGAGCGAGCAGGCGTCGTACATCACCGGCACGGTGCTGAACGTGAGCGGCGGCATGTACACGTAACGTTTGTCAGAAATCGAGATCGCGGAGATGAAATGGTGAGTGTCCGCGCCGGAACGCGGGTGCCCACACGACGCATACGTCCTTCTCCCCCTCGAAGCGATGCGCGCCGGCGGCGAGCATGCGTGCGCCGGTGTGTGGCGTCCCGTCGAGCAGGCCCTTTGCTTCCCCTCGAGAGGTGAGGACGACGTATTCGCCCGGGACGCCGATCGTGAACGAGCCGTCCTGCTTCACCCACTGCCCAGCCGCGCGGAGGCGTCCGAGGTTGACGAAGTGATCGCTGAGCCACGCGCGACCGGCGGGGGGCCACATCGGGCCGTCGGCCTGTGCCGCGTACGTACGCGTGCGGACGACGTCCTCGGCGATCGTATCGGGGATGATGCCCTGCGCCATCTGGGATCGCGTGACGACCTCCAGCGCGTAGTAGAAGGGCCGTTCGCGATAGATCGTCTCGCCCTTGATGTCGATCAGCCGCTCACCGGGATGGGTGAGGCGCAGGGCCTGATCCATCATCGTGATGTGCCAGTCGGTGTGGTTCTCGAAACGGTCGGCGTAGTAGAAGAGCGAGCCGAGGAAGACCGCGATCGTGACGCCGATGGGGACGATGGAGCGCAGCGAGGCCGCGGCGAAGATCGCGGCGAGCGGCATCATGGGCAGGAAGTCGCGCGGGGAGATCAGCGGCCAGAAGCCGGCCACGGTCACGGTGAAAACGCCGATGACGACGGCGAGGAGCCATCGCAGGCGCGGAGTGTCGCGCGTCCGCCACGCCGCGTAGGCGACCGCGGCGAAGGTGAACGGGAAGATCACCCGGCCGATCCAGAGGTACTCGCGCATGAGCGCGACACGGCCGTTGAAGGTGAAGACGCAGTAGACGAGCTCGTCGAGCGCGCCGGCACTCGCGAAGTAGAGCGTCAGCGTCGCGGGGACGATCGCGAAGCCGATCGCCGCTTCGATCGCTGCTCGTGATTGCCAGGGTTCCTTGCGGAAAAAGCGCAGCATCAGCGCCGCGGTGACGATTGCGACGACGAGTACCGCGGTCTTCGGCGACGTGGCCAGTGCGCATCCGAGGAGGAAGCCAGGGAGGAATGGACGCTTTCCCCGGACGATGGCGACGAGCGCTAGCATCCAGAAAGCGTTCCAGAGATTGTCGGTGCGGAACTCGAGAGACTTGAGGAAGAACGGCGGGAAGAGGATCAGCAGCGCGACCGCCCAGGCGGCCACCCGATCGTCGTAGAGCCTGCGTCCGAGGTCCCATGTGGCCCAGACGACGACGGCAAAGAGGACGAGCATCGGCGCGCGCATCCAGAGGAGGATGTCGGCGCGCTCTCCGAAGACCGCGAGGATCGGCGCCGTCAGCATGTGGAAGAGCGGGGCGTGGTTGTCGAACAGGTCGCGGTACTGGACCTTGCCCGCCGTCCAGCCCCAGGTCACATGGAGGTGCTGCTGCTCGTCGGAGTCGAAGCGATAGCGGAAATACGCGAGCGCACGCAGGACGAGCGCGGCGGCGAGGCTCAGCCGGAGCAGGAGGCGTTCGGATGTCGACAAAACGTGCGGGCTGGCGCGCCCTGAGGGATTCGAACCCCCGACCCGCGGTTCCGAAGACCGCTGCTCTATCCACTGAGCTAAGGGCGCGCTCGGGCGGAGTTTAGCGGAAACCCTCGACAGATCGCGGAGGCGTGAATAAAATCCGCGCCCGCGCCGTTACCCGGACGCACAACAGGCCGTTGTAGCTCAGTTGGTAGAGCAGCTGATTCGTAATCAGCAGGTCAGCGGTTCAAATCCGCTCAACGGCTCCAGATAAAACCGAACCGAAGCCACTGGAAACAGTGGCTTTATTCGTTTCTGGCTGCTGTTCACGAATCAGCTGCTCTACCCCTTTTTGGGGTCGGGTGTCGTTCCGGGTGTCGAAGTTGTCTTTTCTACCCCCACGACGCGGTCGATCGAGCGCCGCAGTCACTGATGCGATGGCGGCTGCGGACGGACGTGCGTACCGCTCCGTCGTTTTCGTGGATTGATGGCCCATGCAGTCGCGGATGACGGTGAGCGAGACGTTGCCCGACGCGAGGGTTGAGCCGTACGAGTGGCGGAGATCGTGGACACGCACGTGCCGGGTGATCCCCGCGATCGCAAGCGCAAGGTGGTGATACCGGTCGATGGCCTGCGCGTTGAACCGTCGGCCCTCGCCGCCGACGAACACGTATTCGCTCACAACCGGCCGTTCACGGCATTCGCGAAACACGGCGCGCAGCGTTTGCGAGATCGGGATGAGGGCTTCCTTCGTCGTCTTCTGCATCAGCACGCGGATGAAGCCTTCGCGCAGGTTCACATCCGACCAGCGGAGATTCGTGAGGTCCGATCGCCGAAGCCCGGTGTGGAGCGCGGCGACAAACCACGGCTTCGCAGCCCTGAAGCGGTCGAAATAGACGACCGCCGCCTCACCATCTGGCTTGTAGCTGCCACCGAAGCGCCGCGCGGTAGCGAAGCGTTTGGACTCCCGTTCCGGCCCGAGAACGCGGTGTTTCGAGAGGTAACGCCGGAACGCCGATTCGTCATCGAACGCGGCGAGATACGCATCCTGCTCGTCGGGGGAGAACTCATTGCGGAGAGGTGCGACGGGCAGAAATTCGATCGCCGGCACGTCCGAGATCAGCTTCCGCTTGCGTGCGTTGTGGAGCACCTTCCGAAGGACGCGGAGCGACGCGTTGATCATCGCGGGCGAGGTTGGTGTCGGCGCACCGTCGCTATCCTGTCGGCGTAACTCCCAAGCGACGTATTCCTCGATTTCGAGCTCACCGATCTTGTTGATCCTTGTCGCACCAAAGTGCGGCGCGAGATGGTGGTTGATGCAGACCTCGTAGTTCCTCTGCGTCGAGGGCTTCACGCGCGTGCACATCGCGACGAGATGCCTCTCGATGTACTGCGCTAAGGTCGGCATCTCTCCCGGCTTGTAGCCCTCGACGACTTTTCGCGCCTCGGCTCGAAAGCCAGCGAACGCCGCCTTCGCATCTTCGACGCTTTCGAACGGAACGATCTTTCGCTTTCTGCTCTTGCCGCCGGGTGCTGAGACATCGAACAAAGCTTCTTTCGTCTTCCTGTTCCACTTGAATCCGGGACAGACATCCCGGAACCCATGTGAGGCAATGGGCATCACTTCCTCCTTGCTTCGATCGCGGGGGCGTCGTTCGACGTCTCCGCCGTGTCGTCCCACGTTTGCTGAAACTCGATGACAGATTGGACGCTGTAGTGAACGGTTGTTGCGCTGGTGCGTTTCCAATTCTTCGGTCCTTTGCCGTTGATCCTCCATTTCGCAAGTGTGTTGGTCTTCACGCCGAGGACTCGGGCGACGTCTCGGGACAGCATCCACGTCGTGAGTTCTCCCATGCAGCGACGGTAGGTGAACGTGTGCGGCGCGAGATCGAAACGCCTCGAAGTGAAGGCCCGCGTGCTGTTCCCGAGAATTCATGGATCTCTCTTGTTCAATCCTACGCCCGTCACCCGCTTCTTCCGATGAGGAAGCGCGGGACGGCTCCGGTGCTCTGCGATCGCCGCGCCCACCTCACAGCACGTCCCACGGCTGGTAGAGCTTGATCGCCCTGCCGTGAGCGTGGAATGAGGGACGGAACGGTGCGTCGGTCGTTGCGATCCGCTCCAACTCGGCGGCCGAATCGACGCTTTATCGTCGCGTGCGTCGACTACCTATGGAGGACACGATGAGCAACGACGACTTCCCAGAAGCTCAAACCGCAGCGCTTCGGCTCCGCTGCATCAAGGTGCTGACCGATATCGACGAAGAGAGCCTCCGGATCGTCGACTCGGTGCTGTGCCGGCTCGTGCCGAGCGCACCGAAAGCGCGCGGGAAACGCACCGCGACCGTGTCGATGAGACCAGGCAGCGCCGCCGGAAACGCGAAGGGAACAGGAGCATGAGCCGCCGAGGCTCGGTCGCCGCAGGCGTATGGTCATGTGAGCGAACGCGCGCACGCCAAGCGGACGCCGCTCCGGGTCTCGGCGCCCTGCGCTGAACCCCGACGCTCCAGGAGAACCAGCCCATGATCGTCCGCTACCTCATCGCCGCCGCATGCCTGCTCTTCGTCGTTTCCCTCCCCGTCGCGCGGACGCAGTTCGGAGGGACATTGCGACGGTGCGCCGCAGTCTGTTTCCTCGCCGCGCTCGCTCCGTCGGTGTTCTTCGGGCTGATTGGGCTCCCGACGACGGAACACCCATCGGCAATGACGCCGTGGCTCGGACGACCTCTTGTCATCCTCAGTCTCATTCTGCTCTCCGTATTTTCGTACGCTGGCCTGGAAATCTGGAAGCGCCTCCATCGCCCCAGGAACGACGCGTGGACGGAGTACGTCAACCTGCGCTCGTCCGGCAAGACCCTCATGCGGGAGCGCGATCGACGCCGTACCTTCCCGGAAATCGGAACGCGTGAGCAGGACGGCGAGGAGGGGTTCTGAATCTCCTCGACTTCCTCTTCTGGCGCGAGAAGAAGACCTCGTACGAGCGCGCACTCGTGTACGAGCGGACGCGCAACGTGATGCCGTCGCAGAGTACGGCGCTTGCGGACGCCGCTCGCCAGTTGTCCGGCGAGCCGAGTGTTCCGGTCGGATTCCTGCCCTCCGGAACACTCGTGTCGATCAACCAGACGATCGCCCTCGCGAGCGCCCTCATCATCGGTGCAACCGGAAGCGGCAAGACGCGGTTCGTACTCGGCCTCATCCTGCACCTCCTCCGGAGAGTCTTCGGTGTGCCGGATGCGAGTGGCGGCGTCGGCGCACCGCTCGACATCGAGATCGAGCTCGTTGATCCCAAGCAGGAGACGTTTGATCTCGCGGCGCAGTTCATCGCCGCGCTGTGGCTCAACGCGGACGAGGTCACGCGCGAACGGATCTCGAGCTCTGTGCGCGTCATCGACTGGTCGCCGGACGCGGTGAGTCCCATCGCACCGTTCGACAACGCCGCCGGCGATGTGTCGGACGCGTACCTCGCGTTCCTGCGAAACGACGTTGCCATTCAAGCGAGCCAGCAGACCTATACCGAGAGCCTGCGGCAGGCATCCTTCATGTACGGCCGCTTCCTCGTCGATCGGCGATTCCCGCCGAACTACCGCTTCGCGGTGAAGTTCTTCGAGGACGAGACCTATCGCGTCCGGATGCTCGAGAGGGTGCGGGATACGGACGTGCGCGCGTACTTCAACGATGCAGCGCACACCCTGCCGCGCCAGACGCGCGAGGCACTCCTTCGCCGGATCCAGAGCGATATGGCATTTCCCGAAGTGCGGCTGTCGGTCGGGGTCCCGCCCGCAGATCTCGACCGCCTGCTCCCGAAGACGCCGGCTCGGATCACCCTCGGCAACTATGGGTGCGCGATGACGCTCCCGCTCGCGAAAGGCAAGGAGCGAGCGAGTTACCGACTCATTGATGTCTTGCTCGCTGCGCCACGCCGCGATCCGAACCGGCCCGGCATCGTAATCATCGACGAGTCACCCATGCTGCTGTCTGGATCGAGCGAGCTCACCCAGCCGCTCATGGAGGCCGCACGCGCGCTCCGCTCGGTCGGCATGGGCATCGTCTTCTGCGCCCAGGATTTCGCGAACGCGCTTCCATCGCAGATGGTCCGCACGCTCATGCTCAACACGCGCTGGTGGGCGATTTTTCAGTCGCGTGACGAAGCGGAGTGGCTCTACCCGCACACGGTGCGGTCGCAGGCCGATGGGCAACGCACCGAAGTAGAACGCCACCGCGACTTCCTCCGTAGGATGCATGGCCTAGCGCGCCAGCACTTCTACTTCCTCGCGAAGGGCAGTGTGGCCTTGCCGCTTCGCGCGCCGGATGTGGACGATCCGGGTACGCACGTATGTAGTGCAGGAGCAGCGATGCTTCGCGAGGTGTTTCGGCGCGAGATCGCGTCACGCTCGATGATCTCGTCCCGCGTTGCCGCGGAGCACATCGCGGCCTGGGAGGCGCAGGTCGTCGACCAAGCGCAGCCGGGCGCGGCACACGTCGGCAGCCGCGCACCGAAGAAGCAACCGGGAAGCCTCGCGGATCTTCTGCGCGAGCTCGGCACGCGGGACGAAGACAAATGACGCGGGCGCTCGTACGGTGGATGACGGTCGGCCTGCTGTACGCCCTCGCGTCGCCGGTCTACCTCGTGCGGTGGCTCGTCGGGACGCGTCGAACGCTGAAGCGGTTTGCCGCCGTGCGTGCGGGCGTGATCACGTGCCCGCACTGCAACAACCCGAACTCGTTGAACGTGCTGGCAACGTGCAAGCGCTGTGGCGCGACCGAGTTTGGATCTCGGCTGCGCTGCTCGAATTGTCGGCAACTCGGAAAGGTGTTTCCATGCGACGTTTGCACGGCCACGATCAAGGTGCTCTGAAGTACGTGGATGTTTCGATCCGCTGCGAAGGCAGTGCGGGCCACGTCCGTACACTCGCGACGCATGCGGACGATCGTGAAGCGCAGCAGGGACACGGAACTGCGGCAGACCGTTGCCCTCAGTACGCGGGATGTCGATGCGCTCTCATTCGTCGGCGAAGGATTCGAGGTGCTGCAGTACCAACTGCACGAAGCCGTCTTTCCCGGGTTGTCCGAAGCCGTGGTGTCGCGCTTCGTGTGTCGGTGGGAGCGTCGCGGCATACTCCTGATCACGCGACTCAACAAACTTGGCCCGAACCGTCTTCGCCTTGCTGCCGCTGGACGCGCGCTCCTTGAGAAGCGCGGTGTAGACGGGAGGCACCTCTTCGCGCCGAGATCGCCCGTTGCCCTTAAAGATCTGGCGCACACGGCGTGGATCAACGACCTGCGGGTGCTGCTTCGATTCGTTCCGCGGCCGTTCGATGCGGTGCTACCCGCGTGGGCGCTGCAGCGACAACTCGTGCCACCGACCGCCGCGATCCCGGACGTACTCGCGGTGCGAACGCCACGGAGTGGCGCAATCGGGTTCGTGCTGGCGTGCGAAGTGGATCTCGGGGCAGAACGCGTGAAGAGTGTCTTCGTGCCGAAACTCATCAAGCTCCGGCATGTCCTCGTTGGCTGGAGCGAAGAGAGCTCCACGATGCTCCTCGTGTTGACGCGGGGTAGCCGACGAGCGGGGCTTCTTCGGGAGGCGGTCATGGCGATCGACATGCCGATCGTTGTGGAGGAGTTGCCGGCGGAAGGCGGTCGACAGGGTCTCCACGAGCTGCGGAAGAGGTTTCAGATGGCGTTCTAGGGCGCTACGGAGTGGTGTTGAATTGTCTTAGCACCGAGTCGTGCCGTTTGACTCGATATTGCAATGAGTTACGAGTTCTTGTTGGGGGTGGCTTCTCGGAAGAGGAGAGTTTTCTGCGCAGGAGCGATCACTGCGCTCCTCAGACGAATCCGGTCGTGTTGTCTGCCGCTCAGGGACATTTCTTTACGGTGACGATCTTCCTGCCGCGTGTGGCCGCTGCGCGTCGGCGTCCGAGGCTGACAACTCCTCCGATCTTGCACGTGTACAACGGCGGTGGAGACCCGCGGTTCTCGGTGTCTCTGAAACGAGGTCGGCTGTGCTGGGCGAACCGCCGAGCAATGGATTAACAATCCGAATCGCCGTCTGGAGCAGGCGGGAGACAACGGCAGATCAATGACTTACGAGCAATCTGGCGTCGTCCGGAGCTGTCTGGAGACGGCGGTGCCGGGAAAAATAGAAACTTGTTAGATACCTGCGACGGAAAGCCGTACACAAAAAAGGGCCGTCGAAGCTGGATCATCAAAGAACGAGGAGCGATTGCTGCGGTACTCCAGCCGCGACGCGCGGCTTGTTAACGAGTGTAACCGGCTTGGTGCTGCGAACAACACCGCATTTCCAGGCAGAGGTCCCCCAGGTGAGGTACGTAGCGGCCGCTGGCAGCCGGCTTCTCCATCGAGTCTCCCATGATCGGCTCCACCGGCGCTCTTGAATCCCGCAGCGGCAAGACAACCCATGATCATCACGCTCCGATCATGCGATCGGCAGTTGGGGCGACGGGTGCGTGAAAGTAGTTGGAGTTCATGCAGTCACTTTCGAGGGCGCGACGCCACGCGGCGGGGTACATTCAGCACCACGATGGCGCAACGGTCGATCGCGTCAGGCGCTCGCCGCAGGCAGAACTCGACCTCAGACGCGCGACGCACGTCCTGACACTCAGCGTCAGTGCACTAACTCGTGGGCGAGTTTCACCGGATTGAGGCATTCGAGGATCGTCGGGGCGAGCATCTCCGCCTGACGTTCTGCGATCGTCACCGTTCGCGCAATCGACTCCTCGTCTTCGGGCGCACCTTCAATCTCGATGATCGTCTGCGGGTTGATGAGGGGGTGACGTCGCAGCCGGTCGGCGTGTGCTGGTTGCCGGCGATCGAGCTCAGCGAGGCAGTAGTGCGCGCCACCGTCGAGCAACACGAATGCATCGTCCGGCGTCGCGGCGACGTCGACACGAATCTGCCACGGCTCCAGCGTGGACGCGACCAGCAGTCCAAGCACGAGGTGCGGCGAGCATAGGAGCACGGTGTGGGTCCGGTTCGGCAGAAACGGTTTGAAGTACCGCATGCCGGCCGGCCGTTGCATGGCCTGTACCTCCGCTCGCGCCCGGCAGCCCCTTCATGCCGCGTCTGGTTGCGCGCACTCTTTCGCGATCAGCACGAGCTCGTCGATGTCGAACGGCTTCGCCAGCAACCGGCAGATCCGCTGCAGAAACTCGCAGCTTATCCGGCCGGGAGAAGCGGTCGTCACCACGACCCGCCGCAGGTACTTCGGCTGTGTCTGCTCGAGGAACCCGAGGAGCTCCTCACCGCCGATCTCGGGGAGCATGAGATCGACGATCAGGAGGTCGTACGCCACGGATGCCAGCAGATCGATCGCGGCCGCGCCGTTGCTGACGCCCTCAACGACGAACTTTTCACGTTCGAGCACGATCTTGACGAGGTTGAGAATGGCACCATCGTCCTCGACGATGAGTGCACGGTACGACGATCGGCGTTCCATGTGCATACCCGCAGCAAGACCGTTGCCGCACAACGGGGGAGAGACGAATCAGGAATGACCGAGGGAAAGCCGCTCCGCGTGTTGGTCGCGGACGATGAAGACGCGATCCGCACGCTCGTCAGCCGCATGCTCACCCGCGCGGGTTTCGATCCCGTCGAAGCATCCGACGGGCAGCACGCGATCGAGAAACTGGATGCCGGAGCGTTCGACGCGGTCGTGCTGGACCTGATGATGCCGCGGGTCGATGGATTCGGCGTCGTGGAGCATCTCATCGACACGCAGCCGCGGATGATGGAAAAGACGGTCGTAATGACTGCGTTCCCGAAAGCCGCGGCGAAGGAGAGACTGCACCATCTGTGCTGCATCATCTCCAAACCGTTCGACATGGACGAGCTCATTCAGGTCGTCCGTGACTGCACGCGGCGCTGAACACGTCAGTCAGCGGCGAGTGTCCGAAGCACGTCTTCGATCCTGTCGATGTCGAACGGCTTCTGCAGCACGAGGGTGTCTTCCGGAAAGCGGTCGGAAAAGTACCGGGAAATCGCCGAAAGGACGATCACCTTCGGCTTCACCGGCAGCGCCTGAATGGCTTCGGACACGGCCAGACCGTTCGCCTTCGGGAGCATCAGGTCGAGCAGTACGAGGTCGTAGGAACCGTGGCGCACCATGGCGATCGCCGCTTCTCCGTCGGCTGCCAGGTCAACTGACTCGCAATGTTTCCTCAGCACCACCTGCAGCAGACGCTGAACACTGTCGTCATCTTCGACGATGAGCGCAGCACACTTCTTCATCCGCACCTCCGGCCGGCGGGGATCCACCCGCTGAAGCCGACTGCTGCCATTGCAGGATGCGTGTCATCAGGCGGCGCAGAGTCGACTATTCAGCCGGGTGCGCGATGGCGGTCACTGCCGCAACCAGTTGGTCGAGGTCGAATGGCTTGCGGACAATGGCCTTGACCACGGCCGGATCGAAGCCGGCCAGGGCGGTCGGTCCGGCGGCCGAGCAGATGATGACCGGAACGGGATCCGCGGTCGTACCGAGGAACGTGATGACTTCGTGCCCGCTGACTTCGGGCATCATCATGTCGAGGACCACGGCGGCGTAGCGCTTCTCGCGCAGCAGACCGATCGCCTGGCGGCCGTTCGACGCGACCTCGCTCGCGTAGCCGCACCTGCGGAGGACCGCGCGCAGAAGGTTCTGCGTCGGTTCGTCATCATCGACGATGAGGATCGGGAAGCTGGTCGGTGCTGTCGTCACGTCCGCAGGAAGCCGGCGGCACGGTCGCACAAAAGGGGAGCATTTTTCAATCTGACGATGACTGAAGGAGGCAAAGCCGCCAGCGCGGATGGCGGCTTCGCCGGGACGCTGCTACTTTGCGCCCCGTGGCCGGCCGACTCGGAGAGGCTTGTTCCGCGCAGGAAACGCTTTACCGCGCTGCTTCTCCAACTCGTCGATGTAGGTGGTCAGGCTCCGTTCAACGAGCGCCGCGAGCGTCAGGTTCTCCGATCCGGAGACTGCGTTTCGCGCACGCTTGATGATGGTTTCCGGCAGCTTCACGGTCACGCGTAGGCGCTGCGCGTCGCTGCTGCGCGGGGACGTACTTCGAGAACTTCTGCGACGCTCCTCCGCCGGCTCGGGGGCGCGAGCCGGACGATTGGAAGCGAGCGGTCGCTCCTTCGACTTCCTTCGCACATGACATCACCTCCTCCCGGTTTGCCCCGAGAGTCGGCCTGTCACGGCTCAGCCGCTGTGCGAGGCCTGCGCCAGCGCGCTCTACGCATCCATTTTGCACAGTCGCGCTCCATCGCCGGGTCGAGGAGGGCCCGCACCGACCCGGACGCCGCGCGGCACAACTCCCGCGGCGCCGGGTCGCCACGCATGATCGCAACCGAGCAGCTCACCGACATCTTCGCGGAGAAAATCGACCGAATCTTCGGCGCCGACGACGACCCGATGACCCTAGTGGAGCATCGGGCCAGGCAGCTCCTCCCCGAGCTCCGCCCGATCGTCTGGGAAGGTGACGCCCAGACCTTTCAATTCGGCTTTGTCGGTGGCGCCGCCGAAGACGTACTCGGACACCCGGCTTCGCGGTGGACGAACGAACCGACATTCTGGGCCGATTCGGTCGTTCACCCCGACGATCGGAACGACGCCATCGCCTACCGCGCGATGGCCACGGGGAAAGGGGTCGATCACGACTTCCAGTACCGGGCGCGCTGCGCCGACGGACGTACCGTCCTCCTGCACGACATCGTCAAGGTCGTGAAAGGACACAGAGGCGTGGCCCAACGCCTCCGCGGCATCATGATCGAGCTGCCGGACCCGGCTCGCGACTGACGCGCAGCGCGGCCGGAGCGCTTCACAGGCGGCTCGATCGGGAACTGGTGTGAGTCAGACAAACCGCACGATTTTTGCATCGCAGGCTCCCAGACTTCAAAAAGGGGAGCATTTTCGATGCACGTGTCCGGCGAACAGCGTCCCGTTCATCTGGCAGGCTCGGCCCTCGATCGGGCGCGCCATGTCTGCGCGTTCTTCCATACCCGCGACGAGGAGTACCGCGTGCTCATGCCCTTCATCCAGGAGGGGTTCGACCACGGCGACCGCGCCTTTCACATCGTCGATCCCGCCCACCGCCCGGATCACCTCGACCGTCTTCGCGAGGCAGGCATCGACACCGCGACGGCCGAGACGAGCGGACAGCTCACCGTTCTCCCCTGGGAGGAAGCGTACCTGCGCGGCGGCCACTTCGATCAGAACGCCATGCTGGCGCTCATCGAAGAGGTGCTCGCCGGCGGAAAGGAGCTCGGGTTCCCGCTGACGCGGCTCGTGGCCAACATGGAGTGGGCGCTCGAGGACCGTCCCGGCGTCGCCGACATCGTCGAATACGAGACCCGCCTGAACTTCGTCCTTCCAAAGTACGACGACGCGGTCACGTGAACGTACGATCTCGCCAAGTTTGGCGGGGGCGTGGTCATGGACATCATGAGGACGCATCCGATGGTCATCATCGGCGGGCTGTTGCAGGAGAATCCCTTCTTCGTACCGCCCGAGGAGATGCTGGAGGAGTTGGGTCGGCGGCGGGCCGCCAATGCCGGGTAGCGCATCCGACGGCGTGCAGGACCTGCGGCGCTCGCTGCGCGACCTGATCGCCCTGACGATGCTGCCCACGGTCTGGGCGCGCTACGAGCCGCGGCAGATCTGCACGGACCTCGTCGACGTCGTCGCCCGCATGATCGACGCCGACGGCGTCTATCTCGCCTCGCCGGCGAACGGATGTCCGGACCTCCTCCGGCTCCGTAGCGATGAGGATCACGAGGCCGCGCGCCTGCTGCGCGAGGCCGGCAACGGATCCGAGCGTGCCGCAACGGACGCGGGGCCGCTGGCGCTGCAGATGCTGTCCTCTCCGCTCTCGTTCCAGGGAGGCGGCCGCTTCGTGGTGGGTGCCCGCCGGCCCGATTTTCCGAACGAGATGGAGCGGCTCATCCTGCGCGTGGCCGTGAACCAGGCCGCGACCTGGCTGGAGTGGAAGCGCGCCGAAGCGGCGGCGGCCACGGAGGCCGCGTTCCGCCGGGCCATCGAGAGCTCGATGCTGGCCGGCGTTGCCGTCGTCGACATGGAGGGACGGCAGACGTACGTGAACCGGGCCTTCGCGGCCCTTGTCGGCTGGGAAGAAGCAGAGCTGATCGGAAGAACGCCGCCGTTCCCCTACTGGCCGCCGGAGGAGGAGGAGAACATCGCCGCGGCTCTGGGGAACGTGCTCGCCGGGAAGCCGGATCGTCCGGCCGGCTACGAGCTGCGCTTCCGCCGGCGCGACGAGCGCCGGTTCGATGCGCTGGTGCTCATCTCCCCCTTCGAGCAGCCGGGAGCCACGCCCGGCTTTCTGGCGTCGGTCTACGACATCACCGAGCGCAAGAACGCCGAGCGCACCGCACAGTTCCTCGCCGAGGCAGGCGCAATCTTCAACCGCTCGCTCGACTACGAGGAAACGTTGCGCGCGATCAGTACCCTCGTCGTTCCGCGGTTCGCCGACTGGTGTTTCGTCGACCTCGTCGAAACGGACGGCGGATTCCGGCGCATCGCCGTGGCTCACCCGGGCGGGGCGGGGGACGAGGCGCTCGCGGCCCGGTTGCGGCGCAGCTTTGCCTCTAAGAACGTCGTCTACGGCGCCTCCGACGCGGTCGCGCGCGGCACGACATACATCGTGAACGACGTGCCCGAGGATGTGTTGAAGGCGGTGGGCCGCGACGACGATCATCGCAACGCGCTCCTCGCGATGGGCATCCGCTGTTTCGTCTCCGTCCCGATGACGAGCCAGGGGAGAACGTTCGGAGTGATCACGTTTCTCGGTACGGGCACCCGCACCTGCTTCGAGCCGCACGACGTCGCACTCGCCGAGGAGCTGGCGCGGCGGGCGGCGCTGGCGGTCGACAACGCCCGTCTCTATCGGAGTGCACAGGAAGCGAACCGGGCCAAGGACGAGTTCCTCGCCAACCTCTCGCACGAACTGCGCACGCCGATGACGGCGATCCTCGGCTGGGCGCACCTGCTGCAGCTCGGCGACCTGGAGCCCGACCAGGTCGACCTCGGCCTGCGCACGATCCGGCAGAGCGGCGAGGCACAGGCGAAGCTGATCGACGACCTTCTCGACGTGTCCCGCATCGTGACCGGGAAGCTGCATCTCACCCCCGTGCCGGTCGACCTGACCGCGATCCTGCAGAACGCCGTCGCCGCCATCCGGCCCGCCGCGGAGGCGAAGAAGCAGCGCCTCGAGATCGAGCTCGCAGGCGGACCTGTCACGGTCCTCGGCGACGCGTCACGCCTCCAGCAGGTCTTCTGGAACCTGCTGAGCAATGCGGTCAAGTTCACACCGGCCGGCGGCGTGGTGCGTCTCATGGCCGCCGAGTCCGGACCCGACGTCGCCATCACGGTCCAGGACAGCGGTGAAGGAATCGCGGCCGAGTTCCTGCCCCTCGTGTTCGAGCGCTTCCGGCAGGCCGCAACTGCCCAGCGGGGGCGCACGGGGCTCGGCCTCGGCCTGGCGATCGCCAAGGAGCTGATCGAGCTCCACGGCGGCTTCATCGCCGCGAGCAGCGCGGGACGCGGGCGGGGTGCAACGTTCACCGTGTCGCTGCCGCAACTGTCCGGCGACCGCGTGGCCCCGGCACGCGCCGAGCGTTCCAGCCCGCGCCATGACCGCCTGCGCGCGGTGCGCGTTCTGCTAGTGGAGGACGATCAGGCGACGCGGACCCTGCTCGCCACGATCCTCAGCAGCTTCGGCGCTGACGTCGCCGACGCCGCCTCGGCGGTCGATGCCGAGGCGGCACTGCTCAGTTTCGAGCCGCAGGTCCTGGTCACCGACATCGAGATGCCGGGCAACGACGGAATCGTGCTCCTGCAGACGCTCCGCGCCCGACAGAGCACCCTTCCGGCGATCGCGGTCAGTGGCCACGCCGACGACGGCAGCCGGGCCCGCGTCGCCGCCGCCGGCTTCAACGGCTTCATCGCCAAACCGCTCGACCCGATGCTGCTGGCGGACGAGATCGTGCGGGCGCTCAACGGGTGAGGCGGGCGCTCATGCCGACGACGTGACGCGCGACTCCCGCTCCCACTCGATCGCCATCGCCGCGGTGCGGGTGATCATCTCCGTCAGTTCGAGATCGACGGGGCTCGGGCACCCGGAGACTTACGCGCGACGAATTCGTAGAGAAAGGCGCCGCTCTGATCGTGGCCGACGACGTTCGCAACGCGTCCCGACGGCTTCGACTCGGACCGGAATCAGGTGATCGTGGTGTCCAGCGATGGCTCTTCGACGGGGCTTCCGCGCGCGTCGAAGAGCGTCATCGCCAATGCGATCACCAGTCGGATCGTGCCGGGCTCACGGTCTTAGCCGGCGCGGTCGTTTACTCGCCGAATCCCTCGCACTCGAGCAGTTCCTGCGTGGTGATTTTCCAGTAGGAGTTCTCGCAGATGTCTACCGCTTCGATGATGCACTCGTCGCCGTCCTCGTCGACGACCTTGATGTCATAGACATCGCAGGGGATGCCTTTCAGCGTGAAATTGGCACCTGCGTCAATGACCTGATCCTCGAGCTGGTCCGGACCCCAGTCCTCCTGTTCGCTCGGAGAGACGAACATGTGGTGAATATCCCACTTGCTTTGGTTGATCACTTTGACGTTCGAGCGACCGGCAGCGAACGCCGGAGCGGACAGCACGAGACACACAAAGAATGCAGAGACGGCTTTTCTCATCACTCTCTCCTGATTGTGTTGAATTCGGACGGCCGCGAATTATAGACGACGATTCGCGGCATGACCGGGTGGACGGGCGCCGACCGTGACTTCCAGTACGGCGCCCGCTGCGCGGACGGCCGGATCGTCCGGCTGCACGACATCACCTTCCCGGCCACCGTGGCGGTCAGCTGGTCGGTTGCAATCATGCCGGTCTGAGGGTGTTTCGGTTCATCAACTCGGCGTCCGGCTTGCACTCAGGCGGCCTCATGGCTCCTCCTGGTGACGCACCGCTCGCGTCGGACGACTCGATCCTCCGATCCCTGTTCGACCTCATGCCCCAGCTCGGCTGGACGGCGCGGCCCGACGGCTACATCGACTTCTATAACCGCGGCTGGTACGACTACACTGGCACCACCTTCGAGGAGATGCAGGGCTGGGGTTGGGAGAAGGTGCACGATCCGGAGATGCTGCCGATCGTCGTGGAACGCTGGCGCCACTCGCTCGAGACCGGCACTCCGTTCGAAATGGAGTTCCCTCTGCGCCGGCATGACGGTGCGTTCCGCTGGTTCCTGACGCGCGTCAACCCCTTGCGCGATCCGGACGGGAGCATCGTTCGCTGGGTGGGCATCAACACGGACGTGGACGACCGGCGACGGCACGCGCGGACGCTGGAGCGGCTGAGCGACATCGGACGGACGATCTCCGCCGATCTCGAACTGCAGAAGGTTGTCCAGGCGGTGACCGATGCCGCGACCGAGCTCTCAGGCGCGCAGTTCGGGGCGTTCTTCTACAACGTCGTGAACGACGCCGGAGAGGCGTACATGCTTTACACGATCTCCGGCATGCCGCGGGAGCACTTCGAGAAGTTCCCGCATCCGCGAAACACCGCCATCTTCGCGCCGACGTTCGCGGGCGAGAAAACGGTGCTGATGGACGACGTGACGAAAGACCCGCGATTCGGGCAGAACCCGCCCTACAACGGCTTGCCAAAGGGTCACCTGCCGGTCGTCAGCTACCTCGCGGTGCCGGTGGTATCCCGCAGCGGCGAGGTGTTGGGAGGGCTGTTCTTCGGCCATCCGCAGGCGGGCGTTTTCACGCACCAGTCGGCGCAGGTGGTGGAGGGGCTCGCGTCACAGGCGGCCGTCGCGCTCGACAACGCCCGGTTGTATCAACGGGTCGTCGCCGACCGCGCCGTCATTCGTCGCAGCGAGGAGCGCTACCGGTCGCTCGTCGAGGCCAGCCCGACGGCGCAGGCGGTGGGAACAAGCAACCCCGAGGGCTACGTGGTCGAAGACTCGCCGTCGTGGCGCGCTCTGACCGGCCAGACCTTCGACGAGATGGAAGGTCGCGGATGGCTGCAGGCTGTGCATCCCGATTTCCGCGAGGAGACCGAGCGCGTGCTCGATGCGGCGATCGCCGAACGGCGCATCTATCAAATGGAGTTCCGCCTGCGGCTCTCCGACGGCTCCTATCGCTGGTTTGCGTCGAAAGGGGTGCCGGTTTACGACGAAGACGGGACGCTGCGGGAATGGGTCGGGACGACCTCGGACATCGATCAGCGCCGCTCGACGGAAGAGCATCTGCGCTTCCTCGCCCGCGCGAACGAGTTGTTCACCTCGTCGCTCGACTACGAGTCGACGCTCAGGAATCTGACGCGCGCAGCCGTGCCCGGGCTGGCCGACTGGTGCGCCCTGGACATGTGCGGCGAAGGCGATGCTCCCTATGTACGCCTCGCGGTCGCTCACGTGGATCCGCGGAAGACGGAGCTCGCGTGGGATCTCCACCGCCGCTTCCGCGCGGAACGCGCGGCCGATCCGATCGCAACGACGCTGAGAACCGGCGAAGCACAGCTCGTCCGCTACGTCTCGGACGAACTGCTGCGCTCCATCACCACGAGCGAAGAGCACTACGCGATCGTCAGGGAGCTCGGTCTGGTCTCCTGGATGGTGGTCGCTCTGCCCGGCCGGCGCGGTCCGCTCGGCGCGATCACGTTCGTCTCCTCGGACTCGAAGCGGCAGTTCACCGAGATGGACCTGCATCACGCCGAGGAGTTCGCCCGTCAGGCGGCGGTGGCCATCGAGAACGCGAGGTTGTATCGCGCCGCGCAGGACGCGAACCGGGCCAAGGACGACTTCCTCGCCACCCTCTCCCACGAGCTACGCACGCCGATGACGGCCATTCTCGGCTGGTCGCGCATGCTGCAGGAGGGCGGCATGGACGACCAGACGTATGCCGGCGCCGTCGAGGCCATCCTGCGCAGCGCCCATGCACAGGCGACGCTGATCGAGGACGTCCTCGACATGTCACGGATCATCGCCGGAAAGATGCAGATGGAGCCGCAGCCGGTCGACATCGTCGACGTGGTCGAGGCGGCGATGAGCACCGTGCAGCCGGCCGCAGACGCGAAGGGCGTGGTTCTCGAGATGCAGCGGCGCCCGGGCGCCTCGATCGTCACGGGCGATCCCCACCGCCTGCAGCAGATCGTCTGGAATCTCCTCTCCAACGCGATCAAGTTCACGCCGCGCGGCGGCGAAGTGATCGCGAGGGTGGAGCAGTCGGGGTCGTTCGTCCGGCTCAGCGTGCGCGATACGGGGAAAGGCATCTCCCGTGAGTTTCTGCCGTACGTCTTCGAGCCTTTCCGTCAGGCGGAGAGCGTTACGACCCGCACGCACGGCGGTCTCGGACTCGGCCTCGCGATCGTGAAGCGGCTCGTGGAGATGCACGGCGGGAACCTGTCGGCACACAGCGACGGCGAGGAGAGGGGAGCGATCTTCACGATCGAGCTGCCGGTGCGCGCCGTCCATGCCCCCGACGTTGCTCCGGCGGCGGCGAGTCATGGTTCGGGCGCGCGCCTCGACGCGCGAGCCGTGGCCGAGTATCCGTCGCTCGAGGGCGTACGCGTGCTCATCGTCGACGACCAGGAAGACGCGCGAATGCTCGTGCGGACGATCCTCGGCCGATGCGGTGCGACAGTCGATGCGGCCGGCTCGGTGAGCGAGGCGATCGCGCTGCTGGAAACCTCGGCACCGGACGTTGTGGTCAGTGACATCGCAATGCCCGATGCGGACGGTTTCGCCTTGCTGCGACACATCCGCGAAACACGCCGGCTGACCATGCCGGTGATCGCCATGACGGCATTCGGCCACGCGACCGATCGTGACCGCATCCTCGACGCGGGGTTCTCCGGCTATCTGAAGAAGCCGGTCGAGCCGATCGATTTGGCGCAGAAGCTCCACGGCATCCTGCAGCCGGACGTGCCGGCGTAGGCGGCCGGTTTCATCCTCTGCAGTGGGCGCGCTACGTTTGCACCGCATGTACTACGAGCGTTCTGAAGAAGCCGATCGAAACCGCTCGATCTCGCCCGCGAGATCCATTCGATGCTGCTGGCAGACGAGATCGTGCGCGCGCTCAACGGGTGAGGCGACCGCTCATGCCGACGCCGTGACGCGCAACTCCCGCTCCCACTCGATCGCCATCGCCGCGGTGCGGGTGATCATCTCCGTCAGTTCGCGGTCGACCGGGCTCGGGTCGCGGACGAAGCGATAGTAGTTCGCGAAGGTGCCGAGCACTTTCCCGTCGGAGCCGTGGATCGGTGTCGACCAGCAGGCGCGAAGCCCGTACTGGAGCGCGAGGTCCTTGAAGTTCGCCCACAGCGGATTGTTGGCGATGTCGAAGACGGAGACGGTCCGGTCATGAAACGCCGCGGTCCCGCAGGAGCCGACCTCGGGTCCGATCTCGATCCCGTCGATCGCCGCGTTGTACGCATCCGGCAGCGAGGGCCCGGCCCCGTGCAGAAGGTGGCGTCCCCCTTCGTCGAGGATGAGGATGGAACCGAGCATTCCCGACGGCGTCATCCCTTCGACGATGCGCATCAGCTCTTCGAGCGTTTCGCGGAGCGGCGCGCCGGAAGAGACCATCTCCGCGATGCGCTCCTGGGCGTCTTCGAGCGCGAGCCGGTCATCGTGCGGCAGCGTAGTCATGGTCGGCGCTGCGATGCAGAACCCGTACCTTCGCCGCGGAAAGGGAGCATTTCTCCTGTCCGTGTTCGCTCCCGCTATGATCCCCCGCAAAGGAGACCCCATTGCTCGCCCCCGAACTCATCATCGAATCGATCATCGAAGCCTACGTCCAGGTCGATGCGGATCTCCGCATCCGCTTCATGAACGCGAACGCCGAACGGCTGCTCCGGAAGAACCGCGCGGAAGCGATCGGGCAGACATTCACCGATGTCGTCCCGGACGCGACGCGTGCGCATCAATGGCCGCAGCTCGTGGAGGCCATTCAGCAGGAGCAGCGGCTCGAGCTGTCGGTCTTCTATCCGACGCAATACATCTGGCATGACGTGAAGGTCGTCCCCACCGGCCGCGGAGGGGCCGGCCTTTTCATGCGCGATGTCACCGATCGCCAGTGGCTGATCCGGCGCGAAGCAGAGCGCGTGTATCTGCGCAACGTCTTCGAGAAAGCGCCGGTCGCCATCACGATCATGCGCGGCCCGAAACACGTCATCGAGTACATCAACGAGTTCGGCCGCCAGCTCATTGGCGGACGCATGGTCGAAGGGAAACCGATTCGAGAAGCGCTGCCGGACATCGAAGAGAAAGAGCTCTTCAAGATCATCGACGACGTTTATGAGAACGGCCGCGAGTTCCATGCGCGCGACCTCCACGTGCGCTTCGACCGCGACGGCGACGGAGTCGCGGAGGACGGGTGGTTCGACGTGAGCTACCAGCCGGCACGGGACTTCGACGGGAAGGTCTCGGGTGTGTTGAGCCTGAGCATCGACGTGACCGATCGCGCGAGATCGCGGCCCGCATGAAGCGGTGGTTGCGGCCTACTTACGATGCCGGGAAAGGCTCTTCACCGCTGCGACCAACTCAGCCGGTTCGACCGGTTTGCTCATGTGAGTCTGAAACCCTGCGGCGAGCGCGCGCACACGATCCGCGCTGCGCGTGTAGGCCGTCAGCGCGATGGCAGGCACACGCTGAGACGGCGGCTCCTGCAGCCGGATTTTGCGGATCAGCGAGTACCCGTCTTCACCGGGCATCTCGATGTCGCTGATGACGATGTCCGGCCATTCACCTGCAAGGATGCGCAACGCCGTTGGCACGCTCTCCGCGACTTGCACGGCAGCTCCTGCGCGGTTGAGGATCGTCTGCAGGAGCTTCCGGGAGTCGTCGTTGTCTTCGACCACGAGAACGGAGACGCCGGAGAGATCCGCGAAGGCCTGCTCGATGGTGCGCAGTGCGGGCAGTTCGATCGGCACGACCGTGTCTTCCGGGCGATGATGCGCGACGAGCAACGGCAGCCGCACCGCGAACGTCGCCCCTTGTCCTTCGCCGGGGCTGAACGCCTGCACCGTTCCGCCGTGTAGCTCCACGAGGTGGCGAACGATGCCAAGGCCGAGGCCGAGGCCCGCGTGTGCACGCGTCGAGCTGCTGTCCGCCTGACTGAAACGGTCGAAGACGTACGGCAGGAACTTCGGCGAGATTCCCTGCCCCGTGTCGCTGACCGTCAGTTCGCAGTGGGAGTTGATGCGCTCGAGACGAATCAACACTTTGCCGCCGCGCGGTGTGAACTTGACGGCATTCGACAGCAGGTTCCATACGACCTGCTGCAGCCGGTCCGCATCGCCGGAGACATGTCCGGCTTCCGAATCGAGGATTCGTTCGATCCGCACGCCTTTCGCATCCGCCGCGGGCCGGACGATGTCGGTCGCGGCGTCGATGACGTCGCTGAGATCGAGCGGCCGAACGTTGAGATGCAGCTTCCCGGCGTTGATGCGGGAGAAATCGAGGATGTCTTCGATGAGCCGGCTCTGCGCCCGCGCATTGCGATCGATCGTGTCTAGCCCCTCGGTGAGGGATGCCTCGTCGCGCTCCAGCCGCAGCAACTGAATCCATCCGATGATGCTCGTGAGCGGCGTGCGCAATTCGTGCGATACGGTCGCGAGGAATTCATCGCGTGCGCGCGACGCCGTTTCCGCGGCGCTCAACGCGTGCTGCAACTCGGCGCGCGTCGCATCGAGCTTCGCGGCCAGGGACGTTGCCTGCAGCGCCGCGCTCCGCGCCATCTGCGACTCGACTTCCGCGCGTGCGGCCGCCGCTTCGGTGCGAAAGAGAGCACCGAGCAACGGCAGAATCTCGCGGAGCAGCGGACGGGCCGGCTCTGTGATCGTTTCTCCCACCAGCACAGCGGCCGTGCCATCGGTGAGTCCCACGGCGTACGCCGGGCGCACCTCTTCTTGCGCGTTCTCCACCGAGCCCTCGGCCGTACCCTGCTCGATCGCCGCGGCTACGAGCTGGCGCCACGCACGGGCGCCGCGGAGTGTCTGGGCGAATCCCGGCGCCGGCAGCGACCGCCCCACGGCCTCGTCGCGAATGAACACGACCAGGTCCTCGGCGCCCCAGCGGCGCGCGAAGGCCTTCGCCGCCACGTGCCGTCCGCCTGGCTCCACGAGCGCTACGGCTGCTCTCAGCGCAACGATCGTCTCCTCGAAGCCTTCCACTAGTCCGGCAGCAGCGCCACCGTCGCCGTACAGTTGTGAAAGCCGCTGAACTGCCCTTCGGACCGGGCGATCTGGCCGTACGTGTTGCACCCGACGTACGGCACGGCGCCCAGCGCGCGCTGCAGCGCGTCCATCTCCATCCCGAACTCTCCTCCCATGCGAAGACGTGTTGCCACGCAGTCGAAGAAGAGCGCCACTTCCGGAGGCGTACCGCGCATGTCGCTCATCGCCGAGTTCACCGCACGTATGGCGGCGTCGGCGGCCGACTGGGCGGTGGTTCTCATGATGTGCACCGTCGCTCCGGTTGGAATGTCGGACGCGCAGCCGATCGAGCCGTCCTCCAGCACCGCCAGCGGGACGCGGAGCTTGTATCCGGAGCCCGTGTCGATGCCCAGGACGTTGTGCAGGAAGAAGGGGATCGGATCGTTGCGGTCGAATCGCTGCCCCGTATTCTCCGCATGCTCCTCGAACACCTCCACGGCCGGCGCCGCGTTGAGACTGACGACAGTCGAGCCGTCAGCCTCCGTGACGCGCAGCGCCTTGCTGGCCGGCTCCCACCCGTGGCTCACGCCGACGCCGATAGGCTTGGAGGAGAGGATCTCCAGCGCGACCGCGGCATCGGTGAACGCCTCGGTGCCGCAGAACACGTGCGTCTTCGTGAAACGCGCGTCGTCCCCCGCTCCACCGCCGAAGAACCGGTAGTTGCCGAGCGTGGCGATGCTCAGCTGCTCGATGAAGTCGTCGGTGTAACCGGCGAGCGCGTCGGCGAGGAGCAGCGCCGCGCGATGGGGGTACTGGTGGCTGCTCAGCCCCTGAAACGAGCTCGCGATCTGGGTCGCCGCGGCGGAGCGATCGGCGCGCAGATTACGGCCGAGCCCGGCCGTGAAACGCATCACGTTCGACCGGATTCCCACGGCCGAGGCTGAGCCCTCGCCGCGGTCGCCGCTGACGAACTCCCCGGCAGAAGAACAGCCGACCAGCACGCCCGGGCGGCAGCTCTCGTGAATCGCCTGCAGCAGCGGAACGTAGTCGTGCTGCGACGACGCGAAGACGATCACCGCGTCGGGCTCGTGATCCGCGAGTCCTTCCCGAAGCCGGGCCCCGAGATCCGTGCCGGCCGCGGCACTGTTCGTTTCCTTGGTGAACACTACTGTCGATTCGGTCATGGATCGGGTCTGCTCCTTCAGTAAGTCGAGTCGGCGGACGGCACCGTTGCGGTACAGCCAGAGCGCGAGTGCAAGGAGCGGTCCGCAACCGTCGGCCCGTCTCCTGGGAGGTTCGTCCCGCACGCTTTACGATTGCGTCGTGCATTCAATCGTCAGCGTCGGCGGCATCGCCGAAGACGTCGTGCTGCGCATGCGCACGTTGCCGTCACCCGGAACGTGCGTGACCGCGGCGGCGATCTATCGCGGGATCGGAGGGAAAGCGGCCAATCAGGCGGTCGCAGCGGCACGGCTCGGCGGGGACGTTGCGATATTGGGATGCGTCGGCGACGACGAGGCGGGCCGGGCCCTCGTGACCAGCCTGGTCGCGGAACGCGTCGCGGTGGAGCACGTCACGCGCGATCACGACACGACCACAGGCACGGTCATCCTGCTGCGGAACGAGGTCGGCGACAAACAGGTCATCGTGTTTCCCGGCGCGAACGCAGCGCTGAGCCTGGACGCCATCGACGCCGCAGCACCACTGCTGGCCGCGGCGCGCGTCGTGCTCGTGCAATTCGAGATTCCGCTCAGCGTCGTCGAGCACACGGTTCGTCTGGTACGCGGAACGGCGGCGCGCCTGGTCCTCGATGCATCTCCGATCCGCGCGTTTCGGCGCGATCTTCTCCGCGGCGCGATCGTCAAAGCCAACGCGGCGGAAGCATCGGCGCTGACCGCCGTCGACGTCTGCGACCTGGAATCGGCTCGCGAGGCGGCGGTGCGACTGATGGCGATCGGCGCGGAGGGGGTCACGCTCGAAGCTGGCCGCGCGGGCAACCTCTTCGTCTCCCGATCGGAGGAGGTGTTTCTCCCGCGTCATGACGTCGCCTCGGTTGACGAGACCGGGGCGGGCGACGCGCTCGTCGGTGCGTTTGCCATCGCGATGGTGGAGGGCTTGCCCCTCCGCGAAGCGGCCATCTTTGCCTCCGCTGCCGCCGCGCTCGCGACGCGCAGTCTTGGCGCACAGACGGCCCTTCCGACGCGCGCGGAGCTCGACGGCTGGCTGGCCATGCACGTGAATCACTGATCCCGAAAGAGCGTCTTCCGCGCGAACGGCAGGATCGCGATCTTCAGGTTCAGACCGACCACGCGGAATTGATCGGCGGCGTCCGGCGAGATCGGCACCTTCGAGAAGAGAATCAAGGCAAAGAGATCGCCGGAGGAGAGCAACCCTCCGAAACCAAGGACCGACTGAATGCCGTAGCGGACCACGAACTCTTCCTGCGCAACGATGTGGGGGCTCCCGAGCGCCCGCGGCACGAAGAAGACGTTGTGGGTGGTCTGCTCCTGGTCGAGGAGCAACGCGCGCGACGGGCGAACGACGTTGGCGATGGGCAGTCCGAGCTGCGTGATCAGCTGCGCGATCATCGGCGCCTGCTGCACCATTTCGACGCTCATGAGCGGAATGGCCCGGTGGCCCCGCGACGTCAGTCGCGAGTTCCAGTCCTCCTCGTCGCCCCTCGTCGCGACGAGCGTCAGGCAGCGCAGGTCGGGAATCGATACCGCCTCCGGAGATGCCGCGCGGACGACCGCCTGGAGATCCTCCGGCAGGTCGCGGTATGGATGCGTCTTGAAGAAGCGCACCAGTGCGCATGCGGGCTGGCCATGCTCGTCGACCAGCTCGCGACGGAAGAACTCGACCGCACGCTCGGCCGCTGCTTCGAGGGTCGGAGGATCGTCGGCGAACAGGTCCCGGATGCGTCCGCGGCAATCCATCATGTCGCCGAATCCGAAGCGGCTCAGGTTGTACGGCATCGCCTCATCCTAGCTTCCGGTCTCGATTCTACCGGCGCGCCGAAAGACGCTGGACCGAGTGCGCCAGATCGGCCGGATCAACCGGCTTCTTCAGGTACGCGTCAAAACCCGCGTTGAGCGCGAGCAACCGATCCTCGGGTCGTCCGAAAGCGGTCAGCGCGAGAATCGGTGTCGTCCGCAGCGCATCGGGACGTGCCCGCACCTCGCGGAGAAAGACGTAGCCATCCTCATCGGGCATCGCGATGTCGCACACGACGATGTGCGGCTCGAGCTTCCGGAAGAGCTGCAGCGCTTCGCGAACCGACGATGCGGTCTGTACGACCGCACCCGTGCGCCGCAGAATTGCGGCGACGACGTCGCGGGTGAACTGCTGGTCGTCGACGACGAGCACCGTGACGTCCGTCAGCGCGGGCAGAGTAGCTGATGCCGGCGGCAGGACAGCTCGCTCCGACATCGACGCCGCGCCGATCGCCGGCGCCGCCTCCAGCACGGGCAACTCCAGCGTGAACGTCGCGCCATGTCCTTTGCCCTCGCTCGCCACGCGGATGCGCCCACCGTGCATCTCCACGAGCGAGCGGACGATGGCGAGGCCGAGACCGATCCCTCCGTGCGGCCGCGTCGTCGAGCTGTCCGCCTGCCGGAAGGGCTCGAACACGTAGGGCAGGAACGCGCGATCGATGCCTTCGCCTGTATCGGAGACGATCAGACGAACGACTGAGCCTTCATGCGCGAGACGGAGTGTGACGGTTCCGCCGCGCGGTGTGAACTTGATCGCGTTCGCGAGCAGGTTCCAGATGATCTGCTGGAGCCGACCCTCGTCGCCGGGAATCGGCGGCAGCATCGGCGGAATGGCGGTCAGAATCTCGATGCCCTTCGCTACGGCCGCCGGATGGACCGTCGTGATCGCGGCCTGTGCGACGGTCCGCAGATCGGTCGGACGCGGATCGAAGGTCAGCTTGCCGGACATGATCCGCGACACGTCGAGCACGTCTTCGATGAGCTGCGCCTGCGCGCTGGCGCTCTGCTCGATCGCGTCGATCGCTACCTGCGCCTCTGTATCGCTGAGGCCGAGCTTGAGCATGCGCGACCAGCCGAGGACCGCCGTCATCGGCGTCCGCAACTCGTGGGAGAGCGTGGCGAGGAACTCGTCTTTGGCTCGGTTCGCGGTCTGCGCTGCGCTGTACAGCCGCGCGTTCTCGATCGCGATCGACGCGCGGTATGCCAGCTCTTCGGCCTGCGCGAGATCGCGCTCCGAGTACCGGCGGTCGGAGGCCACGAACGTGATCGTCCCAACCACCTCGCCGCGAGATCGGAGCGGCACGATCATGAACGACATGATTCCAAGCTCGCGGATGATCCGCAGATGCTCCTCGCTGCGCGCCGCCTGCACGAGCATCTCGTCTGGGACGAGCGGCACGAGCTCCGCCGTGCCGGTTCTCATGACGCGATAAATGGCGTCGGTCTCGGGCTCGGGCGGATACTTGCGATACAGCTCCTCGGCCAGTGCGATCTTCGCGGGATCGGCATGGGCGACGGCGAGCCGCTTCCGAAGCTGGTCGCCCGCGTCTGCCGCCATGTCCACGGCGCACCAGTCGGCGATCCGCGGCACCGCGAGAAACGTGACGTTCTTCAGTGTCTCGCGATAGTCGAGCGAAGACGCGAAAATCTCGTTCGCCTTTGCCAGAAACGCGAGGCCTTCCTGCGCGACGTGTTGCTCGTGCGCGTCGATGGCCGTCCCGATCCATTCCTCGATCCTGCCGTCGTCGCCGACGATCGGCACCGTCTTGTCGACGAACCAGCGGTACGAGCCGTCCGCCTGCCGCAGGAGGTATTCATCCTCGTACACCTTGCCGGCGCCGAGCGCGGCATCCCACGCGTCGGCCACCCGCGTGCGATGGCTCGGATGGACGGCATCCAGCCAGCCACGACCGCTCATCTCGTCGGGAGTCTGGCCGGTGATCTCCTGCCACGAGGATGACGGTTGCAGCGACCCGTCCGGAGTCGCGGTGGCGATGGCCTGCCGGGTGGGCGTCGCCAGGACCAGCGAGCGGTATCGGCGCTCTTCCTTCCGCAAGGCAACCCGATCGCGCTCGAGCGACTCATACAGCCTGACGTTGTCGAGGGCGACCGCCGCATGGCCCGCAAGCGCGTCGGCGATCTTCTCCTCCGTCTCGCCGAACACGCCTTCGTCCGGATGGCCGAAGAACAGGCCGCCGAGGACTTCTCCGGTTCGCGACTTCACCGGAACGGCGAGATAGCTCACCACCGGCAGATGCCCGGCCGGCATGCCGTTGTACGGCGCGTTCTTTCCGTATCGCGGATCTTTGAGGATGTTCCCGCTGCGCACGATGCCCGTACCGGCAAACGTCGGCGCGAAGACGTGCGTGTTGCGCGGCATCGGGAACTTCTCGAACGCGGAGCGCGGCACGCCGGAGATCGTGTAGAGCGTGTACGCCTCGCCGTCCGGCCGGATCACGTTATAGAAGAACGCGCCGAACTGCGCGCCGGTGAGCGTGGTCGCGGCGTCCGTGATGCGCTGGACAACCGCATCGAGGTCGAGCCGGCCCGCGACGTCGCGCGCGACGTCTGCGAGCTGATCGTAGCGTTCGGTCGAGAGCGCGATCGACGCGATCTGTCCGAATGCGGCCGCGGCATCGAGCTCCACCTCGGTCGTCTCCGTCTTCGGAGTGCGGTAGTAACAGGTGATCGTTCCCGCGGTCTCGCCCCGAATGAGGAGGGGAAGCACGAGAAAGGACGCGATCCCTTCGCTGTCGTACAACTCACGGCGGGCGTCCACGGCCGGCCACACCCGCACATCCGCGATGAGCAGAGGTGCCGGGAGCATCGCCGCGACGTTCCCGTCCGCAGGTGCCTCGATCGTAAAGCTCGTGTAGTCGGCGGACAAGCCGGTGGTGGCCGCGATCCGCCACGTGCGTTCGCGCGACTCGAGCCGCCACATCGCGACGGCGTCGGCCCCGAAGAAGCGCCGGGCGTGCTCGACGATCCGGTCGCGCAGCTCTTTGCCAGCGGCACTCGTTCCCGTCAGCATCGAGAGGTCGCGCAGCGCGCGCGCGACAGACGCGGCGGTCATCCCCTCCGTCTCGATGCTCCCTTCGCCATTTCCCACGCTTACCGGATCTCCTGCCGACATTTCCCGCGTCTATGCAAGAACCGGAGGCAGCAGTACGCTTTGCATTCGATGTCTCAGGTTTGTCCGACAAAATAACCGGAAGACGCGCGAACAAGGGGAGCATTCTTCATGTTGACCATTCCGATCGAGCGATCGGAGGCATTCCCCGGCCTCTGGAGCTCATCGAGGCAGTGGCGGACGGCAACGCCGATGATCCGGCTCTCGATCCAATGTACGAGTCGGCCATCCGCGACACGATCGCCAGGTTCGAGGAGACCGGGTCCCCTGTCATCACACACCGATCGTCGAGGGTGAGGCACTGCACGATGTCATGCTCGCGTCACTTCGGGTAGCGCGCGCTTCCGAGGCGCGGCCCAGCGCGAAGCGACGACCTCCTCACCCCCAAGAGACCCTCACCGGCAACGACTCCACACCCGTGAGTACCAACCCCCGCCGCCACTGCAGCGCCGCGCCCTTCTGCAGCTCGATCGAGCCGAAGCGCGCCAGCAGCATTCGGATGGCGATCTGTCCTTCCAGCCTCGCGAGCGGGGCGCCGAGGCAGTAGTGGATGCCGTGGCCGAAGGCGAGATGGCGGTTCGGCTCTCGGGTGATGTCGAAGCGCTCCGCATCGGGGAAGGTTCCGGCATCGCGGTTCGCGGCGGCCAGGACGACGTAGACGAGCGATCCTCGCGGGATTCTCAGGCCGGCCATTTCCACATCCGCAATCGCGTACCGCTCGGTTGCGAACTGGAGGGGGCTGCCGTAGCGCAGCATCTCTTCGACCGCCGGCGCGATCAGCTCCGGCTGCTCCCGCAGGCGCGCCATCTGGTCGGGATGTTCGAGCAACGCGAGCACACCGTTGCCGATGAGGTTCACGGTGGTCTCGTGTCCGGCCACGAGCAGCAGGAAGCACATGGCCAGAAGCTCGTCGGCGCTGAGGCGGTCGCCCGCGTCCTGCGCCTCGATCAGACCGCTCAGAAGATCCTCGCCAAGGGCGGCGCGGCGTTTCCGGATCAGCTTCCGGAGGAAGAGGATGAACGCGATGCCGGAGGGAATCGCGCGGAGCTTGTGCCAGGTGGAAGTGTCGGCGGCGACGACGTCGCTGGACCAGCGGTGGAAGCGACGGCGGTCGGCGTGCTCCACGCCGAGGAGCTCGGCGATGACGGTGACGGGGATCGGCGCCGCGTACGCGGCGATCAGGTCGGCGGTACCCGTCCCGCGGCGCTCGATGTCGTCCAGCAATGCGCCGGCGATGCTTTCGATGCGAGGACGCAGTTCCTCGACGACACGCGGCGTGGATGCTTTCTGGACGAGCGTGCGCAGCCTGCGGTGATCCGGCTCGTCGACGTCGAGCATGTTGCGGCTCAATGCGCGCAAGGGGCCCGGCAGCCACGGTGGCTTGCTGCCCGTTTCGCTCTTTGCCTTCAGCGGATCTTTGGCGAACCGCGGATCGCCGAGCACCGCGACCGCGTCCTCGTACCGCGTGATCAGCCATGCCCTCGCACCGTTGCGGAGACGGACGCTGTGCACCGGCGCATGACGCCGCAGAAGCGCCCAGTGCTCGTGCGGCGACGCTTTGAACGCGGAGCTCGCGTAGTCGGGATCACGATGCTGTTGCACGAGTCCTCCTGATCATGCCGACGCAACCCGCACGGCGAGATTCTGCGCGATCTCGTCGATTGCATCGGCCCAGCCGCGCGGCCCGGCCGCCGTCGCGAGACGCGCTTCGGGGAAGCGTGCGCGCAGTGCCGGATCGGCCGTGCCGTCGGAGCGCGGAATGATGATCGGGATGTCGGCGAGCGCGAGAAAGTCGGCGTCCATCGGCGAGACGCCCAGCGCCACCACGAACGGCTGCGCGCCGAGGGAGCGCGCGGTCTCGTCGCGAAGACGCTGCGCCGCGTGGCCATTTCCCCAGACGCCGGAGAGGTGATGAAAGCGCTCGCTGCTCCGGATGCGCAATCCGAGCAGCTCGGCGGCGCGGACGACGTCGTCGAGCGAGCCCGCGTCCAGCAGGAACGGCTCGTCGAAATGCCGCTGCATTGAGCGTCGCAGGTCGATTCCGGTCAGTCCTGACGCAGCGGCCGCCTCGTCGAGCCGCATCGCGGAGTAGAGCCGCAGGCGCGCTTCGGCCTGCCGCTCGATGATCGGGACCGCGGTGCGGAGCGTCCCTGTGTCGGTGCCGTATGATTCGATGCGCCACGAGCTGCCGACACGCCGGGCGATCCCGCCTCCGGACTCGATGACGATCGGGCCCTCGAGATCCAGACGCTCGGCGAGCGGGCGCGCTTCGGCGAACGTTCTGCTGGTGACGGGGATGACGGGGACACCGGCGGCGGCCAGCCGTTGCAGCGACGCTTTCGCCGCTTCAGGCGAGCAGGTGCGGGCGTCGAGCAGTGAACCGTCGAGTGCGGTGAAGACCATCCAGCCGTTCATCGTGTTCCACCGATGTGGGCAGGAGCCAGCGACAACAGCGGCCGTACGAACGAACGGAGGAATGAAAAGCGCAACGAAGTTGGCCATGAGTAAGTGCGGGACGCGCGCGACCGCCCCACGGCTGCGCTGCGCACGGTCGGGGGAACGATCGCCGCTCTCGCGGTTCTCCCGGATGGCGGCCCGACCATCCATCGCTCCTGCAGGGGGAATTCCCCGCACCCGTCGCATCAACGCTACCACAGTCCGATGGAGCGCACGCCTGATCGAAAGGTGGACGGCCCCGACCTCCCACCGAGTGGTGACGAGCTTGCAAGGAGCCCCACCGTTGTCTGTTACGCCATCGGCCGCCCTCAGGAACTTTCTGCAACAGCGCCTCACCTCGATCGATCAGATCGAGATCGTGCTGCTGCTGATGCGCGATCCCTCGCGCGCGTGGACCGCGCCCGAGGTCGCCGCGGCGGTCGGTACACCGCAGGAATCGGCGGCCATGCGCCTCTTTCTGCTCGCCTCGGGCGGGCTCATTGTTTTCGAACCGGCCGGCATGCCGAAGTATCGCTACGCAAGCGGTAACGCTGAGGCCGATGCAAGGCTGGCGGAGCTGGCGGAGCTCTATGAATCCGATCGTGCCGCCGTCGCAGCGTTGGTCGGCGCGCCGCCCGATCCTCTCCGCAGTTTCGCCGACGCGTTCAAGTTGAAAAAGTGACCATGTTTGCCAACATCGTCTACATCCTGTGCGCCGCAACCAGTTCGCTTTGCGCGGGGCTGCTCTTCCGCGGCTACCGCCGATCAGGGGCTCGCCTGCTGTTCTGGAGTGCGCTCTGCTTCATCGGACTGGCGCTGAACAACGTGATGCTGATTGTCGACGTCCGCGTCGTGCCGGGGATCGACCTCTCGACCTGGCGGATGGTTCCGGCCGTCGCGGGCGCGGCCCTCCTGCTGTACGGGCTGATCTGGGAGACGCGGTGAACGACCTCGTCTCCGGCATTCTGATCGCGTTCTATGCGGCGATTGCCTTGTTTTTCCTGCGGTTCTGGTTCGCGGCACGGGAACGGCTGTTCGGCTTGTTCGCCCTCGCGTTCGTCGTGCTCGCCGCGCAGCGGCTCGCGCTGTCGCTGACGAATGCGGCGATGGAAGATCTGACGGCGTTTTACCTCGTCCGGCTGGCGGCGTTCGTGATCATCGTCGTGGCGATCGTCGACAAGAACCGGCGCTGAGGCGTCTTACGAGGAGGCGATCACCGTGAGAACGCCTTCGCCCTCGGATGTGCGCGCGGCGGTCATGCGGGGCGGCCGTGCGTCCATCGCGCTCGGACGCGAGCTGTTTCGCGAATGGAAGCGCGACAACGCGTCGATGCTCGCGGCCGCGGTCGCGTTCTATGCCACGTTTTCGGTTGCGCCGCTGCTCGTGCTGAGTCTCACGATCGCGGCAGCGGCCCTCGGCGCCGAGGCGGCGCAGCGCGAGGTGGTGGAGGTCATCGCCCGGACGTTCAATCCGCGTACCGCGCTGGCGGTGCAGCGGCTGCTCTCTCCGGCGGCGGCGGACGACGGCGTGGGCGTGACGATCGTCAGCGCCGTGCTCCTGCTCGCGGCGGCCTCGGGGGTGTTCCGCCATCTCCGGATCGCGCTGAATCTGATCCTCGACGTGCCGACGGTAGAGGCGCCGGGCTGGAAAGCTGTCGTCCGCGGACGTCTGGTGGCGGTAGTGATGGTGATCGCGGCGCTGGCCCTGCTCCTCGGCTCGGTTGCGCTTACGGCGGTGCTCGCCACCGTGCGGAGGTTCGTGCCGGCCATTCCCGCCGGCGAGATCGCCGTTTGGCGGACCGTGGAGATCGTCGGGACGACGCTGATCGTCGCCGGCGTCTTCGCGGCAATCCTGAAGCTCGTACCGGATGCGAAGCTCGCGTGGCGCAATGTACGCGTCGCGGCAGTCGCCGCTGCAGTCCTGTTCGGTGCCGGGCGATATCTGCTGGGCGCGTGGCTGTCGCGCACGAACATCACCAGCCTGTATGGCGCCGCGGCGTCGCTCTTCGTGATCCTCGTGGCAACGTACTTTGCGGTGCTGGTGCTGTTTCTGGCGGCCGAGCTGACCGAGGTGCTGGCGCGGCGCGATGACGAGTTCACGGATGATCGTGCGCTCAAGCAGGCGGTCCAGCAGCACAAGCGCCGCAAGTCGGATCGCGATCCGCTGGAGGAGGTGAGCGAGTGAATGACCGTGACAGCCTGCAGCCCGGAACGGCAGCCCGCCGGTCGCTGCGCCAGCGGCTTCACCTGCGCGACGAGCTGCTGCTCGCGCTCGTGCCCACCGCGACGGCGCTGACCGTCTTCGCGGCCGTCGAGGCGCTGAGCAATCAACGGCTGCTCTTTGCCTCGCTGGCGTCGAGCGCGTTTCTGATCTATCTCGACCCGGAGCACGGGACGAACCGCGCGCGGACGCTGGCCATCTCGCAGATCGGTGCGGCGGTGGTGGGGTTCCTCGCGTTCGCGGCGATTGGACCCAGCTATGCGGCGGGCGCGGCGGCGATGGTGACGACGATCGCGCTGATGATCGTCGTGGACGCGGTTCATCCGCCTGCCGTGGCGACAGCGCTGGCCTTCGCCTTCCGGACCGGCGACGAACGCAATCTGGTGCTGTTCGCGCTCGCGGTGGGGCTCGTCGTCGTGCTGGTCCTGACCGAGGCGGCCACGCTGGCCGTTCTGGCCCGCTTGCGGCGCTGATCGTGGCGAGGCGGCGTGGCCCGCTTCCTGCCACCGCTGGGAGCGTCATGCATTCAGTCGAGACCCAGCGCGTCCGCCTTCTCGTGCAGCTCGAGCAGATGCTCGAGCGGCCGATGATCGTGCTCTCGCTGGTGTGGGTCGCGCTCGTCGCGATCGAGTTCGCGCAGGGCCTCACCCGTCCCGTGGAGATTGCCGGGCTCGTGATCTGGGCGCTGTTCGCGCTCGACTTCGCGATCAAGCTGCTGATCGCTCCGCGAAAGTGGCTGTTCGTCCGACGCAACTGGATCACCGCTCTGTCGCTGCTGCTGCCCGCCTTCCGGCTGGCGCGCCTCGGCCGCGCGTTCCGTGCCGCCCGTGTGCTGCGCGGTGTTCGTTTCGCGAAGATGCTCGGCACACTCAACCGCGGCATGCGCGCCCTGCGCCGGAGCATGAGCCGGCACGGGTTCGGTTACGTCGTGACACTGACGCTGCTGGTGATGTTCAGCGCCGCGGCGGGGATGATGGCGTTCGAGCGTGAAGGCCCGAACCACGCGGTATTCGCGACGTACTCCTCGTCGCTCTGGTGGACGGCCATGCTGATGACGTCCCTCGGCTCGGAGTACTGGCCGAAAACCGGAGGCGGACGCGCGTTGACGCTCGTCATCGCGCTCTATTCGTTCGCGGTTTTCGGCTACATCACGGCGACCCTGGCGTCGTTCTTCATCGAACGGAACGATGACGATCGCCTGAAACGCGAGTAACAGACGTCGCTACCATGGATCTTCAGTCGCGCACAGGCGGCAAGGTGATGCCGTAGCGCACCTGCAGCCGCATGCGTAACACCTCCTGGTTACGGAGCAGCGCCGCCCCTTCGCCGCCGACGCTGTGGGCGTCGCGGGCCGAAGTCTGTCCTACGACAGCGCCGGCGATCTGCCGCCCCACGCGCTGCCCTTGCGCCCTACCACGATCGAGACTCTGCTCGTCACGGTCTCCAGATTCATTCGAGGCCACCGTCGCGCCGACGAGGCCGGCGAACGTCTCGATTCCATCGGCTTGTTTCTGCCGCCGTTCGTCAGCCGCGCAGAATGCGGCCGCCCGCGCGGTCCAGCGCGGCCAGCTCTGAATGTGTCCCGTCAGCTCGGCGTCGACCTTTGTACAGGAAATGGCGGCGTGGGTGCGGCCGACATTCTCGAGCCGCTCGATTGCCTCGGCGTTGTCTCGAGGTGGGCGCCGAAAGAGAGCGCGCGCGGGACGCGCGGCGGCGGCCAACCGTGTCCACGCTGTTTTCGTGCGTGAGGGATCTCCCGAACGCGTCAACAACGCCGGCTCGGCGACGGCGCACGCGAGCTTGTTACCGAGGCTGCAGCCCTTCTGCAGCAGCTCGGCCGCTTTCGACGCGTCGCGGCGCACGCCCGATCCGACCGCATATTGCTCCGCCAGAGCCGTACAAGCGTCCGCGTTCTGGTACGTACAACCTTTGCGGAAGAAGGACGCGGCCGTTCCACGGTTGCGGGTGACGTGCTTTCCATCGCGATAACGTTCACCGAGGAGTGCGCAGGCGACGCCGTCCTGTCCGTCGCATCCCTTGCGGTATAGACGAATCGCGCGGTCCGTGCTCCGCGGGATCTGGCCACTCTCGTACATCCAGCCGAGTTGCGTGCAGGAGTCCGCGAGGCTGCCGTTACACGCCTTGCGGTGGAGCTCGGCGGCGCGCCGATAGTCCGGGTTGATGCGCTCCGAGCTGGCGATGAAGTAGCCGCCGGCCCGGCATCCTTCGAGATGGCCCGCTTTACACGCTTGCTCGTATGCGGCCGAAGCGCTTGAGGGTTGGCGCTTGGACTCGTGATAGAGCGCGAGCTGGTAGCAGCTCGCGCCATCGCCCGCCTGACAACGCCGGTCGTACGCAGCGTTTACGGGATCGGTCGGCGGACGCTCTTCGCAGCGCATGAGCAGGATCGCGCAGCAGAACAACATCAGCGTCCGGATAGCGATGGTCATCGACAACCTCCTCATAACGGGAGAGTCATTTCTGCCGCCGATCCCTACCACCATTCGAGGCAGGGCCGTCCGTAACGGACGACACGGCCATCACGCTTCGCAATAGTCGGATAGCAACTGTAGGCGCGAGGAAGTGGTGTTCGAACGGAACGATGACGATCGCCTGAAACGCGAATAGCCACGCCACGTGCGTCACAGGTTGGAGCCGCCGGCCCCCTGAACCCCGCGGAGTGTCGAGTACGCGACGTCGTCCGCGATGCTGCCGATCACGCTGAAGCTCCCGTCCGTCTCCAGCACGACCGCGTCGACCTCCCTCAAGTCGCCGAACCCGCGGCGGCGCGCGGCGGTCAGCACTTCGTCTTCCGTGACGCGCTCGCGCCGCATCGTTTCGTGCTCGAGCTTCCCTTCACGTACCAGCAGCGCCGGCTGCGCCTTGATGACACGGTGAATGAGGTTCACGCGCACGGACGCCCACGTAATCGCGAACTGCAGCGCGATCAGCACGACGAACGCGCCAGCGCCCTGCATCACCGGGACGGTACCGGAGACGATCGTGCTGGCGAGCGTCGAGCCGAGGGCCACGGTGACGATCAGGTCGAACGCGTTCCACTTCGCCACGGTCCGCTTTCCGCTGATCCTGAGGAGCGCGACGAGCGCGGTGTACGCAAGCAGGCCGGAGATCACCGCCCGCACCGCGTCGCTCCAGTTGCCGAGAATCGATTGGATGTCCATGCGCGAAGCGAGTGCCGGAACCGGGCCGGGTGGTGGATTGCGGGGGAGCGCGTGCACTGCTCGGATGGCCGTCGCCCCCCCCCACACGATCGTCCGATCATTAACGAGCAGGCAATGCCGCCATCATCACGCCGAAAGTGGGAGAATGACGGAATGCCTTACACAGACACGCTCCGCGCGCTGGTCGCGGAAAGAGAGCTCGAGATCGCCCGGCTCGAGGCGGAGGAGCGCGCCTGATGCGTCGAAGTGCGCCGCTGCTGGTGCTCGCGATCCTCACGATCGGCTCGGCCTTGCACGCTGATCCAGCGACGGACGCAATCCGCGAGCTGCTCGAATCCGATGCCTGGCCGTCGTTGACCATCGATGGCGAGCGCGTTCACGCCGCGGACGACCTCGCCGCCGTCTACGAAGCGCGCGATTTCACTCCGATCTGGATCGCCGATCGCGCACGGCTGCGGGCGCTGCTCGACCTCCTCGCCGAGGCGGAGAGCCACGGACTGCGGCGCACCGACTATCACTACGCCTGGCTCGCCGCGCATGCCGCGGCGCCCGATGCTGGCTCCGTTGCCGAGGCGGAGATTCTCGCCAGCGATGCCTTTCTGACCTACGCCCTGCACCTCGGACGCGGCAAGGTGCGCGAGGAGCGCATCGCCGGCTGGCACGTCGACCGTCCCGACCCCGATCTCCGGGCCCGCCTGGAACGAGCCGCAGCCGGGAGTCCGTCCGCCGCCATCCGGGAGCTTCTTCCGTTGCACCCGGGTTACGACCGTCTGCGCGACGCGCTGGCGCGCTACCGCGCGATCGCCCGCGACGGCGGATGGCCCACCCTCTCCGATGGGCCGTCGCTGCGGCTGGGCGACCGAGGACCACGCGTCACCGTTCTTCGCCAGCGCCTCCGCGCGAGCGGCGATCTCTCCACCGATTCCGGCGGGGACGAATTCGATGAAACTGTCGATGCAGCGGTGCGCCACCTCCAGGCTCGCCACGGCCTCGACCAGGACGGAGTGGTGGGCGCGGTGACGCGAGCAGCGCTGAACGTCCCGGTGTCGGCGCGGCTGGTCCAGCTCGAGCTGAACCTGGAGCGCTGGCGCTGGTTGGAGGCCGATCTCGGGCGGCGGTACGTGCTCGTGAACATCGCCGGCTTTGAGGCGGGCTTGTACGACGGCGACCGCCTCACTCTCGGGATGCGCGCGATCGTCGGTACGACGTATCACCGCACGCCGGTTTTCAGCGACGAGATCCGCTACATCGTCCTCAGCCCCTACTGGAACATCCCCTCGTCCATCGCCCGCAATGAGATCCGGCCGAAGGGGCGCGCGTACATGCGCCGCAACAACATCGAGCAGTTGCGCGGCGGCCGCCTGCGGCAGCGTCCCGGCCCCGACAACGCCCTCGGCCGGGTGAAGTTCATGTTCCCGAACCGCTTCAACGTCTACCTGCACGACACGCCGGCTCGCCAGCTCTTCGCGCAATCCGCGCGCTCGTTCAGCCACGGCTGCATCCGGCTGGCAAAACCGCTCGCGCTCGCCGAGGAGCTCCTGCGCGGGCAGGGATGGTCGATGGAGGAGATCGAGCAGGCCGCCGCACGCACTTCGCCGCGGACGGTGAACCTCGATGCGCCCGTACCCGTGCATATCCTCTACTGGACCGCCTGGGTCGACGAAACAGGAACGGTGCAGTTCCGCCGCGACGTCTACGGCCGCGATGGTGCGGTCGCTCGGGCGCTGCGGCAGCAACCGCGATAAGGAGAATAGGTCATGGATTCATCCCGCAAGCGTCTGATCCTCGGACTCGTCATCACCGCCGCGATCGTGCTCGTCTTCCTCGCCGGATACATCCCAGGATCCTCGCGCGCGCGGCGTGCGGCGGAGGAGTCACGGGAATCGGACCGGCGCCTCAGCGACGCGCGGGCCACGCTCGCGCGGACCGAATACGACCTCGCGGCGGCCCGTCTCCGTGGCCGTCTCGGCGAGACTTTGCACGAGGCGAACGCAAACAATTATAGCGTCGCCGCCGAGCGCGCCACGGTCTTCTTCGACGGCCTCCGCGCCGCCGTCAACAGTCCCCAGCTCGCCGCGGGCCCGCGGCGGGAGATCCTCTCCGCGGCGTTGGCGCGGCGCGACGAGATCTCCGCCGATCTCGGGCGTGCCGATCCGGCGGTGAAGGGGAAGCTGGCAGAGATGTACATCGCATTCGGACAGGCGACCCAGTAACCGGCTGAAGCCTGCGCCAGCTGCGATGGTCGAGTTTCAGGTCGATCAGTCGACCCGGTCCACGGCCCGACGGTCGAACCGCGCCTGCGGATAGAGCGTCCGCATGTGCTCGTATGCATCGAGGATCTCGCGGTTGACGCCCCCTTCCCAGTTGACGTCGCGGAAGTGATACTCGTTGCCCGTCAGGGTCTGGATGCCGAGGTCGAGGCAGAGATTCTCGCTGGGCCGCGAAGCGCATGTCAGCCACACGCGGCTGATCACCTCGGGGCGAAGCGCGAAGCTCCGGCCAGAGTCGGAGCTGTTGGTCCAGAGTGCGCCCCCGCTGCCGATCTCGAGCTGACCTGTGCCCCGCACTCTCGTGCCACCGAAGAAGCCGGTTCCCATTTCCTGGAGGCCGGAGAATGAGCGCGCGTTCTCTCCGGCGGTGACGGCGGGGTCGCGCTGAGGGGCGGAAGCGCAGAAGGTCATGAGTACGGCGGTCACGATGATGACCATACGGTCGAGGCGCATGAGGGGAATTCTCCTTTGTGAGCGATCTCAGCAAGCACTGTACACGCATCCGCGGTACGCCGGCGCAGTTGGAGCGCGCGCCGCGACGCCGTCCTGCGGAAGGTACACGCCCGAGCCGCTCGAGCACCAGACGTGTTGACCGAGTCACGCCACGGCCACGCGCTGACGGAACGGACGCGTTCGAAGGACAGATACGTGCTGTCGCCATGGTCAACGACACCGAGCAGACTATTGCTTCGAGCCCGCCGCGCAGTGGGACGAGATCGACCACAGGCGCGGACGGAAACACCTTCGGGGCCACTTCGGCGATTGCCTCAAGAGTGAGATCGAATCTGGTCCTCGCATCCCGAAACGGATCAGTGAGGCCGGCGATTGCGGCGCAGCTCTCGATTCTTTAGGGAGCGGGCGCTGAGCGGCCAGGCGTCGATTCCACACGCGTGACGGCGACGGTGACGATGCTGCTGTCCTCGCGTGGCGGGTCCGCGATGACCGTACGTACTCTCCCCTCGGGCATCCCGCCGGCGCGGAGGATCCCAACCACCGCAGCTGCACGTGCGGCCGAACGCGTCGTGGCATCAGGTGCATTCACGGTGGCGAGCAGCTCGGGATACTCGTTGAGACGCTGCGTGAGCATCACGAGCTGCTGCTGCGCGATCTCGGACGGCGCGGTCGAGCGGGTGAACGCCACGGACGTCGCCTGCGGAATCCAGCGCAGCGACACGCGCGCGTTCGGGACGCCGAGCCGCGACAGGACGTCGCGCACGATGAGCGACTGCGCGTCCGCGCCGAACGGCGACGGCGCGACGTAGGTGAGCGTCACGTCCGAACCGGCCGCGCGGATCGTCACCGGCGCGTCGAGCAGCGTCGCACCGGAAGGCAGCGGCGTTGCTGTGAGGACCGTCGTGGTCCGCTCGCGCACGGAATCGAGCTGCTGCGCGAGCGGCACCTCCACCGGCGCCACCGGCTCCGGTCTGGCCCTGGTCGCGATCTCGTATCGCGAGGTCGGGATCTCGACCAGCGTCAGCGCGATTGAATCGGGCTTGCGCCGCAGCGACTGCGCGAGCGTGTTCACGTATGCCGTCCGTTCCTCGGGCGAGAGCGCGCGGCTCGTGAAGACGCGCATCGTCAGTGCCGTACGCCCGTCGTCGTCGCGCTTCGCCTCGAGCACGTCGATGAAGGACCGCGCCTCGCCGCCGGCACCGGCCGCGAAGCGCTCCTGCCATACCGCGGACGCCTCGCGCTGAATGTCGTTCAGCTCGTGCCGCTGTGCGATCTCGGTCGACAAGGCGTCGAAGGAACGCTTCAGCGGGACGAACACCGCCGCGACGAGCACGACCAGCAGCACCAGCCGTGCGGGGAGGCTGCCGATCCTCGCCAGCGCCCTCGGCACCGCCAGCCGATCGAGTGCGCGGCGGATGGCGGCGCTGCCCGGATCGCGCCGGCTCCACTCCCGGATGTACGCGCGCACGCATTCCGCGTCGACGTGCAGCGCGAGGAAGACCAGCATCGAGGTGAAGGTGATGGCGATCAGGTTCGTGACGAACAGCAGCGCACCGCCGCGCAGGATGGCGATACCCTGCGCGCGCTCGACGGTGAGCAGCACGCCCACGCCGTAGCCGGTGACGCAGAGCGGCGGCATCAACGCCACCGCGATGGCCACTCCGGGAATTGACGTGGCCACGCCGCGCAGGCTCTTCGACGTCGCCAGCGCGCCGACCGCGCCGGAGAAGAGCGCCACGACGAGATCGAGCGTGTTCGGCTGCGTGCGCGCGGCAATCTCGGCAGTCATCTCGCGGAACGGCAGCAGGACCACGAGCAGCGTGGCGAAGGCAATGGCCACCACCGAGCTGACGGCGATGTTCGCGATGGAGCGGACGGTCAGAATGAAGTCGCCCGCGGCGAGCGCCAGCCCCGCCGCCATGATCGGTCCCATGAGGGGCGAGATCAGCATCGCGCCGATGATCACGGCCGGGCTGCCGAGCGTCAGCCCCATTGTGGCGATACCGGCGGAGAAGAGGATCTCCGCCCAGTACGTCGCGTCGCGCATCGAGGCCGAGCCGGCGACGTTGCGATAGACCTGCAGCTTCAGGTCGTCGTCGAGGCCGATGTGGTCCGCGAGCCAGTTGCGCCACGTGCGCTCAGTAGCGGCGCCGTCGCCTTCGGACGGGGTGGCCAACTCCTCCGCTGCCATCCCTTCAGCGTACCGCGGTTTCCGGCTGCCGGCGCTCGCCCTGCCGGCGTTCGTCGTCGTCCATGGCCTCGTTCACGATGTCGCCGAGCGCACTGTCGTCGTCGTCTGGAGCCGCTGCAGACTTCTTCAGCAGAGCTCGGAGCGCCGGCGGCGCCACGAAGGTCGTGATCATCACCATCAGCGCAACCGAGCTGTAGAGACCTGCCGAAAGCAGCCCCGCCGAGAGGCCGAGCTGCGCGAAGATCAGGCCGACTTCACCGCGCGGGATCATACCGACGCCGATGACGGTCTTGCGCAGCGGACGGCCGAAAGCGAAGTAGCCCGCCAGCAGCTTCCCGACGATGGCTACGGCCGTGAGCAGCATGCCGACGATGAAGAACTGGCGTGTGTCGGCGCTGAACGGATTGATCGCCCTTAGGTCGACGGCGGCGCCCACGGAGACGAAGAAGATCGGGATGAAGAACTGCGCGACGTCGTAGACCTCATGCTCGATGTCCTTGCCGCGATCCGTCTTTGCCAGCACGAGACCGGCGGCGAAGGCGCCGATGATCAGCGCCGACCCGACCGCGGAGGCGAGCCACGCCAGGCCGAAGGCGAACATGATTGACGCGAAGAAGAGCGCTTTCCCGACCCGCAGGCGCGTGATGACCCCGATCAGCTTCGGCGCGAGCAACGAGCCGATGACGACGGCGAGAATGACGAAACCGAAGGCGACGCCGAAGATCTTGCCGACGCCGCCGACGGTCAGACTCTCGCCGGCCGCCACGGCGCTGATGACGGTCAGCAGGACCAGTCCGAGGATGTCGTCCACAACCGCGGCGCCGAGAATGACCTGCGACTCGTCGCTCTTCAGATGCCCGAGATCCGACAGCACGCGCGCGGTGATGCCGACCGAGGTGGCGGTCAGCGCGGCACCGAGAAACACAGAGACAGTCGTGGGGTAGTTCAGCCACATCCCGACGCCGTAGCCTGCCGCGAACGGGAGAACCACACCTGCCGTCGCGACGGCGAGTGACGGCCCGCCCACGGAGAGAAGGCGCCGGATATCGGTCTCCAGTCCGATTAGAAAGAGGAGCAGCAACACACCGAGCTCGGACAGAACGTGCAGCAGCGGGTCGTGCGCGTCGATGAGGTGGAGGCCGGAGACTCCGATGACGATGCCGCCGATCATCTCGCCGAGTACGGCCGGCTGACCGATCCGCTCGGCCAGCTCGCCGAAGATCTTGGCGGCGGCGAAGATTGCCAGCAACGCAATCAGTAGCTCAGAAATACCCAAGGAAGTCCTCCGTCGCAGTATGCGATCGGCAGTGGCGATGGACGGACGAAGGCCGAAGACCTGTCGACCGCGAAGCGCGACTGCCGATTCGAACGGCGGCCCGACCGCTCGAGGTCTCCTGCGAGAAGAACATCTCGCACCCGATGCTCGACATTCTAATATGCGTGACGCGCGAGGAAATTGCGGCGAGACTCAGCAGCGCGATGTCGTCGAATCGCCGCGATTCACCTTCGGGGGCGCGTACGCTTCGTATTCCTCGCGTGCCACCCGTTCCAGCCCTTCCGCTCGAGGAAACGGGCGCGCAGACGTGGTGACGCAGGCTGTCTGCGATTCCTACGGGGCCGATTCGTCGCAGGCGCCTGAGGAAGGTCGACATCCTCCGTCTGCCGGCTCGAGACCAGCGCCCCCACTCGCATGAGGCGCGCACTCAACCGATCACGGCGCATATTTGCGCCAGCAGTTCCGCGTCCGTCACCGGCTCGACCAGCATCCGACCGACCGGTGCTGCCGCTCCCGCGAGCTCCGCGGATCGCGCCACGACGACCACGCGGGGAAGCACTTCCGGGCAGAGTTGCGCGAGGTAGTGCAGTACGTATTCACCGAGCCTGTACGTGTCGCTGAGCGTCGACGGCTCGTCGGTCAGCGCGACGACGATCGCCGCGTAGCGGCTCATGTCCTCGCGACTGATGTGTGCGACCGCTGTTTCGTGGGTGATCCGGTCGACGCGATAACCGGCGCGCAGCAGGGGATCTTCGACGCACGATCTGTGCGCGGGGTCTGAGTCGACGACGAGGATCTCGGTATTCTGCATGCGGCCCACCTGCTTGCTCAGCACTGCGCGCCTGCCGAGGAGCCGCTCAGCAAACTTGGACTGTACAGGAATTCGGCCGACCCGCGTCCTGAACAGGCGTGATACAAAGCCTTGATGGCGGATGTGCTCCTTGCGGTACCGGTGCTCCTCGCTGGGTTTTACCTCGTCGGTCTCGCCGCCGTTGCCTGCATGGCACCTCAAAAGGCAAAACTCTTTCTCGCCAGCTTTGCCAGCTCGCCCTTCGCCCATTTCGCCGAGCTATTCATTCGTCTCGTGATTGGTGCGTCATTGGTCTTGTACGCGGCACAGATGAAGTTTCCCAGTTTTTTCACGGTGTTTGGCTGGACGATCGTAGTAACCACGATCGGTCTTTTGATCATGCCTTGGCGCTGGCACTGTCGCTTTGCCAGGTGGTCAGTTCCTCTCGCGACCCGCAACATGGCGCTTTTCGGGATCGGGTCTCTCGCCGCCGGCGCGCTCTTGCTCTTATCGCTCTTTCTGTGACGATGACGAGCAGGGGGAACGCTTCGGGCCACGCGCCGGGCCTCAGGCCAGGCCATGGTCCCTCGCATCGTTCATCAGCGTGTATCTCCCGTCGATTCTGAGCTTCTCGTAGATGCTGTGGAGGTGGAACTTGACCGTGCCTGATGTGTGCGACCGCGGTGTCGTGGGTAATCCGTTCGACTCGGTAGCCGGCGCGAAGCAGGGGATCTTCGACGCGCGATCGATGCGCGGGGCCCGAAGTCGACGACGAGGATCTCGGTATTGTACATAGGCGCACGCGGTGCCGCTCAAACGCCGTCGGCAGCTGCCCGGCTCGTCGTCGTTTCCGGCAGAGGGCGCACGTGCCGCCGCTGTTCAGCATCTCGCAGCAGCGGGATGCGTGAGGTGAAGGTCGCCCCGCGGTTTGCGCCGGCGCTATAGGCGGAGACCCTGCCGCCGTGCAGCTCGACGATGTGTCGCACGATGGACAGCCCGAGGCCGAGGCCGCCCTTGCGGACACTGTCGGTTCCCTGCGTGAAACGGTCGAAGACGTGCTGCAGCAACTCGCGTGACATTCCTTCGCCGTCGTCCGCCACTTCGATGATGGCATCGTGATCGTCGTGAAGGATGCGGACGCGGATCGTGCCGCCGTCCGGCGTGAATTTCACCGAATTCGAGAGAAAGTTCCACACGACCTGCTTGAGACGCTCGCGGTCGCCGCAGACGACGACGGCGTCGTCGAAACCCTGGACGTCGATGGTCATGTTCTTCGCCGAGGCGGCAGGGGTGATGACGGCCACGGCCTCACGCACGACGTCGCGCACGAACAGCGGCTCTCGCTCGACGTGCAGCTTGCCGAGCACGATCCGCGATGCGTCGAGCATGTCGCTCACGAGCATGGCCTGCGTCTTCGCGCTCTGCTCGATGCTTTCGAGCGCCAGTTCCCGCGTGTCAGCGTCGAGATCGTCAACGCGCAGGATCTTCAGCCAGCCGAGGATGCTCGTCAGCGGCGTGCGCAGCTCGTGGGAGACGGTGGCGATGAATTCGTCTTTCGAGCGGTCGACCGCGGCGAGATTTTCCAGCGCGATGCGCAGTTCGCGTTCCGCGGCTTTGCGGGCCGCGCTGATCGAGCTGATGACGAGAGCGGTAACGGTGAACACGGCCAGACGAACGAGGTCATCGAGTCCGAGGTCGAACCTGTAGGTCGTCCCGAGATCAAACCAGGCGATGGCGAACGATGCGAGAAACGTCGCCACCAGACCGGGCCCGGCGCCGGCGTATGCCGCCACGAGCATCACCGCCAGAAAGTAGGGCGGCGAGACGTGCGGCGCGATGTATGGATCGAGCGCACGCGCGACGAGGACGGCCGCGGCCACGGCAAGAAACGGGATCGCGTATCGGCGGATCTCAGGCAAGGCCATGGTCTCTCGCATAGTTCATGAGCGCGTAGCGACCGTCGATCCTCAGCTTCTCGTAGATGCTGTGCAGGTGGAACTTGACCGTTCCTTCGGTGATGTCGAGACGGGAGGCGATCTCCTTGTTCCGCAAGCCGGAAGCTACCATCTTCGTGACCTCCACTTCGCGAGGCGTCAGCGTCGACGATGCCGCTGCGACGGCCTGCTCGCGCTGGAGCACGAGGCGGAGCGCTCCGGCGATGGCCTGTCCGTTCCAGCTCTGCTCGCCGTTCGCCACCTGCCGAACGCTCTGCACGAGCAGCCGCGGCGCTGATTCCTTTAGTACGAGACCACTGGCGCCGAGGCGAAATGCTTCGAGCAGGCGTGCGTCGTCGAGCGACGCTGTGAGCAGCACGATCTTCGTGGGCAACTGCCGCTCTTGGATGCGGCGCAGCAGCTCGATGCCGTCCATCTCGGGCATCCTGACATCGAGCACGAGGACGTCGGGCCGGTAAGTCTCGACTGCCGTCAGTGCCTCCACGCCGTTGAGACAGCGCGCCACCAGCTCGCAGTCCGACTCGCCGCGGAAGAGTTGTTCGAGTGCGTCGAGGATGAACGGGTGATCGTCGGCCACGACGATGCGGATCGACATCAGGTCGCCTCCTGCAGCGGAATGCGCACTTCGATCGCCGCGCCTGCACTCGAAGACTCCACGAAGAGCGTTCCTCCGAGGTTGCGGACGCGCTCTTTGAGGGTGCGAGGGCCGTGCCCCGCGCGTTCGAGCGCGGCCAGATCGTGGCGCCCGCTGAACGCAAATCCGCGCCCGTTGTCGCTGATGTGCAGCTCTACGGCCCCGTCTCGACTCCTCGCCGAGACGATCGCGCGCGTCGCGCCGCCGTGGCGGGCTGCATTCGACAGCGACTCGTTGACGATGCGACAGAGCTCGTGCGCCAGTCGCGGGGCTACGTCGATCCGCTCCGGTGCGTCGACCTCGACCTCCAGTCCCCACTCCAGCGGGAAGCGTTCGCGCATTCGCTGGAGTTCATGGGCGACGATGGTGTGGCCGTCGCGGACGTCGTGCGGGCGAAGCTCGCGAACGATCGTGCGAAGCTCGCGCTGATCGCGTTCGAGCACGTCCTGAATGTGCACGAGCTGCCCGGCGAGATCGGCATCGTGCGCAACGCGGCTTCGCAGGGTCTGCAGCGTGAGTCCCACCCCGGCGAGTGACTGCACGATGCCGTCGTGCAGGTCGCGGGAGATGCGCAGGCGCTCCTCCGCGCTGGCGGTCTGTCGCACCTGCTGCACGAAGAAGAACTGCTCGAGGGCCGCGAGCACGAGGCGCCCCGATACATGAGCGAGGGCAAGGTCGTCGGCGGTGGCGCTGCGTACATCCGGGACGACGAACCGCGCGGCGAGCGTCTCGCTCTGCAGCGATACGACGATCGCACCGTGGATCGCGTAATGCTCGCGCAGCGCGGGGCCGAGCGGATCGCCCGCGCTTTCGACGACGCTCGGGTGCACGGGATCGTAGACGAGCATTGTCCCGGTATCGGCGCGCGCAAATGCGCTGGTGTTCCGCACGGCATCGAGCGCCGGCGCGTCCCACGCCCCCGGCGGCATCCGGTCGACGTGCAATTCGCCGTCGTTCCAGATCGCGGTGTGGACCCACGGTTCTTCCGGCTCTTCCCACACGAGCAGCACGCGCCGCGCGCGCAGCACTGCGGCGGCGTGGCGAAGCGTGACGCGGAGAACGTCGCCGAGGTCGGCAGCCAGCTCGCGCGGCCATGCGGCGAGTGACGCGAGCTCGGTGCGGAGCTGCTGCTGATAGACGCCGAGGTAAACGAGCAGCGCGGCGAGCACGCCGAGATAGGCGATGCGGATGACTGCACGACTGGCCTCGAACTGCGGGTCGGTATACGAGGAGAGGACGGCCATCACGCCATAGATCGCCATGGCCGCGATGCCGGTGGCGAGGATGCCGCGCCATGAGAACCGGAGCGTTGCGCAGAACAGCGAGAAGACGAAATAGAGGAAGAACGGGCTGGCCGGTCCCTCGGTGAGATAGACGAAGACGGTGAAGAGCAGCAGATCGAGCGCGTGGGAAACGAGGCGCCAGCGCGCGGAAGGGACGGGCGAGCGCCACGCGGCGGCCGTAGCAAGCAGCGCATAGACCGTGTAGACCGCGAGGAGCGCGTACGTGGCGCGCTGATACTGCGCAGGAGTGGACGGCTCGAGGTAGACCGCCGTAAGCGAGGAGAGCGCAAGCACGAACCGCCCGGTGGCGATGAGCCGCTCGGCTCGCGCGTGGGGGGCGTAATCCGGGCGGATGACGCCGTCGGCACTGGTGGTCACGCCGCCCTTAACGCCCGCGCGGCTCGCGCCGTTCCACGCCTATCCAACGATCAGGTGACCCTGAACCGGTGACCGATGCACGACGGGCAATGCGATTTCTACACTGGCTGGGGGCCGGTACCGCCCGGCGATCTTGTCGTTACTGAGGATGTGTATGCGTAGACGGGTTCTCCTTCTGATTCTCCTGTCCTTCTGTGTCGTGGCAGCGTCGAGCTGCCGGTCACGTCGAAAGGTGCCGCCGCCGCAGTCCGCACCCCCCGTCGCTACGGCGACTGCACCGGAGCCGGCGGTATCGGTACCCGCTCCCGATCGCGATTTCGTCCCGCCTCAGCCCGACAGGGCCGACGTGCTCAGCGAGGACATTCTGGAAGCAAACCGGGTGGCGAGGGAGCGCGGCTGGATTCGCGATGCGTTCTTCGCGTTCGACGCCTCGACACTCGATGCGGAGGCGCAGGAAGCGCTCCGTCAGTCGGCCACGTGGTTGCGCCAGAACCCGGAATACCGCATCCGCATCGAGGGCCACTGCGACGAACGCGGCACCGAGCAGTACAACCTCGCCCTCGGCGATCGGCGCGCCGATACGGCGCTGTCGTATCTCGCCACGCTCGGAGTGGACCGCGCTCGGATCCAGACGGTGAGCTACGGCGAGGAACGTCCGTTCGAGGAAGGCTCCGACGAGTCGGCATGGGCGCAGAACCGGCGGGCGCATCTCGTGCTCGCGGGACGCCGGGGAGGAACTGATTGACGATCTGCTCTTCGCGCCGTCGCCGGGCACCGTGACGGCGCGGAGCGGCGAGCCGGCGGACCGCTCTCCGCCGGCTCGCAGTTTTCTCATTACCGATGAAGCCCGATACCGCCGACGCGCTCGTCGCACGCATCCATGCGATCGAGGGGGAAGTGGACGTGCTGCGCTCCGCGGTTGCCGCCGAGACTCTGCCGGCCAATCAGCAGCAGTACCTCGCTCGTTGCTTCGACCTGCTGCACATGGAGTTGACGGCGGTGCGCACCTACATCACCGATGTTACGGAGCGGTGTGACTGAGAGCTGCCGCGCAATGTGTGTGCGCGCGCGGCCGTTTGAGAATGTCAGAAAGGCGACAGCGCCTCATCGCGCATCTTTCGCACCCGCGATCCGCCTGCCGTTCATGACGGTTTGACCATGCCCAAAGTGTTCCTGTGGATGTCCGTGTGTCTTGCCTCGCTCGTCGGCGGCGTGCGCTACTCGTCCACCCAGATGCTGCCGGTCGCGCCTCCGCCGGCGAATCGCGTAGTGCTGCCGCCGTTCGATCGGGTGATCCGCCTGAATGTCGAGTACGACGACGCCCTGGTCGAGCAGCATGGCGCAGACGTGGAAGCGTTCATCCGCGAAGTGGTCGCGATCCACAACGTCGAGTGGCGCCGGTATCGCCGCGAGTGGTTCGAGATTGGCCGTCTCACGCTGCGGCCCTCGACCACGGACCTCGACGCGTCGTATGTGCTCGCGAAGTTTCTCCACCGCACGACGGAAGAGCCGGACACGATCCACGTCAACATCACCGGCCGTCCTCTCGAGGTTTACACCAGCGGCACGCACGCGATGCCGATCGGCGGGCTCGCGTACCGAGGGTCCGATGCGCTGGTCGTCAGCGCGACGCCGGGCGTGACGGTGGATCTGCTCGCGTACTACCTGTTCCATGAGCTGGGCCACTGCTGGGATGCGTACGACATTCCGTTTCACGGCGGCGACACGACCTTCGGCAGCAAGACGCGGATGACGTTCGAGGTCGACGCGGGCAATGAAGAGATCATGGAGGACTCGCCGGGGCCTCTCCCTCGCGCCACGACGCGGATCGGGTGAAGGTCGCGGATCTGCTGCGCACGTACGAGATCACCCGGCGCCAGATGCGCGATGACGCCGAGGTGCGGCAACAGATCGCGGAGCACTACTGGCGTGCGAACGATGCGATTCGCAATCGCGATTACGAGACGGCGGACGCCGAGTTGCAGATGATCCGCTCGATCGGTGCATCACCGGACGTGCACATGCTCATCGGTGCAGTCGAGAAGAAGGTACGCCGACGGCGGTAGGGCGACGGACAAGACGCAGCTCCCGAATGCATTCAGCGACGTTGCAAACACATCTAGCGGCGGAAAAAATAGAGTTCCGGGCGAGAGATCGCCAAATCGTGTACAGCGCGCATCCGGCACGAACAGTACCGCTGCTAACTTACTAACTATCCAACTGCGCAGCTTGAAGCGCCGTTGTTTGACAACGGCGCATGTGATAACTTGGTGTGTCCACCACTGGCTAGTTATTTCGCGGACACACACTAGCCACCAGAACAAGAGAGGAGAACACATTGTCGATCATCCACAAGACGTCGTTCCCCGCGGAAGCACTTGACGAGCTGAAGGCCGCAGCTGAGGCTGTTACCAAGGTGCAAGGTGTCCTCGGTTATAAGATCCTGAAGCACCCTGAGACGCGAACGGTTGTCCTCCATCTGGAAGTTGAGAGCGAGGCCACGTTTGACGCGATCAAGAAGCACGGCGCGGCGAGCAGAGCCTCGGAGGCTCTGTGGAAGGCGCATCCGCCGCAGTCTCACGAGTTCTTCGAGGTTCACAGCCAGAGCTACTGAAGCCAGTTCGAGGTGCGCATCGTCGCCCGGGGTCATCGACGCGAGCGGCAAGGTTTCCCACTGCGCCGCCAATAAGCGGACGTGCGCGGGATGATGATGAGCGCGATCGACCGGCGGACGAAGTGCCTCAGTCGCCTTTGGATCGGTCGCCAGTGTACGTGGGTGACGACCGGCAATTCGGAGTCCCCCCCAAGGGTGGCGAGAAACGTGAGCCTTTCACTTAACGGGCGGCTTTCCCGTGGTTTCCCGAGCCATCGCTGCGAACACTGCGAGCTGGAAGCTCGGGGATCGTCGCAGGATTCGTAACTTGCTGGAACGGCACACCGTCCCGGCGGTTTCGACGCTTTGGGCACCCACGAATTCTCCCGAAGACCCGAAGAACGCCGCTTGGATGCCCACATTCACCTACCTCGTAACTCCGATCGCAGGAGACCCGAATGACGAGCTTCCCCAACCGTACGTTCCGGGACCATTCACTTGCCGTTGCCATTCTCCTCTCCGGCCTGTTGCTCGTTTTCGCCGGCTCGGCGCTGGCGCAGGAGGCCTCACCGGTAACGAAACCGGCGCAGCCGGAGGCAGAGCCCGACCCAATCGGTCCGTTCGAAGAGACGGTCACTGTGACGGCGCTCAAGAGTGAGCCGGTCACGCTGCTCCAGACGCCGGTCGCCATCACGGCCATCAGCGGGAAAGAGCTGGAAGATCGCGGCGTGAAAAGCTTCATCGACTTTCTGCAAGAGGCGCCAGGTGTCTCGGTCACTCCGATCATCTTCGGCTCTCTCGACATCCAGATTCGAGGGCTGGGCTCCAACGTGGGCGACTCGCTCGTCGGCTACTACGTCGACGAGGCACCTTACACGCGCCTGGGGAGCACCGTTCTGCCGGATTTCGGCTTCTTTGATCTCGAGCGGGTCGAGGTGCTGAGGGGCCCGCAGGGCACTCTCTATGGTGCTGGCGCCACCGGTGGTGTGATTCGTCTTCTGACCAAGAATCCGCAACTCGGAGAGTCTTCCGTGAAGGGTGACATTGGCCTTTCGAGCTTCCAGGGCGGCGACTGGACGAGATTCGCGAATGTAGCGGTCAACGCGCCCCTGGGGGACAAGGCCGCACTGCGTCTGACCGGCTCGATCAACGACCTGGGCGGATATATCGACTACCCGGCTCTAGGCCGGGATGATGGGAACGCTGCAAGGGCCTCGCTCTTCCGTGGCAAGTTCCTGTTCAACCCGAGCGTCAGCACCTCAGTCGTCCTTTCCGCCACCCGCAGCAACGCCGACGCCGACGGCCAGAACACGTCCGATCGTGGCTGGGTGAGCAACAAGCGCCTGGCAGAGGTAAGCGAGGCGACCGACGACTTCTTCAGCGGTGTTTTCACGTGGGCCGGCCGCGTCAGCCTTGTGAGCTCGACCAACGTGATCAAGTCCTCTTTTCGCAGCGCAAATGACTTCTTAGCCACTCCATTCATCATTGAGGTAGGCCACGACAGTTTCGTTCAGGAGATCCGGCTCAACTCGCCCAACGCTGGGGACTGGCGCTGGACCGGCGGGGTCTACTACGCCGACCGCGAGCAGCAGCGCCGCCAGGACGCTACAGTGCTTTTGGGGCCAACGGCATTCGCGCGCGAGCGCGACACTTCGGAGAGCCTGGCCGTTTTCGGAAATCTCACGCGGTCTTTTGCCGACGGCCGTGCCCAGGCCTCCCTTGGAGCTCGTTACTGGAAAGAGAATAAGTCGATTTCCGACCTCGTGAGCCCAGATGCCGTCCCGGCCAGCCGGTCGTTTGACCATCTCAGCCCACGCCTCAACGTCTCCTTTTTCCCGAACCCCGACAACACCTTCTATCTCAACGTGGCGGAGGGTTTTCGTAGCGGACTGATTCAGTCTCCGATACAGGTGTCCTTCGCCAGTCAATTCGGCATCCAGTTGCCTCCGGGAACCGACGAAGAAACGCTCTGGGCGTACGAGCTGGGCTACAAGAGGCGGCTCGCCGGCGGCAAGGTCCTGCTCGAGGCGGCCGCCTACCTGAACGACTGGGAAAACCTACTCGTATCTGTGTTCGTCGTCCGCAACGTCAGCGTCGGGTTCTTCAATGCCGGATCGGCTAAAACGTCGGGGATCGAGTTTGCACTCAACGTGCGACCAAACGACGCGGTGAGCTTTGGCTTCTCTGGTCAGTGGAACGATGCGCACTTTTCGGAGACGGTGGCGGTCCAGGTGTTCGACCCCGCGGCCGGCAAGTTCGTCCCCGAAGTCGTTCTCGAGAACGGAGCTCGCATCAACATGGTTCCGCAAACGACCCTCGACGCCAACGTCCAGGTGCAGCACTACTTTGAAGGGCTTCGGGGATTTGCCACTCTCAGGGGGTCGTACACCGACGAGCGAGTCGCAACAGCGGTAGGGCTCAAAGTGTTCAGCGACGACGTGACGCGGCTCGACCTGAGGCTCGGCGTCGATGCCAGACACTGGGGGGTGCATGTCTTCGTCGACAATGTGACCAACGAAGACGGCATCACGAGGCCCGGGTTCGGAGCCGACCGGGGAGATGTCTACAGGCCCCGCGCTGTCGGTGTGAACCTCAAGTTTCGTTCCTAGAGGGTGGCAGATCAACTGTAGCCCGAGCGAGCCAGAATCACGGTAAGCGCGGAGCGTCGGGGGCGCGCGCGGCAGAAGAGTCCGTTCCGTTAACACAAAAAACGGGCGATGGCTTGTGACCACCGCCCGCTGAAACAGTTAGAAATCACCGCGGTACTTCATCGAGATGTACCGGTCACCGGCGACAACGAGGTGATCGACTAGCTCGATATCGAGGAGCTCGGCCGCACTGGCGAGCCGACGTGTGTAGGCCACGTCCTGGTCGGATGGTTGCGTGTCGCCAGAGGGGTGGTTGTGGAACACGACGACGCCTTTCGCGTGCTGGCTGAGCGCCAGGCGGAGGACGTCGCGGGTGCTCACGAGGGCGGTGTGCAGCGTGCCGACGAACCACCTCGCGCTCCGCGATGATGCGGCCACGTGCGTCGAGGAGCAGCGCGCCGAGGCGTTCCTGCACTTCTCCCGCGTACCGTGCGGCGAGGCGCCGTCCGGCAGATTCGAGCGAGTACAGCGCGCGTGGCGGTGGCGGTGCGAGCGAGCGACGACCAAGCTCGATCGCGGCGGCGAGCCGCCTCGCATCGTCGTGCGGGACGTCCGCCGCACCGCTCAGAACGCGGTGGACGAGCGATGCGAGCCCATCACGGAGGAGCGCGCGTGCAGCCTGGAGGTCTTCCTCGGAGGCCACCCGTTTGCGCGTGAGGAGTGCGATGAGCTCCGAGTCGCTGAGCGAGTGCGCACCGTGATGACGGAGACGCACGGCCGGCCGCTCGTCGTGCGCGAGGCGACGGCGTGCGACACGCGGCCCGGCCGAGACCGGGAATGGAACGCCGGAGGTGGCGGCCGGGCTCATGTCCGTCTCCGAAGGTGATGGGGTGGCGTGCGCCGGCCGCGCGGACGCGGCTCGCTGCGCACACCGTCGAGGAAGTCGAGGACGATCGCATTCACGATGCGAGCGAGGGGTTGCCGCGTGCCGCGGCGGAAGCGGTTGAGGCGACAGAGCGCGTCCTGATCGAGACGCACGGCCGCCGGATGGCGACTTCGCATTGGAGAGACTCCTTCCGACGTCAGGCGACGTCGTGGTAGGCGTCGTGGCAGGACTTCGAGCAGAAGATCCCGTCGTGCCACGCGACGCGCGGGCGGATGGCGTCAGGCTCGGTGCCGTAGCGATACAGAAATGGATCTCGGGAGCGCGGCGTCATGCGGACGCCGCCGCAGAAGCCGCAGGTCTGATGCGCATGCAGCGGCCGGACAACTTCCCGAACGAGCGTATGCCGGGCGAAAGGGTCGCGAGCGATCTGGCGCATATCGTCACGCGGCAGAGCGTCGTGTGGGCCGGTGCTCGACCAGGCGGATCGAGGGAGACGCCGGGCCGCTCACGGTGAGGGCGGAGTCGAGCATCAGCTCGAACCGTTCGAGGAGCGCGGCGCGTGCGGCCGTGGGGAGCTCCGCGAGGTTCGCGATGAGCTGCTCTTCGCGGGAACGTTCTTTGATGGCGTCGGGATCGAACAGCTCTTCGATCTTGCGGCTGAAGAACTGCTCTTCGGTGATGCCGTAGAGGCGGAGGAGCTTGCGTAGCTGCGACAGCTTCAACGAGCCGATGCGTGCGCTCGGATCTCGAAGGAGCTGATGGTCTTCTCGCCGACGCCTGTCAGGCGTGCGACGACTTTCTGACTGTAGCCCCGCAGGCGGCGGAGCTCGCGCAGTTTGAGGACGATGTCCACGATGGATTCTCCTTTTCGTAGGTAGGTGGATGTGGGATGCGCGACGCGTCAGGCGGCGTGGCGCTTCAGCGCTTCAGCGACCGTGCGCGTGGCGAGCGGGAAGTGCAGGTCACGTTCGATCGTGAGGCTACGGACGCGGAGACTCTGAAGCTCGTTGAGCGAGGAGTAGCCCCACTCGTCGCAGTCGGCGCCGAGCGCCGAGATGCAGTAGCCGTAGAGCGCGTGTCCTCGTCATCGAACTCCGCTTCGGTGACGAAGAGCGTGTAGCGGCCCGCGGGAAAGAAATACTTCACGATGACGACGGCATCCATGCCGCGGCGACTCTGCGAGCCGATGGGATAACGCGCGAGCACCGCGCGGATGGTCGGCGGGAGCAAGTCCATGCGAGGACTCCTTTCGTGTGCGTGAGGGGGTCGGTGGGCGCGCAGAAGGGCCGGAGGGGCCGCTCCTGCGCGCCCGAGGTGAGGAAAGGAGGGGGAGAGGGCGGCGGCGCTGTGGCGACTATTGCGAGAACAGGGCGCAGAGCTGCCGATCGGTCGCGGACGCGGTCGCGCTCGGTGGGCTCCGACGCCAGGTGCGCATGCGGCGATGCTGCGAGCTCGACGACAGAGTCATCCGCTCGCCAAGCCAATAGATGCTGCGCCTGTCACGTTGCGGCCGGAGCTTGCGGATGTGCGCGTCATCGAGCTCGACGCGGCAGTCGCGGCACCAGCCGAAGAGGGGCGCGTTCGCTGCGGTCCTCGAGCCGTGCTTCGAACGGAGACGCTGACGGACCGATGCTCGCAGTGCGCCGGCAGATGCAGTCACACGTGAGCAGCGTGCAGTAGCCGTCGTACGACGTTTCGATGCTGTGCCCGCAGCACGGCCGAACAGCGCGTGAGAACTTCACCAGATACCTCCTTTCGTTGAGGTGGTGGACGAGAATCGGGCTAGAGCATTGAGCCGAAGAGCGCGAGTTGGACCGGCTTCGTGCGCGCGAGCTGCACGAGCGGCGCAAACGGCTCCGCGGGTTCCACGGGGATGGGTGCGACGACGGGGAAGAGCACGACGTTCGCAGCGACAGACCCTGCTGCCGCTTCGAGGTCGAGGACCGGCTGCGGCACGGGCATGAGGGAGATGCGCTCCAGACGGCGCGCGATCTCCAGCTGCACGTCGCCAGTCGCCTTCTGCAGGATCTCCGCAACGTCGAGGAAGCGGGCCTTGCCGTCGATCGCGTGCCGGATGGCTTCCGCCTTCTGCGTCACGACCTCCCACATGACCGGGTCGATCGTGTCGCGCGAGAGGAGCACCTGCACGTAGACGTCCTTCGTCTGACCAGGGCGGTGCACGCGGTCGCCCGCTTGGTCGGTGGCTTCGGGGCTGTACTCCAAGTCAACGATGAGGACGTGGTTCGCCGCGGTGATGGTGTAGCCGCGGTTGAGGCAGTTGAGGGACGCGACGATGCAGTTGAGCTCCGGGTCATTCGAGAACTCCCGAATGAGACCGAAGCGCTTCTTCGTCGGCACCTCGGCCGTGATGGGGAGCACGCCGATGCCGTTCGCGCGCAGGTGCTTCACCATCGAAGCAACCATGACGCGTAGACCCGAGAAGACGATGGTCTTCTCGCCGCGCTCCGATGCACGGCGGACGTAGTTCAAGACGTAATCGAGCTTGTTCCAGCTCGCGACGTCGAGCGCCGGGTCGAGGTAGTCGATCGCGACGGGGCAGGTTGCGGCGTAGCGGAGCTTCCAGAGGGCGTCGGAGATCACACCCATGTTCGGTGTGCCGTCGCCTTCGCGGAGTGCTTTCGCGATCGCCTTCTGTGCCCAATCCGCGTACGAGTTGTAGAACGGCAGGTGCGGGCCATCGAGATTGAGGACGACGACCTGCTGGTGCTTCGCCGGGAGGTCGTAGATGTCGTCTTTGCGACGGCGGATGGCGAATGACGCCATGAGGCGCCAGAAGCGGTTGAGGTTACTGACTTCGGGGAGGAGCTTCGCGCGACCCTCGTGGAGCGAATCCTCGAACTGCCGGTCTACGAACTCGTAGGTGCCGAACTCGTTGAGGAAGCGCTTCGAGCCGCCGCGGTAGGCGTAGGGGAACAGCGGGTTGTCGAAGCCGAGGAGCCACGCGACGTTCCAGAAGATGTCCGTCGCGTAGCCCTTCATGAGCGTGCCGGTGAGGATGAGGCGACCTTTCGGCCGCATCGCCCGCACGGCACGTCCGCGGAGCGTGTTCTTCGACTTGGCGATCTGCGCCTCATCGACGAGCACGGCGCCGAACAGCTTCTTGATGCGCTTGTAGGCGGGCCACTGGCGCGCGTCGCGCGTGGCGGACCACGCTTGGTGCTTGCACGCGCGGCAGTGTCCACCGCTCCACTCGCTCACTTCACCGCACGCGGGACACGCCTCGACTTCGGATTCGTACGACCGCTTGCAGACCGGGCAGGACGCCTTCGTGATGTCCGTCAGCTCATGGTCGATCGTGCCGTCCTTCGTGTAGCGGCGGCACGTCCATGGGTCGTATCTGCGTGCGCCGGTGAGCGCGAGGAACTCGAACGATGTGACGTAGAACGTGGTGTCGTCGGGGAGAAACCTCCTTCGTTTCTCCTCCTGCAGCGCGGCGATCGTTCGCGTGCGTCGTGAGACGGTGCGCGCGGAAGCCGAACTGCTGGAGCTCGTTGAGCCAGTTGTCGATGAGGCCCGAGGGGCAGACGACGAGCACGCGCCTGAAGCCGCGTGCGCGTGCCCACGATGCGCCCGTCACGGTCTTGCCGCCGCCTTGCTCGTAGCCGAGGTAGCCGAAAGGCTTCACGGCCATGCGGGCGACGTCTTCGGATTGGAAGGGGAAGAGGAACGGGGAACGGCGCGCGACGTTCGCGCGGTGTTGCGTGATGCGCTCGGGGACGATGGATTCGAGATCGGGAATGTCCGGAAGCTCGAACGCGGCCGTGAGGAGCTCCACGTCGACTGCGTCGATCTCACGGAAGGTGCGTGGCCCCGAGTCCGTCACGACTTCGAAGGCGAGGTAGCCACGATCCACCGAGGTGATGAGCGTGACCTCCTTGTCGTCTTGCGTGACGGTTTCCACCTTCGCGGTCTCCTTGTGCCGGACCCACGACGGACGCAGGTGGTAGCTGCGGCCGGCCGTGAAGCACGGTTCCTGATCGGCCGTGAGCACCGTCGCTTTCGCGGGGTAGCTCCGGTCGTCGAGGTAGGCGAGGCGCTGGTGGGGCTGGGGTGGGTAGAGGGGGGTGCGCAGCAGCCGAAACTTCTCCTGCAGCGCGCTGATTTTCGCCTGATCCGCTTCGCTGATCGCAGGCTCGAAGCCGAGCCAGGCCAGGGTCTCGACGCCTGCGCGCGGGCCGAGCGTGAGGATCGACGCCGGCGAGAGCGTCGCCGAGACGATGCCGTGCTCGATGCCGCGAACGGGGTCGAAGGCTGTGACGACCTGATCGAGGAACGCGAGCATCCCTTCCGAGTCCGGGGCGCTCTTGAGACCCTTCGGGGTGACGCGCACCGTGTTCGATGGCGCCACCTTGAACAGGCGAGAGAGCACGGGAACGGGCGAGACATCCGCGGTGGGGAGCAAGGAGTTCCGTTCCGAGTCGAACGCGCGCCGGAAGGCGTAGCGGAGATCCTCCGCAACGTCCTCCGCACGGATCGGCATCGTGAACGGCCGCCACTCCGTCGCAGTGCGCGCGCCGGGCAACGACGAGATCCACCGAGACGCCGATGCCGTACTCCTCTTCGAAGAGGTCGGGCAGCGTGACCTGGAGGATGCCTTTGTAGTTGGCGAACAGCGTGTCGCGGAGCGCGCGGTCTTTCTTGTTCTGGAACGTGGAGCTTGGGATGATCGCGACGAGGATGCCGTTGTAGCAGAGCGCGCGCGTGCAAATCTCCAGCGTCGCACCCTGCGATTCGATCTTGCCGCCCGAGGTCTCGCACGCCCACAGTTCCCCGGCATCCGGTGGCGTCCACCAGAGGCCGTACGGCGGGTTCGTGATGACGAGCGAGAAGCCTTTGACGAGGTTGCGGTAGTCGAGAACGTCGCCGGTGCGGACGTTCGTCGTGCCGAGCGCAAACCGGGCGTGATCGGCCGCGAGCTCGTCGAGCTCAATGCCGAGGACCGTTGCGCCAATGCGCTTCCACGGTGCGAGGAGCCGTCCGGACCCGCAGGTCGGATCGAGGACGGCGAGATCGCTCGGCCCACGCGGCGGAACGAGGGGCTGGAGGACTTCGCAGAGGAGCTCCGACAGCCAGAGCGGCGTGAAGTACTGCGCGTGTTTCGATGCGTTGAACTGCCGGAAGCCGAATGCGTGGTTGGCATCACGGCCGGCGTACGCCGTGCCGGAAGACACGTCGATTGATGTCACGGGTGTGACCTCCTTTCGGGGTGCTGATGCGTGGGTGTGGGAGCCGCGGGTGCGGCGGTGGTGGGAACCTAGAAGAGCGTTTGCTGCTGGTGGGTACGATGAGCGGCGTACCGATCGCGTTCACTGGACCGTCCTCGATGTGCGCCTCTAACTCGACAGTGGCGACGTAGACGCCCACGAAGTGATCGTCCGCATCGCCGTAGTGCTCCTCGAGCTTCGCCGCGAGCCGTCGGCCTTCGGCGCGCAGATCGTCGCCCACGCACCGACCTGATCGCCTTCGACGTTCAGCGTGACGATGTGAATCTGCATTCCGGCCTCAGGTGAACGGCGTCGCGACGAGGACGTAGGACTTGCCGTTGATTTCGGTCGTATCAAACGGGCCGTCGCTCCCATAGAGCGAGAGATACATGAAGTCGTCCGTGAGATCGCGGTTGACCGGTTGCTGCTCGTCACCGACGTCGTGCACCTGAATCGCTTCAAGGTGCATCATCGTGCCGGAGATGGAGATGACGCAGTGGAGCTTCGTCGCGTCGCCGCGATCGTCGCGCCACATGCCGGGCGGGATGAGGATGTGGATGATGTCGTGTTGCACCGGGTTCTCCTTTCTGTGTGTTGCGCGGGTTGTCGAGGGTTACGCAGCGAAGAGCCGTGCCGCGTCATCGCCGTCCCAATACGACGGCACGTCGAGCGTGACGAGCTTCGCCTTTGAGAGGGCGAGGTCGGGCTGCGTCATCGAGGACGTGCGCGAACGGACGATCCGCGCGGCTCGCAAAATCACCGCTCTTCGCCGCGAGCTCCGTGTCGGTGAACGTGAAGCCGAACCGCCGCGTGAGGTAGCGAAGCGCGAGAAAGTAGGAGCCGTCCGTGGATCCGCCAAGAAACGCGAGCTTGCGGGTCGCGTCCATCCGGTAGTCGAACCATGGCTTGCGCCATGCCGTCGCGAGCCGATGGCCGCGGTCCTTGCCAGAGAGAACCACCCAATCGTCGGACGGCAAATCTTCGCGCGAGAGCGCCGTTCGACCCGCGACTTGGATGAAGAGCGGCCCGTGCTGTCCAGGCGCGAACCAGCGGTACACGGCGAAGTCTTTGCCGTTGATGACCGTATAGGGCTGCGAACTGATTGTGATGATGCGCATGCGTTTCCTCCGTCTTGCGGATGCCGTGTCTCGGCGTCCCCGCGCGAACGACGCAGAGGCGAGCACACGCCGGGCGCGGTCGATCGGCGTGGCGTGGGCCACGGAGGTGATCGACGGCCGGTCGTATGTCGGTCCACATCGCCCGCGAGGGAACGTCGAGAGGCGCAGAGGCGTAGAATCCACGCCGTCATCGGTCCTCTGCATGACACCGAAAGAAATTCGTTCACGCCGGCTGGCGCTCGGGATCAGCGTCGACGAGCTCGCGCGCGAGCTGCGCCTGCCGGCGAATGATGTCTGTGAAATCGAAGGTGGCGAGCGCCCCCTGATGCATCGCGCACTGTTCGAGCAAACCTTCGCTCGACTGGAGCTCGCGCGACGACCGAACGGCACGCCCTGAGCGACCTATTCGTGGATCGTTCTTCTTGTCTTGGCGCCCATCACGCCGCCCTCGCGCGATCGGCAGCAACGACATCCCTGAGACGTGGCCGGTGTCGATCAAGGGTGGCAGAAGGCACACCGAAACGATCGACCGACGAGCGTCCCACGGGAGCGTGCAACCGACCGCGGGAGGGCGCCGTGTGGCGCCCTGTGTGAAATCAGCAGCTGCGGGAGAACGCCGCATAGAAGCGTCGGACGCAGTGCTGCTTGAGCCGTGATGTGAAAGGTCGTCGGGCGGTGCCGTCACGTGCATTGAACCGCGGCGAGCGAACGACGAGCAGGGACGGCGAGGCCGTTCTGGCGTGATGCCAGCGGACGTTCCGCGTCGGACTGCGGACCAGCGGCGGTGGCGAGTGGCACCCCGCCAGCGGTTTTCAGGCCGGTCCGAGGTCGGCTACATGGTCGCTCGACGCCACCGACGCGCTTTGAGGTGGGCGGTCCGCGCCGAACCAGATTGGCGCCGCAGGATATGCGTAGAGCCAGCCGCCGAGCGTGAAGCGGAAGAGGTCAGGCCGCTCTGCGGACCGTGCGGCCTCCAGGAGCGCGCGGAGCCGTGCCATCGGTGCGCGGCGCAGCGGGTCGATCACAGTCACGTGCACGCGGAAGGACGCGATTCCGAACTGCTGCTCGCAGACGTCCGGGAACTCTGCGAGCGCGCTGTAGAGTGCGAGCTTCCGGGCGGTGAAGCGGTCGATCGGTTCGCTCGCGCGATCGTGCTCGCCGAAGACGAGCCGCGGCGCGCCGTCCACCTCTTCGACGAGGACGTAGTCGGGCTGCGGGAGCGCGAACATGCCGACACGGGACGGGAACGGGCAGTCCCAGCTCGATGCCCAGAGGATGCGTCGCTCAGGCGCGGTCACGATGCTCGTGACCAAGTGGTTCACCTCACGCTGGTGCGGAAGCCACTTCGGCGTACTGTTCCCGAGCTCGAGCGGCCGGCGCTGGGAGCGCGGCACCATGCGCGCGACAAGCGGCGCCCACGACGCATCCGGAACGAGCGTCGGGAGGAGCGCGCGGATGGCGTCGGCGCTTGGATGCGCGTAGCGCGCGTGCCCGCCACGCCGCGACGGCGCTTCCCACGTCGCGAGCCACCCGGACTGCGCGAGGTGCCGGATGCGGCGGCGCACGATCGAGCGGATCGACATCGGCGAACGCGAGCCGATGCAGCTGGTCGTACCGGAGGAGTCGAAGGCGCACGAGGTGGCGCATGACGTCGATGTCACGCGCGGTGAGGTGGGCGACGTCGAGGTCGGGAGCGGCTGTGGCGGTGCCCTGATCGGTGCCCCAGCTCCCGCCCTGATCCCCCTGGGGCTGGTTGACTGCCCCAAACGCATCGGGATGCGGTGCGGCGGCCGTGTCCGAGATCTGATTATTCTCTTTGTCGGGTTCGTGGCCGCCGTCGAGAGAGGACGTTTGGGCGGTTCGGGGCATGGAGGGTGGGGGGATGGAGTCGCGCCGTGCGGTGCGCTTCCAACGTAGATGCCTCGCATCGCAGCGGTGAGATTGGCGGCAGCCCAACTGGCGCCGCGCCAGCGTCCGATCCGTGTCTGCGTTGCGAAACGTCGAGAGCACAGTGGCGCCCTGCCAGCGATGATCGACCTTTCCGCAGTCGTAAATCCCGTCAACATGTATCAACCCGTCGACGTATCGCGCCGGAAAGCCGTCCGCGAGCGCCCGAGCTGGCGGAACGGACATCTCGCACACTGACAAGTGCCCCCTCGTCCGGTAGCATCAGAACCCAATACCCACACGACATTCGCCTAGCTGACGTCCCTCCTCCGCTGGCACATTGCCTAGCGACGCCCGCGACTGCATCGCATCCCCGTGCGATGCCGCACTGGCAGCGTGCCAGTTCTCGTCGCTGCGCCCTCTGCCGCGCAGCGGTGGCGGGCGAGAATGGCGGTGCCTTCAAACGCCCCCACTTCTCTCGTGCATCGTCCGCCTCGCCTCATCGCGCAGCCTCCTGTCACATGCCTCCGCCACGCGCGGACAGGGGTTGCTCGACGTCGCCGAGGCGATCGGTGTCGATGAGACGACGCTGATGCAGTACCGCTCGGGCAGACGGCGCCTGAGCATGCAGTCGTTCGCGAACATCCTTGCCGTCTACGGGGACGACCGTGCGATGCGTGATGCCGCGGTCCACTACGCGCGGGTCGAGTACCAGCCGCTGAAGCCGGAGTCGATGGAGGAGGCGGCCGACGCGCTCTCCGTTCCGACGGTCGACACGCTGCGCATGTACGTCGGCCGCTTGCCCGAGGAAGCCGTGACGACCGGACGCGGGCTGTATCTGCGCTCCACGGATGCGCGGTCGCTCTCGCTCGCGGTGCAGTTCCTCGTCCGCGCGTTCGAGCGCACGCGCGTGACTGTGTGCCGTCTCCGCGCGGACCAGCGCGTCACCGCTGCGGATCGGCGGTTCGCGCTTGCCGCGTCCGTCCTCATCGTGGAGCGGATCGACTTCATGCGCGCGCCGGTGCCGGACATCCTCCGCGAGCGGGTGAACCTCGTTCGCCCGCTGATCGTCACGAGCATGCAGCCGGCAGGCGAAGCGCCAGATCCCCACCTGCGCCGCGCCTTCCTCGCCGCCACGCGCCTCGTCGACCTCGATCCGAGTCCTTCCCTCCCAACCAATGGACCTGTTCCCGCCGAATCCGAGCAGCAGTAGGTTCCCGCGTCCGGACCACGCGCTCCAGGACAACACGCGCCTGCGGTTCGTGACGCCGCGGCCGGAGCCGCCGGAGGGGTCTCGACCGTGCGTGCGGACCTCTCCGCGTTCTTCGTGGTCGTGGATCGCGTGGGGAGGAACGAAGCGCTGCTGCTCCTCCTGACGAAAGCGCTGCGGCAGCGGACGGGACTCCTCGCGCTCCGCGTGAACGACCTCGCGTGGATGCTCCGCGTCTCGAACCGCCGCGTCATCCACTGGCTCGACCGGCTCGTCGAGTCCGGCCACGTCGTCTACCACGTCGAGGATCTGTGGGGCATCGACACGGTGCTCGTCGAGATCGTCGCGGGCGGGGTTGCGCCGCACCACTACGAACGCACGGTGCATCAGGAACTCCCGACGCATTGGTTCGTGCAGGTGCTGCCGCTCATCGGCCGGACAACGTTCACTGTGTACCTCTACCTCCTCTGGTGCGAGCCGCACCGGCCCGAGACCCACGTCGCGCACCTCGTGGAGACAGTGAAGCTCCTCGGGCACCGCCATGCGCGGTGGCACCTGCGGAAGCTCGAACGGCGCTCCCTCCTCACGCGCCACGCCGAGCACGGCGGCCTCGTCGTCGTCGATCCGAAGCCGCCGACGCGCGCCGAACGCCTGCGGCTGCGCTTCCTCGCGATCCCGCACCTGCGTCGGTCGCTCGTCCATCTCGCTGTCCTCGCGGCCAGCGTCGTCGCGCTCGTCCTCCTGCTCTGGTTCTTCGCGCGCTTCACCCCCTCTCGGCCATGACGCTCCACGCCCTCACCCTCACCACCTTCGCCGCGCTCGGTCTCGCTGGCTTCGCTGTGTCCGTACTTCGACGCCGCGCACGGCGACGTTCCGTCGGCTCCGACCCCGACCGGCTGTCGCTCACGTTCGAGACCTCGACGGCGAAGGCGAAGCAGGGCTGGGCGGCGTTCTGGGCGCGCGACCCATTCGTGCAGGCGCAGCGAGAGCGCACGGGGATGGCCTTCGGCCTCTACGAGGTGCCGGGCGGCGACGCCATCGCCACGCACATCGCGGCATCCGACATCCAGCAGCACACGCTCATCCTCGGTTCGACAGGGAGCGGCAAGTCGAGCCTCCTCGAAGTGCTCGCGCGGTACCACCTGAAGGAGAAGCGCCCGTTCACGCTCATCGACCTGCACGGGGATCTCTTCAACCGCGTCGCCGCGTGGGCGCTCGTTCAGCGCGCGCCGCGCCTCGTCCTCCTCGACTTCACGCGGCCGGACCTCCTGCCCGGATGGAACCCGCTGACGCGGATCGAGGGCGTGGACGTCGGCCGGCACGTGGATCTCCTCGTGGGCGTCCTGAAGCGGCTCTACGCGGGCGAGGACGCGGCGTCGTGGGCGTGGGGCGTGAAGGTCGAAGAGCTGACGCGGTACGCGCTGCGCGCGTGCATCGAGAGTGCGTCGGCCTTCAGCCTCGCGGATCTCCCCTCGTTCTTCCTCAGTCCGAGCGTCCGGCAAGGCGTGCTGAAGTCGCTGCCCGAGAAGAACGCGGCGCGCGTGTACTTCACGACGCGCTTCGGCGCGCGCGAGGAGATGTACGTGAGCGCGGTCCTGAACAAGCTGGAGCCGTTTCTCGGCTCGGTCGCCGTGCAGCGCTTCCTCGGGCAGAAGACCTCCACCGTCGACCTCCTCGGCGCGATCGAGCGCGGGGACACCGTCATCGTGAACCTCGCGAAGGGCTACCTCGGCCCGACCGCCGACGTGATGGGCCGCCTCCTCGTGAACGTCTTCCAGATGGCCGCCCTCCGGCGCGAAGCAGTGCCGCCGGAGAAGCGCGCGCCCTACGCGCTCCTGCTCGATGAGGCGCACGTGCTCGCGGCTGCGGAGAGCGGTCTCGAAGACTTCCTCGTCGCCGCGCGCAAGTACTGCGTCTTCGTGACGCTCGCGGCGCAGGGACTCTCGCTCTTCCCGCCGAGCTTCCGTCCGCACATGCTTGGCAACACCGGTCGGCAGTTCTTCTTCCGACTGCCGTACGGCGAGGCACGCAGCCTCGCGAATGACATCTTCGAGCCGCTCGGCAGCGTCTGGCGCCAGCAAGCGCGCCCGAACGAACGGATCGAGGAACCGCTGCTCACATCCACCGAGGAGATCGCGTGGCGCACGCGCGAGCTCGCGAACTTGCCGGTGGGTGCGTGCTACTGGCTCCTCAAGGGCCGGCCGTACAAAGCGCGGCGGGTGCAGGTGCTGAAACCGCTGCCGCCTCCCTTTCGCGAGCGCGAACTGCGCGACCGGATCGATGCCGCGATGCGCGCGTACGAGGAGGGCCGGCCCCTGCCCGAGGCAGAAGCGCCGGCCACGCACCCGCTGCACGCGGCGATCGCCGCGCGAAGCCGGCGGCGTGCTCAAGCTGCTGGAATCCTTGAGGAACCTAACCCAATAGTGGATGAACCAAGATGACCTTCAGCTCGAACCGCTCGGCGGCGGTCTTGCGCGCGAACCGCTCCTTCGCCGTGTCGGCGTCGGCCTCGGGCGTGAAGTTGTTCCTCTTCTGCCGTTCCGGTTCCCCACGCTCGCGCACTTGAACGAACGCGTCGCGGATGTGCAGCAGCGCGCCAGCAGCGTCGAGGGTTTGCAGCCGAACACCATCGGACGTTGGGCCGCCGCGTGGCATTCCTTCCATCGGTTCTTGGGCGTCCCGGACCGAGAGCGTTCCTTCCTCGAAGGTGACTACCGTCGGCAGTGTCGTGTCATCGAGGATTGGGTGGCCTCCCTCCGCGAGCGCGGCGTATCACGAACGACGATCGCCACGTATTGGCGAAGCGTCCAGACGCAGCTCAAGCGGATCGAACGCGATGAAGGGATGATGAATCCCTTCTCGCTCCTCGTACCGCCGAAGCCCGGCGCGGCGCTCCCACGCTCTCTCACCCGAACGGAGGCCACACGGCTCCTGAGCTACGTCCGCACGTGTCGCTGGGAAAACTCTTTGGAGCGTTCCCGCAACGTGTGCTTGATCGCGCTCCTGCTGCTCGCGGGACTCCGGCGGGGCGAGGCCCTTCGCCTGAAGTTCACTGACTGCAATCTCGAACGCCGCACACTGACCATCCGGGACGCGAAGGGTCGTAACGGCGGCAGGACGCGGACGGCCTATCTCCCATCGCAGCTTGCGACATTCATCATCGAGTACATCGAGGAGCGTTCACAGGTGAAGCCGCCGCGCACGCATCCCGAGCTCCTCACCGCACTCCGTGCCGACCGACCGCTGAGCGTGTCCACGGTACGGAAGATGTTCAAGCGCATGCGGCGTGACTTGGACTTCAAGGTCACGCCGCACATGCTCCGGCATACGTACGCGCTCCTGCTCCGGCAGTCCGGCGTGCCAGATCGCGTCAGCATGGACTTCCTCGGTCATCGCAGCCTTGCGATGTTGCAGCGGTACTCGCATGTGTTCGATGCCGAATATCAAGGTGAAGCCGAGAAGGTCGTTCTCGATCTCGAGGATTAGAGATCGCGACCACTACGCCGCATCGAACCGCAGCCCCTGTATGGCCCGGCGCCGGTCTTCGTTCCACACGCGAAGGTATCCCGCAGTCGTCGTGATCTGCGTGTGGCCGGCGAGATCGCTCACGGTATGGATCGGGACGCCCGAGCGCAGCAGTTGGGTGATGAACGAATGGCGCAACGAGTGCAGCGTAAACGGCACCCCTGACGCCTCGCGAATCGCGCGGGTGAGACGCCGCAACGTCATGAGGGTGATGCCCTGCTTCGTGAGCGCTGAGCAGAAGAACTCCGGCGCTCGGATGTGTGCGCGCTCGCGCTCGCCCAAGTAGGTACGGAGGATCGCGTCAAGCTCCGGCGCGATGAACATGAATCGCTCCTTCCCGCCGCCGCGGCCCTTGCCCTTGGCAATGTGAATCGTCTGCTCTTTGAGGTCGACATCGAGGTACTGCAATCCGATAACCTCCTTCCGGCGGAGGCCGCCGAAGAGCATGACGCCGATGAGTGCCACCGCGCGGACGCGATCAAACTGCGATTTCCATGGATAGTTCCGCGCGGTGTCGAGAATGCGGCTGCACTCGGCCGGGGTTCGTGCTTTGGGTACCCGCGATGGAAGAGTGGGCGCGCGAGTGTGCTCGAACGGATCGGCAATCTGGTGCGTCTCGGCGAGGTACCGGAAGAAGGAGCGGCCTTTCGCCCAATAGGTATGCACGGTCACCTCAGCAGGCGGATTTGCCCGGTCACGGTTCCAGGCGAGCCAGTCCCCGACGCGGAAGAACGGCACCGGGAGCATGGACGTTGGATCAGGGGCGCGGGTGAGGAGGAAGCGCCGGAGATTCGCGTACGCGGCCTTGTAGTTCGCAATCGTGTCGCGACTCTGTTTCCTCTCGAACTGCGCCGCGTAGCAGAAGGATGCGAAGCGCGCATCGAGATCGAGAAGGGTCCACTGCGGATCAGGCCGTGGAGTCGGGGTGGGAGCGGCCGTCGAAGCGGCCAGACTGTGGGAACCCATAAAAGGAGGGGGTAGGGAGTGTCAGTCCCGGATGCCCTTCCTCGCGAGGTGCTGGGGTCACTTCCCAACGCTTTGGGAAGTGATCATTGAGGCCGTTGTGCCGAGCGAAGCGGATGGTCCTTTTGGCGCTTCTGGATGCCCCGGTTTGGAGCTGAGGGGACTCGAACCCCTTACCTCTTCCATGCCATGGAAGCGACCACCCAATTTTTGCTCGGATTGGCTTAAGCTAGCCCTTTTCTCGCGAGTCCGGTGCCTGTTGGGTCTCATCTCTGCTGAGAAGAGGACCTCCAGGTTGCTGTCATCCGTGACCACTCACGGTCTACCAGACGGTCCGGCCACGTGCAAATGTAGGGAGATCCGCGCGACACGATCTCAGCTCAGCATCACAATGAAGAAAGAGCCGTGAGGTTGCAGGCCATATATGACGAGGCGATCCTGTTCTGTGCCCACCGCGCAGGATTGCAGCTCGACGGGAGCGCGTGCGACCTCGCTGAACGGTCAGCCGAGTTCTGCCAGGATGTTCTTCGTTTCGCAGAGCGGGAGAAATTGCAATTGCCTTTCGTTTCTCTCGCGGGCGTCGTGCGTGTGAGGGGTCCTTTTGAATGCGATAGAGTTCCGCATCGCGCGCCATCTTGAGAACGTTGAAGAGGGCCGAAGGATCAAGCTCTTTCGCCTGCTTCACCTCGAAGACGGCGTACACACTCTCGGCGGGAATGTAGGTCGCGCCGTGTCGATGAAAGACGATCGGACCGTACTGCTTGTCGAAAATCACGAGATCGAGTTGCTGGCTCAGGTTTCCTCGAGAGTCGACGATGAAGGCTTTGTCGACGCAGTATCGCGTCGGCAGGTGCTCGCGAAGCACCGCGATCCAGTCCCATTCCGTTACGTCTCCCTTCACGCCGGGATGCGGGATGTGTTCCCGCGCGGTTTCATCGTCTGTTCGAGTTCTTCTTGAAGGCTGCCAAAGAGCGCGCCGAGACTGATCCGTTTCCGGAGGGGTTTCTTCTTAGTCGCCATCGGGAGTCACCGTAATACCGTCGACTGGATGTCGTCCAGCGTCGTCGCAACGTGAGTCAACCTCGCAGCGCGTCAGGATGCCATTCTTGCTGTGGAATGCATGGAGCACCCAGCTCCGCCGTTCTTTTGTCGCTACGACAAGAATTGGTTCGTCACACGCGTAGCGATCGTTCGTCGCCACCCACGTCATGCTCGATGCATCACGACCACTCGGCTCCACCGGCGCGGGATGGGAGTGCCATTCGCCGACGTAGTCGATTGCTCCCGCGCTCTCCCGAAGTGCATCATCGAGCACCTGCTGAGCGAACTCACCATCGCGCACAAACGTCGCCCGCGCGTGCTTTGCGCGAGGCCCGGGCCCACCGAACCCAGTGAGGTGGATCGCCAAGTCGCACCGATAGCCGACGATGATGCCGCCGGTCTCTTTCGGGCTCCATCGGGAGCAGTGGCGAAGAACTGCTGCTTCGAGCTCGGGAGCGACCACCACGCGCATCATGGCGATATATCGGGATTCTCGCCGCATGACTCGCATTCCGGTACGGGCGGCCACGTCGACTCGTGCACGCCCACTGCGGTAAGTGGCGGTCGCGCCTCAGGGATCGGGTCGATCACGACGAGCACGTGGTTCCGTGTCCGAGCGGCCGTGTCGAGTTCGTTCAAAACCAGACGCGCGGCGGTGTTCGCCGTGAGCTCGAGATTGATGGCAGTACCTTCGACGGTCGGTGTCCCGCATCCGTCCTCGATGAATGTGCCTTCGTCTGTCGGAGGGATCACAGGGTAGGTCGCAGCCGCGACATGACCGCGGGCGGCCTCGTAGCAGGTGAAACATGCGTCTCGATGCGGTCGGACCAGACGAATTCGTCCGACGCTCGCCCGCCGATGAGCCGCCACATAGATGACTGGCTTTTCCGCGGCGATCGCGATTTCGTTCAGAAGAAACGAGAAAGACGGACTCGCCGTCGCGTCCACCACGATGTCCGCGTCCGAAATCAACTTTGCGATCTCGTCTGGGTCGGATGTCTCATGGTTTGTCTGGACGTTGCAATGGGGTGCGTGGTCGAGCACTTCCTGCTCTACAGCGAACGTCTTCACCGTGCCGGCGTAGCGAAGCCCTGTCGCGTGCCGGACGGCATTCGTCGGCGTCAGGCGATCACCGTCCACGAGCGTAAGCTTCGGGACGCCACTTTTCGCAAGCAGGAGGGCGATCGCTGAGCCGATTGCGCCGACCCCGAAGATCACGACGCGTTTGCCGTCAATCTTCGTCGCGAGCGGGCCGACACGGCGCATGAGGGCTTCTTTGTCGGCTGGAGCCGTCACGCAGGCGCCTAACCGGATTGTCTTCAGCACCTCGGGTGAGGACCATCGCTTCCCTTCGCGACCGCTGACGTCGCACGTCAGAAACAACCAGTGTTCTTCTCCAGTCGGTCCGGGATATCCCAGCGCGACGTAGAAGCGCTTCGTTCCGCGAATCTTCGCCCCGACGATGCCGACTGCATGCTCGACCGCAGCACCTTGCCGCGCGCCGCACACGGCGTCGAGAAACGTAAAGAGTGCGGAGCCATTGCGCATCCGCATTGGCTCACGGTCGACGCGAAACCAGATACCGACGTGCGCGAGTTTCTCGTCGTTGACGAGAATCCGTTTGAGAACGCGGTTGCTGTTTCGGGTGCCGGGCGAAGCTAACCGTGCTTGCGGGTCACCGGCGAACGCGATGAGGCTGTTCGTCTGCCAGACGCCAAAGCGGCCCATTTGCGCGCCCGCCGGGGGTTTCCAATCGTCGCCGATCGCGACGATCGTCTGGATGCCGGCGTCCGGATAGTACAAGTGCAGGTCCGCCGGCCGCTCCTCAGGGCGCCAAGCGCCTTCTCGACAACGGACGAACCATTCACGGGCCCGCGCAAGCACCTCCATCGCGTCCATGCCGGGATGCCATCCCGTGCTGTCGTCTCGCCAAAGACACGCCGGTCCTTCCTCTTCGCGGTGAAGGGAGTCGGCGACGACAGGCTCGCTACTTAACGGCGTGACCCGCGGCTTCGCGAACGGGAAGCCCGCGCGGAGCTCAATACGGACCTCCTCGTCTGTTCGACGTTTCGTCCCATCGGCGTCATACCAAGTGACGTCGAGGAATCCGCGCCAGTGGCCTTCGCCATCCTGAGCGAATCCGTACCGCTCGAGATCCACCGCGAAACGGGAGCGGTATCTCGCCAACAACGTGGGGACGCTCATTCAGGCAAACGGTGGCGATTCTCGGATGTCGCGTTTCGCGGACGATCCGACCGTGATGGTCGCGGCCTTCTTCGACTCTTTCTTGTCCGACTCCGGCGCCGGAAAGTCGGGCCCGAACACTTCCCGCCAGAGTTTCACACTTTCATCCACGTCCTTGGAGTCACACGCGCGCTTAGCGGTATCGAGCGACTTCTTCGCCTTCGTCACGAAGCGCGCGAACTCCGCGGAGGTGAGGGCGGTGTGGAGCGAGGTGTCGTCGACATCTTCATCGACGAGACCGGGGTCGTCCCACGTCGGCAAGTCATCACCGTCTTCAAAATCACCATGCTCCGCAACAAACGACTCGAGGAAGGCGATGAAGCAATCCGCCCAATCTCGCGCATCCGGGTCGTGATGTTCGCCGACGAGTACCTCGAGGAAGAATCCCTTGGGTCGTGCATCTTTTGACTGAACACTCTTCCACTTTTTGGTGAGCTTCACGGTAGGCACGTATCGGCCGCGATCCGTGTCGGAGTCGCGTGCGGCGTCGTTCAGTTGCGAGGCGCGATTGATGTGCCTCTTGGGATGCGTCCACCGCCACTCCTTCTGCTCGCGATCCGGAATCCGGAGCGGCTTCTTGTCGCCATTCCTCGGCGCTGTCGGAACGACATCAAGCATCATTCCTTCTCGCTCGATGCGGATGGATCGTCGCTGCGGCGTGGTCTTCGTCTTGTACTTCTTATCGAGCACCGCTTTTAGCTCGTTCAAGACGTCGACGGGCTTCTCCTTGGTGTCGTCGGCCGTCGTGATGACGATGATGTCGACGTCCTTGATCGGCTTCACTGCGGTCTCACGGCGATAGGAGCCTGCGAGAAAGGTGTCGGTGTGGCGGTCCTTGTAGTCTTCGTCCCCGGCGAGAAAGTCGCGGATCTCTTCGTGGCTTTCCTTCGCCAGTTTCGCGTCGTCCTTCGGCTCGATGGTGTCGGTGAGAAATCGGTCAAAGCAGTCATTCAATTTCATGGAAGTCTCAAAGGAAAAGTTGTTGACGTTGAAAGGTCGCAACGACGACGCCTTGAATGCGGAACTCCGCGTCGACGACGATAGGTCGATGCGCCGGGTTGGAAGAGGATGGCTGCAAGATCGCTGCGCCGTTCGTTCGCCGAAGAATCTTCACAGTCGCGCTATCGTCGATCAGCGCGATGACCGTCGAGAGGTCTTCCGCTGATTCCTGATATCGCACGAGCACGAAGTCACCATCGTGAATCCCAGCAAGATCCATCGAGTCGCCACGCACCTCGAGAAAGTAGTAGCGGTGCGCGCCCCGTGCGATCGTGCGGGAGACGGGAATCTCGTCGACGATGTGTTCTTCGGCGAGAATCGGCTGACCAGCCGCAACCCGCCCAACGACGGGAACGGCAACGGTGTCAGACGCACCGGATGGTGTAACGAGGCGAATGTTGCGTGCTCCGTCGCCGCGCGCGATGACTCGCGCGGCTTCCAGCGCGTCGAGATACTGAATGACGCTGCGCGATGACTGGAGGCCGGCGGCGACCTGGAGCTCTCGAATGGTGGGTGCCGATCCGTGCTCGCGCAGGTGCCGGACGAGGATCTGCAGGAAGGTCCGCTGTTTGGGCGTGAGTGTAGGCACGGGCTTGTCTATACTCAGAATACACCCATAGTGCCGGCCCGACAAATCGAGCGGGAAGGAGCGTCGGAACCGTGGGCCGGTGGTCTCGGATACTGCGCGTCGTAACCGGTTGCGTGTCGTCACGTGAGAACGAACGCGGGCGCGTACCCCGGTTGCTGGTCCTCCATGATCTGCACCTCCCGAGCGATAGCGTTCAGCTGATGACCGAGGAAGCACGCTCCGCTGAGAGGCCCGAAGTAGAAGAGCAGGAGTCGCGTCGCACGATGCTCTTTCACGAATGCGCGCATTCGTTCTTTCGATGTCCGGGCGAAGCCGGCCACGTCGCCTGCCGACGTGAATACCGTTCGGCCCAAGCCGCGGTTCGGCTGAAGGAAGAGAATCCTCGATGCGGACCGATTCTCGGCAATGTACGACTGAACATCGATTTCGAGCGATCCGGTAACGCTGACGCCGACTGCCACGGTACCTATGTCTCCGCCCTCGACTTCTTTACGCCCGCTCTCCACTGCCTCCAAGTCGGATGGAGCAGCATCCGTCCGCCACAGCTTTTCTTGTTGGTCCACTTCGATCGTGTATCGAGCAACATCCGAAAACGTATGGCCGAGCGCGAACCACGCCGACAGACGCGCCAGGCCTCGCACCTTGATGAGCCGCGGCGCTCGTCGCGCGTTGAGGTCGGCTTCGAGACGTTGCAGCTCGGGAAGCATCGCTCCGTTCCACGATGCTAGGTCGAGAACGTTGTGACTCTTCTTCGTGGCGTCACCGTCGAAGTGCTCGCGCCAGTCGAGATGGAAGTCTGGCGCTACCTCGAACTGCTGCGTCTTTACCGTCGTGAGGTAGACAACCGTCGCGGGCTCTGCGCTCGGCGGAAGGACGAGGTCATATCGCGCGAGCAGTGCATCGAGATCGGTGCGCGTTAATCGCCCGCTCCCCGCCTTGATGAGGTCGCGGACGACTCCGACCGCCACGAGAAGCGCCGACTCGTCGGATTTCAATTTCAGGAACATCATGCGTTCGGAGACGCGCTTGGCGACTTCATCGAAACAGTCGAAGCCGAGACGGAAGCGCAGTGTTTGCGCAAATGCCTTGAACTCGCCCGGTTCGACGGCGAGGTGCCCGCGCCACCGCTCGCGGACTTGACCGATCTTGGTCTTCGCGCTCGCCGTGAAGAAGTCGTCGGAAAGGGCGTTGTCCTTCCCTTGGATGCATCCGGTGAGATCGTCGGTGACGTCCCATGCCCAGTTGGAAACGAGCCTGAGTTCAACACGGCGCGAAGAAGTTTTCGTGAGCAGTTTCCACGACGCGAAGAACTTCTGGAGAAGGCTGCGACCTCCTTCTGTCTTCTTTTCCAGAAAGAGATCGGTCGAGTACTGGCCGCGCTGGTCCACGTGGTACTTCACCTGGAGGAACTCGTCCGGTCGGTCGGCCGCGCGCTCATACAGTGTCGTCACGTCGTCGACGTGCGCTGCGTCGGGATCTTCGACGGCGACTGACTGCACCTGCGAATTCGGCATCAGCAGCTCGAGAATCTGGAGCCATCCGAGAAGGTGCTGGTAGTCATCGCCGGCGAGCCGTGCTGCGACTTGATTGGCCATTAGGAGAGAGGAAACAGCGGACCGAATAGGACGCGCCAGGCCTTCAGGGCATCGCCGATCTTGCCTTCACGCGCAAGCCGGATAGCGTCCGTTGCGGCGCTCCCACCTTGAAGGAGCGCAGTCTTCGCCGTCGCGCGTCGATTCGCATCCATACGGTCGCTTACGGCGGGACCGAGCCCCGCAGGGTCCGGCCACGTCTCATCGATTCGATCGGCGAGGGCGTGGAAGAAGCTTTGAATTTCTCGCGCGAAGCTCCCTCCGAATGGAGGATGCAGTACGCCGAGTGCCATCACTTCGATGAGAAACGACGGCGTGATCGGCTTCTCGTGGTGATTGTTCCAATACTTCATCATCCGCACGAGGGCCTTCCATTCGCCGTCGAATGCCTTGTTCGCGTCCACCGCTTTGCCTTCGTGCACCTTCGGGTTCGTGTTCGTCCAGCCGGGCGTCTTCGTATCCGGAATCTCGTAGTGATCGTCCTTTGCGAAAGCGGGCACGACGTCGATGCTCATGACCTCCTCGGTCTCATCGTCTGGGGCAGAGACGCCGAAATCGACGCTGACAGAACGTCGCTGCGTCGTCACGCGGTCGGCGCCATACTTCTCGACGAGCGCATCGTGAACGGCGGCCAGGAGGACCGAGGGCGGTTTCGAGCGGTAGTGCCGCTCCTTCTCGCCGAGCACTTCAAAGATATCGACGTCTTTGAGGGGCTTGGTCTTTGTCCATCGGCGATACGACCCCGTGAGGAAATCGGTGTCGATGTCGAACTTCGAATCCATGTGCGTCCGGATTTCCTTCTGCCGACGCGAAGCATCTTTCTGCTCTTTGTCGGTAAGCTCGAGCCGGGTCTTGAACTTTGCAAATGCTTCGTCGATGGTCAGCATGTCAGTTCCTTCGGTAATAGGTCGCTGCGGCGCCAAGGCCGCTCGCATCCAAGGTCGTCCCGATGCTCTGCCGGACGAACCCCTCCGTCGAGCGGTACGTCGTCGCGGACCAACCTAGGACATCCGGCCGACCGGATTTGTTGTGAACCTTGACCCCGTACTGGCAGGAAGAGGGCCACAACCCTTGTTTGATGATGTGGTACTTGATCTGGTCCGCGTCGACCCAGAAGGAGCCGGTGCCGCCATTCCATCCGTACGAAATCGAGAAATCCCACCGGCCGACGAGGGCGTCGGTCTTGGGGTCGAACACTTCGAGTGTCACGGTCTCGAGGTGCTTCGTCTCGAGCCATTTCGCGAGACCACGCTCGAGAACGGGCCAGTCGGAGGTGAGCTTGTCCGGGTCCAGACCGCTCCGCCGCACGATGTCCTTTAGGCACATGAGGAGATTGTTCGCGACGTAGGTGACGGAGTGCGTGTACGTGTTGACGGTGACGAAGGTGCTCATGGTCGTAGGAAGGACTCCATGTTGATAGTTGCGGCGCTGGCCGACGTCGTGGCGTCCTCGTCGGCTTCCTCCGGTAGTCTCGTTTCACTCATGTCGCGTGCGGTAACTCGCGTCGATCGCTTCTTCAGGCTGGCGCGCACCCATTCGAGGTCGTCGGACGGGCATGGAAGCGACATCTTCCAGGCATCGCCGTTTTCCGCGGGCGATCCCGGAATGGTCGCCTCGTTCGTCTTCGAGCCTTCGAGCGCGTCGTCGCCGTAGAGACAGTAGATGCGGACACGCGGCCCGTCGCCTGTGACGATGATCGGCGAACCCTTCATGGATTCTTCGGTGATGAGCGAAGAGGCGACGCCGACGATGCTCATCAGCTCCGTACGGGCCGCCGCGTTCGTCGGGGCAACCAGATCGACGATGCGCTGCCACGCGTCTGTGGCGAGACGAACCGGCGTCGCCGCTACTTTTCGTGCGAGGACGGTCATGCCTTCTTCTCCTTTCGCTTCTCTTTGTGTTCCGCCTGAGCGGCCCGAGCGGACGCGAGAACGTCGGCGCCCGTGAGGAGGGCGGGGTTGAGCGCCACTTCTTTTCGTCGTCCACATGCGGCGGCGACGAGCTTTCGAATCTGTCGGCCGTCCAAGCCTTCACAGGCCTTCGCCGCCTTCGCGACATCGGCGTCATTCTTCAGCGCCAAGATCGGCGTGTAGGCGGCGCCGAGGGCATCGAGCGTTGAGAGGATGATGGTGCGGCACGCCTCCGCGGTCGGGAGACCGATCGTCCGCACGATGTCGGCGCGCGAGACGAGGGCGTCGTCGATGGCCTCGGGAAAGTTGCTCGTGGCGATGAAGAGGAGGTTGGGGTGCGTACTGGCGAGGTGGTCGAGTTGCGCGAGCACCGCGTCCGTGGCACGGTGGACGTCGATCGGATTCGCTTCCAAGCTCATCCTCGATCGGTCTGCGGCGAGCGTTTCGACCTCGTCGAGGAGGACGATAAGCGGTTCACTCGCGTTCTCCGCGATGGTCTGTGCGAAGAGTTCCGTGACCGCCTTCTGGCTCCGGCCGAGAGCCGAGCTCGCGAGGGCATGCGGCTCAACCTCGATGAAACGAAAGGCTCCGACACCGCTGATAGCGCCGGCAATCCTCGACGCGAGTCCCCGCGCAAGCGACGTTTTGCCCGTGCCGGGCGGCCCGACAAGCAAGATGACGCCGTGGAGCGGGACGAGGGCGCGATCGACGCGAGGTCGAAGCGTGAAGTTGAGGACGCCCTGCGCGAGCAGTTCGTCCTTCAGGATGGAGTCGACGACGATCGCGTCCCACTGCGCGTCGAAGCTCGCATCGGGGAGGTGGCGACTGTCGAGGATTCCTTCGGCATCGAGATGCCACGCTTTCTTGGAGGTTGTCTTAGGCACGGCTTGGAACATTTAGATGGTCTCCTCAGAGAGTTTATACGCCTCGTACGCGTGTACGCGACCGTTGCGTACAGAATAGGCAAATTTTTTTAGAGCGTCAACTGGTTCCCCACCGGTTTGTAGAGTTTGTCGATCCGGATGCGCGCGACCGCCGGGTTCACTTCGAAGACTTCGGCGAGTTGTCGCACCGCCTCTTCCCGGCGCGTCGGATCGATCTCCACCGCTCCGAACGTCCCCCGCGCTTTGAGAAAGGCCTTCAACGCTTCGTCGAGCAGTTTCCGGGGCATGAGGAGCGGCCCGATCGCCATGTTCGCTTGGAGTTCCCACCAACGTCCGTCATAGCTCCGTTTTGGCGTCGCCTGTTCGTCGCGACAGAGGATCTTCTGCGCCTCCACATCTTGGTTGTGACCGAACAGCGTGCTGTCGTAGTCCGGAAGCGCGAAGAGGTGGCTATGCATGAGCCCATGGCCCGCCTCGTGGGCGAGGGTGGTGCTCACACGCCGTTCCGCAGCCCGGCTGTCGTCGTCGGCGAGCGCCTGGGAGATATGCATGCTCACCATGCCGTTCGCGCCGAATTTCGAGAAGCCGAGGACGCCGGGTGGCATGTCTTCGAAGCGCAGGGACAGTTTGAACCGTTTCTCGATGAACCGGTCGATGTTCACGCGCTGTGGCGATGCCGGGTAGTAGCCGAACTCGCGGAGCGCGTCTTCGCACATATGCTCAACGTCCGTCTCCGTGTAATACGGGCGCGTTCCGCCGCTCGCTTGGCGCAGGTTCTTCATCTACTTCTTGCCTCGGGTTCCTTTGTTCGCGATCTTCAAGAGTTCTTCTGGCGGCAGGTCGACGATTTTCCGGAACGCGACACCGAGCGCCGGGTTCTCCGCGGTGCGTCGCTTCATCTCTTCGATCGGAGGTCGGGTGTCGTACTGGCGAAGATCAGCGACGGTCGTTTTCAATGCGAGGGCGATGTTTGTGAGGGCATCTTCGGATGGGAAGCGCCGGCCAAGTTCGATATCGGAGAGAAACACCGGCGAGAGCCCCCCGGCTTGCTTCCCGAGGTCTCGAAGCGACATGTCAGCGGCGTCGCGAAGCTCTTTGATCCGCTCTCCAAGAGTTTTCATATCGTAAGCGTACAGAGCGTACGGAGGCTCTGTCAAGACCTCGCGGCAGGCCACGGTCACGATCGTCCCGCCGCCAACGATCGTCTTCACCGTCGAACCTGCAGCGATCCTGCCGCGCGGTGCCGCAACGCTCCGGTGGGTGGTGCAGGACGCAGCGACGATCCTTGGAGATCACGACCTCGGACTGCGGCCTCCGGCCGGCTCGATTGTCGTGAATCCGGCAGCAACGACGACCTACCTCCTTACCGCGACCGGCGGCACGCGCACGGCGTAAGCACGGTCTCGGTCGGCGGTAAGCGTCGAGCCGTGCGCCACTGAACAATGCTGGATCGAGGGTACATCCGTCGCCCGCCTATCAGCCAGCGAAGATGTATGGCCTAAACCGAAAGTTAGGCGCGGTTGCGTCGGCCGTTAGGACTTCAGACGTGTAGGAGGATCGCGCGGCTGGGCTGCGCGGTCGCCGCGCTCACTGCTGCCGCGTACCACGCGAGCTGGTTTTCGTACCGCTCGCGCCCGCGCTCCAGGTCGTGGTCTGTCTTGAAGTCCACGACGACCCACGCACCAGCCTCTTCAAATGCGAGGTCAACGATGCCCTCGATTACAACACCGGGCGTCGGCTGCATCGCGACCGGTACCTCGCGCCGCAAGACCCCGCGCGATGCAGCCGCAAGCGCACGCTTGAGGAGCGGGTGTGCGAGCGCGGCGTGTACCGTCTCGATCGCTGACGCGACTTCGTCTTCGCTCGCTCCCAGCATCCGCCCCTCCGCTACAGCGATCCGTTCGAGCACGTCCGGTCCGGCGTCCAGCGGCACGATCGCAAGCACGCTATGCACGAGAGTGCCGAAGCGGGGGCCAATAGGGCGGCCGGGGATCGCAGGAAGCGCAACAAAGGTTACAGGCGGCGCGTCTTCCTGGATACCGGAGGCATCCGTTGCGCGTTCGACCCGAACCGATGGAATCGATCCGCGCGCCGTGATCTCCGCGCGCGCGGTTTCCCACGTTTTCGCGCACTCGATGTCGGCAGCCAGGACGGAAGGAGCGACGTCCTTCGACAGGAGACGCTCCTGCCGGAGTCCGAACCGTGGCCGTACGCCGAGCACCAGCGTCGCGGGGTCCCACCACACGACCGGGTACGCTCCGTCGACATCGGAGATGAAGTGCGCGCCAGGCACGATCGGGTCGACCTTCGCGCCCTGCGGACGCTCCTGGATCACGGTGTCGCGGCCGAAAGACGGGCAGCTCGCCGCCGGCGACGCAGCGCTCCTTCGGCCTTCCGCCGGGTAGATGGCGGGCGAGAACGGTGCAAGCCATCCGTCGAACGGAGCATCGGCGGTTGCGGGGATCACGAGTAGATCTTGCGCGCGGGTTGCCGCGACATAGGCGGTGCGAACGTTCTCGGCCGTCTCATCCTCGAGTTCGCGGTTGCGGTTCTCGACCACCTCCACGGGCGTGCAGTCCGCGAGGGGAAACGCGCAAAGCGCGCGTGCCGAGTCAATGTGGCGGCTGACGTAGCGCGGGGTCAACTTCGCGACAGGGTCAGCGAGTACGACTACGGGGAACTCCAGTCCCTTCGCGCCGTGAACCGTCATCAGCTTCACACCGTCTGATCCCTCCTCCAGCGTCGGCGCCTCCGTCTTCGTTGATCGCTCGGCGTCCGCTGCCATTTGATCGACGAAGCCGCGGAACGACAGAGCCGACGAGCTGTCGTGGGAGCGCGCGAGTTCGCCAAGCAGCAGCACGTTCGCGAGCACTTGGTCGCCGTTAGGCCGCAGAACGAAAGCAGCGTGCGCGCGTGTGTGATCGAGCAGCAGCGCCAAGGTCTCGGCAATCGGACGGTAGTTGCGCAGCAGGTGCAGCTGCTTGAGAAAGGTCAACGCGTCCACGATCGGTTGGAGGTGCGTGTCGATCGAGTCGGGGATTCGGAACATGTGTAGGCGCCGGTGTGCTTGGCGGTATTCGAAGAGGTCTGCGTCCTCGATTGCGAAGAGGGTTCCCCGCAGTGTCGCGTAAAGCGACAGCTCGTCGTCCGTGTACTCCAACGCGGTTAGCGCCGCGCGGATTGTCATTACCTCTTCCCGCGCGTGCAGCGACCTGCCTTTGACCAGCAGGTGCGGGACGTCGCGCGCCTCAAGAGCGTCGATGTAGGCGCGCGTGAGGTCGAGCGGGCGCGGCCCGAACTTCGTATAGTCGGTCGCTACGTACTGTTTGAACAGGATGCAGACGTGCCGTGTTTCGACCGGCACGAGCTTTCCCGCCTCTTCGACCTCCCACCCGCTCTTCCGGAGCAGCCAGTGGAGGAAAGCCGCGACAGCATCCGGGAGCGAGTGGCGGATCGCAGCCTGCGTGTGACTGCGCTGCCCGTATGGCCGTGGAACCGGCAAGACGACGACCGACGGATGGGGCGTGTCCGCCCGGTACGGCGCGAGCGGGACGTAGCGCGCCTGCCCGGGCGTTTCGTCGGTCATCAGCGGCTCGAACGCGGCGTTTACGACGCGTTGGATGGTAGGCACGCTCCGGAAGCTGGTGCGGAGGAAGACGCACTGCGCGCCGCCACGCACGAGTTGCTGTTTTACCTCCTCATACACGTGGACGTCCGCCCGGCGGAAGCGGTAGATGGACTGCTTCGGATCGCCGACGATGAAAAGCTTGCCCGGAGTCACGGAGACATCCCGCCATTTCGAAACTGCTGGGTCGCTCCCCGCGAGGAGCAGCAGTAGTTCCGCTTGCAAGAGGTTCGTGTCCTGGAACTCATCTACAAAGATGTGCGAGAAGCGCTGTTGGAACTCGTGCCGCACGTCTTGCCGATCCCGCACGAGGTCTCGCGCACGCAGCAGCTGGTCGTCATAGTCGAGGGTTCCTGCTTTTCGCTTCTCTGCTTCGTACGCTGCCACGGCGCTCAGGAGCTCGCGCTGCAGCAGCGGTGCAAGGTCGGCACTCGCGCGATCGGCGAAGTCGCTGAGCGCTTGGACGGTCGATCGGTGAAGCGCGAGGACGTCGGCGCGCAACCGTGTCGGCGAGTACCGATCCCCTCTGCCGGGTCCCGCCTTCGCGAAGTCGCTGTTGGTCGCCAACGCGACGAGCGCGCCCTCGACGCCGTCGTAGTCGCGCGGTTGGTCGATCTCGGAACGGTCGATGGCAGCGATAAGTTCGCGCGCCGGCGCCGTGCCCGTGTAGAGGAAGTCGCCCGTCCAGCGTGGACTCTGCGTCGCGCCAGCGAGTGCGCGGACCGCTTCGACCGTCGCGTCGACGGCAGTCTGACGGTCAAAGGGATCGCGTCTCCAGAGAGTCGGATACTCTCGCCATTCGGCGAGCTTTCGCGCGCTCGAAAACAACCGGTCCATCACGCTGCCCTCGCCGTGTCGGCGGAGTGCCCTGCGTAGCCCTTCGCTCGGGTTCTCCAGCTCGCGCTGGAACCACCGCGTGAAGGCGTCGCGGAACATCAAGTCGGACCGGGGCTGGTCCATGACGCGGAAATCGGTATCTACGCGCGCTTCGACCGGACGTTCGGCGAGAAGCTCGTCGCAGAAGGCATGGATGGTGCTGACATGCGCTTCTTCCAACCGCGCCAGGGATCGCTCCAAGTTCGATCGTCGAGCCGTGTCAGGCTCGGCGACACGGCGCGCTTCGAGTTCGGCGCGCAGCCGCAGCTTCAGCTCGCCCGCGGCCTTACCTGTGAACGTCACGGCGACAAGAGATCCCGCCGTCGCGCGGCCGTCCGCGAGGACGGCAACGATGCGGTTCACGATCTCCGTGGTCTTGCCTGTCCCCGCGGCGGCTTCGACGACGAGCGTGGTGTCGAGCGCGGTGCGGATCGTCACGCGCTCGGATGCATCGGCGAGGATCTCGGTCACGTCATCCCTCGAATGTCGTCCACGTGTTGTGCGAGGTCTTGATCCTTCTGTTCTCGGGAACGTCGCTCCTCGTAGGGGCCGCAGACGGCGAGGAAGTCGCACGTGGTGCATGCGTCCTCGCGTGGAATCGGCAGCAAGCGTGGCGCGAGCACGGCATCGTCGATCTCATTCAAGACGACGTCGAGCCGGCCGCGATTGATGGGGGTCAGCGCAACAAAGTGGCTCGTGAAGCCGCCGCGTGTGGTCGCGTAAAAGAGGCGCGTTTCGGCAACGGGCTTCCCTAGCATTACTTCGGCGACACGGGCATAAATGAGCGGCTGAAGCGTCTCGCCTTTGCCGACGACGAGGGCGGCCGGTGTCGCGTCACGACCCGTCTTGTAGTCAGTGACGCGAAGCCGGGATCCATCCCGGTTGACCTCCACGAGATCGATCGAGCCGTGCAGCACCCAGCCTTCCGGTAGCGTCACGGGGTCGGCCACGCTTCCTGGCTCCGCGTCATCGAGCGGCGTCAGCCCGAAGCTCAACTCGAAGTACTGCGGCATCCAGGTTGCCGTATCCGCGACGATTGACCGTAGCCAGTGGTAAGTATCCGAGCGGATCGCTTCGATCTGGTCGCGCCACACGCGCTCGATCGCGGGGGCGAGGCGATCGTGGTAGATCGCTGCGATCGCGTCAATCGCGCCGTCGGCAATCCGCCGGGCCTCAGTGAACCGATCCTCGGAGAGTGGTAACAAGCTATTTTTCCGCAGCTCCGCCGCGATACCCGCGTAGACCGCGTGGACGAGAGTGCCGCGCGTCATCGGGTCAAGTCGCTCGACCGGCTCGATCGTCTGCCGCGGCCGGAGCTTCTGAATGGCGTTGAGGAAGAAGAGATAGGGACAGCGCGCGTACCCTTGAAGTGAGGACGCACTGTACGCGCGGGCCTTGAGGCTGAACGGCGCGAGCAGATCCTTGATCGGCTGCTTCGCCCGCACGAGTCCGTCCGCCGAGGTCCATGGCCTCGTCACCCACCGACGATGACGGGATTCAAGCGACCGGCGGAGGGAGTTGTTGAGGCTCAGGAGGTACTGTGCTCGACCCTCGACGGTGGACGGCTCCGCGCGCAGGTGCGGGAGAAGAACCGCGAGGTCGTGCTCTGCGTCGTCGATGGCGAGCGCCGGATCGTCGGGCGCAGGCCACGGGAGACGCGCATTTGTGAGGGCTCGCGCTGCGCGCTCGACAGAGTCGGGCGACGGAATCGAGCCGGTCACGGCGCGCAAGACGTCGAGCGCGTAGAACGACGGCACTCGGGCGCGCGCCTCCGCGATCTCGAACCGGGGGTAGGAGAGCGCGATGCGTTCAGTCGCCGCTCCCGCCGCGATCTGAAGGAGCAGCCGCTCGTCGGCTACTCGGTCATCGAGCAGTCGCAGCTTTGTCGCGATGTTGCGCCGGACGGAGTCGAGCAGCATCGGATCCTCGCGTTGCGGCTTCGGGAAAGCCCGCTCAGCGAGCCCAGGGACGAGTACGACGCGGAACGCCCGACCTCGCGCGTCGTCGAGAGCGCCCACGAAGACGCGGCCGTAGCGATCGCGCGGTTGCCGGCGCGGGACAGTCAGCAGGCGCCGCCCCAAGACGCCCTGGACGTCCGTGATACTGACCGGACCGACTCTCGCCATCGGGTCGAGCTCGGACAGGATCTTGAGTACCCGGCGAGGCTTGCGTAGCGCAGCGCTCGCGATCGCTCGAAGCTCGGAGAGCCACTCACCCCAGGTACCGCACATCTTGAGAGTTTCCAGCTTGCGTATTAGCGGTGTCGCGAAACTCGCAAGCTCGCGGATTCGCGCGAGGTCGTTCTCCAAGGCCTCGATGCGGGGCGACCCGGGCTCATCGCGTACGAGGCGCGATCGGTGGACGACGAATTGTTCAGCCAATCCGCGTAGGCGACGTTCCCAGCGATCTGCGCCGCCAATCACTGACGCCTCGACGAGAAGCTCCTCCCACCGCCATGGAGCGCGCAGCGGCTCACCTTCCGACGGATCATCATCGTCCTCGTCGGGCGGCTCCTCGCTGGTCGGCACGTAGAGAACGTCGTCCTCCGGCGGTGTCCAGAGCGCGTCTGGAAGCGTTGGCTCGCGCGGTACCTGACCGAGCGAGACGTATTCGGCGAAGCGTTTAGCCGAGTAGTCCTCCGCGGCGCACGCGAGCAGCGCGAGGAACGCGCGCCCGCTCGGGTCCGGCCGCGCCACGCTTCGCGCGGGGTAATACGCGATCCCGGCGCGCCGCAGCGCCGTTTCGACGTGCGGCATGTAGTGCTGCGGAGAGCGGAGCAAGATCGCGATTTCGTCGAACACGACACCGCGTCGCGCTTCGGCGTGGATACGGCGTGCGAGTTCCACCGCCTCGCGCGCTTCGCCCGGTGCCGAAGAAAACGTCACGCTCTCGTCCTGCGCCGCCGGCTCTTGCTGCGTTGTGGCGAAGAGGTTCGAGCGCAGCCGCTCTAAGCTTGACCGCGGCTCGCCGGTTGGTCGTGTACGTTCCTCGAAGCCGGAGGATCGGAAAAAGGCGCTGCTTGGTTCATCTGCGGCGAGCACCGTCGCGAACGTGTGTTCTCGCGAATCAAGAAGGCCACGCACGAACATGGCTTCCGCCGCGCTGCGGATCGGCACATCGAGCAGCAGCAGCGGCGCGCCTTGTAGTGGACCGTCCGGATCCGCTGCCGCGTCGCTCGCGACGTGGAACAGATCCGCGATATCAGACGCGCGATGCTCGTCGAGCTGCGCATCGAATGTCGAGAGGAGCCGCGCCACGTCGCTCGCGCTGACCGACCCACTCGCGAGCTCGTGCTCCACCACACCGGCGAGTCGCAGCTCCGTGATCGTCGATGCGACAGAGCGCGCGAACCCCGGGAAGGTCGCGACCGGTTTAAAGTAGGGTAGGCCTCCTTCCTCCAGCACCGTGAACGTCGTGCTTGTCGCCATCGCCTCCTGCGCGAGCCCGGTGATAGCGATCCGGCCGTCGTCCGCGAGCGGACGGCGTGCGAGGCGCGACGCGAGCTGCGTCAATGAGAACCGGTGCAGTCCGAATGCTGCGCGACCGGTGATAACGACGCGACGCACGAAGTCGTCTGCAGCGCCGCGCGTGCTGGCAACGACGACGATCTCAGTCGCCGGCGCGAAGCGGCGCACGAATTCATCCGCAGCGCCAAGACGCGCCGCGGCGGAGGCGTCGATGATGAGGTCTCGCACCGAAGTTCAAGATACGCCTCCCAAGTTCTTCCCGCACCTCGGGCTTCGCGCTCGTTAGCTACTGATACTCCGTTTGCAAGCCGGAACGCCACTTTTCTACGCGATAGGTGTCTACCCTGCCGATCACACTCAGCGTGTGATGGCCTTGTATCCGCTCGCCGACAGTCTCGGCTCGACGTATTCTTCGCTTGCTGACGGTTCGGGAACCACCGCCCGTCAAACTGGACGGGGCGCATGTACATCAGCCGTATCGTCGTCAGAAACTTTAGAAACTTCGAAACGCTTGACCTTCCGCTACAGGAAACCGTCACCACCATTATCGGGGAAAACAACTCCGGTAAGAGTAACCTGCTCTACGCTCTTCGGTTGGCCGTCGACGCGAACTTGTCGACATACAAAAGGCGGCTCACTCCCGCCGACTTCAATATCAACGTCGACTGGCGCCGCCCTTCGCAAGTATTGATCTCGCTGGAGTTCCGTGGGTTTGCCGAGGACCCGAATCAGGAGGCGACTCTTTCGGGCTGCCAGGTGAGTGCGGAACTTGCGCGGATCACGTACCGATTTCGCCCCAAGCCGGCGACTCGCGAAGAGATCCTCGCTTCAAATGAGGAAGAAGAGGGGACCCGTGCGTTGTCGATCGAAGATTACCGATGGGAGATATCGGGAGGCGGCGACGTAGATCCACTTGTTGCCGAGTGGTCGGAAAATTTCGGACACAGCTTCAGCTTCGAAAACCTTCAGCAGTCATATCTGGTCGAGACGTTGGATGCGCTGCGGGATGTCGAACAGAGACTGCGCCAGTCGCGCAACTCGCCCCTCTTTTCTCTGTTGGAGTCGAGCAACATTCCGCCGGACGAGCAAGATCAGCTAACAGCGATCCTCGCCAACGCGAACTCCCAAGTGGCGGAGAGCAAGACCATCGCTGGGATCGGTCACGATCTGCAGGTCTCATTCAACACGACGACCGGAGAAGCGTTTCAAATGGGCGTTCGCTTAGGGATGGCAGAACCTACGTTCGCTGATCTATCACGTGGACTCAGGGTCTTGTTATCGCAGGGCGAATTGAGCGACTTCGATCCCTCGCGAAACGGTCTAGGGTTGAACAATGTGCTGTTCGCAAGCATGATTCTTGGCGCGTTTCTACGTCGAGCGAAGGATGGCAAAAGCGGCGGCCAACTATTGCTGATCGAAGAGCCTGAGGCCCACCTCCATCCTCAGCTGCAGCGGGTCTTGTTTCGTGCCCTCAAGGATCACGGCTTCCAGACGGTCGTAACGACGCACAGTACGCACATCTCCTCACAGTCACGTCTGGATTCGACGCTCATTCTGACTCCAACTACCGGTGGTCGGTCGATCGGATATTCACCGGGTGGCGCGATCGCTCTGACGTCCAAAGAGATCGCTGACTTGGAACGATATCTGGACGCTACGCGTGGCACCCTACTGTACGCGCGGAAGGTGCTGCTCGTGGAGGGACCTGCTGAGCTGTTCCTGATACCCAAGCTCGTCAGGCAGGTGCGGGGTTTGAGCCTCGACGAGGCAGGCATATCTCTCGTGCCTATCTTCGGCACACATTTCGACGCGTTCATGAAACTTTTCGGTGAAGACCAGATGCGGAAACCTTGTGCCGTTCTGACTGACGGAGATGCCGCTGAGCCGACATCCGAGAGCGACGATGGCGAGACTAGCGACGGCGAGTCTGACGATCCGCCGCCTCAACGCGTCGTTGATCGCTTGCGCGAGCACGAAAATGCCTACGTGAAGGTATTCGCCTGCGATACCACGTTTGAGCGAGAGCTGACGTCACCAGGAACGCTGCGGATGCTCATCGCCGCGACGAAGGAGCTCGGAGCATCGAAGACAGCAGCAACGTTGACGGACGCGGTCTCTGCGCTCGGCAACAGCGCCACTCAGGCGGCGATCATCAACAGCGCAGGCAAGACGGTCTTGAAAGCCGCGACTCGCTATGGAAAAGCGCGGTTCGCGCAGGTGGCATCGAAGTACGTTTCGGATGTGACGGAAATGCCGGCGTATGTCAGGACCGCGGTGGATTGGCTGCTCGAATGGGATCGCTGAACCCACAGCAACAGGCGGCAGTTGCGCACCAGTCGCATCTGCGGCTGACATCCTGCCCCGGCAGCGGCAAGACCAGAGTCATTGTCGCCAAACTTGTTGCGCTACTTGCCGACGTGGTCGACACACCACGGCGCATCGGCTGCATTACGCATACGAACGCCGCCGTGCATGAGATCGAGGAGCGTCTTCGCGAGCGAACGCAGGCTCGCGAGGAGCGCTCCTATGATGTTTCCACCATCCATTCGTTTTGCCTCGTCAATGTACTAGTGCCATTTCGGCACTTTCTTGCGGACTTTCGGGATGGATTCGAGATTGTTACGGGCGAGACCGATTGGCTCCGCGAACAGGTGAGTCAACTTAACCAGCGATTCGGCACGCGACGCGCAAACGCCGATAATTGGGCCAATGTTTGTCGAGGATGCGACGGCGCGCCGAGGGTCCCGGAGAATCTGACCGTTGAGGCAGCTGAGTACCTACTTCAGGAGCTCGACGCATCGGCGCGTATGACGATAGGGGACATCCTTTATCATTCGTATGCGCTCGTGCTTTCTCATTCCTTTATCGGTCGCTGCATCGCCAGTAAGTATGTGTGGCTACTCGTCGATGAGTTCCAGGATACGTCAGACACGCAACTCGAAATGTTTCGAGTAATAGCGGCCTATCATCGAACGACATTTTTCATTGTTGGCGATCCAGAGCAGTCTATATATGGTTTTACGGGAGCCCGCCGTGGGCTCATGGAAGACTTTGGTAACTATGTGGGCGCCGTCGCTGCCGATCTGAGTGGGAATTACCGTTCGTCGTCAGAAATCATTGCGGTCGCAGAGCGACTCATCCCGCGCACTCCGCCAATGCACGGTGTGGGTCCGGATCGAGACTACCCGTTCGGACCTCGTTACCATCACGCCGACACATCACTGGACGCAATTTGGAACGATTTCCTGCCAATCGTCGATGGATCGGCGATTCCGATCGGGCGTGCTGCGGTTCTCGCCGCGCAGTGGATGCCGCTTTGGCACTTATCTCGTGCTCTGCGCAACCACGGCGTGTCCGTGATCGGTCCAGGCGCGCGCCCGTACCGTCGCACGCTGGAGTTCGCCGCCTTCGCCGAACATGCCTGCGCGTTCGTTGAAGAGCGCACAGCGCGCGCCGCCAATCGAAGCCTCCGCGCGCTCTTTCTGATGCTTCAGCAGGTTACCGGCGTGCCGGACTTCCGCGTCTATTCGTTCGATGGCAAGCGAACGCTTTATCACGTCTTACACGCAGCGAGCGCGATACGGGCGCAGAGCGAAGGCGCAATTCCATTCCTGATTTCACTCTCGGAGGCTATCGCGAACATTCTGCAGCGCGATGAATGGCTGAATGCGGACCATGCTGAGCGGGTTATCGCATCCGGCGAAGTCATGGTCCGCGGTATCCAGACTAATCTCGGCGATGACGCAATGAATCTGTCAGTGGCAGACTTGAGCCTCTTCGTGCAGCCGAGCAAGTGTCTGGAACTGTTGACCATTCATAGCGCGAAAGGGCGCGAGTTTGATGCTGTGGCGGTAATCGGCCTGCATGAACGCGTGTTGCCGAACTGGCGCGCCCAAAACGACGTTGATGCGATGGACGAGGCGCGAAGACTTCTGTACGTCGCGACCACCCGCGCACGAAAGGTGCTGTGCTTCTACACTGACAGCGGCGGTGACGCGCCATCACGGTTCCTTGGACACGAGGGACTTGGGTTGCTGTGACGACGCTGCTTTAGAGTTGTGTTCCTCACCAGAACAATTCGGGGCAGGTGGGTCGGTCCGGCTGTATCTGGATTCGGCGGTGTCGCCCGCGGGGGCTACCTGCTAGCAGCCCACGCTTAGCGTGCACGCGCGACGTGCGCGCTGGCGAATCAATGCGACCGGTGCGCGAGCGACAGCCCACGCCGCGCGACGGCGCTGCAAGCGCGCGATGAAGCCCTCGCCTACATCGCGATCCACAAATCACGCCGGCAGGGCAAACGTAGGGTCTTCCGGCGATTGATCTCGCATCCCAGCGGCGCGGACGCGCTCGTCTTCTCCGAAGATACGGTGGCCAGGAACCTCTACCTGGAGCCCGGACGCGCGCACCGTACTTGCCGCTTCGACGCACTCTCGTTCCTCACGGACCCGCGGCGCCCAGCGTGGATGCGCCGTCTCGGCGAGCAACGGGAACCAGTGAGGAAGAGGTACCGCATTCCCATTGACGTTTTTGCGAGAAAACGTGCGTTCGAGCGAATGCGGCTTGTCAACGCCCCGTCCGGGCGATGCCGTCTGACTGGCGCATCGCCTCATGCAGCAGCTCGGCGCGCTTGTCGGTGATCCGGAAGTAGACCATCGTGGACTTGATGTCGCGGTGGCCGAGCCAGTACTGCACGTCGCCCGGTGTCCAGCCGATCTCCGCGAGATGGACCGCGATGGAGTGGCGCAGGCTGTGGACATGGGCACGATCCGATGGAAGGCTCGCGGCCGAAGCGTACTTGTGGAACAGCCGGTTGATCTCCGCCCCCGAGAGCGGCCGCACTGACCGGCGACGGGATCGGAAGAGGTAGCGGGTCCCGTCGTCGGGTCTGACCACCAGGTACCGCGCATAGAGCAGGAGCGTTCGCTCATGAAGCCGGTACCCCTGTGATCTTCCATGTTTGACCCGGAAGATCCAGATCCGTTCCTCGCGGAAGTCATCGAGGGTGAGAAGCGCGGCTTCTTTTCGACGGAGGCCGTGGCGGTAGATGACATCGAAGAGGAGCAGATCGCGCGGATCTTCGATCTGATCGAAGAGGCGTTCGACTTCTTCTTTCGTGAGGTACTTGACGGTCTCCTGATCCCACCGTCGAAGTCGCATCGCGCTCGTGTTCTCCGCACGAACAGCGACTCTAACGTTTTCTCGCATAAGCGTTTGTCGGGAAGGGCTAGGGGGTTGGGAACCTACTCTGCCCCTGTCCACGGACCCCGTAAACGCCGCACGGACGCCGCTGCGCCTCAGCGCTCCTGCCGCGAGGTAGCTCACGCCATGCGCAACACGAAGAGCAGTATCGTGCGTCCGAGAAAGACACCTATACGTAGCACGGACCGCGCCCTCATCCGCGAGCTGTTCATCGAGCGCGTGCCGCTCTACTCATTCGCGGATGCGCTCCGGCTCACGCGCATGACGTACGTGGAAGTCGAGGCGGCGATCAGCGGCTGGCGAGATCGCGACCGAGATCATTCGGCGGGCGGCCCCTCATTCCGTGGGACGACGTAGCGAAGCTCGCGCTCGACCGCTGGACACCGAGGATGATCAACGGAGCACTCGGCTCGACGGATCGGCTGCCGGCCATTCCGCTGCTCAATCGCGTCCAACAAATTGAGGTCTTCCTGCCGGTCTATCAGATCCGGCTCCTCCACTACCTCGCGGAGATGGAGCGCGGGCAGTTCCGAGCGCCCCTGAACGCGAGCGACGTCCTCGAGCGGCATCTCCTCGACCTTGCCAGTGCCGTCAACGCCGACGAGCTGGAACTCGCGATTCCTGGGTTTCGCGCGGCACTCCACTACCCGTACTTCATCCCGCGCGAAGACGACCGGTTCACCGCCTTCTGCTGGTACTGCGGCCGAGTGAGCGACGTACCGGGCCGGCAGGTCTGCACCGACTGCCATAGACGCCACGAACCACGACCGCACCTCGGCGAAGACGGCATCCCTGAACTGGATCAGGAGGAGTGAGGTTCTTTTTTTGGCCCCTGTAAGACACGTAAAGGAGTCGATAGCATGCACGATGGAGTAACACGACGCGGCGTTCTACAACTCTTCGCGGCGATGACGGCTGCGGTGCCGGTCCTTACGCGCGGAGCCTCCGCGCCCTTGCTGCCAGCGTCCGACGCACCATCGCCGGGGACACCGGCAGCGGAACTCATCGTTGGCCCGTCGCGGCCGACGCTGTTGGAGTCGTACCTGCGGAGCCGGGGCGTGCGGCCGGCGCATCTCGCGCGGGAGTGCGGATATGAACGCGCACACCTGCTACGCATCCGCATGGGCCGGATCGAGCCGACGCCCGCTTGCGCGGCCGGGATCGTGTACGCACTCCGGCGGCTCGCGCGCGAGGAGGTAGTGCTCGCGGACATGTTCCCGCCCGCGATTGTCGAGGCGGCGTGGCGCGAGCGGCGCGCCATCGTTCGAGAGTATCACCCGTTCGAGCACCGCGCGGTGCGCGCCGTGTTCCGGCAAGGCGGTCGCCGTGGCTGAGCAGGTGCGGTACGAGCGCATCGGGCCGCCGCGGAAGCTCCGCCGCCGGACGCGGCGCACGACCTGGCGCTGCCGGATCTACCACGTGCCCGAAGAACGCTTCCACCGCGCCGACGCGATCCACGTCGCGGCGCACGCCGTAGTTGCCTCGGACTTCGGCATCGCGATCAGGCGCGCCGTCTTCGATGGGCGACACCGCGTCTTCGAGGCGGCGTGGGGGTCGCTCGCGTACGCGCGGGATGACGCGAGCACCGAGGCGCGCATCGCGCTTGAGCGCGACTGCATCGCGGTGCAGTGCGGTGTCGTCGGGCGGGCGCTCGCGCTCGGGTGGTCGCACAAGGTGTGGGGCTGGGATGACCAGTCGCTCGCCTGCGACCTCATGGAGCGCTTCGAGTACGACAGCGGCGTGGTGACGGGCTGGTTCAACTACCAGCGCGAACGCGCGCGCGTGCTCCTTTGCGACGGCGCGACGTGGACGCGCGTCGAGCTCCTCGCGCAGCGCCTCCGCGCGGTGCGCGCGATGGAAGGTCCAGCGATCACCGCGTTCCTCGCGGACCTGACGACCGACGCCACGGTGGTGCCATCCGGTGCCGCATGGCGCACGCCGCCGACGCCCGGCGTGGAGTCGAACGCCGTGCTCGTGTGGCGCCGACCGACGCTCACGGAAGCGCTACGCGGGATGGACGGCTACCAAGCGGCGCAGCAGGAGGAGTGGTGACGATCGCGCGACTCCAACGGGGTGTCACGCTCGCGGACGTGCTGGTGCATGAGGCGGGTCACGCGGTCGCCGCGTGGGAACTCGGCGTCCGCATCGGCGCGATCCACGTGCACATGCGCATGCGCGAGGGTCGGATGACGTTTGCCAGCGACGTGGGACTCGGCCGCTTCCCGGCCGGGTCGGACGCGCTGCGGCTCGCGATCGAGCGGGAGATGGTGGTGCTCCACGCCGGGCTCGTCGCGCAGAAGCGCTTTCACTACGAGGGCGCGTGCGGGCTCGTGCCGCGCACCGACTACGAGGGCATCCTCGCGACCGCCCTTCAAGTGGAGACCGACCTCAGGCTCATCGACGAGTGGTCGGACTACGCCGAGGAGCGGGCACGCGCCCTCATCGAACTCCCGCAGACGTGGCGGCGCGTGGAAGCGCTGGCGGTGGAACTCGCGCGGCGGCCGGTGCTCCACGGGGAGGAGGTCGATGCCTTCCTCGCGGGCGTGCGTGTGCCGCGGACGGCGAACGCGCGGCTCGCGTACCGGCGGCGTGAGGCGAAGGAGCGCTACTGCCTGTCACACGATCCGAAGGACCGAGAGCCCGTCGAGCGGGCGATCGTCGCCACGCGGAGGACGCGATGACCGGTCCGTTCACCGCCGTCTTCGCGCAGGGAGACGGAAAGATCATCGCGTACATCGAGGAACTGCCCGCGACGTACGCAGAGGGCGCGACGATCGAGGATGCGCGCGTGGCGCTCATCGCTGAGCGGGCTCTTACGCTCGCGGCGAACCGGCACGAGACGCATCAGGACTTTGCGGGTGCGCGGGTTGTCCGTCGTGAGCTGCTCACCCTGCGGGGGCGATTGTGACGGATGCCTTCTTCGACAACCGTCCGAGCTTCATGTGCGCATGCGGCCACAAGAAGAGCCGGCACTGGAACACCGCGGCGCAGCCGCGCGGGCCGTGCCGCGACTGCGACTGCCGCGCGTTCACGCCGGAACCGATGTGCGTCTGCGGCCACGGGAAGAAAGCGCATGAAACGCGTCCCGATGGTCACTGCAAGGAGGCGTACAAGTGCGGGTGCAAGACGTTCCGACGAACGACAACGTAACGGCGCGTGTACCGTCCGTAGCGTCTTCCGCAGACCGCAGTGGAGAAGCCTGTGCGGAGACGTCATCGTGACCTTGGACCCGTACGAGCTGGAACGCATCGACGCGCACGTCACGTCGATGCTGCGGCGCCTTGGCACGAGCCGGAAGGAGTACGTACAGCGAATGCGGCGGTTCGCGCGTGCCGCCGAGGTGCTCTTAAAGCCACGCGGCGCGGTCTACGCGATGGCGGACCCGATCAGCGGCATTACGCCAGCGGAGCTCTACGGCGCGCTGTGGCTCCTTCTCATCGCGGATACCTTCCGTGACGACGGTGACCGCGCGCGGTTTGCCAGCGAGGTGCTCGAAATCACGGAGGATGAGTGGAAGGACATCCTGCGCATCACGTCCCTCGTATCTGAGCGCTATTTCGGCATCGCGGTAAGTCCGGAGTAGGCTGCTGGGTCATGACTGGGGGGTGCGCAACCGGATTGGCATCTGCAGCTACAATCGATCATCGACCCTTAGGAGGCTCATGCGGCGCGTCCGAGGAAGATCCCGAGTCTCTCGCCTGGTCTTAGAACGACTGCGTGAAGCGCGGCAGGTTACGGCGGCGGAGATACGGGGCTACCTTGACGACATGGCGCAAGAAATCCGCGAGTTGGAGGATCGGTTGCGGCGCCTTTGTAACGCAGCTGAAACTGCGGTCGCGGCGCGCGGCATTACGAAAGTCGGTAATAGGTCTCCGGCCGCACTGCGACGTAGCCAGCGCGGACAGGCGCCGTCGCTTCTGCGTCAGGCGTCATCTCCGCACGAAACAACGTCGCGCGCCTTCACCACGCCAATCACTGCCGCGTGGACGCGGCGGCGTCAGCGTGCAAGGGCGCGGATGCAACGGATACAGTAGAAGCGGTCTTCACCGACGCTCCGCCCATGACCTTTGCACGTGGGCTGGCGGCACCGGTCGCAGTCAGCATAGGAAGGCCGTTGGTCCTGCGGGCGTTTCGGATGATTGAACTTGCAGATGTAACAGATCTGAACCGCCATCGGGCTCCCTCCTCGCAAGAACTGTCTTGAGCGATCTGGGTGCGGCACATGACGCGCCTCAGTTCATGTTGGCGTAGTACCAGTTCATGAAGCGGGTCGTGTCAAACCTCACTTCGGTGAGGTACTCCCGAGGATGAGCGATCGTCTTGCCGCAGGCGACAGCCCTGGCACCGAGCACCTCACGAGCCTGCGAGGGGATCGGAAGGTAGATGCGCCCAACAATGAGGTGCGGGTACACGCTGAGCCACATGTCAAGGTGCGATGCCTTCCAATCGAGGATGGCGCGGACGAGCTGGTGCGTGAGCGTGTCCCGAACAGGCCGCGGTCCCGCGGTGCGTTCCCAGTGGCGAAAAAACGGGATCACGATGTATTCGAGCTCATCCCGCAGCCGGAAGAGGCGTTGTTCGCGGTCCCGCACAGGATCGCCCGCTCCGAAGTGCGGCGGCAGGTAGTAGGGCATGCCGCGATCCGGCCCCTCCAGCCATCGCAAGATACCGCGGCGGCGCTTCTTCACAAGGTCGCGGCGGCCCTTGATCGACTCCGCTACCTCATCGCTGCAGCGGAGCCAGATGAGAAGTTCGGGATGCGTCACGAATTCGCGCCAGATTGACGTAAGGTCCGTACCCGGCTGCAGGTGTTCGGACTCGAGAGAGCGAAGGCGCGCAAGCTGTTCTGCGACGGCGCCGTCCGTCACGGCCGCCGGCAGCGGAGATCCAGGCGCAAGCGGGACGCGTGACGCGGTAGCGGAGATGATCCCTGACGCGAAAGTGCGCTGCGCGCTCGCCGGCTGTGTCGCAGGCGCGACCGTGGTGTCTGATCCGCAGGTGGGACAACGATGCTCGGTCATCGGCGTAGGAGTACGGCTCATGGGTCGAGCTCCTTTCTGGATGTTCGCGGGTGCGTTGGACCTTCGCCGCGCGCGCGGAGTGCAAGTTCTGGGAGCGCGCGGAGCCTGCTCCTTAGGAATCGCTTTGGGATGGGAACTCGCTGGAACGCCGCTTGTACCTCTTCGAAGAATCACGAATTGCGCTGACGCCGGAGAGCGAACAACGCGAGGGCGCACGCGACGGAGATCGCGGCCAGAATCCCGACATATTGCGCTGCGACGCGCACGACCGCTGTACTCCCGCGGGTTAAGGTGAAGAACAGCAGCAGGAGGGCGGCGATCGCGATGACGTAGGGCAGCAGTTGCCGGCCACAGGTCGCGAGCGCCGCGGTGCCGACGATGAGCACGATGAATGCAGATTGTGCCGAGAACGCGCCCTTCAGGAGCGCCAGAAGAACGAACGATAGCCACGCGATGTGGCTAAAACCGGGCAGAGATCCTCGCATGGAGACTCCTCCTTGAAACTACGCTGAACGGTCGTAGGTGCGGGACGTGAGGGCAGTCGGGAGGAAGTGTGGGCGACGCTGGCGCTCTGCCAGCGGGACGCCGAAGTACCGGCCGAGATCACGCGTGCGCATCAGCGACGTTGGCGCCAGATGGCCAAATTGCGCCTGGAACGCCGCGTCGGCGGTGATGCGGATCGTCGGCAGCGTACGCGCCGCCGGAGCATCGAGACGACGCAGCAGTTCCTGCAACTCACGTTCTGTGACGCTGCGTCGGCGTTGCGCGAGCAGGTACGTTCCTGCCGGAGTGAACTCGCGCGGAGCGGTTGCCATCTCCTCCGTGACTTCCGTCTCGGCCAGCAGGCGCACGAGATGGGCGAGTGTGGCCTGGCGCGCACGTAGCTCACGAAGCTGAGCGTCGAATGTCTCGGCGAGCCAGAGCGCCGCAAGGGGGTGGATCCGCGCGTTCGGGCCGAATTCGTTTCGCAGCGACGGTCCGAGCTCGCGAATCTGTCGCACCGGATGCTGTGTCCACCAGAGCACCTTCTCGTAGATGTCTCGGTTTGTGGTGACGACGGCGCCTCCTTCCCCCGCCCACAGCGGTTTGCCATGTCCGAAGGAGACGACGAGCGCATCGGCGAGAGAGCCCGACGGAACGCCGCAACGCGTGGCGCCGAACCCGTGCGCTACATCCGCGACGTACCAGAGGCCGAATTCGTCGGCGAGCGCGCGAAACCGCTGCGTGTCTGCCGGGTAGCCCAAGTAGTCAGGCACGAGGAGGAGTTTGGTGCGCGTGGTGACCAGTCGCCGGACGGAGGTCGGAGCAAGCGTGAGTGTCGAGGCGTCGACGTCGCCGAACCGAGGCACGAGCCCGTGACGGAGCCACGGGCCAACGGCGCCACCCCACGTAAGCTCAGTCGTGATGAACTCGGAGGTGCTCGGCAACTCGAGTGCGTACGCAAGCGCCTCGAGCCCGGCCGTCGCACTGCTCACGCAAACGGCATAGGGTGCGTCGTACCAAGCCCGCAGGCGCGCTTCCAACTCACCGACTGCACCGAGTCCGTGGAGGGAGGCGTCATCGCCGCGGGCTCGGAGGTAGCGCGCGATTCGCGCAACGCCGCGCGCTTCGGCATTAGACATTCGCATAAGGCTTCAGCCTCTCAATCTCCGCGTCGAGTCGCTGGAGATCGATCTCGCCGGTGCGCGCGTCAACGACGCCCACGAAGTGCGGCGGGTAGGGATATGACGCGGGGTCCTTGCTCCACGGCAGGTACGATTTCCGCGAACAGACACGGATGGCCCACAAGTCGGCGTAGGCGACCGAGCGAACATCGCATGATGGCGTGAAGTCCAGTGCCGCGTCGACGATCTGCTTTGCAGTGATCCGAGAGCTTCGTGACAGAAAGACAATGTCGCTGATCTGGTCGCGAATATCCCGAGGATTCGCCGCTTTCGCGTGAAACAGCTCCGCAGCGCGGCGCAGCATCGGATCGGTGTCGTCGAACTCGGCGTCCACGCCGATCGTGCGCGTGATTGCGAGGATCACCTGGGGTACGTCCTCCAGGAGCGGATTGAGAACGGGGACGAACCGAAAGCGGTTCCGCATTGCCTCGCCCATACGCCACGGGCAATTCGTCGTGCCGACGATGAGCCGGTGTCCGCGCATCGATTCGTTTGAGAGCTCGGTGAGCAGCGTCGCTGTGATCGCCTGAGACGCGCCGGAGTCGCCGTTGAATTCCGCCCGCTCAAGCGAGAACGCTTCGGTAATCTCATCCACGCGTCCGATGCCGCCCCATTCATTGAGTGCACGAAACTGCTCGCGCGCCTTGCGCTCGGTTTCGCCAACGAGACTTCCTTTCGGCGAGAGAAGTGTGTAACCCGAGACCTTCGCGTGGCGCAGAGCTTCTTCCACGAGCGTCGTCTTGCCGCTTCCCGGAGATCCGGTGAAGATCACGCAGCGGGGCGTGTTCGTGTCACGCCGAGCCAGACCATCCGCCCATGCTTCGATGAGCTTCAAGGGTGTTTCGATGTTCCGGCCGCGAAGCTCGACCCGATCTGGGCCGCTTACATCGATGGGATGGAGGGTGTGCTCCGAAATCTCCTCCACATCACGGTTCTTCTGATCTGAGAGCCGCCGCGCAGTAATCACGATGCCGGACCGGTGCGACTCGCGGAGCAGCTCTTCCAGGCCACGATTTGGCGTATTAGCGGTGAGTCGCGCAATCGCATCCGCATCAAGGCCGGCATCGAGCTTCGTTTCGGTGTATGTCTGCTGAAGCGCGGTGATGAACCGCCGCTTTGCCGCCGCGTCAGGTTGCGGGAGGCGGACGAGGCGGAGCGCCGAGATCACGAGAGGATCGATGAGTCCCTCGCGCCCGTGGAAGAGCACGAGGTGGCCGTGCTTGCGCGGCGCCAGGTTGTTGCCGAGGCGGTTCGCGAGTTCCACACAGTGAAGCTGCGCCTCGGTCGGTGCGCCATTCAGCGTACAGGGGGTCAGATGCTCGCCGAACTCGAACAGGAACCCAAGGTGCGCGTCGCGTTCATCTTCCCATTTGAAGCCGGTAGGTTGTCGAATGAGCGACTGCACGCCGCGCATGATTCGCACCGCTTCGTTCTCGTCGGGGTTGACGTCGAGCAGCCTATGCTTGCGAAGCAGACGCTCGAGCTCTCCTTGGTTCTTGCAGGAGAGGCCGCCCCATTCGAAGCCAGAGGCCAGCGAGTACGTCGTCAGGTGGATAGCGGCGTCGACGAAAAGGCGCTTCCGCAGGATCTCTACGCAGGCGCGGATATGACCGTCGGCGTCGACGTCAAAATCGACGAGCGATCGCCCGGTCAGGAGGAGGGCCGCGAAACCTTTGCGATGCTCGTCGATCACGATGTCGGCGACGCCTCGCTCGGTGCGGCGCGCAGTGCGGATATCGATTACAGTCATGGGCCTCCTCCTTTACCTCTTCTTCACTTGTGCGGTGGGAGCGCTTGTCCGCGTGCGCGCGCCGCTACTTTCGCTGCGCAGGGCGGGACGCTGCGCCTTGCTCGCGATGAATGCCTTCGCGGCGTCGAGCTGGCACACGCCGCCGGTCTTCCGGCGAACTGGCGCGCTGCCGCGAATCTCCTCGTCGAGCGCATGGTCGAAGGCCTCAAGTAGCCCTTCGCACTCCGACCCGCAGCCGTTTACGACTTCCGTTTGCAGGCGGGGCGCGCCTTGGCAATCGACGGACAGCTCTGAGACCATCACTTTGCCGTCACGGTTCACAGCACTCACGATGATGTCGAGCGGCGAACGCATCACAACGTCGAGCGGGCGGAAGTCGGTCTTCTCAAAGGCGCGCGTGCAGGCGTCCCGGAGGCCCGCCATCCACGCCTCGGAGTGCCCTTGCTCGACGACTTTCCGCAGCGCCTTACGCTCGCGCTCTACCTGCGCGAGGGTCTGCGCTCCCTCGAGTCGCGATACCGCTGCCAGCAGCACGTCGGCGTCGGCCGCAACGAAGGGTGCCTCGGCGATTGCCGCGAGTGCGGCCGCCTTCCGCCCTGCGATTGCGTCCGCGTTGGAACGTGCGAACTGCTGGAAGAGGCGCGCCTCAAGACTATCTGCTTGGGCTCGCGCCGCTGGAAGCGCCGGAATTTCGAGTGGTGTGGCATCCAGCGCGCGCTCGGCGAGCCGCGCGGCGTCCCGCGATACGGCACTTGCGTGCTTCACGGTCGTGCTGAGGATCGCATCCGCTGTGCGGGCGGTGCTGAGGATAGCGGCTCCAACGAGCTTAGTGGTGATGGACCGGCTTGAAACTGCGCTCATGATGTCCCTCCTTCTTCGTCAAGTGGTGTTAGGCGGTTACTTCGGTCTCGGCACGTCGAGCCTCGTCTTCTGCGAAGAGATCGGCGAAGATCGGTTGCTCGTCAGACGGAGGTGTCTGATGCGCCGCCGGATTCCCCGCAGCGGGTGCAGGTGCAAGCTCAGGCGCCGGGATTTCGCGGCCCTTGATCATCGCGAGGAGCTGTTCGATGTCAGCGGCGAATCGCGTACGTGGAATGATGATGCGATATGTCGACTCATGCTCTTCGCGGGCGTGGCCGTATAGCCGATCCGCGCGTTCGAGCGCGGCGATGTTCCGGCGGGCACGCGCTTCTGCAAGTGCGCGCATCGCGAAGAAGAACGTCGCAACAAGCGCTAAGAACGCGAATTCGAATGCAAACCGGATATGGTCGCCGCCAAACACCGTTACCGCGTGGAACAGGAACGCGACCAGCCCAATGAGCACCGGAATCGCGGCCGCGGGCCCCGTCAGCTGCTGCATCGTCTGGGACGCGCTAGCTACCATGATGCTCATGCCTGCCATGACGGAAGCTACGAGGAGGCCAGCCGCGGCCCAATATCTCGCTTCGCGCCCGCCTTGGTCGCGCGTGATCGAGAGCATCAGGGCGATCAGAAGTTCCAGGCCGAAGATGCCGAGGCACACGCCGATCTTTCGCACAGTGATGGCGTCTTGATCGAGCGTGGGGAATGAGGTCGCGACGATGAATTCCGTCGTTCCGCTTGCCAGTGCGTAATCGACGAATGGAATTAGCGGGAACAGCAGCAGCACGAAGAGTGTGATGACCCAGGCAGTGAGGCCCGGGTGCTGCCGTCGCACATGTTGCTCGCGGCGGAGCGCAGCGACGCGCCGGCGCTCACTGCGCACACGCGCAGCGTTCGCGTTCAGGGTCGCGCGCCCAGTCTCCTCGATCCGGTCCGCTCCGCGCGCGATCGTTTCGCGGCTTGCGCGCGCATGGCGCAGTTCTCTGCTCGTTTGCTGTGTTCGTGCGGGCATGGCGTTCCTCCGGGATTCGTGGCTGTTCAGAATTACCGAATGCCCTCTGAGGCGAGGACGTACTGAATCGCGGCGGCGAGGCTCTCAAAACGGGCGGCTACGAGGCTGTCCAGAGAGCCGGCATTGCCCGTTCCGTTGACGAGCAGCAGCTTCGCGCCCGATTGCAGGACGGGCCGGGCTTTGTGGACGTTGTCAATCCCGTCAGAAACGAGAATGAAGTACTTGTGGCAGTTCTTGCCGAAAGCCGCATCCGGCTCTGCGAGTGCCGAATCACCGCGTGCGATCGCGCCGAAAACATCACTCCGCGTCGCAAACGCTTTCTGCTCGAGCAGCTTCCGGACGTCATCAAAGTAGGACTGCAGCGTCATCCGGCTGTCGCGCTCCCACTCTGCGTGTTGCGATTGGTATGTGCGCAGATCCGCTTCGTACTTCGGAAGAATCTTCGTCTGAAGAATCAAAGGGTTAACGTTTTTCGATGGTGCAATTGGAGCCTCCGGCGGAGCTGAAATCGGCTGGCGCTTCAGACGACGGTTGCTGTCTTCGCGCACCACGCCGATGAGGATCTCGCCCCCGCAGCGTAGTAGGAGCTTCTCCACCCGAGGCCGCACCTCATCGACCAGCGGAATCGGTGTCTCGTTCTCGTCCGTAGAGAGCGTCTTGTCCGGCTGAATCAGAATCCGCACCGGTACGCACAGCGCCGGTCCGGCCGTTGGCGGAGCGACCTGCTGCTGTCGCTGCGGTGATGATCCGCCGATCTTGGAACATGACACGACTCCCGCGAGAAGAAGGCACACGAGTGTTGGGCGCAATCCGATTAAGCGCATGATCGAATCCTTTCTCTTGTTATTGCGTCGTTCTTAGGCGTCGCCGCGAGGTGTCAGAGCGAGTAGCGACACGTCGCTCAGCTCTGTCCTGAGATGGTCTGTTAGCATCACTCGCGTCGTACACGAGGATCGCCTCCTCGTCAGCTGCAGGCGTGAAGGAGATGGGGGGGGCATTGGGCCGGCCGACAACGTCGCCGCGATCTCTCATATGCGTGGGGGATCGATTCGGTCCTTCTTCATTGTCTGTAAACTCCACTGATGAGAGCTAGCGTCCTCGCCCTTCTCGAAGACTAAAGACCTCCACGGCCTCATAGTTCGAGACCAAATGGGTCGGAACCTTGGGCGCTTTTGCCGAGACGCGATCGGCAACTGCGAAGCGCTGAGTTGCGCAGGCGGCGTCGAACGCGCGCGTGTCGCTCTCGGTCCCACCGAGTTGCCGGAGTTCCAGCTGTTTCTGAGCGCGGAAGACCTCCGCGTCCTGCTCCGAAGCGCGATAGCGGCGGAAGTACGACATGCTCCAGCCCTCGATGAGGCGGGCGCGGAGCTGCTCTGCCGCTCTCGGCGTAAGCTTGGTCACTTCGTCGTGGCGCCGACGGAGGCGTTTCTCGGTTGCACGACCATCTCGGCTCCTTTTTTGAACAGAACTCAAGTGATCGGATTGGAAGCCTATTTGCGGGTTCGCTTTCGGCTGTGTGTGGGACTTGGCTTCCGCTAAATCCAAAGGCTGGACCAAGCTGAGGTGGGGGGACACGAGCGTAGCCAGTTGACACGCAAGTGTTTGACACCGAATCGTTTAGTGACTTCTAACTGAGCCACACTTCAGGACGACTGGACCCACACGATCGAAGGGAAAATGATTCTGCGGCTAGCTGACGTGATAGGCGAAATCGCGACTTCGATATTGGAGGGGGAACATGTGACGTCCTCCCGGCGCAATCACTGGACACTCCCACGCTGATGGCCTTGCAATCGGGTGTGCGCGCTCGAAACTCCAGAACCAGCGCGGTAGTGCAATTGCCGATATCAAAAATGCTATCGTGAATAACGATACAGAGATGGCGAGGTCGGGGTCTCAGGCGCAGGAGTCATCTCTATTCTGATGTAACCGCAGCTATTTCAGATATTTACGTGCCGACGCTATTGGCAGGTACGCGTGGCACACCCAGTGCTCTCTGAGCGATAACGCGACCCCCGGTCACTTTCAAAAGACAACCATGGCGAACCCTCGACGAAGAATTCTGCTGATTGATCCCCCTCTCTTGAAGCATCCGTTTTGGGATCCCATTCGCACGTCTCAGCCGCTCGGCATCTGGTCGATCGGGTCATTCCTTCAGATGCAAGGGCATGAGGTCGAACTGGTGTGCGCTCCGCTGGAAGGGCTCGATCATATCGAGAGAGTGACGTCCGATGGATCGACTCAGCGTATCTCCGATCCTGTAGACGGTCGCCTCCGAATCCTCCAAGAATCGTCGGATGTTCTCATATCGACGTGGTCCTCGAACACTGGCTTGCTCCGTGTCGGGTTATCGCATGAGGCCATTCTTGCCCGCATCGAGAGATTTTCGCCCGACGTCGTTGGTATCGCATGCCTCGCGACGTGCATGCACCGCAGCTTCGTCGATCTTGCGCAGGCGATTCGCCGTCGCTTTCCGGACTTGCTCATCATCGCCGGCGGCCAGCACGCGACGGCGATGACCGAGCGCCTGCTACTCGATGCTGCGGGTGCGATCGATTTTGTCGTCCTCAAGGAAGGTGAGCACACAACGTTCGACATCGTCGAGAACTTTGGCGACTTGGAACGTGTGCGAGCAATTCCGGGGCTCGCATGGTTGTCGGAAGGCCGCCTATGCGGCAAACCGCGTGGGGGTTGGACGAATCTCGCAACCCTCCCTCCGCTCGATCCCGGCTTGATCGCCCATGTACCACTCCCGCGCGTACCCGTCCATACCTTTGGAGATGCGCCGGTGAAATTCACCGATATGATGTTCTCGGTGGGTTGTCATCGCGGTTGCCCGTATTGCTTCTCGCCCGTGATGCGTGGAGGTCTTCGGACGCAGAACTGGGACCAGATCGAGACCCAGTTGCGGACGCTGAAAGACCACGGGTATCAGGAACTCGTTCTCCAAGATGACGACTTGCTCTCGGACCACGAATTCTTCGTAAGACTGCTAGGCCTCTTCAAGAGGACGGGGTTGCGCTGGCAGGATAACGGCGGGATGGAACTCGAGCTTTTCACCAACGACATCGTTGCGGAGATCATCGCCTCCGGCTGCACGTCGATCTACATACCGATTAATCCACGCCAGCTCGCTGATCGACTTCCTACCGAGAAGGCCGTTCGAAACATCCATTACATGAAGGAACTGCGTGGCGCCGGTGTATACACGTTCACAAGCGGCATTTACGGGGTGCCAAATCTGGACAAGCCGGCGCAAACATACGACGACCTCCGTTTGCTCCGTGACTTCCACCTCAATCTCGTGGAAGACGGCCATGCGGATGCGTCTCTCGTTTTTCCGCTCTCGACACTCCCCGGTACACCGTGGAACCGCATCGCGGCCAAATCTGCTGACTTCTCTTTCGATGTTGAAGATTGGATTGCGTACTCCATCTTCGTTCCGCAGGTGTACCCCCGCCAACTCGGTCGTGAACTATTGTGGCGTGAGTTGCTGGAGACACATCGCGCACTTAATCAAGTTCAAGAGTCGTATCCGTGGTTCTCGCCATTCCCAAACCGTCTCGCACCGTCGGGGCAACGTCGCTCCGTCCTGGAGGTAGTCGCATGAAGGTCCGCCAGTCCCCCCGGTTACTCGCCACTCTTCTGATAGCGTTCGCGCTTAGCGTCGCCTCGTGTCAGAGGACTGAACAGCAGCAGACGGCGACGAGCACGCCGCCCCCACCTAAAGTGCCAAAGGTGGGCATCGCAAATCTCATGACGCATCCTGCTCTGGATACTGTCGTCGCAGCGATGAAGAAGGAACTCGCGGCCAAGGGCTATGAGACAGGCAAGACCATCGCCTTTGTTGAGAAAAACGCCAACGGAGATGCGAATCTCGGAAGCGCGATGATCCGTGAAGTTGAACTCCAGGGAGCTGATGTCATCGTCGCTGTGACGACGCCTATTGCTCAAGCCGCTGCCAAGGAAGCACGCAAGCCGGTCGTCTTCTCAGCAGTCACCGATCCCGTCGGCGCCGGCGTGATTCCCGCTCTGGACAAAGCGGTTCCGAATATCACGGGCGTCAGCGATGCGTGGCCGTACCGCGAACAACTTCAACTCGCACGCGACATTCTTCCCAACGCAAAAAAACTCGGCGTCCTCTATAACCCCGGCGAAGCCGCCTCACAGTACGGTATCAAACAGATCCGCGCGATCGCGCCCTCTCTCGGTTTCGAGGTCGTAGATATCAACGTGTCGAATACGAATGAGATATACGGCGCGCTGAACGTGACCATTGGCAAAGTCGACGCCGTTTATCTCTCAAGCGACAACACCGTCATCCAGGGCCTTCCGGCCGCGCTCAAGGCGTGCCTCAATGCAAAGAAGGCGCTATTTGTCGGCGATTCCGGCACGGTTGAGAAGGGAGGTCTTGCCGCTGTTTCGGTCGGGTATGAAGGAGTAGGCAAGGCAACTGGCGATCTCGTCGCGCGCGTGCTGAAGGGGGAGAAATCGATCACGGTTGTGGTACTTCAGGGGGACGAAATCTTTCTGAACCTTGATACTGCGAAAAAGCTGGGGATCACGATTCCGGAGTCGGTGCGCGCCCGCGCAACGAAGACGTTTGGCACGCCGTGAGCGGGGCACTGTCGCTCTTCAACACGGCACTTTTGCTCGGCTTCTGTTTTTCAGGAGTCGCGCTTGCCTTGGTCTTCTCCCTTCGTTTTCTTAACTACCCCGATTTAACCGTGGAGGGCAGTTTCCCGGTTGGGGCTGCTGCGGGAGTGCTTTGTCTCAGCAAGACAGGGTCCGTGTGGCTCGCCTTCGTCGCTGCTATTGCCGCGGGTCTCCTCGCGGGCTGCATCACCGCTGCGATTCACGTCTTCCTAGGGGTCGGCAAACTACTCTCCGGCATCCTGATGCTCGCAATTCTGTACTCCATCTGTCTCCGAATTCTCGGTGGGTCGACCTTGTCTCTCCTTTCGAGCGAGAACTGGTTCACGAAGCTGGAACTTTTCGACCGAAATGTCGGGGCCGTTGGGGGCGTCCGCATTGACCCCGCGAGACTGACGTTTTTCGGCCTACTGGCAATCCTCATCTCGTGTGCCGCCGTCTTCTTCTTTCGATCTAGAACGGGTATTGCAATTCGGTCGCTCGGTGACAATGAGCGCGTGCTGGTGGATCTCGGGCGTGATCCGCGCCCATTCAAGTTTCTCGCGCTGGCTCTTGCGAACGGCCTGGCTGCCTGTTCGGGATTCTGCGTCGCGTTAAATCAAGGGTTCGCCGACGTCGGCATGGGCCAGGGAACGCTCGTCCTCGGCCTCGCCGGCCTGATTGTCGGTGAGCAAACGGTCGGTCGGCTTCTCGGGGAGCGACGACTCGTGATCGCGTTGGTCTTCGCGGCGCTCGCGGGCAGCGTCCTCTACCAATTGGCCCTTCTTCTCGCGCTGCGGTTCGGCATTGCTCCGTCCGATCTGAAACTGTTCACAGCTCTGATCGTGCTTTCAGCGGTCGTCGCAACGCGCGGAGGAAGCGTCTTCTATCCAGGGAGAACGTTCTGATGTCAGCCGAGCCAGGCCTTGAGATCCGTGACCTATCGGTAAGCTACGAAGCTCCGTCCGGCCCGGGCCGAAAGGCGGTTCTCGACCACCTCTCACTGCGCTTTTTCCCTGGAGATTATGTTGTTCTCCTTGGGGCGAACGGATCCGGGAAGTCGACGCTCCTGCATGCAATCGCCGGCACCATGCGCGGAGAGGTTGCTGGCGAGATTGTCTGGAACGGTCGCTCGATTTCGACGATGGCGCCGTTTCGGCGGGCACGATTCCTCGGTCGTATTGATCAAGATCCGCTGGCATCGGGCGCGGCGCACCTGACACTCATCGAGCATTGCCAGTTATCGGAGATGGTCCGCGGGCGACGCGCCGTGGCTTGGAGAGACGTCAGCGATGCTTTGCAAGCGACAGGAACAAGCTTGGACCCCAAGCAGCCGCTTCGCACGCTTTCCGGCGGCCAACGGCAACTGTTCGTTCTCCTGCTTGCTACCCTCTCGCAGCCAGAGGTCCTCCTTCTCGACGAGCCGACGTCGGCCCTCGACGCGAGTTATACTCAGGTTGTCCTCCGGTCAATACAAGGCTTCGCCGATTCAGGCCGGTTGGTCGTACTCGTGACGCATGACCTTGATGAGGCGATGGGTCAGGGGAATCGCATCGTGGTGCTCGGGTCTGACGGTACCGTTGTGGCAGATTTGTCAGGACGAGACCGGCAGGCGGTGACGCGGAAGAACCTGGTCGAATGGCTACTCTCGACAAAGCTTTCGTCAACGACGTAGTCGGTATGGCTGCGGTTGAGATTGCTTGCGAGGCACTTCCAGATAACCTCTACCGCTTTCTGGAAGCTGCGGCAATCATCTCGGATATCTGGGCAGTGAGAGGGTTATCACCACGGCCCAAGGATCAATACTACGTATCGCGGATCGCTCTGGAGCGCGACGGCGAGTTGATATGGAGTAACTTCGGTCCGAATGAGACGAGGAGGGCGGCCGCTAGTCCGACGGCACAACGGATCGCCATTGGCGAGTCGGCGACTCTTCTGCTCCCGGAGGTGCCAGTCGCTGCCATCAATGCGCTCCTGGACAAGATCGGGCGCCAGACAATTGTTTCCGAACTTGGGAAACTGGAACTCGAACCTAGCGAATACACGCTGACACCGCCCGACGCCGATGGCCTAGGTATACACACACACTGGGCTCAGGACCGTTACTTCGACTCTCTCCGCGAGATTTTTGATTCACTAGAAGAAATTGCGGCGAGACGTGGCTTTCCTCTTACGTTCGGCCTCAAGATTCAGCGGTACGAGCGCGCTGATGGAGACGCTACGACAAGACGGGTCTGGCATCCTGTACCGAATGACGGCGGCGCGGCAGCGTACATACCGTTTAGGCTGGGTAACCATGTCGCGCTTAGTGTCGCCGACCAGACGTTTCTCAAACTGGGCGCTGACGATTTCAGGATACTTGAAACACCTGCTGGCGACGACGAGCGACACAAAGAACCAATACAACGAACGCCACTCTGGAGCACTACGCACCCGAGTGTAATACGGCACGTAGCGTCACTGCACTTCAGGCATGATCTTGGGTATGGCAGCTACTTTCCAGTGATTCAAGATGCACTGGAGCCGATTGAGAAGAAGTATTGGTTGGCACGCGGCCGTATTCAGGTCCAGCAACGTGCCGTTTTCTGTGCGCCTATATCCTTCGGCAAGATCGCCAGCGCTGCGTGGTACACAGTGCTAGACGCACAACGTTGCAGTGGAAGCTGTATTCGCGATCTTCTCGCGCTTCATTACGAAATCAGGGACGTGTTCGCGGTACTTGCACAAGATCATTTTGTGAAAGCACTGGCGCGAGAAATTGTAACAGGCGCGGAAGGGACGGGCGAACTTCTCCGGCGAAGTCGCGTGCTGCAAGACACGTTTCTCCCCCTGTTGAAGGATTCGGCACTGATTGACGGATCTGGTGTGGCGCAAACGCTATTTGCCGATATTGTTGCACATGATGCGGTGGATGCTGTCCTAGCGTCGGTATCCGGCCAACGCCCGACCTCGGCGCAGCCTCTTTCTGCGCGCCTTCAAGCGCGCCCCGAGATGCAGGATCGCTTGAGTGCAGTGGCGGTTCAGGGCGACCATAAGGGTCGCCTAGTGACGGCGGTATATCGATATGTTGATAGGCGACTGACGCGTGAAGCGGCGATGCTCGGAGAGGTATACACATCGATAAAAGCCGACATTGCGCAAATGACTGACCATGCCAGCGAGTTGCAACGATTAGCTCTTAACATCCGCGTCCATATAGGCGAGAAGGTCGCCGATGAGATTACGAGAGCGGAGTACATCTCGCAATTGTTTGGCATCGCCGGCGCGCCGCCAATGGTAATAGGTGGTGAAGAGGTTCCGGTGGGTCACAACATTATCGACGATGGAAAGGTGGTAGCTGAGGCGCAACTGACCCTACGGGTAGCAACGCATTATCTGTTTGGCTGTACAAAAGCGGCCGCGAGGGCCCCTGAACAAGCGTGTCGTGAGGATCACCTTCATGGGAGTGTGCGGGAAGGCCGGGTGACGGGCGAGTGGGTTACGCGTCTCCCGTTCGCCGATGCCTTTGAGCCACTTCCTTGTACTTACATAAAGGCTATATGTTTTCGTGGCGACCCGATGCCGACTAAACGGTTAACGTTCGATCTTGTTCACTTCTTGTTTCTTACAAAGAAGGCGTCATTCGGTGAGAACTCGACGCCTTGCGAGGAATTGGTTCATTTCTTTGATCCCGCCGCATCATTCCGAACGTTTGAGCAAATGTTGTCAGCGACGGTGAAGTTATTCGATATCGAGTTACGGCGGATGCCTGTTGTGGAGCTTGTGCGCGGCGATAGCCATCTCAGTGTGACATTCCGGGGCACATTCTCCCCGCAACAGATAGCCGCAGACGTTGCGGCGGCGGTTGTGACCGGAGAGACCACTGGTCCACACTTGCGTGTCATGTTGGCGGACGCCCTTGGACGTGGAAATGTGAGGCGGACTCAGGCGGGAGATGCTGAAGTCGTAGAAGGAAGCGATGGTGCGAAACTTGTCATTGACACCACCTACCTGACAGTGTCGTGGGGTGGGTCATGGGCGACAAGGCGCAGGATGAGCTAAGGGTTGACGAGAGGCCCTCAAGTGCATTTATACAAATGTGAGATGGACGACAAAGGTGTTGACGATATCCTCGAAGGGTTTGGGGAAGTGCCCCAGAACTGGCCAACCCACGAGCAGTGGTTTCTCGTGTGTCATGGGATCAGCGCGCTGGCTGATCTCGAGCGTCGAACTGGCTGGAGGAGGGATGACCCAACGGCCCTAGCCGCCGGGCGCGTGCTCGTGGTTTCGACCGACCCTATGAAGAAGCGGATCGCCGCGAAGTATGGTCCCTGGCATGAGGCTGGGCGAATTGCTGGTCTCAGTTGGGGACTTGGGACCGCGCTGGCGCCTGCGCAGCAAGCGGCATGGAAAAGAGCGTTGTTAGGAAGATTCATCGACGTTGTGCGAACGCACGTAACATGGGCTGCCGCCGGAGAACCGCCATGGGATCTTTTAGAGCCTCCCTCCGCGCCCGAGAACATGCTCGCGTGCTATCTCTTTGTAAGCGTCATGCCGAACGAACTTCCCAGCGAGTGGATGCGAGCTGCTGAGTATGAATACCGGACCTCACCGGGAGCTAAGGGGTGGCCGCCGCTGGAGTTCTCGAAAGATGGACTATGGCGGGTGCTTAAGGCTGCAGGCGCTGTCGGAGAACACGCGGTTGAGGGGAAATAGTGAGATGGTGTGAGCCAAGCGCCGCTCAATGTGACGTGGAAATCGCCCGTGGCAATTTAGCGCATTCCATGCTGAAGAACGTGTTTCTCGCGTACTCGTCGCGCATATTGCGGAAGATCTTGCTCGGCGAAAGCGGCAAGAGCGTCTCGATGGTCATAGCAGATGTGGACACGCTGATTTCGCAATTTGATCAGTATTCACCTGCGAAGCTGTCGGAGCGCCTGCCGTTGTTCGCCGTCGAGCCATCTGGTGTTCGATCATCCGTATCGGAGTTACTGCGCCAAGCGTTCTCCCGCGCGTTTCCGCCGGCGGATCGCTCCGCGCTAGAGACCGCTTGCAGCGAATTCAAGGAGGCCGCGGTGAACTTCTGGCGGAAGTGTTCGTCAAGCGACACGGAAATAGAAGCCTTAGAGCTCGCGTATTCGCGTGTGCAGGATTGTGGCGTCAGGCTGGCCGAGAATCTTGAGCAGCTGCCAAAGGGGATTTGGCTCCCATGATAGAGCAGAGACCTGTTGAGGCGAATTGGAAGGTACTCGTCGTCGATGATCAGATCGGCGCTAACCCAGAGATGCAGCTTGAGTTCGCCGCGACCTTGGGAGTTCCGATTGACAGCCTGCATTTCGCCACGGGTCAGGTAGAACGGCGAAACGATATTGAATCGGTGTTGCGACTTGTTTCAGATGGGTGGCCATCGGCCGATAGCTCACGATGGTCCCTGATCTACCTTGACATTCGGTTTGATCAGATGCCGCGGACCAGTAACGATGCGTCGTTCGGATTCGTGCTGCTGGAGAGGTTGCGCGAGAAATTTGGATTCGAGCTCCCGATTGTTATTCTTACCAGTGAAGACGAAGCAAAGAAGACGCGATCGAACCGGTCAGATGCTACGTCGTTTCTGCCGAAACCGACGCGATGGGCTCCCGGCACATGCGCGAACGAACACCGAGAGCTTTTGAAACGATACGGCATGTTTCCGGATGAATCGGGCCGCTGCCTCGGGACGTCACTGATATTTCTTCAGGTTCTACGACGTCTTCGGTCCCTCGCCGTCACCGGCGAGAAGAACATTCTCTTGCTGGGGGAGAGCGGGTCAGGGAAATCGTGGCTGGCGCAGTTCGTCCACGAAGCGACGGGCCGCCTCGGACCATTTCGCCAGGCATTCGCCGATCCCGCAAATCCTGACATGGAGGCAACGCGTCTCTTCGGACAATGGCACGGAGCGTACACCGGTGCCCCCGACGGGAACTTCGCCGGAGAGGCCGAGTGGGCTCATCGAGGTACGCTGTTTCTTGACGAGATTGCGGAACTGTCACCCAAGACGCAAGCACAGCTTCTCGAGTTTCGCGATACTATAAAGGCAGGGTCCTACGAGGGGTGGAGGCGGATAGAGCGACGTGGGCATTATGAAGCGGGCGTTCAGTGGGCCAAGCTCGTACGCAGCACGCTCAGGCAGGGCCGATGGGAGGATCACCTAAACCTTATCGGTGACTGGGATGAGAGTCTCTCGCGTGTGGTTGTGAACAGCGTGTTGGTGAGCGCAACGAATAAGAACATCGCTGACGCGACCATCCGCAAAGAGATCGGCTTCCGGGACGATCTCGCGTTCGCGATTGCGCCGGAAACTGCGACCATTACCGTACCCTCGCTTCGAGAACGTAGGGACGAGGTGTCGATGCTCTTTATGAGGTTAATGTCTCGGCGTCGCGCGAAACGGGGGGCGCCGGCGGTGTCACTCGATCGTGACGCAGCTGCCGCGCTAAAGGAATTCGACTGGCCTGGGAACTTCAGGCAAATGGACTCTGTAGTCCGATCCGTTGACGAGGCGCTTGGTACGTTCACGGAGATCTTTGTCAGCCGGCTTCCCACGTTCGTCCGCGATCCACAAAGAACGACTCCTCGCGTCGACAACGCGGTGGGTGAAGTACCTGACGCCCCTTCGGTAAGCTCCGGAAAGCCCTCCGACGCGTATAACGCGCAGATCGGCAATCTCGCCGAACTCGAAGTCCAGCTCATGGAGAAGCAGGTGGATGCGCTACGGGCATGTTTCGCGGATATGGTCCGCGCAAATCCGCTCTCTGTCCCTGAGCTCAAGCCGGTGATGCAGCGCCTTTACGGAGTCGAGTTGCAGGCTGCGGATCCAAAGCGGGAGTTGAAACGTATGCTCGATCCTTTGCTGGGAGAGTCTGGCAGCGCGGCGGTGCGGCGAAAGCTAGGACGCCTCCCGCCATTCACGGAGCTCATGGAGCGATGCCGCACAGATGTCGTCATTGTCGCGCTTCATGAATATGCAACTGAGCGCATCACGTGGAGCGACGCGGCGGCAAGAATATCTGCCACGCTCGTGTCCGGCCGGTGAGTAGTTATCTCAACACCGCCATCAGATTGGCTGTGCCCGGGGTTGAGGTCGGGCGATATAGCGATTGCTTCTCGAGGCTCTGGAGCCGCGACCTCCCCGGCAATAGTCTGCACGTGGTGATCTTGTGGGACCGAACGCCCGATGCGGATGAAGTGGCGGCTAGCTGTAGGAGCTTCGTTTCTCCCGCCTCTTGGGCTATCTGCGAGAACGCTCTCCGGCGCCGGGAGCATCGCGATGCGATCGGCGTCTTCGTGGTCGACCTGAGTAGCGAGTGCGATGAATTGGATATCGCGGGACGCGCTGCATCGCTCGGTTGCATGCCGTGGCTGACGGTGCTGAACCGTTCGGAGGCGGATGTTTGGGTGACGTTCCCGGAGTATCTGCGTAGTTTTGTTCAGCGGCCTCCTGAGCTTGATTCGACATTCGACCTTTTGCGTGACCACCTTGCATTCAGTGTGCTGGAGGGAGACAGCCGCGGCGACTACCATAGCATTGCGAATGAAATGGGCCCTATTCTGCTGGGGGAGGCTCCTCCAACCGTTCCAATTCACAGGGCGATCATCAATGCGTTGCAGGCGCTGAACATTCTCGGTTCATCCGAAGAAACCCTACCGCCGTCCGCGAGGTTCACCGATGCCGGGACGGAGTTGACGGCATTCAAGCCTCCTCTTCCGGAGATCGTTCTTCTGGACGACCGGGCTGAGTTTGGCTGGCGCCGCATACTTGAGACTTCACTATCAGCACTCGCAGCGGATCAGACGTTCCCTTTTGTTTCTAGCCCCATCGAGGTACGAGCGTTCACTGAACCTGACCAGTTCGTTACGAGCTTCGTGTCCGCTCCTTCAGGTGCGACGGTACCTGACCCAGAACCCGACCGCGAAAGAATACTTTTCATGGACTTGCGTCTTTTTGAGCACGACGAGATCCGAGAGCTTCAATTCATCGGCACGCTCGTCGGTGATGCTGAGCGAATATACCAGGCGACACGCGCAGGCCTGATGGAGCCGAAATGGCAATTGGTGAGCGAACAAGAATTGCGGGCGGTTAAGACGTGGCTGCATGCGGCTAGGCAAGGGCTCGGGCGGACGTCAAAGACAACTGAGCCTTCAACGCATCGAAAACAGCCGGAATATCTCCAAGCACTGGCTCTGCTGCCGCGTCTCACGGCATTGGCTGACTTCTCGCGGCCTGTAATTCTTTTCACGTCCAGTCGACAACGCGAGATCGCAGAGCTTACGAAACCGTACGGGAACATTGTCGCGACCGTCGCAAAGCCGCGTATCGATCGGATTCAAACGCTGCGGGACACAAAACGCACGTTTCAAAGCACACTGCTGGAGGCGGTTGGGCAGGCCGCAGCGTGGCTCGACGCGGCGCGGCGGCTGAACGCGACAACAGCTGTGCCAGCGGGCCCTTCCTTTGCGCTGGAGCCCTCGGTCAACGCAAGAGAGCACTCCGATGGCACGTCTGTCCTGGGTATTTACCTGGATGAGTCAGGGAGCGGGGCTCCGGACGGCAAGTCCTTCACGATCGGGGGACTAGCCGTGCTGTACAAGAACGCCGCCGATGTTGAGGCGGTCGATGCGGCGATTGAGTCGGCTCAGTTCGAACTCGCCGGCGAAGTGTTCGACCTCGCGTTCGGATGGTCAAACACTATGCCTCCCCGTGCCAGTATCGTGGCGAAAACCCGGCCGCTGCCACACCGGATCGAATTACGCCCCGACGGAGAGTCGCTCGCGTCCGCGGCGATGCGTTGCCTCTTCGAGACTATCGGACCGGAGCGGATTGTTATTCCTTTCGCTCTCGTCGAGCCGTATACAGATGGCACTGCCGAACGCGGTGATCCCTGGTTGCCGCTCGACAGGCACCGTGAGACTGATGTGCTGTTCAACGACATGCTTGAGGAGAGTCTTGAGATTCTCATTCATCACGTGGCTCCACGAATCCCGGTCAGGCCGCTCGACGTGTGGGTTTACTATTCATCACGCCGTGTGACAAGGTCATTGGCGCCAAATGACGACGGAGCGGCTCGGAAAGCTGCGCTTCGCGATTCGTTCGGGATTGTTTGCCGTGACAGCTATGAGGATGGTGAACGCGTGTTTGGCTACCAGAGCTGCGACACGGCCTCAGTTACGCCGCGCGTAGCAAAACTTCGTGATCGCGTTTTGCATCGCGACGGAATTAATGTCTCTCGGAGCGTGGCATGCCCCTTCCGATACTTTGAGAAGCATCAGCAGCCACGCGATGTTGCTGATTCGATGCCCTTCGGACCATCGCGCAACGTAAACGCGTTGGAGGCTGTCCCCTGGCCTAGACAGATTCATTTCTTCGCTGACCTGTTTGTAAAGGCCTATGCGTTCAGACGTTTTCAGATTCAAGTGCCAGAAGCATGGCACGTGTCTCGGTGCGTGACTTTGAGAAATGCAAGCCTTCGTGAATGGCTCGACGTCGGCCGAGCTGCGAGGGCGGACAATCACGCGAGAGCTATCCGGAATGTTCCACCAGAAGTTCCAGACAATGGTCACGCAGGCCGTTGGATCCGCGCTGGATTGACTACGATGTTGGAGGCGTTCAGCGGCGACGATATGTTGATGCTGAGTGCGCTTAACAAAACGTCTCAACCAAAGTATGCTGACAGACAACCGGCGAGTGAGTCCGCGCAGGATGGAGTAGTGGTCACCGTCGATTCCAACGGGATTGCGATTGCTGTCGACAATACTTTTCCATACATCGTGCCGTGGGAGTGTTGGAAGCGAAGCTTTGGCTATCCCTATCCTGGCTTGGCGGTGAAGATCCGGCCCGGGCGGCGTCTGGTGGAACCTGAAGCTCGCGCCGAGATCCTGGCGCACGACCGTCGCATTGATATTCGGGCCGTGCGGCTGGGCGATGACCCGATGTGCGTCCTGCCGGCGTTCGGTGACTTGCTAGTGAAGCCTGACAAGGCTCTACGCCGCGCCCTTGCGCGCGATGATGCCCCCGCTGAGGGGGTCTTCGAGTGGATAGAGAGTGCGCCGAGAATGAGTCCGGTAGTGAACAAATCTGGCGCTTCGGCAGTGCCTGCGGGTATCGGTACGAGTCCGCGGTCATCGACGCAAGAGAATTCGACCCATTCGACCGGACGGGCACCGGCGTCTAAGCGAGAGCAAAGGGTCAGATCGTTCGGTGGTAAAACCGCGATGCAACTTGCACTCGAGAATGCGGGACTTCAAAAAAAGGACCCGTAGTCGACCGAATCGTCTTATGATGAGGCGTTGCTCTAGCTCTAGCCTTGGACATGGGCCAGTATTCCTGCGAGCGAGGAGTTACCGAGGATAGAGAGGATGCGTTCGTGCATTCGTCCGCGCGGAATATTGAGCATCGACACTCCGGGGATGCTGTATTGGGGCGCAAGGCTGCTGCCGTGGCCAACAACTAGGGAACTTACACCCGCCTCGGCTGTTACGGCAGCGATCGCCGCGCGCAGTGAGTCCTTGAATTCTTGCTCGATGAGAGACGTCTTGTTCGTGTCTTCCAACAGCGTGCAGCACATGCACATCAGATCGAAAGGCCGCGACGTGATGTTGAGGTGTGGGATGCGAATTGCGATACTGAAGTCTGACGCCCCGCCCCGATCCATTAGGAGGAGGCCATGCTTGCTTCCCTCATGGGGCTGGAGAAGCGACACGGGTGAAAGCGCGTGATGTGCCTCTGTGAGACGTGGTCGCATCTCTTCCTTTACTAACCCCACCGCTCCCGAGATCGTGGCGCTTTCGTCACGCAGCAAGGCTTCGAGGTTCGCCGTATCTAGAGTGTGGTTTGCTAGTAGTGTCTGCAGCCGCGCATCAAAGCTGCGCGCTAGCAGGCGCTTCCGAAACGTGCTGACAATTCGGCGTGCGTCGGTCAGGTTCGTGTACTCCTGCCGTAACGTGGCGCTGAGGTGCGCCGGCTCGTCGGTGTCGAGGACGCCGTCGATCGTCGCGATCCGTCGTGTGGCACGTTCGATCTCGGCAAGAAGGTGCGATCGTTCGTTGTTCAGCTGGTCGCGACGTGCTTCGCCAGTTTCGGCTAGCTTCCTTGCTTCCTCACTTGTTAGGAATGCCCGGTCGGCGCTCTCCGCCAAGTGAAGCTGGGCGCTTCGAAGGATCCCGGCCGATGAAGAGGAATCCGACGAACCACCGCCTAATGGCTCGAGGTTGTCCGGGATTTCTGGTCGCGCACCCGAGGGCATGCGAAGCGAGGAGGTGTTGGGAGTCCTATAACTATACTCCGCCGTGTTTGAGGTGTCCAGAGAGTGATCGGTTCCGGTCCCTGGACGCATACGTCATCAGGGTGCAACCGCCTGCGTGTTTGTGTGGTGAATGCATCGAAACGACACATCCGGCCGCATCTGAGTTGCCGACGTGGGGGTGACCTCGTGGTGGTGGTGAGCGACGCTTAGGTCACTTGGAAAGCCAAGTAATCATACCTGGCCGACCCGATCACACCTAGATTGTCTCCGGCAGGTATTTCCTCGCGTAGTGCCAGTCCGCAATCTAACGCTGCCGCGAGAAGTGCCCTTCGATCGATTGGCCATGTGTGAAAGCTCCATGTCGCTAGATGCTCTCCCCGTTCCGGTAAATCGCACCGGAAGATCGTCCAGAGAGATCGGTCGGCTTGGAGTTGCCGCTCGCAGCGAAGGCTGGCGTGAATGTCTGGACCGCCGAGCGGATCGCGGAACGCGATCTGAGAATCTTCTTGGGTCGCCCTCTTCTTCCCGTCAGCTGCGAGTTCCATACCGTCAGGAGAGAATCGTTTGCAATCGAGAAGGACATGGTGACGGCTCAACGAGGCGAACGCCTCCAACGTCGGCCGAAGCTGTGCTTCGGTGCAATGACTCAGCGACGATCCAAAACATGCGACGACATCGAACGCGCAAACGCCGAGACGGGTAGGTAGGTCCACCCACTGAAATCCGGGTTCGAGGATCTCAACGGGTGTGTTTTCGCGCTGTGCCCGTCGAGCCATCGCCTTCCGCATTGCATTCCCAAATTCGTTCGCGACCACGCGAAATCCGCGAGCGGCAGTCAGCGCAAGACTGCCTGTCCCGGCAGCTACGTCGAGGAGCGACAGTTCGCCTTCGTTGCGCACGAAGCGCAGCAGGATCTCGTACTGCTGCGGCGCGAGCTTCTTATGCCACTGAGACTCGTAGACCGAGGCAAATAGCGCGTCAGCGTATCCGTCCATGCTTTTGCACCTCCCGAATCGTCGCGCCACCGTCGCCCTTTCAGTGTACGTTCTTCTGCGGCGCGAGGGTCGATAACGGCTGGCTCGGTGGATATGGTCAGTCCGGCGAGCAGGATTCTTCGGCCCGCCGGGTGTCGTTCGGGTGTCGAAGGAGCCTTCTTACGGGTGCTTTAGGATGGAGGTGGACGCTCGCGCTTCGTCGTAAGTCGTTGAAAACACGAGCGTCCTAGAGAATCCAAAAGGCGCTGGTACAATTCGTAATCAGCAGGTCACCGGTTCAAATCCGGTCAACGGCTCCAATTTGCGTTTCCCCAAAGCCCCTGCCCCGCAGGGGCTTCGCCGTTTCTGCCGGAGCGCCGGAAGTCGGGCTTAAGTTGATGCAGGACAGTCGCCCGCGGCACCGCTTCACGGTGGACGAGGGCGCTGCGCTGGTAACGGACCTCGAAGTAAAATGGCGAGACAGCCAACAGCGTAGCGATCTGTGCGGCATGCCCGCGAACAGGATATCCATGACCACGAAACCGGAAGCGGTACGCGCCAAGCTGACCCAGGTCTTCAGGTTCCTTGAGGCTTTCAGCGAGTTGCGGAACCCGGTCACCCGCCTCCTGATCGATCAGCCATGGGTGCTCGACCTCTCGAACCTTCCGGTGCACGAGGCGGTGCAACTCACCGAGCGACGAGAAGAGGTTGCTGCGACTGAGGACTTTGCGGAGGAACGGCTTGTCACGGAATTCTCGCTGACGGTCCAGCGCCCACTGCTCCAAGCGTGTCCTGCACCACCGCCGTCGATTGATGACTGGCTGGAAGGGGCGTGGCAGCAGAGTTCATCAGCGGTCTCGGTTGCAGAGGTACGACAGAACGGCGAACGCATCGAGCGGTTCGCAGACGATCGGACTAGGGTTGCCGAGTACGAGAGTTGGTCGAGCGAGCGGCGGAAGTGGCAGGTTGAAGACGTTCCGGCGCGCTTGGCGGACGCCCTGTTTCAGAAGCTCTTTGACATTCAAGCGCGGTTCGAGCGGGAGGGCGAGAAGTTCGAGCTTGTCCTTGGCGATGGTTTCCTCAGCTGGCGGCTCCCCGAGGGGGGTGTTGGACATCCCCTTGTTTTGCGGCGGTTGCAGATGTCGTTCGATGCTCACGTGCCACAGTTTAGGATTGACGTTACAGGCGCTAAGCCGGAACTCTACTTGCCGCTTCTCCGGTGCAGACCGCAGATTGAGGGCGGGTTGCTGTCGAGGGTCAAAGCTGACTTCGAAGCTGGCGACATCGAGCCGCTCGGCGGCATCCGCACAGAAACATTCCTTCGATCGCTCGTGGCGAAACTCTCCGCCGGTGGTGAGTTCGTTCACTATCCTTTGGAAGGTGAACAAGACCAACCGCGCATGTGGCGTGCTTCGGTCGTTTTCCTCCGCGCTCGTAGCTTAGGATTTCAGGCTGCGATCGAAGCGATTCTGGAAGACATTGCCGAAGGTGGACTGCTGCCGGAGTCGCTCGCCCGCATAGTGGGAATCGAGCTGACTCCAGAAATCAGCGATGGCACGGATGTTTCTGGTGAAACATCCCTTCCAAACGAGGACTTGGAGATTCTGTTTAGCAAACCGGCCAACGCCGAACAGCTCAGCATCGCGAAACGATTGGAACAGTTCGGTTCCGTACTCGTTCAAGGCCCTCCGGGCACCGGCAAGACGTACACGATTGGGAATCTCATTTCGCATTTCTTGGCGCAGAAAAGACCGTACTCGTGACCAGTCATTCGACGAAGGCGCTACGAGTCGTTCGCGATCAGGTCGTCGATCTTCTTCGGCCTCTCTGCGTTAGCGTTTTGGATCGCGATGCCGAAGCTCAAAAACAGTTGGAATTTGCAGTTAGCACCATCTCGACAAAGTTGTCTGGAACCACCGCGTCCGAGCTTAGAAAGAAGGCGACGAGACTCTCTGAGCGTCGCCGACGACTGGTTCTCGAGTTGGAACGGCTTCGCCGGGATCTTCTGGAAGCTCGGGGTGATGAGTATCGCGACGTGATCGTCGGTGGTGTCGCAGTCTCGCCGGTGGCGGCGGCCAGACGAGTAGCAGCCGGTGTAGGAGTCCATGATTGGATTCCGGCCCCGGTAGCTCTAGGCGAGCCGTGTCCCTTGCCCATCATCGAAGTTGCCGAGTTGTACGCGTCGGCCATCCGGATTCCGACCGCAGATGAGCGCGAACTTCGAAATGTCCTGATCAACACTGATGAGATTCTCGATCCGGGCGCGTTCCGGTCTTTGACGTTTGAGATTAGCGACCTCTCACAACAGGAGAAGGATTTCGAAGCGGAGCAGTGGATCGGAGAATGTGCCGACCCGGAAACGTTGTCGGAAATCGCGGCGAGGCTTGCTCAAGAAAGTCAGTTTCTCGACCAATCTGAGTTTGATGTCATCGTGGTCGACGCGGGCCGCCGAGGCAAAGGATGGGCTGCGGTTTGGCGAGAATTGCTGGTCCTCATCGACCAACTTCGCTCGGTTGCGGACAATGCTCAGCTTCCTCTGTCGCGCCACGCCCCGACCGTGTCGGCCGCCGTTCCTCCGGAAGTGCAACTCCGCGTCGTCCGCGAAATCCTTCGCCACCTCGATAGGCACCCGCAGCGAGCGTGGTGGACGAAGGTGCTCCATCGTGAGTGGGACGACGTTTCGACCGGTTGGCGGGTGGGGAGTCGCCAGCCTGAGAGGCTGGACGAATTCAGAGCGATCGAGGCACTACTGGAACTTACCGCACACCGGAACCTAATCGTAGATCGATGGAACCGGGCGGTAGAGGGGGTCGGAGGCCCAACCGTCTCCGTTGACGGCTTCCCTGAACATGTACTGGAAATTCACTCCAGACGCGTGAAGCGGTTGCTTGATTGGTTCGAGAAGGTTTGGCTACCGCTGAAATCGGCTTTGGACGCCGTGGGTCTTGCGACGGAAGAGCTCTGTCGCAAGCAACCAGTGGAAGCGTCTGCAACCGGTGACACAAGGCAATTGGTTGAGTGCCTCCGCGCAGTCCTTCCAAGAACGCTTGCGTCAAAAACGGCTACGCTCCGCCTTCAGTACGCCCTCACGAGAATCAGAACGCTGCGAGATTCGCTTAGTGATCACGCCACCTTCCAGGGGTCCGAACTGTTGCACGAATTAGTTGGAGCGGTAGATCAATGCGACCCGGATCGATATTCGAACAGGTATCTACGACTCGTTCACCTTCAACAATTGCGGTCCGATCTGTCACGGCGTGAGGATCTCATCTCTCGGCTAGGACAGGCTGCTCCCACATGGGCTGAATACATCAGCAACCGTGTTCCTCCGCACGGAGGTGGTCAGGTTCCGGGAAACGTAGATGAGGCGTGGCTGTGGCGACAGCTATGTGATGAGTTAACCCGGCGCAGCAGCGTTTCACTGGACGAGTTGACAGCGAAGAGTGAGGAGGCAACCAGGGGACTTTATGACACTACGGTCGGTCTCGTGGATGCGAACGCGTGGTGTGCCCAGATCGAGCGGACGCGACTCGAACACCAACAGGCGCTTCATGGTTGGAGCCAGATGATGCGGAAAATCGGTGCGGGAACGGGGAAGCGCGTGCCTCGCCTTCAACAGGAAGCGCGGAGGTTGATGACGAAATGTCAGACCGCAGTTCCGGTGTGGATAATGCCGCTCTCCAGAGTCGTTGAGACGTTTGACCCGCGGAAGACCCGATTCGATGTGGTCATCGTTGATGAGGCGAGTCAACTCGATGTGATGGGTTTGATTGCGCTCTATATGGGAGCGCAGGCGGTGGTGGTCGGCGACAACGAGCAGGTAAGTCCCGACGCTGTGGGCCTGCGTGCGGACGATGTTGACAAGCTGATCGACAGCCAGCTCGTCGGCATTCCGAACAATCGACTGTACGATGGGCAAACCTTGATCTACGATCTGGCGGAGCAAGCATTCGGTGGTGCGATTTGTCTTATAGAGCACTTTCGGTGTGTGCCCGAGATCATCGAATTCAGCAATCATCTTTCCTACAGAGGCGCGATCAAGCCTCTACGTGAGAGTTCTACGGCGCGCTTGTTCCCCAGTACTGTTTCGTATCGCGTTGACGCTCTGAGTGTCGAGCGACCCAAAACGAATCGAGATGAGGCCGAAGTCATCGCGAGCCTGGTCATTGCAGCAATCCAGCAACCGGAGTATCGGGACTGCACATTCGGCGTGCTCTCGCTCGTAGGCGACGAGCAAGCCGCTGTCATCGAGAGGATGTTGCGAGCAAAGCTGCCACCAGATGAGATTGAACGGCGGCGAATCGTCTGCGGGAATGCGGCGCAGTTCCAAGGCGACGAGCGGGACGTGATGTTTCTCTCCGTCGTCGACAAGCCTCAATCGGGACCGCTGGCGATGCGGCAAGAGAAGAGATTCAGGCAGAGGTACAACGTTGCTGCCAGCCGCGCACGAGACCAAATGTGGGTAGTACATTCGTTGCGAGCCGAAGTGGATCTCAAACCGAATGACTTGAGACGACGCCTCATCGAGCACGCAACCGATCCAACCGCTCTTTCTCAGCGGATCGCTTGAGCAGAGACCAAGGCAGAGTCCGAGTTCGAGCGACGTGTCCTTCGTTACCTCGTGACCGCTGGATTCCATGTCGAGCCCCAAGTTTGGGTCGGATACTACCGGTTGGACATGGTCGTTCGCTCCGGCCGAAACGCGGTCGCTGTTGAGTGCGATGGCGATCGGTTCCATTCCGATGAAAACCTCCGTGAAGACATGGCACGTCAGGCAGTTCTTGAGCGCCTTGGTTGGCGGTTCATCAGGGTGCGAGGTTCGGAGTTTTTCAGGAACGAGAGTGCGACGATAGAGCGGGTCATTGCTCGACTAGGAGAACTGAACGTCAGACCTTCTGGCGACGACGCGGCAGTTTCCAGAGGCCTTTCTGACACTTCGCAGCGAGTGATTTCTGCCGCAGCAGCGCTTCGGAGGCGGTGGGAGGAGGAACGTCTCTTCGCACGTTTGGAGCCCGAGACACGTGACGTGTTTCCGGGCGGTGAAGGCTCGCCAGCGATGTCCGTGAGACATCACGGCGAACGACACTGACGCTGCCTAATCCTTCGAAGTCTTCAAAGGAGATGCCGACCATGTCAGACAGAGCCGCGCGAGCGTTGATATCCCGCGGTCGATGTGCTTTATGGTCCCCATCCAATGCGGGGCTGACCGTCATGGTCGGCAGGCAGTCACGACGACTCCGGCCCCGTATTCCGGACCAGTCAAGGAGCCGAATTGATGTCGGATGCCGTCGACAGTCGCTCGAAGTCCCGCTTGTTTCTGGTCACGAGCGGAAGCTGCCGTGCACATCTACCGAGGCGATGAGGATGTTGGCGAACTGCTGACGATGACGGCGTCGCACCGCAGGCTCACCGTTCATCGGCTCTGCACTCCCGCTCCCCGAGCCGTCGGGTGAGAAGGTCACGTTCCGAAGCTGGAATGTCAGCGAGACTGGCAACTGCCAGCGCAAGAATCCCGGCCGGCCCCGGAGCGATATTGATGTCCTCTCCGTAGTGCCGGTGCAGCAAGGCAATCACCTGTCCCTCGAAACTCCGGCCACATCGCTCGGCATCCGCTGCATGCTCACCGTGATCTCGATCGTTCCGATCCTGGGCGGGCTGGCGCTGGGTGTCGACTACGCGGAAATGTCAAGGCAGCGGCAAGTGACGCTCAACGCGCTCGACGCATCCGGCGTCGCGACGGCGCGCCGCATCATCGAGGGCGTCACCGACGACGAAGCCAAGGCCTATGCCAAGAGCTTCTTCGAGGCCAACCTCGGCTCGGTCGCGCCGTCCATGACAACGCTGACCGTGCTGCTGCCGCAGAACAATACCGGCGGCGGCACGCTGAAGCTGACGGCGGGGCTCAAATACAAGCCATATTTCTTCCAGGCCTTCGCGGCGCTCATGGGCAACAGTTCAGGAGCGAACAACGTGAACTTCCAGGCGACATCGGAAATTCGCCTGAAGAACACGCTCGAGGTGGCGCTCGTCCTCGACAATTCGGGATCGATGGACTTCATTGGCGGCGGCGGTTCCGGCAAGAAGCGTATGGAGCTTCTCAAGATCGCTGCCAAGCAGTTGGTCGACACCATCGCTGGTCAGGCCGCGCTGATGAAGCAGATCAGCAAGCCAGTGCAGTTCGCCCTGGTTCCGTTCTCGGGCTCGGTGAATATCGGCTCCGGCAAGGCAACGGCAAGCTGGATGGACCAGGACGGGCTCTCGCCGATCCATCACGAGAATTTCGATTGGACGGCGTTCACCGCATCGAACAAGAAAGTGGTCAAGGCTGCGGCCGGCCACTACTACAAGCAGGGTACCGGCTGGGGCGCGGAGACAAACCAGAAGGTCACGCGCTTCACGCTCTATAGCAGGGATATCCAGCGGAGAACCAATACCACCACCCCAGCCACCTATGGGCCATATGCGAGTTGGGCGGGCTGCGTGGAGGCGAGGCCGGCGCCCTACAACAACAGTGACGCGACGCCAACCACGGCCACGCCGGCCACGCTATTCGTACCGATGTTTGCCCCGGACGAGCCCGGCGATTTCTGGGCCACGTCACCGGTCACCACCTTCGACAGCAATATGAACACCTTCAACAACTGGTGGAACGATCTGACCGAGACCCCCTCCTCCGGGTCGAAGCGCCAGGCATACATGCCGAAGTATTTCGTGAAGGCGCCGAAGAGCGTCGCCGCCGCAGTTGATGATGGCGGCCCCAATGCGAGTTGCACGAATACGCCGATCACCTCGCTCACTGATGTGAGCACGACGGCCGGGCAGACCTCCATCAAGGCGTCGATCGACGCAATGTCGCCGGACGGCGCGACCAACGTGCCTGAGGGCATGGCCTGGGGCTGGCGCGTCCTGTCCAGCGGAGCGCCGTTCACCGAAGGCCGGCCCGAAACCGAAAAGGGCAACGACAAGGTTGTCATCGTGCTGACCGACGGCCAGAACACCTACTACACACCGTCTTGGTTCGGCAAAAGCGACCCAGCCAACGACAAGTCGAGCTATTCGGCTTACGGCTATGCCGGAAAATGGGACGCCATCTACTATGCAACGTCGCGCATTTTCCTGGGCACGCCGGCGGCCATCAGCAAGACGACCTACACGGAAGCCAACTACACGAAGGCGATGAACGCGCAATTCGACACGCTATGCGCAAATGCCAAGGCGGCCAACGTGATGGTCATGACGGTATCGCTCGACCTTGATGCAGGTGATCCCACCGAGAAGGCGCAGATGGACGCTCTGAAGGCCTGCTCGTCGGAGTCGCGCTTCCGCAAGGACGCCAGCGGTGCGGCGGAAAAGCTTTACTGGAATGCGACCGGCGCCGACCTGGCGGACAAGTTCAAGGAAATCGCCAACGAGTTGTCCAACCTGCGCATCGTCGGCTGATCGGTCGGTGCTGGTCGGCTCGGATTGACGTTCGGGCTCAGCGCAATTCCGCGATGCGGAACTTCAAGGATGTGCTCTTGCTGCCGCGAAACACGTTGAACACACCAGGGACCGGACTCCCTTTCGTCCGTTCGTGTGTCCTGATCGCGTACCACGACTCCTTGAGGCCCACCTTCATCTCGGGTCCGGTGGACTCGATCGTCCAGTAGGCTGGATGGCCATACGCCCCCTTCTTGGCGAGGCCGAGATCCAGGAAGCCCATCGTATCGAATGTGAACGACCGTGCCATGAATCTATTCGGCTCGGTGATGCAGATGTGACCGGAAGGGCTGTTCGGCCCTCCTGGAATGATTTTGAGGCTGCTATCGAGCATCGCAAGGACATACATCTTGCTCGGGGTCATCTCGTCGACGGTCTTTATCTCGCGGCCGTTTCTTTTCACCCAGTTCCAGATCGACGCGATATTCGAGCTCGGACCCGGATCCGTGTCGCCGTCGCCCGGCCACGTATTCCAGGCATGGCCCTGACGCTCGTGCCAGATGTAGTTGCCGACGAATCCGTTGCAGTCGAGCCCAATGTGTGCGTTGGCGTAATCCTGCACCCTGTCGATCGTGGTCAAGCCGAGGACCACGGCAACCTCCAACGTGATCTGGCAATCCTCTGGCGAACCCTTGCCATAGTATGGATTGACGACCCGGCGGAGCAGATCGGTCTCCGAGAAAAACAATTCATCGGCGTTGTTGACCCTAAGCCTAAGTCTATAGCCCGGATCTCTCTTCTTGTTGACGTGAAAATGATCCTTCAGATGCGACCACAGCGTGCTCTTTGCTGCGTCGGGCTCGCCGATGCGATAGATCTCCACGCGAACGGTGCGGCTCTGCCCGCCGGCGACGACGGGGATGCTCAAGTAGCGCTGGCGATACTCAACGGGTGTCATTGAAGCCATGAGCCTCCAGCCGTCGAACAGGCAGTCGCAATGCCCGGATCGATCGCGGCTCGTCTCCCCGGATTGGCCGGGATCATCCGATTACCGCGCCAGGAAGGATGTCACTCGACCGCATCCGGATTGTGTCGCCGCCCAGGTCATTTGTAACCACAGGCCGTGCTTCTGAAGCGACGAAGATGCTAGCGACATCGTTTCGACGAAACAGTTCGAATCCATCAAGGCGCCGCCTCCGTCGGCCTTCGCCGAAAGAGATCTGCAGTGCCCAGTTCGGTGCGTCGCCAGGCAGCGGGCGGGGCTCCGACCGATCGCTTGAACTCCCGGCTGAAGTGATAGACATCACAAAAGCCGCAGATCTCCGCTATTTCGGCAAGCGGCATCGTGCTGTCGGCGATCAGCGCCTGGGCATGGGTCAGCCGTTCCCTGAGCAGCCACTGATGCGGGCTGGTTCGCAGGTGCTTGGCGAACAGCCGTCTGAGGTGCGACGGGCTGAGCTGCGCCAGATCCGACAGGTCATCGCTGTTCCAGGAACGACCGAGATCCGCGCGCACCGCAAGCATGGCTGCGCTCAAAGCCTCGGGCACGCGATCGCGCGCCACGCCCCAGCGAGCCTGGTCAATCAGGGTCAGAAATTCGCCCACCAACTGGTTGAGCCTTAAGTCCAGTCCAGCAGCACGGCCGCGCAGTGCATGGAAGAGCCGGTCGAACCACGCCTGCAGCGAGACGCTGTCAGCAACCGAAACGCGCGGAATACCGTCCCCGAAGAGTTTTTCGCGAATGGCGGCAGGAGTTGGACCGTCGAGCCGAAACCACAGCAGCGTCCAGGGATCGCGCGGGTCGGCGCGGTGGGTGTGCGGTCGCTCATTGCCGATCCAGGCCAGTTCACCAGCGTCCACCCTGAACTCCTCCCCCAGCGTTTCGACGAAGCCGCCGCCCGTCAGGCAATACAAAATGTCCTGGCCGACGTGGACGTCGCGCGACACGCGATAGTCGAAGGCCGCAGCGACCTTGCCTGCGCGCAGCACCGTATATGCACTGCGGGACCACCCGGTTTCCGGGACGTAGTGCATGCTCTCGATGAAAGACGATGTGGCGGGCATGCGCGTTTTATACAAAGGTGACGTGCTGTTTGTCCATTTCTAGCGACGGAAGGGCTGGCTATCTTGCCCGAACACGCCGATCCGAACCGCAATCGGTAGCGACAGTTCATGCGGTGCCCTCTGCAGGGCAAATCACCGCGGACGGTGACGGCAACATGTTCGCTCCTTGGGAGAAAACGATGCTCACAATGAACAAAGATGAAGCGCTAGCCTATGCCCGCGATGGCTACATCATCCGCAAGGGCCTGCTGAGCACGGAAGAAGTCGACATATTCCGCGACCGTGCACGCGCGCAGCTTGAGGTCGAGAACAAGTCCGGTGCCGTGATGGCCAAGGGCGACAAGGAAGGCAAGACGACGCTCCTCAAGATGTGGACCAGGGCCGAGGACGACCAGTACGGTTTCCTCGCCCGGGATGAGCGCATGGTCGACCTTGCCGAGGACGCGATCGGCAAGCCGATCTACCTCTACAGCCACAAGATGACGATGAAGCAGCCCAATGAGGGCGGCGCATGGGAATGGCACCAGGACTTCGGCTACTGGTACAACTACGGCTGCCTGGCGCCCGAGATGATGAGCATCTACGTCGCGCTCGACAAGGCGACCAGGGAGAACGGCTGCTTGCAGGTTCTCAAGGGCACCCACAAGCTCGGCCGGCTGAACCACATCCGCGAGAATGATCAGACCAATGTCGAGCAGGAGCATCTCGAAGCGGCGTTGAAGCGCTACGAGCACATCTATGTCGAGATGGAAGCCGGCGACGCGCTCATCTTCGACGGCAATCTGTTGCACCGTTCGGACGCCAACCGCTCCGACACGTACCGCTGGGGCTACATCAGCTCCTACAACGCGGTCGAGAACGCCCCCTTCAAGCGGGTGCGCGAGTACGGAAATTACGAGCCGCTGCAGAAGGTCCCGGCTGGTACCTTCCGCATGTTGCCCGAAAAGGCTGCCTGAGAACGTCCAGCCCTGACGGCTGGTCGAACGAAGTCCGGAAACGGAGCTCTGCCGGACTTCATGGTTGAGTAACGAGGCACGGCGCCGGCATGCAGCGCCGCGGCTCGTGGGGAGGAGACCATATGGCCGATGCGCTCGGAAGCGGCGCTCGCGCGCCAGCCCTGGGGCGGTTTTCGCTCGCGCGCCTGCTACGGGCACGCGAGGCGGGGGTGTTCATCGCTCTGCTCGTGCTGTGCCTGTTCCTTTCCTTCGCCACAGACGGCTTCCTGACATCGGTGAACCTGCTCAATGTCGGCCGGCAGATCTCGCTGCTCGGCATCATGGCGGTCGGCATGACGTTCGTGCTGATCTCGGGCGAAGTCGATCTGTCGGTCGGCTCGACCTACGCCTTTTCCGGGCTCGCGGCGGGGATGCTGATCATTGCCGGCTGGGCGCTGCTTCCTGCACTCGCAATCGGATTGCTGACGGGCGTGGTGATCGGGCTGATCAACGGCATCCTTTCCACCTACGGGCGGCTGCCGTCGCTGATCGCAACGCTCGGCATGCTGAGCATCGTGCGTGGCGCCGCGCTGATCCTCACCAACGGCCAGCCAGTCACGGTGAATGCGCGCAACGGCGCGCTGCCCGACGTGCTGCAATCATTCACCACCATGGGACAAGGCTATCTGTTCGGCGTCATCCCGATGCAGCTCGTCTTCTTCGTCTTCATCGCGGCCATCGCCTGGGTGGTGTTGTCTTATACAAATTTCGGCTTCCGGGTGTTCGCCGTCGGCGGCAGCGCCAAGGCAGCCCGCGTCTCCGGCATCTCCGTCAACAGGGTCAAGATCTGGGCGTTCGTGCTGATGGGCCTGCTCGCCGCGTTTGCCGGGATCCTGAGCCTCGCCTTCCTGCCAAGCGGCCAGGCCGGACGCACCGGCGTTGGGCTCGAACTGGACGTGATCGCCGCGACGATCGTCGGCGGAGCGTCACTGTCGGGCGGCGAAGGCACCATCCTCGGCACCATACTCGGCGTGCTGATCATCGGCGTCATGCGCAACGGGCTGGTGCTGATGGGGGTGTCGCCATTCGTGCAGGAACTGATGATCGGCCTCGTAATCATCATCGCGGTCGGCATCGACAAGTGGACGTCACGAAAAGCCAGCTGAGGCGATTCAGCAAGCTAAAAACGGGAGGACTATCATCATGAAACTCAGACATCTGCTTCTGGCCGCGGCGTTGAGCCTTGTGCCGCTCTCCGCTCATGCGGAGGCAAAACTGGCGGACTTCAAGCTCGCCGAGCGCATCAAGGCGAAGATCGATGCGGGCCAGCCGCTCGATATCTACGTGTCCTATCATGACGTGTCGAACGAGTTCGCGCCGTTCATGAAGGCGGGCGTCGAGAAGGCCGCGAAAGAAGACAAGGCCAACGCGCAGTTCATCGGTCCGGTCGGTGCCGATGCCGACGCGCAAATCAGCGAGATCGAAACGCTGATGGGCAAGATGGACGGCCTGGCGATCTCGTCGGTTTCGACCGATGCTCTGGCACCGGTGATCGACCGCGTTCTGGCGGCCGGCATCCCGGTCGTCACCTTCAACACCGATAATCCCGACAGCAAGCGGCTCGCCTTCGCCGGCCAGGATCTTGTTCAGTCCGGCGTTGAGGCCGGCAAGCTGATGATCAAGGTCCTCGACGGCAAGGGCAAAGTGATGATCACCACGATCGACGCGGCCGCCCAGTGGTCGCTCGATCGCGAAAAGGGCGCGCGCGAGGGGTTGAAGCAAGCGTCCGGCATAGAGGTCGTCAACACGCTCAACACCGGCACCGATCCGCAGAAGATCTATTCGGCAATCGAGAATGCCATGCTTGCCGATCCGAGCATCACCGGCATCCTGTCGCTGGAGTGCTGCTCGACGCCGGCCGCCGGCACATGGGTCGAACGCAACAGCAAGGCCGACACGGTCAAGGTCGTCGGCTTCGACCTGCTCGACCAGACCGTAGAGCTCGTCGGAAGCGGAAATGTGCAGGCCACCATCGACCAGGCGCCCGAGAAGCAGGGCTTTGCCGCCGTCGACCTCCTGGTCAAGTTCCTCGCCGGCCAGACGATCGACAATGTCGACACCGGCGTCGGCGTCTACACGAAGGAGAACATCGCCGAAGTCGCCAAGAAATAACCTCCCAGACAACCGCGCGACCGCCGGCATCGGCCGGCGGTCGCGAGGAAGCCAGCATGACCACCGATAACCAACCCAATATCGTCGAGATCGACGGGGTTACCAAGCGGTTCCCCGGCGTGCTCGCGCTCGACCGCGTGTCGCTCGGCTTTCGGCCCGGCGAAATCCACGCCGTCGTTGGCGAAAACGGCGCCGGAAAATCGACGCTGATGAACATCCTGGCCGGCGACTTGCAGCCGACCGACGGCGGGCTGCGTGTCAACGGCAAACGCGTCCGCTTCGCCTCGGCGCTTGATAGTCGCGCGGCGGGCATCGTCGTCGTCTATCAGGAGCTGGCGCTCTGCCCGACGCTGAGCGTCGCTGAAAATATCATGATGTCCGAGGTCGCGGGCAATTCGCCGATCTCGTTCGTCGCTCGTGCCCGGATGCGGCGTGAAGCGCGAGCAGCGCTGGCACGCCTCGGCATGGGCACGCTCGATCCGGACATGAAGGTCTCACGTCTTTCGGTTGCCGAGATGCAGCTGGTCGAAATTGCCGGCGCGATTCGCCAGAATGCACGCGTGCTGGTCCTGGACGAGCCGAACTCGGCGCTTTCCAGGCGCGAGAGCGAGCGGCTGTTCGACATCGTCAAGCAACTGCGCGGCGAAGGTGTCACGGTGATCTATGTGTCGCATCATCTGCGCGAGGTCCTCGACATCGCCGATCGCATCACCGTGATGCGCGACGGGCGCATCATCGAGACACTCGACAATGACAATCTATCGGAGGCCCGCCTGATCCGGGCAATGGTCGGGCGCGATCTCGGCGCCACCAAGCCGTGGGCGCTCGATCCGGCCGCCGATCCGCACGGTGCGGAGATCGCGCTCTCGGTCCAAAACCTCACCGCGCCCGGCCTGCACGACATCAGCTTCGAGGTCCGGGCCGGGGAAATCCTCGGCATTGGCGGGCTTCCGGATTCCGGCAAGGACGGGTTCGGCGAGGCTTTGTTCGGCCTTGCCGAGCGCAGCGGAAGCGTTCGCGTCGAAGGCAAGGAATTGCCCGCGCTCGATCCTTTGGCCTCGATCCGGAATGGCATGTCCTTCGTGCCGGCCGACCGGCGGGGTGCCGGCGGCCTGCTCTCGATGAGCGTCGCCAATAACGTCGTAGCGGCCTCCCTGCCGCGTTTTTCACTTGCCGGAATGTTGCGGCGCGGCGCGATCCGCCGCGAGGCAAGAGCCCAGGTCGCGCGCCTCGATGCGCGTATCTCGCACCTCGCCCAGAAGCTTGCGACATTGTCCGGCGGCAACCAGCAGAAAATCATCCTTGGCCGCAGCCTGGTGACAAACCCGCGTGTGCTGATCCTGCACGAGCCGACGCGCGGCATCGATGTCGGCGCCAAGGCCGAGATTTATTCCATCCTGCGCGGCATCGCGACCGAAGGGGTCGCGGTCGTGATGATCTCTTCGGAAATTCCCGAGCTGATCATGAATGCCGCGCGCGTGCTCGTGCTGCGCGGCGGCCGCATCGCCGGCGAATTGACTGGCGATGCGATCAACGAGGAGGCCATACTGGGACGGGCAATGGCATCATGAGCGAAGCCGCGATGAAGAAGCCGGAGATCACCGTGGTCGGCTCGTTCGCCGTCGGATTGACCATACGGGCGCCGAAGCTCCCTATCTTCGGCGAAACCATGCTCGGCACCGACTTCGACATGGGACCGGGCGGCAAAGGCTCCAACCAGGCGGTGGCAACCGCGCGGCTCGGAGCCCACTCCGCCCTGCTCGCGCTGATCGGAACCGACAAGCTGGCGAGCATCGCGACGGACCTCTATGCAGCCGAAGGCGTCGACACCGCGCTCGTCTCGACGCGGAGCGAGCGCGCAACCGGCGTCGGCTTCATCATCCTCAACGACAAGGGCGAGAACTTCATCATCCTGGACATGGGCGCCAATGAGCTGATGGATGCCGCGACCGTCGATGCCGGCGAGGCGCGCATCGCGGCGAGCGATGTCGTGATGGCAGTGCTCGAAATTCCCATTCCCGCCGCGGCGCGCGCCATGGAGCTCGGCCGCAAGCACGGTGCCAGGACAATCCTGAACCCGGCGCCGGCACGCCAACTTCCGGATTCGATTTTCGCCCATGTCGACTATCTCACGCCGAACGAAAGCGAACTGCGCATTCTGCTGGGGCTTCCCGCCGACGATCCGCGCTCGTCCCGCGAGCTTGCCGGCGAATTGCGCCGGCGCGGCCTCCGCAATGTGGTCGTGACGCTCGGGAGAACCGGCGCACTGGTCCTGACCGACGAGCTCGACGTCATGGTGCCCGCCGTGCCGGTGAAGGTGGTCGACACCACAGGTGCCGGCGATGCCTTCAATTCGGGCTTTGCCGTCGCGCTCGCGGAGGGCCGGGACATCGTCGAGGCTGTGCGCTTCGGCGTGGTCTGCGGCGGCATTGCCTGCACCAGGCTCGGGGTCATCCCCGGCTTGCCCGAGCGCGCGCAGGCCGATGCGCTCTTTGCCGAAGCCACCAGAACCGTATGGAAGGATCGCCCGTGAACCGCAATCGTCTGCTCAACGCCGAGCTCTCGCATGCCATCGCTTCGATGGGGCATGGTGACCTGATGATCGTCTGCGATGCCGGCTTTCCAATTCCTTCAAGCGCGTGGCGCATCGACCTCGCGATCGTACCCGACGTACCCGACCTGGAGACCGTGCTGACGCCGATCGCCGAGAACCTGATTGCCGAAAAGGTCTCCTATGCCGACACGCTGCCGGTCCACAACGCGCCGCTGCTGAAGAAGATCGAGCGACTTTTTGCCGGCGCCGACTTCGCGCCGATCAAGCACGAGACCATCCTCGGCGAGATGGCGGCAAAGGCCAAGGTGATCGTGCGCACCGGCGCCTTCGACCCGTGGGGCAATATCCTGCTCTATTCGGGCGTCGACGTGCCGAAATGGTTCTCGAAGGAGGGTGTCGTGGCGCCGGACTATTACGCCAAGAAGATGAAGGGCTGATGCCGCGCATCTTCGACTTCGGCGGTCGCGACGTCGAGCGCAGCCAGACCGTTGCCGGGCTTCGCGCGCTCAAGGGAACAGCAGACCACGCGGCGCAGGTGACCGCCGAAACGGCCGAGGAAGCGGCAGCGGCCGAGGCCGCGGGCGTCGAGATGGTGGTATGCCGCGCGGTCAACGTCGCGCGCGTCCGCGAGGGCTCGAAGAAGGTCTTCGTGACGGCCGCGCTCGGCTTTGCCGACGCCGTCACCGCCGACGAGATCCTGAAGACGGCGTTCGGCGCGATCACGGCCGGGGCCGATGCGGTCATCACCGGGCGCGGCGACGACACGGTGCGCATGCTCGCCGCCGAACAGATACCGGTCGATGGGCCATCTCGGCTTCGTGCCCCGCAAATCGACTTGGGTCGGCAGCGTGCGCGCGGTCGGCAAGACGTCCGCCGAGGCGCTCGATCTTTGGGACCGCTTTCGCAGGCTGGAAGATGCTGGCGCGTTCGCCGTCGAGTGCGAGGTAATTCCCGCAGCGGTGATGGCCGAGATCAACCGGCGCACAAAACTGGTGACGGTATCCCTGGGGTCGGGACCCGATGCGGACGTCGTGTTTCTATTCATGTGCGACATATGCGGTGAAGCTGCTCGCCTGCCCCGTCATGCCCGCGCCTGGGGTGATCTGGCGAGACTGCATCAGGCCGTCAGGGATGAGCGGGTGAAAGCACTGACCGCCTTTCGCTCGGCGATCCGCTCGAGCGACTTTCCCGGCAACACGGAGATCGCCGGCATTCCGGATGAGGAACTGGAGGCATTCCGCAGAGGCCTTGAAGGGCGCTGAAATATTTCAGCGTTCTGCCTTCCCGGAAGCAGACGGTCGCACAAGCCAGCGCCCACGACCTGAAACGGGCCTTTCCTCAAAGGCCGTCTTCCCAGTAGGGCGTCCGCCCGAAACGTCGGGCAAGGTGGTCTACGAACGCGCGGACTTTCATCGACATCAACCTGTTGCCGGGGTAGACGGCATAGATCGTGCCGACCGGCGCCTCCCACGCCGTCAATACGCGTCGCAGCATGCCGCTGCGAAGCTGCCCGGCCACGGCCCAGGTCGGCAGCGCGGCGATGCCGATCCCGTCAAGCGCCGCCGCGCGCAGCATCTCGGCATTGTTGCTGCGGAAGCTCCCGCCCACGGTCACCCGCACCTCGCCGTGTTTGCCGGCCAGGCGCCATTCGTCGCCCCAGGTCAGCAGGTCGGCGCAGAGACAGTTGTGATCGGCGAGGTCGTCCGGTTTGCGCGGCGTTCCACGTTCCCTAAGATAGGCCGGCGCGGCACAAAGGACGCGCCGCGATGACGCGAGCTTGCGCACCACCAGCGCAGAGTCCTCGAGTATCCCGATACGGATCGCAAGGTCCAGTCCCTCATCGACGAGGTCTACATATGCCGAGCTCAATTTGATGTCGATTGCCAGCGCCGGGTAACGGCTCAGGAATGCCGGGATTGCCGGCGCCACGTGCATCCACCCGAAGCTGTCGGGCGCCGAGATGCGAAGCGTGCCGCGTGGCTCGCGCTGCAACGCGCTCGCTGCCTGCTCGGCCGCTTCGGCCTCGACAAGAATGCGCGCGCAGTGGCGGTAGTAGGCGGCGCCCGCCTCCGTCAGCGAGAGTCGGCGCGTGGTGCGGTTGAGGAGGCGGATGCCCAGGCGTTCCTCGAGCCGCTGCACATGAGCGCTGATCGCGGACTTGGAGATATTGAGCCGGCGCGCCGCCGCCGAGAAGCTTCCGCTGTCCACGACGCGCGCGAAGGCGGCGATACCGTCGAGCGGATCCATCCTTCAATTGTCCTGAAATCTGGACGGCATGTCCAGATATTTCCGGCTAATCGGCGAAGTGAAACAGGTCCATTCTCGGTTGGTCACCTGGCTCACAGCAAGGGAGATCGATGATGGACACCAAAGTCCCTGCAATCGAATCGTTCGTGCGAGGCCCCGCAGCCGGTTCGACGCTCAACGTGCTGGGCGTCACCCATATCTACAAGGCCACGGCCGCCGAGACCGCAGGCTCCTTCTCGCTCTGGGAAGCTGTCTTTCCGCCGGGGACGGGTGCGCCGCCGCACACCCACCACCGCGAGGACGAGGCCTTCTATGTCCTGAGCGGCGAACTGCTCATCGAGTTTGAAGGCGAGCGGGCACCCCATCGCATCGGGCCCGGGGGCTTCTTCTTCGGCGCCCGCCGTCGGCGTCATGCCGTTCGCAATGTCAGCGACGAGCCAGCGCGCGTGCTCATCCTGAGCGCGCCGAGCTGCGGCCTCGATCAGATGTTCGCCGAACTGGACGCCGCGACCGCCGCAGGAACGACAGAAATAGAGAAACTCGCGGCCATCACCGCCAAATACGGCGTCACCATCGAGCCGCCTGCACTGAGGTCGGCAAACATGCCTGCCGGGTGATACGGAATGAAGGAAAAGCCAATGCTTAACGCAGCTTTGCGCAAACGCGCCGCACATGTCGTCGATCTGCGCGATGCAGAAACCATTGATGTTCTTGGTCCCACAATACAGTTCCTGACTCCGCCCGGGCCAAGCGACGACGATCCCTGCGTGATGCGCGGCACGATACCGGCGGGTGCCCCGGTGCCGCTGCACAGCCATCGCGATCCCGAGACATTTTTCATGATCTCAGGTGAAGTCGAAGGGCTCACGGAAACGGACGACGGCTTCGAGTGGGTGCGAATTAAGCCCGGCAATGTCTTTCATGTACCTGGAGGCGCAAAGCACGCGTTTCGCAATGTCGGGGACAAGCCGGCGGTTTCCTTGATCGCCACGACGTCCAGAATGGCCAGGTTTTTCAAGGAGATCGCGGGGCCGCCTGTTGGCCCGGCGCCAATGCCGCCATCGGCCGAGACTTTGCGGCATTTCACGGAGACGGCCGAACGGTTTGGATACTGGAACGCCACGCCGGAAGAAAATGCCGAGGTCGGGCTTATTCTTCCACCGCCTGCTTAGGGCGAAGCGCCCCGCCGCGGTATGGGACGTCAGCGATCGTTGGCGACATCCGCGGCATGGCCGGCGTGACGCATCATGCGGCGGAAGCTCATCGAGATGTGCGCCCGCCTGATGTGCCCGATCGAGTCCCAGTCGCCGATTTCCGCAGCCGCGAGAACTTCCTCCATCTCGCGGCGAAAGGCAGTGAACTCCTCGACGAGGCCGAGTTGCGGCATCATCTTCAGCACGACGCGCGCGACCTGGAAATAGAGCCGCTCGCTGATCTCGCGCAGCGGCTGGTTTCCGGTCATCGCGGTGAGCTCGTAGAAGAAATCCATGTTGAGGCGCAGGAAGGCGCGCTGATCGGGTGCGCGCAGAGCGGCATCGCAGCGCTCGATCAAGGCGCGAATGCGATCGAGATCGGCCGCCGTGCGCGGGATCGGCGAAAGCTTGCCGATGAGCAGCGCCAGCTCCAGGCGCAGATGATAGACCTGCTGCAATTCCTCGATATCGACGTCGGTGACGATCGTGCCGACGCCGTGCATGGACTGCGACCAGGCCTTCGGATTCCAGCCGCGCCAGCACGCGGCGTACCGGCGTGCGGCTGATCTCGAATTCCTGCGCGAGCTCCTCCTCCGACAAGCATGCTGCCGGGCGGATAGTCGAGCAGGCAGATGCGGTCGCGCAGGATGCGGTAGATGCGTTCGAACCGCTCCCGCGCCGAAGGCGGGCGCGAAACCTCGTCGGCCGTCGCAGCTGCCGCATCCGCTTCAAGCGTCATCCCGCCTCCAGGACCGCATGCAGGAATTGCCGCGTCCGCTCGTTCTTCGGAGCGCCGAACAGTTCGTTCGGAGGCCCCTGCTCGCAGATCTTGCCCGCGTGGAAGAAGCAGACACGATCGGAGAATTCCTTGGCGAAGCCCATCTGATGGGTGACCATCAGCATCGTCAAGTCATGCTCCCTTCCCAGCTTGCGGATGACCTCCAGCACTTCGCCGACGAGTTCGGGATCGAGCGCCGAGGTCACCTCGTCGAACAGCATGATCTTGGGTCGCATCGCAAGCGCGCGGGCGATGGCGACGCGCTGCTGCTGGCCGCCGGAGAGCTGCGACGGATAGTGGCCCTTCTTTTGCGACAGGCCGACCATGTCGAGCAGCTCGGCGGCACGCGCCTCGGCTTCGGCCCGCTTCATGCCGAGCACGGTGATCGGCGCCTCGATGCAGTTTGCCATCGCCGTCATGTGCGGGAAGAGGTTGAAGGACTGGAATACCATGCCGATCTTGGCGCGGATCTCGGCGGATATGGGCAAGGTCGGCCGGCACCAGCTTGCCGTTCCTCTCCATATGCGTGAGCGGCTCGCCCTCGACCCAGATGACGCCGTCATTGATCGTCTCCAGCGTCATCAGCATGCGCAGGACCGTGGTCTTGCCGGAGCCGGACGGGCCGATGACGGAGACCTTCTCGCCGCGCGCGATTTCGAGATCGAGCCCGTCGAGCACGGTCAGCGCGCCGTAGCGTTTGGAGACATTGTCGAAGCGGACCATCGGTTGTTCGGTCATCGCATGGTCCTCCGGTTGAGCAGGCGTTCGAGGGCGCGGATGAGCGCGGCCGAAACCAGGCTCATGACGAGGAAGAACACGCCGACCAGCGTGATCGGCTCGGTGTAGCGGAAGGTCTCGGAGCCGATGATCTTGGCCGTCTGCATCAGCTCCAGCACCGCGATCGCCGAAAGCAGCGGCGTTTCCTTGAACAGCGCGACCAGATAGTTGCCGAGCGCCGGCACGATCGGCGGGATGGCCTGCGGGATGATGATGTCGCGGAACGTCGTCCACTGCGAGAGATTGAGCGCGATCGAGGCTTCCCACTGGCCGCGGTGGATGTTGTCGAAGCCGGCGCGATAGACCTCCGAGCAATAGGCGGCATAGTGGATGCCGATGGCGAGCACGCCGGCGGTGAACGCGTCGAGCACGATGCCGAATTTCGGGAACACGAAATAGAGGAAGAAGATCTGGATGAGCAGCGGCGTCGAGCGGATCAGCTCGACCAGCACCGAGATCGTCCAGCCGGTCCACGGCACGGCGATGCGCACGCACCGCCAGCACGCAGGCCGAGCGAGGCGGCGATGGCGAAGCCGATCAGCGTCGCCTCGATGGTGACGATCGCGGCGCGCGCCGAGCACCGGGAGGATCTCGAAGGCGAAGGCCCAGTCCCAGATCATGCGGCCCTCCCCCGCGCCAGGCCGCAGCGACGCCCGCCTCTCAAGCAAGCCGCATGCCGATGGTGATGACCAGCGACATGGCGAGGTACATCAGCAGCACCAGCGTGAAGATCGGGATGGTCTTGAACGTGTTCTGGTTCATCTGCTGCGCCTTGAAGGCGAGGTCGGAAAGCGTGATCAGTGAAACCAGCGCGGTCGATTTCAGCAGCTCGATGAACAGATTGCCCCAGGGCGGGATCATGGCGACGAAGGCCTGCGGCAGGATGATCCGGCGCAGCATCTGCGGCGCGGCTCATGTTGAGCGCGGTGCACGCCTCCCACTGGCCGCGCGCGACTGACAGGATCGCGCCGCGCACCACTTCCGAGCCGTAGGCGCCGACATTGAGGCCGAGCGCCAGGACGGCGACGAGGAAGGCGTCGAGCGTGACGCCGAATTGCGGCAGCACGAAAAACAGCCAGAACAACTGCACCAGCGCCGACGTGCCGCGGAAGATCTCGACATAGACCGTCGCCAGCCAGCTGCAGCGGCGCCGGGCCATACATGCGCGCCAGCGCGGCGAGCACGCCCATGACCACCGCGAGCAGAGCTGCCGAGCACGGCGATCTCGACGGTCAGGACCGCGCCCTGCAGCAGTCCCGGCAGGAACAGGCTGTAGGCTTCCTGCAGTCGCCAGCACGCCGATCACGGCAAGCGCGGCAACGAGCATGGCAACGAGCGTGCCGATGCCCATCTGCCCTCTCCATGAAAAAGGGGCGGCGCGTTTTGCGCCGCCCGGCAGTCAGGGAATCTATTCGCCCGCGCAGAGCTGCGCAGTGGTCTTGTTCGGCAGATAGTCCTTGCCGAAGCCGAGCGGCTCGACCAGCGCGATATGCTCCGGCGAGCCGAGGAAGTTCTTCAGCTCGGCGTTGAACGCTTCGTGGAGATCGGTGTCTTCCTTGCGGAAGCCGAAGCCGCCATGGCCCTTCACCGATTTGCCGGCGACCTCGCCGAACGGCGTGGTCGATTCGACGCCGTCGGCCTTCTTGGCCATGTCGGCGATCGAAAGCGCGGTGAGCGCAGCCGCGTCGGCGCGGCCCGACTGGACGGCGGCGACCAGGCTGGACTGGTCGGGCAACGACGACGATCTGGTCCTTCGGCGACGCCGGCGTCCTTGGCATAGCCGCCCTCGACGGCGCCGGCCATCACGGCGAGCTTGAGGTCGGGATTGTCCTTGAAGCTCGAATAGTCCTTCACGCCCTTGGGATTGCCCTTCGCCACCAGCATGGCCTGGCCGATGCCGTAGGACGGCTCGGAGAAATTGATCTCGGCGCAGCGCTTCGGATTGATGAACATGCCGGCGGCGATGATGTCGAAGCGCCCGGCCTTGAGGCCCGGGATGAGCGAGCCGAATTCGGTCAGCACGCCGTCGACCTGCGGAATGCCCATCTTGGCAAGCACGGCCTTGGCGACTTCCGGCGCCTCGCCGGTGAGCTTGCCGTCGGGCGTGGCGAAACCGAACGGCGCCTCGTTGGCGAAGCCGACGCGGATGTAGCCGTCGCGCCTTGGCGCGTTCGAGCGTCGACTGCGCCTGGGCCGGCAGCGAGGTGAACGAGGTCGCGGCGAGCGCCAGAACGGCAGCGGCTTTGACAACCATTCGGCGGGATATCGGTGACATGAACATGCATTCCCCTTTTCTTTGCTGACTTGCTTCATCACCCGATCGGCGGTTCTCCGACGCCGAGAGCGAGTTCATCAAGACGTATACAACTCATCTGGACATATCGCAAGGCACACTGTTATGGTCTCACGAAATCGGCAGACCCGAGCCAAACGAGCGGCCGGTCAGCCAATAGTTGTGCACAATTAGGTCGATTTTTCCCGAATGTGGCTGCAAAGCGCAAACGGCGAAATCGATTGGGGAGGCAGGCTTGAACCGGGCCGGAATGTTCACGAAAGCGGAATATGCACAGCGCCTCGCCGGCGTGAAGCAGCGCATGGAAAAGGCGGGCTTCGACCTCATCATCTGCCAGGATCCGGCAAACATGTGCTGGCTGACCGGCTACGACGGCTGGTCGTTCTATGTTCCGCAATGCGTGCTCGTCCATCTCGAAGAGGATAGGCCGATCTGGTTCGGCAGGGCACAGGACGCCAAGAGCGCGCGCATGACGACGGGGCTGCCAGAACAGAACATCGTGCCGTTTTCCGAGCGGCTGGTGCAGCAGCCGGTCGAACATCCGTATGACGAACTTGCTCAGATGATCCGCGCCCGTGGCTGGAGCCGGTCGCGCATCGGCGTCGAGATGGACGCGCATTACTACACGGCTCGTTGCCACGCCCACCTGGTCGCTGGCCTGCCCGACGCGCGCTTCGATAACAACCATGACCTCGTGAACTGGGCACGACTGATCAAATCGGAAGCCGAGCTGGCGCTGATCCGCGAGGCGGGCGCCATCTGCACACACGCCATGAAACGCGGCATCGAAAAAATGCGGCCCGGCGTGCCGCAGAATCACGTGATCGCGGAAATTTATCATGCGCAAATCATGGGCGTCCCCGGCGCCGGTGGCGACTATGCGGCGATCTGCCCGTTGGTTCCAATCGGCGAAGGCACCAGCACACCGCATCTCACCTGGTCCGACGCGCCATTGCCGGATAGCGGGCTTGCCATCATCGAGATCGCGGGCGTGCGGCGGCGCTACCATGCGGCGCTGACCCGGACGGTGCATTTCGGCAAACCGCCCGTTGCCTATCTCGACATGGCGAAAACGATCGTCGAGGGGGTCGATGCCGGGTTCGAGCTCGCCCGGTCGGGCAACACGTGCGAGCAGGTCGAAGCAGCCTGGCAAGCCGTCTTGCGGAAGAACGGGCTGAAGAAGGAGAGCCGCGTCGGCTACCCGGTCGGGCTGGCCTACCCGCCCGACTGGGGGGAACGCACGGCGAGCCTGCGGCCTGGCGATACGACGGAGTTGCGGCCGGGGATGTGCTTTCACTTCATGGCCGGTGTTTGGCTCGATGATTACGGCATCGCCATCTCCGAATCCTTCGTCGTCACCGACCGGGGCGGCGAACGGCTGTGCGACGTCGCACCCGAACTCATCGTCATCGACTGAGAAAGACCGGAAAGACCCTGGATGGACCGCAATCCCTTTTCCGAAGCCGAGATCGCCGGTCGACTGGCCAAGGTCCGCACGGCGCTTGCGCAGCGTGAACTCGATGCGGCGATCTTCGCTTCGCCGGAAAGCGTGTTCTATCTCACCGGCCTCGATCACTGGGGCTACTTCGCACCGCATCTGCTGATCGTCCCGCTCGAGCGGCCGCCGGTTCTGGTCACTCGGGCGATGGAAAAGGTGACGATCGAGAAGCAGGTGAAGGCGGCGGAATTCCGCGGCCACTCCGACAGCGAAACGGCGGCCGACCTTGCCGCGCGCGTGCTTTCCGAACTGGGTCTCACAGGAAAGCGGATCGGGCTGGAATACTGGACGTCGGGGCTGAGCCATGGCCTCGCCGAAAAACTCAAGGCGCAGGCCGATGCCAAATGGAGCGATGTCTCCGGGCTGGTCGACAAGATGCGGTGGGTGAAAAGCGCCGAGGAACAGGCGCTGATGCGCCAGGCGGCGAAGGTGACGGATGCCGCCGCGGGTGCGGCGATCGCCGCGATTTCCGATGGCGCGTCCGAGCAGGACGTCGCCGCGGAATGCGTGGCGGCGATGATCCGCGCCGGCGGCCATGCGCCGGGCTTCGGGCCATTCATCCGGCCGGCGACGCGTCTCGGCGAGGAGCACACCACCTGGGGCTCGGGCGTCTACCGCAAGGGCGAGCCGGTCTTCGTCGAGCTTTCCGGCTGCGTCTCGCGCTATCACGCGCCGCTCGGCCGGCTTGTCCGCATCGGCCGCATCAAGGACGAAGACGCGGCGATGGCCGAGGTAACCGCCAAGGCGTTCGATGCCGTCGTGAAGGCACTGCGGCCGGGGATCAAGGCGCGCGACGTTTATGCCGCATGGCAAGGCGTCGTCGACGATGCCGGGCTGTCGCATTACCGCCGCCATCATTGCGGCTATCTGGTCGGCATCGGACAGCCGCCGTCATGGACCGGCGGCAATTCGGTGACCGGGCTGCGGCACGATTCCGATCTCGACATCGAGACCGGCATGAGCTTCCACATCCTGTCCTGGCTGATGGGTACCGGTCGCGGCGACGATTTCATCTCCAACACGGTGCTTCTTGACCGACAAGGGCGCGGAAGTGCTGACGCGCACGCCGACCGGCCCGATCGTCCGCTAGCACCATGGCCCGCTACTCCGCATTTTCGATTTTCCGCAATGCGCTGTCCGGCCAGAAGGACTGGCAGCGGGCCTGGCGCGCGGCCGAGCCGAAGCCGTCCTACGACGTCGTCATCATCGGCGGCGGCGGACATGGCCTCGCCACCGCCTTCTACCTCGCCGAGAACCACGGCATCCGCAATGTCGCGCGTGCTCGAGAAGGGCTGGATCGGCGGCGGCAATGTCGGCCGCAACACCACCGTCGTCCGCTCCAACTACCTGCTCGACGGCAACACCCAGTTCTACGAATTCTCGATGAAGCTCTGGGAGGGCATGTCGCAGGCGCTGAATTTCAACGTGATGTTCTCGCAGCGCGGCCAGCTCGTCACCGCCCACTCCGCCGACCAGCTCGACGGCTTCAGCCACCGCGCCAACATCATGCGGCTGAACGGCATCGACGCCGACATTCTGGACCACGACGAGGTGCGCCGGCTGATGCCCCTATCTCGACTTCTCCGACACGGCGCGCTTTCCGATCCATCGGCGCGCATCTTCCAGGGCCGCGCCGGCACCGCCCGGCACGACGCCGTCGCCTGGGGCTATGCGCGCGCCGCCGACGGCCACGGCGTCGACATCATCCAGAATTGCGAGGTGACCGGCTTCATCCGCGACGGCGAGAGGATCGTCGGCGTCGAGACGACGCAGCGGCACGATCGGCGCCGGCAAGGTCGGCCTCGCGGTCGCCGGCCATACGTCGGTGCTTGGCGCAAAAGGCGGGCCTCGAACTGCCGATCGAAAGCCACGTCCTGCAGGCCTTCGTCACCGAGCCGCTGAAGCCGCTGGTCGATCATGTCGTCGCCTATGGCGCGGACCACTTCTACTGTCAGCCAGTCCGACAAGGGCGGGCTGGTGTTCGGCGGCAACCTCGACGGCTACAATTCCTACGCCCAGCGCGGCAATCTCGGCGTCGTGCGCGAGGTGGCGAGCGGCGGTCGCGCTGATGCCCTGCATCTCGCGCGTGCGGCTGCTGCGCCACTGGGGCGGCGTCATGGACATGACGCTGGACGCCAGCCCGATCATCTGCCCCAGCCCGATCGACGGCCTCTATCTCAACGGCGGCTGGTGCTATGGCGGCTTCAAGGCGACGCCCGCTTCCGGCTGGTGCTTTGCCCACACGATCGCGACCGGCAAGCCGCATCCGCTGATCGCCGCCTTCGGCCTCGACCGTTTCCGCACCGGCCACACGCTCGACGAGGCTGGCGCCGGCCCGTCCGCCTGGCTGCAATAGGGAAACAAGAATGCTGCGTATCGAATGCCCCTGCTGCGGCCCGCGCGACCATGACGAGTTCCGCTATGGCGGCGACGCGTCGGTCGTCCGCCCGGCGCATGACGATCCCGATCCGGACGCCTGGTACCGCTATGTCTATGTGCGGAAAAATCCCGCCGGCCTGCACCGCGAATTCTGGCAGCACGTCACGGGCTGCCGGCAGTGGCTGGTGGTCGAGCGCGACACGCGCAACCACACCATCGCGTCGGTCGGCTTCGCCAGGAAATCACCCGCATGAACGCCGCAAACAAACGCCTGGCCGAGGGCGGGCGCATCGACCGCGCGCGGCCGATCGAATTTAGGTTCGACGGCGCTTCTCCTAGCTCGGGCCATTGCCAATTCTACCCAAAAACCACCTCTGGTGCATCCGGCGTCCCTAGAACGTGGTCGTTGTCAGGATATTGCCCCGCGCCACACCGATGATCGAGAACGTCCGGTAGACGCGTCAGAATCTTATTGTACTCGTAAAGTGGCGCATTCGTGACATACACCACGTCTCGGGCCTGCATCCCGAATTGCTGTGCGACAAAGATAGACACCGGCTGGCCGAGGTCCAACCGAAAAACACGGGCTCTTGCGCCCGGAATGTTCTGGATATCCCCCAGCCGGAACACGAAGACGCCGGTCTTGTTGGCCCGCTCGTCCGACAGCCCGCCGACCTGCCCCAAGGCCTCGAGCAGGGTCAGATTGGGCTTGGTGAGATCGACATTGCCCGATTTCTGCACGGCGCCCAGCACGGTGAAGACACGCGAATTGGGCCGCACGACGATCTCGTCGTTCTTCTGGACGGCGATATCGGCGCCGGCAAGCAGGTCGGAGATATTGCGCCGTCAGGATGACCTGTCCCTGGCGCCGCACGACGACTCGGCCTGGGCCGCCGGCAGGTTGAACGGTCCGCCGGCGCGGTTGATGGCGTCGATCACCGACCGATGTCCCTTCGAGAAGCGACACGCGGCCGGGTTCTTCACGTCGCCGGACACCATCACCGTGTGGGTGCGGTCGGCGAACGAACTCGACGATCACCTGTGGATCCTGCGCCTTGCCCTGCAACTGGCCGGCGATGCGCTGCTCGATCTGGCTGAGGTCGAGGCCGGCGACCGGCCACCGAGCCCACATAAGGGATGTTGATCGTGCCCTCGTCGGTGACCCTTTGCGTGCCGAGATCGGCGCCGGTCGCTGGATGGTCGGGAAGATGCTGCCCTCGTAGGGCTCGAAGATGCGCACCTTGAGGACGTCGCCGGGAGCCACGGCAACGCGGCCACCGGCCGACAGCTTGCTGGTGACCGACGGGCGATCCACGCTCGCCGGCCGCGTAGGCCACGACGCTGGTCGGCGTCAGGTCGATGACGTCGAACGGCAGCGCCTCGGTGCTGGTCGCCTGCGCGCCGCCCATCCACGGGCCGTCGCCCGGCACCACCTGACAGCCTGAGAGGCCAAGACCCAGGCCGAGGACAATGGCGAGAGGTCGCGCGGCGGCGCGCAGCCAGGTCCAGATTGTCAAATCCCGATCTCCGTCCGGAGCGGCAGCACGTCCGGCCGCCCGCTCCCAGTCCCTTGGTCTTGTCTCAGCCTGCATGTAATTAACCTGCTGCGCCGCGCGGGTGCAAGCGCTCGCCGGTACTTCCCGCGAGCTCCGGTCCAATCGCGCCGTGGCATCCTCGATGGTCTCGGCGACGTCGAGAAGCTGCGAAAAGCCGCTGACGTCCAGGCAGTCGGCGGCCGGTCCGCTAAAGCGGCAGAAAACGACATGCGCGCCCAGTGCCTCGGCCCGTGCAGGGCACGCGGCCAAGGCCCGTACACCGGCGGCGCTCATGTAAGTGACTGCGCTGCCGTCGACGATGATCTTCGCGCCAGGACGCAAGGCCGCCGCGATCGTGCTTCGACGGAAGCGGCCGTCTCCGAATCGACCTGCTCGGGCAGCATGATCGTCGCGATGTCATTCGAGGCTCATCAGCTCATACGGGGTTTCCCCCGGTGCCATCCCGCGCGGGCCGCCAGCCGCCCGCCGAGATCGGTGCCGCGCCAGTCGATGCGGCGGCCAGCCAGGCCTGCACCAGCAGCACGGCGCCAGCGCTTCGCGCACCAGCGCCGCCGCCGCAGGCCCGCGGACCGAACGCAGGCCCCGGCCGGCCAGGAACCACGCCTCGGCCGCGAGCCACGCCACCGTATGCAGGATGCGACCGCCGACAAGCACGATCGCGCCGGCGCCGGCGGCCAGCAGGCGCCACGACCAGCGCGATGCCCGAGACAGCCCAGCCGATCGCCGGCTCCCACAGGACGAGCGGCCACACCGGCAGGCGCAGCCGCGTCGCGTCGCCCAGCGCACCTGCCGCCACCACACCTCCGGCCAGTGGCGCCGGCCCAGCGGCAGCCGCGGCATGACGTCGCCCAGCCGGGTCTGCAGGCCCGAGTTCGCGCACCGAGCGGATGACGGAATAGTCGTCGGCGATCCAGCGATTGAAGCCGCGCCAGTTGCCGATCCGCTGCAGGGTCTCGCGGCAGCAAGGTGACGCCGCCGGACGCGACCGCGATGCCGAGCCGGTCGGCCGCGAGCAGGAAGCGCGCCTGATGGCCGTTGATGTAGGCGCGCTCGATCTCGGCCGCGAAATTCTCCGGCCGCTCGCCGGCCTTGAGCGCCAGCACGAGCCCGACCTTGTCGGACAGCGGCGCGGCGGCGCGGCAGAGTCTCGGCATCGAGGACGATGCCGGCGTCGCACAGGGCCACGACCGGGCGGCTCGCCGCCTCGAGTCCCTTGCGCACATTGTTCATCTTGGGATTGAAGGTGTCGTCGCTGCCGACCAGGATCGGCGCGTCGGGCCATAGCGCGCGCGTCGCGGCCGACGGCGCCGTCGTCGGCGTGGTGACGCAGATCAGGATCTCGGCGCCCTGCCGGGCCAGTGTCGGCAAGGCGCCGCGACATAGGCCGCCGACGCGTCCGCAGCGCCGTTCATCGGCGCCACGATGCTGAAATCGGCCGGCCGATGATGCACGGCGTCGGCCGGCCGGGGCCGCGCGCCAGCGCGGCGCTCGCCCACTGCACCGCCATGGGCGGTTGCCCACCAGCCGAGCCCGATCCAGACGAGGAGGCCGGCTTCCATCGCGCCATCACCCGCTCGCCGAGAAGCGGTGGACGTCGTCCTTCTCCACCAGCAGCGCGCGATGGTAGTTGCGGATGACCTCGCTCGGATCGCCCTCCTCGCGGATGCGGCCCTCCTCGATCCAGATGGCGCGCGTGCACAGGCGCCGGACCTCGGCCATCGAATGCGAGACGAAGAGCAGCGTGCCGGTACTTGCGGAAGTTGTCGATCCAGTCGAGGCATTTGCGCTGGAAGGCGGCATCGCCGACCGCCAGCGCCTCGTCGACCACCAGGATCTCGGCCTCGACATGGGCGCAGATCGAGAAGGCCAGCCGCGTGCGCATGCCCATCGAATAGTGCTTCACCGGCTGGTCCATGTAGTCGCCGATGCCGGCGAACTCGGCGATCGAGTTGAACTTGCGCAGCACCTCGGCGCGCTTCAGGCCGAGCACGGCGCCGCCGATCATCACGTTCTCGCGGCCCGACAGCTCGAGGTCGAAGGTCGAGCCCAGCGCCAGCACCGGCGCGATGCGGCCGGTGACGCGCAGCTCGCCGTGGCTCGGCAGGGTCATGCCGCAGATCACCTGCAGCAGGGTGGACTTGCCGCAGCCGTTGCGGCCCAGGATGCCGATGCTCTCGCCGCGCCGGACCTCGAGGTCGATGTCGCGCAGCACCCAGAACGGCTTGAAGTAGGACTTCCACCAGCCGAACATGACCTGCTTCAGCCAGTCGTTGCGCCGGGCGTAGAGCTGGTAGGCCTTGCCGAGGTGCCTGGCGTGCGACGACGATATCAGATGACGTCGACGATGACATTCCGATACCTGTCGAAGAACCAGTAGCCGAAATAGAAGGTGAAGACCGAGGTGAACAGCGTCCAGAGGATAGACGAGCAGGTTCGGCAGCTTGCCGAGCAGCACGATGTCGCGCATCACCTCGACATAGCCGGTGAGCGCGTTGGCGTAGATCCAGAAGTCCCAGCGGCGGCGGCAGCGCGGTGTGCGGGATAGAACACCGGCGTCGCGAACATGAACAGCGGCACGATGTTGATCATCAGGTAGCCCGCGTCGCGCGTGAAGGCGCCGATCGCGCACAGGAACCACGACATGCCGATCAGGAACGCCATGAAGGGAATGAAGATGAGCGGAATCAGCAGCACCGTCCACGGCAGGCTGCCGGTCATGGACGAGCTGGAAGATCAGCATCACCGCGATCGAGATCAGCGTGTAGAGCGGCGGCCCGCAGGGTCGAGATCACCGCCAGCATGTCGCTGGGGAAGATCGTCTGCTTGATGAAGTGGGCGTATTCGTGCAGCAGCATCGGCGCGCGAAACGCCATCTCCGACCAGAAATTGAAGACGATGATGCCGCTGAAGATGAACAGCGCGTAGCCGATCTCGGCGCCCGCCGTGTCGTCGGCCATCGGCAGCTTCAGGTTGGTGGTGAAGGCGAAGGTGTAGACCGCGATCGCCAGCAGCGGCGCCACGACCGCCCAGACCCAGCCCGCCGGCCGAACCCTTGAAGCGCTCGCTGACCTCGCGGCGCAGGATCGCCTGGATCAGGTCCTGGTGGTGCCACATCTGCAGCGAACGGCTTGGCGAGGAAGCGGACCGACGCGCTCGCGCGGCGCCGAGATTCTCGACCACGATCTGCTTGCCGTTGACGACGTTCACCGACGGCATGAGCCGCGCTTCTCCTTCTTGAACCCCGTGGTGAGCCCGGTCGGGGTCGAACCGACGACCCTCTGATTAAAAGTCAGATGCTCTACCGTTGAGCTACGGGCTCGCTCCGGGGTCGCGCCGCGGGCCGAAACCCCGCGCGGCGCCCGTATAAGATGCGCGGAGCCGCCGGGGTCAACGCGGCCGGCGCCGGGCCGTCAGGTCTTGCTCGAACTTCTCTTTCAGCCGCTCGAAGACCTTCTTGGACACGAACTGGGAGGTGTCGCCGCCCAGCCGGGCGATGTCCTTGACCAGCGACGAGGCGATGAACTGGTGCCGGTCGGAGGCCATCAGGAAGATGGTCTCGATGTTGGGCTCCATGCGGGCGTTCATGTTGGCCATCTGGATCTCGTACTCGAAGTCCGAGACCGCGCGCAGGCCGCGGATGATCACCGAGGCGTTCACCTCGCGCGCGAAATGGATCAGCAGGCCCGTCGAACGGCACGATCTCGATGCGCGCCCGGTCGGCCTCCGGGAAGTCCGCGATGTCGTCCTTGATGATCTCGATCCGCTCCTCGAGCGAGAACAGCGGCCCCTTGCCGATGTTGGTCGCCGGACCGATCACCAGCTTGTCGACCAGGCGCAGCGAGCGGCGGATGACTTCCATGTGTCCGCTGGTGACGGGATCGAACGTGCCCGGATAGACCCCGGTGCGCTCTGACGCCATGTCTCCCCCTCGTTCCCCATGACTCGTGCGCCTTGACGCAGCGCGGCGAAGTCTTAGCGACACGGCCGGTCCTTATCCACCGTTTGTTTCGGCATGGTCTTCGCCATTTCCGTTGCCATTGCCGTTCGCCGTCGTCGTCCTCGCCGATGCGCACGGCCGAGACGACGCGCTCGCCTTCGCTCACATTGACGATGCGCACGCCGCGCGTGCCGCGTCCCGCGATGCGGATTCCATCGACCGGGCAGCGGATCAGCGTGCCGCCGTCGGTGACCAGCATGATCTGGTCGCTGCTGCAGCACCGGGAAGGCCGCCACGACCTGCGCCGCCCTTGGCCAGGTTCATCAGCTCGACGCCCTTGCCGCCGCGGCCGGTCACCCGGTACTCGTAGGCCGAGGTGCGCTTGCCGAAGCCCGTCGAGGCGACGGTGAGGACGAACTCCTCCTTGCGCCTGCAGCTCGTCGAAGCGCTCCGGCGACAGCGTCGTCGCGGCGCCGTCGCCTCCTCGGCCGCCGGCGTCGGCCTCCTCGCCGCTCTCGGCGCTCCTCGCCGTCCTCGGCGCGTTCTCGGCCTGGCGCAGCGCGCGCGACTGGCGCAGATAGGCGTCGCGCTCCTCGGTCGTGATGCCCTTGCCGCTGTCGACCAGCGACATCGAGATCACCTCGTCGCCCTCGGCCAGCGCGATGCCGCGCACGCCGGTCGAGGCGCGGCTCGGCGAAGACGCGCACGGTCGCGACCGGGAAGCGGATGGCGCGGCCGCTGCCGCGTGGCCAGCAGCACGTCCTGCTCCTCGCTGCAGACGCCGACGCCGATCAGGCGGTCGCCGGCATCCTCGCCCTCGAACTTCATGGCGATCTTGCCGTTCTGGTTGACGTTGACGAAGTCGCTGAGCTCGTTGCGGCGCACGCCGCCGCGCGCCGTGGCGAACATCACGTTGCAGCGTCGCCCAGCTCGCCTCGTCCTCCGGCAGCGGCATGACGGTGGTGATGGTCTCGCCTTCGCTGCAGCGGCAGCAGGTTGACGAACGCCTTGCCGCGCGCCTGCGGCGCGCCGAGCGGCAGGCGCCAGACCTTGAGCTTGTAGACGATGCCGCGGCTGGAGAAGAACAGCACCGGCGTGTGGGTGTTGGCGACGAACAGGCTCGGAGACGAAATCGTCCTCGCGCGTCGCCATGCCGGAGCGGCCCTTGCCGCCGCGGCGCTGGGCGCGATAGGCCGAGACCGGCACGCGCTTGACGTAGCCGCCGTGGGTGACGGTGACGACCATGTCCTCGCGCTGGATCAGGTCCTCGATGTCCTGCTCGAACTCGTTGTCGAGGATCTCGGTGCGGCGCGGCGTGGCGAACTGCTCCTTGATCTCGAGCAGCTCCTTGCGCATCAGCGCGAACAGCTTGTCGCGGTCGCCCAGCAGCTCGAGATAGCCCTCGATCAGCTTGGCGACCTCGCTCAGCTCCTCGGCGATCTTGTCGCGCTCCAGGCCGGTCAGGCGCTGCAGGCGCAGCTCGAGGATGGCGCGGGCCTGCGCCTCGGACAGCCGGTAGGTGCCGTCGGTCGACGACCTCGCGGCCGGGCTCGGCGATCAGCGCGATCAGCGGCGCCACGTCGGCGGCCGGCCAGTCCGCTGGCCATCAGCCGCTCGCGCGCCACCGCCGGATCGGGCGCGCGGCGGATCAGCGCGATCACCTCGTCGATGTTGGCGACGGCGATGGCGAGGCCGACCAGGACATGGGCGCGGTCGCGCGCCTGGCTGAGCTCGAACTTGGTGCGCCGCGTGATGACCTCCTCGCGGAAGCGGATGAAGGCCTCGAGCAGCTCCTTGAGGCTCATCAGCTCGCGGCCGGCCGCCGTCGAGCGCCAGCATGTTGACGCCGAAGCGTGGTCTGCAGCGGCGTGAAGCGGTAGAGCTGGTTCAGCACCACGTCGGCCATGGCGTCGCGCTTCAGCTCGATCACGACGCGCACGCCGTCGCGGTCGCTCTCGTCGCGCAGCTCGGAGATGCCCTCGACCTTCTTGTCGCGCACCACCTCGGCGATGCGCTCGATGCAGGCGCGCCTTGTTCACCTGGTAGGGCATCTCGGTGACGATGATCGCCTCGCGGCCGCCGCGGATCTCCTCGATCGTGGTCTTGGCCGCGCATGATCAGCGAGCCGCGGCCGAGCTCGATAGGCGGCGCGGATGCCGTTGCGGCCGAGGATGATGCCGCCGGTCGGGAAGTCCGGCCCCGGCACGTATCTCCATCAGCTGCTGCGATGGTGAGCTCGGGATTGTCGATCAGCGCGCAGCAGGCGTCGATCAGCTCGCCGAGATTGTGCGGCGGGATGTTGGTCGCCATGCCGACGGCGATGCCGCCGGCGCCGTTGACCAGCAGGTTGGGAAGCGCGCCGGCAGGACCGTCGGCTCCTGCTCGCGCTCGTCGTAGTTCGGCTGGAAGTCGACCGTGTCCTTGTCGATGTCGGCGAGCAGCGCCTCGGCCGACGCGCGCCAGGCGCGCCTCGGTGTAGCGCATGGCCGCCGGCGGATCGCCGTCCATCGAGCCGAAATTGCCCTGCCCGTCGATCAGCGGCAGGCGCATCGAGAAATCCTGCGCCATGCGCACCATGGCGTCGTAGATCGCCTGAGTCGCCGTGCGGGTGATACTTGCCCATCACGTCGCCGACGATGCGCGCCGACTTGCGGAACGGCCGCGTCGAGTCGTAGCCGCCTTCCTTCATCGCGTAGAGGATGCGCCGCTGCACCGGCTTCAGGCCGTCGCGCGCATCGGGCAGCGCGCGCGCCACGATCACGCTCATCGCGTAATCGAGGTAGGAGCGCTGCATCTCCTCTTCGATGGTGATCGGCGCGATGTCGTGCGGCGGCGGGGGCGGTTCGGGCGCGTCGGGGGGCGGCGGCGCCGGCGGAAGGGTCGTATCGTCGCTCACGGAAACCTGGTTTTTGCTCGTTCGTTGGCTCTGCCGAGGGCTCGGCCGAGGCATTTCGCACCCTAGCAAACGGGGCCCGAAAGACCAACAAAAAACGGCCCGGAGAAGCACTCTTTAACTCTTGATTTTATTGATAAATTGGCCTCGAAAATCGTCCCCGGAAAGGCCCGATTTTGCCCCCAGCCCAAAAACCCCCGCCCTCGTGGCGGTCTTCGACTTCGGCGGCGTGCTGATCGACTGGAACCCGCGCCACCTCTACCGCAAGCTGATCCCCGACGCCGGTCGAAATGGAGCGATTCCTGGCCGAGGTGACGACGCGCGACTGGCACATGCGTGCAGGATCACGGCGGCGATCCGGCCGAAGCGACGCGCCGCCTGCAGGCCCAGCATCCCGACAAAGCACGACCTGATCGCCGCCTTCTACGGCCGCTTCGACGAGATGTGCGACCATCCCTTCCCCGAGATGGCGGCGCTGGTCGAGCGGCTGCACGAGGCCGGCACGCCGCTCTACCTGCTGTCCAACGCGCCCGGCCTGCTCGATGCCTGGCTGCGCGGCCCGGCCCGGCAGCGCCATCCCTTCCTCGGCCTGTTCCGCGACTACGTCGTCTCCGGGCCTGGTCGGCTCATTCCAAGCCCGACGCGCGCGATCTACGATCTCGCCTGCCGCGCCGGCGGCTTCCAGCCGGGCGACGCCGTGTTCATCGACGACTGCCTGGCCAACGTCGACGGCGCGCGCGCCGCCGGCATGGCGCGCAATCCACCACCGCTCGGCCGACCGAGACGACCGCCGCGCTGCGCGCGTTCGGGACTGCCGGCGTGAAGCTCGCACAGCACGATGAAGCTTTCCGGCGCCTCGGCGAATTGCCGCAGGCCGCTCTACTTCTTCGACGGCTATTGCGTGCTGTGCAGCCGTTTCGTCGGCTTCTGCCTGGCGCGCGACCCCAGCGGCGGCTGAAATTCGCCAGCGCGCAGTCCGCGCTGGGACGAACGCATAAGTCGACGAGCTCGGCCTTCCTGACGACAGCGCGAACGGACGATCCTGCTGCTCGAACGGCGATATCGTCATCCAGCTCGGCCGCGGTGCTGCGCGCGCTCCGCCAGCTGCGCGGCCGGCCGCGCTGGCTGCGCCCGCTCGGTGCTGGTGCCGGCAGTCGTCCTGCGCGATCCGCTCTACGACCATCGTGGCGCCGCAATCGCCTATCGCTGGTTCGGCGACCGTCGAGCCTGGTGCGGGCGACCGCCGAAACGCGGCGCATCATCGACCTTGCGGCCGCGATAGCGCACCGCCGGCCGCTCAGGGCGGTCCGATCTTGCGAGGTCGAGAGCTGGAACCGCTCGACATAGATCTTCGAGCCCTTGCGCGATGCCATAGCTTCTGCGCCAGGCACGCTTCCGCTAGCGCATCCGCGATTAGAAGATCGACGGTCACGCGCCGGTGCCAGGTCGAAGTGCGAAAACTCCTTGAACCGCTCGCAATCCAGCTCTGGCGGTCGCGCCAGGTATCCGATGTTGCCGCGATCGACATGATTCACCATGCGATCGGCCGTCCTGCATGGACTCTCACTTCGGCGGTCGCGGCCGAGATTGACGACCATGGGATGATCTTCTGTTGCCACCGGCAGTCCAAACAGCCACGCCAGTGGGGGCCGGTCTCTTCGCCCTCACCCGGCAACGACTGCCCGCGGGACGGCGGGCACTACCTCAGGCGGCCAACCTACTGCCGATAGGTCGATCCCAGTACAGCCACCGATTTTGGGTTGCGGGCCGTCAGCGAGGCGCGGAATGGGCGATCGCCGCCGGCGGCGCCTTGGCGTAGGTGCCGCGGCGGCTGACCACGACCCTGGTGATCCGCGCAGCGCCAGCGCCATCTCGGCGGCTTTGGCCACCATGGCGATGCCGTTCAGGACCGGCGCACCGTCGATCACGAACGGGCTTTCGCGGGCGAACAGCAGCATCGGCAGGCCGCCTGCCGGGAATGATCACCTCGGCGCCGGCGTCGATCAGCGGCTTCACCTGCGCCACGAACTGGGCGCGGACCGCGGCATAGGCGTGCCTCGTCGGTGAAGGCCTTCATGAAGGCCGGGAGGTTCATCCTGAGCGCCTGCGTGCCGGCGTAGCGTTCGGTCAGACCGTGCGCGCGCACCTGCCGGTCGTGCCACGGCAGGAAGACCGGATCGATCGGTCACCAGGCCGAAGCCGGCCGCCCATGCTCAGCGCCGCGAGCAGGTTGGCCTCGCCCAGCCCGATCACCGGGATGTCGACGGTGCCGCGGATCTCGATCAGGCCGGGCTCCTGGAAATGGCCGATGACGAAGGCGTCGTAGCCGGCCTTCTCGGCGGCCAGCGCGTTGCCGATCACCTGCGCGGCGCAGCGGAACTCGGTCAGCGCATGGAAGGAATGGTCCGGCGGGTCGAGGCCGTGGACCTCGAAGACCATGCCGGGCGCCGCCACCTTGGATCAGCATCGCCTGCAGGCGCTCGATGTAGGGCGCCTGCTCGACCGGATGGACGAAGCTCTGGTACCAGATGCGGGCCATGGTCAGACCTTCAGTTTGAAGAGGCGCATCGCGCTGGTCTCGTAAAGGTGTCGGCGTACGCCGGACGTAATGAAGGTTTGCTCGACCGCGATGCGTCGCATCTCAATTTACCTCTCGGAGGTCGAGCCTGAACCGCCAGTAGCGTAGCCCGAAATTCATCGGCAGGTCGCCATCGACCACGAAGCCCATGCGCTCGTAGAGACCGCGCGCCGTGGTCATCGCCTCGCTGGTATGCAGGCCGAGCTGCGTCGCGCCCTGCTCGCGGGCGCGCGCGATGCACCACTCGGTGAGGTGGCGCGACAAACCCCGGCCGCGCGCCGCCTGGGCGACGCCCAGCAGCCGCAGCGATGCCCAGTCGCGCGGGAAGATCGTGCCGTCGGACTTGCCGGGCGGGAAATAGAAGACGACGGCATCGAGGCCGGACGGACCACGCACGCCGGCGACCTCGGCGCTGGTCAGCCGATCGGCAGCCTGCACGAGGCCGTCGCGCAGGCGCTCCCACTCGGTGCCCATGCGGTCCGCGTAGTCGGCATAGGCCTCCTGCAGGAGCCGCCCGATCGCCGCGTTGTCCGCGGCGGTCAGGCGCTCGATCCTGACTCATGACCTAGAAGGGCACGACCTAGAAGGGCACGACCTAGAAGGGAATGTCGTCGTCGAGCTCGGCCTTGCCACCGCGCGCCGCCGGGCGGCCACCGCCACCACCGCCCTGACGGCGGGGCACCCATGTCATCGTCCATGCCGGCACCGGCACCGGCGCCAGCCCCCGCACCCTCGCCGCCGCCGCTGCGGCCGTCGAGCATCGTGAGCGCGCCGCCGAAGCGCGGGATCACGACCTCGGTGGTGTAGCGCTCCTGGCCGCTCTGGTCGGTCCACTTGCGGGTCGAGAGCTGGCCCTCGACATAGATCTTGGAACCCTTGCGCACGAACTTCTGTGCGACTTCCGCCAGCTTCTCGTTGAAGATGACGACCCGGTGCCACTCGGTGCGCTCCTTGCGCTCGCCGCTCTGGCGATCGCGCCAGTTCTCCGATGTGGCGATCGACATGTTCACCATCGATCTGCCGTCCTGCATGGACTTCACTTCGGGGTCGCGGCCGAGATTGCCGACCAGGATGACTTTGTTGACGCTGCCCGCCATGGGGGCCTCCGTGCTTTCCCGGTGCCGCGGGGCGCGGCACCTACCTCATGGCGGGCAACCTAGACCCGGCCGCCTGTGGGCAGCCACCGATTTTGGGTTGTGCCGCCGGTCCTTCGCGGGGGCTGGCGGGTGAACTGCGCTCATGCCGCGCCCTCCGACAATTCATTGGTCGGACAAGCAAATCGTCCCCTATCCTCCGCCCCATGAGTAAATGTCCCGGTGCGTCTTTCACGTCTCACAGGTTTCGCGCGGCCAGGCCTACGCCATGCTGGGCGGCGCCGCGCTGATGATGACCCTGGCCATGGGCATCCGGCAGAACCTCGGCCTGTTCCAGGCGCCGGCCTCCAAGGAGCTGGGCATCGCCATCTCCGACTTCGCGCTCGCCATCTCGGTGCAGCAGGTCGCCTGGGGGCTGAGCCAGCCGTTCGCCGGCATCGCTGGCCGACAAGCACGGCACCCGCTGGGTCGCGCTGGTCGGCAGCCTGATGTTCATCGCCGGCATCGTGCTGACCGCGACCGCGCCCAGGGCGCGCTGCCGATCGTGCTCGGCGCCGGCGTGCTGATCGGCGTGGCGCTCGCCTGCACGACCTCGGGCATCACCGCCAACATCGCCGCCCGCGTGGTCGCGCCGCACGCGCCGCACACTGGCCTTCGGCATCGTCTCGGCCGCAGGCTCGGTCGGCACCATGCTGACCGCGCCGATCGCGGCCTACATGCTCAACCACGACGGCTGGCGCGCCGGCCTGTGGGCCTTCGCCATCCTGGCCCTGGCCATGCTGCCGGCCGCCTTGCATCGGCAGCCGCGCCGACAAGCTGCCCAACGGCCGCGTCGGCCGACCGCGAGCTCACCCTCGGCGGCGCGCTGGACGAGGCGCGGCGCCATCCGCGGCTACGTGGTGATGTCGCTGGCCTTCTTCGTCTGCGGCCTGCAGCTCGTCTTCCTCACCACCCACCTGCCGACCTATCTCGCCCAGTGCGGCATGGACGCCGAGCTACAGCGCCGCTCGTCGCTGATGCTGATCGGCGGCTTCAACATCCTGAGCTCGTGGCTGTTCGGCTGGCTGGGCGACCGCTATCCCAAGCGCCTGCTGCTGGGCGGCATCTACCTGCTGCGCTCGGCCGCGCTGGCGCTGTTCTTCCTGTATCCCGCCGACGCCGCTCAGCGTCGTGCTGTTCGGCGCCGCCATGGGCATGCTGTGGCTGGGCGTGATCCCGCTGGTCAACGGGCTGGTCGTGCAGATCTTCGGCCTGCGCTTCCTGTCGACCCTGACCGGCATCGCCTTCCTCAGCCACCAGGCCGGCTCCTTCCTCGGCGCCTGGGGCGGCGGCTATCTCTTTGATCTGATGGGCTCCTACGACCTCGCCTGGAAGATCGGCGTGCTGATCGGCCTGATCGCGGGCACCGCGCAGCTGCTGATGAACGACAGGCCGACCGAGCGGATGCAGCCGCTGCAGGCAGCCGGCGCAGACCTGACGAGTCCTGTCATCGCAGACTGGTGAAGTCTGGGTGTGGATCGCCATATGCGCGTGATCCCCCGCATCGCGCTATTGTTCCCGGTCACGATGGCCAAATCACGCTCTCCCGCTGTCGCCGAGCCGCACCGCTTCATCTCCGTCCGCGGCGCGCGCGAGCACAATCTGAAGAACGTCGACGTCGACCTGCCGCGCGACAGGCTGGTGGTGATCACCGGCCTGTCGGGCTCGGGCAAGTCGTCGCTCGCCTTCGACACGATCTATGCCGAGGGCCAGCGCCGCTACGTCGAGAGCCTGTCGGCCTATGCCCGCCAGTTCCTCGAGCTGATGCAGAAGCCCGACGTCGATTCGATCGAGGGCCTGTCGCCGGCGATCTCGATCGAGCAGAAGACGACCTCGCGCAATCCGCGCTCGACCGTCGGCACGGTCACCGAGATCTACGACTACCTGCGCCTGCTGTTCGCGCGCGTCGGCGTGCCCTACTCGCCGGCCACCGGCCTGCCGATCGAGAGCCAGACCGTGTCGCAGATGGTCGACCGCATCATGGCGATGCCCGACGGCACGCGGCTCTACCTGCTGGCGCCGATCGTGCGCGGCCGCAAGGGCGAGTACCGCAAGGAGCTGCAGGAGCTGCAGCAAGCAAGGGCTTCCAGCGCGTCAAGGTCGACGGCAAGCTGTACGAGATCGACGAGGCGCCGGCGCTCGACAAGAAGTACAAGCACGACATCGAGGTCGTGGTCGACCGCATCGTGGTGCAGCCCGATCTCGGCAACCGCCTCGCCGACTCGATCGAGACCGCGCTCGAGCCTGGCCGAGGGCCTCGCCGTCGCCGAGAACGCCGACAGCGGCGAGCGCACGGTCTTCTCGGCCAAGCTTCGCCTGCCCGGTCTCGGGCTTCACCATCGAGGAGATCGAGCCGCGGCTGTTCTCCTTCAACGCGCCGCACGGCGCCTGCCCGGCCTGCGACGGCCTCGGCGTGAAGATGTTCTTCGATCCCGAGCTGGTGGTGCCGGACGACCGCCTGTCGCTGGCCGAAGGCGCCGTCGCGCCGTGGGCCGATTCGTCGGGCCAGTACTACATGCAGACGCTGGAGAGCATCGCCAAGCACTTCAAGGTCAAGATGACGACGCCGTGGCGCGACCTGCCGGAGAAGGTGCGCGACGCGATCCTGTACGGCACCGGCGGCGAGCTCGATCGCCATGCGCTACGACGACGGCATCCGCCAGTACCAGACCACCAAGCCGTTCGAGGGCGTGGTCCCCAACCTGGACCGGCGCTGGCACGAGACCGACAGCGCCTGGGTGCGCGAGGAGCTGGAGCGCTTCCAGCACGAGGCCAGTGCGAGACCTGCAACGGCGCGCGCCTGAAGCCCGAGGCGCTGGCGGTGAAGATCGCCGGCCTGCAACATCAGCCAGGTCACCGAGCTCTCGATCGGCGACGCGGTGAAGTGGTTCCTCGGCGCTGGCGCCCAAGCTGACCGCCAAGCAGCGCGAGATCGCCGCCCGCATCCTGAAGGAGATCAACGAGCGGCTGGGCTTCCTCGACAATGTCGGCCTGGCCTACCTCACGCTCGACCGCGCCTCCGGCACGCTGTCGGGCGGCGAGAGCCAGCGCATCCGGCTGGCCTCGCAGATCGGCTCGGGCCTGACCGGCGTGCTCTACGTGCTCGACGAGCCGTCGATCGGCCTGCACCAGCGCGACAACGACCGGCTGCTGGAGACGCTGAAGCGCCTGCGCGACCTCGGCAACACGGTGATCGTGGTCGAGCATGACGAGGACGCGATCCGCACCGCCGACTATCTGGTCGACATGGGCCCGGGCGCCGGCGCGCATGGCGGCCACGTCGATCGCCGAGGGCACGCCCGAGGAGGTGATGCGCAACAGCGCCAGCCTCACCGGCCAGTATCTGTCCGGCTTCCGCCAGATCCCGATCCCCAAGGTCGCGGCGCGAGCCGCACGACACAGGCGGCCGCTGGCTGACGGTCAAGGGCGCGCAAGGCCAACAACCTGCAGAACGTCACGGCCAGCATCCCGCTCGGCACCTTCACCTGCGTCACCGGCGTCTCGGGCGGCGGCAAGTCGCACGCTGGTCGTCGAGACGCTCTACAAGGCGCTGGCCAAGCGGCTGAACGGTGCGCGCGAGCATCCCGGCGCGCACGACCGGCCTCGACGGCGTCGAGCCATCTCGACAAGATCGTCGACATCGACCAGTCGCCGATCGGCCGCACGCCGCGCTCCAACCCGGCGACCTATACCGGCGCCTTCTCGCCGATCCGCGACTGGTTCGCGCAGCTGCCGGAATCGACCGGCGCGCGGCTACAAGCCCGGCCGCTTCTCGTTCAACGTCAAGGGCGGCCGCTGCGAGGCCTGCCAGGGCGACGGCGTCATCAAGATCGAGATGCACTTCCTGCCCGACGTCTACGTCCAGTGCGACGTCTGCAAGGGCAAGCGCTACAACCGCGAGACGCTGGAGGTCATGTTCCGCGGCAAGTCGATCGCCGACGTGCTCGACATGACGGTCGACGAGGGCGTGCGAGTTCTTCAAGGCCGTGCCGGTCGATCCGCGACAAGCTGGTGACCCTGCAGCAGGTCGGGCTCGGCTACATCCATATCGGCCAGCAGGCGACGACGCTGTCGGGCGGCGAGGCGCAGCGCGTCAAGCTCGCCAAGGAGCTGTCGCGCCGCGCCACCGGCCGCACGCTCTACATCCTCGACGAGCCGACCACCGGCCTGCATTTCGAGGACGTGCGCAAGCTGCTCGAAGTGCTGCACGCGCTGGTCGAGACCGGCAACACGGTGCTGGTGATCGAGCACAATCTCGAGGTCATCAAGACCGCCGACTGGATCCTCGATCTCGGCCCCGACGGCGGCGCCGGCGGCGGCCGCATCGTCGCCGAGGGCCCGCCCGAGGAGATCGTCGAAGGTCGCCGAGAGCTACACCGGCCAGTACCTCGCCCGCTACCTGCCGCGCAGCGCGGCGGCGAAGAAGCGGGCCTGATCTGCCGGGGACGCGCCACTCCAGTGGCGCGTCTTCTCATGCTCTTCTGGACCGCGCGCGTCTCGCGCGCTCAGGATGATGAGCGCGCGGGACGCGCGCGGTCCGGAAGATCATCGAGAACGCCGTGACCTCCGTCACGCGGCCGCTCTCTTCCCATCCCGCAACGACCAGGCGTCCGCTCGCGGCGCACATCTCGACGGCAACGCGCGTGCAGGCATTCACGACAGGCGCTGCTGCCCAGGCCAGATCGGGCGAATGCACGCCGGTGCAGGCAACCATCGCTGCCACGCGCCGGCGATTGTTCTCGGCCGGCGTACCCTCGCCGCAGACACGCGGCCGCCATCCGTCCGAATGATCGCGCCAGGCGTTGGCGACGACCGTCTCATCGCGATAGAGGCGCGCGCCTGTGGTCGTCGCGCTCGATCAGTACGCGCTCGCCTGGCGCGCAGCCGATGACGACGAACATCACGGGCCGCGCGACGGCTGTCGCTTCGAGGAAGCGACACGCCTCGTCGAAACTGCCACAGGTCTCGAAGGCGATGCGCAGCGCGTGTTCGGGCGGCGGGCGTCCGCTGGAGAAGAACGACCCCAGCGCGTTCAGCGCGTAGTCGAGCCACAGCAGCCAGCCTGCCGTCGTGCGGCGGCGCATCGGCGCCTGGTTGATCGAGGCGGCGAAGCGGCCCGGCGCCACGGCCGTCAGCACGCCGGCGAAGCCCGGCCAGGTGACGTTCAGGAAGTCGCCGGCCGGACCGCGCTGACGGACGACCTCGACCAGCCGGCCCAGGCCGGGAAACGGCCAGTCGAGGGTGCGGCGCAGGACCGGGCCGTCCGGCCCATCGTCGGCCAGCGCCGTGCAGCCGAAGGCATAGGCGCCGTGCAGCAGCCAGATGCCCGGCCGCCCCAGGGTGCGGGCGATGGCGGCGATTTCAGCCAGAAGCGGCGATCCCGACCGCCTGAGCCAGTCACCGAGCCAGGGGATCGGCCAGCCAGGCCAAAAGCCCGCCCAACGGCAGCCAGCCGAGGCAGGCGTCGCGCAGCGCCAGGGCCTGCACCTTGCGGCGTTCTGCATGGGCGGGAATGCCCGCCTCCCGCAGGTCGATCAGGAGGCACCGGCTTCATGGAAGTGAGTAATCACTCACTTAATGCCGAGAGTCAAGCCCCGCGCCGTTGCCAGATGATCTGGCCGAGGTCGTAGCCGAACTGGCGCTCGACGACGGCCGGCGTGGCGTCGGAAGCGTCGCCCTTGCGGGCGGCGACCCGGGCTTGGGCGACATCCTTCGGCACATCGAGCCAGATGCCCTCGAACGGCACGCCGACCTTGAGGGCCAGCGCTTCGGCGGCGGCCCGCTCGTCCTCGCGTGGCGAACACCGCGTCGAGCACGACGCTGTGGCCGGCACGCAGCACCCGCTCGGCGCGCGCCAACAGGGCGGCGTAGACCCTGGCCGAGGCGTCGGGCGAGTAGCTGCCGGCCGGCATGCGCTGCTCGAGCGCGATGCCGGCGAGCCGCTTGCGCTCGACGTCGCTGCGCACCACCACCGCGCCCGGCGCACGGCCGATCTCCGGCGCGAGCTTCAGCGCCGGCGTGGTCTTGCCGCTGCCCGACAGCCCGCCGACCGCCAGCAGGCGCGGCGGCGCCGGCTGCAGGAAGTCGAGCGCCAGGCGCTGGTAGTCGCGCGCGCGCCTGGTGTCGCCTTCCCCGCCAACGCGGCGCCTGCCGCATCGACGAAGGCGCGGATCGAGGCGCGGCGCGACAGGAACATGCGGCAGCAGCGCCAGCGCCTCCTCGTGCGGCGCCTGCGGCAGCTCGGCGATGCGCCACAGCCATTCGTTCAGCAGCCGGTTGGCGAGCGGCCTCAGCTCGCGCTCGCACAGGTCCATCAGCGTGAAGGCGAGGTCGTAGAGCACGTCGATATTGGCGATCCGCTCGGAGAACTCGATGGCGTCGAACGGCACCGGCTGGCCGTCGAGCAGCACGATGTTGCGCAGATGCAGATCGCCATGGCAGCGCCGGACCGCGCCGGCGCCGGCGCGGCGCGCCACGAGGTCGAGATGCGGCTCGAGCGCCGCGCGGCATCGTCTCCGCCAGTGCCTCGCTGGTCGGCGGGTCGAGCCGCGCACCCTGCTCGCGCATCTGGCGGATGTCGGCCGCGACGGAGTGGCGATAGTCGTCGGGCCGGCCGAAGCCGTCGCGATCGGCGGGAGGCCGTCGTGATAGCGCGCGATGCGCGCGCCCAGCGCCGCCATCATCTCCGGCGTCAGCGCCCGCGCGTCGGCCATGCGGTCGAGCAGGCCGTCCTCGTCGAAGCGGCGCATGACGACCAGCCAGTCGACCGCATCGTCGGCGTGCTCGCCGACCTCGCCCAGGCGAGTGCCGTCGCGACGGCGCACCGGCGCCACGCCGAGATAGATCTCGGGCGCCAGCCGCCGGTTGATGTCGATCTCGGCCGCGCACATGGCGCGCCGCCGCTCGGCGGTCGAGAAGTCCATGTAGGGGAACTTCACCGCGCGCTTCAGCTTGTAGGCGCGGTCGCCCGACAGGAAGACAACGGCGCCATGCGTGTCGATGCGCCTGGCCGGCGCCAGACGCGCCTTCAGGAAGTCGATGGCCTCGACTGGTCCTCGACGACGAAGGACGGACACAGGCGGTGGTCTCGCCTCCTCGTCAGGGATAGAGGGTGCGGGTCGTCCAGGGGTTGCGGCGTCGGCCCGGCGATATTCCAGCCGGTCGTGCAGGCGGAACGGGCTGTCGTGCCAGAACTCGATCAGCACGCGGCTGCACGCGGAAGCCCGACCAGTGCGGCGGCCGCGGCACCGTGCCGATGACGATGCTTGGCGCCGTACTCGGCGACGCGCTTCTCCAGCGCGAAGCGGCTCTCCAGCGGCCGCGACTGGTCGAGGCCCAGGCGCCGATCTGGCTGCCGCGCGCGCGGGTGGCGAAATAGGCGTCGGCCTCCTCGGCCGTGGTCCGGGTCGACCGGCCCCTCGAGCCGCACCTGGCGGCGCAGCGACTTCCAGTGGAACAGCAGCGCCGCCTTGGGATGGGCCAGCAGCTGCTCGCCCTTGCGGCTCTCGTAGTTGGTGTAGAAGACGAAGCCGCGCGGGTCGCAGCCCTTCAGCAGCACCATGCGCGCCGACGGCATGCCGTCCGGCGCCGACGGTGGCCAGGGCCAAGGCGTTGGGATCGTTGGGCTCGCTCTTCTCGGCCTCGGCGAACCAGGCGGCGAAAAGGGCTCAGCGGATCGGCTTTCGGCGGCTCATGGCCGCACTATGCAGGGGCTGTGGGCGGCAAGCACCACCGGCATCTTGTCCCGGTGGCCATCGCCCCGCTAAGAACCGATGCCATGACATGCCGCCGGACAACTGATGGCCGGCAAAAGGGGCCTGATCATGGGCGTCGCCAACGACCGCTCGATCGCCTGGGGCATCGCCAAGGCGCTGCCACGACCAGGGCGCCGAGCTCGCCTTCACCTACCAGGGCGAGGCGCTGGAGAAGCGCGTCGCGCCGCTGGCCGAGCAGCGTCGGCGCCGAGCTCGTCGCTGCCCTGCGACGTGACCGACGCCGCCAGCATCGACGCCGCCTTCGCCGACGATCGAGAAGCAGCTGGGGCAAGCTCGACTTCCTGGTCCACGCCATCGCCTTCTCCGACAAGGACGAGCTCAAGGGCCGCTACGTCGACACGACGCGCGACAACTTCGCGCATGACGATGGACATCTCCTGCTACTCCTTCACCGCGGTGGCGCAGCGCGCCGAGCCGCTGATGACGAACGGCGGCAGCCTGCTGACGCTGACCTATTACGGCGCCGAGCGGGTGATGCCGCACTACAACGTCATGGGCGTCGCCAAGGCGGCGCTGGAGGCCAGCGTGCGCTATCTCGCCGCCGATCTCGGCGAGCAGAGCATCCGCGTCAACGCGATCTCGGCCGGCCCGATCAAGACGCTGGCCGCCTCGCGGCATCGGCGACTTCCGCTACATCCTGAAGTGGAACGAGCTCAACGCGCCGCTGCAAGCGCAACGTCACGATCGAGGAGGTCGGCGGCGCCGGCCTCTATCCTGCTGTCGCGATCTCGGCAGCGGCGTCACCGGCGAGGTGCATGCACGTCGATGCCGGCTACCACATCGTCGGCATGATGCGCGACCGATGCCGCGCCGCAGACTCGCCGAGCTGCTCGACGAACTTCAACGGCAGCGCTGAGCCGACGGCCATGTCGCACAACAGCTTCGGCCACCTGTTCCGCGTCACCACCTGGGGCGAGAGCCACGGGCCGGCGATCGGCTGCGTGGTCGACGGCGCCCGCCGGGCATCCCGCTGACCGAGGCCGACATCCAGCCCTGGCTCGACAAGCGCCGGCCCGGCCAGTCGCGCTTCGTCACCCAGCGCCAGGAGCCCGACGCGGTGCAGATCCTGTCCGGCGTGTTCGAGGGCCGTGACCACCGGCACGCCGATCGCGCTGCTGATCGAGAACGTCGACCAGCGCTCCAAGGACTATGGCGAGATCAACGACCAGTTCCGGCCCGGCCATGCCGACTACACCTATCTGGCCAAATACGGCGTGCGCGACTATCGCGGCGGCGGCCGGTCAGTCGGCGCGCGAGACCGCGACGCGCGTCGCGGCCGGCGCCATCGCGCGCAAGGTGCTCGGGCACGACGGCGTCACGATCCGCGGCGCGCTGGTGCAGATCGGGCCGCACAAGATCGACCGCGCGCAGCTGGGACTGGGACGCAGATCGAGCGACAATCCCTTCTGGTGCCCGGACCGCCAGGCGGCGCAGCGCTGGGAAGGCTATCTCGACGAGCGTGCGCAAGGCCGGCTCGTCGGTCGGCGCGGTGATCGAGGTGGTGGCCGACGGCGTGCCGGCCGGCCTGGGCGCGCCGATCTACGGCAAGCTCGACGCCGACCTCGCCGCGCGCGCTGATGAGCATCAACGCGGTCAAGGGCGTGGAGATCGGCGCCGGCTTCGCCGCCGCCGCGCTGTCCGGCGAGGAGAACGCCGACGAGATGCGCATGGCAGGACGGCGAGGTCGCGCTTCCTCTCCAACCATGCCGGCGGCATCCTGGGCGGCATCTCCACCGGCCAGGCCATCGTCGCGCGCTTCGCGGTCAAGCCGACCTCCTCGATCCTGACGCCGCGCGCAGACCGTCGACCGTCACGGCAACGAGACCGAGATCGTCACCAAGGGCCGCCACGATCCCTGCGTCGGCATCCGCGCCGTGCCGGTGGGCGAGGCGATGATGGCCTGCGTGCTGGCCGACCACCTGCTGCGCCACCGCGCGCAGTGCGGCTGAGACAAGGGTGATGGCAGCCGGCGTCGCGACGGTGCGCCCCCTGACAGCGCGCTATGGAACCCTGCACAACAGCAGCATGGCCGCCGTGTCGCTGGTCATGATCGTGGTGGCGATCGTGCATTTCATGAACAACCCGGCCAACGCGCCGACCCTGTCGTTGAACGACCCGCGCTTCGCGCTGTTCCTCATGCTGGCGATGGCGATGCTCTACTACGTGTTCCAGGGCGTCACCCGCACGCTCAATCGCGAGCCGCAGGTCGTCATCGACCACGATGGCATCCGCCTGGGCTTTGGCCGCAACAAGAACTTCGCCTGGGATGACATCGTCTGGGTGCGGCTGCGCCGGCTCGCCTTGCGGCCGCAGCTCGAAATCGGTCTCGCCGACCAGGCCTTCATCACTGCCAATCTCGGCCTGTCGACGTGGAGCTTCGACGACAGCCTGCGCCCCGTGCGCGGGCAGCCGACGACGGTGCTGGTGCGCGACAACGGGCTCGACATCAGGTCCTCGGCGATGCTTGACGCCGTCAGGAGCTTCCGGCCGAATTTGGTCAAATAGCGAAGCGTTGAACGGAGACATGGGCCATGTGGCGATTTATCGTTGGCCTGCTCGCGACCGTGGGCACTCTCACCCTGCTCACGATCGGCGGATGTGCCGCCTTCCTGGCCTCGGGCCCCTTCACGACCAAGGCGCTGCCGCAGAACCTGGTCCTGTCGGTCGACCTGCGCGACGTGCCGTCGGAAACGACCAGCGGCGGTCTGCTGGGGGGTGACCTGTTCGGCGGCAAGCGCGACATCGTCGAGACCGTGCAGCTCCTGTGGCAGGCGGCCGACGATCCGCGGGTCGTCGGCATGTTCGTCGATATCGGCGACGAATTGGCGGGGCTGGGCCGCGTCCAGGAGCTGCGCCAGGCGATCGCGCACTTCCGCGGCAAGGGCAAGTTCGCGATCGGCTTCGCCGAATCGCTGGGCAGCGGCGGCACGCACTTCTCCGACTACTATCTCGCCTCGTCGCTGGAGCAGATCTGGCTGCAGCCGAGCGGCGGTTTCGCGGTGGCGGGACTCGCCATCGAGACGCCGTTCATCAGGGAAGGCCTCGACAAGCTCGGCGTGAAGGTCGAGGGCGGCAAGCGCTGGGAATACAAGAGCGCGCCCGACAGCTTCACCGACACCGCCTATCCCGCCCCGGCGCGCGAGAACCTGCAGCAGCTTCTCGACAGCCTGTATGGCCAGTTCGTGAGCGACGTGGCCCGCGAGCGCCATATCGATCCGGCCAAGGTGCGCCAGCTCATCGACGCCGTGCCGTTCGATCCGGAGAAGGCGCGGCAGGAGCAGCTGGTCGACCGTATCGGCTACCGCAACGACGCGCTGGACGACATGTGGCTGCGCGTCGGCAAGACGCGCAATCTCGTGACCCTGGCCGACTATGCTGGCGACAGCGCCCGGCCCAAGCCGCGCGGCGAGACCATCGCGCTGGTGCGCATCAACGGCGCGATCATGTCGAGCTCGCCGGCCCGCGGCCCGCTCGATGACGACAACGTCGCCGCGGCGGACGACGTGGTCGACGCGCTCGACCAGGCGTCCACGGCCAAGGAGGTCAAGGCGAT